>NZ_GL892006.1:82613-618527 GCF_000213575.1 Dysgonomonas mossii DSM 22836
GCTTTTGTTTTATTATAGAATAAGTCTAAATTCTTAGAACACAAGGTTTACACCAATTTCTGTTTGGCTAAGATCGAAATCGAATCCGAAATTATCACCTTTGATTCCAGCGTATTTTGCATGTTGATAACCTAAGAATCCGAATTTACCGGTTAAAGTAATTTTATCTGTAACATTAACTGCTACACCCGGACGGAAACCAACTTCCCAAGCATTTAATTTATACTTTTCAGCGGTAGTCTGACCTGTAGCTACCATATAATCTGTTTTTCCATAAGTATATGCTACGCCACCATCAACAAACAGGCTACCCATAGTTCCTTTTAGGAATGACATACGTAGGAAAGGATTTACTGTAAACGCGTCTTTGAAAATAATATCGGAATTTACAGAACCGTTTAATGCTGGTTTATTGTGTGCATAACCCAATCTGATACCTACTCCCATATTATTAGTAAATGCATAACCTACTTCAGGAAGAATACGGTATGATGATACTCTATCGCCACCATCAATTTTAGTACTGTTGAAACCAACGCTACCACCAACCCATATTTGACCAACATCTTGTGCTGAAACTGTTGCTGTTAGACCTAACATAATTGCAAGTGTAAAAAATAACTTTTTCATAACTTTTAATTTTTGTTTTTAATTTACCTTTATTTAATTAACTCAATCTTTTAAGATATTCTCTTATTGATGAAGACAAAGGTCTAACAAAATAGATAACGACAAAAGGTCTATTTTGGCTTAAAGATGTTCTAAAATTCTTTTTAGGCATAACTTTGAAAAATTGTTGACAACAAAAACAGTCTAAAGTTCTTATTATATGTTCAAAAGTTCTTTTCGACTTTTTCTATATTTCAATGAAAATAGACTATGTTTGCATTCATCTTAATCGACTTTTTACACAAAAAGAATTCAAAATTATGAAATTGGCAAAAATCCAACTAGAGGATATTTCAGAACATATAGATCCTTTTGCAATCAAAAATTTTATTATATCCGATAAAGCAGTATTATTTCCTCCTCTGTCCTCCAATTTTCCGTTTATACTCGATGGCGTAGCTTTTGCCATTTGTATTAAAGGGAATGCTCGTATAAAAATAAATTTCAAAGAATATAATATAGAGAAAAACATGATTATTACAATCATGCCTCAGTTTGTCACAGAATTTATCACACGTAGTGAAGATCTGATGCTTGAGTTTTTAATTTTCTCTATAGATTTTCTCACAGAAATGCCCAATATATCGAACTTCGACATATCGAGAAGTATTATGCAAAACTCTTGTATAAAAATATCAGAAACGGAAGCCAACAAATATCTCGAGTTCCACTCCTTCATTGTTAAACAATACAAGCGCAGAGATCATCCATTTAGGAATGAAATGGCTAAAAGCCTCTTATATGCAATGCTAACCGAGATAGGTAATATATATTACAATCGGATCAAAGATGTAAGTGCGCACGAATGTGATAGCATGAATACATCTTCGCATCAGGATGAATTAATCTCACGCTTTTTTAATCTATTATTGCAATATCACAAAAAAGAACGATCGTTACAGTTCTATGCGAGTGAAATGTGTCTCACTCCAAAATACTTATCAACTATTGTAAAAAACAGAACAGGCAGAACAGCCTTTATGTGGATAAATGAAGCCTTAATTGCTTCAGCAAAACATTTACTAAAAACAACAACAAACACAATTTTACAGATATCGGACGAGCTTAATTTCCCCAATCCTTCTTTCTTCGGGCGATTTTTCAAGAAACATACAGGACTAACTCCCGTACAATACAGAGATACTTAAGACATTAGGGGGAAAGGATAGAATAAAACATAAATACAAGGAAAGGGTTTCGCGATAAAATCGAAATATCATGATATAAACTTCCTAAGCAACGGGTTCTTTTTCATATCATCATATTTGCGAACTACTACCCCCAGCCTCTCGAATAGTTGACGGATAAGCGGATCAATATCCATTACATACACCTCTTTGATTCGCTTTGTTAATAACCAAAGAGCCAAATAATTGACGTCCTTTTTTACTATAATGTCTTTTTCGATCTCCACGACTGTATTACTGTCGGTATGCAAAACAATTATAGGTATTGTGTCTATATCGGAATCGTCAATCTTATCGTTTTTAAGAAATAATGCTATTTTCATAAGATTAACTTTTAGGTAAAGTTGATAAATATATATGATCGTCAAAAGTCCTATAAAGCGGTATAAGTGTCCTAAATATCGTAAATTACTATTATTTGAACAAAGTATGTCTTCGTTATGTTTAAAATAAAGAGTATACTACACATTAATATTAAATAAAAAAGAAACATTATGAAGAAACTATTAATCGGAGCAGCAGCCGGTATAGGTCTTGCTCTCGTTATTTATAAGTTGGCAGAAAGTGGTAAATTAGATTGTGTATGCGATGACTTGAATAAATTGTCAGGTCAGGCCAAGAAAAAAATAAAGGACGGTATTGATGTTGGAAAAAACCAACTGGAATATCTAAAGGAACGTGCAGCCTACAAGTCTGAACAATTAAGCGAATTAGCTGATGAAGTGGAAAAGAAAGTTTTGGACAAATTAAATAAAGCTAAAAGCTAACTCCGAAATTACTGATTTATAAAGAAACAAAAAGGAATGCTAACGTTAGCATTCCTTTTGTATGTAAAGAAAATGTCTTATTTACATATTCGTTTTTAGGAACTTAATAACCTTTTCATATAAATAAGTTCTGTTGGCAGCACCTCGTATCGAGTGGTCTTTATCCGTAAACACAAACATATCGAATTGTTTGTTGGCTTTGACCAATGCTGCGGCATAGTCCATTGTATTTTGGAAATGTACATTATCGTCGGCAGAACCATGTATTAATAATAAATTGCCCTCTAATTTGTTAGCGAGCAAAATCGGAGAGCCTGATTGGTATCCGGCTGCATTTTGCTGTGGAGTACGCATAAAGCGTTCTGCATATACAGAGTCATAAAATTTCCAATCGGTAACAGGAGCAATAGCAACTCCGGCTTTGAATACGCCATTCCCCCGGCTCATACTCATCAGAACATTGTATCCACCATAACTCCATCCCCAAATAGCGATTTTGCTTCCATCAATATAAGGCAAAGAAGCGAAATGTCTTGCAGCAGCTGCTTGATCGTCCGATTCGTATATACCCAAATTCATATATGTACACTTACGAAAGTCTTCCCCTCTGGCTGCAGTTCCTCGTCCGTCAACACAAGCGACAATAAAACCTTGAGTCGTAAGATAATCTGTCCAGTCTACACCGTACTTATCTGCTACCTGTTGCGAATTAGGTCCACTATACTGCACCATTACCAACGGGTACTTGCGGGATGGATTGAAGTCTACCGGTTTCATTATATACGCATTCAGGTCTTGTCCATCAGCCGCTTTTACAGTAATAAACTCCTTTTTAGGTAAATTGAGTCCGGCTAATGTATTTTTCAATTTAGCATTATCCTCCAATACTCGAAGCTCTTTTCCTGTAGCATCGTGTACGGTAACAATCCGAGGTGTCGAGATATTGGTATAGCTATTGATGTAATATTTTCCATTCTTGCTGAATGTTGCACCATTAGTTCCTTGCTTTGTAGACAATTTGGTTTTGATTCCTTTCACCATATCTACTTTATAGATTGCTCTTTGGAGAGGGCTGTCTTCTGCAGCTTCATAAAAAACTGTTTTAGAAACCGGATCAACAGCCAATAGGCTTGTTACATCGTAGTTTCCGGAAGTCAATTTCTTTTGCTGAGCACCATTCTTATCATAAAGATATATATGAGAATAACCATCCTTTTCGCTAACATACACAAACTGATTGCCAAAGAAGTATATATAGTTTAACAATTCAGAGTCTATATATCTGCTGTTCTCTTCATGAAGGATAGAGCGGCATACCGATGAGCGTGCATTTGCAAGAAACAGATCAAATTTATTCTGCTCTCTGTTCAATGTCATTATTGCTAAATCATCTCCGGTAGGTAAAAACTGTATACGAGGGATATACTCAACATTATCAGGTATATTCATTTTCCGTATTGTCTTCGAGTCAATATCGAATACGTTACATGTTACTTTCGAATTTTGTTCTCCGGCCTTCGGATATTTAAACGAGAATGAAGTCGGGTAAAGGTTGTTTTCATACATCTGCATCGAATACTGAGGCACATTTGTTTCGTCGAATCTTACAAATGCCAACAAACGCCCGTCTTCAGAAAAATCCATAATACTGGTTGTTGCAAACTCTTCTTCATATACCCAATCTGTTCCCCCATTGATTATTTTACCCAATGCTCCATCTTTTGTTATCTGAGATTCTGTATCATAATCAAACTTGACAAGCCATATATTGTTGTTGATAACATAGGCCAACATTCTTCCATCTTTAGAGAAAGTCGGGATTGATTGCTTTTCTTTATTTTCGGTCAGTTTTCTAACTAAATTTCGTCTAATATCGTAATAATAGTAATTTGCTTTGAATGAATGACGATAGATCGGTTCGTAATCATTATACACTACCAGGCGTTTCTCATCGGGGCTGATTATAAATCCCTGAAATGAACTAAACGTACATTCACGTGCCTTATTAACATTAAACAGAGTATCGGTAGGCAAACCTGTTTTGTACGAATACTTAATGATCATTGTATTTTTATTATCTGCCTGAAAATAAGATTCCCCATCGGCAGATGATACAACCGGCTGAACTCCACGAGCAGAGTATTTGCCAGAATTAATATCCATAAGGTCTAAACGTTGCGCACTTGCTGTTGTTAAGACAAAACAAGCAAGCAGCAATCCTAAAACATTTTTCATATCAATAGCATTTATTTTTGACAAATATATCAATTTTCGATGGGAGTTGTAAATGATATATCGTATTAAATAGAAATAACCTTTGACCAAGGCCAAAGGTTATTGTAAAAACACCTAAAGTAATACGTAGTTTTTAAAGTTCCATTTGTGTGTTTTTATTTGCTTATATATAACCGATATTCTCCCGGTTGAAGTGTAATATCTATAGAGTTATCAGATACATTTAGTTGGTTACCCGTAAAATAATCCTGCCAGTTACCTGTTTTTCCGAAATTAACCTTTTGAGTTAATTCTGTGACATCAAAATTAGCTATAGCACAGATAGACTCTGTTGATGATTTCAATAATATTTGTTTATACTGATTTGCTAAATCAATAGTATAGTCACTCGTATAAAAGGTCGTATTCGTATTACGAAGTTTGTTCATTTTAGCAAACACATCGTAGAGGTTCTTTCTTGCAGGCACATCATAATATTCCCAATGAGGAGGCTTTTCTCCTAAGCGGTCATTATTTAATTCCTCATCATAGCCCAGCTCTCCGAATTGCCAGATCATTTTAGGCCCCGGTAACGACATCAAGATAACCGCTGCGGCTTCTGTGCGTTTTAGGCCTGTAGCTAGATTTTTCACATTGTAATCACCGTAGCTTTTTCCATACGAATTATTTTTGAACATAATTCGTTCTTCATCATGGCTTTCCATATAAGCTACCAAATTTGGTTTCGACCAGCTTCTTGCTTTGTACGAAGCCCATGACACATCACCTTTTAGACCATTGTCTCCGGCTTCAGCCCCCCAACCCATCGTTACCTCATTGAAGTTATAATTCATATTACCCCATAGTTTAATTCCATAGTCTGCGAGTATTTTTTCTTCATCATTGGCTGTTAGATGCTCAAAAATGACAATTGCATCAGATTTTCGTTTCCAGATTTCGGAAGCCATTCTTTTAAGTATAGTTATACGGCTATCGTCTCTATTCCAACCATCACCTTTTGTATTGGTAAAACCTTTTGTAAAGTCGAAACGAAATCCATCTACCTTGTATTCTTTCATCCAATATGCACAAACACTGTCTACAAATGCCTGCGTGTATTTACTTTCATGATTAAAATCATATCCCCATGAGTAACTGGAGTTAGGTGATGTTTTATTGTACCAAGGATTATCGGCTGTAGGGTTTTTATCGCTACCCTGATACATCCTCACCATCGGGCTTTGTCCATAGCTATGATTCAGTACCATATCCATTATCACAGCAATACCATTAGAATGGCATGCGTCAATAAATGCTTTATAGTCGTTGGATGTACCATATGCTTTATCTGTAGCAAAATAGAATGACGGGTTATATCCCCAACTATTATTACCCTCAAACTCATTGAACGGCATTAGCTCTATAGCATTTACTCCAAGATTTTTAAGGTAGCTTATTTTTTCTTGTACAGCCTTAATTGTACCCTGCTCTGTAAAATCACGAATAAGTATCTCGTAGATAACCATGTTATCCGGCTTATCAACTCTAAAAGTATTTACTTTCCAAGAATAAGAAGCCGGAGCTGTATTTACTACCATAGCTATTTCGGAAGTCTTTCCCGTAGGGTATTGTATCAAATTAGGATATACATTATTAGAGATATAACGATCATTATCTGGATCAGAAACTTTAGATGTATAGGGGTCTGCTATCCTTATCGAATTATCTATGAGGTATTGACATATATACTCCTTCCCTTTTTGGAGATTACCTATTTTTATCCAAAAACGATCTCCGTCTTTTTTCATCTTATAGCTATCCGAAACCGTCCAATTATTGAAGTCTCCGATAAGGTGAACCGTTTGTTTTTTGGGAGCAAAAAGAACAAAAGCCAATGAGTCGTCACTGATAACAGTAATACCATCTCTAAGGCTGCCTATTGTTGGCGTTACAGGTACTTCGGGGATATCAGGATTGTTGGGACCATTATCACTGCATGATAAAAATATGCATAGTACTAGAGGGAAAAAGAATCTTAATAATTTCATGATACGAATAAGTGTATTAGGTTATTTTGGCACAATAGCCTTCCGTATTACAAATCTATGGCTTTTGATCCGACCGTTATTATCCTGAATAAACTACTTGCATAAAAAAGAATGCAAACGTTTGCATTCTAAACAATTAGTATTTCCCATTATATAAATATGTTGTTGCGTTCGATTAAATAAGATTATAAGAAGAGTAAATATAGAAAAGGCGCCGGATCAATTAAGATTCCAACGCCTTTTGCTTACCTATATATAAATAATCATTCACTAATCCGTTTATAGTATTTCGGCTTATAGTCAGGGAAGAGATCCGGATGAAATACAGAGGCCATATCTTTTAAGATATAGTCGGGATGTATTGGCAAATCTTCGTAATAACTGCTATAAGCGGTGTTGCATCCATATATGTTTTTACTTTTGAATGCTTTAAAATAGGAATATGGCTTATATTCTTTCTCAAGACTTGTATAAGTCATATCCGATGGAGTGTTGTATTTGATAATCCAGATGTCAGCCTCTCCTGCCTTGTCAAAAACTATTTCGAAGTTAAGAGGCATATATGATGTTGATTTGTCTTCATTCCATGGATATATTGCTCCAGCATCAGACAACATATTGGACATAAAGCTTCTGCCACCCGGCATATTCCATTTTCCTTGATAAGGTATATCCGGGAGTACAGAAGGTCTTTTTGTTACATTGGCTACTATCTCTTTTACTTCTTTATAATTTTTCTCTGTTATTGCAAAGAGAGAGTCGGCGTAATGTTCTTTTCCTGTAAATAAAGAGTAAAAACGAATCCATTCAGCACGCCCCAGTGGGTGAGACTCTGTATAGTCTACAGTTTCGAGTATCGGAATATTTGTTCTCTCCACATTACCGTATGTCCAACCCTGTATTGGCGTAGCAAAAATAGCATCGGGATTCAACATAATTATTTTCTCGACATCCGGCTTACTAGCCATTCCCAAATTTTCTATTTCGCCGTTTTTTACACGCTGCTGAATTACATCTAATTTTATATACTGCGGCTCACAAACTCCTTTTATAATATCTATTTGCCCCAATTCATTCAGAGATGAACAATGGATCGTAGAATATGTAGCTACATTCTGAAGTGGAACTTTCACAACTACACCCTTCGGCAAATTGACAGGCAATTCTTTTGTTCGGTCTACAAGCACATAGGTATGTAACAACCGAGTAGTGTCCCACGGGTCACGTACAGTAACAAGGGTATAATCATTATACTTTTTCACTTGAAATCCTTTGGAATAATGGACTGTATAAACAGAGTCCGCCTGTTTATGCAGAGCACTCTCATCTTGTCCGACAGGCTTCTGTTTGTTGCAGCCCGTCAAGACAAGAATGATAGTGAAAAGTAGCGTGATATTGAATGATTTCATCAATCAGTTTATTTCTTTACTTCTGTTGTTACAAAATAAGCACCCATCGGATTTATTCCTTTGGTTTTAAATGACTTTACATATCCGCCATTACTATTGTAGATATGCATTCCCCCTTCATTTTTGTAATCGGATGTAGCAATATAAATATCCTCTGTTATTGGATCTACAGTTATATTATATGCACGTTTTATATCAGCTTTATCAGCCTCTACAAAAGCTTGATCTACTATTTTATTTGTTGAAATATCATAGTATGACAACTTGGTTGACATTGTTGTATAATCTTCCTTCATCAAATATATCTTGTCTTTTCCTGCTTCCAAATTAGATGCAACATCAGTACCTAGTACTGTTACCTTATTGTCTGAAGTGCTAATCTTTTGCAAGCTTGATGGGATTGTAGAATAGTTACCATTAGATATAACATACAAGTTACCATTCTTATCGCTTCTTATTTTAGTAGGATTCACGACGACTTCTATTTCTCCTGTTTTTGTAAAAGAACTTAGATCGATTATTGATAGTTTCTTTCCGGCTCCGGTACCCATATAGTCAGAAATAGTAACATATGCCTTGTTGTTTACAATTGCAAACTCTTCTGGATAAGTACCGTCAACAGAAGCAAGCTTGTCAATCTTCATAGTTGTAGTATCTATGCGTGCCAGATTTCCATCATAAAGAGTCACATATACTTTACCATTATAAGCTTCTATTGAACGAGGTTTGCGAGGTTGTTCGCTATCATTCAAAGGCTTTATGATAGTATTGGTTCCATCAGTATATTTTAATAATTTACCTGTTTTATCGGTAATATAAATACAGTTTGATTGTGTTACGGTTATATACATTTTAGAACCATAAATTACCATATCCTGCCCACCGTTTCCGAGGCTTATCTCATTTTTATTCAGAAACACATCACCTGAAGTAATATTCTTATCATTATCATAATATGTTAATGCGGCATCTATTTTACTTGACATACTACCGGAATTCAGCACATAAACACCTGTAGTCGCATATTCAGGCTCAACCCAAGGCTCATCTTTTTCACTATCGCTACATGATATTAGCGAAAACATTAATGTAGAGAATAAAATACCTTTTAATAAAATCTTTTTCATGTTTTATAATACTTTTTTTTAATTAATATTTTAGTGTCGCAGTTATGCTGAACGACCGACCAGGCATTGGATAATTTTTAATCACCTGATATTGCTTATCCCAAACATTTAGTAAGGTGGCTTGCAATAATAGCTCACTGCTCTTTATTTTTAGTTGTTTATTCATGCTGATAGTATGTTCAGAATAACTATCCATTTTATATTTAGCGATATTCTGATACCAAAAATAGCGTTCTCCGGTAATGATAACAGAATATGAGAAATTCACCCATGGGTTCTTTATCACAGCTGAAGCAGCACCTGAATGTTTTGGTGTATATATTATTTGATTTTTGTATACGTCTTCTTTGGGATTAGTAATATCTATTGCTTTCATGTAGCTGTAAGAGCCGGATAAATCTATTCCCATAGCTGATGAAAAGTCGAAGCCACAGGCTACCTTTGCATCTATCCCTGTAATTTCAACTTTACCTAAATTTGTAGTATAGGGATAAAACGTAGAAGGCTGTATGATAATTTTATCTTTTATTCTATTATAATAACCATCTACATTCACACTTATATAATTTGATTTTTCAGAAGTTATAGAGCCTATCCATGTCATACCTGCATTCAGTTGTTTTGCAGATTCGGGTTTCACTTGAGATAAAGACCGAGTATAGAAAGCCTCGGTAAAAGTTGGGATTCTAAATATATCTTTGTAAGATGCTCTTAATCGGAATTGATTATAATCTTTAATAGGAACAAAAGATAAGCTTACCGCTGGCGAAATTTTCTTATATGTTTTGTTATTTTGCTCACTCCTTGTCTTTTCTGATATATATATGGCTAATAAACTAGTGGTTACAGTGAACCTATCGGTCATATATTTTCCAGCAAAGGCACTCAACGAACTATACCTTTTAGGACGGGAGGCTTCCCCTCCAAACTTAGTTGTTTCATCAAATAGTTTATTGTAAGACAAGTCTTCGACTAAAGATAAATTGATCTTTTTATTTACTTTATACAGCATTGCATTCGACCAATAAACCTCTTGTTGTTTGTATATATCGACTCTTTTTCCATTTTCATAAGCATCATACAAATCTCTATAACGTGTATAATTATAATCGTATTTAGCTTGGGATTTATATTCAAAGTTCTGTCCTAACTTTTTATTATATACAGTCTGAATAAAAAAGTTTTTATTCCACAATCTTTCTACATGGTAATCATTCTGAAAATCAACAGCATCAGGAAGACCTCTTTCCGAATCGAAATAGTATATTTTAGTTTTTAACTTTCCTAGACTACCAAAATCATTATAGAGGTTTACCTCTGTCCTGTAGATATCAACATCACTATTTTTTCTTTTATTATGGTATGGTGTTTTTCCATTCAACATACTGAATGGGTATTGTCCATCTGCTCTTTGCCAACTTCCATTTGCTGACAGGATAAATTTATTATTTATTTTGTGTGCATAATCTAAAACCGGATTAAATAATCCAAAAGATCCGGTTGCTATTTTAACATAACCTCTGTAGTTTTTGGTTGTAAATTGTGGTGTAATTGTTTCCAGATTAAGAACTCCTACAGATGCAAAACTTCTGGCTGTTTGAAAAATATTATCCGACTGTCCTATATTTAGCGATATCATTGAAATATTATCCAAAGAAAAACGACCAATATCCACTTGCCCCGACTGCATATTACTAACCATGATTCCATCATAGCTAACGGCTGTATGTTCAGTCCCCATCCCTCTAATGGCTATTGTCTTTAAACCTCCTATACCTCCATAATCTTTAAGAACAATTCCATTAAATTGCCTTACTGCATCGGAAACAGTTTGTATTCCTCGCTGCAAAATCTCTGTATTATCAATCACTTGAAGTGGAGTTGTAGATCGTGAGACAGAAGGTTTGATCTGTGCAGAAATTTCTATCTCTGACAGTTTCTTTGCATTGAGACTATCATTAATCTGAGCCTGTATGTGAATACAGCCTGTTACAAATAAAAATATAAGGGAGAGTAAAAAAGTCCTCATCTTCACAAATTATTCAATAAAATGCTTTCGATAAGAACAAAGAAAAGACTATATAATCTTGACACTGTTTCTTAAGCTCTATTCCTCGAAAGCTGTCCGAACTATTACTTTGCAGGTCTTCTGACTTACTCCAACTTGTACAGCCTTCCCATTACGAATAACAGTGGCTATGTTGCACAAGCTTTAAAGAGCTTACAGCAGCGGGTCTGTTCAGGATTTTCACCTGATTCCCTTTTAATTCGTTAACAAACGAAACAAAGTCCTGCAAAGGTAAGGATAAATTATATTGAAAGACAAAATATAAATGTTAATTTCACTCGCATACTTCTTGCGAAAGATATTATCCTGTGTTTTATGCCACTATGCCTTGAAAGTTCTTTAACCTTGAGTAACGATGAATTAAATTAATATTTATAAATCCACGTCTAATGTTGTGTTTATCTTAAAAGAAAAACGCTTACCTTTGTTTCATATTCATATATAAATGAAATGAGGAATACGACCAGAGATAAAGTATTGCAGGAAATAAAAGTTGACCAACCGACTCAATTGCTAGATTTCCTTGTCCAAAAAGAAGTACGTAAAAGCCGCAACGCCGTTAAATCGCTTCTTGCACATAAACAAATCAAAGTAAACGGAAAGCTTATCACTCAATTCGATTTCGAACTGAAGGCAAAAGATAAGGTCTCTGTTATGAAATACGATCAGTCTCGAAAAGAGAAAAGATTGAAGGGATTAAAGATTGTATTTGAAGACGACGACCTACTCGTTATCGAAAAAGAAGCCGGGTTCCTATCTGTAGCTACAGATAAGGAAAAATCACGCACTGTATATAACTCTCTGAATGAATACGTAAAGAAAAAAGATAAAAAAGCACGTGTTTATGTTCTGCATCGCCTCGACAGAGAAGTTTCGGGACTTATGATCTTTGCGAAAGATATGGAGCTACAGGATATTTTCCAGAAAAACTGGGACAACCTTGTGCCTAAGTATTCATACATGGCAATTGTAGAAGGACGCCCGAATCCTAAAAATGGAACTGTAACATCGTGGCTTACCGAGAACAAAAACTTTGTAATGATGTCATCTCTTATCGATAACGGTGGACTGAAATCTGTTACTCATTACAAGACACAAAAATCGAAAGGTGGCTATTCATTATTGGATTTTGACCTCGAAACACGACGCAAGAATCAAGTAAGAGTACACATGCAACAGATCGGACACCCGATTGTTGGCGATAAAAAATATGGTGCTTCAAATAATCCGATCAAAAGAATTGCCCTTCATGCCGGGGGACTAATTTTGAAACATCCAAGAACAGGGGAATTGCTTGAATTTAAAGCCGGCATCCCTAAAGCAATGCAAATACTAATATCCGAAACACAAAAAGAAAGAAAGGATAAGCCCGAAAAAGAGGAATCAATTTAATACATTTTAGGTATGAATGAAGATATTAAGCAGATAGGTCAGCGTCTGAAAGGTCTCCGTGAGGCTTTGGATATGACGACCGAAGAGTTCGCTTCATCATGTGGTATCGATCCTGTGGTATACCTCGAATATGAAGAAGGCAGAAAAGATTTGACTATCAGTACACTGAAAAACATTGCGTCGAAACATAATATAGATGTTTCTGTACTGATGTTTGCCGACGAACCTCGCATGAGCAGCTATTTTTTGACGCGCAAGGGAAAAGGTTTAGCTGTGAAGCGTGTTTCAGATTACAGCTATCAGACGCTAGCCGGTGGATTTAATAATCGAAAGGCTGATGTGTTTGAAGTTACAGTAGAACCCAAGCAAGATAGTGTAAGGATACATCATAGCACACATACCGGGCAAGAGTTTAACCTTATCCTTGAAGGACGGATGCTTTTACAAATAAATGGGAAAGATTTAATATTGGAAGAAGGTGATAGCATCTACTTCGATTCAAGCCTGCCCCATGGAATGAAAGCTTTGGACGGAAAGCGAGTGAAGTTTATTGCTGTTGTGCTGTAAGCTTGTATTTTCATTTACTAAAAGATTAATCACCATTATATAATGTTGGAAAAATTTGTAAAACAAATTCATTTTACTTCAACTGAAGATTTTGCAAAGCATTATCACGTTGAGATTCCTGATAATTTTAATTTTGGATATGATGTAGTTGATGAATGGGCAAGAATAAACCCTACCAAGAGAGCTATTTGTTGGGGAAATGACCAGGGAGAACACATCGATTTCACATTTGCAGACATCAAAGAACAGAGCGACCGTACAGCTGCTTATTTTCAGTCCTTAGGCATAGGACATGGAGATATGGTAATGCTTATTATGAAACGACGCTACGAATTCTGGTTTGCTGTTATAGCTCTGCACAAGATAGGTGCTGTTGCGATTCCGGCGACTCACTTATTGACAAAAAAAGACATTGTTTATCGCAATAACGCGGCAAGTATAAAAGCAATCCTGAGTGTAAATGACGAAACAGTCATAAGTCACATAAATGAAGCAATGGCGGAGTCGCCAACAGTGAAGTGCCTTATTGCATGCGGAGAAAATATACCTTCGGGATGGAACGATTTCCATAAAGGAATAAAAGAAGCGAAACCTTTTGTACGTCCCGATCATGTAAATACCAATGATGATATTTCTCTGCTGTATTTTACTTCAGGTACAACAGGAGAACCGAAGATGGTTATTCATAACTTTGCTTACCCTTTAGGGCATATTGTAACGGCTAAATATTGGCACAACCTGCACGAAAATAGCCTGCATCTTACAGTTGCCGATACGGGATGGGCAAAAGCCGTTTGGGGAAAACTATACGGGCAGTGGATAGCCGGTGCGGCTGTAATGGTATTCGATCATGAAAAGTTTACACCACAATTGGTATTACACCTTATAGAGAAACATAAAATCACTTCTTTTTGTGCACCACCGACAGTATTCCGCTTCATGATTCGCGAAGACCTGTCTCACTACGACTTATCTTCGCTAGAGTATGCCACTACAGCAGGAGAAGCTCTCAACCCATCTGTTTTCGAAGCATTCTATAAAGGTACAGGGATAAAGATGATGGAGGCTTTCGGTCAAACTGAAACAACTCCTACTATTGTTACTTTCCCGTGGATGGAACCAAAACCCGGAGCAATGGGTGTACCCAATCCGGCGTATGATATAGACTTGATAGCAGCAGACGGTCGCTCGGTAGAAGATGGCGAAGTAGGTGAAGTTGTTATTAAGACCGACAAGTGGAAACCGCTAGGTCTATTTATGGGTTATTATCGTGACGAAGCACTAACCAATCAGGTATACCATGACAATGTTTATCATACCGGAGATATGGCTTGGCGCGACGAAGATGGTTATTATTGGTTTGTAGGACGCATAGACGACGTTATCAAGAGTTCGGGATACCGCATCGGACCTTTTGAGGTAGAAAGCGCATTGATGACGCATCCGGCTGTTGTAGAGTGTGCTATTACCGGTGTACCCGACGAGATACGCGGGCAGGTAGTAAAAGCCACCATTGTATTAGCTATGGACTATAAGAACAAGGCCAATGACCACCTGAAGCGTGAGATACAAGACCACGTAAAAAAGGTTACAGCTCCATACAAATACCCTCGCATCATCGAGTTTGTTGAAGAACTACCTAAAACAATTAGTGGAAAGATCAAACGAGCCGAAATAAGAAAACAGGAAGAAAATTAATAATACATCAGTGCAAGAACATGTTTATCTGCATAGAGTATAAAACTATTATCTACCGATTTGCATATTTGCTTAATCTCTAATTTCTTTATATTTATTATGATTTGTAAAGAATAAAAGATTATATTTGCACGCCTAAAAGTGTGCATATATCTCCATCAGGCCTCATTTTATTGAAAAGAGGCGTCCGGGATATATGTGTATTTTATTAATTTTGAAGAAAATAGAAATAATATAATTAAATAACAAAAAGTAAAATCCAAAATGCAAAACAAAGGCTTTGTAATTACTTTTGCAATACTCCTAACATTAGTTTGTTTGTTTTACTTGTCTTTTACGTTTGTAACAAGAAGTTACGATAAGAAAGCGGAAGAATACGCAGCTGCATACGCTACGGAGCATGCAAAAGGCGATCAACTACTCTATGATGAGTTGTATAATAAGCAATATACTTTCTACATAGACTCAATGTCTACAGAGAAAGTTTGGCCTAAAAGTATTCTCTTTGGCTTTGGAGATAGCATCGGCTATACTCTGAAAGAATGCCGTGAGAAAGAAATTGGCCTCGGACTAGACCTCAAAGGTGGTATGAGTGTTATTGTGGAAGTAGACGCTGCCGCAGTACTTCGTTCACTTGGAGATCCCGACAATGAGGCGTTTCAAACAGCTTTAGGACAGGCTTCGGACGAAAACAGAAAAGGAAGTAACCGAGACTATATCTCTATTTTTGTTGATAAATTCAAAGCTAGTAACGGCAATAACAAATTAGCATCGATATTCAGTACAAAACTGAGAGATCAGGTATCTCCTACCGATGATGATAATAAAGTAGTAGCTGTTTTAAGAACAGAATTGCAAAGCGTTGCTGATAACTCATTCAATGTATTGCGTACGCGTATCGACCGATTTGGGGTAGTTGCTCCTAACATTCAGAAACTAGACCGTGCAGAACGTATACTAATCGAATTGCCGGGAGTTAAAGAACCTGAACGTGTGAAGAAACTATTGCAAGGTAGCGCAAACCTTGAGTTCTGGAAAACATACAACCTACAGGAAATCCAAAACTATATTGAGTTGATGGATCAGCGTTCGAAAGAAGTGTTAGCTGCAAATGGTACTACTGCACCTGTAGCTACAGATTCTCTAGCTGCTGCGACCACAGACTCTGTAAAAGTAGAAAGCACCGATAATCTAGGATTTACAAAACCTCTTCGCTCCTACTTTACAACCTTTGCAGGTGGAGCTATCGTAGGCTTCGTAAATAAAACAGATACAGCTGCCGTAAATAAAATTTTACACAGATATCAAGATTTGTACCCTGGCGACTTAACGTTTGCTTGGGGCTTCAAAGCTGAAGATGCAAAAGAAACACAATTCGCACTATATTCACTTCGTGGTGATGGTATTAAAAAAGGTCCGGCTCTTGACGGAGATGTTGTAATCTCGGCTAAAGCAGACCAATCTCAACACGGCTCTGCATGGGAAGTAGATATGCAGATGAATACTACAGGAGCACAACGTTGGGCTACTATTACAGGAGCTGAGCAAGGAAGAAGCATCGCTATCGTTCTTGACGGTTCTGTATATTCAGCACCAAACGTTCAAAATAAAATTGAAGGTGGTCGTTCTCAGATCACAGGTCGTTTTACTGTAGATGATGCAAAAGACTTAGAAAACGTTCTTAAGTCTGGTAAGATGAAAGCAGGTGTACATATCGTACAAGAAGATATTGTAGGGCCATCTCTCGGACAGGAAGCTATTACTGCCGGTATATTCTCATTCTTATTAGCCTTGGTATTATTGATGATCTATATCTGCGTTATTTACGGATTGATTCCGGGATTAATCGCAAACTCGGCGCTAATTGTCAACTTGTTCTTCACGATAGGCATCCTAGCTGCTTTTGGAGCCGTAATGACACTACCGGGTATAACAGGGCTTGTATTGGCACTTGCACTTGCTGTGGATGCTAACGTATTGATCTATGAGCGTACAAGGGAAGAATTAAGAGCAGGCAAAAATGTGAAAGTTGCCATAGTAGATGGTTACAGACATGCATTTTCTGCTATCTTCGACGGTCACGTGTCTCAGGTAATTACAGCTATAATTCTTGCATACTTCGGAACAGGTCCGATACAAGGATTTGCTACAACGTTGATAATTGGTATCATTGCTTCGTTCCTTACTTCTGTATTCCTCACACGTATATTCTATGAATATATGCTCGAAAAAGGTAAATTCAGAAATCTTACATTCTCTACAGCTCTTTCTAAGAAACTGTTCTTGAATACAAATATCAATTTCTTGGGAATGACCAAAAAGGTTGTTATCTTCTCTGCCATCATTTTGGTGTCAGGATTGGCTTCACTGTTTATCAATGGATTGAACGGAGGTATTGACTTTACAGGTGGACGAAACTATTTGATTCGTTTCGATAAGAATGTAAATGCTGATGATATAGAAAAACTACTAGTTCCCGAATTCCAAGGTTCTACGGTTCTTGTATTGACTAGTGGATCAGCAACGCAATCTTCTACAACAAGCCAGGTGCGTGTTACTACAAACTACAAAGTAGAAGAAGCAACAGATGCTGTAGAAACAGAGATCAGAGCTAAAATGACTAGTGCATTGAAAGAATATTTGGCACCAAATACAACAATCGACAACTATATACAAAGTTCTCAACGTGTAGGGCCAAGTGTTGCCGACGACTTGAAGACCGCTGCTACAATCGCAGTTGTGATTGCCGTAATATGTATGGCTGTCTATATCCTTATACGTTTCCGCAACATAGCGTTCTCGGCAGGTACATTCTTCGCAGTAGCACATGATGCGGTATTGGTTATTTTCTTATACTCTTTACTATATAAGATAATGCCATTCTCGATGGAAATCGACCAGTCGTTTATTGCTGCGGTGTTGACAGTAGTAGGTTACTCTATCAATGACAAGGTTGTAATCTTTGACCGTATCCGCGAAATCAGAAACATGTATCCAAAACGCAATATAACCGAAACTATTAATGAGGCATTGAACTCAACATTAGGACGTACAATGAATACATCATTAAGTTCTATGTTGGTTGTATTCTGTATCTTCTTATTGGGTGGTGATACTATCAGAAGCTTCACATTTGCGATCTTCATCGGTATTATTATCGGTACATATTCTTCCGTATTCGTTGCTACCCCAATAGCTTGGGCTATCTTCAAGAAAGAAGAAAAGAATAAGGATACTGCAATTGAAGCGAAATAAAACTAAATAAATTGTCTTTTCGATATAGAGGCTGATTAAACAATGTAATCAGCCTCTATTTTTTTGTAGAAACTTAAAGATTATGTCTTTAAACGGTCAGAAAGATTATCAATAAAAAAATCCTTTCATTACAAAGATGAAAGGATTCTTATTATATACTAAGATGTCTATTCTGTTCGGGCTAGAAAGGAACAAAGTCATTGCCCCCTCCTTGCATAGGGTGTGGTGGCTGATCTGCCACAGGGTGATTGTTGATCTTAGACGAGAATTGTTGACCTGCTCCAAAATTATAATCATCATCAATATTCTGAAAACGGGCAAACTCGCTCTTGAAGCGTAACAATACATCGCCTGTAGCACCATTACGATGCTTTGCTATAATAATTTCGGCAAGACCTATCAAGGAGTTACCTTTATCATCTTCTAATATTTTATAATACTCAGGACGGTGGATAAAACATACCATATCGGCATCCTGCTCGATAGCTCCCGATTCACGGAGGTCAGACAATTGCGGACGCTTACCTTCTGCTCCCGTACGCCCCTCAACCCCACGGTTAAGCTGCGAAAGGGCAATAATTGGGATGTTTAATTCTTTAGCCAATCCTTTCAATGAACGGGATATCATACTCACCTCCTGTTCACGGCTACCGTAATTCATACCACTGGCATTCATTAACTGCAGGTAGTCAATTATAATAATCTTAACGCCATGCTCACGTACCAGACGGCGAGCCTTTGTCCTCAATTCGAATACCGACAAACTCGGGGTATCATCTATAAATAACGGTGCATCGTAGAGCTCTTTTATTTTAAAATCGAGCTGTTCCCACTCGTATGGTAGCAACTGCCCATTCTTAATCTTTTCACCCGGTATTTCGCATGTATTTACGATCAGACGGTTTACGAGCTGTACGTTCGACATCTCGAGAGAGAATAATGCTACCGGATATTTATAAGACACAGCCATATTTTTGGCCATTGACAACACGAATGCGGTTTTACCCATCGCCGGACGGGCAGCTATAATTACCAAGTCGGAGTTTTGCCAACCCGAAGTTATCTTGTCTAACGGAGTAAACCCTGTTTCCAGACCGCTTAGCCCTTCAGGACGATTTGCCGCTATTTCAAGTAAATGTAAGGCTTCTTTAATGACCGGGTTGATCTGCGTCACATCCTTCTTCACATTGCCCTGTGAGATCTCGAATAGCTTACTCTCTGCTTCCTGCATCAGGTCGTCAACATCCACTGTTTCATCAAATGCTTTACTTGTAACATTTGAGGAAAAAGAGATAAGTTCGCGAGCAAGATATTTTTGAGCTATAATACGGGCATGGAATTCGATATGGGCAGCAGATGCCACTTTCTCAGTCAACTGAGCTATATATACAGGTCCTCCCACTGTCTCCAATTCTCCATCTTTGCGTAATTGTTCGACCACGGTAAGCATATCGATCGGAGCCTGACGTACAGCCAGATCTACAATCGCTCTGTATATAATCTGATGAATGGAATCGTAAAAACTCTCTGGTTTAAGAATATCACTAACAACCGAATAAGCATCTTTCTCTAGCATTAGGGCCCCGAGTATGGCTTCTTCCAACTCTCTGGCCTGTGGTTGTATTTTTCCTATATCTGGAACTAAAGTTGTTTCCTTTGGTTTGCGTTTTCCTTGATTCCTAAAATTTGACTCTGCCATTTATCTGAACTCCCCTTTCCATAAATTTTATTCAAAGATAAAATAAATAATATTGAATGGAGACTTAAGTTTTGAACAAGGGGCTGTTAATAACTTTTTACGGGTTATATTTGGCGCCTTTCAAAATTGTTTGCGCATCCATAGATAATATATCTTCCAGTAAAAACCCTTTCTTATTGGCATACTGATTTACAATCTGCCAACCGATCCATGCGCCTACACGCCCCGGGGATTGAGGAGATACTACGGTTGTAGAAGCGGCATCATTAGTGAGACGAGTGATAAGCATGTGGTCGGTAGAATAAAGGTAATTTTCTTTTACTATCTTTTGCCAAATATCTTTTTCGTTATTCTTGCACCAGGCTGATTGTTGGAATGTATATCCTATCAGATTATCGGCATCCTCACCGGGAAGCAGAATGGATAGTGCATACAAAACCTTACCTTCATCTATCATGGCAGACAGAAGAGTTTCATTATCGGCAGGCTTTATAACATCACTTATCAGCCAAGCTTTGATATAATCCTTTACAATATCCTCAGGCTGCATTTGAAGGCGTTCGTATGGTTGAAAGAAACTTTGATAAGCCGGATAGTCACTACCCAAATACTTATCAATGGATAGAGATATAAGATTGTTTACGATAATTACATTTGCCCTGAAGCCTGAAACATGCATCGCTAACCGAGGTAGTTTTTTACCGGGAAAATTTTCTTCTACCAAAGCGTTTACCGCAGTCAACTTATCTTCGTATGCAGAGACGTCTGCATATTTAGTTGCTACATCCTGATATATTTTGAGTAGGTCTTCATTCGCAAAGTAATCTCTAAGTTGAGAGAAAAGCGTCGCTTGATCATTCGTCTTTATTGCAATTTGTCCAAAAGCAGGGAGCAACAAGGGATATTTTTCGGTCAGAGACTTTTCCTTTACGGCATCAGGGTTTTGTATATAATTGTATATATCTTTATCGAAGCGTATAATGGTTACTCTCTCTTGTGCCGAATGTCTGTTGTCGCTTTTCACTGTGCCCGAACAACCGATGAAAGATATTATAATAAAACCTAATAAGTAAGTTATATTTTTCATTTATTCCCTTTTAAGATTTCTTCTTTGCGAAGATAATTTATATTTTTTAATTTTGTTCCGCTTTATAAACAAACATATATGTATAATGTTATAACTAAGAATGTAACAATATATTATATATTTGGGGACAAGTAATAAGCATAGTCTATTATAGAAAAAAATAAATCCAACGAATGATAACTATATTAGGAATAGAATCTTCCTGTGACGATACTGCAGCAGCCGTTATACAAGACGGGGTGCTTTTGTCAAATGTAATATCCAGCCAGAAGGTTCATGAAAGTTACGGGGGCGTTGTTCCCGAATTGGCTTCACGAGCACACCAGCAGAACATTATACCGGTAGTAGATCAGGCTTTAAAAAAGGCCGGAGTCAACAAAGAAGATCTCTCTGCAATCGCATTTACCCGAGGTCCGGGACTTATGGGTTCGTTGCTTGTGGGTACATCATTTGCCAAAGGTCTATCATCTGCATTAAACATCCCTATGGTTGATATTAACCACCTGCACGGACATGTTTTAGCTCACTTTATCAAAGAGAATAAAGATGATGACAACCAACCACAGTATCCGTTTTTGTGTCTACTGGTTTCGGGTGGAAATTCACAAATAATTCTTGTGAAGTCATACAAAGAAATGGAGATAGTAGGACAAACTATTGACGATGCAGCAGGCGAAGCTTTTGACAAATGTGCGAAGGTAATGGGACTGGGTTATCCCGGAGGACCTGTTGTTGACCGATTGGCAAAAGAAGGTGATCCTACCAAGTTTAAATTGAACAAACCGCATATACCGGGTTATAATTACAGCTTTAGCGGATTGAAAACTTCTTTTCTATACCTCTTGAGAGATGAACTGAAAAAAGACCCAGACTTTATTGATAAGAATAAAGAAGATCTTTGTGCGTCATTACAAAAGACAATCATCGATGTACTGATGGAACAACTCAGACGAGTAGCCAAAGATTACAATATAAATGAGGTTGCCGTAGCCGGAGGAGTATCTGCAAACTCGGGGCTTCGTGCAGCTTTCGAAGACCATGCAAAACGTTATGGCTGGAAAATACATATCCCTCCGTTTGGATATACAACAGATAATGCGGCAATGATAGCCATTACCGGTTATTTTAAGTATTTAGACAAAGATTTTTGCTCTATGGATGCTGCTCCATACTCGAGGGTAGTAATGTAAACAGAGATAGAAAAAGAAAAGGATTGCCTACCGAGACAATCCTTTTTCTATTTATATACTTTTCTTATACGCTCTTCTTTTCTTATGATTCTCGGCATTAAATCCATCCCAAAGAGAAGCAACCTTGTTGTTCATCTCCAACTCGGGATTTGATTCCGCAAACTTGAAGCCACACTTATACGCAGATGGTATAAAATCGTTAAAGATTATAGCATTTACACCTTTCCCTTGATATTCGGGTGAGATACCAATCAGCAGAAGGTCTACGACAGGATTTTTCTTACTTTTGAGATCCCTCAAAAGATTTATCCAACCAAATGGAAGGAATCGTCCCCGAGATTTAATCAGTCCACGAGAAAGGCTCGGCATAGCTATACCAAATCCAACCACCTCATCGGTATCTTCTTTAATTATTATCGATACCAGATCCCAGCGAAGCAATGGCACATACATTTTCACATAGTAGTCTATCTGACGTTGTGTCAATGGAGCAAAGCCATATAAAGGCTTATAAGCAACATTCAACAGTTCAAATATCTTACTTACGTACGGCGTTATTTGTTTTAGGCTTTTAAATTTAAGTACCTTCAGTCCATATCGCTGCATCACCATGTTAGCGATACGCTGATGCCTTTCAGGAACAGAATCAGGAACAGGTATCCGATATTCATTCCAGTCGGCATCCTTCTCAAATCCGAGGCGTTCTATCTGATATCTGTAATACGGATAACTATATGTTGTAGACATTGTCGACTCTCGGTCGTAACCTTCAATCAGCAAGCCTTCGTGATCTAAGTCGGTAAAGCCCATAGGCCCTACTATAACATTCATACCTTTGGCTTTCGCCCACTTCCCTGCCGCATCGAATAAAGCATCGACAACCTCGTTGTCGTCTATAAAATCAACAAATCCGAAGCGTGCATTTTTTTGATTCCAGATTTCATTCGCTGTGTGATTTATAATACCGGCAATACGGCCAACGATCTCGCCATCTCTATATGCCAAGAACAATTGTTTTTCACAAAAATCGAATGCGGGATTCTCTTTTTCATTCAACGTACCCAGTTCATCCAGAACAAGAGAAGGTACATAATATGGAGAATTTTTATAAAGAACATCGGTAGGAAATTTAATAAATGCTTTTTTCAAAGCTTTATCATCTTCTTTAACCTCCTTAATGATTATAGACATAGATTAAATAATATGGAGAATAAACTTATTTTCAGAACGCAAATATATGGATTTTTTATTTATTTAATATATCCCCTTAAACTCATAATTAAATGAAATAATATTTCTTTATTTCCAAATAAATTCATTTTCAGAGACAATATAATCCATCTTTATATCATTCGTATCAACAGGAATAGTATCCAGAAGCTGAAATTCGAAACATATACCCATTTTAGGAGCCGAAATGAGAGACAAGAAGCGATCATAATACCCTCTGCCTCTGCCCAGACGCCCCATCTTTCGATCGAAGGCTACACCGGGAACAATAATTAAATCCACCTTTTTATAATCGGTAAAATTATCACCCAATGGTTCCATTATACCATACGAAGATTGCTTCAATGTGGTATCCTGAACATATTTTCTGAAAACAATATCATCCTTAACCACAACTGGCAAATAGAAATTCTTTTCAGCACTCCAACGGTTGATAAAATCGAGGGTCTGCACCTCATCGTCCATGCTATTATAAATAAATATAGTTTTTGCCTGCTGAAATGCTCCTGTTATTTCCAAAACCGATAATACTTCTTCCGAACGATTGTATAAGTCGTCAGCTGAATATTGTTTCTTTAACAAGGATATTTCTTTTCTCAGTTTTTCTTTTTGCTGTGCTATATTCATCCTTTATTTTCTTTGTTCCGTTGGAGATATTTTGTTTGTATAATTAATTCCTTCAACAAAAATACATTTCTTTTTCTAATTTCTACTTAAATAGAACGAATACAAGAAAAAAGGATAAAAGTAGAGTTCTACTTTTATCCTTCTGTTTTATATTATATCATAACCAATCCACATTATTTATATGCTCCTTTCTTTATGGCATCGGGCGTAGCCTTATTCGCCTTGAGCAATCTTACCGCTTCTTTTATCATCTGCTCATCTCTTTGGAACATTTCATAGAAATTGTCTTCGCTGAAGAAATTGCGTATAATAAATGCTTCGAGCTGTGTTTGAAGAAGCTTGCGCGATTCATCTATCAAATATGGCTGTTTACGGATTCCCTTTGTATAGGCATAGTCTGCAAAATTATCGACAATAGGCTGTGTTGATAAATATTTTGCAGCATCAGTCCATGTTTTAAAGCTCTTCAGTTTATCTCTGTTCTTTTCGGTGTACACATAGCTAAACTCTCTGAGCAACCCTTTATTCGCTACTCGCATGTAGTACGAATTGATACCTGTCGTATCGCGAGGAACAAAAACATCGGATAAAACGCCATCGTCACCATACACCGGTCTTCCCGAAAGAGTATGGAAAAGAGGTAGATTATCGAACTTGATACTATCTCTATTGTCAAATTCTCCTCGGCTATATCTGTTATACAGATCCATACTATATGTCTGACGGTCTCCCTTTTCGTATGCCTTCTGTACACATCTACCAGATGGTGTGTGATATCGGGCTATTGTGAGTCGCATAGCAGAACCATCGTTGAACTTATATTGAGCCTGTACCAATCCTTTACCAAACGAACGGCGACCGACGATCAATCCTCTGTCGTTGTCCTGTATAGCTCCGGCAAATATCTCACTGGCTGATGCGCTTGTTTCATCGAGAAGAACTACAATCTGGCTTTGCTTGCATGTACCCGAATTATCAGCATAATAATTTTCACGAGGATAAGCTCTTCCTTCAGTATACAAAATAAGCTCTCCGTTGGCAAGGAATTCATTCACCATCATTATGGCAGCTTCCATGTACCCTCCTGTGTTTTGTTGCAGGTCTACAACAAAAGATTCACAACCCTGACTTTTCAATTTAGCTATTGCCGAAATAAATTCGTTATACGTTGTGCTGCCAAACTTGCTTACCTTTATGTATCCTATCTTATTATCAAGCTTGTACGATGCATCCACACTCTTCACAGGCACAAAGGCTCTGGTTACTACAAATGGAATCAACTCGTCACGACCTTGTCTCTTCACTCCTATTTTGATCTGGGTCTTTTCAGGCCCTTTGAGTGTGCTGTAGACTTTATTTTCATTTATTCCTTTGCCTACAAACAGAGAATCATTGACAGTTACAACTCTGTCTCCGGCCTGTATACCGACAGCTTCAGAAGGTCCGCCCGGTATGGCTTTTACAATTGTCAGCGTATCATTCAATATAATAAACTCAACGCCGATACCACTAAAATGACCTTCCAGTTCGTCATCTTTGCGGTTCATAATATCTGCACTAATATAATCTGAGTGCGGATCTAATCCGGCCAATACGGTTGGTATAGCATTTTCGATCAGCGCATCTACATTTACCGTATCTACATAAGACTTATTGATATAGTCGAGTACAACGTCGAGCTTATTGCCTTTTCGCCCTAAAAATCCGCTTCCCGAACCAAATATAGAATAAGCATTTCCTATAAAGATACCAACAGCAACACTTACAGCAATGCACAACGGAAGCCAGATATAAATACCCCTTCCTCCTTTTTTAGTTTTACTACTATTATTGTTCTCTGTCATTTTGCTGTTTGTCCCTTCCCAATTGTTGTTCAAGTTCTTATCGCTTTCCATTTAATCTTCCGATCCCTCTGTGTTAGTTTCTATATCTATAAATACGACCTCTACTCCCGCACGTTCGAGAAGAGAAGCTCCATCTGTACGCCGATATTTCTGATTATACACAACCCGCGTTATGCCCGCCTGAATTATAAGTTTTGCACATTCTATGCAAGGCGATGTAGTCACATACATTGTAGCCCCAAGACTACTGTTATGCGAACAGGCTACTTTCGTGATTGCATTAGCTTCGGCATGCAGAACATATGCTTTGGTTTCGTTGTTTTCATCTTCGCAAATATTCTCAAATCCTGAAGGAGTACCATTATACCCATCGGATATAATCATTTTATCTTTTACAATAAGGGCACCTACTTTTCTGCGCTTACAGTACGAATTTTCGGCCCAAATAGCCGCCATCCTCATGTATCGCTCGTCGAGCAACCTTTGTTTGTCATCGCTCATGAAATTACGTTCTAAAAATTCGAACACAAAGATAATGAAAAGTTCACGATTTAAAGTATTTAGTTAATTTTTATATAATCCACAAATTCCCTTTTTGACCACTGTAGAGGCATATTAAATTTTATTTATAAATGATAGATAAAAGAAGGTCGACACCATTGCTTTTTCTTCTAAGAATTATCTCTTATAGAGATCTTTGAAATAGTTGAAACAGATTGTGAGCTAAAACGTCGCTGTTATAAGAACCCAAGGAACAAACTGAGCCAAAGAGCAAAGGAGGATATAAAGTGACAGTGAAATATGGTTCGAAAGGTGTTACTTTTGTCACCTTTTGATAGCAGACACACCGTCAAGACATATCATATCAATAGGTTACAATAAATAATCGGTAAAGCAGAATATTGTAAATATTGTTACCTTTTTATAGATAGTGATTTGAATTTGGGGATTCGTAACCGAAAGGTCTTGAGTTATAAAAGTCGGTATTTTAGGTGAAACAAAAATATTGCTTTAAATTTGCAGCAAAAATAAGATACACATTATAAGTTTTTAAGATTTGTTATGAACGACCATCAATTTAAAGCACATCCATGGCATGGAATAAATGCCGGAAGCAATGCACCTCACGTAGTAACATGCTTTATCGAAATAGTACCTACCGACACAGTTAAATACGAGGTTGACAAAGAAACCGGTTACCTTAGCATCGACAGACCACAGAAGTACTCAAACATCATCCCTGCCCTTTATGGGTTTATCCCTCAAACGTATAGTGCCGACCTTGTAGCAGAGCTTACAAACAATGAGTTGGGAAGAACTGATATAGAAGGAGATAACGACCCTGTAGATATTTGTGTTCTGACAGAGAAAGACATCACACATGGAGATATAATAGTGAAAGCCAGACCCATAGGAGGTTTCAGATTACTAGATCACAACAAAGCCGACGATAAGCTTATTGCTGTACTCGAAAATGATGCTATCTACGGTGCATACAAAGATATATCGGACGTACCGCCAATGGTAATAGACCGTCTGAAACACTACTTTACTACCTATAAGGATTTACCCGGAGACAAGTCTCCTCGCTGTATTCTTACAGGCACATACGATGTAAAAACAGCACACGAGGTTATACGCCGCTCGATAAAAGACTACGATAACAAATATAGGAGTGACAAATAAGAGGAAGAAATATCTGGCTTATTTTTCGCTGGCAGCCGTAATGATTGCCAGTATCTGTCTTATATATGGATATCTGGAAGCACGGAATATAAAGCTGAAAGAACTGACATTCCGAAGCAAAGATATTCCCGATGCTTTTGTAGGAAAGAAGATAATCTTTGTATCGGACATTCACTCCGGAAAATACTTCACGGGTAAAGACGTGGCACGGCTGGTAGAGAGAATCAATGAACGAAACCCCGACATGGTGTTTATCGGAGGGGATAATACCTTAAAAGACACAACATACTCACATCCTTTCTTTAAGGAAATAAGAAAGCTGAAAAGTAAATACGGAGTATACACAGTATTGGGCAATCATGACCACTGGGAAGATGCCAAGCTGATACAGCAAGGCTTTAGTAATTGTGGCTTTCATATCTGCGACAATGAGTCATACTGGATAAAAGAAGGCAATGACAGTATAAAAATCGGAGGTGTAGGAGATCTTTGGGAAGATGTGCAGATTATAGAGAATACAATCGGTGATGTGAAGCAAAACAACTTCTGCATATTACTGTCTCATAACCCCGACTATATGGAATTGCTAGACACAGACCTTGTAGACCTCATGCTGTCGGGTCACACACATGGAGGACAAATAACACTTCTTGGACTGTATGCTCCCATTATGCCGGCGACCAGTCATCCCGAATATATGCAAACGGGACAAAAATACAGGTATGGTTGGAAAGAAAAGGATAAAACAAAATTATACGTTACTTCGGGCGTTGGTATGGGTGGATTTCCATTCCGTTTTTTCGCACAACCCGAGATTGTGGAAATAACCCTAGAGCAGGAATAAAACCAGAAGTAAAAAACTAGTTATTTCTTATTTCCTTTGAAAAGATCAATTACGCTTAACAGCCTGTCCAAAGATCCGACATCGTAGCGTACCTGATGCCTGATACGATTAAAGTCTAATTTATTTACAACCCTCACAGTAGCGTTATATTTCTTTGTATACGACTTACCTACAAGCCTATAGATATTATCCAGATCTTTAGCCGGATGCACTCTCGACTCTGAGTTTATGACATAAGGATCAAACCCAAGCCTATCTTTTATAAATCGTCCTGTCAGCCGTTTGTCTATTCTCTTGAAGTGATTTGTTTCTGCCATAAACCAGGCTTCTATCTCGTGTATTGCAATTACAATATCAAAATATGGAGCATCAGCTCTCAGTTTATTCGGCAAGAAGCGCAAACCTTTTTCCAGCTTCTCCAAATCATCTATCGGTATAGGATAAAGATCACGGACACCTATTATCATCTCATATCCTCGTTGTCGAAGGTTAGAAATGTTATCCAATATCTCCGATTTTACCCTGTTGTCTGAGCCACAATCAAAAATAAGCACTTCGTACTTCGGATTTCGAGAAAATAACGAGTTCCGAACAATCTCTTGTTTGGGTATATTAGATCCTCCACGAAATTGTTTCTGAATAATATTAATCTGTTTATAGCCAAAGACTTCCTTTATCAAGCGATTTATAAAAATCTGCTCAGTCTGTCCTTCAACGAAAAAAGCAATGCGTCTCATCAAACGTTATTATCCTCATCCATAATGCCAAAACCTTTCTGGTAAAAGTCTGTGGCCAAAAAATCGAAGTTATTAAGTCCCGTATATTTAAAGTCTTCAAAAGTATCTTTCGAATTTGTATAATCGTAGAATATTGATTTGCTATGATCCCTACCTATTACAGACCAATAGCGAAGCGGTATTTGGTTCATTATGTAGCGATCGTTGGTGGTCATGAAGAATTGCATATTGGATTTATTCACCTTCTTAATAACAATGTCTGTTATTTTCTTCGAGCTTTCAAAATCAAGACCTTCTCCAATATCATCAATCAACATACAAAATGAAATATTCTTTAATTTCGCATAATGCAACAATATCAATAAAGACAGAGCCCGATACATGCCCTGAGACATTTCACGTTGGGATACAGTATATTTACAATCTTCTTCAACGCATAATCCATAAAGTCCGTCAACCTCTTCTATATCGATTTTAGAAATATCATAGCCCAAATCCTGCATGCTCGAAAGAATCTCTGATATGAAGTCTTCACCGAACAGCTCTCTCCCCTTGTAGAAAGCGTGAATCAAAGTCTCCGGGTCATCAATATCTTTATTGTTTTCCCCCCCGACGTAATCCTTCACTAATCTCTTTTTCTCCAACTGGTTTGCAAACATATAGTTTCGGAGGGACCTCCCCCACTCTACAAAACTTTCGTAATAGGATTTCCCTTCGTCGTTTTGCAAAGTAATAGCCAGTTGATTATCGGATACATCCGCTTCAAGTCTATTATTATCAAGATCAATGAATATCTTCTTTTCTCTATCTAATAAGACTTTATCATCAAATATCAGAACCTCTTTCGTGACAACCCTGTTTTTGAAGCCAAGTATATATTTATATGTATTCTCACCTTCAGTGAAAATAATTTCAAAGTCTTCGCTAGGACTAACAGTCTGCTTTAAATTAATCTGTCCCGAAAATAAGTTTGCAATCTGTCTTATCAGATTTAATGTTCGGCTTTTTCCGGATGCGTTTTTGCCCACCAAAAGATTTAGATTATCAAAGTAAGCATAATCATCATTACTGCCTACGATACTCCATTCGCGAGGTTCACCCGCATAACGAATATATTTTAATGCACGAATTATCATTTGGTTATATATTTTACAAAGAGTATAAAATTTACCTCCTCAAATATACACTTTTTCTCTCTGTAAATAATCTTCGGTAGAGAATTCAATTACAGATTCATCAACTGATTCTTTATAAGTAGGCATTTAAGAATGATTACTTCCGAACAAGTCGTCCGATATCGGACATTTACAAAAAGCATAAACGATTGATTATATATAATTTACATTTTCGGCATACGACTTGATATAAATAAGTAGAATAATAAAACATTAGAAATGGACAGAGAGATACCATTAAGTGAGCAACGCAAAGAAAGACGCAAACAGATCATACGATATGGTGCTATTATAGTAGGTTTGGCAATAGTAGTTATTATCGTAGTAAACTTTCTGCAAGGTTCGATTTCTTCGAAAAATGTAATTATAGGAACTGTTGACAGAGGAACGATCGAAGTAACGGTAAATGCATCGGGCAAAGTGATTCCTCTGACCGAAGAAATTATTGTATCTCCTATCAATAGCAGGATACTGGAGGTATATAAAGAAGCGGGAGATTCGGTTAACAAAGATGAACCGATCTTAAAGCTCGAACTGGCGTCGATAGAAACAGACTACAAACAGAAGCTGGACGAAAAAGAAATGAAGAAAAGCAAACTGATCCAGTCTCAAGTGAGTCTCGACAATACAATTTCGGATCTTCAAATGCAGCTGCAAGTAAAGGATATGAAGCTCAAGCAACTACAAACCGAGCTTAAGAACGAAAGATATCTGGATAGCATCGGGGCAAGTACCTCAGACAAGGTACGCCAAGCTGCATTGAACTATGAAGTGGCAAAACTTGAGTTCCAACAGCTAAAACAACAAATAGTAAATGAAAAGAAAAATGCATCAGCCGAGGTCAAAGTCCAACAACTTGACCTGAGTATATTCGAAAAGTCGCTGGCTGAAAGTGCCCGTCTCTTAAAGGATGCTCGTATATTATCACCTCAGAAAGCAACGCTTACGTATGTAAATAACCAAATTGGTTCGCAAGTTTCTGCCGGAACACAAATAGCGATTATCTCAGACCTAAGTCACTTTAAGGTATTGACCGAAATAGCCGATAGCTATGCCGAGAAACTGAGTTCGGGAGCTAAAGCAATAATAAAAATCGGACAATTGCAGCTGGAAGGAACGGTCGTGAATATAACCCCTTCGGTAAAGAATGGCGTAATTAATTTCACTGTCATGCTAAAAGACTCGGGTAATTCACGCCTCAGGAGTGGTCTGAAAACAGATGTATATGTTACTCATGGAATACAGGATGATGTATTACGAATTCCGAATTCGACCTATTATATAGGAGCCGGAGAGTATGAGCTCTGGGTAGTGAAAAACGGAGAGGCGGAAAAGAAAAAAATAAAACTAGGCGAAAGTAGCTTCGAATATGTAGAAGTGATAAGCGGTCTCGAGAAAGGCGAGCAGGTAATTATATCAGATATGAACCAGTATAAAAACAAGCAGAAATTAAAAATAAATTAATTCTATAATAGGTAATATAATTTTAGGGAGATCTTTTATACTCTTCCTAATCGAAGGAAGAGTATAAAAGTAAATAAAAAAATAATCATACATAAAATATCAGCACTATGTCAATAATCAATTTACAAGGGATTACAAAAATTTATCGGACGAAAGAAGTAGAAACAGTAGCATTGGAAAATGTAAATCTAGAAGTCGAGAAAGGAGATTTTCTGTCCGTTATGGGACCATCAGGTTGTGGCAAAAGTACTATGCTAAATATTATGGGGCTACTCGATGTTGCAACCAACGGTAAGGTACTCATCAATGGTACAGAAACAAACAAGATGAAAGATAAAGAGATGGCTGAGTTCCGCAATAAAACACTTGGGTTTGTTTTTCAAAGTTTCCATCTTATAAATTCACTAAACGTACTCGACAATGTGGAACTCCCTCTTCTTTATCGCAAGTCTGGAGACACTAGCCGCCGCGAATTGGCAAAGCATGTGTTGGAGAAAGTAGGTCTTTCGCACCGTATGAAACACTTCCCGTCTCAACTATCCGGAGGGCAGTGTCAGCGTGTAGCCATAGCTCGTGCCATTATCGGCAATCCACAAATCATTTTGGCCGATGAGCCTACCGGAAACCTTGACAGCAAGATGGGTACGGAAATTATGGATCTACTGTTTGAGTTGAATAACGAAGGTACAACAATAGTAATGGTAACACACGACGAGCTGATAGCAAAAACGACTAAACGCATCGTTCGTTTCTTCGACGGAAGACGTGTAGAATAGAATTAATATGAGCTAAGCTAGAAGGGAAAAAATGAAAATAAGCTACTTCAAACAAGCCATAAGAACAATTAAGGACAATCCTTATTCGGCTTTTATATCCATCATGGGTGTTGCTCTTTCTATCGGCATAATTATATCGTTACTTGTTGCCATACGAGCTAAAACAATGGATATTGAACCGGAGACCAACCGCTCGCGATCTTTATATGTAAAATGGGTTGGGGTGAAAGAAAAAAACACAGGAAATTTTGTCATTAACGGTTTTATGTCTTTAAAAACAATCAAGGAGTGCTTTCAGTCATTAAAAACACCCGAAGCTGTTACCATATCATCATTTATTCATTCTCATCTGGCTACTTTACCGGGAGGAGGCAATCAGAAAAGATGTTATGTATTGTATACAGATGATGTTTTCTGGAAAGCATTTGACTTTAAGTTCATTGATGGAAAGGGATATAATAAAGAAGATTTCGATTCGGGTATAAGGAAAATCGTTATCAGTGAAAAATTGGCACGCACAATTTTTGGAAGCATAAAAAATGTGGTAGGAAAACAAATGCAGCTAAACTTTATTACATACACAGTATCTGGCATAGTAGAAGATCTCTCACCGATAACGGTAGCCACTTATGCTCATGCATGGATTCCCCTCACATCTATACACAAAACACAAAGTGCAGATATGGAAGGAATAACAGGGATGTATAAATGTCAGATTATAGCGCATTCTTCGAAAGATTTTGATGCCATACGTACAGAAACAAATCAACAGGTGAGCCGCTATAATACCACATTAGCCAACTATAGTGTAGAGTTTTACGGACAACCGGACACCCGGTATGTAGAGGATCATCGGTTTGGACCGGGATATCCCGATATGCAAAGGTCATATTTATCGGATATCGGATTTATATTGATCCTTCTAATTGTACCCGCCATTAATTTATCTGGTCTCACATTGTTTCGCATGAGAAGAAGAATCGTCGAATTGGGAGTTCGAAAGGCATACGGTGCTACTAGAAAAACCCTCATCTGGCAAGTATTGAGCGAACAAATGGTATATTCTCTTATTGGCGGCGGTTTAGGTTTATTACTATCATTCATTACAGTTCATTTTATAAGCGACTATGGTTTTAATTATAATAATTACTTTGGTTTGGATATTGAGCCTCATTTTAACCCTTCTGTTTTTATAACTCCGGGTACCTTTCTTTTGACGTTTATCTTCTGTGTAATTATAAACCTTTTAAGTGCAGGAATACCCGCATGGAGAGTGTCATCTGCATCGATTGTTAAATCTTTAAGAGAAGACTAAAGCTATGTTGAAACAAATTTTCAAGATAATAATTAATCAGCGCAAAAGTAATTATTGGATACTAGCCGAATTACTCTTTGTTTCGATATGTCTTTGGTATATAGTTGACTATATGGCGGTGCTGAGATCAGTTAGAAATATACCCTTCGGTTATAATATAGAAAACACTTATCGCATCGATTTGAATGAACGCCTTGAAGACAGTGAAAATTATATCTCTCCCGATGAAAAAACAACGACTAGCGGAGAAGATCTATTAAGCATAATGGAGCTGATACGTCAGTATCCACCGATAGAATCAGTATCGCTGTCTATAGCGTCACAGCCTTATGCGGCTACACCTTATAGTCAGGCATATTATAAAAAACTGTCTTATAATAAAATGGGTGTATCAGCTCAGGAATATAAAGTTACCCCTTCTTTTTTTGACGTTTTTAAAACACAATCTATCACTCAAAAAGATTTAAAACAAGCGTTGAATAGGCATTCTGTGATAATATCTGCAAATGCTGCAACTGAGTTATTAAAGGGAGAGGAAGCTATTGGCAAGAATATCATTGTAGGAGAGAATGGCGAAGAAAAACAGATTACAGGGGAGTATGTACCTGTAAGATGGACTGAATACTTTAAAGCTAACCCCTCATTCTATACACTTTTGTCTGAGGAGGAAATCATAAAGAATGTAAACTCTGACAACCTATCTCAAATTGAGCTGTGTATACGTGTGAAACCGGACATAAAAGATGATTTCATCGACAAATTTATAAAAGATATGGCATCTAAGATTATGGTTGGTAATATTTATCTGATGGATGTACGCCCAAGTTCCTATATCAGAAAGGCTGCAGTAGGGCCTGAAGAGAGTACGATGTTCGTCAGAACTTTTCTTTTAGGATTTCTTCTTATCAATATTTTTTTAGGTGTATCGGGTGTATTCGGTCTTCGTACACAGCAACGAAAAAGTGAACTCGGACTACGTATCGCCTTAGGCTCATCAAAAATTAAACTCCAACTGCTGGTTATCACAGAAGGTCTGTTATTACTATCTGCAGTCATGATACCTACTATAATTATAGCGCTCAATTTCGGACTATTTGAACTTGTACATCTCGATTGGGTAGCATTCACTTTTTTACGCTTTATAATCGGCATATCGATCACCTATTCTATTATGGCTCTAATAATCCTTGTTGGTGTATGGTATCCGGCATACAGGGCTACAAAAACAAATCCGACAGAAGTATTGCGAAACGAATAAGAATTTTGAATAAAACAGAATAATATATGTATAAAGTATATTTCAAACAGGCTTTGGGAATGCTGAAACAAAACAAGTTTATCAGCATAATCACTATCACAGGTACAGCATTGGCTATAATGATGGTTATGGTCATCATAGTGACCGACTCCATTAAGCATGTAGATATAGCACCTGAAGTAAACAGAAGTAAGACCTTCTATGTGAAACGCTATACCAAAAAGAGTAAGGATCAAACTAAAAGCAGGATATGGCAAAGTACAATCAGCTACGAATTGTATAAAAATTACCTCTCGGAATTTAAAACGCCCGAATATACTACTGCTGTTGACAAAGCATGGAATGGCAATCAGTTTATGGTAAAAAAGGAGAATGCGAACGAACGTTTCTTATCGGAGATCAAAATGGTAGACGCTAGTTACTGGAAAGTACTATCCTTTACTTTTCTGGATGGAAAACCATTTACAGAAGAAGACTTTAAATCGGGCATACGCAATGCTGTGATATCCCAAAATCTTGCAAAAAAAGTGTTTGGGAACAATGAAGCTTTAGGCAAAAATATAGAAATAGACTTTAAGCTATACAAAGTGATCGGTATTATAAAAGACGTGCCCCAGACCTTTACATACGGATACGGAGAAGCGTATATACCATATACCTCGAAGAATGGGTACAACAACAGGAGCTATCACATTCTATACCTATTGAGGGATAAAAAAGACGCAACAGCATTAACGGAGGAAATACAGAAAGCTCAACGAAAATTTGATAGTGGCGACCCCGAAAACAATATAACGTTTCATGGGCCTTACAATCAGAGACAACTATTAATGCAAGAAACCAGGGATATGAAACCGGATGAAAAAACAGCCAATAGAAAAATGATATTCATTTTTACCGTTTTACTTCTCATTCCGGCAGTTAACCTATCCAGCTTTAGCATGTCTCAAATAAAAAGACGAATCGAAGAAATAGGAGTAAGAAAAGCTTTCGGAGCGAAAAAATATATAATACTGATTCAGATTTTGTTCGAAAATCTAATTACAACTTTCATAGGAGGTATTATAGGATTGATATTGTCATACTTCATTGTAATGTGGCTCAAAAGCTGGCTACTCGATGTAGGGGCAGAGAGTGCTATACCAATTCATGCTTTGATATCATACCCTGTATTGATCGGTGTATTCTTAGCATGCTTTGTGCTCAACCTTCTTTCGGCAGGCATACCGGCATACAGAGCGTCAAAAGCAGCCATAGTTGATTCTTTGAACAAAAAAAACATGTAACAATATGATAAAGCAAATTTTTAAAATAATATGGAGTGAGCGAAAAATCAACGTTTGGATATTGTTCGAGCTCGTATTGGTCTTTTGCATCCTTTGGTTTTGTGTAGATTATATCTATTTTTTCACAAAACGTTACTTAGAGCCGACAGGCTATAATGTAGAACACGTTTACAACATCAATATGGGTATAAAAGAAGAAGGTCATGTACTTATAAATAATGGAACGGATGCTCAAAAAGATTCATTAGTCAACATCGTATGGACTATCGTAGATCGTATAAAGAAATATCCTGATATAGAATATATAAGTCTCTCTTCGGCTGCTGTTCCCTATTCGGGTTCATTTATGAGCAATAAAGCCTCTTTGGATACAATGGTTGATTACATTCAGTTCAAATCGGTTAGTCCTGACTATTTCAATGTTTTTAAAATCAACTTGCAACAAGGACAAGTAGAGAGCTGGAATAGCACGGATAATATAGTTATCAGCGGTAATAAAGATAATCAATTTTTGAAGCACGATGCCAAACAAATAAAATCGCTCGTAACCGGAGATAACGAAAACAAACAAGTAATAGGAGTTGCAGCATCTTCCAAGAGGAGTGAGTTTGACGAACACAATCCAATAGTTTACACATTATTATCCACAAACGACAGGGAAACAGTCTATTTTGATGGAATCGAAATTTGTGTACGGGTAAAAGCCGAAGCCGATAAAAATTTCATTGAACGATTTACAAAAGATATGCAAGAACAAATTGCGATGGATCCTTATTTTTTATCGTCTGTGACATCTATCAGTGATCTTAGAAAAGACTTTATGAAATGGAACAAATACGATAATAACTTCAAAAGTATCTTTTCTATATCATCGTTCCTTTTCATAAATATCTTTCTTGCTGTGGTAGGCACATTCTGGTTTAGGATACAGACCCGACGTAATGAAATTGGATTGAGAGTAGCTGTAGGATCAACCCGAATGAATATAAAAGCTTTATTCATTCTCGAAACTCTCTTCTTATTGCTATTAGCCAGTCTTATAGCCACGCCGATATGCATAAACATCGCTTTGGCGGATATTCTAAGAGATATTGGCGTACCATCCATAGATAGAGGTGAAGAGCCAATACAGATAAGCCAATATTTTATCAATTATTTATTTACTGCTTTGATCCTGATCACAATATCAATATCGGCAGTACTTTATCCATCGTGGAGGGCATCAAGGATACAACCGGCAGAAGCTCTGCGAGACGAATAAAACAGAAACAAAACAAAGAGTATGAAAAAGATTTTTTCCTCTATACTATTGCTGGCTTTATTTACAGGTTTGAGGGCACAGGATACGATTACAGTAAATCTTCCTGATGCTATTCAACGAAGTGTCTCTATTTCGGTAGATGCTGTTGTAGCCCGCAACCAATTTAAATCAAGTTATTGGGGATATAGAACATATAAAGCCGAATTGTTGCCCGAAGTAACACTAAATACTACCCTGCCCTACTATTCTAAATCATACAATCCATTTCAGAATTCGGACGGAACATACACATTTGTTAGCAACGACTATAGTAAAATAGACGCAGGAATATCCATATCCCAAAATATCCCATTAACAGGTGCTACACTCTCCGTAGAAAGCAGTTTTCAAAGATTAGAGCAATACGGAGGCAACGGTTCTACAAGGTATATGGCAATTCCCGGATCGATAACACTCCAACAACCTATTTTTGGGTTCAACCGTGTGAAATGGTTACAAAAAATAGAGCCGGTAAAGTATCAGGGAGCAAAACAGCAATTGGTCGCAGATATGGAAGATGTATCTAATACCGCAATCCAATACTATTTCAATTTGCTCTTGGGACAAATAAATATGGAAATAGCACAGCAAAATCTAAAAAACACAGAGAAGCTCTATACGATAGCCGAAGCAAGAAGAAAAATAGGACAAATTTCAGAAAATGATTTATTGCAACTGAAAGTCTCATTACTAAAAGCGGAGTCATACCTCACAGATGCGCAAGCCTCTTTAAGTTCAAGAATGTTTCAGTTGCGTTCCTTCCTTGGGTATGGAGAAGACATTATCATTAAGCCCGCTATACCGGAAGGGCTTCTAAGTAGAATGCCGATTTTGTCTTATCCGCAGGTGGTAACATTGGCACGAGAAAACAACCCCTTTACGCAGAATATCCAGAAAAGAATGCTGGAAGCGTCTCGCGATGTAAGCCAGGCAAAAGCAGACCGTTGGAATGCGACATTGTTTGTTTCATTTGGAATGTCGGGACAGGAAGACCGTTTTGCGCAAGCCTTCAACAGCAACAACTGGAGAAACAACCAAGTCGTTAATGTTGGTATCAAAATACCGATCTTGGATTGGGGCAAAAGCAAAGGAAAAGTAAAAATAGCTGAAGCTAATCGTGAAGTGGAAAACTCTAAGATAGAAAAAGAGCAAATAGATTTCAATCAAAATGTATATCTTCGTGTACAGAACTTTAATAGTCAGTCGAAGCAATTGGAACTGGCAAAAGAAACAGATATAATTGCACAGCAACGTTACAATACCTCTATCGAAGCGTTTGTATTAGGTAAAATTGATGTATTAAACCTGAACGATTCCCAATCTTCGAAAGATGAAGCCAGACGTAATTATATCGAACAGATGTATCTGCTATGGTCATATTATTATCAGATAAGAAGTCTGACCTTGTACGATTTCTTAAGCAATAAAGAAATATCTGCTGATTACGATAAGATTGTTGATTAACTTCAAAATCATTATTTTTATCCACTAGAACGAAAATTTTTATGATACTGATCTGTGACGACGATGCTGCTATACGTTCATCCCTTTCTTTAGTATTAAAAAGGGCCGGATATGAAACAGCTAGTGCAACATCCCCTCAAGAGGCAATAGCTTTTGTAAAAGCAACGTCTCCCGATCTTATACTGATGGATATGAATTATACCAAAGGGACAAGCGGAGAAGAAGGTCTTACTTTACTGAAGCAAGTAAAAATTTATTATCCTCACGTACCTGTTATACTTATTACGGCATGGGGATCGATCAACCTTGCAGTAAGGGGGATACAAGCCGGAGCTTTTGATTTTGTCACTAAGCCTTGGAACAATATGGCGTTACTGAACACCATTCAGACAGCTATACAGTTAAAGGAGGGAAGTGAAAAAGAGGCAGCCGGAAACAATTCACAGATCAGTAGCGACGAAGCTTTCCGAAATGATAAAATCATAGGCAAATCTCCCCTCTTACAAAATGTATTCAATACAATTTCACGGGTAGCCAAAACAAATGCCTCTATCCTTATTACAGGCGAAAGTGGTACAGGAAAAGAACTTATAGCTGAGGCTATTCACGAGAACAGCGACAGAAAGAAGAATCCTTTTGTGAAGGTAAACCTAGGGGGTATTTCACAATCTCTTTTCGAAAGTGAAATGTTTGGTCATAAAAAAGGAGCATTTACCGATGCTCATTATGACAGAATTGGTCGCTTCGAATTAGCAAATAAAGGAAGTATATTCCTCGATGAAATAGGAGAATTAGATGCGGCATGTCAGGTGAAATTATTAAGGGTGTTGCAGGATAAAACGTTTGAATCGTTAGGTGACAGCAAGCAAAAGCAAGTTGATGTACGTGTCATTAGTGCAACCAATCGCAATCTTGCCGACATGGTCTCTAAAGGCACATTCAGAGAAGACCTGTTCTATCGGATCAACCTTATCACAATAAGAGTTCCGGCTTTGCGTGAGCGGATAGATGACATTCCACTACTTGTAAAACATTTCGCAAAAAAACAAGTCGAAATAAACGGATTAGAAAATATTGAATTTACATCAGAAGCAATCAGCTTCTTGAAAAGATTACCATATCCCGGAAATATAAGAGAATTAAAAAATCTGGTAGACAGAGTTATTCTCGTCTCAGGTAAAAACATACTTACCGATAGCGATTTCAAAGATCAATATATAGCAATCCCCAATTCATCGTCTACACTCCCCGACTCTATCTATCCTTTAGACGAATTGGAGAAAAAGATGATAGAAAAAGCAATGGAACTATATGGTGGTAATCTCTCGAAGGTGGCAACAGCACTAGGTGTAAGCAGACAAGCATTATACAGAAGGCTGGAGAAATATGGAATAAGCACAAATGATTAGGGGCTATGAAATCAAAAATCTTATTCTGGATATTAGCCGTTCTTGTTTTTGGCTCTCTATTGACTGTAGGGTTTGTTTTTTTTAGAACAGACTTATATAAATTTCTACTTATAGAAGGAATCGCTATCCTTGCTATTATATTTTTTATCACCCTTTACTACCGACTTATAAAACCATACCAGATTATTAGCGATGGTATGGAACTACTAAAAGAACAGGATTTTTCGACTCGTCTGCGTCCCGTTTCCGATAGCGAAGCCAACAAGCTGATTGAGATTTTCAATAAGATGATGGATCAATTGAAAGACGAAAGGCTGCAAGTGAGAGAGAAAAATCATTTTCTTGATTTGCTTATACAAGCATCCCCACAGGGGGTTATCATTTTAGATTTTGATGATAAAATCACAGAGGTTAACCCATCCGGACTACGGCTGTTGAGTATAAACAATATCAATGACGTAAAAAACAAAAAGCTGGATGAATCGGGAATAAATATAGGAGATCAACTAAGCAAACTAAAGCAAGGAGAAGATGTAGTGATACGCAGTTCGGGTATAACAATGTATCGTTGTTCCCGCTCTTCGTTTATAGACAGAGGGTTTGCGCATCCTTTTATCCTCATCGAAGAGTTGACACATGAACTATTGAAGATTGAGAAAAAATCATACGAAGGCATTATCCGTATGATGGCACATGAAGTAAACAATTCGGTGGGTGCAGTAAGTTCTACCCTTAATGTTATCTCGGATATATTACAGCAGAATGAAAACAGCGAATTGATCGATGTTTTACCAGCTGTAGATGCATCATTCGATAGATGTAAGCATTTGGGACATTTTATCAGCAATTTTGCCGAAGTTGTAAAAATCCCTGAACCGTCGGTATCCGATGTAAGCATAAATGAATTGGCACGGTCTGTAGAATCTCTCTCCCGAGCAGAATGCTTAAAAAGAAATATAAATCTTAATTTGAATCTGACTACCGAAAAAGACTTAGCATGTATCGACAGTATACAGTTCGAACAAGTACTCGTCAATATTGTAAAAAATGCCTACGAAGCAATAGATAAAAATGGAGATATAAATATCATCACTACCTCACAGCCTCTTTCCATCACCATTGAAGATAATGGGCCGGATATACCGGAAGAAACAAAACAAAAACTATTCACACCTTTCTTTACTACCAAGCAAACAGGTCAGGGAATCGGTTTAATGTTTGTTCGTGAAGTCTTGCTTAATCATAATTGCAAATTTGATTTGAAATCGGAAAATGGCCGGACAAAATTCGAGATCTTTTTCTAACAACAGCCATTTGTATTTTTATTAGAGAGAAACTATCACATCGTATCCTTGATATCGGGAGAAATAAAACTATATAAAATAGGAGCATTATACTCTTTGCCCTCTTTTCGTTCGTCCAGTTGAATAACAAATCCTTCCTGAAGTATTTTTCGTTGAAAGTTGCGCCTGTCAAGCTTCTTGTTTAAAAATATTTCATGAATCTTTCTCAATTCGGTCATCATGAATTTCTCGGGAAGCAGCTCATATCCGATTGGTATTATTGGCATTAAAAGTTTGATTGACTCTTGTGCTTTTTTTATAATAAGCTCATGGTCTGAATACATAGCAGGCAATTTATTTATATCATACCAATGCAATTGCTTTTTTTCGGATACAAAGTCATTTACCTCATCATACCTCACCAAAGCAAAGTAGCCCATTGTTATAAATCGCCTTAACAGCCATTTACCATCATTCCTTACCGAGCTATATTGAGCTACATAGTCTAAGTTTTGTTTCATGATAGTTCTGTTGGGATCACTAAACAATGCAAATTGCTTTAGGAAAATATTGCTCAACCCGGTATACAGTTCTAGTATCCTGTGTGCCGCTTGATCTGCACTTTCGTCATTAAAAACAAAACCGCCTAATAGAGCCTTATAATTGTTTATGCCAAAATCTCTCAGCAGAACTTTTATTTTTCCCTTGTGAAAAGCTATTATAACACAATCTACCGAAAAGCCTGGGTGTGAGTTCTCTGCGGTATGATCTTCATACGTCAACTTCGTTAAATCCTTCATAATCTAGGTATCTATATCCTATTAAAATGATGAGTCAGCAAAATTAGAGAATATATTCCGAATAAAAATATGTTTACTAAAGCCAAATTGTGTTATTAAACATAATTGCGTACAAAATACGCATATTTATTTTTTTTATCAAAATCTATAAATACATTTGCAAAACTAACATGCGTTAATAAAACGCACATAAATATAAATATCAATATTATGAAAAAGAAGTATATTCCAATATTCTTACTCGGAATATTGAGCTTGCAATGTACACAGCCAACTAAAATGAATGATTATACCTTTGTAGAAAATAAGGGTGGGCCAACACTTGGATACTCTGAATCGTCTGGTGTAAAAATCATTACGGTTGACGATCTTAAGTTTAAAGACCTCAACAAAAACGGAAAGTTGGATAAGTATGAAGATTGGCGCTTGCCTGTTCAAGAAAGAGCAGAGAACCTCGCTTCACTGATGTCTATAGAACAGATCGCTGGTCTGATGCTTTACAGTGCACACCAATCGTTACCGGCTAAGGAAAGTGGTTTTCTAGCAGGAACATACAATGGAAAGCCTTTTGCTGAAAGCGGAGCAAATGCTTGGGATCTGACGGATCAGCAAAAGAAATTTTTAAAAGAAGATAATCTGCGGCATGTATTAGTTATGGGCATCGAAAATCCTGAAGTAGCTGCCCGATGGAACAATCAGATGCAAGCTTACATCGAAAGTCTTGGATTAGGTATTCCGGGAAATACAAGTTCAGACCCTCGACATTCGGGGCAATTGGCAGGATCACCAAATCCTGAATTTAACGCAGGAGGAGACCGCATATCTATCTGGCCTGATGGATTAGCTATGGCAGCGACTTTTGACCCTTCGATCGTAAAAAAATTTGGTGAGATAGCCGCTAAAGAATATAGAGCTTTAGGTATAGCTACCGCACTTTCACCTCAAATAGACCTAGGTACCGAACCTCGCTGGTTCCGCATCAATATGACATTTGGCGAAAGTCCTGAATTGGCAACTGATATGGCACGCGCTTATATCGATGGATTCCAAACTTCGGAAGGAGATGCAGAAATTAAAGACGGATGGGGATACAACAGTGTAAATGCGATGGTAAAACACTGGCCTAGTGGAGGACCTGAGGAAGGTGGCCGTGACGGGCATTGGGCATTCGGAAAGTTTGCCGTCTATCCGGGAAACAATTTCGAAACACATCTAAAGCCATTCATCGAAGGAGCCTTCAAGTTGGAAGGTAAAACAAACGAAGCATCAGCCGTTATGCCATACTATACAATATCATACAATCAGGCAAAAGACGGAACAAACTATGCCAATGGTTTCAGCAAATATATCATAACAGATCTTCTGCGCGAAAAGTATGGTTATGATGGAGTAGTTTGCACCGATTGGCTGATTACAGGGGATGAAGGAAAATCTCCCGGAGATTTTGCAGGAAAACCATGGGGAGCAGAAAAACTTTCTATTCCCGAAAGGCACTATCTAACCATCATGGCGGGAGTTGATCAGTTTGGAGGAAACAATGATAAAGAACCTGTATTAGAAGCTTATCGCATGGGTGTGAAAGAACATGGAGAAGAATTTATGCGCAAACGCTTCGAACAGTCAGCAGTTCGTTTACTAAAGAATATTTTCAGAGTAGGACTTTTCGAAAACCCATACCTCGATCCGCAAGAAAGTAAAGCAACAGTTGGTTGCGAAGCATTTATAAAGGCAGGTTATGAAGCTCAACTGAAGTCTATTGTATTACTCAAAAACAAATCGACAGTATTACCGATAAAGGATAACAAAAAAACGGTATACATCCCTAAGAAAATTAATCCTTCAGTTAGAGACTGGTGGGGCAATACGATTGCAGAGACTGAAGTTATACCGGTAAATCTTGACTTAGTAAAACAGTATTACAATGTAACAGACAATCCTCAAAACGCAGATTTTGCTCTTGTATTTGTAAACTCTCCGCATAGCAATAGCGATGGTGGAGGCTATGATAAAGAAGATAGAAAAGCCGGAGGAAATGGATACGTTCCCATTTCTTTACAATATAGTCCTTACACTGCAACAGAAGCAAGAAGCCACAGTATGGCGGCGGGAGACCCTGTAGTAGATCCATCTATAACAGACAGATCATACAAAGGAAAGTCTACAACCGTAGTTAACACCAAAGATTTGAATACGATACTGGACACAAAAGCACAGATGGGTGATAAGCCTGTTGTGGTGGTTGTAAATGCCACCAGACCGATGGTATTTAACGAATTCGAAAACAAAGTAGAAGGTATCGTTATTCGTTTTGGTGTATCAGACAAAGCTGTAATGGATATTGTTTCGGGTAAAGCAGAACCTTCAGGCTTGCTTCCTGTGCAAATGCCGGCTAACATGGTTACTGTAGAAAAGCAGAAAGAAGATGTTCCTTTCGATATGGAATGCCATACAGATACAGAAGGTAATACTTATGATTTCGGATTTGGACTGAACTGGAAAGGAGTTATAAAAGATGCACGCAATCAGAAATATATAAAGAATTAATACAGATACAAAACTATTAGTCACCTTAATATACATATTATTTACTAACCTATTTAACCTTTAAAATTTTTATGAGCAAATTGAAGATTCTCTTTGCTGCTATCTTACTATGCATAACACCGTACGTGTTTGCTCAAGATGCAAGTAAAGATAACACTGTTACTTTTTATGTAACAAGACATGGCAAAACTATGCTGAACACCTTGGTGCAGGCTCAAGGGTGGGCAGATACCCCTCTGACTCCACCCGGAGTAGCTGTTGCCGAATATTTGGGTATCGGAATGAAAGACGTTCCTCTGAAAGCGGCTTATTCCAGTGACTTGGGTAGAGCCCGCCAAACAGCCCGTATCGTTTTAGAGAAAAAGGGGCAGAAAGGCCTTCTTTTGCAAGAAGATGAAGGGTTGCGCGAAGCATGTTTTGGTAGTTACGAGGGCAAACCTGATGAGAAAATGTGGGGAGACGCTGCCCTTAGAATCGGACTACGCAATATGAAAGAGTTTTTTGAAGCGATGAAAACCGACAACCAGGTATACATCAATGCTATGCAGGCACTGAAGGACTTGGATGAATTGGGCATGGCTGAGAACTACTACGACGTAAAAAAGAGAGGTCAGGCTGCATTTAAAGCAATCGCAGAGAAAGAAGCAAAGTTAGGTGGAGGAAATGTATTAGTAGTTGTTCACGGCATGTTTATTGGAATACTTCTATCGGACTTAGATAGCTCGGGTAAATTTATCCAACCTACCCACCTTGGAAACGCATCTGTAAGCAAGGTGATCTACAAAGGTGGCAAATTTACTGTAGAATCGGTTGGTGATATGAGTTATGTCGAAAAAGGCAAAGCTGCCTCCAATTAGTAAAAAAATCGAAACACTAAAACAAACAGAATGAAGACAAATAAATATCTTTTCTTAGCTCTATTTCTTGCCTTTACAGGTGTAGGAATGAATGCCCAAGAAAAAAGTAAATCGAAAAAAGAAGCCACTAGCGAATCCAAAGAAGGCGATCGCAATGTGATGCTTAATGCAGCAAACAATACCGGGCCGCGCGATGTTAATATCGGATTACCGGCTAGTACTGGAGGTACAACAGTGTTAGAGAATGGTATACCAACTGTATTCTTTTATTGGCCCGAACTACCACCACGAGCATGGCGTAATGATGCGTCAATTGCAAAAAGAAAAATGCTTGACTTAGGGCAAACAGCCGTTCGTGTGGGAGAGGTTGGCGTTTCGTTAAGTACTTTCAACAATTTGGGTACTGATAAATTTCAGGGCAAAGGCTCGTTGAATTCAAACCATTTCGGATTGATGCGTGGAGATATTAATCTTAGCGGACCTATAAACCAGAAAGGACTTAAATTCTCTGTCGGTGCATACGGGAGTTTCGACCCGGGGACGTTCAAACCTAAAGGTATCACAAAATACTATAACGACAAGGCTCAGTTGTATAAGGCAGCTTTGACGCAGGATTACAAGAGCGAGAACATAAAAGGATCTATAACTGCATTCTACAAGTATGTTAATATCGACAACATTAACAACAAGTACAGTCCATTCCGTTTCGATAAAAATGGAAAGGTGTCAGAACTTGATAATTTTAGATTAGGTCGTGATTCCTATATCGAGCAAAGCGGTGTACTCACTCTTAATGATGCTTATACAGGACAAGCCGTAAAAAGAGATCCGGTTAAAGATTATGGAACAGCATCTCATACTTTTGATATTATCGGGAAAAACACTCTTTCGAATGGCCTAAACATTGACTACATCCTCCGTTATCGTTATGCAAAAACAGGTATGTATACTGCTGTAATGACAGGAGTTGAGAATGTTGCCAACCTTTCCGGCAAGTTGAACTATGTAGATGACGGAAGTGCCTATGCCGGAGAAAATGTACAAAGTGTAATGAACCTGGCTTCGAGAAGAACTCCGATGAATACATTAATGGGTACAGTAGAAGTAGGAAGAAAATCGGGTAACCACAAATGGTCTGTTGGTATTGATCAGTGGTATTTTGAGACTCATAATTTCCTGACCGAATCATCTCAATATTATCAAGAAGTAGCTCCTAATCCTAGGAAACTAAAACTAATCTCCAATACAAATCCAAATGGAGATATGAGGTTAAATGCAAACTATGAGTACTATGATGGCAGCGAGAACAAAACCGCACTGTTCTTCTTAGACAAATGGGATGTATCGAATGTAGTTACTTTAGACTTTGGTGCTCGCCTGCAATACTTCAACTTAAGAGGTAATTATATAAAAAGCGGCGATAGAAAAGATCAAAATGGCAATATACGTTTGATTGGTGATGCACCGAAATCAGATATTAAACACGATTGGTTGACTAAGGCTGTAATGGTAAATGCTGTAATCAAGTTGACAGACAAATTTGGTTTGCTTGGAGAAGCTGTTTACAATGAAGATGGAGCCCACTTGAACAAATATTCATCGGGCAAAGATCCTCAGTTAGAAATATCGAAAGTTCCCGAAGCGGCAATAGGAGTATTTTACAATCACAAGTTTGTTAGCTTGGTATCAAAGGCAACATACATCAATAGAAATAATTACCGTACCACTGTGAATTTCTCAAATCCGAATAATAGCTCCGATGTTGAAAGAGCGATGACACAGTACGATGTACAGACATTAGGATGGACTACAGATGTATTGTTTACTCCTGCAAAAAGCTTCAATTTACATTTTCTATTGACATTGCAACAACCAAAATATAAAAACTTCAACGGAGATCTTAAATTCTCCGATGGAACGGTTTCTTCTTACGATTTTGGAGATAAGACAGTGACGGGAGTTCCAAAGGTATTGATAGAGATAGACCCGAGTTATACTTGGAAAGATTTAAGAGTTTGGGCTAGTGCAAGATACTTTAGCAAACAATATTTCAATAAACCGAACACTCTATACTTTGATGGACGTTGGGAAACATTTGCAGGTGTAAATTACAAAATCTCTAAAAACTTTGACGTAAGTGCTACTTTCGTAAACTTGCTGAATCAACGTGGTGTTTCGGGTTCTATTCCTGATGCAGACCTGATCGTTACCGATGCTGATGTGAAGAGTAAAGAAGGTACTGTAATGTCGGGTACATACATCCGTCCTTTTACAGCCGAATTTGGAGTAAAGTATAAGTTCTAACTATTTAAAATTATCAAGTTATGAAAACAAGAATTACATTAGCCATCTTAGTTTGTTCTTTAATTTCGCTGAATATATTTGCGCAAGACAAAAAGATCAGAGATAAGAGAACAAATCCTGATTTATATTACTTGGAAGAATCGGAAGTGGCAAATAGTCTGGAGCTCTTACCTCCCCCACCCGAAGCGAATAGCATACTTTTCTTATACGATAAAGCTCAACATGACTGGGGAAAGCTGCAAAGAAATACCCCAAGAGGAGAGCAAGCGGTAAGTGATGCACAGATAGGGGGTAATGGTGTACCATTGGCTTTTTCTGAAGCATTTGGTATTGAAATCACCAAAGAACAGACTCCTGAAATATACAAACTTATAATCAATATGCGTGAGGATGCCGGAGACTTGGCTACTCGTCATGCTAAGGTGCATTATATGCGGGTTCGTCCTTTCAGTTTTTACAATGAGCAAACTTGCTTGCCTGAGCACCAACACGCACTGTCAACCAATGGCTCATATCCATCAGGTCATACAGCAATCGGTTGGGCAACGGCACTTGTTTTGGCTGAAATAAATGTTGACAGACAAAATGAAATTTTGAAACGTGGATATGAAATGGGACAAAGCAGAGTTATCTGTGGATACCATTTCCAGAGCGATGTTGATGCTGCCAGATTAGTATCGAGTGCAGTTGTAGCACGCTTACATGCGAATGATGCATTTATGGCACAACTAAAAAAAGCGAAAGATGAATTTGCAGCTCTTCAAAAAGCAGGTAAGGTAAAGCCTAGCGATAAGAAGTAAGTTCGAAGAATTGGGTACACGTTCAGTATGAAGACAATAATACAAATGTGTAACTAAATAAAATTAAATATTTATTACGGAGAGAGGCTACTGTTTTAGTAGTCTCTCTTTTTGTTGACTCACTAGATAACAATCAACTATAATTAATTTTATTATTTATCTATATACAAACCGATAGATGAAAAAGTAACAGAAAAGTTACAAATAAAAAGAATGAAATAACTGTTACTTTTGTCACCTTTTTCATTAAAAGGTATATAGATCAGAATTATGTGAAGTGTATAATAAAAGCAGCCCGATGATAATCACTATCACTCGTGCTGCCTTCATTATAAATTGATGTTATAGTCTATCTGTTCAGAATGACAAAGGGATCAGCAGTTTCAAACTGAAGTTTCGTCCCATATTATACACTCCTTGTCTGCCTGTCACGGAATTTTCATCGGCATACTTCAATCTGCTCAAATGGTTCTGATAGGTTTTATCTGTCAGATTATTCACAGCGAAGAAGAGTGAAGCTTTCGTTTTCCCCTTGTGGACGAAGTCTGTACCTATCGCAGCGTTGAAAAGTGTATAGGCTGCTGTCGGAGTCTCGGTTCTAAAAGCTGAATAAACTTTGCTCTGCTTCAAGTTGCTTTCTATTCCGAAAGAGACATAAGTATTGTTCAATAACTTCTTGCCGTGACGTATCAGATCGTAACGGATATCAGAAATAAGCTTCGGAGCCGGCGTAAACGGAAGATACTTTGTAGAATCAGGCTGGTTTAGCTGTACAGAACTTACATACGAAAATGAGTTCTGAAAATGCAACTGCTCCACAGGATGTATATCAACGCTGATTTCACCTCCCATGATACGAGCATCACCTGATACAAACTGATATGTCTTATAGCCATCGGTAAGCAAGTCTTCTCCATTAGTGTCCAACAGTTTATGAGAAAAGATATAGTTATTTATCCTATTGGCAAACAAAGATAATTCGCCGGAAATAAGCGGAGAAGAATAACCTAGGCCCCAGTCAGCCTGCCAGCTATTTTCTGCCTTTAGGTCACTGTTTCCTTTTTCATAACGAATTGTACCTTCGTGAGCACCATTAGATGCGAGCTCACTCATATTTGGAGCACGAAATCCATGTGACACATTCAACTTTGTATTCCATTCGTCCGAAAACTGATAAGTCAATCCTAAACTGGCACTAACACCTGTAAAGTTTCGGGAAAAGGCGTGAAACTTTTCTTCAGCATCGGGGCTTGATGGGGTAACAACCTCTTCTTGTTCATTCAAGAACAATGCTTTAGCCTTATTATAACGGCGATCGATACGTAATCCGCCACTAATATCAAGAGCTCCTATATTTTTACTTACCAGTGCAAAAGCTCCTATATCAAACAGATTATACTCAGGTATCAGAAACTCCGATCCTTTGTTTAACGATCGTTGATACATACCGTTTATGCCTGCTACAAATTTATAACCCGCGATATCAGGCAGCGTATAGCGAATGTCATAGTTTACTGTATGAAGTTGAAAATACAAACCGTAAGTATCAGGTTCTGCTATTTCTTCAAACTCCTGCCTCCTGTTTTGTTGATAACCAATAATTGTTTTCAAATTCCCCTCTCCCACTATAATACTATTATTCAGTACCGCTTTGTAGTGATATATCTGCTGATAAGGCATCTGCTTTCCGTATGATTTGCTATCACTATCAGATGCTACAACTTCAGTCTCTTCACCGTTTACAATTGCTGGTTTCAGGAATCTTCCGGTTTCTTCGTCTCGCTCACCTTCTACTATTCCGGGGGTTAAGTGATAATAGTCCAGGCTAAGATGCGAATAGCCCCAGCTTCGGTTAATACCAAGCAACCCGGACACAGCCCGTTCTCTAAATCCTGAATTATAGACATAGCCGTCGTACTTGTTTTTATACGAATGAGCCATTTTATCGCTATAACGCCAGTTCCAAACAAACCCACTATTATTGCCCGCTGCATTTACCGAATAGTTGAACAGTCCGTTATTAGTTTGATATTCACTCATCAGATTGGCCTTTATTGTTCCTTCGGGGAGGATAGGTTCGGGCAAGAAATTAATAACTCCCGCTAAAGCATCAGAACCGTAAATCAGACTGGCAGGGCCTTTCAGTATTTCAACAGAGTTCACGCTTTGTGCATCTATCTCTATACCATGCTCATCTCCCCACTGTTGCCCCTCCTGACGGATACCGTCATTGACAACTACAACACGGTTGTATCCAAGACCTCTCACAACCGGCTTTGATATGCCATTCCCTGTGGTTATCTGAGCTATGCCCGGCTGCTTCGATATAGCATCGATAATATTCGATGAGGATTGTTGCATCAGCTCTTTTTTAGAGATATACGAAATCGGTGAGGGTGTGCGTTTTATTAGCGAGTTACCCGTAAGAGCTGTGATGACCACTTCGTTAATCTCCGCATTCGATTCTTTCATTACAAAATCAAGAGTAGAAGTATTTTTAAGATCAACAGTTTCTACAATTGTTTGATGTCCGACATAATTGACCTGTATCGTTGTTTTTATAGCCGGCAGATTGGCTATAGTATAATTTCCGTTTTCATCACTGATTGCTCCCTTTTTTAGTTCGGGGAGGTAGATGCTTACTCCGATAAGAGGAGCGCCATCGATACCGTCAGTTACCTTTCCTGCTAATGTCCTGCTGTCTATAGGAGCATTTGCGAATACTGAAGTAACCGTAAAAAGGAAAAGAATGAATGTATATATTGTTCTCATAATTATATACGAATGGGAACTATTTATCTTGTATACATAATACAGATAAACAGTTATATGGAGTTAATAAATATATAATATAAAATTGATCTTCGTATCAGGCTTTACCAAATACGAGAATAATGTTCTCTGCTAAAAGAACACTCTGCTGAAAAGTTAGTATGTATATGAAAGAGTATAGATAGGAGGACCACGTGTGGATATATCGGAGATGAGTTGAGGTAAGACTATAACCCGATCTGAAATAATAAGCGTTGTGACATAAACAGTAATTAACTGCCTAATATTTCCAAACTTCTGAAGAGTAAAATTGAAAAATGAGAAAAGGCAAATACTACAATCATGATGTTGGTCAGATAATTCCTGTTGCGATGAGCATGAGGCCTCTGCGCAATAGTGGCTATGGTCGGTAAATATAAAGTGTAAAGGCTTCATCAGTATCATACTGACGAAAATACTTACAAACACAATTGCTATTTTCCGAGGGGATATCATCTAACTCTATTCCTTTTGAGGAGCAAAAGTAGTATTATAAATTAAACTACTACTCGTCCTTTTATTTTTAAATAAGAGAGTTAACTTTTATTTGGTAAAAAGATCTGCATTATATTGATATTCTAGCAATAAAAAGATCATAGAGATATCCATAAATAGAATAATTTAATATTTATCATGTACATTTGTATCTGGAAAATTAATAATAGAACGAATGAGAAATCTGTGTATAACATTGATAATTGTACTTGTAGTTCCTGCCGTATGGTTTTCTTCATGTGCTAAAGTTAATGACTATGAAGGAGATGGAAAACCGACGGTTTCCGACGTCAGATTCAACGCCAATGATACATTACTTCTTGAAAATGGAGAGGTTATAGTTTTAAATGATTCTGCAAAAAGAGGTCCATCACATATTGACACATTAATTATAGGCAAAACACTCTACCTGAATGCCCGTTTTAGAGACAACATTGGTTTATCAAGTTATAGAGTGAAGATGGAAATAAATAGTCAAGCAGGCGAGCCATATAAACTTTGGGCTCTAGGAGAAGATGTTTTCAGTACAAAAAGACATAAGGTGACAGACACTATAATTATTCGCAATTCTTTATTTTCGATTCCTTATTATGTTCTTAGTAAAGACACTATATATATGAAACAAGGTGAACATGAGCTACAAATCGCTTATGGAAATATAGCAAACAAAAGAGACTCTTCTTATTATAAGGTTTTGCTTCTTTCCAGAGACTCAATACTTTCAATCAGAAAGAAACAAAATATATAATCCATTTGTTTTATAATCGAAGTAAAATATTAGTAACACTAAAAATACACTCACAATGAAAAAAAGCGTAATTGCAATTATCGTAGTAGTACTTATTCTTCTGATCGGATACTTTTTCAGTAAATCGTCTTATAATGGGATGGTAGCTCAAGAAGAAGGGGTATCTTCTCAATGGGCTCAGGTACAAAATGCATATCAACGTCGTGCCGATCTTATACCAAACCTTGTGGCAACAGTGAAAGGGTATGCTACTCACGAACAGCAGACTCTGACAGAGGTAGTAGAAGCTCGTGCTAAGGCCACACAGATGCAAGTAAATGCAGATCAGTTGACAGAAGAGAATATCAAAAAATATCAGGAAGCGCAAGGGCAACTAGGTTCTGCTTTGGGACGATTAATGATGATTACTGAAAATTATCCAGATCTGAAAGCGAACACAAATTTCATACAGCTTCAGGATGAACTTACAGGCACAGAAAACCGTATCTCTACAGAAAGAAATAAATTTAATGAAAGAGTAAAGGATTATAATACAACTATCCGAATGTTTCCTAAAAATATATTTGCAGGACTTTTCGGCTTCGAAAAGAAAGCTTATTTCGAAGCAGATCAGACTGCACAAACTCCTCCAAAAGTAGATTTCTCTAAATAACAGTACATAAAGACTTGAAATATACATATAAGATATTGCTTCTATTATTGCTTGTGCCAGTATTACTATTGGCACAAGACGATGATTTACCCAACCCCATCACCAGCCCTTCACCCAGACTGGTAAACGATTTCAGTAATACATTTACGAGTGAACAGAGAGAAGACTTGGAGAGAATACTTCTCGCCTATAATGATTCTACTTCTACTCAAATTTATGTGGTTACTGTGGATGATCTAAAAGGTTACGACATATCTGATTATGCAGCCCGATTGGGACAAAAATGGGGAATCGGACAAAAAGACAAAAACAATGGTGTGCTCATACTTATCAAGCCTCGAATAGGTAATGAACGAGGCAGAGTATTTATCGCTACAGGGTATGGGGTAGAACACATCTTAACCGATGGTCGTGTAGGGCGCATTATAGACCAATATATGATCCCTTACCTTCAGAACGGGGATTACTATAATGCAACGAAAGGGGCTATCGGAGCCATAATAAAATATCTATCGGGAGAGTTCCAAGCTGATGAAGATAACGGAGATAAAGGTTCTCTTGTCGGACAAATCTTTATCATATTATTCATCCTCTTCATCTTGTATATTTCGTACCGAAACAATAAGGGAGGCCCATCTTCGGGAGGACGCAACCGTGGAGGCGGTGGCTACTATGGTGGTTGGGGAAGCGGACGATCGGGAGGCGGCTGGAGCAGCGGAGGTGGCTTTGGTGGCGGTGGAGGCGGAAGCTTCGGAGGCGGTGGCGCCGGAAGAGGTTTCTGAAAAATCCTATAAAATATACACTTATGGCAATCAATATAAGACCTCAGACATTAAGATCACAGATTTTTATACTTGCTACAGGAATCATTCTGGGTATAATGGTGATGTACCTCATTAATACAAGAAAGAACGCTACGGTACAGATATCCCACAATATGATACTTCAAGAAATAGAAAGTCTTGGCAACCTTGAAGTAACCAAGTATAGTATTCAGGATATGATGGAGTATAAAAAAATTCGAAGATGGCTGCCTAACGCAAAAACAGGACTGATTATATATGGAGAAGTGATATGCTGCGTAGACCTCACCAAACTAAAACCCGAAGACATAACTGTTTCAGACAAAACAATACACCTACAACTCCCCTCTCCCGAAATATGCCATGTAAAAGTTGATCATTCCAAATCGAGAGTATACGACATGGAGTTCGGCTTATGGGAATCTACTGATATAGTTGACGAAGCATATACCTTTGCAGAACAACAGCTCAACGAAAAAGCTAAACAACTGGATATGCTGGGCCAAAGCAGAGACAATGCAGTAAACCTATTGAAACCTATCCTAAAAGCGATGGGATTCGAAGAGGTGGTTATTACATTCAGATCTAAATCGGGCAAAGGATAAGCCTCTTTTCATCAACAACCTCTATGCCTCATACTTTAATTCTATATCTATTTTATTTAACATTAGAAGCCCTCAATTATATTTTATAATATTTAATTTTACACAATCAAATTTAGGGAAACTAAAATAATGAATGATAGTTTAAAATTAAATAATCAATTATGCTTTCCGATATATGCTTTATCGAGACAAGTTACTGCAATATATCGTCCTTATCTCGATAAGATCGGGCTCACTTATCCACAGTATCTCGTCATTATGGTTTTATGGGAATATAAAACAGTAACAGTAAAGCAACTAGGCGAATTACTTTGGCTCGATAGCGGAACTCTTACCCCACTCTTGAAAAGAATGGAAGCAAATGGATTCCTTATCCGCAAGCGTTCTTCCGAAGATGAAAGAGTAGTTGATATTCTTATCACAGAAAAAGGTGAAGCTTTGGAGAAAGAAGCAGAATCTATCCCTCCGGCAATGAAGAAAGCATTGGAGATTGGAGATGAGGAATTGGTAACACTTCGGGAGCATCTTAAAAAAATACTGAATATAACGAGTAAATGCAATGCCAAATTGCTATAATTATTTTCTAATTACAATAAAACAACAAAAAACAATATGAGCTTAATAGAATCTTTGGAATGGAGATATGCAACAAAAAAATTTGATTCTTCAAAAAAAGTAGATCAAAAATTAGTCAACGATATTATTGATGCAGCTTGGCTTGCCCCTACTTCATCGGGATTACAACCTTTTGAAGTAATAGAAATCACAAATCAAGAATTAAAAGAAAAGATCGTTCCGATTGCATTCAACCAAAAACAAATAGCCGATGCATCACACCTATTGGTGTTTGCGGCATGGGACAATTATACAGAACAACGCATAGACACAATATACAAACACACCACAGACGGCCGGAAGCAGGACCCCAACCAGTATAAAGATTACACAGATAGACTAAAAAATGCGTATTTACAGCGTCCGGCCGAACTGAACTTCGAGCATGCAGCTCGTCAGTCATATATTGCATTTGCATTCGCAATGGCAATGGCTGCAGAGCTTAAAGTAGATAGCACACCAATGGAGGGTTTTGATAATGAAGCACTAGATAAATTATTAAATTTGAACGAACGTGGCCTCAAAAGTGTTACAATACTACCATTAGGTTATCGTGACGAAAATAATGACTGGCTCGTAAATCTAAAAAAAGTGCGTCATCCTAAAAAAGATTTTCTTATCGAAATAAAATAATAATATTAACTAACGCTTAAAAACAAAAAATTATGGCAAAAATAACATTTAAAGGATCTCCGGTTAATACCAGTGGACAATTACCGGCAGTAGGTTCAGTAGCTCCGGCTTTCACTCTTGTGAAAAAAGATTTATCAGACGTTACATTGAAAGATCTTAAAGGTAAAAATGTAATTCTAAATATTTTCCCAAGTATCGACACCGGAGTATGTGCTGCGTCAGTTCGCAAATTTAACAAAGAAGCTGCAAGTCTTCCTAACACTGTTGTATTGGCTATCTCTGCAGACCTTCCATTTGCTGCCGGACGTTTCTGTACAGCAGAAGGTATAGATAATGTAGAACCAGCTTCTGTTTTCAGAAATGCTGAATTTGCAAAAGATTATGGAGTATTAACTGTTGACGGCCCATTGAAAGGACTGTTGGCTCGTTCGGTAGTAGTACTTGATGCTGAAGGAAAGGTTCTATACAACGAATTAGTAGAAGAAACTACAAATGAACCGAACTATGAGGCAGCTTTAAGTGTTCTAAAAAAATAAAAAAATCGGATAGCTGTAAAGCAATAAGAAGTATTTTTCAATCAAGGCTTTTGCATTATATGCAGAAGCCTTGTGCTTTTTTTATCTACTAGGCTGTAAAAAAATTACATCTTTCATTTACGATTAAGTAATTGAAAAAAATAATGACGTATTTGTTGTATTACAAAAAAACTCTGTGCCACTCTTTTTACTCTGTGGTTTAAGAAAATGGATAAGAGCAAATGCAACAACAATTCCTTTTTATAACTTATATACCTATGCTTTATTGAATTCACTAAAAGATTCTTACCTTTGCAATACTATTAACGAATAAATACTCCAATGAGAATATCTAAGTAATACGATGGTTGTAACAACCATTTTGTCAAATCCGGATCATCCGGTACATTTTGGTTAAATCAGTATTCAACTATATCAGGCTATCCACAGTCTGCTAAACTTAGATATCATGTAATCCTATATTTTAAAGAAGAAAAAGTATCAAACGATACTCTTATGCAAGTTGCATTTTGTTCATACGTTCGAACAAAGTCCTCAACTATTATGGCATATGCCATAAAACACAATTACCTAATTATTTATTACAAAAAAATAGGTTTATGAGTATTATCGTAAAACAATTATCATATATACACCCTGATAAAGAGCCTTTATTTCATAATATTAATTTTTCTGTTTCTAAAGAACAAAAGGTCTCATTGATAGGCAGTAATGGGTCTGGAAAGTCGGCACTCTTAGGAATCATTGCAGGAAGTATGCAACCATCAGAAGGAGAAGTTATCTATCAGGATGAACGCCCCTACTATGTACCTCAACATTTTGGACAATATAATCACTACACCGTTGCTGAAGCTTTACAAATCAGTGAGAAATTGAGAGCACTTCATGCTATATTAGAAGGAAATACAGACACGACCAACTTTACACTCCTCGCAGATGATTGGAATGTAGAAGAACGTGCGTATAGTGCTCTGTCAAAATGGGGCTTATCACATATTCGGCTATCTGAGACAATGAAAAACCTTAGTGGAGGAGAAAAAACAAAAGTATTCTTAGCAGGAACTTACATCCATTCTCCCGTTAATATTTTATTGGATGAACCATCAAATCATCTAGACAAAACAGGTCGGGAGCTATTGTATGATCTGATAAAAAATAGTAATGCGACTATAATTGTTGTAAGCCACGATCGCACTTTACTCAATTTGATTGATCTGACGTTTGAACTCACTCATAATCAAATTGAAGTCTATGGTGGGAACTATGAATTTTATAAAATCCAGAAAGCTGAACAGCAAGAAGCATTACAATCCCAATTTGAAGAAAAACAAAAAAAACTCCGCAAAGCCCGAAATATAGCCAGAGAAACAGCCGAGAGAAAACAAAAACGTGATGCACGAGGTAAAAAGGACTTGGGAGATAAAGGTATTCCACGCATCATGCTGAATACGATACGCAACAGGGCGGAATCGAGTGCAGCAAAGTTGCAAGAGACTCATGCCAATAAAATGGAGAATATTGCGGATGAAATGAAACAGTTACGCCAACAGCTACCCGAGAAAAGAGACCTCAAATTAAATTTTGATGATGCGAATCTCCATATCGGGAAAATATTGGTAACTGCCCAAAATATCAATTTTGGCTATAGCAATGAGATGCTATGGAGCAATCCTCTCAATTTCGAAATAAGAAGTGGAGAAAGGATAGTTATAAAAGGAGAAAATGGAAAGGGGAAAACAACCCTGCTTAAAGTTATATTTGGAGATTTAGAACCTAAGCAAGGGCATATTATCCGATCGGATTTTCAGTACTTATACATCGATCAAGATTATTCCATTATAGATAATGAACTTACGGTTTTTGAACAATTACAGAAGTTCAATTCGTCTCATTTGAGTGAAGATGAATTACGCATTTTACTGCATAGATATTTGTTTACATATAATACATGGAACAAGCCTTGCAAGATTTTGAGTGGTGGTGAGAAAATGAGGTTGGTGTTTTGCTGTATGCAAGTTGATAACAAAGCTCCTGATATGTTTATTCTGGATGAACCCACAAACAATCTAGACATTCAAAGCTTGGATATTGTGACTGATACAATAAAAGATTACAAAGGAACACTTCTTGTGATATCACATGATGCATACTTTGTAAAAGAGATAGGTATAACAAAAGAAATAGAGCTGAAGGATCATTAAACCCTTCAGCTCCTATTCTCAGTAATTACGTTCGATTCTTATTTTACAAAAGAAAAAGCTAATGCAGCCTGATCTTTAGGAAGTCCTGTCGGAATTGACACTTCAATTCCTTGTGCTGTTTTCTTCCATTTTACAGTTTTACCTGTCTGCAAGAATTTCATTTTACTCCCTTTCGCTGGTTCATTGCCTTTCCATACAACAGTAGTAGGCAGAGGCTTTCCTTCTTCCAAGCACACAATAGCATATATCGTTTTGCCATCTTTACTTTGAGTAAACCACGTTTTACCATCATTATAAACAGGAGTGGTGCGTGTGTTATATATCGCTTCTCCATTCTTGATTGTCCAATCACCTATTTTCTCCAGTCGTTCAATGACCTGATCAGGCAATGTTCCGTCGGGTTTTGGACCGATACCCAATAATAAATTTCCTCCTTTCGCTACAATCTCCACGAGGGTATGTATTACAGCAGCCGGTGATTTATATTGATCTGTTGGAACATATCCCCAATCCCAACCTAGGGTAATACAGCTCTCCCAAGGATGATCCAGTTGTGTTTCGGGAATCCCCCTTTCGGGTGTCTGATAATTTTCATTTTCTCCGGGAACGGTACGATCTACAACCAATATACCGGGCTGATAACGTCGTGCCATCGCAGCTATTTTAGGCATATCAATATCTTGAGCTCCTCTATAATTTTTACCGGCACGCTCGGCATCTCCGCTACGTGCAGGACGTACCCAGCCACCATCGAGCCACAATATATCAATATTACCATAGTCGCCGTTCATAAGTTCCTCTATCTGGTTATAAGTAAACTCTTTGAACTTGTTCCATCGCCACTTATTTTCTTCAATATTGTAATTATTATTACGGTTAGGAGTCGGATATCTATCCCACCAATAATATTGAGAATGCCAGTCGGGTTTTGAATAGTAAGCTCCTATCATATAACCTTCGCTACGAAATGCATTGAACACTTCTTTAGCAATATTACTACGTGGATCATTCTTAAATGCGCCCTTTGTTACCGAAAAATCGGATTGCTTTGTATCAAACAGGTTGAACCCATCGTGGTGCTTTGTTGTGAAAACAACGTAATTCATCCCTGCCTTTTTTCCATACTTAGCCCAAAAAGCCGGATCTAGTTTTTCAGGTTTAAAGCTATTTATCGTATTCCAATAGTTTCGTTTATAGGCATCATAAGTAATTGTAGAATCGCGAGGAATCCAATCTTCTTCTTCACCGCAAATAGACCAAGACTCTACAATTCCGAGCTGAGAGTATAATCCGTAGTGAATAAGCATTCCAAACTTCTGGTCTTGCCACTTGTCGAGTTTATCCAATACTTTTTCATCCTTAGGCCATGTGTACGACTCTGACCTGCCGTGAGCAAAAGTTTGGGCAAACGTATTTGACGTTATCAATATCGACAACAATAAAAGAGTAATGATTTTTCTATTCATGCTATATTGAGATTTAAAATTTCTATTTTTCTGAGTTGCTCATCTTATATTTTTTCCTTTTTCATCTTCTCTGCGAGTGCTTCAGCACATCGTTCACCATCCATTGCTGCAGAGACAATGCCTCCGGCATACCCGGCTCCTTCCCCACATGGGTAAAGCCCCTCTATTTCTATATGCTGCATCGTTTCACGATCTCGGATAATACGTACAGGAGAAGATGTGCGGCTTTCTACCGCCAGAAGTATTGCATCATTTGTCAAATATCCTTTATAGCTCTGCCCCACCTTTTTGAAGGCTTCTTGCAAGCGCGATGCAACAAATTTCGGCATCCATTCGTGCATCGAAGAAGACACAACTCCTGGAGCATACGATGTTTCGGGCAAAGTAGAACTCTTCTTTCCGTTTACAAAATCATACAATCGCTGTGCCGGAGCCACCTGAGTCTTTCCTCCGTGTACCCATGCCGATTCTTCCAGATCTTCTACAAACTTGAGCAAAGCCAGTTCGTTATATTTTTCATATTCAGGAAAATCTTCAGGATGGATCTCAACCACTACACCTGAGTTAGACCAACGAGAGCCACGGTTAGATGGAGACATACCATTCACTACAACCTGTCTAGGGCCACTTGCCGATGGTACGATTGTTCCTCCCGGACACATACAAAATGAGTATACACCTCGCCCTCCTGCCTGAACTACAAAGCTATACTCTGCTGCAGGCAAATATTCTCCTCGTCCTTCTTCACAATGATATTGTATTTGATCGATCAGATGAGAGGGATGTTCTACTCTAAATCCAACAGCTAATCCCTTGGCCTCTATTTTTATTTTCTGGTCGTATAGCATATAATAAACATCTCGGGCTGAGTGTCCTGTTGCTAAAATAACCTGACCATGAAAAACTTTTCCTATATTAGTTTCTATTCCTTTTACACTACCGTCTTCTATAATCAGCTTATCCATCCGTGTTTGGAAGTGAACCTCTCCGCCTGATAGTATAATTTGCACACGCATTTTTTCTATTATACCCGGTAGTTTATCTGTACCGATATGCGGATGTGCATCAACAAGCACAGATGCATCAGCACCATGCTGGCAAAAAACATTTAGAATTTTTTCTACATTACCACGTTTCTTACTTCGGGTATAAAGTTTTCCATCCGAATAAGCCCCTGCTCCCCCCTCACCAAAACAATAGTTGGACTCTGGATTCACAACATGCTCACGATTCATCAGTGCTGTATCACGTTTACGATCACGAACATTTTTACCTCGCTCTACTACTATGGGACGAATACCCAGCTCTATAAGGCGTAATGCTGCAAACAGACCTGCCGGCCCTGCTCCTACGACAATAGCCTGCGGACAATGCTTTACATTGGGGTAATAAGTAGTTTGGAAATCCGGATCATTTTGTTCTTCATTAATGTAGCCTCTTACTTTGAGATTCACGAAAATATTTCGTTGGCGGGCATCAATAGAACGGCGAAGAATACGAACCGAATTTATATCTCTTAATGGAATACCTGTCTGGGATGAATAGATGCGTCTGACTTTCTCGATATCTGACGCCTGCTCTGGCGTAATGCGTAAGTCTATATCTTTTTGCATGATTAATTGTAATTGAAGCACAAAGATAAAATATTTAGAGCATAAAGAAAAGCACAAGTAGTGATACTTGCGCTTTTGTTACTCAGTTACATTTTCAATGTTTATTTTAAATCAATTACTGCTAAACAATAATAAAAAGCTATTGACATCTATATAATATACGATTGGAAATAATAAAAAGCTGCATGAAAATATTTTTATCCTGCGTTCCGATCTCTTTTCTTCACACGAACAGCGTCTCCGGCATCGGGTGTTAACTTTGTGAAACCATATAGAGAAACAATACCGAGTATTGCCACAAAGATGAAAGCCAAACGGAAATCTGCAACAGTATAATGTTCAGAATATCCGTTTATCATATTGGAGAATCTCAGGAATACTGCTCCCATTGCAATCCCCATTCCTGTAGACATTTGTTGCACGGTACTGTATAATGTGTTAGCCGCAGTCATCTGCTGCTGTGGTATTTCTGCAAAGGCCAACGTTGTAATAGCACTAAACTGCATGGAGCGAAACATTCCCGACAGAAACATTACCACAACAATCAATACGACAGGAGTAGTTGGCAACAACAATGCCGTGAAAAAAGAAAATAAAGCGACAAGAAAACCATTCACAACTAGCACTGTTCGGAAATTATAGTGACGCATCACCCATATAGTTGCGGGTTTCATTGCCAGATTGCCTGCCATGGTAGCCAAAAATAATGATCCTGACTCAAATGGATTTAGCCCAAATCCTTCCTGAAACATCAATGGTATAAGATATGGCGCCACCCCTATCACCATACGAGAAAGAGAACCTGTAAATATAGTTACCTTATAAGTAGGAATTCGTATAACAGAATAGTCTATCAGAGGATTTGATATATGTTTCGAATAGCGAACATTAAACAGGAGCAAACAGATACTAACCAGTATAAGTAGTACAGATACATAGTACGGCACCTCCCTGCGGCTAAGTAGTTCCACCCCATACATGAACCCGACTAAGGCTGAACCACTGAGGACAAACCCAACTAAATCGAACCGTTTCTTAGGAGAATTGTTCTTCTCTTCTTCAGGAATAAAACGCCAGGCGAGAATCACACATATTATACTAATAGGGATATTGAGGTAAAAAATCCAATGCCAAGTCCAATAAGTTGTAAGATACCCTCCTACTACAGGTCCTAAAATAGGAGCGACAAGCGCAGGCCATACAATGTATGCCATTGCCGTCACCAGTTTATCTTTCGTGACCGATTTAAGTACAGCTAGCCTTCCCACGGGAGTCATCATTGCACCGGCCATACCTTGAAATATTCTGAATAGAACAAACTGTGTCAATGTCTGAGACATACCACACAGAGCTGATGCAGTGATAAACAAGACAATAGATGTACAAAAAACTTTACGAATACCATACCTATCGGCAATCCAACCACTTACAGGAATAAAGATAGCTAATGCAATCAGGTAGGATGTAATACCTGCACTCAGATGTACAACATCTGTATTGAAAGACCGAGCCATAGCGGGAATCGCTGTATTTACGGCAGTAGTATCAAGCCCTTGCATAAAAAAAGCAATGGCAACGACTAATGATACTGTATAAGCCTTATCGATTTTCATCGGCGAAGAGTTACTGTATAAAAACGAATGCAAAGTTAGTTTTTTTAGTAACTATCAGGTAAGGAGTAAATAAAAAGACTGGAATACTAGACACACAAATACCTAATAAACAACAACTAAACGGAGATAAATAAAAATAAAATTTATGATCCATTAACTTTCCTCGGCAGTTGTCAATGCCTCTTTTGTAAAAGGTGTTATTTCTTTAAAAGCTTCTTTTCTATATGGACAGTCTTTAACTCGGCAAACTGAACAATATTTCTCCAAGCACGAATCGGAGTGTATAGATATCAACGTATGCTGAGGGAATAACTCGATAAGACTCAATCTTAATTCTTCACACGAAGAATGCCCCTGATCTATATTATAATACCATGGCAGAGTGAGATCACAATCTATAAAAAAATCGCTTCCCGATTTCAACACCTTCAGATTGTGAATATCAATCCAGTCATCCTTTCTATTCTCATTTATCGATTTGGTTATTTTCTCCAATGCTGCAATATCTGCCGTATCGATCAGATTTTGTATCGTTTTACGTAAAATGCCTATTCCTGTAAAAACAATTATTCCACCGAAAATGATTGCAAGCGCACTATCAATCCATACCAAACCGGTGAAATAGAGGATCAACAAACCTGCAACAAGGCCAATAGTAGAATATGTATCCGATTGGAGATGCTTTCCCCCCGCAACAAGTGCTATAGAATCATATTTTTTCCCCTGATGAATACTATAATATCCAAGAATATAATTTACAATACCCGCAGCGGTAATAACAACAATACCAATATCTAGCTTTTCTATAACAGAAGGTGTAAACAATCTTGCGACACCTTCATAGATAATCAATCCTCCTGCCAAAATGATTAATATTCCTTCTATCGAAGCAGATATTAGTTCTATCTTACCATGCCCAAATGGATGATCCTGATCTTTGGGTTTGGCTGCTTTATGTATAGCATATAAGCTTATAAAGCCGGCAACTATATTTACAATACTTTCCATTGCATCGGTAAGAATCCCAACAGAATTAGTCAAAATATAAGCCGTAAATTTGCCTATCATCAGAACAATACCACAAGCAACAACAAGAGTTTGTACTCTTTGTTTTATTTTATCCGGATTTGTTTTCATTATTAAAGCTAAGATAAAGTGCCTAATTAAAAGAGCCCTCTGAAATGGTTGAATTTAACTTCAAATATACCTTTTTTTTCTAAAACCAGAACAAAACAATCCTAAGACTTAAGAAGTATTATAACTTATGTTCGTACATTAAAATAACTGAAAAAACTTTATCTTTGATTCTCAAACTAATTAAAGTATGAACTGGCAACAACTGCTTTCGGCGAAACGATTCGGGATGGAAGAATACCATGATGACAAACATCATGATAGAACTGATTTTCAAAGAGATTATGACAGGCTAATCTTTTCAGCACCTTTCCGTCGTTTACAAAACAAAACACAAGTCTTTCCTCTTCCGGGTAGTATATTTGTGCATAACAGGCTCACCCATAGCATCGAGGTTTCTTGTGTAGGGCGCTCTTTAGGTGTCATTGTCGGTAAAGAACTGAGAAAAAAGTATCCAAATTCGCCGGCCGATTTCGAAGAGATAAACTCTATCATTGCTGCCGGTTGCCTTGCTCACGATCTGGGCAATCCTCCTTTCGGGCATTCAGGTGAAACAGCCATCACGAGCTATTTTTCTGAAGACAAAGGCATGCGGCTAAAGGAAAAAATAATAAAAGAAGGTGGACGCTGGGAAGATTTTATAAACTTTGAAGGCAATGCGAACTCGATACGTCTGCTTATACATCAGTTTAATGGCAGACGAAGAGGCGGTTTTGTTATGACCTATTCTATGCTAGCATCCATCGTTAAGTACCCCTACTCTTCCATCTCTGCAAATGGAGCCGGCAAATTCGGATTCTTTGAAGCGGAAGAAAAAGATTTCAAAAGAATAGCAAATGAATTGGGCATGCACTGCATTCAAGAAAATCCGTTAAAATACGCCAGACATCCCTTAGTATATCTTGTAGAGGCTGCCGATGATATTTGTTATAAAATAATGGATTTAGAAGATGCCCACAAGTTAGGACTATTAACAACTGAGCAAACAATAGAACTCTTCTTGAATTTCTTTCCGGAAGAAAAGCAAAAGAAAATGCAGAAAACGCTGCACGTAGTCAGCGATATTAATGAGCAAATTGCATATCTTCGTTCAAGCGTTATCGGTTTACTTGTAGATGAATGCTCTAATGTATTTCTGGAAAACGAACAGCGTATTCTGGATGGTAGGTTTGAAAAACCATTAATAAAATGTATTTCTCCATTGCCGAACAATGCTTACCAAATAGCTACAGATGTTAGCTATAAAAAAATATATAAAACAAAAGATGTAGTAGACATAGAGCTGGCCGGACATCGTATCATTGGATTCCTTCTCGACACATTTATATCAGCTGTGGAAGAGCCTAATGCAAAATACTCCAAATTGATTCTTAGTCGCATACCCGAACAATATGAAAAAGATGCACCAACATTATATCAACGAATTCTTGCCGTTTTAGACTTTGTATCGGGTATGACAGACGTATATGCCCTCGACTTGTACAGAAAGATCACAGGAATGAGTTTGCCAACGGTTTAACATCTCTAACTTTATCGTTAATAAAGATTAACAACAACACAACTATATAACAAACAGACTATTACATTAAATAAAAAGAATAAAATAGGGCAAAATCAAATAAAAAATTGCAATATGAATTATAAATAATATATTTGTAGCAACAAACGATACAACTTAAAAAACTACAGCAATAATCAATTACATTGCTATAAAAAATGTCATTTTATTAGAATAAGATATATAGCATATTGTATCATATTGTCATATATTCACGTAAAACATGAAATTTTAGTTGTATTCATCCGAAAAGCCCGGAATGAGGAGTTACGCAAACTAATGATGTCTATAGCTCTGTCGCCCAGAGTCATTATATTGCACGTATGAATTATAAAAAAACGAAAACGAATATTCTGCCCGGAAGGATTGTGCTAAGAAATTATTGGTAATACTAAAAATATACTCACATTAAATAGAAATAAAGATTAAATTCAGTGCCTGATGATATGCGGAGATGTAATAAACTATTCACATTTGTATTTGTCTTCAATGTTTGTCCCTCCTTTTTCATTCTAGAGCTTGTGAAAGTATTGAAAGAAAAATCTCAGGCGCTGAATTTTACTTTAATAAGCAAGTAAACCAAAAGAAGTATAACGCTCTGTGTGTTTATTTAGTTCACTATCCCGAAATTTCTACACTTTTACGTTTTTTGTTAAAAATAAGAGATATATAACCATCGTAATTTTATTTATTTATAAAAAAAGTATTTCCTTTGCGTAAAATAATGGAATACAAAACATTTTATATAATTACAGTCTAATGAGAAACCGTTTAATTGCATTTTTCACATTCTCAGTACTTTTGGGGACTACTTTTACCTATGCACAAAGTAATCAGGGAAAGAACCAAGAGCAACAGCGCTATTTTGATATAAATAAGAACATCGAAATATTCAACAGTGTAGTCCGCGAAATGGATATGTTCTATGTCGATAGCCTCGACATCAATAAAACTATACGCACAGGTATAGACAATATGCTAGGCACACTTGATCCTTATACAGAATACTACAATGAGGATGACATGAAAGAGTTTAGCACCCAAATAACAGGTGAATATGCGGGAGTTGGAGCAATCGTATCTTTCAAGGATGGACGAGTTACTATTATAGAACCATACGGTGATAAGCCCGCCGCAAAAGCAGGATTGAAAGCAGGAGACGTAATCTTAGAGATAGACGGAAAAGATATGACGACCTGCGACTCTGTACCGGGAGAGGTATTTGGACGCACATTAAGTAGTTTTGTAAGCAATAATCTAAAAGGACAGCCGGGAACAACAATAGAGGTAAAGGTAGAACGCAAAGGCGAGAAAAAACCTATAACGCTCAAGGTTGTACGCGAGAAAGTTGTTATGGATCCTATTACATACTATGGTATGGTAACTCCCACTATAGGATATATAAGTTTTAGCACCTTTACCGACAAGAGTGCTGCTGAAGTAAAAAATGCATTCCTAGAGCTAAAGAAACAGGGCGCTAAATCCCTTATATTCGATGTACGCCAAAATGGTGGAGGAATCATGGAAGAAGCTGTTCAGATTGTAAATATGTTTGTACCGAAAGGAAAAGTTGTGCTATCTACCAAAGGAAAACTAAAACAGACAGATAGGACATATCGCACGACATTGGAACCAATAGATACAGAAATACCTATTATCGTTTTAACGAATAGGGGCTCTGCTTCTGCTGCCGAAATTGTAGCCGGATCATTACAGGATATGGATAGAGCTGTACTTCTTGGCGAACGTACATTCGGAAAAGGATTGGTACAAGTAACGCGTGAAGTACCTTATGGAGGCGGAATAAAAGTAACTTCGTCTAAGTACTACATCCCTAGTGGCAGATGTGTGCAGGCAATCGATTATTCCCACAGAAATGCTGATGGAAGCGTGGGACGTATACCGGATAGCCTCACTACTGTATTTTACACTCAGGCAGGGCGTCAGGTAAGAGACGGCGGAGGTGTTACTCCCGATATTGTAATGAATGAACCTAAAACCCCAAATATCACCTATTATCTCGAAAATCAATACATTGTATTCGATTGGGTTACAGATTGGGTTGTAAAACATAAATCGATCGAATCACCCGAAAAGTTTTCTATATCTGACGAAGATTATGAAAGCTTTAAGCAATTCGTTAAATCCAAAGATTTTCAATACGATCGCATGAGCGAGAAATCAATGGCTTCACTAAAAGAGGTGATGGAGTTTGAAGGCTATATGAAATATGCCAATGATGAGTTTAAGGCTTTGGAAGCAAAACTTATCCCGAACCTTGATCGGGACTTGGAAACCTTCAAAGAAGATATAATGAAACAGATAAACTCAGCCATCGTTAAACGTTATTATTACCAGCGTGGGGAGAAACTTTATTCTCTTAAACATGATGCTGACGTAGATAAAGCAATAGAAGTTCTAGGAGATACAGAATTGTACAGAAAGACATTGGCTGCTCCCGAAAAAATAGCAGAAACTGCGAAGTAAGAAAATTAATTTATAGAGGTAAGTAATTATTTCGTATCTTTGTGAATATCTAATTACTTACCTTTTTATTTATACATATATTACATTTACAAATGGAGTATAACACTCAGTTAAAAAAACTTACTCTTCCTGAATATGGAAGGAATATACAAAATATGGTCGACTATTGCCTTGCAATACCTGACCGGAACGAACGCAAACGCTGTGCAGATACTATAATAAACATTATGGGAAATATGTTTCCGCATCTTCGTGATGTAAACGATTTCAAGCACATCTTATGGGATCATTTGGCTATTATGTCCGACTTTAAGCTGGATATAGATTATCCTTACGAGGTAGTGAAGAAAGAGGACTTGAACACCAAGCCGGGAAAAATAGAATATAGCCGCCCCGATATGCAATACCGTCATTATGGCAAAACATTGGAAAAGATGGCTAAGATGGCTGTATCGATAGAAGACACTAAAGAAAAAGAACAATTTATTTTGCTGGTTGCCACTCATATGAAAAAATCATATATACAGTGGAACAAGGACGTTGAAGATCATAAAATATTCCTTGACCTTTATGATTTATCGGGTCATAAGATTGATATCAGGAACTCAAACATCAAACTTCCTGAAATGAAGGATCTCGGTCAGAGAAATACGCCCAACAACAATGGTGGAGGGAAAAAAAGCAACCAACAAAAGAAAAAATAAACAAGCCTGAGCTATGATAAAAGATAGCGAAGTATTTAAAATAGGGAAACTTATCAAACCTCATGGAATAAAAGGTGAGATAAGTTTTGCTTTTGAGAACGATATATTCGACCGGGTCGATTGCCCATACTTGATATGCCGCATAGATGGCATCTTTGTACCTTTTTTTGTAGACGAATATCGGTTCAAAGGAAGCGAAACCGCTTTAATAACATTTGAGGGTGTCGACAGTGAAGAAAAGGTAATGCAAATGTCGGGGCTGGAAGTATTTTTCCCTCGTAAATACTTTGAAGAAGAATCGGATGATGATATAGACTATTCGTGGAATTTCTTTATTGGATTTTCGGTAGTAGACAAAGTTGCCGGCAATTTAGGAACGATTGAAGAAATAGACGACAAAACGATTAACACACTATTCCTCGTGAAGAACGACGATGAAGATCTGATAATACCCGCAACAGAGGACTTTGTCGAAAAAATTGATGCTAAAAAAAGAATATTATATCTAAATCTGCCAGAAGGGTTGGTATAAGCATACAATTTTTCAATAAATTTTATCATATATAGTATAAAGTCTACTACACGAGTTTGTAGCAGGAAAGTGACAATATAAACAACGTCAAAACTGTTACTTTTGTCACCTTTTACAAATAAATATCTATATATTAAATACTTACCAAAACAGACAAAATCATTTTAGAGCATTACAAGCGCAAAAAGAAAAGATAGCAAGCAATTTAACGCCTATTTTCTATTTTATCTATCATTTTACCTGAAATAAAATTTTAACTTTGTTTTTTTGATATTCTTCTAATGAAAGAGCGTATTACTGTAAAAATAGGAAGTCAGATATTAACCCGAAAAGACGGGACATTAGATGTCACACGTATGTCTGCATTGGTAGACCAGATTGCAGAGCTGCACAAAAGTGGTGTCGAGGTTATTCTTGTATCATCGGGTGCTGTAGCATCAGGTAAATCGGAGATTAAAGTCAAGTCTAAGTTAGACACGATTTCTGCCCGTCAGTTATATTCCTCCATCGGGCAGGTAAAACTGATAAATCGTTACTCTGATTTGTTTCATCAACAGAACATTACCTGTGGGCAGATATTGGCTACGAAAGAAGATTTTTCAACCAGACGACATTATCTTAATCAGCGAAATTGCATGTCTGTGATGTTGGAAAATAAAGTCATACCGATAGTCAACGAAAACGATGCCATTTCTGTTACCGGACTTATGTTTACAGACAATGATGAGATGTCGGGACTGGTAGCCACAATGATGGGCTGCGAAAAGCTGATCATACTGAGCAATATCGACGGTATATATAATGGCAATCCGTCTGACCCTAAATCGGAGATATTTAAGAAGATAGATATTACGAAAGATAATATAGAAGACTGTATACAGTCTTCCAAATCATCTACCGGACGTGGCGGGATGACTACCAAGTATAATATTGCACGCAAAGCTGCAGAAGAAGGAATTGAAGTAATAATAGCCAACGGGCGTAGAGACAATATACTTGTAGACCTTATAAAAGGGAAAGATGTGATTTCCACGCACTTTATCCCCTCTACAAAGAAAACAACAAGTATAAAAAAATGGATTGCTCACTCCGAAGGGTTTACCAAAGGAGAAATATACGTCAACCAAAATGCTAAAGAGGTACTTTTGGGAGACAAGGCTGTCAGCTTACTTCCTGTTGGTGTAACCCAAATTATTGGTAACTTCGAAACTGACGATGTAGTACGCATCATGGATGAAAAAGGCAAATTGATTGGCATTGGAAAAACTGCATATAGCAGCGAAAAAGCCAAAGAAGTAATAGGGAAAAATAATAAAAAAGCAATAATTCATTACGACTATTTATATATTGAAAAATAAAAATGGACGATTATCACCAGAATACGTTCCAGTTAGTTGCAGAGGCTAGCAAGAGTCTTAACTTATTGGAAGAAAAAGAAATAAACGCAATACTGGAAGCTATTGCAAAAGAAACCGAATCGAAGATGTATTACATTCTTGCAGAGAATCAGAAGGATTTGCAAAGAATGGATAAAAGTAATCCAAAATACGACCGCTTGCTACTTAATGAGCAACGCATAATGGATATTGTGAAAGATATCCGCAATGTAGCATCGCTCCCCTCCCCTGTAGGAAAAGCATTAATGCAGGAAACACTGCCCAACGGGCTGAAGCTATCAAAGGTGACTGTGCCATTCGGAGTGATAGGTATCATATACGAGGCACGTCCGAATGTCAGTTTCGACGTATTCTCGCTTTGTCTCAAATCAGGAAATGCCTGTATACTAAAAGGGGGCTCTGATGCCCGTTTTTCGAATGAAGCCATAATTGATTTAATAAGAAACGTACTGGACTCAAATGGAATCAATCCGAATGTTTGTACGCTATTACCGAACGACAGGACTGCAACAGAAGCATTAATGAATGCTCGCAACTATGTAGACCTTATTATTCCTCGTGGCGGGCAAGAGCTGATAAACTATGTTCGTGAGAATTCTCGAATTCCTGTGATAGAAACAGGTGCTGGTGTTTGTCATACGTATTTCCATAAAGATGGGGATATCAAGAAAGGGAAGAATATTATTACCAATGCTAAAATCAGAAAAGTGAGTGTCTGCAATTCCCTCGATTGCCTTGTTATAGATAGGGAACGACTGGATGACTTACACTATCTGTGTGAAGACCTGGATAAGAAAGACGTTATTATCTATGCCGATAAACATGCATACGAAGCACTGTTCTCTTATTATTCGTACGACCAATTAAAGAAGGCTGACGATAAAAGTTTCGGTACAGAGTTTCTCGACTATAAGATGTCTATCAAAACAGTGACTGATATAGAAGAAGCAATCAGCCATATATCCAAATATAGCTCGAAACATAGCGAAGCCATTATAAGTGAGGATACTGAAGCTATCAAGCTTTTTGAGAAAATGGTGGATGCTGCTTGTGTCTACTCCAATGCATCTACGGCATTTACCGATGGAGCACAATTCGGACTGGGAGCAGAAATAGGTATCAGCACCCAAAAGATGCATGCACGTGGACCTATGGCATTAGAGGAACTATGCACCTATAAATGGCTGATAGACGGTAATGGACAAACCAGATCGTAAGAGGGATTAGGCTTTGATTTAGTACCGATAATGGGAAGAAACTACATTTATAGACAATATTTAAATCAAGAATATCACCTAGACAACTCTTATTGTATTAAGTATTATCACATTATGTATCTATGGGATATAAGTATGCCTTATACGATCATCCGTTTCGGAGTTATTTTATTTTTATCAATTATTTTATCCGTTTTTATCTATATATAAATAAACAGAGAAAATATTCCTGTAACAGTTAAATTCAGTCATGAAGAAAAAGAAGAAACCAGCCGGCAAAATATCTATAGAAGATTATATAAAAGCTGTAAAAAAAGCAGATCGGGAAGATGAATTATCTCAATCGCCTGGATGGAAACGTACAACAAATGTGCATAAGAGTAAAAAGGTATACGACAGAAAAAGAGTAAAAAGAGATATATCCAAAGAATAAGATTTAACTTTGTACCTTTAATTTGAATACAATAACAAACAACATAATGAAAACTTATACCAATGTAAAAGACTTGGGCGACCTAAACGCTGCAATAAAGGAAGCTCTGGAGATAAAGAAAAATCGTTTTGCTTATAAGAAGCTTGGAGAAAACAAAACCCTGCTAATGGTTTTCTTCAACTCAAGTTTACGCACCCGCCTAAGCACACAAAAAGCCGGAATGAATCTGGGTATGAACACGATGGTACTTGATATTAATCAAGGAGCGTGGAAGCTGGAAACAGAACGAGGTGTGATTATGGATGGTGACAAATCGGAGCATATATTGGAGGCAATTCCTGTTATGGGCAGTTATTGTGATATCATTGGTGTACGTGCATTTGCACAGTTCGAGAATAAAGAAGATGATTATCAAGAGAAGATTCTCAACCAGTTTATAAAATATTCGGGAAAACCTGTCTTCAGTATGGAAGCTGCTACAGGTCATCCGCTACAAGCATTTGCCGATCTAATTACAATCGAGGAATATAAGAAGACAGCTCGCCCAAAGGTTGTTTTAACATGGGCTCCACACCCCAAAGCATTGCCACAGGCAGTACCCAACTCTTTCGCCGATTTCATGAACGAGGCGGATGTTGATTTCGTTATCACTCACCCTGAAGGCTATGAATTGGATTCTAAATTTGTACGTGGTGCTAAAGTTGAATACGATCAGGATAAGGCTTTGGCCGGAGCAGACTTTGTGTATGCTAAAAACTGGGCTGCGTATACTGACCCGAACTACGGAAAAATATTGAGCAAAGATATGTCGTGGACAGTAACCAGTCAGAAAATGTCACTTACTAACAATGCTTATTTTATGCATTGCCTACCAGTACGCCGCAATATGATTGTAAGTGACGATGTTATAGAAAGCCCTCAGTCAATTGTTATTCAAGAGGCGGCGAACCGTGAGATATCAGCACAGACCGTTATAAAGAGAATGCTTGAGAGCTTGTAATAAAGTAATAGAAAATTTATTATAAGAAAAATATAAGGAAGTGTTTTCAACTACATGAATAACACTTCCTTATATTTCTAACACGTGAAAATCAGTAATGATGGATCACATTACCTTCGTTTATCTGAATATTTTTCTTTTGAAAATACTCGGAAGGAATCATTCCTGTCAATTGTCTGAAATTACGCAAAGCGGTGCTACGAGAACGAAATCCGACAAAGAAGAAAGCTTCTTGATAATTAACATATTGTCCTGATTCTATTTGTTGCAAGAAATCCTCAATGCGCAGCTTATTAATATAGTGAGTATAACTTTCATACCCATTTTCGCGCATAACTTGCGCCAAAGTTGTACGATTCGTAAAAAGCTCTGAAGCTAACATATTAAGAGATAAATAAGGATCTCGCCATGCATATTTTTTCTTCATATATGCATCTAATCTATCAATCAATATCGTGTTTTTTTGCTCAAGACATAAAGATGACCGTACATCTTCTACTGTAGCTTCTTCAGGCTGTGCATTCTTTTCTTCTGCATTTGTTTCAATAACTGATTTTCCTATCAGACGGTCAAACAGCTCCATGTAAACAATATAGAGGCTACACCCAACACTAATATAATAGTACGAAATATTCATTATAGGGTGATTAAACATCAAGATGAGAACATATGCCAGAATATTTATAAAAAGTGTAATCGAGTACTTCTTCAACCAGATATAATCGGTGTTATTGTAGCGCCTTGTACGATGAACAAAAAAGACAAACAGTCCCGGGAGAAATATAAACAATGCAAGTAAAAGACGAAACCAGACCTCAAATCGGTGAGCATCGGGCAACATCTCCAGAAGCGTATTATATGGAGTATAGTGCATACCTGAACGAGAGGTAACAAGATACACCCCCAGCAAAAATAACCAAAGAGAATAGAGCTTTATAATCCGCCAAAGATTTAAACAGCCGGGAGCAATAACCTCTATAGGATACATAATATAAGACACAACCATAAAGTTTGCCACCAATAACAATTTCGCAGAAACTACGAAATCTGGAACTTCTCCGTTGCAAAGTGCAATAAAACGTGGAATATAATTAAAAACAGAGAAAAAAACGATGACCGCAAGAATTACACGTGAACGTTCTCCGGTCTTACGGCGAAGGACTAACAATAGCGAGGCAAGCAAACATACAAGCGCACCAGCAAAGACTGTAGCTATATATAGATATTGCATTATGCGTAATAATTAAATGTAATAAGATAAGGATATGAATGAAGTTGCATTCATTAACTTGTTTTTCACTTTTGAGCCAGATCGTCTTTTTCACTTTAATTGTAAAAAAGAAATCCTAATAATGTAAGCAAATTTGAAATATTACAGGTCTGGTAATTTAAATAGTCTCATCTTCAAAATACTTTCTGGACCTTTCTTCTGCAAAAGTAAGTTTTAATTTTAACTTTTTACACCAACAAAGCGAATAATTATAGGATATTGAAAGGGAAATTTCGTTAAAAACACAAAATATGTTATCGGATATATCTTTAACTGTAATTTTTATAAAATAGCTTCCTATAGGGAATATAGATCTAATATTATCTAAATACAGAGCTCTTTAAGGAATTTTCATATTGCCAATCAACAAAATTAAACTATAAAATTTGTAAATATAAGACAGCGGTTTTGTAAATATGAAACATCGCAAGTTTTGATATTGCATAGATTTGCATATCCAATTACATGCCGCCACTTATTATCAATTGCATGCATTGGGTATATCAACAATACAGAAATTAGAGAAGATTAATATTAGAAAACACCTGAAATAATTAGACCTCTTAAAAACTTTTATATCTGTCTGTAATAACTTGCGAGAAATTATATATCCGCTAATACGATTGAGAAAAAATAGTTATCACTAATATTTATTATACGATGAAAAAAATTTATTATTTACTTTTACTGATTGCAGTAACCTTTCCCTTTAGTTTGGTTTCATGCAATAATACTGACGAAGAGATTACCTCAAATCCATTTGACAGTATCAGCGAGGGGAACATCAACGGACGAAACAAGATTGTAGTCATTAGCGACTTGCATCTAGGAAACGATTTGTCGTACTCGGAGAATGTGAAACATCTCAAACGTCTGGAAGAATTCTTAACTGAAGTAAGGTCGTCAACCACCATCAAAGAGCTTGTTCTTAATGGCGATATATTGGACGAGTGGTATATCCCTACGCGTGTAAATCCTTATGGTGGTGGTTCGCAGGCAGACTTTATCAGAAAATGTGTAGCAGCCAATAAGACTGTTTTTGATATTTTAAACGGAATAATTAAAGATGGTAAGATAAAACTCACCTATATTCCGGGTAATCATGACATGGGATTCACGGCAGAGAATATCGATATTGCAATGCCGGGAGTGAATCAAGCTCGCGATGCAGGAGCTAAATATGGAATCGGAACTTATCACCCAGAAGGCTACCCTCAGATAGCGATAGAACATAGCCATCGGTACGATTTCTTTAATGCGATAACACCAAATGCGAATGAGAGCGAAGCTCCGGGTGCGACTTTGCCTCCGGGTTATTTCTTTGCTCGTATTGCAGCCAACTCGTTTACCGATCCCACTACTCCGGAAGCAGCAACCAAAGTTCCTGATGTAATACAAAATAACGCAGGTAATGCTGAACAAGAAAGTAAATTTATTTATTATAACCTGTGGAAGGAAGTGATGGAAGGGCTTATTTATGTGAAGGACAATTTCAGCGACCCCATTATTACAACAAATGTAGGGAACTACACAAAGACCTATTCGATAAACGACATTCTGCCATATAACAGTTCAACTGATGGAAGTATCCAAATGAAGTTATACAATAATTTGTTTACACAGGCCAATTGGAATCGTCGATTAAAATACAACAATGCTATTGTTATGACAAATATCGACGAAGCAATAGTAGGTAGTCTGAGAACAGAATTTATCGACAAGCAAGCAGATGTACAGTATTTTAGCAATGCTCTATCGAACGTTCGTATTGTCATCTTTGGACACACTCATATCCCGATGATAAAGTCTTATACTAATCTCGACAAGCAACCTTGTATATATGCAAATTCGGGAACATGGGAAGACCAAAAGACCCGAGACAAAAACGAAGTGATCGACCAGGATGCAAAAAAGATGAACTTTATAGTGATTGCTCCGGTAAAATCAGACAAGACAAAAATACAAGTGGAATTGTACCAATATCGTTATGGTAAGCACATCTTAGGAGATAAAAAAGAGATAGAATTATAACACCCCCGATCTCAAAATTCTATTGTCCCGATGACAACTTCTCTCAAAAGAAAGATGTCATCGGGACTAATTTTAAACCTTTATAATAAAGAATGATTAGATAACAGAATAAAAATACGAGTGAATAATATATAATTAATTAAAAAAGAAGTACCTTTTCGGTAAAAATAAAATTGGGGAATAAGAAGTAAAATCTAATAATATGCATTATGTACAATTCAATTAGAAAGATACTTACCTATGTCAGCTTACAAAAGCAAACAGAGGATTTTGAAGAAATCCACAATTCCATAACACAAGGAATTTCTTTCAAGGGAACTAACATCTGGGTATTAGTTTGTGCTATTATTATAGCATCAGTGGGGCTTAATACCAATTCAACGGCAGTGATAATAGGAGCCATGCTTATCTCTCCATTAATGGGGCCGATTAACGGAATGGGCTATAGCATTGCGATTCACGACTTTGGTCTGCTTCGCCAATCTTTAAAAAACTTTGGATTTGCAGTATTAGCAAGTATCATAGCCTCAACTATATATTTTACGATTACACCTGTTCATACAGCCCACTCCGAATTATTAGCTCGTACCAGCCCAACTATCTACGATGTGTTGATTGCTCTATTTGGTGGATTTGCTGGTATAATCGCAATCAGCAGTAAACAAAAAGGAAATGTCATCCCTGGCGTAGCCATTGCAACAGCCTTAATGCCTCCTCTGTGCACAGCAGGATATGGTTTGGCAACTTTTCAGTTCTCGTTCTTCTACGGAGCGTTTTATTTATTTACTATCAATACTGTCTGTATTGCTTATGCTTCGGTTTTGATTTCTCAAATGCTGAAATTTCCAATCAGAGATATCAATATAAGTGAGACTAAAAAAAAGCGTATCAATCAAGCATTATCTATTATTCTAATCATAATCATATTACCTAGTATTTATTTAGGCTATCGCATGTCTCAGAATGAGAAATTCAGGTCGAATGCAGAAAAATATACACGTTACGTTGGAATATATAAAGGAAATTACCTGCTCAACAATGAGATTAGTGCCAATAAAAAAGAAATTAATTTAGTATATGGCGGATCATCATTGACGGAAGACGATAAAAAAGCTATTATTGATCAGGCAAATTTATTCTCTTTAATTGATGCTAAAATAACAATTGAGCAAGGACTGGCTATAGACAATGACATGGCTAAAGATCGCTTGAAAGCACAATCGGAAGAAGAAAGGTTAAGACAACAAATAGCTCTTCTTAATTTGGAAGTCACTGGCTATAAACAGAAAATAGATAGTGTACAAAATCAATATTTTATAGGGAAGCAATTATTGTCTGAATTGGCTCCTCTATATCCTCAGATACAGAGTTGTTCATACTCTGATGCATATATCTATCAAGAAAGCGATACTTTGCCTCGTGAGAAAACAGGTATATTTATGATTACATCGAAGAACACCCTTTCGAAAAGTGAACAGGAAAAGATAAAGAATTGGTTAATGAAAAGATTAAATAAAAAAGAGGTTAAGGTGTATTTTAATAGAGGGAGGTAGTCATTAATAGACACCGTTCCAACCAAAAATAGATATTTAGTTTTACATTTTTTTTGACCAAATAAAGCGTCTTGCTTGTGATGAGTGAGGCGGTTTTAATTTTCTCTTTTGGCGTAACGCTTTAGTAACCCATCTTTAAACGTAAATTCACACCTTAAGTCTTCACATATTATGCTCCCATTAGGATCTATGATAATACCAAGTACAGACGACATAAAATCAACTGAAAAAACACCTCTATTTATACCTTCTATCAAATCATCTTCAAACATAAAATAATCCTCATAGATATCTAACAGGCTCACAGATTTGATATATTTATTTATTATTTGTGTAACATCCTGATTCGAATAGTGAGCATCCATAAAGGCAAATAATACCTTTTTAGAGAACACCTCAAACACAATAACAGGTATGTTATACAATGAACTACTAATAGGGCTATATACTTGACAATGGTCGTAACCTAAATACTCAGTTATACCATTGATGGAAGCATTTTTTATATTTGAGACATCGAATTTTATATAGGTTTCTCCCTCTGGTATATATACCTCCATAATTTTAAACTTTAATTTAACAATCATCAAATCTATAAAATAGTATCGGAAAAGTAATAATTCGAAGGCTTTTTTTTAACTTACGTACATGCATACGTGCACACTTGAAGATAAACAAAAAAAGCTAAATAACTATTCACTGTTACTTAGCTTTATTTTATTGCTTTTAAAAGTGGTGCCACCAGGAATCGAACCGGGGACACAAGGATTTTCAGTCCTTTGCTCTATCCTGCATTAAAAGCTCGGCAAGCCTTCGCTTTCAATGCTCCAACTGAGCTATGCACCACCGTTTTGCGTGTTATTCAATCTCTTATTTCGAATATTATTCTATCTTTCATTATACTCGGTTTACACACTGGTTTACACAAATTACTTGATTAGTACTAATTTTAATTATTTCTAAACTAAAACGGTAAACAATATTTCATACTTACCGTTAATTCGTTTCATTGTATTTCATAAGATACAATTTCTGTCTTTAACACCTGCTTCCATACAGGTAAGCCTGCTTTCATTTGCTCTAGCATAAACCTTTCTTCTTCTGTAAAAAGTGAGTCATTCTGACTAGCATCTTTAATTGCTTGACCGATAATATTAAAAGCCAGATTATTGTAATAATTACCATCCTTCTTATATTTTCCAAAAGTACTCTTATTAAACTCGCCTGTAGACTTCAGGTGAGCAAATTCAGGGTCATTAAAAGAATAAGCCCCATTTGCATTAACTTTTAAACCTCCTTTGTTTATAAGACGAATAATATCTGAGACTCTTTTCATTATCTCATTTTGGTCTTTATCATCAGCACCTGTATTTAGAAAATATAAATCTTTATTTCTTGCAACATTTGATGTGATTTCGTTTGCACTAATCTCACCTATACCCTCATAATACAATGTTGCTCCTTTTGTTTTTTTATTTTCTATATTTATCTCATATTCGACTAAATATAAACTTGTTTCTGTACTATATAGCTCAAACATCCTTTTTTTTCCATTCAGAGTACAATGTATATTAAAACCATTTTCGATTTCTTCGGATTTTGTATAAATGTATGATACCTCTCTAAATACTATTCTATTTGTTATATCATTTAAAATAAAATCTCCGTATAATTTAGTCTTATAAACATATTCTTTCGCTTCAAGATTAGAAATAAAAAGTAAACAAAGACAGGTAAACAATATTTTCTTCATAATAGTTAATAATTAAAATAAACTGTACCGCCTGTAAGATTTACGTAATACGAGAACTCACTTTCCTTATCATTAATTGAACCCGCTATTAAGGGTTGAATATCCTTCCAATATTTATCTTCTCTTATTCCAACAACTGATATAATATCAGCTCTTCCAAGACCTTCTTTCACAGTGATTTTTAAACCAATCCTATACCATTTCTTTGCATACGAATCATATTGATATCCTGTCACTTGTGTTGTCTGTGGAGAACGTTGTTGATTTCGACTAGGTAAAGTCACACTAGGTGTTGTTTGTGGCGTATAAGTTGCCCATTGAGCTGATGCGCCAACACTAATCAGCATAAATAAACCGATGAATAATTTTTTCATAATAGTATTATATAAATTATGTCTTTCCGTTCTCCTCAAAAGACGATTAAATAAAAAAGCATGAGAACGATTGCCAAATACCTGATTTGAAGGGTCTCGACTCCCTGCCATTCAAGATAAATAGACAACCGCCTCATGCCATTATCTTATATAATACCAAATAGGTTTATACATTCCAAATGACATGAAAGCGAGTTGCTATTATTCCCTGATGGCTAAAAATTGTCGAGATTTTCAAATCAAGAATAATGCTTTTATGCTTTCACTAATATGTCTCTCCAATATCAACACTTTGATAAATAGGAGTTGGGACAAAGTTAAATAAAAGCGTTTCAGTTACAAATAGTTGGATTGAGAATTTTTGAAAAAGAGGTATTTTATTTTTATTCTGCTTTATCGGTAAAACAATCTGATTTGAAGTAAAATAAAGAAGTTATATATTGAACTTTAATAAATCGGTTTTCACGAGAATAGATTTTTTCTTGGGACTCCGATTGTTTTTTACAGTGCCTTTGTGTGTTTTTAAAGCATTCTTTTTCTTATCGAACTTTGCGGGGGTCATAATTGGAACTGTGCTGGCTCTTATGTATAAAGTTGCTTCTGAAATAAGAGAATTTGCGTGCATTAATAATATTTTCCCTTTTCGAGCCATAGTATATCGCTATTTATTAATAATAAATTAGGAGAAAAAGCATTAAGTAATTGTATTATTTTATTAGTCAATTATTTATATATTTGCAAAATTATAAAACAATAATTATGGGACTCGAAAAATTGAGAAAAGAAGCATTAACTATAATAGAAAACATAAGAAATGGAAATGGATTTCTTAAAGAAAATTCTCGAATAGATTATAAACTAAAATTAAATATTGACACAAAAAAGTCTCCTGTAATAAACTTCTTGATAAATTTCGCTAAAGACATTATTTCTTTTGTAAATGGGGATGGAGGTATCATTTTGATTGGATTTAAGGAGGAATCATCAGGAGATATTTCAGATGAGGGGCTTGACTCTGATAACATTGAGTTGTTGAAAAAAATTGACTTAAATGATCTATCTCAACAATTTGAGAAGATTATAGGAGTTTCGCTCTTTATCGATTTACAAAGTTTCAAAATGGGAGCGCGTGAATTCTATTATTTATTGATGGCGAAACATGATAATGTTGTAATTCCAAAGTCTGATAATTTAGACTATAAATTAAAACAAGGCGAAATACTATATAGAGTGGCAGGCAAAAATGAAACAGCAAATCAATCAAGCGATCATTTTAATAAATTTCTAACTGTCAAATCTAACGAAAGAAATAAAATTTTTATGGAAATTTGGGCAAAATTGTTTCCTGAGATGATTGATATAAACCCAAAAGAAATATTAATTATCAATCCTATTTCTAATAGGATTTATGGGTATAATGGAAAAGATGATATCCTATCAAGTAGTGAAATAGAAATAGATCGATCAGAAAAAGGAGTTTTTAATGTCATTTTAAAAGCAATTTCAGCAGGAGAAATTGGAAAAATAACAGACAATGAAGGTAAGCCTTTATATAAAATTATAGGAGAAATTAAAACTACCGTTCCTAGAGAGTTTAAGTATATATCCTCTCTTAGAAAAGAACTTCTGAACACATGTAATTATAAATTTTCAAATGTTCAACTTAAAGAAGTCATTCATCACTTAGGGTGGGTTAGTACAGCCTCTTTTCAAATAGAAAATCCTGAGCAAAATGTTGTTAATAATGACTTTTCTCAATATATATGGATAGAGCAATTAGATACAACAACTAAAGTTGTCTTTGCGGAAAAAGCAATAACACCTTTATTGGAGACACTAAATAACCCAGAAATACATACGGCTATATGGGGAAAGCTATTAGCAAAAAGTAGTAATAAGACAGCCATAGCGAGTCCTCAACTGCCAGATTAAAGCGTTCAAGTTAAGCCACCAACATCTTTATGTCAGTGGCTTTTCATTTATAACAACCTATCTAAATTACTCTTTCTTACAACTTGAGTAAATGTATTCAAATCATTTATCAATCGAATTACTTCGTCCTTTGAGGGCTCAGGAAGTACAATATCTGTATTGGAATTTGCCCCGATATTAACTTGATTAGGTTTACATCTTCTTATATATTCCACTAATTTGTCATGATTAAACTGCATAATTGGTTCAACGGTCACATAAGTCTCAATTCCGAATTTATTAATTTCTTCCATAGCTAGAACTCTGTCTTCTATTTTGGGTGCATAACCCATTATGTCTTTATAAAACAAATCCGTTTCAATAGTAGTGCAGACAACTGAATTTTTAAATACAGGATGCTTTATATGTTTTACTATGCCTTCGGGGTTCTTTGATTGGAAAAGAAATTTATTCGTTGCTCCAAATAAAGTATTATTTGCATTATAACAATGATTTAAAGACCTGTTTACCCATTCCTCAGGAATATTACTTGCAAATAAATCTGTTCCGCTTCCAACGAAAATATAATTGTCATATCCCATATTTGTTTTAAACTCTGTTTCATCTATATATAAAATTCGATCTTCTTTATTCCATTTCTTCATATAACAATAACTGCAATTATGCTTGCACATTCCTTTTATTGGATTCCATGTATGGGTAATAAATTCATACATATTTCCGTCTCGCTCTATTAATCCCATTCTTTTACTTATAAATTAATTTACTCCTAATTATTGTATAACAATCCGTTGTTTTACCTTTTATCTTTGGCGTAGTTTTTTTCACCTCAAACCAATTCTCTAAATCGGTAGCCTTTGCTTTCTTTATCTTGCCGTATGAATCTTTTATTCCTAAAGCTGTATAAATATCTTGAAGCTCTTCTTTCCATTTCTTAACCGTTCCTGTTGTTCCTTCGGTTACTCCCTTTTCTTTTAGACAATCGACAATCTTTGCATCCAGAGAAATGTCTGTTCTCATATTGCAGATCGTTCTTTTAATATTGGTTACATTGTGGTTTAGTTCTCTTACTTTCTGAACTCCTAATTTCTGATGAGCTTCTTTTACTAATGGTTTCAATTCTTCAATCAGGCTTTTCCTATCGTCAATATTCCCGAAATAGAAATAATCAGGGCTTTCACCAACTATTGAAACATATTCCTCAAACAAATCTTTAAACAATATTTTAGCTTTTGGATTCTGGGCTAATTCATCTGTATAAATCTTTTCAACTGCCTGCATAGGCTTAAACCCATATTTCGAATATTCATCTGTTAGAGTTATCCTGTTTTGGTATAAATGATTGGTAATTTTGAAGTTTACAATATCAAGATTTATCAAGTTTTCATCAATTTCCAATCTGTCATTCTCTTTATGAATATACATTTCATTCAATCCAGACTTGTTATTGCGTTCTATCAGATTAATTGTTTTCTTCCTGTTATCATCATTCATTCGGTTTATCTCATTTAACCAATCCTTTGTTTCTGCAAGTTGTCGTTGTGTACTTTCTTTAAATTCTTCGTAGGAAATAGATTTGTTATATCTGGTTTCTCCAAATATATGTCCTATTCCAGTCTTATAGCGAGAATTTCTTATCCGTCCGCATATCTGAATAATCAGAGTAGATATATCAAGTAATGTATGAGATTTAGTTTTATCGCTGACAATATAGGTTTTTCCGTCTTCGTCATATATATCACATCCTTCAAATGATGTAGATGTGTAAAAATTAATTTTCTTTGACTGCGTTGTAGTATCTTCAATTATATAATCATCACCTAATTTCTTTTGATTCGATTTTTTTCCTTTACCTAGTTTTTCATTTTTGGAACATACGACTCTGACTTGTTCTGGTTTTAACCCTGTTTTCTTGATAGCATCTGCAATAAATTCAACACTGTTCACAAAGAAATGAAGATTGCCAAAGACCTTTCCTTCAATACAACCTTTAATCAGCTTAGAAACTGCCGTGATAGGTTGATTAGTCGCTATTGGTTTTATATCGACTGTTGTAACATTATCCCATATTACTTCCTTAACTGGCAAATCTTTTAATTCCGTTAATATAAACTCATCTTCTATCGGCGTGGCTGTCATATAGGTTACTTCTTTAAATTCCTTAGCATGGTGTAGCACTCTTTTTACCGCTTTATTTCTGAAAGCATAGGAGTTAAACAGTATATGCCATTCGTCAACTAATAAAAAGAAGTCTTGGTAAACATTGATAGTCGTTTTCTCATTTAAAAGATTAATTAATCTGTCTAAACTGTCATAGGTAACAGCAAATTTCTTTATCTGGTTATTTTTAATGTAATCTATAATTTGTTCCTCTGTAACACCGTCATGTATTCCGAACAATACATTACTGCATTTTTCAGTCGGATATTGAGCCACTTTGTTTTTAATGACATTTACATAAGGCATTGCAATAATGGTGTCTTTGTCGTTCTCGATTGCAATAGTAGTTCCACCGCAACCAGTTTTTCCTTTGTCAAATAGGCAATTAACAGGTAATTCAGTCATGAATTCATTGAGATAAGCACAGTTTTTTTTTGCTTGGATAGTTCTTTCATCCATGAATAGTAAAATTTAAACGTTTTATATAGTTTAATCTGGAAAAGTACAGGACGGAAAAATTGTATATTCTTTCTTTATAGTAGTTTTCTTGTGTTGCGAATATAAAAATCCGTCTTGGGAATCTGATTTTTTGCAGACGGATTTTTTAGAATTTGTTTCTTTGTAGAGGTTTTACTATTCCAGAATCAAAAAATCCGTTTTATTAGTCTTGGTGTAATCTGGAATATCAGAAGTAATGTATCTATTTATTGAGCAAAAGTATAAATCAAGTTAATATAAAATGTAATCTCGATTCAATATATGTTCATAAAGAGATATTTTCTGGAAAGTGTAATCTGGAGAGATGAAATCAGGCTAAAAACTGAAGTTTAACAAAACTGTTTTTATCCTAAATTTCTTATACAAAGATACTTATTTTCACAAAGAAAGAAAAATGGCAAAATAACGAACCTTGTATTTTTGCCTAGTTTTAGGTCATTTTCATCTATGTACCCCTGTCTTTAGGTAAAGATTTTGCATTTATGGCTAATATTAGAGTAAGTTCATATGATCTGAATCTATTTAAAGCTTATATTTTTGTGAAAATTGTTATAAAAATAACAGTAGTGAAAAATATTTAATTGAAATTAATTTACTAATTTGGCAAAACCAATTTAGACAGTATGTCAAATCAACATATCTGTGGCTGGTTAGTTCTTTGATGTATTTCAGTATCTAAAATTTCTTAACAGTATTTATGTTCTCCATCTTATTAAATAGTTTTTTTCTTGGTTTGACATGAAAGGTATTAGGGTAGTTTCTATCCTATTTTAATTTTTATCATAAACTATTTAATTAAAAAAAAGATGAGTAATTTAAATTTTTCGCCAGAAAATGGCATCGTGAAAACAGGAGCAAAAGCTTCTAATCAAAAACCTCGTACACTTAAATCGCCTTTCTACAAAGTCAATGAGAAATTCGAGTCTAAACTTGATAATCAAGGGGTAATAGAAGGTGTTAGTGAGGAGACTGTACGGAAATCTGTAATTAAACTTTGCGTCAAGCAGACTAAAGATATTGCGGAAACTCAATATCAAAAAGAAATGCGAAGTGCAATTTTTAATCTTCTATCTAGGTTTTCTTTTTTAAGGGAATGTCGTAATTTAGGATTTAAAGATGACCAAGTTTTTGGTGTAGCACAAAATGTTATACTATATAATAAACTAGGTGGTGTTCTAAAAAAGGGCGTTGAAATAACTTTTAAAGATAGACTAGATGTGTTGAAAAAAGAGCCAGTATATTCGGAAGCGGATTTAGCCGAAGCTGAATTTGGAAGTATTGACAGCATAACCGAAGAACAAAAAACAGAACTATCACGATTCGTTAAGGGGGCTATGGCTTTAATACCAGCTATTAATAGTTAATATTATGGACATAGGAAGATACTTACAAAACCAAACCAAGTGCATTATCCTGACCAGCTTTTTTTCTTTTCTTTTAACAAATTAACTAATATACGATGAAACTATTTGTATCCTATAGTTGGACAGACAAAACACATGAAGATTGGGTATTAACATTGGCAACAGAGCTTAGAGAGAAGGGTGTTGATGTTATTTTAGATAAATGGGATTTAAAAGAAGGACAAGATTCAGTTGAATTTATGGAAAGTATGGTTACAAATCCCGATATCAATAAAGTATTAATTATTTGTGATAAAAAATATGCAGAAAAGGCAGATAAGCGTAATGGCGGTGTTGGAACAGAAGCTCAAATAATTTCCCCTGAAATATATAATAATGCAAGTCAAGAAAAATTTGTAGTAGCAGTTACCGAATGTGATGAAAAAAATCTCCCTTACTTACCAACATATTATAAAACAAGAAAATATATAAACTTCATTAAAGATGAAGAGTATTTAAATAGTTTCGATCAATTGTTAAGATGGATTTATGATAAACCTTTATATGTAAAGCCCTCTCTCGGTTCTAAACCAGATTTTTTAAATGAATCTAATATTACTTTAGGAACATCATTTGCATATAAAAGAGTAATAAATGGATTCAAAGATTCTAAACCTTTTGCAGAAGGAACTCTAACTGAATATTTGTCTTTATTTTCCAAGCATCTTGAAAATTTCAGAATAGCAATAAAGGAAGATAATATTTATGATGATGAGTTAATTAAAAATATAGAATCATTTGTACCATATAGAGAGGAGTTTATTGAAGTAGCTAATACTGTTTGCCAGTACTCATTAAACGATAATTCACTAGATAAATTTCATCCTTTTTTCGAATCCCTGATTCCATATATGTATCGCTCTGAACATTTTATATCGTATAATGATACAGATTCAGATAACTTTAAATTTATTATTAATGAGTTGTTTTTATATTTTATTGCTGTATGTTTAAAATATGAAAAATTTGATTTTGTAAATAAGTTTTTAAATACTGAATTTATAAATGAAGGCTATTCTTATTATAGAGTAGACCAGATGGTGAATTATACTCAATTTAACAAACACCTAGAAAGTTTAGAGTATAGAAATAAGCGTTTAAGATTAAATAAGTTGTCTCTCCATTCATTTTTATTATTTGAACGAAATAAACACTCTGCTATTGAATTTAAGTATTTAATACAGTCTGATTTCGTATTATTTATTCGCTCTGATATAAAATATGATAATGATTTTATTAGATGGATTCCCAATACCTTGCTATATACAGAATATTATCGTAGACCTTTAGTGATATTCCAAAGAGCACAACTAAAAGACTATTTTGAGAGAATGAAATCTATAATTAGTATTAATGCTGCGAGTGAATTAAATACGTTGTATGAAAGATATTATAGCGGAACAAAATATTTCCCTCGTTGGCAACATCAGTCTTTTAGTCCTAAATTATTGTCGAATATAGACAATTTAGCAACAAAATAAAGTAATATGGCTTCTCCATCTATTCAATATTTTGATATATCTTTTATAGAAAGAACATTAGAAAATCTAAAAAAATATGAGGGTAAATATGATTTTACAATGCTTCTTAATAGTCTATTAGGTCTTTTGGTCGTACCCAATGAGTATAATATAGCGAAGAAAAGAAGGTTTAAATATCCTTTTCTAAATGAGAAAATTAGTAAATTTAGTAGTATAAAAGAAATCTTTAAAAACAAGTCCTATTCTTTTCTAGATAAAGATAAAAAAGAAATTAACCAATATAAATTCAGATGGTTAGATGATAATAAAAACGTATTAACTATTAACAATATAACGTTAGAATCTTTTCTTAGACGAATTCGTAACGGAATAGCCCATTTTGGTATTACTCCAGTCAAAGAAGATTCTCTTTGGATCGGTATTATTATCAGGAATTATAAAAATAGAGAAATGAATATGGAAGTTTATTTTGAAGAAGATGAATTGAGGACATTTGCTCTTTTTATTGCTGAAAAATATCTTGAAACAGTTGTAAAGAAATAGCCCCAACCAATGAAGCTATTTCCTTCAATTTCACAACAAATTTTTCATTGCTTTATCAATCTGACTATTTTCAAAGCTATCTAAATAAATTTGAGTAACCTTTTCTGAACTATGCCCTAATGATTCACTAATAATAGAAATATTTACCCCAGAACGTTTTAAAACAGTTGCAAAACTATGGCGAGCAACATATGTTGTTAAGTCAATTGGTATGTTCAATTCTTTACCAATGTCTTTTAACCGTTTATTTACTTTAGTAATTACTTTATGAACTCGATTTGCTTTTTGTTGCTCTGTTTTATGGAAACTGTTTAAAATGGAGAATAGATAAGGATTTTCGGAATTAGAATATTTATTGATAATCTCCATTGCTTTAGCCTGTAATGGCGTTTTTATCAACTTATTTGTCTTTCTTCGAAAGTATATTAATCTATCCTCAATTATATTATCTCTGGTTAAATAAGCCATATCAACAAAGTTTATCCCTGCCATTAAATAAGAGAATGTAAATAATTCAATAGCAAGCATTTCATATATGTTATTACCATCATAAGGGTAATTTATAACAGAAATAATATTCCCTTTTGAAATAGAACGCTTTACAGTTTCCTGCTTTAGTTTAGAAACATTATATTCCTTAAATGGATAATGTTCCGTTTTAGCTATATTCTCTTTAATAGCCACATTGTAAACGGCTCGTAACGTCCTAAATCGGATACCTATTGTATTTGTTGATATATTATTACTCTTTAGCCAAGTTTCATATTTATTGAGCCAAGAAGCATCTATATCCGAAAAGTAAATATCAAGGTGCGTATTATACTCTAATAACGAATTTAGAACTTGTAAATGAGACAAAGCATAACCACGTCGTTTTTCCTTAAACAAACGCTCTATCTGGTCTTCAAACACCTCTTTTACTGTTTTCTTAATTGTTGGATTATGCACCTTTTCAATTAGAGATTTAGCCGTAAACTCCTTATTTGTAATTTTATATTCAATTATTTGCTCTCTGTATTCTTTTGTTCTCTCTGAAATGAGGGTTAATATTTGCTCTTTATTGGGACAGTTCCGTTTCGGTTTGTTTTTGGTAAAATCCCAATACTCTGGATTGATTGAAATTCCGAGGCTTAAATATCGCCTTTTTCGATCTTTCGTTACTCTTAGCATTAAAGGATTCTCATTGTTTTTCAACACTTTAGATTTGTAACAAATCACATCAATTGTTGCACTCATGGTTTACACATCGGTTTACACAACCTATGTAAAACAGTGTATCTTCGTATATAAAAGATAGGGAAGTTATATTAAACGAAAAAGCCGTAATTCAATGAATTACAGCTTTTCTTTTCGTGGTGCCACCAGGAATCGAACCGGGGACACAAGGATTTTCAGTCCTTTGCTCTACCAACTGAGCTATGGCACCTTAACCGTTTTGCGTGTGCAAAGATAGTACATAATTTATATTCTCCAAAAAATATACAAACTAATTTGATAATATTTTTACAATCCTTAGAGCCCTGCAAGCTGCAACCAGCCTAATTATTGAGCTTTCTACCCTCATTATCAGAATCTATAGACTAAATAAAGTCGGCTGAAAAATATTAAAAAAATAGGTGATATTTTTCATATCAAATCGTATTCAGGCACGAAAGCTGATTCACTTTACTTCAAAACAAAAATAGCAGTCTTAATTCGATACTACTTTCAATCCAATAATTGAACAGACAAGCGTAAAAATAAAGAATAACCGCCAAAAGCTAGAAGGCTCTTTAAACACCAAGATTCCTAACAATACAGTACCAACTGCACCAATACCTGTAAATATAGCGTAAGCAGTGCCCATTGGTATTGTCTGAACGGCTTTTATCAACAAATACATACCCAAAGTAAGACAAATACCAAAACCAATATACCAGTAGTATGAATGAGGAGCAATTGCCTCTTTTGCTTTTGATATGCAAAATGTAAACCCAACCTCAAACAAACTCGCTAATAATAAATAAATCCATCCCATAATACTATACATTTACTGAACAAACGTTCAATATATTTAAAAAAAATAATACTACTTCAATAAAAAAATATAATGCAATAAAGCCTTTTCCAGATTCTGAACGATCGAATTGCCATCTGTACTGAAAATACTTTGAAACCAAATACCATCAGTCAGAGTGAACAATTGCATCGCCGAAACTTCAATATCTGTATCCTCCTTTATCTCTTTCTTCGATACACTATTTCTGAGGGCACTCTCCCACCCGATTTTCTCTTTTTCGATTGTAGCCTGATATTTATTTCTAAATATGGCATCACGTTGCATCACTTGATAGAAGAGAAAATGATAGTTTAGCATCGACACTTTTGTATTCTTAGATGCACCTCCAACAATATCAGAGACTATTCTAGCGATCTTCTTAAAACGCTTACACATAAAATCAACAAACTCGAGAACTGTGTAATTTGCCGTGCGTCGAACTTCAAAATCAAATATTCTTATAAAATACTTTTCAGTAACCTGTATGAACAGATCCTCTTTATTCTTGTAATAATGATACAGAAGACCTCTGGATAGACCCGTAGCTTGCTGTATATCAGATATTGACACAGCATCAAAGCCTTTCAAGAGCAATAGCTCAAATGTTCTTTCTAATATTAATTCTTCTGACATCATAATTGAACAATCATTCAACAAAGATATATTTTTATATCAAATCAGACAAGATCAAATATATAATTATAGAAATTTTATAGAATAATAGTCTTTATAAACCAATCGTAAAACAACCAGGTAATAATCCAATTAAGTGAACCATAATAGAGCAGCACGGGATAAAGATGACAATAGATACAAAAACGATGAAAAGTTCTTACCTTTGAGCTTTCTTTATTTAGATCGAAATATAACAAAGGCATCGAGAAAAATGACTGTATTATACGAAGACAACCATATCATCATCATCAATAAAACAGTATCTGAGATTGTACAAGGAGACAAAACCGGAGATAAGCCACTTTCAGAAATTGTAAAAGAATATCTAAAAGAGAAATACAACAAACCCGGAAATGTATTTTGCGGGGTAACACACCGTCTCGACAGGCCGGTAAGCGGCATTGTTATCTTTGCGAAGACGAGCAAAGCCCTTAGCCGTTTGAATGAGATGTTCAAAAACAAACAGATAGACAAAACTTACTGGGCAATAGTAAAAAACATGCCGAAAGAACCGGAAGGAACACTTAGAAACTATCTGGTTAGAAATGAAAAGCAAAACAAATCGTATGCTTACGATGTGGAAAAGCCAAATTCGAAGCTAGCCATACTGCACTATAAGTTGATAGCACGATCCGACAGATATAATTTACTTGAAGTTGGCCTTGAAACAGGCCGCCACCACCAGATACGTGTACAACTGTCTAAAATGGGATGCCCTATAAAAGGCGATCTGAAATACGGCTTCGACAGGTCTAACCCCGATGGAGGTATCAGCCTTCATGCACGTAAAGTATCTTTCCTACACCCGGTTTCAAAGGAACTGATCGAGGTCACTGCCCCTCTACCTAAAGATACCCTTTGGCAAGCTCTGGAAAAAACAATTAGTTAGAACTTACAGGAACTTCCTTTCCCGAAATGATATCCTCTATATATGAACGTAGAGAGGCATAATCTGCATCCTTAGAAAAAGTACGTCCATAAGTATAACGTGTTACTCCTTTTATTTTAGAAATTTTATATTCCCCTCCAGACTGATTATCAATAGATGGTGTGTATTCAACGAAAATAGAAGAGTCCACTTCTCCCGAGTCATTCATCACATAGAATATATTTTTAACGAAAGGCTGAGATGAGCTCTCTTCATAACGCTCATATGCATATACATCAAAAGAACCAACTTTAAACTGATCTATACAAAAATTATCAGAGATGGAAGTCGAAGCCAACTGGCCTTCTTTATATGCATTATATAGCTTAGTCTTAGATGTAGCCGCCTTGTTATACTCCCCAAGCTTAACATAACAATGAACCAGTTTTTCATACGAATAATAATCGTCAGGAAGATAGCCGACTAATTCCTCATAGGCTTCTGCAGCTTTTGTATATCTACCAAAATCATATTCTATTCGTGCTATATTATAAAGAACTGTAACCAACAATTCCTTATCCTTCTCTATTTTGTCTTTGGCAGTATAAAATACATTCAATGCATCAGACAGATCGTCTCGGCTTGCATATATTACCCCTATCATGTAAAACGCTTTCTCTGAAGGAGGATTAAATGATGTAGCCTTCTTATAGTTCTCCAAGGCTTTATCGGTATCTTCTTTTGCTAAAAACACATCACCCAATCCCACGTATGCGTCTGCAAAATTAGGAGAAATAGCAATAGCCTTTTCAAAACTACCTTTTGCATCATCTGCACTGCCATTTGCATTCTGAACTAATCCTTTCACATAATAAGCTCGGGCACATTTCGCACTTTTCTGTACAGATAAGTCTATATATCGCGACGCATTGATCAGATCGTCCAAGTAAAAATAAGCCTCTGCTACATAAGCAAGATTATCGGCCGAAAGGCTGCGTGGCTGAGCGGCATATTGTTCTACAACCTCTTGATAAAGTCCTTTATCAAACAATGATTTTATATCCTCTGTTGGTTTTACGACTTGTAGCTGTGCAGAGAGCAATGACTGTACCGAAAAGCACATTAGAAACGAGATAAAGAACAACTTAACAATACTCTTTTTCATACTTAATTTTCTTTATTTTTCTTAAAACCATTTCTGTCTTCTTATCCAAAGGTAAGAAAGAACCGCAATCAATATAAGAGTTATCCAAGCTCCGAGATAACCATATTTCCAATCCATTTCGGGCATCAGCTTGAAATTCATACCCCAAACACCTACCATAAATGTCATTGGAATAAATATGGTAGACACTATCGTCAATCGCTTTATAATATCATTCATTTTAAGGTTATTGTTATTATAATACAAGTCCAGAAGGGAAGTCAGCGACTCATGGAAAGAAGCCAAGTTGCCCAAAATAGAACGCATACGATCATCAAAATCATTATAATAAACAATATTTTCCTCTTCTATCAACTTATTGGTGTTATGCAAGAGATTGACAAATTCCTCACGCAGAGAAGTGATAGTACGCTTTATATGCATATAATCGACACGGCATTCGTGCATCAAACGCAGGATATCGATAGACCCTTTGCCTTCTATCAAATGATCTTCTACATCAGCCAGCCTGTCTTCAATATCCATTACGGTATTCACATTCGCCTGATTCACGGCGCTCATCAAAATGTATAGAAGAAAGTCAGCTCCTTTCTGACGCACCACAACATTATTCTCTTCTATATTTCTTTTTACATCATCAAAAACAGGGATTGCTGCCTCCTGAAAACTGACTACAAAGTTCTTTCCAAGAATAAACCCGATCTGCATATCGTCAATATCTGTAGTATCTTTTACCTGATAAAAGAGAGACATCAGAACAAATGAGATAGTTTCATACCCAACAGCCTTTACAACTTGTCTGTTTCCCAGAAGGTCTTTAATATCAAAACCGTGTAGTCCAAGCTCTTTACAAATTCGGTATACAGTATTAGCATCAGATATCCCTACTATCTTTATCCAATTTACCTTCGTTGTATCTATCTTATCCTTAATAGATTCTTGCAATTGAATATTCCTAACCTCCAAACGTGTCGTATCATATTGAACGAGTTCAATAGCCATCGGTATATCCTTATCGCCAAGATATACGGGTTTGGTTAATAGATAATTGTTTCGTGAAACCTTATTCTTCGATTTTCTGGTGGTTCGTTTACTCATACTGCAAAATTATGTTTTGAGTGATATTAAACAATATCAAAAGTAAGAATAAAATACTATATTTGTCGACTCTAAATCCGTATTATTTAAACTAAGGCAGATTTACTGACGATAAATTATTAACACTTGTGATGTAACCAATGAACGAAATATACAGCATATTAAAGAAAAAGAAAATGCAATTCTTTTTCTTATTTTATATACTACTTCTACTGCCTATACTGTGCCCTTTAGCTCAAAATTTTACTTTTTTAGACAAAGTTGCTGTTTTCTTGGTCTGTGGTTTATTCTTTGCTGCCATCTGGATCTTATCGCTATTTATCAGTTCCAGATCTGAAAAGATCATATACTCTATCATGTTGGCTGTCTCAATTATTCCGGGATCAATCTATCTGGCCTACCTACTGTTTGCACACGTTATGCTTGAGCAAAATAGCGTGACAAGCCTATTCGAAACCAATCCCGAAGAGAGTAAAGAATTTATAGCGCATTATCTGAGCATGTGGGTTATAGCAGGAGTTGTAGTATATGCTGCGATACCTATCGTGATGATCTGTAAAATGCGATCGTTCAGAAAGCTCAAAATAAAAGAATATAAAACGCTGTTTATATTGAGTATAATAACAATAATAGCCATTGTTGGCATAGGCAGGGTATCACGGTCTGTATATTTCATCAATTTCTACAGAACATTTATCAGCTATAAGATCCGTACAACCCATGAGGTAAAAGAGATACAAGCACGTCAAAGCTTAGATTATGAAGTAAAAACCAATCATAAAGATTCCATTCCTCAGATAATGGTATTGGTGATTGGCGAATCACTGAACAAACATCACATGTCTCTCTACGGCTATCCAAGAAATACAAATCCCTTGTTGTCACAATACGGAGACAGCCTTGTTGTATATAATGATGTAGTAGCTCCACATGTGCATACGATTCCTGTGGTTCGTTCTTTATTATCGATGAACGAAGTAGATCATTCGGAATACTTCACAGAGAAACCATCTATGTACGAATTATTCAACCGTGCGGGGTATGAAACATATCTCATAAGCAACCAAAGATTTAACGACGAAATGCGGGCAAGCTACGACATACTGCTATCGCTTGCCAAGAAAAGATACAATCTGGCATCTTACAGGCAACACGATGATATTGTCCTTCCCATATTGAATAAAATACTGGAAAAGAATGACAAGAAAGATAAATTGATTATCATACATCTCATAGGAAACCACATGGCCTATGAATTCAGATATCCAAAAGAATACATCGTCTTCAACAGCCAAAAAGATGGCTTGGTGAAAGATGCTCCATACAGAGACGAAAAAGCAAAAAAAGCAATAGATGCTTACGACAACTCTGTTCTCTATAACGACTATATAGTAAACAGCATTATTGGTTCCCTAAAAAAATTACAGCATCAGGATGCTGCCATGATCTACTTATCCGACCACGGAGAGGAAATGTACGATTACAGAGATTTTGCAGGGCATGCTTATGAAAAAGTATCGCCAACAATGAGCGAAGTCCCTTTCCTCGTATGGCTATCGCCTTCATACAGAAAATTCAGGAAAGATCTTGTGTTTGACAAAAACAGAATTTATTCGTCGGCAGACTTTATTTATTCGGTATCCGATTTGGCAGGAATAAATTATGTTGATTATGATGACTCGAAGAGCATATTCTCCACCCATTTTGTTCCTCGTGAGCGTTATGTGGGAGAAAAAAAGTATGAATACATAAAAGAGAAGTTTGAGAAATAGAAACTATCTGCCGGTGTAATCAAAAAATCATTTTATAGCCTATTCCTCTGATATTTATAATTTGAATTGTAGGGTCTAAAGCTAACTTCTTACGCAGCTTTACGATAAACACATGCAGGCTGCGTGTATTAAAGAAACTGTCATCGCCCCAAAGCTCAATCAGTACAGCTTTATTCTCTACGATATTATTCTGGTTGGAACAAAGACGCTCCAATATAGCAGCTTCACGGTGAGAGAGGATTTCAGTACGTTGGGTGTGAACCAATTTCTGCATCAAAGGATCGAATGTATATTTTCCTATCTCATATGTTTTATCTTGAGGGATCTCTGTTTGTGCTCTGTTCAATAAAGACTTGATGCGAACAATAAGTTCATCCATTCCGAAGGGCTTTTTCAAGTAATCGTTTCCTCCTATTTCAAATCCCTGAACTACATCGTCTGTCCTCGACTTAGCGCTCAAGAACAAGATTGGAGTTTTCTTGTCACTCTTACGTATCAGTTGAGCCATTGTGAAACCATCCATCTTTGGCATCATTATATCTGCCACGACGATATCAGGCTTCAACCGATGAAAAAGCTCGAGTCCTTTTTCCCCATTAACTGCTATGCCAACAACAAACTCCTTTTTCTCTAAAGCATCTTTAATGATCATAGACAAGGCCGGTTCGTCCTCTACTAACAATACATTGATCTTATTCATCCTATCATTATTTCGAAACAAGTTCCTTTACCTTCCACACTTTTTGCTTTAATATTCCAGCCATGCTTAACGACAATCGTCTTTACATAAAAAAGCCCTAAGCCATATCCTTTAACATCGTGAACATTACCAGTATGAACACGATAAAACTTATCGAATATTTTATCCAGAGACCCGTCCGGAATACCGATTCCGTTATCACATACAGATAAAACAATTTTACTTCCCGACTTACGTGCCGACAAACGAATCTCTACCGAATCGTTGGAATACTTGATTGCGTTTTCAATCAAATTACTTACTACATTACCAAAATGCAATCGATCGGCTTCGATACTCAATCCTTCAGGCTGTATATCTATTACAAAAGAGGTTGGTTTTACAGTGTTCAGCAAAAACTTATTTTTCTGACTCTCAAATATGCTGCCCACTTCTATATTTTCTAAATCGAGTTTGAGGTTTTTCCGCTCCTCTACCGACATCGTTAGTATCTGTTCCACAAGGCTATTCAGATACATTAACTGCTCACGTGAAATATCAAGATATTCTTTTCTTTTTATAGGGTCATCGCCAAATCCAAAGTTTTGAAGAGCATCTACAGCCGCGTAAGTAACTGATATCGGTGTTTTAAGCTCATGTGTCATATTATTTACAAAGTCAGTCTTTATTTCATCTATTGTTTTTTGTCTTAATATGATTTTAAGCAAATATATAAAAGTGACAATAAGTAAAATAACCATCAATACAGAAACAGAAGTCAAGCCCCACATATCTTTAAAGATATACCACTTAGGATTATCCATATATAAATAATAAGTATGTATCTCGGTTTTGAGACCTTCTAAAACATATTCCTTACTATTCTTAAAATCGAAAGTTCCTTTAGGCGTTTGAGCCACCAATGTGTCGCCAGTAGATGTTCTACACTGTATAACATGAGGTATATCGAATCCTTGTGCAGACAAATCGGCACTCATAATACTATCCAAACGTACTAAGTCGAGTGGGGTTATTTCTCCAATAGCAGACAAAAGTCCTTTCTTGATTAGTATCGTTACCTCTTGCAAATCTGCGTAAATAGAATCAGAGCTACTTTTTTCGCCTCCTCGTTCTTTGGAGAAACTCATACTAATCGTCGTCTTGCCTTTGCCGGAGTTATAAGTCTTTGTTTCTACAGAAGCAGGAATATCATCTTTTGCTTCTCCCTCCTCTGCATCCTTGGTAGATATGGAAGACATTCTGATTGCCAATTCTTTGAAGGAACTGCTCTCTGCCGTATTGTTTATTACTGTATCTAACTTCTCATATTGCTGATTATAGAAATTGACCAACCAATAAGCCTGATAAGAGCAAACCAGAATTAACAAACTAAAAATAACGATCGCTATGGATTTAAATCTGAACTTCATACATGAATTCATTATCGATAAAGCAAATGTAAACAATAGCTTAGAAACAAAAAATAGTGATAACACTAAATAACACTAGACAAGTAAACTTCTGTACAAATCATTTTTATAAAATTATCTTATATAAAGGCAGTTATAGTAATAAAGAAATAAAATACTGAGGCTTTTGCAACAGAGAAAAGGTGACAACAAAAACAGGTCGAAAAGGTGTTACTTTTGTCACCTTTTATTAGCTATTTCATTGTTTACTAACGCTTAACGAAATATCTATATTATGTCACTTTTTTAACTAACATACAGTTCTCTATTGCTTGCTGGGATAGGCATATTATATCCGCTTTTTTTAGTACTTTTGCAACTTATTACGGAAAAATCAATGAGCGAACTTAAGAAAGAAATACAGAAAAGACGCACTTTTGCTATTATAAGTCACCCCGATGCGGGTAAAACAACCCTTACAGAAAAGTTATTACTATTTGGAGGGGCAATACATGTTGCCGGAGCAGTAAAGTCAAACAAGATAAAGAAAACTGCTACCTCGGACTGGATGGAGATAGAAAAGCAACGTGGTATTTCTGTTGCCACCTCTGTTATGGGATTCGAATACGATGGGTATAAAATCAACATACTCGATACTCCCGGTCACCAGGATTTTGCCGAAGACACTTATCGTACTCTGACTGCAGTGGACAGTGTGATCATTGTTGTGGATTCTGCGAAAGGCGTTGAAGCACAAACACGCAAGCTGATGGAAGTCTGCCGCATGCGTCATACTCCTGTCATGATATTCGTCAATAAGATGGATAGAGAAGGTAGAGATCCATTTGAATTACTAGACGAATTGGAAGCCGAATTACAAATCGGGGTTCGTCCTTTGAGTTGGCCAATTGATAGCGGGCAACGTTTCAAAGGAGTTTATAATATATATCAGGAAAAATTAGACCTATACACTCCAAGTAAACAAACTGTTACAGAGTCGATAGGTTTTAAAGATATAAACAGCCCAGAGCTGGAGACATACATTGGTGTACCTTTGGCTGCAAAACTGAGAGATGATATTGAGTTGATTGACGGAGTATATTCCGAACTGGATATGGATACATACCTCAAAGGACAAATTGCACCTGTATTCTTTGGGTCGGCTCTCAACAATTTCGGAGTAAAAGAACTGTTGGATTGCTTTGTAAAGATAGCACCATCTCCACGTCCTGTGGAAGCAATCGAGCGTGAAGTAAAACCTGACGAACAGGCTTTTACAGGTTTCATATTCAAAATACATGCCAATATGGACCCTAATCACCGTTCATGTATTGCCTTTGTTAAGATATGCTCGGGAAAGTTTGAACGAAATGTAAACTATAAACATATGCGGTTGAACCGTTCGATGAAATTTTCCTCTCCTACTGCCTTCATGGCCCAAAAGAAAGAGACCGTAGATGAGGCTTATGCAGGCGACATTGTCGGTTTGCCCGATACCGGGAACTTTAAGATTGGGGATACACTCACATCGGGAGAAGACTTGCATTTCAAAGGTTTACCGAGCTTCTCTCCTGAAATGTTTAAGTATATCGAAAATGCTGACCCGATGAAGTCGAAACAACTTCAGAAGGGAATAGACCAATTGATGGACGAAGGTGTTGCCCAGTTGTTTACAAACCAATTTAACGGACGCAAAATCATTGGGACAGTTGGTCAACTGCAATTTGAGGTAATACAATATCGTCTATTACATGAATACGGTGCTCAATGTAGATGGGAAGCTATCAACTTGTATAAAGCTTGTTGGGTAGAAAGTGACAACAAGGAACAACTAGCTGATTTTAAGAAGCGTAAGGCTCAATATATAGCAATAGATAAAGAAGGTAGAGATGTCTTTCTTGCAGACTCTAATTATGTATTGATGATGGCTCAACAAGATTTCAAGGATATAAAATTCCATTTCACTTCTGAGTTTTAAGATGATAGAAATTGTTATTAATCCCGAATATAAATATCTGGAAGGTTTTGTAGAAAATCTTCCTGCCTCTTTTGCCAATGAAGGTGAAACACTATATGCCGCTCGAAATATTATAAAACTATTTGATGTAGATGGGTTTAAGGTAAATGTAAAGTTCTTTAAAAAGCCTATTTTTATCAATCAGATAGTATACAGGACATTTAGAAAGTCAAAAGCCCGACGCTCATACGAATATGCTTTTAAGCTAAAGGAGAAAGGGCTTCATACTCCCGCCCCCATAGCTTATATAAAAGAGACTAAATTCGGGTTACTTAAAAACAGCTTCTATATATCAAAGCATGAGTCTTTTGATGGCACAATGCGTGAACTAAAAACATCACTGCTCTCAGAAAAGGAAGAGCTGATAAAGCAGTTTGCCAAATACACAGCTAGTCTGCATGAACAGCAAATACTTCATTTGGATTACTCTTCCGGGAATATCTTATATAAAAAGGATGGAGACAATTATATCTTTTATCTGGTAGACCTCAATAGAATGGAGTTTGATAAACCTATCAGCATGGATACGGCTTGTTTTAACTTCAGACGATTATGGGGAAGCGATGATATGATTTTCTTATTTATTAAAGAATATGCCCAAAGCAGAAACTTTGATGTAGAAGATTGTCTTAAACGAACGTTATACTACAGAAAAAGATTTTGGGATAATTTTACAAAAAAGCACCCGGGATCAGCACCATTCGCAACTGATTATAAATAGATTACAAAAAAATACCTATTAATATTTATCTAAACCATTTTGGCAATAGGTTCCTTCACTATTTATAGTTTCCAAGAAGGTTTTGTGATTCTGATTGACTTTGTCTCTACTATTCACAGGGTGATCGATATGATATTCTACAGCACCCATCTTTAAGAATTGCCTTTTTATTCCGGCAAAAGCAAGGCGTGCAGCGATCTCGGTGTCTTCGTATCCCCAACCTATAATATCTTCGTTATATCCATTTACCTTCAGCAAATCTTCTTTCCAGAAAGCGGCATTACAACCTCGAACAAAGTAAGGATGATCTGCTTTATATCTGAATCGGAAATAGTTTTGCAAGAACTTTGACCTTAATCTATTTGGTTGAAAGAATGATGACCATGAAAAAGGAATATCCACTGTGCCATTCCTCAATACCTCCGCACTAGACTTTGGTGATAATTTCACTCTACTTCCTGATGTGAAGCAACCCTTTTGAGCAAAAGAGTGGTGATCTTCGACAAAATGCTTTTCTAAGATGATATCCCCATCTATTTGGATAATATAATCACCCGAGGCTTTCATTATAGCTTTATTTCTTATCTCAGACAATCTGAAACCATTGTCTTCATGCCATACGTGGATAAGTTTGCATGGGAAAGACTTTTGCATCTCTTCTATCAGTTCTCTTGTATCATCTCTTGAGCCATCATCCGCTACGATAACCTCTATTGGTAAATATGTTTGGTGGGTGACACTAAGCAATGATACTTTAAGAGCTTCAGGCCAATTATACGTTGATATAATAAGTGTGATAGAAAAGTCATTATTATTCATGAATACTATTTGAAATTAATAGATATAAGATGTTAAGTCCTCTATATGTGTTATATTATATTTCTTGCATGTAAATTCCAATGATTTATTGGGGTTGATAAATAAATCACTTTTAACTCGATCCCGTAAATTTACCTCTATACCCTCCGGATGGAATAGTAGCAATCCCGAATAAAATTCCGTTTTCTCAATCTCACTAATAAATGGGAAAGCATTAGTAATCTGACCACTATCATCTACCTCTACGATATAATTTTTCAGATATATATTCGGATATATAAACGTATAATGCGAATAATAGCGTTTCATTTCAAAACTTTGATGGTATAGGAATTTCGAGTTTTTAATTAGGTTCCGGACGACCTACACTTTCCTTACGGATATTATCTGTTGATCGGTTCGGTTGCCGTGTAGAAAGATCATCTTTATGCCTTGCAACAGCTACAGAATCTATATAGCTTATATTATGTATCAAGACATTTGATCCACTACTCGTATTATTTTTAAGGTGTATATACCCTGATATGCCGTTCAGTAAGCTATCAGGTAACGAAGGTTTACTTATTGAATAATGACTATTACTTTCGATAGGAATCCTTGTTTTAACTAAAGTATCCTTATAATTAAAATAGATTGCAGCCTCAACTTTTTGCTTGGCACTCAATCCTTGTATATCAAATTTTAGGTGAAAATCAGATATATTGTTTATACTCTTCATCTTCAATGTATCTATATTGAAAGAAAGAGTTGGAGTATAACTATTCAGATAGTAAAATGTAGGTATTATCAAATTACTGCGTGATCCCCTACTTAGCATCGCAGATCTAGAATTTATAAGCGATTCATTTCTGAATTTGAGACGTGCCGCTACGGTATCATTTATTGCCGCATAGTATTGTATATTATCCGAATACCACAAAAGGGATGTATCCAGTTCGGCTTGAGTTATATTATGCTTTTTAAGCACTCCGGCCACTAGCGCATCTTTCATATCATCAGACCTGAATTGAGGATCGTCATTGAAAATAGATTGAGCTAGCCTTATATCGTATAAGACATCTGTCATCTTATCGGGAGAGATTACATACCCCGGTCTTCTTCCGCAAGAGCTAAGCAGAATAAGGATAGAAATAATGATATAAATAACAGATCGTTGCATAATTATGCTTTACCGTTTTTTTCTAAAGATAGCGCAAGAGTCTTGCGATAGAAAAGAAGAAGGATAAAAATACCAACAGTAATAGCTGAATCAGCGATATTGAATATAGCACTAAAGAAAACAAATGGTTGTCCGCCCCATACAGGCACCCATGAAGGGAAAGTGCTTTCAATCAAAGGGAAGTACAACATGTCTACAACTTTGCCATGCAGCCAGCTCGAATATCCGTCTCCCAAAGAAACAAACGACGCCACATGACCGGAGTAGCTAGCCGAAAATATTTCGCCGTAGAACACACTGTCTATGATATTACCAAATGCTCCGGCTAATATAAGCGATATACAAATAATATACCCTGTTTTGTATCTCCCGTTAATCAGCTTGTACAAGTAATAGCCTATAAAACCGATAGCTACGATACGGAATATGGAAAGAAACATCTTACCGATAAATTCCATTCCGAAAGCCATTCCGTTGTTTTCTACAAAATATATCTTGAACCAGCTTGTTATTTCAATACTCTCAAAAAGAGACATGTGGGTCTTCACCCAAATTTTAGATGCTTGATCTATTACAAGAACGAGTACTATTACTAGGATTGCTATCAGTCCTTGATTCTTTTTCTCCATATATCAGCTGATTCCTGTAAAGAAAGCGAAGAAAAAACAGGCATAATTCCCCCTTGCTTTTTCTTCCTTTCTTCTATGCTTTTTTATTTAATTACTACTTATTTTACTCCGCTATTCTTAGCCTCAATACTTAATGTAGCATGAGGAACAGCACGCAATCTTTCTTTCGGTATCAATTTACCTGTTTCGCGACAAACGCCGTATGTCTTATTTTCGATACGAATAAGAGCCGATTGAAGATTTTGAATAAACTTCATCTGGCGTTGTGCCAAACGGCCGGCTTCTTCTTTCGACAATGTAGATGCACCTTCTTCCAGGACTTTGAATGTCGGTGAAGTGTCAGTAACATCATTCCCATCGGCATTTGTTATAGCCGCTCTCAACTCTTCATATTCCCCTTTAGCTTTATTTAGCTTCTCAAGAATAATATCGCGGAATTCATTTAATTCCTCATCAGAATATCTTGTTTTTTCTGCCATAACCGTTAGTTTTATAATTCCTGTTTCTTATTTTACTTAAAGATAATACATTTTCAGACTTTTTCAACAGATATCTGTAAAATATAATCATCCATATCAACATTTTGCCCATCTACAGACTCCAACAGTTCTATTTTGTCAGCAAGTACCTGTGACGCTATGTAATTATTATATTCCGAGACAGTTTCTCTTATCTGCTCCAAGTCTGTCAATTTTATATTTATTCTGTCAGTTATTTCCAGTCCGCTGGATTTACGTATATTTTGTATACGGTTTACCAGCTCGCGGGCTATACCTTCTTTTCTCAGATCGTCTGTTATTGTCACATCAAGAGCAACAGTCAACTTTCCGGCATTAGCAACCAACCATCCCGGTATATCTTCGGATATGATTTCCACGTCAGCCAATTCTATAGTAGCTGCTTGTCCATCAATATCGAATGTATATTTTTCTTCTTTTTCGAATGTAGCGATAGCTTCCTGACTCATCTCCTGTACCTCTGCGGCAAGCTGCTTCATGATCTTACCATAACGAGGCCCAAGTTTTTTGAAATCGGGTTTCACTTTCTTCACCAATATACCCGCAGCATTATCTACATGCTTAAGCTCTTTGACATTTACTTCATTCAATATCAGTTCACGCACAGCATCCAAATCTTTTCCTTGCTGATCGTTCAACACCGGTATCATGATTTGTGTCAATGGCTGACGCACCTTGATATTGGTCTTACGGCGCAAAGCCAAAACAGCGGATGATATATCCTGCGCTATCTGCATGCGTTCTTCCAGATTCTTATCTACGACAGATGCGTCATAAGTAGGAAAATCCGAAAGATGTACCGACGCTACTTTTTCATGCTCTGTTACAACAATCAAATCACAGAAAAGTTTATCGGCATAGAATGGAGATATCGGAGCCATAAGCTTGGCTATTGTCTCCAAACATGTATACAAGGTCTGATATGCAGATAATTTATCTTTTGTCATCTCTCCTCCCCAGAAACGTTTTCTGTTGAGGCGCACATACCAGTTGCTAAGATTATCATTTACGAAATCAGATATAGCACGTCCGGCCTTTGTTGGTTCGTATGTATTATAATACTCATCCACATCCTTGACTAGGGTATTGAGTAATGATATTACCCAACGATCGATCTCCGGTCTTTCCGAAACAGGTATCAAGTCTTCCTTAAAGGAGAAGTTATCCACGTTTGCATACAGAGCAAAGAATGAATAAGTATTATAAAGTGTTCCGAAAAATTTACGGCGCACCTCTTCTACTCCCTCAATGTCAAACTTAAGGTTGTCCCACGGCGATGCATTGGTTATCATATACCAGCGCAAAGGGTCTGAACCATACTTATCTATTGTCTCAAAAGGATCGATAGCATTGCCTAGGCGTTTCGACATCTTTTGTCCGTTCTTATCTAATACAAGTCCGTTGGAAACAACATTTTTAAACGATATGCTATCTTTGAACATGGTAGATATAGCATGTAGAGTAAAGAACCATCCACGAGTCTGATCTACCCCCTCTGCTATAAAATCAGCCGGGTATACTTTTGAGAACTCATCTTCGCTGATATTTGGATAAAATACCTGAGCGAAAGGCATTGCCCCCGAATCGAACCAAACATCGATCAAATCTTTCTCACGTGTCATTGGTTGTCCCGAATCGGATACAAGTATTATATCATCAACATACGGACGGTGAAGATCTATTTTCTCATAGTTTGCCTTATCCAGATTCCCTACTTCGAAACCTGTCCAAGGTATTTCTTTCATCACACCGGCATCTACGGCTTTTTGCATTTCGGCATAAAGCTCTTTCATCGAACCGATACATTTTTCTTCTTTTCCGTCCTCTGTTCTCCATATAGGAAGAGGCGTTCCCCAATAGCGGCTACGGCTTAGATTCCAGTCCTGTAGATTTTCGAGCCATTTTCCAAAACGGCCTGTACCTGTCGATTCCGGCTTCCAGTTTATTGTCTTATTGAGTTCTATCAAACGTTCGCGACAAGCAGTGGTACGTATAAACCAGCTATCGAGCGGATAATATAACACCGGTTTGTCGGTACGCCAACAGTGCGGATAGTTGTGCACATGACGTTCTATTTTGAATGCGCGATTTTGTTGTTTCAACATCACGCAAAGATCGATATCTAAAGTTGTTGCATCAGCAGGAAGCGTGTCGTCGTATTCGTTTTTCACATAACGACCGGCATAGTCCTTATATAGCTCAACATTTACATTATCATTAACAAAGCTAGGATCTAAATCCTCTAAGTTGAAATACTTACCGGTGAGATCTACCATCGGACGTTGATTCTCGTCTTTGTCGAGTAGAAGCAATGCAGGTACGTTATTTGCTTTTGCTACACGGGCATCATCTGCACCAAATGTAGGAGCTATATGCACAATACCTGTACCATCTTCTGTAGTTACGAAATCGCCTGCAAGAACTTTGAATGCGCCTTCTCCCGGATTAACCCATGGGATAAGTTGTTCGTATTCCATTCCTGCTAAGTCTTTACCTTTCCATTCTCCTACAATCTTATAAGGTATAAGCTTATCTCCTACCTTATAATCTTCAAGAGCTATGTCTTTGGCTTTCTCATTGAACATACTGAACACAAGAGACTGCGCCATTACGGTAGTTATCTTATTTCCTGTATACGGATTGTAAGATTGTACCGCTACATAGGTTATCTCGGGTCCTACTGCTAAAGCCGTATTGGATGGAAGAGTCCAAGGGGTTGTCGTCCAAGCTAAAAAGAAAGCCTCTCCAAACTGAGACATTTCAGGCTTGGGAGATTTTATCTTAAACTGTGCAACACAGGTTGTATCTTTCACATCACGATATGCACCCGGCATATTCAGTTCGTGTGTGCTAAGTCCTGTTCCGGCAGCCGGAGAGTATGGTTGTATTGTATAACCTTTATAAAGGTAGCCTTTGTTGTATAGCTCTTTCAGTAAGAACCAAAGTGTTTCTATATAACGATTGTCGTATGTGATATATGGGTCGTTCATATCTACCCAATATCCCATTATGCGGGTAAGGTTTTCCCATTCCCCGGTATATTTCATTACCTCTTTGCGACATGCGTCGTTATATTCTTCTACTGTTATTTTCTTGCCGATATCTTCTTTGGTTATACCCAGTTTCTTTTCTACAGCAAGCTCCACAGGCAAGCCATGAGTATCCCAGCCTGCCTTACGGTTTACAAGAAAACCTTTCATAGTCTTGTAACGGCAGAAAATATCCTTAACCGATCTAGCCATAACATGGTGAATACCCGGCATACCATTAGCCGACGGAGGTCCTTCATAGAAAACAAATGATGGTGCTCCGGTGCGTATTTCCAAGCTCTTTTGAAATATGCCTTCTTTATCCCATTTTTCTAATATCTCTTTGTTGACATCAGATAAGTTAAATCGATTATATTCTGAAAATTGTTTACTCATAATGTAAAATAACCTGCTTAAAAAATTGAGGACAAATATAATGAAAAAATCTATACGGTATAGTGTACGATTTTACGTTAGTTAATATAATAAGGTAAAAAAAGATAATTCACAATGATCACGACTGATTGTAAATAAATACAAAACTCATGCCAAAGAATAAAAACAAAAAAAGTAACAAAAGTAACAGATTCGCATCTGTTTTTTGATGAAGTGGTCTAGACTTTTTTAAGATTAAAAAAGAAATAGGAAAGCGTTAATTTTGTAATCGCTAAAAAACAAATAACCAACGCTTCCTATGTACAAAGTACTAGACAAATATACAATTGAAAATGAAATATTACCTCATTTATCAGTTGCAAAAAGAGGATTTAAGACAAAGAGTTGTCTTATCGAAATAGTCAACAACATTCTTTATAAGCTAAAGACAGGTATCCAATGGTATATGCTGCCCGTTAAGAGCCTATTCTCGGATAGAGTTTTGAGTTATAAGACAGTCTTTTGGCATTTCCGCAAATGATGCAAAAAAGGTGATTGGCAAATAAGTTGGATTCAAATATTATCCACTCACAAGAAAGATTTGGACTTATCCAGTTGCGATATTGATGCTAGCCATAGTCCTGCTCTTCGTGGAGGAGAACAAGTCGCTTATCAAAGTCGTAAAAGTAAAAAGACAACCAATGCTCTTTATTTTAGGCTCCCATTAGCGATATCTTCTCCTATTGCAGGTAACCATCATGATTTGTATAACATTAAAGAATCATTGAATGAGTTATTTACAACATTGAAGCTGGTTGGTCTAAATCTCGATGGATTATTTATAAATGCAGATTCTGGTTTTGATTCCAAAGAATTTAGAGATACTTGTAATGAGCATAGAATATTCGCTAATGTTAACTTTAATTCTAGAAATGGGAATGTAAGTGATACTGATTTATTGGATAAACGACTTTATAATGAAAGATATAGTATTGAAAGAACAAATGCGTGGATAGATTCCTTTAGGACGCTGCTAAATAGATTTGAAAAAACTGTTTCCAGTTGGAAATCTTTTAATTACATTACTTTTATAGTAATCTTTCTTAGAAAAATAAATAATAACAAAAAGTCTAAATGACTTCTAAGTTACCTTTTGTATCTTCTTTCATTATTTATCGTGATTCAGATACCAGTGGATTCCGTACTTATCAATCAATGTAACCAGCATCGAATCCGTAGAAGTTTCGGTAAAGTCCATTGTCACACTTCCGCCAACTTTTAATTTATCAAAGACCGTTTTTTGTTCTTGCTCATTATCGAATGATATAGTCATTGCTATATTATCGCCAACTGTTACTTCCTGTCCTTCAAAACCATCCGATGCATAGAATTTAATACCCTCTGCTATAAATTCGGCATGTGCAATTTTGTCTTTGAATTGTTCTGAAACATTATATTTACTAGCTTCAGCGTATCTCTGCATAAAAGAGATTTCGCCACCAAAACAGCCTTTATAGAATAAAAGAGCTTCTTCACAATTATTGTAAATAATTAGATAAGGAGTTAGATTTTTCATATTATTGGATATTATAGAAATGAAGTGTTTCCAACCGCATCTTTTGCAACCGCTAGCAACACAATTTCTAGTTCACGTTCTTCTTTAAATACGAAAATACTATTTAAGGATCAGATTTGCAAATTATGATCTCGTTTCTTCATATCTGGATATAAGAAGTCATTGTATACTTTGCGTAGCTCTATGGCTAAAAGTCTAGATGACTTTGATGTCACTTTTTCATTTCGAATGTAAACGCCCTATACAATTAAGAGATAAATTTAGGATGCATCGATAAACTGTTTCTTTACCCAATCCTTTCCCTCCGCCAAACGGGTTACCATCATTGCACAAACCACATTACCCGTAGAGTTGAGCAATGTAGCCGGAACATCAATTATAGTACTTATAATCATCAATGTAGCAGCAAACTGAGGTGAAAATCCAAAAATAGAACAAATTAGCAATTCGCCCGTCATACCTCCGCTTGGGATAGCACCTACAACAGCAGCAGACAATACGGCAACACCTATAATCATAAACATATTGGAAGAAGAGGTTATCTCTTGTCCGAAAATCGTAAATAGAAATATGATCTTAAGAACACCGCCTATGATAGAACCGTCCTTGTGCATATTTGTACCTAATGGAATCACAGTCTCGGCAATACCCGAAGGAATACCCATTCGCTTAGAAGCTTCTATATTGACAGGAATACACGCTGCGCTAGAAGATGTGGCAATGGCAGTAAGTGATGGAGTCAATATGTTCTTCCAAAATGAAACAAAGCCTTTTTTCCCTCCCGCCCAACACACATATATAGAGTTGAGCCCGAAAAAGCTAATTCCTGTAAGGATGAGGAAAAGAATGAAAACATGCATATACCCATTCAGTATCTGCCCTCCCAGACTCCCAACCGTATCGGCAAAGTAACACCCTAGTCCGATAGGAGCCGCCTTCATTATGATATCCATCATTTTCATAATTACATGAGTGGAAGCATTTAAAAAGTCTGCCACTATTTTTCCTTTCGTACCCGAAAAAGAGGTTGCCAAGCCAAAGAAGATAGAGAATATAATAAGAGGTAGCAGATTCGCTTTTGTAAATAACTGCTGAAAATCGGAAACAGTAAAAATATTCACAAATATTTCGGCAGAAGTCAATTGTTTTACAGTTTGTTGGGGCAGTCCTAACAAGAATTCAGACTGATTAACTCCTCCAAGAGGATTATACAAGAGTGTAAAAAGATAAGATACGGCAGCAGCCACAACCCCGGTAAAGAGAAATACAAAAACAATACTTCCTATCACTTTACCGACCATGTTAGAGTCGCGCATGTTGTAAATAGATGATGCTACACTAAAGAAAACAAGCGGCACGATAAGCACAAACATCAAATTGAGAAAAATATCCCCCACAGGCTTTACAACACTAGCCCCTTCTCCAAAAATAATACCGCAAATACCACCAATCAGAATACCGAGAAGCAAAAAGATCGTAAATGCGTAGTTCTTCAAAACATTCATTAATCAAACTCTTATATAAGTCGACAAAAATACACTTTCATTTCGAAATATCTGTATTAAAAGAACATAGATTTTATAAGCGAAAAATCTAAATAAAAAAGATTAAGATTTTTCACCATACCCCTTGCTAATACAAGAAAAATGCATATATTTGCACCGCAATTGCAAAACGGTGGTTGTAGCTCAGTTGGTTAGAGCGTCGGATTGTGGTTCCGAAGGTCGCGGGTTCGAGCCCCGTCTTCCACCCTAGAAAAGAAACTGTTAAATTAACGGTTTCTTTTTTTATTATATCATATATCCAAACTTGGAAAACTTCCTCTTTAATCCATGATCCACTCTCATTCAATACAATAACAAAATCTCTTTTCAAAAAAAGATCGAAGACTTATTCAAAACAATCAATATTCTTTTATTAAATTTGAATATTGTATTTATAAAAAATAAACATTACATTTGCAAACAAACTTTGACACGAACTCATTTAATATAACAAACTTTATAAAACAAAATTTAAACCGTTCGATATAAGGAAATTTTACAAAATTAATACCCAGAGAAAATCAAACTATAGTCTTTAACACTAATAGATAATAAAGTATTACGCTTTTATCTATTTAGTAATTTGTTTGCACAAAGCATTTTGGGCATACCATACACACAAACATATTATATTGAAATGTCAGGAATTTCAGACTTAAATACACAAACAATTAACTTTTACATTTATGACAACAAACAATTTACTTAATTACTTTTTAATTCACCTTAACGGATTAAAGGAAAAGACAAAAACAAGGAAAACCAAAAATTTCGCTTACCTGTGTATAGCCTTTGCTTGCTTTATGATCACCAGTAATGCTACGGCACAAGTAACAATAGGTTCGAACGTCTCACCGGAGGGAGGTTCTGTTTTAGACATCAAGGAGTTTATACCAAAAGGAAATAACCAAACATCAGAGAAAGGTGTGGTTCTTCCGCGCGTACTACTTACAAATAAAAATGAGCTATACCCGATGTATTGGAACACCGCTGCAGGTTCTGAGGTGGCTGAATACACAAATAACAAAGCGGATCTAAAGAGAACGCATATCGGAATGACAGTATTCAATGTAACAAATACCGGCGATTTCGTAAGTGGCGTACACACATGGACTGGTACAGAATGGAGAAAAATAGACGACAGCCCTGTAATACAACCTCAAATTACATCACTAATATGCAGTGGTTCTCAAATGACGCCTAATACCTACACGGCAAGTGTTCCTTTTGAGGGAATACTAAAAGTACCTTATTTAGGAGGAAATGGAGGATCATACTCAGGAACTGCCGCGGAATCAATAGGTAATGGTCTATCGATGGAACGAATTGGGGGCAAACTCGCCTACGGAGGAGGAGAAGTTATGTACCGAATATTTGGGATACCATCAGTATCATCACCAACAGCAACAACTATACCTTCTATCGATTTTTTGGGTCAGAGCTGTAGTAATATAAAAATTGGTGACGGTATGATCGGTATAAACCTCAAAAATTTAACCAGTGATGTTACTATCAGCACAGCTTATAACAGTGTAAATGGTGACCCCTCTCTGGCAGATCAGCTCCCATTCGGAGATATAACAATAACTGAATCTGGTAGTTATGCATTCTCCCTGCGACTTTACGGGCGAATTGGAACAACCTCCCAGAACCGTTTACCATTCTATATATATCTTCAAAAAAATAATAAATCGACACTTATCGATGCTGCTGAAATTGATGTAGTAGTTTTAGGGCTACCAACTAACCAACAAGACTATAGCTATAGTGTAACATTAGGAGGAACATTTGATGCAGGAGATAAGGTTATTATTAGTATGCTTAGACCGGATTTATCGAACTGGACATTAAGACAAGGACTTAGTTCAACTAGTGCTATACGCACCAGCCTTATTTACTGGAAGCTTTAAACATAAAACATTATTAAACAGCAAAATATCGAATAAAGCATATCGATTAACACATTAAGATTAAAATAAAACTACTTAAATAAAAAACTCAGAAAGTTTGTAATACATTAAGTCTATAACTGGAGTTGTCTCTTTCGATGACAACTCCTTTTTTATTGATACAATAAGATTTAACCCTTCCATAAAAAAAAGAGTCATCAGAAAATCCGATGACTCTTTTTGTAATATTTTCTTTGGCTTTATTTCTTTATACCGTTTCTTTCCAACAATGCATTTACAGTAGGTTCTTGTCCTCTAAATTTAACATACAAAGTCATTGGTTCTTCGGTATTCCCTTTCTCTAAAATGTTTTCACGGAACGAACGAGCTGTATCTTTGTTGAAAATACCCGTTTGTTTGAACAATGCAAAAGCATCTGCGTCCAATACCTCCGCCCATTTATAACCATAATATCCGGCAGCATATCCTCCGGCAAATATATGACTGAATGATGTAGACATATTAGTACCTTCTACCACTGGCAACAGAGCCGTTTTATCCATTGCTTTACGCTCAAATGAAATCACATCACCTGTATATGGTTGCTGCAATGTATGCCATGCCATATCAAGGTATCCGAATGATAATTGACGGTAACATAGATATGCCGCATTATAATTGGCTGCATCTACAAGTTTTTTTACAAGATCAGCAGGAATTTTTTCTCCTGTTTTGTAATGAACGGCAAACTTATCAAGATATTCTTTTTCTGTCAACCAGTTTTCCATTATCTGAGAAGGCAGTTCTACGAAATCATGTAAAACGTTTGTTCCTGACAGCGTTTCGTAAGTGCATTTGGTTAGCATACCATGCAAAGCATGCCCAAACTCATGAAGAAATGTTTCTACTTCGTCGAAAGTAAGCAAAGCCGGTTCTGTTTCTGTTGGACGTGTAAAGTTCATTACAATCGTAACAAACGGACGAGAGTCTTTTCCTTTTTCCACATACTGTCCTTTAAATTCAGACATCCATGCTCCCTGACGTTTTCCCTCACGTGGATGAAAGTCTGTATACAGAACAGCCAAAAAATTACCATTCTCGTCTAACACATCAAAGGCTTCTACTTCGGGATGATAAACCTGTATTTTAGTATTCTTTTTAAATGTGATTCCATATAGATCTGTTGCCAGACCAAAAACACCTTTCTTTACATTTTCTAATTCAAAGTAAGGACGTACCAATTCATCGCTTACACTATATTTAGCATCTTTAAGTTTTTCTGAATAGAAAGACCAGTCCCAAGGTTGTAGGTCAATTGCTTTCCCTTCCATTCCTACGGCAAAGCCTTCTACCATCTTCACATCTTCACGAGCCGCCTGTGCATAAGCACTGAACAAGTCGTCCAGCAGACCGTAAACATGCTCCTTATCTTTTGCCATCTTGTTACGTAATGTATAAGTAGCATAGTCAGTATAGCCCAAAAGATTCGCTATTTGCATTCTGGTTTTAGCAATTTCTTTCACATTCTCCTGATTGTCGAACTCTCCTCCGGCTACGCATTTTGTATTATATGCCATATACAGTTTCTGACGAAGATCGCGACGAGTAGAATATTTCATAAATGCGATATAGCTAGGCGCAGAAAGATCGAAGATATATCCCTCTTTTCCTTTAGCCTTTGCTTTTGCAGCAGCAGCATCTTTTACCATCTGAGGTAACCCGGCCAAGTCTGCCTCATCTGTCAGAAGCATCTCAAATTTATTACTTTCTTTCAAAGCATTCTGTCCAAAATCTAAAGTCAATTGGCTCAATTTGGTAGACAGCTCTTTGTATGTATCTCTATCTTTTCCTACGAGTGTAGCCCCGCTATTTTCAAAGCCCCGGTATGTCTTTTCTACCAAACGGATTTGCTCGGGTGTTAGATTTGATTCCAGACGTTTATCATAAACAGCCTTCACTTTTTGAAACAAACCTTCATTCAATGTTATTGAATTGGAATGTTCCGAAAGTTTTGGTTGAATACGCTGTGCTATTTCCATCATCTCATCATTGCTCTCTGAGCTGAGTAGATTAAAGAACACAGACGTTACTCTACTTAACAATTTTCCGGACTCTTCCAAAGGAACGATTGTATTCTCAAAGGTAGGAACCGCCCTGATCATTACTATCTTGTTTATTTCAGCCTGATGCTCTGCTATTCCTTTTTCTATAGCAGGTTCGTAATGCTCGTTCTTGATTTTATTGAACGGCGGTGTATCGTAAGGCGTTTTATACGCCGAGAAAAACGGGTTTTGAGCTTGAATTGTAGTCATAGCTATTGTTAATAATAAAACGAAAAAACACTTTTTTTTCATATAATTCAAATATTTGAGGTTATCAATTATTCTTTATTTAACTTCCATTATCAATTTTACCGATGCATAAATGATTTGCTTGATTGAGTACTCTATTTATCGGTATAGTTTTTAATTAAATAATTCAATGGAAACAGACAAAGGTACAAAAAGTAACACAAAAATCTTACCTTTGCCCATTAAATAAGAAGCCTGAATGGCAAACACGAACAAGAAAGTTAGAGTATTTGATTTTTCCTTTTTAGATTATTATTCAATGGCATACTCAACAGGGCGTGATATAAGAATTTGGATTTGATGGCAAATATCCTTAATTTATTATGCGTATGCTATATAAGACAAAAGTTAAACAACCTCTAAATCGTCTTGAAATATACTTTTTTTAATATTTACACGTTATAAATTAGTAAAATTTACGAACCGATTATGATAGATTATATAAAAGGGGATATTGCTGAACTGACCCCTACTTCCGCTACACTCGAAACACATGGTATAGGTTATTTTATTAACATAAGCTTAAATACATATACCAGTATATCAGGACAAAAGAGTGCCAAATTATACATATATGAGGCAATAAGAGAAGACGCTTACCAGCTATATGGTTTCTCCGAAAAACAAGAACGTGAGCTATTCATCTTATTGATAAGTGTCTCGGGCATAGGAGCAAGCACGGGTCGTATGATTTTGTCGTCGATGACTGTACAGGAATTAACAAACGTGATTGCCTCCGGCAACTCGGATATACTAAAAACCGTTAAGGGCATAGGCACTAAGACCGCCCAACGTGTAATTGTTGACCTGAAAGATAAAATCAAGGTCAGTGGGATTGAATCTGTAGAGATGTTTGCAAAAACAAGTCAGGCCGGAGAAGAAGCCATCGCAGCACTGGTAATGTTAGGCTTTCCTCAGCAGGCTTCGCAAAAAGCAGTATCCAAAATATTGAAGGACAAACCGGACAGCACTGTTGAGCAAGTAATAAAGACGGCACTAAAAATGCTCTGAACATTCACTCTATTTATATTTACCTTGTCGGATTGAAGAAGAAACTTACAAAATATTTGTTTTTTATCACGCTTTTAGTAAGCTCGATCAGTTTATTTTCCGGTATTTACGGAAAAAAGGAAATTCATATTGCCCAAAAAGAAAGCTCTTTCTTAGAAACAAATGATACTGTTCCTCTCTTTCCGGTAAAGAAAACACAGATAGAAACTTATAAAGACCTCAATGCGAATCCTCCGGCAGACCTCAAAGACCCCGACAACCTGAAGAAGTCTGTAGAATATGACCCTGCCAGCGGACTGTATATTTTCCGCACAAAAATCGGAGATCAGGAAATATCCACTCCTTTTTCTTTAAGTTCTGACGAGTATATGGATTACACCCTCAAGCAATCCATGAGTAGATATTTCAGATCTAAAAATGCAGAAGCATACGACAAGAAGGATGAAAAAGATGAGTTTTCGCTGAAAGACATAAAACTAAACTTAGGCCCGGCAGAGCGGCTTTTTGGACCCGGTGGAGTAAAGGTGAGAACACAAGGATACGTTGAAACTACAATGGGCTTTAAGCGAAGTAGTACAGACAACCCTACCCTTTCGGAACGCAACCGAAGTCACACTACCTTTCAGTTCAAAGAAGATATCCAGATGAACGTTACAGCTTCGGTTGGTGACAAAATCAACTTCGGCATGAATTATGACACGAAAGCCTTATTTGATTTCGACTCTAAAAAGCTGAAATTGGGTTACGATGGAAAGGAAGACGAAATAATAAAGAAGATAGAGGCCGGAAACGTAAGCATGAGCACAACAAACTCACTCATCAACGGAGGAACAGCCTTATTCGGTATCAACGCAGAGCTTCAGTTCGGAAAACTACGGATAAATACAGTTATCTCTCAACAGGAGTCTCAGTCGCAGACGGTGAATACAAAGGGAGGAATACAAACAACCGAATTCTCTTTTAAGGCTGATCAATACGACGAAAACAGACACTTTTTCTTGGGATACTATTTCCGTGATAATTACGATAATGCAATGAGTAGAATCCCTTATATCAACTCACCTGTATCAATTACTAAAATGGAAGTGTGGGTTACGAATAGGAGAAGCGACTTTATGCAGTCGAGAAATATTGTTGCCTTTGCCGATATTGCAGAGCGTGACAATATTAAAAACCCAAAATGGATAGGCACAGGCTCTGTAAAGACACCATATAACGCAGCGAATAACCTATATGCTACAATGACCACAGCACACACCAGGGCTAGGGATATTTCGCAAGTAACCAGCGAGTTTAACGGTTATATAGAAAGCGGGCTCGACTATGAAAAAATAGAAAGCGCACGAATGCTTAGTTCTTCGGAATATACATACAACGCTCAACTAGGGTACTTATCTCTAAACTCTGCATTACAAGCCGACGAAGTACTTGCAGTAGCCTATCAGTACACTGTAAATGGAACTACGTATCAAGTGGGAGAATTATCAACAGACATATCTGCCAATTATGAATCGAGCAACCCGAAGTCAGGTGCTTTGTTTGTAAAGTTATTGAAGCCCATCTCTCTGTCTCCACGTTCATATACATGGGACTTGATGATGAAAAACATTTACTCCCTTGGTGCAAGCAATATACAACAAGACCGTTTTAGACTCAACATAGCCTATCAGTCAGACACTTTAGGTACATACATAAACTATCTGCCTGAGGGAAACATTAAAAATCAACTTCTGATAAAGGTGATGAACCTAGACAGATTGAACTCTCAGAATAAAGAAGTTACCCAAAAAGACGGAACAAAAGGCGATGGTATCTTCGACTATCTTGAAGGATATACCGTTCAGTCTCAGAACGGACGCATTATATTCCCTGTGGTTGAACCGTTCGGAAAGCATCTGGCGAATAAAATAGGCAGTCCTATTATTGCAGAAAAGTATGTTTACCAGCAGTTATATGACTCTACACTGACCGTAGCCAGACAAACCGCAGAAAAAAACAAATTTAAGATATACGGTTCATTCAGAGGATCATCGAACAGTAGAGCTGAAATAGACCTGATGTCAACAAACATACCACAGGGATCTGTAAAACTTACTGCCAATGGTATGCTCCTCACCGAAGGAACAGACTATATAGTTGACTATACATCGGGTATAGTCACTATCATAAATCAGAACCTGATAGATTCTGATGCCAACATACAGACTTCGTTAGAAGAACGGTCGCTAGGTATGCAACGAAAAACAATGATGGGGCTGAATCTGAGCTACGATATCTCAAAGAATTTCAACATCGGCGGTACAATTATGCATCTATACGAAAAACCGCTAACGACTAAAACCGTTATCGGTGAAGAATCGGTCAATAATACGTTATGGGGGGTAAACACATCATATAAGACCGAATCGATGTGGCTCACCAACCTGATTGACAAGATACCATTTGTAAATGCAACACAGCCTTCTCAAATCAGTTTTATGGGTGAGTTTGCGCACATGATACCGGGGCATTACCAAAATAAAGATACGGGAGGATTTTCTTATCTCGATGATTTTGAGTCGTCACAATCACGCATCGAACTCAAAAGCCCTTATGCATGGAATCTTGCGTCAACACCAAAAGAGCTGCCTAGATTTGTATACCCACCTACAATCTCAGGGAATAAGCCTTCGGACAGTATCCAATATGCAAAAAACAGAGCCATGTTATCTTGGTTTACCATCGATCCGCTATTTACACGCAAAGGGTCGTCGCTTACACCAAGTTATATAAATAGCGATTCTTTATCAGATCATTATGTCAGGGAAATTGGTATCACCGAGATATACCCGAACCGAGATATCAGACAAACAGAGTCGGCTACAATACCAACATTAAATCTATCGTACTACCCTAACGAAAGAGGCCCTTACAATCTGGATGGAGACAAAATAGATTCGGATGGAAAATTATTAAATCCACGAGATCGCTGGGCGGGCATTACACGCAAAATGGATGTGCGTGACTTCGAAGCGTCAAATATAGAATACATTGAATTCTGGCTGATGGACCCATTTGTTAAAGATTTTTCAAGCTCCCACAAAGGAGGAGACCTTTATTTCAATTTGGGAGAAATATCGGAAGATGTCTTGAAAGATGGGAAAAAGTTTTACGAAAACGGACTACCAGTCAATGATGATCCTACAGCATATACAAAAACTGTGTGGGGAAAAGTGCCGACACGCCAATCTACCGTATATGCATTCGATGATAATCTGGGAGCTATTGCCCGCGAGAAACAGGATGTCGGGTTAAATGGATTGAATCAAGAGGAAGAAAAAACATACGGTGTATATAAGAGTTTCTTGGACGATCTGAGGGCAAAGTTATCCCAAAGCACACTTAATGAAATGACAAACGATCCTTTCTCTCCGCTTAATACGCCATCGGGAGACTTATATCATTTCTATCGAGGCTCAGACTACGACCGCGAGCGAAAAGGGATCCTCGACCGCTACAAATACTATAATGGTACTGAAGGAAATTCGAAACCGACAGATCAGAGTGGTGAAAGGTATTCTACCGCAGCACGTGGCGTTCCCGATGTAGAAGATATAGATCAGGATTACACGCTGAATGAAAATGAATCATATTACCAATATCGTGTATCGCTGAAGCCGGATAGCATGAATGTTGGTCGCAACTATATTGTAGACGAACGGGAGGTAACAGTTCCTCTCCGAAACGGAAAAGAAGAAAAGGTAAAATGGTATCAGTTCAAAATTCCAATTCGCCAAGGGAAACGAATTGGAAATATCAACGATTTCAAGAGCATCCGTTTCATGAGAATGTTCCTGACTGATTTTGAACAACAAACAGTGTTGCGATTCGGAACCTTACAGCTTGTAAGAGGCGATTGGCGTGTGTACGATCAGGACTTAACAAGTGGGGCTAAGATGGGAAATGGTTCTATTGATATTTCGACAGTAAATATCGAAGAAAACTCTGAGAGAAAACCCGTAAATTATGTATTGCCTCCGGGGCTAAGCAGATCCTTAGATCCTGACCAAACACAATTGACCAAAGAAAATGAGCAATCACTATCAATGCGTGTGACAAATCTCGATCCGGAGGATGCACGGGCCATATACAAAAATACATCTTACGACCTGAGACGCTATAAGCGCATACAGTTATTTACACATGCCGAAAATCTTATAAATAGAACGGAACTGGCAAATGGAGACATATCTGTATTTATGCGTTTAGGCTCTGACTACAAGAACAATTACTATGAATATGAAATACCTTTAACAATAACACCCGAAGGTAGTTATGGCAATGGAGACAGGGCTGTGGTATGGCCTAAAGATAATATGTTTGATTTCCCTCTCGAGTTACTGAAAAATATAAAACTAAACAGAAACAGAGAAAAAAGAAAGTCGGGCTCAACGGTATCTTATACAACTCTATACCATGAGTACGATCCTGATAAGCCTAACAACAAAGTAAGTGTAATGGGTAATCCGTCTTTATCGGATGTTTACGTAATCATGATTGGTGTCCGCAACAATTCCAGGTTAACCAAATCGGGTGAGGTGTGGATCAACGAGCTTCGCCTAACCGATTTCGACGAGGAAGGAGGATGGGCGGCTCAGGGTAGCCTGAATGTAGCTCTTTCGGACCTGGGAAACGTAAGTGTTTCGGGACGGAAGGAAACGGCCGGATTTGGGGCGCTGGATCAAAGCCTGATGGAAAGACGACAAGATGACTATCATACATACAGCATAGCTGCAAACATAGATTTGGGACGGTTTTTACCTGAAAAGGCAAAGGTGAGCTTGCCGCTGTATTATTCATACTCCAATCAGACAACAACGCCTAAGTACGATCCGTTCGATCAGGATGTAACGCTGAAAGAATCATTCAGCTTGGTAGAAACGAAAGCCGAAAAAGACTCGATAAAAAGTCTTGCTCAAGAAAAGTCTACCACAAAGAGTATTAGCCTCAACAATATAAAAGTGAATATACAAAGTAAGACACCAATGCCTTACGACCCGGCCAATTTCAATATCGGATATTCATTTAATCAGACTGAGATTAAAAATCCAAGTACAGTCTACGATGTTACTAAAAATTACAACCTGACTTTTGGATATAATTATAGCCCGATAGTGAAAACGTGGGAGCCTTTCAAGAATACAAAAAGTAAATCCGGTGCAGCTAAGTATGCCAAATCACTTGGGTTCAACTATCTGCCAAGTAATATTGCCCTCAATTCAAGAATTACCCGTTATTATAGCGAGACGCTTTTACGTGACATAGAAAGTTACTCATTGGGCGGAAGTAATAATAATGAGTTCTTGTCGTGGAGCCAATCTTTCTTATGGGACAGAGATTTTAATATCAATTGGGATTTTACAAAAAATCTGAAATTCTCATTCCAATCGGGAACAAGAGCCGAAATAGAAGAACCTTACTTACAAGTAAACAAGAAACTTAATAGGAACGACTATGAGATCTGGAAAGATTCGGTTATGCACAGTATCAGAAACTTAGGCAGCCCCCTATCCTATCGCCAGATAGCCAGAGTTACCTATCAATTGCCATTCAAGAACATTCCGGCTACCGATTGGCTGACATCCAATGCCAGCTACACAAGCGGCTATCAGTGGGATCGTGGAGCACAAGTAGAAGGGATAGAGGTAGGAAATACCATAAGCAACAATGTAACCCTAGACTTTACCAATCGCATCGACATGGTTTCTCTATACAATAAATGGGGATTCCTGAAGAAAGTAAACGATCGATTCGATTCGAGGAGAAGACAGTCTCCAAGTCAACGACAGCAAGAAAAGAGACAGCCTGAGAGAAGACGCTTTACACAAGAAATTACGTTGCGAAAAGATACAACATACACCCTAAAGCATGGACTGAATACAAAAAATATACAGGTATCAGCAAAGCTAGACGGTAAGCCATATTCTGTAAAGTTCAAAAAAACAGATACAAATACAATATTAATAACGAATAAGGATTCGGCAAATATCCAGATCATCGTTGAGAGTAAGGTCAATGACCCTAATAGCTCGCAGCTTCTGACTGATATCCTAGATTATTCGGCTAGAGGTTTAATGTCATTACGCACTCTGAATATTAATTACTCGAAACGAAGAGAAACACATCTTTCAGGATTTATCCCAACCATTGGAGATATGTTTGGACAGAAAGATACAAATGAGTACGGGCTTGTTCCAGGTTTGGGTTTTGCATTCGGTCTCGAAGGTGGAGAGAAATTCATCAATAAATCGTTGAGTAGAGATTGGTTGGTGATGGATACTATGAATATCTCGCCTGCGGTATATAACAGTGCTGAAAAGCTGGAACTAAGGGCGCAGATAGAACCTATCAAGAACCTTAAAATAGAGCTTAATGCCAATTACGAAAATAACAAAAGAACTGAAATTCAATATATGTCGAAAGGGATGCCACGCACACTGGGCGGAAACTTCTCTATGACGACCATTGCTCTAAAATCATCTCTTAGAGGCAGCAACTCAAAAAATGATTATCAATCCGATACATTCGACAAATTCTTAGCTTATAAGGAAATAATTAAAAACAGGCTACAAAAACAGTACAACAATGTAACCCTACCCGATGGCTTGGCAAGTGGAAATGCCGCGACAGTGAATGCAAACTCGGGAGACGTACTTATTCCTGCTTTTATAGCAGCCTATACAGGGCGCGATGTAAACAACATCTCCATGTCGGCATTCCCATCTATATGGTCTATCCTGCCGAACTGGAACATAACCTACGATGGCTTAAGCAATATACCTCTTATTAAATCTAAGTTCAGATCGTTGAGGCTGAGTCATTCCTATAGCTGCTTTTATCAGGTAGGAAGTTACAGCTCTTTCTCTGGCTGGCAACAAGCCATAGGCGGAGGTGATGACTTGGGGTATATACGTGATGTACTCGGAGGTAACCCTATCCCATCATCGCCATACAATATATCATCAGTAGGTATTACGGAATTGTTCAGACCATTGATCGGAGCCGAAGGAATACTCAACAATAACATGAATATCAACGCTCAGTACAATAGCGGACGTACACTTACGCTGAACATGTCGTCTTATCAGATCATCGAATATCTCGAAAAAGAATTTGTATTGGGATTCGGTTACCGTATCAATGAATTTAATAGGGTAATAGGATTAACATCCAGAACACCGAAGAATTTCAACAACGACCTGAATATAAAAACAGAGGTATCTTACAAATCATCAGAAGCCTTGTTGAGAAAAATAGAAGAATATTTTACCCAAGCCACCAGTGGGGTTACAGTTTTTACATTAAAGATATCAGCCGACTATACTTTGAGCCGTGCGCTCACCCTAAGAGCATTCTATGACAGGATTTTAAATAAACCGTTGATTTCAGCCTCATCTTATCCAACAACAAACAGTAATTTTGGAATAAGTTTAAAATTTACACTTGTACAATAAAAAATATTGATAAGTTTGCATAAGAAAAAAAAATCATATAAGTTTATTTCCTCAAATGTTAAACAATATCTTACTCTCAATTGTTAAATAGTTGTTCAGTGCAAAGGTTAATGTTTGATAATTATCGCATTATTTAATTGACTAGAGAAGACTGAGGATATTAAGAGAAAATGAAAAAATCGACAATTTGGATACTCGCAGCAATAATGGCTGTAGCATTCTTTGGTCTGTTGTATTTACAAATAACCTATTTACGCGAATCAATAAGATTGAGGAGCGATCAGTTTAATGAAGCGGTAAACCGTAGTTTGGCTCAAATTTCAAGAAATTTGGAACTCGATCAAACAAAAAAATATCTGGATGAAGCGTTCATTGAAACACAGAAGAAGGATGCAGCGGCTTACAATCGCTCTATGGCATTAAGAAATCAGCCACAGGAAGAAACTGTTACACAGCAGCAAAGAACAAAGATGACAGCGCCCGACGGTACAGTCATATATATGGAACACAATGTGACTACGGTACAAACAACACCGCCTAAACAGGTATTCCAGTCGCCCAAAAGCGGTACAAATGCAATCTCTAAAACATTCTTCGACCTACAGGAAGAGCAGATAAAGAGATACCTATATGAAAAAGATATCATGAATGATGTCTTGAACAGGATATTCAAATCGGCAAGTGATGTACCCATAGAAGAAAGGATAAACTTTAAAGATCTGGAGACTAAGATAAAGAATGAATTAAAAAACAATAATATAGAGTTACTTTTCCAGTACGAAGTTGTAGATAAAAATGATAAACCGGTTTATAGGCAACCACGTTTTCTGGATAGAGACAAGAAATATGCATATCAACAAGTACTATTTCCGAATGATCCGCCCAATAAAGTCACCTATCTGAAAGTTTACTTTCCCGATAAAGGGCACTATCTATCAAGCGAGGTATCATTCTTGTATCCGGCCATAATATTTACTTTTATCTTGTTGGTTACATTTATAATAATAATATATATCACATTCCGACAAAAGCGTTTATCGGAAATGAAGAATGACTTTATGAACAACATGACCCACGAATTGAAAACACCGGTATCGACTATATCTTTAGCCGCCCAGATGTTAAAAGACGGGGCTATTACAAAATCACCCGAGGTATTTAAACATATATCCGGTGTAATAAACGACGAAACGGAACGATTGAGTTTTCAGGTAGAAAAAGTTCTTCAGATGTCGCTATTCGAAAAACAAAGAGCTACACTAAAACTCAAAGAGCTGGATGCCAATGACATTGTAGTAAGTGTTGCAAACACATTCCAGATCAAAGTTGAAAAATTTGGAGGAAATCTCGATATCGATTTAGAAGCTACCGAATCTGCAATCGAAGCAGACAAGATGCACATTACAAATGTGTTGTTCAACCTGCTCGATAACGCCGTGAAGTACAGAAAAGAAGATGTTCCTTTGCAACTGATGATTCGAACGTGGAACAGCAATAATAAATTGTACATCGCTGTAGAAGACAATGGTATCGGAATAAAAAAGGAATATGTAAAGAAAATATTCGAACGGTTTTATCGGGTATCAACAGGTAACAGGCATGATGTCAAAGGATTTGGACTAGGACTTGCATACGTAAAAAAAATAATAGAGGATCATAAAGGAACAATAAAAGCCGAGAGTGAGCTGGGGAAGGGCACCAAATTTATAATTTGCCTGCCTATAATGAAGAGTAAAAGTTAGTTAAGCAAAATAAACTGTAAATAAGTAAGTTATGGAAGAGAAATTAAAATTATTTTTATGTGAAGATGACGAAAATCTTGGTATGTTGCTAAGAGAATATCTTCAGGCCAAAGGGTACGACACAGACCTCTACACCGATGGTGAAGTTGGATACAAAGGCTTTGTTAAAGAAAAGTATGATTTGTGTATATTGGATGTTATGATGCCTAAAAAAGACGGTATCACTCTTGTGAAAGAGATCAGAGCAATCAATACAGAAATACCTATCATATTCTTGACAGCCAAAAATATGAAAGATGATATTCTGGAAGGATTCAAAGCCGGAGCAGACGATTATATCACGAAACCATTCAGCATGGAAGAACTTGTTCTTCGTATCGAAGCAATCTTCCGTCGTGTGAAAGGTAAAAGAAGTAAAGAGCAACAGCTTTACCAGTTTGGTAATATGAACTTTGATACTCAAAAGCAAATTTTGACCATCAATGGCGAAAGTACTAAACTTACAACAAAAGAAGCAGAACTTCTTGCTCTATTATGTGCTCATGCCAACGACATTCTGGAAAGAAATCATGCCCTAAAGCAAATTTGGGTGGACGATAACTACTTCAACGCTCGTAGCATGGATGTTTACATCACGAAGTTGCGTAAGCTATTGAAACCTGACCCAAGTATTGAGATCATCAATATACACGGTAAAGGTTACAAACTGATAGCTCCGGTAAACGAAGAAGAAAGCGCAGAGTAATAATTGCAATTATATATGAGAGGCTAGTGATAAAATATTATCATTAGCCTTTCTTTTTTAGCTAGGCTTTCATTAATTCTATAACCATTGCAAGAGGCAGCAAAAGCATTATCTACATCAATCCAAAGGACTAAAATTAACAAGTGAATAAAGATGGAGAGTATGTCTTTTTAACTCATACTTTTTTTATTTGTGCATTATCAGTGTCTTATATCTCATTTTTTTACTAATTTTGCACCCTGAATTGAATTGCTTATATAAATTATAAATATTGAAAATGAAAGCATTTGTATTCCCAGGGCAAGGAGCTCAGTTTGTAGGAATGGGTAAAGACCTGTACCAAACATCTCCTGTTGCTAAAGAAATGTTCGAAAAAGCGAATGAGATTTTAGGGTTCCGCATAACAGATTTAATGTTTAACGGTACTGACGAAGATCTCCGTCAGACTAAAGTTACTCAACCGGCTATTTTCCTCCATTCGGTAATATTGGCTAAAACAATTGGCGATGAATTTAAGCCAGATATGGTTGCGGGTCACTCTTTAGGAGAGTTCTCTGCTTTGGTTGCTGCCGGCGCCATGTCTTTCGAAGATGGTTTAAATCTTGTTTATAAACGTGCTCTTGCTATGCAGGAAGCATGCGAAATGAATCCGTCTACAATGGCTGCAGTGTTAGGATTGCCAGACGCTAAAGTAGAAGAGATATGTGCATCTATCAAGAACGAAGTAGTTGTACCGGCTAATTATAACTGTCCCGGACAGGTGGTAATATCAGGTTCTAATGCAGGTATTGATGCTGCATGCGAATTGTTACTTGCTGCCGGAGCAAAAAGAGCTCTTAAGCTGAAAGTAGGAGGAGCATTCCACTCTCCATTGATGGAGCCAGCAAAAGTAAAATTGTCGGAAGCTATAAACAATACAATTATCACAGTCCCTACATGTCCTGTATATCAGAATGTGTCTACAGTAGGAGAAACAAATCCTGCCGTTATAAAGGACAATTTGATAGCACAATTAACAGCACCTGTAAAATGGACTCAATCTGTAGAACATATGGTTGCAGATGGAGCTGTTGAATTTGTAGAGCTTGGACCAGGTAATGTTTTACAAGGTCTTGTGAAGAAGATAGCACCACAGGTATCAGCAACAGGCAAGCAACAATTGGTTAGCTGCATTTAAAAAAAATAAATCAAAATGGCTTTTTTTTCAGGAAATAAACAAGCCGACGATCAAGATGAAACAGCTAAGAATATTTTTCTGTTCGAACTCGTTCAGAGAAATATTCTTGTTACAGGATCTAACGGACAGTTGGGAAATGAGATAAGACGAATATCGGCTAATCATGAAAACAACTTCCGTTTCTTCTTTACAGATGTAGCAGAGCTGGATATCACCGATCTTAGATCTGTAGATTTCTTTATAAAAGAAAATAATATAAAGTATATTATCAACTGTGCAGCTTATACAGCTGTAGATAAAGCAGAGGATGATGTAGATTTATGTTATAAAATCAATCGTGACGCTGTTGCCAATTTAGGGCAGGCAGCAACAAACAACAAAGCTAAAGTTATACATATATCCACAGACTATGTGTATGATGGCACAGCAAACAAACCTTATGTTGAGACTGATACGGTAAATCCTCAGTCTGTATATGGTAAATCGAAGCAAGAAGGTGAAGCTGAATTATTGAAAGCTTGTGCTGATAGTATTATCTTACGAACTGCATGGTTGTATTCCATTTTTGGAAACAACTTTGTGAAGACAATGATAAAGCTTGGCAAAGAACGCGAAACACTAAACGTTGTAGCCGACCAGAGAGGAACACCTACCAATGGAACAGATCTGGCCAAAACAATTGTAAAAATACTTGATTTCAGTGAAGCCAACGGATTTAAACCCGGTATATACCATTACTCCAATGAGGGGGCTACTACCTGGTACGATTTCACATTAGCAATCCACAAAGAAGCGGGTATCAATACATGCAAGGTGAACCCTATAACGACCGAACAATATCCGGTAAAAGCCACAAGACCTAAATATAGTGTACTGGACAAAACCAAGATAAAATCTACATTCAACCTTACTATCCCTAAATGGGAAGAAAGTTTAAACAATTGCATCAAAGAATTGTTATCTATTTGAACTTATTTAATATACAATCACATTCTAGCTACTAAAATGAAAAAGATTTATCTTTTCAGTTTTATATTTTTTGTCACAATCGTATCCTGTCAGAATAAACAGTCTGAAAACAAGCAAGCTCAGTTGGATACCTTAAATGTTGAGCTTTCAGAAACCCAGTTAAGCAATAAGGCCGATAGCATGGATTTGACGAATATCGCCCGACTGACCGAAAAAGAGTATACCGATCTGCAATTGTTCAACGTTAAAGGTTTAGAAGGTTACAGTGCCGAAGATTTATCGATGGGGCGCATTTTACTGGCGAATGATAATGGTAAAATATTGACCGTACTAGTGATAACAGATGGTGAAATAACCGAATATTTGTTAAGCTACGACAAAAGCGGAAACCTGCAAGATAATCTACTTGTCGCTTACGAAGATATGGTAGAGTATTACAGCGAAGTATCAACAAAGATAAACAGTAAAGAGATTATTGTTCAGACTATAAATTTCACCTATAGTGACAGCGATGATGACCAAGTGGAGAAATCAGATACTGCTTTTGTGAAATATCAAATCACTCCCGAGTTTAAATTTATAGCGAATTAGCATTTCTTATATTAAAGAATAAAATCAACAGAGGTTTTCGTACAAAGAGAACCTCTGTTTTTTATTTATAGGTAATCAATAATATTGTGCTCTGACGTTTGACTATCGATATCAGAACCTTGTATTTTCTAATTATTAAATTGTCTTATATTAAAGTTCTTTAGTATTATTGAATAAAGAAAAAGGTGACAACAAATAATATACTTAAAAGTGTTACTTTTGTTACTTTTTCCGTTTAATTTGTTTTATATATGGAAGTTAAGAGAAAGGGAGTAAAATCCTTAAAAGATATACCGGCCGAAGTATTGCAACAACTGAATCTAGGTACAATAGAGTCGGTTAATCTAACAGAGTGGTTGGCTGTTGACCAAAATGAGCTTTTGAAAAACGTTTTGCCTGAAAAATATGCGACGGCTTGTTTATCAGAACTTGATGTGTTGGAAAAAGCGAGCACAATGCAAACAATACGCAGGATCGGAGAAACACTTTTGAGAGAAACGCTTCGAGAAACAGATAAGAAGTTGTTCAAAGAACTTAAAAGTCACATATCCGATAATGTACGCTGTTGGGCTGCCTATATGATAGGCTTAGACAAGTCAATATCTTTTGCCGATAAACTGGAAGCAATCAAAGATTTTGCCGCCGATGGTAATTTTGGGGTAAGAGAGATTGCATGGATGGCCGTTCGTGAAGATATGGATCGCAATATAGAAAATGCTATACCGATATTATTAGCATGGACTAAAGACAAAGATCATAACATTCGCCGATTTGCATCAGAAGCAATACGCCCGAATGGAGTGTGGAGCAAGCATATCGATAAACTGAAGCAACAGCCCGAAATTGCTTTACCAATTTTAGAAGCACTAAAGTCGGACTCTGAAAAGTATGTACAGGATAGCGTAGCCAACTGGTTGAATGACGCAAGTAAAACCCGTCCCGATTTTGTAATTGCTGTTACAAGCAAATGGGAAAATAATAATCCGACCAAGGAGACAAAATATATAATCAAGAAGGCACTTAGAACGATTAACAAGAAATAAGAGATTAAAAATGAAAAGAACTACATATAATATAGTCATTATATTATTGTTTCTGAATATCCTTTCGCTAAGAGGGCAAGAGGCAATAGTTCCCGATTTGCAAAAATTGTATGAATATACAGACTCACACTTTGTTGATCTGAGAGCAAAACAGCAACCATTGATCGGAGTCTCTGCAAGCCGGACAAGCAACGGAGGATCGAGTGTGCCCGGAACATATATAGAAGCTATTCTCAAAGCCGGAGGACGCCCTCTTATCATTCCTGTGATGACAAAAGGAACAGTACTGAGAGATATCGTAAAGGATCTTGACGGATTAGTAATGACCGGCGGTGAAGATTTCAACCCGCTATACTACAAAGAGCAAGCTATCCCGGATATGAATGACATAGATTCTATCCGCGACATTTACGATTTGGTACTTTTAAAGTTGGCGACAGACCGCAACGTCCCTGTATTGGGAATATGTAGAGGAGAACAGGCAATCAATGTTGCCTTTGGAGGAACACTCTATCAAGATATTCCCACACAGCATCAGAATAAAAGTGTAAAACATAGGCAAAGTGAGCCGAGGGAAATAGGAACACATAAAGTTTCTATTGCAAAAGATTCTCAGTTGAATAAGATACTTGGAGAAACAGAAGTATTTGTCAACAGCTTCCATCATCAAGGTGTAAAAGATGTAGCTCCCGGATTCAAATTAGTAGCAACAGCAGAGGATGGCATCGTGGAAGCGATAGAAGCCTATCCGGATAGAAGAATAATAGGCGTACAATGGCATCCCGAAGGACATGTAGCCGGGGGAGATACTACGATGCTGAAATTCTTTAAATTCATAGTTTCTGAAGCCGAAACTTTCCGAAAAGCAAAAGAACTACATCAACATATATTTTCTATTGATACTCATTGCGACACTCCTTTAGAATTCAAAAAAGCAGGATTCGATATCGGAAAAAGAGAAAACAATCAGGTGAATGTTTCTAAGATGGATGAAGGTATGCTAGATGCTATTTTCTTTGCAGCTTATACAGCTCAAGGAAAACGGGATAAGGTTTCATCACAGGCTGCCATCGACAAAATAGAAGGATTGATAAAGAGTATTCATTCACAGGTAGAAAAAAATAACGATATCTGTGAAATAGCTTATACGACAGATGATCTTGCTAGAATAAAAAACGGAGGCAAGAAAGCCATTTTCATAGGAATAGAAAATGGTTATGGAATAGGAAAAAATATTGAGAATATTGCCCGATTCAAGAAAATGGGAGTGAATTATATTACGCTTTGCCATACCAAAGACAATGATATATGTGATACATCGAGTGATACTACACGTGAATGGAACGGGTTAAGCCCCTTTGGGAAAGAGGTAATAAAAGAAATGAACAGACTAGGTGTCATTATTGACATATCACATGTGAGTGAAAAGACTTTTTGGGATGTCATCAAACTGTCTACTCAACCTATTATCGCTTCTCATTCGTCAGTACAAACACTATGCTACCATGACCGAAACCTTACGGACAAGCAAATGCTGGCTTTAGCCAAGAACGGAGGTGTTGTGCAAATATGCTTGGTCGATCTCTTTGTGAATAAAGACAGAAAGAAAGCATCCCTCACTGATGCTATAGAGCATATCAATTATGCCGTAAAGATTGCCGGAATAGATCATGTAGGCATTGCTTCCGACTTCGATGGTGGTGGCGGGCTTATGGGTTGCAATGGCAGCAATGATATGATTAATATTACGATGAAGCTTTTAGAGAAAGGTTACTCGGATGAAGATATCGCTAAGATATGGGGAGGTAATGTCCTTAGGGTAATGAATGCTGTTCAAAAAGGAGCACAAAAGTAAGTAAGGATAAATAGAACTGCCTGAAAGGAAATAAAGGATTTACTCTTCACTGTCATCCTGAGTTGAAACGAAGGATCTCATCTCTTATATACAAGATGTTTCGCTTCGCTCAACATGACAAAAGACTTCGAAACTCCCTTTCAGTCAGTTCTATTTAGTATCTAATTGTTCAAATATTTTTTAAGAACTCACACAAAGCCTTTGTAGCTAATGCTCTGTGACTTACGCTATTCTTCACGCCTGACCCCAGTTGGGCAAATGTCTGATCGTATCCATCAGGCTGGAAAACAGGATCATAACCAAACCCTGCGTCTCCCCTTTCTTCGGTGATAATACTACCCTTCACCTTTCCTTCGAACAGATATTCTTTGCCATCCAATATCAGTGCTATCACAGTTTTGAACTGTGCTTTCCTATTAGTAGCACCATCAAGCTCTTTAAGCAGCTTTTTCATATTTGCCTTCGAGTCATGATCACCTCCTCCATAACGGGCAGAGTATACACCCGGAGCACCATTCAAGGCTTCTACTTCCAGTCCGGTATCATCTCCGAAGCAGTCATAGCCGTATTTATCTTTTACGTAGCGGGCTTTTATCAGAGCATTTTCCTGCAATGTTTCTCCCGGTTCTTCAATATCTTCGTGGCAGCCGATATCTTTTAGGCTGAGTATATCAAAGCTGCTTCCAACAACTGCTTTTACTTCTTCGAGCTTATGACTGTTGTTGGTAGCAAAAACTAATTTTCTTCTCATTTTTTATCTTTTGAATTATAAGCCTCTAAAGCTTTTTCTAATACAGTAAGTGCCTTCGCTAAATCTTCTTTATTAAGTACATAAGCAATACGCACTTCATTTTTCCCAAGTCCCGGCGTAGTGTAAAAGCCGGAAGCGGGAGCCATAAATATAGTTTGTCCTTCGTATTCGAAATCGGACAAACACCATGCGCAAAAGTCGTCAGAATCTTCGACCGGCAATCGGGCAACAGTATAGAATGCACCCATAGGTATAGGAGAATATACTCCCGGAATACGGTTGAGCCTATCTATTAAGAACTTCCGTCTCTCTACATACTCTTCGTATATGTCGCGTATATATTCCAGAGAAGCATCCAGAGAGGCTTCCGCTGCTATCTGACCGATAAGTGGCGGACTAAGACGAGCTTGACACAGCTTCATTACGGTTTTGCGAAGCTCCTTGTTCTTGGTAATCAAAGCACCGATACGGATACCGCATTCGCTATATCGTTTCGAAACAGAGTCGATCAGTACGACATTCTCCTCAATTCCAACAAGGTGGCATGCCGAAACATAAGGTGAGTTGGTATATATAAAGTCACGATATACTTCGTCTGAAAACAGATAGAGATCATATTTTTGAACCAAATGTTTTATCTGATTCATTTCGGTACGAGAATACAGGTAGCCAGTCGGATTATTCGGGTTACAAATAAGGATACCTTTAGTCCGCTCATTAATAAGCTCTTCGAATTTCTCTACAGGAGGTAGTGCAAACCCCTCATCGATAGTAGAAGACACAGTACGGATAACTGCTCCTGCTGATGCTGCGAACGCCATGTAGTTGGCATAAGCAGGTTCGGGAACTATGATTTCATCCCCCGGATCGAGACAGGCCAAGAAGGCGAACAATACCGCTTCCGAGCCGCCTGTGGTAATAATAATATCATCGGGAGATACATTAATATTATATTTTGCATAATATCCTATCAACTTTTCACGATAAGAACGGTAACCATCACTGGGACTATATTCTAAGATCGTGCGGTCTATATTCCGAATCGCTTCGAGAGCTTCTTCCGGTGTCGGTAGATCGGGTTGACCGATATTCAGATGGTAAACTTTTAGACCTCTAGCCTTTGCAGAGTCTGATAAGGGAGCCAATTTTCTGATTGGCGAATTTGGCATATCTATTCCTCGTTGCGAGATACTTGGCATAATCGAATATGTTATTTATACAATTTTACAATGAAGCACAAATATACGAATTATAGGAAAACTTATACCCGGAATGCAAAAATAGATTTTTGGTTCTGTGAGTTAGATATATACAACGTTATGCATTGAATATCAAACAATGTTAATAAGCTTATTCTATTCAAACAACAAAAAGGCAGGTATTTACCAGAAAAAGAAATATATTTGCTTTTCACATAGTGGAAGACCCGGAAAAAATTGTCATATATCATATAGGGAAGTAGAATTGACCCGAAACGACCCTATCAAAAGCAATGTAAAAAGGTGGAGCTTATTCAAGAGACAGTGAGGTTAACAGATAAAGAAACTCACGAAAACCTATTCAAAAGGTGGTATGAGCCTTTATGTAAATACGCTTATAGTATCCTCAAAGATCAGTTCGAGGCAGAAGATGCCGTTCAGAAAGTATTTTTTAAACTATGGGACGACCGCCTCAATACGAGTATAACCGTGTCGATAAAGTCTTATCTGTATATGGCAGTGCATAATATCTGTCTGAACCGAATTAAACAGATAAAGCTGCAACAGAAGCACAATCAACAAAGAGCCTTAGACGAACCGGTTGGGCATAACGAAGTATATGAAGGCATAGTAGAAAAAGAACTGAATTATAAAATCACGATGGCAATAGCTCAATTACCGCCCCGATGCAGAGAGGTATTTGAACTTAGCCGATTCGAAATGATGAGCTATAAGGAGATTGCTCAAGAACTGGCGATCTCTCCAAACACAGTAGAAAACCAAATAGCTAAAGCATTGAAAATATTGAGAGAAAACCTGAAGGAATTTATTTCCATCGTAGTGTTATATTACTTAATAAAACTGATTGAGCTATGGTAACGAATGACACTGACAGATTATTAGCACGATATTTTGCAGGAGAGTTGTCTCCTCAAGATAAAATACGCTTGGAGAAATGGCTTGCCGAGTCGCAGGAGCATGAAGACTATTTCTTCGAGCTCACTTCGCTCTACCAGAATATGGGAACTGCCGAATATCCTCCCTTCGATATACAAAAAGCGATTGAAATACTAGAAGAACATATTAGTAAGCCTTCTCTAAAAACATTACCTGACCAAAGTGACAAAAGAAAGCCTCTAGTTTGGATAATAAGTGCAGTTGCTGCAATAGCAATACTATTTATTATCTTCAATAGAAAGCAAGACAATCCTATCACGACCATTACCGAGAAAGGGTTGTATTCTTTTACCGACAGTACTAAGATTAATTTGATAGAAGGTGAAATCTCTTTTTGTAAAAACGGTACAAGAGATACAATTTATCTAAAAGGAAAGGCTTCTTTTGAAATGCAATCGGAAAAAGCGGAAAGCAAAATTGTAAAAGCAGGGAATGTATATGTAAAAGATATCGGTACAAAGTTTACAGTTGAAGCAAATACTCCCGACTCCATTTATGTGAGTGTTACCGAAGGTGAAGTCTTGTTTTATTCGGACAACAACACCGGCATAAATCTTAAGATGAGTCAAAGTGGATATTACTTGTCTAAAAACAATAAATTCTATACGGAAATAATGAGAGGTAATTTCCAGTTTAAAGGAACACCTCTAGGAGAAGTTATCACCCAACTAAATACATTCTATGGGCAACAGATAGAGCTAAAAGATAAAAGCATCCAAGATCTTCCAATTACAGTAACATTCACAAAAGAAGATTTGTCTACGATATTGGATGTAGTAGCTATTACATTAAATTTGGAAGTAGACCATATAGGCGATGGCTATACAATTGAATAGGGAAAGATCTTAATTAAAGACGAATGAAGAAAATAATATTTATATCATTATTTATCCTTATCACTGCTAGCTTGCACTCTCAGAAAATGGTAAACATAAAATTGCAGAATGAGAGAATAGGTGTAGCGATGAAACTTATAACTCAACAAACGGGAGTCGAGTTTTCGTACAATCCGAAGGTTGTTGATACGCATAAGAAGATTTCTATCAACATTGTCAACAAAGAGGTAACCGAAGCGGTTTACCTACTCCTTCACGACAAATATTTTTTTTATATTATAAAAGGTAAATATGTAATAATAACATCAGCCAAAGCAACCCCTAAGGGAATCGCTAATTATGAACCAATTACAGAAGACGATAAAAATATTATAGATAGGAGTAGTGGAAACAACGGACATAGTGGTCTTAGTAGTATAGGAAACGACAAAATTGCTGATGAGCGGATAGAGAAAAGATTTCCTTTAACTATAAACAATCAAACAAATAGAATCACTATGTCAAAAAAAACGCGAGAATTTTCACACTATATTCGAGAAGAAGGATAGTGACTATAATTAATGTATATTTAGAGTCAGTTCATCGAGAAAAATTATGCATTTATCGATTTCAGCTTGTTGGTTAATATGGTCTGGTCTAACTTTGCATTATAAAAAAAGAACACCCTCATTTATTAAATTGTGGATGAATAGATACAATAAACATAAATTTTAATGGTTCAATTTTCTAAAATCATTAAGATCTCAATAAATAAAAAACTTATACATTAATATAAACAAATTGAACTTTGTTTAAAAATTTAAACCTACTTATGTTAGTACATGCAAATATTTTACCCAAAAAGAATTGGGTTTCATTTCTATGGCTTTTACATTTATTCATAACTCCGGTTTTGTCAAGTGCACAAACCTATAAAATTAGCGGGACGGTGGTAGACTCTCGCACAAAAGAAACCCTGATAGGAGTTCCAATTATAATAGAAAACCGAAATGGTAGCGGTGTATCGTCAGATGAGAATGGGAAATACGCCCTTACTCTTCCGAAAGGAGAATACACACTGAAAGTTGATTATATCGGCTTCGAAAAAAAGACCTTGAAGATTTCTCTTAACCAAAATATAAAAAAAGATATAGAACTTGTACAAACTACCATTGGTTTGAGCGAAGTTGTTGTATCTGCCGAGCGTCCCGATGCAAATGTATCTGCGCCACAAACAGGGATAGAGAAAATGGAGATACAAACAATAAATAAAATCCCGGTATTACTCGGTGAAAGAGATATCATAAAATCGATACAGTTAATGCCCGGAGTACAAGGTGCAGGAGAAGGTAGTTCAGGATTTTATGTCCGCGGAGGTAGTGCCGATCAGAACCTTATCTTACTGGATAATGTATCGCTATACAATGCATCGCATCTGATGGGTTTCTTTTCTACGTTCAACTCGGAAGTATTACGTGACGTAACGCTGTATAAAGGAGCTATGCCGGCGCAGTATGGAGAACGCTTAGCGTCTATCTTAGATGTTCAACAGCGTAATGGCGACAATCAGAAATATCATGTAGCCGGTGGCATCGGGCTAATTTCTTCTAATGTGAACGCCGAAGGGCCTATACAAAAAGGCAAATCATCTTTCCTGATAGGGGCAAGACGCACCTATGCCGATGCATTGGCACGCATGTCGGGAGTAAAAGATGCAAAAAATGCTTATCTGTATTTTTATGACCTGAATATGAAGCTGAACTTCGCTTTGTCTGATAAAGATCAGATATCGATTTCGGGATATTTGGGACGAGACAAAATGGTATTAAAAGATGCAGCCGAGGTGAATTGGGGAAATAGCTTTCTGATAGCTAACTGGAGTCATACGTTCAACAACAAGTGGACTTCTCGTACATCACTATCTTATAATCAGTACGATTACTACTTTGGGATGGAAGTCGGTATGAACTTGAATGGAACAGCTAAAATCAAAGACTATGGCTTAAAACATGAGTTTATCTTTCAGCAAAGTAGAAACAGCCAATGGCGCTTAGGGGTCAGCTCTACATACCACGATTTGGCTCCCGGAAACTATAATCTGGACTCGGAGCAAAAAAACTCGGTAGATCTATATCATCGCTATTCGTCAGAAAATGCAGCCTACATATCCAATCAGATCAAGATAACAGACAATCTGGAGGTAGTATATGGACTTCGTGCTTCGGCATTCATGGCGTTGGGCAAAGGACAATATTATACGCTAGATCAGGAGAATAATGTATTAGATAGCACATGGTACAAATCGGGAAAAGTAGTAAAAACATATATAAATCTCGAACCCCGGTTTTCAGCGGCTTACAAACTAAATGAAGTATCTTCTATAAAAGCCGCTTATGCACGCACAACACAGAATATGCACTTGCTGTCATACTCGGCACAAGGTACTCCCTTCGATCGTTGGGCATCGAGTTCCAATAATGTAAAGCCACAGATAGCAGATCAGGTATCGCTTGGATACTTTAGAAACTTCAACGACAATATGTTCGAATTCAGCATCGAAGGTTATTACAAAGATATGAGAAACCAGCTCGACTTTAAAGACAATGCCGACATACAAGGATATGATGTCATAGAGACCGAGCTTTTATCCGGAAAAGGAAAAGCATACGGAGTAGAACTTTCGCTGAAAAAGCGTCAGGGAAGGCTTACTGGATGGATAGCATACACTCTTTCGAAATCGGAGAAAAAGATTGATGGCATAAATGAAGACAGATGGTATAGTGCATTCCAAGATCGCACGCATGATTTATCAATTGTGGGCATGTACGAACTCAATCCGAAATGGTCGTTATCTGCGGCTTGGGTATTCTATACAGGGAATGCGATTACTTATCCAAGCGGAAAATACCAAATCAATGGTAAAGATGTGATGTACTATGCAGAGAGAAATGGTTACAGAATGCCAAATTACCATCGCCTCGATTTAGGCGCAACCTGTCTGCTAAAAAAGACCTCTAAATTTCAATCGGAATTGGTATTCGGTCTATACAACGCTTATGGACGTGAAAATGCTTATATGATTCAATTCCGTACCAACTCGAAAGATCCGAGCAAGACAACAGCTTATCAATATTCACTATTTACATTTGTTCCATCCGTTTCTTGGAACTTCAAGTTTTAAACTAAAAAAGCAAGGAAATTATGAAAAGTATAAAAAACAAATATATAATAGTGCTTTCGGCTTTAGCTTTAATGCTTGCAGTAACCTCTTGTGAAAAAGAGATAGATGTAGATCTTAATTCGGTTACACCACGCATACAAATAGAAGGTATTGTAAAGCAGGATCAATTGGCTAAAGTAAGAGTAAGCCATACGCTCGACTTTAATGACAATAGTGGCTATCCTTTCTTAAAAGGAGCTATTGTGAAAATTTCAGATGATGCAGGAAACACGGAGACATTGGAACAAGACAATACAGGCTGGTATGTTGCACAAAACACCAAAGGAGTAATTGGTCACACCTATAATTTATCAGTGACGTATGAAGGGAAAGAATATACATCTACCTCCAAAATACCACCATTCGTGAAGCTCGATTCATTGTCGATGTATAAAATTCCGGTAATGAAATATGCTATTCCGATGATTCACTTCTCCGATCCTAAAGGAGAGACCAATCAGTATTACCGCTGCCTTGTATATATCAATGGAAAACAATTGCCGGATGTAAATGAAATGGTGCTGAGTGCTGAGTTTATGGACGGCAGCCCGATACATCAGTTTTTACCAGTATTCATCAACGATGATGACGTAGACCCGATCAAGCAGGGAGATGAGATTGAAGTAGAATTTCAATGTATCGATAAAGGAGCTTACACTTTCTTTTATACATTAAGCAGAATTGAAGATTCGAAGACAAACCCAACCTCCAATATCAAAGGGGGGGCATTAGGGTATTTCTCCGCTTCTACTGTAGATAAAATGACTATTACTGCCGAGTGGAAAGAATAGAAGAATAAGGATGAGTCAAAAGTAATTTAGACTTCAGATTGTCACTCTCCGTTTGACATGACAAAGAGAAAATCTAAATTACTTTTGACTCTCTCTTATTTATGTATGAAATGAAGTACTTCAGCATCTAAAGCCAAGACACAACACCAATAAAGCCAACGTAAAGATATAGTTTAGAAAGTTAAGAAGTCACCTTATACCCATTTGTCCTATATTTTGACTATTTTTGTACTTAATATCACTATATTTTGCAATGAAACAATATCACGACTTACTGAAACGTGTGCTAGCTGAAGGCACATTCAAAGAAGATAGAACAGGTACAGGTACAATAAGTGTTTTCGGACATCAGAGCCGCTATAACTTGGCAGAAGGATTCCCTGTGCTGACCACAAAAAAATTACACTTAAAATCAATCATATACGAGCTCCTTTGGTTTTTGGCTGGTGATACCAATGCCAAATATCTGCAAGATCACGGGGTACGCATCTGGAACGAATGGGCTGACGAAAACGGAGACCTCGGACATATCTATGGATACCAGTGGCGTTCGTGGCCCGACTACAATGGCGGTTATGTAGACCAGATAACCAATGCTGTAGAAACAATAAAGAACAACCCCGACTCGCGTCGTATTATTGTGAGCGCATGGAATGTTGCCGACCTGCCGAATATGAACCTCCCACCCTGCCATGCTTTTTTTCAGTTCTACGTGGCTGACGGCAAACTAAGCTTACAGCTATATCAACGCAGTGCCGACATTTTCCTTGGCGTCCCTTTCAATATTGCATCCTATGCCCTACTCCTAAAGATGATGGCTCAGGTAACAGGATTGCAAGAAGGCGAATTTGTTCACACATTGGGTGATGCTCATATTTATACGAATCATTTAGACCAGGTAAAACTACAGCTCACCAGAGATTTTCGTCCCCTGCCTCAGATGATAATCAATCCTGAGGTAAAAAGCATTTTTGATTTCAAATATGAGGATTTCCAGCTTGAAGGGTACGACCCGCATCCACATATAAAAGGAGAAGTTGCTGTATAAGTGATTCCCATGATATGAACATAAGGAAAGGACTAATCTCCGACATAGATAATTTAGAAAATCTGTATAACAATTTAAATGATTATCTGGAAGCTAATATAAACTATCCGGGATGGATAAAACATGTATATCCCATTAGAGAAACGGCCATAAAAGGAATTGAAGAAAAGAGCCTTTTCGTAGTAGAAGACAACGATATAATCCTCGGAAGTATTATTCTCAACCATACGCCGGAAGATGCATATAATCAGGTCAAATGGAAAGTTGATACGGATTACAAAAACATTATAGTCATTCATACACTTGTAACAAACCCTGACTTTATGAATCAGGGAGTCGCATCCGAGTTGATAAATTTCGCAAAACAACATTCATCAGCTTTGAATATGAAAAGCATACGTCTGGATGTTTCCATAAATAATACAGCAGCAATATCCTTATACGAAAAACATGGATATGAGTACATAGGAACAGTCGATTTAGGGCTCGGGTACGAGCATTTGAAATGGTTCCGTCTTTATGAATTAACCTTATAATATGGTAACTCCCTGCAAATACAGTTTATATACTATTAATTCATCAAAAATACTCTATTATATTTTGTTAATTCCGTGAAAAATAGTAATTTTGCGAGCCGATTATTACGAAATAAAACGTAAAAAATTGATTAACAAACGATTATCGTTTATCATATCTTAGCTCGATGAACGGATGATAGTTGTGTGAATCAAAAAAGTCATTAACCAAATTAATTTTTAATTAAGTGGATACTTTAAGTTATAAGACCATTTCTGCGAACAAAGCAACTGTACAAAAAGAATGGGTTGTGATTGACGCAACAGGCCAAACCTTAGGGCGTATGGCCTCTAAAGTGGCAAAACTTCTGAGAGGGAAGTACAAACCAAGTTTTACTCCACATGTGGACTGTGGCGACAATGTAATCATCATCAATGCTGATAAAGTTGTACTTACAGGAAATAAATGGAACGATCGCGTTTATCTGAGATATACAGGTTATCCTGGAGGTCAAAGAGAAGCAACTCCTGCAGTTTTGCTGGAAAAAGGAGCTGACCGCTTAGTGCATAAAGTAGTAAAAGGAATGTTACCTAAGAATCGTCTTGGTGCTGCCCTTCTTAAGAACCTTTATGTATATGCAGGAACTGAGCACAAACATGATGCTCAACAACCAAAAACAATAGATATTAACGCTCTTAAATAATTATTAATGGAAGTAGTAAATGCAATAGGAAGACGTAAAGCTGCTATAGCTCGCGTATTCGTAAGCGAAGGAACCGGAAAAATAGTGATCAACAAACGTGAACTAGACAATTACTTCCCTTCAACTATTCTTCAATATGTTGTAAAACAACCTCTAAGCAAACTTGCTGTAGATGGTAAGTACGACATAAAGATCAACCTTAACGGTGGCGGATACAAAGGACAGGCAGAAGCTGCACGCCTAGGTATCGCTCGTGCATTGGTTAAGATCAATCCAGAAGATAAGGCTGCTCTTAGAGCTGAAGGATTTATGACTCGTGACCCACGCGTTGTAGAACGTAAGAAACCGGGACAACCGAAAGCAAGAAAAAGATTTCAATTCTCAAAACGTTAATTTGGATATTATCTTACCCAATTACACTTTGTCGGCATACGCCGCTTAAAAGTTATAAGTTGGTTAATATATAATGATGAGTCGGCCTCATCTCTAAAATTACGTTTAGTATCTAAATTGCCGGGACTTCTGAATATGAGCTACCCGACAATTCGCTAACAGAAAAAGAAAGTAAACGAAACAAAAAAACTAAAAATGGCAAAATTAGAATTCGACCAATTATTAGAAGCTGGTGTACACTTCGGTCACTTAAAGAGAAAGTGGAATCCGGCTATGGCTCCTTACATTTTTATGGAGCGCAACGGTATCCACATTATCGACCTTTATAAGACAATAGCTAAGACTGAAGAGGCTGCTGCTGCATTGAAGCAAATAGCTAAATCAGGTAAAAAAATATTGTTCGTTGCTACAAAAAAACAAGCAAAACAAGTTGTTACAGACTTGGCTCAATCAGTGAATATGCCATACGTGGTAGAACGCTGGCCAGGAGGTATGTTGACAAACTTCCCTACTATCCGTAAGGCTATTAAGAAAATGTCAACTATCGACAAGATGATCAAAGACGGTACTTTCGATACTTTGTCAAAAAGAGAAAGACTTCAAGTAACTCGTCAACGTGCTAAACTTGAAAAAACATTGGGTTCTATCCAAGACTTAACTCGTCTTCCATCTGCTTTGTTTGTGGTAGACGTAATGAAAGAACACATTGCTGTAAGAGAAGCTAATCGTCTTGGTATACCTGTATTTGCTATGGTAGATACAAATTCTAGCCCTGAAGATATCGACTTCGTAATCCCTGCTAATGACGATGCTGCAAAATCTATCGAACTTATCTTAGGAAGCCTTTGCGAAGGAATCAAAGAAGGTCTTGAAGAAAGAAAGATCGAAAAAGCAGATAGCGCTGCTGCTGAAGCTCAAGATGAAGAAGGAGCTCCAAGAAGAGAACGCAAAGCAAAAGCAGGTGCTAAAAAAGCTGTAACTAAAGAAGACCAAGAAGCAATCAATGCGGCTGTAGCCAGCAAGTTTGCTAAAGAGGACGAAGAGTAATAGTATAAAGACTAAATAAATAGCCTCTAAGAAAGCCTTCTTAGAGATTATTTATTTGGTCTTTTTTCTTTAAATCAATAGAGAATAATTATAAACCAAAATAAAAGGAGAAAGAATATGGCAATTTCTATGGCTGATATCCAACATCTACGCAAAATGACAGGTGCTGGTATGATGGATTGTAAAAATGCTTTGAACGAGGCTGAAGGAGATTTCGACAAAGCTGTTGAGATAATTCGCAAAAAAGGACAAGCTTTTGCTGCAAAACGTGAAGATCGTGAAGCTGCTGAAGGTTGTGTACTTGCTGCTACTCAAGGTGATTTCGCTGCAATCGTAGCAGTAAACTGTGAAACAGACTTCGTAGCAATGAATGCTGATTTTGTAGGAATGACTAAATCTATCCTAGATGCTGCACTAGAGAGCAAACCGGCTGATATAGACACACTGAAAGCTGTTGAAGTTAGCGGTCGTGCTATCACCGATCTTGTAACAGACAGAATGGGTGTTACAGGTGAAAAAATGGAGTTCAGCGTTTACAAACAAATTACAGCTCCTACAGTTGTTGCTTATGTTCACCCGGGTAACAAACTAGCTTCTATCGTAGGTTTCAACAAACCAAACGTTGACGAGCAAGTAGCAAAAGACATAGCGATGCAAATTGCAGCTATGAACCCTGTAGCCCTTGTTCCTGAAGAAGTATCTGAGGAAATCAAACAAAGAGAACTAAGCATTGCAAGAGAAAAAGCAATCGAGGCTGGCAAACCAGAAAACTTGATTGACAAAATTGCAGAAGGTGCACTAAATAAATTCTACAAAGAATTTACACTTCTTCAACAAGAATTCGTTAAGAATCCAAAACTAACAATAGCTCAATATCTTGCTGCGCACGATAAAGAACTTACTGTTGTTGCTTTCCAACGTTATACGTTGAACGCTGAATAATCAGAGATTCTAAAGAATCATATATAGAAGAGAGTAGTTTTCAGAACTGCTCTCTTTGTTTTTATACGCATACGATATTAAATTGATATAGCTTTTTTTAGTAGCTTTGCGTTCAAAATAAAGTATTAAGATAAACTGTTCCTTGACAGGAGTCTATGAAGGAAAAATCATTAAAAGATAAAACCGTATCCGGACTGAGTTGGAGTGTATTGGATAAGCTACTCCAAAACGCGTTTGTATTTGTTGCCGGAATATTACTTGCGCGCCTAATAGATAAAGAAGGCTACGGGCTAATGGGCGTGCTTGCCATATTTGTAGGGTTAGCTAATATCTTACACGAAAGTGGCTTTTCGAGCGCTATTATTCGCAAGAAGAATATTACTCAGGCTGACTACACCACTGTCTTCTTTCTGAATATATCTATAGGTATATTCTTGTATCTGCTCCTATTCTTTCTGGCTCCACTCATTAGTAACTATTACGACAAACCTATTTTGACAGACTTGTCAAGATTTTTATTCTTATCCTTTCTGTTTAACTCTTTTGCTGTAGTACAGAATGCCAAACTCATCAAAGAAATAAATTACAAACTGATCACCAAGATTAATGCATTTTCAGTATTTACATCATACTCTGTAACACTATTGCTTGCCTATTTGGGCTTTGGTGTATGGGCATTAGCTACACAAGTGGTACTGTGGACATTCCTTAAAGTTTGTTGCTTGTGGATATTCAGCAGATGGAAACCATCGGGATCATTTAGTAAAGAGTCATTCAAAGACCTATTCGCATTTAGCTCGAAGTTGGTTTTGGGAAGTATTATAAATTCTGTAATGGTAAACATTCCCCAAAACATATTAGGGAAGTTTTACTCATTAAGTATCGGAGGGCTATACAATCTAGCTTACCGAAATTATAATTCGGCCAACGATGTCTTAAACGGATCGATATACAGCGTCTCCTATCCTATCCTATCGTCGATACACGATGATGACCACCGATTAAAATATATATTCAGAAAATTTATCAGAATCAAAGCATTTGTCATATTCCCGATGTTTATGGGCATAATATTGGTAGCACAATCATTTATGTACATACTGGGAGAACAATGGCTCTCAGCAGCACCCATCCTGCAACTGCTATGTATTGGCGGTATATTTGCAGGCCTTGAAACTACAAATGGAGATATATTAAGGATAAAAGGTAAATCGGGTTTGATCCTTATTCTGACAATTATGCATGCTGTATTGATTTTCAGTTCTATATGCATCCCTTTTATTTTCGGACTCAGTTACCTATATTACATTGCAGGTATTTCGGCAACCTATATTATCAGATACATTGTATCATCCATTATGTCTAACAAGCTGATAAATTACAGCTTGTTTGAACTAATAAAAGACCTATTGCCTTATTTTGGAATATCATTTATTTGTATACTATGCGGCTTCATGCTGCGATTTGTAATAGCACAGCCTATCATACTGATGATATGCCAAATAGTATTTGTAGCGGCTTTGTATATAGGAACTTTATATTTTTCAAAAGCCAGAATATTAAGAGAAGCCATCGAATATGTTACCAATAAAAGGATAAAGAAATGAAAGTCAGCATCTGTATCCCGGCTTATAAACATATTGATTTTCTGAGACGTTGCCTCAACTCTATTTTAGAGCAGCGTTTTACAGATTACGATGTCGTTATCACAGATGATTCTCCCGATGACTCATTAAAAAAACTAGTTGAAGAATATTCGGACGAGCGAATAAAATATTTCAAAAACGAAAAACCTTTAGGCTCTCCGCTGAATTGGAATGAAGGAATAAAAAAAGCGCAAGGAGAATATATCAAAATTCTTCACCATGATGATTGGTTTTCTTCACCTGACAGCTTAGAGAAGTATGTCCGTCTGTTAGATGAAAATCCAAGTGCCGACATTGCTTTTTCGGGAAGTTGTGACTTAGATAGCAATAATAAGCCAAAGCCACATGTAGCAAGTAATGAGTTTATTTCAGAGCTTCAGAATGACGCTACAATAATATACACCGGCAATAGGCTGGGTGCTCCGAGTGTATGTATATTCAGGAATAAAGGCTATCTTTTCGACTCGAATCTGATATGGCTGGTAGATATGGATTTCTACATGAAGGTGATTATGGCTAGAGATAATACATTTGCATTTACACCCGAAATATTGGTTAATATCGGAATCAGTGAATTTCAAATCACACAGCAATGCCTTGCAGAAACGAAGGTGAAAATATCAGAGAAAATATATCTTTACAAAAAATACAGCTTAGAAAACAAACCGGCCAAATATAGAAAAAGCCTTCTGAAATACATGGGACGAGAAAAAATTCGAAGGACATCCGACCTTAGAGATATTCTACCGGATTCAGATTTTACCTTCTCAAGATCAGATACTTTCCGAGCATATATATACTATATAAGAAAGAAGATTAGAAGTCTTCTTCCTCGATAAGCAACAAAAACCTTAGTATAAGTGTTTTAACAATGCGATATCTGCTCCTACAATAAATTTACATTATTACGAACTTATAAAGAAATAGAAATATGATTATAATAATGTCTCCTGCAAAGCTGCAGGATTTTGAAAAACCGGCTCCAATAAAGGAGTCTACTACCCCACTCTATGCAAAAGAAGCTAAAGGATTATACAAATCTATGGAAGGTATTACTCCCGGAGAAATAGCTTCTCTAATGAGCATCAACCCTCAGCTGGCACACAATGTATACCAATACATTCACGCATATCCTCTAAGTAAAACACCACAAAAACAGGCAGCGTTTGCTTATAATGGAATAGCATACAAGGGACTGGACGCACAATCATTTTCTACACAAGATATTGATTTTGCTCAAAAGCATTTATTACATATTTCAGGACTGTATGGCGTGCTCCGTCCTTTAGACCTGATTAAACCATATCGTCTCGAAATGCAAATTCCGATAGTGAACGATAAAGGGAAGGATTTGTATGCGTTCTGGTCCGACACTATCAGTAAGTACATAGCCAAACAAATGAAAGCAGACGATAATGTTCTTATCAATCTAGCTTCGAAAGAATACGCCAAAGCTGTAGACAAAAAGCTCTTGCCCAAAGGACATAGGATCATAACTCCGATCTTCAAACAGCAGACAGATAAAGGATATAAACAAATAGTAGTTTACGCAAAAAAAGCACGGGGTATGATGACCCGCTTTATTATACAAAATCAACTGAAAGATATAGAACATCTGAAGGGTTTCGATACCGAAGGATATACTTTTGCACCACAGCTTTCGGATGATAAGGAGTGGGTATTTATTCGATAAGATCGACTTGCTATTCCGCTATAATTTAACTAACTTTGCGTAGTTGGAAAATAATAATTAAAACAGTAAATAAAGATGAAAAAAGTAGTATTAATTCGCCACGGAGAAAGCGTTTGGAACAAGGAAAACCGCTTTACGGGATGGACAAACGTTGACTTGTCGGAGCAAGGAGTACAAGAAGCTATAAAAGCCGGAAAACTATTGAAAGAAGAAGGTTTCAAATTTACATTAGCTTATACTTCTTATCTGAAAAGAGCTGTTAAAACGTTGAACAATATCCTTGACCAAATGGACTTGGATTGGATTCCTGTTGAAAAAACATGGCGTTTGAACGAAAAACATTACGGTATGCTTCAAGGCTTGAACAAAGCTGAGACTGCTGAAAAATATGGTGACGAGCAAGTACTTGTTTGGAGACGTAGCTACGATGTCCCACCTGCTGCACTAGAGCCAACAGATCCTCGTTCAGCTTCTCAAGACCCTCGTTACGCAGACGTACCGAAGGCATATATCCCTGAAACAGAAGCATTGAAAGAAACAGTAGACCGTATTCTTCCATACTGGCAAGAAGTTATCTACCCATCATTGATGTGTCACGATGAAATTATCGTTGCTGCACATGGAAACAGCTTACGTGGTATCATCAAATATCTAAAAGGTATTTCGGACGAAGATATCGTAAGCTTGAACCTGCCTACAGCTGTACCTTACGTTTTTGAATTCGACAATGACTTGAACCTTGTGAAAGACTATTTCCTTGGCGATCCGGAAGAAATTAAAAAACTGATGGATGCTGTTGCTAATCAGGGAAAAAAGAAATAAGATAAACAATTCGGCCCTCATATAGGCGAAGAAGTTTTAGAGTAACTAGTCTGACTAGCTTAAAAAACGAAAGAGGCTGAACCTACATTTTGGTTCGGTCTCTTTAGTTTTAACACTATGGTGTGAAAATAATTTATTTCTGTAGCCATTTTTTTATACTTTTGGAGTTCAATCCTAAAATTAAATGTCACGCAAAAAACTTTATAACAGATTCCTTGTCTGGAAGACCCAGAAAGTAGAAGAAAAACAAATGGTTTTGTTCGTAAGTTTCCTGATCGGAATATTTACAGCACTAGCAGCTTTCATTCTTAAAAGTGCAATTCACTTTATACAACATCTTCTTACTTCTCCCTTCCTGACAGAAGGAGCTAACTATATGTACCTCATATATCCTATAGTTGGTATTTTAATTGCCGGATTGTTTGTTCGCTACATCGTGAGAGATGATATCAGCCATGGTGTTACAAAAATATTGTACGCTATATCTCAGCGCAAAAGCTTTATAAAACTCCATAACGTATATACCTCCATCGTAGCCAGTTCTATTACAATTGGTTTTGGGGGATCGGTTGGGGCGGAAGCCCCTATTGTACTTACAGGGTCGGCTATCGGTTCTAATCTGGGACGTTTCTTTAAGGTAGAACAGAAATACCTGATGCTACTGATCGGATGTGGTGCTGCAGGTGCTATTGCCGGTATCTTCAAAGCTCCTATTGCGGGATTAGTTTTTGTGGTAGAGGTATTAATGCTCGACCTAACGACGTTCACAGTGCTTCCATTGTTGGTAACGTCTGTAACGGCAGCTACGATTTCATATCTAACGATGGGTACATCGGCAATGTTTAATTATGCCTATACAGAACCCTTTGCGCTCGAACGGATTCCTTATGTTATTTTGCTGGGTATTTTTTGCGGACTGGTTTCCCTCTATTTTACCCGTGCTATGGGATGGACAGAAGGAATCTTCCGCAAGATGTCATACTGGCAAAAGTTTGCGTTTGGTGCAAGCATATTGAGTATATTAATATTCTTGATGCCTCCTCTTTACGGAGAAGGATATGATACGATAGAGGCACTAATCAGTGGAACAAAGAACTACACCGGTCTATTAGACAACAGTGTTTTCTTTGAATTTAAAGATACCCGTTGGACTATCGTCTTATTCCTTGCGGGGGTTTTGCTGATGAAGGTATTTGCTACCAGTGCAACCAACGGTGCAGGAGGAACAGGGGGGATATTTGCTCCATCCTTGTTCTTGGGTTGTATTGCCGGATTTGTATTTTCTTTTACTATAAATCACTCACGACTAACAGGCTTCGCACCTTTATTGCCCGAAGAGAATTTCGCTTTAATGGGAATGGCGGGTGTAATGGCGGGTGTAATGCATGCCCCTTTGACGGGAACATTCCTGATTGCAGAGCTGACGGGTGGATATGAACTGCTACTCCCGCTAATGATTGTTTCTATCTGTTCTTACGTCGTGATCAAGTTTTTTGAGCCACATAGTATCTATTCGATGCGTTTGGCAAAGAAAGGAGAACTTATAACTCACCATAAAGACAAAGCTGTACTTACACTGATGAATATAGAGAAACTCATAGAATCTAATTTTCAGACAGTGAACCCTGACATGTATCTGGGTGATATGATAAAAGTTATATCGCGCTCATCTCGCAATGTTTTTCCTGTTTTAGACGAGCAAAACAGATTTCTTGGTATTGTTCTTATGGACAATATCCGCAACATTATGTTTCGTCCCGAATTGTATAACCGTTTCAAAGTATCACGCTTTATGACATCACCTCCGGCTATTGTGGTTGTAGGTATGACTATGGAGTCTATTATGAAAAGCTTTGATGAAACGAAGGCTTGGAACTTACCTGTAGTAGACCAGAATGATGTATATCTCGGATTTATCTCCAAGTCGAATATATTGGATGTATACAGAGAGGTATTAGCAGAAAACTTTGTGGAAGAATGACACGGCTTTTTCCTAAATAATATTTATAAATACACAAAGTTTGCTAGAGTTTTATATCTTTGCTTTTTAGAGTAAAACTTAAACAATTAGGTATTTATGAGACTGTTTATAGGTATTCTGTCGGCTGTAATTATTCTTACAGGTGCTACTTTAACTGTTTTGGCTCTCTGGGGAATTAAACCCATCGAGTGGAGCATTATCTGGCGTTCGGGGGCAACAATCGCTATAGCTTGTATTACATTTTTGGTTATGTGGCTTGTTAAGGCATTGTTTTTCAAGAAAGACCCTTTTAATATAGATAAGAATAACAGAAAAAATCAATACTGATAATATCTATATCAAAATAAACGAAGCGTAGAGATTGTTTGATTTATCAATCTTTACGCTTTTGCACTTTTAGGAATAGCGTTTTATCCTTAAATTTGCATTAAACAATCAAAAATAAATGGATAAGAAAGATTTGCGTATCGTTTTCATGGGGACACCGGATTTTGCAGTAGAAAGTCTGAAAAAACTCGTTGAAAACGGATATAATATAGTGGGGGTGATAACCATGCCCGACAAACCAAGCGGCAGAGGCTACAAAATACAGTATTCTGCTGTAAAGAAATATGCGTTGGAACAGAATCTACCTCTACTACAACCAGAAAAACTAAAGGATGAAACTTTTCTAAGTGAGCTAAAGGCGTTGGAAGCCGATCTACAAATTGTAGTTGCATTTCGTATGTTGCCCGAAGTAGTATGGGATATGCCCCGATTGGGAACATTCAATCTTCACGGCTCGTTGCTACCGCAATATCGGGGTGCAGCACCTATCAATTGGTCTATAATAAACGGGGATAAAGAAACAGGTGTCACCACATTCTTCCTTACTCATGAGATAGACACAGGTAAAATAATCTTACAAGAAAAGATCAAGATAGGAGAAAATGACAATGCAGGAAAAATTCACGATGAATTGATGGTTGTCGGAGCAGAGCTCGTACAAAAAACAGTTGATATGATCTTGGAAGGTAGTGTAGATGCTGTAGATCAAAAGCAGTTCTTTTATGATGAAAAAGAGTTGAGACATGCACCCAAAATATTCAAAGAAACTTGCCGTATCGACTGGAATAAACCTGCGGGAGAAATACATAATTTAATTCGAGGTATGTCACCTTATCCTACAGCATGGACAGAACTTCTTAGTGACGGAAAAGAGCCTCAGATGGTAAAAATATATCGTTCGAAAGTTATTTCTTCTGCAAACACTGTAGTTCCGGGAGCTATTCTGACAGACAATAAAACATACTTGCATATTGCATGTAGCGATGGTCTTATCAGCGTGGAAGAGATTCAGTTTGCAGGAAAAAAAGCGATGAAGACAGACGAAGTGTTGAGAGGATATAAAATAGAAGAAGGAGCTTATTTTAAATAAAGATCTACTATGAAAAAGCAGTTAGAGAAGCTTATTAAAGAATATAGAGACTTGCAGCCTCTGGATGAAGATTGTAAGAAGAAATTGGATAAGAAATTCAGGTTAGAATTTAATTACAACTCAAATCACCTGGAAGGAAATACTCTAACTTATGGAGAAACAGAACTCCTTTTGCTTTTTGATCAGACTAAAGGCAACCATGAACTTCGTGAACTGGAAGAAATGAAAGCTCATGATGTTGCTCTTATGCTGATAAAAGAAGAAGCCGCTGATAAAGAAAAGCCGCTGACTGAAAAATTCATAAAAGATTTAAACCAGACAATATTAGTACGACCATTTTGGAAGGATGCAATTACTTCGGAAGGTCAATCGACACGTAGGCAGATTAAAATAGGAGAATATAAAGAATTCCCGAATAGTGTTATTCAGGCAAATGGTGAAATATTTGAATACGCTTCGCCCCAAGAGACTCCTATACTGATGGCAGAACTCTTGCAATGGTATAATGATGAGGTTACGAAAGGAGAGTTTTCGGCTATTGAACTTGCAGCATTACTACATTATCGATACATCCGTATTCATCCATTTGATGACGGAAATGGACGTGTTGCCCGATTATTGGTGAACTATGTATTATATTATAATGATTTGCCTCCTGTTATAATTAAAACATCGGATAAGAGAGAATATTTACGTGCACTACAGCAAGCTGACACCGGCGATTTACAGGCTTTCATTAATTATATGATTCAACAATTGGCATGGAGTCTCGATTTGTCGACAAAGGCTGCTAAAGGTGAAAGTGTAGAGGAGCAAGATGACTGGGAGAAACAGTTAAGCTTGTTGAAGAAAGGATTGGGTGATAAAAATGGAAATGTTACAAAAAAAACAAAAGTAACTGTTTCTAAAATTTATGATGATATTATAATTCCTTTTATCTCGTTGTATGAAAGTAAACTTGAACAATTTGACAATCTATTTTTAACACGAAACTCAGGTCTTGAATATAATCAAGATGGAAATCCTTTTATAGCAAATAATCTTAATGATTCTTTAAAATTACTATTAGAGTGGTGTTCTCGAACAAATGAACTAAATAGAAAAGAATATACGACTAACTTATCATTAAGGAATACATTTTCTATATTAAGGAATCCATATAAAGAAGTTTATATAAACACTTTCAATATTCAAATCCTATTAGGAGAAAACGCCTATGCTATAAAATATAATAATAAAACAACAACGAAACTTTATTCTGAGTTTTTAACAACAAGTGAGATGAACTCTATTATATCGGATATAGGCAAAGATCTTCTAAAAAAAATAGAAACAGCTATAAATTCGTAAATAATTATCTTATTATTAAAATAACGAAGGGAAATAAAAGGTGACATATAAAACAAGCAAATAACTGTTACTTTTGTTACTTTTTGTTGAAATTCGAAGCTAGATGAAGACCTCAAAACTCATATTTTTGTTACTTATACTTCCTGTCCATTTATTCTGCCAGACGATTACAGAATATACAATGGATTTATATGACCAATCACGTGAGCGATTGATCCCTCTTGCTATTTATTCACCCATTGAGCACACAAAAGAATGTGAGGTGATTATAATGAATCATGGTTACGACCAAAATAGAGGTGGGGCATATAAAGATTACTCGAGTATTACCCGAAAATTAGCTTCGGAAGGGTATTTTGTAATAAGTATTCAGCATGAGCTAGCGAGTGATGACTTGTTACCTCTGGAAGGTAAGCCGTATGAAGTCCGTATGCCTAATTGGCAAAGAGGCGTTAAGAATATTCTTTTTACCATAAATGAATTAAAGCAAATACGCCCCGATCTTGATTGGGAAAATGTAACTCTGATTGGTCACTCTAATGGTGGAGATATGACAATGCTTTTTGCAACGGAATACCCTCAATATATCAAACGGGCAATATCTTTAGACCACAGACGAATGCCTATACCTTTAGTATCCAGCCCGAAGTTATACTCATTGCGAGGATGCGATTTTGAAGCTGATGAAGGTGTGCTTCCTTCGCCTGAAGATCAGATGAAGTATTCGATAAGAATAATTAAGTTTGATGACATTAAGCATGGAGATATGGATGATAAAGGGACATCGTCTCAGCTTGCACAAATTAATGATCTTATTCTTCAGTTTTTAAGAGACTGATATTTGTATAACAAATTTATCTTAATATAGTAAATATAAGAACAAAAGGTAACACAAAAAAACAGAGATAAACCTGTTACTTTTGTCACCTTTTAAGAAAATAAAATAACGACAGATGCAGAAAGTTATAAAGTCTACAGACCTGAATAAAGATTTGTCTGATATCCTAAGCCGATTGTCATTCGACAAATTGTTTTTGCTAACGGACGAAAATACCGAAAGGTTGTGTTATCCTCTGGTTAAAGATAATGCACAGATTGCAAAAGCCGGGAAGATTATAATAAAGGCGGGAGACGACAACAAGAATATAGAAACATTGTCTTCTATCTGGAAGTATCTTTCAGAAAATGGAGCTACCCGCCACTCTTTGCTTATCAATCTTGGTGGTGGAATGCTAACAGATATCGGAGGGTTTGCTGCGGCCAGTTTCAAACGAGGCATCAAGTGTATCAATATACCCACTACCCTACTCGGTGCTGTTGATGCTGCCGTAGGCGGGAAAACAGGGATAAACTTCAACGGATTGAAGAACGAAATAGGAGCTTTTGCTCCTGCCGAAACAGTACTGATTGATTCCGCCTTCTTCAAAAGCCTCGATCATCAGAATTTCTTGTCGGGCTATGCAGAGATGATAAAGCATGGATTGATAGACAGTGATAAAGAATGGCTGGCAACTATGTCGTTTGACACAGAGGAAATTGACTATGAGAAGTTGAAACAGTTGGTTGTAGACTCTGTTGGGGTGAAAGAACGCATCGTCGAAATCGATCCTTTCGAAAAAGGATTACGCAAAGCTCTTAATCTGGGGCATACCATCGGGCACGCCTTCGAAAGCATGTCTTACGAACTAAATAAGCCTGTCCAACACGGCTATGCTGTTGCATGGGGTATCATTTGCGAATTGTATCTTTCTCATCGATTCTGTGGTTTTCCGAAAGAGAAAATGTACAAGACCATTTATTTCATCAAAGACAACTATCATGGTTTCTACTTCGATTGCGACCATTACGAGCGGCTCTATGAATATATGAAGCATGATAAGAAAAATGAATCGGATACAGTAAATTTCACTTTCCTTTCGGATGTGGGTAGGATAGAAATCAATCAAACAGCAAGCAAAGAGGATATTTTCGATGCTATCGATTTCCTTCGCGAGAGTGTAGGGCTATAATAAATCCCCAAGGAATAATATATTCCCTGAGGATTTATAAAAATAGTGTCTAGTATGAAGAGTTGTTATCTGCCAAATCGTGAAGTATCCACCTCATCTACTTTCGGCTTTTTGTAATTGCCAAACCGATAAGTAAATGATAGTTTAAATACGGGAGCATTCGGATGTAGCTTCATCGTACTATACTGTGTCATATAATCGATCTTTGTTGTTGCACCATTGCTCTTAAATATATCTTCAACCTGTGCCATGAGTTCGGCTTTGTTATTTAAGAATGTCCATTTGGCACCGGCTGTTATATCCCACATGCGCTTGATATCATATATCCCTTGCAGAGCTCCATTCATATAAAAACCTGAAACATCGATCTTTATATTTGGTTTGGAAGATATATTGAATGTATTACGCAACTGTGCTACAAAGGAGTACAGACTTCTCTTGTAAGGAACATCATAGAACTCATCGTCTTTTTCTTCTTGTCTGAAGAAGTTGATCGTTGCTTTAGTATCCCACACCCTGTCTATTGCAAAAGGGACAACGAGGTATATTCCAAATTGCTTTTCGTAATCGAGATTTACCATCTGGAATATATTCTCCAGACTGCTCTGAGACTGGTATGGCAATTGTATAAATCTATCGGGAGTATATTCATAATAAGCCCCAAGAACATATTTCTGCTTATAAATTACATTCAGTTGGCTTCTGTATTCTCTCGAGAATTTAAGCTCAGGATTCCCCTCTGCCGATGAATAGGCATTGATCTTAAACCGATCGGTGCTTAACGCCCAATATGGAGGATAGTTGATGTCAGAAGAGAACGATAATTGATACATTAGCTGCGGGCTATGAGTATAAGTCAGGTTTGCATTTACAAATGGCTGAAAGTCATTCCACAATGTTTTCTTCTCGCCCATAATGTTTATCGCCGCACGAAAATAGTTACCGGATATTGAAGCCTGAGCAGATAGCTTTTCGCCAAACTTCTTAGAGAATCCGGCAAATACAGATGCATTGTACTCCTTCTGTTTAGTATCATTTATTGAGTCTACTACGGTGTTATCGGGGTTCTTATAATAGTCATAACTATTGTTATTTTCCGAGAATGAGAAATTGCCTCCATAATTAAAATCCCAGCCACTTTTGGTTGACACTGTATGATTTGCAAATAACAGGATTTTGTTTACACGCTGCGCTGTCTTGGTTTTAAAAGAGGTTTTTAATGTCTGACCATCTTCATAGTCATAATACTTGGTTGTTGACGGGTCGTTATAGAAGGTATAATCAGCTCCGATATTTAGCTTCTTGTGAGAGTTGTATTCCGCTTTTAGATTATGTAAATAATCATTCCCCACTACATCGTCTTTCGAATCTATGCTTGTGTATGAATTACCATCTTTTAGATATTTTGTTTGCGAAGTATGACTTGCATCATATTTGTCGAAGTTACCGGTATATACGACCTTTATCTTATCCTCATTCTTCAGATTAAAACCAAGTCCAAGTCGGGTATTCAAACTTTCGGGATTGGGCATAGAATAGTTCTTCTGAGAAATATCATATGCATGACCATCAAACTGATGTATTGCAAACATATCGCTGATGGACCAACTCTTAGCCTTGTCTGCACCAATAGAGAAATCAATATTATATGAAGGTTTGGTATATAACAAGCTTCCTCTTACACCAAATCCCGCATAGTGTGCTTGCTTATATTCTGCACTTCCTTCTCCTTGTAAAGTTGGTAAGTCTGCATTCTGATCTTTGAGTACAATATTTATAGCAGCACCTCTTACATTGTATTGAGGTGGTGCACTATACATAATTTCAATATTGGATATACGAGATGCCGGCATCGATTTGAGCATGCTTATTATTTGCTCTTTACTCATACTGGTCAGTTGCCCATTGATCAGAATAGTATAGTCTGATGTTCCGATTAGGCTGAGATCGTCACCAACTCCGGTAATGCTTGGCACATTCTGCAAAGCTTCGAATGCATTTGATACTACTTTATTCTTGATCAGTAAAGGAGCATCATAAATCAGTTTTCCCGCTTCCGATTTTACGATAGGGCGCTCGCCGCTTACTACAATCTCTTTCAGTTCTTTGTTTAACGAAAGAAGGACGTATGGCGGAATTTCTATGTCAGCATCCTGTATCTTAATAGGGTGTTCTTCCTTTTCGTATGTCATGTGTTGCAGGGTGAGTGTATACTCTCCATTAGGAATATCCTTGAATTCAAACGAACCGTGTGTATCTGTAATCGTTGTTTTCAGCCAAAGGCTATCCTTTGAATTTCGGAGAATACATGTCACAGCTTCTACCGTTTGGTTCGATTCATTCATTGTTGTGCCTTTCAGCATATATCCCTGTGCATTGGTTACAACGGCGATACTTAGTAAGAGTGATAGTAAAAATGGCTTCATAGTTTTATTATATTCGTTTTGTATAGCAAAAGTAGATAACAGCAAGCTGATGATGTGTTTCCGTTTTACTACTTAGTGTTACCAAGTGTTATCAAGAGTATTTGATAATGAGTTTTATTATCTATCTTTGATTTATAGTCTATATTTACGTAAATATAATAACATTACTAAATAATAGTAAATATATATAATAAAAACTTAACTACATGCAAAATTCATTCAAAAGTAGAGTTACTAAATTCTGGAGTTCTTTTTCGGAAGAAGAAAGTCAGATAAGAGAAATGATGAATAACAAAGTAGAAGGAGAAACTCTACTCAACTTTGTGGACAGTATATTACAAATCGCTTTCCATAAAATCTATTTCGAAATGGGCATAAACAATGAAGGCAAATATGAATTAATATTAACGCCTGAAGGAGATCGCTCTCGATTAATGCAATTACACTACTGGTTACAACATGCTCCACAAGAACTGTGCGAGAAATGGAATTTCTATTCATCCAAGCCTGCACATGCTAAAGCTGGTTCTACACTTACAATGTATGGCATAGAAATCGGAGAAAATGATATTGAAATCTATCCCGAAATTGAGAACGAAAGACCCAAAGTGAATATTGAAATATATTCATCGAAACTGATGGCTCTTGACGAAGACCAACGTTACTCTATGCTCTTTATATATTTAGATCAGTTTATCGGAGAGCTATATACAATGGAATATATTGGTTCTATTACGTTTGTGAATGAAAGAACTAAAAAGCAAACTGTAAAAATAACCGAATTAAGGTCTTTTATAAACAAAACAATAGAAGAAAACAGTTGGCCTAAATTTGATAATCCAACCGAAATATATACCGGATATCGTATAGAACCAAAAGAAAATAGTGATTGGACTTTGCGAGAAGATATTTTTTCGGGATACACCTCTTGCTCTTCCATCCTCAATGATTTCTATGGGAAAAAGACCGTGCGTTTTAATAAAGCAAAGCAAGACGGAGTGGTATTTGGCTTCGCATTCTTTGAAAATATAAATGTGCCTCGCGCAGATATAATAAATTTCAGAGGAGAGATAGAAGACAAGATCGTTGAAGAAACTGTACCCTATGGTATTGCCAATACGATAGGCGGTGCTACAGGCTTTCACTTTTCGTATATCGACTTCATTATATATGATTACGCCGCATTTATAAATATAGTAAAGAGAATTTTATCCACATACAATTTTGAAGAATTCGGCTATTCAGACTTTTCTATAGAATCAAAACCTGTTTTGTTCAACTAAATGGTTAAGATAACTCTGGATAAAAGCTTAAAGAATTTAGCGATAGCTCTTTTTTTATTGATTTTCAATCCAAAAAATCACAAAATTACGGCATTAAAATTGTTTTTATTCTGCTATTTAAAACAAAATCACTACTTTTGCCGTTCAAAAGAGAATGTATTATTCGAGTACACTGCGTTTAGTATGCTTGAATATAACACAAGCCTTGATTTAATTGTATGCAGAAAAATTTAGTTATTGTTGAGTCTCCGGCGAAAGCCAAAACTATCGAGAAATTTTTAGGGAAAGATTTTAAAGTTATGTCTAGTTACGGACATATTAGAGACCTAAAGAAAAAAGATTTAGGCATAGACCTGGAGAACAATTATACTCCCATATATGAAATACCCTCCGACAAAAAGAAAGTTGTCGATGAATTGAAAAAAGCGGCAAAAGAAGCAGACCTTGTATGGCTTGCTTCCGATGAAGACCGTGAGGGAGAAGCTATATCATGGCATCTGTATAAGACGTTAAAGCTTGAAGAGAATAAAACAAAAAGAATTGCTTTTCACGAAATTACGAAAGATGCAATTCTGAACGCAATAGAAAATCCCCGAACAATAGACATCAATCTGGTAGATGCGCAACAAGCACGTCGCGTACTAGACCGCATTGTAGGGTTCGAATTGTCGCCCGTACTATGGCGCAAAGTAAAGCCGGCACTATCAGCAGGGCGTGTTCAGTCGGTAGCTGTAAGACTGATTGTTGAGCGTGAACGAGAGATACAACAGTTCAAAACGGAAGCATCATATCGAGTGATTGCCATTTTCACAAAAGAAGACAATGGCTCTCAGTACGAAATCAAAACAGAACTAAGCAAGCGACTTAAAACCAAGCAAGAAGCTCTAAACCTTCTTGAAAAACTTAAAGAGGCAAGCTTCAAAGTAGAAGAAGTAGAGACGAGGCCGATGAAAAAATCTCCGGCAGCTCCCTTTACTACTTCAACCTTACAACAGGAAGCATCTCGCAAACTAGGTTTTCCGGTTTCGTTGACAATGATGGTTGCTCAGAAATTATACGAATCGGGAAAAATTACTTATATGCGTACCGATTCGGTTAATTTGTCCAGTTTGGCAATTAACACTACAAAAAACGAGATTGAATCTGAATATGGTAAGCAGTATTCAAAAGTTCGCCATTTTTCAACAAAATCGAAAGGAGCGCAAGAGGCACATGAGGCCATCCGTCCTACATATATAAATGAACACTCAATATCTGGTACTGCACAAGAGAAGAAGCTGTACGACCTGATATGGAAAAGGACTATTGCATCTCAAATGGCTGATGCCGAATTAGAAAAGACCACAGTGACAGTTAGTATCTCTAACGAAAAAAACATGAAATTTTCGGCCGTTGGAGAAGTTATCAAGTTTGACGGATTCTTACATGTGTATCTTGAAGGTACTGATGATGAAATTATAGATAATGAAACCAGTTTGCTTCCTCCTGTAAAAGTTCAGGATGCGCTGCAAATGAAAGAGGCAACAGCCACAGAGCGATTTACACAGCGTCCTAGTCGCTATAGTGAAGCATCGCTTGTTCGCAAGCTGGAAGAGCTTGGTATAGGTCGTCCGTCTACTTATGCTCCAACTATCTCTACAATACAGAATCGTGAGTATGTAGAAAAGTCGAATATAGAAGGAACAGAGCGTCAGTATAATATCCTATCGCTCAAAAAAGAAAAAATTACGGATGTACAGAAAACTGAAATCACAGGTACAGATAAAGGCAAGCTTATCCCTACTGATACAGGAGTGGTTGTAAATGATTTCCTTATCGAATATTTTCCGGGAATATTAGACTATAATTTTACTGCCAATATAGAAAAAGAATTTGACCAGATCGCCGAAGGTGAAGAAAACTGGACAAAACTTATAGATAAATTTTACAAAGTATTTCATCCTATTGTAGAATCTGCAACAAATACTCAAACAGATCACAAGGTAGGTGAACGCATACTGGGTGTTGATCCAAAATCGGGACGTCAGGTATCTGTAAAGATCGGACGTTTCGGGCCAATGGTACAAATTGGCGTTCAGGAAGAAGAAGAAAAACCTCAGTTTGCAGGATTACAAAAAACACAATCTATTACAACGATAACACTAGAAGAAGCTTTGAAATTATTCGAGCTACCTCGTTCGGTTGGAGAGTTTGAAGAGAAGGATGTTAGCGTTGGTACAGGAAGATTTGGTCCGTATATAAAACATAACGGAAAGTTTATATCTTTGCCTAAAGGATATGATCCTTACAGTGTTGATTTAGATAGTGCGATTTCTTTGATTGAAGACAAGCGCAAAAAAGACGCTGAAAAGATAATAAAGACTTTTACAGAGGACGCAGATTTGCAAATATTAAATGGCCGATACGGTCCATATATTGCGTATCAAAAAACAAACTATAAAATTCCGAAAGGTACAGTGCCTGCTGATCTAGATTTTGACGCAGCAATGAAAATAGTGAAGGCAACCGGAGAGAAACCTGCTACTAAAACAAAAGCAAAATCGAAGAAGAAGTAGCATTTTTTCCTTGAAAAAATATTATATTCAGTTGAATGAATAGATTTTTGGAAAAAATATTTGGATACAGGGGATTAAAGATATTAATACCTTTGTTGGATTTAGCCATCGTATATGGTTCGATAATTTGGTCTTTTTACATTTTTAAAGATAGCCTTGACAACTTCTCCGAAAACTGGTTTTCATTTGTTGCTATTTGGCCCTACATAGGTATTTGCTATCTAATCTTAAGCCATATATTTGAATTAGATAAACCTAAAGATTTTTCTTTTTTGGGTATAGGGTACACCATATTTTTGGTTATAGTCTCCCTACTGTTTTGTACTATGGCTATAAGTTTCCTCGCCAGAGAATTTGCTTTCCCCCGAAGTATCCTTCTTACTGCCTATGCCATGCAGATCGTAGTAATCACGTTTTGGCACTTCTTTGCCAATAGAATGCACTTCCGCCTGAATAAAGGAAAATCGGTACTCGTTATTGGCTATGAGAAGTCGCAACCTCTAGCATACAAATTACTAGAGGCGAAAGGAATATGGTCTAATCTGAAACATGTTTGCTCTCCCGATCATCTTAATTTATATAATTATATCAACGAATGTGATATAACGTTCATTACCGAAGATGTTTCCGAAGAGCGGAAACAACATATTATCTTATATTGCATAGAGCGTAACCGTACGGTATTATACCAGCCTAAAAATTCGGAAATACTCCAATTTAATGCGAACTTCCTGCAAATAGACGATTCACCAGTTTTGGATGTCAGGGAGTTAGGACTGGGACAAAGTAATGAAATTTTCAAGCGGCTGACAGATGTCTTCTTAGGAATCTTGGGGTTGATTGTTTTATCTATTCCATTCATATTTGTCTATTTGACTTTAAAAATAGGTGGAGGATCAGCATTTTATGCGCAAGAACGTATAACGCGTGACAATAAAATTTTCAAGATATATAAATTTCGGACAATGATCGAAAATGCAGAAGCTGTTTCGGGCCCTGTATTAGCCCAAGATGTTGACTGTCGGATAACAAAACTCGGGCACTTCTTACGTGCTACCAGATTGGACGAAATACCTCAGATTTACAATATACTCATAGGTGACATGAGCATAGTAGGCCCACGCCCTGAACGACCATTCTTTGTAGAACAGTTCTGTACCGAGATGCCTGAATACAACTTGCGTCATAGGGTTAAAGCAGGTCTTACAGGTTTGGCACAAGTACAGGGAAAGTATAATACATCGGTAAGGGATAAACTAAAATATGATCTGCTGTATATCAACGGCTATTCGTATGCTTTAGACATAAAACTGATCATGCAAACACTGAATATACTCCTTAGAAAAAGTAGTACAGAAGGTGTAAAATCTGTCAGTGAGATTGAAAAGGAAGTTGAAGAATTGACTCGCCGCTAATTTATATATCCGGAGAGTAGAATCAATTAATAAAATAAGAATTTATAAATCATATTGACTTATGAATAATTTTCAAGATTTGGTAACAAATCGTCGGAGTATTCGTAAATTTACAGATGAACCATTGAAGCCTCAGCAGGTAGAGACTATTCTCAAGGCGGGGCTAAAGTCACCTTCATCAAAAAGTAAAAATCCTTGGCAGTTTCTATTAGTTGAGGATAAAGAAATGCTAAGAAAGCTGTCGCTATGCAAAAAGTCGGGTAGTAAACCGATAGAAGGTTGTGCTTTAGCTATTGTAGTTATGGCAGATCCATTAACAAGCGATGTGTGGATAGAAGATGCGTCTATCGCTTCCATTATGATGCAGCTACAAGCCGAAGACTTGGGGTTGGGTAGCTGTTGGATACAAATCAGAGAGCGATATACAGAAGAAGAGGAAGCTTCTAATGACTATATCAAGAGCTTGTTTGATATACCGATACAGCTGCAGGTTCTTTCCGTTATAGTATTTGGCAATAAAGCGCAAGAGCGTTCCCCTATCGACGAAGAAAAGTTACAATGGGAGAAAGTGCATATCGGAAATTTTAATATAAATCAAATAATAGAATAGCTACTTATGGCAACTAATAATAGCAAGTCAAACGACCGTTTGTCCTATGGGATAACCATACTTATCTTCGGTATTTTATTTATGCTGGACAAGTTAGACGTATTAAGTAAAATTCCTTATGCTGATAGACTGATAGGAGTAGGTTCTTTTTTGCTTATAGCAGGGATTGTGTTCTTATTCACTCAGCCTAAGAGAGTTTTAGGTTGGATATTCCTAGGTATAGGAGTATTGCTTAATGCTGATACGTTCTTTGGTTGGATGCATAATTATTCTAATCTTATTGTTCCGGGCTTATTAATCGTTGCCGGAGTGGCAATGGTATTGAGTGCCAAAAAGAAGAACTAATGAAAGTAGTATTGATAGGAGCAGGAAATGTTGCTACGCAATTCGCTAAGGAGCTGTACAGCAAATCTTTTGATATTGTACAAGTCTATAGCCGAACATTCGTTTCTGCATCCGCTTTAGCCAAGGAAGTGGATGCTGCACCTATTACAGATATAACATCAGCCGTGGATGATGCTGACTTATATATATTTTCTGTAAAAGATTCTGTTTTAGAAGAATTGATTGCTAGTCTTCCGTCAAATAATGGCTTATGGGTACATACCGCAGGTAGTATGTCTATAGATGTCTTTAAAGGACACGCTTCCCGGTATGGAGTAGTATATCCGTTTCAGACGTTTAGTAAAGATAGAAAAGTTGACTGGGCTGATATTCCAATATTTCTGGAGGCTTCGGATGATCAATCATTAGAGCAACTAAAAAGCATAGCATCCCAGTTGTCAACCAAAATAGAAGAATTATCGACAGAAGAGCGAAAGTATCTTCACCTTACAGGAGTATTTGCTTGCAACTTTACGAATCATATGTACACCTTATCGAAACAAGTTTTGGCTAAAATAAACTTGCCGTTCGATATCGCCTTGCCGTTGATTGACGAAACAGCATCGAAGGTACATTCTTTATCTCCCGAAGATGCTCAAACAGGTCCGGCTGTGCGCTTTGATGAAAATGTGATGGAGAAGCATTTGTCGCTGATTGATGATAATAAAGTAAAACAAATTTATAAACTGATGAGCGAAAGTATTCATCGGTTTGGTAAAAAAGGTATATAATGAGTACAATAAATTACGATCTGAAGAAAATAAAAGCATTTATATTTGATGTTGATGGTGTTTTATCTCCCGATTCAATACCTTTGTCTTCAGATGGGTCACCTGTAAGAATGGTAAATATAAAAGATGGATATGCTATCAATCTTGCAGTAAAAGCCGGCTATAGTGTGGCCATTATCACAGGAGCAGATACAGATAATATCCGTCTTCGCTTCAACAGGTTGGGAGTTAATGACATTTACCTCAAATCGAGAGTTAAAATAAATGACCTCAACGACTATATGAAAAAAACAGGCTATAAAGCCGAAGAGATAATATATGCAGGCGACGACTTGCCAGACTATCAGGTAATGCAGGCTGTTGGGCTGGCTGTAGCCCCGGCAAACGCTGCGCCTGAGATAAAAAGTGTAGCCCAATATATTTCGCATAAAAATGGAGGAGATGGTGTTGCCCGTGATGTGATAGAGCAAGTGATGAAGGCGCAAGGTAAATGGATGACACCCGAAATGCTAAGTTCGACAGCCGTATTCTAAAAACATAAAAAATAAAAATGCATAAATCAGGATTTGTAAATATAGTAGGCAACCCCAATGTAGGTAAATCAACGTTGATGAACCTGTTGGTAGGTGAAAAAGTATCAATTATTACTTCTAAGGCTCAGACCACTCGTCATCGTATTTTAGGTATAGTGAATACCGATGAATATCAGATTGTATATTCTGATACTCCGGGTGTTTTGCGTCCCAATTACAAGTTGCAGGAGTCGATGCTTAACTTCTCAGAATCGGCATTAAGTGATGCTGATGTCTTACTATATATGACTGATGTTGTCGAAAAAATAGACAAAAACGAAGAGTTTCTAAAGAAAGTACAGGGTGTACAAGCACCTGTTTTACTTTTGATTAATAAAATAGATCAAACAAATCAAAAAGAATTGGAAGCCTTGGTCTTGAGGTGGAAAGAACTGCTTCCGAATGCAGAAATATATCCAATTTCGGCACTGAACAAGTTTAATGCAGATGTGGTCAAGAAACGCATCATAGACCTTATTCCCGAATCACCGCCCTATTTCGAGAAAGATGCATTAACCGATCGCCCTGCCCGATTCTTTGTAACAGAGATTATTCGTGAAAAAATACTTCTTTATTACCAGAAAGAAATTCCATATTCGGTAGAAGTCGTTGTTGAAGAGTTTAAAGAAGAAAAAGATATAATAAACATAAGAGCTCTTATCATTGTAGAGCGTGACACGCAAAAAGGAATTGTTATCGGACATCAGGGTGCAGCCTTGAAGAAACTGGGAACAATGGCTCGGAAAGATATTGAGCGATTTTTTGATAAAAAAGTATTCTTGCAAATATTCGTCAAGGTAGAAAAAGATTGGCGAAGCAGGGATAACATACTTCGCCAATTCGGATATCGTTTAGATTGATATATTATTTCTCCTCTATGGTAAATCCTACAGTTTTCAGGTCATTCCAATAATTTGGATATGACTTGGTAACTACATTCGGGTGAGCCATATTGATATGATCTATCTTTATTGCAGCCGGAGCGAAAGCCATCGCCATACGATGATCTTCGTATGTGTGGATAACAGCTTCTGTTTCTGGCTCGCATCTTTCACCATTCCATTCGAGAATACTGTTTTGACTGTCATAAATAAGATATCCCAGTTTTTTCATTTCAGCTTTTAATGCTTCTATGCGGTCTGTTTCTTTTATCTTTAGGCTTTGCAATCCTGTAAACATAAAAGGAATATTCATCATACAACAAGTTACAACAAAGGTTTGTGCCAAATCGGGCTCATTCACAAAATTATGGAACATCTTCTTTGTTATCCTATCCGATTTAGTCAATATAACCCCGTTTTCAGTGAATTCGGTATTAACACCTAAATCCAAAAATAGCTCGGATACTTTAGAGTCGCCTTGCATACTTTCTTTAAACAATCCTTTCAGTTCTATATGCGCATTGTCTGTTAACGCTGCCATTTCGTACCAATATGAAGCAGCAGACCAATCAGACTCTACTACATAATGAGTAGGCCTGTATTCTTGTGGATGGATACGGATTATTTTATCTTCCCAGTGTGCTTTTACTCCAAACTGAGACATCATACCCAATGTCATTTTTATATACGGGATGGATATAATATCGCCTTCCAAATGGATTGTCAACCCTTTACTCATTGTGGGAGCAATCATCAGAAGTGCCGATATAAATTGAGAACTAACATCTCCCGACAAATATATGTCTCCTCCATCCAATGCTGTACCCCTTATTTTTAGCGGAGGATATCCAATATTGGCAATATATGATATGCGGGCTCCCAATGAGGTCAGAGCTTCTACTAGAATATTAATAGGACGTTCCTGCATACGCTCTGTACCTGTTATTATCCATTCTCCGGGTGTTATAGCTAACAGTGCAGTAAGGAAACGCATCGATGTGCCGGCAGCCTTTACATCAATCAGGCTGCTGCCTGAACGGAAGGCTTCTATCATAACTTGCGTATCATCACAGTCGGAAAGATTTTCCAGGGTTGAGGCATTTAAGCTCAGACCGTTCAGAATAAGAGCTCTGTTGCTTATGCTTTTAGATGCAGGCAGTGCTATTGTTGAATTTATGGCCTTTGGAGCCATTATTTTATATTGCATGATATAATTATTTATCTATACGAAATTAAAGTAAAAACCCATAAAGATCAAATTTTTAAACATGGATTAAGCATTTTCTACGAATAAAAATATTTTGATTTTTATGAGCTTTTACAATCTATATATTTTATCAGAATGTTATCATCCCGTGTTTCGCATTCCGGCAGCAATACCCGATATTGTGATCATCAGTGCCAGTTCCAGTTCGGGAGAATGTTCACTGTCTTGTCTCGAACGATGAAGTAATTCTACCTGCAACAGATTCAACGGATTGGTATATATATTTCGCATTGCAATATTCTCTGCTATATCGGGTAGGCTCTCCATCAAATATTCATCCTGAGATATTCTCAATGTAGATTTCATTGCACCCTCTAACTGTGCTCTAAGCCTTTTTCCTAAATCTTGCAACCTGTCTTCCACTAACCTTTCGTCATAATATGCCGATATACGAGGGTCTGCTTTGGCAAATACCATTTCCAACATATTAATCCTTGTTCCGAAGAAAGGCCAATCTTTATACATGGTTTTCAATGTCTCTATCTGGCCTTCATCTATAACTTGCTGAAGGGCTTCTCCCGCTCCAAGCCATGCCGGAAGCATTAACCTGTTTTGAGTCCATCCAAATATCCAAGGAATAGCACGCAAACTTTCAACGCCACCATTGGGACGACGTTTTGCTGGTCGCGAACCTAATGGCAAACGAGCAAGCTCAGCCTCAGGGGTTGCCTGATAAAAATACGGAATAAAGTCAGGATTTCTGTGTACTGTATCTTGATATATAGTACAAGAAATATCCGACATCTTATTCATAAGATCTCTCCACTCCTGCTTTGGTGCAGGTGGCGGAAGCAAGTTAGCTTCCAAGATTGCATCAGTATATAAAGCCAGCGTTTTTATAGCCAGGTCGGGTATACCTAATTTGAAGCGGATCATTTCGCCTTGTTCTGTTACACGCAAACCACCCTTTAATGAACCTGGAGGCTGAGAGAAAAGAGCTACTTTGGCAGGACCTCCACCACGTCCAACAGTGCCTCCACGTCCATGGAATAAGGTCAGACATACTCCGGCTTCTTGACAGCTCTTGATCAATGCTTCTTGTGCACTGTATTGTGCCCATCCGGCAGCAATAGAGCCTGCGTCCTTAGCTGAGTCTGAGTAACCGATCATTATCATTTGTTTGCTCTTGATTACACCTCTGTACCAACTAATATTAAACAATTGCTGCATAATACCATTGGCATTATTGAGGTCATTCAGTGTTTCAAACAATGGCGTTACAGGTAATATATAAGGACACTCAGCTTCTTTCAACAACAAATAAACCGCCAATATATCGGATGGAGTACGTGTCATCGATATAATATAAGTAGGTATTACCCCTTCAGGAGTTTCTGCAATAACTTTACATGTTTGCAGCACTTCTTTTGTTTGAGGGCTTGGCTCCCAATTTTTTGGAAGCAAAGGACGTTTTGAATTTAGCTCTCTGATGAGAAAAGCTTGCTTCTCATCTTCCGACCACGTTTCATAATCTCCCAGTCCTAAATAACGGGTAATTTCTGAAATAGTTTCGGTATGAATTGTACTTTCCTGACGAACATCTATTTGAACAAGAGTAAGCCCAAAACATTTAACCCTGCGCATGGTATCCAATAGCTTATCATCGGCTATAATATCCATCTTGCAAGCCACCAACGACTTATAAGACTCATGCAAAGGTTCCCACAATTGCTCATTATAGTAAAGAATATCCTCGGTAAGCTCAGGATTTTTCCCTGCTATGCGAGCATCAAGGTAAGCTATAGTATTACGAAGCTGTGTACGTAACTTTTTCATTAGCTCACGATATGGCTCTTGTACTTCATAGTTCCCTATGTAATTTCTGAATTCGAGCGTACAGGTTGCCATTGACAGTTCCTTCACCAGTATTTCTATATCTGATAAGAAGAGAGTTGCAGCACGGCGGCGGCTATCGAGTAGTACATCATGTGTAACTTTGGCTGTCACATTAGGATTCCCGTCACGGTCGCCCCCCATCCATGATGAGAAATGTATAGGACGCGCATCGATCGGAATACGATATGCGAGTGTATTTCTTATTTGCTCGTCCAGTTCACGGATGTAAGCAGGTACAGCAGCCCAAAGGCTATTCTCTACTACATCGTATCCCCATTTTGCTTCTTCGTTGGGTGTCGGACGATTCTGACGTATTTCATCAGTATACCAATATTGAGCGATCAGTTGTTTGAGTCTGCGCAATATTTGTACTTTCTGATGTTCGATCAAATCATCGTGATCCAGTAGCTTAAGGCATTGATCTACTTGATTCAGATTGTTGATCAACGAGCGTCTATTTATTTCTGTAGGGTGAGCGGTTAAAACCAAATCGATAGATATATCTTCTATTGCTTTGATTATATCGCTATCGCTATAGTTAGCGGCTTTAAGCTTTTCATATACTGCAGAAAAATTAACCGGATTCTCAGCACCTTGTGCATGGGGAGAGATACTGTTATATTGTTCTGCCGTATTTGTGAGGTTAAGAAACTGATTGAAAGAGCGTGCTACAGGCAAGAACTCCTCATCCCTCAGATTTTGCAATGTCTTAACCAACGATTTATGTGCTTCAATGTCACCCGAGTGTGATGCTTTAGATAGCCTGCGGATTGTTTCTATGAGGTCGACCATATCTTGTCCTTTCGCCTCGTTGATCGTTTTTCCGAGCAAGTGGCCAAGCATCTTGATATTGTCGTGCATCAAGGATTGTTGCATATTGTTCATAGGTTTATTCTAATTATTAGTTGTATTTTTCTCCGTTATAATATTTAACGCCATACATTATCAAAAGTTTAAGTAAGCGTTGAGTAGTCAGGCAAATTTTATCGAAGAAAGAGACGAGCTAATACTTAACTCATCTCCACTCCACTTAATCATTATTTATCATTGTAAACAACTCTTCTGCGGCCAATTGAGGTCCATCCTTAGTATGTCCGTCAATAGCAAGCGAGGTGTATATCTCTCCGATTTTTACACCATTGTTATTCATATCATTAAAGAACTCTTTGATCAGCTTACCGGCAAGCTCTTTTTCTTGTACAGGTCCAAAAGGGTTAGCAAAATAAGATGTCACCAAACCATTTTCGGTAGTAGTACCTTTTGCTTTGCGGGCTCCGGCTTCGAATATTTTAATCGCTTCGTCGAGATTATCAAAAAACTCAATCTTCTGAGCAGATTCAGTATAGTTATTCGCATACAAGATATAATCTACTTTATATCCTTTAGAGATAACATCGTATGTTGCAGCAGGAATCGTAATGCGAGCATTTATTTTGTCAGGATTAGAATATATACCCCTCTCTAATTGCTGGAAGGCATACATAGGATCGAGGTCATCGATACGGACAAATGCTCCGATTTCGGTTCCATACCCCTTAATCGTACCATCTTCTTCTTTTTTGAGGTAACCCATATCATCAAATACGATACGCATATGACGTATATATTTCTCGTTAAGCGTACGGAAAGCTTCCAGACTTTCAGATTTTCCGGCACCACTATCTCCTATAATAACGATATTGGCTTCTGTTCCATTCTTGAGTAATATGTTTACCATAGCTCCATGCAGTGGCAATCGGCCTTGCTCCATTTGCTTCACGTTATGAAGTGTAAGAAGCATTTTTTTCATGTAGCCAAAATAGTCGATATCGTCGCAATGATTAGCGTAACCGATAAGAATATCATTTTTCTTATCCTTATAATAGAAAGTACGTTTCTCTTCTATTCCATCAGGATATCCGAACACGTATATTATATCGGGTTTTTTACCGATATATTCCCCGGCTTTAGCCAATTCAAAAAGATTGGATAAGGCAAATCCGTGAACCATATAGTCCTTGTGGAAATAAACAAAGGTCAGCATATTCCCTACTTTAGCAGGAAATAAGAACCAGTCATCTTCATTCAGTATAATATTTTCTACCGGATTTGTTGTATGTTCTTGAAAAATGCCGTCGCGTGTATTTCTTTTTGTATACGAAATAAACGGAGGTTTAAACATAACAGAAGTAATGAACGGAATAGAAGTCAACCCATTGTATTCTATTGGGCAGTTCCAAGTAATGTCACTAAGAGTTAACCCTGCATTTGCACCTGCGGTAAGCTGGCGATACACAAGATGCTGATACCCCATTACAGTTTCTTGAATGCGGCGGTAGATAGAAAGTACCAATTCATTGAACAACTCGTTGGCATGCAAAAAACGCACACTTTGCAACCCGCTGCTGATGGAATTGTTATGCACTATAGTATAACGCTCCATTCTGCGCCAAAAGCCATATAGAAGTTCTATTAATTCTATAAATAAGTCTTTATCGTTAAAGAAGATAGCATACTTATTATGTACATTCTGCACCTCGTCGGGATTACATACTGTAAGTAGCTTAAATGCTTCTATCAATGTTTTTTGAAATTCTTCGTCAGTCTTGAATTCTTTGATATAATAATCGTAGATTATGACATCATTCTTTTTGAGTCTTTGTATAAAAGCTTCAACAACCCGATGAAAACCGTAACTATTTAATATTTTTTGCCTCGTGTCGCAAAACTTAAGAGTGAAGTTGATAATCGCCTTACCTTCGCCTAAAGTAAACTCTTGTAACATGTTTAATTTTATTTATTATAGTTATTATTTTATCTGGTCCTATATCATTTACAATCTCCTATCTCCATTTGTGACAGGAGATTGCAAACTTCAATACTTGATTTGAAAACATTCAAACTGCGTTGTTTTCCAACATCAAATTTAAGGAAACTTACCTATACAATTAAACGAATTAAAGACTAAATTTATAATAAATTGTAAATTAAAAATAAGTTTTTGCTATTACCTTGTATTGGTGTTGCTTATAAATACTTTATTTTTTGTCTTTTATGAATTTGGGATTAACATCGAAGGCAAAAAAGCAAGTATTTGTTTCACGTAAACACTTAGGACAAAGGCAATCACTATAGTTATCTTTTATATAATCACGTACTCCTGAGACTAAAGAAACTCTACGGCAGCTACACAATTCTACCCGGTCTTCTCTACAGCTGAAAGAAGCCGAACATCTTTGACATATCTTTTTCATTGTTGTAAGTTTTTATTGTTATTGAATATATAATAAGATCAGGAGAAAGTTTATTTAAAATATACAACCTCATTTGCAGATACCAGAATATAGCATCGCAAGAGATGATAGTATAAATACTTCAACCAAAATCAATTTTCTATAATCAGAGAAAAATCTCTTGAGCTTTCTATCCTTTTTCGCGAAGGATGAACTTATTTTTTTGGCAGGTCTTCTGACTTACTTCCGTTTTATACGACCTTCCCGTTTATGAAAAACAGTGGCTTTGAGGATTTGTATAAACGTTTAGCGAAGCTTACAGCAGCGCGACTGTTCAGGATTTACACCTGATTCCCTTTTCATTATATATCCAAGACTTCGAATATATAACACCAATTATGGTAACAAAGATATAGAATTATAAATAAGAACAAATATAAATAGGAAAGTTTTTGATGGTATAATGAATTACTATTTCATAAGAGTGTGTTCTGCTAGGAATAAGTTTCGAACAATAATTTCTGCTTTTAATCTTCCAAATCCCAATCATCAAAGAAGGAGTGATCCTCTGTAAACTGATCTAACTCCCGACGGTCTTTTTTTGTTGGCCGACCCGTTCCTCTAGCTCTATCGACAAAGCCGCTCACCTTAGATATTTCCAATATTTCAAGTTGAGATGGTGATGTCACATCTTTCATAAATTCGGGCACAAGCTTCGCTCCCATTCTGTTTTCGGAAAGATTGAGAACTTCAAAGGAGTAAGTAACCGGTGGACGTCGCACTTCTATTACATCACCTATCTTAATAGATCGTGATGGTTTTATAGTAACTCCTTTGATAGAGATACGTCCTTTTTTACAGGCTTCTATTGCTATAGAGCGAGTTTTGAAAAGACGAACAGCCCACAGCCATTTATCTATGCGTACTTCGTTTTTAGGTTCTTTCATAATAAAATCAGAATTTTACCAATGTCCGCAAACAACATCGGCTTCACATCATTTCATTTATCAAAGTTATATATTAGAAGCGAAAGATGTTCGTTTCTAATTTCTTTGGTTTACTTATTATTGTATTGGTTCATGGTATTGTTGATACCTGCCAAACAAAAGCTTTTGATTATCTCGCCACAAGTTTCCAATTTCACAGGAAGCTCTTTTTCTTCTTCGTCTGTAAAATTATTGAGCACATAGCCTACCTGACCACCCCGAGCGAATTCACTACCTATACCAAAGCGTAAGCGAGCATAATCTTGTGTTCCAAGAACAGACTGTATATTACCCAGTCCGTTATGTCCGGCATTACTTCCTTTTCCTTTAAGGCGTAAAGAACCAAAAGGCAAAGCAAGATCATCTACAACAACCAGAAGATTCTCAATCGGTATCTTTTCTTGGTTGAGCCAATAGCGAACAGCATTTCCGCTAAGGTTCATGAAAGTAGATGGCTTTAGCAAAATAAGAGTGCGTCCTTTGACCTTTAGTTCAGACACAAAGCCATAACGCCTGTCAGCAAAAACAATATTGGACGCTTTAGCTAAAGCGTCCAATACTCTGAATCCTATATTGTGGCGGGTATATTCGTATTCTCTACCAATATTACCGAGGCCGGCAATCAAGTATTTCATTCAATATATCCTATTATTAGCCGTTTTTAGCAGCAAGACCTCTTGCAGCACGAGTCAATTGAACGCGACAAACAACAGCATTTTTAGCATTTAGCAGTTCAAGTCCTTCGAAGTGTAGTTCACCTACCTGGATAGATTTTCCAAGAGCAAGGCTTGTTACGTCAACATGTACTTTTTCAGGGATCTTATCGTAAAGAGCTTTTACTTTAATCTTACGCAAGTCAAGAGAAAGTTTACCCCCTGCTTTTACACCTTCTGCAAGTCCGTCCAAAATAACAGGAACGTCCATTACGATTGGTTTGCCTTCAAATACATGAAGGAAGTCAAGATGTAAGATAGCATCTGTTACCGGATGTACCTGTACATCTTTCAATATAGCTTTATAGCTGTCTTTTCCTATTGTAAGGTTTACAAGGAATATCTCAGGAGTATAAATAAGTTTGCGAACATCGCTGTTTGTTACAGTAAAGGCAATTGCTTCGGTTTGATCTCCACCATAAATTACAGCAGGGATTTTGTCTTCTTTACGGAATGCTTTTGTCGCTTTTTTGCCAAGATCTGTTCTGGCTTCTCCTTTTAATTCAAACGTTTTCATCTTTTAATTTTAAATTGTGTTACTCAAATTAAGGATTGCTTCCTTATTCCCATCACACGTACGGGCTTATAAAAGCGGTGCAAAGATAAATATTCTACATCTTTTTTCCTAATGTTTATGAAAGTAATATTTTGAAGAAGACTACAATCTGCAAATATTAAATGGAAAAAGCGCAGTGAAAGGAGCCTATTATATACTATTGGTTATAAACTCAGCACTTGTTATTTCCGTCGACTTGTTTTTGTACGAATCTACTGCTATCACTTTTATTGTATACTTTGTAGCCGGTTGCAAGTCTGTAATATTCGCATCAAGGCTCTCGGGCATATCACTATTGAGATAAAAGCGAGAAAACAGTGTCATTTGCTTATATATGTTTCCGTCACTATTCACAACTTTTAGAATATAATGATGCACAACATCATTGTCGGTAGCTTGTGGAAATATCGCCTTACAACTATTCGTTTTTATCTCACTTATTGTCGGCTTATCAGTATTTTTGAACGAAGGAGCACTTCCTCCATTACGGTTGGCATAAGTAAACATTGTACCATTGTGCGGAGCCCATAAAATCCAATCTGGAAGTATTGCTTCATTTCGGTACGTATCCAATCTTTGTAGTTTTACACTCATGTCTTTATTTACGGAAACTATAACTGCTTCTGTCACATAATCGTTCCCCGGAGGGTGCTCTCCTTCGGAGAAGCCTGCTTCGATTTCACTATAGGCAACACTCCCTAGGTTTACAGATGTGAATTTTGATTGATGGATAGACCGAGGGTCTCCTATCGGAAAGTGAGAGTGTCCGGAAAATAAAACAACCTGTGGATATTTTTCAAGTACCGAAGCTAAATGTGAAACGCCCCATCCTTCGTTCCAACCTGTACCATATACTGTATTAGTAACCCCCACATGGGCAAACACGAATATGGGGCTGTTTGGATACTTCTTACTGGCATCTTCCAATGCAGCAGATAGGAAATCAACCTCTTTCTGAGTATAGAATAAATATGGAGTTATACTCCTAACGCTTATTGTAATAAATGGAAATCCTTTTATTTCTACATATTGATGTAAAGGTTGTTTCAGTTTACTTAAATATCGAGCTTCGGGATCACCGTCCAGCCATACCTGATCGTGATTGCCGAGCATATAATAAACCGGTGTTGATTTGGGCACGTGAGCATCAAAGAGTTGTATTAGTCCGTTGTATTGGTTTTCTGTTGATTGATCTGTAATATCCCCTACCACAAATATTGCGTCCAGCTGCTTGTTACCACTCTGAATATGCTGCAGCGTTTTGATTATTTTTTCTTTAGAATCGGGACGCCCAACATGTATATCGGATATAACAGCAAAATAAGGATATAAACTCTGTTCCTTAACAACTGAAGATTCTGTATCACTAGTACAAGATGTCATAGCTAGAAATGCAGCCATGACATATCCTAAATATCTCAATGTCTTCATCATATTAAAAAGAATAAATTAATAACTCTAAATTGTATATATTGTAAAAATTGCATCTACCTATTATGTATTTTAGACACAATACAAGACAAATATATAAAAGCTTTTGAAAGAAGCAATAATATTGATGAAGAATTGTGATTAATAAACGAATTTAGAAGTCTCTTAACCTAAAAATACACTCACCATTATCAAAGTTTTGAGTTCCTTACTTTATATAAAAAAGAGGCTATCCGCAACGGATAGCCTCTCCACAGTATCTTAGAAAAAGATTTTATCTCTTCAAGTAATTTACAATCCAGTCGCCTACTTGTGATGTAGAATAAGCTTTTCCTTCTTTCGATGCAATATCCTCAGTTACTACTCCTGCATCCATTGATGCATTAACAGCCTCACGAATGAGTTTACCTTCTTCTTTGAGCTCGAATGCATATTCGAACATCATTGCTGCCGAAAGAATAGTGGCTAATGGATTTGCAATATTTTTGCCTGCTGCCTGAGGATATGAACCATGTATCGGTTCAAACACAGATGTATGAATACCAATAGATGCCGATGGCAACATGCCTAACGATCCGGTAATTACAGAAGCCTCGTCAGTAAGTATATCTCCAAACAAGTTTTCTGTAACAAGTACATCAAAACGCTTAGGCCATTGAATAATCTGCATCGCTGCATTGTCTACAAACATATATTCAGTTTCCACATCAGGATATTGTTTTTCAATTTCCTGAGCAACCTGTCTCCATAGACGAGAAGTAGCCAATACATTCGCTTTATCTACTACTGTCACTTTTTTGCGACGCATCTGAGCATATTTATATGAAAGATGAAGAATACGTTCTACTTCCTCACGAGTGTAAACGCAAGTATCATAAGCCGTATCTCCGTCTTCGCTACGTCCTTGCGGGCGACCAAAATACATACCTCCCGTTAATTCACGCACACACATAAAATCAGCACCATCTACCAAATCGGAACGAAGAGGCGATTTATGTACTAACGTAGGAAATGTACTTACAGGACGAAGGTTAGCATACAATCCCAACTTTTTGCGCATAGCCAGAAGTCCTTGCTCGGGACGGACTTTTGCTGAAGGGTTGTTGTCATATTTAGGGTCTCCTATTGCACCAAACAGCACAGCATCAGAAGCCATACACAATTCGTGCGTACCATCAGGATACGGATTACCTACCTGATCGATTGCCGAAGCTCCAACAATTCCATATTCATAAGAAAGTTCGTGACCAAATTTTTCACAAACTACTTCTGTCACTCTCAATGCCTGTTCTATAATTTCAGGACCTATTCCGTCTCCGGGGAGCACTGCAATGTTTAATTTCATCAATCTATATTTTAAAATTGTAATTATTTTTGAATCTGTTTACTCTTATATTTTCCTAAAAAAAGTATCTGCGTAACTTTAAATCTATTAAAGATAAGATAAAAGCAATAAAGAAAAGAGGCATATGAAACAGATATATTATCTTGTGTGCAAGCATCTGCGATTGAAATATATGTCCCATCACAACACATATTATTCCGAGACCTTTTGCTATATCAACCCATTCAATCCGCTCTTCTTTCATTTGCAGGAAAGTCATTTACAGATCTTCGATCATATTCAGCATCTTTTCGGTAGCCTTTACCGCTGCTTCTGTCTGGTCGGCATCAAGACCTCTTGTCTTGAAAGTCTTACCATTAAATTCCCACGTAATTACCGTTTGCACCAAAGCATCGGTACGCCCGCCGGGTGGTATATAAACAGCATAGTTAACAAGTGTAGGCGTAGGCTTATTCAAGCGTGAATATATCTTATACAAGGCTTTCGAAAAAGCGTGATACTGTCCATCTCCCGGTGCAGTCCATTCATGTTCCTGCCCATCAATTTCAACTTTTACCGTAGCTGTAGGACGTAAGCCCTTTGTCAATAAAAATGCAAACGACAATATCTTGATTTTTCTTTCCTTCTCGTTGTTTTTCAACACATCCGAAATGATATATGGCAGATCGTCTTGCGTAATAATTTCTTTTTTATCACCCAATTCTATCACTCGGTTTGTCACTTTAGTCATATCATCCTCATCAAGTTCGATACCCAAAGCTTCAATATTTTTTCGTATATTAGACTTACCGGACAATTTACCTAATGCGTATTCACGAACACGGCCAAAACGTTCCGGAAACAGATCGTTATAATACAAGTTATTCTTGTTATCCCCATCAGCATGTATCCCGGCACACTGTGTGAAGACATTATCTCCCACAATTGGCTGATTCGCGGATATTACCTGTCCCGAGTAGGATTCTACTACACGGCTAACCCTATTTATATTTTCTTCTTTTATTGAAGTTTTCAATTTCAATTGGTCGTGAAAAACGGCAATCACACTCGCCAAAGAAGCATTTCCAGCTCGTTCGCCGAGTCCATTCATCGTCAGATGTACACCTCTCACTCCCACTTCTGCTGCCACCATTGTATTCGCTACAGCCAGATCATAGTCGTTGTGAGCATGAAAGTCAAAATGAAGATCTCTGTAACGGTTTATCATCCGGCGACAACAGCGCCATACGCTATGTGGATTCAATACCCCTAAGGTATCGGGAAGCATAAATCGCTTTATCGGCAAATCCTTCATTCCATCCATCATATAATAGACGTAATCTTCGGATTTCACAATTCCGTTTGACCAATCTTCGAGATACACATTAACTGTGATACCCAACTTCTGAGCCAATTCCACTTCAGCCCTAATATCATCAAGATGCTGTTCGGGCGTTTTGCGCAACTGTTCGGTCACGTGCTTATACGAACCTTTCGTCAGCAGGTTTATAGTTTTACATCCTGTGTCTTTTATCCAATTGAGCGAAGCACCCTTATCTATAAATCCTAATATCTCAACATTATCTATATATCCTGCGGATTTTGCCCAATTGGCAATTTTTTTTACAGTTTCAAACTCACCATTCGAAACACGTGCCGATGCTACCTCGATACGATTTACACCGAGATCGACCAGCAACAAGTGAGCTATACTCATCTTTTCCTGAGCCGAGAACGAAACACTCGATGTTTGTTCGCCATCTCTCAGGGTTGTGTCCATTATTTCTATCATGGTAATCTTTAATTTTCTTAATTACTTAATATCAAATCGCACCTGCAAGATACCAACTGCACTATCGACTTTTGGCGTTACGTTCAATCTGATACTTTCTACAACAAAAGAATCTCCATCAGAATGCACAAGATTAAATTGATCTTTGAGCAAACTATATGAATCGGTACTGTATAATGGGAATGGCTTCCAAGAGCCACTATCATCTTTATATTCCAAGTTCCAAACATCCGGCAAACGAACTCCGCCATTGTCGTCATACCAATAAACCGAAAAAGCTTTTATATCCGTAGGATTTTCAAAGGTGAAATCGACACTTTGCTTTTCCCCTTTTTTATTCCACGAAGTCCATCGATTGATTTCTGTATCGTGAGAATTCTTCGGATGCTTGCCGTTAACAATAGAGAGTACATGTTCGCCTTCGTTTGTATAAGCCGCTTTTATATCTTTTATTGATACGGGAAGAATAGCAACACTTTCACGCACCTTCTTTTCATTCTCAGCAAACCAAATATTCATTGTTGAAACACCTCGATTGTTCCATGCATAATATGGAATAAGATTCAGTGAAGCCTGATGAACATTCCCTTTTACATCTATATAATCCGCCGAAACATTTTTTATTAGGTCTATCCCCTTCAATATTCCTGTATCATCTCTCTGTACCTTAGCATCTGCTGATACTCTAGTCAGATAATACCTGTTCACATCCTCACTATTATCAACACCCTCTGCACAATAGACTAACGGGCCTCTGGTGATAGCTACCCTGTCATTGTCTGCTTTTACTTCGTTTATAGCATGAGAATAACGAACAGGCATAGGTAGTTTAAGCTCTACTTTATCCCCTTTCTTCCATTTTCTGGAGATAGAAACAAAACCTTTATCAAGAGAAACTTCACCTTTCTTAAAAGACAAATTTCCGACCTTCTTATCGTTTATATATAATTCCCACGCTTTCGAATTATTATCAACATAGCTATACAATTTACCCGGTACAAACTGAGAACCAACCCACGTAGGGATTCGCATTTTTATTGAAAATGTCTGATCATTCTTTTCGGGGTTTACTGTTAGTACGATACTTTCATCGAACGGATAATTCGTTTTTTGCTCTAGTGCTACTTTTCCGGATGTAAGAGCAAAGTCTACTTTACTTCCCGTGTAGAAAGAACAGAAAATTTCGTTATCGGTATGCGCATACATCAAACCCGAAATTTGAGGAATAAGCCTCGCTAAATTTGTCGGGCAACAAGCAGTTCCAAACCAATATGAACGATCTACCGTACCATCCGAGGCAAGAGGATTAACATAGAAAAACTTGTTTCCCTCAAGATTTACTCCCGCTAAAACATTGTTCAACAGTGACACTTCGGCAACGTCCATGTATTTTCCATCCTTTTCGAGAAGGAACATACGATGGTTAAAGAATACATTGCCTACAGCGGCACACGTTTCATTATATGCTTCCTTATTTGGCAATTCATATTCAGGACCAAAGCCTTCGATACCATGTATAGCTCCCAGCCCGCCTGTGATATGCATCCGTGTGTCCACAATATTGCCCCATATCTTATCCAAAGCAGGCGAGAGAGTAGTATCCCCCGTCAATGTGCCGACATCAGACATACCCGAATAAAGATAAACCGCACGCACGGCATGCCCCACGGCCTTATCCTGCTCACGTACAGGCGCATGCTGTTGTGCATATTCGGGCGACATGGTTCCTTTACCATCCGGTACGTAGGTTACACCTCGTATATCGATAAACTTTTTCGCCATATTGAGATATAGCGGATCTCCGGTCACACGATAAAGCTTCACCAATGCGATCTCTATTTCTTCATGTCCGGGAGCTTGGTTTACAGGTTTACCACCATTGTAATTCCGATCCCCATCAAAGAAGACTTTATTGATATGCCTAGCACTCTTAGTCGCAATATCCAGCAGGTTCTTTTTGCCGGTAGCCTGATAGTATGCAGCCGCAGCCTCGTAAAGATGGCCCATGTTATACAACTCATGGCTATGCACTACCCACGAATAAGGCTTATCGCCCATTCCTGCCCCACCCCACAATGGTGCGGTCTTATAAGACCCGGTAATATGAGGAGGGTACAAATAGCCGTCGGGTTGCTGAGCCTGAGCTATAATATCTGCTATATCATCTATCTGCTTCTCTAATTTTGGATCACGCTCCATCTTTAATAGATAGGCTGCACCTTCGATAACCTTAAACAAGTCGGAAGTGCTGAATCTGCTATCAGATGGTAAAGACCCTTCGATTCCTTTCAGATAATTTGCTGTGCGTCGAAGATCTTCTACGGCAATTTCTGTCCGTTCGAATGCCACAGGAACCAATACTTCTTTTTGGATCCTCATTCTATTGTTCCAGAAATTATCGGTAAGAGTCACTTGCTCAAACGACACAGGAGTTAAGATATTCTGAGAATAAATATTCACAGAAGCCATAATAAAAATGAATATATAAATACCTTTTTTCATTTGGGGGTATATCTCTTCTTATTCAGAACCATTTAGCATCTCAACAATGATGACAGACGTAATCCAATAGCAAATAGCTGCTTACTAAATTGTTACAAAATTACAAAGGACGTTCCGTTTCGTACTTTTCTGTCAATTCTTTTTTAGATAACAGATAGTCAATATCATCAAGTCCTTTCAATAGACATTCTTTCTTGTAAGGGTTGATTTCAAAGCTTTCTGTTTTCCCCGTTACATTGTTTGTTATGGTTTGCTTTTCCAGATTGATTGTCAATGTAGCTTTTGGATCAGCATTTACACAAGCAAATATTTCGGAAAGAAACTCGGGTGTAACCACAACAGGAAGTACTCCGTTGTTTAGTGAATTGTTTCTAAAAATATCGGCAAAGAAGCTTGAAACAACAGCTTTGAATCCATATCCGGCAACAGCCCACGCTGCATGTTCGCGACTAGATCCGCTACCGAAGTTTTTTCCGGCAACAAGTATTTGTCCGCTATATGTAGAATCGTTGAGCACAAAATCAGCTTTGGGACTTCCATCTTTATTGTAACGCCAATCGGCAAAAAGATTATCACCAAAACCTTCTTTATCTGTCGCTTTCAAAAAGCGAGCCGGTATTATTTGGTCTGTATCCACATTCTCAATGGGAAGTGGAACGTATGTTGATGTAAGTGTTTGAAATTTTTCCATTGTTATTTATATGTATAATGAAAGAATATTTTATTGTTGCTTATCAGTCTAATCGATGTAAAAAATCATTTTAATAAGGAATCATTTGTTTCAGTTAGTCTAACAAATCAGAAATTTCTAGGATCTGTAATCTTTCCTGTCACAGCAGCGGCAGCAGCCACAAGCGGACCGGCAAGAATAGTACGAGCTCCCGGACCTTGACGCCCTTCAAAGTTACGATTTGACGTAGACACTGCATATTTACCTGCAGGAACCTTATCATCGTTCATCGCAAGACATGCCGAACAACCCGGTTGGCGAAGTTCAAAGCCAGCTTCTTTAAGAATATCATACAATCCTTCGTCTTTGATCTGTTGTTCTACTTTCCAACTTCCCGGAACTAACCAAGCAACTACATTATCAGCCTTTTTCTTTCCTTTTACAAAGTTTGCAAACACACGGAAATCTTCGATACGTCCATTGGTACAACTACCAAGGAATACATAATCTATCGATTTGCCTTCTACCTTTTCTCCGGGTTTGAAGCCCATATAATCCATAGACTTTTGGAAAGAAATACGTCCCGCCTCATCTATTTCGTCCAATGTAGGGATCGATTCATCAATACCCATACCCATACCCGGATTAGTTCCGTAAGTAATCATTGGTTTAATATCTGCGGCATCGAATGTCAATTCTTTATCAAATTTAGCACCTTCGTCAGTCTTTAATGTTTTCCAGTATGCTAATGCCTTATCCCACTCTTCTCCTTTAGGTGCAAATTCACGACCTTTCACATAAGAGAAAGTAGTCTCATCGGGAGCAACCAAACCTCCACGAGCACCCATCTCGATACTTAGGTTACATAGTGTCATGCGCTCTTCCATAGACATGTTGCGGATAGCCTCACCCGCATATTCTACGAAGTAGCCGGTAGCACCGCCGGTAGTCAACTTAGAGATCATATATAGAGCTAAATCTTTAGCAGAAACACCTTCACCTAATTTTCCGTTAAACGTTATACGCATTGTCTTCGGACGTGTCTGAAGAATACACTGCGTAGCCAAAACCATTTCCACTTCACTGGTACCAATACCAAATGCAATAGCTCCAAAAGCACCATGTGTAGAAGTATGGCTATCTCCGCAAACAATAGTCATTCCGGGTTGTGTAAATCCGTTTTCCGGACCTATGATGTGTACTACTCCATTTTTTTGATGCCCCAAAGGATAAAACAATTTAATGCCAAAATCCTGGGCATTTTTAGACAACGTATCCAACTGATTTCTGGATATAGGATCTTTTACAGGTTGATCCTGGTTGATAGTCGGCGTATTATGGTCGGCCGTTATCGTTGTTTTTTCGGGACGGTAGACTTTCAGCCCCCTCGCCCTAAGTCCATTAAATGCCTGAGGACTTGTAACCTCATGACAAAAATGGCGATCTATATACAATTGAGTGGGGCCATTTTCAACGGATGACACCACATGTGCATCCCAGATTTTGTCGAATAGAGTTTTCATTTTTCAAGTTTATTTTTGTTGATTCAACTTTTGAATAATTTCTCGTTCCAAGTTTTGTCCCGGAACTTCAATAAATTTATGAGTAAAGATCGAGCATATATAGCCCGATGTGAATATATACAAATATGCTAATATAAAGTAAAATGCTGTAGATCTATCTAAAAAGTCATATTTTATAGAAACGTAACAATAGATAAGGATTGTCAGAGCTAAATAAGACAATGTCTTTGGTCGACGAAAGTACCCGTTAGAAGCATATTTACAACATGATGAAACTAATCCCTTTACAAAAGGAATATGAACCAGAATAACCATCAATATAGCTATTCCGCGAAGGCTGTCAATATATTCATATTTTTTAGTTTCCATTTACTGCTTTAGTATGAGAAATAGGATCGAAAGACAATTTTTTTATTAGTCTCTTTCCCAAATTTTGCCCCGGCACTTCAATTATCCGATATGTTATACTGGATATAGCAAAAGCTACCCCTGCAACAACAATATACATCAATAGAAAATTAAGAAGCGATGTTGTAAAATCAGTAACCTCTATAATTCGATAAAAACCAAATCTATTGAAAAGATACACAACGGCAAAATGTAAAAGATACATGCTGAAACTTACTTTTCCGACCTCTGCCAGAAAGCGATTAGAGAACAGCCTGAAGCTATATCTAGCCTGAATAATGAGTAATAACACAAACACAAGACTAAACAAAATATGCTTCGGAACTGAGATATAACAAAATACAATCATCATTCCCAAGAGGTACACCCATGTAAAAGGTTTTATTTCATGCTGTTCTCTATTCAAAAAGAAATAAGCTAATATCCCTAATGGGAATACCGGCAGTTGAACAAAGAAGTTATATTCATGGAAATACGGATATATTGTATTCGCCTTTATGAAGGGATCAATAATCAACGCCAATGTCAAAGTAGACAGGAACAATAGTAGAGCAGCATTTACTGTTTTTATTTTACTGCATATAAACGGTAACATAAAGTAAAACAAAAATTCCACCGAAACAGACCATCCTCCAGGTACATAATTGTTGGTATGCTCAGGGATAAGTGCATTGGTAAAGAAAACGTTACTCAACATAGACCGAATTGGTATTGCCGAAAAATCAGGGTTTACAAAATTGAATTGCAGATATTTATCTAATGTAAAATAAATAATAGCTATATAATACATAGGTGCTATCCTGAAAAAACGACGAATAAAGAAATTCCGGTTTTTGTGTGGCTCATCCAGTCTGTTGTAATGTGACATAGTCAATGTATATGCACTTACAATAAGAAATAGCTGTACGCCATATGCTCCATTCCCTATTATCGACAACAACAAACTATCTTTTGGAAAATAGTCGATCATGTTATCCAAAACTATACCAACATGAACAAGCACAACCAAAAGAATTGCTATTCCTCTCAAGCTGTCTATATATTGGTATTTTTTGGGTTCCATCTATTTTGACTTTGTCTGTGCCTTTTTTACTTTACAAATTTGTTTACTGCATTTATAAATGCTTCAGCCGAAGCTGTTACAATATCAGTATTTGCAGAAAAGCCGTAGTAATTTACTCCTTCATGCTCTACCTGCATATGTACCTTTCCAATATCATCGCTACCTCTGTTTATTGCCTGAATCAAAAATTCTTCAATAACCATCTGACGTCGTATGATTTGCTTGATCGCTTTTATGGCAGCATCTACTGGCCCATTGCCGGAAGCCGAGGCTTCAAATTTTTCGCCGGCAATATCAAGTCCTACATTTGCCACATTGCGTATTCCCAGCCCTGAGATCACCTGTAGATAATCCAACTTGATACGATGCATTTTATCTGTTTCTCTACCCGCTAAGATTAGAATATCCTCATCGGTAATATCTTTCTTCCTATCTGCCAAGTCAAGAAAACGTTGATAATACTCAGCTAATGTATCATCATCAACTTCTATACCAAGCAAATTTAGTCTATTTTTCAATGCGGCACGTCCACTTCTGGCAGTTAAAACGATGGCGTTATCATCAATACCGACGTCCTTAGGGTCGATAATTTCATAAGTAGAAAGATGTTTCAGTACTCCGTCCTGATGAATACCCGATGAGTGAGCAAAGGCATTGCGCCCTACCACAGCCTTGTTTGGCTGAACAGGCATATTCATCAGATTAGAAACCAAACGACTGGTTGGATATATCTTTTGCGTATTGATATTTGTCTCTATTTTCAATTCTTTATGACTATGAATAGCCATAACAACCTCTTCCAAAGATGTGTTTCCTGCACGCTCACCTATACCGTTTATCGTCACTTCTACCTGACGAGCTCCATTCAGTACTCCCATTATAGAGTTTGCCGTAGCCATACCCAAGTCTTGATGACAGTGTGTAGAAAGAATCGCATTCTTCATATCCACATGGTCAATCAGATATTTTATTTTAGCGCCATACTCTGTGGGCAAACAGTACCCTGTAGTATCGGGAATGTTTACAACAGTAGCTCCGGCATTAATTACGGCTTGTACCACACGTGCAAGATAAGCATTGTCGGTACGCCCTGCATCTTCGGCATAAAATTCAACGTCTTCCACAAAACGCTTCGCATATTTGACAGCAGCAGCAGCCCTTTCTATAATTTCGTCTTGTGTCGAATTAAATTTATGTTTAATATGATATTCCGAAGTTCCAATACCTGTATGTATACGTTTTTTCTTGGCATACTTTAAGGCTTCGGCAGCTACTTCTATATCTTTTTCCACAGCACGTGTAAGAGCACAGATTGTAGGCCAAGTAACAGCCTTGGATATTTCAACCACCGAGTTGAAATCTACAGGACTGGAAACAGGAAAACCAGCTTCGATTACATCAACACCGAGCATTTCGAGGGCTTTGGCTACTTCAATTTTCTCGATTGTGTTCAACTGGCAACCCGGAACTTGCTCTCCGTCTCTCAATGTGGTGTCAAAAATAAATAACTTGTCCATAACTGTTTTTAATTAAATCCTGATTATTTTACATAAAAAAAGCCTTTCTCATCTACTTTACAGTGAGAAAGGCTCTAGTTTTTTCTTTATCGTTTATACTACATAGCAATGCTCACTCTAAATTTCTCCAGAGCAGAATGAGTGAACTAATAATAATACTATGTAAATTCATATTCAATATTTACTTTATTGGCTGACAAAGTTATTTTATTTTTTCAGAAAAACAAATAAAAAGTTTCATCTTTTGATTTTTTTATGACATTTACACATTATAGGTAATTAAATCGATAAAACGTATCTTTGCACATATTTTACTAAATAAAATCATGATCACCACTTTTAACGACTATCTAAACAAACATAACTATTCTAAATTTGATCTCAAAGCCATCCTTTTCGATATGGACGGAGTTCTGTACGACTCGATGAAATGGCATGCCAAATCGTGGAAAGAAACAATGGACGAGTTTGATATACCAAGTACGCCCGAAGAATTCTACCTATACGAAGGAATGGTGGGTAGCCATACAATAAACCACCTGATGAAAAGGGAAAAAGGAAGAGAAGCTACCGAAAAAGAAGTAAATGCAATATATAAGCGTAAGACCGAGCTGTTTTCGGAATATAATGACGGAAGCCTGATTCCATACGCTTACGACTTCGTAAAAAAAGTCCATGAAGAGGGATTGATCTGTGCCGTTGTAACAGGATCGGGGCAACCAACTCTGATAGATAAACTGGAGCATAATTTCCCCGGATTATTTAAGAAAGAACGAATGGTAACAGCCTTTGATGTGAAACATGGTAAGCCACACCCCGAACCTTATCTGATGGGGTTGGAAAAAGCCGGACATCTGAAGCCAAACGAAGCGATTGTTGTAGAAAATGCACCTAGAGGAGTAGAAGCAGCGGTTGCCGCAGGCATCTTTACTATTGCTATAAACACAGGTCCGATGCCTGACAAAATATTAGTCGATGCGGGTGCAAACATCGTACTGCCATCGATGAAAGCCTTATATAAAAAATGGGATGAGTTATACAAATTAATAAAACCATAAAAGAAATAAGGGGACAAAAGAACCGATAATACAACAAAATGACATTATTTACGTTTTTTAATTAGCGGTTCATTTTTTTTCTATCTTTGTGAATCGATATGTATTGTATACAGTGGGAAAGGAAATGGGGAAATTATATGTTATACCTACCCCAGTAGGTAATTTAGAAGATATGACCTTCAGGGCAGTCAGGCTATTAAAAGAAGTGTCTCTTATACTGGCTGAGGATACCCGAACAACAGGTATTCTGTTGAAACATTTCGAGATACAAAACAAGATGCAATCGTATCACAAGTTTAATGAACACAAGGCTGTAGCTCATATTGTAGAACGTATAAATGCAGGTGAAGATATGGCACTGGTCTCAGACGCCGGTACTCCGGGAATTTCTGATCCGGGATTTCTGATTGTCAGAGAATGTATTGCTGCGGGTATTGATGTAGAGTGTTTGCCGGGAGCAACGGCTTTTGTTCCGGCTCTTGTAGCATCGGGTATTCCTTGCGACAGATTCTGCTTCGAAGGTTTTTTACCTCAGAAAAAAGGGAGAATGACCCGCTTCAAGGTATTGGCCGAAGAAACAAGGACTATTGTATTATACGAATCTCCGCATAGGGTATTAAAAACGTTAACACAATTAGCAGAATATATGGGTGAAGAACGATATGTGGCAACATGTCGCGAAATCTCCAAAAGATATGAAGAAGTCTTAAGAGGCAGCCTCAAAGACTTAATATTACACTATACAATGAACGAACCCAGAGGAGAATTTGTTATAGTGCTTGCAGGTAAAGAAGAATAAATTTTTAAACTATAATAGAAAAAGAAATCTAACAACTTAAATATTAGTTTATGAAAAAATTAGTAGTTGGATGTCTATGCTTATTAGCATTAGCATCGTGTAACGTAAAAAATTCGGATGAATATAAAGCTTTACAGGCTCAACGCGACTCTCTACTTCAAGTTACGAGCAAAAGTAATAGCGAATTGGAGGAAATGAATACTTTGATTAACGATGTGGAGGAAAATTTCAGACAGATCCGAGAAGCTGAAAAATTCCTATCTATCGAATCGAAGTCTAAAGGGGAAATGTCTAATGATACAAAAACACGTATCAAAGACAATTTTGAAATGATCAATGAAATATTGAAAAAGAACAAAACTGATATCGACAAACTAAATAAAAGGCTAAAAAGCAACTCGGGACAAATGTCAGGCTTGAAAGCAACTATCGAACGTTTGAATTCTGAGCTAGTAGAAAGAGCTAACACTATTTCGGAACTTCAAAAATCATTATCAGCACGTGACGAGCAAATAGCTTTATTGCAAACAGATGTACAATCATTAACTTCAAATGTAGAAACGCTATCGTCTCAGACTGCAGAACAAGCATCTAAGATTAAAGAACAAGACAAGGAGTTGAATACTGCTTATTATATGTTCGGCACAAGCAAAGAGCTTAAAGAAGCTAAAATTGTTTCGGGCGGATTCCTTGCTTCTCCTAAGATTTTGAAAGAAAGCATCGAGAAGAGTAAGTTCATAAGGATTGACATCCGTGATACTCACAGTATTCCTGTTTATGACAAAAAAGCAAAACTATTGTCAGATCACCCTAAAGACAGTTATACTTTAGACAAAGATGCAAAAGGAACTATAGTTATCAAAATTACAGACTATAAGAGATTCTGGAGTTTAACTAAATTCTTAATCATCGAAGTAGGTTGATAATAACAACGATATAATATCAAGAAGCGCTATCTATAAAAGATAGCGCTTCTTTTTGTAGCTAAATTCAAAAGCTAAAACACTTTTTTCTATTATATTATTACTAAGAAGTGAAATACTCTCTAAATTTTGATAGAAAATAAATATTCCTGTTATTTTTGTAACTTTGCATTATAAATGCATATCCCTTTGTTATGTCAAAATAACGGAGCTTCTCGTATCACTATTGATAAGGGATGTTTTGCTTCGTTTAACATAACAAAACAACAACTTATTTTATCAATCACTTATACTTAGCGACAATGCCAGTAAATATCCCAAATAATCTTCCGGCCATAGAGATTCTAAAAAAAGAGAATATATTTGTTATGAGTCAGTTAAGAGCTGACGAGCAAGATATCCGCCCTTTGAGAGTACTCATACTAAATCTCATGCCGATAAAGATTATGACCGAAACGGATCTGATCAGATTATTGTCGAACAATCCGTTGCAAGTAGAAGTTGACTTCTTGATGCTCGAAACACATGTATCAAAAAATACATCGGAAGAACATTTGCAGATGTTTTATAAAAGTTTTAGTGACATCAAAGAAGATTTCTACGACGGGATGATTATTACAGGAGCCCCGGTAGAACTCTACGAATTTAAAGAAGTAACATACTGGTCCGAGATATCTGCAATATTCGACTGGGCACGTACGCATGTTACATCTACACTCTATATTTGCTGGGCGGCTCAAGCAGCCATGTATCACTTTTATGGCATAAATAAATATATTCTTCCTGAAAAAATGTTCGGGGTATTCAAGCATGTAGTACATGACAAGAAGTTTCCACTATTCAGAGGCTTTGATGATGAATTCTACATTCCACACAGTCGCCATACTACGGTAAGAAGAGATGAGATACTAAATAGTGGCGAACTTAAAATACTGTCCGAGTCTGACGATTCGGGAGTAGGCATCGTGATGTCGCGCGGAGGACGTGAGTTTTATCTGACAGGTCATTCAGAATATGCTCCTTACACCTTGAATAACGAATATATAAGAGATGCAGAGAAAGGATTACCAATAAAAATTCCAAGTAATTATTACAAAAACGACAATCCGGCAAATCCTCCCGTAGTGCGTTGGTCGGGACATGGAAATTTATTGTTTAATAATTGGCTTAACTACTTCGTCTATCAAGAAACTCCATACGATAAAACTCAAATTAAAAATTTGGGAGATCTTGATTTAATGAATGAAAAATAAAAAGGTCAGATCCTATTTGTAGATTTATCTATATATAAGAAAGTTTCCACAACAAAAAGGTAACACTCAAAAACAGTAAAAAACGTGTTACTTTTGTTACTTTTTATTCAGAAACATAAAAGAAGACAATCACTTGCTTAAAATACGAAAAATAGAATTACTCGCTCCTGCCAAAAACCTTGAATGTGGTATCGAGGCAATCAATCATGGTGCGGATGCAGTATATATAGGTGCGCCAAAGTTCAGTGCACGGGCTGCTGCCGGCAATACACTCGATGACATTAAGGCTCTAGCCGAATATGCACACTTGTACAATGCGAAGGTATATGTAGCTCTCAACACAATACTGAATGATAATGAACTGAGAGAGACAGAAGCACTGATATGGCAGCTATACAATGATGCCCGAGTAGATGCTCTGATTATTCAAGACATGGGCATTACGATGCTCAACCTCCCTCCTATAGCCCTACATGCAAGCACACAGATGGATAACCGAGGGGCTGACAAAATAAAATTTCTCGAAAAAGCAGGTTTTCAACAAATAGTACTACCCCGAGAGTTGACAATAGACGAAATACACGATATAGCAGCACAAGTCACCACACCTCTCGAAGTTTTTGTACATGGAGCATTGTGTGTATGCTATAGTGGGCAGTGTTACCTCAGCCAGGCTTTATCGGGACGAAGTGCAAATAAAGGAGCATGCGCACAATATTGTCGCCTACCTTATACGTTGACTGATGCCGAAGGAGAAGAGATCATGGCAAAAAAGCATTTTCTATCGATGAAAGATCTCAATTTATCGGAGAACTTGGAAGAGCTGCTTGAAGCCGGAGTGAGTTCTTTAAAAATAGAGGGGCGACTCAAAGACATTTCGTATGTAAAGAATGTTGTGGCTTATTATCGCGCCAAACTCGATCATATTATAGAAAGACACCCGGAATATATAAGATCATCGTCGGGAAAATCCAGTTATACATTTGAGCCAAATCTTGAGAAGAGTTTTAATAGAGGTTTTACAAAGTATTTCCTGCACGAACGCACAAATAATATGTGGTCGCTAGACTCACCAAAATCTGTAGGTGAACCGATTGGCAAAATCAGTGAAGTTACAACAAAATACATCAAGATAAATAGTGCCAAAAAGTTGCATAACGGAGACGGACTTTGTTTTTTTAACAACAAAAAAGAACTCGAAGGTATTAATGTAAATCGTGTAGAAGAAGATACTATATATCCAGCAACTATTCCCGAACTAAAAAAGGGAACTTATGTGTATAGAAACTATGATCATGAGTTTGAGAAATTATTATCAAAAAAGTCTGCCGAACGTAAAATAGAGACATCAATAATAATAAAAGAAATAGCATTTGGCTTTTCTCTTGAAATTAAGGATGAGGATGATAATCACGTAACTATCAACTTTGAAGTAGAAAAACAACCTGCTCAAAAAGATCAAACAGAAAATATACGGAACAACCTAAGTAAAACAGGAAATACAATATTTAGGGTCAATGATGTAATCTTTGACTTCCAAAACAGTTGGTTTATTCCGGCCTCTGTTTTATCGGAGTGGAGAAGACAACTCATAGACAAGCTATTGTCTGTTCGAAAGATTAAATATCGTCAAGAGATTATCCCTCATAAACAGACCTCTCATACCTTTCCTATTTCCAATATTACATATCTCGGAAATGTGATGAATGAGAAGAGTAAGCAGTTTTATGTTCAGCATCAATCTGCAGTAACACAGCCTGCTTTTGAGAAACAAGTACAGAATGATGTTCCTTTGATGTTTACCCGTCATTGTATCAAACAGTCATTAGGCTGGTGTCCTAAAGAAGGCAATGAAAAACATCCGTATAAAGAGCCTTTCTATCTGGTGTACAACAATACGAGACTGAGACTTTTTTTTGATTGTAAAAATTGCGAAATGAAGGTATTCAATGACTCCATTAATTAATATTTTATCTATCTTTAGCCCCCATAAACGTGGAACTCTATGTTAAGAAAAATATTCAGGTATACATGGCCACCGGCAATAGTTGCCATTATTATATTTTATTTATGTTGCCTTATCGCTCCAAAAGATGTTCCCGAGATCGATTTTTGTCTTTTTATCCCCACAGATAAGATTGTTCATTTTTTGATGTATTTTGGGCTGTCCGGAGTGGCTTCGTTTAATTATATCTATGATAAGCGAGGTAAGATAATTATACTAAAGCTTATCCTTTTTGCGCTATTGGTTCCTATTATATACGGAGGACTGATTGAGATACTTCAGAGTAAATACTTTCCCGGAAGGACTGGAGATTGGTACGATTTTTTGGCTGATGCCTTAGGAGCGATTGCCTCCCTTCCTTTCTCGTTTTGGTTTAGACGATTTTTATTAAATAAAGAACTAAGAGAACAAGAAATATGAAAAAGCTTTCAATTATTTTATTTGTATTATTTACATCCGTAAATATATTCTCGCAAGAAAACGCTGACTATCAATACAAAGTAAAAGTTGGTGATATAGCTCCAGACTTTGAGATGAGCTTACCATCGGGCAAGACAATCAAACTGTCATCTCTCAGAGGGAAAGTTGTAATGCTACAATTTACAGCCAGCTGGTGTGGTGTATGCCGAAAAGAAATGCCACATATAGAAAAAGATATTTGGCAGAAACATAAAAGCAATCCGAATTTCGCTCTATTTGGAATTGACAGAGAAGAACCCGCTGAAACAGTTCTAAAATTTGTGAAAGCAACTGGTATCACCTACCCTATCGGACTTGATCCTAAAGCAGATATATTTGCAACCTATGCAGAAAGGGAAGCGGGCATCACCAGAAATGTTATTATAGACAAGGATGGTAAAATTGTGATGTTGACAAGGCTTTTCAAAATGGAGGAGTTCAACGAAATGGTATCGTTAATAGATTCGTTACTAGCAAAATAAATACGGATATACAATATAAAACCGTATGACTTTTATTTAGGACTATAAGCAATGAATATAGTAATCATTAAATATAACGCAGGTAATATATTCTCGGTAGAACATGCTTTTAAGCGACTTGGCATCGAAGCTGTTGTTACAGGAGACAAAGAACTGATACAGAAAGCTGATAAAGTAATTTTCCCCGGTGTAGGCGAAGCCAGTTCTACGATGCAACATTTACAACAAACAGGGCTGGAAAAACTTATTCCCAACTTAAAGCAGCCTGTATTAGGTATATGCTTGGGGATGCAACTTATGTGCTCTCACTCGGAGGAAGGGAATGTAGACTGCCTGAATATATTCGACACAGAGGTCAAACGATTTGTACCACAAAAACATGAGGATAAAGTACCTCACATGGGATGGAATACGATTTCAAATGTAAAGAGTGACTTATTTGATATCTCTTTAGAAAACCAATTTGTGTATTTTGTTCACAGTTATTATGTGGCCATTAGCGAACATACAGCTGCTGTAACCGATTATATACATCCCTTCAGTGCGGCGATGCACAAAGACAACTTCTATGCAACGCAGTTTCATCCCGAGAAAAGCGGTAGCGTAGGCGAAAGTATATTAAAGAACTTTTTGCAAATAAAATAGGTTTTCCCCCTCATGAAAAGGAACTATATATTTGAGGTTAACTTTACAATTTATTGAGTATAGTAGTTTCTCTTTATATACTCTGATATCTTATTGATATCCACCGATGTTTGCCCCATTATATACATACACACGAGTTCACATTCTTCCATTTCGGTCAACTCATACTCCTTATGAGGACTAGCTGCACGCCGCCTGATTATTTCTATGATTATTTTCTTTCTCAACTTCTGCATGACTATTTCGTCTTGCTTTGTCTTTTGATTTATGGTTCCATTCAGCGTGCTCATAATAGTTGTATTAGTTCATTCAGGTTCGGATTTGGCTAAGATAATGTAAAAGTTAATTACTTAAAAGAGATTGGAAGATGCTTTCCAACATAAAAGGAACACAGAAAAGAGATATGATGTGATTCGTGCATAATTTGCATGAAAAAAGACATTATAAATTTTGAAAAAATAAAAATTGCCTCTATATTTGCAGTCTCAATTGCGAAAGTAGCTCAGTTGGTAGAGCACGACCTTGCCAAGGTCGGGGTCGCGGGTTCGAATCCCGTCTTTCGCTCAAATGTGACAAAGGTCGCATTTTTTTGTTTTAAAGCATGCGCACGTGGTGAAATTGGTAGACACGCTACTTTGAGGGGGTAGTTTCCGTAAGGATGTGCGAGTTCGAGTCTCGCCGTGCGCACACTAAAGAAATTGTAAAGCTTACATTATTGCACGCTTTTCCTTTTATACAGAGGATTTCAATACAATTATTTCCACTCTACTTTCACGCAAATTCGCACACAAGGAACAAAGACTGAACGTGATATATTCTATAAAATTCAGAAGTTTGAACTTTAGTTCTACCATCTGCGACTATTTTTAACAAAGAAGATTTTTTCATTTCTACTGTGATAATAGTTTCGCCATCATAAAAACCTCTACTCCTTCGGCTATTTTATAGTTTCCATTAGGTAAGATGGTATATGCATCTAGGTTTCGAATAATTTGTTTTTCGTTAGCAATATGTTTGAGCTCTTCATCGGATTCTGATATTTCAATGAAATAAGTAATATAGCGACTTGTACCAAGAACAGCAACAAATGGATGTTCGGTGCAGAGTCTCTGGAACGCTATTACCCTTATCGGGAGAAACAATTACAAATAGCACAGTTCAGTACTGAAGGTGGTTATTACTACAATTTTCTGCCAGATTCGACCATTAGATAGTGCTATTGTTTATTAATAATATTGCGACAACCTAGAATTTAAACCTTATCGTCATCTTTACACTAGACTTAGCATAAATATTTTATTAGAATGTTATCTTTAAGATATATCTCCGTCCTCAAAGCTTAACTCAATATCATTATAAAATGAAAGACCATAATTCTATAAAAATTGACATTATTCCTGTTATATCAAACATCGATAAATGTTAAAAAAACATCCTAGTAAAAAAAATATCTTTATTTTTGGCTTTCATTTAGATTTATGTTTAAAGGTCTAGAACATATTATAAAGTTTACATAGATGACAGGAGAAAAGAAAGAAGCTATCGACAAGGTGGTTCAACCCATCCAGCGATTTATATTACAAGAGAAGGCCGGAGGTATAGTCCTCGGACTGAGTGTTATCATCGCTATGATTTTAGCTAACTCCCCATGGTCGGAAGATTATTTCCATGTGTTAGAACATAAGCTAGGATTTATATTTGATGGTATTCCATTCTTTGAATATAGCGTTCACCACTGGATCAATGACGGGCTGATGGCTGTTTTCTTCTTCGTTGTGGGCTTAGAACTCAAAAGAGAGATTGTAGGAGGAGAATTATCCAATCCACGGAAAGCCCTTTTGCCTATCGGCGCTGCAATAGGCGGCATGCTGGTACCTGCGCTTATCTATATCGGACTAAATCCATCAGGAGAAGTTCATCACGGATGGGGGATACCGATGGCAACTGATATTGCCTTTGCTTTAGGTGTTTTGTATTTGTTGGGAAGTAAGATACCATTATCTCTGAAGGTATTTCTTACAGCACTGGCTATTGTTGATGATCTGGGGGCTGTCTTGGTTATTGCATTTTTCTATACATCCGATATCTCTTTCATAAGCCTTGCCACAGGCTTTGCTTTTGCATTTATCATGTTCGTTGGTAATAAAATGGGAGTACGGAGCATTTTGTTTTATGCTATATTTGGTATTCTCGGCGTGTGGACTTCGTTTCTATTATCAGGAGTTCATGCAACGATAGCTTCTGTTATTGCCGCCTTTATGATTCCTGCTGATGTCAAAATAAGAGAGAATCTATTTGTAGAAAGGATAAAAGACTATCTGAATAAGTTTAGGGCGGTTGATCCTAAAAACGAAATACCGACACTGACAAACGATCAGTTACATCTGTTGGAAGAAATAAAAATAGATACCAATAAAGCGATCCCTCCGTTACAACGCTTAGAACACCGGATGCATCCTTTAGTGACATTTGTTATTATACCGATATTCGCTTTAGCGAACGCCGGAGTTTCACTCAATATTGATGTTGAACAACTATTCAGTACGAATGTAGCTTTAGGTGTCGCTTTGGGATTACTGTTAGGTAAAGTACTAGGTGTTGTGGGTTTTACTCTTTTATTGATCAAACTGAAAGTTGCTCCCTTCCCACAAGGAATGAATGTACGTAACCTTTTTGGTTTAGGTTTGCTGGCATCTATTGGTTTCACCATGTCTTTATTTATCACATCACTGGCATTTTCTCATCCCGAATATATGGTGCAGGCCAAGATTGGTATTTTTGCTGCATCTATTATCGGTGGGATCTTAGGATATATAACGTTAAGCCGTTCAGTAAAGCATAAATAATGTTGTCCCGAATAAAATATATAGGATTAAATCCGGCAAGATTGTTTGTTCTTAGTTTTTTAGGACTGATTCTTATCGGAACCATTTTACTGTTATTACCGATATCCACAACAGGGAGTATCAGTCTGATCGATGCTCTTTTTACAACAACGAGTGCAGTTTGTGTAACAGGTCTGGTAGCACTGGATACAAGTAAAGATTTTACCCTGTTCGGACAAACAGTCATTATGATTATGATTCAAGCGGGAGGTTTGGGCATACTAACTTTTGCCAGTTATTTCAGCTACTTCTTTAAGGGAGGTTCGTCTTATGAGGATCAATTAACGATGGGTAATATCTCTAACATAGAGAAGATTGACGAAATCTTTAAGACGTTAAAACGGATATTGATTATAACAGTTGGCATTGAAGCTGTCGGGGCACTCTTTATTTTCACTAGTTTAAGCTCTTCCCTAATACCGGGCTTAGGTGACAGGGTCTATTTCTCAGTATTCCATTCCATATCCGCTTTTTGTAATGCAGGCTTTTCCACATTGCCGCATGGCATCATTGAAAACGGATATGTGGACAACTATGGATTCCAATTAAGCCTGATATTTCTTTTCGTTTTGGGAGGTTTGGGTTTTCCTATTGTGATTAACTTGTTGAAATACCTGAAACATTTAATTCGCAGAACATTCTTACAGGTTTTTAATCATAAGAAAGACGTTTACAAACCCTGGGTGATGAAACTGGGAAGTAAAATTAATCTGATAACAACATTCTCTTTAATCGTTATAGGAACAATCCTTATTTTTATAAACGAATACAACAATATACTGTCTTCTCATCAGGGATTCGGAAAATTCGTCACAGCATTGTTTACTGCAACAACTCCGCGCACAGCTGGATTCAACTCAATTGATTTTAATCAACTGCATTTATCATCTTTGATTATAGTAATTATTTTGATGTGGATTGGTGCTTCTCCTGCTTCTACGGGAGGAGGTATAAAAACCAGCACATTTGCGATATCCGTTCTCAATTTTATCAGTTTAGCCAAAGGGCGAAAGAATATTGAAGTGTATAGCCGAGAGGTCTCTGAGACTTCAATACGACGTGCTTTTGCCGTCATGACGCTCTCTATTGTCGTATTAGCAATAGGATCAATACTTATTTCTTATTTTGATGAAGGCTTGCGATTATTAGATATTATCTTTGAGTCCGTTTCGGCATATAGTACGGTTGGTCTAAGCTTAGGAATAACTCCCGAATTAAGTTCTGCCAGTAAACTGGTGCTGATAATACTGATGTTTATAGGCCGTGTTAGTACACTTACTCTACTTATCGCCTTCTTTAAGCAAGTGAGGATGTCTAATTATACTTATCCATCAGAGGAGATATTGATTAATTAAGGTCTCAGACCTATTTGTTATTTTGGGAATATAGTAACAATAGGTAGTTATAATTCAATTATAGATTGTTAAAGTCTTACTGTTACTTAAAAAAAGAAAAGATGAAATATATTATTGTAGGACTCGGAGTCTTCGGATCTTCACTTGCTGAGAAGTTAGCATCACAGGGTAATGAAGTAATCGGAGTAGATACAAAGCTCCAACGGGTAAATGAACTGAAAGATAAGATAACGCATGTTGCATGTTTGAATGTGACAGATGCCGTAGCAGTAGAAACATTACCTTTGAAAAATACAGATGTAGTTATTGTATGTATAGGAGAAGATCAGGGAGCTAATATAATGGCTACAGCCATGTTTAAAAACCTGAATGTGAAACGACTTATCGGAAGATCTCTTAATCCTTTGCATGAAAATGTTTTACAGGCAATTGGCGTGCATGAGATTGTCCGCCCGGAAGAAGAAACTGCTGAAAGATGGGCTAAGAAGCTTACACTTCGGGGGATGGTCGATTCTTTCGAATTAAATGAAAACTACAGTATTGTAGAGGTCTTAGTTCCTGAGATTTTTATCAGTAAGACAATTGAAGAAATTGGCTTTCGTAAAGAGTACAATATCTTAGTATTGACCGTTGTCAAGAATGTAGAAAAACAGAGTATTATTGGCAAAACTAGAGTTGTAGCCGATGTTCAGGGTATACCCAATCCAGATACGATATTAGAAAAAGATGATATTTTAGTTATATATGGATCTAATAAAAATATTAAGCAGTTTATTAGCAAGAGTAAAAAAAATAAATAGAAGGCGATGTTATTTGTGAAAATATTTATTATTTTTGCACTACTCGAAATTAAGGGAATGGGACTTCCCTGTTATAAACCGCTAATAAAGTAGCTGATAGTTCCTGCTTAACTTAATCAATAACTGGTTATGAGCGGGTTTTCTTTTATATTAATTACTATCAGTGATATTCTACCCAAAAGGAATTCTTGAATATGTCTGCTCATGCAATAGCCGCATGGGCTTTACTAGTTTCTATAAATCGCTAAAAATATGAATTATGAAAATTTCAAAAGTAGAAGCATTGGAAATACTCGATTCAAGAGGTAATCCAACAGTAGAAGCCAATATAATATTGGAAGATGGAACACAAGCACGGGCAATGGTACCCAGTGGAGCATCGACAGGTGAACGCGAAGCAACAGAACTCCGCGATGGTGATAAAAAACGCTACGGAGGTAAAGGAGTATTAAAAGCTGTTGAAAATGTGAATACTATAATAGCTAAAGAAATTGTTGGTAAAAGTTTTAATAGCCAACGTGAGATAGATTATTTAATGATTGATTTGGATGGTACTCCGAATAAATCGAAGCTGGGTGCAAACGCAATCCTTGCTGTTTCAATGGCGTATGCAAGAGCTAAAGCATTGAGTAAAGACACACCACTTTACCAATACTTAGGTGGCAGTAATGCTTACATGCTTCCTGTTCCTTGTATGAATGTTATAAACGGAGGTAAACATGCTGACAATAATGTGGATTTTCAAGAATTTATGATTGCTCCCCATAATGCCCCTTCTTTTCGGGAGTCTATCCGTATGGGTGAAGAAGTTTTTCACACTTTGAAATCTGTCTTAAATAAAAAAGGATTAAGCACTGGTGTTGGGGACGAAGGTGGTTTTGCCCCTAATTTGAAATCGAACGAAGAAGCAGTGGAGGTAATCCTTGAAGCAATAGAAAAAGCTGGATACAAATCAGGCACAGATATAAGCATTTGCCTTGACCCTGCAACGAGCGAAATGTGGGATAGCGGTAAGTACAAAATGTTTAAAAGTACAGGAAAACTTCTAAGTAGTGACGAAATGATTAAATTATGGGAAAGTTGGACCAAGCAGTATCCTATTGTTTTGCTTGAAGATGGTTTAGCTGAAAACGATTGGTCTGGATGGCAAATGCTTACAGAAGAATTAGGTGACAAAATAGAACTTGTTGGCGATGATATTTTTTGTACCAATAAAAAGATATTGCAGGAAGGTATTAGCAAAAAAGTAGCAAACTCTATACTCATCAAGCTTAATCAAATCGGAACAGTTACTGAAACATTGGAAACAATGGAACTGGCTAATAAGAATGGATATAATACTTTTATATCGCACCGAAGTGGAGAAACAGTTGATACTTTCATTGCCGATCTGACAGTCGGATTAAATGCTGGTCATATAAAAACAGGCAGTGGTTGCCGTGGCGAACGTATTGAAAAATTCAACCAGTTCATGCGTATTGAACATGAATTAGGTAAAAACTCATTATTTGCAGGCTTAAAAACATTTAAAAACATTTAAAAACAAGTAAAGATTCTATACTGAAAGGTGGTTAAGACAATCACCTTTCTTTATGTATTACAACAGTTTATGCACAAAATAAATTCATACAAACGATTAATGCTAAATGTAGAGCAGATCCCGTTACTCTTTTATCTGCTCAAATGGTTATTTATAACTTTAATCGCAGGAGCGTTAATCGGTTCAGCGTCGGCGTTATTACTGGTTTCTCTTGATTTTGTAACCAATTATAGAGAATCCCATTTGTGGATTATAGCCCTATTACCTGTCGCTGGATTAGTGATAGGATTAATCTATCATTATTTAGGAAGCAGTATTGTAAAGGGCAACAATTATCTGATAGAGGAAATACATAGTCCTAAAGACATTATTCCCCTCAAGATGGCTCCGCTTATATATATCGGAACAGTGATAACTCATTTATTCGGAGGTTCAGCTGGGCGTGAAGGTACTGCCGTGCAAATGGGAGGGGCTATTGCTGATCAGTTTTCCCGTATCTTCAAATTAAAGCAACGCGACCATAGGATTATGATTATGGTTGGTATTAGTGCTGGTTTTGCTTCCGTTTTTGGTACCCCTTTGGCTGGAGCTGTTTTTGCACTCGAAGTTATTATTGTAGGAAGAATGAGGTATGAAGCCATATTGCCAAGTTTTCTTGCCGCCATTTTTGCTCATCTAACTTGCCACACATGGGGTGTAGCCCACACTCATTACAGCATTCCGGATGTTCCTTCATTAAGTGTGTTAAACATTTTATTGGTAATTGGGGTGGGTATTCTTTGCGGATTAGCAGCCATGCTGTTTTCTCGTATGGTTCACTTTTGGTCAGAGCAGGCTAAAGATAAAGTGAAATATGCCCCTTTGCGACCTTTTCTTGGTGGAATTGTTATTGCTGTTACGATATGGTTACTGGGCACTACCAAGTATATTGGCTTAGGAGTACCAACGATTGTAGAATCTTTTTCTGTTCAACAGGAGTGGTATAGTTTTCTACTGAAAATACTGTTGACTACTTTTACTATCGGTGTGGGATTCAAAGGTGGGGAAGTAACACCTTTGTTTTTTATTGGAGCTACATTGGGTAGTGCCTTATTTTGTATTATTCCGCTGCCAATGGCTCTATTAGCAGGAATAGGCTTTGTTGCTGTGTTTTCAGGAGCTACAAATACACCTATTGCTTGTACACTAATGGGGATTGAATTGTTTGGCGCAGAAAGTGGTATATACATTGGTTTGGCATGTGTGGTAGCCTATATGTTCTCTGGTCACACAGGCATTTATGCTTCTCAGATAGTAGGAAGCCCAAAGCATCTTATTTATGGAAAAATAAAAGGTCGACACATAAAATAGAATAATTATGAATAATATAATAACAGTACGAGTATACTTCGAGCATGGGGAAAAGATAAAAGGATTAACTTTCAGGCAAAGATTATTTCATGGTGGTTTTGCCCATTATATGCTTAAAGCAGCAAAAAAAGATGGTATTAAACAGGCAATATGCTTTCCTGTAACATCCGGATATTTATCACATCAAACAAGAATACATGTTGAAAATACAGAATCAATCTCTTTCCGACATCCTCAATGTATAGAATTAACAGATGAAGAAGATAAAATTAAATCCTTTATTGATGCTTATAAAGATCATTTTACTGATACAGATGTTTTTATTGTAAAAAATGAGATTGTCTTAAAGTTCCAAAAAACCGATAGAAAGGAAAAATTATAAAATACTAGGACTCGATCCAACAATGAGAAATTTTATATTTACAACTAAAAGTTCAAAAAAAATTCGAGTCTGAAATAAACTAATACTAAAAAAAATAGTTCGCAAACTTACGAATTTCAAATTAATTCGTATATTTGCGAACGTAAATACAAATAGATATGTCAAAGAAAGAACTTACAGCTCAACAAGAGCAACTTGCACGTTTTGCAAAAGCAATGGGGCATCCTATTCGCATCGCTATATTAGAAATGCTGGCAAACGAATCATGTTGCTATCATGGCGATATGTCGGAAATATTGCCCATTGCCAAAAGCACGCTATCACAGCATCTCAATGAATTAAAAGATGCCGAGTTAATCAAGGGTACAATTACGTTGCCGACAGTCAAGTACTGTATAAACGAAGAAAATTGGGAGAAAGCTAAAAAAATGTTTTCTGAATTATTTGTAGAAATTTGTAATGAAGACAATTGCAATACGAAGTAAAAAATTTATACACAACATTCGTATTTCCACGAATAACGAACATATTAACTTTTAATAAATATAAAATATGAAAATACTTATCCTTTGTACTGGTAATAGCTGCCGTAGCCAGATGGCACATGGTTTCCTACAATCTTTCGACCCTAAACTATTGGTCTATTCCGCAGGAACAAAAGCAAGCGGAAAAGTAAACCCCAAAGCAATAGAAGTGATGCACGATGCAGGAATAGATATTTCGCACCATACATCCGATAGCATAGACAGATACATCAATGATGAGTGGGATTATGTGATTACCGTTTGTGGTGGAGCAAATGAAAGCTGCCCCGCATTTTCGGGCAAAGTAAAGACCCGTTTGCACATCGGATTTGATGATCCGTCCGAAGCCATTGGAACACCCGAATTTATACAATCCGAGTATGTCAGGGTAAGGGACGAAATCAAAAAAGCATTTTACGAACTATACATTAACAAGATAAAGAGCAATGAGCAAAAGAAAAATGAGTTTCTTAGATAAGAACTTAACTCTTTGGATATTCCTGGCAATGACTGTCGGTGTGGGATTGGGGTATTTTGTACCCTCTTTCAGCGGCCATATAGATTCCATGTCGAGCGGAACAACAAATATCCCTTTGGCAATCGGTCTTATCCTTATGATGTACCCGCCATTGGCAAAAGTAGATTATAAGCTGTTACCCAAAGTATTTACCAATGTGAAGATATTAGGTACATCGTTATTTCTAAACTGGATTGTCAGCCCTGTTCTGATGTTCATTTTAGCCATTACCTTTTTGCAGGACTATCCCGAATATATGGTCGGTGTCATTCTTATCGGTTTGGCACGATGTATTGCGATGGTGCTTGTATGGAATGATCTGGCAGAAGGCAACAGGGAATACGGGGCAGGACTCGTAGCTCTGAACAGCATCTTCCAAGTATTTTTTTACAGTTTCTATGCGTGGCTGTTTATAACCGTATTACCCCCTTACTTCGGTTTTGAAGGTGCTATCGTAGATATATCTATTGGTACGATTGCAGAAACAGTCGCTATCTATCTGGGTATTCCTTTTCTTATGGGTATTCTTAGCCGTTTTATTTTTGTCAAAGTAAAAGGAGAACAATGGTATCGGGACAAATTTATCCCCGCTATTTCGCCCATTACATTAATCGCATTACTACTTACCATTGTACTCATGTTCAGTCTCAAAGGAGAACTGATCGTACAAATACCAATGGATGTGGTACGCATCGCCATTCCTTTACTGATTTACTTCGTAGCCATGTTCTTTATCAGCTTCTTTGTCAGTAAGGCAATGGGAGCAAGCTATGATAAAAATGCTTCTATCTCGTTTACCGCAGCAGGAAACAACTTTGAACTCGCTATTGCGGTAGCTATCGGTGTATTCGGCATTCATAGCGGACAAGCTTTCGCAGGCGTAGTTGGTCCGCTTGTCGAAGTGCCTGTACTGATTGCATTGGTGAATGTCGCTTTTTGGTTGAGAAAAAAGTATTACAAAACAGAAAAACAACTTTAAAATAATCTCACAATGAAAAAATCTATTCTTATCGCACTATTCGCAGCCTTTCTGGTTTCATGCGGAAGCAAGAACACAGAAAACAAACAGGCGGTAAAAGCCGATACAAAGGAACAATGCCTATCAATGACTGAGACTTCCATCGTAAACGTATATTACTTTCATGGCAAGCAACGTTGTAAAACCTGTATAGCTATCGAGAATGTAACTAAAAACACAATAGCAGATAACTACAAGGACAATCCGAATGTCAGATATGTAGAAGTAAATATTGACGAAGCTCAAAATAAAGATCTAGTAGAAAAGTACGAAATTGCTTTCAGTTCTTTAATTATAGTGAAAGCTGATAATGCAACGGATCTGACCGAACAGGCTTTTGCCAATGCCGTCAATTCGCCTGATATACTAACGAAGCTTATCAAGGACGAAGTAAATAAACACATTGATTAATGGAGTTTTTACAACAAATAGTAGACAATTCGGATATCCCTGTACTAACAGCCTTTGTATTGGGGCTTATGACAGCAATAAGTCCCTGCCCATTAGCTATGAATATAACGGCAACAGCCTATCTGAGTAAAGATATAGCCGATAAAAAGCGTGTTTTTCTCAATGGTATATTTTATACATTGGGACGTATATTCAGCTATACGGTATTAGGGTTGGTATTCTATTTTGGAGCCAGTAAATTCTATATAGCTAAGATGTTGCAGAATATAAGCGGATTGTATTTGGGAATTTCTTTGGTTATCATAGGTATATTAATGCTCGACGTTATCAAGTTTAACATTCCCTTACTCAACAAGTTTACAGCGAAAGTTAGTGAGAAAAAGATGAAAAACAACTATCTCAATGCTTTCCTGTTGGGAGTATTATTTTCTTTAGCTTTCTGTCCGTATAGCGGAGTGTTGTATTTCGGGGTACTTATTCCTATGACAATAAGCAGTGCAACGGGATTGATTTTACCGCCTGTATATGCTATTGCAACAGGATTACCCGTACTCATTACTGCTTATCTGATAGCTTACAGTATGTCAAATGTAGGTAAGTTCTATAACCGAATGAAAAGTTTTGAAGTCTGGTTCAGGCGTATCGTATCGGCGGTATTTATCGTAGTAGGAATATATTATATTGTAATTAATATTTAGGTCGCAGACCTTTCTATTATCAAATCAGAATTAAAACTAAAAAGATATGGAAATAATAGTATTAGGGACAGGATGTGCCAAATGCAAGACCACTTATGACAAAGTAGCCAAAGTGCTTGCGGAAAACAACAATACGGCTACATTGAAAAAAGAGGAAGATATTCTGGAGATAGTAAAATATAACATCATGTCACTGCCTGCTGTGGTGGTGGATGGCGAAGTGAAGATAAAAGGATATGTGCCGACAGAAGACGAAATAAAACAAGTAATCAATTAAATAAAAAGGTTATGTTGGATTTGAAGTTAGATAACCGTAAAATAATGAAAATATATGATTCCGCATTATGTTGTCCGACTGGATTATGCGGTGTAAATATAGACCCTGAACTGATGCGTATAGCTATAGTTGTGGAAACCTTGAAACGAAAAGGTATCCCCGTAGTACGCTATAACCTCAAAGATAACCCACAGGTATATATAGATACAAAGGTGGTTAATGAATGCCTGATGAAAGAAACTGCTGATGTACTGCCTATCATAACATTAGATGATGAAGTAGTATTGACAAAACAATACCCCTCTAACGCACAGATAGCCGAATGGCTCAATGTAAAAGAGGAAGAACTTACCGTAAAAAAATAAAATAAATATCCCTCTCTTATACAACAACTTAATCTGTTCTACAGGAATAGAAAGGGATGCTATTATCTAAATAAAACAAATAAATACATTAGAAATATGAAAAAGTACAATCCCTCAGTAATAGACTTGACAAAGTATATATTCTTTACAGGTAAAGGCGGAGTAGGAAAAACATCTATCGCTTGTGCAACAGCCGTAAATCTCGCCGATAGTGGTAAGAAAGTCTTGCTTATCAGTACCGACCCTGCATCCAACTTGCAGGATGTCTTTAATATGGACTTGGATAACAAAGGCAAACAAATAAAAGAAGTACCTAACCTCACCGTTGTAAACCTTGATCCCGAACAGGCAGCAGCCGAATACAGGGAATCGGTTATCGCACCCTTTAGAGGTAAACTGCCCGAAAGTGTAATCACGAATATGGAAGAACAGCTTTCAGGCTCATGTACCATTGAAATAGCAGCATTCAACGAATTTTCGGACTTTATTACCGATGAGAGGAAACGTAAAGATTTTGACTTCATCATCTTCGACACCGCACCTACCGGACACACACTGCGCATGCTTCAATTACCATCTGCGTGGGATACTTTTATTGCAGAAAATACAACGGGAGCATCCTGCTTAGGGCAGTTGTCTGGATTAGAGGACAGAAAAGAGGTGTATAAAAATGCGGTTAATACCCTTTCCGATAGCAAACAAACCACCCTGATATTGGTTGGCCGACCCGATGAAAGTCCGTTGAAAGAAGTCGAACGTTCTTCCAAAGAACTACTGGACTTGAATATCATATCTCACAATCTGATAATAAACGGTGTGTTGGAAAATTATGATGACAACGATACAGTTTCCAAACAGATATATCAACGCCAGCAAAATGCGCTCAACAGCCGTTCCGAAGTGTTATTAAAACTCAAGACTTATTTTGTACCCCTTCGCTCATATAACATGACAGGGATTGACAATATCCGTAATATGCTGAATAGTGACATGCAAATTGAGACAAAATTCGCAGAAATAGATACGAAAGGTTTCCAGACAATTGACAATATCATTGACGATCTCTATAATTCAGGCAAACGGGTAATCTTTACAATGGGCAAAGGTGGTGTAGGAAAAACAACCATTGCAGGCAATATAGCGAGGGGGTTAGCACAAAAAGGTGTAAAAGTGCATCTGACAACTACCGATCCTGCCAATCACCTATCTTTCATCGAGACAAAGGTAGAAGGTATAACAGTAAGCCATATTGACGAAAGAGCAGTATTGGCAGCCTACCAGAAGAATGTACTGGAGAAAGCAAGGGAAACAATGGGCGATGCCGATTTAAGTTATATCGAAGAAGATTTGCGTTCTCCATGTACGCAGGAAATAGCCGTTTTCAATTCCTTTGCTGAGATTGTAGCAAAAGCAGATAATGAAGTCGTAGTAATTGATACCGCACCGACAGGACATACTTTATTACTTCTGGATTCAACACAAAGTTATCATAAAGAAGTAGAACGTACACAGGGTAATATAACACCTGCTGTTAAAAATTTGCTCCCACGCTTGCGTAATGAGAAGGAAACAGAAGTCGTTATAGTTACTTTACCGGAAACAACGCCCGTATTTGAAGCGCAACGTTTGCAACAGGATTTGGGACGTGCAGGAATTAAAAACAAATGGTGGCTGGTAAATTCAAGTTTATTACTTACACCAACAATCAGTCCGTTTCTGAAAGCGAAGGCACAAAGCGAGATTCAGTGGATTGAGAAAGTAAATGAAATTTCTAACGGTAATTTTGCCGTGATTGAATGGAAAGATAAAGTATAAACTTTTACAAATTATTCACCCTTATCATTCGAATCTCAAAATCAATATATTTATTCCCTTTCTTTAGAATTTCAGTATCAACAATAGTCTTACGAATAAGCTTGTCATTAAAGCCATATTTCTTGCTTAAGATATCTTGAGTAGGTTTTACAGGATTGTCCCAATCCGAATAAGAATACTTTTTGGGTTAAATTAAGGAAATATCGGCACAAAAAAATAAGGATATTCATCACGAATATCCTTATTAATATTTGGTATGTATCAGATTGTATTACTCTACACCTCCTCCAAGCGCCCTGTATAAATTAACAGTTGCCTGAAGCTGTTCGAGCTTATCATTTACCTGTCCAAGTTGTGCTTGCAACAGATTTTGCTCCGCGTTTAGCACTTCTGTATAATTCGCCTCTCCGGCTTTAAGCAACACTTTAGTATCATCCACTGCAGTAAAGAGGGCTTCCACTTGTTTTGCTCTATCTTCGTTTTTACGTAACGAGGATTCGTAAATATACATTATATCAGAAACTTCTTGTCCTGCTTTTAAGACTGTTTGCTCAAATGTCAACAATGCTTCTTCCTGTTGAGCTTTAGCCACTTTATATTGTCCTCTCAGCTGATTTCCGGCAAAAATAGGCTGCGTTAAACCTCCTACTATATTAGCTAATATATTGGCTGGTTGAAAAAACTGAGACAATGTGTTAGAAGCATAACCTATTGTTGACGTACCCAGTGTCAATGAAGGATATAAAGACCGCTGAGCAACATTCCTCATTTCAAATGCATATCTGAATCCCATTTCAGCTTGGATTACATCCGGACGCTTCGCCAACATTTGTGCAGGAACACCATATTGTAATTGTGTAGGAACAGACTGATCTTTGATAGCAGTTCTATATATCGGACCAGGTTTGCGACCAACAAGAACAGAAAGAGAATTCTCTAATTGTCTTATTTGACTCTCTAGTGTAGGTACGCTAACTTGCGTATTATATAGCAATGCTTCACTCTGTTTAACCCCTGCACGGTTAAGCAACCCGGCCTGCATCATATCCGTCATAGTAGCAGTAGATTCTTTAAGCAAACCTATGGTCTCCTTCGTAATCTTTAATTGCTCGTCTAAAGCCAATAGAGAATAATAAGTAGTTGCGATATTGGCTACCAATGATGTTTGTATCAAGTTGCGATAGGCATGAGTACTTACTAAATTAGCGTACTGAGCTCTCGACTTGCTACTAAGTTTCCCCCAAAGATCGGCCTCCCATTGTACGGCGAAGCCCAATCCAAACTGAGTACCTGTTTCATATCCTAATACTCTTTCTTTTCCGTTTTTGATACTTCCCCGAGTGTGCGTCACCTGACCGGCTAAAGCTATAGTTGGGAAATACGCAGATTTAGCAACGACCAGACCTGCTTCCGCTTGTTGAATTCGGGTATAAGCTATTCTCAGATCAAAGTTATTAGCCAATCCTTCATCAATAAGAGCCTGAAGGGCAGGATCTGTAAAATATTCCCTCCACGGGATATTTGCAATCGTAGTTGTATCTGTGGGATTTTCTCCCCTAAACATATCTTGCGAGTCTATTTCAGGAGCTTTATAGTTACTTACTATTCCGCAGGAGGTGAATCCCATTGAGAGTATTACCCCCAACAGAACCACACCTTTTATATATTTTCTCTTCATTGTTATTGGTTTTTATTAATAAACTCATCATTAGAGTTAATCATACCCGATTTACTTATCTTATCCTGTATTGTCTGGAATATAATATATAGGGAAGGAATAACCAGTACCCCAAGCATAGTCCCAATAAACATACCCCCTACAGCACTAATACCAATCGATCTGTTACCGATAGCTCCTGCTCCTGAAGCAAACATCAGAGGCAATATACCTGCAATGAAAGCAAAGGAAGTCATCAAAATCGGGCGAAGACGTGCTACAGCTCCGTTTACGGCAGCTTCCACGATACTCATACCTTGCTGGCGTCGCTGCAATGCATATTCCACAATAAGGATAGCATTCTTAGCCAGCAACCCAATTAACATAATCATCGATATTTGGACGTATATGTTATTTACAATCCCTCGCGAAAGACCGAATATCATCAAGAATATAAATACTCCGGCAAGTCCCACCGGCAAAGAGAATAATACAGCCAATGGTATAATGTAACTTTCGTACAAGGCCGACAGCAATAAATAAACGAATATCAAACAAATACCAAATATTAATACTGTCTGACTTCCACTATTAGCCTCCTCTCGAGTCATACCTGAATACTCGAAGGTATATCCATCAGGGAAAATAGTTTTATCTTGAGACCATTCTTCCAATAGACGTAACACGTCACCGGTGCTCTTTCCGTCAATTAAGTTAGGTATAACAGTCAAGTCGATAGATGAATACATATTGAATCGGCTCAATGTTGGAGGAGCTACAATATCTTCTACATGAAGAAATTCTGTAATTGGAGCCATCTCTCCGGTCTTTGTTTTTACAAACAAACCACTCAGATCATCCCATTGTCTTCTATATTCAGGAGATGCTTGCAGTACTACCCTAAATTGTTTTCCATACAAGTTGAACGTTGAAGCATATGAACTACCAACATAAGCTTGTAATGATCCCATTACTTCGCTAAGAGTAAGACCAGCTGCTTTAATCTTTGGTAAATCTGCCGATATCTCTTTTTGAGGGAAAGCAGGATTAAAGTTGGTCATGGCCATAAGAACAACATCATTCCTAGCCCGCAATTTTTGAATAATATTTTGAGCAACGTCATTAAATTTGTTGATATCGCCACCCGTACGGTCTTGCAATTGCATCTCAACGCCTGCTCCCAAACCAAAACCTTGAAGGGTTGGAGTGGCCACAAAGAAGAAGGTAGCACCCTTTATCTTGCTTGTCTTTTCTTTAAGGATTGCAGACACTTCATTCGTTGACAATTTACGGTCATTCCAAGGCTCCATTTTCACGACTAGAGTACCGTAAGAACTGTTCATACCAGCCATAAAGTTAACCCCTGTAATGTTTGTAACACTCTTAACACCTTCTATATCATGAGCTATTTTAACAACTTCGCTAACAACAGAATCTGTTCTTTCCAATGAAGATCCGGGAGGTAATGTTACAAAGGCAAGTACACCACCACTATCCTCATTAGGCACAAAACCTGTAGGTAACAGCTTCATCAACCCGAATAAAACAACTGACGATACAATGATTATAGCTACTGTAATCCAACGATGCCCTTTTCTTCCAAGGAAGTGAAGACTCTTCTTGTACTTTTGAGTAGCACTGTTGAAAGTCATATTAAAGTAATAATAGAAGCGTTGGATAAAACCTTTGCTCTTATGCTCCTCATCATGTGGCTTCAAAAAGAGAGCACACAAAGCCGGACTCAAAGTCAATGCATTGACCGCCGAAATAAGAATTGCAATAGAGAGAGTTAGTCCGAACTGCTTGAAGAATATACCTGAAGTTCCTCCAATAAAGCTGACCGGAATAAACACCGCCGACATCACAAGCGTAATAGATATAATAGCAGGTGCAATTTCTTTCAAGGCTGTCATTGTAGCTACTTTAGGATCTTTTTCTCCGGCATCGAGCTGCGCATGTACCGCCTCGACGACGACAATAGCATCGTCGACCACAATACCTATAGCCAACACCAAAGCAAACAGTGTCAATAGATTTATAGAGAACCCAAACACCTGCAAGAAAAAGAACGTACCTATAATGGCAACAGGAACTGCTATAGCGGGAATAAGAGTAGATCTAATATCCTGTAAGAATACAAACACTACTATAAACACCAATATAAAGGCTTCAATCAACGTATGGATTACTTTCTCTATAGATGCATCCAAAAACTCACTGGAGTCCATTATATAATTGATCTTAACTCCAGAAGGCAATGTTTTTTCAGCATCATTCAATACAGTCTTAACATTCTTAATAACCTCCTGTGCATTTGATCCTGCAGTTTGGTAGATCATTATAAATACAGACTGATTTTTGTCTGTTTCAGAAACAACGCTATAGCTCAACGAACCCAACTCAACTTTAGCAACATCCTTCAATCTCAAAATTTGTCCATCTTGAGAACGTAATATGATATTTCCAAATTCTTCTTCGGTTTTCAGCTTTCCTGTATATCTCATCGTATATTGGAACGACTGATCACTATTTTGGCCTAATTCACCCGGTGCTGCTTCTATATTTTGATCTGCTAATGCTGCAGAAATCTCTTGTACAGAAATCTTGTAAGCAGCCATTACGTCAGGCTTTAGCCAAACACGCATCGAGTAGTCTCTTGCACCGAACACACTGGCATTACCAACACCGTATACACGCTTTATCTGAGGTAAGATGTTAATGTTAGCATAATTCTGAAGGAATTCTCCATCATAGTCAGGGTTATTGGTACTCAAAGTCAAACCTAACAATGTACTATTCTGCTGTTTTGATACAATTACCCCTAACTGTGTCACTTCTTGGGGAAGCAATGGTGTTGCACGTGCTGCTAGATTTTGTACGTTCACCGATGCAATATCAGGATTAACTCCTTGCTTAAAGAGTACCTTAATGGTAGCCGTACCATTACTTGCTGACGATGTCATATATGTCATCCCTTCCACTCCGTTTATCTGCTCTTCGAGAGGAATAACCACACTATTCAATACCACATCCGCATTTGCACCCGGATAGGTAGCCTGAACCTGTACTGTCGGAGGTGCAATATCAGGATACTGTTCTACAGGCAACGTTGCCAACCCAATAATACCTAATACTACAATGATGACAGAAATAACAGTAGAAAGCACAGGTCTTTCTATAAATGTTTTTAACATTATTTCCTTATTTTATTTATTAAATAAATTATCTATTTCTTGACAATAATCCTAGCACTGTCAGACAATGTTGCAATACCGTCTACTACAACTCGGTCGTTAGGCGCAAGTCCGTTTGTAACAACGTATCTTTTGCCATCAGGAGTAGCAGTAACATCTATAAGTGTTTGAACAGCTATAGAATCACTAACAACTTTATAGATGAGCAATTTATTTTGCTTGGTCAATGTAGCTGCCTGCGGTACAACAAGGGCTTTTTCAATATATCTAGGAATCAAAAGATTTCCGCTGAAACCACTACGCAAAAGACCTTCAGGATTAGTAAATTCGGCTCTCAAGTTTACAGATCCGGTAGTTACATTCACCTGACCTGATATCGTTTTAATAACCCCTTTTTCCGGATACATTGTTCCATCAGCCATTCTCAGCGATACCTTAGGTAGATTTTTGATCTTTTCAGCCTGATTTTTCCCCGGCAAGTTAGCTAACAAGGATACAAGATCCTTTTCATTCAATGAAAAATACGCAAAGACATTCCCTATGCTCGAAACTGTAGTTAAAACATTTGAGTTATTAACCAAACTTCCCTGACGGAAGGAGATGGTTCCAACAACTCCGTCAACAGGGCTTGTCACGTTTGTCCAACCTAACGTTGCATTTGCATTTGCCAAAGTTGCTTCTGCCTGGTTCTTTGTAGCCAGAGCTACATTGTATGCGTTTTGATAAGTTGCCAACTGAGTTGTACTAACAATTCCTTTGTCTGCCAATGGTTTAATTCGGTCTACATTCAGCTTCGCTGTTTGCAACTGAGCTTCGGCACTGGCTACCGCAGCCTTAGCTGTTGTCACAGCCTGAATAGCTGATGGTGAGTTAATCTTAAACAACGCCTGTCCTTTTCTTACTACAGAGCCCTCGTCTATATAAATGGCATCAATAAATCCATCTATACGAGGTCTGATCTCGATATCTTCCTGGCCTTTGATAGTAACCGGATATACAGTCTCAAGTTCTACACTTTCTTCACTTAGTACGGCTGTTTTATATTCTTGCGGTGCCGTATTAGTCTGCGCAAAAGGATTGGCTCCTCCACCACAAGATGATGTTATAACCATTAGAGCTATTGCTCCAAAAACAATCTGTCTTAAATTCATACCTAATCAATATTTAATTACCTGTTGTTACTTTATTAAATCGTTCTATTTCTTGTAAAAGAATCTGCAATTGAGTTTTCAGTGCTTCACAATCAATATTCTCAAATAATAAGCTTTGCCCTTCCCTTACTTTAGCAATAGCTCTTTCGAAAAGCTCCGAGCCTGATTTGGTTACTTCCACAATTCGGGCCCTAGTATCTGTTACACTTTCCCTCCTACTTATAAGACCTTTCTTTTGAAGATTTCTTAATATAGTAGAAGTAGTCATAGGATCAATACCTGTCTCTTGCGACAGAATAATTTGTGTAGCTTCAATATTTTCTCTCGACATATGATAGATAGCTCCAAGCAACTCCAATTGTGAACCTGTTAGACCAAACTCTCCTAACAGGCGGAGCTTCCCTCTCTGCCAATATTTAGAAACTTTCCAAATTAAATAACCTATATCATCATTGGAATCTTCTAACTTATTACAATTTCCCACCATTCAATAGTTTTTATATTTCGGGACAAAAGTAATAAGCGCACTTATTATAAGCACACAATACAGCCAAATTAATTTACAATATTAACGTTTTTTAAAAAATAAATAACATTCATTTACAAAAAAAATGCCTTTTCGCTATTATTATTTACGAAAAGGCACTGCCAGTAAGAGAATACAAAATTTACTATTTTACATTTTCTTTGATATATACATCAAAAATATCACTTCCCGAAGACTCTTCAAATATCGTGAGATCAAAATATTTGACGATACCAATAAAGTGATTTACTATTTCAGATAATATAAGTTCATAATCAGCCCATACAGTAGTATTAGTAAAGGTATATAGTTCTATTGGTAACCCTTGAGGTCCGGGAGGCAATTGTCTTACCAGCAAAGTGAGGTTCTTATCAATCCTCGGATGGTTGCGTAAATAATATATCCCATACTGAAGAAACAAATCGCTATTTGTTATCCGATACATATTCGACAACAAGCCCTCCCGTTTTGGCATCTTCGAAAATTCCTTTTGTTTAGCTGTGATATACTCTTTTAATCCATCAATCTCCTTATACCGCTCTAGTTCATCATCGGTTAAGAATCGTATTGTATTATGTTTTATGTTCAGAGCTCTACGAAAACGTCTCCCCCCCGAATCTTGCATTCCTCTCCAGTTTTGGAACGAGTCGGAAATCAAGGCATAAGTAGGTACGGTTGTTATTGTTTTATCAAAATTCCTGATTTTGACGGTTGTAAGGTTTATCTCTTCTACATTGCCATCTGCTCCATATTTGTTCATTGTAATCCAATCTCCGATTTGAACCATATTGTTAGTCGTAACCTGAATACTCCCCGCAAATCCCTTTATTGAATCTTGGAACAATAACATCAGAATAGCAGAAGCCGCTCCCATTGCTGCAAAGAATGTAGTAGCCGACTTGCCTGTGAGGATAGAGTAAATAACAACAGCTCCAAAAATAAACAATACGATTTGAACAACCTGAAAATAACTTTTCATAGGTTTATTATGGAAAGCCGGTTTTTCTTGCAAAACACCGCCAAATGACCTAACAATTGACATTATAATCCAGATAACCATGAACACCATATATACATCCGTAGCTTTAAGCATCGGGGTAATCATAGTATGGAAATCATAGAATACTACGGGAATCGTTCCTCTTACAAAAGAATAAGGGCCTATCAGCGCAAGGTAATGTGGCAACCTGTTTTCTATTGTATAATTAATAAAAGATAGTTTTGTTATATTAACCGCTCTATGAAAAACAAAAAGCAAAATTCTCCTTAACAAATATTGCAAGCACAATACTATTATTACAACTAATGCAAATAACACAATCAGCTTAGTATATATTATACCCTGTTCGGGAACGCCCAATCCTATCAAAAAGTCTTGTATCCATAGAGCAATTGTTTTGGTTATCGAACCTGCTTCAGTCTGTATCTCCTTTGAATCCATTTCTATCATTTTATTACTTCATTTGTATTAAAATCCACCTTCATACTTCGAAACATATAAATATATGAAATAATTCGACTTCTTCTAAAACTATTATCTCCTAAATTTTATAAAATTGCATGTTCACAACAAATATAAAAAGCCTAAATCTAACAAAAGTATATAGTATAAAAACTAAACAAACCTTAACCTTTTTTAAGATCGAACAAGAGATAGGCAAAGAAACAAAATTCATCAAATTTTCGTTAAGATTGTATTCTCCTTTCTTCGCTCGATCTATAATCAGACGATCTTCTATAAATCTTTTCCGAAAGAATAAAGCAAAGACACAGATAAGATTACACAACAAATGTGAATACAATATATCGCATCACTATTCTTATTAAACTATAAATAAACTATCTTTGCGCCTGAAAATTACTAATCGAAAAACAATATACTTATGAAACCAACCTTGTACGTACTTGCTGCAGGCATGGGAAGCCGTTATGGCGGATTGAAACAACTTGACGGTCTTGGTCCCAATGGCGAAACCATTATGGACTATTCGATCTACGATGCTCTTAGAGCCGGATTTGGAAAAATAGTCTTTGTTATCAGAAAAACATTTGATAAAGAATTTCGTGAAAAGATTATATCCAAATACGAAAAGCATATACCGGTAGAAGTAGTATATCAGGAATTGGACAACCTACCTGAGGGTTTTACACTACATCCCGACAGACAAAAGCCTTGGGGTACAAATCATGCTGTAATGATGGCTAAGGAGGTAATACACGAACCGTTTGCTGTGATCAATGCTGATGACTTCTACGGACGCGAAAGCTATGAAATACTAGCGAAACAATTGATAGCGATGAACGGCACAGAAAACCATTATTGCATGGTGGGATACCGATTAAGTAATACCTTGTCGGAAAGTGGAGCTGTGGCAAGAGGCGTTTGCGAAACAAATGACAATCATTTCCTTACCAGCATTGTAGAACGCACCCACATCGAACGCAAAGACGGTGTTATTCAGTACAAAGACGCAGAAAACTATTGGTTCGAATTACCCGAAAACGCTCCTGTTTCGATGAATATGTGGGGCTTCACTCCCGACTATTTCGAACATTCTGACAAGTACTTTGTTAAGTTCTTAGAGGCGAACGAAGGAAACCACAAAGCCGAATACTTTATCCCGTTGGTAGTAGATCATTTAATTTTGAACAAAACAGCAGACGTTAAGGTATTGGATACTCCATCCAAGTGGTTTGGTGTGACGTATGCAGAAGATAGAGATGGAGTAGTTGAGAAGCTTCAAAAGTTAGTAGAAAAAGGTGAATATCCGACTCCTTTATGGAAATAAACCTAAAAGGTTATTTTATACTATTTTGAAATCTTTTATCACTATTTTTTGTTACTTTTGCATAGTAATCTATAGGTGGGAACACGAATTAACGAGATTTGTACACCTTGGATAGCAAAAAGGCATGAATTTCAATAAATATTACATTATATAATAATAAATTTAACAACAATGGTAAGTTATAAAGACCTAGGATTAGTAAACACTAAAGAGATGTTTGCAAAAGCTGTAAAAGGAGGATATGCTATCCCTGCTTTCAATGTAAATAACATGGAACAATTGCAGGCTATCGTTCAGGCTGCTTCTGAAACAAAATCTCCGGTAATTGTTCAAGCATCAAAAGGTGCTCGTCAATATGCTAACCCTATTTTATTACGTTATATGCTACAGGGTGCTGTAGAATATGCTAAAAGTCTAGGTTGGGAAAAACCACAAATCGTGCTTCACTTAGACCACGGTGATACTTTCGAAACATGTAAAGACTGTATCGATTCAGGATTCTCTTCTGTAATGATAGACGGTTCTCACCTTCCATACGAAGAAAACATTGCTCTAACTAAGAAAGTTGTAGAATATGCACATCAGTTTGGTGTAACAGTTGAAGGCGAACTTGGAGTATTAGCAGGTGTAGAAGACGAAGTTGTTGCAGAACACCATACTTATACAAGACCTGAAGAAGTAGTAGACTTTGCTACAAGAACAGGTTGCGACTCTTTGGCTATCTCTATCGGTACTTCTCACGGAGCAAACAAATTTACTCCTGAACAATGTACAAGAGATGAGAAAGGTCACTTAGTTCCACCTCCATTGCGTTTCGACATCCTTGAAGCTATCGAAAAAGAACTTCCTGGATTCCCTATCGTTCTTCACGGAGCATCTTCTGTTCCTCAAGAAGAAGTAGCAACTATCAACAAATATGGCGGTGCACTTAAAGATGCAATCGGTATCCCGGAAGAACAACTTCGTAGAGCTGCAAAATCAGCTGTTTGCAAAATCAATATCGACTCTGACAGCCGTCTTGCTTTGACTGCTGCTGTTCGTGAAGTATTTGCAACTAAACCTGCTGAATTTGACCCACGTAAATATCTTGGACCAGCTCGCGACAATATGAAGAAACTATACAAACACAAAATTGAAGCTGTGTTAGGTAGTGCAGGAAAAGCTGAATAAAAAGACTTTTATATAGTAGAAAAAAGGTTGTCTATATTAGACAACCTTTTTTGTTTTGATCGACCTTGTACAAAATATTGTTTAAATATGAAACTACAGATTACAAAATTTGTAGTTTTTTTATTTATGTATAATTTTATCAAAAGCCATTATTATGAACATACAATAATACTCATTAATCAACAATTTCAGGCACAGGTATTTTCTTTTACCAACTCATTCAATAATCATAAGACGATCAACCGGGTGAATACGCTCTATTAAGTTAATAAGATGTCATAAAAATAACCTTTAAGAAGTAGTATCCCAATAATAAGCCTACTTTTCCATCCACTTGGGATTATGCTTTCCTATCTCACAAAATATCGGACAGTCTTCATCATGAGCTCCCGGTAAATAACCCGTACTCATCAGAAATTCATTTACAATTTCTCCTCCTGTAAATTTAAATGTCTTTTTGAAAAGCTTCACCCACTCTTCCTTTGTTTTGGGGTGATGTAAATCTAACCAGCCTTTGAAAGAGCCGAACTCCTTTTGCAACAGTAGAATCACATTCGCATTGTGTATAGCAGCATCTATTTTCAGTCGGTTTCTTATTATACCTGCATCATTGAGCAATCGGGTTCGCTCTTCATCTCCATAGCTTGCTACGGTAGTGATATCAAAGTTATTATAAGCACTCCTGAAGCCGGATTGCTTATTTAGTATTGTTTCCCAACTTAGCCCTGCTTGATTGATTTCAAGCACCAAACGCTCGAAAAGTTCATTATCATCATCGATAGGAAAACCATAGTGGTTGTCATGATACGTCCTATGCTGATCTTTTTCTCCGTGGGCGAGCCCTTTTATATAATCACAATAGCTCATTTTATTTCTTTCTATATTTCAACAAAAGTTCAGAATTGCTTATTCAGGCTGCAAAATAAGGATTTTCTTTGTTAATCCGTTGCGCTAGTATTAAATATTGAAATTTCGGTTCTCCAAATATATAAAAGTGACATATTCGCAAAAACACAAACGCTTAACTACACACAAGTTACAGCTAAAAAGTAACAAAAGTAACACTTTTCACTATATTTTCTCATGTTACCTTTTGGTGCTTCATCATACACTCAAGTGTACGAATCATAATATGTCAAAGACCCCTTATAATAGACAATTTTAGCATTAAAAAATAAAGATGCTATATTTGTAATACAACTGAAATAGAGATGGTAGAAATAAAACAAATAAAAGAAGTAACACCGGATATAGTATCAGCCTTCTCCCGACTGATGCCACAACTTGCTCCGCATTTGAAAGCTCCTCAGATGGAAGACTTAAGCCATATAGTTAATGATAAAAACAAATATATTTTTATCGCTTCCAATCCTCAGATAGTGGGAACAATCACTTTAGTAATCGTAAAGATACCATCGGGGACAAGAGCCTGGATAGAAGACGTTATTGTAGACCAACATGCCAGAGGACAATCCATTGGAGAAAAGATGCTACAGTACGTCATCGACTTTGCTAAAAAGCTGAATGTAGCAAGTATCAATCTCACTTCGAGCCCAAGCCGCATAGCAGCCAACAAGCTGTACCAGAAATTAGGGTTCAACCTCCGTGAAACAAATGTTTACAGAATAGATGTAGATTAAAGCTAGTTGACTTAAAAGGCAACTATAATTTCTATTAAGTAATTGGCAAAGAATAAGGACGTATTTGTTGTATTGCAAAAAAACTCTGTGTTACTCTTTTTACTCTGTGGTAAAAAATAAAGAAGAGCGATTGCGGCAACAATTCTGTTTTAGGACTTAAATGCTTATATCTTTATATATATACGTTTTTTATACAAGACATTGCCTACCAACCATGCTATAAAAACAAAAAGCACTGCAAAAATTAATGATCCGAAGTAATCACCCAATACAGGTTGCAAGAGATCGTTATATAAATAATATTTAGGATTAGTAGTTACTCCGTTGCTACTGAAATGTATACCATCGGCAATAGTAGCCATAACACCCGCTAAAACATAGATAAACAAAGGGTTTACTCCAAACGATTCGAAAAACACCGACCACTTCTTATACCCCTTCACATCGATAATCCATATAAGCAGCGATAAGAAAGTAGCACCCAATCCACATGTTGTAAGCTCAAATGTCGGAGACCATATCTTTTTATTTATAGGACAGCCGTAACTCAACAGAAAGCCCGAAAAAGTAAGTATTGCACCTATTATAAACAGGTGAAGCATCCTTTGTTGATTATCTTTTGTTTCCATCAGTATTTTCCCGCAATAAAAACCAATCAATACATGACACACAGCAGGAATAGTGCTTAAAATTCCTTCGGGATCGAGACCGAACTCTGTATACATATGATTCAGTCCCAGAATACTCTGATCTGTCACCGCAAGGATATTGTACCCTTCGGTAGCAAATCCGTTCCCGAAAAGTAAAAGCAAGAAATAGCCAACCAAACCAACTACAATTATATACGGTATATACTTATGTTTTATAAAGATAGCGATCAGAGATGTTATACCATAGGTAAGAGCCAATCGTTGCATTACGCCCAGAATACGCAGATGTTCAAAATTGGTGACGGATCTACCCAGCCGTTCCAAAAACCCTAGATTATCGGCAGCTAAAGCATGATATGTACCGAATGAAACACCCAACCAAGAAAGTCCCAGACCGATAAGAAATATAACGAATGTACGTTTCAGTATTTTTCTTAGCGTGGGCACAGAAAACTCAAAGTTGAACTTTCGTAACGAGATAAAGGTAGAAATACCCATAATGAACATGAAAAACGGAAAGATAAGGTCTGTAGGAGTTAATCCATTCCACTCGGCATGTCTTAACGGAGCATATATATGTCCCCATGATCCGGGGTTGTTCACAAGTATCATTCCGGCGATAGTTATACCCCTCAAAACATCGAGAGATAAAAGACGACTGCTAGCTTTTGCTTCCATTATATAGTTATTTCTAATAGTTTAGATCTAAAACAGCACAAATATAATAAACGAACAGAGTATACGAACAAAAGTCTATTTATTTTATGAACTGTTCCAAACTTTTCTTTTTTGTATCTCTTTGTCCTTTTGAACGTAGTAAAAATTATCGAGAACCTTCATTAACATTCAGAATGACAAATACATTAAAAAATATACAAAAAGAAAGTAATTTTATATACCTTTGAATAGCATTGATTTTACTTAAAATCATTCAATAATTTATTAACCTAAGCCCAATTCCAAATGAAATTTTCTCACAAAGCACTATTGATTATACTCTTCATTTTCATTGTATGCTCACACAGTAAGGCACAATCTGTTGCGCCTATAGAACTGAAAGTCATGAGTTTTAACATCTGGCATGGAGGAGGCTCTTCCATTGGTGCAACTGGCAAAGTTTTTGTAGAAAGCCAAGCCGATATAATTGGTATTCAGGAATCAACTCATAAAGAAAAAAATACAGCCGTTCATCTTGCCGATAGTCTGGGTTGGCATTCATACGTTTTCGAAGGACGAACCATCATTACAAAATATCCGATTGTAGATACCTCAGCAAACAATCATGGAGTAAAGATAAAGATCGATAAAGACCATTTTGTTTGGATGTTCAATGTTCATCTTATGTACTGCCCTTACGAACCTTACCAACTGAATGGCATAGAATATTGTGGCGGCCCTATACTCCACTCTGCCCAAGAAGCGATAGCCTCCGCAATTAAATCGAGAGGAAGCACTGTAGACTCAAATATTGCTGATATAATAGAAGTTAGAAAAGAGGGTTATCCGATATTTCTTACAGGCGATTTCAACGAGCCCTCGTATCTCGACTGGACAGCAAAAGCTGCTGATGCAGGACTCTGTAAAACAGCAGTTGAGTGGCCTTCTACAAAGGTATTTTCAGAAAAGGGCGGCATGAAAGATTCATATCGCACATTCTATCCTGATGAAGTGAGAAAGCCGGGACACACCTGGACTACACTGCCTGAAACTACTGCATATAAAGAAGTTCTCGACCGTATCGATTTCGTTCTTTTCTCGGGTGAAAAAATAGAGTTGAAAAATTCTCAGATTGTAGGAGAAGAAAGCCCTCTGAGTGATATCCGATTTAAAAATTATCCTTCAGATCATAGAGCTGTTTTAAGCACTTTTGTACTTAAGTAAGTTTAACGGGTTGTTTGTTGGCAGCCAGATATTTTACAGGAGATACTCCCATTATCTTTTTGAAAAGGCGAGAATAATAGTAAGGATCATCAAAACCAACCATAATTGATATCTGATTCACCTTCATTGTACTATTCAGCAAATAGTAACAAGAACGTTGCACCTTGAGTTGATTGAAATACTCCATCGGAGCAATACCCATGTTTTTATAAAACAACCGATAAAAATAAGAAACAGAATATCCAAAATGTCCTGCAATATCGGACAACTTCAGTTTATTCCCTATATTTTCGTTCATATAGTGCGTTGCCAAATGTATTAGAGAAGTTCCGTATTTGTTTTCCGTTGTAGGATTTCTATCTGTTTTTACGTACAAAATAGAACCCAGAAAATAAGCCAATCCAAAATTTGCATATTGCAGTGCACTATCATCATGCGCATCGAGCAAAACATTATATATATCCTCAAATAGTTTGACACGCTCGTCAATACGTAACGTATTTTCGGAATCCAAAGAAATTACCTTCCCATATATTTTCGAGAATAATTCAGATTTATAACCTTTGAAATGTATCCAATAAATTGACCATGAGTTCGACTCACTAGCACCATAGCTATGTGCTTTATTTGGGGGCAATATAACAAACTGATTCTCGCTCACAGCTTGTATTTTTCCATCCAGTTCGATCCATCCTCCACCCTTGGTACAATATATAAGAATATTTTCGGGACATCCCTCGGGCCTGTTTATATAATGATATTTTGCATTGGGAAAATATCCTAAGGAATGAAAATACAAATCATTCATCATTTGATTCTTACCCATCCTATCGACAATAAAGTATGGTAGTATTATACTCCATTGTCCCTGAAATCCATGTTTTATCTGCATCACTTCATTCTATTTTAGATATTAGATAAAAATAGCAATAATAATCCATCTTTTTAGCAAAATTAGTCTATCTTTTTTATTCTCAGCATTCACTATTTTTGTTTTAATATAATGAAAAATCAATTTTTAGATAAAACAAGCAGCAATTGTTCGAGACCTTAATTATCCATGAATTTTCATTTTCCTATTGATTAATTATAAACAAAATAAGCTATGAATCGCAAACAGTTTATTTCCCGCTTAGGTTCAATTGGCGTTGCTACAGTCGCCGCACCCATTATAGGAACATCACCTTTGGATGCTGCAATTTCGTCGGCTAATGTGAATGTTCTTTCTTCCGACAAAAAGATACGTGTAGGAATTATAGGATGTGGGAGTGTTTCGGGCATGTATCTGCCGCATTTAACAAAGTGTCCTTATGCAGAAGTAGTAAGTCTATGTGATATTATACCACAAAGAGCACAAGATGCAGCAAAAAAACACAACGTAAAAAACTGGTATCCACATATAGATAAGATGTTAGCTGGTGTACCATTCGACTTATTTGTGAATCTGACCGATATGCAGGAACATGGACGCCTAAATCGCATGGCGTTAAAGAGAAAGATAAACGTATGGAGCGAAAAACCAATGGCAAATACATACGCCGAAGGTCGTGAGCTATATGATCTAGCCAAAAGTCAAGGCGTACGTATTTGGGGAGCCCCTGCCGTTGTCAACAGCCCACAGTTTGCTTTTATGGCTAAGCAGGTCAACGAAGGGAAATTGGGGCGTATTGCTGCCGCACATGCTCACTATGGGCATCAAGGCCCTAACTGGTCAGCATTCTTCTTCGAAGAGGGAGGAGGTAGCCTTCCCGATCTGGGAGTGTATAATATATCTACGCTTACAGGACTTTTTGGCCCGGCTAAATCCATCGTTGCAATGACCAATATAGTAGACCCTACACGCAATACAGGAAACAAAGGACATATACAGGTTGTAGCCGAAGACAATGCCATGATTATTATGGAACATCAAAACAATGTATTATCACATATACAGTGCGGATTCAACTATTTTGATCCTTACGGACATGAAGGTACGGGACAAGAACGCCCTACAATATCTGTAGTAGGCTCTACCGGTAATATGCACATGATTGGTTACGACTGGAAGCCTTTTGGCATAGACATGGCTACAGTAGCCAATGAAAAAACACAACGTTTTGCTACCGAACGTGGTACATTCCTTTGGGAAGAAGGAGCTTCCGTTATTTGTGAATCCATAGCCACAGGTAAAGAACCTCTAATAGATGCCGAACACGCTTTACACGTACTAGAAATCATAGAGGCAGCTCGTTTATCTCAGGAAGAGGGTAAAAGAATTTCGTTAAAATCATCTTTCAAATGGCCTATTATCAACTGATGCACAATCCATTAAAACAAATACAATTATCTAAAAAAGAAAAAAACAATATATAAATTTGACAGAAGAACCATGAAAAATACTTTCTATTTTTTATTTGTATCTGCTCTTATGCTATCATTCGCATGTAGTAATAAAAAATCAGAGCAGTCTAACGAAAATACAAGTGCTACCGATCCGATGACACTGTACAGTGAAATTGATAGGACTTCTGCTCCTAATACCATTTCAGAAAAAGAAAAATCGAAGGGTTGGCAATTGCTTTTTGATGGAGCTACCGATAAGGGTTGGCACGGATACAACCAGAATGGCGTTCCTGAATGCTGGGCTGTAGAAGATGGTACGCTTACAATGAAAAGTACAGGAGGACAAGAAGAACAAGACCTTGTAACCGACAAAGAGTACAAAAGATTTGCTTTATCATTGGAATATAAGTTAACGAAGGGGGCAAATAGCGGAGTACTATTCCAGATAAAAGAAGATCCTAAATACAAATATGCGTATGAAACAGGCCCCGAGTTTCAGGTTATAGACCATGAGAATTGGCCTGACCGATTGGAAGGATGGCAAATAAATGGCTGCAACTATGCAATGTATGCACCTATGGAAACACCATATAAGACTTTAGGAGAATGGAATCAATTGATGCTGGTGGTAAAAGGCAATGACGTTACTCAGATTTTAAATGGAGTTGTAACCGTGAAGTACACAAAATATTCCGACGAATGGACAAAACTTCGTAACAGTGGAAAATGGTCAGACTTTCCGGACTACGGAAAATTCGATGAAGGGCATATTTCGCTACAAAATCACGGAACAAAAGTATGGTATAGAAATATTATGATCAAAAATCTTTAAACACCTGTGATATGACTTCTCGTAGAAATTTTATTAAAAAATCAGCCATAGCTGCTGCCGGTTTATACATTTTTCCATCAAACGTTATCAGCGGATTGGGACACAAAGCCCCTAGTGACAAACTTAATATAGTAGGTATAGGCGTAGGTGGAAAAGGACATCCTAACCTTGTAGGAATGAATACTGAAAATATAATAGGTCTTTGCGATGTAGACTGGGCTTATTCTAAAAACTGTTTTAATGACTTCCCGAAAGCCAAGCGTTACAAAGATTGGCGCAAAATGTTTGATGAAATAGGAAAAGAGATTGATGGTGTAATGATATCTACACCCGACCATACACATGCCATCATAGCAGCAACGGCATTAACGCTGAACAAACATGTTTACTGTCAAAAGCCATTAACACACTCAATATATGAAAGCCGTCTGCTAACACGTTTGGCTGCCAAACATAAGGTAGCTACTCAAATGGGAAACCAGGGAAATTCGGGCGATGGAGTACGTCAGGTCTGCGAATGGATATGGAATGGAGAAATAGGTGAAGTGCGCGAAGTGCATGCTTGGACAGACCGTCCGATATGGCCTCAAGGGTTACAACGCCCGAAAGAAGTAGTAAAAGTACCTTCAACCTTGGACTGGGACAACTTTATAGGGCCTGCTCCTTTTCGCCCTTACAATCCTGTATATACTCCTTGGAATTGGCGTGGTTGGTGGGATTTCGGTACGGGAGCTTTTGGCGATATGGCTTGCCATGTGCTCGACCCTATTTATCAATCGCTGAAACTCGGTTATCCGACGAAGATACAAGGCAGCTCTTCCCTTATTAATACCGAATCTCCACCTCAGAGCGAACAGGTAGAGTTTACATTCCCATCACGAGACAATATGCCTAAAGTAGCGATGCCCGAGGTAAAGGTGTATTGGTATGATGGCGGGCTTTTCCCTCATCGCCCCGATCTGCTCCCCGATGGAACCGATCTTATGAGAGACGGGCTTGGAGGCTGCTTATTCGTTGGCTCGAAAGATACGCTACTAACTGATTGCGGTGGATTTAATCCTCGCTTGCTATCGGGACGTACACCAAATGTTCCTCAAACCCTTCGACGTGTTCGGGGTGCTACAGGATATTCTGACGGATATCATGAGCAGGATTGGATCAGGGCGTGTAAAGAATCTGCAGACAGCAGGGTTGAAACATCAAGTAACTTCGGATACGCCGGGCCATTCAATGAAATGGTCTTACTAGGTGTTCTTGCCATACGCTTACAAAGCTTGAATAAAATTTTGAAATGGGATGGAGAAAAAATGATGTTTACAAATATAGGTGCAAACGAAGAATTGAAAATTGTCTCAAAAGACAGTTTCCGTGTAGAAGAGGGGCATCCACACTTTGAAAGAGAATATATAACATCAAATGCACAAGCCACCGCTGCTGAATACATAAAGCATACATATAGGGATGGATGGGCTTTGCCTGCGATGCCTTAAACTTAGACATCAAGAGTATGCCAAGTATGATTTAATCCGATAATATTCATATCTTTGGTATACTCTTATATTCTTTCATAAAAGAATATTATACGTACGAATCGAGAAAGTCCCAAATTATAACTACTTATTTTTAATACCAAACAATATGAAAAATTTAAAGCTATTATTATTACTCTTCTCATTATGTTTTATCGGATGTAAAGAAGGGGCAAAACAACCCGAATGGAAAATGGGTATTCAGACATATACATTTCACAAATTCACGCTGATGGAGACGCTCGACAAAACAAAAGATCTAGGTATCCACTATGCCGAAGCATTCTTCTCTCAGCCTTTGGGAAAGAATTTCCCTGATACAACTTATCTGAACTTTGATTTGTCGGAAGAAACAAAAGCACAACTAAAAAAGGAATTTAAAGACCGGGATATTACCTTATATGCCTTCGGTGTAGCATCGTATGACACGAATGAAGAATGGGAGCGGTTTTTCAGTTTTGCAAAAGATATGGGAGTACATACCGTAACATGTGAACCAAAATTGGAACAACTTGACTTTGTTGAACAACTTGCACTCAAATACAATATCGAAGTAGCCATACATAACCACCCCGAGCCTTCTGTCTATGCTAATCCGCATGTACTTGTAAAAGCCCTCGAAGGAAGAAATAAGATGATGGGCGTATGTGCCGATATCGGACACTGGAAAAGGACAGGAAACGACCCTATAGAGGCCCTTAAGAAGTTTGATGGACGAATAAAGGTTGTACACATGAAAGACCTGAACGAAGCAATGGAGGATACAACATGGGGAACAGGAGTATTGCAGGTAAAAGAAGTAATTAATGAACTGAAAAGACAAAACTTCAATGGGCTTATTTCTACCGAGTATGAAAGTTTTGGAGATTCTCAAATAAATGATATCAAGAAAAGTCTGGAATACTTTATGCTGAACTCAAAATAGCAGTGACAACGCAAAAGAAACAGTAAGGGTAAAAATAAGAAAAGAGCTGTATATTTTAACATACAGCTCTTTTCTTATTTTTGTAGTTGTCTCACAAGGATTCGAACCTTGAACGACTGAACCAAAATCAGTTGTGTTACCATTACACCATGAGACAATACCATTTGCTTCAAAAGCAGTGCAAAAGTAGAAGTTTTTTATTAATAAACAAAGCTTTTCGATATGTTTTTGTTGAATTTCTTATAAAAGAAGACGGGTCTCACTGGATTATTGACACAACAACATCTCTAATCATTTCATAGCCAATAAAAAAGAGGCTGCAATGAAATTACAGCCTCTTGCTAAAATATTTTGAATATTTTATCTTCCTTGTTCCAGTCTTAATGTAACTGTAGGTTGGTCGCATACTTCTGATGGTCCGAAAAACTGAATTGGTCCCGGATATACAAACTCTGTTCCAACAGCCCACTCTTCACGATGTGCAGCAAAATATTGGAATGGTGCTCCATCAAGTTTCACTAAAGCTTTCTGGATTACAGGTTTCATTTCGCCATGACGACGCTCCATATTCATCATCATTGTTACAGGCACACCTCCGGCAATCCATTCGCTAGCAGGCGCTGTTGTGTTGCGCACAGAAGACATATAACCGGTCTTACCTGCAGCGATAAGAGCAGCAGCAGTGTATCCTAACGAATAACAATAATCTGAATCGTAGTTTGACGGAGTTGCACAACGTCCTTCGTAACCGAAGAAGTGCTCCTGAGCAGCAAACTTACCTTTATATTTACCGGCAGCTTTCATTTCAGCCAGTTTATTACCTACCATTTCAGCTAGTAGCTTTTCTGTTTCGATAAGAGAAACCTGTACGTTTCCGTGAGGGTCACGATCTAAAGTCAACTGACGAGCTACACCCGAAGGCAGGCTTGCGAATATTTTCGCATTTTCGGCAGACAGGTTCTTTTGGATATATGCAAGCTGATCATCTTTAGGCACAGCATTGAATTCACGTTGATGATGTGCCAAGAAGTCATTCAATTCTGAAATAAGACCTTTCATTGCAGGAATAAATTCGATAAGACCTTCAGGAATCAATACTGTTCCGAAGTTATTACCATTTTCTGCACGTTTAGCTACAACATTTGCTATATCTGTAACGATATCATCCAAAGACAATTTTTGAGCTTCTACCTCTTCTGAAATAATACATACGTTTGGTTGTACCTGAAGAGCACATTCCAATGCGATATGAGAAGCAGAACGTCCCATTAGTTTGATAAAGTGCCAGTATTTGCGAGCAGAGTTACAGTCACGTTGTATATTACCGATAACTTCAGCATATACTTTACAAGCTGTGTCGAAACCGAATGATGTTTCTATCATTTCGTTTTTCAAGTCACCGTCAATTGTTTTCGGACAACCGATTACCTGAACACCTGCATTGATTTCTTTATAGTATTCAGCAAGCACACAAGCATTTGTATTCGAGTCGTCACCACCGATAATTACAAGAGCTTTTATATCTAGTTTTTTCAATATTTCAAGACCTTTGTCAAATTGCTCTTTGCTTTCGAGTTTTGTACGACCAGAACCGATAATATCAAAACCTCCTGTATTACGATATTCATCGATAATATCGGCTGTAAGTTCTTTATAATCATGATCAACCAAACCGCCCGGACCCATTAGGAATCCAAAAAGACGACTGCTCACATTCATATTTTTTATACCATCAAAAAGACCAGCGATAACATTGTGTCCACCGGGAGCTTGTCCTCCAGAAAGTATAACTCCTACATTGATAGCAGGTAAGTTTACTTTTTCTGAAGTTTCTACAAACTTGATAGTCGGCATCCCGTATGTATTAGGGAATAACTTTTTCACCTCTTCTTGATCTGCTACGGATTGAGTAGCTGCTCCTTCCTCAACTTTTACAGAGCCATACAATGCTTTTGGCATTTTAGGGTTATAAGCAGCTCTTGCAATTTGTAACGCACTTTTTTTCATTTGTTTTTATTGATTATATATAGTTTAATATTCTCATTTTTAAGGCATGCAAATTTCGTCATTTTTTTTGATATATGAAAGAGATTAATTCTCATCAAGGAGGATTTTTGCTAACCTCTTCTTATATTTTTACTTATTTTAAATTTTTGATATTTTTTAATGACTTTTTATTACTCTTTTCTACCTTAAAAGTTATTCTATTCGCATGCATATCATTTAGAGGCATTGAAACTTTCTTTTTGAAAGCAAAAACAAACAAAACAAAAGACAAAACAAATAATAAATATCATTTTTAACCATATTTAACTATGATATTGTAACTTTTTGTCACCAAACACGTCTTATATATAAAGAAACAAAAGTATCTTTGTATAACTAAATAAATAAAGCCATGAACCTAAAAAAATTATTATTATTCGCAGTTCTATTTTTATCATTGAGCATATATGCTAATGATCCGGAAACAGTGATGTTCAGCAATATAGAAACAACCGAAACAGGTTGTGTAAAGGAATTTTTGTTATGTGACAAAAATACAAACGCCCCTTTAACCAAGACGGTTTATAACTATGATGCTACCGGACGTATGCAAGAGAAAGCTACTTACGAATGGGATGGAGCAAAAGGTTGGATCGGTGTTCAAAAATATGAATATAGCTACGATAAAAACAATCAGCCAACAGCTCCTACCCTATACAAATGGGACAATAAATCTAGCAATTGGTCAAAAAAATAAAACTCTCCAATAGTGGGAAAGCGAAAGCCTTACATAAAAATTATGTGAGGCTTTTATTTTTCCATAACTACTCATTTGCAACCTTAACGCAAAAAGACAAAAGCATAAACTTCATGAAAATAACCATACTCCATACTCTTTCTTTGGATATATCATCGTATTTCTGAATAAAAAATGACCTTTTAAAAACTTTTTTATCTGTTCTATGTTTAAATATTAAAATATAACAGGAGAATGTGACGGTAAGAAAATGAGGAAAACCATTGAAGATTGTACAATCCTAAATTATTAGTACAAAGCCCACAAGGCTCAATCTAAGTCTTGGTACAGTAAAAAAAGGAGTCGAATAGAGTATTAAAAAAGAGAGAGATCATAAATATGGTCTCTTTTCGCTCATATAAATAATGAATGAATATAGCAACACAATATTCTGAATGATATACTTTTATACTCAAATACTTAAACAAGACTACCAAACCACATAATTAAATAAAATGGCTCTTGACTTTATTCTTATCACAATCGGAACAGTCCTTGTCATCATCGGAATTATCGGCTGTATCTTACCTGCCTTACCGGGAGTTCCGCTAAATTACATCGCAATTGTTTTGCTACAATTTACCTCCAAAACTAATTTCTCTACAGAATTTCTTGTTGCTTGGGGTATAATTATCATAATCGTACAACTATTAGACTATTACATCCCTATTTGGGGTACTAAGAAATTGGGAGGAGGTCCCTATGGTGTATGGGGAAGTGCTATAGGGATGATACTAGGTCTTTTCATCTTTCCTCCCTGGGGTTTTATTATCCTCCCTTTTGCCTGCGCAGTAGCAGGAGAAATATTGGACAATAAAGAGTTCAAAGTTGCACTTAAAGCGGGTTTTGGCGCTTTTGTCGGCTTCATAGCCGGAATCATAATGAAACTAACTGTTGCGATTATCCTGTCTTTCTTTTTCTTTAGAGAAGTTATCAGGTACTTTATCAACAACTAGGTATACAATTCAGGTTATAGCTATACTGTCCAACAACTGACACGTTTATCATCCATAATTATTCACGAACCAAATAAACAGAGCCAGTAAAATAAGACCCGCCGTAATAGCTAAAGCTATTTTGGCAGCACTATATGGCCTATCGCCCGTTACACGTCCCGTGCGTGCATTCACAAAGAAATGATATAGCTTGTTGTTATATGTATAGGACGACATATACACAGGCAACAATATCAATTTGAACTTCACGTCTCTAAAAGATGTCTTTTTGGAATGCACACGCTGTCTATCTCCTCCGATATCCTGATAGATAGCATAGTCGATATCCGACTCTATCTTACTTTTAGCAGCCGCATAGCCGGTTTGCATATTTATGTTATACTTCTCAGTAATAAAACCGCTAAGGAAGCGATTATCCGCCTCTACCATGTTCATCATATCCCAATTGCTGATCTCGGTCATCACTTGTGTTGTGATAATCTTAGATGCCGGAATCATAACATCGTCGAAGAACAAAGAAATATGCCCGCTTACATCACTCCAACGTGTACGTGTCTCGGTACGACGATTTTTACCGACTCCTACCGTGGTGGTATAATCATCGCCTCGTTCGCCGGTGTAATCCGTCTCGGTCTGAGCATCGTAAGTCCAACAAGGAATATAAACACCCTGTTGCCTACGATCGTACAAAGCCCTCGACTTTAATTTATTGGGAGCAAACCATCGTCTAGATATCCAAACAGACATATAGCTGCCGATCTCATTGTCAGAAATCTTGAATGGTAACAAGTACGACGGCTGAACAAGACGTTCCTCGTAGGCATCGGACTCAATAAGCGGTGTTGCACAATAAGGACACTCTACGGACTTCATACTTTCGTCGAAAGTAGATTCTGCGCCACAAGTACGGCAACTGATTACTTTGGTAGCCTTAGTATTTAGTGCCTCCGCTTGTTCTGCATAGGCATCAAAATCGAGCTCGTGAACATCATCTACCTTTTTACTATTGATGAGAGTATCCATTCCACAGTAATCGCAGTGAAGAAAATCTGTTCCCGGTTTGTATTTAAGAGCAGCGCCACATTGCGGACATTGATATGTGTCGCTGCCATTCAATGTAATCTGAACGTTATCCGCCATATTCTAATCTTGTTTTGGCAGAGGAGGAGGTGTCATTGTCCAAAGATCTTGCAAGTCCGGCTGATTTCCTGCCGGAGCCCAATCTGCCAATCCGCTTTTCCAAACCAAAGTATCACGAGTCAGTGTATTGCTTTTTGACAGCTCTACTAATGCAGCCTTATCAAAAGGACCTGCTTGCTGTCCGTTCACAGCTACGTAGTAAGATGCTGCACCCGGAAGTGGTGGTGGCACAGTTTGTCCCGAAGCACTCTGATTAGCCATCGATTGTACCATCTGATTAGCCATTGCCATACCTGCACCAAGCCCAACCCCCATACCGGCCGTACCCGAAGGGTTTTCGGCAGCCGCTTCCATAGCCTTTGCAGCCTTCATTTTGGTCAGTTTATCCAAATCTATTTTATCAAGGCGGCTGAGTTCGAATATCTCTTTCTTCACCTCATCAGGCATAGAAATATTCTCTATCAGGAATTTGGTTACATCCATACCGTATGCACCAAAATCATCCTTCATATAGCCGAATATAACTTCCGAAAGTTCATTCAGGTTAGCAGCATACGATTCTATCGGCAAATTTGATTCTGCTGCTGCATCCGAAAAGCGGGTAACAATGATACTCTTGAGCTGTTCTTTGATATTGTCGGTAGTAAAGGTCTGATTTGTACCAACTATCTCTCTGATAAACACCGGGGCATCGGTTATCTTGAATGAATACATCCCAAATGCTCTTATTTCGACCATTCCAAAACGGTTATCGTTTAATATTATGGCATTTTTGGTTCCCCATTTCTGGTCTATAAAGTTCTTTGTACTCACAAAATAAACTTCTGCCTTGAACGGACTATTAAATCCATACTTCCATCCTTTCAGCGTGGTGAGTATCGGCAGATTTTGAGTGTTAAGCGTATAAGTGCCGGGAGTAAAAGTATCAGCGATTTCGCCCTCATTTACAAATACGGCTATCTGTCCTTCGCGAACAATCAGTTTCGCATTGTTTTTTATTTCGTTGTTGTACCTCTCAAAACGATAAACAATAGTATCTTGCGTATTATCTAAAAATTCGATAATATCTATTAATTCATTTCTTAGCTTATCAAAAAGTCCCATACCTGATATTTTTTGAGTTAATATTCTGTCTTCAAAAATATATTATTTTTATCATTAAAAAGCAGTTTTACAGCTTTTTATTTTCTTTTCTTCAAGGTCGTACTACGATCTCATATTCAGCAACCAAAGTAATTTTCTCAACACAAAAAGTAACAAAAGTAACAGGTATCAGCATATTATTTATTGTCACTTTTTCCCTCTGAAAAATTACTCTTAAAGGTGACTGCTTCTATATTAGACAATTTTTATATATAAAAATCACAAGAAAAGGTTTCTTTAGGAGGGCATAAATTATAAAAAGAGATTGTTGTCGTGTTTCTTGTCATGCTAACGAAGGAAGGGCCTCATTACGATAAAGAGTTGGGGTGCTTCATTTCACCAGCATGACAATGAGGGGTCACAAGATTGCAATGGATGCGACCAATTCAGTTTGTATGACAGCACCCAAAACAAAAAAGGTTGTCCATATTAGACAACCTTTCTTCTACTATATATTTTCGATAGATCTACTTTTCCAATTCGTTCAGATTCTCATCAAGAGCCTCTATTTTCTTAACAAGCAATTCCATTTCTTCTTTCAGCTTTTCAATCTTATTATTTACATCCTTCAACAGTCCGCTTGCCCCTTTAGACGAAATAGACAGGAAGTTCATGTTGTTTTCATAAGTCTGAAGATCGGATTTCACTTTATTGTACTGATGCATCAAATGATCACGCTCTCTGTACAAAGCTCTCTTCGGATTATCTTGTTTCGAGATATCTTTTATATTCGATTTGAAAGATTCGAAACGACGTTCTGTCTTATCCACTTTCAGACGATCATAATGAGCGTCAACAGCCTGATGGAATTCTTTATAAATTTTATCCTTTTCTTTGAATGGAACAAAACCTATTTTATGCCATTCGTCTGCTAACTCACGCACCTTAGCGATAAGCTCGGATGGCTCTAAAGACTGATCAACATTTTTGATCTTCTCTATTATTTCTTTTTTAGCAGCCAGGTTATCCAACTCTTCGCTCTTCTGAGAAGACTCATTCTTCTTCTTTTGTTCGAAGAAATAATCGCAAGCCGTTACAAATTCCTTCCATATAGCATCCGAATATTTGCGAGGCACAGGCCCTATAGTCTTCCACTCTTTCTGTATAGCAATCAGCTTATCTGTTGTAGATTTCCAGTCTGTACTGTCTTTTAGGGCTTTTGCTTGTTCTGTCAATGCACGTTTCTTCTCCAGATTTTCGTCCATTTCGCCTCTCACACCCTTAAAGAATTCACTCTTCTTTTCGAAGAATGCATCGCACAACGAACGGAACTCTTCAAATATCTGATTATTTACTTTTTTAGGAACAAAACCGATTGTCTTCCACTTAGCCTGAAGCTCTATCACTTCCTTGCTCTTTTCATCCCATTCTTTGAAAGAAGTCAAAGTAGAATAATCTATGTTTTTCAAGGCTTCACAAATTGCAGTCTTTTCAACCAGATTTTCTTCTTCCCTACCTTTCAATGACTCGAAATGAGTTTGATATTTTTTATTTATGGCTGTAGAAGCATTCTTAAATCGAGTCCAAATTTCTTCCCTCAATTCTCTGGCAACAGGACCTATCTCGCGCCATTGCTGATGGAAATTCTGCAACTGATGAAAGGCTGAAACCGAATCAGTATCATCTATCAGTTTTTCTACCGACTCGCAAATCGCATTCTTAAGTTCAAGATTCTTCTTGAAGTCATAATCACGAAATTCATTGTTGATCTTTATCAGATCATAAAACTTCTCTGTATATATTTGATAAGATTTCCACAAATCTTTCTCTTTCGACTGAGGAACCAAGGTTATATCATTCCATCCCTGCTGCAAGTCTTTAAACTCTTTATATAGCTTATTGAAGTCATCAGAACTTTCGGTCAAATTCTTAATTGACTCTATTATCTGAAGTTTTTTATTATAATTTTCTTCTTTAAGACTTTCTTCGGCTGCTGCCTGGCTTGCACGTTTTTCTTTTAATTCGCTCAAGAAAGTTTTCAGTACATCCTCACTCGGATCAGGTGCAGGAACAAATGCTTCGGCATCGTTTCCAGCCTCAACAAATTCGGCCTTTTGCTCTTCTATAGCAGCAGAACGCAATTTATAAAAAGCTTGCTTAAGCGACTCTACTTCAGCTCTTGAAGGGATTTCAGTTTGTGCAGTCAAGTTTTTTAATTTTTCAATTATCTCATCTTTGGTCAAAGATACTTGCTTTGCCACCGAAGTCTCTGTAGATGTTTCCGATTGCTCTTTCGCTTCCTCTTCAACAGATTGGTTTGTAACTTCCTCTGGTAGATTATTTTCTGGCAATTCAGGATTTAGGTTCTCGTTCATATAGTTAGTTTTTAGGATGAAAGGCATAGCCTCTAGTAATTCATAAGGCAAATTAATGATTTTTTTTTGTTATTTCAACTATCAGAGCACACCTTTTTTAGTTTTTGATACTAAAAGCTCATTTTTCACCTTTTTTCTTTCAAACGCTGCTTTCTTCTTTCTTCCGCTTCACGCTCTTTTTGTTTGCGTTCTTGTTCTTTGACCTTTTCTTTTTCCTTCCGTTCTTTTTCGCGCTGACGCAAGCGTTCTTTCTGTTCACGTTCCTTTTGCTTACGGTCTGCCTCTTTCTGTTTGCGGGCATCCTCACGAGCCTTCACGGCAGCTTTGGCTGCATCTTCTTTTTGTTTCTCTTCCAGTCGTTTTTGTTCCTCTGCTTGTTTATTTGCTGCCTTTATCGAATCATCGAGTGCTTTTTCTACATTCGCTATCGAGTCTGTTCGGGCTTTCTCTATTTTAGTGATAGAATCTAAGCGGATCTTTTCTATTGCTTTTTGTTGTTTTTCTTGTTCTTTACGTAACTTCTCTTCTTCCTTGAGCGCTTGCTTCTCTTCTTTTGTCAGTTTTTCCCTATTCTTATATCGGTTAAACAAGCTCTTTATACCATCAACAGGATTGCTGACAACATCGGATATGCCATCGATAACGTCATTTACTTCTCCGGCTTTTTGCAACTGATCTTTCGACAACAAATCATCTCCTGTTATCTGCCTATCATTCACTTTCGTTTCAGGTTGTTTTTGTACAGGCTTTTCAGGCACGACAGGCGTCTGTGGTATAGTTACAGGCTTTTTTACCGATTCATCAAGCTCTTCCGCCTGACTCTCCTTTTTAGCCCCATCAACTTCTGCAATTACTACAGGCTGGGTAGATTCTACATACTTCTTACCACTCCATGAAGCTATCAACTGAGGGAATTGTTCTGAAAAATGTTCACTAAAATATGCCATGTATTGCTCTAAGCCAAGACGAGGTAGCACATTGATATAATTATCCGTTGATATCGGTACTACAAGAATTGCCTTATCGAGATGTTGTATCAACCCTTCTTTGCTGTATGCCTTCGAGAGATATGACCTTATAGCTGCAAAAGAATTAAACCCTTTCATCTGCAATACCTCATACGGCGGGTCTGTATCAAAACTCAAATCGAACGTCTGAATCACATAATTAGTGAAGTTATAGTCTGCCACCTGATACAGTAATTCGTTTCGGTCTATCGTCTTTGGTTTAAACATCAGCATCAACACATAAGGGACATCCAATGTGTCGGAATATTGTAATATCTTCCCTTTAGAAGCCAATAAAGAATCTGCGCCCTGATAAGCCTTACTCCAGTCGAATCCGGTGACAGGAGAGCCATCCGACAGTAATATTTTTCCACTTTTCAGCCGTTCGAGAATATCACTCGCTAAAGGAGTAATATCAGACTTCGGATACTTTTTCACCAAATCGGTCAAGTTCGCTTCCAAGTTGCCCGCATCACGTACCTGAGCATAAGTCAATGCATTCAGCAGAGTAAAATTAGGCATCAGGTCAGTAAACGGATATTTGGTATTCATTGCCGCATAGTTGCGCCTTACAGTCTCCACATCTGCCTGTTGGTATGCTTTATAAGCTTCGTTGTAGAGCGAATCCTGCAAGCTAGCCATGTTTCGGAAATTCCATTCATAGTCGGGTTGAGAAACAGGACCTGCGTACTTACCCGATGCAAACTCATTCATCAGTTTAGATCGGTATGTAGCCATCATATTGTTATCTCCCAAACGCATATAAATAAGAAACAACTGATAGTAAATTTCTTCCAGATTAGGCGTATTTGGAAAGCGGTGTATATTTGTATTAAAGGCATCGATAGCCAAATCCATATCTTGCAACTTATCTTTATATATCAGCCCCATTTTATACAAAGCATCCTCGATAAGAACATTCGATTCTTTTATTGCCTCAGGAGTAAGAGGTAATTGTTGCAGATAATATTCGACAGAGTATTCATCGTCAACGGCATTCTTCGGACTGTTTAGTTCTTCATTCTGAGCTTGAAGCTCCTTTATCCGATGCGCTTCTGTATCCAGTGAATCGGATTGTTGGGCTGTATCGACCTCATCAAAGATTCCTGTAGATCGCTTATTACGTCTGCGCCAATCATCTTCCAGCTTACGATTTCCCCATTGCTGCTGAAATGCTATTTTACCCTGATTTACTGCTTGCTCGTTGTAAAAATAGAATGTAGCTGCACCTTGTTGTGTAATAACAGGGGGTGCTACCGGCGTCTTGTTAGACTGGTCAAACAATTGTTCATTTATATCATCCCACGACGATATACGCTCCTGCCGTTCTTCGATCCGCCTTTGGTTCTCCTCTTCTTTTTGTCTCTTTTCTTCTTCTTTTTTCAGCTCTACGATCTTATCATTAATAATGCGAAGACGTTCCTCTTCGGGCAGTTGGGCTATATATTGCAAACTATCTTGCTCTTCTACCACTTTAACATGTACAACCAGCTCATCTAGCACACTCGATCTTAGAGCAACCTTCGGATAATCGTGATGAGATTTATTTAATTGAGGTAAAGCTTCTGAGTAACACGGTTGAGCCAAGACAAATTTCCGCTTAAGGAAATAAAGGTCTCCGAGTCTTATCTGAGCCATAGCCTTATCGTACCCATTACGGATACTTTCTTTGACACCTTTTCTATAGTTTTCAAGAGCCTTCAGGGTGTCTGTTTTCTCAAGGTATATATCTCCCAAAGAGGTATATATCTGATCGAGATATTCTTTGTTACGTGATTTCTTAGACATCCCCGACAGCATGGATAGTGCCTTTGTCTTTGCCGGAGAGTCATCCAGTTCTATCTGCCTGAGTTGCGCATTAAATGTATACTTATAAGGTGTACTCATACCCTTAACAGACGAGAATGCCTTATCGGCTTTGGTTTTGTCTCCCAGCTGAGCATAAAGCTGCCCCAAAAGATATTTCATACGAGTCTTTTGATGCTTGTTATGTTCGTTCTTTATGGCAATCTCTAATTGAGGTATGGCTGCCTCATACTCATTGTTATATACTAGATAGTTGGCTTTCACCAATGCATAAAAACCTTTATGTTTTTCGGGAGCTCCTCCTGCTATCTCTATTTTATGTAAGATATCGCCAGCTTCGTACAACCATCCCATTTCGGTATATGCACGGGCTATCCACAACTGACACTCAGCTACAATCTCGGGATTGGTACTGTATATCTTAGTTATATACAGGAACGTACTGACAGCTTGCAAATAGTTTCCATCCTGAAATTCAGCTTTCGCCAGCAACAGCCATACCTGATCCATAAATGGAGTATATTCTTTTTGACGAATCCACGCCTGATATTCGGCATCGTTTCGCCTATCGGGATCACGTTTGGGTTTTGCAGTTATCGAATGCAGCTTGATTGCTTTGGTTGTTTTGTCTATCGTGGTTGTAAAACTCCCCGATGATGCACCAAGCGAGTCCATACTTTTCGGGAAAATGTAGACCAATTGCGAAAGATTGTCTTCCCTCCCCTTCTCTTTTGCTTCGAGCGCTTCTTTGTAAGCTATATCAGCATTGTAGTGTATATTATAACGTGTATTCACCGAATGGTAAAAACGTGTCAAGGCGGTGTTCTTCTTATTAGAACATGACGATGTGATAAGTAGGATAAACAATACACCAAATCCTATGTATAGTGTACGTACTAGATTATTTTGTGACACGTATAAACCAACAGCTGATTAATCATATATAAAACACAAAAATAAGCATTTTATTGTTTTATATCCTATCATCACTTTTGAGCAAGTCTTCAATTATCAAAATCCGGATTTAATCTTTTTCATTATACCCAAAAGTATATCTAATGTCTATATATGAATACAGGTATAGACAAGCAAAAAAATGGTTACCAAGAGCTAAAAAATAAGCTTTCAGCTATACAAACTTATCGTGTACATATATAAACCAGGACAAGGAAAAGGAAAAGTGCAGCAGATACAATTAACATTGCTTTTCTCATATTCATTTATGGTATTAGGATTTCTACGAAGATATAAGATTTTAGATAAATAGAAACAAAAAGAGCCAAAATTTAACTTTCGGCTCTTTCTGAATTAGAATAAAGAGCATTTCCTTATTTTATCTTTTCCATTATTTCGTTCAAAGCCTTTGTCAAGCCTTCGGTATTTTTACCACCGGCTGTAGCAAAGTGAGGTTGACCTCCACCTCCACCTTGGATGTGCTTAGCGGCATCACGTACCAGTTGGGATGCATTCAATCCTTGATCTTTTACAAGGTCGTCACTTAGCATCACAGTAAGTAATGGCTTCCCTTCGTATTCAGTAGCTCCAACGAAAGCTGTATTTGCGGCGAATTGTCCTTTTATCTGGAAAGCTATATCTTTCACAACTTCAGCCGGGAACGGACCATTCAACACATAGAAGTCAATACCATTTATAACCTGCTTTTTCTTGATCAGAGCATCTTTAATCTGAACGGTCTTTTCCTTAACATACTCTTCAACGGTCTTCTTCATTTCGGCATTTTCCTCAAAGAATTTGCGAAGAGCCTGAGTCAGATTTGGTGTATTGTTAAACAGGGATTTCACCTCTGTCAATATATCTTGTTGAGCATAAAAGTAATCTTCGCAAGCCTCAGCCGTAATTGCTTCTATACGGCGAATACCCGCAGCAATTGAGCTCTCGTTGATAATACGGAACGAACCGATACGTCCTGTAGAAGAAATATGAGTACCGCCACAAAGTTCTACTGAATCGCCAAAGCGTATTACACGTACATCTTCACCATACTTTTCGCCAAATAGAGCCATCGCGCCCATTTCTTTCGCTTCGGCAATAGGGACATGGCGCATTTCCTCACGAATGATGTTCTCTCTGATCTTCCCTGTCACATAACGCTCTACTTCACGGATCTCCTTGTCTGTCAACTTTTGGAAATGAGAGAAGTCGAAACGAAGAACAGACGGAGACACATACGACCCCTTTTGTTCTACATGGCTACCCAGTATTTCACGCAAACCTTCATGCAACAAGTGTGTTGCAGTATGGTTGCACTCTGTTGCAGTACGGTTCTTTAGATTGATACGAGCTATAAATGTAGCTGTCAGATCTTGAGGCAGCTTATTCGACAAATGTACTGCCAGATTATTTTCACGCTTAGTATCCGACATTTCGATTGTTTCGTCATCGGTTACCAGCCAACCACTATCACCTACCTGTCCTCCCATTTCGGCATAGAATGGAGTGCGACTCAGTACAATCTGATAGAACTCGCTATTCTTTTGTTTTACCTTGCGGTAACGTAATATTTCGGTTTCACATTCAGTGAAGTCATAGCCTACAAACTCTGTGTCACCGTCTTTCAATGTTACCCAGTCTTCAGTTTCTACTGCTGCTGCATTCCGGGCACGGTCTTTTTGTTTTTGCATCTCTGCCTTAAAGCCAGCTTCGTCTACAGACATGTCATTCTCTTTCAGAATCAGCTCGGTAAGGTCGAGAGGAAATCCGTATGTATCATACAAGGTAAAGGCCTCAACACCACTAATTTCGGTTAACCCCTTTACTTTTGCATCGGCTATTTGCTTGTCCAGTAGTTTTATACCCGTCTCTAGTGTACGCAAGAAAGACTCTTCTTCTTCCTTCATTACTTTTTCAATCAGCGTCTGCTGTTGAATAAGCTCAGGATAAGCATCTCCCATTGTTTCGATCAATGCAGGAAGCAGCTTATACATAAAAGACTTGTGCTGATCAAGGAAGGTATATCCGTAACGAACGGCACGGCGAAGAATACGGCGAATCACATACCCCGCTTTGGCATTCGATGGCAACTGCCCGTCTGTTATCGAAAAAGCGATAGTACGCACATGATCGGCAATCACACGCATCGCAATGTCTTTCTTCACATCCTCTCCGTATGTGGTGTTAGCCAACGCACCAAGAGCCTTTATTATAGTCTGAAATACATCTGTATCATAGTTCGATGTCTTACCTTGGACAGCCATACACAAACGTTCGAATCCCATACCTGTGTCAATTACTTTAGCAGGAAGCGGATCTAGTGACTTGTCGGCTTTACGGTTGTATTGCATAAACACAAGGTTCCAGATTTCTACAACCTGAGGGTCACTCTGATTCACCAATGTCAGCCCGTCAACTTTCGCACGTTCTTCATCAGAGCGTAAGTCTATATGTATTTCGGAGCAGGGACCACAAGGACCTGTGTCACCCATTTCCCAAAAGTTATCTTTCTTGTTGCCATTGATAATCCGGTCTACAGGTAAATACTTTTCCCAATAGGCGGCTGCTTCATCGTCACGAGACAAGCCTTCGGAAGGACTGCCTTCGAAAACAGTAACATAGAGACGATTTTTATCTAATGCCAAAACTTCTGTCAGATATTCCCACGCCCATTCGATCGCCTCTTTTTTGAAATAGTCTCCAAAAGACCAGTTTCCAAGCATTTCGAACATCGTGTGATGGTAAGTATCGTGCCCTACCTCTTCCAAATCGTTATGCTTCCCACTCACTCGAAGGCATTTTTGAGAATCGGCTACACGTGCATACTTGATTGGCGCATTACCCAGAATAACATCTTTAAACTGGTTCATACCCGCATTCGTAAACATCAGTGTAGGGTCACCCTTGATCACCATCGGTGCCGATGGTACAATTTTGTGCTCTTTAGATGCAAAGAAGGATTTAAACGATTCACGAATTTCTTTAGAAGTCATCATATTTTTAAAATTAGTAAATTAGCAAATTAGCAGACATCGGATACATTCCTAACCGTTTGCTAATTTTCACATTTTCATGTTGCCACATTAATTTCTGTTTCTTTATTATAATCAATTTGCAAAAATAGCGCAAAAACTTTACTTTTGTCGAACTCGCGAAAATAAAAATGACAGGAACCATAAAATGAAGCGAAAAGTATATTACAGATACAATCCGCAAACACTCACATACGACAGAATTTATCCTAGCCGCAAAGATAGGATTATTGTGGTTTTCCGTCACCTGATATCGGGTATTGTAGTTGGCATAGTGGGTTTGGTAGCAGTTACCTATTTCTTCGATACGCCTTGGGATAAAGCCCAGAAGAAAGAAGATGAACTGATCCGTGCGCAGTATGAAGTCTTGTCTAAGCGAATGGACGAAGTTATAAATGTGATCGGAGACATACAACAACGTGATGATAACCTTTACAGGGCAATATTCCATGCCGACCCTATCCCCTCCTCTATCCGAAGCTCGGGAGTCGGAGGTATCGGCAGGTACGATTACCTGATGGAGCTGAAAAGCCCGGATCTGATTATCCAAACTACAAAGAAGATGGACTTCATCGAAAAGCAAATCTATATACAGTCTAACTCGTTTGATGAAGTGCTCAGCCTTGCCAAAAGCCAAAAAGATCGTCTGAAACATATACCAAGCATACAACCTGTACCCGACAGATACCTGAAACAAGTAGCCTCGGGATACGGCACACGCATCGACCCCATATATGGTACAGCCCGCTTCCATGCAGGAATGGACTTTGCCGCAAACATAGGAACACCCGTGTATGCGACCGGCGATGGTACTGTGATAGAGGTAGGCTGGAAGCAAGGATATGGTAAATGTATTATGATCAGTCATGGCTATGGCTATGAAACGTTATATGCTCACCTCAACGAATACAAAGTACGTCCAGGACAAAAGGTTACCCGTGGCGAGCAGATCGGAGAAGTGGGTAACACCGGGAAATCGACAGGCCCGCACTTGCACTACGAGGTACACGTAAAAGGTCAGCCCGACAATCCGGCCAAATACTACTTTATGGATCTCTCTCCTGCAGAGTATGATAAGATGTTACAAATTGCCGCTAACCACGGACAGGTAATGGATTGATGCCGCTATGAAAATCGATTTCGAAAATAGTAACCGCCTGTACTACTCCCTGAGAGAAGTTGCTTCGCACTTTAAAGTGAACGAATCGCTACTCCGTTTTTGGGAAGGTGAGTTTGACATCATCAGACCAAGGAAAACGGAAGGAGGTACACGCCAGTACACAAAAGCCGATATCGAGAACATTGCCATCGTTTATCATTTAGTAAGAGAAAAAGGACTTACCCTCGAAGGTGCACGCCAGACCTTAAGACAGAAAAAAGACGAAGAAGCCCGCAAAATACAGGTTCTCCAAAAACTGGAACAAATAAAAAAGGAACTGATGGATATGGAACGGGAGTTTGACGATTCTATCGATTGAGGTAATCTATATTTTCACCTTGCTTTATCTTATTCCTCCAACTATTTCTATAAAAAGTAACAAAAGTAACACATATCCCCCCTTTTTCAGTTGTCACCTTCTGTAACGGTATCCGGGAGGCAACGGACCTGTGTTCTGGTTGGGAATGGTAACGTGTTTTGATTTTTTCTTTGGCTGAGGCTCTACCTCCGTATCAGCTTCCTTTATTGCTAAGGGTTTATCTGACGGTTTTATTGGCTGATCGCCTACAACCGCTTCCTCTTTTTTCTTTTGTTCTACCGAATGATTATTTCTAAGATTTTCACGCAAAAGGTTTAGGCTCTCTGCTGTGGTAGGATCGCGCACCACGATTGTTAAAGCAGGTTCTTGCTTATACTCTGCCTCTTTCTCTTCTTTGGCTTCATTTTGCAACAATACCAGTTTTATAGCATGGGTATCGGGAGCATATTCCTTTTGCCTGACAGTGCGGGATTTCAATACTAACTTTTCAGGATTGCTCTTATCGGGTACATAAATAGTCCGGGTTTCGGTGAGGGTATAGCCTTCCAGCTTCTTCTTCAACGAACTACGTGCCAACATCAAGAGTTTGTCGTCTCGACATTCCATTGCTCTTTCAACAGCCTCGTTGAACTCAGGTTTTGTTTTACGCCATTCATAGAATGTTTTCCGATTTATATTCAATGCATTACATATTTCCGAAATACTATATGTATCCTCTTCGATAAAGGAAATTATCCTTTCTACCAATCGCTCTGTGTATTTTGCCATGTCTATTATAAGTTAAGTGCTAAAAGAATTTATTGTTGTCTTTTTTATCATTCTGAGGCATTAAAGGGTCGGTATACTTCTTTGCCTCACCATGACAAAAGACTATAAGACAATAATTATGATTGATTACTATAATAGATAAAATTGGACAAAAATGATAAAGGGGCATTTTGAAAGGAAAACAGGGTTCTTGCTATTCTATATTGAAATCGTTCATACGAGATTGTTCGTTTTATTCAGGATAATAGGCTGTGTTTCGGAAGTAGGGGCAGTGGCTTGTGCCTGCCCATTTATATCCGGGCAACCACAAGTGAGTGCCCCTACACACGCATATACGAAAAAGCACCTCTAAGTCTGATTGATAGACTTAGAGGTGCTTTATATTCATTCTTCAGGCAATTCTTATATGCCCAAATCTTTACATACTTGTTCTATTTTCTTTTCAGTAGCAGCATTCACTGCATCGTATTCTTCACGTGATTTCAACTTGTCCTGAACTTCAATGTAGAATTTTATCTTCGGTTCTGTTCCCGAAGGACGGATTGAAACTTTCGTTTTATCCTGTGTAAAGTATTGAAGTACGTTCGAAGTTGTAGGCATCTCGAGAGTATATTCTTCATTGATACTAAAATCTTGTGCCTTCAATGTCACAAAGTCTTTGATCAATATCACTTTCGAGCCGGCTATTTCTTTGATCGGATTTTCTCTGAAATTCTTCATCATCGCTTCTATTTCTTCAGCACCGCTTCTACCTTCTTTCGTTACCGAAATACCTTTCTCTTTAGAGAAACCATATTCCACATAGATATCCTGAAGCATTTCGTACAATGTTTTTCCGTTGTCTTTTGCCCATGCCGCAATTTCGCCAAACAAGATAGCAGCAGAAACAGAATCCTTATCACGCACAAAATCTTCGGCCAAGAATCCGTAACTTTCTTCACCCCCACCTATATAATTACGCTTGCCTTCCAGTTCGCGCATTACTGCAGCTATCCATTTAAAGCCGGTGTAGCACTCAAACATTTCCACGCCATTCTTCTCAGATACAACCTGAGTCAATGCACTGGTAACGATTGTACGCACTGTATAGTCTTTCTTCGAGAGCAATCCCAATTCCTTACGGCGTGTGATTATATAGTAGATAAGGATAAGCATTGTTTGATTACCATTCAGCAAGATAAATTCTCCTTTATCGTTGCGAATACCCGCACCAAAGCGGTCAGCATCAGGGTCAGTAGCAAATACCAACTCGGCATTTGTTTCTTCTGCTTTTTTCACAGCCAACGCCATAGCGGCAGGATCTTCAGGGTTTGGAGAAATCACTGTAGGAAAATCGCCACTCAACACATCTTGTTCGGGTACGTTTATAATATTGGTAAACCCGCATTCTTTTAGTGCTTTAGGGATAATTGTAAATCCCGTGCCATGCAGAGGAGTATAAACAATACCGATATTTGCATGACGCTTGATCGAATCGGGAGAAAGAAGCAATGTTTTCAAGTCCTGTATATAGGCATTGTCCATATCCTTGCCCAGTATTTCGATCAGCTTTTTATCACCGCCTTTAAATTTGATCTGGTCAACTTTCACTCTGTTCACCTCAGCGATAATGCTCTTATCATGCGGAGGAATAACCTGCGCACCATCTTCCCAATATACCTTATAACCGTTATATACTTTCGGGTTGTGAGAAGCTGTAATCATTATACCACTCTGACAACCTAGCTTGCGGATAGCATACGAGATTTCGGGAGTAGGTCGTAAGTCTTCGAACAGATATGCCTTGATTCCGTTTGCAGCAAAAATATCTGCCGAAATTTCAGCATACAAACGGCTATTGTTACGACAATCGTGACCGATCACTGCTTTTATTTCTTTTAACGAAGAAAACTCCTTCAATAGATAATTAGCCAGCCCTTGTGTTGCACCTCCGATTGTGTATATATTCACGCGGTTGGTACCTACACCCATAATTCCGCGAAGTCCTCCTGTTCCAAATTCAAGATCTTTGTAAAAAGATTCTATAAGTTCAGTTTTATCTTCTTGATCCAACAATGCCTGAACTTCTTTTCGTGTATCGGCATCGTATTTTTCCGACAACCATGTTTTTGCTTTAGCTGTTACCTGTGCCAGTAATTCACTGTTTTCCATGCTTTCTTCTTTATTTTAGTTTTATATTGATCTAAACAAAAATGCGAATAACAAAAATAACAATTTTTTGCTTTGAGGGGGTAAGAAGATCTAAGAAATATAGTCTTTCTCCACACTCCGACCAATCATATCCTTTAATCCATTGATTATTCACACAAAACTAAATAGGTGAATACCAAAAACATAATAAAGTATAATAAAACCTAATCGCTCGGTATCGCATTCCATTTAAGAAAAGTTCTTTTTGGCAGTTCCCGAAGAAAGCATTACTTTTGCAGCGGTTTTAACGCCCCCTACTCATTTTGGGCTAGTATTCACTAAAAATTAAGAATCATGGACGAAGACCCCTATCCGAGTTACAGAAACAAAACAGAAGTATTAACCTCTCTGTAAAGGGTCTTATTGTGATTTCCTTACAGAGATAAAGTAAGGAGATTGCATCATGAGTGAAATAATAATCCGCCTCCAACAGCTTATTGAAGACAAAAGCTGGAAAATCGTAAAACAAGAACTTAACAACCTCGATTCTGTTCAGATAGCAGAAATCATTGCCGACATACCAAAGTCTGATCAGATCATTTTATTCCGCCTCTTGCCACAAGAATTGGCAAAGGAGACTTTCAAACGCCTTTCTCACGACGAAAAAGAAGATATAATCGAAGGACTGGCTGTTAACATCAATGTAGTAACATCTCTTCTTAATGATCTTGATCCGGACGACCGTACGGCTTTTTTTGAAGAACTACCGGGCGAAGTGAGCCAGCGTCTGATGCAGATATTATCGGACGAAGAAAGAGAAATCACCACCAAGCTACTGGGCTTCCCAAAAGATAGTATCGGACGTCTGATGACACCCGAATACGTCGCTGTAAGACCATACTACACTGTAGAACAGGCTATAAACCATATCCGCAAGTTCGGACAAGACTCTGAAACACTAAATGTAATATACATCGTAGATGATAATTGGAAGCTTATCGCCGATATCCGCATCAAGGAAATAATTTTGGCTTCCGCCAACCAGACTATCGGCGAGCTTAGCGACAATCGGGTTATCTCGCTTAACGCATACGACGATCAGGAAGTTGCCGTAAAAATATTCTCCGACCACGACCGTGTAGCTTTACCCGTAACGGATACCAACGGCACATTACTGGGCATTGTTACCATCGACGACGTTATGGATGTGGCAGAAGAAGAGAGCACAGAAGACTTCCAAAAGTTTGGGGGTACAGAGGGGCTCGACCTGTCATATACCAAAACATCTCTTTCCGAAATGGTGAAAAAACGTGCGGGATGGCTAGTTGTACTCTTTTTAGGAGAGATGCTCACAGCATCAGCAATGGGCCACTTCGACGAAGAGATAGAGAAAGCCGTAGTGTTGGCCTTGTTTGTTCCACTAATCATTTCAAGCGGTGGTAACTCGGGTTCGCAGGCTGCCAGTCTTATTATCCGTGCATTGGCACTGGGCGAATTAAAGCTAAAGAACTGGTGGTATGTGATGAGAAAAGAAATTTTATCAGGTCTGCTTTTGGGTTCTATCCTCGGTGTAATAGGCTTTACACGGATATTTATATGGCAAGAACTGGGCTTATACGACTATGGAGAGTATTGGGTATGGGTTGCGTTGAGTGTATCCGTTTCGCTCGTATTTATTGTCTTATGGGGAACGTTCTCCGGCTCGATGATCCCCCTCATGCTAAAGAAAATTGGATTAGACCCCGCTACCGCTTCAGCTCCGTTTGTGGCAACGCTGGTGGATGTTACCGGACTGATCATCTATTTCTCTATTGCAGCTATGTTCTTAAGCGGAAAACTACTCTGACAAACTAATTATCTATAAAGTAAAGATCGGCTGGCTTAAGGTTATCTCTTGTCATACTGAGCAAGATGAATAATTTAAGCCAGCCGATCTTTTTTATATTATATTATACGAAAGCACCTTCAATCTATCCGACTCCGTATTTGATCTGATCGAATAAGAAAGGGAATATTTTTGCGTCTACGCCATGATTTAATAGACTTTCTCTGTCTGCATCAAACAACATAGCAAACAATTCGAAGTCATTCTCTTTGTATACAGCCTGTTTATAATGTTCGATAGCTTCTTTCATATTACCGGCGCAAAGGTCTACATGTCCGGCATTTAAGAAGTCATGTATCGTAGGTTTTCTTTCTAAAATTTGATTGTAATATTTTTGAGCTAACTCGTACTTTCTCAACAAGAATGCAGTCCATGCAATAGGACGCTGTGCTTTTGTACCCTTAGAATCTAATAGCTCTACCTTAAAATACGTATTTAAGGCCTGCTCATAATCGTTCATCTCCAGATAGCAATGCCCTATATTCAGCTCCGTGTTTACATTATCAGGATTCAATTTTGCTGCTTTCTGATAGTAGTACAATGACATATCGGGCTTCTTCAACGTTCGGTATATCTGTGCTATACGCCTTATGATCCACGAATTATCGGGTCTCAACACGTCCGCTTGCAAGTATGCAGCCAAAGCACCATCCTGATTGTTGAGCATTTGCTTACAATACCCTATTTTTTGCCAAATGTCATCATTCTGAGTATCAATATCAATCAGGCGATTGAAGACATCCAACGCCTCACTGAAATTATTTTTATCGAAACAATACTGAGCAATTTTTCTCATGCTTTCCTCATCGGATATCAATGGAGCAATAGACTTCTTGTCATAAAAATTCAAATTCAGCTTGAATACGTCAAAGAAGTTGTTGCGATATGGATGCAATTTAAAGAAACGATACAGGTCTTGAATATATTGATTTGAAGTAACCTCATCATCGATAGTAGGATTCATTGCCTGTGCCTCTTTTTGCAGTTGCTTGATTTCTTCCGATTCGGCACCCATCCGCCCCATCATCATATCCCGTTGTGCAGGAGATATTTGTAACAGGCTCAAACAAAAAGAATACTTGTCGGAGTTGCACATATGCCCCGAATCGAGAACGGCAGTCTTCAACAGATTACTTCCGCTATCTTCGGGAAACAGGCTCATAAGCTCAGAGTACGAAGGATCGAAGGGCATAAACCAATTGCTCATTTCGGAAAAGAAAGAAAAGTGCTTTAATCCCGAAAATGTAGAATGAAACACATCAGCACCTTCCATTTGCAAATTGGAATATTCCTGTAACTTTTTACCAAGTCCCGATTCTTCAAGCTCCTTTTGCCATTCAGGATTTTTCTCCGAAAAGTCTGTATCACCGCCCATCAGCTCTTCCATATTCAGTTTGCGACCGGCCAGATTATTAAACTTCATCATCTCTGGCAAAATCTCCTCCCTGATTTTCTTGCTAATCTGCTCGGTCTCGCGCGAACGAATCAACTGAATCACAACACGGCGAACAGCCCTGCGGAATTCCTGATTTTCGGACATAATATCCAATTGGTTTTGCAACTCAGGATACAATGACCAACGCACATCGTACATTTGCATGACAATCACAAGACCTACAATAGCCCTTACCCGCAGTTGCATATTGTCGGAAAAAGACATGTACATCAACACCTGTACTTTTCTATAGTCGAAGCGATGAAACAAGCTTAGAGACAATGCAGACAAAAGCAAGCTCTTTTCTCTTACAGGCATCACCTCATTTTCGAGAAAAGAAATATAATCGTTGTAGTCGCTTTCTTCAGCTCGGGGAGAAACATATACTTTGGAGAATAAATCGGAAGCTACACGTTCACGCCTTACCGCCAAATCGAGTTTTCGCTGGTTCTTTTCTTCTCCCACCTCAAGTAAATCGACAATAGACATAGAATCGGAAATATCCTTCAACTGCTTCAAATAATCAGGCAGCGTATTTGTCTTTAATCTGTTTATCCGATACTTTTCATAAAATATATTGGTCGACTCTGTATTTAAGAGTTCATCGGCAACATCGTCTGTCAGCTCATATAGAGATCTTAACAAGTTACGATAAACATTATCCCGTTCGGTATCTTCAACACCTTCAAACAGGTAATGAAGCATATATTTGTAGTTTGTCTCCAATTCGCTCAATGTTTCAGACACTTTCCAATCCTGAAGGTTTACGACCAACTTTGTCAGTGACTCAAACACATCTTTCAACTGTCTTTTTGACAGGTTTTGAAGAATTTCTTTTTTAAGAGCTATTATATCGCGACTGTTCATTCTTTAATACTATGTATGGGTTATGCTCAATTAGTCATTATCAATGTAGAAGGAGCATCACGAAGCAAGTTAGGTTTTTTTACATCCAGTTCTTTCCAACTATTGAGACTAATCAAGATCAAATCTTGTTTCATCAATATATCACTATCCACAGGTATATTGTTGTTCCACAGCTGAAATAAGTATGGGTTCACTGCTTTTATTGCCTTTACAGACTTTACAAATTCTATCGAGTTCTCGGCGAGTCCTACCCGATCCCATAATGTTATTCTCACGTATGAGTTTTCGGCCAGCCTTTCCATAAAGTCACCCATAAAAATATCATCCTCATCCAATATAGGAACAAAAATATTACGGATAGTTATTAATCCTTTATCAATAAATATGCCAACCGGCATATTGGTCTTCGAAATAATAGAGCGGGTACGATCATCGAACGGAGCATTGAATGTTCCTTTTTTTCTGATCTTGTTCTGCACGATAGAAAAGATATAATCGGGAACATAACTCAGAGCATTGGAGAAACGCCCTAGAAACCTGTCGGAATATGTATATCCTTTATTCCCAATCAAAAGGAAATCGTATTCTCCTTTGTTTGCAATTTTTATAATACTGTTCTGAAAATTATTTGTAACCTCAAACATTGTGTTTACATCCTGTTGCAAAGAATGAGCCTCCTCCTTAACGGGTTTAAAAATACGATCTTCTTCCTCATCTATATTGTATTGATGCATCGGGCTACCTTCCGTTAAATGCAATAATGTCAGATCAGACTGTGATTGTTTTCTTTTTATCAAACAACTTGCCAAAAGCAATAGCTTACGCCCTGTTTGAGGGCTTGAAAAAGGCACTAATACTTTAAATTTCTTTTGTGCCGAAATTTCAGAATAATTTTCGTTTCGTTTAAATATCTTATCCAGAATATTTAAACTAGGCGATGTCATAAAGGTGGTAACCAGTGCCATAATCACCATCATGGCAAATAGTTCGGGCGTTAATATTCCTAAGTCGAGACCGATATTCAATACAACGAGCTCCATCAAACCTCTGGTATTCATCAATGCACCTATCACCAAACTATCTTTCCAGTTTTGCCCCACAAAGCGTGCGGCCAAGGCGCTACCCAGAAATTTACCGGTTACAGCAACTGCAATCACAATAAAACACACTAGCCACAAATGTCCGGTATTTAATAAGCCAATTTCGGTTCTCAATCCTGTGAAAACAAAGAATAGAGGCAACAAGATTATCAGTGTTACATATTCTATCCTTTCGGTCAGAAGATTACGCAAACGGATATTCGAAGGCATTATAACCCCTGTAAGGAAAGCCCCAAACAAGGCGTGAATCCCGATAGCCTCGGTAGTATATGCCGATAGGAACAATATCAATATAAAGCCACCCATTATAGTTTTAGACATCCCTTTCGAATGGTGATTATCTGCAATATTTTTTAAGATCGGACGAACAACCTTAAACATAATAAGCACATATACCACAGCCATCAAAATCACATATAGGGAACTGGTGAAAGTTCCGGCTTTGGCTATCGCTATCACAGCAGCCAACAAACACCAGGCTGTGATATCGTCTATGGCTGCACAGGTAATAACCATAGGCCCTACGGGCGATTTGTTGATTCCTTTTTCGTGCACAATACGTGCCAAAACGGGAAAAGCTGTTATACTCATCGCAATCCCCATAAAGAGAGCAAACGAAACAAACCCGGAGTGTGCATGAGTAAAGTCTTCATATATAAAATATGCCAGTAATGCCCCTAACGTAAATGGAAAGACAATGCTGGCATGACTTATGATTACGGCACTATGAGCCCTATTCTTCAACACATTCAGATTCAGCTCCATACCCACAATAAACATAAAGAGTATCAGTCCTACCTGACTCAACAAGTTGATATTAACGAGTGAAGCTACAGGAAACAGGAATTGAGAAACCTCTGGAAAGTAGAAGCCTAATAAAGATGGCCCTAATACGATCCCTGCCGCTATTTCGCCAATCACAGAAGTTTGACCGATTTTTTTACAGATCCAGCCAAAAATTTTCACCACCAGCATGATTACAATTATCTGCAACATTAAGATGGCGAAAGGAACACTTATATTATGCAATAAGCTTTTGCCAAATTCGCCCCATGCGGTTTCCCCTGTTGTTTGCTCCGAGATCGTACGTCCTACCTCCAGATTATTTTTACCAAGTTGAAGTATAATAAGTAATATGAGAGAGAATGACCCTATCGATATAATGTAAAAAAGTACATTCTTTAATTTTTTCATATATGTTCTCCGTTAACAACCTAAATTAATTATAAGTACCTAATAATACTTTTGCCTAAGCGAAGACAAAATTATGGTTTATTTTCGAATCCTATCCCACTTTACTTTATCAGCGTATGTAGAAGCATAATACATATTAATCTTTTTTAACTAATATTTTATCTATACGAACACCATCCATATCTACAATTTCGATTATAAAATTTTTCCATTTCAGGATCTCCCCGGTCTTCGGTATATGCCCCAGGTTATCAAGTATCAGACCACTAACAGTATTATAATCGTATTTGTTATACATGTCTCCCATTCTGAAATAAACAAGAAAATCATAGAATGAGCATTGTCCATCTATCAGGCAACTTCCATCCTGACGCTGTACGATTGCAGGCTCTTCCAGCGGATCTAACAAAGTACCAACCAATGCTTCCAGAATATCTTTTAATGTAACAATTCCCCTCACCGCACCAAATTCGTCGCAAACGAGAGCATACGATACATGATTCGCTTTCATGTCAGCCAATGCACTATATACTTCCATACTTTCAGAAAAGAACTGAACAGGACGCACAACAGTCTTCACATCAAAGTCGGGAGATTCTATTTTCCCAAACATATCCTTCAGATAAACAACTCCCAACACATGATCCAAATCTTTAGTTCCTACAGGATATTTATCAAAGGGGTATTTATGTATAAGGGTTACGATCTCATCATTTGTCATATCCGTATCTATCCATACAATATCTCCCCGATTGGTCATAATAGATTCCAAATCTCTATCGCCCAGATTAAAGACACGCTCTACGATTTCTTTTTCTACATCACGCACTTCCCCGTCTTCTGCTCCTTCAATTACCATCGACTTGATTTCTTCTTCTGTAACTTTAGACTCGGATAGAGAAATACCCAGCATGCGAAATATTAAAGACGAGCTTTTGGATAACAGCCATACAAAAGGAGATACAACAATAGACAAATAATGCATCGGGCGAGCTATAACTTTAGCGACTTTCTCTGCCGAACTCATACCGATACGTTTTGGCACCAATTCGCCAAGAACAATTGTGAAATAAGTAACTATTATAACAATACCAAACCGAGCAAGCGGATATGCATAGTTTGCAGAAAGCCCCATATTGACAAATAGTGCCGATACATCGCTAGCCAACACATCGCCCGAATAGAGCCCCGTGAGGATACCGATGAGTGTAATCCCCACCTGAACCGTAGATAAAAAACGATCGGGGTTTTCGGACAATTGCATTGCAGTCTGAGCAGATTTACTGCCTCGCTTTGCTTCCGTTTTGAGACTTGATTTACGTGCTGAGATAACAGCAATTTCGGACATTGAAAAAACACCATTCAATAATATCAAAAGAACTATGATTGCGATTTCCATATATTTTATTAATATTCGTCAAGCGAAGGTAAAGATATTACAAATGCAAAATACATTTATTTGATATTTATTAAGAAAGTTTGAAAATCCATTCAATCTTAATTGCTTTGTTTGGTATTACCCATAAAGGAATAAAGGGGTGAAACAGGATATAACCCACTTCTCAAATAAATGATTCGATAGATTATATTAACAACCGAATGAAATAAATTTTGTATTTTTGACGGACTTTTTCGAAAAAATAAAAACATTAATATATGAACATCTCGTACAACTGGTTAAAAGATTATCTTGACTTCGATTTATCCCCTCAGGAAACTGCCGATGCCCTGACATCTCTCGGTCTCGAAACCGGCGGTGTAGAAGAAGTAGAAACAGTAAAAGGAGGTCTCGAAGGCCTAGTGATAGGTGAAGTACTCACTTGTGTAGATCATCCCGACTCAGACCACCTGCACATCACAACGGTAAACGTTGGAGAAAGTGAGCCGCTGCAAATAGTGTGCGGAGCTGCAAATGTTGCCGCAGGACAAAAAGTGGTGGTTGCCTTGGTAGGAACAAAACTATATTCGGGCGATGAGTCTTTTACGATAAAGAGATCTAAAATCAGAGGTGTGGAGTCGCTTGGTATGATATGCGCCGAAGACGAGATAGGAATAGGTACAAGCCATGCGGGAATCATCGTATTGCCTGCGGATGCTAAGGTAGGTACTCCGGCAAAAGAACATTACAACATACAGAGCGAATATATTCTCGAAGTAGATATTACGCCAAACCGTATAGACGGTGCTTCACACTTTGGAGTTGCCCGTGATTTGGCTGCATATCTGAAACAAAACAAACTAAAAGGGTCACTGAAAAGTCCATCAGTTGAAAGCTTTCAACTGGATGAACCAAACGGCGGTGTACCTGTAAAAGTAGAAAATACGGAAGCCTGCCCACGTTATGCAGGTGTAACAATAAAAGGCGTAAAAGTTACCGAAAGTCCTGAGTGGCTTAAGAACAGGCTTACTTCTGTAGGCTTGCGCCCAATCAATAATGTAGTAGATGTTACCAACTATGTACTGCAAGAACTGGGACATCCATTGCACGCATTCGATGTAGCTCATATCTCGGGAGGAACAGTAATTGTAAAAACCTTACCGGAAGGAACTAAGTTCGTTACCCTAGATGAAGTAGAACGTACACTTAGCGAGAGAGACCTGATGATATGCAACGACAAAGAAGGGATGTGTATCGGTGGAGTATTTGGCGGATTAGATTCGGGAGTTACAGAAAATACTACCGATGTTTTCCTCGAATGTGCATACTTCAACCCTACATGGATACGCAAATCGGCACGTCGTCATGGACTAAATACCGATGCTTCATTCCACTTCGAACGTGGCTGTGATCCAAACGATACGATTTATGTATTGAAACGTGCTGCGTTGTTGATACAAGAACTTGCGGGTGGAAAGATAGTAGGACCGATACAAGATATATATCCTAACCCTGTAGCAAAACCTACAGTAGAGCTGTTGTACGATAAAGTAAATAGCCTGATAGGAAAGGTTATCGAAAAAGATACTGTAAAATCTATCCTCGAAAGTTTAGAGATTACAATAGAGAAAGAAACAGAAGATACGCTTAGCCTATCTGTCCCTACCTACAGAGTAGATGTATTGCGTGATGTAGATGTGATCGAAGATATATTACGTGTCTACGGATATAACAACATAGAAATAGGCGACAGCCTGAAGTCAAACCTTTCGTACGAAACACCTACGGATAAAAGTTATGACTTACAAAACCTGATCTCCGAGCAATTGACAGGTAGCGGATTTAAAGAAATAATGAATAACTCGCTAACAAAAGAAGCCTATTATTCAGACTCTCAATTATACCCTGTTATTAACAGCGTACGAGTTATCAATCCGCTCAGCAACGACCTTAATGTGATGCGTCAAACGTTGATTTACGGAGGTTTGGAAAGCATTGCATACAACCGTAATCATCAGAACCCTGACATCAAATTCTATGAGTTCGGGAACTGCTATTTGTATGATGCTTCTAAAAAAGTGGAGGGTGAAACTTTAAAAGAATACAACGAAGAGTTTCATCTTGGCTTGTGGCTTAGTGGAAACAATATAAGCAATAGCTGGGCAGCAGGCGATGAAAAGACATCTGTATATCAACTAAAAGCCTATGTTGAAAATATATTAGCCCGTTTGGGTATCGCTCCCAACAGGTATGAATACGTACAGACATCGAACGAAATATTTACAGCAGCTTTAGACATACAAGCCAAGGGGAAAGGTAAATCGCTCGGTGTATTGGGTATCGTTAACAAGAAAGTGCTGAAATCGCAAGACATTAATGCCGAAGTGTTCTATGCCGAACTAAACTGGGACAGCCTGATGAAAGAGATCAAGAAACACAGCATTACATACACGGAAATATCAAAATTCCCGGCTGTAAAACGTGACCTTGCTTTGCTATTAGATAAGAATATCCTATTCGATCAGATAGAGAAGATAGCATACAAAGCCGAACGCAAGTTATTGAAGAACGTTTCTTTGTTTGACGTATACGAGGGCAAAAATTTACCCGAAGGCAAAAAGTCTTATGCAGTAAACTTTGTCATTCAGGACGATGAAAAAACGCTGAATGACAAACAGATTGATGCCATCATGCAAAAGATACAAAAATCTTTAGAAAGCGAGTTAGGTGCACAGTTGAGATAAATATCAAACTAAAATAGATGAAATAGGCTGCTTTGTAAAGCAGCCTATTTTTTTAATAATAATGAACGATATCTATTACCTCCGATCGTGACATTGCTCCGGGATTTATACCAAGCTCACCCTCGGGTACAGGAAGATTCAGCTTATCGAAATACTCTTTCCAACCATCTGTTATTTCATCCGAACCGGGAGATTTGAATGTCATAACATTAAGAGGAAAAATCGCAGTCCCGTTATTTGCTCTTAATAATACCTCATAGATGAATTCGGAACAATAATATTGATCGTTATTCATCACAAAGCCGTCGTCATATTCTTTCCCTACCAGCGTAAATCCTTCTTGTATTGCCCGGGGTATACAACATTGATATTCTGCCTTTAACCTCCCCACAACAGATACAGGATAACAGCCTTTATTATTTTCGGGATAGAGATATTCATGCAAGGGAGTAATAGCAACTCTGGGATGAGTAGCTTCGATTACATAGATGCTGTCATTTTCATCGATATAGACCATACCCACATGGGTGAAATGATATTGATCGATACTCGATGTTACTTCCTTTATTGCTTTGCCCATATCTCCCGAACAAGACTCCTGAAAAATAAGGTCTCCCGCTTGCAGCTTAAAGTTATCGGCTGAAATATGAAATGGCAGCAATAGAAATAAAATAAGAACAATTGTTTTCATATTATTGAGGTATGTAAAAGAACTGTCTGTTGTCATAAGAGATGTTTCACTCTGTTCAGTATAACAAAAACACTGTCTCTATGACAACAGACAATCCCAATTAATTCTATCTAAAAGTATAACTAATACCACCCATCAACCAAAAACCCGGTTGAGGAATATTCCCTCTATCAAAATAATGAGTATTGTACAGATTATTCATACTCAAATTCAACTGTAGGTCATTATACTTGTAGTTAAGCTTTAGGTCGAGAGTAGAGAATGACGGATAATGCTCATTACCAACCTTCACCAGATTTTCATACTTTTCATAAAATCCCATCCGTTTTTGAAAACGGAAATACCAGCCTGCCGAAAATCCTTTATAAATTTGATGATGAAACTGAGCTGTAAACTTATCCCGCAAATAATTCAAGCTATACAATGATATCATATTTTGCGCATAGCTGGTCTGGTGCATACGTGCATAGTCAAGAGATACGGAAGACTGCTCCCCTAATACAGGGAACACATCTGCCAATCGGAACTTTACTCCCATTTCAACGCCTTTTGTATCTACTTTTGTAAGATTCCACGATGCCCATTTTGTATCATTCGCATTCACCTTTACCCAGTCTATCATATCTCGTCCCCAGAGAAGAAAGCCTGTGAAATATGCAGAGAAAAACGATTTATTGTATTTGAAGTTAAGATCGAGAGACTCTGACTTCTCAGGTTTCAATCCGCTGTTTCCGTTGTGGGTTTCTGTTGTATAATAAAGATCAGTAAAAGTAGGCATCCGTGTCGATTTGCTCCACGATGACGATATGTTAAAATCTTCTACAGGGCGATATGTAGCGCTCACCGAGGGGTAAAATCTATATTTACCACTCAACAAAGTGTTGTGATTCATCAAAACGCCTGCAGACAGCACAACTTTTTCGATAGTTAAAGTATGCTCGAATGCCACACTCGCATTGGTGCGGTCATCATACATTTTATATTTCCGGTGAGGTTCTACCATCGGTTTACCTAATACCGAACTCATTATATCTTCTTTTCGCAACTCACCGCCCAAGCTGGTAATCCCCAATCGAGATTCATAGCTAAAGATAAGATTCGCTCCATAGGTGTCATTCCGGTGATAGTTGCGCCCCTTGTCGGTATCCTTGATCAGGTCAAACTGATCGTGATGCCTATCCCAATATACAATGGGAATTATTTTGAGTTTAGAACCAAACTCTCCTTTCAGAGACCCCATATATGTGCTTGTACGCTCATACTGATTGGGATATTTCGCCGAATAGAAAGTATTAGCTCCATATTTTTTATCGTTATAACCTAATTGCAAGTCAATTTTAGATTCGTTTAGTCTGAAACGTGTTTGCCACAACACATTATACAGATCATAGTCGCTATTGGCTATATAACCCGCAGAAGAGTTGTAGCCTACCGACAAACTATTTGTTGTTATTCCTGCTTTTGCCACACCACGGACTTCCATGCCACGCAACTTGTGCATGCCCGACTCTACACTGGCATAAGCTTTATAATCCGCACTTTTCTTTGTAATAATATTGATTCCCCCCGAAAAAGCACTGGCTCCGTATATTAGGGCTGATGGGCCGTGAATGATTTCGATACGTTCGATGTCGGAAAGATTGATTGGAATATCGAAACTGTAATGTCCTGTGTGGGGATTGGAGAGATTTACTCCGTTGAGAAGTACTGCGTTTTGATCGAATGTGCCACCTCTGATTGAGATATCGGCTTGTACACCATGTCCGCCTCGTTGAATCACATCTATGTTAGCGGCGTAAACTAACAAGTCTTGAATACTCCGGACGGGCGCCTGCTCTATTTGCTCTTTAGTGATTACTGTTACCAGCTTAGCTGTTTGGTTGATCGGCATCTCTACCCGCGATGCCGTCACCATCACTTCATCGAGCTCTTTCTCCATCACTTTTTGTTGTTGCTCGTTACTTGTAGTTTGTGCAGATGCGAGCGATACATGAAGACATGTAAGTGCACATCCTGTCACAACCCCAATGTTAACAAGCCTGTGCATACTGTTGAATGCACTGTAGGCTTTCCGCAAAAATCTTTTAAAGCGATAAGCCTGCTGTTTGTTTACTTGTTTTTGATTCATTTTGTTTAGTTAATTAATAATAAAAATGTCGCTGCAAAAGTAAAGAAATTCTGCACAACTTCACCTATATATATCAGCTAGAATTATAGAAGCAACAGTCTACAGCTTAAACAATTTAGAGCAAATAAACTTAAGCATCAAACACTTAGAGAAAGGAATAGTCAAGAAAAAAAATGTTTTAAAAATCCTTGAAATCAAACCACATTCTAAATAAAGAGCGAGCTTGATAGATAGTGTTCAAAAAAAATAAACAACTAATAATAAAACACCTCCATTCACATTGTATTCATTAGATACTCAAACTTCCACAGCTCAGGAGAGGTTCTGTAATTGATAATTTTTATGCGATACAACTTTCAAATAAAATATTTCTATTATATTTACTGTTTTGAACTAGCATAAAATACGAAGGAAACAAAATAAATAATGAACAATACCATTATTTTCTACAGAATTAAGAGTTTATTATTCCAACCAAAAGTATCTTAATAAATACATAAAAATGAAGAAATCATACGAACAGTTCATTGCTCGTCAAGAGCTCTTGAAGAAACAATATGACGACACATATTACCAAAAACAACATCAGCGAGGCAAACTAACTGCACGCGAACGCATCCTTCTTCTATTCGACGAAGATACATTTGAAGAAACAGATGCTTACGCCCCTCCTGCTACGTCCTCATTCGGAAAATCAGTAAAAGCTTTTGGAGACGGAGTGATTACAGGATTCGGAAAAGTTAACGGGCGTTTGGTGTATGCATATTCACAAGACTTTAATGTACTTGGAGGTTCTCTTGGAGCAACCCATGCCGCCAAAATAGCAAAAATACAGGACATGGCGCTCAAAACAGGTTCGCCAATGGTGGGACTTATCGACTCGGGAGGCGCGCGTATACAGGAAGGTATCAGCAGCTTGGATGGATATGCAAGTATATTCAAAAGAAATGTGCTTTCCTCTGGCGTTATACCTCAAATATCAGTAATAATGGGACCTGCTGCCGGAGGCGCAGTATACTCCCCTGCCCTCACCGATTTTATATTCATGACTGCCGACACAAGCTATATGTTTGTTACAGGCCCTAACGTGGTGAAAGAAGTACTCAACGAAACAGTATCCACCGAAGATTTGGGTGGAGCCTCGGTACACGCTTCAAAATCGGGAGTAGCGGACTTTGTATATAGCGACGACGAAAATACAATATTGGGCGTCAAGAAATTGCTATCCTACCTCCCATCAAATAATATGGAGAATCCACCGCTCACCGAACCGGCAGAAGCGGCAACACGGGATGATGAGCAACTCCGAAACATTGTTCCCGAAGATCCGGACAAGCCTTACGATGTAAAAGAAGTAGTGAGATTGATCGTAGACAATGGAGACTTTTTGGAAATATCGGAGAACCATGCGGCGAATATATTTACAGCTTTTGCCCGTATCGATGGTCGTGTAGTAGGAATAGTAGCCAACCAGCCCAAAGTAATGGCAGGAACACTGGATACACACTCTTCGGTAAAAGGAGCTCGTTTCATCAATATTTGCGATGCTTTCAATATACCAATTGTAACGCTGGTGGATGTTCCGGGATTCCTTCCGGGAACCGATCAGGAACATGAAGGCATTATCCGTCACGGAGCAAAGCTTTTGTATGCATATACATTTGCCAATGTACCTAAAATAACAATTATCCTCCGAAAAGCTTACGGTGGGGCATATATAGTAATGAACAGCAAAGGAATCGGAGGCGACTTTAGTTTTGCATGGCCAACTGCCGAAATTGCAGTAATGGGACCCGACGGAGCTATTGCTATTCTCTTCCGCAAGGAATTGAACGAAGCGGAAGATCCGGCTCTACTGAAAAAAGAACTTACCGACAAATATCGAGAAGAGGTTACAAATCCGTATATAGCAGACGAAAAAGGATATATAGATGAAGTGATAGACCCTGCTGTAACCAAACAAAAGATTGCTTCGAGCCTTAAAGCCCTTGAACGCAAAATTGAGTTACGTCCTAAGCGTAAGCATGGTAATCTACCTTTGTAATACTTAAAATTGTATCTGATGAAAAATAAAAATAAGATAAAATCAATTCTTATTGCCAACCGTGGAGAGATCGCTATCCGAATAGCGCAGACCGCCAAGAAAATGGGCATAGAATCTGTAGGTATACGCACAGTAAAAGAACCTGATGCATATTATCTGACTCAGGTAGACCGTATCGTCAATTTTCCGGATAGGGAGATAAACGAAACGCCTGAATTTTTGGATATAGAATGCCTGGTGCTATTAGCTAAAAGAAACAAAATAGACGCTATCCATCCCGGATACGGCTATCTATCCGAAAATGCAGAGTTTGCGACCCGCTGTACAGAGGAAGGAATTATTTTTATAGGGCCTTCGCCACGTATCATACAGAATATGGGTGACAAGATCACTGCAAAAAATATCGCAGCCAAAGGCAATGTTCCCATGCTAGGGGGTAGCAACGGTAGCGTCAGCACACTGGACGAAGCTATCGAAATTTCAAAATCGATTGGTTTCCCTGTAATCATAAAAGCTTCTGCCGGAGGTGGAGGGCGAGGTATGCGTATTGTACGCAAACAATCAGACCTCAAACAAATGTACCTGTCCGCTTCGTCCGAAGCACTGGCTGCATTCAGCAACCCATCTGTATTTATTGAGAAGTATCTGGAGAATCCGAAACATATTGAAATACAAATAGTAGCCGACACCCATGGGAATATTATCCATCTGGGAGAAAGAGAATGTTCGGTACAACGCAAACATCAGAAGTTGCTCGAAGAAGCCCCTTCTCCGGCTCTGGACGATGAGCTGCGGAAAAAGATGACTGATGCTGCTGTTTCTCTTGCAAGAGAAGCTAAATACATCAGTTTGGGAACAGTGGAATTCTTACTTGATAAGGACAAAAACTTCTACTTCATGGAGATGAACACTCGTGTGCAGGTAGAACACCCTGTAACCGAAATGATAACAGGATTAGATCTTATAGAATTGCAAATACGAATTGCCAACGGAGAAAAACTCCCGATTACGCAAGACGATGTAAAACTCAACGGATGGGCTATCGAATGCCGTATCAATGCAGAAGATGTGCAAGCTAATTTCTCACCATGTACAGGTATCATCAAAGCAATGAGTTTGCCAAAAGGGAGCAACACCAGAATAGATAAAGGCGTAGTAGTGGGCTCTGAGGTTACTCCTTTCTTCGACTCTATGATTGCCAAATTGATTATTCACGGAAAGGATCGGGATACCGCCATTGCAAGAACAATCAAGGCTCTCAATAAATTCCATATAAAAGGAATAAAGACAACGATACCATTCGACAAAGCTGTACTGCATAACAAAACATTCCAAAAAGGTGATTACAATACATCTTTCATCGAAAAGCAATTAGACTCACTCGTATATCGCGAGAAAGATGAAGACCTGTTTGCAGCACTGTTCTCTGCCAATCAGTTTAAGAAACAAAACGAGGCACTTACAGAGAAGAAAGAAGAAACAGACCCTTGGGCTATGAGAAACAGGATTAATAATATGTAATACATCGATTATGAAAAATAAACAACATAAACCAATCATAGCTTTAGATAAGAATTCGAACAAAACATTTGATTTCCTTATCGATGAAAATGGAAAATATACACACAATTCTAAAGAGCTGGACTTCAAAATAGAAACCACGCCTGATGGTTTTACCGCAATGACAGTGAATGGGCTTACCTATCCTGTAGAAGTAATAGCCCAGCACCAGAATGAATATGAATTGCAGGTGAATGGTGTCAGTTATGTATTTTCGATTGAGTCTCCTTTTTCGTTGGAGCGTAAGAAGCTATTGGCCAACTTACTAAGCGAATCTACTACGATACGGCTAAAAGCTCCTATGCCGGGTAAAATACTCGATGTTTTGGTGAAGGCCGGCGATACGGTAAAGGTAGGCGATACTCTTTTGATTTTGGAGGCCATGAAGATGCAAAATGCGATCTTGGCAAGCACCAAAGGTATCATAAAAAAAGTATTGGTAAAGAAAGGCGATACCACTAGCAAAAGTGATTTGTTGATAGAATTGGAGAAAGAAGTGTAATAAAAAGGCGATACCCGTTTCTAGCATCAGCAACAATAAATTGTATTTCCCCAACTTAATATCTTTTACGATATGTAGTATATAAAATAACCTGCTTCGGCGGGTTATTTCCTTTTTATGGGTTAAATTTGTACTCAAACAATCTATAAATGTCCAAAATATGAAAAAAACACTTTTAGGGATTATCCTCCTTTGTTTATGCTCTTTTATTTTTGCCCAAACTCTTAATGTAGCCACGTACAATATCAGAAATGATAATCAAGGTGATGCCAACAAAGGCAACGGATGGGCAACCCGATGTCCTGTTATTGCCAACCTTATAGCCTATAACGATTTCGACATCTGGGGTTCACAAGAAGTAAAACACAATCAGCTGATAGACTTGCTCGATGCATTGCCACAATACAGCTATGTAGGTGTAGGTAGGGACGACGGGAAAACCGAAGGCGAGTATGCTCCCATCTTTTTCAAAAAAGATAAATACAAAGTATTAAAGTCCGGACATTTCTGGATGGCAGAAAAAACGGATGAGCCAAACAAGGGCTGGGATGCTGCACTTCCCCGCATTTGTACATGGGTACAACTGAAAGAAACAAAAGGCAAGCTTAAGTTCTGGTTCTTCAACCTACATATGGATCATGTAGGAGTAATAGCCCGTGAAGAAAGTGCGAAGCTGGTACTGGCTAAGATAAAAGAAATGTGCGGCAATGATCCTGTTATCTTAACCGGCGACTTCAATGTAGATCAAACACACAAAAGCTATACATTGCTAAGCACATCGGGAATCCTTACCGACTCATACGACCGTGCAGCAGTGAGATATGCACTGAACGGAACATTCAATGCATTCAAACCCGATCTGCTGACAAGTAGCCGTATCGATCATATTTTTGTAAGCCCAAGCATGTCAGTAGAACGCTATGGTGTATTAACCGATACCTATCGTACCCCAAGAGATGGTGAAAGCAACATCAAAACGGGCGATTTTCCGAAGGAATATTCCTTCGATGGGTGCGACATACGTTTGCCTTCAGACCATTTTCCGGTGTCTGTAAAACTCATATACAAGAAAAAGTAGGAATAAACCGCTATATTTCAATTTTTAATGTTAATCTCTAGTTGTTCAGTTAATAATTTTGTACTTTTGCAGCGCCAAAGAGAAGGTGTTAAAAATCAACTTTATACAATTTATTTAATCATACTTTTAGAAAAGACATGGCTTTAAAATTTATGACTGCTGATGAGGCAGCCGCACTTATCAAACACAATGACAATGTAGGATTTAGCGGATTTACTGCCGCAGGATGTCCTAAGGTAGTACCAGTAGCGTTAGCTAAAAGAGCTGAAGCAGAACATGCAAAAGGGAATCCATTCCAGATAGGGATGTTTACCGGAGCATCTACAGGCGATTCTATCGACGGATCACTGGCTCGTGCTCATGCAGTTAAATTCCGTACACCGTACCAGTCTAGTAAAGATATGCGAAATGCTATAAACAGCGGGGAGGTTAAATATTTTGATATGCACCTTTCTCAGCTTGCTCAGGAAATACGTTATGGCTTTTTTGGACAAGTGGATTTTGCTATTATCGAAGCGTGTGACATTACCGAAGACGGTGAAATAGTACCAACATGCGGTGTAGGAATCACTCCTACTGTAGCTCGCCTTGCTAAAACTGTAATTGTAGAGCTTAACAGATGGCATCCGAAAGAAATGCGTGGTATGCACGATATTGCAGAATTGCCAAACCCTCCACACCGTAGAGAGATCGGGGTATATTCTGTAAAAGACCGTATGGGTACCGACTGCGTAAAAGTAGATCCTAGCAAAATAATCGTTGTAGAAACAAATACACCGAACGAAGGTGGTGGCTTTAGCCCTGTAGACGAAATAACAGCAAAAATTGGAGAAAACGTTGCTAACTTTTTCGTTAAAGAAATGGCTGAAGGCCGTATGCCTAAGACATTCCTTCCTGTTCAGTCGGGTGTAGGTAACATTGCAAATGCGGTATTGGCTGCAATGGGTCAAAGCAAAGAAATACCTGATTTTGAGGTTTACACAGAGGTTATTCAAGATGCAGTAATCAGCTTGATGGAAAGCGGACGTGTAAAATTTGCGAGTGGATGTTCGTTAACAGTAAGTAACCCTGTTATCGAAAAGATCTACAAGAATCTGGAATTCTTCAAAGAAAGACTTGTACTTCGTCCTTCTGAGTTTTCTAACAACCCGGGTATTGTGCGTCGCTTAGGTATTATCGCTATCAATACAGCTCTGGAAGCTGATATATATGGTAATATCAACTCTACTCACGTTACAGGCTCTAAAATGATGAATGGTATTGGTGGTTCGGGAGACTTTACCCGTAGTGCTTATGTATCTGTATTTGTAACTCCATCAGTAGCTAAAGATGGAAAAATCAGTGCATTTGTTCCTATGGTATCACATCAGGATCATAGCGAGCACTCTGTTAAAATCATTATCAGTGAATATGGAATTGCAGACCTTCGCGGTAAATGCCCTAAAGAAAGAGCAGAAGCGATTATCGAAAACTGTGTTCATCCCGAATATCGTCCTTTGCTAAGAGAATATCTTGCTCGCAGCGAACAGGGACAAACTCCTGTTGACTTATATGATGGTTTTGCTTTCCACGAAGCATTTATGGAAACCGGCGATATGCGCAACGTGAAATGGACTAAAGAAAAGAAAGCTTAATCTCGATAGATTAAAGATTAAGTATTACAATATTGTAAAAGATCCTGTACTCATAGCTGAGTACAGGATTTTCTATTTAGAACCATACAAGGTGTCCGTTTATGAACACAACAAGGCTTCCACAAATAAACTTAATATCTTAATATACTGCACATTAAAAATAATGGCACAGTAATTGACTTTATAGTAGTAAAATAAAATGTTTTACTATAAAGCGTACAATTATGAAAACAATAAAATTAATCGCAGTAACAATCGTCTCATTTCTATCTATCGGAATATGTGCACAGAACAAAGTTGAGGTAACATTAAAAGAAAGACAACCACAAGAGAAAGAATGTGTAATATATAAGAATAATGAGACTGCCTCTAAAATTGTATATGAATATGATTGCAATGGATACAGAACAAAACGCACATCTTATGAATGGGATAAGACTCTTGGGTGGATAGCCCTATCATTATACAAATTCGAGTATAACACCAACGACCAGATAGATCACATTTATTATACAGAATGGAACGATAGAAAAGGAAAATGGAATGATAATAGTGATATGATAACATATAAATATGATGCGGATGGCAATCTGGCAGCCATAGAACGAACAAAAGTAGACGGTAAACCCTTAGAGTTGGTATCATTATATTAAGGGAGTGTTTGTAAGAAAATCCTGATTTGCTAGAAACAAGTCAGGATTTTTACATTTCTTATAATCTAGCTTTTATTTTAACCTTTTAAAATTAAGGTTTTATTATCTATCTCCTATCTTTGTTATTCAATAATAGAAAAGTATTCAATGGAACACGTAAAAAAACCAGATTGGTTAAAAATAAAACTTGGGGGAAATAATAATTTTTCACAAACCAAACATATAGTAGAATCACATAACCTACATACAATTTGCTCGAGCGGAAGATGTCCTAATATGGGAGAATGCTGGGGACGAGGAACGGCCACGTTCATGATCGGGGGCGATATATGTACTCGGTCATGTAAGTTTTGTAACACAAAAACCGGAAAGCCTCTGGCATTGAATCCAAAAGAGCCGCAAAATGTAGCGGAATCCATCCGATTGATGAATCTGAAACATGCCGTTATTACATCCGTAGACAGAGATGATCTACCTGATCAGGGTGCTATGCACTGGGTGGAAACAATCACGAAGGTGAAGGAAGTAAACCCGAATACAACTCTAGAGGTTCTGATCCCCGATTTCCGAGGTAATACCGAGTTGATTGATATGGTTTGCAAAGCTGCTCCGAATGTTATCTCTCATAACATGGAAACAGTACGAAGCCTGACACCACAGGTGAGAAGCGCTGCTAAATATGATGTAAGCCTATCTGTGTTGAAGCGAATTGCAGAAAACGGATTAAAAGCAAAATCGGGTATGATGGTTGGACTTGGAGAAACAAGGGAAGAAATCTATCAGCTGATGGACGATCTTTTGGAGGCAAACTGCTCTGTTCTTACTATCGGACAATATCTTCAACCAAGCAAAAAACATTTGCCTGTAGTAGAGTATATTCACCCGGATGAGTTTAAGAGATTGAAGAGTATTGCTTTGGAGAAAGGATTTTATTATGTAGAAAGCGGTCCGCTCGTGCGATCTTCTTATCACGCCGAAAATTGCCTGTAATATTCAAACCTTACGGCAAATAGTAAGGACTTTCTTTTCATCAGATAGTGTGGTGGCGAATATATAAATTTCTCCACCTTCACTTATTCTTGTCTTTTTTCTGATCTCTTGAACAGAAACGGGAAAATTACGGGTCGTTATATTCGCTTGTTTTATAGCAGATAGATGCTGTTTTATATCTTTCTTATTAAAAGAGCATACAGTTTCAACAACAAACTTGCGCCCCTGAAATTCAGAGATCAGATCAGTAGACGTATATAAATGGCTGCTTGGGTGCAACTTCTCTAATTTGTAAATATCCGCTACAGATTTGTACATTCCCGCTTTCAATATCGAAGCATTGGGCTCGTACAGGTATTGTCCAACAGATGAAGCGTAATTAACATGAGCTGAATCTTCGTTCTCTTTACGAAATGACAGTATATCAGTCTTATCCTTTTGTATATTCACACAATGAATATGCTGATCTTTTTTATTCTTGTCTTTTATAAAAAGCAACTCCTTACACTCGTTCGCTACGCTTATAACATGGATATCTGATACGTTCCTCAAAGATTTTAGCGCTAATGAAATATCAAGCATGGGTGATAATTTTATCATTATCCTCTCGCCCTTTGCTTCCAATAAATCTTCTATCTCTATTATATTAGGGGTACAATCTTCTATACGGAATATCTTTCTCCCTTCGCTACTACGTCTTGCCGGATCGATATATATGAGATCAACAGGTGATAATTTTTCAAGATATGCTATTCCATCGGTACTCTCTACTCGAACATGTTTGAGTCCTAAAACATCTAAGTTATATTTCGCAACTTCAGCGAGTTCTTCCTGTTGCTCTATATAAATTGCCTCTTTAAACTTTGCAGCTATGAAAGAGAAATCGACACCAAAACCTCCTGTAAGGTCTATCATAGAATTTCCTTCCACCAACCCCGCCTTGTATCGGGCGGTCTGCTCCGAAGAACATTGTTCCATTGAGATATGCTTAGGATATAGAATGGAATCGATATGATACCACGAAGGCACTTTCTCTTTTGCGATCTTTCGCCCTGAAATTTGCTGTACTGCCAATTGAATATCTATATCAGGATATCGCTTTGCAGATAAAGCAAGCTCATGAATATCATCAGACTCATGCTCTTTTATAAAATCTATTAGTGAAGGACTTAGCATTACTTTTTCATTCTGATGAATCGGCTCAACGAGCTACCTCTCTTCGTGGAGTCTGGTAATATAGGAGTAACCGTATCTCGAACAGACTTCGTCTTTAATGTAGGGAATCCAAACAGATCTCTGAGGTTATCGAAGTCTTTCTTGTATATAAGACCTACCCCTTGAGATTGCGATGTTTTTCCGGTATAATAGAATTTCTCGTTATAGTGGTTGTATGCTTTTACGCGCCATGTTCCGGCATTATTGAGCAAATACTCGATATCAACGTCACTAATCATGGCTTCTTTGCCGTTATTGATATTTACATCATTGCGATATCCAAAGTTACCATTTATCAATAGCCGGTCATTCATCAAACGACTAGACAATATGAGTTCTACTTCTGTACTTGTAAAATCTTTGTCGCTATAACGTATATTCGTCCCGAGCTCCCATCTACTATCTATCTGGCTGACAATTTTGGTCAACTGATTGGACAGTGTAGCAGAAGCCACGGCGGCAAAATCTGAAGTTTCGTAAGGGGTATTCGATCCTTTAGGGCTATCAAACTTAGACAAGAGTAGCAAATATGCAACTTGCCAGTTGATCATATCAGGTGTATTTATAAGGCTCTTCACCTGCCGTGCCACTTCCGGATCGGCAGCAGGGAATTGTATATCAAGCCCCACGGTAGGTTGTCTCAATGGCCCTGTCAGATCAAGAACACAGTTTACCGGAATAGTCGTTTGCCCGGTTGTTTCTATTAAAGTTTGATCGAGATCTCTTAAACTAGCTGTAAGTTTATAGATAGCTGTTACATCCAAAATGGCTTCGAACGGATCACCCTTAAATTGTACTGTACTCCCATCCTCTATCGTAAACCGCCTTTCCATCAAGCGTTGGAAAGTAAAAGTGTAACTTCCTCTATTTATAGTATATGTTCCAAACAGACGAGGCGCAGATTTTGAGCTCCATTGAAATTGCATAGCACCACTACCCGTTCCGCTAATTAGATCACCGCCCACAGGATCCATAAGAATTTCTACTGTAGCGTTAGGTGTGGCATCAATATAAAAATTCATATTTATTTCCATCCCCGAACTCGCTTGTATCGGGGGTGCGACCTCTGCTATATTTGGAGAGGCTACAGAGTCGGTCTTGTGCTTCGATTTATAATTGATAAACGAATATTCATTTATGATATTCTCCATGAAATTCATACGGACGAGTGTCTTATCCTCAGTCCTCATGCTAATATCTATATCTACGGCTCGTTCGTCACCACCAATAGTTCCTTTTCCACTCCCGAATACCTTTCCATAGAAGATTGGATTTTGTTTTTGGGTGGCATTATATACAAGGAAATGATCGGCTGAGAGATCGACTAAATACATGAAATCCTTAAAATAATCGTGAGCCACCTTTCCGCTGGCTAAAGACTTATTATTATATTCATCGATGAGAGTGATGTTGGTAAAGTAGATAAGATCTTTCTTCATATAGATCGTATCCGAAAACTTATAATTTGTATTCAGGAAGTTAATCCCTATATTTCCATCCTTAATGTAAGCCTTGCCCTCAACGGTTACATCCGAAAAGTCTCCGAACAAATGGACTTTACCCGTACCTCTACCACTTATATTCTGAAAAACAGCCTCTGCGTACCTATTCAGAAAACTAATATCCAAGCTATCGGCATCAAAATTTATAGAAAGCCCCTGATGTATCGGATCTATTTCTCCGTCTACTTTTGTTTTCTTATTTTCTTTGCTGACAATCATGCCATCCAACATTATTTTGTTGGTTTCGTCATCCAGCTCACTGAATATATTTAACCGACCAAGCTCTGTTCCATTAAACTTAAAATCAGTGATATCCAAACGAGTATTCAGATACGGCTTGTTCTCGATGCTGGACATAAACAAGCTGCCTGTAGCCGCTCCACCAAATCTCAATACATCGATTGCTAATGTCTGGAATACATATTCTAAATTGATTTTTTTCAACTCTACCTTCAATATATCCGAAGAGCTGCTTGGCGAGTAACTGCCATTTATCTTTATCTCTTGACTTTTGTCACTTGTATATACCGAAAAATTATTAACAGTATAATGCCCATCCTGTATTTTAATATGAGATTTTTCCATCTTCCAAGTCGTATTGTTCAGCAACAGCTCGCTTGGTAGTGTTTCAAAATCAATCATCAAAGGCTTTCTGTCATCCTTGGTAAAGAGCGTGGAAATAGAAAAATCACCTTTAGCCTTCTGCATTCCATCATTAAGGAGAGAAATATTGGTATTTATCTTATTGTTGGCTAATGTAGATTTTACAGAGATTTCATTTGTCACTTCTTTTTTTCCAATTATAGAGGCATCTATACGTGTATTCACCACATTGTCTGAATTCTCATTTTCGGCAAGAACATAGCCGGATTTTATATTCATTCCGGCAGCTTTGATAGCCGGAGTAAAGATTTCCACTTTGAATTTATCCAAATGATTATCGTACCGTCCTACTATTTTAGCCTGATTTATGACTGTAACAGGTAGTTTGAATACAGAACTGAGTGTCTCCGTATTATTGATAGCAAAATCGAATGTAAAATTATTATTAACCTCGCTTTTTTCTACCTTCTTTCCATTTACTTTTATCAAAGCGGGCAAATATGGATGCAATGTCTCTAAAATACTATTTGCCATCGTAGAGAAAGAGTAGTCACCATTGACATGTCCGTTAAGGATATCAGACTTTATACTTAGTGTATGCCCCAAAGAATCTATTGTAGACTTAACAAGAAACTCGTCCATCTTGAAAACTTGATTTTCTCGAAGAAAGTCAACCGAATCGATACGTATATATCCTTGCGCATTATCTATATCCTTACCCACAAAGTCGGCATCTATATTAAACGATAAATAAGAATAAGGCATATTCTTTACCAAATGCAATTTATCTAATTGGATATCTGTAGCCTTTGCCTTAAAAACGAGTTCGGGCATATTCTTATCTGTAAGATCAAACAAGCCCGCTATATCGAGCTTTCCATTCGGGTCGTCAATCGCTAACTTACCATCGATGCGCAAACCATCATATCCGGCATCAAGCTTTATATTTTTATATGAATATTCTTTATAATCGAAGTTTGGAATAATCCCCTCGGCTTTACCTCTCAGCTTACCATTTTTTGGTTTTTCAAGATCCACTGTCAAGCTTAAAGAAGCCTTATTGAGATCTTTATTGTCCAAGAGTGTCCCCAAACTGAAATCGGTAGTATATACTTTACCTTTTACGTATGTTTCGATGCCCGGCTTCGGATTATTAACTCCGAAAAGGACATCTGTTTTAACCACTCCCAAATCAGTTTCTACACTACCAAAAGCGACAAGTTGATCGAGATAGCCCGAAATATCTCCTCTGAAAGATATTGCCCCAAGTTTTTTTAATTGAGCAGGCAGTTGCCTTTTTTTTGACGAGAAGTTGTCAATAATACTCGACAATTCAGTATGGGTTAACGATAATTCATCGACACTACCAAGTACATATGTCTTGGATGGGTCTCTCATATCTCTGATTTCTGCATTCGCAATCAAATGCATCTTCTTCCCGTAATCTAAGGATAATCCCGATACAGTGAGGTCATCAATCTTGCCTTTGACTTGCCCGCTTATAATGATCTTATCATCAAAGTCCTTTAAGATAGGGACTAATGCAGAAACATCCTGCGGCAATATATAAGAAGTAGCAACAACGCAATCGATACTGGCGTAATCCATTATCTTAGCGGTATCGCTGGTAGGAGTCAGATCTATTTCGCAACGACTTAGTTCTAATGAAGATGAAGGCAGGTCGAGTTCAAAATTCCTTATAGAAACTTTCTTCCCTTGAGTGATTATACGAAAAGTAAGATCAGATATATCCAATCCGCTTTTCTCTCTAAGAGCGAACTTTTTGACTTGAATGTTCAACGAATCTGATGTTAGAGATTTCATCGCTAACTTTGCATTCAAGTCCGAAACGGCTATATGGTTTTTGTCAAAATGATGAACAACTAACGGCTTATCTTTTACATCGTAATAGAATTGACCATTCGTAATATTTACAGCATTCAGTTTGACTTCTATTTTCGATTTGGGCTTATCGTCCTTTGGTTTAAAGGCATCGATAATATACTGTATATTCAGAGGCGAATCATCAGATTCTTTAGAAAGGTGAACCTCGAAGTCGGAAAGCCAAGCAGAGGTTACCACTATCTTATTTTGAATCAAAGAGATGAGATCGACACTGGCTGATATCTTATCGGCCAATAGTACTTTCTCCTGAGACTGATCATAGAGGTAAACACTGTCTAGCTGAACAGTATTGAATAGCTGAAAATGTAATTTACCGATACCTAATTCGGTTCCGATTTTTGCTTTTAGTTCTTCTACAATAATGCCTTTAGCATATTCCTGCACAGCAGGCATATTCAACAGTCCAAATAGCAGGGTTACGAGTCCAACTATTATACCTAATACAGTGAGAAATATTTGCTTAAACCGTTTAATATCGCTTCCTTTTTAGAGATACAAAATTACCAAAAAAAGTGATTCCCTCTTACTCCGAAAACAGTTATCTTGCACTTTTAGTGTACTATTAAGATTAATTATGGAAAACCTTTTCTAAACACACTTACAAGACAGAAAGCTTTCAGATACTACGCTATAATTTATTTCCGAAGCAAGTCGGTTATCATCAAAGGATTTGTTGTCTTCATTTCGTCTAAGACTTTCTTCACCTCATCATAAGCTGAGTTTGCCGATGTAATCCGATTCATCTCATTTGCAGTAAGTCCTACCATTTGCAAGAATGACACTTCTCCGTGCGGCGTTTGAATCTTTCCCAACTCAGGATCGGAAACAAAAGCAACCCCTACAATATTAATTTCGGCTGTAGAGTTGAGACGAATAGGGCCATTCGCCGGAATAACATGATATTCTTCAAACCACTTACCGCTCTTTATTACATAGCGGGCAAGATTATTCATGAGGTTGACCACCCAAGTAGGATCGTCGCCATCTTCGTCAAAAGGTTTGAGACGGAATGTAAATTCAAATCCCCATTTACTAAATTCACCTCCGGCAGCCTCTTCATTATAATAAAGTTCAGACATGCCATAGCTTACTAAGTGGCGATGAAACATATCTTTTTGCGAATCGTATATACTCACACCATCTAACGGGTCTTCTCCACCCACCATGTAATGCACAGGAGGAGCATAATGGCGAGGTTTTTGATCTCCATAAATACCTTCCACTACCTTATCTATCTCCAGCCACCCTACTGCATCTTCTTCATCGAATATATTCTTGTATTCTTTTTGTGTCATTTATGTACTATTCTATTCTTCTAATTTTCTGTTTTCTTTCGGACATTTAGCCCACCACACACCAATATCAGTACGATACATACAAATATAATCTTTTTAGTAAATAGTTACTGGCGATACACATAAAAAAGTGCCGGCACATGAAGTCACCGGCACATCTCTTACATTATATATCTAGTTACTCTATTGTGTCTTACTTAAAATAAGTCTCATCCAGGTAACTGAATTCCGATTTATCTGCCTTACGGATACCTACATAGATATCTTCCCACTGGGTAGGCCATCCGCCAAATATAGCACCTAGTCTAATTAGCTTGAATGCATGAGTACCTTTGGCCAATGCAACCGACTTATCACTACGTGAAAATCTGCGGGCTGTTCCATTGTTATCTTTTTCGTTAGATATCAACAATTTACCATCAATCCACAATTCATAGTCTGTAGTGAAGTAATAAACACCATCTTCAGGAATATTCACGTACCCGGTAAGGACAGTAGAATAATAGTCGTCGGCATACGGTTCTGTATAATTCGGTATTCTATGCTTAGACTTCTGTGGAGCAGCTACATATTCAGTTTCGGCAGCAGTCTTGCCTTCCAGTTCTGCCACTGTCCTTGTATATCCTTTATAGTATTCTGCTTTAAGTCCCGGATTAGCATCCTTTTCCTTCTCTACAGCCGGTGCATACGATTGCTTCTCGATAGTGATAGTACGCACATCGCTCATCTTGTCAGACAAGAGTACCGAACGTATTTTCAATGTTGTATTTTCAGTAAATGTCAATGGCTTATCATAAACCTGCGACGTCAATACAGGCTCGCTGCCATCGGTAGTATATACCATTTTTACAGGTTCTGTTGTTTTAAATTCGAGTGTAACCTGATCTGTGAATGCTACAAAGTTGCACGACGGCGCTCCCTTTTGCTCTGGTAGCGGTATATAATAATTGATGTTATGCATATCAAGACGCACACGCTGATTATCGATACGACGTTCAAAATCTTTATAGTTTTTCTTGTCTTTCGGAGTCCAATTCAGTTCAGCCAATGCAATAATACGCGGATAAATATCATATTCCATACCATTACCATTATACTTATATTCAGTCCAAACATTGGCCTGCGCACCTAAGATATGATGTTTCTTATCTTCGGCAATTTTTTCCGGAACAGGCTCATATCCATACACTTTCTCTAAATCCAAGAAGCCGCCTATCGTTACCGGAAGGTTTTTAGAATCACCTTGGTATTTGTCCAAGTACATCCATGCCCCAGGAGTCATTATCACATCATGCCCCATATTTGCAGAAGCAATACCGCCTTCTTCTCCTCGCCAACTCATTACCGTTGCCGTTGGAGCAAGTCCTCCTTCAAGTATTTCGTCCCAACCGATCATCTTCTTGTTATGTTTCAACAAGAACTTTTCGATACGTTGCACAAAGTAACTTTGCAATTTCTCTTCAGCAGAGTGAGTCTTATCCGCCTTTAAGCCAAGTTCTTTTATACGAGCCTGACACTTAGGACATACTTTCCATCTGTCTTTCGGACACTCGTCGCCACCAATATGGAAGTATTCGCTTTCGAACAAAGGAATCACTTCCTCTATTACATTTTCCAAGAACTGGAATACAGAATCGTTTCCGGCGCAATACACATCATTAGCCACACCCCAGAAACAACGCACATCGATTGGCTTTCCTGTACAAGACAGCTCGGGATATGCAGCAATTGCAGCGACACCATGTCCGGGCAATTCTATTTCGGGTATAACTTCTATAAAGCGTTCCTTAGCGTATGCCACAATCTCTTTCACCTGATCTTGTGTATAGAAGTAAGGGCCATATTCGTTCCCTTCACCCTCTGTTCTTTTTGCTCCTATCTCTGTTAGTTTAGGGTATTTCTTTATTTCGATGCGCCAGCCTTGATCTTCTGTCAGATGCCAGTGGAATGTATTGATCTTGAACATAGCCAACACATCCAATTGCTTCTTGATAAAGTCTACATCAACAAAGTGACGGCAAACATCTAGGTGCATTCCTCTGTACTTGAAACGAGGCTCATCTTTTATAGCCACTCCGGGTACTTTCCATGCAATATTCTTTACAAGCGTAGGACTTTCTATTTCGGCAGGAAGCAACTGCATCACAGTCTGCATACCATAAAACAAGCCATGCGGTGTTTTAGCCTGAATATCTATCCCCTTTTCGCTAACATCGAGCAAGTAACCTTCTTCGTTAACTGGAAGATCAGCGACAATAGACAAATTAATATAATCTGTAGCAGGTTTAGTCTTTTTAATACTCAAGTTGTATCCTGTAGAAGCTTTGATTTTTGCAGCAAAATAAGCAGCAACTTTTTCTACGTCTGCGTTGTCTGCTACAAACACGACACTTTTCCCAAGTTTGAAGGTATCTTCTCTTTGCGTCAACTCGAGTGGTAATGGCGTAATATTTATACCTTCATTGTATGGCTTAAGAACCGTGGGTTCACTTCCACCGCATGAAAGCATTAAAATTGTCACCATAAATAAAATGATTGGCGTAAGTTTTTTCATTAGTTTTTACAGGTTTAAAGTTTAATGATTATGGTATTTTAAGTTGATTTTACAAATATAACCATCGTTTATTGCATATCAGCTATCGAATAGTTAATTAACATTTAAAAAAGTAACCTTACCTTCCCTTTAAATAATACTTCAACGCAAGTATCCATAGAAAACAGCGAACAGTTCCAGTCTACAAAAAGTAACAAAAGTAACAGTTAACAATACATATTTTGATGTCACTTTTCACTGCCATAATTTAACAAACAAAAGCACGCTACTATATCAGATAAATCCAGTAAAGAAAGATTATCCAACCTCCACTACGATATAACAAAGGGACACTTCATATACATGAAGCATCCCTTCTCTAGTCAAACTTTGCAAATAAGCGTTAGATAGCGTTTATTTCTTTCAGAACAGCATTTGTTTTGTGAACGGCTGCTGCTGATGCTTCAAATTTTTCTTTTTCGTCTGCTGTAAGTTTAAGGTCGATGATCTTTTCCCATCCGTTTTTACCTAAAACTACAGGCACACCAATACAAATATCATTTTGTCCGTATTCTCCTTCAAGAGACACACAACAAGTAACTACCTTTTTCTGATCGTGAAGAATAGCTTCTACCACGTAAGCTCCGGCAGCACCTGGTGCATACCATGCCGATGTCCCAAGCAATCCGGTAAGAGTAGCACCTCCAACCATCGTATCGGCAACAACCTTGTCCAATGCTTCTTTAGACAAAAGGTCTGTTACAGGAATACCTTTGTATGTAGCTAAACGAGTTACAGGAATCATTGTAGTATCTCCGTGTCCACCTATTACCATACCTTCTACTTCATTCGGATTGCATCCTAATGCTTCGCTTAAGTAATATTTGAAACGTGAGCTATCCAATGCCCCCCCCATACCTACAACACGGTGTTTAGGAAGACCAGTCACTTTAGATGCAAGATATGTCATTGTATCCATTGGGTTGGATATGATAACAAGAACAGCATTCGGTGAGTATTTAAGGATATTTTCTGCCACACTCTTCACAATACCGGCATTTACTCCGATTAGTTCTTCACGAGTCATACCCGGTTTGCGAGGAATACCCGAAGTAATTACAACTACATCAGAGTTAGCTGTTGCTGCATAGTCGTTAGTCACACCTTTTATACGTGTATCAAATCCCAACAACTGCACAGTCTGGTTCATATCGATAGCTTTACCTTCCGATACTCCTTCTTTTACATCAAGCATCACTACTTCATCAGCCACTTCATTAAACGCAAGAACGTTTGCACATGTAGCACCTACATTTCCGGCACCTACTACTGTTACTTTAGACATAATAATTTGATTTAATATATTAATTAATAATTTGATTCTTTCATATTGCAACAAGACTGAAACAGATACTAAACAATCTCGCCTAAAAGCCTAACAAATGTACATGCTTATTCTGAAATAAAGAAGATTTTGTTCGTCAAAAATACCCCTATTTTATTAAAAAAAGCGAAAGGTTTTTAAATGCCTTTTGTTCAATCTGTATAAATCCGTTATATTTGTAGTCGCAGATTTTTAACATCATCATGGATACAGAAAAAAAGAGTAATTCGAAAATATTAATTGGAATAATAGCCCTCCTTATTTTGGGGATAGGTATAGCTAGTTACTTTATATTCAGCCAGAAGACTCAAATCGATGAACTGCAACAGGAAAGCGTTCTGAACAAACAGCAGTTGGAAGACGAGTACGAGAGCCTGTCGATGCAATACGAAGGGTTTAAGTTGAATATAAAAAATGATTCTCTTCTACAAAAGCTAACAAATGAACAAACTAAGGTTCAACGCTTACTTGAAGAGTTGAAGACTGTGAAAGCTGAAAATAAAGCTGAAATTTCCCGCTTGAACAAAGAGCTGGCTACTCTGCGCCAAATATTAAAGTCGTACATCGCACAGATTGACTCATTAAACAGGGCAAATGCTCAGCTCAGACAAGAAAAGCAGGAGATAACAAATAAGTATCAGGAAACATCAAGAACCCTGAATCAGGTAACTCAGCAAAAGCAGGACTTGACCGAAAAAGTAACCAAAGCCGCCAAGCTGGATGCCACCAATATAAGCGTGCAAGCCACAAATAGCAAAGGAAAGGTACAAAAGAAAATAAATAAAGTAGAGCAGCTGATAATCAATTTTACAATAACAAAGAATATTACTGCCGAGCCGGGTGAACGTACCATATATGCACGTATCATGAAACCCGATGATGATGTATTGACAAAAAGCAGAGCCAATACATTCCCTTACGAGAATGGAAATATCAATTACTCCATCAAGCGAGTTATAGAATACGGAGGTGAAGAAGTTGGTGTAACTATGTATTGGAATGTAGAAGAATATCTGATGCCGGGAACATACCGTGTAGACATCTTTGCTGATGGCAGTAGAATAGGCAGTAGATCTTTCTCTTTAGAAAACTAAAACCTTATTGATATATAAATGCAAATAGTAGAAGCTACTACAGACCATATTTATAATATCCAGGTACTATCAAATGTGATTTGGCCCGCTACATTTAGCAACATTCTTTCGCAAGAGCAGATAAGCTACATGATGGATATGATGTATAGTACGAGTTCGTTGGAAAAGCAGATCAATGAGTTAAATCATCACTATCTATTAGCCGAGGAAGATGGTGAATACTTAGGTTATTTATCGTACGAGCTGAACTACAAAGGCACACCAATAACCAAAATACACAAAATATATGTACTGCCGTCTATCCAAGGCAAAGGTGTCGGTCGCTTGTTTATAGATGCGGTGAGTAAACTTGCCCTGAAAAATAACAATACGCTTCTTTCGCTGAATGTAAACCGATACAACAAAGCGATTGATTTCTATAAACGAATGGGCTTCGATTTTTTCGCAAGTGAAAATATTGAGATCGGAAACGGCTTCCTGATGGAAGACTATGTGATGAATAAAGACCTGTAGCTAGTCAATAATAATATCAAATTGGTTTAGCAACCCCGCCAATCCATCTTTAGAAAAACGTGCTTTTTTGATCTGGTTCTGAGTTAGGTCTATTGAGTAATTATATGCAGTGGTAAAATCTACTTCTTGAAGATTGGTATTATAAAAAATCGTCTCTTCCAAATCAGCTTCCAAAAACTTTGACTGTTTAAGATCGGCACCCCCAAAGTCGACTCCCTTCAATGAAGTATCCTTAAAACGGGTTTTACTCATTTTTCGCTTTTCGAAAGAGGCATAATCCAATATGCAATTTTCAAAGTCGACATGAAAAATAAAATCGTGGCAATGATTAAATTTCACACCAAGCATTTTACAATTCTTAAAATGAATATTATTCAGAGTAGATTGATTGAGTTCGACCATCGACAAATTACAATCTATAAAGGAACAATCCGTAAAAGTACAAGCTATCAGCTTTGAGTGTGAGAAATCACATTTCGAAAAAGTACAATTATCAAACGACTTTTTATGTAATCCTTCTACGTAAGATTTACCTTCAAAGATTATATCTTCACTTACGATCATGCCCTCTCCTACTCTCTGATTATTTTCACTTCTCCGGTCTTACCCAATTTTATGATACTCGATGCTTTCGATTTATTTGTATCATCCTGCCTGTATTTTACGATATAATCTACACCCTGCTTTATCTCTTCGCTTATATCATCAAAGTTAGCTGGTGCAGGTTCCCCGCTGATATTAGCAGATGTAGAAACCAAGGCCTTCCGAAAACGCTTACACAACTCTTGAGAAAACTTTTCTTTTGTGATACGGATAGCGAGACTGCCGTCTTCTGCCATCAAATTAGGCGCAACATTTCGTGCTCCATCATAAATTATGGTCAATGGCTTTTCGGATAACTCTATCAGATCCCATGCTATAGAAGGAACTTCATCGATATAATAGTCGAGCTTGATAGGATTATCGAGCAAAGTAATTAGAGCTTTACTGTCAACCCTTCGCTTTAGTTCGTATACACGATGTACCGCTTCCTCGTTGGTAGCATCGCAACCTATACCCCATATTGTGTCGGTAGGATACAAAATCAATCCACCGGAAACAAGCACTTCAAAAGCCTTCTTTATATCTTCTTCCATAATTATTTATTATTAAGCAGCTGAGAAAAGTAAACATCTTCAAACTCTTCACCTCTTTGCAGCCAGTCTTTTAAAACCCCAACAGATTGATACCCTGCTTTCTGAAACAAGCTGATACTATTCGTATTGCTTTGCGCTATATACGCATAGATTTGATGAAGGTACAAAAAGTTGAAAGCATAGTTGCTCATCAGTTCCAGTGCTTGTTTGGCAAAGCCTCTTCTGCGATAGTCATCATCAATGAGGATACCAATACCGGCTCTGCGGTTATGGGCATCTATATCGTAAAGATCAATGGTTCCGACAGTTGTCTTCTCTTCTACGAGGTCTATCATCAGGCGCAATTGTTTGCTTTGGTATATATCCATCTCCAAAGAATCATTGATATACTGCCTCAGCACCAACTTAGAGTACGGAGCCAAAGTATTGCCATGATACCACAAGACTGTAGAATTCTCCCAGCGATATAAGATTTCTAAATCTTCGGGTTCTACGGCTCGCAAAACGATATCTTTGTTTTTCAATAGCATTTTGTAAAAGACTAATTTGTTAATAATTTCCCCTCTCGAACATTTCACCCAAGCGTATAAAGAAATTCTTCTTTCTTCTCCTCGCTCTTTGGTTTTCTCCCGAAGACATCATTATATTTTCGAATGAAACTTCTCCTCTTTCCATCGCTTTAATCGCATGATATATCACCCCCCAATCAGGAAGTCCGCCCAAATTGCGGTCGTCAATAAACAAATCTGCTGTTAATTTTCGGGATGCTGTTAACGAATCCTCCTCGGGATAATTTTTATTGGCTGCATAAAAATGCAACCCTTTATTTTTACAATAATCTACTGCTTCCTGCAACAGGCTGCCGTCTCGCACTGTCCAAAGAATAAGGATGTGCCCGTCTTGCTGCAATTGCAAAAGCGTTTCGATAGCAAAAGGAATGGGACGTCCGATTTTGGGATACTCATGTTCGACAATTGTTCCGTCAAAGTCTACTGCAATAACCATTTTATTTAATCTTTTATTTCTGATGTAGTATCGTTAGCTTCTTCTAAGGTCTTTCGGTTAGGATAACAAAAAAACAATGCAAATATAATTATAATTGTCATATACACAGAGTTTTTTGAATTAAACAGATACAGTCCCGCTATATTCAACATAGCCGCTGCATCTAGTACAAACATACGCAGAATATAGGCAGGAAGGTACTTCTCAAGAAACTTCTGGTGCTCCAGCTCAGCGATCCTCCGATACTGAGTATGGAATAATTTCAATGCGATTGGAATACTAGCCAAAGATATTATAATCGTATATTGCTCAAACACAACATTTGTACTTGTCGCAGTACCAAAAGTTAAACCTTTAGAGAATAATATAAATGTTAAAACAGTCAACAGCAAAAGAATGTTCGCCCAGAATAACAACATTAATGTTTTATATAGCTTTCGTTCTTTATTCTCCATTATAATTCTTACAATTTATATGACTCATTAAACAATGTCCTGTTCAGGATAGAGCGACCCAATGTTACTTCGTCGGCATATTCTATTTCATCTCCGATAGAAATCCCCCGTGCAATCATGGAAACCTTTATATCGAAAGATGATAATTTCTTATAGATATAGAAGTTGGTGGTATCTCCTTCCATCGTAGTACTCAATGCCAAAATAATTTCTTTCACGTCACCCTTGGCTACACGTGTCACCAGGCTGTCTATCTCCAGATCGGAAGGACCTATACCATCTATCGGCGAAATGATACCTCCCAACACATGATACAAGCCTTTGAATTGCATCGTGTTCTCAATAGCCATGACCTCTTTTATATTCTCTACAACACAGATAGTGGCTGCATCACGAGACTTATCCAAACAGATAGGGCAAATATCGTCATCACATATATTATGACAAACATTGCAATACTTCACTTCATGCTTCAAAGAAACCAATGCCTGAGCAAAACCTTCTACCATAGCATTGTCCTGCCTCAACAGATGCAATATCAACCTCAAAGCCGTTTTACGCCCTATGCCGGGAAGCTTTGCGAATTCATTTACTGCATTTTCTAATAAAGCGGATGGATATTTTTGATTCATGATGCCTGAAAATTTTCGGATGCAAAGATAAGAATTATTTAAGTGATTTTCTCACTGATTCAAGACATCTTAAATCTATTTAAATATTATAAGAAGGTATTTTTATGTAATTAGAGAACAAAGCGGGATTGCCATTTACAAGACAAATTTGTGCAGACTGGTTGCCTGAATAAATTTTGCTATTCGTTTTCCTGCCATGATAGGTTCAGCTTGTGAACTTATCGTTGACGATTCGGGTATTTCTATCATACCTACACTCATAGGTTAATATTATAATAGTAATTTCAGGATGCAATCGATGATGCTTTTATATTTTCCTCAAACGAATTTAGTTTATTTTTCTCACCCGCCAACCATATTACGTCACCTTCTTGGAACACAAAGCCGGAAGTGAAATTGATAATAGACTCATCTCCCCTATCGATACCGATCACCATAGATTCTGTTTTTTCACGGATACCGGCATCTACAATAGATTTATCAATAAGCGGAGATCCCGGTTCTACAAGATATTGGGATAAGCATATATAATATTCGGCTTCTTCCTCCATGAGCAAATCCGGCTCTGCCTTTTCCTCCAAATATTGAGACAGCTTTTGCATTTCCTCATCCGACCCCGAAACAACTAATTTATCAAATGGGTATATACGTGTGTTCCCATCAGGGATATTAATCTTATTACATCCTCTAACGATAGTCACAATATTTACACCCGTTTTTTGTCTAAAGTCTAACTCCCGCAAGGTTTTTCCGATGTTGGAGAATGACTGAGAGATTTCAAATTCAGCGATATGTATATTCTTCGAACGGAGGTCATTCGCTACAGTTGGCAAAATAGCTGCATTCTTCTCTTTTAGTTTTTGTTTCAGGTTTAAATTTTCAAGGAATCGTGCCTCTATCCTACGAGACTGAGCCTTGAACCCTTGAGAGAATATAATCAACGTTACAACAACCAACGAGATAATAACCATCAGTATTGTAAGCCTTGGGAATAGAGGAATCAATACCATTAGCACCAATACAATACAGATAATAATACGGAACACAATCAACGAAACCAATGCTCCTCTGTTAAGTCGGTTATCCTTCCACAGATTTTTGAACTCTTCGGAACGATTTTTCTTCATCATAATGGCTCGTAAAAATGGAGCCATCAGAGTGAGTGCAATAATCGCTATTAGAATCTGCCCCCAGACACTTCCGGGTACGTATTCTAAAATATATGGAGTTATGAAGTTCTGAAATACTAAGAGAATAGCCAAAGAGATAGTGAAATACACAGCCACTAAAGTGAGTATACTTTTCAATAATTTTCTCCAGTCATTTTGCTTATTTACGGTATCGTATCCCGATGCACCGTATCCATCTTTTATCTTAGCGAATTTATCGGGAATCCTCTTTTCCAACCAGCCGTAAGCCGTATCAGACAGCTTAATACAATACGGAGTAGTAAACGTTGTTATCACCGACACTGCCACTATTATCGGATACAGCGCATTTGTAATAACACCAAGACTAACACCTAAAGTAGCTATAATAAAGGAGAACTCTCCTATCTGTGCCAGACTGAATCCCGACTGCATAGCCACTTTCAAGCTCTCACCCGAAGCCAAGACACCTAATGTGGCAAAAGTGATACGCCCTATAAGCACAACTAAAGTAAGAATTATCACCAGTACGCCATATTCGGCAATAATAGCAGGATCGATCATCATTCCCACAGATACGAAGAAGACAGCTCCAAACAGATTCTTCAATGGCTCTATAAGGTGTTCGATATGTTTAGACTCGATTGTCTCTGCCAATATAGACCCCATTATAAAAGCACCCAAAGCGGCCGAAAAGCCGACAATAGAAGCAAAAAGAACCATGCCAAGGCAAAGTCCGATTGCCACAATCAATAAAGTTTCGTCATTCAGATACTTCTTCAGTTTCTTGAGTATTGTGGGTATCATATAAATACCTACAATAAACCAGATAAGCATGAAGAAGAACAGCTTTACGACACTGTTTGCCAATTCACCACTTTCTATATGCCGGCTCGATGCAAATGTTGTCAGCAAAACCATCATTATGATGGCTGCAATATCTTCAACAATGAGCATCCCGAATACGATTCCCGCAAACTTTTTCTTTTGCAGCCCCATATCATTAAAGGCCTTGATGATAATAGTAGTAGACGACATAGAGAGCATACAACCCAGATAAATACTATCCATCCGGGTCCAATCATCTATTAGATTTACAATGAATAGCTGCCCCGCCAGGTAGCCTATTATTATCATAGATCCCAAGTTGATAAGGGTAGCAATAGACGCTTTACCTCCAACATCCATCAGTTTTTTAAAACTAAATTCGAGCCCTAAAGCAAAGAGCAGAAAAATTACGCCGATCTCTGCCCAAATACCGACATTGCTCATATCCGATATTTCAGGTAGGGTTTTGAATATAGTTCTTATACTTTCGTCCGATGCTCCCGATATATCTATAACGAGTTTCTCTATGAACTTTTTAAAATGGAGACTTGCCAAAAATCCTGCAACAATGTATCCCAATACTACAGGTTGTTTTAGCCATTTGAATATAATAGTAACTATTCCGGCAGTTATTAATATAATTGCCAGATCACTTATAAAATCAGGAAGGTGAGCCATATAATTTTATTTTCTGCAATAAAATTCAGTATAATTTAATATAAAAATATTTGCTCTTGTTAACAGAACGTATAAAATGAGGTTTTTTCAATGTTTAAAATTATCCAAAAAAAATGATTATCGAAAATAAATAACCAAAAAGTTACACATTACAGTCTTTACTACTTTTTATTTATTTTATCATTTTTATTGTATCAATAATATATTTATGTTAGCTTTGGAGATAGTTTTTTACGTCCGATGTAAAAAAACACTTACATAACATAATGATTCAAAACAATCCAGCTCAATTTTCGCACTACAGACTGGAATTAAAACACAAAAAAATGAAAAAGATTATTTTATTAATTGTTTCCGTCATTATAGCAGGAAGCTATAGTTTTGCACAAGAGAAGGCTTATGCCCCAACGTCTTTTTGGGATCATTGGTTTATACAAGGTCAGGTCGGAGGATCTTATACAGTAAGCGAATTCCATAGCAAAGCTAAGTTTGGAGATCTCATAACCCCTCATGTAGCTATATCGGCAGGAAAATATTTCTCACCTGTAGCCGGAGCGCGTTTACAAGTGGGTGGATGGCAATCGAAAAACTATCTTGAATATACGTTAAATAAACAAGCGAAAACCGGAACTTACAAAGTGGATTATATACAAACAAGCGTTGATGGTTTGCTTAATTTAACAAATCTATTTATGCCATATAGCCCCGAGAGAGGTTTCAATCTGATTGGTATTGCCGGTATCGGTTATGCTCATGGTTTTGGAAAAGATAATATCGAAGGACTGGGAAGCATAGGCAGGACGAACAGTATTATACCACGTGTCGGATTTCAAGGAGACTTCCGTATAAGCGAAGCTGTAAGCCTTAATCTTGAGGTAATAGGCAATCTATATCCCGATAACTTCAATGGTGTGGTAGCTGATAAAAAATATGATGGTATTGTAAGCGCTCTTATAGGTCTTACTTACAACTTCACCAAAGGCGGGTTTAAGATGGTTGATGAGGCAGACCCTGCTGCAATCAGGTCGATGAATGATAAAATCAACGAATTAAGAGGACAAATAGGAAGCAAAGATTCTGAAATCAGCAGATTAAAACAAGAGCTGGCCGTTAAACCTGAACCTCAGATCGTAATAGAAAAGACGAAAGAGATCAAGGAGCAAACAGAAGTATTGATGAATGCTGTTGTTGTATTCCATATTGGTAGTGCTAAGCTTGAAAAGAATCAAGATATCAATATTTACAATGCAGCCCGTTATCTAAAAGATAATCCACAGGTAAATGTTATAGTTACAGGATATGCCGACAAGAGCACAGGTACTGCTGCTATAAACCAAAGACTTTCTGAACAACGTGCTGAGGCTGTAGCCAACGTGCTTGTTGAAGAGTATGGTATCTCAAGAAGCAGAATAACAACTAAAGCCAGCGGAGACAGAGAACAACTATTCCCTACAGATCAGTGGAATCGTGTAGTTGTATTTACAGCCGTTACAAAGTAAAAAGTTCTTGCAAAAAATAAAGAAGAGGCTGTCTCACTTTCGATGAGGCAGCCTCTTGTCGTATAAGTGTATTTGATTATTCTTCTTTTTCTACAATCTCCGAATCAATAAGCTTTACAGGCTTTGATTTTTTGCGAAGCTTCATATTCAGAAACTCTACCAGCAAAGAGAATGCGATGGCAAAATAGATATATCCTTTAGGTATCTCTCCCACCACTGATCCAAATATAGAAAGGTTAGATAAATGTGCTGCTTCTACGATTAGCATAACCCCTATCAATATCAGAAATGAAAGACCCAACATCTGAATAGTGGGATGCTCATTTACAAATCTACTTACAGGTCCGGAGAACAACAGCATTACCATTACAGCCAAAACAACTGCCGTTACCATTATCGTCATAGCACCCACATAGCCAAACTCACTGAAGCTGACAAGTCCAACAGCAGTAAGCACACTATCGAAAGAGAAAACAATATCAAGTGCTACGATCTGAGCAATAACTCCCCAAAAATTAGTTTTTGATTTAGCTGTAACCGAATCACTTTCACCTTCTAGTTTATGATGTATCTCGGTCACACTTTTGTATAATAAGAAAAGCCCTCCTACTAATATAATGATACTCTGCCCCGATATAGACCCATCAAACCATTGTGTATCAAAACTAACAATAGGCTTGGTGAGCTTCATCAGCCACGATATACAAAAGAGCAAAGCAATGCGAAAAAGCATAGCCAAAACAAGACCCACAGTACGGGCTTTGGGCTGTTCTTTGGCAGGAAGCTTAGCTGATACTATAGACAAAAATACAATATTGTCTATACCAAGTACAATTTCCAGAAAGGATAAAGTCAGAAGTGCAATCCACGCACTAGGCAAAAAGAACGTTTCCAGAATTTCCATCTTTATTTTTTTGTGTCAAAATTAATAAACATTTTGACACAAAAAAGAATCAATGTTTTTTTTCGAGATAGTCTTTTATAACAGCATTTCCGTCTGTCTTTATCAAACCCAGCATATACTGAATCTTAAGCTGCAGTTTTTTTAGTTTTGTTTTTAGTTTTGTCTTCAATTTTGCTTTCTTAATACATTCTCAATAGACAAATATAAGATATAAAATATACATCCACAATTTACTAGGTTAAATATTAACTTCGTTTAGTTTTATTTTTATCACGTCTACATATTAAAAAACATATTTATAAAATATGATGTATCTTTGTTTAAATATCAATAAATACATATAATCTCACAATATACATGACCATAAAGAAAAAGATAATCAACGACCCTGTTTTTGGCTTTATTACGATACCGAACCTATTTTTATATAAATTGATTCAGCATCCTCTACTCCAGCGGCTAAACCGTATCAGGCAAATGGGATTAGCTTTTTTTGTATACCCCGGAGCACAACACACACGCCTACACCACTCTATAGGAGCTATGTACCTGATGGATGAGGCAATAAAGGTTTTACGGATAAAAGGGCACGAAATAACAGACGACGAGGCAAATGGAGCGTTAGCTTGTATATTGCTGCATGATGTGGGGCACGGCCCGTTCTCTCATGCTTTGGAGCATACGTTGACAAATGGTATCCATCACGAAGATTTTTCTTTGGCACTTATGAATTACCTAAACAAAGAGCTAAAAGGACAATTAAGCACATGTATATCAATATTCAAGAATGAATATCCAAAGAAATTCCTGCATCAGTTAGTTAGCGGGCAGCTCGATGTTGATCGCCTCGATTATCTTCGACGTGATAGTTTTTTTACAGGTGTGACGGAAGGAAATATCGGTTCGGCTCGTATCATAAAAATGCTTGATATAAAAAACGATAAACTGGTAGTAGAAGCAAAAGGCATTTACTCTATCGAAAACTTTTTGACCTCACGCCGATTGATGTATTGGCAGGTGTACCTTCACAAGACGGCCGTTGCCGCCGAAAAGATGTTGATAAAAGTTCTGATACGAGCTAAAGAATTAACAAACAATGGGGTTAATTTATTTGCATCTCCTGCTTTGCAGTATTTCTTGCAAAAAAACATAGATAAAGCCTATTTCGAAAAGAAAATGGATGAAGTACTGCTTCACTTTGTTAAGTTAGATGATAATGATATTTGGAGCGCACTCAAGGTGTGGGCTGATCACGATGATGTAGTATTATCAAAATTGAGTGATTGCCTTGTAAACAGAAAATTGTTTAAAATAGAAATAACGAATGAAGAGCTTCCGACCTCTTATATACAGGAGTATATAGAGCGATATATGAGTGAATTTAATATTACAGAAAATGAAGCGGCCTATTTCTGTTCCTCAGATGTTATCTACACCAATATGTACAATGAAGTGGATGACAGCATTGATATTTTATATAATGATGGGACGATAAAAGACATTTCCGCTGCTTCGGATATGCTGAATATACAATTGCTATCAAAAAAAGTAGAAAAGCACTATTTTTCTTATCTTAAGATATTACCGACAAAGAATTAAAATAAAGATATATTACTTTTGTACTTAATTATGAATATAGTACAGGTCGAACAATATATAGACGAGCACCAACTATTAGAAGACGGTAGCAAGGTTATTGTAGGGGTTAGCGGTGGAGCCGACTCTGTCGCTCTACTGGATATCCTGCACTCGTTGAAATATAAGTGTGTGGTGGCACATTGCAACTTTCATCTTCGGGGAGAAGAGTCTAATCGTGATGCTTTTTTCGTAGAAGAATTGTGCCAAAAGTACAACCTTAAATATGAAAGGGTAGATTTTGATACAGAGGCCTATGCCGAGATCCATTCCATCTCGATAGAAATGGCAGCAAGAGAATTGCGATATAACTGGTTTGAACAAATAAGAACAATCCACCTGGCTGATAAGATTGCAGTTGCACATCATCGTGACGATTCGGTAGAAACCATACTTCTAAACCTCATAAGGGGAACAGGGATAAGAGGATTGACGGGAATAGCTGCCCAAAACAATAACATTATTCGCCCTCTTCTATGCCTCAGCAGAAAAGATATTTTAGAATATCTTAAAGACAGAGGATTGAAATATGTAGATGATAGTACCAATAATGAGGACTTGTATACACGAAATAAGATAAGGCTAAATATTATCCCATTGCTGGAGACAATCAACCCATCGGTAAAAGATTCTATTATCCGCACAGGCGAGCATTTATCGCAGGTGGAGAATATCTATAATTTTTATATCCAACAGGTAAAGGCAGATGTGTTGAGTGACGATAGCATCAACATCCGAACGCTGATTAAATATTTAGAGCCGGAAGCGATACTCTATGAGTTGCTTGCTCCTTACAATTTTAATACAGCAACAGTAAGACAAATTTTTGAATCGATCATAAGTCAGTCCGGAAAGATATTTTACTCCGACACGCACAAGCTGATTAAGGATAGGGAATTCTTTATAATAAAAAAAAGAGAGAAGCTCTCTGTAGACAGCTTTCTGATAAGGGAAGAAGATCGCTTGATGAGCTATCCATTACAACTATCTATCGAAACAATCCAAATAGATAATGGCTTTGTAATAGAAAAAAATAAAAATATTCTCTATCTGGATAAAGATAAAATAAAATTCCCGCTAACACTCAGAAGGTGGCATCAAGGCGATTGGTTTATTCCATTCGGGATGAAGGGCAAGAAAAAGGTCAGCGATTATTTCACCGATCAGAAGTTTACTTTGTTCGAAAAAGAAGAAGCCTGGCTACTTTGCTCAGAAAATGATATTGTGTGGATTGTTGGGGAACGTTCCGACGATCGATTTAAGATAGACAAATCTACCAGGCAAATCCTAAAGATACAGACAACAGATAATCAATTATAAAAAAAGCACCTCTCTCTATAAAAAGATGAGGTGCTTTTGTATTTAGTTAGACACTTATTTCAATTCGTATCCGGCTCCCTTAGCGTATGCTTTTTGGGTATTTACCAACTGCTCAAAACTCGCATTATAAGCATCCATTTTAGCATCATATTCGTCCGAAATCTTATCGAACTCTTCGTCCGAAGACTCTTCTGTTAAAGTCGTAAATTTCCTTCCGGCTTCTACGATTGCTCTTAAATCTTGGTATGTTTTCAAAGCAGCATTTTTAAATTCCTCTGCACCTTTTGGAGCTTCTAAGGCTTTCACAATATCCAGTTCTGCATCAATCTTTACCAATGCACTATCTGTTGCAGCAGCAATACTTTCATAAGAACCGGAAGCAATAGCCGCAGAAAGAGTCTCTGTATACGAATCGCTTACATGAGAAATAGTCTCATTCGCCTCTACAATCGTATCGTTAAATTTAACAGGAGACGTTCCACCACAAGAGGTTAAAATAAGACTTACTGTGAGTAATGATAATAATAATTTTTTCATTTCTAATTATGTTAAGATTTTTAATAAGAAATCAAAGATAGCTAAAACATATATTGAAGCCAATCTTTTAGGAAGATAAGGCTCTCTTCTTAGCCAAGAACTCTTTGATTCCTCCGATATGCTCACGCACTTTTTTATCCGAAAATTCATAGACTTTTGTCACCAGCCCGTCCAAGAAATCACGGTCGTGGGAAACAAGGATAACTGTTCCATCATAGTCTAGCAAAGCATTCTTCAGCACCTCTTTAGTCTTCAAGTCCAAGTGGTTTGTAGGCTCATCGAGAATAAGCAGATTTACAGGTTCAAGCAACAACTTTATCATAGCTAAGCGTGTTCTCTCCCCTCCCGAAAGTACTTTTACTTTCTTCTCCGAATCGTCCCTGTTAAACATAAACGCTCCCAAAATATTACGAATTTGAGTACGTATATCCCCTTCTGCAACCCGATCGATAGTCTCAAAGACTGTGAGATCTTCATCTAACAAATCAGCCTGATTTTGTGCAAAGTAGCCAACCTGTACATTATGTCCTAAAAGTATACTGCCATCGTATGAGGTTTCGCCCATCACGCATTTTACAAATGTAGATTTTCCTTCTCCGTTCTTTCCTGCCAAAGCAATTTTCTCGCCACGCTCTATCATTAGATTGGCATTTTCAAAAACCAGATAGTCATCATATTTTTTCGTTACCATATCTACCGTCAACGGATAATTACCCGAACGTGTAGCCGGCTGGAAACGAATACGGATTTGCGATTTGTCTTCTTCATCTATCTCCACACGCTCCATCTTTTCCAATTGACGGATACGGCTTTGTACAAGCACCGCTTTAGCCGCTTGCGCTCTAAAGCGTTCTATAAATTCTTCTATCTCGGCTATCTGTTTTTGTTGAGCCTCCCATGCATGTATTTGTTGTTGGCGACGCTCCTGTCTCAGTTCTACATATTTAGAATAGTTTACCTTATAGTCGTAAATACGCCCCATCGTCAACTCAATCGTACGTGTAGTTACCGCATCGATAAAAGCACGGTCGTGGGAAATAAGAACCACAGCTTTTGCCTGAGTATTTATAAAGTCTTCGAGCCAACCAATAGATTCTATATCAAGGTGATTGGTAGGTTCATCGAGCAACATTACATCGGGATTACTCAACAAGAGTTTAGCAAGCTCGATACGCATACGCCATCCTCCACTAAACTCATTGGTAGGACGATCGAGATCGGCACGCTTAAAGCCTAGACCAAGCAATGCTTTTTCGACTTCACCTTCAAAGTTGACATCTTCTACCATTGCCAAGCGTTCGTGGGCATGAGTAAAGTCATCTATCAGTTTGGCATAATCATCAGATTCGTAGTCGGTACGTGTTTCCAACTGCTTATTCATATCCTCAATCTTTGCTTGAAGATCGAAGATATAAGAGAATGCTAAAGATGCTTCTTCACGCACTGTACGTTCATCGGTAATTTTCATTACCTGAGGAAGATACCCAACGGTAACGCCATCAGGCCCGGTTATTGTCCCTCTGAAATGCGTATTGACACCTGCCAGAATTTTGAGCATAGTACTCTTCCCTGCCCCATTCTTACCAACAAGCGCAATTTTATCTTTATCATTAATGATATAGCTGATATTATCGAACAATACTCTATCCCCTAACTCAACTTTTAAGCTGTCAACAATTAACATCGAATCTGTATTTTATTTTTTGAAGGTGCAAAGGTAGAGAAAAATAAGACACGAAATATCAAAACGAATTACTGTTAATCGTTATCGTTGGAAATAGGAAAGAGAAGAGACAGTCATCTCTTCTCTTCTGAATAATAAAAAGATAAGTAATATTTTTAGCCTTACCTTACTTGAAAGAAGTAAATTTCAGGCAAACAGGCATATCCAGTTCTATATCCTTATATGTATTTTCCAAAAGGCCTGTAACCCGATCTATAAGGAATATTTGGATGACATCATTATCACGACTTGCCACCAATAAGAATTTACCATTCGGAGTAATCACGAAATTACGGGGGTGCACTCCTGTTTCCTGATAGCCAACTTTGGTTAGCTTACCATCAGCCTGATTTATAGAGAATATAGCGATACCATCTCCTTTCAGCCGGTTGGATGCATAAAGGAATTTGCCGTCAGGCGACACATGAATATCAGCACTACCCTTTGCGCCAAGTGTATCGGCTTGGATTGTTTGAATTTGAGTCAGATTCCCGGCATTTGCATCGTAGTTGAATGCGATAACAGCGCCCGACAGTTCATTGATAAGGTAGGCATACTTTCCATTCGGATGAAAATCAAGATGCCTTGGTCCTGATCGGGGTGCTACATTAAAAGCAGCAGGTGTTCCCACCTTGAGATAACTCCCCGCATCTTCTTCATTTATAGTGAATTTATGTATTTTATCTGTTCCCAAATCATCGGCGAACAAATATTTCCCATCAGGAGAATAGCGTACACAATGCAGGTGAGGCGCTTTCTGACGCTCTGCATCTGCCCCTTTTCCTGTAAAACGAATCAATTGAGCAGCAGTAGTCAGCGTTCCGTCACCATTAATATCAAAGGCTGTAATACTACCACCCGAATAATTAGCGGTAACAACATGCTTGCCAGTATTGTCGAGCTCTATATAACAAGGATCAGCACCACCTGTCAATTGCGAATTTAGAAGTTTTAGCGTGCCATCTTTCTTATCGAAAACGAAAGCATTGGCCCCAGCTTTTGCGTCTCCGGTTTCGGAAACAGAATAAACATGCGTACCTTCTTTATTGATAGTAAGGTATGATGGATTGGTCACCTTAACCACACTTTTATATTTGGAAAAACCTGAAACAGTATCAAATTGATAAACATAAATACCTTCGCTCTCGCCTGTTGTATATGTACCCACCAGCAAGTACAAACTTGTTTCGTCTGAGATAGTTTCTGCACTCATATTTGTTGTATCCGACGGATCAATATTTGAATTATCCACATTTGTTTTTTGTTTACAAGAAATAAGGGAAAGAACAGCGAAAGCTGAAAATAAAATATATTTACGCATAATACTCTATTTTATGTAAAAGATGAACCTGAAAATGTTTACTAGAACAAAAGAAGTCAAAAATTATTAGTTTACGGCATTTTTTCAATACAAAATTCAAAAGAAATATTTTGCTTTAATAAGATTAAAAAGCTATCTTTGTCGGCTGAAAAAGAAGAAACAATTTAAACTACTATAAAATGAAGAAAGATATTCATCCAGCAAACTATCGTCCGGTTGCTTTCAAGGATATGTCAAACGATGAGGTATTTATTTCACGTTCAACTATCAATGCTAAAGAAACTATCGACATAGATGGTGTTACTTATCCATTGGTGAAGCTTGAAATCACAAGTTCTTCTCACCCGTTCTATACAGGAAAACAAAAACTTGTAGATACAGCAGGACGTGTTGATAAGTTTATGAACCGTTACGCTAAGCGTACACAACCAAAGAAATAATTGTAATCTAATTACAAGTTTAACTAAAAAAGGCTATTCGAATGAATAGCCTTTTTTAGTATATATAGGTCAATTATTTCACGATACTACCTTTTCCAATTTACTTATAGTCTCGTTGCCCAATCTAGTCTTCGATTCGATATGCTTCAAAACAGTCTCCACAAAAGGATTTTCTTCAAAGATACCACGCACTTGTTCAAAATCTATTTTTTGCTGATGTTTGTCTCCATCCACACCAAAACCAGTATGAGAAGATAACGAAAATTCCTTCTTAGCATCCTCGTAAATCATTCTATCCAACTCTACAACAGCCTCTTTCCATTGACTTACAATATCGACAATATCCTGAGCGGTAATTGTATCCAAAGACAGATTATAATATTGCTGTATCTTATCCCACGCCCAAGTCCATTCAAGTGAGTAATAGTTTTTATGCAGTTGTTCAAAAATAGCATTCATTTCACTCACATGTTTTATATTATCCGACTCGATATCATCTATAAGCTTATCGATCTCAGAACGAGGAACAAGCATACCTCCCACATCACTCCATTCATTCAGTCCCACTTCGGTATCAGGTTTCAAACATTCCCTAATTTCCTCATTGCTAGTATATGAACACTTGGATAAGCGTGAAATTATAGAGTTTCCAAGAAACTTGTTAATAGCCATATTGTACAACTTCAATCCTCTCTTCAGAGAAGTTCCTTTGATACGGCAACTCTGATATGTGTACGATCCCGATGTCTCGCCACAAGTCTCTTTCAGCCCTTCCAATATTTCGATCGCCTTAAACATTTTCTGTATTGTATAAGGACTCAGTAGGTTGAAGTTTATCTGATCTAGTTTTTCAGGATCTTTTCGTTTATCCCTTTTTGGAAATTTCTGTGCATCACGAATCGTACCTACACTACGCAAGTTAATACCGGGAACCAATACCGACTCATCTTTATCCTCTATCAGATAAGAGAACGGCATGTTGGAAGTATCTGCATTATAATAGTGGCGTCCCATAATAAGAGAAAAAGCTCCGATGCGCGAAGGCCATAGGATATACGAATTACTGGTTGTTTTTCCTCCACGCTCTACAATGCCCTGATGAATAGGTCCCAGTTTGTACATGTGATTACTCTGATTAGAACCCGAACCGGCATTCATAAAAGAAAACATCCCGGCAATCAAGAGTGTAGACTTGTGATGAGTCACTGTATATGGCCCGGCAAACAAAGCGCAGGCTTCACCGTTCTCACCCTGACAATTGCTAAAAAATAATGAATCGCTCGCCGAATAGGTATGCCCCAATTGGCATGATTGCCCTACAAAGCAGCGGGTAAGCATCGTCCCATCCTCGACACGTGAACCCGAACAGACAATAAAGTCATTCGCCATTACGCTATATCCGATATGAACAGGATCGTACTGATTACTGTTAATGCTTCCGTTCTCAAGATGGCGTGCTCCTTCTATTGTGGCATAATCCCCTATGTGCACATTTTTTATTGCTCCTGCATTTACAATCGTCACATTATCGCCTATGTACCCAAAATCAGAGGTACGTTCTTTGGCATAATCAGCGACCATGCCCTGAAGTTTTTTTATCAATGCAGGTCGATGGCGATAGAAAGAAAGAATATAGGCGAAATGAGCACTCAGTTTATCATAGATCATAACCTCACGCCCGCCCGTTTCATTTAATACCGAAACCTCTATTCCATTCCCAAACGATGATTGTCCTTCTACATACAGGTGGTGTATGTTTTGTATGCGCACATTGCTGCCAATACGATAGTTGGCTATATAATTCTGTACATTTTCGATAAGGACATTATCACCTAATTCGCAATTATGAAGACAGGCATGTTTCAGACCCGAATGCTTTTTAAGCCCTCCCGGTAATGTGAATTCATCTTCAAAAACACCTAACTTAACTTTGCCCGAAAAATTAGTATGTTTAATATAGTCTGGTTTGAAGTTCTTATGTACCGAAATATTGTTCCAGTTATCGGCCAAACAGCCCTGACTCTCAAGTCTTGTTATTTCTTCGGGGGTTAGATTTCTGTAATCCATATATTATATTTAGATTAAAGCTTGAATAAAAAAACGATTTGTATACATCTTACAATAATACACACCGTATTTTTACCAACTGAGACAAATTTAATAATAATGTCTTTCAGTACTATCGAAATTCTATCTTTTTAATAAGAAACCCCGATTATAAATTAAACTATAATCGGGGTTTCTTACTTTATATTAATTCGCATCCGCTACTTCAATATCTTCTATCGGTGTGGATAAGCCCTCTATCCGCCGCTGTAAGCTATATTTACTTATCAGATCGGCAATTTCAGGGTCGAGAGGTGCACGATAAACCTTCGATGGGTCTAACTCGCAAGCACGCATCAAGTGATCAATTGCCTCATTATCCTTATTTGAACGAATCGACAGTATGGCTCTCAAATATTCTGTGTTTCCTGTTTCAGGCAAACCATCCAATACTTCTTTAGCTTTGGCATTATACCCCATACATATCAAGCACAATGCTGTATTATAATCGGGATAATCGGACAAAATTTCCAAAGCCTTCCAATATTCTCTGTCTTGCAGTAGTTTCAATCCTTTTTCGTAGTTGGGTCTTTCCTGAACATCCAGCGCAGTTTCTTCGGTCATACCTGGACGATGCATATTAAACTCGAAAGTAGCTTTATTTAGCAACGGGTATACAGAGTCTCGAATCACCTTATAGTCGTCCGCAAAATCTTTCTTTATCTTGGCTTCCGTCTCATCGGGATCTATAGCCCCTTCGAGCAGTGCAAGAATCTGCGTTTTATTCATTATATCATTTCGCTGCTGAATCTGGTTTACCAAGGTATTCCAGTCTTCTCCTCCAAACTCGACTTTAATAACATTGTTGGCATCATTCACTTCGCCCGATAGAGACTTAACAAAGTACTCTTTTATCGCATCGGCTCGTTTTTCGGTTAATTTATAGTTTTTGTCGTATGATCCATCCAGCGCTGTAGTTACTCTAAGTACAATACTGTCGACAACAAATTTACCATCTTCAGTAAATGCACGGTATGTATTTAACACATTATTTATTTGGGCTTTATTATCCTTATAATTGATACCAAAAGCAGATTGGCCGGGCTGAAACTTCACATACGCAGTCAGACGGTTGTATGCATCCCTATACAGTTTTGTTCTTTTATAGATAAGTGAAGTATCTACCAACTGCGACAATGATGATATAAAATATGAAATCGTATCACCGGGTGCCATCATATAACGACTTCTATCCACAGCATCTACACGCCCATTCATTGTCAGACTAAGTTTTTTAAGCCCCACTGTTACGGGATGATCTTGCTTATACAGATATACAAAATCACGACCTGTATCTATAATTGTATCCAGACGAACTCCTTCTTCGTAAGGAAATGGTATCATTTCTTTTGCCACCTCTCCTTTACGCTCTTTTTTCATTTCATTTTCTGCAATAGCTTCAAACATATATCTGTTTTGAGCTATTTCGATAGAGTCACTTTCGGTGAGTACGTTGTTTATTATATCATCCAACGAACGCCCTTCTTCGTACGCTTCACGAAATTTGGCGGGCATCTTCATATAGCTTACTTCAAAGTTCTTATCATCCAACACTAGCGCTTTTGCGTTCTTATTGAATTTCTTCATATATTGAGCAAACAAGCCCACGGTATCTTTACCATTAGCCATATCGCGGATCACCTGCTCGCGTGCTTTACGCACATATTCATTATAAAAGCGTTGGCGATACCCTTTGAGCTTAGCTAGCTCGGCTGCATCAAATTTACTTTTCTCTGTCTTCCATTTCTCATATTCCATCTGCTTGCTCCACTCCCTGTAATATTCTTCATAATACAAGTTCTGGCGATTTCTAATATCTTTTTCAGTTCCGGCTCTATCGAAGAATACCTCGTCATATTTATCATTTCCGACAATAGACTTCATATAATTATCATATTCGGCATAGTCCTGCTTTTGCTTTGCAAGAAAAGCTTCACCTTTAAGTACTACATCTTTCAGTGGTATAATAGAATCGTTGTGGAACAGTTTAGGGGATAGCGTCGTTCTGAAATTTTCAGACAAAAGTTCTTTAGGTACTCTTACTAAAAAATCTACTTTTACCCGCCCATTGCGCTCGGGCGTAAAGCGAGACTTAGCCGTAACTACAACTTCTGATAGTTGTTGCACCTCATTGAGATTCGTTGCTTTTTTACCTTCCCGGTCAACAGACTCTGTTATATTTTCAGCATTGGTAAAAGTCACTTCTTCAGAAACAGTCCTTGTGCCTCTTACATTCACCCCCTTCTGAAATGGAAGTTCTATTGTTGCTCTTTTCAATTGCTGCATAAATAATGGTTTCACCATTGCTTCTTTGGGCTTATCTTTGGAATAAGAAAAGCCTCGCCCTGCAACATCCTCTCCACGGGAAGCTCTTATATTACGAACCGACTCCGAAGATTTACATGAGAACATGATGAATGATATTATTACCAGAAAAAGAATAGAAAAACATGTTGTCTGGGCAACACGTGTAGTAATGTTTGTTTTCATAAGTTTGCTTTCGTGTATCATTAAACAATAATGATCTGTGTATTGTATAGTTTTTGTAAAAACAGTGCAAAGATAGACAATGTCTACCAATATTTAAACAAATAAAAATTAATTTTTCGGAATAAAACAAAAGCTGATCATCTTTTCTATCAGAATAAGAGACATTTAGATCAACACACCTCTCCAAAATAGATATTCGATAAGTATTTCAGTAATATGTTAAAAAAACAAAGAATGTCGGATATTTATTACCCAACATTCTCTTTCTTATTCATGATTATTGTCTATGCGTGTTTCTTTCTTCTTTTTTATTCGTCCTGCCTTTCGCAGTGCCTGATCAAGTATATATTGAATTTGTCCGTTCGTACTACGAAACTCATCGGCAGCCCATTTTTCTATTGCTTCCATCATCTCCGGATCGACTCGCAAGACGAAACTTTTAACTGCTGATTCCTTTTCTTTCTTAGCCACAATTATATATTTATTGATGAAGCGTTCCGGCATTTACAATTGGTTGTGCTGCTTCGTCGGCACATAACACGACAAGCAGATTGCTAACCATTGCAGCCTTACGCTCTTCATCCAATTCTACAATTCCTTCTTTCAAGAGTTTGTCCAATGCCAGTTGAACCATACTTACAGCACCTTCCACTATCTTTTCGCGAGCAGCAATAATCGCATCTGCCTGCTGACGACGAAGCATTACACTCGCAATCTCAGCAGCATACGCCAGATAATTGATGCGTGCTTCTATCACTTCTATACCGGCAATCGCCAAACGACTATTCAGTTCCTCTTCGAGCTTCTCGCTGATTTCACCATTATCGGAGCGCAATGTCACATCACCGTCTTTGCTTTCATTGTTGTCGTATGCATACATACCGGCTACCTGACGCAAAGCTGCATCGCTTTGTATCTTTACAAAGTTCTCGTAAGCCTGCATTCTGTTCGAAGATTGAATATAATTATTCACTGAACCCATAACTCCCGAGATAGAAGATGTATCGATATCAAACATCGCCTTATACGTATCTTTTACTTTCCAAACCAGCACAGAACCGATCATAATAGGATTTCCAACTTTATCGTTCACCTTTATAGGCGGCACATCGAGATTACGTGCTCTGAGCGTCAATTTCTTTTTATAATAAAAAGGGTTCACCCAAAGAAAACCGTTATCGGTAATAGTCCCTTTATATTTACCAAAGAAAACCATTACTCTGGCTTCGTTAGGTTCTACAACCATAAATCCTAGAACGGCTAAAGAACATAAAACCATACAACATACAGCTATAAACACTAAAGGAATATAGCCTAGACTAAAAGACCAGATACTCGCTGCCAATACTACAATAATGATAAATAAGGCTAAGAAGCCTGAAATCTTAGTGCCTTTAAAATCTTTTTCGAGTGTTTCCATATTTATTATGATATTAAAATGATATCATAAAAATAAATATAATTTTGAATAACACAAAACAATTTACAAAAAAAAGAGCCTTATTATTCAACAAGACTCAGAACGTATATATATAAATATTGATCAATTCGATTCAAATTCGAGTATCTCACCATACTCTGCCAACTTGTCGAAGGCTCCTTGCAAGTCTGTTTGTCCAAAATAAACTCTAAAACAGTTGATAACTCCGCCATGAGCAAAAACAACAACAGAAGAATAATCTTTCTTTACCAGCTCGTCGATGAAAGATGCAACACGTGCATACATCTGATCGAAAGATTCACCATTGGGTGTGGGTGTCCTTATCCAGTCCTTATCCCATTCTTCCATATCAATACGATCCCATTCTTTCATCTCCCAATCACCAAAATGCAATTCTTTCAGACGGTCGTACAATTGAATATCGGTAAAACCACAATACTCTGCCAGACGCTTTGCTCTGCTTAGCGGACTTGAAAAAACGGCATCAAACTGCAAGTCTTGTAACTTTTGCTTCACCACCTCAGCTTCGCTCTCAAAGGTATCTTTTAGCGGTACATCCGTTTGTCCGTAACAAACACCATTAACTCCTACAGCCGTGTGGCGCACTATATATATTTTCATATTTAAACTTACGTATAGATAATAATTCTCCCTAGCATAATTTCAGAATAATACTTATCCCCAGAAAGAAAGACAATTCGCATAATAGAAACATTGCACCGCAACAATCTCCTGTATACCCTTGTATCTTTCTTCTCATGAGTAAAATCAATCCAAGGAAAGCAAAGATAGGAAATATTATAGCCGCCCAAAAGTGAATATTTAATAATAAAACGAAAGGCAGCAAGCCAAACAAAGCCGAAATAAGAGCCGTGCGCAAAGACATCTTCTTATACACTGTTTTCGATTTACTCGTTTCCGCATTTCGGGCGTATGGAAGGAATAAGGTAATTTGGGAACTGACAAGCTTGCATAACGGATCGCCCACCAAAATTACAGTACAAGCCAAATGCAGACCTAGATTTTCTAAAAAGAAATAAAAGAATAAGAAGTAAAATATCAAGCTGATTACTCCATAAGTACCGATATGCGAATCTTTCATTATCTCCAATATGCGTTCGCGGGTAGTACCACCGCCAAAGCCATCGAAGAAATCGGCAAAACCGTCTTCGTGCAATGCTCCTGTAATAAGCAGGCGGCTAAGAAGAGCCACAATTATGGCAATGGAATAAGGTAAAACCTGAGCAGCACACCATAGCACCCCCGCCATAACGCTGGCAGTAAGCCAGCCTACGACAGCCCAGTAGTTTATCACCTGCTTAAAATATTCGGCAGGGACATTAAATGCTTTTATACGCCAAAAAGGTAAGCGTGTAAAAAATACTAGTGCTGCTGCTATTTGTTTCATCAGTTATAGAGGTTGCCTTCGGAAAGGCAAGTTGCAATTTTAAAAATACTTCGTTACTTGAATTTCTTTAAATGAATTCATTTCATTTATCATACGCACAGCCGAATCGACGATAGGATATGCGCAAATCGCACCTGTTCCTTCTCCCAGCCTAAGCCCTAAACTAAGAATAGGTTTTGCATTCAAATACTCCAACACAAGCTTATGGCCGGCTTCATCTCCCTGATGTCCGAAGACAGCATAGTGCAAAACATTTTTATTCAACTTTGATGCCACCAACATACAGTTTGTCATAATAAAGCCATCGATAAGAATTATCATTTTCAGTTCGGCAGCCTTGAGCATAGCACCTACAGTCATCACCATTTCATAACCACCGAAATAGCGCATAATATCTTCGACAGAAGCATCGCCTTTGTAATTATCCATCGATTGCTTCAGCACCTTATACTTATGGTTGATAATATTGCCTGTGTGATCACATCCTGCACCAATACATTGATCCAAAGGGATACCTGTGAGGTATGTCATCCATAGGGACGATGAAGAGGTATTTGTAATTCCCATTTCACCAAAGCTAATCACGTTACATCCCTCATCGAAACAAGCTTGCACGCATTCAGCACCCGATTGTATGGCTTGTTCCATTTCCTCTTTAGTCATAGCAGCCTCATGGAGATAGTTACGTGTGCTTTTTCGGATCTTCTTGTGGATAATCGGATCTTCGGGCTTAAAGTCGAAATTAACACCGGCATCAACAACCTTTAGATTGAAACCATGCTGACGTGCCAAAAAGTTGATACCTGCTCCTCCATTCCAGAAGTTTGCTATCATCTGATAGGTTACCTCTTGCGGCGATGGGCTCACACCTTCTGCTGCGATACCGTGATCTCCTGCAAATACGATGTGACATGGATTTGTCAACTTCGGATTCAAAGATTGTTGTATCCAACCGATTTGCATAGCCAACTCTTCGAGCTTCCCTAAAGACCCTTTAGGCTTTGTCAGATTATCAATTTTTTCTTGTAAGTAAGAGCGTACTTCGTCTTCCGGTTTTTCGATGTTAAATTGTTGCATTGTATATTTAGTTTCTTTTAGATTTTAATTTTACAGACGTTTTTCGTTGCCATGCTGATAGTACAAAGCATTTCGTTTTTCAAAAGGTTCTTCGCAATCAACAGGATATAGTGTTATTAATAACAAAAACGACAAAATTTATGATCACTTCACTTTCAGTGGAATACCCGAAACCATCAGATAGACCTCATCAGCGTTTTCGGCAAGATATTGATTAAGCCAGCCTTGCAAATCGGCAAATTTACGTTGCAAGTCGTTTTGAGACATTTCACCCATGCCTATTTCGTTTGTAACAAAAATAAACACCACATCTTGAGCAACAAGCTTTCTGAATTCAGATTTCAAAGCAGCAAGGGCAGCTTCAACATCCGAATTCAGATCGAAGAAGAAATTCGTTGCCCATAGCGTAACGCAGTCAATAAGCACTACTTGATTGTTAAAGGAATGCTCACCCAAGAATTTCTCTTCTTCTACATTTATCCAATTATCTGCCCGCTCGGCTTTATGCCTTTCTATCCGCTGACGATGTTCGTCATCCCATATTCGCGAAGTTGCCAGATATACAGGATTGGGAGACAAAGACAATGCTAACTTTTGTGCATAGCTGCTTTTACCCGAACGTTGCCCTCCTGTTATAAGGGTTATTTGCTTAGCCATTTATTTTCTCTTATACAAAAAATCTTTCCAGCGTTCTTCTACATCACCTGCTTTATACATTTCGTAACGAGCCATTGTGAAGAACAAATCGGACAAACGATTAATAAATCGCATAACAGCTGCGGGAACTTCATCCTGCTTGTTTAAAGTCCACAAACGACGTTCGGCACGACGAGCCACAGCACGAGCCAATTGCAAGTTTGCTGAAACGACTGTCCCTCCGGGCAAAACGAATGTTTCGCTGGGTCCCATTTCATCTGTCATTTTATCCATGCATTCTTCGCAAAATTTATCCAGATTTTCATCCAGAACATTCTGATTTGTATCTCTTATATCCGACGGTGTAGCCACCTGAGACATCACAACCATTATCTCTGTTTGTATCTTGAACAGAATGGGCTGCCACTCATGATCTGAAGATAAGTGAGCCCGAACAACACCTATTACAGAGTTCAGCTCATCGATTGTACCATTGGCTTCAATTCGTGGATGATCTTTACTCACACGTTTTCCTCCAAAGATTCCGGTTTTACCTTTATCTCCTCCTCGGGTATATATTTTCATTTTTTATGATATGTATTATATTATATATTAAAGTATTTCGTTCTGTCATTCTGAAAGATATTAAAGAAGTCAACACGACAAGATTAACTCCTATATAAAGTCTAACAAAGATACAACAAGTAGAGATGAATCTATCCCATTTTTTAGGCTTTTTCATATAATTTATCTAATAGGATGGGGAGACAAAAAGAATGGAAAGGACGGAGAAAAGTAACAGCAATAAAAAAGTAAAAGAGCTGTTACCTTTGTTACTTTTTAACAATTTATTCCTGTTAAATAATACATTCTCTATCTCGTTTTTTAGTTTATCTTTGTCTGTAATTTAATTCGTTAACGTCAACCTCATGCGATTAAACATTTGCATCGTTTCAATTTTTATCTGTCTCTTAGTGGCAACCTCATGTACCGAAAAGAAGGTAGTATTCAACCAACGGGAATTTATCTCTCTTTCGGGAAAATGGCAATGCGATCTTGGTGAAATAAATCTGCCCGGAACTGTAGATGAAAGCCGTCTCGCTCCCCGCAATAGTGATACGCTGAGCACAGGGCAGCTTACACGGTTGAATCCTTATGTAGGAAAAATGAAATATACCAAAGAGATTGAAATACCGGCAGGTTCAGCTCAGAAAGAATGGCGACTGATCATGGAGCGAACAAAACCTTCTACGGTGTGGATAGACAAAGACAGCATAGGTACAAGCTCGCTGATACTATCACCTCAGATATATAATCTCGGAAAACTAGCCGCAGGAAAGCACACTGTGACTATCGTAATAGACAACAGCCCTACTTCTGTACCGCAAGGGATACATGGCTCGCATGCTTGGACCGATGCTACACAAACAAACTGGAATGGCATAATCGGAAAATTCGGGCTCGAAGCCAATGATGGCATTCTCATTAGCGACCTTCAGGTTTATCCAAATGTTTCTTCTAAGACAATACCAGTTGTAGCACAAATCAACTCGTCAGTAAGCGGAAAAGCTAAAATATCGGTTCAGGGATATCTATGGAATACTACACAAAATATAGCTATACCCGATCAAGTTATCAGTATAGACCTGAAAGAGGGTCTGGAAACATATAAATTTGATATTAACGTGGGCAACAAACACGTTTTGTGGAGTGAATTTGATCCTGCCCTATACAAGGTTAATTTCGAAATAGAAAGTCAGAAAATAAAAGACAGTTATACTATCGACTTTGGCATCAGAGACTTTTCGGCAAAAGGGACACAGTTTGAAATCAATTCTCTAAAAACATTTCTACGGGGCAAACACGATGCCTGCGTATTTCCTCTCACCGGCTATCCGCCGATGAATAAAGAAGAATGGAAAAGACAAATGCGCATCGCCAAAGAGTATGGAATAAACCATTACAGATTTCACTCGTGGACACCTCCGCAAGCAGCTTTTGATGCGGCAAACGAAGAAGGCATATACATGCAGGCCGAACTACCTTACTGGGGAGCAATGGATACGACAAACATCGACCTCAACAAATTCTTGATTAACGAAGGCGAGCATATCCTTACTACTTATGGAAACAATCCTTCGTTCGTTATGATGGCTTTGGGTAATGAGCTTGGAGGTGATGTAAAACTCATGCGTAGCATTGTAACAAATTTCCGCACTTCCGACCAACGTCATCTCTATGCCTTCGGAGCGAATAATATGCTGGGTACTGCCGGACAACAACAAGGTGAAGATTTCTTTGTCACATGCCGTGTTGGCGGACAGGTAGGTTCCGACGATTATTCAACTCATACCCGTGCGACCTTCTCTTTTGCTGATGCGAAGAACGGAGGATATATAAACGCTACATATCCTTCTACTGCCATCACTTTCTCGAAAGCTGTAGAAAACTGTACAGTACCGATTATAAGCCACGAGAATGGTCAATTTCAGGTATATCCCGATTATAACGAGATAAAAAAATATACCGGAGTACTGTATCCTTACAATATGGAAATATTCCAGAAACGCCTTCAGGAAAATGGACTTGAAGATCAGGCTGATGCCTTCCATAAAGCTACGGCACGTTTTGCTGCGCTCTGCTACAAGGCTGATATAGAAATGTGCCTTCGCACACCGGGATTTGGAGGTTTCCAATTGCTCGATTTGCAGGATTACCCGGGGCAAGGGAGTGCTTATGTAGGTATATTGGATGCATTTATGGATAATAAGGGCGGAATGGCGGCAGAAGAATTCGACGGTTTTTGTGACGAAATAGTCCCACTTTCCATTATGTCGAAATACTGCTGGAGCAATAACGAGATATTTACAGCCGAGATAAAACTAAGCAACTATTCGAAGGAAGCCCTCTCGAAAAAGAATTTGTCATGGACGCTAAGCAAGGCGCATAGCAATGTAAATGTAGCCAGAGGAGAATTTCCTATCAATATTTCTCAAGGTCATTTAGGCGAAGTAGGAAAAATAAATGTACCTCTTCAAGATATAAATACGGCAACTCAACTCGTATTGACTTTACAAACAGGTCCTCATGTAAATAAATACGATTTATGGGTATATCCCGACAAGGAGATCTCTGTAAAATCGGATATAAAAGAAACTTCGAGCCTGAAACAAGCTTTAGACTTGCTACAGCAGGGAAATAAAGTATTATATACTCCCGATCACAAAGAAGTAGAAAAACTTTCTGTGGGTGGATTGTTTACTCCCGACTATTGGAACTATGCCATGTTCAAGAATATTTCGGAATGGCTGAAAAGGGATGTCTCTCCGGGAACACTGTCTATATTGACAGACCCTTCGCACCCGCTATTTAAGGAGTTTCCGACAGAAACACATAGCAACTGGCAATGGTGGATTATATCAAAAAATTCTCGACCATTTATTCTCGACAGAACCCCTAAGGACTATAAACCGTTGGTACAGGTAATTGACAATATAGAGCGTAACCACAAACTAGGATTGATATTCGAAATGCAGGTTGGCAAAGGAAAGTTGCTTGTTTGTATGTGCGACCTGAAAGCCATCAGCGACAAACCTGAAGGGAAACAGTTTGGGCAGGCAATTCTCGATTATATGAGTTCTGCCGACTTTGCTCCTACAAATGAGTACACAGCAGAAGATATAAAAAGCCTGTTTAGTACTTCTATAAAAGAGAAGAAGATCGTAGGAGTAAAGAATATTACTACCTATAAGTAAATAGAACTTATCATTCTGAATGAAGTCAGAGATCTCATATCCGATAGAGAATGTTCGTTACATTCAGAATGACAAGTTATAATAGTTACTGATATAGCGTCTTAGCTATCCCCTGTTCCAAGCCGCGAAGCTCAGCCAAACCACGAAGGCGGCCAATGCAGGAATATCCCGGATTGGTTTTCTTGTTCAGATCGTCAATCATCTGATGTCCGTGATCGGGACGGAAAGGGATAGATATATTACGTTGCTGTTGTATTTCCAGGAGTCCTTTCATTACACCATACATGTCCACATCGCCTTCGAGATGATTTGCCTCGTAAAAGTTACCCTCCGCATCACGCTGAGTAGAACGCAAATGCACGAAGTTGACTCTGTGACCCAAGCGTTTGATCATATTAGGCAAGTCGTTATCGGCACGCACACCGAATGAACCTGTGCAAAAGCATAGTCCGTTAGACTTGTTAGGCACAGCCTCAACCAATTTATTAAAGTCTGATTCCGTGCTCAGAATGCGAGGTAATCCTAAAATCGGATAAGGCGGATCATCGGGATGGATAGCCAGCTTCACACCTGCCTCATCGGCAACAGGCGCAATCTCTTTTACGAACTCTATCAGGTTTTTTCGTAGCGTTTCAGCATCTATATCTTTATAGCGATCAAGCTGCGCTTGAAACTCTTCAAGGGTAAAACTTTCTTCTGCACCCGGTAGTCCGGCAATCATATTACTGACTAATAGCTCTTTATCCTCCTGCGTCATTTCTTCGAAGCGTTTCTTCGCTTTAGCAATATCTTCCGATGAGTATTCTTGCTCTGCACCGGGACGTTTTAGTATAAACAATTCGAATGCCATAAAAGCCGCACGCTCAAAACGTAACGCCTTCGACCCGTCGGGCATTGTATAAGCCAAGTCGGTACGTGTCCAATCCAGCACTGGCATAAAATTGTATGTAACAATCGTTATGCCGCATTTAGCTAGGTTACGAATGCTTTCTTTATAGTTATCAATGTACTTTCGGTAGTCTCCTTCCTGAGTTTTTATATGTTCATGCACAGGGATGCTTTCCACAACAGACCACCTGAGACCGGCACTTTCAATTATATCCTTGCGCTTTTGTATTTCTTCCACTGTCCACACTTCACCATTCTTGATATGATGCAGTGCGGTTACAATGCCTGTTGCCCCTGCTTGCTTTATATCCAACAATGATACCGGGTCATTTGGCCCGTACCATCTCCATGTTTGTTCGCTACGTATCATATATTATTTTTTTTATATTCAGTATATATCAAATAGTAAATGAATCAAACCCTCCGTCTACAACAAGAATAGAACCATTTACAAAACCCGACGCATCGCTTACCAAATAGTGAATAGAGCCTAACAGTTCATCTGATTCTCCAAATCGACGAAATGGCGTATGTGCTACAATTGATTTTGCCCGGTCGGTATACGAACCATCAGGATTAAGCAATAGCGAACGGTTTTGCTCGGTAATGAAGAAGCCTGGAGCAATGGCATTCACCCGAAAATTATCCCCAAATTTGAGAGACAGCTCTCCTGCCATATACTTTGTAAAGTTGGCTACAGCAGCTTTTGCCACACCATAGCCCATTACACGGGTTAACGGGCGAAACGAAGACTCGGAAGCAATATTGATTATGTTGCCTTTGCCATTGTCTACCATTGCCTTTGCAAAAACCAAAGTAGGTAATACCGTCCCAAAAAGATTAAGGTCTATCACATCCCGAAATGCACTAACATCTATATCGAAGATCGTTTTATCGGGCGGAATAGTAGCCCCCGCCATATTCCCTCCGGCTGCATTTATCAGCACATCGATTTTGCCATACTTGCGGACTATCGCTTCTCTATTTTCTTCAAGGTTGGCCTTATTCAGAACATCTGACACAAAGAAAACGGCCTCATTGCCCGATGATTTTATTTTCTCAGCAAGGGCTTCACCCTTTTCTTTAGAGCGCCCGAGAATAACAACTTTAGCACCTTGTTCTGCTAAGTATTCTGCCATCTGTGCGCCTAATATGCCATAGCCTCCTGTTATGGCTATAACTTTATCTTGGATATCGAATATGTTTTTTTTCATAGTTTATAATTACTGTAATAGTCAACGTTTTCTTTTATGAGTATATCGATCGGCATATAGTTTACTTTTTCGGGAGTTTGCTTGAATAAGAAATAGTTTCCCATTGCTTTCAAGGCATCATATCCTTGCAACTCGGGACGCTGCGATAGAATGAAAGATATACGCCCTTCTCTCAGTCCTTTTACATTCCGTTCTATGGCGTCATGCCCTACCAGCCTAATCTTATTTTGCTGATCGGCATCAAGTTTTTCCAAGAGGGTAACTAGTTCATATATCCGTGAATTGAGAACGATTCCCCCAACCAACCCCTGACTATTATTGATGATGTCCTTCACTTGAAGAAGACTCATTGTATAGTCATCGGGATTGATTTCAATATGATGAATATTCCCCCTAAAGTTGTTGTTCTCGAGATATTCCATAAATCCGTTTTCACGGGTTTTCATCTGTACAGAGATTTCCTTATACCTAAAACGTATATGGGCTATTATAATATCAGCGACCGTCCCTACCTCGTTCAATAAAAGCTTAGCGGCAATAACACCTGTACCGAATGAGTCGCCACCAAAGTAAGAAAGGTCTTTTTGCCCCGATATACCCGAATCTATATAAATGTATGGCGTGCCTTTAGCATCCAGTTCTTTTGACAACTTGATAACATAATCACCAAACAGAGTAGCAATTAACACGCCATCAAACTCTTTCTCTTTAAAAGAATTAACGGCATTGATAAAGGAAAAGCGGTCATATTGATTGAAAAGGAAGTACTCTGTGCTTATATTGAATTTCTTTAATTCATCTGTAGCTTTATCGATGCCTTCACAAACCAACTGCCAATAATCGCCGGAAGAATAAGTTGGTGCAAGAATAGCAAACCTGTAACTCTTCTTTGATGCCAGAAAACGGGCGACCATATTCGGTTCGTAGTTTATTTCTTTCAGAACCTTTTCTACTTTGGCTCTTTTCTCTTCTGATACTCTTCCCCTATTGTGCAGTACCCTGTCGACCGTGCCGGTGGAAACACCAGCCATGCGGGCTATATCTATAATTCGTATATTCATATTTCGATAGAAACTGTATGTCTGTATACACATTACTTGATTGCAAAATTAATCTTTTAAGATTAGCAAACAACATGTGTGCGCACACATATTTAGGGAGTAAAATATAAACAATTGATTACAAGCAGATAAATAATATCACTATGCTAAACAACATATTTTAGATGAAAGGGTAATTATTTAAAAATACAACAGCAAAAACAGATCGACACATACGGCAAAGACCATCAATATTTCCGTACGGGTATTGACCCGAACAGCAACTTTAAGGTCTGCTGAAGTCAGTTCTTTATCATTATATCCGATATAAGGCTTTTCGACCCGTTGTCCGAAATAGACATTCGATCCACCAAAGCGACAATTAAGAATACCGGCTAAAGCAGCCTCAGGATAGCCGGAGTTGGGACTTGCATGCTGAGAGCCAAACTTTCGGACAAAAGATAGTAATGAGATTTTTCCACTTACGACTATCATCAGTAAAGATGTTAGACGTGCAGGAATATAATTTGCAACATCATCTATCCGTGCAGCCCAACACCCAAATTGCTTATACCGATCGCTCTTATATCCAATCATAGAGTCTAGCGTATTGATCATCTTATAGGCAAACATGCCGGGTACACCCAGAAGTATAAACCAAAATAATGGAGCGATAACTCCGTCACTAAGATTTTCGGATAATGTTTCTAACGCAGCCGTACGTATCTGCTGAGGCGACAGAGCAGAAGTATCACGTCCTACGATACGGGCAACCTGTTTTCGTCCTTCTTCGACCGAAGAGTCGACAGCCACAAAAACATTTCTGACCTCATCTATCAAAGTCTTACCTGCAAGGCAAAAGAAAACCACGACAGAGGAAAAAAGTATAGATAAATATGGACTCAGGTAATCCAATCCTTTAATAATAAAGAAAATAATAAGGAAGCTCGATAATATCAGAATAATAGAGAATAAAGCTCCTTTCATCATTCGTTTATTTCCTTTGTTGAGTCGCTTTTCGCCCCATGCTATAACTTTACCCATAGCCACAACAGGATGGGGCAACCAGCGGGGGTCGCCAAACAATTTGTCGGCAGTCCAGCCTATCAGCAAAGGCAAAAGAGTATACAAGAGTTTTATATCCATTCTTTAATTGCTTTTACAAACGCATCGTTTTCTTTGGGCAACTGTGTTGCAACACGAAAATAATGTTCATTCAAACCATGAAAATTAGAAGCATCACGGATTAGTATGCCATGTTTCTGAATCAAATATTCTTTTAGCTCCGAAGCTGTTTTATCCGTCAGCCGACATAAGAAAAAATGTGTATCAGTATCATACACCTCTAATCTTTCTATTTGTGATAATATCTTATGAAACCGTTTTGCTTCTGCGATATATTCTTCAATCTTTATTATCTCAGCTCCATTCTCCAATAGGAATTTACCCGCCTCTATCGCCAATCCGTTAACCGACCACGGCATACAATATCTAGAAATCAACGCCACTGTTTCTGAGCAGGCTGTTATATATCCTAATCTAAGTCCGGGAATAGCATAACGCTTTGTCATTGAATGTAACAATATCACATTCTTGTATTGCATTGCTTCCGATACAGCAAAAAGTGATTTGGTTGTAAAATATTCATAAGACTGATCTATAACAATATATTTCTCAGGATGAGATATTATATATTCTTTCAATCTCTCTTTATCTGTCACCGTTCCTGTCGGATTGTTGGGGTTACAAAGCCAAACGATATCTGCTTGTTTTGGTATATCATCTATAGATTTTACCATACTGACAATATGGTCATTTACCAAACAGGCATCACCATATTCGCTAAAGGTAGGCTGAATAACAGCAGAATGCTTTCCTCTAAAAGCCTGAGCTATCATATAAATGGCTTCGGTAGCACCATTTGTTATGCAGATATTATTTGTAGCTACTTGATTCCGGTCTGCTATCAGTCTCGAAAGAGAGATTGCATCCGGCTCGGGATACGAGTGTATCGACGCTATACAAGAACACAAATAGTCATCCAATACAGACAAGTCTTGCCGGGTATATATATTAGAACTGAAATTACTTACGATCTTCTTACCGTAGTTATATATATCGTCTCCGTGCCCGTTGATCATGATAAGCCGTTGTTGTCTGTCATTATTTTATAAACCAAATCCATATCCACATACTTACGAACATGGTCTGCCAACTTATTGTATTGTTCTTCCTTGAAAGCCTTGAAGTCGAAAGTCGTATCGGATAATTTATCGGCATAAGGAGATAAAAGATAATCTATAACTATCCCATTGTCCAAAATACCATGTATATATGTGCCAAAACATTTCTCATTCACAAAACATCCGTCTTCTCTGCCATCTTCCAGCCTATTTAAAGAAGCTTGTTTTGCATTCTCCATCGGAGTCGTTGCTCCCATGTGTATTTCATAGCCTTCACATACAGATTGGGTATTCATGAAAGAGAACTTCACCTGACGGGTTACTTTTTCGCCTTCCATTTGTGTTGTTACGGGTAGTAGTCCAAGCCCGGGTAAGCGTTCGATATTACTTTCCACGTGATTGGGATCGCAAACCTCCTGCCCCATTATCTGATAGCCGCCACAGATACCGACTACTGTCGCTCCGTTTTTATGGGCTTTTACAATACTTTGGGCTACACCGTTGCGACGAATCTCGTATAAGTCGGAAAGAGTACTCTTGCTGCCGGGTATGAGTACGATGTCCGCTTTTTCTATTTCATCTGTATTATTTGTGTAATAGAGATGTACACGTGGGTCGCGCTCCAACACATTAAAGTCGGTAAAGTTAGACAAGTGCCTTAGTAATACGACTGCAACATTCACCTTACCATGTGTGGACTGAAGATTCTTTGTTTGCAGCATCACCGAGTCTTCCTCTTCTATATAAATATCCTTATAGTATGGCACAACGCCTATTACCGGTATTTGGCAAAGGTCTTCTATCATCTTAACACCCGATTCGAACAAGCGGATATCCCCCCTGAACTTATTGATAAGGATACCTTTTACATATTTTCTTTCTTCTTCTGTCAGCAACATAATAGAACCATAAACAGAAGCGAAAACACCACCCCGATCTATATCCGCCACCAATATTACATCGGCTTTAGCATGTATAGCCATCGGCATATTTACCAAATCGACAGCCCGCAGATTTATCTCCGAAATACTGCCTGCACCTTCCATCACCACAGGATTGTATCGCTGTGCTAAACGATCGAATGCATCATTTACTTCTTTGCGGAGTTGCTCTCTACCTTCCACTCTAAAGTACTCATAAGCATGTTGATTACCCACCGGCTTTCCATTAAGCACAACTTGACAAACCTTGTCAGTCGTTGGCTTCAACAGCAAAGGATTCATATCCGTATGGCAAGGTACGCCCGCAGCTTCGGCCTGTACAGCCTGTGCACGCCCTATCTCCAGCCCTTCGGGTGTAGCATAGGAGTTTAACGCCATATTTTGTGCTTTGAAAGGTGCAGGACGATAACCATCCTGTAGAAAGATACGGCAGAACGCCGCAGTTATTATACTTTTTCCCACATCGCTGCCCGTTCCTGCAAACATGACAGGACGAAGCTGCTTTGAGGCTTTTTGAGAATGAGACATGAAAAATGAACTATAATTTACGAGTCGTAAAGGTAGAACTTTTATCTGTGAAAAAGTGTATCTTTGAGTGTATCAATTTATCTATTATATATACGTGGAACGAAAAAGGTGACAGATCAGAAACATACAAACGCCTGTTACTTTTGTTACTTTTGTCACCTTTTTCTCTAAAATAACTTTGTATCATGGTAAGAATAAACATATCGGAAGAGATTAAGAACCTTTGGCCCGACTTTCACGGAGCTGCTATTTTTGCGAAGGTAAAAAACACTCCACACAATAAGGAGTTGTGGGATGAGATCAACATATTATCGGAAGAATATAAAGCAAATCACGAGATAGAAGATATAAAAAAAAATCCGGCTATCGCAGCCACCCGAGAGGCATATAAGAAGTTTGGAAAAGACCCCAATCGCTATCGCCCGTCTGCGGAAGCCTTATGCCGTCGTATCTTGCGTGATTTACCATTATACCAGATCGATACATTGGTTGACCTCATCAACCTTGTTTCGATAAAGACCGGTTATTCGATAGGAGGATTCGATGCAGATAAAATACAAGGAAACAGCTTAACATTGGGTATAGGCAAAGAAAACGAACCTTACGAAGGCATCGGAAAAGGCATCTTAAATATAGAAGGTTTACCTGTATATCGTGACTCTTTGGGTGGCATCGGCACACCAACAAGCGACCACGAAAGAACAAAACTAAGCGAAGAAACAACTAATTTCTTGGCTTTGATAAACGGATATAGCGGAACGAATGGTTTAAAAGAGGCTGCTGAATATATGCAGGCCTTATTGAAAAAATATACAGGCTCGGAAGATGATAAAATAGTTTATTATTAAACGGAACGATCATGAAAATATTAACAGGCACTCAGATAAAAGAAGCGGATAGATATACAATCGAACATGAACCGATAAGTTCTATCGACCTGATGGAAAGAGCTTCTAATACTATTGCTGAATGGATATGCAACAATATAAGTAAAGCCTCTCCCCTCTTATTCCTCATAGGAAAAGGAAATAACGGCGGCGATGGACTAGCTGTTGCCCGCATTTTGTTTCATGCAGGATATGACTGTTCGGTATATCTTCCGTTCGAGAAAGAGCAACTGACGAGTGAATGTGCGGTCAACTTAGAACGACTCCCTTCTTATATTGAAAGGGTTACAGATATAAAACGAATTTCCAATAAACATATCCTTATAGATTCGCTTTTAGGAACAGGTGTAAAAGGTACTTTGAAAGAGCCTTTATTATCTATTATCAAAAAAGTTAACTCATTATCCAATGAGGTTATTTCTATCGATCTTCCATCGGGTATGATGAGTGAATTCGGTAATACGGATCAGACGGTTATAAAAGCGGATATTACCCTTACCTTAGAGTTTCCCAAACTTGCTATGCTTTTGCCTGAAGCCGGAGAGTATTGCGGAGAAATAATTACCCTTCCAATTGGGCTTAACAGAGAATATATTGAGCACACCCCATCGCTATACCACTATATTACACTGGACTATATACAAAGCATACGACTCAAACGAGAAAAATTCAGCCACAAAGGCACTTATGGTCATGCATTGCTTATTTGCGGATCGAAAGGAATGGCTGGTGCGGCCACCTTAGCTACAGGTGCGGCTCTACGTTCGGGATGCGGACTGGTGACCACACACATACCTTATAACGAGCGCTTTGCAATACAGGCAAACTACCCTTCGGCAATGATGAGCCTCGATGATGAAGATTACTTCTCTTCTGTACCCAAAGATTTATCTAAATATTCGGCAATAGGTATCGGCTGCGGACTTGGACAGGAACACCAGACAGGTGAGGCATTCAAAGAACTACTGGCCGCCTCATACAAACAACCCTTTGTCATAGATGCTGATGCACTGAATATATTAGCAGACAATTACCATATAAAGCAGCGAATCCCGGAAAACATTATTCTTACACCTCACCCGGGAGAGCTCAAGCGTTTGGTTGGAGAATGGCACAACGAGGAAGAAAAGATAAACCTAGTGAAACGCTATGCAGCTGACATAAAATCGATCATTATCGTGAAAGGAGCACACACGATGATATGCTTACCCGATGGCAACTGCTATTTCAACTCTACAGGAAACAGCGGCATGGCCAAAGGTGGTAGTGGTGACGTTCTCACAGGTTATATTACAGGATTATTGGCAAGAGGATACAGTAGTGCTCATGCTGCAATACTGGGAGTATACGTACATGGACTTGCCGGAGATAAAGCTGCTGCCAGATGGGGGATTGAGAGTATGAATAGCAAGGATATTATCGACTTCCTTTAACGAAGGAAACGGAAAAAAAGAAGCCCGCAAAATCACATCGCAGACTTCCTGTACCTTAACACAAACTTTACAAACTACACATTCTTATAACGATACGCAGAATGAAAAAGTTCATGATTTCTAATTAATTAACAATATATCTATCTATTATTATTCAAAAATAGAAGAAATATTGTACGCTTATCAAAAGTTAATCCACACCAACGAAATAGAATAAATCTATATACGATAGACGCACCCAGAATTAGACATAAACAACTAATAATAAACAATATAAAAGACAATCGAAACAATCTACAACAAATTAGCCGAATAAAATTAGTTGCAAGTGCAATTGTTTCAATAATATTTATATCTTTGTTATACCAACCACAAAATTATTACTTACGCACGATAATAGCTCCTCATAATTAAAAGATTAAGATTATGGAAGCTAAAAAACAAGCATTAGAAAAGAGTTTGATAAGTCTACAAAGCAACATGCTAAGTTTTGCTTTTAGATTAACGTCGGATAAAGAAGATGCGAAGGACCTTACGCAGGAAGCAACCCTTAAAGTATTAAGCAACTTTGATAAATATTACGACAATATCAACTTCAAAGGATGGGTTTTTACCATTATGCACAACATCTTTGTGAATAATTACCGCCAGACCGTTCGTAACCAAACCATAGTTGATCAGACTGAGAATTTATATTGGATAAATCTTGCCCAGAATTCAGCATCGGATTCTCCTGAAGATGCTTATTCATACTTAGAAATATATAAGGTATTGAATACATTTAATGAAGAACATCGGATTCCTTTTACAATGCATCTATCCGGATATAAATATGAAGAAATAGCTAAAAAGATGAATCTTCCATTAGGCACAATAAAAAGTCGTATCTTTTTTGCGAGAAAAAGATTACAGGAATTACTGAAAGATTATGACTAAAAACGATTTATTCATATATTGAATTAATATCAATATATATAACAAGGACATATTTTGTATAAGAGAATGTGTCCTTGTTTTATTATTACAATTATTCTTCAGTAAAAGCAGAGATATGTCTCTTAAATGTAGAAAAACAAACACTTATAAATATTATCTATAGTTCATATCCCTATAAAAAGTAAAAAATATATACCATTTATCAAAACTTCCTGCTAATTTTAGATTTTGTAGTTTGTAGTAGTGACCACTAAAAAATTATACCAATGAAGATACACGAATACCAAGCTAAAGAATTATTCTCATCTTACGGTATCCCTGTTAAAGAACAAATACTATGCTATGAGCCTGGAGAGGCTGCAGTTGCATACGAAGAGTTGGACACGGAATGCGTAGTAATAAAAGCACAAGTACTAACCGGAGGTCGCGGCAAAGCCGGAGGAGTAAAACTCGCAAAAAGCAAAGAAGAAGCCAAAGATCACGCAAAGAATATTCTTGGACTAACCATCAAAGGCTACCCCGTTACGAAAGTCATAGTAACTGAAGCCGTAGACATAGCGTCGGAATATTATATGAGTTTTATAATAGACCGGAATACAAAGTCAGTCATACTAATGATGTGTGCCGAAGGTGGAGTAGATATTGAAGAAGTAGCAGAAAAGACTCCTGAGAAAATTTATAAATTTGCCATAGACCCGTTAATTGGGTTACCTGACTATCTCGCCCGCAAATTTGCCTTTGTCTTGTTTCAAGACCTAAATCAAGTAAATCAATTGGCTTCTATACTACAGAAGCTATATAAATTATTCATAGATAAAGATGCATCATTGGCTGAAATTAATCCGCTGGTTACCACCAAAGACGGAAAACTACTGGCTGTGGATGCAAAAATGACATTCGACGATAACGCCTTATATCGTCAGCCAGAAATACTGAGCCTTTTTGAGCCTACGGAAGACGAAAAAGTAGAAACAGCGGCGAAAGAGAAAGGATTCAGCTTTGTTCGACTCGATGGTGAAATTGGCTGCATGGTAAACGGTGCCGGACTAGCTATGGCTACAATGGATATGATAAAACTATATGGCGGTGCCCCTGCAAACTTTCTTGATATTGGAGGAAGCTCCAACCCCAACAAAGTAATAGATGCCATGACTCTGTTACTAAAAGATCCGAAAGTAAAAGTTGTGTTGATTAATATATTTGGCGGTATAACTCGCTGTGACGATGTTGCGTCGGGGTTACTTTCTGCCTTTGAGCAACTAAAAACTGATATTCCTGTTATTGTGCGCCTTACAGGCACAAATGAGAAAGAGGGAAGAGAGATGTTGCTCGGAACTCGATTTAAGGTTGCAGAAACAATGAGCGAAGCCACCCGAATGGCAGTGGCAGCCTCCAAAGAATAAGCTTATTGCTGATATTAAGTAATGATCAAAGCTAAAAAAGAAAACTATGAGTATACTTATAAATGAATCAACACGATTGATAGTACAAGGAATTACCGGTAGAGACGGTAGCTTCCATACAAAAAAAATGTTAGAATACGGGACTAAAGTTGTAGGAGGAACTACTCCGGGAAAAGGAGGAACTGATATTCTTGGCGTTCCTGTATTTAACACTGTCGCTGATGCTGTAAAAGCAACACAAGCAAACACATCTATTATATTCGTTCCGGCACGCTTCGCAGCAGATGCTATTATGGAGGCAGCAGATGCAGGTATAGAACTGATTATTTGCATATCGGAAGGTGTTCCTACATTAGATGTAGTGAAAGCGCACCGCTTTGTGCAAATGAAGGGAGCTATACTTATTGGCCCTAATTGCCCCGGATTAATGTCTCCCGAAAAAAGCTTGGTGGGAATATTACCCGGACAAATATTCAAGAAAGGAAATATCGGAGTTATCAGCCGCAGCGGGACTCTAACCTACGAAGTTGTATATCACTTAACAGCAAACAGTATGGGGCAATCTTCAGCAATAGGAATGGGAGGAGACCCTGTTGTAGGATTATACTTCCGTGAATTACTGGAGATGCTTCAAAACGATCCCGATACAGATGCCATTGTTATGATTGGAGAAATTGGCGGGAACGCAGAAGAACAAGCCGCGGAGTATATAAAGAAACATGTAACAAAACCTGTAGTTGGCTTTATTGCCGGACAATCGGCTCCTCCGGGAAAACAAATGGGACATGCGGGAGCTATTATATCGAGCGGATCGGGTACTGCTGCCGAAAAAATTGCAGCATTAGAGGCTGCGGGCGTCCAAGTAGCGAAAGAGCCGTCGGAAATACCGGGTATATTAAAAGAAAAGTTGAAGAAGTAAAGAAATCACAAGATAAAACAGAAAGAGGTTGCCAAGTTTGGCAACCTCTTTCATTAAAAACCCATCGATAAAACAAAGTTATTTAATTTCAATCTTTTTTACCTTATCCTCTAATGCCTTATTTAACTTCGGTAAAGTGATTTGCAATACTCCGTCTTTTTGTGAAGCTTCAATGCTTTCTGCATCAACGTTCTCAGGGATTGCAAAACTACGTGAGAATGAAGAGGCTCTGAACTCTTGACGTAAAACTTTTTCGTTTTCATCCTTTTCTTCACTCTGCGTTTCACTCTGAGCCGAAATTTTAAGAACACCCTTTTCTATCTCTATTCTTACATCCTCTTTCTTAAATCCGGGTATAGACAATTCAATATTGAATGATTTGTCATTTTCAGTAATATTTGTTGCCGGAAGATTTCCTTCAACAAAGCTGAATAAATCATCATTCAAATAATTGCTAAAGAATGTAGGGAAAAAGCTACCACTTCTGTCAAATTTTCTAATTAATTGATTTTTCATTGCTGTATCCTCCTTAATTTAATTAATCTTTATCTGTTATTACAGAATCTAATTTTATCTGTAAATACAAATGCAAAAAGCAGACCAAACTGCAATTATGTCACAAAAACAAATATAAAAACCAAACGAAAACAAATTAAAATATTAATAATCAAAACATAGACACAAAACAAACAAAAAATACAAAACAAGACATTATGTCACTAACAAGAAAAACTTCTATATCCAACATATAGAAGTTTTTATAAATTAATAAAGGCTAAACTTATTAAAAGCCTAGCCTCTATCTATAATAGAATATTAGTATTATTTACAGAGAATGAACGTGAGCAGCTAATTTTGACTTCAAGTTTCCTGCTTTATTCTTGTGAATTACATTCTTCTTTGCTAATCTGTCAAGCATAGAGCAAACTGAAGGATATTGCTTTTGAGCCTCTTCTTTATCAGTCAGTAAACGGAATTTACGAACTGCATTACGAGTTGTTCTAGCTACATATCTGTTTCTCAAGCGTCTTGTTTCTGCTTGTCTGATTCTTTTTTCTGCTGATTTATGATTTGCCATATCGACTAATCCTTATATTGTTATTTTATTTCTTATTAAGTAGCCCATAGGGGAGTCGAACCCCTCTTTCAAGAATGAAAATCTTGCGTCCTAACCGATAGACGAATGGGCCATCTTGTGGAGCTTCTCTGTTTTGCAGTATCATTCTCCCTTGATTGCGGATGCAAAGGTAAGGCATTTTTGGTTATGTGCAAATATTTGCAGCTATTTTTTTCTAAAATATTTCACACAAAACGATAGACTCCTGATAGTCAACAATATTATTTAGCCAATAAATAGAGAAGAATATCCATTAACAAATAAAAACTTGTGAAGGTCTCCATATTCTCCTATTTTTGTAATGAATTTATACAAAACACATGAAGAAAATTTTAATATTTTTATCCCTTATATATGCATTTAGCTCTGTAGCGCAGAATGCCTACAGGTCTCCGCTTGATATACCACTCATTCTCAGTGCCAATTTCGGAGAACTCAGACCAAACCATTTTCATTCCGGCATCGATCTTAAAACCGAAAGAGTGGTAAACAAGCCTGTGTATGCTATGGAAGACGGATATGTATCCCGTATCTCTGTTTCGGCATCGGGCTATGGACTTGCACTCTATATAGACTACCCTTCCACCGGACAAACAAGTGTATACGGACACCTCAATAAGTTTGCACCCAAGATAGCAAAATATATAAAAGACAAACAGTATGAGCGTGAAAGCTTCCACATAGACATCGCATTAGGAAAAGAAGAAATGCCGGTAAAAAAAGGTGAATTTGTTGCTTATAGTGGAAATACGGGATCTTCAGGAGGCCCACACGTACACTTTGAAATAAGAAACACTACGAATCAAATAGCTATCGACCCTTTGGAGTATTACAAAGATGCTATAACAGACACACAAGCACCTCAAATAAAAGGAATAGCGATATATCCTATAAATGAAAGAGGGGCAGTAGATTTTAGCCGCCACCCTTACCACAGAAATATTTCCATGCTAAAAAATGGAGCTTACGCCACATTAAAAGACACAGCAGAAGTATGGGGGAAGATTGGATTTGGAGTTTATGCGAATGACAGAATGAATGGTACTTCAAATATATATGGCGTAAAAAAGGTCAGGCTGTTTTGTGACGACAAAGAAATATTTTCTTCTAATCTATCTCATGTGGATTTCAAACAAACCCGGATGATTAATAGTATGACAGACTTCGATTTTTGGAGCCGGAGGAGAATTTTCTATCAAAAATCTTACATTGAACCGGGTAATAAACTCCCTTTTTATAAATCGGTAAACAATGGTTATATTGATATAAAAGAAGAGCGAGTATACAATCTTCGCTACGAACTTGAAGATATGTATGGAAATCAAACAAACTATTCGTTCAGCGTAAAAGGAAGAGAGCAAACGATCCCTCAGAAAAGAAATTGCACACAACGAATGACATGGAACGAGGAGAATAGCTATTCAACAGAATCATTCAGCATCAGCATTCCCAAAGAATATCTCTATAATGACCTGTGCTTTATGCTAAAAAAAATTCCATCAGCGAAACATCTTGCTGACTTATACAAAGTCAATGACACACATGTTCCTTTACATAATTATTGCAATATTACAATAAAATTAAAGAAAGACACCTTATCCAATAAATCTCAATATGGCATTGTACGCCTCAAGGGGAATAACGAAGTCTGGATAGGGGGAACATACAAAGATGGAAGAATCATTGGACGAATAAGAGAGCTTGGAAACACATACACCATTAATGCCGACACTAAAGCCCCTACAATCAATGCTATCCAACCCGAAAGATGGGCAAGACATGCTGCTATAAGAATCAAATTATCGGACAACCTCAGCGGGATAGCTTCATACAAAGGCACAATCAACGGCGCATTCGTATTGTTCGAAAACGATGTGAAATCTCCGATCTATTCTTATAAGCTCGATCCCTCGCGACTAAAAAAAGGACAAATACAGAAATTAGTATTCACAGCAACAGATAAGTGCGGAAACACTTCAACATACCAGTATGAATTTAAATATTAGAAATCGTCATTTATAACTTCTTCAGATCTTCGATAAACTCATCTATTATAATCTCCGGAGTAGCCCAAGATGTAATAAATCTCATTGCCGAATGATTATCATCAACAACACTCCATGTAAGAAAAGAATAGTCTTTTTGCAGACGACTTATCACTTCATTCGTTAATATTGGGAATATTTGGTTGGTATCAGAGTCTATCAGCATAGTATAGCCTAAGGATTTGAATGCAAAAGCCATTTTCACAGCCATTCTGTTTGCATGCGCTGCCAAGTCAAAGATCAGGTTATTCCGGAGCAGTTGATCAAATTGCACCCCCATCACCCTACCCTTTGCAGTAAGAGCGCCTCGCTGCTTGAGGTGAAATTTGAAATCTTTGTCTAACTCTGGGGTTGTTATAACAACCGCCTCTCCTAACAGTGCTCCACATTTTGTACCACCAATATAAAACACATCAGTAAAAGCTGCAATATCGACTAAAGTCATATCGTTAGATTCAGCAGCCAAAGCCATAGGCAAACGAGCTCCGTCCATAAACAAAATCAAATCGTTTTCTTTGCAGAAAGAATAAAGGTCAGATAACTCTTGCTTTGTATATATAGTTCCCAATTCGGTAGAATTAGATATATAAACGGCTCTTGTACGAACAACATGATGTCCACGAAGCTTATTCAAGAAGGGTTTGATATCCTGCGGACGCAACTTTCCGTCGGCAGTTGGTGCTGCTTCTACTTTATGCCCGGTTGCCTCTATTGCTCCTGTTTCATTTACGTAAATATGCCCGGTTGTAGCAGCCACAACTGATTCAAAAGGACGCAGAATAGAAGATAAAACGACTAGGTTAGCCAAAGTTCCACCAGCTATCAGATGCACCCCCACATTCGGTTTGTGTGTTAATTCCGCAATCATCTTAGCTGCACGCTGCGTATATTCATCATCTCCATATCCCGATTGTTGTACGAGATTACTTTCCACGAGAGCTTCTAAAACAGAAGGATGGCAACCCTCAGAGTAATCATTAGCAAAACTATACTTCATTTTATTTTTTTATTATTTTTCGGGTGTAAATTTAAGTATAAAGAGAGAATATTGATTAGAATATATAGAAGGAAATATAAGGTCCTTACAAATAAAAAAACATCCTAAATTAGGATGTTTATAATTTATTTTCAAACTCTTATATCTCGAACAGGAACTTCCCTAACATTAACCTTAGGGATAGGAATTTTCAAATCCAAATCGCGAACCACTTTCTGCTCTTTCACCACCGGAGTATCGGTATTTTCTACTCCAAAATCAGCGATAGTACTTTCAACGAAACTATCTATCTTATGGAAAGGAAGTGGCAGAAGCTCATGCTTATATAGCTTCTCTATCTCTATGACCCTTGTTTCTTTATTCTTTATCCAAACAAGAACCTTTTTTATCTTTGTAAATAAGCTTTTAACAGTGAGATCTGTAATTAATATTTCGTAGCAACCAACGCATTTAGATATATGACTCCCACTATCGTTGACAGTATATCCGGCTTCAGTTATCTCCCTGATATACTTTTTTATATATGGTGAATATCTTTTCATGAGTTATTATAAAATGTGAGTTAATAGTTAAATTTTAAGGAATCGGACTTCCTATACAATCATCAGGGTAGATTTATTTGCTATCCCTACCGCATAATCTTCAAAAACGGGCGAAATTTCATTCGGTTTTCCATTTTCGAAACATCCCCTGACTTTCTCATACGCTAAGAATGACATTTCAAATTCGGGTTGACCTGTAACTAATATAGGTTGATCTAAACGATTATACCAATAGTATTGTCCTCCAAACTTTTTTCTTGCCACTTCAAATACGTAGGCTCCAATTTTTATTATCATCTTCCTTTTAGTCTCTGGGTCAGCTTTTTTATAGAAGCCAATACTATCCTTTATTATCAGGTCAACTTCACGTAAGCTTTCGATTGTAAAATCAAGCTTAGCATCATCTTTAAACTGTTTGACTAATAGGTTTGCATTTGCAGACATGTCATCAGTAAATTGCTGTCGATCATTATCCGTTATTTGTGCTATCTCTTTCTTTTTTCGCAGAAAATCAAATAATCCCATATCTTCGGTGTTTATGTTCTACCTCTAAAAAAGAAAATATAAACAAACGCATACCCTAAAAACAACTATACAAGCCATAATGTTTAAAAGATACAACCTTTGAAAAATATTTTATAAAACAACAGCTGAGTAAAAACAGAGAAAGATTCTCTTGTTTTTACACTAACGTCCGGCAAAACATAATTATATATTAAAGCTTTACAGCTCTTTTCTCAATCTCTTGGCTTTTTTCGAAACAAACATCATACGTTAATTTTATATTAAAGAATAATGCTGCAAGTATATAATGAGTATAAAAAAGCCTATATAAAACAACTAATATTGCAAAAGAGACTAAATACAAAACATATTTTTAGTTTTTATAAGAGAAAAATCAAGTTCTATATAAGGTCCTTAACAGCTAATATCAGTTTGTCTTCTGCAAATTTAATGTATTATACTAACGAAACAAACTTTATTGATGAAATTTGTTAAAAAAACATAGTCACCTATCCTAGAAGCAGCAATGAGAGGAGGAAAAGTTAACAATTGGTGAAAAAGATCTATATTTACATACTATAATTCAAACATGAAAATATAAAATATGAAAAAGGTTTTTGTAAGTGGATGCTATGATATGCTCCATAGCGGCCATGTTGCATTTTTTGAAGAAGCTGCCGGTTACGGAGATTTATATGTGGGGATAGGTTCCGACAAAACAGTAAATGAACTAAAAGCCCGAAAAACCATAAACAGTGAGCAGGAACGCCTATATATGATAAAGTCCCTCCGGTTTGTAAAAGATGCCTGGATCAATAAAGGAAGTGGCATATTAGACTTTATTGATGATCTGAAGGAGCTGAAACCCGATATTTTCTTTGTTAATAGTGACGGACACAGTGCTTTAAAAGAACAGCTATGCAAAGAACTTCATATAGAATACATCGTAAGTAAAAGAATTCCTCATGCCGGACTACCAACCCGATCCACAACGGCTTTACGTGAAGAATGTAGAATTCCCTATCGGATAGATTTAGCTGGGGGCTGGTTAGACCAACCAAATGTTAGCAGTTTATATCCGGGAGCTGTACTAACAATATCTATTGAGCCCGACTATGACTTCAACGACAGGAGTGGTATGTCAACCAGCTCACGCAAAAAAGCCATAGAACTATGGCAAGTAGATATTCCGACGGGAGATAAAGAAAAACTCGCTAAAACGTTGTTCTGCTTCGAGAATCCTCCGGGAACAAAATATGTGAGCGGCTCGCAGGATTCATTGGGAATCGTTCTGCCCGGGCTAAACAAACTATATTATGAGGGGGATTTCTGGCCATCGCATATAGAGAAGGTATTGGATGATGAGATATTGTTGTGGCTAGAAAAACATTTGTGGCTTGTACCATTATATCCACGCCACCAAGACTATGATGTCCTATCAAACACAAATATTACACTTGAAAATGCAAAAAGATTAAGCGATGCCGCTGATAATGCATGGAAGTCACTAAAAGAAAAAGATATAAAAAAACTAGGTGAAGCCATCAGAGAAAGCTTCGAAGCTCAAATCGTGATGTATCCGCACATGGTATCGGACGATATTCTTGAAGTTTTAAACAAATATAAATCATCTGCTTTAGGCTGGAAGTTAAGTGGAGCCGGAGGTGGTGGTTATCTAATTTTCGTCAGCGAAACGCCTATAGAAAATGCAATTCAGATAAGAATAAGAAAAGCCGAATAAGAAATATAGAATGATTAAAGGGACAGATACTTAATTGATATCTGTCCCTCTCTATTTTAATAAAACCTATCAAGCTCAAGCCACTAGCTCAAACAGGTCAGATGATATTTAATTCGTATTTACTGAAGTTTAACAGCCTTACCCGTAGCATTACTCTTTATAGCTGCCTCCAGTATTTCAACAACAATCAGGTTATTTTCTAAAGAAGACAAGTCTGTTGATTTTACTTTGATATCTCCTCGCACAGCAGCTTTTAGGTAATAGAAAGAATCATTATAAGGTTCGGGCAAAGCATCTGCAACCATTTTAGTCTCTTTGTTTCCTGAAAAGAAACGCATATCCTTTGCATTATCCTGATATAGGGCTCCTTTATTTCCATAAATATGCATATCCTTTCTGCCAAACGGCCAGTTCCATGAAGCCATAATAATGGTAGTTACCCCCGGATATTCGAGAACTATGGTAGCATCATCGTCCACTTTTGGATACACATCGGGCTTCTGATGCTGCAATACGGCTGACACACTCACAGGCTTTTTCCCACCCATAAGCCATGTGCTCAGATTCGCACCATAGCATCCAAAATCTATAACAGCTCCTCCTCCATTTTTCACAGGATCGGTCAACCATTCCAAAAACTCAGGACCACATCCAATCTCTACGGGTCCGGAATGTCCATCATATACATTTATTCGAGACACCTTCCCAACAGCACCATCTTTCTGAATCATATCGTATGCCTTATGATTGGCAGGATACCATGTAGTTTCATAATTGGTAAGAACCATAATATGATATTTTTGTGCTAGTTCAGCCATTCGCTTAGCCTGCTGTACAGTAGTAGCTAGGGGCTTCTCTACCATCACATGAACACCTCTAGGGGCACACGCTTCTACCACACGAAGGTGGTCATATATAGGCTCATAGACTATTACGGCTTCCGGCTTTGTTTTTTCAAGCATTTCGTCCAAATTCTGAAAGAAAAGCTTTTCGTCAACTTTAGCCCGCAGCATTTTATTATTCCATAGCTGCGTGGTTTTTTCGGCAACTCCCACAACCTGAAAATCACCTCTATCCAGACGTGACAGCACTTCCCACAGATGTCCATGAGACAGACCTACTACACCAAGTCGCAATGGCTTGTCTTTTTGGGCAAAAAATGGTAAAGCAAGGGAAAAGAGAATAGTAAACAGAAAAATCTTTGTTAGTTTCATTATTCAAGGGCATTATTATAAAAGATAAAAAGAACTATCGATCAATCAGACAATTGTACTCAACTCGGCTCCTACCGTCAATTGACGAGTTATATTTTCTTGACTAATATATCAGCCAAAGCCTCATCAATATGTTCGAAGGCAAAACGGTAATGCTTATCCAATAAATGCTGAGGGATAGCACGTTGCCCATCTATAAGCAATGTTGCACTCTCACCCATCATCATTTTTATCACAAATGATGGTATTTTAAACAAGCATGGACGGAATAAGGTTCGTGAAAGCACTTTAGCAAAACGCCTATTGGTAATCGGATTAGGTGAAGTAAAATTGAAAGCTCCTCTTGCTTCGGGTGTGTCTATCAGGAATAATATACCGTTGACCATATCCTGAATATGGATCCATGATATATACTGGCTTCCGGATGCTAATACAGCACCAAGCCCCAGCTTGAAAGGAAGAACCAACTTGGGCAACATTCCCCCATCCTTAGACAAAACGATACCAGTTCGTAGAATACAAACACGCGTATGTCTGTTGTCTGCAGCCATTGCCAAAGCCTCCCATTTTTTGCATAGCAAATGAGTAAAGCCTTCTCCCGGTTCTGAATTTTCATTTAGTGTATCATCATCCTGAAGTCCGTAATAACCAACAGCAGACCCTGAAATAAATACAGAAGGAGGTGTGTTGCTCAATTTGATCAGTTCGGTCAAACGACGGGTTGTATCCCAACGGCTATCACACATGCGTTCCTTTTGCTTTGCTGTCCATCGTTTACCGGCAATAGATTCGCCCGCCAAATTTATGATCACATCGTAACCATCCAACGAATCTAATGCATCCAATGATTGACAATATTCAATCCCTGCTCCCAGTTTTTGTTCTGCTTTGACTTTATCTCTGCTCAAAACTGTGATCTTATGATTTTGTACTAATAAAGCTTTGACTAATACCGTACCGATTAACCCTGTACCTCCTGTAATAAAAACCCGCATATATATTTATTTAATACTAGAATGTTTATTGGATACAAACAACCCGGATCAACACACTATACAGAATGCATAGTTATGCAAATCTACATATTTATTCTTATTATTTTTTAATATCACTCTTTATAAAAATAATATTTTTGTAACTAAATGAAATTATTTACTGCGGTGGAGTATATCAGTAAAATGTTATCATGTTTTTCATCCAAAGCCATATTTATTTGGTGATCTCAGTTAATATCAATAATTTTATAGACTGTTTGTTAATAAACCATTCTTATGAGTAAAGTTATCATTAATTCGTATCAAGACTTTGAACAATATGTAGGTAAAGAACTTGGTGTTTCTGATTACCTTAAAATTACACAAGAACGTATCAACCTGTTCGCAGAAGCTACACTAGACTACCAATGGATTCACGTAGATGTAGAAAGAGCTAAAGTAGAGAGCCCTTTTAAAAGTACTATCGCACATGGCTATCTGATGGTTTCGATATTACCTTATCTATGGGATCAGATCATAGAAGTAAATAATATAAAAATGCTGATCAACTATGGCATTGAAAAACTAAAATTCAATCAACCCGTAGTAGCAGGTAACGAAGTTCGCCTAAGAGTAAAATTAGACTCACTAGTTAACTTAAGGGGTATTGCCAAAGCTGAGATAAAAGTTGTATTGGAGATAAAAGATTCTCCTAAAAGTGCATTGGAAGAAACTGTTATATTTCTATATCACTTCAATAGTTAAGAACAAACATCGTTTTGGAATAAAATAAAGGAAGGTATTTGAAAACTCAAACATCTTCCTTATTTCTTTATAATCTTAGCTTTAATAATCTCCAAAAGTATTATAACCACTATAAACTGATGTGTTGGCCGACTTCACTTCATGCTCAACCTCACTGAGTATAGCTCCGGAATTAGCATCAATCTGAAGCATTCTATACTTAGAACCTTTTTGCAGCTTAACACCCCACTGTTGGGAATTATCATTGTACCACACAATAAAAGACCAGTTATCGCTTCCTGCCAGAGTATTTATGTAGCCTTTATCTTCTAGAGTTTTAAGCAGACTGTTATAACCAAAAGCTCCTCTGTATAGATCATAATTGACGACACTACAGTTTCCCCGCTCGTCACATTCAAGCCATTTACCGATAGGAAACTGATGAGGCAAATAGATTCCTTTTCGTTTTAAATTCCCACTAGGATAAAACTCTTTGAATATACGATATACAGCAGGCAAGGGCGGCACTTCATACACCTCTATAGGCAATCCTTTGCGGAGGTTTGATATACGTTTCAGAGTACCGTCCGGCTCGGTATAAACATAATCAAGGCTACCTGATTGCGCTACTTGACTTCGGAAAGCATTCATATCGAATTTTTCGTAGCTAAGAATCACTTGCTGACGAGGATATATCTCTACTTGTACACTATTTTGGCTATACAGTGCACTATGGGCACAAAACATGGAGAGGAAGAAAAATGATATTCCTATTTTTTTCATTTTAAGTATGTGTTTTAGTTCAGTTTGTGTTGTATATTTCTTCAAATATATAAAATTTACAATTAAAAAAAGAAGCTCTTGTTGAAAATTAGAATATCTTTATACTGATAAAAAGCTAGTTAAAGATATATCTGATATAAAACTTAGAATATCGTTTTCAATAGAATATCATGTCTATATCTCAAAAGAATAAAATTATGCTAAAAGAAGATACGCTAAAATTCCTTCTAGAATTAAAAAAGAATAACAATCGGGAATGGTTTGCTGAAAATAAATCGTGGTACGAACGTGCCCGCAAGGATGTTGAATCATTAATAGGCGAAATGGCATTAAAAATAGCAACATTCGATCCTGAGATTGGGCATATCGATCCAAAGAAATCTCTTTTCCGCATCTATAGGGATGTTCGTTTTTCACAAGACAAATCACCATACAAAACACATTTTGGAGCTATATTTCGCGCTCGCACAGCAGACCAGGCATCGGGCTATTATATGCATATCGATCCCGACGAGCTATTCCTATCTTTAGGATATTACATGCTTGATAGTACCCAACTAAAGAATATCAGACGTGGTATCTATGAAGATTTTGACACATTCAATGATATACTAAACGAAAAAAGCTTTAAACAAGAAATAGGAGATCTATATCGTGACGAGGATACGCTCCAACGTGTACCAAATGGGTTTGACAAAAACCATCCTGCAGCAGAATATCTAAAGCTCAAACGCTTCTATGTATGCAAACCTATATCGAAGGAACAATTATTGAGTGAAGATTTTGCAGAATACGCAGCTAAAATATATAAGATAATGCATCCGTTAGGCGAATTTCTGAGCGATATTGTAAACGAATAAGCGGGGCAAAGGTATTATTCTAGTACAACATTTGAGAAGTATGCTGTTTCTAAAATATTTTCTTCATGCGAACAAATAAATATCCCGATGTAACATTTAGCAGGCAGTTGCATTTCTATCTCATTGTCGGCTATTTGAGGAGTTAAGCTTGTTCCGATCTTCATACTGAAGAGGTTCCCTTTACGCTCAAATTGTATTTGACTAGGAGCTCTATTGGCTGAAACAAGCTCTTCTGTAACGCCACCTTTAACCATTCGGTATTGCAATGAAGTAAGTCCGTCTCCATGAACAGCAATATCAGCATAGCGAGAATCGGCATCTAACGTCTCACGAACTTGTATCCCAATCTTGCGATGCGTATTTACTCCTTCACTTTCGAACATAATATTTGCCCGTAAAACAAAGTCTCCTTCTTTCTCAAGCCAGGCAAAATGAAAAGCATCTAGTCCGCCCCACATATTCGCTCCTGCTCCCTTTAGTGTATAAATACCTTTCAGAGAATCATAAGACATTGAACCTTTGAGCTTACAATCACCGATATCTGTAGATTGAATAAACAACTGTACTCTTTCGCTATCTTGACTTCCTTTACAGCCTAACAACATTACAGTGTATATCAAAAGAGACATTGAAAGTATAGACAATGTAGATATTTTCATCGTATTATGAATTCGTATTTTAGGTTACAATGGTATATTACAGAATAAATATATTATTCTTTTGTAAACAAGAAGGATTGGTTTTTCTTTATTTTTCTGGTACTGTATACTACTTAATCATAAATATAATACAATCCTCAAATATATCCAAACAAAACCCTTTTATATAATTTTATCTATTTTCAGACAATGCACTTACCCTTTTATCAATCACAGAACTAATTCGTTGTATAACCTCTCGAAAGTGTCATCCAAATCGTCTGAGAATCCCGAACGAGAAGTAGATGTTTGTATAGAAGTGCTACGAACGGCAGTAAGCCAACGATACCGATCCGATATTTCGTAAGATGCAATCTTGCCCCCCACTTTCGTTCCGGAGCATATTTTATCAAATACTTCTAAATTGATATATAATGATTCTAAGTCCAACTCAGACGAAAATAAACACAACTTCTGCTCGTCCAATACATAACGAGCCTTTATATATTTAGCCCTTTTGCAGTACATAATAAGCCCAACATTGATAAACTCTTCGCGTTCTACCCTTGGCACAACACGAATAACAGCATATTCATAGAAGTGTTTCCCTGGCATGTTGTGCTTCTTTTATAAATATTTCTGAATGTGTCAATCTCTCCTTCAGGAAGTTTACATATACCTGACGTATATCCGCCGGAGTTTCACCTTCCTCTCCCCAATGCAACCAATCGTCCGGCAGCAAAGCGACAATCTCTTCTATTTTCTCCGGTACAAGAATCTCTTTAAAGACCTTATCAACCTCCTCCAATTCTGAAGCATAAGGCAACAATACATGATCTTTAACCTGAGTAAATGGGCTTAGCGCATATTTCTCCCAATTTACCCACGAATGGTGAAAATAAAGCGACGCTCCATGATCGATAAGCCATAGCTCTTTATGCCACATCAGCATATTCGTATTTTTGGTTGTGCGGTCTACATTTGTCAATAGGGTATCCATCCATACTATCTGAGAGGCTGTTTTACTATCAATCTGCACTGCTACGGGATCGAAAGTTAACGCCCCTGACAAAAAATGCAGCCCCATATTTAAGCCACGACTAGCTTGCAAGAGGTCTTGTATCTCTTCGTCACCCTCGGTACGACCAAAAGCCTCATCCAGATTGATAAATACTATTTCAGGGACACGAAAGCCTAGCGTTTGAGCAATGAGACTACCGACCAATTCACTAACCAGCATTTTTGTACCATGTCCGGCTCCTCTGAATTTGACAACATATTTGAATCCATCGTCTCCTTCTGCCAATGCAGGCAAGGAACCTCCTTCCCGTAAAGGAGTTATATAGCGTATAACATTTACTGTTCGTAATTCCATTTCCAATAGCGCCCTTTCCTTTTTTATTATTGACTTCGTTCGTGTTGATAAAGATAAAAAATAGTCAGCGATTATGCCCTATTATTGCATATTATTAATGCCTGTAGATCGCTTGTATACTAATAAAAAAAGCCCACAACATCACGTCGTAGGACTTTCTCATGCCTTAACACAAACTTTACAAAACTACATGTTATATAACCATAACTAGTAGAATAAAGTTCAATCTATTTTGTTAATTAACTATATTTCCTTATCTATTTTTAGAACATAAACATTTCAAAAGAAACTGAATTCCGCAACTTCCACAAATACATAAATGATATGAAAACAAGAGTTTACAATATACTTTTTATGTTATAATTTAAATTTTCAGGATTTCAGAAAGTGGTTCATCTTCCGATCAGACATTATAAGGATTGGGTCATGTTTTGCAAATATATAATTGAAATGTTTTCTTCGATAACATACCTAATCTTGATAAAAGCGTGCAGCAGCTCCAGATGGTTTATCTCCAACCGAGGTTTATCCTTCTGATTATATTGTTCTTTGATCTTATAATTTGATGATTGAATATATTGATCGTAGTACTTACATACCATGCTTATATATTTATTATTAAGTTCTCTTTCATAGAGAAGATTATCATTCGACTGATAAACAAAATCTCCAAATAAATTAACAAAGCCTATTAATTGAGTTATTGACTCATCATAGAAATCATTCCCTCGTATATTATTTTCTATTTGTCCTACATTATAAGACTCAGCATATTCGGGCAAGAGATCTCCAAAGCATGCCAACCAATTCATCAAATTGTTTGGTTGTTGAAGTTTATCTACATTTCTCAGAAGAATCTCTTTTATCTTCACTAAATCAGTAACAGCAAAAATACATCCTGATTTATCAAGCATGAAGGAATGACGTCCTTCTACATTTGGATCACTATACCAAACCATATACAATGGAAAAGTATAGTTCTGCGAACAATACTTGATAATCCAAATACTAAATGATGAACAGATATCATCAAATGAATCTATTTTTACTTCACGAATCATCTCAGAGTAGATAATCTAAAATCCTTAGAAAATGTAAAAGCTCCTATCTTAACTGACTCGGCTTTATTATAAATAATTTATAATAAACCCAATCACTTTGATAAACAACAGTTTTTTATAGTATTTTACTTCTTATAATACAAATATAAGAGATCATTTTACCTTTTACAACTTTTTGAGAGAATCCTGGATATAAGAGTATCATTTTTAACGATAATAACCTTCAAAGGCTTAATAGAGAATGACAATAAAAATGCCTAACCATATCTGATATGATTAAACATAATTCTTAAATATAAAAAGGAAAGGACGAAAGTCTTTTTAAAGCATTTTTTACACCAAAGACCTAAAGTCCCTTGTATCGGAAATATTTAATTAGCCCTGAACTAATGATATAAAATCATTAAATTTAAGAACAACATCCGGATATTCTGTATCTTTAATATAGTGCGAAATTTTCACCTCTTTTTTATTGAAATCAAAATCCAAATCCGATAAGTTCAATGTAATCTCGGTATCAGTTTGCCTATCAATATTTTTCACAAGTCTCTCTCTTACTTTTTGCGATTTTGCTATTCCCTCTTTAAATATTAGAAGTGTTTTAGTCATCGTCTATTATTTTTATTTAAAATCTTCCGATGGCAAAAATAATTTTTTTAAATAAAAATAAAAAACATGCTACTAATTAGTTATTAACAATATAACGCTTTTAACCAAATTGAATATTCTCCTATCCTATTTTATTTCGTATTCAAGAATTACATTGTTCTATATACATTACACACAGAATAGGCCTAACTATCAATCATAGCACAATATAGAACGATTAAAAACAAGGATTATTTTTCTCTTTTTTATATCAAATCACTTGATAATATAAAAATAAAAGTTACTTTTGTTTTTAATTACACGAGGTATTGAAGATTAAAACATAAGGGAAACTTTTACATAAATTTATTAAAACTGCATAACTCTTTATTTTCCTACCAAGAAAAGATTTGTTATTCACAGTAAATAAGAAAAACTATAATTCCCTCTTAAAAAAAATATACAATTTTACATCTATAGTATAGATAAAATTGGAATAAGTCAAAAAGCAAAATGTTTTTTGGAGTAGGAATATATACGAAAGTAATTTATGTATATGCAGACGCCTGACATTAACACAGACAATTTATCAAACTGCAGGCGCAGCCTCCTTGATTATTCAAGGAGGCTTATTTAATGCTCATTTCATTTAGTTACTACATCATAGTTGATATATACTTTTTTACTGTAATTTTGTCTTACTAAAAAGTCTTACTAAAATCTACAGGCTATATATTATAAGATGAGAAATATAAAACCTCAAAGTATAGGGATTGTCATATCAACTTACAATAATCCCGAATGGTTAGAAAAAACCTTATGGGGATATACCCTACAGACTCACAATACATTTGAATTAATCCTTGCAGATGATGGCTCGGGTGAAGACACCAAGGAATTAATAGATAAATTCAGGAATAAATATTTCCCGAATATAAAGCACATCTGGCACCCGGATGAAGGTTTCAGAAAGTGCAAAATACTAAACGATGCCATAGTAGCTGCAGAATCAGAATACCTTATATTTACAGACCACGACTGTATCCCTCGGAAGGATTTCATCGAGACTCATTTAAGATATGCCGAAAAAGGATATTTCTTATCGGGCGGATATCCCAAATTACCGATGGAGACCAGCAAAGCTATTACTTATGAAGATATCATCTCCGAAAATGCATTCGACATTAAATGGCTAAGACAACACGGCCTGAAGAGTTCTTTCAAGAATACCAAACTCTTAAAGTCAAAAGTCTTTGCTTCATTTATGAATTTCATCACGCCCGCAAAAGCCTCATGGAATGGCTGCAACTCATCAGGCTGGAAAGAAGACATGCTGGCTATAAATGGATTTAACGAGTCTATGCAATATGGAGGATTAGACAGGGAGTTTGGCGAACGAATGGTTAACATGGGAATACGATCGAAGCAAATCAGATATTCAGCCATTTGCGTACACCTCGATCATTCTCGCCCCTACAAGAACAAGGAACTAATAGAGAGAAATAAAGAAATACGCGGAAACGTAAAAGCTAACAGAATTATAAGAACTCCGAACGGAATAGAAAAGCTTTAATTCTTAGTGCAAAATATAAAGTACATCTTATTTATAGGCAACCACCTGCTTTAGGACATCGGCAATGCTATTATCTGAACCGAAAACAAAAAGATAGCGATAGCTGCCATTGTATTTAGTAGGAGCCTGAGACAAATCCTTATTCAATCCGAAGCGATAAAAATATTCGGCAAACAAGACGTTATCCGAGATTTTAGAAAAGTATAAGTTTGGCGTTTCCTCAACAGAACCAAAGAGCTTTACCAATTCACGAGAGTATTCTTTTGTATATCTATTTATATTATCAATGCTATCAATACGAGTTATGCAGTCAAACGAAGATTCGCCATTCTTCTGAAAATATTTCCAAAAAGGGCTTCTTTCCATAAACATAAGTGTATCTGAAACTATATAGTTACGCTCTGAATTCTTAGAGTCTGATAGCAAATAATCATAAGCAATCTTATATCTTTCGCCATTATCACCTAAAGCATTCTGAGCCATTAAATTTACACTCGAACAAAATATAAATAAAAGTATAGCAAATCTCATTTTTCAACAAAAATCATCACAAATAAAACTCATTAATCGACTGTTTAGATACCAAATAAGCATAAAAAGCATCAAATTAACACATAACACAAAGGCAAATTTATAAAAATTATTTATAAATCCTAGTCATTTCTATTCTACAATTATATTTTCTTTATGCTAACTCCAGCTATCCATCCCACCAATATACTGCAAAACACATTATAACGTACATTATACATCAACTCTATAAAAGATCGCTATTTTCTATAGAGACTAAAACTAGATAATATAAAAAGGTGACAAAAGTAACAGTTGTTATACTATTTTATTCTTGTCACTTTTGTTTACTCTCTATTATAAGATAAATAAAATGATATATTATAAAAGAAGAGCTGCCTTATTCAAGCAGCTCTTCCATATAATTAGAGTTTGGTTAAAAAACCAAATTATTCAGCTAACAAAATATGTAGAATCTGTACAGCCGCTTTGGTTACTGATGTACCGGGACCAAAAATAGCAGCTACACCCGACTTGTACAAGAAGTCATAGTCTTGAGCAGGAATTACACCTCCTGCAATAACGATGATATCTTCTCTACCTAGCTTCTTAAGCTCATCTATTACTTGAGGCACAAGAGTTTTGTGGCCGGCAGCAAGAGACGAAACACCAAGTACATTCACGTCGTTTTCTACAGCCTGACGGGCAGCTTCTTCCGGAGTTTGGAACAATGGTCCCATATCCACGTCGAATCCGCAGTCAGCATAACCTGTAGCTACAACTTTTGCACCACGGTCGTGTCCGTCCTGACCCATCTTGGCAATCATGATACGTGGTTGACGACCTTCTTTCTTTGCAAACTCTTCCACAAGTGCCTTCGCCTCATGGAATGTTGGGTCTTTTTTACTTTCTGATGAATACACGCCTGATATAGTTCTGATTACTGCTTTATAACGTCCAACAACCTCTTCGCAAGCATCGGAGATTTCACCTAAAGTAGCACGCAAGCGCGCAGCTTCAACAGCAAGCTCCAACAGGTTGCCTTTCTTCGTTTTCACACATTCTGTGATAGCAGCTAATGCTTTTTTCACAGCTTCGTTGTCACGTTTAGACTTCAAGTCGTTCAAACGTTCGATCTGTTGACGACGTACTTCGGTATTGTCAACATCAAGAATATCAATAGGATCTTCTTTTTCGAGACGATACTTGTTGATACCTATAATTGCTTGCTGACCAGAGTCAATCCTTGCCTGAGTACGAGCAGCAGCTTCTTCGATACGCATCTTAGGAAGACCTGTTTCGATAGCCTTAGCCATACCACCCAGTTTTTGAACTTCCTGAATCAAATCCCAAGCCTTATGCACAAGTTCGTTGGTTAGTGTTTCCACATAATAAGAACCAGCCCAAGGATCGATCTCTTTACATATTTGAGTTTCTTCCTGGATATATATCTGAGTATTACGTGCAATACGAGCAGAGAAGTCGGTTGGCAATGCGATAGCCTCATCCAATGCATTTGTGTGCAAAGACTGAGTGTGTCCCAAAGCAGAAGCCATAGCTTCGATACAAGTACGTCCGACGTTGTTGAAAGGATCTTGCTCTGTCAACGACCATCCTGATGTCTGAGAGTGAGTACGCAATGCTAGAGACTTCGGATTTTTAGCCCCAAAGCTTTTCACAATCTTAGCCCACAAAAGACGTCCGGCACGCATTTTGGCAATCTCCATAAAGTGATTCATACCAATAGCCCAGAAGAATGACAAACGAGGAGCAAAAGCATCTACGTCGATACCTGCATCGATACCTGCTTTAAGGTATTCCATACCGTCGGCAAGCGTATAAGCTAGCTCGATATCGGCAGTAGCTCCCGCTTCCTGCATGTGATAACCCGAGATAGATATAGAGTTGAACTTAGGCATCTTCTGAGATGTATATTCGAAGATGTCAGCAATAATTTTCATTGAGAATTCCGGTGGATAAATATATGTATTACGCACCATAAATTCTTTAAGAATATCATTTTGTATAGTACCCGCCATTTCTTCCAGCTTAGCACCTTGCTCCAATCCTGCATTGATATAAAATGCAAGAACAGGAAGTACCGCACCGTTCATTGTCATAGATACTGACATCTGATTCAATGGAATACCTTCAAACAAAACTTTCATATCTTCTACCGAGCAAATAGACACCCCGGCTTTACCCACGTCACCTACTACACGAGGATGGTCGGCATCGTATCCACGGTGTGTGGCAAGGTCAAACGCAACAGAAAGTCCTTTTTGACCCGAAGCCAAGTTGCGGCGATAGAATGCATTCGACTCAGCAGCAGTAGAGAACCCGGCGTACTGACGGATTGTCCAAGGACGCATAGCGTACATACCCGAGTATGGTCCACGCAAGAATGGAGGAATACCTGAAGCATAGTTAAGATGCTCCATCCCTTCCAAATCTTCTTTTGTATAAACAGACTTAACCGGAATGAGTTCGGGTGTCATCCAGTCAGCTTCTATACCATTATCAGCAGCCCATTTTGTAGCGTCTGTAGCAACAAAACCCGAACTGTTGATATCAATGTTTTTGAAATTAGGTTTCATATTTATTTTTTATTTGATTATTTACGATATAGGAAATAAAATGAAAACAGCCACATCCCAAATAGCATGGGATATAAGCACTGTCAGCAAGTTTCTGTTTTTCATATATATGAATCCCCAAAAAGCCCCACAGATAAAGGCAGCCATAAAAAGCATAAAATTGAACGCCCATATATGCACAAAGGCATAGATAAGTGTTGTTATAATATATGCTTTCATACTTCCGAGTTTGCTTTCGCTCAATGAACGTTGAACATATCCACGCCAAAAGATTTCTTCGGCAGGACCTATCCAAAACAATAGAGCCAATGCAAGAAACAATTTGCTTTGCCCATCTTTCATGGCATACACATCGCTTACTTGCGGATGAGCAAAATCGAAAAGCATTCCGGAGATTGCATTACCTAAATAGAAAACTCCCCATAATACGATTGCAGAGCCAACACCCAAAGCAACATCTTTTATATTAAAAGAAAACTCGGCTTTCCAGTCTTTTCTAAATAGAAAACTCAAGGCTGTGAGTGTTCCTGCGGCGGCAAGCATTACATACCAAAAATTGATATGCGGGCTTGTCCATTGCGAAAACATCACAAACCAGAAGACTATTGCTACTAGGATTGCACCTGCAAGTTTTTTCATATCAGGATAGCTAAAATTAGGGCTAACGACAATGATGCGCTAAACATCAATTGTAGTTGAGCAGTTCCTTTGTCCAATTCATTAATAGGAGTAACATCATCTTCTGTTATCTGCGACATGGCTTTACAGTTCTTATATGCTACCGGTACTGTTATCAGAGTGATAAGAGCCGTTACCGGCAAAACATTAAGAACCACCATTACTATTATGGACACATAAGCCAATATAGTCAACAGATAATAATGTATCACAGAGGCCTTCATCCCGATCAGCATTGCATATGTTTTGATTTCCGCATAACGGTCGCTTCTGATGTCTCGTGTATTATTTGCATGCAACACGTTGACAGTAATAAACGCCATAGGGAAAGAAACAAAGAGCAACGACCAATCGAAGTGCCCAAGCATTACATATCCTGTACCCAGCATAATAGAGGGTCCATAAACCAGAAAGATAAGAAGATCTCCCAATGCTTTGAACTTGAAACGATAATAAAACACAGCGCCGATAGTACCAAATAAACCAACCCACAACAAGTCTATACCTGCTTGCGAAACCAAAAATAAACCAAGTGTTATCCCCAAAGCAATAAATGCCCATCCGTAAATAAACACCTGTTTAGGAGTAAACAGTTTGCTGGTAAGAATATCTGTTCCTACCTTGCCTTCTCTGTCTACACCATATTTATAGTCGTAATAATCACTGATCAGGTTACCACCTGCCTGAAAAACAACTGCGCCAATGATTGCAATTACACCCAATATCCAGTTAGCAGAGCTTTCGGGGTAAACGTGTATTGTATACATCATTGCAATAAGAGCAGGAAGAGATGATACCGGAAACGACCATGGTCGCGTAGCAATCACCCAGTTTTTTAGTGTTGGTTTTTTTGTTTCCATTTTTATCCGAATTATAAAATATTATTCGATGCCCAGTTTAGCATTGAACATTTTCAGAGTCTCAAGGACGTTGCTCTTCACATTAATGAAGTGTTCTATACCTTGCGCTTTCAAATCTTCCATGCATGCAGGAGCTCCGGCAACAACAAAATGTTCTTTGCCTTCGATCAACTTATGAGCTTCAGGAGCGTATGTTGCGTACTCATCGTCACTAGAACAAAGTACAATAACATCTGCTTTTTTCTCACGAGCAGCTTTGATTCCTGCTTCAACTGTTTCGAAACCTAAATTGTCGATAATCTTGTATCCGGCACAAGCAAAGAAGTTACTTGAGAACTGTGCACGTGCAAGACGCATACCCAGATTACCAATTGTTAGCATAAATACTGTAGGAGCACCATGTTTCTCTGTAGCCAGGCGAAGTGTTTCGAATGCTGTACCTAAGCGGCTGGTAGGTAACGGCATACATTCTCCTTTTTCGGAAGAACATCCGCAATTACAACCTTCTTTAACGATTTTGCTTTCAGCCTTCTCCGTAAAGTTAGGATATTGATTAGTACCCAATAATACTTCCCGGCGAGTAGCCAATGCTTTGAAACGGGTATCAGCTGAAGTCTTAACGGCAGTTTGTACTGTTGCCGCTTTCAATGCTTCATAAAATCCTTTTTCGTCTACTTCAAGGAACAATTTCCAAGCTTGTTCAGCTATAGATTTAGTAAGGTTCTCGATATAATATGAACCCGCTGAAGGGTCAGTTATCTTATCGAAATGACATTCTTCTTTCAACAATAATTGTTGGTTACGTGCGATACGTTCAGAGAAGTCATCCGGAGTTTTATATGTTTCGTCGAAAGGACGTACTGTCAACGAATTAATTCCGGCAATAGTGGCCGACATTGATTCTGTTTGTGTACGAAGCAAGTTCACGTGGGCATCGTAAACAGTCTTGTTGAAAGTAGATGTTTGTGCATGAACATATATTTTTGCAGCACAACGACAGATTCCTTCAGGAGATTTGTTCGGGCATTCGTTAGCACAAATAGGTTTGTAAGCTTCTACTATTTCGGCCCATAACCAGCGTGCAGCACGGAACTTAGCGATCTCCATAAAATAGTTACCGCCAATACCAAAGTTAAATTTGATCTTCTTAGCAACCAATGTCGCGTCTAGTCCTGCTTCAACAAGAGCAGACATCAACTGATTACCATTAGCCAATGCATACCCAAGTTCTTGATAGATGTAAGCACCGCCATCATTCAATGCATAGGCATTAACAGCCAACACTCTGAAACGAGGTAGCGGAGCCGCAGCTTTAACTATCTCTGCTGCTTTATCTACCCATCCGTCTGCATTACGTCCCTTTTTCAAAAGTGGTTTGAAAGGATCGTAGTTTACAGAACCAAAGCACTTCATCACATCTGCACCCGATTCTTTGATGTATTCAACTAAGATCTTAGTTAATTCCAAAGATTTGCGATGACATGTACTAAAGTTAAGCTCTACAGCTTCAGGGTGAATGTCTTTCAACAATGTCTTGATGTTGTCGGCATTTACGTCATCTCCTTCGATATGAAATCCTAGAGATGTGATACCTTTGTAAAGTACGTCAAGAGCTTTTGCGTTTGCTGCCTTGAAATCTCGGACGTCAATATCCTGACGAGTATACCAGTCGTTATCTTTCTTGGTACCACGCACGTAAGGAAATTCACCCGGAAGTGATACAGCCGTGTTAAGGCCTTCAAGGTCCTCACTTCTGTAAAAAGGGTTTACATTGAACCCTTCGTTTGTTTTCCAAACAAGTTTTTTCTCAAAATCAGCCCCTTTCAGGTCTGCTACTATTTTTGCCATCCACTCTTCAGTAGATATCGGCGGAAAATTTGAGAAAAGCTTTTCTTTCTGATTAGCCATGATTAATAAAATTGTTTAATATATAGGTTATATTTTATTGATTCTTAAAAGATTATAAATGGCCTATCTATATTTACATAAATGTTATTTATAGGTGCTTAAATTCAAACAGTTATCCTTATTAAAAATGCACCACAAAAGTAATCCTTTTTGTTTGGTTGGTAAAGTTTTCGAGCCTAAAAAAACTTAGGATTGGCAGTTTATATGTTAATAATGAAAAGGACTTTAGCATTTTCATACCATTTGGTTCTTCCATCGGGCAGCTTGTTTAAGAGAAATTTAAAATACCAAATCCCAATTTTAAGACTTCAAAAAAACATCAGAAGTTTGGCTATTCTATCACCCCCTGAACAGAGTGATATAACAAAGAAGAAGAATAGAACCTGAGTTCTATCCTTCAGCATATTAAGACATAAGAAAGTCTTTACTTTACATCTGCATTCATCAGAATATTGGGCTTAGCCACAAATTCCCTGAAATCATCTGCGGACGAATGTCCTTTGAACGGCGCATAAAAATGTTCCGGCTTATCGCTCTCCCAGGCATTGCGCCAGAATAATACCCATGCTATTTTATATTGGTTTATAACAGGATATATAGCTTGTGTAAAATATATAGAATCCGGTATAGATTCCATTCCCGTTTCCCCGATAGTCGGTATTTTACCCGACTTAGCGGCATAACCGGTTACAATCTTAAGATTGAGATCCATCGCTTCTTTGTATTTTGCTACGGCTTCACTGTCTTTACCCGGCACATAGCAATCATAACCCACTATATCAACATATTCATCACCGGGATAACGCTCAAGATAATCGGCTTCATTTTTTGTTTCTGATGGAGAATAGGCATAAAGAAGATTGTGTACGTTTTTCTTATCACGCAGATACTCTACGGTCATAACCCACAATTGTTTATACTCCTCGGGCGTACACTGTTTACTACCCCACCAAAACCACGCTCCTGTATGTTCATGGTACATACGGAACACAACGGGAATCAGGTTACCTTTATCATCCTTCAGGTCGAGAAAGAAATCTGCAACACGATCGAGCCATGTGAGGTACTTTGCATGATTAGAGCCATTAGGCAGTATCGTTCTTACAACCGAATCCTGCGCACAGTCCCAAGCGGTATTTCCTGTTACGATATTATCTCCATGCCAACTGGCTGTTGTTATACCTCCTCTATCGTAGGTTTCTTTGATATAGTGCTTCATATCCGAAAAGTAGACAGAATCGAGATTAAATTGAGCCCCGATTTCGACATGACCTAACTCCCACCCTACCACTGCAGGATAATCGCCCGTCACATCTTTCACATCCGACCGCCCGGCTTCTTTATACCAGCCATGACCATACGCCAAAGCATCTTGATGACCAACCATTATACCCTTATCTAACGACTTGAATAATCGGTTGTACAGCTCCACAGTTTCTTTTGTGGCATTTTTATCAATAGGCAATTTCATATCTGCTATCGTTTCTTTTTGCTTACATGATACGAGTGCCATAGCTACAGACATTAGTAATACAAATGTTTTCTTCATTATATATTCATTTTTCAGTTTGTTAAAAAGTAACAACCAACGGCCATAGGAGCGAAGTGTATGCAAAAGTAACAGGTTCAAGCTATTTTATTCGTGTCACTTTTTTGTACGATATATAGCATTTCTGGTTCTAATCATTAAATAGATAATTAACTGTCTCAATTATATATATCAGTCACATCATTCTCCATCAATATGGTTTCAGACTGAGTGAACTCCTTAAAATCGTCAGCGGCAGGATGCCCTACAGTTGGTGCATAATAATGATGCTCCATATCACTGGCATTGCGCCATACAAGAACATAGCAAATCTTCACCTGTTGCAGAATAGGCAGTAATGTTGCCGTAAACCAATCCGATTGAGGTATCCCCTCCAATCCTGTCTCGGTGAAGGCTGCCAGTTTACCTTTGCTTTCGGCTATATCTGACACTATTTTAAGCTTTTTTGCAGTAAGCTGAGGATTATTCGCTCCATCGGGACGAAAATCCCAATAGTTGTCCATACCCAGCATATCCACATATTCATCACCCGGATAGTATTCCAAGAATTCCTCTTCTGTAGGAAACCTACAATCGGGCGAAAACGCATATATGAAGTTGTGTACCCCTAAATCATTCCGTAAATAGTCGATCGTAAACCGCCACAAAGCAATGAATTCATCTTTGGTACAATGTCCCTTTCCCCACCAGAACCAATCGCCATCATATTCATGAAACGGACGAAATATAACAGGAATAAGCACTCCCTCTTTATCCTTGAATTCTGAAACTACATCAGCAATAGATTGCAAGTATTTCTTATATTTATCGTGTAATTTTCCTCCGGGAAGAATATCAGGAACAACTTCTATAGGGTCTTTCTCCCAATAAAAACTCCCATCGTTAGCAGGATTACTTGCATGCCAAGCGAAGGTGGAAATACCGCCCCTATTGTAAGTATCAACAACGGAAGTAATCAACTCATACTTAGCTTTCTCAAACTGCTCTGAATCGGAGGTGGTCACATTGGCAAAATCGAGCCCAATAACGGCTGGATGGCTGCCCGTAACATCTTTGACATCACTCCTATTCTTATCTCCAACCCAAGTACGTCCGTAGCTGGTAGCTTCCTGATGCCCGAAAAGAACTTTACCGCTCTTCTGTATATCTTTCAAGTTCTGATATAGGATTTTTGTTCGCTCTGTAGCTTGCCTGTCAACCAATATATCAGAAGCTTTGACAGGAACAATAATAGATACGAATAGAAAAAAGAGGATATGCCTCATCATCACGGTAAAGGTTAATAATCAACAGTCTCCCGGACTGGCCGGAAAACTGTTGAAATAATAATACTTAATTTAATTCCATACTCTATACTCTGGGTAAGTATGGAGTCTCTCACCTAAAAAAACCAACCTATATTGAAAAACAATTATTTTACAGTAAACAACACCTTGCCTTTTATATCATTAGAGGAAGAACCCACCTGAAATTCAAAATCTCCGGGCTCTACCACTCGTTTATTTTCGAGATTGATAAAAGAAAGATCGTTTAGCTTCAACTTAAATGTTACAGTCTTTGTTTCACCTGCTTTTAATGCTACCTTCTCAAAACGGCGTAATCTTTTCACATCCGGAACCAGTGATGCAACCAAGTCGCTTGTATAAAGTTGCACAACCTCTTTTCCATCACGGCTACCTGTATTTTTTATATCTACAGATATAGTTACTTCTTCGTTCGAATGAAGAGGCAACTGAGACTTATCTAGTTTGATATTTGAATATGCGAAAGTTGTGTAACTCAAGCCATACCCGAACGGATATTCAAAGTTATAGTCTCCTTCGTAATTGTATGCTGCATCGGTATTTACCTGCTCATCAGAATATTTATGGAAATACGGCACTAATGAATTCGGATATGCCGGATATGTATAAGGCAATTTACCTGAAGGGTTTACATCTCCCGCCAAAATATCTGCCAATGCATCGGCTCCGTAAATTCCCGGTAGATATGTCTGTACTATACCATCTACTTTGGATGAGAACTTAGAGATCAGACGAGGACGACCTTCGCTCAATACCAAAATCACTTTCTTCCCCAGCTTGAGCATTTCCTGAGCCAGCTCTGTTTGTAAGTCATTCAGATATAAATCGTTCAAATCACCCGGTTTCTCGCAATATGAATTTTCGCCCAAACACAATATTATATAGTCTACATTCTTAGCGGCAGCAATAGCCTCATCGAAACGATCTTTATGCTCTGTATCCCATTTTGTTTCTTTTGTGTAGCTCACACCCGGAACATAAGAAACATTTGCTTTGCCGAATTTTTGTTGTACCGCATCAAGAATGTTATGATACAAGTCTCCAAACTCGTCTATTTTTTCACCTTGCCAAGAGAATGTCCATCCTCCGTTCAATGCACGTCTACTAACAGCATTAGGGCCTGTCACCAGAATTTTTGCACTTTTAGTCAACGGCAATACATTGTTGTTGTTTTTGAGCAATGTGATACCGTCAGCTGCTGCATTGTAAGAAGCTTGTTGGAATGCCTTAGAATTAAACTCCGGATAATCTTTTGCATACGTATTCGGCGTTTCAAACAATCCAAGCTTTATTTTCACAGTCAATACCCTTGTTGCAGCGTCATCGATGCGTGACATCGGCACTTGACCTTCATTGACAAGCTCTGTCAACAAATCGCAGAATTCTTTATAGTTATAAGGGATCATCGACATGTCGATTCCTGCGTTAATACCGGCTTTGATCGCTTCTTTGATAGAAGGAACCATTTTGTCACGGTTATACAACTTGTTTATATCTTCCCAGTCTGTAACAATCATACCCTGAAAGCCTAAATCTTCACGTAGCAATTTAGTCATCAGCTCATAGCTGGCATGTACAGGTACATTGTTTATAATACCCGAGTTGATCATTATAGTATGTGCACCGGCATCGATAGCCGCCTTAAAAGCAGGAACATGATATTCGAGTAATACATTCTCGGGAATATAAGCAGGGGTGCGGTCTTTTCCACTGATTGGTGCCGAATAGCCTATAAAGTGCTTGATACATGAAGCCACCTTTGTTGGGTTTGCAATGTTATTATCATCGCCTTCATATCCTTTCACCAATTCGTATCCGAAAACCGAACCGATATAAGGGTCTTCTCCAAATCCTTCGTACTGACGAGGGAAACGTGGATCTAGCCCTAGGTCCAGTACAGGAGAGAAGTTCCAAGGTACATTACTTGCACGTGTTTCGTAAGCCGTGATTTCTCCCATCTTGCGGGCATGTGCCGGATTCCATGTAGCGGCAATACCTATTTCCTGAGGGAACATAGTAGAACCTGCCGTATAAGTAGCTCCATGTATCTGGTCGAGACCATAGATAACAGGAATTTTCATACGGGTTTCCTTCGTTGCTACTTCCTGAATCTGCTCTACAGCTTTAGTCCACCACTGAGGCGTACGCGCACGTGTACCGGGAGCGTTAAGAATAGATCCTACATGGTATTTAACAACAGCTTCGCGCACTTTGTCTGCATCTATCTCCAATGTGCTGGTAGGAGGAGTGTCCTGACCTTTACAAACCAGATCAACCGTTATCTGAGACATCTGCCCTATTTTCTCTGCCAATGTCATTTTCGACACCATCTCGGCTGCTCTTTTCTCAGCATCACCCTTTTGTGCATACATGCCGCAGGCAATGCCCAATACAACTACTAATACTGCTAATTTTCTCATATAAAATATTTAAGTTCTACAAATAAACTATTCGTATACATTGTCATCCTGAATTTCACAGTAAACAATTTCTACTCTAGCGGTAAGGTGTTTTCTGTTCTCAATAAGACAATATATGTCAAATATACCTCAAAAAACACGATCTCCGAAACAAAGAGTTTATAATTCAAACTAAAAATTAACCTAATACTACCTCTATTTTATTCACCGAACCGGCAGGCTGTAGCGGAATAATGTTTCCAGACAAAGCCTTTCCGTTAACTGTTATACTTTTTACTCCTCGATTCACTCCTGTATTTTTAATATAGATGAGATAAGTTGCATCTCTAAATTTGCGTGTTACCTCAAAGCCTTTCCAATCGGAAGGGATACAAGGATTTACTTCCAATCCATTATAATCCGGTTTGATACCCAGAATAAATTGGGTGATCGCATAATAATTCCATGCTGCCGTACCGGTTAACCAAGAGTTCTTAGCTTCACCCGGTTTGAAGGCATCTTTCCCGGCAATCATCTGAGAATATACATAAGGCTCTACTTTATGCAATTCTGATATTTCTTCGGTATAAGAAGGGCATATCTTACGGTAATATTCCCATGCATAGTCGCCTCGTCCCAAGATGGTTTCGGCAATCATGATCCAGGGATTATTGTGGCAGAAAATACCTGCATTTTCTTTATAGCCGGCAGGATAAGAAGAAATCTCTCCGTATTCGACTACATATTCTGTAAACGCCGGATTATTCAAGACAATACCATTGGGTGTATCCAGATATTTTTTGACAGAATCCAGCGATTTCTCTACCATACCTTCTTCTAGTCCAACCTTTGCCATCGCACACCAACCTTGCGACTCGATAAATATCTTTCCTTCCTTATTTTCATTACTACCGATTTTCTTTCCGTAATAATCATAGGCACGAAGATACCAATCGCCATCCCATCCATGTTTCTTAACGGCTTCGATCATAGAGTCGATATAACCCTGTGCACGGTCAGCTTCCTGATTATTTCCTATCTGGCGGCAAAGCGTTACATAGTCCTGACCACAAACAATAAACAGTCCGGCGATCATCAAAGATTCGGCTTTAGATCCTTCCGTTTTGTTTTCAGTCGTCTGGAATGACTCATTCGGATCCCACGAAAAACAATTTAGATTCAAACAATCGTTCCAGTCGGCACGCCCGATAAGAGGCAGTAAGTGAGGTCCCAAGTTTTCGATCACGTGATTGAATGAAACAGTCAAGTGGTGAAACAGAGATTTCTCTGTTCCCGCCTGATTGTCGAAAGGAACAGCCTCGTCTAATATAGAGAAGTCTCCCGTCTCTTTCAGATAGGCGATTGTTCCGAAAATGAGCCACATCGGATCGTCGTTAAAACCACCGCCGATATCATTGTTCCCTCGCTTGGTGAGTGGCTGATACTGGTGATAACAACCGCCATCACTAAACTGTGTAGACGCAATATCGATGATACGCTGACGGGCACGTGCGGGAATTTGGTGAACGAAACCAACCAAGTCCTGATTGGAATCGCGAAACCCCATGCCTCGCCCGATTCCCGATTCGAAAAAAGATGCGGAGCGAGAAAAATTAAACGTAACCATACATTGGTATTGGTTCCAAATATTGACCATGCGGTCTAATTTTTCTTCGTTGCTCTTTAGCACATAGCTGCTTAACAAATTATCCCAATAGGTTTTTAATTCATCAAATGCAGCCTGTACTTTTGCAACCGTATCGAACTTAGCAATAGTCTCCTTTGCTTTGCTCTTATTGATAACACCTTTCGATTCCCATTTATCCTCGCGGTTTTCGTATTCTACATAACCCAATACGAATATCAGTTCTTTCGTTTCGCCCGGTTGTAATTCTATTTCGAGGTAATGCGATGCTATAGGCGACCAACCGTGAGCCACAGAGTTGGAAGGCTTTCCCGCCATCACCGCTTGCGGATCACGAAACTCATTATACAAACCTATAAATGATTCCCTGTCGGTATCAAACCCTTGTATCGGAGCATTTACGCTATAGTAAGCATAATGGTTTCTACGCTCTTTGTATTCTGTTTTATGATAAATGACAGAGTCTTCTATTTCTACTTCTCCTGTAGAGAAATTACGCTGAAAGTTTTCCATGTCGGTAGCAGCATTCCACAAGCACCACTCGGCAAAAGAAAATAGTTTGAATCTTTTGGTCTCCGTCGACTTGTTTGTCAACTTCACCTTCTGAACTTCCGCCCATGTCTTCAGCGGTACAAAGAAAAGTACCTCTGCTTCTATTCCGTTTTTCTCCCCGGTAATGGTCGTATAACTCATTCCGTGGCGGCATTCATATTTATCGAGTTCGGTCTTGCAAGGCTTCCACCCCGGCGACCAAACAGTTCCGCCATCGTTGATATAAAAATAGCGTCCGCCATTATCCATAGGGACATTATTGTAGCGATAACGAGTAATACGGCGAAACTTAGCATCTTTATAAAAAGAGTAACCTCCGGCAGTATTTGATATCAAAGAGAAGAAATCTTCATTACCCAGATAGTTGATCCATGGCCATGGCGTCTGAGGATTTGTAATCACATATTCCCGACGCTGATCGTCAAAATATCCAAACTTCATATTTTAATTTTAAGCATTATTTTAAATCGAAATGTTCTATCATCTCCATACACATACGTCCATTATGATACGGGCATTTCCAGAACCCTGCCTTATCATCTTTTTGATTGATTGTTCCGTCTTCTTTTCGGCTCCAATACCATTCGCCATTCTCTTGGTCGACGATCTGATTGCGGATATAATTCCATATCCGTGCAGCTTTTTCTTTATATGCTATGTCTTTAGAGTTTTTGTACGCATACATATATCCTACTACAGATTCTGCCTGTACCCACCAATGACGATCGCCATCTATGTGATTCCCATCCTTTTCGTATATCATACTGCCTTCGGCCTGCAAACCTTCGGATGCAGCATCTGCTATATCCAATGATATATTTTTTATTTCGGCAAGTAAGTCTCTATCGCCCAATACATCAGCAGCTTCGAACAACAACCATGAAGCTTCGATATCGTGTCCGTAGGATATGGCTGTAGACTTCACATTCCACTCTTCGTCGAAAAAGAGATTCAGATGGTTTGTTTTCTTATCCAATATACGCTCGGTGAAAATACCAATCAATCTTTTCTGAGCTGCTTTAAGCTGCTCATTGTCCCACACCCGCCACAGATTGGTATATGGTTCCAAAACGTGCAAATGTGTATTCATTGTTTTCTTTTCATTGGCATCCTTATCACTCAGGCGCATATCTTCGATAGGCTTCCAATCCTGAGTATAGGCTTCGAGATAGCCGCCCAATTTATCATCATGACATTTCTCTATCAGATAGAAGAATTCTTTTGCCAATTCAAGAGCCTGCTTGTTTCCTGTTGCGCGATAAAACTCCGAGAAACCGTATAGCATAAACCCTTGCACATAGGTTTGTTTTTTTGTACTTACAGGATTTCCTTTATAATCGAGCTCCCAATATACTCCGCCGTATTCCCTATCAAGAAAATATGCAGTAATATAATCGAAAGCCCGTTGAGCCATATCGAGGTATTCCTTCTTCTTCAATATGCGGTATGCAGAAGAGAAAGTCCATAGGATACGGGCATTTAGTATAGCACCCTTATTTGCTTCGGAGTGCAGTGCATTGTTTCCGTCTATCTGGCCGTAAAATCCTCCATGCTCTGTATCCTGCATCTTATCGATCCAGAAAGCCAATATATTATTCTCCAGTTCGTTTTTGAAACCGTTCATAGATCAATCTTTTTGGGCACGTTTAGCATCCAGTTCGGCAGTTATTTCTTTTACTTTCTTTTCAGAAAGGGGATAAGCCATCATTCCAAGGAAAGCAATAATACAACAAATAGCAGGAAGGATACTTATCATAAGTCGCTCTCCAAAGATCGTTTCCATACTTTGCTGAGCAATATGCGGATTGTATTTGAATATGGATAAAATCCATCCGGTAAGAGCTGCACCTAATGCCCAGCCTAATTTTTGGGACATAGAAGACGATGAGAAAATCAGCCCTGAAGCACGACGGTTCGTTTTCAGTTCCTGATAATCTACAATATCAGCAAACATGCTCCAAAGAAGAGGTAGAACATAACCTGCACAAAGAGAGATTAATGTTTGTAACAATAATATCCAGCCTAACTCATTAGGTATAAAATAGAACACTACACTTAACACTGCGGCTCCCGCCATCGCTAACATATATGTTCTTTTCTTTCCGTATTTAGAAGATAAGACAGGAGCTAGAATAACACCTACAAGATTGGCCGCCTGACCAACAAGGAAGTAAATAGTAGTCATGTCCCAACCTGTAACCGGCATTCTGTATGCAAACTGTACGTAGTCTCTGAAATAGTAGATAGCGACCCCATCACGAACTGCATTAAACAACAAAGCAGCAAGCCCTGTACCTACCAATATCCACCAAGGCGCATTATGAAACAGATTTTTTAAATCCTGCTTTACAGAAGTATTTTCATCTTCATTAACAGGTTCTACACGTTCGCGCGTCCATCTGAAACAAAAGATGAACAGAATAGTACATAACACCCCTATAGAAGCTACAGCTAACGTCCAACCAATAGGAGATGTACTTACAGATGTTTCAGTTACCGCTTTTGTAACATCCACAGCCGCTTCACCCTCCAGACTAGCAAACATATCAACCAACGGCTGCAACAACATAAAGGTTATAAAGCTACCAATGAAAGCAAAAGACATACGGTACGAAGAAAGGATATTCCGTTCTTGCGGATTGGATGACATCACACCTAATAATGAAGCATAAGGCACATTTATCAGTGAGTATACAATCATCATCAGGGAATAAGTGATATAAGCATAAACGAGTTTCCCTGTTGATCCGAAATCGGGAACAAAGAATGTTATAACTCCCATTACGGAGAATGGCACAGCAAACCAAAGTAAATATGGGCGATATCTTCCCCAACGGGTCTTAGTACGGTCGGCTGCTATACCAACGAATAAGTCAAATACCGAATCCCACAGGCGGGCAACCAGAAACATAGTTCCTGCCGCTGCTGCTGTTATACCAAAAACATCTGTGTAAAAGAACAAGGAGTACATGCCGAATATCTTCCAAAACATGGAAGAAGCCATATCTCCAAATCCGTAGCCGATTTTCTCTTTTAAAGTAACTGTTGTTGTTTTCATGGTGGATAATAGGTTGTCTCAAAAGTAAAAACACTATATCAGAGTGTTATCCTCTTTGTCACGCCGGACAAGTCGGAAGTCCTCCATTACATCCGGCATGACAAAGAGATAGTGAAAAATACCCTCAAAACATTTAGTATTATTATTTTAATTCTAGATTTTTCTTAATCAAGGCCGACAATGTCTGCACCGATGTAGCCGAACGATAACCGTCAGGCGCTGTATTGAAACAATAATCAACCAAGCGATCTACAGAAGATACAGCCACATGCATACGTGTGTCGCATGAAGCATAATACAGATATACCGTACCATCGTCATCAGCTATCCAGCCATTCGTAAACAATACATTAGACACGTCTCCTACCCTTTCTTCATCCATCGGAGCCATTAAGTGTCCTGCAGGTTCTGCTATCAACTTATCGGGTTGCTCCAAGTCTGTCATGTAAAGATACAATACATATCTTAATCCCGCAGCACAGGCACGCACTCCATGTGCAAGGTGAAGCCAGCCTTTTGATGTTTTTATAGGATGTGGCCCTTCTCCATTTTTGAGTTCCTTGATGGTATGATAGTAACGAAAATTGATTATCTTTTCTTCTTTTACCTCTGCATTGGTAATATCATCTATCAGTGCCCAACCAATTCCACCACCACTACCGGCATCAATAAATCCGTCTTGAGGGCGTGTATAAAGTGCATATTTTCCGTTTACAAATTCGGGATGTAAAACAACATTACGCTGTTGACTCTTTGTTTTCAGATCAGGCAAACGCTCCCAATTGATCAGATCTTTTGTACGCGCAATACCTGCTGCAGCTACAGCTGAAGACAAATCTCCGGCTGGCACTTTCGGGTCTTTCCTTTCGGAACAGAACACACCATAGACCCAACCATCTTGGTGAGCAGTAAGGCGCATGTCGTAAACGTTTGTGTCGGGGTTGTCAGTCTCGGGCATTACAATAGGATAATCCCAAAAACGGAAATTATCTATGCCATTGGGACTTTCGGCTATTGCAAAGAACGATTTACGATCATTACCTTCTACACGTACAGCCATTATATATTTTCCATTCCACTTGATTGCTCCTGCATTGAATGTTCCGTTTATCCCGAAACGTTCCATAAAATAAGGATTGGTTTGGGGATTGAGATCATAACGCCAAAAGACAGGTGCATGACCGGCTGTTAATACAGGATTCTTATATCGTTCGAAAATACCATTTCCCGGTAATATTGGTTCATTTTTTAATGTAACTAAATTCTCATATTCAGCTGTAACAGCGTTAAGACGGGTATTGAAAATATTGCTCATCACTTGATTTTTAAGGGGTTCAACCTGATTAAGTTTATTAGAATTACTTTATAATTTGTGTTTTAGCTTCTATTTAGTATTTAACTTATCTGCATATTCTTTTATTAATTTGATTGTTGAATCTGTATCAAACACAGAGTTCAAACCTTGCTCTTCTTGCGCCGGATCTCCTACATAGTCGTCCCACGGTTTCCAGAATTCATGAGTCGGACGTCCCAGTCCACCCCATGCCCAGAAATTACACCCTGCAATATTCCCTTTTTCCTTAGAAGCTGTTACTACGTGTTTAAAGATATTGGCATAGTATTTATCACGGGCTGTAACAGGGTCATCCAGAGTATATTTATGATTATCGCGAGGAAAGCCAAATTCTTCGATTGTCATCGGCTTATTCAGTTTTTTTGCCACAGCCAGATGCTCAGAGATATATTTATCTGTTCTCACGATTGCCGTATCTACCGATTCTTTAATCTTGGTTATATCAATCCAACTCCAGTTTTTAGGCCAGATATGTATTGTCAGATAATCAACATTCGGATCTGCATGTATCTCTTCATAAAGAGTCATATCTCCTTCCGAACCCATAAGGCCTTCGTTTCCTATAGAAATCAGATGATTAGAGTCTAGGGAACGTATCAATGCTGTTGTTTCTTTGAGCCATTTCTTAAAAGCAGGCTTACCTTCGTCACTAAACACACGCGGCTCGTTTCCCACCTGCCACGACATAAGGGCTGTATCTTCTGCATATTTTTTCCCTGTATATTTATTTGTACGAGAAACAACATGCTTTACATGATTGAGAAACATTGTATGGCAACTGTCGCAATCGGCATATTGTGCCACATGCTTAACAAATACAGGCCAGTCATAAACTCCTTTTTCGGGAACATTTCCTTTTCCTGACCATTCGAGATACTGACCATAACCGCCACTCCATTCCCAGCTATTATTGAGATAGAGAACAGCATGCATATTGCGTTTGCCCAGCTCTGCCATGAAGAAGTCTAGTCCATCGAAGATAGTATCGTTGTATACCCCGGGTGCTGTTTGCAACGTTGGCCTCACTTTTACTGCTTGTCCGGCAACACCATCTGCCCCCACCAGTACACGTAAGTTATTGATGCCATTTTCTTTCATGAAGTCGAGTTCTTTCAACAAGCGTTCACGATTCCCGCCTTCTCCTGTAGAGCCTAATATTGCGCCATACCAGTAGTTTGTACCAATAAAATAATACGGATTGTCGCCTATTACAAAGTGACCATCTTTTTGTTTTACAAAAGCAGATTCCGACATGGTTGTACTTTTCTTACTGTTACAAGAAAAAAGACTTAGAACTGTGATCGTAAAAAGAATTAGTTTCTTCATTATTATTTTATGTTTAATTTTTCTTTGATAAACGCTTTCGAAGCATCATTATACTCTTTACCAACACTGTGGGCAAACTCAGGGAATGCCATCCAACGTTTTTCAGATTTTACCTGATTGTAAGCCGCAAAATTTATGTGTGGCGGACAAACATTATCCTGAACTCCAATTCCCATGATAAGAGGACAGTCAATCCATTGAGTCAAATTCTTGATATCAAAATAAGTAAGAAGTGAATAAATATCTTCCCATTTAGCCTCAGGATGCGTTTTCATATAATTATCAAAATCACTTTTAGGCCAAGGGGCTATTTTGAAATAATCTGGATAATCGGATAAGAAAGGAATACTGGGTGCTGCTACTTTTACGCGTTTGTCGAGGGCCGCAGCCACAAATGAAAGTGCTCCACCTTGGCTACCACCTCTTACAGCAATCTTTTCCGCATCTACTTCTGGTCGGCTGCAAACAAAATCAAGTGCCCTGACTACATCCAAAAATGCCCCACGATAATAGTAATTATCTTTATTGTCGAGCCCGTATGTAATCCATGTTCCAAAACGATTTGTAGGTTGATTCAATGCTTGCCCCCTGATCGATAAAACAAAGTATGCAAATCCATCCCACCACTGATTTGGCGGATAAGGTTGTGAGCCATAGCCCATATACTCTACAATTACGGGATGCTTGCCTTCTCTCTTAGGCTTGGCATAATATCCCCTTATCAGCTCATTACCAAAAGAGCGCATCTCAACCAAATAAACATCGTAATCTATCTTCGAATATTCGGGAACGAGTGTCAATTTATAGTCCGGAGCAACTTTTGCAAGCCCTTTCAAGTTCTTATCCCAGAATGCTTTGAAATCATCTTTTGCATCGAGAGGCGAGTGAATCTTTTCGGGTTCGAAGCCAATATTAAACTTTTTCTCACAGGCTATTGTGGCGTTGCGGCGAAACTGAACGGTATATCTATAAAACCCGGGATTTGGATTATCGAAGCTAAAGGACTTGGATATTGAAGCTTTTCCATCTATTTCTATATTCATAGAGTCAGCCTTTAGCGGTTGATAATCGTCTGTTGTGAGTGTTACGAACAGTTGTCCCTGCACTGCCCATTTGTTCTTATTATCGAGACTTACTTTTATCTGAACAGGATTAGGAGCCATAAATATATAGTCGGAATCTGCCACCTGAACATTTAAAGCTAACTTATCTTTTGTTTCAGCAGTAGAAATCGATAGAGCAGCTCCTTGAAGAAAACCACCGACATTCCAACCATCATGAAACTTAATTGCAATCAGATTTTCTCCTGTGAGATTAATATCTTCTTCGGGAACAAAATAGTTTCGTTCATTATCAAAGTAGCCTCTATAGTCTTGCGGAAATTCACCCGTTTTACCGACAAGCTTACCATTAAAATAAACCTCATCGGTAGCAGCTAAACGTCCGAGATGAAGTATAATTCCACCTTTATTCTTTATGGCATTACCCAAGACATCCGACATCTGTATTCTTTTACGATACCAACCAAAGCCGTTATCCAGTTTGATGTTTTGATCTTTTAAGGATTTAGATGACAACACTTCTTGCCATGCAGCATCATTGTAGTCTACGTTCATCCAAAGGCTATCGACACCTTCTCCTGCATGGAATTTCCAATCGGCAGAAAATGATTCGGAAACAGTGGGGGCGAGATTTTCTTTTACCGCTTGTTTACAGGATAAAACAAGAAAGAAAGTGATTACGGATAAGAGATATATCGTATATTTTTTCATGGTCTTTTAGCTATGATTCTATTTAATGATAGATAGTACAAATTTATAATTGTCGGCATCTTATTACAAATACTTTTTTAATCAATTATAATACTTTTTTTGGCATTTTCCAGTATCTACAAACTAAACACTATTGGCTTATTATACATATAAATAAGAATATTCAACAGACAGTATGGAGAATACCGACATCTACACAAAGAATAATACTTTTTTAATCTTTCGTTACAACTCACTGTTCTTTTCACTGTAGTGCGGCCTTTACTATTTTACCCCATTCTTTCAAATCGGTATCCTTCCAGCCGGTAGCAGGAGATGTAGAATCTTTAATCATCGAACATGTTTCGTTTTTATCTGCGATAGACCATGCAACCCAACTTATCTGATGTTGTTTCATCCAGTTCAACCAATTGTTCCATTCTGTTTTGTTTATAGCACCATCACCCGATGCTTCCATTCCTGCACACTCCGACACAAAAATCGGAAGCCCTTTTCCGATGGCATAATCAGCCCTATCTCGTAAATATTGCTTATGTGTTGCAGCATAGAAGTGTAATGTATACATGATATTATCATAGCCTTTGATCGGATTATCTGCAGCCAAATGTATATCTTGATCCCAATGAGGCGTTCCTACCAATATTACATTTTTAGCATCTATCGCTCGAATTGTTTTAATTATTTCTTCCGAGTATGCTTTTACTGTTTCCCATGAATCTTCTACCGGCTCATTGAATATCTCGTATATTATATTCGGGTAGCCTTTGTATTTATTGGCAGCTCTGGTAAAGAACTCTTTAGCTTCCTGTGTCTTTATCCCATGACTATGCCAATCTATAATAACATACATTCCGTTTTCGATAGCCGCATCAACAACGTTATCGAGGCATTCGTTCGCTTTTTGAGGGTTGGTTAGGTATGCTCCTTCAGGTTCAACTCCGATGGCTGCACGCACCAGATTACAGTTCCAATCTGATTTGAGCCATGCTACTGTAGACTTATTATAGAAGCGCGGCCACCAATTATGCCACCCAAAACTTACCCCCTTGAGAGCTATTGTCTTGCCGTCCTTATCTACCAATGAAGTACCTTTTACTGAAAGTTGACCATGCCGCTCTACAAAAGTCTGAGCAATTATTTGATCTGCATTGTCTCCGCTACATCCGACAAACAGGAAAAACAGTAGAATGTAAGCCTTGTAAAAATTCTTAATCATAACTCTCTATATTTTGTGAAAAAACTCTCCTTGCCCTAAAACAAGGAGAGAGTTAATATTCATTCTTTATATTATTTCATGCTCGGAACCTGGTCACGAGTAATCACATAAGTTTGATTCATGGCATCTTTCCACCATTCGTCAGTAGCATGTTTGCTACCACTATCAGCTTTTTCATACCATGGCATAAACCACGCCCAGCGAGCTCCCGCAGTCCATTGTTCGGATAGGAGACCAACTGTTCCACATTCGGAAAGTGCAATAACCTTATGTCCATAGCGAGCAAACTCCGATTGGTATATAGATACACAATCGCTTGTATTCTTATTATATAAATCACGACCAATGATATCTACATACTCATCACCCGGATACCAGCTACTATCGTCAGACTCGCTTGTCCACACCCAGATCAGATTGTTTACACCTTGCGATTTGAAATAGTCGAACATGGCAATCCAAAGTTTTTTGCAAGAACCGGCATCTTTACCCCACCAGAACCAGCCTCCGGCAGCTTCATGGAATGGACGCCAGATCACAGCAATCCCTTCCGATTGCAATTGTTTCAATGAAGTAGCCACCTTTGCAAGATCGGCCTTAAAGACTTCATTTTCGCGTGTTCCTTCAACTGTAGCCTTGGCTGCATCGAAGTAAGTATCAGCTTTGTAAAAAGCATAATCTCCATTTGAATCGGCAGGTATCAGATAAACAGCTGTTACTGTGTAATCATGTCCGCTTATAATGAGACCCGAAGACTTTAATTTGGTTAGGATACCATCTGTTATTTTCATCTCATAATAATCGCCGCTGATAGAGAAATATTCGTAACCCTCGGCAATCTGTCCCCAGTCGCTACCTTTTAGTGAGCCTTGAGCGCCTGATGCCACGTCTTTGATTGCAACACGGATAATGTCGTTAACCTTCGCTGATGCAAACCCCTCAAGAGCTGACGCATCTGTAAGCTGTACATTGCCCGACCAATCGGAAGGCATAGCTACATTACCATTCCATAACCTAGCCGATACGGGCACATTCCAATGCCACATAATAGAAACCAATCCACCTGCATCCCACCAGTTTTTTACAGGCGAAATATCACTATAGTCAATCCAGTTGCTAGGAGAATATGGTAAATGCACATAATCGAAAGTATTTAATGCGGGGTATTTTCCTGTTAGTGCATGAACGGCTTCTGCCTCTTCTACATTCCAGTTTACATTAGCCATCGCACCGGAGATAACTTTTTGTTTATAGCTTTCTACCAAAAACTGATACACCTTCTTTGCCTGAGCTGTAGCATTCGGATTACAAAGCGTAGCTGTTATAACAGGATCGGCCTTTGTTGTAAAGCTGATCGTTGTTTCGGGTGCTTCTTTATAAGTAGGCCCAAGTACAACGCCTGCAGGAACAACTAGTTTGTAAGTTTTTCCTTTTTCCAATCCGGTAGCTTTAATTGTTACCTGACTTAACTTGAATGAAACATCCGTTATAGCAGCCCCCTCTAAAGTAATCTTTTCGTGCCCGACTTTAGGGCAGAATATATTTTGATCATAGGTCAGGACAATAGTTATGTCAGCTTCAGGCAAATCTGTTGTTCCATCAGCAGGTGTACTACTTGCTAATTGGGGAATGCCCGGATCGCCGATAACCGGATCATCAACATCGGAACAGGCAGTCATTAGGATAACCCCCAATAGGATATAAAAAATATTTAGTGCTATTTTTTTCATAATATATCTTTTTGTAAAGAGCTTGCCTAATGTAAATTCAGATTAGGCAAGCCTTTATTTATAATATTACCGACCAGTTATAATAGAAACCTTAGAAATTACAAGATGCTCTCCTTGAATAATAATTGCTGTAGTTGACCAACCATCGTTAGCCCCTAATATATTGTCAAGGAATGGTTGAGTTAATTCCATCTCATAATATGTTAAACTTGTATCAGTAAACACCGGTGTATCCCACGTTGCCCAGTTTGCATTATTAATCTGCAACTGTCCATATCCAGTAACTGTAAAATAGAATTTAAGAATTGCTCCGGCTTTTATTCCATCAAAAGATTCCTTATACAGACGGAACGCACCTCCAGCACCTTCACCCGCCCAAGATCCAAGGTCACGAGTTTCATTCATTATCACAGTTTCTACTATTCCCGAAGAGATAATACGTATTGTATAAGTCACTTCCCCATTAGATGATATCAGCTTAAACGCTGTATTTCCATTAGCATTAGTTGGAACAAGTATGCTGAGGGTGGACCCCTGTAAGATATACTGTGTATTATTTCCGTTCACTTGAACATTGGTCAGTTTATCTCCATTCTGAACATCTACTTTCAAAATAGTACCTGACTTAATTTCTTCATCAGAACCTGGAAGAACAGGAATATAACAGAAGTCTGGTTTAGTCACTGTCAAAACCGAGCCCTTTACAGTCTCTCCATTTTTCATTGTTAATGTCAGTTCTCCAGTCTCTGCATCTACCGGGGCTTTTACCACCAAGTCTGTGGAAGATGCGGGAGTAACTTCTACAACTTTGTTCCCTCCGAATGTTACAGATGCTACAAGATCAAGATTCTTACCTTTTATTGTGAATTCATTACCGGCAGCTACAGAAGATGGATTGTATGACAATATCTCCGGTTTTAGTGTAGTAATTTTTACTGACACAGTTTTTCCACTAGCTGTATTTAGGATAAGATCTCCTGTTTTAGCATTAGCCGGAGTAGTTACTTTTATCTCCGTAGCACTCTTTGATGTAGGCGTTACAGCCTCTGATACACCCGGAAATAACGCTGTAGTAACCAAATCCATATTTACACCTTTGATAGAAATCTCGCTCCCATCTTTTATACCTGTAGCAGGAGTAGCCACCAAATCCGTTGGCACAGCGACACCTATATTGGCTATAGCTACATGCACACCCGAGTAGGCAACCATCACTACAGCGCCATCGGTGATACCTTCAGGCAGAGTAAATGCCAATACATTATCTTTTATAGCATGAGCGGCAGGCGTTCCATTAGGAAGCTGTACAGACTCTACCAGATCAAGATCCTGGCCTATTGTAGAGACTACATCTCCCGGTTTTTTATTGGTAAGATCCAATACCTTTTCTACAGAAGGAAGAACTACTTGCAATTCTGTCTCTGATTTCAGTTCTACCGGAATAGCCGCTGTATCAGCCAAAATAATAATTCCGGTCTGTGCTTCGCGAGGGACAACAACTTCAATCTTTTTACGCTCCCATGTCAAGAAATCTTTATAAGAAACTTCCACATTATCAGAAAACACTACTTTCTGAATCAAATTCAGATAATCACCTTCTATTGTAAGTGTCTGACCTGCCTTTACAGGAGACGGTGCAAACCTGGTAATAGAAATAGGCTCTGTATATGTTAGCAATGTTTTAGTCGTAACTTCTGTACCTGAAGCAACAAGTTTAACATAGCCTTCTTTAGCATCCTGAGGAATGGTAATCTTTATTTTTTCTTTACTTACCACTTCTATATCAGTAACCTCAATACCTTCGGGAAGGATTACACTTGTTACTTTATCAAGATTTTTCCCGATAAAGGTCAGCTCGCTACCACGTAGAGCCGGACTTGGGCCAAAGGCTTCAAGGACTACAGCACCCGAGCCATTATCATCATCGTTACTACAACTCGACACGCATGCTAAAGCTGTAATAATAAGACATAAAGAACAATATTTTAATATATTTATTTTCATAATAATACAGACTTATTTATATTTTACAATACGCACATTGTCAATCCATAGCTTCACATTCGATTCACCATCAGCCGGACCAAAGAACATAGCATGAAGATCAACCAAATCACTAAGTTTTGTTATAGCACGTTTATCATCTGATTCATCTTTGCTGTATTTAAAATCTGTCAATGGAATGGTTATTGTAACCCATCCGTCAGTTACATAGTTTGATTTAACACCATTATTCAAATACGGTTTCCAATGAGCTTGAGCCTGATTTCCATCTACATCATGAGTATCTACCAAGTTCGAAAACCATAATAACAATGGAACATCATGCCATTCATGAGAATATACTTCAAAACGAAGTGCCAAATCCGCAATCTCACTTTGCCCTTCGGGTACAATTGATTGGCGAACAGGATTATTATAATAAATCTGCAAGGCATTAGCAGGCCAAGCCCAAGAGGCTAGCTGACCTTCTAGAACAAGATATCGGTCGGAAGGACCTCCACCATTACCAAAAGCACTCAAGCCCCAAGTGTTCCAGCTTGTATCTTCATTATCCATAAGAATGTGTGTTGTTGACGTTTGCTTGTTATTATCTCTGAAACAGAATAAAGAACGAGCTGGACCATACACAGATTCTATAGCTAAAGGCCCCGGTTTTGCTCCAACAGGAACTCTAACGGAAATGTTATTCATATCAGAACTAATAATCTCCGCTTCAAAACCTCCTTCAAAAGTAACTTTCAATGGACTATTTTCCTCATTGATAAAATACAAGCCCTGAATTTGTGCAATGTCTCCATCTTTAACATATTCACAAGTCATAGTTTTAGCTATAGGAGTAGGAACTTTTGTTTCGAAAGTATAATAGCAAGAGTCATTATTTGTATATAATTTAATCAAATCTTGCTTTTCGCTCGGAATACCTGATGGTATATTGACAATGATAGCATTATCTGTCACAAAATTCGGGTTTAACTTCGCTTTCTGATCATTAAAGTAAATCTTATTAACTTTCGACAAGTTTTCCCCAATAATAGCAATCTGAGTACCCAAATATCCACTTGTCAATAAAGAGTCTGAAACAGTAGCGTCGCATGGACGTATGTATCTGACTACCGGAGTACCTCCCCCCGAGCCACCTTTATCATCATCATCCGAGCACGAATTAAATGAGACAAGAGCAAGTAATACAATAGCTATATTTAAAATATATTTTTTCATAATCTAGTCTTACTTAAAAGTTAAAATGCATAATCAACAGGTTCCTGGGTTATACTTGGTGTTTTTGTTACAGTTTCGGCAGGAACAGGCAACACAAGATTTTTTTCTGTAATAGTTATAGTTCCTACATTTTTATCAAGATAAAATATAGAGCCTTTACCTGACGAATCATCACTCGGATCTATAGAAGTAAATCCTCCATGATGCGCATTGCTGGCATTCCGTTCTTGCCATGTATAACTACCATTAGAAATATATTGACGTTCACGCTTCATTCCGTTCAAATAAGAAAGAGCCTTAGTTATATCCCTGTAGCTCATCCTTTTGATATCAAGGTAATTGATACCTTCAAGAGCGAATTCGAGACGACGTTCTTTGATCAACTGATCGTAAGTAATAGAAGTGGCTTTTGTAGAAAATCCGGCACGTTCACGTACCTTATCATATACGGTCAATGCCAAAGCGTCAGTAGTAGATGTACCCGAGCCGATACATGCCTCAACATAACACAGATATACATCTGCCAAACGGAGTAAATAAATATTATTACCTGCATCCTGATTGGATGTTCCTGCAACTCCGTCACAATCGGAATTAGCTCCGATTACATATTTCCTTACATGTGCCAACATACCATTTGATGTTTCGGTAGACTCATCTTGCGAAAAATTATGATAAGTATATCCACCGCCACCCAGATTTGAGTAGCTGTCTCCGTTGCGCATGTATGTATAATAACGGCGGGCATCATTCGAATCAAAAGCTTCTTGCAAGCTAAGAGTCGGGCCCTTACCTGCACCCCATGATGAACCAAGGGTAATGAGTGCATTACGTGATAAAGAGACATTACGTCCGTTACCGTATCCATAACCATCGTTTGTACACTGAATTGCAAACAAAGACTCTGAAGAGTTATTTCCTTTTGGATAAAACATGGTAGAAAGGTCTGAATATAATTTCAATCCACTATCATTAATTACCTCAGCTGCATAAGATTTAGCTTTAGCAAAATTATCGGATGATGATGCATCAGAAAGGTGAGAAGCCATCGTTAGATGAAGCTTTGCCAACATACCGATAGCGGTATATTTAGAGCATCTACCAGTCTGAAATGGAGTTGAAGGAAGATTATCTTTAGCAAATTCGAGATCCTGACGGATAAACTCGTAAACGCTTGCTTGTTTGTGACGAATCACCTGACCTCCGGAGATATTATTATTTGTAATAATCGGAACATCCTGCCAATACTCCGTTAACCAATAATAAGCAATACCACGAATACAACGAGCCTCGCCAAGAGCACGGTTTATTACCGTTTCGGAAACACCATTAGATCTTGCTGCGGCAGGCATACCATTGATAATGTTATTACAGTACGAAACTACACGGTAAAGTCCATTCCAGCCCTGCGTAAGGAAAGAATTCCCATTCTGAAAAGTCATATAATAGAATTGACCTTCCTGATCGTACGTATAATAAAGGTCTCCGGCAAGCTCATCTCCTGCCATCCACATAAAATTCATTCCAAAGTCTTGCCATACGAACGCAGCATATAGAGAAGCAGAGTTGGCATTAACGGCAGACTCTGATGTGTAATATGTCTCCAGCACCTGCTCTGACTCAGGAACTATAGTCAAGAAATCATTACAAGATGTAGCACCCAGAATAATGGATGAAAGACAAATTGATTTGATTATATTTTTAATATTCTTCATGTTTTTATCTTTAAAATTAGAAAGTAACATTTGCACCTAAAGTAAATACACGAGGTGATGGATAACGTCCCATATCCACGTTAGAAAGACCTGCCTGCTGGTTGTAAGAACCAATTTCAGGATCTAAACCTGAATAACCTGTAAACGTATACACATTCTGAACGTTGAAATAAAGTTTACAGTTAGATATGCCTGTCTTCTTCAACCAAATCTTTGGCAAGTTGTATGCCAATGATATATTTTGAATGCGTAAATAGCTTCCATCTTCTATCCAACGATCACTCATACGGTTGTTACCATTGATATCATTGCCACTCCAACGAGGCAGTGTTGCATTCGGATTGATTATATAGCTATTATCTACATTTGACACATCATAGTTATTTCCATTAACGTATCCCAATTGTGCACGATTAAGTACTGTAGTTGATTGATTGTCCCACTGAGACATTACACCTTCTGTTTTTACACGTACATAGTTCAGAATATCACCTCCTACCGATCCGGTGAGACCAATGCCCAGTTCCCAATCTTTGTAGCTAAACGTATTGGAAAAGCCAAAAGTAAAGTCCGGATTAGGATCTCCAATAACCGTTTGGTCATATTCGTTGATGATGCCATCGGGAACACCATTCGGTCCACTGATATCTTTAAACTTAACATCACCAACCCAAGCACCGGTAGTGCGATGAATCTCTACACCTTCGGGCTTCGCTGAATTTCTCAAATCTTCCGCATCTTTATAAAGTCCGTCGGTTTTGTATCCATAAAATACACCGATAGGTTGTCCTACCGAAATCATCGATACTGTTTGGAAAGCTGCATACCAGTCTAACCTTCCATAAAAAGGTGTACCTAAGTCATCCAGTTCTTTTACTTTATTGCGATTCAAAGAGAATGATAAGGCTGAAGTCCAGTTAAAATCTTTACCTGCTATATTGTGTGTATTCAATGATATATCTATCCCCTTATTATCCACTTTTCCGATATTCATATAAGGAGTTTGAATATCTGTCCAACCAGATCCACCCAGAACAGGCGATACAGATGGCTGAAGCAACAAGTCTTTTGTTGTTTTATGATATAAGTCTACAACTAAACTTATACGATTATTAAACAATCCCAAATCAACGCCGGCATTATACTGTACCGAGGCTTCCCATTTTAGGTCAGGGTTAGCATTATTTGTCATACGATATGCTGTACCAAACACTGTTTGAAAAGCTTGCATAGTTGATCCATAACGATAGGTAGGTAAGTTGTCGTTACCATTCATACCATAGCTTAAACGCAATTTTAAGTTTGACAACCAGTCTTGCGTATTTTCCATAAATTTCTCACTGGAAACACGCCATGCCGTAGAAAATGAAGGAAAATATCCCCAACGATGATTTGCACCAAACTTAGAAGAACCATCGGCACGCAATGTAGCCGTCAATAAATAACGATTGTCAAAATTATAGTTGGCACGCCCAAACACAGAAACCTTCGACTGAGCATCTTTAGAACCGCTACTTGCCACAAACTTACCATCAGAGCCAATCACATGAATATCATTTGACGACAATTGATCTTTTTGCAGTTGCAGGCTTTCCCATGATGACTTAGAAGCTTCTGTTCCGGCCATAAAATTAATACTGTGCTTATCAAAAGTCTGATTGTACGTAGCATAGTTCATCCAGTTCCAATATAAGCTATGCGCTTCGTTTTGCATAATCATTATATTGGTATTCTTCAACTGTCCATATTCATAACTTGGTTTGAATCCCTTATTTGTACTATTGGAACCATCAATACCCACTTCTGAACGAAAATTGAGATATTGATTAAGGGTGAACTGCCCATAAATGTTAGCTATAATCCTCTCGCGGCGCAATGTATTGATCTGATCTTTGGTCAATGCCACAGGATTGTATATCGAAGACCCGTTTACGGTCTCAGGCCCTGCATAATTTCCATCAAAATCATAAACAGGAACTGCCGGAGACATCAATGCTGCTTGCATTACCACACCATTGATACCATCGTTATTGATGATCGATTCATCTGTACGCGAATAGGAAAGAGATGCTCCTACCTTTATATATTTATTAAATTCATTATCAACATTCACCCTACCGGTAAATCGTTCGAAATCGGAGTTTAGTAATATACCATCTTGATTTGTATAACTTATAGATGCCAGATACTGAGTTTTATCTGTTCCTCCATTTAGGGAAAGGCTATGGTTTTGCATCCATGCATTGTCCATTACGGCATCTTGCCAGTTTGTACCTTTACCCAACAAAGAAGGATCAAGATAAGCTTGATCAACATTCGGCAAGAAGCCTTCCTTATAAAGCTGTTGTTGGTAAGTTCCATACTGACTGAGGTTCATCATATCCAACTTATTGATAGGAGATTGAAGAGAGATACTTCCATCATACGTAATATTGGTACGCCCTTTGTTTCCTCTTTTAGTTGTGACGATCACAACCCCGTTAGCTCCGGCAGAACCATAAATTGCGGCTGCAGACGCATCCTTCAATACATCTATAGATAGGATATCGCTTGGAGCAATAGCTGATAATGGGTTTACTACGTTTTGACCGTTAGAACCTCCCGACCAAGAAAACCCCACTGTAGATGAACCGGCACCACTCATCGGTACTCCGTCAATCACATACAGAGGTTCATTTGTCAAATTAATAGAGGAAGCCCCACGAATACGTATCGAGGTCGCTGCTCCCGGTGCTCCCGAATTGGAAGCGACCTGTACTCCGGCCACACGTCCTTGGAGTGCCTGGTCGAGGTTTGTGATAACGGACTCTTTAAGCCTATCGGCCGATAAGCTACTAACAGAACCCGTAAGGTCACTTTTTTTCATTGTACCATACCCCACAACAACGACTTCTTCCAAAGCCACATTGTCTTCTTGGAGGGCTACATTAATAGGTTTGTCTGATTCTACTTTTACTGATTGAGGCGTCATACCTATAAAAGAATACGTAAGGACATCGCCCTTATTCGCTTTTATAGTATAATTTCCGTCAAAGTCAGTCATCACACCGACTTTGGTCTGTGTTTGAACTGTCACACCCGGCATCGGTGAGCCGTCTTTAGCATCTGTTACCTTCCCTGAAATTTGATAGCTCTGTGCATACATAGCACATGGCATCAGACATATCAGGAGCAATAAAAAAAGGATTTTTCTCATAATTTAAGGCTTCGATAATGATTAGTAATATTTTTACACGGTTAGATTTGCTTTATTCTCATATTGCTTCTTAGCGTAATACAAATGTATTTATGATAATAAAATATAACAAATACTATATTATCACATAGTAATACTTTATTATCAAAAACAAAAAGTAGACTCTTAGGCTTGCAAGCTCAGAATCTACTTTATCATCTAATTATAAGGTATATATTACATAAATAAGGGTTATCAACAAAGGATAATAGTAATATTTTTCAGCCGATACATACGCAGAAAGGATTAAATCGAAATCAAAAAAACATCATAAATTGACAAAAAAGTATTATCATACAAAAAACTTAGACTCTTTATAGTTTTCTCTAAATTCGCGCGGAGTACATCCTTTTTTCTTTTTGAATATACGATTAAAGTTGGATAGATTATTAAACCCGCACACGATGCTAATCTCAGCAACACTATGGGTCGTATCAACCAGCATACGCGTAGCATGTCCCAAGCGTATATCATTTAACGAGTCTATGAAATTACGTCCTGTACGCTGTTTTATAAAACGACTGAAAGCAACCTCGGTCATCCCGACCAAATTAGCAACATCCGAAAGGCGGACTTCTTTACTATAATTTTCTAACATGTAATTATAAGCTCGTTCTATTCGTCTGCTATCATAATTTTGTGTATGCTCATTAAACGATCGGCTGGATAGTTCCCGCATAGGCGACAAAGACAAATCGGATAGGATACCAAACAGATTTAAAACAGAATGCGCTCCCTCATGTTCCGAAGCAAGAGAATAAAGCCTATCTTTTATTTGTTTTATGGTTTCTTTCGAAAAGGTAACCCCGTAGATAGCTTTCTCAAACATCTCTTTTACAGATCTGAATTGATTTTTCTGCAAAAGCTGTTCATTAAGCAGATCTCCATGAAACTGAATTGTTATTTCTTTTATCTCTTTCGATTGGCATCTATGATCGAGCCAACCATGCTCAAGGCTCGATCCGGTAATTAAGGTTAATTCTAAATCTTCAATTTCCTCTATACTATCTCCGACGACCCTCCTTGCCCCAGCTCCATTTTCTATAAAATTCAGTTCAAACTCAGCATGAACATGGATAGGAAATGTAAAATGCTCTTTTATACGGGAAAAAATCATGAAACAGTCACGTTGCGATAGAGGTGTGACCTCTCTCAATATCGAGTCCTTCATTGTATCTTAATGTTAGAATATTCATATTTTTCTCAAAAGAAAACATTGTTTCCGAAAAAACAAATACATTTATGCAAAAAATATAACATAGCATAATATATAATACGCAATATTAAAGAAAAATAAAAAAAATTGCGATTTGCACTTTTTTTATTATATTTATCCTACACGATATTGAAAATATTTATAACAAACTAATTAATTGAACCAACCGTAAACTACATTTAATTACTTACAATTATGAAAAAATTAATAGTTAGTCTGTTTATATTAACAGCGATGACAACCTTCACAACTATCAAAGCTCAAGATAAAATCGTTATCAGCGAAAGAACCGCAGCCAAAATAGAAAGTATAAGAGCCAAAGCTGCAAAAGATGCTGCGGATGCAGATAAAAAAATGGAGCAAGAAATAGAAAAGGCAAAAAAGCAAATAGATTCTGACACTCAAAAAGCAGCACAAGACGCTAAAAAAAGAATGGAAAGAGACTCAAAAAAAGGCGCAGACAAAGCTCAGAAAAAAGCAGACAAAGCTATAGCAAAAGCGAAAGAGAAAGCTGAAAAGACGAAACTAAAAGCTAAGATGAAAGCCGAAAAAGAGATACAGAAAATAAAAACTGAAAAAGCTATCAATATCTAATTTTAACATTCAATAACACTTAAGTAATGAAAGGAGAACTCTCTCGACAAAGCGCAGGGAGTTCTTTTTATTTTAAGGAACTGGATCATACCCATGTCCACCCCAAGGATTGCAGCGAGCGATACGCTTTGTCGCGAGCCAAAAGCCTTTGAATGGTCCATACTTTTTGATTGCCTGAATTGCGTATTCCGAACATGTAGGCGTATAACGACACGAGGGAGGTAGCATAGGCGAGATACTGTATTTATAGAAATATACAGGTAACAACAATATCCAGGATAATAGTTTCTTCATTCGGTTTGTTCTATTTTCCTTATCTTATCGGATAATAGGATTTGAGCCTTTTGCATCGCCTTCTCTATCTCAGCATATGTAGGTAATTCTGTCTTCAAATACAAGAAAGCAATATCCAATCGCTTGTTATGAATTTGTAACAGTTCCGACAAAGATGATTTATTTAATCTGTAAGCTTCCCTTATCAGGCGTTTTACCCTATTACGCTTTACCGCTCGTTTAAACTTTTTCTTAGCCACACTTATCATCACCGAAGCATACTGATTCTCCTTATTATCCTCATCACTGAATAAATAAACCACTCGTAGAGGATAAGCCACAAAAGAATTTCCATTTGCAAAAATGTTCTCAATAGCCTTAGCACTACAAAGCTTCTCTTGTTTCGAAAATGTCTTTTTACAATCGGTAGAATATGCTTCTGTCATCACTTTTTCTAAAGAAGCAAAGATACATTAAATAATTTTCAAAAAACATTCTTGCTCTTTAGCTATCAAAGAAAAATATTTTCAAACAAAATACAACAAACATATATACAGAACATTACACCACAAACGCATTCGTATTTTTTAATTTTCAGATCAGAATATATAGAAAAATTCATTTTTACATGTAACCTTTTCCGAGGTAACTACGTCATAAAAGTAACGAGCTCGAGATAACAAATCAATATGTAAGGAATAAGGAATATGAAACAAAGATTAATAATACTAACCGCACTATTTATAATCGTCTCATCAACACTGTTAGGTCAGATTAATATATCGGGAACCGTGGTTGATACAGATACACATGACATTATAGAATTTGCAAACATCGCACTGCTAAAGCAAGACTCAAGTTTTGTAGCAGGCGCATCATCAGATACAAAAGGTCTATTTGCTTTTAATAACATCCCCACAGGTGACTATATATTATCAGCCACATTTGTAGGATATGGAAAAAGATATATCCCGGTTAAGAATGCTGTTGAAAACACAGATCTGGGAAATGTGCCATTGAAACCCTCTGATATAGCACTCAAAGATGTAACAGTAACAGCAAATGCAGTTATACAAAAGCCCGATAGGAAAGTGATTATCCCATCTGATACCCAGATAAAAGCATCGAATAGTGGTATTACATTATTACGTAATCTTCAGCTATCTCGCATTATCGTAAACCCTTTGAACAATACAATTACCTTGCCGGGTGGTGATGCCGTACAACTTCGCATCAATGGCGTAGAAGTAACTATCGCTGAGATTACAGCCATCCAGCCCGAAGATATAATCCGTATCGAATATCATGACGATCCGGGAATGCGCTACGGAAATGTAGGTGCTGTTATCGATTATATCACACGTCGCAGAGATTCGGGAGGAAATGTATCGGCAAATCTGGCTAATGTACCTTTTGGAGTATTGGGCTGGGGCGAAAATTTTCTTTCAGCTAAAGTGAATCATAAGAAGTCTGAATTTGGAGTTAATACATATTGGTCACACAGAAATATAGAATGGACACGCGAAAATGAGGAGACATTTGTATTTCCGGACAAAACACTGACTCGCACAGAAGAAGGACAACCAACAACATTTAAAGACGACAGACTAAACGTTGCGCTCAATTATAGCTTAAATGAAGCGGACAAATACATGTTTAACGCAACATTAAGAAATAATTATCAGAAAACACCGAATCAGTTTTCGGACAGAAACAGTATGATCTACTCTTCGGATAACAATAACCCTCTGTCAATCTCCGATCATTCGACATGGAGAAGTTATTCACCTTCGTTAGACTTGTATTATCAGCGAAACCTAAAGAATGATCAGCTTTTGATATTCAATTTAGTAGGCACATACATTGACTCTAAATCTACACGTTCGTATCAGGAGCGCAGAAACAGTATACTGAATACAGATATATATTCATCGGTACTTGGAGATAAATATTCCTTAATAGGGGAAGGTATATATGAGAAAACACTGAAAGCAGGGAAAATATCAGCCGGACTAAAACATACGCAAAGTTATACAAGCAATAATTATGAAGGAAATGTTGCTGCCAATGTAGGGCTCAACTTTGCTGAAACATACGGATATGCAGAGTTCCAATTTAAAAAGAATAAGTTTAACTATTCGTTAGGACTGGGCGTAATGCGCAACTATAATAGTCAAGGTGAAAACCATAACGAAAAATATATCTTCCGCCCAAATGTGCGTGTATCTTATAGTATCAACGATAATGCATACATCAGATACAATGGATACATATCAGGATATTCGCCCTCATTGTCGGACTTGAACAATGTGGAACAAGATATTGACTCATTACAAATCCGCAGGGGGAATCCGAACCTTCAGACAGTATGGTATTATACCCATACACTAACGGGCGGATATAACAAAGGAATATTCGGAGTAGAATTCTTTATGCGATATAGTTACGATCATAAACCAATCATGGAACAAGTAACTTTCGAGGATGGTAAATTCGTTCGTACAAATATCAATCAGAAAGGTTTCCATAGACTAAACACCGAGGCAACATTCAAATTGAAACCCTTTGGTGAATATCTGACACTATCCGTTACACCGGGACTCAACCGATATATAAGCTATGGAGAAGAATTTACTCATACGTATAGTTCGTGGCGTGTACGCGGTTCTGCTGTATTCAATTATAAAAAATGGTCTTTATCAGGAGAAATGTATACACGCTGGAATAACTTCTGGGGCGAAACAATGGAAAGAGGAGAACGCATTCATTCGGTATCGGTAGGATATTCAGACGAAAGCCGTTTACTGGGGCTGGAAAAAGTTAAATGGAGCCTTACCGGAGGAATGTTTAATCCATTTTCAAAAAGTTATTCGCAAGGCAGCCGCAATTATTCGACGCTGACACCGAACAAATCGCTTGTTTACACTGATAATCTGAAACAGATATTTGTAATAAATTTCACAATAAACTTCAACTTTGGACGTCAGTATAAAGCAGGCAACAAACGATTGAATAATGATGATACGGATGCAGGTATCATGTCAGGATCGAAAAAGTAAATCTCATACAACAAAATAATATTAAGATTAACTTAATATTGATTGTGTTTACAAATTGCCTCTACAGACGTGATGTTTGGAGAGGCAATATTTTTTTCTCTTTACTTGATAAGTAATTGGTAAAAAAGAATGGTTTACTTATTGCATTACAAAAAACTCTGTGGTACTCTTTTTACTCTGTGGTAAAAAAAATGAATAAGAGCGCATGCGACAACAATTCCTTTTTATAACTTAATATATAAAAAACATAATTTAATAGGTGTTGTTATCTATCATTTCCAACAGTTGCAACATGCCATTATTAGAAGCTCGCATAATATTGGATTCTCTATATTTCCCAAACTGATACCTTTTTGTAATGCTTTTATTTTTGTATACAGTACATATCCATACCGTACCGACAGGATTCTCTTCTGTACCACCATCCGGTCCGGCTATTCCGGTAGTAGCTATTGCACAATCTACATTCAAGAGTTGTTGTATACCCTTTGCCATCTGTGTAGCTACAATTTCGCTTACAGCAGTATATTTATCTATATTTTCTTGAGAAACATGCAATACATTTACTTTTTCCTCATTTGCATAAGAAACAACAGAACCTTTGAAATACTTAGAAGAACCCGGAACAGATGTAATCATATGTGCAATATTTCCACCTGTACAACTTTCGGCTGTGCCTAAGGTGAGCCCTTTTTCGAAAAGCCGTACCCCTAGTATTTTTTCGGGAGAAATATCTTCTTCTGCTATAATAGCATCGCCCAGTAATGCTTGTAGCTTTTCAACCTCTGCCTCCATCTCCGGCAAACGATGTTCTCCCCTGACAAACAAACGCAGCTTCATCAGACCCAAAGACGGAAGATATGCCAACCCGAAACCTTGCGGCAGATTATCTTCGAAGTCGGCAATATACATTGCCAAAGCAGATTCGGTATAACCTTTTACGATAAATACTCTTTTGAGGTATGCCTCTATATCATACTTGTTCTTCAAGCGGGGAAGTATCTCGTTTTCCATTACATACCTCATCTCGTGAGGTACACCCGGCATAGAAACCAACACTTTATCTTTATGGTCGAACCATGTAATGGGAGCTGTACCTACCTTATTTTGTATCACGGTACAATTTCTAGGCACATAAGCCTGATTGCGAGTCAATTCGTTTAGAGATGTAAAATTAGATATTACATTCCTTATATTATCCAATACAGCATCGTCAAAAACTAATGTAGTATCAAAATACTCGCAAAGGGTTTTCTTCGTTATATCATCTTTCGTAGGGCCAAGACCACCCGTCATCAATACGACATCAACTCGTTGAAAAACATCGCTTATCGTATCTTTTATTTGCTGAGCATTGTCGCCTATCGACTGCATCTCTTCTACCTCAAATCCGGCTAGAGTAAGATTCTGAGCCATCCATGCAGAATTTGTATCCACAATCTGACCTATCAGAATTTCATCACCAATTGTAACTATTGCTGCTTTCATTTCTATCTGAAATTTTACAAACTTTTATTTTCAATTTGACAGATGCAAATGTACTATAAAAGCTTATTTCGGCAACAAATACTTCAGAAATGAAATACCACAGATTAGATAATTTACATAATGTTCACAAATGAAAGACGACAATCAGTTATCAAATAAATAACGCTGGATAAACATCATAAACACTTCTTTATCCGAATGATATTTTCTCAACAATCTAGACCAGTCTCTTTCATCAAGTTCTATTTTCGTTCCTTTATTATCTTCATAAACCATTCTGTCGAAAATATCTTTCTTTAGTGATGCTTTTTCTCCCTGATTGTTTTGATATTGTTGATAACCGAAAATATCTATTTTATATTCCTCTTTGTAATTTGATGGGTTCTCGCACATATCCTTGAATCGAAAGAAAGCGTCCATATCATCGTAATAAGAGTAACGAAGCATATCTTCTCGATATTCTTTCGAATATTTTATTTCGTTATTCCTACTATCGCTGTATACCCATGCATCGAAAATATCCTTCTTGAGGGAGGCTCTCTGCCCTTTGTTGTTTTCGTATTGCTGATAACCAAAAATATCGACTTTGTATTCCTCTTTATAGTTTGACTGATCAGCATATCTTTCTATCAACCATAGAAAGATTCTTTTATCATTTTGGTGAAAATCTTGAAGTATAGAACTCCAATATTCTTTAGAGTATTTTACTTCGTTATTTCTATTGTCACTATATATCCAATTGTCGAAAACATCCTTTTTTAGCGAAGCCCTTTTTCCCCGACTATCTTCGTATTGTAAATAACCAAAAATATCTCTGCTTATATTACTTTGGTATTGATCCATCGAGAAATCTTTCCTTACTTCCCTATCTCTACCAGGTTGAGAATAAAGGCTCATACTTATAAGAGCAGAAACAAGGATTATATATATGCGTTTCATAGTGTATTATATTAAGTACAACATTGTGTATAATTATAAGACCTAGGCCGATAATAAAGGTTTAAATGATATTCTTATTTTTTTATTGCTTTTATACGCTGCAATAATGTAGGATGAGAATAATTAAAAAACACATATAAAGAATCAGGATTCAGGTTGCTTAATGATTTAACCGACAACTTCTTCAGCCCGCTAATGAGCGAATCAGCTAGCCCAAAATCAGCGGCATAACTATCTGCTTGATATTCATTTTTACGGCTATGAATACTCGAAAGCACATTAATAACAAAAGAAACCGGAGTAAAGAAAATAGAAAAAGCTATTAGTCCTAAATGAAACGATGCCGACTGTCCACCCAAGGCTACTGCAATGTCTTTATTGTCGAGAAGTAACGACAGTAAAAACAACATGATTCCTGTATAACAAATAGAGATAAACATCCCTTGCAGTGTATGCTTTTTCTTGTAATGTCCTATCTCATGAGCCAGTACAGCGACAATCTCGTCTTTATCAAGATCATTGATCAAGGTGTCGAATAAAACAATGCGTTTCTTTGCGCCAAATCCTGTAAAGTAAGCATTGGCCTTGGTCGACCGCTTCGAAGCATCCATTACATAGATATTATTAATTGCAAATCCAGCCTTTTGAGCAAAAGCTTCAATTGCATCACGCAACTCTCCTCCTTCCAAAGGTGTTTGCTTATTAAATAATGGCACAATTATATTGGAATAAAATAATGTCATAAACAACGAAAACACAGTAATAGCAGCCCAAGCATAAAGCCACGCATTAGCACCCAGAGTATCGTAAAGCCAAATTATAAGAGAGAGAACAGCTCCACCTAAAAGAGCGGTCAACAGGAGACCTTTAAGTTGATCGAGCCAAAATATTTTTGTAGTAGATTTATTGAATCCAAATCGTTCTTCTATCACAAAAGTACTGTAATAGGCAAACGGTAGGGTTATGGTTTCATTGAGTAAATAGACAATACCAAAGAAAGCAAGGGATAAAAACATCTCATTGGTGATATACTGACGGAGCAATTCATCTAACCAGCCAAAAAGGCCTAAGCATAAGACAAATAGTAATATCACAAAAGAAAATAAGCTCGTATAAAGACTAAACCGGCTATTTACTTTCTGATACGCCTGCTGCTTTATATATTCTTCTTTATTATAAATTCCTTCTAGTTGAGAAGGAATTTCGGGACTCATACGCTTCCTATTACGGTAAGCTAGGTATTGTGTCCATACAAAATCCAGGACTACAATCAGTAATATGATACTCAGATATAATGACATAGAGATTTTTTCTTAGAGAAAACAAATATACGAAAGTAAAAATTAAACTTACGGACAATTATTATCAAAATGCAATAGTCTTAAATACAAATAAATGAACTCACAAAAAAAAGCTGCAAAATCTTAATTTTGCAGCTTTTTTATTTTAATTATATTTATTGCTTATTCTTCGAAGTCTTCTTTCATATTATGGAAAACATTCTGAACATCATCATCGTCTTCAAACTTATCCAGCAATTTTTGGATTTGCTCCTGTTGCTCTTTTGTAAGTTCTTTCAGATCGTTCGGTATGCGTTCAAACTCGGCACTATGAATTTCATAGCCGTTTTCTTCAAGATATTTTTGAATTTCGGAGTAAGATTTGAATTCACCATAAAGGATAATATCGTCTCCATCGTGTTCTAATTCATCCACACCATAATCGATCAATTCGAGCTCTAGGTCTTCTAGCGAAACACCTTCTTTAGGTGCAATTTTAAATACACATTTATGGTCGAACAAAAACTCAAGACTACCTGATGTACCAAGAGATCCGTTATGCTTATTGAAGTAGCTACGCACATTAGCCACTGTTCGGGTAGGGTTATCTGTCGCAGTTTCTACTACTATAGCGATACCAAAAGGTCCGTATCCTTCATATACCACCTCCTTATAGTCTGCCTCATCTTTCGATGTAGCTTTCTTGATGGCACGTTCTACGTTCTCTTTAGGCATATTTTCTTTTTTTGCCTGCTGCACCAATACACGAAGACGAGGATTGGTATCCGGTTCGGGACCGCCTTCTTTCACAGCTATAGTAATTTGTCTTCCCAACTTAGTAAATACGCGGGCCATATTCCCCCAGCGTTTCAGCTTTGTCGCTTTGCGGTATTCAAACGCTCTTCCCATAAATATTTATATAATCGTTATTATCTTGTTTTTTGCTATGCAAAAGTATAAAAATTATCGAACAAACCTCCTAAATTTTGCTGAATGAAGAATATTCATCTCAAAAGTATATGAATATCATTTCGTATATATCAGCAGGGTATAAATAAATTATCCCCTATCTAGTCCTCACCTTTCAATATTGGTAATTTGATATGATATCTGGTAGCAAAGAATCGAATTACCACTACAAATACGGCTGTGGAAACTTCTATGACTAACAACTGAATATTGAAATAATAAAGAATACTAAACAATATTCCGCCCAAAATACAGGCAACGGCATATAGTTCCTGAGTAAATATTATGGGAACTTCATTGATAAGAATATCTCGTATTATCCCCCCTACTATACCGGTTATCGTAGCCATAGATACACATACCCATACCGGATAGCCGAGCACCAAGGCTTTTTCGTACCCTACAACAACAAATAGTCCAAGACCGATACAGTCGAACCAAAAGATCGTATTATTGAGATGAACCAGATATTTACGAAAACCGAGAACTATGATAAAAGCAAAAAGCGTACACCATATATAACGGCTCGCCTGCATCCAAAATACGGGAACATCGAGAAGAAGATCACGAAGTGTTCCTCCTCCCGTAGCAGTCACAAAGCCGATAACAATAGCGCCAAACCAATCGAAACGCTTCGCCGAAGCCAAACGGATACCACTGATCGCAAATGCTATTGTACCCAATACTTCAATTATATCGACAACCTCTATGTGTGTCAAATCAGCAAAAAAGAACATGGTAGAAAGAATTATGTTGTGAATTGTGTCAGGTGGCAGTTTTACTAATAAAATCTACATTGCCACTATATGAAAAAATATTTAATCTTCATCGTTTGCAATCATACCGCTGCCTATGCACAGTTTAGAGTCGTTGTCGTACACCACGCCAAACTGCCCGGAGGCAATACCTTGCACTTTATCGTCGGAATATATACGGTATAAGTCTCCTATTTTTTCAATTCTACCTCTTGTAAATTCAGGGGTATGACGGATCTTAAAGGTTATATCCTTAGAGCCATTAAAGTCGCCCCAAATATCTTCGGTGATAAAAGAAAAACCAGCCAGATTTACCACTTTCCCATATTGGGTTTCAGGGTCATATCCGTTAGAAACATACACGATGTTTCGTTTGGTATCTTTCTTGATTACAAACCAAGGACCGCCACTCAGCCCTAAGCCTTTGCGTTGCCCTATGGTATGATACCAATAACCATCATGCTTACCCAAGATTTTACCTGTTTCCAGTTCTACAATCTTTCCTTTGCGCTCACCCAGATATCGGCGGATAAAATCGTTATAATTGATCTTACCCAAAAAACAAATACCTTGGCTATCCTTACGTTGAGCCGATGGCAATCCTGCCTGTGCAGCAATAGCCCTCACTTTGCTCTTAAGCAAGTTACCTATCGGAAACATGAGCTTCGAAACCTGTAAGTAATCTATTTGCCCAAGAAAATAGGTCTGATCTTTAACATGATCCTTAGCTGTCGAGAGCCACGTTTTTCCATTTATTTCTGTAGTTGTAGCATAGTGTCCTGTCGCTATTTTGTCAAACTCGTGTCCCCATTTTTGTTCGAAACATCCAAACTTGATCAGCTTGTTACACATCATATCGGGATTAGGTGTAAGACCACGCTTCACTGCATCTATTGTGTAGCTCACTACATTCTCCCAATACTCTTCATGTAATGATACCACTTCCATCTTACAACCATATTTTTTAGCAATATATGTTGTAATTTCTATATCTTCTTCTGCGGGACAATCAATATAACCTTGTTCGTCCTCCATGCCTATTCGTATATAAAATATCGTAGGATCGTAGCCTTGTTCTTTAAGTTGATGTACAACCACAGAGCTATCTACGCCTCCCGACACCAACGCTGCAATTTTCATTTTTTGAAAGGATAATTAATGCGAGATAAAATAATCTGCAAAATTAGTAAAAATAGTTGTAAATTCGGAGTTATCCATTATAAGATATTAAACGATGACATTCTTGTATATCACCTATTAACCAGAGACTTCAAGAGCCCCAAGGTCAGCCCAGCTCCAATGCGAACATAGAATTGACCTCTGCAATTAAACGTATTGTAGTCGTAACCTGCCGAAACATAACACATGTAAGCGTCAAAATACAGGTTAGGCGATAAGACGATACCATTACCACGTCCGAAGCCAAAATTATAACCCGCATCAAACTTAACGGCGGCTGTAAATGGTGAATAGTTGTTGGTAATAACAAAGAATGAAGCAGGCTTTATATTTAAACCTGAAACCGATGACGAAGCAGGAGAAATATAATCTGTACCTCCGCCTATTCCGAATATGAAGGGTGCGGATTTATCATTCAATACAAACTGAGGAATATAGCTATTTACTGAAAGCTGTAATCTATCTTTTTGTGCAAACTGAGCGCCAACACCTAGATATTGAGCGAACGCCATGAGAGGCATCAGCATAAAAAAGACAAAAAAGACTTTCCTCATTATACTATATTTACAGATACTAAAAATATGATTATTATTCGAATATTACCATATTTCGGTTTTCACAAAGGACTTGATAGAGCCCATACCGAAACAAAATCCGGCACGGACAAAGAACTGCTGTTCGTTTCCTGTTACGTTAAAGTCATACCCAGCTTTTGCAAAAAAGAATTTATAATCTATATATACATTCGGAGTGATTACAATTCCGTCCTTCCCATGCCTGAAATTAAACAAATAACCCGCATCGCATCCCACTAGAATAGTTACCTTATTTTTATTGAATAACGATTCGCTGATAAAACTAGTAAGCTGTATAGGTTTCAGGTTTAGTCCTGCAACAGGTGAGCTCCCTCCCGTGTAATCGATACCACTGGATATAAAAGAATTGAAAGGGTTCTTTTTATGCCATACCGGATAAGAGGCGTTGGCTGTAAACTGGAAGTCATTTCCTTTACCTTTGGCATCGGCATACTGAACACCTACTCCTAAAAATTGAGCAGAACAGGCCAAAGGCAAAAGTATAAATAGTAATATGATTCTTATCTTCTTCATCACATTCAAATAATATTAATCTACAAATTTACACTTTATTTTCAACCTCAGCTACTTCTTTATCCAAGTCTGCTTTCGATTTACTTGCTGTTACCAGATACACACCCACAAAAATAAGGATACCAGCAATCAGTTTATCTATTGTAAATTTATCCATCCCTACCGATATTGCGATAAAAGAAGCAATGAGAGGTTGTAAATTATTATACATAGCTATCGTGGTCGGCCTTATTCGCCGTTGAGCCAACGGAATCATCATATAAGTAAAAAATGTAGCACCCACGAGTGTAAACCCGACAAGCAGATAGGGAAATATATCCTTTTGAGTAAATAAAGGAGCCTCTGTTATTTCTTTATAGAAAATTGGTGACAAGATAATTGCGGAATAAAGGAACATCCACTTCATCAATGTGATAGGTGAATATTTGGTTGACAACGGACGTGTTATAACCAGATAGAAGGCATACGAAAAAGAAGCACTCGCCACCGACAAGTTTCCGATCATATCCGCTTCCTGTCCGGGATGCCCCAAATGGCTCGTATATACCAAAAATATAGCACCGGCAGCACCAACAACCACACCTCCTACTTTCTTTGCCGTTACAGGTTCCTTTAGTACAATGGCTGCTATAATCATAGCAAACAAGGGCCCTGCCGTAGTTATTATAGATGCATCGATAGTAGACGTACGGCTGAGACCATAAGCAAAAAGCCCCTGATTGAGTACCATACCAAAAAGCCCACCGACAAACAGAATCAGCATATCTTTCTTCTCTACTTTTTCTTTCGGAGTGAATAAAGAAGTAAACCAAAAAGCAAGACCACCAAATGACATACGCATAAGTGTCATACCAAACGAAGAAAGGTATCCGTGAGAATATACATATTTGTTGACAGGGATATTGATTGCAAATACGCAAATCACAATGAACATTATAATGTTCCCCTCTTGTTTTGGTGTCAATCTCATTGTTTAATTACAAGTTAGATATATATCTAAAAAATATTGATTAATTATCTTTTTCTGAATCATCAGAGTGTGCCATTTTACTTATTTGCTTATCCTGCAATCTTGAAAAGAATATCAGCATGCAAATTGCTCCTATCATAGCACAAAACATATCCGACTGGGTATCCCATACATACCCTTGCGTGCCCAGAAAATCTTCCGCTCCGTCTCCCGACAAAACCGCAGTCCACCACTCTATCAGTTCGTAAAAGGCACTAATTGCTAAACAAATACAAATAACGAAGAATGGGATCCAACCTTTCTTCCGAACCACGTCCAAACGAATAAGCAGTTCACGGGCAACCATAGCAGGAATAAAGCCTTGTGCAAAATGCCCGACCTTATCGTAATTGTTCCTGTCCTGATCAAAAACCTCTTTTACCCAATCGAATAGTGGTACACGGGCATAAGAATAATGAGCTCCCACAAACAAAATGATAAGATGGATAAGAATAAAAATATAGGTCATATCCGTAAACCGAAATCGCTTGAAAGTAGTCATTAATAGAATAACTGCCGCAAGGCATATCCCGGCTTCCAGAAACCACAATCCTGTCTCATAAGGCTGATACCCCGACCAAACGGCTACGAGAACAAAGATGATAAGAAAAACCCAATATTTCTTCTCCATAGGAAATATGAAATAACTCTATTTGTATGTGTTATATGAAATCACCTCTTCGGTTGTTTTTCGTTTTTTGTCTCGTAAAGGTTGAGCCGGATAGCCGATAATAATATCGAGTACCACCCTCTTGTTGTCAGGAATATTGAGTAATTTCTTGATTTTCGATTCGGCAAACCAACCCAATATACAGCTTCCTAAACCTTCGGCTTCTGCCGCAAGACAAATATGTGCAGCAGCTATACCAATATCCAGAAACGCAAAATGCTTGTCTTTTACAATACCTCCGATTCCCGAACTCAAATTTACTTTTTCTTCAACGACTACGATATGAACAGGAGCCTGCTTCGTAAAATGATTCATCCCCAACAGACGGGCAGAAGCGGCATCTGCCACCTTGTTCTTCAATTCGGGCTCGTCTACTACAATAAAATGCCATGGCTGTGCATTGCATGCCGAAGGTGCTAAACGTCCGGCATCGAGTATGCGGGCTATGATTTCTCTATCTACTGTACGTGTAGTATCAAAAGCTCGTGTACTTTGGCGATGCTTTACCAATTCGTAGAAATCGTCCTTGTTCATTTATCAAAGTTGAGTGATGCGGCTGATATATTTACCTATAATATCAAATTCGAGATTAACTACACTACCTACTTTAAATTGATGAAAGTTTGTATGCTCGTAAGTATAAGGAATAATAGCTACCTCAAATGTATTATTTGTAGGATCAACCACAGTAAGACTGACACCGTTAACAGTAACAGAACCTTTATCAACAGTAAGATATCCTTTTTTTGCCATTTCCCGGTCAAATTCATATTCGAACTTAAAGTACCAGCTACCGTCTGCTTCACGTATTTCAACACATTTTGCTGTCTGATCTACATGTCCCTGTACAATATGACCATCGAGGCGTCCGTTCATCAACATACTGCGTTCCAAATTTACTTTATCTCCTACTTTCAGCAAGCCAAGATTTGAGCGCTCCAATGTTTCCTTTATAGCTGTCACTGTATATGTATCTCCCTCCAAATTTACCACTGTAAGGCACACGCCGTTATGAGCCACACTCTGGTCTATCTTCAATTCGTGAGTAAATGAACATTTCATTGTAAGGTGCAGGTTTTCGGCTTCTTTACGTAACGATACTACTGTTGCTGCTTCTTCTACTATTCCTGAAAACATGATTTATTTCCTTTAATTTATTTATATATTTTTTTCGCGGTATAAAGTTACGTATTTATTTAGAGTCTATTTATAGATTTCTACTTTTTGTCATGTTTCCGCATCCTTCACAAAACAATACAAGATTCGAATTAAGAAGATTTCGTTATTTTTGTATTTGTGGAAAAAAACAACCAACCTTATTTATATCATTTAGCATCATGAAAGAAACACTTAAAAACATTGGTAACAAATTTGCTTTTGAGGGAACAGTAAAAGAAATTCGCCCTATGGGAGAAGGACTTATCAACGATACTTTCTTTGTACAAACAGAAGGAAACAGTCCCAATTATATCCTCCAACGCAAGAATAAAAATATATTCAAAGACATTCCATCCATGATGGAAAATATCTATAAGGTAACCACGCACCTAAAGCAGAAGATAAAAGGACAGGGTGGAGATCCGCTTCGTGAAGCACTTACCGTTACACCGACAACCGATGGGAAGCTATATTACAAAGACGAAGAAAATGAATATTGGGCAGCTTGCTTATTTATAGAAGATACGATAACATACCAATTTGCCGATTCGCCTGAGTTGGCAGCACAGGGAGGGAAAGGCATCGGGAAATTTCAAGCTATGCTAGCTGATATGAAAGAACCTCTGGCAGATATACTACCCGGATTTCATAATATGCGCATACGTTTCAGCCAGTGGGATGATATGTTGGCTAAAGATCCCGTAGGCAGAAAATCGCAGGTACAGCAGGAAATAGATTTGATAGAGAACCGCAGAAAAGAAATGTTGGACTTCTGGACAAAAGCAGAGACAGGAGAACTACCGATGCGTGTAACTCACAACGATACTAAAATAAGCAATATCTTGTTCGACAAACAAGAGAATGTACTCTGTGTAATTGATCTCGATACGGTGCTTAACAGCATCTGCCTCAATGATTATGGCGACGCCATTCGTTCTTATGCAAATGCAGGTAAAGAAGATGATGAAAATCTCGACAATGTGTATCTTAAAATGGATATTTTTGAAGGCTACACCAAAGGCTACCTCTCCGAGACAAAAGTATTTCTTATTCCAGCCGAAATAGAGAATCTTGCATTTTCAGCGAAATATATCACATTCGAACAAGTACTTCGCTTTCTGATGGATTACATAGACGGCGACAATTATTATAAGGTTAAATATGACACGCATAATTTAGTACGTACCCGTGCACAATACAAATTATTGGAATCAATAGACAAGAATTACAATCAGATGCTGGCAATTATAGATAAATTGGCAAAATAACAAAATACAAGTTTACCCCGCATAGAGAATATTTTAGAATTGTCTTTTTTCTGCAAGAGATAACATGCATTTAATCTATTAGTTCTATCTTTGTGCTCTAATTTTTCAATCTGGTCCCAAAATGAATAAAGTACTTTATATTCTTCTTCTTTTATTAATAACTCCCTTTTACGTAAAAGCCCAAGACTATGAAAAAAACTGCTATTACGGCATAACATTCGAAGTTAGCAGAAACCAGAACTGGGGTTATGGTGAATTGGTTATTACGGGAGTAGAGCCCAACTCTCCTGCCGAAAAATCGGGAATAAAAATAGATGATATAATAATGGAGATCAATGGGCAGGCCACATATCTGAGAGACAATCAGACCATCGCAAACTGGCTGTTTGATAACAAATACGACCCCGAAGTAAAATTTACAATCCGCAATATGAATACTTACTTCAAGGAGTACCCGCTTATGCGTAAATGTATTGCGACTAATTCGGTAAGCGAAAAACAGTTGTCTGAGGTATACTCTTTTTATAGCCTTGAAAACACCAATCATCAGATATTTACGCTACCGCTACATGTACAGACAAACCCCGATGTAGATTTCACAGATTATCACACGTACGACTTTTATGATGCGGGAAAGAATGTGCCGGCTATAGACAAGCAGATTACAACCTTATTAGAAAAAGAATTACAGTCGAAAGGTTTGGTTAGAGATACTTCCGATCCAGATATAGTAGTACAGGCATATTACAGCTACTCACCCAACAACAGATACACAGGGTTGAATAACCCCAATTATAACCCTACATCATTACGATACGACTGCGACAAAAAACAATTGGTACTTCTACCTATATTTGATTCCAATGATCCTAAAGTAGGTTCTTCGGCTCAATACATAGTAGAATATGGCTTCAGCTTCTACGATCGTAAATACATAGACAATTCGAAGCTAACTCAAATATGGGATTGTAACATCAAAGATTATCTTTCTGCTCAGTATTCGCTCGAAGACTATGTGAAACTTCATACACCTTTGATGCTCAAACAGTTTCCATACACTCAAAACAAAAGAGAAGCTAATTATATTGTAGAAACCAACAAATATAATTATACAGGGATTTATTATGATGCAGATGATCTGGGACATATAAAAGATGTAGATTTTAATTCCCCTGCTTATATTGCCGGTATACGTCCGGGCTACATTATAGAAAAGGTAAACAACAGAAAATTTGAACGCAACAAAGATGTCCTGTCTGCCGGATATCGTTATTTCATAGATGACACAATGGTATTCAGAGATCAGACTACTCGCTTTATCAACTCGGAAGGCTTTTCGGACTGTATGTTCTGGAGTGCAGGATACTATAATGACATTGCGAAAGAATTTACGAAACCCGATTATTTCACGCAATTTTCTTACCTGTATGGCTTCGAAAAATACGTCAATAACAAATCGGATAATAAAATCACAATCGAAGCTTGGGATGGAATACAAAGACGTATTTTTCAAATCGTTCCTGAAATAAGACATTCTGTAACAATCAGAACTTTGTAAGAATGTAATAGATAAGAAACAAGCAGTAAAAGCTATTTCTTTGTAAACGAAGAATGAGACTGTCTTTAGTCTAAATTATAATATAATTTTATTCCTAAAGGTTGGTATGCTTTGATTATCAGCCAATAATTTGTACCTTTGTGCCCGCATTTGGGTAATGAGATATTATCCTATATCGTATATAATCTGTAATTGAATAATAATAATGATAACAGTTTCTAATCTAGGGATTCAGTTTGGAAAAAGAGTACTTTTCCAAGACGTGAATCTTAAATTTACAAGTGGCAATTGCTATGGTATAATCGGCGCTAATGGCGCAGGGAAATCTACACTTCTCAAAATACTTAGCGGCGAAAAAGATGCTACAACCGGAACATTTTCTTTAGGACCGGGTGAGCGCCTCTCTGTATTGTCTCAAGATCACTTTGCGTTTGATGATCAAACGGTAATGAACACCGTTCTACAAGGGCACAGTACGCTATGGAGTATTATGCAAGAAAAAGATACTCTGTATGCCAAAGAAGATTTTTCGGACGCAGATGGTATCAGAGCATCGGAGCTTGAAGAACGATTTGCCGAACTTGAAGGATGGAATGCAGAGAATGACGCAGCAATGCTATTAAGTGGACTTGGCGTAAGCGAAGATTTGCACTATCAGATGATGGGTGATATGAGCGGTAAGCAAAAAGTACGTATTTTGTTAGCTCGTGCTTTGTTTGGTAATCCAGACAACCTGCTTCTCGATGAGCCTACCAACGACCTTGATATTGAAACTGTAATGTGGTTGGAAAACTATCTGGCAAATGCAGAGAATACAATATTGATTGTATCGCACGACCGTCACTTCTTAGACTCTGTGTGTACACATACTGTAGATATAGACTTTGGTAAAGTAACTATGTTTGCAGGTAACTATAGCTTCTGGTACGAATCGAGCCAATTAGCTTTGCGTCAGCAACAACAACAAAACAAAAAAGCTGAAGAAAAGAAAAAAGAATTGGAAGAATTCATTCGCCGATTCAGTGCCAATGTAGCCAAGTCGAAGCAAACTACCAGCCGTAAGAAGATGCTTGAAAAGCTGAACATTGAAGAAATTAAGCCATCGTCTCGTAAATATCCGGGAATTATCTTTACACCCGATCGTGAGCCCGGAAATAAGATATTGGAAGTTAGCGGACTAAGCAAATCGATAGAAGGGAAAGTATTATTCAATAATGTCAGCTTCAACATAGAAAAAGAAGATAAGGTTATCTTCCTTTCGAAAGATCCGCGCGCGATGACTGCATTCTTTGAGATAATAAATGAGTATGCCAAGCCTGATGCAGGAACGTTCAGCTGGGGGCAAACTATTACCAACGCTTATCTACCGTTGGATAACAGTGATTATTTTAAAGAAGACCTGAACCTGATCGACTGGCTATCACAATTCTCTGATGACACAAGCGAAATCTATATAAAAGGATTTTTGGGCAGAATGTTATTCTCGGGTGAAGAAGTACTAAAAAATACAAAAGTACTCTCAGGGGGCGAAAAGATGCGCTGTATGATAGCACGGATGATGCTAAAGAGCGCAAACTGCCTTGTTCTCGACTCACCCACCAACCATTTGGATTTGGAATCGATACAGGCTTTCAACAATACACTCATTCAGTTTAAAGGGAATGTATTGATGGCGTCGCACGACCACGAATTTATACAAACTGTCTGTAATCGTGTAATAGAATTGACACCGAATGGAATTATCGACAAGATCATGGATTATGATGATTATATCACTTCGGAGGATATAAAATCATTACGAAACAAGATGTACAAATAATTAACATATATCTAAAAGCGATAATTCAGTACGGATTATCGCTTTTTACCTTTAACATAAACCTTAAAAAAGGATAACAAGCACGCAAAACCTATCATTTTTCTATTTCATTAACACCTTCGTGTATTTTTAACATAACTACTATAGTTAATACCAAATATTTGCCTATATTTGTATTGGCTACAGATGTGTAGCTAACACACAATAGTAGAATTTTGCCAATAATGTGGCATATATATATTTTCCTGTTTATAGAGATAGGAAAATGATGAAATATCAGGAAGGAGTTATTTAGGGTGTTCTGGGCATTTGTAACCCCCAATATCCGAGTAAGTCTCCTTATTTATTACCGACCTTACAGATTTAAATTTCCGCTTGTGAAAGTGGATTTTGGATAGCGCGGTTATTGGGTATAACTCCTTTCAGATATTATTATAATCCCAAAATATCTAAAAGTTATACTTGATACGGAAAAAAGTTCCTATATATCTTTTGTGTGCAAAAAATCACGATCCATATATTTTTAGACTTTTACCAATTGAATATTACATATTTATCAAATAAAGATAAAACATCACTAACATCCGTGTTAATACTAAAAAAATAGGCCCTCTTTTACAAGACAGCCTATTAAAATTTATATTTTGTATTTGTTTACTTCTCTCCTTCGAGCATAGAATCTCTATAACCTAAGAAATATAGGATACCATCGAGACCTACATTAGATAAGGATTGTTTCGCATTTGCTTTCACTTTTGGTTTAGCATGAAAAGCAATACCTAATCCTGCTATATTCAGCATCGGAAGGTCGTTGGCTCCATCTCCGACGGCAACGGTCTGACGAATATCAACTTTTTCTACTTGTGCTAACAAACGAAGTAACTCTGCTTTACGCTTGCCATCAACTATATCGCCTACATAATTGCCCGTCAACTTACCATCCTCGATCTCTAACTCATTTGCATAAACATAGTCGAAACCATACTTATCTTTCAGGTAATTTCCAAAATAAGTGAATCCGCCGGATAATATAGCCAGCTTGCATCCACTCTTTTTCAATATCCGAATAAGGCGTGTCATTCCTTCCGTTACAGGTAGATTTTCTGCAATATCCTGCATAACAGACTCATCCAAACCTTTCAACAAGCTAACACGTTTTTTAAAGCTTTCACTAAAATCAATCTCTCCTCGCATAGCAGCCTCAGTAATGGCTTTTACTTCATCTCCCACCCCTGCACGTTCGGCAAGCTCATCTATAACTTCGGTCTGAATCAATGTAGAGTCCATATCGAAACAAACAAGACGACGCATACGGCGATACATATTTTCTACCTGAAAAGCAATATCGATCCCCATATCATCTGCCAGTTTCATAAAGTCATGCTTCAGGGCATCTACATCATCTACAGTTCCTCTGATTGACAATTCAATACATGAACGGCTTGGACGCTCCGAAGCAGCCAATGGCACACGGCCTGTCAGACGAATTATTTTTTCGATATTTAATTTATGTTTTTGACTTACCTGTGCTACAGCCGAAATATGAGAAGGGTCTAAAACACGTCCCAGAACTGTAACTATATATCTATTCTTTGTCCCTTGAAGATTCACCCAACGCATATAATCGTCCTTACTGATGGGTGAGAATCGGATAACAACGCCCAATTCTGTAGCTTTAAAAAGCAAATCTTTTATAACGTCTCCGGCATTTGTTGCTTCGAACATAATTGCCAAAGAAAGAGAATGATGTATATTAGCCTGCCCTATATCAAGTATATTAGCATTGTGATCTGCTAAAACCGCAGTTAAGGCTGCAGTAACCCCGGGCTTATCCTCTCCTGACAAGCTCGCCAGGATTATTTCAGATTCTTTCATATATAAATATTAAGCTATGCATTAAAACCTATTTGGTAAAGAATTTAATTCTCTCCAAGCAATTTTTTCTCAGCAGATATTACTTTTTCAAATTCGAATTGATCTACAATTTGCTGCTTGAGTATATCAATACTATCATTGCACAGATTGCCAATACTGCCTTCGTGCGTATGATGTACTTCTTTATTGTGACTAAAATTCCCTTTTTCTATTTCCAACCCAACTTGCTTATAAGCATCACGGAAAGGAATACCCTCGAGAACCAGTCTGTTAACTTCTTCGACACTGAATATCAAAAGATATTTAGGGTCATCGAGTATATGTTCGTTTATCTTCACCTCACCCATCATTTGCGCAACCATATGCAAACAATCATTCATTTCTTCGAATGAAGGAATAAATAATTCTTTAATTATTTGCAAATCTCTGAAATATCCGGATGGAAGATTATTGGTGATCAACGTTATATTGTTGGGTAAGCCTTGCAGCTTATTACATTTTGCGCGTGTAAGCTCAAATACATCAGGATTCTTTTTGTGAGGCATTATGCTCGATCCTGTAGTATATTCGTCAGGCAATTTAATAAATCCAAAATTCTGACTGTTGTATAAGCATGCGTCATACGACAATTTCGATAATGTTGCGGCAATGTTAGCTATAGCAAAAGCGACGACACGCTCCATCTTACCACGTCCCATCTGTGCATAAACAACGTTATAATTCATGGAGTCAAAACCTAACAGATCGGTTGTCATCTGACGATTGAGTGGAAATGATGATCCGTATCCCGCCGCCGATCCAAGTGGATTCCGATTACATATCCGATATGCAGCCAAGAGTAATTGCAGATCATCCACAAGACTTTCGGCATAAGAACCAAACCATAGTCCAAAAGACGAAGGCATAGCTATCTGCAAGTGCGTATAGCCGGGCATAAGGATATTTTTATATTCCTCACTTTGCTCCAAAAGAACATCGATTAGTTTCGTAACCGAGTTTACGAGAGAATGAATCTGATCGCGGGTAAAAAGCTTGAGATCAATGAGTACCTGATCGTTACGGGAACGACCACTATGAATCTTTTTACCGACATCTCCCAGCTTGCGGGTAAGCATAAGTTCTACCTGAGAATGCACATCTTCAATACCATCCTCTATTACGAATTCGCCAGAAACTGCCAGTTTATATATTACCTTCAGCTCTTTGATTAAAACAGCCAATTCTTCTTTTGTCAAGAGCCCAACAGACTCCAACATGGTAATGTGAGCCATAGAGCCTAAAACATCATAAGGAGCAAGATATACATCCAACTCCCTGTCTCGTCCAACGGTATAAGACTCTACATCTTTATTTACTTGAACGCTTTTTTCCCAAAGTTTCATTGGTATTCCTCTATTCTTCCTTTATTCAAAATATCAGCATAAGGCAAAGCAGAAAGACTTTCCGCTACCTTATCTAATCCTGCCTGCAATGGTTTAGAAACCATAGGTTTCAAGAAAGGATTCAAATCTGCTTTAATCGTGAGTTTCATCTTTGTTTCGTCGTCAGCCGAGGATTTTAGTTGTATCCACATTGTGACATCAAAAGGCAATTGCTCTGCCTGAAATTTTATTGTTTTATTGGGGTCACGTTCAACCACAACAAAACGTATTTTTCCCACGGGATCAACAGTAACGGTACACGAATCCTGATCAAAAGACAAATCTTTGACCATATTCTGAGGTATCTTATCTTTAGCCAGTTCCAGATTGTTCAAATCGGAAAGTACTGTATATATATCCGCATCAGAATGCGGAACAGTTTTTACTTCACTTACAAATTCAGCCATTATATATTATGGATTATTTCCAATCAGCCGGAGACTTTCTCCATTCCTGCAATGTATCCAGATCAGACTCGGCGATATATTCTATACGTAAAGCCTCTTTTAGGACAGCATCGTAATCGGTAAGAGTAATTAGTTTCACATCAGCTTTTTTAAAATTTTCTGTTGCAACAGGAAAACCATATGTAAAATTAGCAACCATTCCAATTACCTCAGAGCTATCGCGACGAATCGCCTCTACTGCTTTAAGACTACTCGATCCTGTAGATATAAGATCCTCTACTACTACAACTTTACTGCCCGGTTTCAACTCACCCTCGATAAGGTTTTCCAATCCGTGATCTTTAGGTGTAGCCCGTATGTAAACAAAGGGTAAACCTAATGCATCAGCTACTAAAACTCCCGGTGCGATAGCTCCTGTAGCAACTCCTGCTATGGCATCAGCCTCCTGAAAATTTTCGAGAATAAGACGAGATAATTCGGTTTTAATAAAAGTACGTATGCGAGGATACGATATCAACTTACGATTATCACAATAAATAGGTGATTTCCATCCTGACGCCCATGTAAAAGGGTTTGAAGGTTGCAGTTTAATAGCCCTAATACTAAGTAATTTTTCAGCAGTCAGTTTCTCTAAAGTGTCCATTTTTGTTTGATATAAATAACAACAATCAATATTATTCGGTTACAAATATACAATTAATAGAAATAACAAAAGAAATTATACCATAAAGAAAATATGAAATAAAGATAAAGAACGTTTTATAACGCAAAAAGGAGCTACTTAATGAAAGTAACTCCTTTTGTATAGAAAGTCGTATTGGTGGATATACCGAAACTCCGTAAAACAGGATTTGAGTGCTTCGATCCCTTTGTAATCCACCGCGCTAAGCAACCCGAAGGTGTGGCCCGCCATTAGAATCAAAAGCTTGTCTCGGTCATTTTTTAATTGATGAGCTTCCCAATCGACCAACACGACTTAAATCTTTATATCAAATATATGAATATTTATCCTTCACTCCAAATAAAACTTCAATATTTTACTTGTTTTTGCTTCGTACTACAGCCACATCCCGAACATCCGCAGCTACCTTTTTGCTCATTCTTAGAAAAAAAGAATCCGTAAATTTTAAACAATACAAGCAAGGCAACAGATAGGCCTATAATACCAACAATAATTTCTTGAAACATATATTTATCCTCCGTTTCTGAAAACAAAGTTACATAAGATAAAAGAAAGTTGACGTTAAAGAGAGGTTAAAAGACATAAAAAAACTCCAAGCAAGAGCTTGGAGTTTTTATTATAATACATTCTTCTTATTTAGGAAGAGCTGCTGACCAATTCGGATTCTGAACTACACCAGATCCTGAATTAATTTCATCAGCTGGTATTGGAAATACAAATTTCGACACATCAAAATTTGGTTTCGTACCATTAACAACTGTAATTAATTCACCTGTACGTCTAGCATCATAATATCGGTGTCCTTCTTCAAAGAATTCGCGAACACGCTCTTTAGATATAAAGCCCAACAAGTCTGCTTTTGTAGAAGGCAACTTATCTGGAGAAGTAATCGCTACGTCTCTTTTAGCTGTGTAAAATAAAGCTTCTTGAGCCAGTTCAATATTCTCTGCTTTTGCTTCTACTTCTGCAATAATAAGATACATCTCTGATTTGCGGAATACGGGTATATTATTAACGGCTTGAGCAGTAGAAATACCATCAAATTTAGCAGGATGCGAACCATTTATAAGCCCTAATCTTATATCTGTACTGTTAAAAAACTTACTCGCAAAACCTGTTACTAGAGCTCCTTTGTATGAACCATATAATGTATTCAATGCATTGGCTGAAAGGTTATCATCTGTAGTTTTGCTAATAGTAAAGATATCTTCATCCGAAATTGCAATTGATGACCACATAGATATATATCCTTCATTAGAAGGTTCTTTATAACCTTTTAATTCTATTGCCTTCTGTGCTGCAACTTTTGCTGCAGCCAGATTTCCCATATAAAGATTAACTCTTGCCTCTAGAGCATATATCGCAGCACGATTGAAGTAGAAAGCTGAAGGCTCCTTAATGTCTGCAGATAATGCATCTTCCATCAACTTTTTTGCTTCGGTGATGTCCAAAAGTATGCGATCATAAGTTTGCCCTACAGTTGCTCTTTCTGTTTTTTCAAAAGCATCCAAAGGTTTATCTACTAACAATGGTATACCTAAATTATTTGTACCAGCATGATATGGTAATGCAAACATATTTACCAAAGTAAAATTAGCCAATGCTCTTAGAGAATAACATTGAGACACATACAAGTTAATATTTGCTTTATCTGCATCAGACAAATTAGGCGACGAGCTTAACACTTTATTAGCCCCTTGTATAGTACGAACACAACGGTCTATAACTTTATAACCATATTCCCAAACCTCTTCCAGTTCGCCAGTAGCAGATTCAGAAACTACATAACGACTAATATTAGCGAAATGACCTGAACTTTGGCTACCAACAGCTATATCAGCAGACATATCACCAAAGGCCACCACATTTTTACCATAAAAACGGTATGTACCTAAAGCCCAGTATGCTCCAATCATACCGTTTTGAACATCCTGTACCGATGTATATGCCTCCTCGGTAGGAATATCTTGATAGTTCTCAGTATCCAGACTACAAGACGTTGTCATCGCCGAGATCCCCAATATCAATAATAATGATATATATATTTTTTTCATAAAATCTTTCTTTTTTTATTTAAAAACCAAGTGAAACTCCAAATGTTATTGTTCTCGGAAGAGGGAAGTTCCACCATTGAACACCATTAGCACCAACACCCGATGGATCAAAACCTCTATAATCCCCGTCTGTGAATGTATATAGATTTTCTGCATTTACAAATACACGTGCAGAGCTAATATATGCCTTTTTAACTAAGTCTTTAGGCAATTTATAACCTAATGCCAACGATCTTATTTTCAGATAGTCTCCATTCATCAAAAACCTAGAAGATGCTGAATTTTCATAACCAGTATCAAAAGCTGTCAATCTTGGAACCTTTGCATTATCTCCAGGTTTCTGCCAACGGTTATCAAATACATATGAAGTATACGTACCATACCATGTTCCCCCGATTTGTTCATCATAGCGAAGATTATTGCCATATATTTTTCCACCTAAAGAGTAATTAAATTGTACGGCTAAATCAAATCCTTTGTATTCGAATCTTGTATTAATAGAGCCTAGCAAATCAGGATTAGGATCACCTACATATCTCTTTGTCGCAAGGTTATAATTTGTAGTAGTTTCATCTCCTGTTGCATTCAAATACCACAATCCGTCTCCTGTTTCAGGATCGACACCAGCCCATTCTTTCATCTTGAACTGATATAACGGACGACCAACTTCCGTGATCGAATATGTTCCTTCTATAGGCAAATCTGTACTTAATTTTTTTACTTCATTTTTATTTGTTGCAAGAGTCACTCCAACACTCCATTTCAGATCATTCTTATTAATAATATTTGCATTTACAGAGAATTCGAACCCTTTATTAGCCAACTCTCCAATATTACTATAGTAAGAATTCAAACCTGTAACAAATGATGTCGGTACGGCAAAAACCATATCTGTTGTTTTATGGTAGTAATAGTCAGCTTCAACATTCAAGATATTGAATAAAGAAAGATCGACACCAACATTAAATTTGTTTGTTTGCTCCCATTTCAAATTTTTGTTACCAAACTGAAGGCGTCCGCTTCCCGGTATACCATTATAATTATATCCGAAACCAAACAGATCATTTGCAGCATACCAACCATCTGTACCTGCTCGACCAACCTCCTGGTTACCAGTTGTTCCATAACTTGCACGGATAGTCATATTATTCAACCAACTTTTAGTTGATGCCATAAATGCTTCTTCTGAGATTCTATATTTGGCACCTAACGACCAGAATGAAGCCCATCTCTTATTAGAACCAAAACGAGAAGAACCATCATAGCGGAAACTACCCGATAGATAGTATTTAGACTTATAGTCGTATTGCGCATTCAAGAAGTATGAGTTCAGTAGAAGCTCATATTGATATGTAGCAGCGCTGCCAGGTACTGCGGCATTAGCTACCTGATCCAGAAAATCTACAGGATAGTTGCTCGCTGACAAATACGCTTCTTTCATCATTGTCTTTTGTCCTTCTTGACCAACTAAAACATTTAAATTATGTACATCCTTAAATGTTTTAATATAATTCAATGTATTTGTTATAGTCAAGAGGGTTCTGGTTGTTGTAGAATTCTCCCCCATACCTCTCATGTCTGAACCTTGAGGCTGTAAGAATGACCAATAACCAAATTCGTCAAGATAATAAACATCAGCCCCAAATTTTGATAAGAATGTTAGATTTTCATTCAGATTCAATCGCAAGTATGGAGATACTATAACTCTATATTGTTTTGCACGGCTTTTGTCACCATTCGCACTTCTCTGCGCAACAGGATTATACCCATTTATCGTATTAAAATTCCATCCTCCATTAGCATCTTTAACCGGAGTAAGAGGAGATTGCATGTATGCCTGAGTAATAGGGTCTGAATAATATCCACCACCTGAACCCATATTAGTTTCAGTTAGTGATAAGTTTGTATTCAATCCATACTCAACAAACTTTGTTGGAGCCTGATCAAAATTGAAACGAAGAGAATATCTAGATAAATCCTTACCTATAATAAAAGAATCATTATCAAGATAATTAAAAGACAAATAATACTTAGGAGCTGTTGGTGAAAGTGCTCCTCCCTGTAAATCAAGACCATATTCCTGAACGAAGCCAGTACGAGTTACTTCATCATACCAGTTTGTATCATTATCCATGTCAAAATCCGTATACCACGCATAAAATTCCTTCATACCCTCTTCTGTATAAGGAAGACCCAATTTATAAACTCCTTGGTAGTAGTCTACAGTAGAGTCATCACCATATACATTATGATCATTAATTAAAGCTTCGGTAGCAAGTTTTATATTCTTATCCCTATTGATCAACTTATAGTTTTTATTTACAGAAGGACGGTTTTCTACACCTAGTTTTGCTGTAAAGTTCACTGTTGGTTTACCTGATTTCCCCTTTTTAGTAGTAATTACAATTACTCCATTGGCAGCACGCGCTCCATAAATGGAAGTAGCTGTTGCATCTTTCAAAACGGTAATACTTTCTATATCTGAAGATGATAATGTAGACAATGGACTTAATTCTTGTCCTTCATCCTTACGAATTCCTACAATATCCGAAGAAATAGGAATACCATCCACTACATATAACGGCTGAGTACCAGAATTAATTGAATTACGTCCACGAATAAAAATATTAGCAGGTGCTCCTGGCTGTCCAGAACTAATATTCATTTGAAGTCCTGGAACTGTACCATCCAAAGCTTTGATAACGTTAGCATCGTTACGGGATTCAATATTAGCTTGTCCCACAACAGATGCGGCTCCCGTAAAAGCAGCTTTTTTTGTTACCCCATAACCTGTTACGATGACTTCGTCTAAAACTGTCTCATCACTTTTCATTGTCACCTTCATATTTGGGGTAACTCTAGCCTCAACAAGCTGCATTCCCACCAAAGAAAATACCAATACACCCTTTCCTTCTGGAACACTAATAGAAAAAGCTCCATCAACATCTGTTATCGTACCAATAGTTGTTCCTTTTACAACAACCGAAGCTCCAACAACAGGCTCACCAATATCATCTAAGACAATACCGGTAACACGAGTTGTTTGGGCTGTAATAAATCCTATGCTTATAAATAAGCAGGATAGAATTAACATCACTCTTTTCATCATACAAACACTACTTTAATTTCTAAATTAAAACTTCAACCCAACACTAACACTTTGATGCAATATCAGACTTTTTAGCATTAGTTTGTTTTTTGATATACAAATTTAGGCAATTTTCACGAAAAAACAAATCTTAGATTAAATTATACAAATTTTATCATTTTGAAAGTAAAACATAATTAAATACAGATTTACAAACATATACAAACATCTAAAACGTTAAATAAATAACATATTGAAACCACCGAGAAGCTATATACAAAAAAAATATTCAAAAAACAGATTCGTTATTCTCTTGAAAAAGCAGAAATTTAACATTTAATCATAACTTTTTCAAAAAAAAAGAAAAGAGCAACCAAAGTCGCCCTTTCCATATTATAATTACAACAATAAGAAACAATAGAATAAAAAAGAAAGAAAATAAGAGAAAATCAGAACAAACATCCAACTTGATAGACTACAAAAGAAATAAACCAGGCTAGTAAAGTTGTGTAAACAATACTAAAAACACCCCATTTCCAAGAGCCGGACTCTTCTTTTATAGCAGCAATAGTTGCGACACATGGAAAGTAAATTAGCACAAAAAGCAACAAACTGACAACTACCAATGGCGTAAATGTCGTGCTCCCATCTGTTTGCTTATCAGCTAAAAGACGAACCTCCAACGATTCCTGATCTTCAGAGCTCCCTGTATACAACACACCCAAGGTGCTTACTACAACCTCTTTGGCTGCCATACCCGAAAGAAGACTAACACTTATCTTCCAGTCAAAACCGAGAGGCCTCATTATAGGCTCTATCGCTTTGCCCACACGACCAATATATGAATCTTCTTGATGTTCTGTATTTCTACCTTCCTCTATTTCTTCGATTTGAGCAATCTTTTCTTCATCACCTAACCCTTCTTGCTGCTCAACATGGGTTATCATATTATCATATTTCAACTCCCGTTCTTTGTCTCGTGGAAAATAACCTAAGAACCAGATGATAATAGATGCAACCAAAATGACACCTCCCATTTTTCGCAAATACTGCTGAGATTTATCCCACATATGTATAGTCACCGACTTAATTGTTGGCATACGGTAAGGTGGTAATTCCATTACAAATGGCGTGTCTTCTTTAGGGAAAAGAAAACGCTTGAATAAGCGGGCAGATATCACAGCCAACAGAATCCCGGTAAAATATAAACCAAATAAAGCGAAGCTTGCATACGACTTAAAGAAAACCCCGACAAACAACAGATAAACAGGCAACCGTGCGCTACAAGACATAAACGGATTGACCAACATGGTTATCATACGACTATTACGGCTTTCGATAGTTCTTGTAGCAAGTATCGCAGGCACATTGCAACCAAATCCCATAACCAATGGAATAAAAGATTTTCCATGCAATCCCATTTTATGCATCACCTTATCCATTATAAAAGCTGCCCGAGCCATATAGCCGGAGTCTTCCATAAAGGAAATAAAAGCATACAGGATCAATATATTGGGAAGAAAAACTATAACACCGCCAACACCGCCAATAATACCATCAACAATTAAGTCTTTAAGCATACCGTCAACCATATTTCCTCGGATAAAATTACCGAGTACTGCCACCCCGTTTTCAATCCACTCCATAGGATATCCACCCAAACGGAATGTACATTCAAACATCACCCACATAAAGAAGAAAAATACAGGAAAACCAATATACTTATTAGTAACCACTGCATCTATCATCCGAGTTATATCGGATTCGAAAAGTTTTTCTTTGAGTGTCTGCTTCAAACCTCCTGCCACAAAACCATATCGGGCATTCGTCAGCACGGACTCGGTATCTTCTTTTAGGGTATCTTCTATATATTTAACCTCACTGTCTCTCAGAGCATAGATATCCGCAGCATTTGACAATGAGCCGACATAGGAGTCTACATCCTTATCTTTTTCCAACAATTTTGTTGAAATATAACGGCGGGGGAAAATTAACGACGTTTCTTTTTCCTTTTCAAGAAGTATATTGAGTTTGCTTATTGCATTTTCTACAACATTACCATAATATATATGTACACGTCTAACGATAGGTTCTTTCTCCTCATAGACACGTATCACCGCATCGAACAGATCACCTATACCTACTCCCGTTTTAGCCACTGTAGGAACAATAGGAATACCAATCATCTGAGACAGACTCTGATAATCAAATTCGCTCCCGGTTTCCAACAGTTCGTCATACATATTAAGAGCGATCACCGTAGACACCTCCATATCGATAAGCTCGGTAGTCAAATATAGGTTTCGCTCGAGATTAGAAGCAGCAACAATATTGATTACCACATCGGGTTTATCTTCTACAATATGTCTTCTTACAAACAATTCCTCGGGAGTATATGCCGAAAGCGAATAAGTTCCGGGCAAGTCGACAACTTTAAAAGTATAACCTCCATGCTTAAACTTTCCTTCTTTCGAATCGACAGTTACCCCTCCATAGTTGCCTACATGCTCGTGAGCTCCGGAAGCAATATTGAAGAGGGAAGTCTTTCCGGCATTAGGATTACCCACCAATGCTACCCTTATTACTTTTTTCGAATCAGAATTTGGTTTTCGCAATGAGGCTACGACATCTTCCGTGGTGGAATAATAATCTAAAGATCCATCTGTCAGAGAGTGTGACAGATTCTCATCCCTTACTTTATGTGGTTCCGGATATATAACTTCGATTAGAGCGGCTTCGCTTCTTCGGAGCGAAACCTCATAATCCATTATTTTATATTTAATCGGGTCTTTGAGGGGAGCATTTAATATCACCTTTATGGTTTTCCCTTTTATAAAACCCATTTCGAGAATACGTTTACGAAAAGCACCACTTCCATTTACGCGTACAATGACACCTTTCTGTCCCGTGTTCAAATCAGATAAAAGCATACTAAAAATCTTTCACTTAATTAGAGATACAAAGATGGGTATTTTTTATATAAAAAGAGAAGGAAAAATGACTTTATTTAGAATGAGTATAAAAAAGAATCTTTACCGAATAAGAAAACAAACCTCACCAACACAAGCAGAAATAACAATCACCACAAGCCACATCGAAATGAAAATCACCTGATTAAACAAAAAAAAGGAAAAAGATAAACCAATGCTCAAGAGGAGCGTAATCAATGACAAAACCCCAAACCTACTTTCACAAGCAGATAATGAGATAAAAACACTTGTTAGTTTAAAGATAAGAGTCATTGCAGGATAATAAATGCCCAATAAATCCTTCGTCACTCCTCTCTTGCATTGGAATATATTGTATAAAGTATTTTAAAGATCAGAATATAAAGGAAACACTTATTAGCATAATTTATTACTAACCTATAACAAATTTATTAAAAAAAATGGGTTTTTATATTATAGCAGTAAATTATGTATAGCTCTTTTTTATTTACATAGATGGCATTTGTACTATTCCACAGCCTTCTAGGAGTTTGTAATAAAGCTCTCCCTTTTAATTTTCACAAAAGTAAAGTAATTTTTATATTCTGCAAAAAGAATAAGCCCATTTTATAAAATTTGAATACAGAATGAGTTAATCTATTTCACTATATTTGCACTCTATTTTAATAATAGCGCTGTGATTTATCCGGAAAACTTTGAATATAAAATAGGATTTGACAAGATCCGCCAACTACTCATAGCAAAATGCTTAAGTCCACTGGGGGAAGAAAAGGTTACCAATCTGGCCTTCTCTTCTGATTATACACATATATCAGAATCGTTGTCTCAAACCGAGGAATTTATGCGCATCATAAACGAAGAAGACAACTTCCCTACAAATTATTTTCTTGACGTGAGGCATGCTCTACGCAACATACGGGTAGAAGGTACATGGATAGACGAAGCAGCCTTGTTTGATTTACGAAGATCGTTACAAACAATACGGGACATTGTTCTTTTCCTAAAAAAGGAGGAGGAAGAAAATACCCCTTACCCATACTTGTATGCATTGGCCGGAGAAGTTGCCATATTTCCCCAGCTAATAAGTAAGATTGATAATATTCTGGATAAGTTTGGACGCATAAAGGATAATGCATCGGCTGAGCTAAGCCGCATACGGAAAGACATAGCACATGTTTCGAGCGGAATATCGCGAAGCCTTAATGCAATCCTACGTACGGCTCAGAACGAAGGGCTTGTAGAAAAAGACGTAACCCCCACTATGCGTGACGGACGCCTTGTAATACCCGTAGCACCCGCATTTAAGCGAAAGATAAAAGGGATTGTACATGACGAGTCGGCTTCGGGCAAAACTGTATTTATAGAACCCGCCGAAGTAGTAGAAGCCAACAACCGCATAAGAGAGCTGGAAAGTGAAGAACGCAGAGAGATTATAAAAATACTGGTGACATTCACCGATATACTTCGCCCGCTGGTAGCAGACATATTGCAGTCGTATGAATTTCTGGCTACAATCGATTTTATAAGAGCAAAAGCTACATTTGCTATCGATCTCGATGCTATAAAACCAAGCATAGAAGACAAGCAAATTATAAGATGGTACAGAGCGAAGCACCCTCTGCTATTTATTTCTCACAGAAAACAGAATAAGCAAATTGTACCTCTCGATATAGAACTAGAGGAAGACAATCGCATTCTTATTATTTCGGGACCAAATGCAGGAGGAAAATCCGTTTGTTTAAAGACAGTGGGACTACTTCAATACATGGTACAATGCGGAATACCGATACCTTTAGCAGAAAATTCGAAGGTAGGGATATTCAATAAAATATTTATAGATATAGGTGACGAACAGTCTATCGAAAATGATCTGAGTACATACAGCTCGCACCTAACCAATATGAAGTTCTTTGTAAGAAACTGCGATAAAAAAACAATCTTACTTATAGACGAATTTGGAGGTGGAACCGAACCGCAAATCGGCGGCGCAATAGCCGAATCACTGCTTAAACGCTTTAATGAAAAAGAGTCTTTTGGAGTAATTACAACTCACTACCAAAACCTCAAGCATTATGCAAATGAACACAAGGGCGTTATCAATGGGGCAATGCTATACGATCGCCACCTGATGCAACCGCTGTTCACTTTATCTATAGGCAACCCCGGAAGCTCTTTTGCGATAGAAATAGCCCGAAAAATAGGTTTGCCCGAAGATGTTATTACCGACGCCTCTGAAATAGTAGGCAGTGATTATATCAATATGGACAAATACCTGCAAGATATTGTCAGAGATAAACGCTATTGGGAAACTAAGCGCCAAAGTATCCGTCAGAAAGAAAAACGACTTGAAGAGATTACCACAACATACGAAACAGATCTGTTGAGTGTCGAGAAACAACGAAAAGAGATACTCCGTCAGGCTAAGGCTGATGCAGAACGGGTTTTATCGGAGGCCAATGCTAAAATAGAGAATACGATACGTACAATTCGTGAATCGCAGGCCGAGAAGGAAAAGACAAAGCAAGCACGATTAACACTGAATGAGTTCAAATCGTCATTGGAAGACGATAAGATTTTCTCGGATGATAAGATAGCCAAGAAAATTGAGAAGTTAAAAGAGAAAGAAAAAAATAAAAAGAAGAAAAGCGAACAGCCGAAAGAAAGTAAAGAACAAACTATCGCTCCCGGAGACAATGTACGCATCAAAGGGCAAACTTCAATCGGACAAGTCCTTGACATACAAAAAGGAAGCGCTACAGTTGCATTTGGCATGATCAAATCGACCGTCAAACTCGAAACGCTTGAATACATAAGTAAAAATCAGGTAAAACGTGAAACCCGCAGCACTACAGTCAGCGTAGCAGCCAGCGACGATCTCCGAGAGAAGAAACTCAACTTCAAGCAAGATATAGATGTGAGAGGTATGCGTGGCGAAGAGGCACTGCAAGCTGTCATGTATTTTGTAGACGATGCAGTACTCGTAGGGGTCTCACGAATACGAATATTGCACGGAACGGGGACAGGAGCACTAAGACAGATGATACGAGATTATCTCCGTACAGCTCAAGGTGTACGAAATTTCCAGGATGAGCATGTACAATTTGGAGGTACAGGAATTACTGTAGTAGACCTTGAATAATTAAACAGAAAAGCAAAAGGATAAAGAGATGGCAAAAACTGCAATTTTGATAGGAAGTACCGGATTGACGGGTTCTCATCTGATGAAAATACTATTAAATAGTGACATCTACGATAAAACGATATGTTTTGTACGTCGCGAAACTAAAATATCGCACCCCAAACTGGTTCAGCATATCGTAGACTTCGACGACGTAGACTCGTATAAAGATTATATGGAAGGCAATGATATGTTTTGCTGCCTGGGAACGACCATCAAAAAAGCCGGAAGCCAAGAAGCATTCAAAAAAGTAGACCTTACCTACCCTCTTCAGTTTGCAAAGGTAGCTGCGGTAAATGGAATAAAGCAATTTTCGATAATATCAGCCATTGGTGCTAATCCGGAATCGAGCAACTTCTATTTACGGATAAAAGGCAAGTGTGAAGAAGAGCTAAGGAAATTGCCGTTCCAATCTATATCCATATTCAGACCATCGTTATTGGAAGGCAACAGGAAAGAGTTTCGGCTTGGAGAAAAAGCACTGAGTTTTGCCATGAAAATATTCTCCATATTTCTTACAGGCAAATTAAAGAAATACCGTCCTATCAAAGCCAAGGATGTAGCTGAAGCCATGTATAGAGTTGCTCAACAGAATACAGTAGGGCTTCATGTATATCGTTCGGACGAGATAACAGAGATTGCGAAATAAGGTTTCACATCAGCAATCTTAAAACCTACTATTATGAAGAAGGTTCTCTTATTCTGCTTACTCTCCATCTCTTTTCTTCACCTTTTTGGACAAGATGTTTCTTACACAAAAGGCGACATTGCCGGACGGTGGGTAGAAGTAAAAGAAACAGACAAGCCGGGGCAATATTCAGAGCCGGAATATCCTTATATATACATATTCAAGGATGATTATACTTTTCATTTGGGAGAATCAATGAACGGAGTCATTCTTTTCAATATTACAGGAAAATATTTAATAGAGAAAAACAGCATAGGCATTACTTATTTTGAATTCCTACAAAACAGCAATACTAAAAAACTCACAAAAAAAAAATTGTCGTTACAAATACGATCCATCAAAAACGGAATAATGAGACTATCCGTTTCCGATTACGATTTTTCTTTTCCGCTCATATTAAAGAGGCAAAATTTGAATCGATAAGACTGGATTAACATCCCTAAATAACAATTTACAAAAAAATACAATTACTATATACAAAGAGGCTAAAATGATAGAATACAATTAAATAAAGCAAAAACAAAGCCATACATTCCATTCTTTTACAGATATTATTATATCTTTGCACAGCAAACAGGCATAAACTATACAAAACGTTCTCCAAATGATAATGACGAAAAAACTACTTTGCATTTTTCCCTTAATATGTACTATTATAGGATTAAGCAGTTGCAACAGCGATACTCCTGACAAACCGAATACCAATACAGAAACAATTACTCCATCCGACCTTACCAAGGATGATTTGTTGGGCACATGGGAAATATATAACTCGGAGAAACAAGTAATTAAAGTAAAGGAAGATGGATCGGAATCAGCATATCCAAATTTCAGATCAATAGATTACGACGGATTTATCAATAAGTTTTACATAGACTCGAAAGGTGTTTACACATTCGAAAACTCAAATGTACTGGATGAACTTATAGATAAAGGTACCTACGATGTAAAGGATGGTCTGATCACCATGAACGTTACACAACATAACGGAAGAGATACTTCTTTTGTAAATACTGAAACAATCTCTATATTTTATAAAAACAAGGAGGCTTTTACTGTATTCAAACACTTTACAGTAGATGGCTATAAGATCAAAGACGGCAGATCGATGAGAAATATAGAAAAAGCGCCTAATATACATCCCAATATGGAGAAAGTAGATGTTAAGGGCAAATATAGCAGCCTGCTCGGAAAATGGGAAGTATATGATTATCAGTTATTGGCTAATGGCGTATACGACGCTACTTATTCGAAAGAAACGCTGGCTAAGCTGAAAGGCAACACATACACCTTCAAAGACGAGGGAAATGGAAAGACATCGGTAAATATAGATTTCCGTGATCCGGATAATGATGGAGTACAAATCACAGGTAAATATCCCGTAAAAATCGTTGACGATATTGTTTATTATTTTGTAGACAATGCAGTTGACACACTAGGAAATCATGTACCCACAGCCCCTTTCCTTTGGGTTACGGACTGGAAAAAAAGAACGGATTCGTCTACGAATAAAGAATTTGATTCTTTTATTAGCTTCAACAAGTTCAGGACAGATGCCAGACCTGACATAATATACGAAATGAGAAGATTCCTCAGAAGAATAGACTAGAAAGCATCATACACATACATACACAAATTATAGAAGAACAGGCAAACCTACAGTCCTGTTCTTTTATATTTTAGAGACCTGTCTCCTCCTTGCTTAAAGACTAAAGAGTCGACAGTTAAAGTGTATATATCAAGCTTATTATCGAATACAGAATCTTTATACAACATCAGTGTAAAATTATGGATAACAAAGGTAAAGTCAGACTTTGCAAGTCCGACAATTTCTTGCGTACACTTATTTCCATTAAAGTATAAATATACATCTTGCTGATTCAGGTCTAGGTCTGCCGAATCATTCTTTTTCGATTCCACAGCCACAAGCTGCCATTTTCCTTGTATCATCTGGTTATTTACCTCATCGCTATTGTAGGGTTTGCAACTACCCAAGAATAGGAAAGTAAAGATAACACCAACAAGACTTACCAATCTAATAGACATTCGTTCCATGTTTATCACAAAAAAACAAATTATTTTTCATTAACGAGACATTCGCTCCATAAAAAGACAGAATATTCTCATTGCTTTTACAAAATCCTGCTATATTTGTTCAACTGATTTTATTTATCTTTTTTAAATACCTTTAAGCACAAGTTACGTATGAAAACAATAGGGAATATAATATGGTTGATCTGCGGAGGCTTTATGATAGCTATCGAGTACTTCATTTCCGGATTTCTTATGTTATTAACCGTCATAGGCATTCCCTTCGGACTACAAGCTTTCAAGCTGGGGATACTTGCTATATGGCCATTTGGAAGCCATGTTGAATCGAAAGACTATGCTCCGGGCTGTCTCAATCTGGTGATGAATATTATATGGATCATAATCGGAGGATTCTGGATTGCCCTTACACATTTGTTTTGGGGGGTTCTTCTCTGTATCACAATAATAGGTATTCCGTTTGGAAAACAGCATTTCAAACTGATACATCTGGCTCTTGTACCTTTTGGAAAAGAGATCAGATAAACCAATCATCAAAACAGCTCTATCCCCTCCTGATAAGTCTTAAACTTCAGCTCGGGAAGTAATTCATTTCTCATACGATGGGTATCGCCATAGTATGACACCATTCCTATTTTGATAAAGTCTACTGTGAGAGGACTCTGTGTGCCAAACAAAGATGAATACAGCTCAAAGCCTTTTGCAGCAGCCATTATCATCCACACAGGCATATGCCAAGGCTTGCAATTCCCTTTATAAGCAGTAATTTCGTCCAAAAATTGCTGTAAGGTTTGCACTCCTTCGTCACCGATGTGATATATTCCGTTGATACCAGGCCTCAATGCTGCGGCAATCGTGGCGTCTGCAAAATCAACTTTCGAAATAAGATGAATATATGTAGGTTTCCGCCACACGCCCAAAAGCCAATGTCGAGCAAACCACTGTGCAGCATCTATCATTAGTATCCCTTTGCCGTAGACCATTCCTACCCGCAGAGAAACAGCCTCTATACTATATTTTTCACCATAACCGAACAAGAGTTTTTCTTCTTCGAGACGAGTACGGGCATGCATCGATTCGGGATTTCCTGTTAAGTGCCCTGTTGCTGGATTATCGGGAGTACATTCTCCTTCCACATGGGGAAAACTAATCAAGATTATACGTTTTACCTTCTGCTGTACAGCTGCGTCGAGTAAGTTTTTAAAGTATATTGTGTTTGTTGTAGGCAAAAACTTTTCGGGATTGGCTTTGAACAAAACCCCGGCAAAATGTACAACCACATCAACTCCGGCTAAAGCGTCATCCAATGTTTTGGGGCTTGCCAGATCGACCCGGAACACAGATACATTGTTCTTACCTTTCAGATTCTCGGCTACATCTTTTTTATGTATCAGCAAATTCAGGTGTACATTTTCTTTGTGTTGAAGTTCCTGAGCTAAGAGCCCTCCTAAGTTTCCGGCAGCCCCGGTGATAGCTATTTTCTTCATTGTGCAATTTTTGTTCGAAATATAAATATATGAAATATTTCGCCATGTTACAGAAACATGTAAAGCCATCTACACAAAAAAAAGAGATAAACATACGATCATCTCTTTCTCTATATCATAAAAAACAACCGGAGTTAAGCCTTCGCTGCATTTGCTTTAGCCTTTGCTTCTATTTCCGACAATTCGTTTGCCAGCTTTCCTGCCACCTCGCCGGTAACTTCATTTATTTTTTGTTTTCCTTTTCTTACTTCTTGCCTTGCCTTCACACCTACACGCAAAGCTTTGCTTTTGCCAACAGCCATGCCATAATCTAGCTCAGACTTCGCTTTGTCTGTAGCGTTGTTTACTCTTGTACGTAATTCCTCTCTTGTTTCCTCATCGGATAGTTTCAATGCTGCATATACACCTAGTGCACCTACAGCCAAACCTAAAATAAATCCCTTCATAATGTGCTGTAATTTATGTGTTATATAAATCTATTTTTAACAAATATAAGATATTTATAATGATAACAATCAATTAAATGCATTTGTTTACTTTAAATAACTTGTATATTCCTTTTTTAGGATAGTTAAACACAATGAATCAAATCTGATTTTTGAATTAAGAAAGTTTATAATGCAAAACCATTCTATATAGATTCTGATTATTTTTTCCTACCTTCAACCCCTCTAAAGCGGTATACTGATGAAACATTTACTTTTTTGTTTTTCATTCTTCACTATCTTGATGGCATGCAGCACTCAGCCTACACTGGAGGGGCGTTGGGCTGTGGAAATGGAACACAACCGTGACACTGCCATTATAGTAAACGGAGATACCATTGTAGCTCCGGAGTTGAAGATAGACCGAGATTCTATGTATCTGGAAATAAAAACGAATGGTCTTGTCAGCAAAACAGAATGCTTAGGCTTTTATACGATAAACAACAATCTCATTACCGTTACGGATAGAATGGGAAAACAAAGGACAGAAAAATTTGAGATAAAAGACGATGTCCTAACCATCTTAGATAAGGATGATCCCAATAAGATTATAATGAGGCTGGTTCGTATCAGAGAAAAAGAATCGGACTGACGAGCAAACCGCATCCGACAAAATCCTATTATCAATCATCTAAATCACTTTCCGTAATCGCAAACAAAGAAGAAAGTGTAATCACCTACAGTTTTGGCATTCACCTCGAGCCATCTCAGTTTATTTTTAGATGTAACTGTTTTTTGAATCAGTTTACCAGATGAGTCATAATCCTCTACAGATAAGACTCTAAAGCGTCTGTTCGAACAATCGTACATACTATAATAGATACAGTAACTGAAATCGTTCCATTTCTCCGCCTTTTCCGGCTTTTTCATCCCCACATACCTGTCTCTTATTTTATCCACATACGCCTTACGAGCTTCGGCAGACGTGTATATTCGTTTTTCGTAGGCGTAAGACACTGCTCCATCTTGTTTTAGATTGAGGGTGTCTGTATAAATCTCCATGTCTTCGGTTACGGCTACATTGTGCCAACCATAAATATCTGCTCCCACCTGACGGGACGTCTGACAAGCCGAAAAAGACAGTACGGCTATAATTGTGATTAATATCTGTTTCATCCCGATTTTTCGTTTAATGCACATCAATCAATTTTCTTATAATAATGACATCTGTCTATTTATAAATAGAAAATGTAAACTTACAAAATAACCTGAAAGGAATGCCAGTCTTTGATCTAATTCTCTGATAAAATAGTTTTCAACATCAGGTTTACTTATCATTTTTTATTTAATAATATTACTATCTTTGCTATAATAAGATAAGCGAAACGAAAACATTGCATAGACAAAACATCTTTGCTAAGAACTCTTTAGCGAATGTATGTATCCATACATTTCTTTAGATTTTTAAATTTGTAACTTAAAAATGAAATATATATCAATATTCTGCGGCTCGGCCTCAGGTTCTGATAAAATCTTTGCAGAACAAGCAACCCTCCTCGGAAAAACAATCGCACAAAAAGGCTATGGAGTTGTATATGGAGGTGCACACGTAGGACTTATGGGATATGTAGCCAATGGGGCACTAAGTGAGGGTGGAGAAGTGATAGGTGTTATACCCGAATTTCTAAAAAGCAAGGAGTTGGAGCATACCAACCTGACAGAGATTCATATCGTAGAAACAATGCACCAGCGCAAAGCCTTAATGAACGATATCAGCGATGGAGTTATAGCTTTACCGGGAGGATACGGAACCTTGGACGAATTATTTGAAATGCTTACTTGGGCTCAATTGGCATTACACAAAAAACCGATAGCAGTATTGAATACCAACGGATATTACGATCCGCTTATTACAATGTCGAAAACAATGATCAAAAATGGTTTCCTGAAAAATGAATATCTTGATCTTTTGTTGGTAGATGGTAATATTGGCAGTTTGCTGAAAAAAATGGAAGATTATATACCTCCTACCAATGACAAATGGTTTGAAGTGAAATAATCCTTCAATCTTAATATACAAACTAAACAAAACACACCTTAGTATGAAAAAGTATTTATTCATTGCAGTGGCAATGCTGGGATCAGTTACAATTGTAAATGCCCAGACCGTAACAAAACGTGTTGTAGATAGGACAAACAAAGGAGACTCGAAAACGCATTACAATTATTTATTACTGGATGCTGTCAATTACAGTGATGCAGCATACTCCAGATATGAAAAATTGGTGCAAGATGTGTGGGATAAAAAATCGAATGCTAACCTCACGAAAAACAAAATAGAAGCTTTGGAGGAAATCGATAAATACCTGACGACCGTAAAAGAGACTCCTATATACAAAGGGGGAGAGAGTTACCAACTTGCAGTATTGGCATATCTCAGTGCTGTAAAAGACAAAGTTATTGCTCTGGAGCATTTGGGAACACTGGGCGATGATGCAAACACCGACGCTATAGTGTACAACAAAGCATCTGCTAAATTTACAGACATATCGAACGAAGCCATTGATCTGAGAAACAATGTTAGAGATAAAAAAAGTGAATACGAAAAGACATTCTATATACAAAAATAAAACAATATAAATATGGCACTTACTGTTGGAGATAAAATACCTGAAATTTTAGGAATCGATCAGGACGGAAAAGAAGTAAAAGCATCCGACTATAAAGGGAGTAAGCTTGTATTATATTTCTACCCCAAAGACAATACCCCGGGCTGTACGGCTCAGGCCTGTAGTATCCGAGACAACTTTTCGCAACTCCGAAAAGCCGGTTACCAAATACTGGGCGTTAGTGTCGACAATGAGAAGTCGCATCAGAAGTTTATAGAAAAGCAACAACTGCCTTTTCCTCTGATTGCCGATACAGACAAAAAGCTTGTGGAGCAATTCGGTGTATGGGGAGAAAAAACACTTGCCGGACGTAAATACATGGGCACATTTCGCACAACATTCCTGATAAACGAATCGGGCATTATAGAGCAAATAATAACTCCGAAGGAAATAAAAACCAAAGAGCATGCTCAACAAATATTAGATCTAAATAAATAAAAGTTTTATATAATTATCAAAGAGAAATAATGGCAGAAGAAAAAGAAAAAAAAGCAGCCCCTAATACAGAGAAACTGAAAGCTCTGCAAGCTGCAATGGACAAGATAGAGAAGAGCTACGGAAAAGGCTCGATAATGAAAATGGGCGATGATAAAGTCGATGAGATAGCTGTTGTTTCTACAGGTTCTATAGCCCTGAACGCTGCACTTGGTGTAGGTGGATACCCTCGTGGCAGGGTGATCGAAATATACGGTCCCGAATCGTCAGGTAAAACAACCTTGGCTATACATGCTATAGCCGAAGCACAAAAAGCAGGAGGTATAGCAGCCTTTGTGGATGCTGAACATGCCTTCGATCGTTTTTATGCCGAAAAACTGGGTGTTGACATCGAAAACCTATATATATCGCAGCCCGACAGCGGTGAGCAAGCTCTCGAAATAGCAGAGCAGTTGATTCGTTCTTCGGCTATTGATATCATTGTTATCGACTCGGTTGCCGCACTGACTCCTAAAGCAGAGCTGGAAGGCGAGATGGGTGATTCTAAAATGGGATTGCAGGCTCGTTTGATGTCGCAGGCATTACGTAAATTGACTGCTGCTATCAACAAAACAAATACCATCTGTATATTTATCAACCAGTTGCGCGACAAGATCGGTGTTATGTTCGGTTCGCCCGAAACAACTACCGGAGGTAACGCCCTGAAATACTATGCATCTGTACGCCTCGACATTCGCCGTATCGGACAATTGAAAGACGGAGATGAGGTAAGGGGTAGCCAGACTCGTGTGAAGGTAGCAAAAAACAAAGTTGCTCCTCCTTTCCGCAAGGCTGAATTCGATATCATGTACGGTGAGGGTATCTCTCGCTCGGGAGAGATCATAGACCTTGGCGCAGAGCTTGGTATCATCAAGAAAAGCGGTTCGTGGTACAGCTACAATGAAACCAAACTGGCACAAGGACGTGAGTCGGCAAAAGAAGTGATAAAAGACAATCCTGAGTTGGCAGAAGAGATAGCAGGCTTAATTTTTCAGGCATTGAAAGAAAAACACTAATATAAGTAAAGCAATCTAGGAATAGCGAAGAGGCTGCTTGAAGAGTAAAACTATATTTTGCTCTTCAAACAGCTTTTTTTATTATCATATCCCTTTCTATTTATCTTATATAAAGAGTGCATCCGAATATTATCGACCCATTATTCTGGTCTTTAGCGAAAGACAGAAGTATATAAAAGGTTACACATAAGAAAGTAATAGAATAGTGTCACTTTTGTCACCTTTTGCATTCAAAAACCAACATAGGTAATTATCCATCAAACACTTATAGATAAAATTTAAAAAGTAACATCTGTCACCTTTTTATAGAGAATTCATGTAATATGCTGTAGTATCTTCCTGTATATCGGATGCTGGTGCAGTATATAATCGTTACCAATCAGAAAGAGCTGCTCACGTGCACGGGTAAGAGCAACATTGAGTTTACGATCTACTGTTCCCTCTCGGTTCATACTACAAAAGTTTTTGAGTTGGTAAGATTTATTGAAACAGAAGGAAAGTATAATCACATCACGCTGGCTGCCTTGATAACGCTCTACGGTATCGATCATAATATCAGACAATTCGGCTATACCTGTTTCTTCGAACTTTTTTCTTATCAGGGCTATCTGATTTCGGTATGGAGTGATAATACCAAGTGTTCTTTGAGGGTCGAAAAGAAGATTATTAGCCTTGTAGATATCCAGTAAAGCGATTGACAAGGAGACAGCAATTTCGGCTTCGGCATCGTTCGTTTTATCGGATACACTTGCATCATCTATCTCTCTGACAGGGATAAAGCAAACCCGCTTGTTTGATATCATGGTCTGATATGGATCATTCGGATCAAAAGAAGGATAATTCAAGTCGGCTTGCTGCCTCTCGGTTGCGATCTTTAATATATTGTCATAGAAGTGAGGATTTACAAGACGTGCAATATCCTGATGCATACGTCCATGATATGTAAGTGTATCATAGGCATGCGTCCATGCTTGTTTTTGGCAAATACGGAACAGCCGTTCGAAAAGAGATTCACGGCAATCGTAAAGCTCTATATCATTTAAGATGCTACCATCGACCTTCGATCGGGATTCATCTTGTAATGTTATAGTAGACAGCTGCTTATGATCACCAATCATAATAAACTTATCAAACTGAGGAAGCAGACCTATTATCTGAGATTCCAATATTTGTGAAGCCTCATCGATAATTGCCACATCAAAATGTTTCAGATCGAATAGTTCCGGCTTACCCATGATAGATGCTAATGTTCCTACAAATATGCGAGTTGAGGCGATTGCCTGTAAAAGGTCTTTGCGGTTTGTAGCTTTATATGAGATATTCTGCAACAGTCGGTGGCGATATGCCTCTCCGCATGATAGTTCCGAACCGATACGGATATATCGGTCGCACACGGAGTCATCTTCCGAGAAAGCCTCACAGATAGCAGCACATAGCTCATCTACAGCACGATTGGTGTATGCCATAACAAGGATGTTGCTATCTTCTTTTGCATGAAGACGCTCGATGAGTTGCCGTGCAAATATGGACGTCTTACCTGTACCGGGAGGTCCTACGATAAGGAAGTAATCATCAGCCGACAAGGCTTTTTTTATAACGCTTTCGCCCCTCTCCTCTTGAGTCAGTTCTTTGTCGGGACAGTTGTTCGCATAGATAGTGTGAGGCTCTTTAAGTCCGAGCAAGAGTTCCTTCTTATCGGCAGGAGCAGAGAGAAAACCAAACAGGCTTTTATACATGGCATTGTACCCATGATCGAGCTTATCGTGCTCTACCGCCCAAAGCCTGTAACGAGAGAAGAAAGCTCTGTTTCGCTGCTTGTATCTAAAACGGAGGGTGACCGAATGAGATGATATTTCTACGACTGTGCCTTTTAGTATTTGGTTGGTGAGTACCGTATCTTCCTCATCTTGCTTCGGATATAAGATACAGATTTCTCCTACCCGAAAGTTTACACAATCTTGAGGAGCTAATCGATTGAATCGGATCACCATATCCCGACCACTGTCGTCTATATCTTCTATCTCGAGATCAGAGATCAGATCTAAGGCTTCTTTGCGTTCGGAGAAAGTTGTATTCCACAAGGCAGAGACACTCATTGCTGTATCAAAGTTCTCATCTCCTGTTTTTTGCAAGTATAACTCCCTTGCCACAAAGTTGATGTAGCGATAGGCGTATATCTTTTCTAATGCAGATGATTTAGTGAGAACGTCTTCCAGCTCTTTTAGCTTATCTATGAAGAACTTAGGTACTCTACCATAATTATCTAAATTGAAGAGCTCTTTGAAGGTTTGTTCTACTGTTTGCACATCGCCCGAATACAAATCGTGTTCGGTAGCAACAATCAGATTGCGGGTATTGATAATCTCTTTCTCCAAGCGTTGGTATCTGGCTGCAAAACGGATATTCTCTCCGGCATTGTCGGCACTCGAATATAAGATAGTAGGATAGATATGACGTGCATCTTTGTTAAATACACTTTGTATCATCAGCCGATAGACGGCAGTCTGCGTTTCGTGGTTCGAAGCGATCTTTGTTACATCTTCACGAGGATAAGGTGGCTTGCCCGACTTTAATTCTATGATACGGTCTGCACCGTCCTCCCCATCGGAGAGTTGCAACAGGTCGAGCCGTCCCTGAAAACCGTATTTCTCACAAAAGAAGGAAGGCTCTAATGTACACAGGGTAGTATCAAAGCCGTTTGCGGGCATATCGTTTATTATTACTCGCCGGATGTTATTGAACTGGCCCTCTGCTCTCGACATGAAGTTGCGAAAATCCAAATTGTCCTTTATGTCTTGGCATGATGCATATTCGAAGGGCATCTGACGGAAAGATTTCAGAAACACATCTTCAAACTTCAGTGTTCGGGGATTTTCGGCATAGATAAGCTCATCGAGAAAGAAGTTTGCCAGATTTCCTAACAGGATATAGTGAGAATTCGCATTCGGCTCAAACTTTCTGCGGAAGTAATGCAAGTGAGAATTACCATACGATTGAAAACACTCCGCCATTGCAGAAGCATCGATCAAATAGTCAGGCTCAAGTACAAATAAGGCAGGAATGTAGCAGTCGTGTCCGTCCTTTTTTACATCTAGCAAGTTTAGCTGGGCACCAATCCACAAGCGATCGATAGTAGAGTTGAATATCTTGTTAGCAGATGTATTATATCTTACGGCTAATGTTTCTTGAGGTAAAGTTTCAGGTTGACAGATCAGCAACTCATTTTCTTTATCTATATCGAGCACCTGCACACGCAGCCTATCCAGCGGTAAGGTTTTGTTATCCTCCTGTTCAGCTTCTCCGGGTATTTGGGGGCTATGATCGCCTTGCAAGACTCCGTAAAACAATTCTATACTTTGTTTCGCATCGTCGTATTGCTTGGGCGTAATCAGATTATTCTCATCTCTTTGCAGAAAAGAACTTCGGATACGGATTGTATGTAACCGCCACTCTATACGCTTCGGCAAATCATACTTCTGAGAGATGAAGACCAGCCGAGAAAATAAAGAAGGAAACTGCAAAGATTCACCTTTAGTGATTTCCTTGCAGCTTCTTTCCAGTATCTGTTTGAGGCAGATATATTTATTTCTTAGCGATAGATTGGTTTGATCTATCTGTTGTATCTCGGAGAGATAATCGGATAATAGAGATGTATTACCATACATTTTTACTAATCTCTAACTTCCAAATCAAGGTTGTTACTAATATCAAAATATGCAGGACCTCCGTCATATATATTTGAGTAAAACGTAATCTTCATATCTACAGCTCCATTGCGATATAATAATTCATTAACATTCCTCATGAAGTTAAAATAAGCATTATCATCGATTGTAATCTTTGCGCCATCTTCTCTTATACTTATTGGTGTTTCGTAAGCATAAACACCGACACCTGGAACTTCGATGTAAAACCTGTTAATAACATCTCCTCTTAAAAGATTCGATATTGTAAGCCATGAGTCATTTGTTTTTATACCAATAAGATCCTCTCTTGAAGGATTGAATTGTGGTATTTCAGTAATTCTTACAGTTGTATATGCTTGTCCATAACCATTGTGATCTATATTAAGATTAAACTTTATATCCAATGTGCCTGACTTCCAATAGTAATTTTCATCTGTTTCACACGATGAAAATCCGACTAAAACGAGGAGAGTGAATAAGATTACGCAAAGCTTGTTCATATAGTATTTCATAATTAAATAATTTAGTGACAAAGTTAAATAATTTTATCTTATATATATGACTATGAAAATGAGGTTTTGTAACATAGAGAATAATAGATATAGAAAACTTTTATAAGTGAGTACTTGTTATATATCAAAATAGAATATCTATCTTTGACAACGAAATCTTAGGGGTGCCTTAAAATAACGGGCTGAGATCACACCCATAAACCTGATCCGGGTAATGCCGGCGGAGGGATAGAGAAATATGCAATTGCGCACACGCATATCTTTAACATTCGGGAAATCATCTTATCAAACCCCTTTTTTGTTTAACATCAGGACATATTTACGTATGTCTGGCAAAATTTATATCTTAAATGAAAAAGGTCTTTCTTTCTCTTTCCTTAATATTGATAAATGGAATAGGGATTTTCGCACAACAAAAAGCAGATAGTTTGAAAGTTGTAAAACTAGATGAAGTTGTTGTGTCTGCAACACGTGTAGGTCAGGATGCTCCGGTAGCATACTCTAGCTTGACCGAAAAACAACTAAAAGGAGACAACGCCGCAAAAAACATTCCGGCTATAATGCAAACCCTCCCATCGGTAGTCTCATATACAGAAGGTGGAACGGCTGTAGGTAATACTTCGTTTCGCATTCGTGGAACTGATGCCAATCGTATTAATATCACCCTGAATGGGATGCCTCTGAATAATCCTGAAAGTCAGGAAGTATACTGGGTCAATTTGCCGGATTTGTCAAATTCATTGCAAAGTATGCAAGTGCAACGCGGAGTGGGAACATCTACCAACGGTGCGGCCTCTTTCGGGGCTAGTATTTCGATGCAAACACTGGGGGGAAAACCCAAACCCTATGCCGATATATCTACAGCCTACGGACAATATAATACACTATTATTGTCGGGAGCAGCAGGTACAGGCATTATGAAAAGCGGATTATCGCTAGACGCAAGATATTCTTACGTAAAGAGTGACGGGTATATCCGTAACGGAAAGGTAGACCATAAGAATATCTATGCCGCTTTGTCTCACTACTCCGACAGGCAACTGATACGGCTGATTTATATGAACGGAATACAGCATACCGGCATTACATGGGAAGGTATCGATCCGAGCATGCTGGCTATAAACAGGCGATACAACCCGGCAGGAGAATACAAAGACGACAATGGCAATACACGCTATTACGATAACGAGACGGATAACTACTATTCGAATATCGGACAGTTGATCTATACCCGTTATCTGACAAACACATTGACATTGAATGTAAACTTGAGTTACAATCATGGTTATGGCTATTACGAGAACTATAAGACAGGACGTAAATTTTCAGAATTCGGACTCGAAAATCAGACTGTAGAAGGTACTACTTACAAAAAATCAGATCTTATCCGTCGCAAACTGATGATGAATCATTTGTATGTAGGAGGGGTGAATCTGAAATGGGAAAAAGACAAGTTTGACTTCACCTTAGGTAGTATGTACAGCTATTATGATGGAACTCATTATGGACGATTGCTCTGGGTAAAATTCAACCAGAATATACCTGTAGGTTACGAATGGTATAGAAATGATGCAGATAAACAAGACATGAATGTTTTCCTGAAAACAGAATATAAACCGATGACTAACTTGTCGATATTCGCAGAAGTGCAAGAGCGCTATGTAGACTATCGCATGAAAGGGATCGATGATGATCTTACAAATCTATCAAGCAAAAACTACTATAGTTTTGTTAATCCAAAAGGGGGAATATCTTACCGCTTTGCGGATTATAACGAGATTTACGGATCGTTGGGTATATCTAACAGAGAACCTCTGCGTGCCGACCTAAAAGAATCTCTCAAAGATGGAGGAATCCCTATCAAATCCGAACGGTTGTATGACTATGAGCTGGGCTACAAATATGCGAATGCGACAATAGCTTTCAGTACCAATCTTTATTACATGAATTATAAAGACCAGTTGGTGCAGACCGGAAAGTTGAATGATGTTGGTTATAAGTTGCAAGAAAATGTACCTGACAGCTATCGCACAGGGATAGAACTGGCATTGTCTTATACGCCTAATTATTGGTTGCAGTTAACCGGAAACTTAACCCTGAGCCGTAACAAGATAAAGAATCATACTGTTTACTACGCTTACTATGACAATCAAACAGACTGGAATAGCTTAGGGCAGATCTCAGAAACATTCAAATCTACCGACATTTCATTTTCACCAAACACTGTCGGCAGCTTTACGGTTACATTCAAGCCATTCGAAAAAGAAGATATAAGCTTCTCTTTCATAAACAAGTACGTTGGCAGAATGTACTATGATAATACCTCAAACCCTGATAACCGCTTGTCTGATTATTTCGTTACAGACTTCGCAGCATCATACACTTTGGATACGAAGAAGGTAGGAAAATTTGATTTTCAGTTTTTTATCAACAATCTGACAAATGTAATGTATAATGCAAATGCATGGGTGGATACATATAAGTTTGCAGATGGAACAGAACAAGTTTACAAAGGTCTATTCCCTCAGGCAGGTGCTAACGTGATGGGCAAGATAAGATATCGGTTTTGATATATTTTGATTTACTTTGTGGGATGCAGTAAAACATCCCACAATTTTATAGAGAACAATGATTGAATATTTTATAGAAAACAATTGGGTCAGCATAGTCGGAGCGATCATCGGTCTTATTTTCCTTTACTTAGAATACAAAGCTAATGTATGGATGTGGGCTGCAAGTATCGTTATGGCAGCTTTTTATATCTATATATTCTATAGTACGCAGCTATATGCCAGCATGGGTATATACATCTATTTCTTCGGGGCATCTATATATGGCTGGCTGGTATGGATATTCCGCAACAGGAATACAGAAACAGGAGATGAGATCATCTCTCATGCCGCCAAACGTTACACCTTGCCTATAATTATCGGTGTAGCTCTCATAGCCATATTTATCTATGGCATCCTTACTTCGTTTAGTGACAACAACGTATATATCACGATCGGAGACTCTCTGACTACCTCCCTCAACATTGTAGCACTGTGGATGATCTCCCGAAAGTGGGTAGAACAATGGCTGTTGGTGATTCCCGCTAATTTAATTTCAAGCATTTTACTCTTTGCTCAACATGATATTATGTCGGGCTGTTTATTTTTCATCTTTTTCGTTGTCTCTATAATGGGGTACTATAAATGGAAAAGATTAGCGCTAGGTTCGTGACATAGTCTTGTTATTGTCATAAAACAGAGATATGTAACACAAAAGATATAAAAAATGTTATCTTTGTATCAATAGTGATAACAGTTAGAGCAAACAATTCTACAAGATAATTACATGAAAATCTTCCAGGTTATTACGGTTTCTGAATATGGCGGCGCCCAGACTATAGTTGCAGACCTGGTAAAAAAATTCAGTTCTGAACACGAGCTCTTTCTCCTATATGGAGGTAATGGCGAAGCCTGGAGTAATTTGGGGGATAATTTCACTCGCATTAAGCTAAACAATCATTGCAAAGAGGTGTCAATAAAAGATATAATGCTTTTATTGAAATTATTCTATTATCGTATCAAGTACAAACCCGATGTTGTGCATCTGCACTCTTCTAAGATGGGAGCGATAGGGCGATTAGTCTTCGCTCGCAAAACAATTGTATATACTGTACATGGATTTGATTCGATAAGAACGGCTTTCCGAAAATTCTTAGTTATCGAAAAACTGTTGAAGAACAAAGCATTCCGCATCATTGGAGTAAGCCAATACGATGTGGATATGATGAAGGAAGAAAATATCTACAAAAACGTAGAAAGGATATACAATGGCGTTGCAGATCACTATCTGACAAATAAAATTGAACAAGATACTCTGAGGGAAAAATTAGAGAGTATAAAAAAAGATTATCCCAAAACAATCATGTGCATTTCACGAATATCGAAACAAAAAAAATTCGATTTATTCCTTGATATTGCACAAAAAATGCCTCAATATGCCTTTGTGTGGATTGGCAATAAAGAGGAAATAGAGGGACTACCGCCCAATGTATTTTGTTTGGGTGAAATGCATTCTGCTTTTACTTATTTGAGATACGCTGATGTTTTTGTATTACCATCCAACTACGAAGGTTTGCCAATGTCGATACTCGAGGCCCTGGCATTCAAAGTTCCGGTAGTTGCATCTGCCGTAGGGGGTATTACAGAGGTATTGGACGGGAAGAATGGTTTTGCGGTAGAGAATAAAGCCTCTATCTTTGAAGAAAAAATACAATATATTTTATCTGAAGAAAACATTCAGAAGAGTATGTCTGAGTGTGCAAGACAATCATATCTTGCAAATTTTACAATAGAAAAAATGGTAGACAGCTATGGTGCTGTCTTTAACACAATAGTAGCAAATAAAAAATGAGCCAACCTTTAGTCTCTGTATTAATACCCTGCTATAATGTAGAACGGTATGTGGAAGAATCGATCAACTCGATCCTAAACCAAACATACCGCAACCTTGAGATTATAGCCATAAATGACTGTTCTACAGACAGAACAGGAGACTTACTACAGGCTATGGCAGCGAAAGATTCTCGTGTAAGTGTTTTCACGAATGAGAAGAATCTCAAATTAATACAAACATTGAACAAAGGTATCTCGCTGTGCAAAGGTGATTATATCGCACGTATGGATGCTGACGATATCTCGTTGCCTACTCGCATCGAAAAGGAGGTCGCATTCTTGGAGAAACATACCGATCATGATATAGTAAGTACACAGTTCTATGCCTTCCGATCAGAAAATCCGAATAAAAAAGATCTGAACCATAGCCCGACACACGATCGTGAGTTGCGAGGATATATGCTTTTTCGGTCGGGGATATGCCATCCGGCGGTAATGATTCGTAAGAGGGTATTTAGCGAACTAGGATTAAAATTCGAGCCGGAGTATTTACACGTCGAAGACTATGCATTGTGGTCTGAAGCTATGTACAAAACAAAGTTAGGAAATCTGAGTGAGCCTTTGTTGCTCTATCGTGTGCATAAGCAACAGGTATCCTCTTTGCACGAAGAACTGCAAACAGAGAATAAGAAGAAGGTGTTTAAAATACATTGCAAGCATTTGGGCTTGCCTACCAATGACGACTTTATAAACATCTATACTTCTGTAGCTGAATGTGTTCCTTTACAATCGTCATTCGACTATCTTGACAAGTGTGAAGCATTTATGACTTCTTTACTCAAACTGAATAAAGACAAAGACTTCTGTGACGAAAATTATCTTGTGAAGCTTCTTTCGCTTACATGGTTGCGCCTGTGTGCAAATTCTCGTTTAGGTCTGAAAGTAATAAAGAAAATGAAGGCTTCATCTTTGTACAATGAAAAAAATTATACTTCAAGAGATTTGGCTATCTTTTATACAAAGTGTACTTTTAGACTCAGATATAAAAAGTCCCTTATTTACAAACTAGTATTTAGATAAAGCGTATGCCTAAATTGAAACAGGTACTACCAATGTTCATTCCTTTATTGGTAACGTTCTATTATATTTATCCACAGGCTTTGGATGTACGAGGCTCATCTTTCATCTCTCTATCGGGTTTGATCGGACTAGCTATCTATGCCTATCATCGTTTTCCATTTCGGGAAGTTGTATATGTGATGGTTGCCACTTTTGCTTTATTTCTGATTTTTTACACTTCGGTATGGTACAATGGTGTCGATGACGGAGGATTTAGCTTCGACTATGTAAAGAGTAGGATTGCCTGGTTCTTTACTGCATATATTATTATGTTGCTTATCTTTAAGATACATAAAAAACCTACCCTCAATACAGTTCTCTTATACATTATCGGAGCCATCGCATTGCAGTCTCTTTGCGCATTTTTGATGTATATAAGCGATCCTGTTAAAGAATTTCTAACATCTTTGCAGATGGAAGGCGGAGAATACACTGAAGAAATCATGGAGGAAGCCGAAGGGCAACGCCTGTTGGGATATGGCATCGGGTTCTTTGGGGCGGGAGCAATCAGTGGTATTGCCCTTATCTTTCTTTCTTATCTGTTTATGAGAATGAAACTTACTACGAAAGAGTTTATTATACTGGCCGCATTGTATGTGTTTATTTTTTATATTGGTCTGTTTATGGCTCGTACAACGATTGTAGGTATGGCGGTGGGATTTGCTCTTATTGCGGTATTGTACCTGTGGGACAACAGGGCAGTGAAGAAACAAGCGAAAACTTTTTTCATAGCAGCAGCATTCCTCATGGTTGCCGGATATACTTTTGCGATGTTTTACTTTTCGAGCTTTGCTGACTGGGCTTTCGAATTATTTACAAACCTCTTTGTACACGGACGATTAGAAACGAATTCTTCCAGTGGATTATCTCAAATGTTTTTGATACCGACAAAATTCTCAGAACTGATTATAGGAGAAGGGACAGCTACGTTTTTTGGTACCGATGTGGGATATAGCCGACTTTTATTCTTCTCGGGAATAATAGGTACTTTGGGATTTTTCGTATATCAGCTATATATCATAAAACTTAGCTTAACAAAAGACTGGGGCGTTAATATGGTTGCCATATCCATCTTTGTATATACCTTGGCCCTGAATGTAAAAGGACTTATAGACTTAAATCTCATATTATACATTATCTTCTTCTATTTCATGTTCTATAAATATTACGTATATATGCCTAAGCTATATGCGAAGAGCAAAATAAAGATGAAACAAAGAAGCATAAATAATGAAGATAAAGAAGCAGTAATAGCAAAAATAACAAAATGAAAGAATGTATTATATTAGCCGGAGGGCTGGGCACACGTTTGCAATCGGTAGTAAGCGATGTTCCGAAATGTATGGCCGAAGTAGCCGGAAAACCATTCTTAAGTTACTTGTTCGACTATGCAAAAAATCAGCAATTCGATCACCTGATTCTTTCATTGGGTTATAAATCGGAAGTTGTACTACAGTGGCTCGACGGCAAGTCATACCCTTTCAAGATATCTTATGTTGTAGAAGACTCACCCTTAGGAACAGGCGGGGCAATCAAGTTGGCATTCGACAAAGTGGAAACAGATAAAGCTTTTATCTTCAACGGAGATACCTTCTTTGATGTAGACACTACTCTGCTAGCTGAGTTTCATAAGGAAAAGAATGCGATGGTATCCCTAGCATTGAAACCCATGACAAATTTCGACCGTTATGGTTCTGTCGATTTGGATAAAGGGGAACGCATCATCCATTTTAACGAGAAACAGCATTGTGCAAATGGGATCATAAACGGAGGTGTATATATAATAAACAAAGACCTTTTTTCGACATTAAGCCTTCCTGAGAAATTTTCTTTCGAAAAAGATGTGATGGAAATGCACATCAACGATATTCCATTCTACGGCTGTGTGCAAGATGGTTATTTTATAGACATAGGAATTCCTTCCGACTTTGCGAAGGCAAACCAAGATTTCAAGAACTTGTAAAATTAAGATGGACAAACTAAATTTAGACAAATACAAGTATTTATTTCTCGACAGAGATGGCGTTATCAACGTAGAGCGCCCCAACGATTATGTCAAGAATATATCTGAATTTGTATTTATAGACAAAACTTTACAGGCTATCAAAATGTTATCTTCTAGATTCGAACGTATTTTCATTGTCACCAATCAGCGTGGAGTTGCCCGTGGTAAGATGAGCATATCCGACTTAGAAGAAGTGCATAGCTATATGCTATCTCAGATAGAAGCTTCGGACGGACATATAGATCGACTATATTATTGTACTGATCTTACATCCGACTCTATAAACAGAAAGCCCAATGTGGGAATGGCTTTTAAAGCATTGGCTGACTTTCCGGAAATAGAGTTCGAAAAATCAATTATGGTAGGCAATAGCATGTCAGACATTGAATTCGGCAACAAACTGGGAATGTATACAATACTAGTGGGTGATAAATATCCCGAAGGTCATAAAATATACAAGAACATTAACGCACATTACAAAAATCTATATAAGTTTGCAGATAGTCTGCTCAAGATATTTTAAAATATCAAGTCATGATAATAAGAAGTAAAGCCCCATTCCGATTAGGATTAGCAGGTGGAGGAACAGATGTATCTCCATACTCGGATTTGTATGGAGGATGTATATTGAATGCAACTATAAATCTGTATGCATTCGCAAATATTGAGCCTCGCACCGACAACAAAATTGTATTCCGTATTCCACAAACAAATGAGGAATATATTTTCGATTCTGCGATCGAACTACCTATCTCCAACGATAAAGCCGACTTGATGAAAGGTATATACAACAGGGTAATCAAAGACTTTATAAAAAAGCCATTGTCTTTTACACTGACCTGTGCGCTCGAAGTTCCTTTTGGCTCGGGACTAGGAACGTCCTCTACCCTCGCCATTGCTATATTGGGAGCATATACCGAATGGCTCTCTTTGCCGCTTGGCGATTACGACCTCGCATATTTGGCATATCAGATAGAACGGATAGACCTAAAGCAAGCGGGAGGAAAACAAGATCAGTATGCCGCAGCATTCGGAGGATTCAACTTTATGGAATTCTATGCTGAAGACAAAGTGATTGTGAATCCTCTACGCATTCGCAACGAAATAATCAATGAGCTATCTAACAACCTGTTGCTTTGCTACACCAACTCGAGTAGAAATTCGGGAGATATCATCGAAAAGCAACAAAAGAATGTTAAAGATCATCAAGAAAGGTCAATAGAAGCAATGCATCAGATAAAAAAACAGTCTTATGAAATAAAGGAAGCTATTCTGAAAAATAATCTGGACGAAATAGGAGATGTTTTACATCGGGGATGGACCTACAAACGAGACATGGCGGACGGAATTTCAACCCCACTATTCGAAGAACTATACAATACAGCCATATCAGCGGGAGCTACAGGAGGTAAAATATCGGGAGCCGGAGGTGGAGGATATGTGTTTTTCTATTGTCCGGGCAATACACGTTTTTCCGTAGCTAAAGCTTTACAAGGATTGGACGGACAGATACAACCATACACTTTTACAAAAAAGGGATTAGAAACCTGGTATACTAAATAAAACTAGATGAAAGTAGCAATTCTTATACGTGTATACGACCGAGTTGAAGATTTGAAACATAATCTTCAGATCATATCTGATACATGGAAAGAAAATGATTATTATACAATTGTTGTCAGCAATGGCAAAAGCAATGGCTATGAAGTCACCCCCGATTCGTTACCGCTCATCGACAAGATGGTAATACTGGAGGAGAACGCAGGACATAGGCGGGGCAATTCGCAATTGCTAATGGAAGGTATTAAATATATCCCATCAGATTGTAAATACACCCTTATCCTCGAAGCTGACACATGGATGTATGGTGATCGTATTATTTCTAAATATACAAGCTTGCTCGATAAATCTGATTTTGCAGTTTGGGCTAGTGCCGACTGGTATGATAAGTACTATGCCTTAGCTACAGATTTTGCAATTATCAAAACACAATATATTATCAAGAATCCGGGAATTTTTAATTTTGAACTTTTTCCCGAGTGCCATATCTCCAACTTCTTGAGGGATACAAATGCTGGTTATCTCTGGATAAAGGAAAATATGCCGGTGCATGTTCCTAGTTATGTGAAATACAAATACCCTTATATACCAAACATCAAAGAGGGACGTTTTTATGTCTTTCCCAAATCAAAAACAGTTACGCACCATATTGAGTATCTGAAAGGAGGAATGGAGCAAAAGAAACGTTATTTTAATATCATTGCCAACGATGATTACTTCACAGATATAAAAAGTAATAACAAAAGCTGGAACAGATTAAAAATGAGGTTTTGGATTGGATTGAGTAAGTTATTAGTGAAGAGAAGTTGGTATAGTGGTAAAACCTACAAAATTATAGAACAGCAGAATACTTAATATATGATATTCTCTACATACAGTTTTGTATTTATTTATCTGCCGCTGGTGCTTTTACTATACTTCGGTATGGCCCGTTATGTAAGCCGCAGATTCCAGCAAATATTTTTGATCGTAGCATCGCTGATATTTTATGGAGCTATATTTTTTCAGGGATTCGGACATCTCTGGTATATCGCATTGATTATGTCTTCCGTGATAGTCAACTACTCTGTTGCAACCGGAGTGGAGAACATAACGAGGCCTCCTACACGTAAAATAGTATTTACAATAGGTGTCATATTCAATGTTGCGCTTTTAGGCTATTATAAATACTCCAACTTCTTTTTAGACAATATAAACCATATTTTCGGAACGGAATTTATACTCAAACAGATTATAATACCCTTAGGTATAAGTTTTTTTACATTTCAGCAAATAGTATTTCTGATAAATATATGGAAAAAAGAAAAACGTGTTCCCAATTTTATAGATTACACACAGTTTGTCATCTTTTACCCGTATGTCGTGATGGGACCTATTGTTTTCCTAAAGGATATACTACCCCAATATCTGGATGAGAAAAATCGCTTTTTCAATGCAAAGAACTTCTCAGCCGGTCTTTTCATCTTTGTGATCGGTCTTTTCAAAAAAGCTGTAATAGCCGATACGCTCGACAATTTTGTATTTTACTCATACCTATCGCCCGAAAAGCTTGGTTTTGCGACCTCATGGCTAACCGCCCTGTCTTATTCATTTCAGATATATTTCGACTTTAGCGGATATTCCGACATGGCAATAGGATTGGCTAAGATGATGAATATCAACCTTCCGGTCAACTTCTATTCTCCATACAAGTCTGTAAGTATAACTGAATTTTGGAAACGGTGGCACATCACATTAGGTCGGTCCCTGGCCATACTGATATATTATCCGCTGGGGGGAAATCGCAAAGGTCTTGCCCGGACGTGCATCAATCTGTTTGCCGTATTTTTTGTAAGCGGTATTTGGCATGGGGCAGCCTGGACTTTCGTCGTATGGGGCATTGCACACGGGGTAGTACGCATATTTGAAAAGTTATTCATGAAGTATCTGGAGAAGATACCCAACCTCATACGGATATTCTTCACATTTATGTTTGTAAATGCAGCATGGGTATTATTCCGTTCGCCAACATTCGACGTAGCCCTCACCGTTCTTAAGAATATGTTCGCTCCTGAGAGTTTCAGCTTTAGTGGTATAGCCCACATGGCTTACAACACCAGTATAACATATCCCGACTCTATGGCTGTGATGTATGTATTGGCTATCCTTTCTATTGTAGCTACATTGGTATTTTTGTATCCCAAGAACAGTATAGATAAGTACAATGAATTCAAACCGACGGTAAAAAATGCGATGGTTATTGCCTTGCTGTTGACAGTATCGGTAATTCATTTTTCGAGGGTAGGTGCGTTTATTTATTTCAACTTCTAGCCTATGAATAAGAAAGAAAATAAAAACTCATTCAAAAAGTTTCTTAGCGTATTTACAATAGCTTCTATTGTAATGCTGCTAGGCGTGGGCTGTCTTACTTATATTGTTGATCCATTTTTCCAGTTCAGAGTCAATGAAGATGGACGCTATTTTCTGAGTCCATGGCTTCAAAATGGAGGACTCGCACGCAACTACGACTACAATACTGTTGTACTCGGGTCATCGATGGTGCAGAATTATGATATATCTATTCTCAAAAAGAATAACCCTTCTGTTAAGCCTGTTAAGCTATCAAGCGGAGGAATGAACAACGAAGAAATGAAATATCTATACTCGTTGGTAAAAAAGGATAGCGTAAGATCTTTCATTATAAATTTTGATATTCCTCAGTTTAATCTCGGCTTTGAAGAAGTGCGCTACCCTCGATTCCTATACGAAGACAGGCCTATCAATAAACTACAATATCTATATGGATATGAAGCATGTATACGCTTCTTACCCATCGACCTGATACTACCTCTATATCTGAAAACTAAAGAACAGATACCCGTAGAGTATGTGATGAAAACAGAAATAGATCAAATAGGCAACAACAGCTATTTGAACTATTACAATGCCGATCATGTAAAAAATCTCTATCTAAGCGGACAAACAGTATCTATACAGCGACTGGATGGAATGAAGGAACGAATGCACAATAAACTTGCTTCATTATTGGAAAGTATGGCTATAGACGATCATAAAGACATTCATTATACAATTATTTTGTCTCCATATTCGGCTCTGTACTGGTATCATACCAAAGAAAGTGGGTATTACGACCAGTTCATCGATTTCATATATCACTTGCAACAGTCTTTAAAGGCATACAACAATGCCCGATTGATGTTCTTTTTCAACATGAATGAGATTACCGATCTGAATAACTATTCGGACGTTACACACTTCTCTCCGGCATTGACAGACAAAGTACTCGAAAATATTTATAATCCGGAATATGAACTTAACTCATCCAATATTGATAATAAGATACACCAACTGGATAGTTTAGTGAATATATTTGTAGAACAAAACAAAGATTGGTTACCCCAAAATTGACATAATATGTTTGTAGTTAACGGAAGATACTTGACACAAAAAGCAACAGGCGTACATCGATATGCTTTCGAGATATGTAACAAACTTCATGAAATGGGTGTCGATTTTCATGTAGCTGTACCGAATGAAATCCATCCGGATTATAAGTTCAATTTCAAGGTGGTGAAGTGTGGTTCTTTGAATACACATCTCTGGGAGCAGATCTCCCTACCTCGCTATCTGAGACGTATTGGCAGTCCATTACTGATAAGCTTCACAGGCTGTGGCCCCCTAAATTACAGCAATCAAATCATGACCATCCACGACGTATCGCATGAGCGTTATCCCGAATGGTTCTCTAAAAATTATTACCGTTTCTACCATTACATGATGCCTCGCATCGGAAAAAAAGCACATGCAGTACTTACCGTCAGTGAATTTTCGAAGAAAGAAATAGTGAATACTTTGGGTATAAATGCCGAAAAGATACATGTAGTACATAGTAACGTACCGTTTCATAATAAGCCAAGTAAGGAGGAAATATTGAGTTTCACACGCAATCCCGAAGCGGAAAGATATATTCTGGCAGTATCATCGATGGATCCCCGCAAAAACTTTATACGACTTGTAGAAGCTTTTGACAAAATAAAAGACAAGTCGGTGAAACTATATATTATAGGGATGTCGTTCAAAGCGTTCAATACACCTGATCTGCAAAAGCTGATCGGGGAAAATGTCCACCTTCCGGGCTATATACCCGATGAGAAATTACAAACAATGTATCAGAATGCCTTATTATCTGTATACCCCTCGCTATACGAAGGTTTTGGCTTGCCGCCACTAGAATCGATGACATACGGCTGTCCGGCTATCAATTCAGATATACCTGCCTTACGCGAGGTAAGCCAAGATGCGGCATTATACGTAGATCCTTACAATGTAGACGATATTACTCAAAAGATAGAACAGTTGCTGGTTGATGATCCGCTACGAAAAGAATTACAAGAAAAGGGTTTACTACAAATAAAAAAATATTCGTGGGACAAGTCAGCCAAACAAGTTTACGAGTTGGCTCAATTATTTATGTAAATTTTTGATTCGACTCTCTGATTTTATCCTTTACTATTTGCACCAAAGATACAACAAGAAGAATAAGAGAGGCAGCAAAACAAGCGAATCCAAGTACTTTATCCGAATCAAAATTTAGAATACCTACTGATGTTAATAATAAAGCAGTAGGGATCAATGCGTATGACATTGTAAAAGGCCTGGAAGTTTTCATTATTGGTATTATTTGTGCTTATTTATTTATTAGATGCATAAAAAGCCAGAAAGATGCAAAAACATAGATTATTTAAACAAATTTAACAAGAATTATATCTCGCAAATTATGCTACAGTCTCCAAACAGGTGATTATTACTATAAATAAAACAAATTACGAAAGAAATAGTTCATCTGTGAATCGGGCATTCAAGACATTCGCAAATAAAATTATTCTACAATAAGCTGTCATGCCATTCTTTTATCCGCTTTTTTAGAATGTTATCAATACTAAAAAACATTCCGTCACAAGCGATACAGAATAAAACTCATCGATTTTGGTTCTTTCTATAAAAAGACTATATTTATAAGAACAGAGTGTATTTATGGCTTTATGCTATATCAACCTTAAATACGTATAATATAGGTCAATAAATAAAATCGGATATGTTCATATAGTAATTACAGATTTTGCTTTTTGATTAAAAAGCTCTTGCTTTTACTTTGAAAATACCTTTATTTAACCTACTTTTGCAGGGTAATAGAAAAAAGCGATTACGCATGTTTTTTTTCTATAATAGTCAACGATCAATACATCTAAAATTAACTATTCTAAATAACTAAAAACAGATTTGATTTATGAGTTGGTTACTTAAATCTTCTATTGGCAAGAAGTTGATCATGAGTATCTCAGGTATCGCTCTTGTCTTATTCTTGCTGTTTCACGCGGCGATGAATGTAACGGCGGTGTTTTCGGAAGAGGCCTACAACACCATTTGTGCCCTTCTTGGTGCTAACTGGTATGCTGTGGCAGGTACTGCCGCCTTAGGAGGCCTTGTTGCAGTTCACTTCATCTATGCACTTATCTTAACCCTACAAAACCGCAAAGCTCGCGGTAATGATCGTTATGCAGTAAATGTACGCCCTAAAAACGTGCAATGGGCATCTCAGAACATGTTTGTTTTGGGAGTAATCGTAATTGGATTCCTAGTACTACATTTCAGCCAGTTTTGGTATAAAATGATGTTTGCCGAACTAATGGGACATCATCATGTAGAATTAGGCGATACTACAGTATCTCCTCAAGATGGAGCTGCTTTTATCAAATACTATTTCAGCCAAGCATGGGTTGTTGTAGCATATTTGGTATGGTATGTAGCATTATGGTTTCACCTATCTCACGGATTTTGGAGTGCAGTTCATACCATCGGATGGAACAATCGCGTATGGATGAATCGCTGGAAAGTAATTGGACAAGTAGTTGCTACTATTATTTGTCTTGCGTTTGCATTTGTAACTATTTACTTCTACGCAAGAGCTACTTTTTGCCCATTTGTTTAGGCACTGATTATTTTTGTTAATTGATTAAAAGAAAAACAGATATGAGTACTATACTAGATCCAAAAAAAGATTCAAAAATACCTGATGGGCCATTAGCAGACAAGTGGACCAACTATAAAGACCACCAGAAACTGGTGAACCCTGCTAACAAACGTCGCCTTGACGTTATTATCGTGGGTACAGGTCTTGCAGGAGCTTCAGCAGCAGCATCACTTGGTGAGATGGGCTTCAATGTACTGAACTTCTGTATACAAGACTCTCCTCGCCGTGCACACTCTATCGCAGCACAGGGAGGTATAAATGCAGCAAAGAATTATCAAAACGACGGCGACTCTGTATACCGTCTATTTTATGATACAATCAAAGGTGGTGACTACCGTGCTCGCGAGGCGAATGTATATCGTCTTGCAGAAGTATCGAATAGCATCATCGACCAATGCGTAGCTCAGGGAGTTCCTTTTGCTCGCGAATACGGCGGTTTACTTGACAACCGTTCATTCGGTGGAGCTCAGGTATCTCGTACATTCTATGCTAAAGGACAAACCGGACAGCAATTGTTACTAGGCGCATACTCGGCTCTGAGCCGTCAGGTGCAAAAGGGAAGCGTAAAGCTTTATACCCGCTACGAAATGGTTGACGTTGTTCTCATCGATGGCCGTGCACGTGGTATTATCGCACGCAACCTTGTAACAGGTAAACTAGAACGTTTTGCGGCACATGCTGTAGTAATAGCAACAGGCGGATACGGAAATGCATTTTTCCTTTCTACCAATGCAATGGGTTCTAACGGATCGGCAGCTATCCAAGCATACAAAAAGGGTGCTTACTTTGCAAATCCTTGTTATGCTCAAATTCACCCAACATGTATTCCTGTTCATGGAGAATTCCAATCGAAATTGACATTGATGTCAGAATCTCTTCGTAATGACGGACGTATATGGGTACCTAAGAAAAAAGAAGATGCCGAAGCAATCCGTGCAGGTAAATTAAAACCAACTCAGATTGCAGAAGAAGACAGAGACTATTATTTGGAAAGACGTTATCCTGCCTTCGGTAACCTTGTACCACGCGACGTTGCATCTCGTGCAGCCAAAGAAAGATGTGATGCGGGATATGGAGTAGGATCTACAGGTCTTGCCGTATATCTTGACTTCAGCGATGCCATCAAACGTCTTGGACGCAACGTAGTAGAAGCTAAATACGGTAACTTGTTCCAAATGTATGACAAAATCGTTGACGAAAACCCATACGAAACACCGATGATGATTTATCCGGCTATCCACTATACAATGGGTGGCATCTGGGTTGATTATGAATTGATGACTTCTATCAAAGGTTTGTTTGCACTGGGAGAAGCTAACTTCTCTGATCACGGAGCAAACCGTCTTGGAGCATCAGCATTGATGCAGGGACTAGCCGATGGATATTTCGTATTACCATATACTATTCAGAATTATCTAGCCGATCAGATTACTGTACCTCGTTTCAGCACAGACCTTCCTGAATTTGCGGAAGTAGAAAATGAGATCAAAGAAAAGATAGCTAAACTGATGGCTATAAAAGGAAAACGTTCTGTCGACTCTATTCACAAGCAGCTGGGTCTTATCATGTGGGATTTTGTGGGTATGGCACGTACAAAAGAATCTCTTGAGAAAGCGATCGAAGAACTGAAAGCTGTCAAAAAAGAATTCTGGTCTAATGTTCTTATACCGGGCGAAGCCAATGACCTGAACACAGAATTGGAAAAAGCTCTACGCTTGGCAGACTTCATCGAAATCGGTTTATTAATGGCTTATGACGGATTGAATCGTAACGAATCGTGTGGTGGTCACTTCCGTGAAGAATACCAAACTCCTGAAGGAGAAGCGATGCGTGACGATGAAAATTACTCTTATGTTGCATGTTGGAAATATCAGGGCGAAGAATCAGCTCCTGAGCTTGTAAAAGAGCCACTAGACTATGAGTTTGTAGTAAGACAACAACGTAATTACAAGGCATAAAATAAACGACAATGGAAAAACTAATAAATATAACATTAAAAGTTTGGCGTCAAAGAGGTCCACAAGTAAAAGGGGCTTTTGAGACATATTCACTTGATGGTATTTCAGTAGATAGTTCATTTCTTGAGATGCTTGATATTCTGAATGAAACCCTTATAAACCAAGGAAAAGAGCCGGTAGTATTTGACCACGACTGTCGTGAAGGTATTTGCGGTATGTGTAGTCTTTATGTAAACGGACATCCACACGGACCGGATGAAGACATTACAACTTGCCAGTTGCACATGCGTAAATTTAAAGATGGCGAAACTATCACGATCGAGCCATGGCGTTCGGCAGGATTCCCTGTTATTCGCGACTTGATGGTAGATCGTAATGCTTTCGATAAAATCATTCAAGCTGGTGGATATGTAAGTGTAAATACCGGAGGTATACCTGATGCCAATGCTATCCCTATCCCTAAGGTAGATGCTGATGAAGCAATGGATTCGGCTTCTTGTATCGGATGTGGAGCTTGTGTTGCTGCTTGTAAGAACGGTTCGGCTATGCTCTTCGTTTCGGCGAAAGTAAGCCAGTTGGCACTTCTTCCTCAAGGACGTGTAGAAGGTGCTCGCCGTGCTAAAGCAATGGTGGCTAAAATGGACGAACTGGGATTCGGAAACTGTACCAATACAGGCGCATGTGAAGTAGAATGTCCTAAGAACATTTCTATTAGCAATATCGCTCGTCTTAACCGCGAATTCTTATCAGCTAAATTTAAAGACTAATAATCTTTATAAATATATGGAAAGCGACTGCCTCATGGTAGTCGCTTTTTTTGTAATATTGTATAATGAGACCTAATATTATGAAAAAATATTTTCTAATCTTATTTAGTATCGCTTTCATCTATGCATGCAAGCGATCTGACACCACTTTTCCGACTGTAATTAAAGAAATAAACAATGAGGATATTATCATACAATGGCTAAGCAACTCTGAACTAGCCCCACAAAAAACCGAAGTGATTATAGCCAAAACAAAAAAACTCGTTGACACTATTTGTATTGCCGACAATATAGTCGATGTATCATTTTATAATGGGATTTTGGGAGAATGTAATATCATTGTTATTGGCTTTTTAGGTACTCCTTATAATAATACACAACAAACAGACATAAAGAATAAAACATTTAACTATCAAATACTAATAGACCACAACTACTTCGAGATACATCAGATGAACGAGAGAAAGATTATTCATGGAGGAATAATAGATAAAGGGACATCTACTTGGCGTGATTTTGAAGGACAAAAAGAACGTTATACCCCAACACTAGATGATGTAAAATATACTGAGAAAATCTTGACGGACAGTATTGTTTATATAAAGAGAGAAGAACCTTCCCATTCAGACTTTATAACAAAGAACCTAAATCGTTATTTAAGACAATATGTAGGATTTATGAATGAAAATGGAGACAAAATCGTTTGGATTAACTTTCTATATAAAAATGACAGTTTTATAAATACAGCTTATCTAAACGATGCTGTGATAACGGTAAATGACGGTGGAGAATATTATTGGTCTATTAAAGTAAATATAACAAAGAATAAATTATACGACATCGCAGTAAATGGAGATGCATAAAACCATATCTTTATAATAAAAAATTATGTCTCTAAAATATGCAGTAATAGGAACCGGAGCTATAGGTGGATATTATGGTGGAAATCTAGCTCACTCAGGACAGGAAGTTCACTTTTTGTTTCATTCAGATTATGACTATGTAAAGGAACATGGGCTACAGATTGATTCCATTAACGGAAACTTTCATTTATCGGATGTTCTGGCCTATCGCAAGACAAAAGACATGCCTGCATGTGATGTTGTTTTGGTTGCGTTGAAATCAACAAACAACAGCCTCTTAAATGAACTGCTCCCTCCCCTCTTACATCAAGACACAGTAGTAATATTGATACAAAATGGATTGGGATTGGAAGCTGATCTACAAGAAACTTTTCCTGAATTACAAATTGCAGGCGGCTTGGCTTTTATCTGCTCCAGCAAGATCGGAAAGGGGCATATAGGGCATTTTGATTATGGAAAACTCAATTTGGGATCTTACTCTTGTAGAGATTCTAAAGTGTTGGAACAGGTGTGCTCCGATTTCGAAGGAGCAGGAATAGAATCAAATATTCTTGAACTTGAGTTAGCACGGTGGATGAAGCTTGTTTGGAACATTCCGTATAATGGCATGACCGTTGTATTGAATACAGAAACAGACATACTGATGAATCATCCGTCAACTGCACAGCTATTGAAAGAGATGATGCTCGATGTGATACGTGGTGCTAATCATGTAGGACAAGGAAAGTTTATCATACCAGAATCTTACGCTGATGAAATGCTACAAATGACGCAACAAATGAAACCGTATTCACCAAGCATGAAACTTGATTTTGATGCTCATCGCCCTTTAGAAATCGAGTATATCTATACACGCCCGATAATAGAGGCACAGAAAGCAGGATACGAGATGATCCGGGTTTCTATGTTGGAGAAACAATTGAGATTTATTCAGGATCAATATATAAAAAAATAAGCGAAAACTTGGTTTCCGCTTATTTTTCATATTTTATATTGCTATCTATGGATTTATCAAAAATAACACAGCACGATTTTTATCGTTTTCCAATTGGAACGGCTGTAATCCATCGCCTTTCCAGTTCACAGATATTCTATTTTTGGCAATACCATATTTTGTTTCCAAAGCTTTTGCCACCTCATTAGAACGTTGTTCCGATAGCTTCATATTTATTTTAGCAGTACCTGTTTTCTTATCCGCATATCCTGTTACGACAACAGTCGAACCGGGATGCTCGTTCAAATAATTCACAGCCAACTCAATCTTAGACCATTCGGATGCATCTATCACATATTTATTTATACGGAAAAAGACAGGGTTAGGCAAAAAGAAAGGATCTTTCTTGACAGGTGCTATAACCGGATCGGGATTTTTGATAGGTCTGGTCTCCGCCTCTATTGGAGGAGCATCTTTTACCGGCGCACACAGTGATGGTATACTGTCGGGACAGCCAAAATACTTTCTCCTGTTGCTGGCAGCATTCGACAATACAACAGTTTGCCCCGGAGTATCTCCTCTCAATATTGTTACACGATCATCACTGATTAATTGCACAGCCGGATCATTCGATGTAGATGTGGTAGTTGCATTTTGAGCTTTTACGGGGAATACAAATAGCCCCAAAAGCATAAATGACAGTAGAAGTCTTAGTTTCATAATGATATACTTGGTGTTAAGGTAAATACCTATTTTGTTTGTATTAATTGACAAATTTAATATATTTCTTATATTATAGGAAATATTTTAAGAAAAGATTTATGAAATGTAAAAAATGAGATAAATCTCCTCTCTTTTTTGAATAAAATGCTTGATATTAATTCTTTATTCCGGAATACTGCAAGCACCGACATACGACTTTCATTATCTTTGTAACTTAGTTCTTACTTATGGATAAAAAGATTGTAATTGAAATAAAAGGAGCGACTCCTCGCATTGATAGTTTAAGATTTAATCATCCCGTAAACTGGATGATTAAAGAAAACGAACACTGGGCGGTTATTGGTCCAAATGGCGGAGGAAAAACACTCTTAGTAGATATATTGTTGGGTAAATATGCACTTAAAGAGGGCGAGATTGTCTGTACTAGTGAATCCGGGGCAAATCGATCCGTATCATCTGTTGTAAAAAGTGTTGCTTTCAGGGATATATATAGCATTATTGATACACAGAACAGCTACTACCAACAACGATGGAATAAGGGAGATGAGCAAGAAGTACCTCTAACAAAAGATTTGGTACAGAATGCCGATCAAACATGGTTGAATACATTGGTAGAGTGGTTTAGGATAGAAGACCTGATGAATAAAGAGGTTAATCTTCTATCGAGTGGAGAGCTCCGTAAATTCTTGATTGTGTGCTCTCTTTTATCGAAACCCCGCATTTTGATACTCGACAACCCGTTTATCGGACTCGACACGTCGTCCCGAACGATTTTGAAAGATTTACTTACCCGATTATCCGAACTCGATAATCTGCAGATTGTATTGATCCTATCCAACCCCAACGATATACCGGATATGGTTACCCATATTCTGCCGATAAAAGACAAACAGATATACCAACCGATGTCTCACATGGCTTTTAAGGAAGATAGAGAGTTTGTAACTTCATTATTCCCCTCAGTCGGTATCGAAGGACTGGAGACACTTAAGCAAACACCTAATGACGAAGAGACCAAGGCTTATGAGAATGCCGCTATTCTAAAAAACATTCATATCCGATACGGACAACGAACAATATTAAAAGATCTGGATTGGGAAATCAAACGAGGTGAAAAATGGGCTCTGCTTGGAGCCAATGGGGCGGGCAAATCAACCCTATTGAGCTTGATATGCGGTGATAATCCGCAAGCCTATGCAAATGACATAACGTTATTTGACCGTAAAAGGGGCACAGGTGAAAGCATCTGGGATATAAAAAAGCGAATTGGATACATCTCTCCCGAGATGCATCTTTACTATCTAAAGAATGTGAGATGTCTCGATGTTGTTGGATCAGGCTTTTTCGACACTATCGGTTTATACAGAAAGTGCGACACAGAACAAGAGGTCGTGGCTCTAGAATGGATGAAGCTTTTCAGAGTGGAACATCTCAAAGATGTATCTTTTCTGAACGTGTCTTCGGGAGAGCAACGCCTGATATTGTTAGCCCGGGTCTTTGTGAAAAATCCCGATCTCCTTATACTCGACGAACCGCTGCACGGACTGGATATAATTAATAAAGGTAGAGTAAAGGAAATCCTTGAAAAGTACTGTGATTCAAACAAGTCGCTAATCTATGTCACTCATTATGAAAACGAAATCCCGAGCATAGTGGACAGGCGGAAAGTTTTGATAAAAAATGAATGAAAGTTATAAAGTAATTCTACTTTCCTATCCCTGCATTTATTTTGCAGAAATGTTGTAAAAAATTATTATTTTTGAAGCAGAAATAAATAAGCATAAATTAAAATGATATTCCGTTTTTTACTTTTATCAGATGAAGTTGAAGACTTCAAGCGTGAGATTCAAATAGATGCAGATAATACTTTTCTTGATCTGCATCAGGCAATTATTAAGTCGGTAGATTATAAAGACGGTGAGATGACTTCATTCTTTATCTGCTCTGACGACTGGGAAAAAGAACAAGAAATCACCCTTGTGGAAATGGATACAAGTTCGGACGAAGATTCGTATACAATGGAAGAATCTATCCTGAACGATTTTCTGGAAGATGAAAGACAAAAATTGATGTACGTATTTGATTATATGACAGAGCGTGCATTCTTTATGGAACTACGAGAAATCATTACAGGAAAAAACCTCGAGCAGGCCATATGCACTAAATCTACAGGAAACCCTCCTACTCAGTTTGTTGACTTCGAAACAATTGCTGCAAGTTCTACATCGTTGGATACGGGTGAGACTTTCTATGGCGACGAAGGATACGACATGGACGAACTGGATGCCGAAGGCTTTGACGGATTAGACGATGTTCAGTTGCCTAGCGACGAAGAATATTAATGAAACGCCTGATAGTACTGCTTGGCCCCACAGGAGTGGGGAAAACAGCACTAAGTCTCAACTTGGCTGAGCACTATCTGTCGCCTATCATATCAGCCGATTCCCGACAATTTTTCAAAGGACTTGAAGTCGGCACAGCTGCGCCGACTACAGCTCAAAAAGATCGTGTTGTACATCACCTTGTTGGTATGCTTGATGTTACCGACTACTATAGTGCCAGCGAATTTGAGCGTGATGCCCTGAATATAATAGAAGATCTTCATAAATCGCACGATGTACTTATAGCCACTGGCGGTTCTATGATGTATATCGATGCTCTCTGCAATGGTATCGACGATGTACCCACAATAGATGAGAGCCTTCGCAAAGAGGTCTATGAATTGTACGAACGAGAAGGTTTGGAACCGATACGGGCACAACTAAAAGTACTAGACCCTGATTTTTATAACGAAGTAGACCTAAAGAATTATAAGCGTGTGATTCACGCTTTGGAAGTTTGCCTGATGACGGGCAAGCCTTATTCATCATTCCGAACACAAACAAAAAAAGAACGTCCGTTCGAAATTATAAAAATAGGATTGACTCGCGACAGAGCCGAATTGTACGAAAGGATAAACAATCGTGTAGATGAAATGATTTCTTCGGGGCTGCTAGAAGAAGCCGAACGTTTTTATCCACAACGGCACCTCAATGCATTAAATACGGTCGGATATAAAGAGTTGTTCAAATATATGGATGGCGAGTGGACTCTTGATTTTGCTATCGAAAAGATAAAACAAAGTACACGGATTTACTCTCGCAAACAAATCACATGGTTTAAAAGAGATAAAGAAATTCACTGGATAAACTTATCTGAAACAAGTGAAGATGATGCGTTAAAAAAAATAATATCCATTAGCGGATATTAACAAAAAGTGGGCTTTTGTTGTTTAATTAAAATAGAAGCTGTATTTTTAACAATCATAAAAAAACTATTATATGAGAACAAGGCTATACAAGTATTTAGTTATCTCTCTTTTGACAGTATTTGGCATTACCGGATTAACGGGTTGTGGAGACGATATTACCGAACAATATTATGTAGGTTCGGAAGTTAAAACAAGAGACTTTAAGGTAGAAAAAAATCAATGGGGATGGAATGACGTTTACAATCGCTATGAATCAACTATAAGCGTAAAAGAGATAGATGAGAGATTGTATAAATTTGGTACAATTGCTGCAACTGTCTTTGTAAATGAAGAAGCTCCGGATGGAAGTATTTATGAAGTACAAAAAAACTTACCTTTCGTACAAGCATATAAAGACTTAGCAGTTCCTTATACCGAGTATATAGGTTTCGACATCTTTTATGGAAATGGGACTGATCCTTCTGTAACCTTTTATATTCAAACATCGGATGGTTCTCCTGACACTCCTGTTCTACCCAATGCTTACAATTTCAAGCTTGCTTTGATATGGGATAGTGAATCTTACTAGATGCTTTTAAAATATACAAAACAGGCATAATCAACCCATGCCTGTTTTTTTATGCCTTTATGAAAAAAATATCTCTTAGTGAGGTATTGCTATAATTGTATCAAAATAAAGTAACAATAAAAACATACCGTAAAAGTGTTACTTTTGTTACTTTTACATACGCTTTGCTCCTGTGACCGCTGGTTGTTACTTTTTGGAATCGAGATGTTTTTTACTAAGCAAGTATTTAAAATACAAATTATAGCTAAATACACAATTTACAAGGCTTTCGGCCGTTAATTAAAATAAAATGTACTTACTTTGCACTCCATTATCACTGGCATTTGTGAATGAAACTTAACTATATAACATTATTCTTTCTGTTTTTCACTCTAGGTTCGGGTGTTGTATATGGTCAGTGGGATTCCCAGATCAGCCAATATTGGAATATGAAGAACTTTTATAACCCTTCGTTTGTTGGAGAAAGAAATGTTATAGAAAGTTCTTTGCTACATCGCCGTCAGTGGACAGGTCTCGACAGAGCACCGGTAACATCGTTGGTTTCATTGAATATGCCTATGAACTTTTTGGGCAAGGAACATGGAGTGGGTGCAATGGTTATAACTGATAAATTCGGATTATTTACGAATACCTCCACCATGCTGCAATATGCCTATCAATTTAAGTTTAAGAAAAACAGATACCTGAGAGTGGGCTTACAAGGGGGGATGATGAATATAGACTTCGATGCTTCCGGGATAAAGAATCCACCAAGCGGAGAAGGAGGAACAGGAAACGGATCTGAAGGAGAAACAGACCCTACAAACCCAACCACAGCTATAGGCGAAAAGAAGTTTGATATGGGACTTGGTGTATCGTGGATCACCCCTACCTATTACTTAGGGGCTTCTATAACGCACCTAATGCAGCCTAAGTTTGATATAGATGAGCAAACTACCTCTTTTATTTCTCGTATCTATTATCTGACAGGAGGATACAATATAAAGCTGGGAAATCCGTTGATAGAATTGCAACCATCTGCTCTCTTTAAATCTGATGCTGTGACCTATCAATTGGAAGTTACAGCTAAAGCCGAATATAAAAAGATGTTCAATGGAGGAATATCTTGGAGAAAAGGAGACGGTTTTGTATTTTTGCTTGGTGTGAAAATAAAAAATATAGATGCAGGCTATTCATACGACCTTTCTACATCGGAGATATCGAAGGTCAGTCATGGAAGCCATGAATTGTTTATACGCTACAGTATGCCGTTAGAAAGGCGAAAAGACAGACATTCGGGCAAAAGTATAAGGATATTGTAATTATAAAAAAGACGAGTATACAAACTTACAAGTAGAATAAATAAAAAAGTTGACTGACAGAATCAGATCATAAAAGAAATATGAAACATTTGTTTTTTGCAATTATAACTTCACTCATCCTGTTTACATCTTGTGGTAAATCGGTAGGATCAAGTATCGGCGGTGAAGTGGTTGGCGAAAAAGGATCGTCGTGGGCCGAACCTACACCTTATGGTATGGTACTGGTCTCGAGAGGTTCTATAGAAATGGGACCGGCCGAGAACGATTCCCTATGGGATATACAAGCCAATCCGAAAGGGGTTTCGGTAGATAATTTTTGGATGGACGAGACAGAAGTCACCAATTCCAAATATCGCCAATTTGTCTATTGGGTACGCGATTCAATTATTCGTGAACGCCTGGCCGACCCTTCCTACGGAGGAAACGAAGCATTCAAAATCACAGAAGACAGATACGGTGACCCGGTAAAACCATACCTCGATTGGAGGAGACCGATACCTAAACGCCCTTTGGAAGAAGAGGAGTTGGCAATAAACAGCGTGACTTTTATACACCCCATAACAGGAGTTAGAGGCCTAGACCCTCGTCAGATGAATTTCAAATATGAATGGTTCGATTATACCGAAGCAGCAAAACGTAGAAACCGTTTGATACCTCAGGAACGAACCCTCAATACAGATATTGCAATAGACGTCAATCAAGTAGTGATGATATCAAAAGATACTGCTTATATCAATGAAGAAGGACGTCCTGTAAACCAAACAATCGTTCGCCCTCTAAGCTCATTATTCGATTTTGTACATACCAAGATTGTAAACATTTATCCCGATACTACTGTTTGGGTAAACGATTTCAACAATGCTTACAATGAGCCATATATGCGCATGTATTTTTCTCACTCGGGGTATAACGATTATCCGGTTGTAGGTGTAACTTGGGAACAGGCTACTGCTTTCTGTGAATGGAGAACCATGTTCTACAAAATGGGACAACCAAAAAATGGACGTCCGATCGAAAACTTCCGATTGCCCACAGAAGGAGAATGGGAATTTGCCGCACGTAATGGTAAGACCGAAAATAAATATCCGTGGGATAAAGAAGGTACAATGGATGAGAAGGCTTGCTTTATGGCAAACTTCAAACCCGGAGAAGGAAACTATACGAAAGACGGGAACCTTATCCCTGCTCGGGTAGCATCTTATGTACCGAATCGTTTTGGTATATATGATTTGGCCGGTAACGTTTCCGAATGGACTTCTACCGCTTATACCGAATCGGGTACAGCAATGATGAATGATATGAATCCTCAATACAAATACGATGCTGCCAAAGAAGACCCATACGCTATAAAGAAAAAAGTAGTAAAAGGGGGATCGTGGAAAGATATAGGGCGAAACATCAGAGGAGACATGCGTGAAGGCGAGTTCCAAAACCAACCACGCTCGTATATCGGATTTAGATGTGTAAGAACTCAGGTAGGATTTGCAAAATCTAAGAAGTAAAGAAAATGAATAAGATATATAAAATACTAGCTATCGTTATTTGCGGATTGAGCTTTATCTCTGTGCTGCATGCACAAGAACAGCCCGAATCGCTTCGAGACAGAATAGCCAAAAGGCAACAGCAACAACAGGGTAATACCCAGCAAAACAACAACGGGCCAAAAGTTCCTCAATTGTCTGTTCGTGCAGAAATGATGAACGACACACAGACACAGGATTTATCGAATGCGACATGGATCAGAGAGGTGTATCGATTCTTAGACCTTACAAAGGGAAAGAATGCTGCCCTGTATTATCCGGTACAGCCTATTGGTAATCAGATGAACTTCTATACAATGATCTTTAAACTGATGGGTGATGGAAACCTCGTTGCTTATGATTGGAATAATGGCACTGACCTTTTTGTGGATAATCTGAAAATCAATTTTGGAGACGTACTCCAAAGGCTCGAAATACCTTATCAAAAGAATGGCAATGCTTATTCTTATGATGAATTCAGCATTCCCAGCAACGAAGCACTAGGATATTATATAAAAGAAGCTTGGTACTTCGACCAGTCTAACTCTGTGCTAGGTGTGAAAACAGTAGCTATCTGCCCCGTACTGTTTCGTCAGCAATACGTTGATGGTATAGACTTCGGAACATCTACAAACCAAGGCTTAAAAGAACCTCAGTTTTGGATACCATACGAAAATATACGCCCGTATGCAGCCCGTATGCCTATTATGGCTTCGGATAAGAACAACGTAATGAATAAAACCATTGACGACTACTTCCGTATGCGCTTGTATGAAGGTGAGATATACAAGACTACCAATATGGAGAATAAGTTCCTCAATCAGATATATACGACTCCTGAAACATTGAAAGAGGCTCAAAACAAAATAGAGGGCGAATTGAAGGAGTTTGACAAAGAGTTGTGGATAGTAAACGATTCTATCAATCAAGTTCAATCAGGCAATACAAAAAGCACAAAGAAGAGCAACTATAAAGCACCCAAGACAAAGAAAGCTAAAAGTACCTCTGCTATCTCGTATTCGGCCAGAGACAGACGATAATAAATAAACTGATATATTTTAGAGAAGAGGTTGTTTTGCAAAAAGCAACCTCTTTTTTTATTTAAGTTTGCCACACTGACATATCAAAAAGCACACTTATAGGTTTTATATATATCACATTGACTATTAATATGACTTTTTTGTGTTAAAATATTTTACTTTTAAATAAATACATCTTATCTTTGCAAAGAGTTTTAGGTTATTACTATACAAGATAATTAAACAGAGAGTACCATGATAAATAACAGGTATTCTCTGTCTTTTTTTGTCTTATAGGTTTAGGTTATTAAAGTAAAGATTGTTTATTAAAAAAATTGGTTATGAAAAGGTTATTAATTTTATTTGTAGCTGTGCTTGGATTAGGAGCCAGCTCTTACGCGCAAAACGATTATGATGTTCTTTGGGTATTGAACAACAAATCAACATTCGAAACTGTTGCAGAATATGTGAATGCAACTTCCAATCAGAAAGAATACATGAGAGCTATCTTCTATGATTCTATTGAAAAACTAAAAAGCGCGTTGATCGACAATGATAAAGAAGCGGCAGAAAAAGCGCTATTCTTTAATTTGGCTAATGTAAGATCAGTTTTGTCTGAAAAACAGTATAGAAAGTATTTGACAATATTAAATACTACTATCAACGATCAGCAAGGCAAGTACATGGCTAGCAAATGAGAAAAACGAGATTGAAGATAGAGGATGTTTCTTAAATAGAGACATCCTTTTTTATTTTATCCTTCTTCATCTTATCAATCATCCAGATCAATAGCAAATAGATTGGCATAACAACAGGATATAGCAAAAAGAGAAGGAATACATATCCATGCCTTCCCGAAGCATACTCTCCTATCACTGCATCTATTAAAGAATATGACCACACAAACAAACACAAATAAAGGATAGGTGCTAAGATACCTCCAACTATCACAACAGGGGAAAAACGTTTTGTGGGCTTCCTGGTCCGATATTTCAAAGTAAGATAAACATGTATAATACCCAGTACTAGAATAAAAGCAAGCACTAACCAGTGCCCAATTACCACAAAAATATTAGCAAACCATCCTACTTGAGGTGTGTAAGTTATAACAAATTCATCTGACGGTATCTCCGAAAAATGCAAGTGTGTTACAGCATCGGTAAGGCTTGTTTTTTCAGCAGGTAAATTCGTTTCGAATGTGCCGTCCAGCCCTGTTATATCTATCTCAATATCCAGTCCTCCGAATGTACGCCAAAAACGAACCGGCGCAAGATTGTACCTCAACGTAAATTCTCTGACAGGATTACCGACATACACATTCGCACGCACTGTATACTCCACCCTGATAGCATGCTCTCCCTCAGAAAGATCAACTTCAAAATATTTGAGTCCGATCAAATTCGGAACATTTTCTTTCGAGTACAAAAGATGATTATCCAAAGAATCTATCCACGAAAGAGCCGCCTTGTTTTCATACGAAGAAGGTACTTTTGAGACCTCAGCTTCTTTATCATCTACCCACACACGAAAGGCATCGTCTTGCGAAACATCCGTCATCGTGTCAAAAATGAGGGGAATCTGCTTCCCTGCCCTATCTGATTTAATTGTATAGATCACCGTATACTTAGCTGTATAAAAATCGATAATGCGGACATGTAAAGACTCATGCAGAATATCTATATCCTTGCTCGAATAAGCCTCACTCATCGGGTTGCCTCCGATCCACGGAGACGCCATATTCGCCGAAGCGGATACGCAAGCAATTATCAAAGAGAATAGAAGTAAAAATCTTTTTAGCATAGTTTTGTAAAACATTTATTTAAGGTTATTTATAAGATAACCTTTCGTCGGAAATATTTGGTTAAGTTGCTTTTTTATAGCTTGCTTCTCTTCGGCTGTAGCCTGAGAACAGATGCGTACTATTTCATCCAGCTTAGTTTCTCCGATAATTAACAACAATGGAGAAGACGGACGCGAATCGTACAACTTTTGCAAGTCTGCCATTGCTTCTATAATACGTATTCTCCCACGTGAAGCATTGGCAGCCATTTCGTCCAACCCATTGCGATGATAATTGTACCAGAAAGAATGAAAAGCTTTAGAGCTCTCATCGGTAAGAGCTACGGCAAGATCATACCTGTTATCATTTTTGCCGGAAAAAGGCTCCCACCCTTTTGTATTCAATGATTGAGCCATATTAGCTATTTCCATCGCCCTCGCAAAATACGGAGCACCGCCATTTAAGGAAAACGAATCAAAATCGAGCCCTATCACAACATAAGCATAAAAAGATATTACTGCCACCAAATTATTAGAAAGTGTAATATTGCTCAAGTCGAGAGATTCTCCCGGTGTATAATTAAACTCAAACTTAGTATCTCTATAGTTGATCAGAGTAGTTATATACGTCGAATTATATACAGGGCGGCGTGAAGTAACCTGCATTTCTGCAACAAAACTATTATCCGAAGTCATTTCACTTATCGAGATGTTCACTGTGCAATCAATACGCTCATTTCTGTTGAACGAGGTATTTGTCCATGTCTGGTCATTCAACAACTGATTGAGTGAGCTCTCCATTGCCGAAAACAGATTTTGATTTGCCGCAGGAACTTTACTACTGTTTATAGTTAGCTTCGCGTTCAACTCCTGTGCCTGTATTGTAGCAAAAGAGATTATCGCAGATATTATAAATAAAGCCAGCCTTAACATACTATTCGAGATTATATGTAATACTCAACACCTTAAACTCTGTCCGGCGGTTTACCTGATCAGCCATCTCCTGTTGCTCTGAGGTGAGCCCTTCTATAAACTCCTCATTCAGTATATCACCCTCTTTCAGAAAGTCATACTTCTTTACGATAGCTTTGGTAACCGTCTTAGGCTCACTTTTACCTTTGCCCACAGCCGTTAGTCGATCTTTGGATATTCCTCCGGCTATCAGATAATTGACCACAGATTCAGCCCTGCGTTGCGAGAGTTTAATATTATAGTCGTCCGACCCTTTTCTGTCGGCATGAGCCGATAGTTCGATTGTTACATTCGGATTGGTATTAAGCAAGTCGATCAAACCATCCAATTCTTTTTTAGACTCGGGGAGTAATGTCGCCTTGTCGAACTCATAGAATATATTTTCCAATACCACCGGCTTATTGATCGGAGTAAGGATGAAATCTAACAGGTAGGTTGAATCCTTCTCTATCGCTATAGTTTTGAGAGACATACGTGTATTCAAGTGATCTTTGGCACTTGCCAGAAACACATAGTCTACCCCTTGCTTTACGTCCATTTTGTAAGTCCCGTCGTTCTTTCCGGGAAACCTCATATTCGTTCCGTCACGCCCTACAACGCGTATAGTAGCATTGGTTACAAACTCATCGTCTGTATCCACAATATATCCTTCAGCTATAGTTGTAATTACCGGATATGCAAAAGAATATATATGATCAAATCCTTTGCCATCGCCACGGTTGGAGCTAAAAAATCCACTTTCTTTGTTTCCTTCGAATGTTATACCAAAATCATCGGCCTGCGAATTTATAGGGAACTTCATATTCTCTACCTTCCAGCCTTTAGACTTCTTGTCATATTCAGCCTTATATATATCCAGACCACCCATCCCTACATGTCCGTCCGAAGAAAAATAGAGCGTAGAGTCGTTTCGCATATACGGAAACATTTCGTCTCCTGCGGTATTGATATCCGGCCCCAAATTCTCAACAAATTCGACCAGATCGCCAACCATACTTGCCCGCCAAATATCTTTACCGCCATAGCCTCCGGGCATGTCGGACACAAAATAAATGTAGTCACCCGAAGGTGTTATCGACGGATGAGCATAAACACTGGTTGTATCACGTTTGTTTATTTCTATTTTCGTGCCCTTTCCCCATGATCCCGACGAACGGTATGAGACATATATAGATGGAAAGGATGTATTTACCGAATCGAGTTTTGTTTGTGTAAAATACATTGCAGAGCCAGTAGCCGAAAATGAAGTTGTGCCCTCGTCAGATGAAGTATTTATCGGTGAATCCAAATGCTCGGGTTTCATCCAGTTTCCACTCTCGTCTTTGCGAGACATGAATATATCATTGAGCTTAGATCCTGTAATATTGCTTATCGTATCTCCTATAACACCTTCTCGGTTAGATGTAAAGTACAACTGATCGTAATCGGGAGGAAGCAACATCGGACTAAACTCACCCCGATTGGAATTAAACAAATCCATCCTCTTCACTGTATATAATGTCGGATTAGCTTTCCACTCAGGGGCTACCTTTGTACCTTCCAGCCCGTTAAGAGCAAATTTATTATCAGGGAAAAGCTTTAAGAAATCAGCGTAGTAACGAGCAGCTTGCTTATAATCTCCCACCTTCTGCAACGATCTGGCATATTGCAGATTCAGAGTGCTGTCGTTCACCTTATATCTAACAGCATTAGCATACGCCGCATTCGCTCGCAGTGGATTGTTTATCAACCTGTAACTCTCCGCCATACGCAAAGCGACTTCTCCTCTTAACTCTCTCTTCTTTACTGGAATGCTGCGGTATATCTTGCGATACATGTCTGCCGCAACAAAGTATTCTCCTTGTGCAAATTTACGGTCTGCATCTTCCAGTTTTACCTGTTTACAAGAATATGCAAACAATAAAAGAATAAGGATACTAAATATGTAAGATATAGATCTTTTCAAGCTTTTTTCAGGTTATTACAATAAGTTATTACAGTTTACAAATATAACTCATTTCTGCTTAGAATATTGCTTCCCCAAACGGGAAACATGACAGGCTAATTATCAAGCCTTTATTCTTTTTCGCAGAACTTTACATTTCCTGCCAAGAGAATCCTATTTCTCAAAAAGTAACAACCAGCGGTCACAGGAGCAAAGCGTATGTAAAAGTAACAGTATTTTACTGCTTTTTATGTGTCACTTTCTTTCTTAATCTTTCCCCTCATAAGGGAATACTATTCACCCTATTAATAAGATAAATTCAATAAAAACAAATATATCTAAATAATAAGAAAGGGATACTCTATGCGAATATCCCTTTCAAAAAAGTATAGTTAGATAGGTGTTATCTTACTTTCCATTTACTCTGAAACGTTCATTACCGTTCTTAATGAAGTCTACTATTTGATTGGCTGCAGCAATACCGGCATTGATATTTGCCTCTTCGGTTTGCGCACCCGATTTTTTAGGTGTAGAGAAATATCTTCCTGCAAATTTTTCTGTCATTTCAGCATGATTGCCGGGAAGTACATCTGTTACATATTTGAAATCTTTACGTTCTTCCATTACCTTCACTATCGAAGCTTCATCTACTACTTCTTTACGAGCAGTATTCAGCAGCAATGCATTTTTAGGCATTTTGCTAATCAACTCATAGTTTATAGAATTAGCGGTTTCGTCTGTAGCAGGCATATGCAAAGATACGTACTGACATGTAGTGTATAATTCTTCGGCAGAACCAACAGCTTTTACGCCTTCTTTTTCGATAGCTTCTTTAGACAGGAACGGGTCGAAAGCATAAACTTCCATACCAAAGCCTTTGGCTATACGAGCAACATTGCGCCCTACATTTCCATAAGCGTGGATTCCCAGTTTTTTGCCCAAAAGCTCTGTTCCCGATGTACCTTTAAAGAAACTGCGAATAGCGTATACAGCAAGACCAAAGACCAACTCTGCAACAGCGTTAGCATTCTGTCCCGGAGTATTCATCACGCATATCTTGTTTGCTGTAGCAGCTTCCAAATCTATATTATCATAACCTGCTCCTGCACGTACAACAATCTTTAGATTCTTAGCAGCATCCAATACTTCCTTGTCGAAGATATCGCTACGAATAATTGCAGCATCAACATCAGCTACCGCATCTAGCAATTGTTTCTTCTCTGTGTACTTTTCGAGCAAAACCAATTCAAATCCGGCTTTCTCTATAACTTCTCTGATTCCAGTTACAGCCTCAGCAGCAAATGGTTTGTCTGTAGCAATAAGTACTTTCATTATTTAGCTATTTTCTTTTCAAATTCTTTCATTGCATCCACCAATGCCTGAACACCTTCGATAGGCATAGCATTGTAAATAGATGCACGGAAACCACCAACAGAGCGGTGTCCTTTTAGTTCACACAATCCACGTTCTTTCGCAAATTCTAAGAATGCTGCTTCGTTTCCTTCATATTCGGAGGTCATCACAAAACATACATTCATCAACGAACGGTCTTCAACCTGACATGTACCTTTAAACACGGAGCTACGATCGATTTCGTTATATAGCAATGCAGCCTTTTCTTTGTTGCGTTTATACATTGCATCAAGACCTCCATTCGCTTTCAGCCATCTCAATGTTTGCATTGCAGCATATACAGGAACAACTGGAGGCGTATTGAACATCGAACCGTTTTCGATATGCGTACGATAATCCAACATTGTTGGGATAGGGCGATTTACCTTTCCTAATATTTCATCTTTTACGATAACGAAAGTCACTCCCGATGGAGCCAGATTTTTCTGAGCACCACCATATATCAAAGCATATTTTGATATATCTACCGGACGAGAGAAAATGTCTGACGACATATCTGCAACCAACGGCACCGGAGAATTGAGATCGGTATGTATCTCTGTTCCGAAAATCGTATTATTGGTAGTGATGTGGAAATAATCCGCATCGGTAGGAATTGTATAATCTTTTGGGATATAAGTATAGTTAGCAGCCTTAGATGATGCCACTTCAACTACTTCACCAAACAGTTTAGCTTCTTTCTGAGCTTTACTTGCCCACGTCCCCGTATTCAAATATGCCGCTTTTCTTTCTAGTAAATTAAAAGGTACCATGCAAAATTGCAAGCTAGCACCTCCTCCAAGGAAAAGCACCGAGTAGCCCGACGGAATTTCTAATAATTCCTTAAACAGTTCAACTGTTTCGTCCATTACAGCCTGAAAATCCTTGCTCCTGTGGCTTACCTCCATTAAAGAAAAAGAAGAACCATTAAAATCCAGAATAGCTTTTGCTGTCTCCTCCATTGTTTGTTGGGGAAGGATTGATGGCCCTGCACTAAAATTATATTTCTTCATTTTATATATTAAATTAGGGAATTAAGAACTCTTCAATATTATTTTTTGGACTTCAAAATTACTAATTATATATGAAATACTGTGATTAAGAATGACTTTTATTGATTTTAATTTCAAGAATCTAGCAAAATGCTTTTTGTATCAGAGGTATTTGGATTTTTTACATATTATGATACTTTTAGCTATTGTTTTTATATATTTGCATATAGCAAAAAGTAAGATAAGATTGCATTGCCTTAGTTGATTTTTAACCTTATAATCCATTCAATTCAAACAGCATGGCCCTAATAAAACCGTTTAAAGGAATAAGACCACCCAAAAGTATTGTTCAGCAAATTGCCTCACGCCCCTACGACGTTTTAAGCTCTCTGGAAGCTCGGCTCGAAGCAGAAGGCAACGAAAAATCTCTTTACCGCATCATAAAACCGGAAATAGATTTTGAAGAAACAATAGATGAACATCATCCCGACGTATATCAACGTGCAGTACAGAATTTCAAGAAGTTTCAGGAAAAAGGTTGGTTGGAGCAGGATCCGGAAGAATACTACTATGTATATGCGCAAACCATGAATGAAAAAACTCAATATGGGCTGGTAGTATGCTCTCATGTAGATGATTACATGAATGGAAAGATAAAAAAACACGAACTCACACGCAGAGATAAGGAAGAAGACCGCATGAAGCATGTACGTGTGAATAATGCGAATATAGAGCCTGTATTTTTTGCCTACCCTGACAATAAAGACTTGGACAAGATAATAACAAACGCAATATCTACTCCGGCCGAATATGACTTTGAAGCAACAGACGGTGTAGGGCATCATTTTTGGGTAATAAAAGATCAAGAGGACATACAACAAATAACGGATATATTTGCAACTATACCTTACCTGTATATCGCCGACGGACACCATCGCTCAGCAGCGGCAGCACTGGTAGGAGCAGAAAAAGCGAGACTAAACCCTCATCATAGGGGAGACGAAGAGTATAACTACTTTATGGCTGTTTGCTTTCCTGACAACCAACTCAATATAATAGACTACAACCGTTTGGTAAAAGACCTGAATGGATTAAGTGTTGCCGAATTTCTCAAGAAACTAAAAGCACATTTTATAATAGAAGAGAAGGGTTCTGACATTGAAAAGCCCACCGCTTTACATAATTTCTCCATCTTTCTTGACGGCAAATGCTATAGCCTGACTGCAAAAGAAGATACTTACGACGACAACGACCCTATAGGCGTCTTGGATGTGACTATATCTTCGAAGTATATATTGGACGAAATTTTAGGCATAAAGGATTTGCGTTCCGATCAGCGTATCGATTTCGTAGGAGGAATTAGAGGATTGGACGAACTGAAAAAACGTGTAAACAGCGGTGAGATGAAGCTGGCACTGGCCTTATACCCGGTCACCATGAAGCAACTGATGGACATTGCCGACTCGGGCAACATCATGCCACCAAAAACAACATGGTTTGAGCCTAAACTACGGTCGGGACTTGTTATTCACAAGCTCGAATAATATATTTTTTCGCTAAACCTCAAGTATAAGAAAGTAAAAATAAGCCGATGTTGCAGAACTCTACAACATCGGCGTTCTTTATTTGTTATATAAAAAGGTATATTTGTCAATTATACAATTTAACACCACCACAGAATTATGATAATAAAACATTTTACAGACAACGATCTGTACAAATTTTCCGTCATGTTAGCTATCCAAAAACTATATCCGTGGGCATACGTCCGATATGCTTTCACGAACCGGGGGAAGACTCAATTTCCTGAAGGATTCGCCGAACGGATGAAGGAAGAAGTAGCGTCTATGGCTAACCTGCAATTAACAGCCGAAGAGAAGAAATTTATAAAAGCTAAATGTTATTTCTTCGATCCCGTATTTGTAGACTTTCTTGAAGGATTCAGATATAAACCGGAGGAAGTGACCATTACTCAAGAAGGAGGAGACCTCAGCGTAGTAATAGAGGGCTATTGGTACAGAACTGTACTTTGGGAAGTTCCGCTACTGGCAATTATCTCCGAGCTTTATTTTCAGATGACAGGAGCTACCCCGCAAAATGTAGAAGAAAATGCAATCATAAAAGCAAAAGCCCTGAAAGAAATGGAAGCCGATTATTCCGAATTTGGTACTCGCAGACGTTTTTCTTTCGACGTAGAAGATAAAGTTATAGGAGCGCTTCAGGCTCATTCGGGAAAGTACTTCAAAGGGACGAGCAATGTATATTTTGCGATGAAACACAATACGATTCCTATTGGTACAATGCCGCACGAATGGTTTATGTTTCATGGCGCAATATTCGGTTATCGGTCGGCAAATATCAAGGGATTGGAAGCATGGGTAGAAGTCTACGACGGCAGTCTGGGTATTGCATTGACAGATACATACACTACCGATTCTTTTTTCAACTCGTTTAGTCTCAAACAGGCCAAACTATTTGACGGAGTACGCCACGATAGCGGAGACCCTCTTGTTTTTGCAGACAAGGCGATCTCTTTTTATCAACAAAACCGTATAGATGCTACTTCCAAAACATTAGTATTCAGCGATTCGCTAAATCTAGATACTGTAAAAGAAATAAAAGATCATGTTGCCGGACGTATACACGACACGTATGGTATCGGCACATTCTTTTCGAACGATGTAGGATCTAAAGCGTTGAATATCGTTATCAAACTAACGGATGTAAAACTACATAAGAAAGATGCGAACTTCATGAAAGCCGTAAAACTTTCGGATGTAGCAGGAAAGCACACCGGAGATCCGAGAGAAATAGATCTAAGCATAAAAACATTAGGACTGGAATAATAAACAAATAATATATGTCTAAGCTATTTAGTAATTTATCGATACGTAATCTTACTCTCAAAAATAGGATTATCATGTCTCCCATGTGTCAATATTCGGCGCATGACGGTTTCGCTACCGATTGGCACCTTGTCCATTATACCAGTAGAGCTGTAGGTGGTGTAGCAGCCGTTATACAGGAAGCAACCGCCGTTTGTCCCGAAGGTCGTATATCCTATGGAGATTTGGGTATATGGAAAGATGACCATATCTCAAAACTCAAGGAAATAGTAAAAGTAATCGAAGAAAACGGCTCTATACCGGGAATACAACTGGCTCATGCCGGGCGTAAAGCAAGCTGCGAACTCGGATGGAAACGTGGAGAGCAAATAAAAGAAGGCGAAAACAGTTGGCAGACTGTAGCACCCTCCCCTATCCCTTTTTATGAGACAGACAATACTCCGGCAGAATTGACAGAGGTTGAGATCGAAAAAATCATATACGATTTCGCTCTCGCTGCCCAAAGGTCTATAACAGCAGGATATAAGATAATAGAGATACATGCGGCTCATGGATACCTTATCCATCAGTTCTTATCTCCTCTTACCAACCAAAGAAAAGATCAATATGGCGGCACATTCGAGAATAGAATTCGGTTATTGATTAGGATAGTGGATGCTGTAGGGTTATTATTAGATGAAAGCCACTCGTTATGGGTAAGGATATCAGCTACCGACTGGGTAGACAATGGTTGGAATCCGGAAGAATCGACACAACTAGCATCGTTATTGAAAGATAAGGGAGTAGATGTTATCGATGTATCGTCAGGAGGTAATCTGCCGCACGTAAAAATACCTGTAGGGAAAAATTATCAAGTACCTTTTGCCAAAGAAATAAAAAGCCGAACAGGAATACTTACAGGAGCTGTAGGGCTTATTACTGAAGCAAATCAGGCAGAGGAGATTTTACAAAAAGAGGAAGCCGATCTTATTTTTATCGGCAGAGAATTATTAAGAGATCCTTATTTTGCGCTTCATGCAGCAAAATCGTTGGGAGATGATCTAAAATGGCCTCTTCAATACGAGAGAGCAAAGTAAAAGTATAAAATTAAGCGGCTGTAATGGGAAGGATGACAAACCCTTTTCATTACAGCCGCTTCTCTTTATTCTTCCATCAAATCGAGGACTCTATCATATCCCCATTTTTCGGCAACATCGTCATCGGACGTGAATCTATTTTGCCATTTAAAGTCTACAACTTCAATACGCTTCGATGCCGAGCCATCCCATTCCACAGTAAAGCCCTGATTCTTGAGTTGGGCGACAATTTTGTTACCTATCAATATGGCTTCCTTGTCGTTCTTCTCTTTTTCTCCATAAAAACCAATACTTAGCACGCCGGTTTGTATTACACGTTCCAAATCCTGCCCGTGATAATAACAATATCCAATAGGTTTTACCCCATTATCTTCCAGGTCTTGCCATACATCCTGCACATCATATATAGCTTCAGATTGTGTATATCCGGCATTGTGCAATGCTACGATTTTCTCTTTACAAAGGTTGTCGAAAACTGTATGCAGCTTATCCGTATCAGTAGGGCGTTGCCATGTTTCACTTTCAGATTCATTTTTCGCATACTCCTTGCCAAAAATATCCCGAATCCACTCTTCAGAGATTTCGCTTTCCCAGCCTTCATCTTCTACAGCTTCAATAGCCTCTGTAATAATATCTTCTAAAGATTCAAATCCTGATTTTATACTAATAAGGAAATGATCATAGAGATACTTTTCATTTTCTGTCATAGTGTAAAAAAATTAAGACACTTCCCATCCTTCAGAAACAAAAGAATGTGTACTTGTTTAGTTAGGTATCAATTATTTAAAGTTAATATCAATTCTAGTCCAGCCTCATAATATTAGCGCCCAGCTGATTAAGACGTACGTCGATATTCTGATATCCACGGTCTATCTGCTCTATATTGTGTATCGTACTTTTTCCATCGGCACACATAGCGGCAATAAGCAAAGCTATACCGGCACGTATATCCGGTGAGGTCATAGTTGTGGCACGCATAGGACGTTTTCCTGTACCAATTACCGTTGCACGGTGCGGATCGCATAGTATAATCTGTGCTCCCATATCGATAAGTTTATCCACAAAGAACAAACGGCTTTCAAACATCTTCTGATGTATCAACACACTGCCTTTGGCCTGAGTAGCCACAACAAGAAGCACACTGATTAGGTCGGGAGTCAACCCCGGCCATGGAGCATCGGCAATAGTAAGAATCGACCCGTCGATAAATGTATCTATAGTATATTCTTTCTGTGCAGGAATATATATATCATCTCCTCTGCGTTCCAACTGGATACCCAAACGGCTGAATGTATCGGGGATAATACCCAAATCATCGTAGGCTACATCTTTAATTGTAACTTCTGATCCTGTAATAGCTGCCATACCGATAAAACTACCGATTTCGATCATGTCAGGCAATATACGATGTTTTGCAGCACCCAAAGAAGTTACTCCTTCGATACGCAACAGGTTAGACCCCTGCCCGTCTATCTTGGCTCCCATCTTGGTAAGCAAACGGCAAAGTTGTTGTATATATGGTTCGCAAGCTGCATTATAGATTGTGGTTTCTCCTTCGGCTAATACCGCAGCCATAACAATATTAGCTGTACCGGTAACAGAAGCCTCATCGAGAAGCATATATGTACCCTTCAGCTTTTCGGCTGATATATTATATATCTGTTCTGCGTCGTTGTAATTAAATTCAGCACCTAGTTTTTGTATCCCGACAAAGTGAGTATCGAGACGGCGGCGACCAATTTTGTCTCCTCCCGGCTTAGGCAAAATAGCCCTGCCAAAACGAGCTACAAGAGGTCCTATAATCATCACCGAACCACGCAAAGAGGCACTTCTCTTCAAGAATTCCGATGTTTCCAGGTAGTCTATATTTACATTTTCGGCCTTGAATGACCAAGTATCTTCTGCCAACCTTTTGGTTTCGACACCCATATCGCCCAATAGACGTATCAGGTTGTTTACATCCAGAATATCCGGAATATTTTCTATAATAACTTCCTCTGCGGTAAGCAATGTCGCACAAATAACCTGCAATGCTTCATTCTTTGCTCCTTGTGGAATAATTTCTCCACTCAAGCGACAACCTCCCTCTATTATAAATGATGCCATGTTTTTAGCTAATATATTTTTTTAATAAATTCTAACTTCGGGTTCAAGCTCGATACCAAATTTATCGTTCACTGCCCCCTGCACTTCTTTCATAAACCTGACGATGTCGTTTCCATCTGTTGTGCCATAATTGACTATAATAAGCGGCTGGTTGGGATATGTTCCTACGTCGCCTATTCTTTTTCCTTTATATCCTACTTTATCGATAAGAAATGCGGCTGATGTTTTTACCAACCCATCTTTATACGGAAAAACAGGCAGAGTCGGATATTCTACTAAAATCTTATCCGCAGACTCTTTTGTAATATACGGATTTTTAAAGAAACTTCCGGCATTTGGCAGTACCCTTTCATCCGGTAGCTTTCTTTGACGAACACGTATAACAGCATTGCGTACATCCTCAACTGTAGGTTCTTCTATCTCTTCTAGTTCTTTATTCAGATCGGCATACTTGGGAGTGTAAACGAAAGAACGTTTCAGGTGAATAACAACAGATACGATCAAATATTTATTTGTCCTTTTGAAGATACTGTCACGATATCCGAACTCACATTCCGCGTTCGAAAACGAAACAATCTTCCCTGTTTCCATATCTATTGCAACAACTTCACGTATCACATCTTTTACTTCAGCCCCATAAGCGCCTATGTTTTGTATAGGTGCAGCACCTACCGTACCGGGAATCAGCGAAAGATTTTCGAGCCCTACGAAACCACGTTCCACACAATAAGCGACGAGTTCATCCCAGTTTTCGGAAGCGTTGACTTCCAGAAATACATCATCGTCTTCGTCATCATCGTCTGATATTTCACGAAGCCCTTTGATATGGGGATAAATCACCAGTCCATCAAAGTCTTTGGTAAAAAACAGGTTGCAACCGCCACCTATTATCAGCTTTTTTTCGTCCGGGTAATCAGATAAACATTTGCGAAGCTCTTCGATTGTAGTGGGCTTGCAAAAAATCTTTGCTTGAGCTTCTGTTTTTAATGAATTGTAATCTTTTAATTGGGTTTGCCTATAATAGTCCATTTCAGGAATTATTGATTCTACATAAATCCGGTATCAACGCTTTCGCTTCAACCAGAAAATTAATATACCCAGTGCGACAACAATTCCAAGAACAATGAGAACTGTCTGCCAATGGGTCATGATGAATTTGATGATAAATATTAAAGCTATGACGGCAAGAATAATGCCTACTATTTGCAAAACTCTGCGGATTGTCTGCTTTCTTTTTGCGGCTTTTTCTTCTTCGCTTATATCGAGAGAGTCATCCTCTTCGCTTTCACTACTTTCTTCTATATCAACATGCTCTTCCGCTTTCACATCTTCAAATGGAACGTAACCTTTTACAACATCCTCCGAAATAGATTCGATCTCCTCAAAATCTACATCTTCAGTCTGAACCAAGGCTTCTTCCTCCCCCTCGTATATTTCCATCGGAATATCATCAGGATTGATATAGCTGTCTTCGGTTTCATCCAACAGTGATTGATCTTCTACACCAGTCGGCTCAACAATCTGAGGCGTAACCTTAGCGGCTTGCGCCCTTTCGGTATCAGCAAGACGGATAATTGTATCTACACGAGATGAAGCCACCTTTGTATCAAAGTCCCCATCCTCAACCATAGATATCAGTTCATCTTCTATAGCCGGATACTTGATCATAAAAGACTTCAATGCATTCGCAAAATCACGAAAGCGTTGTATTTTTTCTATTTTTGCCTTTACTTCTTCCCCACTTCCTGAGGACAAGTCAAGCACTTTATCTGCCAATATAGATTTTAAGCGCTCCATAAATAATTAATCAGAAATATATTTATCTGTTTCCGTACATTTGCTCGTAATACTTCATATAGTCGCCCGAAGTAACTTCTTCAACCCATGCCTGATTGTCGAGATACCAGTATATTGTTTTCACAATACCTTTATCGAAGGTCGTCTCGGGCAACCATCCCAATTCGTTCGATATTTTAGCAGGGTCGATAGCATAACGTTGGTCATGCCCCTGACGGTCTTTCACAAAAGAGATAAGATTGTCGTTGATCCAGCTTATATCGATGCTTCCATCGGCGGCGATTTCTTTTTTCTTCAATACGTCACGATACTTAGGTTCTTTCTCCATTATATCGTGTATTGTTTTTATTACCAGTTTAACGATCTCAATATTTTTTCGCTCGTTATGTCCTCCTATATTGTACACTTCGCCTAAACGTCCTTTGTGCAAAACAATGTCGATAGCCTTACAGTGGTCGTCCACGTATAGCCAATCTCGCACATTGCTGCCATCGCCATACACCGGAAGTTGTTGTCCTGCCAAAATATTGCGTATAATGAGCGGAATAAGCTTTTCAGGGAAATGGAATGGTCCGTAATTATTCGAACAACGGGTTATATTAATCGGCATCTTATAGGTTTCGCCATAAGCTTTTACAATCAGGTCGCCACCTGTTTTTGCTGCACTATAAGGAGAACGGGGATCTAAAGGAGTTTCTTCTGTAAAGTAACCTTCTTCGCCCAACGATCCGTATACTTCATCTGTAGATACCTGCAAGAATTTCACGCCTTCGCGCCAAATCGGATAATTATTTTCATCTTTGCCTACAGTCCAAAATTTTCTCGCTGTATCCAATAAATTCTGAGTACCAAGAATATTCACCTGCAAAAACAACTGAGGATTCTCGATACTTCTATCAACATGACTCTCTGCCGCAAAGTTGACAACATAGTCTATCTGATGATCCGAAAAAACTTTCTCCGTAATATTTTTATCACAGATATCTCCCTTTACGAATGTCACGCGGGAGTCCTTCAACTCCTCTGCAAGGGTTCCAAGATTTCCGGCGTATGTAAGTGCATCAAATATAACGAGTTTTGCTTCAGAATGTGTCGCCAACATGCGTTTCACAAAATTCGAGCCTATAAATCCGGCTCCGCCTGTGATTAAGTATGTCATTGTTTTATATTGTTATTTATTATTCATCACAAAAATAAGAAAAAAACAATATTAAAAACATTCGCAAGGGTATTATATGAGGTAAATTTATTTATCTCAATCCTTCCATTTTGAAAAAATGCCACGTTTGTGTTGTATTTTTTAACAAATAGACATTTTTTTCATATATTTGTGGCATCCATAAATCAAAACCCGTTTTTTATAATGAAGGCAGAATTAGTATTACAAGACTTAAAACGCAGATTTCCGAACGAACCTGAGTACCATCAGGCTGTTCAGGAAGTATTAGAATCCATTGAGGAAATTTACAATCAACACCCTGAATTTGAGAAGGCAAACTTAATAGAAAGACTATGCATCCCTGATCGTATCTTTTCTTTCCGTGTAACATGGGTTGACGACAAAGGCAATACGCATACCAACATGGGATATCGCATACAACATTGCAATGCCATAGGCCCATACAAAGGTGGTTTACGCTTACATGCTTCTGTAAATCCGTCTATATTGAAGTTCCTTGCTTTTGAGCAAACGTTCAAAAACTCGCTTACAACCCTACCTATGGGAGGAGCAAAGGGAGGTTCGGACTTTAGTCCTAAAGGGAAATCTACCGCAGAAATCATGCGTTTCTGTCAGGCTTTTATGCTCGAACTGTGGCGCAACATTGGTCCCGACACAGACGTTCCGGCAGGAGACATCGGCGTAGGTGGCCGCGAAGTAGGATATTTCTTCGGAATGTACCGCAAGTTGGCTCGTGAATTTACAGGAACATTCACAGGTAAAGGGCTTACATTCGGTGGTTCGCTCATCCGCCCCGAAGCTACAGGTTACGGAAATGTATATTTCCTACTCGAAATGCTGAAAACAAAAAACATTGACATAAAAGGCAAAAAATGCCTTGTTTCAGGTTCAGGAAATGTAGCGCAGTATACTTGCGAAAAATTGATAGAGTTGGGAGCAATACCTGTTACATTATCTGACTCTAACGGGTACATCTACGATCCTGAAGGAATCACAATCGAGAAGCTGGAGTATGTAAAAGAGTTGAAAGAGCTTTACAGAGGCCGCATCAGCGAGTATGCAGAAACATACGGTTGCAAATACGTTCCGAGTGCACGTCCTTGGGGAGAAAAAGGCGATATCGCACTACCATCGGCAACACAGAATGAAATAAACGGAGAGGATGCTAAGAAACTTGTTGCAAATGGCGTTATTGCAGTATCGGAAGGAGCAAACATGCCGTCTACACCTGAAGCTATAGAAGTATTCCAACAAGCGAAACTACTCTATGCACCGGGAAAAGCAGCCAATGCCGGAGGAGTTTCTGTATCGGGACTGGAAATGACACAAAACTCGGAGCGCATAAGCTGGTCTGCTGAAGAAGTTGATAAGAAGCTGAAATGGATTATGCAAAACATCCACGAAAATTGTGTGAAATACGGCACAGAAAAAGACGGATATGTAAACTATGTAAAAGGTGCTAACATAGCCGGATTTATGAAAGTTGCCAAAGCCGTAATGGCTCAAGGCATCGTATAAAGCCGTTTTATAAATAAAAGAGGCTGAGTAATTACTTTTACTCAGCCTTTTCTTTTCGCTGAAATCCATAAAAATTAATTTATATCTTTGCAATACTTCAACAATAAAACATCTGCCAAACATGAATAAAAAGTATATACTTTTCGGACTTATTATTATTTGCAGTATCACTTTTATGAGTTGTTCTCAAAAAGATGAAAAGCAAATAACGAAAAAGGAAGCCGCCTTATCTGTAATCTATAACAGAAAAAGTGTACGCAGTTTTATCAAAGACAGACCTGTTTCGGAAGAAGATATTCAGTCACTCATAAAGGCCGGCATGTCTGCACCTTCGGGAAAAGATACGCGTCCGTGGGAATTTGTGATTATAAATGACAGGGCTATATTGGATAAAATGGCAGAAGAACTGCCTACAGCCAAGATGTTATCTCAAGCGCCAATGGCAATTGTTGTTTGTGGAGATACTATCCGTTCTTCGTACTGGTATCTCGATTGTTCGGCTGCAACAGAAAACATTCTTCTGGCTGCCGAAGCGATGGAGCTGGGGGGCGTGTGGACTGCCGCTTACCCATATCGGGACAGAATGGCAACAGTGATAAAGCATACGAATATGCCCGCACAAATTTTACCTTTGGTTGTAATACCAATAGGCTACCCAATGGGAAACCATTCGGTAAAAGATAAGTATGACGAAAAGAAAATACACATGAATAAGTGGTAGTTTTATAAATCTACCTGAAATAATCCGTATTTTTGTAATGAACAAATACCATCGATATGAATGATTGGAAAGACCGTCTGAATGTTGTGTATTCCACAAATCCGGACTTCAAATATGATACAGACAAAGAAGAGGAGCAAGACACCCTCCCGAAAGAAAAACAGCAATTACGCATCCAGCTCGATAAGCGCAACCGCAAAGGAAAAGCGGTGACTCTGATCACAGGATTTGTAGGAACAATCGAAGATCTCGAAGAGTTGGGTAAATTCTTAAAGGTAAAATGTGGTGTTGGCGGATCGGCAAAAGACCACGAGATAATTGTACAGGGAGATCTCCGTAACAAAGTATTAGAACTACTCCAAAAAGAAGGGTATGTCAAATCACGCATCATTTGATGATGAAATAAACTTATACGTATATAAAGCCTCTGCCGGCTCGGGAAAAACACACCGACTGACAGAGAAGTATCTTAATTTGCTCTTCTCATCTCCCTTTGCATATAGGCATATACTCGCAGTAACCTTTACCAATAAGGCTACAGACGAGATGAAAAGCCGTATAATAGAAGAGTTGGCAAATATCGCCACAGGGCAAGAATCGGATCATATAAGTTTTCTCTCGAAAGAATATAAATACAACGAAGAACAGGTAAGAAAAGAAGGTCGGGATATATTGGTACGTATCCTGCACGACTATTCTTCTTTTTCGGTAAGCACTATCGACAAGTTTTTCCAACAAACAATGCGGGCTTTTACCCGTGAAATAGGTTTAGGAGGCGGATACAATGTAGAACTCGATACCAACAAAGTATTGGGCGAAGCTATCGACTCCATGCTGTACGATCTGGAACGGACAGATAATAAACTATTGTTGGATTGGTTGATTCGTTTTTCGGAAGAAAAAGTAGAAAACGGAGAAACCTGGAATATCCGCAACGATATACAATCCCTATCGTCCGAAATATTTAAAGAAAGCTACAAAGCATATAGTAATCAGGTGCAAACAGACATCAACAACAAGCAACTGATGACCGACTATAAAGATATGCTGTTTACCATTATCAGGGATTTTGAAAAAGCATCGCAGCAGATCGGAGAAAAAGCATTGAACATAATGTCTCGCTTCGGGCTCAAAGGTGAAGATTTTAAAGGAGGAACCCGCTCTCCGTTTCTTAATTTCTTGAAATGGGCTAACGGAACGATTGCCGAACCAACGGATACGTTCCGCACGTTAGCCGATAATCTTAGCGGATGGTACACCAAAACAACAGGCTCAGCAACACGAGATAAAATAGAAAATGTATATCCCGAACTCAACATCTGTGTGTGCGAAATTATAAACCACTATGACAACTCACTTATCTATCAGACAGCATACGAAATAAACCGTTACTTCTTCACATTAGGGATACTGGGAGACGTAGATAAAAAAATTCGGGAATATAGTACCGAGAATAATATCATGCTAATTTCGGATACGACCGAACTGCTAAACCGTATCATAGAGGGCAATGAATCTCCGTTTATATACGAAAAGGTCGGTCAACGAATCAACAATTACATGATCGACGAGTTTCAAGACACATCGGGCATGCAGTGGCAAAACTTTCTCCCATTGGTAAAGGATAGTCTCGCTAGCGGCAACAAAAACTACATAGTAGGCGATGTAAAGCAAAGTATTTATCGTTGGAGAAACTCAGATTGGAAACTTCTGGATGAACAACTCGATATAGATTTCCGAACCGAAGGCATAGAACATGATACGCTGGACACCAATTGGCGGAGTTCCTGCAATGTTATTAATTTCAACAATGCAGTATTTTCTATTGGTTCGGCGTTGTTGCAAGATACATTCAATAAATCGTTGCAAGATCTTGATAATGCAAAACTCAAGCCATTCCTCACACGAATAACAAAAGCTTATGACGAGCTGTATCAGGAGATACCCGAAAGCCATAAAAACAACGAAGGGCGAGTAAGAGTAGAATTTATTGATACAGACGAATATATATGGCAGAATTATGTATTGGATCAATTACCTATAGAGATAGAGCAATTGCAAGAAAGAGGTTACAGCCTCAAAGATATTGCTATACTGGTACGTACCAAAAAAGAGGGAGCAGATGTAGCAAATTGCCTGTTGGAATATAAAAAGCTGCACCCGGACTCAAAATATCGTTATGACATTATATCGGATGAAGCGCTGTTTGTAAGCAACTCAAAGAGCATCAAACTTATAATTGCCCTACTAAAGCATTTGCACAATCCTTTGGATAAATCACTGAAGGCATTGGCTGTTTTCGAATATTTCAAATACAGCAAGCAAATGAATGCCGAAGAGGCGCTGCTCAAATACTTCTCGGCAAAAGACGATCTGCCTCAACAGATAGAGGACAGGCTGAGCCATATACGAGAACTACCATTGTATGAAATGACAGAAGAGATCTTCAATTTGTTTCGTGAGGCAATGGAAAACGATGAGCAAGTATATATACAATCGTTTCTGGACATGGTGCTCGACTTCACTGTTCGTAATTCTTCCGATCTGGATGCATTTCTCAGATGGTGGGACGAGACAGGTACAAATAAGACTATTTTTACCCCGGATGGTCAAGATGCAATACGGATTATGACAATACACAAGTCGAAAGGGCTGGGTTTTAATGTTGTACTAATTCCGTTCTGCAACTGGGAAATAGATCATAAGCTAACAACGATACTGTGGTGTCACCCACAAACAGAACCGTTCAACAGACTACACCTCGTTCCTGTAAAATATTCACAAAAGCTAAAAAACACCATTTTTGCTTACGAATATTTCGATGAGCGGCTTCATGCCTTCATCGACAATATCAATGTATTGTACGTGGCATTTACTCGTGCAAAAAATGAACTGATAGCTTATGCCCCCAAGCCGAAAAAAGAAGAGGTGAACAATATATCGTCTTTGTTATGGTCTACAATAAACAGCGGCTCTTTAGGTGATGGCAAACAAGCTTACACAGACTTATCTCAACACATAGATGAAGAAACTGCGACTTTTGAAATAGGTGAAAATTATGTACCAATCAAAAAAGTTACGCACAGATCGGTAGAAGAAATCAGTGTAGATAGCTTATCTAGTATTCCTTATGACGAAAGAGTGAAACTATTGTTGAAAAACAAGTACTTTTTCACCGATACCGGACAGCGAGACTACGGTACTCTGATGCACGAAATTGTGAGTAAGGTAAAAACAATTGACGACGTACAGAAAGCTGTAGAAGAATATCACATTGTGGGAGAAGTGACTACAAGTGATAAGAACAAGATAACAGGACTATTAGAAGAATACCTTTCCAATCCTCTGGTTGCCCCGTGGTATAGCGGTGAATACAAGGTATTGAATGAGATACAGATATTACAGCCCAAAGGCAAGTTTGTTCGTCCCGACCGTGTGATGATAAAGGGCAAGGAGGTTATTGTAATTGACTATAAATTCGGAGAAAAGGAAGACAAGAAATATATCCGCCAGGTGAAATATTATGCCGATCAGATCCGTAAAATGGGCTACACCGACATAAAAGGATATATTTGTTATATCACGTTAGGTAAAATTGTAGAAATATAATTTGTGGAGAATCCTTTACAAGAGCCGACTTCAGGCAGTACCGACATTCCAATTAACTAATTATTTAACTATTTTACTATTTTTAATACAGTGTAAATAAACTATTTACGCATATCCCACGTTTATATTATGTGTTTTTCATAGTATTAGATTTTAAGGTTAACAATAAAGATTGGTTGTCGTGATGACAACCTTTTCTTTTTTATATAACCTTTAATACAATAAACGATTAAATAATATCAACGATTGGTATCCGGACTGCTTTATTCAATCGACCATTACAACTCTTACCGACCTTATTTTATCCATTTAGGGAAAAGAGTAGCGAGAGAGGAAGCATATAAGGCAAATATCGAAAAGATATCATATCTGACAAGTTTAATCAGAGGGTCTCAAAGACAGATAATCCCTGTATTCTCAGATATTGTTTAGCCACGAGTGCAGCCCGAACATAATTTCCCGGAGCCAAAATCATCAAACCAAAGCCAAGGCATAATCCGATCAAGCCTGCGACTGCCTATTTAAGGAGCTTCAAGTTTTTCTTATAACAATTGCAAATCAGGTACATTGAACAGATCAGCAATACATAAGCCAATGTATTTAGTATATCATTGAAGGGTGTGCCTATCCACAGAAGAAATTGGGCTATGAAGTGAACAACTGAACGCCCACCCCAATTGACATAATGGGCATACTAAGATTAGAGTATATCTTTAAAACTCGCTATCTTTTCATTCCTGGAGGGGAAACCATAATCGACCAGTACCTCTTTAAATGAGTACGCCCAATCGTCGGCTTGCAGAGGGAATAAATAGTTAAAGAAATAGATAGTAGCACCAATACAAAAAAGTACAACTACAAATAGAAATCTTTGTAGTTGCAATTTTTTTGTATTTAGTTTATCTATCATACATAAATTTTATTTCTCTCTGATAATGATGCTGATCGGAGTACCCGACAAATCCCAATTATCACGAATACGGTTTTCGAGAAAACGTTTGTATGGATCTTTTATCCATTGAGGAAGGTTGCAAAAGAACACAAACGTAGGAACATGTGTATTGGGTAACTGCGTAATATATTTTATCTTGATATATTTTCCTTTATTCGCAGGAGGCGGAGTGCGCTCTATGATAGGGAGCAATATCTCATTCAGCTTATGTGTAGGAATCTTAGTTTTTCTACGGCCATACACTTCTTTGGCTGTTTCTAAAACTTTCAGAATACGTTGTTTGGTCATAGCCGAAGCAAAGATGATCGGAAAATCGGTGAAAGGAGCTAAACGTTCCCGAATTGCATTTTCGAAAGTCTTTATTACAATTAGTTCCTTATTCTCTACCAAGTCCCATTTGTTTACACAAACAACAAGTCCTTTACGGTTTTTCTGTATGAGAGAAAATATATTCATATCCTGACTCTCTATCCCTTGGGTAGCATCAATCATCAGGACACAAACGTCTGAATTTTCAATCGCTTTTATAGAACGAATCACCGAGTAGTATTCTAAATCTTCGGTAACCTTTCCTTTCTTACGGATACCCGCAGTATCTACAAGATAAAAGTCCAGATTAAACTTATCGAAACGTGTATAGATCGAATCACGTGTTGTGCCTGCTATATTGGTTACAATATTACGCTCCTCATCCATCAAGGCATTTACCAAAGATGACTTCCCTGCATTAGGTCGACCAACGATAGCAATACGTGGTATATCTTCGAGATGTTCTTCTTCACTTTTTTTGGTAAACTTGGTTATTATCACATCCAAAAGATCACCTGTTCCCGAACCGTTGATCGCCGAAATATTAATAGGATCACCTAAGCCGAGAGCATAGAACTCTGCCGACTGAGCGTGCAAATTAAAGTTATCTGCTTTATTGGAGACAAGGAGAATTGGTTTCTTTGAACGGCGAAGCATGTTTGCAACACTCGAATCCAAATCTGTAAGCCCGTTCATTACATCTACCATAAACAGAATTACATCAGCTTCTTCTATAGCAATGGCTACTTGCTTATTTATTTCATTTTCAAAAACATCCTCAGAATTCACAACCCATCCGCCTGTATCCACAAGCGAAAAATCCTGACCACCCCACTCTACTTTTCCGTATTGGCGGTCACGGGTCGTACCCGAAGTTTCATCGACTATAGCCTGGCGACTTTCTGTCAATCGATTAAACAGGGTTGACTTACCCACGTTGGGGCGTCCAACTATAGCTACTAAATTTCCCATATTTGTATATTGTACTCTAAATTTTGTGCAAAGGTACGTATTTTTATTGAAAACACTTTCAACGAAAAAGGCTTGCGTGTGCAAGCCTTTCATATTTTTATAACTTATATCCTATTGAAAGTGTGATACTCGTGTAATCCACATAATCGTATCGCCTACAGGCAGGCTGGTTTTGTGGGCACTTTTAAGAGCATCATCCAACGTGAACGTTTCTGTCGGTATGCCCTCAAATAGAAAAATATTCTTATCTGTACTCTTATATCCTACATAATGCTGTCTTATCCTCAGATTTTTTTTATTACCACTACCATAATATTGCTCTATGCCTCCTGTAGTAATATACAACAAAGTATCATTAAGGAAGCGATACTGGCTGCGTTCTTTGACTACATCACCTTGGTTTACATAAACAAAATCATCATCGAACAAGATATATGTATCAGTAGGGTATTGTTCATAGAGACGAGTAAAGACGGTTGCGGGATCAAATTTCTTTGTAAGAACTGTATCAGAACCCGATACTGTGCCTTTATAGATACTAAAGTCTGTAATAGACGAACTAATGTATCGTATATTATCCGTCTTATTTTCGTTGCTGCATGCTATCAACAAAATTGCAGATAAGACAAAAAGTATATATCGTTTTTTAGAAAAAATCATCTTACGGTCAAGTTAGATTTACGAATCATTTGAACTGATAAATTGCATTACACCACACAAGGGTATCCTTCGGGTCGGTCATCTCGCTCAGTGAAGAAAGCCCTCTCATTTCGAGCGTTTTCTCCAAGCTTACAGCCTGATTAAACGAACGTATAGTATCATTACCTCTTTCGTTACGATAACGTACCAAAGCTTTAATCCTATATAAGTTATCAGCATTACCAAGAGCCACAAATACTTTATGCCAAGTATTGTTTACAGTATCAAGTTTATTTATAAATAGAGAATCTTTTTCATAAACATAGCTGGATACTATTTTTTTAAGCCCTAAAGAATCAATATAGGTCAATTTATCATTGTCAAATTGAATCCTTATATTATCATATAAATCATATTTATACGAACCTTTAAAGAAATAATTTGCCAAGTCAGTTCTTCTCAATTCATTAAATTGCACTTGCTTTCCCCCAGTAGCCGAACCCGCATACACGGCGAGGCTAGACAAGTCTACATTTGTTACCTGTAGTACACCATCCACTTCTTCCTCACTCGAACAACTGACAAAAAAAAGCGCGCAAAATACGATATATAATATATTTCTCATTATCTAGCTTGTTTTTCAAAAACGTAAAGATAATCAAAACAGTTTTATTCCTGCCACAAAATAGTTATCACCTGAATCGACAGTCTCTATCGGTTCTAGTTTTATATAACGGGCCTTCTCTGATTTCGTTGCAAACAAAGTAACATCTTGTTTCACCGGATTGTTAGCTATATTATTAAAAATAGCGTTCTTCTTCACTTGTGTCCAGCTTTTACCATCTAAACTGATATAAAAATTATATCTGAGAATATTTGATGATTGTACTTTATTGAAAGGAATATAAGTAAAACCTTTGATTAACTCAGCTTCTCCTAAGTCGATCACCAATGGAGTTTTTTTCTTTACTTCGAGGAAAGTATTATCATCAGTATCAGTAATTTTTGACAAATCAGCAACAGGCGATACTAATTTCCATTTAGATGTAGAAAGGCTCTTATTATTTTCTTTATTTACTCCTTCTGTTGCCGAGAATGATTCAGGAGCATTATATAAACTTACTTTGCTTATTAGCGGACAAGCAAGAGCAGTAAGGCTTATTTTCAGTTTTTGAGTAGAGATCGTAGGGAAACGCAAAATGCGTTTGTAGCCTATTGTTGTAGCCTCCGTCAAGTCTTTCCAAACTCCGTTATCCCAATATTTCACACTAAACGATGCTACTCTTTGCCCCAATGGAATATATTCTTGTAAAGCCAAACGGTTGAAAGTCTTCACTTGTTTCAAATCAATTTCAATAGACGGATTTAATTCGCTATCGTCTGTAGCCCAATACGTATTATAGTTATCGTCAAGCAGGTTTGCAACAGAATATTGGACAGCGTTGTCTCTCACATTGCTTGCTTTTATTTCAGCACCTTCAATCAAATCTTTACCAAATGACTCTTCTCTTGCTTTACGAAACTCCATCAAACGAATAGAGTCGTTGGCATGAATACGCCCTGTGCGATCGGGAGGAACATTCAGCAACAAGTTAGAGTTACGTCCGACTGAAGTATAATATATATCCATCAGTTTATCTACCGACTTTACCTTATCGTCTGTAGACGGACTATAAAACCATCCCGGACGAATAGAAACATCCGTTTCGGCAGGAACCCATGCCTCGCCACCTTGCACTCCTGTATTCAAAATATCTACAGACGGTGCACCGCGTCCCGGTTCATAGCCCTTGATATTGAGTGTAGACCAGTTAGTCTTACCCGCAACACCCTGCTCATTACCCATCCAGCGACAGCCGGGACCTACATCACTGAATATTACAGCTTGAGGTTGATTTCTATATACTGTATTGTGAAATAAATTCCAATCATAGACTTGTTTTTTGCCATCTTTTCCTTCTCCGTTTGCGCCATCAAACCATTGCTCGAACACTTCTCCGTATCCTGATAGCACTTCGTTTAATGTATTTGCAAAAACCTGATTATATTCAGGAGTTCCATAAGCAGGGTGATTCTGATCCCAAGGGGACAAGTATACTCCAAACTTTAAACCATATTCGCGGCAAGCTTCAGAAAGCTCTTTCAACAGGTCACCTTTTCCATCTTTCCAAAGGCTTTCTCTTACTGTATGCGTACTATATTTACTTGGCCACAAGCAAAAACCATCGTGGTGCTTTGCCGTGATAATAATACCTTTCATACCTGCAGCCTTGGCTGTAGCTGCCCATTGACGACAGTCCACATTGGTAGGATTAAACACTTTCGGATCTTCCTTTCCATTTCCCCATTCTACATCGGTAAAAGTATTAGGTCCAAAATGGGTGAACATATAGTATTCCATTTGTTGCCAGTCAACCTGATCTTGCGTTGGTATCGCTCCATAAGCCTTTAGTGGTTGATTCTGGGAATTAGCAGTTTGATATAAAAATAAAAAAAGGAAAAAGGTTAAACTTAATTTGAATTTCATGTTATCTCAGTTTATTAGAACTATAAAAATAAGATTGGTTATTCTTTTGCTTGAACGAAACAAAAGGACTAAATATTATGAGCAGGCTAATTTTATCTACCGAGCGCTTCTATATTTGCAGCCTGCAACTGTTTAGGGAAAGTACAACTTTCATCTATTATATAAACCCACTTCGGATTTTTTATTATCTTCTTCGAATTTGAGCTACCAAACGTACGATCACCATCTTCTACAGGATCAAAATATTCGGAAAAGTCCACTTGTTCGTTTTCTTTACACGAAATAATAAATATACGATTCGTCATAATGAAGTAACCATAAGTCTTTTCTCCCGGCTCATACATTTTGTTCCATTCATTATCAAGTGCTGTAATATCCAGTTTCAATACGCCTTTGTCTTTCGAAAACAAAATTTTGGTTACCGGCCAAAGATATCCGTTTTTTCTGCGAAAAATGAAGTTGCTGATATCGGAAGCTAAGTGTCCTATCTTATCATTCTTCAACGAGTAACATGATAAAGTCAGTTTATTTACATCACCGTCAGAATGAGAAATGGCGAATATCTCGGATAAAAAACAGATACAGAAAATTGTTAAGATTGCAGCTTTTTTCATAACAGTACTAATATTTCAGCATCACAAAAATACACTATTTTTTCTCTTTTTTGTGCTTAATATTATAAATGCTATAAATAGTTAATCTTTTTTATCAGATCAGACTAATAATTTATTTTTGTATAAAGTTATAAAATAGTTAAAGGCATGAATAATATTGTCCAGATATTGAAACGAATCGGCCTTTTTTTATTTGGAGTTTTGTTAGTGATTTGGGGCTATAAGGTAAATGCCGCCAACGCTGAAGAAAAAGCCAAAGAGGAAAAAGAAAAGAATACAAAAGAAGTTGAACAGCCCATCGTCTTACCTCCTGCTGACGAACCCAAAATCGAAGAGCAGCCCGTAAAAGAAGAGGTAAAGAGTTTAACTGCTCCGGCTAAAGTATCGTCTGAAAAGAAAAAAACAGAAGATGTCAAGCCGAAAGCTTCCGCCACACCCCAGACAAAAAAATCAGCAACAGCTGTAGAAAGTAAAAAAGAAAAGGAAATTCAGACGGAAGAAGAAAAGGTAGAGGAAGTCAAGCAAACCGTTATAGAAAAAGCAACACCCGAAGAGTCGTCAGGAACAGAGTAACCCTGTAAATGGAATTATTATACAAAGCCCAGACCCGATTCTTATTCCATTCGCATATAAAAATCAAGCTATCTGCTTTTTACGAAGAAAGTATATTTGATGAATTATTTGCGGTTCTCGAACATGTGGATAAGAAATACAATTCGTATCAAGCAGGTTCTTATTTCGACATAATAAATAAGAACAGCGGTAGCTTTGTAGATGTTGATGAGGAAACTGTAAATATATTAAATCAGGCAATTACAATCTCCGATTTCTTTAATGGGACTTATGATATTACAGTCATGCCACTTATTAGACTCTGGGGATTCTACAAAGATGAGCAACGGCAAATACCCTCAATCAAAGAAATAGAAGATATAAAGAAACTGGTTGATTATAGAAGGATAGAGATAGACGGAAAAAAAGTCAGGATAGAAAAAGGACAGGAAATCATTACAGGCTCGTTCATTAAAGCCTATGCTGTAGATTGTCTGGCTGAAAGAATGCTAAAACTGGGAATAAATGATGCGATAATCAATGCCGGAGGAAGTACGATAATGGCAATAAATAACGAATCGCACCCACAATGGCAGGTCATGGTGAGACATCCCCAAACAGAAGAAGTCTTATTTAAGTTAAACATTGCAAATCAGACATATTCGACGTCATCGCAGGCTAAAACTTTTGTAAATATAGATGGTAAAGAATATGGACATATACTAAATCCTATTACGGGTTTCCCGTCGGCAAACAAGCAGGTGGGAATTGTCAGCGACAATTGTATGATCGGCGATATGATCTCTACGGCGCTGTTTAACGAATCGGCGGAAGGGTTCTTAAAAAAGATTGATCTACTATCGGAACATTACAACATACAAGGTTTTATGCTCGATAGTGATAATAATATTATATACACTCAAGATTTCAGATAGTTATTTCAAATTAATATAACAAAAGCTATGATAATGCACATACTTTCGATGAAAGGGAAAACCAAGAAGAAGAGTATTCAGGCTATTGAAGACGCTCCATTTCTATACATTCCCCTCGCTGAATATTTAGGCTGTGCTCCTACTCCTGTTGTCAATGTTGGCGATAAGGTAAAGAAATATCAATTGATAGGAGAAGCAAAGGATAAGTTTGCGACCAAAGTACATGCGCCTGTATCGGGTGTGATTTTGGAAACAAAAGACTATCCTTTTGCAGATGGCTCTTCTGTAAAAACCATCGTTATACAGAACGACTATGAGAACGAAGAAGTAACCGGCATTTCGTACAAAGATTACAACCAATGTAGCCCCGAAGAGTTGATAGAGCGAATTAAGGATACAGGCATAGTAGGACAAGGTGGAGCTCAATTTCCGACAGCTATAAAATATAGTGTTGGGGAGCATAAGATCCATACCTTTATTGTAAACGGTGCAGAGTGCGAACCTTACCTTACATCAGATTATTCGCTGATGGCAGAGCGTACCGAAGAGCTATTTAAAGGAATTGATATCATAAAAAAGATACTCAATGCCGACAATGTTATCATTGGTATAGAGCATCAGAATAGAGAACTTCTAAAAGCATTTGCTCCATATCTGCAACAGAAAGAACATAAGGGCTACAAAGCAATATTATTGCCGGATCAGTACCCTCAAGGTGGCGAGCTGCAATTGATAAAGTCTGCCACAGGCATTGAACTACCAAGATCGAAGCGACCAGCCGAAGCGGGAATAATAGTGAGTAATATCGGCACTATCTATTCTGTTTATCAGGCCGTAGTAAATCACAAACCTGTTATCAGCCGGATAATAACAATCTCGGTTGAGCGATCTACCAATTATGGCAATTACGAGGTGAAAATAGGAACGCCGATAAGACATATCACAAAGTCGCTAGGGATAGAAACTTCGGGTAACACCATCGTACAGGGAGGCCCAATGATGGGAAAGGCAATACAAGACCTGTCGATACCCGTAACCAAAGGAGCATCGGGAATACTATTTCTAAAGAAAGAAGAAGTAAAACGGAGTAATTGTATTTCGTGTGGTTATTGCGTCGATGTATGTCCCATGCGGCTGATGCCAATGAAGTTTGAAGAAAATTACAGAAAGAAGAAATACTTCAATCTTGAAAAATACAACATCAGCAGTTGTATCGAATGTGCAGCATGTGAGTATATCTGCCCAAGCAATGTACCGCTTATAGAAAGCATAAAAGAAGGAAAAGTAAAACTTAAAGAACTAGCAAATGCAATCAGATAAAACAATATTTGCACCCTTTGTCAGAAAAAGTGACAGTACCAGCCGTGTAATGGCAGATGTTATTTTAGCATTGCTTCCATGTATAGCCATGTCGTATCTGGCATTCGGGTTTGTACCTGTCATGGTAATCTTGGTGGCAGTAGGAAGCGCGCTATTAACAGAATTCCTGTTCTCTATTATCTTTTCCAAAAACACGGAATCTCTTTCTGATGGGTCAGCCATTATTTCGGGAATTCTACTTGCATTCACGATAGCGCCTTTCACCCCTCTCTATGTTGTTGCATTTGGGGGAAGCATGGCCGTTCTGTTCGGAAAACTACTCTGGGGTGGCTTAGGACGCAATATATTCAATCCTGCGCTCATCGGACGAGAGTTTATGACTGTATTCTTTCCCGCTGTGATGGCTTCACGTACTATTTGGTACGACAAGACAGCAGTAAATATAAGTGAGCTCAATATTTTCAACGATAGTTTTATAAACCAACTATTTTATAAAGCATCGGGAGCAATAGGCGAATATTCGATATTCTTTTTGGTACTAGGAGGTTTGTTCTTGTTGATTAGGCAAAGAATCTCATGGCATATACCATTTGCCTTATTAGCGGCTTTCACTGTATTGCTTCTTACCGTGTCTAATCTGACCGAATATACAATACAATTCTCTCTGGGAGGCTTATTGCTGGGTACTATATTTATGGCAACAGACATGCCCACAAGTGCAAGTACCAACTATGGTAAGTTATATTATGGAGCAATGATAGGTCTAACAGCAATACTCTGCATCATCAATGATGTGAAGTATGAATACATGTCTTACTCAATACTATTGTTGAATGCCTTCGTTGTACCTATCAACTGGGTATTTCGCCCGAATGTATGGGGACAAAAATTAGACATCCTTACCCGCTTGTGGCAAGGTCTGTCACTTACGGCATGTATACTAATGGCGACATTCGCTGTTATCTATCTGCATCATACAGGGTTGATAATGTATCTTGTATTTATTTATATTGCTTATTGCATCATAAGGTTCATAGCGAAGGGAATAAAAGCCGAATAGCGGAGGAAAATATAAATACAAAAAAAGAGCAGACCGTCAGATCTGCTCTTTTCTATTTCTTATATCTTATCTAATTATAAGTTCAGTCCCATAATTACAGAAGGAAAAATTCCAAGTAATAAATTCAAAGATATAGCGATTACAGCTACAGCTTTATATTCGAAAGGAACTCTTAGAGGCTCTTCCGTTTCGCTTTCTTTGGTAATCATTATATTTGCTACTCCCAGATAATAGAACACTGCTATAATCGAATTTATAATACCGAATATAACAAGAACTAAGTGTCCTGATTGTAACATCTGATCAAACACAAAGAACTTAGCAAAGAAACCTGCAAAAACAGGAATTCCACTTAATGACAACAATGCACAAATAAAGATTGCGGTCAACACCGGCTGACGTTTTACCAAGCCAAAGAAGTTTGTCATATCCTCATTGTCTTTTCCCCGGCAAACACCAAGTATTACAGCAAATGCAGCAATCCCCGCCAAGCTATATGCTGCGGCATAATACAATACGGTATTTGCTGATGTACCTATTGCAAGCAAGGTCATCATCATAAATCCGGCGTGCGATATACCCGAATAGGCCATCATACGCTTTATGTTTTTCTGCTTCATTGCAGTTACGTTTCCGACTGTCATTGTCAGTATAGACAATACAATCAGTACAATCTGATATACAGGTGTTACCGCAACAGACAATATTGTTATTACCTTAAACAATGCTCCTATTGCAGCCACCTTCACCAAGGTGCTCATGAGAGCAGTAGAAAGTGTAGGTGAGCCTTCGTAAACATCAGGCGCCCAAAAGTGGAACGGTACGATAGATGCTTTAAACATCAAACCGACAGTCAACATCACAAAGCCAAGACTAAACCATATAGGTAAAGATCCTCCCTGAGCAGTAGATGCAATAGCAACTGTAGCTATATCGAATGAACCAAATGCACCATATATGAGAGCAATACCGAACAGAATAAAGCTGGATGCAAATGCACCCATGATGAAATACTTCATACCGGCTTCGTTACTTCGCAAGTTCTTCGGATCGCTGGCTGCCAAGACATAAGCGGCAATAGACAATACCTCGAGCCCCACGAAAAACATAATGAAGTTTCCGAAAGAGACCATAGCCACAGCTCCGGCCACAAGAAAGACCTTGAGGGCTACATAGTCGGCAATCTTATCTATTCTGTCTTGATAAAACTTGGGACTCATCACAAGAATCAGTACAGCAAGAATAATAAACAGGATAGAGAATCCTTGCGAAAATCCTGTTGATACCAACATATTGTACTTATCCGTACCAAGGAAAGATTGTCCTAAGTAAAACTCGGTAACAGTCAACCCCAATACAGCAATCAGTCCGATAAGTGTAACTGGTATAAGGATTTTTCTCAAATTGAATATCTCTAATAAAAGGCAGATTATACCTAATGCTGAGATGGCTATCAATGTACTCATTATATATCTGGCTATTTTTATCTGTTAATATACATTACTATCTCTGTCAGGCTTGTAGACACCAAGTCTGTAACCGGCTTCACATACACCCCGAAAAATATAAGTACTCCTATTATTAAGGCGAAAACTACCGTTTCGGTCTTCGATAAATCCCTAAACGGATTCACTGACGGTTCTCCTAACATCACCTGCTGATACATTCTCAACATGAACAGAGCGCCAAGGAACAATGCTGTTCCTATTGTAAGGGCGTACCAAAGATTTACTTGATACAATCCGAACATTATTGTAAACTCTCCGATAAAGTTAAACGTAAGCGGTATACCGATAGAAGAAAGGATGCTTATAAAGAACGCCACCGCAAACTTTGGAGCATGTTCTTTAATACCACCCATCTTACTTATAGTCAATGTATGCATACGTGTTTGGATTACATCTGCGGAATAGAACATACCCACAATACCAAAACCATGAGCCAGGATAAGTATTACAGCTCCTTCGAGGCCATCGTATGTCAACGCATAAGAGCCAGCCGCAATAAATCCTACGTGAGACAATGATGCATACGCTAAGAATCTTTTCAAGTCATCTTGACGCAGCGCCATTATAGCTCCGTATACAACTCCAATGATACACAGAATCACAATTACTGTTCTAAACTCGTTTGAAGCGTAAGGAGTTATCGGCAACTGCCAACGAATAACGCTATATGCTCCCATCTTAGACATGATACCCGCCAGTAACATAGTACCTATTGCCGGTGCTTTCTGATACACATTTGCCTGCCATGTATGGAAAGGGAAAATCGGTATCTTAATCGCATAAGCAAGGAAGAATGCCAAGAATATCCAGATTTGTTCTGTTTGGCTCAGACTCGCATTATAGAATGCTTCGAGCTGAAAGCTTCCCGTTTTTGTATACATGTATATAATAGCGGCAAGCATAAACAATGATCCGGCAAATGTAAAGAGGAAGAATGTCATCGCCGCCTTACGTCTTTTGACGATCTCGCCGTTACCCCACAGTACGATGATGAAATAGATGGGGATAAGAGACATTTCCCAAAACACATAATACAAAAGGGCGTTACTGCTTAAGAATGCACCTACCATAGCAAAAACCATAAACATGACTAAGCTATACAGCATCTTTTCATTCTTAAATTCGCGCGATTGCGTACCCAGTATAATTATAGGCAGCAGTATCGTCGTCATTAATATCATAGCCATCGACAAGCCGTCGGCCTTTAACGAAAACGAGATATTAGGCTTACTAATCCAGTCTATGCTGAAATTTGCTCCTGCTGCTCCGTATTTAAGACATAATGCTACCGAAAAAATAGCTGCGGCAACACCAAACAGCATAGCTACTTTAGAGGCAAATCTATTTCCTGATAAATAAGTAAGAATTGCACCTACCAATAATATGATTAATATAATAGTGATATTCATGTTTCTTTTTTAATTTTTATACAAGAAATAAACAGATGATTAGTGCACTGAATCCCAATACAAAGAAAAACAGATAAAAACCAAGACTTCCATTCTGTAGTCTTCGCGCCGGAACTGTCAACAACTCGACCAAGCCTCCGAAGCTTTTCAGTATATTTTTTAATGCTTTCTCTACTACACGTTCAAAGAAGCCGGCTAAAGCATAAAGAGGTTTTACAAACAATGCATTGTATATTTCATCAATGTAATATTTGTTGTAAGACACTTTAGCAAGTCCCGAAATCTCATCATCCTCAGCAGGAACTTCAGATTTCTTTATATATTTAAAGTATGCCAGCGCAATACCAACGATAGCGATTATAGTAGAAATTACCATTGTCAACACCATCTGGTCTACAGGAGCATGCTCGCCTGTTATACCCGGTAATATTGGCTCTAGGTAAGCGTTCAACCAGCTAAGTCCTCCGAAAGGAATACTGATAAGCCCTCCGAAAAATGCTAAGAAAGCCAGCACGATAAGCGGCAGAGTCATACTACTTGGCGATTCGTGCAAATGATGTTTCTGTTCTTCTGTACCTCTAAACTCTTTGAAGAATGTAAGATATAGCAAACGGAACATATAGAATGCAGTAAGCAAAGATGCTAATGCTGCTAAAATCCATAAGAAGATATTATGCTCGAAAGCAGTCAGCATGATTTCATCTTTGGAGAAGAAACCTGCCAAAGGCGGAATACCTGCAATTGATAACGTAGAGATCAAGAACGTATAATACGTCGTCTTCATCTTATTCTTAAGGCCTCCCATCTTGCGCATATCCTGTTCGCCTCCCATAGCATGGATAACTGAACCTGAACCAAGGAATAAGCAAGCCTTAAAGAATGCATGTGTGATCACATGGAATACTGCCACGTGATAAGCACCCAGCCCAAGAGCCAAGAACATAAGCCCGAGCTGCGATACGGTAGAGTATGCAAGTACTTTCTTTATATCATTTTGTGTAAGAGCTATCGTTGCAGCAAATAATGCTGTTACAGCACCTACAATAGCAATCAAAGTCTGAATATCGGGAGTGAGATCGAAAACAAAGTTCAATCGAGTCACCATAAATATACCCGCTGTAACCATCGTTGCAGCATGTATCAGTGCCGATACAGGAGTAGGACCTGCCATCGCATCGGGCAACCAAGTATATAACGGGATCTGTGCACTTTTACCTGTAGCTCCGATAAACAATGCCAATGTAGCAACGCCCAATAATGGGTCGGGACTGGTAACAAGATCTTTTAACGAAACGTAGTCCACCGTTTTGAACATATATCCCAGTGTAAAGATACCGATAAGGAAGCCTAAGTCTCCGATACGGTTCATCACAAAGGCTTTCTTTGCCGCATCGTTGTTCTTGTGATTTCTCGACCAAAAACCAATAAGCAGATAAGAACACAAACCTACACCTTCCCAGCCGATAAACATAACGAGAAGGTTACTTCCCGAAACAAGTATCGTCATAAAGAAGATAAATAGATTCAGATATGAAAAATAACGGTCTATATTTTCATCATCGTGCATATACCCCATCGAGTAGATATGTATCAGCGTACCTATACCTGTCACAAACAGTAACCATACTAGAGACAGTTGGTCGAGCGTGAAAGACAGATCGGTGGTAAACTCGCCTAAGGCAATCCATTGAAACAGGTTGACATTGAAAACCTGACCTGTAGAAAGATTCTGGATGAAAAGGTAAAGAGATATTACAAAACTTAAAGCTACTGCTACGGTAGCAATAATTCCCGGTAATGTACGCCCCGTTAGTTTTTTACCAACCAGCAAATTAATTGAGAAACCGATAAACGGACTAAGCAAGAGTATTAATACTAATATTGTTTCCATCCAAATTTATCCTTTTAAGTTTTTCAATTCATCAATATCTATCGTGCCTATGTTTCTGTAGATGGCAACCAAAATAGCCAACCCTACAGCCACCTCAGCCGCAGCTACGGCCAATGAGAATATCACAAACATTTGTCCGCTGGTATCCTGATGATACACAGAAAAAACAGCCAACAACATATTGGCGGCAGCCAGCATCAATTCTACCGACATCAACATCACAATCGTACTCCTACGATACAATATTCCAATTGCACCTACACAAAACAAGAGTATGCAGAGGTAAATGTAATTGTCAATTCCTACTTGTTCTAATATATTATTCAGCATAGCTTAAGCTTTTTTCTCTTTTTTAGAAATAAGTACTGCCCCGATCATGGCCGTTATAAGCAATATAGCAGCAAATTCAAATGGCACTAAATACTCGTCAAGCAGCACCTGACCAATAATATTTACCGACTGATAGTCTAACCCCTCGGCTTTGTATGTTTCTATCACAGGCGTAGCCTTCAGAAGCGCAGCCAACAGGACAATTCCCATCAAGCAGCTCGATATTGTAGCCGCCACACGACTGATCACTTTTTTCTTTGGCTCGTGGCTTTCACTCAGGTTCATAAGCATCAGAGTAAATAGCAATAATACCATGATAGCTCCGGCATAAACCACAATATTTATAACCGATAGAAACAAAGCATTCAGCAGCAAAAAGTGCCCCGATATGGAGAAAAAACAGATAATCATATACACTGCACTATGAATGGGATTCTTAGACAATACCGTCAGAAGTCCCGTACCGAGTGTTATGGTTGCCAGAATATAAAAAATTATTGTAATCATATCATTATTTATCTCGTATCTCTATTTAATCATATTTGCGTGCTTTGGCATCCTCTACCGAAATCACGAGTTTATCTTTACCATAGATAAAGTCTTCACGTTCTAATTTCGGCTTCACCAGAAGCTTAGACTTGGTTAAGAAAATAGCTTCTTTCGGACAAGCCTCTTCGCATATTCCACAAAATATACAGCGTAGCATATTTATTTCATATTCCGAAGCATATTTTTCTTCACGGTACAGATGTTCTTCTCCTTTTTTACGCTCAGCAGCCACCATCGTGATTGCTTCTGCCGGACAAGACAAGGCACACAACCCGCATGCCGTACAGCGTTCGCGTCCCTGATCGTCACGCATCAATACATGCTGACCACGATATACAGGGCTGAATTCGCGTTGTTGCTCAGGATACTGAACAGTCGCCTTCTTCTTGAAAAAGTGCTTAATTGTAATTATAAGCCCTTTTATCACAGCAGGAAAGTATATCTTCTCTGCGAAGGTCATGTTTTTATCAACAACCTCCGTCTTTCTTCCTGATAATGATATTTTTTCTATTGACATCGCTAATTTCTTATTTTCATTTAAAAATCAGGACAAAAATTCCTACCAAGATGATATTTACTATCGCCAACGGAAACAGCATCTTCCATCCCAGTTTCATCAGTTGGTCGTATCTGAATCTCGGTATTGTCCAGCGCACCCACATATAGAAGAAAATGAAGAATGAGGTTTTGGCTAAAAGTGATAGCACTCCCAGTAGACCAGCTATATTTACACCCCAGTTTTCTGTTACCCAATCTATTCCCGGATAATTGTATCCTCCAAAGAAAAGAACAGAGATAAATGCAGATGAGAAAAACATGCTCGCATATTCGGAGAACATATAGAATCCCATACCCAACGATGAATATTCGACATGGTGTCCGTTAACCAGCTCCGACTCACATTCTGCAAGGTCGAACGGTGTACGGTTACATTCTGCAAACGAACAAACAAGGAAAATAATAAAGGTCAATGGCTGATAAATCACATTCCATTGCATACCATGCCAGCCACTTTGCTGCTGAGTGATTTCTACCAGACTCAAAGAACCTGTCATCATAATCAGCGCAATAAGAGAAAGCCCCATTGCTATTTCATACGAAATCATCTGTGCTCCGGCACGGATACTTCCCATCAGGGAATATTTATTATTTGATGCCCATCCTCCGATTACAACACCATATACGCTTGTAGATAATACAGCTACAATATATAGAATAGCCACATTTACATCTCCGATGTAAGGTTTAACCTCTCCATAGCCTGCTATAACAAATTTCTCTGCCCACGGGATCAACGCCCCCCCAAGCAAAGAGACTGTCATAGCAACAGCCGGACCTACAACAAAGAGAATCTTATTCGGCGTATTTGGCATGAGGTCTTCTTTGGCAAACAACTTTGCTCCATCGCAAAGAGGCTGTAGCAAACCAAAGATACCTGCACGGTTCGGGCCGAGACGATCTTGTAAAAAACCGGCTACCTTACGTTCTGCATAAGTAGAATACAACGCAAAAAGCATTGTGACAGCAAACACAAGAACGATAAGGATCAACTTTTCTAAAATAAGTGCAATCTCCATTATTTTATTTATTCTTTTGTTTTCTTTATAGCTTCCAACTCCTCTGCATCATAAGGAGAACCAGGCATGCTTATTTTCTTCTGATCTTCTTTACGACCTTCCAATACAAGTTCGTCTGTATTTATCTTTACTTTATGTATCGGCTCTGTATAGTTGTTTACATTGATTACAGATGGCTTCTCAAATTTGCGAGGGCCTTCTATAGTCCAGTCTTCAACATTCTTATGTTCGAAACGACACTCGTTACAGATAAATTCTTCAACTTCGTGCCATTCGTCTTTGCGGGCTGTCACACGTTGAACTTTGTCGCCAAACATCCATAGCACTACTTTCCCCGAACATTTAGTACAATGACGATGTGCATTAAACGGTTTGTTGAACCAAACACGAGACTTGAATCGGAATGTTTTATCGGTAAGAGCTCCTACAGGACAAACATCGATCACATTACCCGAGAAATCGTTATCGATCGCACGTTCTATATATGTGGAAATCTGAGCATGATCTCCCCTTCCCACTACTCCATGAACACGTTCAGGCGTTAATTGATCAGCCAGTTTTACACAACGGTAGCAAAGAATACAACGATTCATGTGCAACTGTATGTATGGTCCTATATTTTCGGGTTCGAATGTTCTTTTTTCTTCTATATAACGCGACTTGAAGTTATTATTACCATAAGCAAGGTTCTGCAAATCGCACTCTCCCGCCTGATCGCATACCGGACAGTCGAGAGGATGGTTGATCAACAAAAATTCGGTTACAGCCTTTCGTGCCTCCAGAGCTCTTTCGGATGTAGCGCTTTTCACTTCCATACCGTCCTGAACAGCTGTTACGCATGACGGCTGAAGCTTAGGCATAGGACGAGGGTCTCTTTCGCTACCTTTGTTTACCTCCACCAAGCAACAACGACATTTGCCGCCGCAGTCTTCCAGCTTAGAGTAATAGCACATTGTAGGAGGAACACTGGCTCCGCCTATCATACGTGCCGCCTGCAACACTGTGGTTCCAGGTTCGACGTCTAAAACATGTCCATCTATTGTAATTTTCATATTGCTTTACTTCAAAAGGTGACGAACTTTTTCCATAGGCTCGTCTACAAAATGATCTCTATTTTTTATCTTTTCAGGGAAGCGTACATGGTATTCGAACTCTTCGCGGAAATGGCGTATTGCTGCTGCAACCGGCCATGATGCCGCATCACCGAGAGGACAAATCGTATTGCCTTCAATCTTACTTTGTATGCTCCATAGCAGGTCGATGTCTTCTTCTCTACCCTGTCCTGTTTCGATGCGATGAAGTATTTTATCCATCCATCCTGTACCTTCACGACACGGAGAACATTGCCCACAGCTTTCGTGATGGAAGAAACGAGAAAAATTCCATGTATTACGAACGATACATGCTGTATCATTGTACACGATGAAACCTCCCGATCCGAGAGAAGAGCCGGTTACGAAACCACCGTCAGCCAGTGATTCATAGCTGATCAAACGATCTTCACCATTTGCTGTTTTAAATATATATTGAGGAGGTAAGATCGGAACCGAACACCCGCCGGGTATTACAGCCTTTAGCGGACGATCGTCTAGCATACCACCGCAATATTCGTCTGAATTGAAAAATTCATCGACAGTCAAACCTAATTCTATTTCATACACACCGGGATTCTTAATATGACCCGAAGCTGACATCAGCTTGGTTCCTGTAGATTTTCCTACACCAATTTTAGCATATTCAGCACCGCCATTGTTTATAATCCACGAAACAGTAGAAATAGACTCCACATTGTTCACCACTGTAGGCTCACCCCACAACCCGCTAACAGCAGGGAATGGCGGTTTGATACGCGGATTACCACGCTTACCTTCGAGTGATTCTATCAGGGCTGTTTCTTCTCCGCAAATATATGCTCCTGCTCCGCAATGTACATACAAGTCGAGATTATAGCCTGTACCCAATATATTTTTGCCCAGCCAACCATTGGCATAAGCTTCCTTTATTGCTTTTTCTAATATCTTGAATATCCACATATATTCGCCGCGGATATAGATATATGATAAATTAGCTTCTAATGCGTAACTGGAAACAATAGCACCTTCGATTAGCAAATGCGGAATATGATGCATCAAGAAGCGGTCTTTGAATGTACCGGGTTCCGATTCATCGGCATTTACAACCAAGTGGCGAGGCTTGCCGGACTTCTTATCGATAAAGCTCCACTTGAGCCCCATCGGGAAACCTGCACCTCCACGGCCTCTTACCCCTGAGGTCTTCACTTCTTCTACAACCTCATCGGGGGTCATAGTTTTCAGCGCTTTCTCCACAGACGCATATCCGCCATTCTTGCGATAAACTTCGTATTCCGCTATTCCCGGAATATCTAATTTCTCTAATAATATTTTTCTAGCCATCGCAATTAATATAGGTTTACTTTTCCTTGTTTACAATCTTCGATCAGTGTATCAATCTTTTCTTTGTTAAGATTTTCATGATAGTTGTCTCCCAACTGAAGCATAGGACCGTAGCCACATGCTCCAAGGCACTCTACCCCTACTACACTGAACATCCCGTCAGGTGTTATTTCACCGGGTTTAACACCCAGTTTCTGACAGGTATATTCCATTAAGTTTTCGCCACCACGCAAGCCACAACAAGCGGTACGGCAAAACTCAAACATATATTTAGCTATCGGTTTCTGATTGAACATCGAATAAAATGTTACTACTTCATAAACTTCGATAGGTGTAATCTCCAATATCTCGGCTACTTTATCCATCAGTTCGAGGCTCAGCCAATTGTCATGAGCATCCTGTACGGCATGAAGCACGGGTAGTAAAGCAGATTTCTTTTTATCGGCAGGGTAATGGCTCAACAATTCATTGATACGGGCCATCAGGCTCTCCGACATATTTATTACTTGTGTATATTCTTTAGTTTCCATTGACATGATTATGCATCTAATTCTCCGGCAATAACATTAATACTTGAAAGCGTGGCAACAGCATCCGAAAACATCCCGCCTTTTATCATTTCAGGGAACGCCTGATAATAGATAAAACACGGTCTGCGGAAGTGCACCCTGAAAGGAGCTCGTGAACCATCGGTAATAAGATAAATACCCAGTTCTCCATTAGCACCTTCTACGGCGTGATATACTTCTGCTATAGGAACAGGAACTTCACCCATCACAATCTTGAAGTGTTGGATAAGCTGCTCCATCTGTGTATATACTTCTTCTTTTGGAGGAAGGTAATAGTCTGGTACATCTGCATGGAAGCTACCATCAGGCATATTATCGCGAGCCTGACGAATTATGCTCAAGCTTTCTTTTATCTCTGCTGCACGTACACACCAACGATCGTATGTATCGCCGGATGAGCCTACAGGTACTTTAAAATCAAAATCTTGGTATGAACTATATGGATTCGCTACACGCACGTCGTAATCGACTCCGGCAGCACGCAGGTTAGGTCCTGTAAACCCATAGTTTATAGCCTTTTCGGCTGATATAGCACCTACACCAACGATACGATCCATAAAGATACGGTTGCGGATAAACAGTCTCTCCAACTGATCCCATGCTTTAGGGAAGCCTTCGATAAACTCGTCTAACTTACGCCATGCAGCTTCGCTCCAGTCTCTTTCGAATCCACCTATACGCCCCATGTTTGTAGTCAAACGTGCACCACATATTTCTTCATAAATCTCGTATGCCAACTCCCTGTATTGCATTACATACAAGAAAGGAGTATATGCACCAAGGTCGACCCCCAAGATAGAGTTACATATCAGGTGATCGGTAATACGTGCCAGTTCCATCACGATAACACGCATATATTGCGCACGTTTAGGAACTTCTACGCCAAGTGACTTTTCTACAGTCATCCACCATGCCATATTATTGAGAGGGGCAGAACAATAGTTAAGACGATCGGTCAGGGTTGTAATCTGATAGAAAGTGCGGTGTTCTGCAATCTTCTCAAATGCACGGTGAATATAACCGATAGTGGTATCCGCATCCAGAATGCGCTCGCCATCCATCAGCAATATATTTTGAAACACACCATGGGTAGAAGGGTGAGTTGGCCCGAAGTTAAGAACGGACAACTCTTTATCATCCCCAAAGGCTTGTTCTTTTATCATTTTCGCAAAGCGATGTTCCGGATTTATTAGTTGATCTGACATTTCCTTACTTTGCTATTTAGTTTGTTCATAATTATTGGGAGTCCTACCAAAGAAGCGGTCATCTTTATCCGTGCGCCCGGCATCCTCAAGCGGATGATCTTTACGCATCGGAAACGACACCATTCCCTCATCATTAAGTATACGCTTAAGATTGGGATGCCCTTTGAAAATTACCCCGTAGAAATCATAAGTCTCGCGTTCCATCCAATTGGCTGCGGCAAAAACGTCCACTACAGATTCAACATACGGCCTGTCTCCATCAAGAAACGTTTTCACTCGTACACGCACATTGTCGATCCAGTTGTGAAGCAAATAAACAACAGCAAACTGAGCCTTCTTGTCATTATCAGGATAATGCACCCCACATAAGTCTGTCAAGAAGTTGAAACGCAGAGTTTCATCATCTTTCATAAAACGGATTACTTCTTTGATTACCGCCGGAGCAGCTTCGAAAGTAAAAATATCCCGTTCCATTCTGAAATTCATCACTTCGGTTCCGAATTTCTCGCTCATCTTATTTTCAATAACTGTAGTATCGAGAGCCATTATTCAAATTTATATGATTCCAGAAGCTCCTGATATCTTTCCGAGCCTCTACGAAGAATAGATTCATGTTTTACTAACTCCTGCAATTGCATTACGCCATCCAATATCTGTTCAGGACGTGGAGGGCATCCGGGAACATACACATCTACCGGAATTACCTTATCGATACCTTGCAAAACCGAGTATGTATCGAAGATACCTCCCGACGAAGCACATGCACCTACTGCAATTACCCATTTAGGTTCGGCCATTTGTTCATATACATGGCGAAGGATAGGAGCCATCTTTTTAGAAATAGTCCCCATTACCATTAACATATCTGCCTGACGTGGCGAAAAGCTGTTACGCTCTGCCCCAAAACGTCCCATATCGTAAGTAGCAGCCATTGTAGCCATAAACTCAATCCCGCAACAGGATGTAGCAAATGGCAAAGGCCATAGGGAATTGGCACGAGCCAAACCTATGACGTAGTCAAATTTTGTAGCAAAAAATCCATGCCCCCTATATCCATCCGGAGCAGGCACTACATTTATATTAGAAGAATTGCTCATACTTGTAAAATTTTTATCTCTCCCAATCCAAAGCCTTACGTTTAGCTTCGTACAAGAAACCTACCACAATAATTCCGATAAAGATTCCCATCTTACCAAATCCTTCCCAACTAAGCTCTTTAAAGTTTACAGCCCATGGGTACATAAAAATGATCTCGATGTCGAAAAGGACAAACAAGATCGCAACAAGGAAATATTTAACAGGGAACGGAGAACGAGCATCGCCTATAGGATCGAGACCGCACTCGAAATTTGCATTTTTCCGTGCACTCCTACGACTTGGACCTAACATCTTAGAAATAAATACCGTAGCAAATACAAATATCGCAGAAAACGCGATTTGCATCAGAATAGGTATAAAATCATATATACTTGAATTCATATCCTTAATTTTAACACACTTTGTTTTTACAGATTACAAAGATACTCTATTTATTTCTCAAAAAAGAACAAAATGACTCATATATTTTATCAATAAGTCAATAAACAAATGGCATCAGAAGCCAAAATGCAGCATTTTGTCAAGTGCAGTTTGCAATATTGTCTTTATAAAAAAACATTATTATTGTGAAAAGAATAACATCAATTTAAGAAATAATTTTTTAACATTTAAGACTATTTTAGATCTATTTTAGATGCAAGTTTTCATTTGCGAAAATGATTTATTTAAACCAACAGCCCCAATTGTGCTATACACACAGAGATTGCCACGGAGAGTAATACGCAAAGATAGATATAGAGACAATATCAGACAGTTTTCCATAAACAAAAAAAATGTTATAAGACATAGCTATCTTTTAACATAATTAATATTTTATTTCATACATTTACATAATTTATGATCTATCAACATCTCAATAACCAAACAATGAAGACAACTTACTTATTAGCTATAATGCTATGTTTTATTTTTCTGTTTCAGGTTCAGGAAAGTCATTCCCAGTCTAAGTATGGCAATGCAACTATGGATGAACTGAATATGACCGTATATCCGGAGGACACAACAGCCTCGGCAGTTATCCTACTCAAAAAAGGGGACTTAAGGTTTATCTTTAGCGAACTGTATGGATTTCAGTTTGAATACGCCATACAAGTTAAAATAAAAATCTTGAAGACAGAAGGTCTTGATTGGTGTAACCAAGAAATATCATACTATGAGACCAATAGATCAACGAAAGAGCAAATTAATGGCCTATCGGGTACAACATACAATCTTGAAGATGGAAAAATTACAAAAACAAAACTTGCGAAGGAATTCATTACCGACGAGGATATTGACAACACATTGAAAGTAAAGAAATTCTCTATGCCTGCGGCAAAAGTAGGATCTGTGATCGAGTATAAATATACAATCGTATCAGACTACTATTACAACTTAAGAGACTTCCGATTTCAAGAGTCTATCCCTATTGCTTATGTGAACTTTGAGGCTAAAATTCCGGAATACTTCCGATACAACATCAACTATCAGGGATATGCCAAATTAAACTCCGTTAAAGAGCCGGACAATGAATCTTTCCATATAAGATATAAAGACGACTATGGACGTTTACAAGCAACGACCGTAAGATGTAATGCCGAAACGCTAAAAAGCGAAGGCTTCAATATTCCGGCAATGAAAAAAGAAGCATATCTATGGACGATAAATGATTATATAACACAAGTATCCTTTGAGCTAAAAAGTATACAAATGCCGTATAGTATGACAAAAAACATGTCTAACTCATGGGAAACTATAGACAAAGATATCCTTTCGAGCTCACTTGGAAGCAACATGAAAAAGGCCGATCTGTTTAAAGAAGAAATAGCTAAAGGAGAGACGACCCTTAAACGGGCAAAAGAAATACAAGATATGGTTAAATATCGGGTAAAATGGAATGATAAGAGAGCTATCGTTCCGGGTAATCTAAAAGATGCTCTTAAAGATGGCATAGGCAGCAGTGCTGATGTAAACTTTTTACTCATAAATGCTCTAAAAGCAGGAGGATTCGACGCATACCCTGTTATACTCAGTACCAGAACAAACGGAAGATTGCCAATATCCCATCCTAGTATAACGGCATTTAATTATGTAATTACAGCACTGAAGATAGATTCACTTATGTACTATACCGATGCGTCTGCTAAGTATGGAGACTGGAACTTACTGCCTGAAAAGTGCATGGTCCCTCAAGCACGTATAATGAGTGAGAGTGGCGGCAGATGGGTTAATCTTAGCAACGTTTCGAATGGCTCTGCATTAAAAACAGCAAAATTCATATTCAATGACTCCAAATATATAGGAACTATAACAGATACCAGAAAAGGTAATGCAGCCTATGACTTGAAAGTATCTTATTACAATCACAAGAATAAAGAAGACTTCATCGAATCATTAGCAAAGAAGACAAATTGTAAGATCGACAGTTTTTCAGTTTCAGCTATAGATGATACTTCAGCTCCTATAAAGATGGAATATACACAGGTTGCGGACGCCAGCTTAGGGGATGATTTCTTATACATCAATCCAATGATGGAAAAACATATTGCCGAAAATCCTTTTCAAAGGGAGAAAAGGGAATACCCTGTAGAGTTCGATTATTTGACAAATTACCTCCAAGTTGTAGATATAGAAATACCTGAAGGATATGTAGTCGACGAGTTGCCGCAGGCTGCTAAATTAGTATTAAATGATAACGATATCGTTTTGACATATCGTCTGGCTCAGGCCGGAAATGCAATTAAATTGCATTATCAATTCCAATTAAAGAAATTAACGTTCTTACCTGAAGAGTACGAGTCATTAAAAGACTTTTATGCTAAAATTGTAGCTAAAAACAGCGAGCAGATCGTTTTGAAAAAGGCCTCTGCAATTTAAAATGCTTGTCTCAATATGAATATCAGATATATATTTGCATGTGTTCTCTTATTTATCCTATCCCAAACGCAAGCCTATGGGCAATTTGTTATACAAAAGGTTGATAGTTTGCGAGAGAACGCATGTGCCATCGTAGATAATTATTCTGCAGTATTTAGTCAAACTGATTTGAATAATGCAACACTGTCAGTGAGTAAGGTAATAACTATCCTAAATGAACAGGGAGAGGAATATGGTTACTTCAACGAAACGTATGATAAATTCAGGGAATTGAAGGATTTCTCGGGTGTAATAAAAAACATGTCGGGGACTGTAGTCAAGAAAATAGGAAAAAAAGACTTGATATCTTCATCCTTATCTGAACATTTAAGTACCGACGACTACTCTATGTTCTATGAATATAAGAACCCTACATACCCTTATACTATAGAGTATACCTATCAGGAAAAATGGAAGAATGGTATTTTATACTATCCAGCTTTCGCACCAATCAATGGAAGTCTGTTATCTCTAAAACAAGCTAGCTATAAGATTGAACTCCCGATAGGAATGAATCTTCGCTACCATACTAATTATTCTTGTAATATCAAAGATGAAACTGTAGGCAATAAGCATATATATTCGCTATCACTCGAAAACATAAAAGCGATCGACAGGGAACCGTATGCTCCTCCATTCCGCGAAATAGTACCAAGAGTATTGTTAATGCCGAATGATTTCTGCTACGATTCAACCTGTGGCAATTTGTCAAACTGGGAAAATCACGGCAAATGGATATCAAGCTTGTTAACAGGGAAAGATATTCTTCCTGCCGATTTTGTGATTAAAATCAAAGATCTCACAAAAGATGCAAAAAACGATAGAGAAAAGGTGGCGATTCTTTATCAATATCTACAGAATAACACAAGATATGTCAGCATACAATTGGGTATAGGAGGCTATCAACCTATCGATGCAACATCTGTAAGTAAAAGTGGATTTGGCGACTGTAAGGGCTTAACCAATTTAATGATGGCCATGCTAAAAGCCGTTGATATACCTTCCAATTACAGCATAGTAAGTACGAGAGAAAAGGATATATTACCAGACTTTCCTAATTTCAATCAGTTTGACCATGTTATTCTACTAGTCCCACTCAAGAACGATAGTATTTGGCTGGAATGTACAAGCCAGACGCTCCCCTTTGGATATATACATGATAAAATTGCAGGCCATAATAGCCTTATTATAACGAATGAAGGAGGCAAAATGTGCCGTTTACCCGAATATAAAGACGATCAAAATTATCAGGTATCAAAGCTAGATATAGATATATCCGAAAACGGAATGGCTAAAGGCAAAATGCAGTTTACAGAACATTTACATTTGTACTACAAGTTTTCTTATTGGATGACATCTAAAGACAGAGAAAAAGAGATGAACTACATCAATGCGAATATGAATATGCCAAAAGTAAAGATTTCACAGATCGAAGTCTCTGAATACAGATCGTCGCTACCATCATGTACATTGTCTGCGAATTTCGAAGCTGAAGACTTTGTGAACAAAACGGGAACCCGATTATTTGCATCTGTATGCCCTTTGAGAAAAGGTAATTATAATATATTTACATCTTCTACACGGAAACAGGATATCGTAATAGAAGACGGATATTCTGATTGCGATTCTATCACATTCAATATTCCTGAGACATATACTATTGAGTCATTACCTAAAGACATCTTGATAGAGACTCCATTTGGGAAGCTAAAGACACAATGCAAGGTGGAAGATCATAAAATTACATATATACAGAATATAGATATTTTTACAGGAAGGTATGACAAATCGAGCTACAACGAAATCAAATCCTTTTTCTCAGAAATAAATTCAGCAATAAAGAGAAAACTCGTATTAAAGAAAATCTGATAAAATAGGAATAAGAATAAGTTAATACGAAATAGAATAAAGCTGGAAGCTGCTAGGTAGCTTCCAGCTTTATCTTTTAATAACACATTTTAGCACACCGACAAAGTTTAACAAATGCTCTATACTTGCTTAGGGTAGAGAATATATGGCAATATCAAATCAGCCAGCATATCTTAAGCATATCATTATCTAAAATCGTTCTTTTATCGAGTATTGCATCAATACGAAACAAAAAAAAAGAGTGGAGATATACTCCACTCTTTTCTATTCTTATATTTTCGTTAGCCGAAATTATTCAGCAAAGAAGATAGCAACACGGTTCCATGCATTTTCTGCATATGGTTGTTCTGTGTCACCTTTCCATTCAACTTTAACGCGGTTGCTGTTGATGTTGTATTTGTTGATCAACGCATTAGCAACATTCTTAGCACGTTTTTCAGAAAGTTTCATGTTGATAGAAGCTGTACCAGTTTTCTTATCAGCATAACCTACGATCTTAACATTTTTGCTAGGATTATCTTGTAGATATTTAGCTGTGTTGTAGATGCTAACTTCTTGGTTTTTGTCAATAACTGCACTACCAAGACGGAAGAATACTACGTTAGAAACAAAGTTTTTAACCTCAGCTGGTTTAACTTCTGGACATTTTGGACAATCCGGACATTTTGGAGCTTCAACTTTTCTGTTTTTCAAAGCTTCATTCTCTTGACGCAATTTGTTGATTTGACCGTTTAGTTCATCAAGAAGACCTTGATCCATCAACAACGCTTCAGAGAAGTCATTTCTTTTACCGATTTTGAAGTTAAATCCTACGAATGCAGATAGCATGCCATCCCATTCGAAATCTCCACCACCCATACGGTCGAAAGACTCTTGAACCATATTTCCAGCTATTTCTACGAATAGAGAAGCTCTGTTAGACAGACGGAAATTGTTGATAATACCGGCATTCCATGTAGCAGAGTTGTTCTTGATAGATTTCCAATCTTCGTCAAATCCATGAACAAATCCTATACCAACATAAGGTATAAAGCTGTAGAAGCGATTTTCGTTATAATGTCCTAAATAGTTAGAAACATTAAATAACAGGTCAACGTTAGCACCTAAATAATGAGGATGATTCATCACCTTTGCATCATTTTGAAATGTGTGGTAACCACCACCATTAAATTTCAAACGTGCTCCGAAATAAGGATTATACCATTTACCTACGAAAACAGTTGGAGCTAGGTTAAGGCGGTTAGTGAATTTAGCATCATTTGCGTTATCATTAAGATACATTGTTGCTCCACCACCAATTCCTACGAACCAGTTATCCCAAAAACCGTTACGCGCAAAAGTTGCATTGCGACCAGCTTTAGTACTAAATCCGCTATCTTGAGCAGAAATAGCCATAGCCGCAAAAACTAAAACTAAAAGTAAACTTACTTTTTTCATAATCAATCTTTTAAATTATAATTAAACACTCTTTTTTTAATTTAATATATTATACTCAGTATACCAAGCATACATCAACTTCAAGCCATCTTGTATTTCAACTTGATGTTGCCAGCCCAAAGAATTAAGTTTTGATACATCTGATAATTTTCTCATCGTTCCATCTGGCTTATCTGTATTAAACCACAAACTTCCGGAGAATTCGACTATTTCTTTCACAAGGTTTGCAACATCTTTTATCGATATTTCAATACCTGTTCCAATATTAATGTGTGTGTTCTTTATCTCCCTTCCATGTATAACATCAACTAAGTCGAAAAAGTTTACAGACTCCATCACAAAAACAGTGGCATCGCCCATTTCCTGACTCCACAGAAATTCTCTCATTGGTTTTCCAGACCCCCAAAGTTCAACCTGAACAACGTCTCCAACTTTTTTTATACCATACTTAGCTAATATTTCCAGTATTTCTGTTTTAGACGAGCTTCCGGACACTCCCTCTATTGGCCTAACATTCAAGTCCTGCTCTATAATATCCCAGGCATTATTTTCTAAGCATTTCCCCAAATGTACTTTTCTTAGAATCGCTGGCAATACATGGGATGTTTCAAGATTAAAATTATCATTCAAACCATATAGGTTTGTTGGCATTACTGCTATAAAATTTGTTCCATACTGTATATTATAGCTCTCACACATTTTCAACCCGGCAATTTTGGCTATTGCATACGGTTCATTTGTGTATTCCAAAGGGCCTGTCAACAGTGTATTTTCCGTCATTGGCTGAGGAGCTTCTTTGGGATAAATACAGGAACTTCCTAAAAATACTAATTTTTTAACATTATTCAGATATGATTGATGAATTACATTGTTCTGGATCATCAAATTTTCATAAATGAATTGCCCGCGATATGTGTTATTGGCGACAATACCTCCTACTTTAGCCGCTGCTAAAAAAACATATTCAGGTTTTTCCTTTGCAAAAAATTCGGATACAGCCTTTTGATCTGTAAGATCTAATTCTTGATGCGTTCTTAAGACAAAATTTGTGTATCCTTTATTTACAAGACTTTTAAGAATTGCAGAACCAACCAAGCCTCTATGGCCGGCTACATATATTTTAGCATTCTTTTCTATCATCTATATTTTCTTACTTTTATTCAAAGTAATTCATAATTCTATATCCTCCGTTTTTGAGGTATTCTTCTTTCTTCATCAGCTCAACATCATGAACAACCATATCCTGACATAAAGCTTTAAGATCGTATGTAGGCTCCCAGCCTAATTTAGTTCTGGCTTTTGTATTATCACCAATGAGAATATCAACTTCGGTCGGACGAAAGTATGCAGGATCTACACCTACAACAGATTGTCCTATCCGCTTTATGAAGCCTTCGAGATATTCGGCCCCAACTATTTTAGAAAATTTATTCTCATCAACACCTACAATATAGCCTTCTTCCTTTTCATCTTCACCTCTAAATTCAACATCTACCCCGACCTCTATAAATGACATTTTGATAAAGTCACGAATAGTGGTTGTGACGCCTGTAGAGATAACATAATCATCAGGCGTATCTTGTTGAAGTATAAGATACATAGCCTTAATATAATCTTTGGCATGTCCCCAATCTCGTTTACTGGAAAGATTTCCCATATAAACCTTATCTTGAAGCCCTAAGACTATACGTGCAACTGCACGTGTCACCTTTCTTGTAACAAACGTTTCACCCCTCAATGGTGATTCATGATTGAACAAGATACCATTGCTGGCATGCATACCGTATGCCTCTCTATAATTAACCGTAATCCAATATGCGTACATTTTAGCAACAGCATATGGACTCCTCGGATAAAATGGAGTTGTTTCTTTTTGAGGTATCTCTTGCACCAAACCATAAAGTTCGGATGTTGAAGCCTGATATATCCTAGTTTTTTTCACCAAATTAAGAAGTCGAACAGCCTCTAATATACGAAGAGTACCTATTCCGTCTGCATTTGCTGTATATTCAGGGATATCAAAACTAACCTTAACATGGCTCATTGCCGCAAGATTATATATTTCATCGGGCTGTACATCGCCGATAAGTCGTGTCAGATTCATGCTATCAGTCATATCGCCATAATGAAGAATCATATTTCTATCTTCAAGATGAGGATCTTGATATAAATGGTCTATACGATCTGTGTTAAACATGGAAGATCTTCTTTTGAGTCCATGTACTGTATAGCCTTTTTTTATCAAGTATTCTGACAAATAAGCTCCATCTTGTCCTGTAACGCCTGTGATGAGTGCTACTTTACCCATATAGTTCACTTAATAAAAAATCTTTATTAAGATTTATGTTAATGATCAATTTTATACTTAACCTTCCCTGATTATTGCATCTTTTAACTAACGCGAACAATCAGTTGAAGCAACAAAGATATATTTTTTTTAACTAAAACAAATAAAAAAGTCTTTAAATTAGAGATTACACATTGATTTTCTCTCATTTTATTGCATATAAGTCTCTAATCCTGAAATTTGCAAAAAACTTTTTTTTAACTATTTTATTTATCATACACTCCAATTCTTCCGATCGGCAGGTATCGCAACAATACTCTTGACTATAATATAGTTATATCTGTTATATAACCTTTGCTATTATAATAATGGAGAGAATAAGCGCATGACAGACTCTTTAAATTTTTCAATCCGTGACCTTTGGTCCCATTCTTCGACAAGCAACTGTGTAGAGCACTCCATGTCCTTCAAGAATATTTCTTGGGCTCTACGACAAGTCTCTTCGCTATATATAAAAGCATCAATTTCGAAATTATGTTCAAAGCTACGCATATCCATATTAGCCGAACCTGTTATAGTAAGAGAGTTGTCTACCGTCATTAGCTTGGAGTGAAGAAATCCGGCTTCGAAAAAATAGACATTCACTTTGGCATCCAAAACTTCCTTCAGGAAAGACATGGATGCAATATGCACAAATGTGGTATCTGAATGGCGAGGCAACATCAAGCGCACATCCACACCACGCATTGCTGCCATTTGTATAACCTGCATCAATGAGTCGGTAGGAATAAAATAAGGGGTCTGTATATAAACACTTTCTTTGGCATTGGAAATAGCTTGCAGAATACCTAAATGTATATCTTTAAATTGGCCTACAGGTCCACTTGTAACCAGCTGAATCATATTATCTCCCTCTGTGTCGAGTATCGGATAATAAGTATCTGATGCTAGAAATTCTTTACGAGACGAATACCAGTCGATAAGAAAAGATGTCTGTAATCCTGCCACAGCCTTGCCTTCTATTTTAACATGGCTGTCACGCCAAATTCCACTTCCTACACCGTTGATATATCGATCTGCAACATTCATACCTCCAACAAAACCGACTTTGCCATCAACAACTACAATTTTTCTGTGATTTCGATAATTCACTCTGCTTGTCAAAAATTTGAATGCCACCTTCAAGAAAGGTTGAACTTCAACACCTCCCGCTTGCATATCTTTAAAGAATCTACGCTTTGCTTTCCAAGAACCAACATCGTCATAAATAAGACGCACTTCAACACCCTCCGCTGCTTTACGAAGCAGGATATCTCGGGTTTTGCACCCTATCTCATCATCTAAGAAGATGTAGTATTGAATATGTATATGCTTTTCCGCTTTCTCAAGCTCCTCAAACAAAGCCTCAAACTTATCGGGTCCTGAAGAATAAAAAGTAACACTACTACCTCCATATAAGGGTGTACCCTTCAGGCGGTTTAACAAGTTTACTAACCCTTTATACTCGACAGGCGGATTCAACGTCTCTAACAACTCCCGCCTACCAATAGACCGACGATTAAGCTTCTTGTACATCTTATGGGATATCAGACGCTGCTTGCGATTATCTTCGCCAAAGAAATAGTATATGATAAGACCTACCAAAGGAAGCAACAATAGAATAAGCACCCAAGAAATCGTTTTCAAGGGGTTCCTGTTCTCCGAGATAATCACAACCATCGCACCCAACGCTGTAACCACATAAAGTATCTGGAAAAGAAGGATAAGATGATCTGTTGCTTGCGCTGCTACATCCATACGCAAATAATATACATTTTTTTCAAAGTTATAACAAATTTAAACTCAAGCTCTTTTTTTATCAAATAATTCGAATGACTTACATTCACTCTCTGATATTTTCTTAAAAAAGCTCTTGTATGAATGATTGTAAAGATGTCATTTGTGTTATTATCGGATATCTATTTTTCTTTTCTATCGATAAGATAACAAATAATAGCTCCAACAGTATAGCATAAAATATCGATTCAAGAAAATGATGTTCCTAAAACGATCTTCATCACTTTATGATCTTGAAGTCCCAGCACCTCTACCATCTTGAAGTATTGCCCGACCTCTACCATATAGGCAAAAAGAAGTACACCCAGCGCCAAATAGAAGGGTTTTACTTGGAGAAATGACTTTACAAAATAATAGATCAATATAACTACTAAGATATCACCGCCATAAGGACGAATAAAAGCATCATCTACAAATTTAGCGATAAGGACTTCTATAAAAAAAATAACAATAGAGATCAAGAATGACGATCGATCAAACCTCCACCTCATATCTATTTTCTATACTTTTCTTCAATGTCCTCTTGCATCATACTCATGTATGACTTGTAGCGGCTCTCGCTTATATAATGATTTTCTACAGCTTCACGCACTGCACATCCGGGTTCATTGATATGAATACAATTATTGTAACGACAATCTTTAGACGCCTTAAATATCTCGGGAAAGAAGTGAAATATTTCATTTTTCTCCATATCCACAGTACCAAAGCCTTTGATACCGGGAGTATCTATTATAAATCCTCCCTGTGGCAGTTCTATCATTTCCGAAAAAGTGGTTGTATGCATTCCTTTGCCATGATAACCGGATATTGCACCTGTCTTCAGATGAACATCAGGTACAAGCGCATTGATAAGTGTAGACTTTCCGACGCCTGAGTGACCCGAAAATAAGGTAATTTTGTTCTTTATCTTCTCTTGTAGAATCTCTAAACCAGTGTTATGTAAAGCTGATATTTTGATGCTTGGGTAGCCAATATAATCATAAAGACTAATCAAAGCATCCATGTATTCTATCTCCTCTTCTGCATATAGGTCTGTCTTGTTGAAAATAAGATTTACCGGCACACGATACGCTTCGGCTGCAGCCAAGAAGCGGTCAATAAAAACAGTAGAAGTTACCGGATGATTGATCGTTACAATCAAAAAACACAGGTCGATATTCGCTGCCAAAATGTGCGATTGCTTCGATAAATTAGACGAACGGCGTATAATATAATTCCTACGGTCTTCGATCTGCGTTATCAGAGCAGTACCCTCATTGTTTGGAACAATGGTTACTCTGTCTCCTACAGCAATGGGATTGGTGCTACGTATATCTTTGAGGCGAAAGTTTCCTTTTACCTTACATTCGACGTCGCTACCTTCATCGGTACGAACCAAATACCAACTACCCGTATTTTTTATTACAAGACCATCCATCAATCAATCCTTTAAAATGCAAATGTGCCAATGTGCCGATACTGTAAAGCGATCAGCATATTGGCATATTCTATTTTCAGTATATTTCGTTATACAGTTAAAATCTCTTTTTCTTTAAGAGCAAACAGATCGTCTATCTTTTTGATATACTTATCATGAAGCTTTTGCATTTCGTTTTCACCATCTTTGGCTACGTCTTCTGCCAAGCCTTCTTTCACTGATTTTTTGATCGTATCAATTGCATCACGACGAGCGTTACGCACGCTTACTTTAGCGTCTTCGGCCTCCTGCTTGGCTTGTTTCACCAAGAGCTTACGACGTTCTTCTGTCAACGGAGGTATAGAAAGACGTATCACTTCGCCGTTATTATCGGGTGTGATACCTACATCAGAGTTCAGGATGGCTTTTTCCACCTCTTTCAACATTTGTTTTTCCCAAGGTTGAACGATGATCGTTCTAGCATCAGGTGTATTGATAGCCGCCACACCACTTAGCGGGGTAATTGATCCGTAATACTCAAGTTTTATACCATCAAGAATGTGCGGATTGGCTTTTCCGGCACGAATACGAGATAACGTTTCGTCCAGAAACTCTACAGAGGCCAACATCTTAGCTTCCGCCTTTTGTTCGATTTGTTTTAGGTCTGCTGCCATAAATATATATTTTTTGTTTTCAATATTTTAAGATTAAATAAATCTACTTACACTCTACTCGGCAATTGGGTAAGACCAATAATAAGCTGCCCTATCCCTGCCAAAATTAGTAAAGAAGTAAGCAAGGTATGTGCAGTAATGGTAATAAACGCACCTACAGCACAAACCAAACAGCCCATAAAGATATTTCTTCGTGCTGTTTTCATATGTTCTTTATCTACCTGATGTATAATCTGGTCGAGTAAGATATAAGCATCTTCTTCGTTAAGCCCTCGTTCGATTAGAAAGATCTTCACCTTTTCGGGATTTTCTCTTTTTCTAATCAAATATACAGCCTGATTATACAACTGATCTTCAACTACTACTTTCTCTCTGTTATGCATGTACATATGTACCTATTTTTTCACCTTTAATTAGCTTCTCTAAATTGCCCGGAGTATCCATATCGAAGACAACGATAGGCAAATTATTCTCCTTACACATCACTGTTGCCGTCATATCCATAACCTTCAGTCCGCGTTTGTAAACCTCATCGTAAGAGATGGAATCAAACTTAACGGCTGCAGGGTCTTTTTCGGGATCGGCAGTATAAACTCCGTCTACACGTGTACCTTTTAGCATCACGTCGGCTTCTATTTCTATTCCCCTGAGTGAAGAACCTGTATCGGTTGTAAAAAATGGATTGCCTGTTCCGCAAGAAAGGATAACAACTTCACTATTTTCCATAGCCTCTATTGCTTTCCATTTGCTGTAGATTTCTCCTATCGGTTCCATCCTGATGGCTGTAAGTACTCTCGACTTCTGCCCTATTGCAGTAAGAGCCGAACTAAGAGCCAAACTGTTTATCACAGTGGCCAACATACCCATCTGGTCTCCTTTTACCCTGTCGAATCCTTCGGAAGCTCCGCTCAGACCTCGAAAAATATTTCCTCCTCCAATAACAATACTTATCTGTACACCCATATCGGCTACAGCTTTTATTTGTGTGGCATATTCATTCAGTCGGTTTACATCTATGCCATATTGCTGTTCTCCCATGAGGGATTCACCGCTCAGTTTTAGGAGGATTCTGTTATATTTTACCATTTCTGCTTTTATATTAGTGCAAATCTAGTATAATTTGTGAAATTATAAAAGTCAAACTTTACGAATTGATTTTTATTATAATTTAAAAGTACTGATATAACAGCATTTAGTTATTTTTACACATCTAAACAAATTTATTATGATCACTCAAAGCTGGCTCTTATTTGTCCTCGCACTATTACTTGGATTCATTACGTTCGTAATCATATTATGGACTATTATCAAATGGAAACATAACAAGGATCGGAACATAGGCTGCGGATTAACATTTTTATTCTCTATGTTAACTATAATCTGTACTGTTATAGTAATAGTAAAAGTTGTGGAAACAATTAGGGTAGTTGTTCCTAATAAAATTGAAGAAGGGCTTGATATATTCACCAACAGTTTATCTTCAAGAAATACAGAAACTCCTTTTATGGACAGCCTGAAATTGATGCAACCAACCGACAGCATAATACCAAATAGTTATTTCTCTTACGCGGGACTTCGCGATTATTTCCGTATGCCCCTGATATATCCGTATTCGATAACTGCTATTGATGTTCTCGAGAAAGGGACTTTACAAGACGAAAAAGGGATAAAGTACATAGCTGCAGATCACAATGAAAACGAGCCTATTCTTCATGATATTACGTACTTCACCTTTGACAGAAATATTCTGTTAGCAAAAACGGAATCCTCTTCGTCCCTGAACGCTCTCAGATTCTATATTTTTAATCTAAACACAAGACAATTAGAGGAATTCAATACCGAAAAAGAGATGAAGATACAAGCTGCAAAATTTGGCTTTGATACAATAAAACCAATGATAACCATACAAGAATATTTTGATAATTTTTGAATGTAAGAAACTCTGTGGTACTCTTTTTACTCTGTGGTAAAAAATTGAATAAGAGCGAATACGAAAGCAATTATTATTCATTACTTAGAGCCCTATTATAAAAAGATTCTGAAATATCGATTCGAAGCTTCTATTATTTCAAAGTAAGTGCTCAAAAAAACATTATCTTTGTGTGACTTCATACAGAAAAATGATATGAGAAATATATGTATCGCCTGTCTAATCTTTTTATTCACCATGTGTAATAATAAACCGAAAGAACCCATAGTCGTTATACAAACAAGCTATGGCAATATAAAAGTTAAGCTCTATAATGAAACTCCGGGGCACAGAGATAATTTTCTGAAACTAGCAGAAGAAGGATTCTATAAAAACCTTACGTTTCACCGAGTTATCAATGATTTTATGATACAGGGTGGAGATCCTCAAACAAGAAATATTGCAGATTCTGCAGCATTGAAAGAAGAAAAAACGCTGGGTGACACAATCCCTGCCGAAATAAAGTTTCCTCAGCTATACCACAAACGAGGAGTACTGGCAGCCGCACGATGGGGCGATGCCGAAAATCCGACAAAAGCCTCTGATGCATCTCAGTTCTATATAGTGACAGGTGAGTTATGCTTCGACGATAAATTATCAGAGATAGAAAAACAACGTTTCGAACGTTTTAAGCAAAAGATATATAAGGAAATACAATCGGCACATCTTGATGATCTGAAAGCATTGCTAAAGAGTGGCGATAGTATATCTGCATCTGCAATGCGTGCTGATTGGCTAAAGCAAGCGGATGAGCAAGCCAAAGCCCGAAAGGCTGAGGTTTCGTATACAGACGAGCAGCGGGAATATTACAAAACAAGGGGTGGCACTCCATTTCTGGACAATGAATACACCGTTTTCGGTGAGGTAATAGAAGGAATGGACGTTGTGGATAAAATACAAAAAGTAAGAACCAACGAAAAAGACAAGCCTCTTAAAAACATCTTAATGAACGTAGTGGTTCTGGAAAAATAAAAATCCCATCAACGTATTAACAGTAAAAAATGAGCGATACAGATAATAAAAAGTGGAAGGTATTGAACAGTGAGTATCTTTCGCAAGAGCCTTGGTTTACCGTACGCAAAGACCATGTAGAACTACCGAACGGAAACCAAATTCAAAATTATTATGTATACGAATATCCCGACTGGGTATGCACCATAGCAATAACCAAAGACAAACGGTTTGTGATGGTACGTCAATACAGGCACGGACTGCAATGCACCTCACTGGAGCTATGTGCAGGAGTATGCGAAGAAGAAGACCCTAGCGCAGAAGTTTCTGCAAGAAGGGAACTCCTCGAAGAAACCGGCTACGGAAATGGAAAATGGGAGTTATTTATGACTACTTCGGCAAATCCCGGTACGCATACCAACACGACTTACTGTTTTCTGGCTACTGATGTAGAAAAAATATCGGAACAGCATTTGGAAGCCACCGAAGACATTTCAGTTCACCTGCTATCTATTGACGAATTGGTAGAGCTATTGAAAAAAGATGAGATCAGGCAATCTATGCACGCTGCCGCATTGTGGAAATATCTGGCAACGAATCACCTTATCTAAAATTCGAGCTGATCTTTGTAGTTTCGTGAATTTGGATGAGGAACACCAAATACTTTTGAAGAAATAGAATCAACCTCTACTTTCCATATCTTTACATTATTTACAGCCGGCTTAGAATAAGTAAATGCCCTTGTTGTGTATTTTTTCATCATTATGTCCAGAGCCTTCACTTTGTTATCATAATCTTCTTCAAATACGACCTTGCCCCTACAAATAACGCTGCTTCCTTTCATACGATAACTACAGGCTACCTCTTCATTCTGATAAGTTAATGACGACTCGCCACAGAAAGTAATACATACATTCGGGTTTATGTGGAGAGATTCGATACTCTTTCCTTCCTGTGCCGAATGTAGATAAATAACATCATCTTGATAACCAAAATTCATAGGGATAACGTAAGGAAAACCTTCTTTATCTACCATACCAACATAGCATATCGTGTTTTTCGAAATAATCTCTTCTATCAAATGACGTTCTTCAATATTAATCGTTATCATAAGGCTGTATATATTCTTTTATTCCTATTAATCAAAAGAGCTGCATTTTGAATACAGCTCTTTTTTATTTTATTTCTTATTTACCTTTGAGCAATCCGTTATACATTTTCTCATTCCGTATAATCTCGTATGCTTTCTTAAAGGTTTCGCTATCTTCGTTAAATACCCTCACCATCGTCTCCGTATCATATACATCACGTGCTATATATGCTTTTATCTGACGCTTGAGTGTTTCTTTCGACTTCTCATATCCATCCTCATCGAAGTCCACTTTTTCATCCTTTCCGGCTGCGATTAGCTTATTCATAATCTCGTCCGAAACTTGGTATTGCTTATAAAAGTCCGTTGCTGTAGGATATTTTTGTAAAATCTCAGCCCTGTGATTATCCACTTCATTATAAGCTATGCGCAGCGTTATGCCTTTGTTCCAGATTTTTCGGTAATATTCTGATGCAAAAGTTGTATCGGCAGGCACAAAATAGTCGGGCATGATACCTCCTCCGCCATATACCGTACGATGATTCAGCAAAGTTGTATATTTCAATGAATCAGGAAAATGTATACTATCAGCATGCATCATCTCGCCTTTATTATAGCGTTCTATTACATCCAGATTGTATGACATGATGTCTCCCTTTGTATACGGCTTTTGTATAGAGCGTCCTGTAGGGGTATAATAACGGGCAACAGTGAGCCTTATCATCGATTCGTCAGGAAGCGGTATTTGTCGTTGAACAAGCCCTTTCCCGAAACTGCGACGACCTACAATCACACCTCTATCCCAATCCTGTACGGCTCCCGACAAGATCTCGCTAGCCGAAGCAGAACCTTCATTGATAAGTACGACAAGACGTCCTTTCTCGAATGCGCCTTTAGCTGTGGAAACTTCATCTCTTCTCGGCTGGCGTAAGCCTTCGGTATATACAACCAACTTCCCTGCATCCAGAAAATCATCAGCTATTTCAGTAGCGGGAGCCATGTAGCCGCCACCATTATATTCCAGGTCGAGAATAAGATTCTCCATTCCTTTTTCTTTAAGCTTTTGGAGTGCTTTTCTGAATTCTTCGGTAGTGGTTGCTCCAAATCTTATGATGCGTATATAGCCTGTAGTCTTATCCACCATGTAAGTGGCATCGATACTATAGATCGGAATTTTGTCGCGAATAATCTTAAAGCTTAGTAAATCAGCTATACCCTTGCGTTGTACTTTTAGGTTTACAGATGTTCCTTTCGGGCCTTTAAGACGAGACATAACGTCTTTAGTAGACATTTTAACTCCGGCAATAAGCGTATCGTCTACATACAAAATCTTATCTCCTGCCCTAAGACCTACCTTCTCGGATGGCCCTCCCGGAAGCGCTTCGATAACATACAGTGTATCTGTAAGCATATTGAAAGAGATACCTATACCATCGAAATTACCTTCCAGCGGCTCGTTCATATCTTTTACCTCATCGGCACTGATATATGTAGAGTGAGGGTCGAGTTTTTCCAACAAAGCTTTCACTGCATCTTCAGCCAACTTGCCGTCGTCTACCTTATCTACATACATATTCTCGATAACGGCGATTGTTGTAGCTACTTTCTTAGACCCTTCGCTCATCTTAAACTGAGCAGAGGCGGCCAAAACAATGACAAAAAAACCGAGAACCGACATTAGAACTCTTTTCATACTAGAATTACATTTTGGATAATCGCGGTTAACGCTGATTACATCTGATTTTTAACTAATCACTATTCAGTCCAGATTCATCCCTTTAGGTATAAACTGACTGACATCGTGTCCGAATCGCAACAGTTCGCGTACAATAGTAGAACTGATATGTGTTAGTTCCGGTTCGGTAAAGAGTACGATTGTCTCTATTCCCGATATATTTCTGTTCATATCGGCAATCGTTTTTTCGTATTCGAAATCATTTACAGAACGGATTCCACGTATTATAAAATTTGATCCTGTTTCTTTGGCATAGTCCACAGTAAGGCTATCATAAGTACCTACCACTATGCGGCTGTCGTCTTTATACAAAGAACGGATCATATTGATGCGCTTGTCGAGCGGAAAGTAAGTTTTCTTGGTATCATTCACTCCAATAGCAATAACGATCTCATCTACCAATTCGAGAGATCGTTTCACTAATGAATAATGTCCTATTGTAAAGGGATCGAATGTCCCCGGAAAAATTGCTTTTCTCTTCATTCTTTAGTTAGCCATATCGGAGATAAACTTGATCCTGACAAGGCGTATTTCGTCTTCAGAATATTCGCCAAGTTCATTAATCGCAGCTTCCAGATCGTCCGATTCTGCTTCTTGAAAATATTCAAATATATCGTCGAGATGGTCTTCATCAATAACCTCTCTGAGGAAATAATCTATATTTATTTTTGTTCCTGAAAATACGATAGCTTCTACTTCGCTCAGCAATTCAGCAAAATCAATTCCTTTCGATTCGGCCAAGTCGTCTAATGCTACTTTGCGGTCGATAGCCTGTACGATGGCTACTTTTAGTTTCGATTTGTTTGCTACTGTTTTTACACGTAAATCTTCAGGTCGTTCTATTTCGTTTTCTTCAACGTGCTTCTTTATTATTTCAAGAAACTCTGTCCCATATCTCTTTGCCTTTCCTGCTCCTACCCCCGGAATATTTTGCAATTCTTCCATTGTTATCGGGTAGATTGTAGCCATAGCCTCCAGAGAGGGGTCTTGAAATATCACGTATGGGGGAACATTGTTGTGTTTTGCCATCTTCTTGCGAAGATCTTTCATGATAGAAAACAAAACCGGATCCACTGCCGATCCTCCTCCGCCACCTTTTACCACTACATCATCGATATTCTCATCATCAGACAAGTCTTCTTCGTCTGCTGTGGTAATCTTGAACGATGCCGGTTTTTTCAAGAAATCTTTTCCTTTTTTGGTTACTCTCAGTAAGCCGTAATTTTCGATATCCTTATCGAAATACCCGGCTATTAATGCCTGACGTATAACGGCGTTCCATGTTTCATCATCGGTATCATCACCTGATCCAAATACATCTAAATCCTGATGCCCGTACGTTTCTATCTCGGAGGTTTCTTTACCTCTCAAGATATTGATAACGTAATCAGTTTTAAACTTTTCTTTTAATGCAATTACAGCTTCAATAGCCGTCAATAATAAATCTTTAGCTTCCACTTGTTTTTTAGGATTTACACAATTGTCACAGTTCCCACAATTTTTCTCTTTATATTCTTCTCCAAAATAATGAAGAAGTACTTTCTTCCGGCATAATGCAGTTTCGGCGTATGCTGCGGTCTCAAGGAGTAGCTGTTTTCCTATTTCCTGTTCAGCAACGGGCTTACCCTGCATAAATTTCTCCAGTTTCTGTAAGTCTTTGAATGAATAAAACGCTATACATCTTCCTTCACCGCCATCGCGTCCGGCCCTACCGGTTTCTTGGTAGTATCCTTCAAGGCTCTTTGGCATATCGTAGTGAATCACATAGCGCACATCGGGCTTATCAATTCCCATACCAAATGCAATGGTAGCAACAATTACATTCACTTTTTCCATCAGAAAAGCATCCTGATTGGCAGAGCGTGTACTTGGGTCTAGTCCGGCATGGTACGGCAGTGCATTGATGTTATTTGTTTGTAATATTTCGGCAAACTCTTCTACCTTTTTTCTACTCAAACAATATATAATTCCAGATTTTGTGCCTTGCGATTTAATGTATTTTATTATATCCTTATCTACTTTATCCGTTTTTGAACGAACTTCGTAATAGAGGTTTTCCCTGTTGAATGATGATTTAAACACATCTGCTTCCACCATTCCGAGGTTCTTCTGTATATCCATCTGCACTTTTGGTGTTGCCGTAGCAGTAAGTGCAATGATAGGATGCTTGCCTATTTCGTTTACAATGGGACGTATACGTCTGTATTCAGGACGGAAGTCGTGCCCCCACTCCGAAATACAATGTGCCTCATCGATAGCATAAAACGATATTTTTATCTGACGCAGAAAGTCTATATTCTCTTCTTTTGTAAGAGATTCGGGTGCTACATATAATAGTTTTGTCTTTCCCGAAAGTATATCACCTTTTACTTGTTCTATCGCAGCTTTGTTTAGTGACGAATTCATGAAGTGCGCTACGCCGTCTTCTTCACTAAAATTGCGCATGGCATCCACCTGATTTTTCATCAGGGCTATCAGGGGAGAAATAATTACTGCTGTCCCCTCCATCAAGAGTGCCGGTAGCTGGTAGCAGAGCGACTTTCCGCCACCCGTAGGCATCAACACAAAGGTATCTTTTCCATCCAGCAAGTTTTGAATTATTGCCTTCTGGTTACCTTTAAAATTGTCAAAGCCAAAATGCTTTTTCAATGAACACGTCAATATATCCTCTATATCCGGCATATAAATAGGCTATTAATTATTACGAAGATAAACCCCTAAATTTAATTCTCCAATATAAAATAGGCTATTTTTTGTCAAAAAAACAAACTTTATAATGAATTTCTTAGTTTTACGACTTGTGAGTTCTCCAATTGCTCTACAGCGTACTCTTTAGTAACATGCAGTTGAGCTTGCTTTGTGGAAGGGATATTAAACATAGCATCCATCATGATGGTTTCGACTATGGATCTCAATCCTCTTGCTCCCAATTTATATTCCACTGCCTTATCTACAATGTACTCATACACATCATCTTCGAAGGTAAGATCAACGCCATCCATTTTGAACAATTTGACATACTGCTTAATGATAGAATTTTTCGGCTCGGTAAGTATCCGGCGCAAAGCACTCCTATCCAAAGCGTCAAGATATGTCAAAATAGGCAGACGTCCTATAATCTCAGGGATTAGCCCAAAAGACTTCAAATCCTGAGGTGCTACATATTGCAGCAGATTGTTACGGTCTACCTGTGCGTTGTTTTTAGATGAAGCATAACCCACAACCATTGTATTCAATCGTTGTGCTATCTTCCTTTCGATACCGTCGAAAGCTCCACCACACACAAATAATATGTTTTTGGTATCTACGGCAATCATCTTCTGGTCAGGATGCTTACGTCCTCCCTGAGGCGGAACGTTTACAATCGACCCTTCCAGCAATTTAAGTAGGCCCTGTTGCACACCTTCACCGCTAACATCACGGGTGATTGAAGGATTGTCGCTCTTACGGGCTATTTTGTCAATTTCATCGATAAAGACAATTCCTCTTTCTGCTGCTGCCACATCATAGTCTGAGGCTTGCAACAGTCGGGTAAGAATGCTTTCTATATCTTCGCCTACGTATCCGGCTTCGGTAAGCACGGTTGCGTCTACGATAGCAAAAGGGACATGCAGCAGTTTGGCGATAGTACGGGCCAACAATGTTTTTCCTGTACCTGTAGGGCCAACCATAATGATATTCGACTTTTCTATTTCTATATCATCTTCTTTCCCTTGTAGTATACGTTTGTAGTGGTTATAAACAGCCACAGACAGGTAGCGCTTGGCATTCTCCTGACCGATAATATATCCGTCAAGATACTCTTTTATCTTCTTTGGGTCGGGCAATTGTGTTTTATCTATACCCAAAGATGTTTTCTTTGCCTCTACGCTTTCTTTTACAATCTGATATGCTTGTTCAGCACAGCTATCGCAGATGTCAGCCGACATGCCGGAGATAAGCATATTTACATCCTTATCGCTTCTGCCACAGAAACTGCAATAGCCGTTAGTATCTTTTTTTGCCATTTATCCTTTTGTGAGTAAATGAATCTGATTTTTGAATTATTGTTTATTTTTCATCAAAACATCATCTACCATTCCATAGTCTTTAGCCTCAGCCGAAGTCATCCAGTAGTCACGGTCTGAGTCTAGTGCCACTTTGTCAAATGGTTGTCCCGAGTGGTCTGAAATAATAGTATAAAGTTCTTTTTTCACCTTACCAATCTCACGAGCTGTAATCTCGATATCCGAAGCCTGTCCCTGAGCACCTCCCAACGGTTGGTGAATCATAACACGTGAATGCTTCAACGCAAAGCGTTTTCCTTTTTCTCCGGCAACAAGCAATACGGCTGCCATAGATGCGGCAATACCTGTACAGATTGTAGACACATCGCTGTTGATAAACTGCATAGTGTCATAAACACCATATCCTGCATATACCGATCCTCCGGGAGAATTTATATAGATAGATATATCTTTGCCCGAGTCGGCAGAATCAAGATATAGCAATTGAGCCTGTATTACATTGGCTGTATAGTCGTCGATCTGAGTTCCCAAAAAGATAATACGATCCATCATCAAACGAGAGAACACATCCATCTGAGCAACATTCAACTGACGTTCTTCGATAATAGTAGGTGATATATAACTGCTTGTTATATCGATATATTTATCAAGAGCTAACCCATTCAAGCCTAGATGCTTCGTTGCATACTTTCTAAATTCATTGTTCATAACATTTTCTTTTTTTATTAAATAATGTTTTACCATTATTACTATAAACAATTATCATGCCACTCGTACAGGCATAAAAAAGAGGCTAATAGCACAGCCTCATTTCTTATAAACAAAGTTATAAATAAAAAATTGAAAAGCTGGAATAATAATGGATGTATTTTCCTTATTTATAATGTTAAAGACAAACGGACAGAAAGAAAACACTATCCTTCCTGTCCGTTATTTTTATCTTCTTTTCATTTACGCTTCTGTTTCTGCTTCAGCTGCTTCTTCTTTCTCAAAGAACTTGCGAAACTCGTCAAGCGAGATTACTGTTTCTTCGAGTCCAAGTTTTGATTTCAATACGTCGATGATTTTATTTTCCATTGCGCGATCGAGCAGGTTGCGTGCATTGTCTTTGTTTTTCAACATATCATTTGCATAATTCTCAACCATTTCGTCAGGAAGATTCATCATTCCATATTGAGCAAACTGAGCTCTTGCCGCCTGCATAGCAATGATTTTCATATCTTCGTTTTCGATCTTGATATCGTTATCTTTTGCTATTTGTTCTTTTATCAGGTGGAATTTAAGATCTGCTATGATTTTCGGATAATCCGCTTCTACAGATTCAGCAGTTCTTTCTTCGCCCGAAGCAACAAGCCATCTTTTGAGGAATGCATCAGGGAATTGCAAGTCTCCTGTTTTCTTTTCAAGAAGTTCTTTCGCATCCAACAGGAATTTGTAGTCACTATCCGGCGCAAACTGCTCAGCAATAGCTTCTTTTACTTTTGCTTTGAAGTCAGCTTCGGTAGTTACATTGCCTGCACCAAAAACCTTATCGAATAGGTCTTGATCAAGCTCTGCTTCCTGATAACGAGTGATCTCTGTGATAGCAAACTGAAATTCGGCAGCAATTGTTTCTACTGCATCCTTTTCGATATGAAGCATAGATGCTATTTCAGTCTCGTTGCCATTGTAAGCTTTACCTGGATTGAATACAATCACATCTCCGGCTTTTGCTCCTACAAATTTAGCTTGCTCTGCTTCGTCTTTCATATACGAAGGCATTACAATACCTGCTTCTACAAAGATGCCACCTTCTTTTACCTTACCATCTTCCAATTCAGAGATTGTACCTCTGATAAGGTCTGTTTCTTTTGCACCTTCTTCTATTTTTTCATATTTGCCATAGTTAGCTTTGTACGAAGCGATCTGTTTATCAACAAGCTCTTCGTCTACCTCAATAGCATAATATTTTACTTTATCTTTCTTTGTCAGTGATAATTTTATTTCGGGAGCGAGAGCCACGTCGAAATAAAATTCGTAGTCACCTTCGAGTGAAAAATCTATTGGCTGTTGCTTTTCTTCGTTCGGAAGAGGCTCGCCCAATACATTTAGTTTGTTGTCTTGTATATATTTATATAGATTTTCGCCAACAAGCTTATTTACTTCTTCTGCCAAAATCGATTTACCATACATTTTTTTCACCATACCCATAGGTACAGTTCCCGGACGGAATCCCGGTATGTTAGCTTTTTTTCGGAATGTCTTAAGTGCGTTATCAAGCTTTTCTTGATAATCTTCTTTCGTTACATTTATCTGTAATATAGCGTTTACACTATCTACATTTGTTAGAGATACATTCATCTTAACGAGTTTATTTAGTTATTGTTACAAATTTCAATCGAAATGCAAATGGAGTAAAAACACCACTCTATTTTTTGGTGGTGCAAAAATAGTCTTATTATTGTAATATTCAAAGTGAAATATAAAAACTTTATTTGTTTAACATACTAAAACATTAAAGAGTTTATCAACAAACTAACTTTTACACAATTCATACTTTCTGAATTATTTAGGTATATCATGGCAAAAAACTTAACAAAACAAGAGAGAGCCTGATTGTAAATTCTAAAATTGGAATCATCATTTTTCAAACAACAAATTATCTAATCTTAGAAATATTTGCCATCATCAACCGAAAGCGAAAAGTAACACTAAAAAAGATCAGAAACCTGTTACTTTTACATACGCTCCGCTCCTGTGACCGCTGGTTGTCACTTTTTTAGAAACGAAACACTTTCGCATGTATAAATAGAAGCAAAAGAAAAAATACAAAGCCTCCTACTCTACACATTACGTGATATTTGAGTATACAAAAGACCTTTCAAGCACAAAAAAATTATATAAAAAAGAGGGGCATGCGTTAAAAAGATGTTTTGCAACATGTTTTATAATATTTTTTGATTAACTTTGCTTATAACATATTTTACATTATCAGTTTTGAATGATGACAGATAGTAATGCTGTTAGCTTGTCGGAAAGTATTCCTGAAATATGGAATCTGTTGAATGACAAAGAACAAACCTTAATTGCCGCTAATGCGAGAATTATGGACTTCAAGAAAAATGAAGTGATATACAGGGAAGAAGAAATTCCAATGGAATTGATGTGCCTGTGTAGAGGGAAAGTAAAAATATACAAAGACGGTGTTGGCGGACGCAGCCAGATTATCAGAATGATAAGACCTACTCAGTATTTTGGATACCGCGCCTTTTTTGCCAACCAACCTTATGTCACGGCTGCTTCGGCTTTCGAACCCTCTACCATCTGTTTCATACCAATGAAACTTATCAACGAGATAGTCGCATCAAATTCTAAATTAGGAAGTTTCTTTATAAAAGAATTGGCAATAGACCTTGGAATAGCAGACGAGCGGGTTGTAAACCTTACTCAGAAGCATATCCGTGGACGCTTGGCCGAATCGTTGATATTCCTTATCGAGAATTACGGACTTGAAGAAGACGGTGCCACAATAAGCATCTACCTTTCAAGGGAAGATTTGGCTAACTTGTCCAATATGACTACATCAAATGCCATCCGTACCTTGTCAACGTTTGTTGACGAACATATCATTACGCTGGATGGTCGCAAAATAAAAATTATAGACGAAGAAAAGCTCCGAAAAATAAGTAAAATCGGATGATTACCCGAATCGCTCACAAGTATCTGGATTACCGATACAAAGAGATTGATAGCTTTATCAACAAACCTATCGAAACGCAAGAGAAGATATTGGAATATCTACTCCGCAACGGTGAGCAAACACTCTTTGGGCAGCAGTTCAATTTCTCGGCTATAAAAAATAAAGACGATTTTAGAAAACAGGTTCCAATTTTCCACTACGAAGATTTGCGCCCCTATCTGGATCGGATCATTGTAAATAAAGAACAAAATGTACTTTGGAACAAGCCCGTTCGTTGGTTTGCCATGTCGTCGGGCACTACCGAGGATAAGAGTAAATATATACCTGTAACTCACGAATCACTCACCAAAGGACATTACAAGTGTGGAGAACAAATGCTTGCCATCTATGCACAAGCCAATAAGGATGCTAAGTTCTTTTTTGGCAAAACATTAGTGCTTGGCGGCAGCAAGCAAATAAACAACATAGGTGACGGTATCTTCACAGGAGATATTTCAGCCATTCTTATCAAGAATCTATATTTTTGGGCAAAGCTTAGCCGCACTCCCGAAAGTATATCCTTATTACCCGATTGGGAGACGAAGTTGCAGGCACTGACCGACTATGCTATAAAAAACGATGTAAGGGCTTTTATGGGCGTACCTTCGTGGTTACTGGTCTTGTTGAAAAAGATAAAAACGGATACCGGGCGCAGCCTCACTGATATATGGCCTAATCTGGAAGTTTTCTTTCACGGTGGCGTGAGCTTTACCCCATTCGAAGAGCAATACAAGAAGCTGATACAAAAGCCCGATATGTACTATTGGGAGACGTACAATGCATCAGAAGGTTTCTTTGGGGTACAGTTCTCCGATAGCTCTAAAGAAATGCTGTTAATGTTGGATAGCGGCATCTACTACGAATTTGTCCCGATGAGTGAATGGGACAAGAAAAACCCCAAGACATTAACGTTGGATGAAGTAGAAACCGGACAGAATTACGCCATAATTATTTCAACAAACGGAGGGCTTTGGAGATATATGATAGGCGACACAATAGAGTTTTCGTCTACCGCTCCTTATCTGTTCCATATAACAGGGCGCACCAAGAACTTCATCAACGCCTTTGGCGAAGAACTGATAATAGACAATGCCGAAAAAGCTTTGGCAGAAGCATGCAAAATTACAGGTGCACAAATAAGCGAATATACAGCAGCTCCCGTTTACTTCGGAGACAACAACAACGGAGCGCATGAGTGGCTGATAGAGTTTACCGTAGAGCCTAACAGTCTCGAAAATTTTACCCACTTATTAGACAGCGAACTAAAAAAGGTAAACTCCGACTACGAAGCAAAGCGTTCATACAACTTATCGCTGAATATGCCGATTGTAAGAAGCATGCCGAAAGGAACTTTCAACGAATGGCTAAAACATCTTGGCAAACTTGGAGGTCAGAACAAAGTGCCACGATTGTCGAACAACAGGGATTATCTGGAGAAAGTAATCGCATTTTGCGACACAATGAATTCATAGCCGGATACAAATCAAGATATAAAGTATAAACAACAGCCTAAATACTAAAAGACCTGTGAACAGAATTCACAGGTCTTTTGCATTGATCATAATTAAAAAAGATAAGATAAAATGAAGCTTGATTATTCGGCAGCTGTACCGAAACGTATATTCTTAAATACCTTTTCCGCCTTCACCTTCTTATCCGGAGATAGAATTGTAATTTTCACCTGATGAAGACCGTCTGTTATAGTAGATGTATTTTTAAACTTGATGATATACGAATTTACCATTGCGCCGGTTACCGGAAGAACATCTAGCGTAACATCCTTGAAGCTTGAAGGTACAAACAATTCCGTTCCGCCTGTATAGCGAGACATCACCCAAGGTTTCTCTCTGTAATATTGACTTGCACTGAATGTTGTATCAGCACTATATACAGTATGTATCGTTCCCTTTTGTGCATTCCAAGTAGACTGGTCTGCGACATATTCTACCGACCACTCAGGATATCCGCCCGGCTGATTGGGCTCGTCAGTAAAGTTTACATATACTCTGTTAGCTCCATTACGGAATGAGAAGTTCTCATCGGCAAAGCGTAATGCTTCCGATCCGCATTCGTCACTTCCGTGCTGGTATCTACTCCTTGCAGCAATAAGAGCATCTTTATCCTCTCCCTCAAAACCTTTGGTACGAGATGTGCCTTTAGCCCGATTGAGATATTGCGATATCCCTTCTACATTTGTAAAATTAAGAGCACCATTAACGCCGCTCTCGTACCCTACGCAACCAAATTTAATATCAATCTTTTGCTTCGAAAGATTAGTAGCCCATTTAACAATACCATTTGCCACCGAGTCGGCTTCCTGCCCCATACTACCCGAGTTATCAACCAAGAACACAAGGTCTGCATATACGGTCTTGTTGTTATTGCTATTAGCGTCATTGTTGTACACAACAACACCTTTTGCAACACCATCAACCTCAACCCATACGTTTTGCTGCGCTTCTTTTGTTCCAAACAGCTTTAGCCACTCTTTGGTTTCGGGATGTTGAATACCCGTCAGATCGATACGAACAACACTATATTCCCCTTCTGTAGAGAACTGCGCATTTGGAATAGAAGTATTCACTTCATCAATTACAGGGTTAGGATCAGCTTGCGAATCGCCAGGAATCTCCGAAGAGTTCTTGTCGTCGCTGCTGCAATACGAAAAGCATGAGATAAGGAAAAAACATGCTAAAAATAGCTTTAGTGTAGTTTTCATTTTTTAATAAATAAAAGTTTAAAATAAGTTTGTGTTAGCATCACAAAAATAGCACATTATAAATTAGATAAGTTAATATTTACACATTTATTAACATCTATTTTTCAAATCTACACCCGTCTTTTTAACACAAAGGCAACTACATTTCTTATGTTTAATGCGACATCTCACCCATTCATTAACATATAAAAAAAGAAGTTATCCCTCTCGAGACAACTCCTTACTTTATATGCTTTGGCGTTCATTCTATAACAAACTTGCAGCCTCCTCATCCAAGAACCAATAAAGATATCCTTTCTTCGGATTAACTTTAGCAGCCGGATATTTATCTAGAAATTGCTCTCTGTTTTTGATGATATCCCTTACCTTCTCGGCTTTATTCTTTCCTGTAGCAAGAAAAACTACATACTGTGCATTATTCACCACTTGACCGCTAAGGCTTACACGTTTCATTTTGCTTTCGGGATGCTCACCTATCACACAGAAATCTTTGCTATCCCACAGTGATATCTGATCGGGGAAAATAGAGACAGTGTGCCCATCGTCACCCAAACCAAGCATTACGATTTCGAAACAAGGAGCATTACGGCGTTGCATAACTTTTGTTTCCAAAATTTTGCTATACCATTCAGTTTCTTCTTCAGGTTCATTCTCGCCATGAATGCGGAAAATGTTATTCTTCGGAATTTTCGGGACCTTGTCAAACAAATGATCCTTTGTCATTCCATAATTATTCATAACATTTTCGGGCGGAACGCAGCGTTCGTCACCCCAAAAGAAAAATAGTCGCTGCCAGTCGATCGAATCTTTACAGTTTTCTGCCCAATAGTCAAAAATTACTTTTGGGGTAGTTCCACCTGACAATGCAAGGTTTACACGCGGATATACATCCATTAACTTTTGCAAAAATGCAGTAAAGCCCTCACTCAGGGCTTTCGCATCCGAATAAATGTTAATCTCTTCTTTTATCATAATTCACAATATATTCCATCATCAGACAGGTTCTTACAAGGATATCTCCATGTGAGGTTTTTACCCTCAATCAGCTCATCGGCACAATTTGGCCCCCACGAGCCGGAAGGATAGCCATGCAAGGGTGCATCGGGGTTCTTCTCCCAGAAGTCGAGCAACGGTTGTACAAACTTCCATGTAGCCTCCAAAGCATCGCCACGGATATACAGAGTAGAATCGCCAACCATACAATCGAGCAAAAGACGCTCGTAAGCTTCAGGTAGATAAGTATCCTGTAGTTGTGAATAATGAAAGTCCATATTCACATTCTTAACCTGATAGCCACTTCCCGGTACTTTCATCTTTGTTTTCAGTAAAAGACCTTCATCCGGCTGAATACGTATCACCAATTGATTTTCGTCGTTACTAAAATCTGCACTTTCGGGAAATAATTTCTGAGGTGCGGGTTTGAAGTGAATAACAACTTCAGATACACGAGTCGGCAAACGTTTACCTGTACGTATATAGAAAGGAACTCCACCCCAGCGCCAGTTGTCGATAAAGAGCTTCATAGCCACATAGGTTTCGGTACGGGAATCGGCATCCACATCCTTTTCCTCACGGTATCCCTTAGCATATTTACCTTTAACGTTAGCTGCTGTGTATTGCCCACGAATAACGTTCTTAAACAAGTCGTCGTTCGACATAGGGCGTAGAGCCTGAAAAACTTTCAATTTCTCGTTGCGGATCGAAACAGAATCTATAGACATTGGGGGCTCCATTGCTACCAAAGCCAGCAACTGCAGTAAGTGGTTTTGCACCATATCACGCAACGCACCCGAATGATCGTAATAGCCACCTCTGTTTTCTACGCCGATACTCTCGGCTGCAGTAATTTCTACATGGCTGATATAGTTTCTGTTCCAAAGAGGTTCGTAAATACCATTTGCAAAACGGGTTACCAACATATTTTGCACAGTCTCTTTGCCCAGATAATGGTCTATACGGTATATCTGGTCTTCATCATAACTTTCCTGAAGCGAAACATTCAGTTCCACAGCAGATTTAAGATCAATCCCAAAAGGTTTTTCGATAATAATCCGTCTGAAATTACCATTCTCCTGATTCAGCCCTTGCTCTGCCAAAAATTTAGGTATAAGCGGATAAAGCGAAGGTGGTGTTGACAAGTAAAATATATAATTACCTGCTGTACTCTCTTCCTTATCGAGGGCTTCGAGCCGTGCCTTCAATTTAGAATATTCTGTTCCGTCATCTGTATTGATTGACAGATAATGCAGCTTCTGACAAAATTGCTCTATTTCTTCATCCAAGGCATCTTTTGCCAATGCAAACTGCTTGATACCATCCTTCATCTTATCGCGAAAGGTATCGTCTGTAAACTGACTACGAGCCACACCAAGCACAGCAAAATTCTTCGGTAGTGAATTTTGTTTATGCAAGTCAAATATAGCCGGTATCAGTTTTCGGTATGTTAAATCACCAGAAGCTCCGAAAATAATCAGAGCTTGGTCTTGTATCGATTTTGATTTCATTAGCCCCTCCATTCTCCCCCAAAAGGGAAGTTTTTAAGTTAGCGTTTTGTTATATTCTTTTCAATATTTCCTCGGAGATACTGCGGGGCTTAGTCTTTTTTGATTTCGTGACCACCAAACTGATTACGCATGGCAGCAAGAAGTTTCATTGCATACGAAGTTTCTTGTCTCGACTCGAAACGAGTGAAAAGCGATGCTGTAATAACATGAGCAGGAACGTCAAAGTCCATTGCTGTTTGCACAGTCCAGCGACCTTCACCGCTATCGGCTACATAATCCTTGATTCCATCAAGATTTTCGTTACCTTCCAATGCATTACCAATCAGCTCGAGCAACCATGAACGAACAACAGAGCCTTCCATCCACACACGTGATACTTTTTCCAAGTCTACGCCGTATGGTGAGTTCTTCATGATCTCAAAACCTTCGGCATAAGCCTGCATCATACCGTATTCGATGCCATTATGCACCATTTTTACCATATGCCCTGCACCACTTTCTCCACAACGCATATATCCGTTTTCGGGAGCTAAACTTTTAAATATAGGCTCTGCAAAATCACAAGCCTCTTTTTCTCCGCCATACATTAGGCAGTAGCCATTCTGTAATCCCCATACACCGCCACTGGTTCCACAGTCGAGGTAATGAACTCCTTTTTCTTTTATTCTCTTTCCTCTCTCTACAGTTTCTCTCCAGTAGCTGTTTCCTCCGTCTACGATTATATCATTCGGGCTAAGTAGCGTCAATAGTTCTGCAATGTTTTCATCCACAGGTTTTCCTGCCGGAACCATCAGCCATACAAGCTTGCGTCCTTCGAGTTTATTTACTAAATCCTTTATGCTTGTAGCCGGAATAGCACCCTTAGAGGCTGCCTCATCAACTTCTTTCTGAGTAAGGTTATAAACTACAACTTCATGTCCATGATTCAAAAGGCGTTCTACCATTTTGCCGCCCATCTTACCTAATCCAACGAATCCAATTTTCATTTTATTCTTATATTATCGTTTGTTATTTTATATAATTAAACAAGCAAATGCCTGAAAAGTTAATTTTCAAATCCTTGCTAAGTTACAATTTTTATAATTAACATCATAAACAACATGCTATTATAATATCCATAGATATGTATTAAGACTATAAATCAATACTTTAAACCCAAATTATACAATATAGAATTCTTCTATATCACAGAAACTATAATATAGTACACCTATTAATACAATATTCTTAAATACAGTGATAATTTGATGTTACAAAAAATAATGCAGAAATGCAGACCTAGAATTTAGTGTTAGGAACTATAAAACCTACTGCGAAAAAGCTTATAGCATAAAAACGAAAGAGGCGATTATTTTTAATAACCGCCTCTCTGCTATATATAATTTCGAGAATTATTCAGAAACTACTTCAAAAGGTATTTCTACAGAAACTTCTTTGTGAAGTTTAGCGATAGCTTTGTAGCTACCTACTTCTTTCACAGCTTCTTTGATAAGAATAACTTTTCTATCTACATTGTAGCCTAATTTTTCAAGAGCTTCTGCTATTTGAATATTAGTTACAGAACCGAAGATAGTACCTGTAGAACTTGTTTTTGCACCAATAGTAAGTGAAATCCCTTCCAACTTAGCAGCCAAATCCTGAGCATCTTGTTTGATTTTCTCAAGTTTGTGAGCGCGTTGTCTTAGGTTTTCAGCTAATACTTTCTTTGCAGACTCTGATGCTATCACAGCTTTACCTTGGGGAATAAGGTAGTTACGTCCATAACCGTCTTTTACAGTTACGACTTCATCTTTATATCCTAAGTTAAGGATGTCTTCTTTTAATATAACTTGCATTTCTTACTCCTCCTTATTTATTTCATTAAGTCTGTTACGTAAGGAAGCAAAGCCAAATGGCGAGCTCTCTTTACAGCTTGTGCAACACGACGTTGGAATTTCAATGATGTACCTGTAATACGACGAGGAAGTATTTTTCCTTGTTCGTTAAGGAATTTCTTTAAAAACTCAGGGTCTTTGTAGTCGATGTATTTAATACCATTCTTTTTGAAACGGCAATATTTCTTTTTCTTCACATCAACTGAAGGCGGAGTCAAATATCTGATTTCTGATTGTTGTGCCATAGCTTAATTCTCCTTTACTTCTTCTTTTTTAGATGATTTTAAACTTCTTCTCTTCAATGCATACTCGTGAGAGAACTTATCTTGACGGAAAGTCAAGAAACGGATCACACGCTCGTCGCGACGGAAGTTAATTTCAAGTTTAGCGATAACAGACGGATCAGCTTCGAACTCTAACATCGCATAAAAACCGGTTGATTTCTTCTGAATTGGATAAGCCAATTTGCGAAGTCCCCAGTTTTCTTCACTTACTATTTTGGCCCCTTCATTGACCAAAAGAGTCTTGAATTTTTCTACCGCTTCCTTCATCTGAACATCAGACAAAACGGGAGTTAAAATGAAAACGGTTTCGTAATTGTTCATAAATTAATTAATTATAAATTAAACATACATTTTTACAAATGAGGTGCAAAGATAGTTTTTTTTATCAAAACAACAAATGCTAAACTGTCAAAAATTGTTGTACTTACCAACTTCTTATCTTATTTTTGTGATGAAAATCAGAAAACAAACATACATGAAGACCGAGGAAACATTGAACTTAGATCAGGATTTAGACCTGATATTTCCCATTATCAACGGTAAAGTATCGATGGCCATTAACAGAATGATGTACAGGAACTTCAAAAAAGAAGGCCTGGATATCACTCCCGAGCAATGGACTGTCCTTGCTTTTCTGTGGCGCGAAGACGGAGTTACACAACAGACGTTATGTAATTCAACATTTAAAGATAAGCCTAGTATGACACGCCTGCTGGATAATCTTACAAAACAAAATCTGGTGTATCGCAATGCTTCGGTTAGCGATCGTCGATCCAACCTTATCTATCTCACCGATTTGGGTAAGTCGATCAAGGAAAAAGCCGGAAAAGCTGTTTACAATACCATGGAAGCCGCACTCGATGGTATAGACGAGGAAGGCCTGAAACAGGTAAGGGTATTGCTTACCGCAGTATTCGGCAACGTAAGTCAAGCCTTGGACGACAAATAGATCAGGGATTGATAAGCAAATCCATATAAATCGGTAAATGATCACTGTATCCACCAAGATATTTGAAGCCTGAATAGGTCCTGAACGGTTTTTGTCCACCATACTTTTTATTGTCTGCCTCTAACAAGAATTCAGCCGAAAAAACGTGTACGGTTTTATCTTTTACAAATACCTTTCCTCCTTTTTTTAACAGGTTTCCATTGACAACGATTTGATCAATAAAACCCCATTTACCCTTATACTTATAAGAGCCTGCTTCCTTTTTGTCAATCCTGTCGTAAAGAAGGTTATACAAACCTTTAACCGAGATATCGGATTCGATCCTTTTTCCTCCGAGCACTTCGGACATACTTACATCATTGGGGTAGTCATTAAAGTCTCCCATAATGATGATGTTAGCCCCTTTTCGAAGGAGCAAGACACTGTCTATTTTGTGCCTCAACAGTTGGGCGCACTTGATACGGTGCGGCCTGGTCTTGCGAATACCTTCACGACGAGAAGGAAAGTGACAAACAAAAATATCTAACAATGTGCCCTTAATCACCTTGCCCGTAACATGCAATATATCTCTGGTAGAGCGTACCGAGTCTCCTAAATCGGGCGTATATGATTTTCGGCTCACGATCTTTATCTGATCACGTTGATAAAGAAGGGCAACATTTGAACCTCTCTGATCTTTAGACCGAGTGATAATGTATTCATATTTATGTTTCTGTAATGCGGTTCGCTTTGTAAGATGATAAAGAACAGAGTCGTTCTCCACTTCGCACAACCCCACTATCGCCGGAGGATATCCCTCCCCTACCGAAGACACAGCTTTGCTTATATTATGCAACTTCTGCCAATAGCGATAATTAGTCCAATGTAACTGTCCGCCGGGAGTAAATTCATCATCGTTTGTCGCCGGATTATCTTTTGTGTCGTACAGGTTTTCAACGTTATAGAACATGACCCTAAACTTTTCCTGCGCCGTCAAAAACAAGACGAAGGCACACAAAAAAACCAAGACCAGCAGCCTTTTACTCACCCCGCTCATAACAGCCAATATCAGGATCGGTATCCATAAGTCTCGAATATCCTTTTAGGTCGTAAGGGAGTAACAACGAGTAAGATCTGTCTGCCTTCCCGATAGCGGGAGAGCCAGCTTGCAGTTCGAAATTATATGAATAATCTTTGTTGCTGTTTATATTTACAAACAACGGATCAGCGTTCCACACCGTATTTACAAAGTGCTCATTCTTTTGTTCTGCTGCTTTAATCAGGCAGTTCTGAAATTTATAGTTGTATGCGACTGTACTAACACCACTTAGCAGCAGCTCACCCGAAACAGAACCGGATACGATAGAGTTGATAAAATCGCATTTATCCAAGTCATAGGCCTTTCCTTCATACACATTCCCGATAGCCAAACATTCCTTTTGACGCACCGACCACCTATAATAATTAGCCAGCGTACAATGCAAGAAACTATATTTCCCACCGGTCAACGAAACAGCCGCACCTTTTGAATTGGCAAACAAGCAATTTTGAAAGTCTATATAACAGTTTATCGCCAACAAGCCATACTCTGATGTATTCTGTATAATTGTATTTATGAATTCCGCTTTCTTGTATTGGGTATCTGCCGGAGAAAAAGTTACTCCCCGTACTGCATTTTTTATAATTACATTATTGAGGACATTGCCATAACTCTCGGCATAGAAAGTTATTCCGTTCCATTGTCCGGGAGTATTATCGTATGGAATATTTCCGTCTATATTATCAAAGCGGCTCCCCCTGAAAACGATCGGTTCTTGCACCGTTCCTTGCGCCTTGATATTACCATATACGTCTACAGTCGCATTGTTCCGCAAGAAGAAAGTTGTTCCTTTCTGCACTTCCAGAGTCACACCCTTATTTATGGTAAGCGAATTGTATATGAGTTGTGGCTTATCTCCTGTTATCACCGAGTCGGTTGTCACCACTTTGTCTTTCCAGATATATACATCCTGTCCTACGGCCTCCAACTGCACATACTGTATATTACCGTTCACAACCAAGCGAATAGAATCCCTTATCAGCACAGGATTTTTACTATTGGTGGGATCTACTGTCACCTCAACAAATCCATACAGACTATCTTTTTTCAGTATATCCACATTGGTCAGCTTAGTTCCTTTTTCGCCGTCTATATTCATGCGAAAACCACTTTTTGAAGCGTTCACCAATTCGATGGATTGTATGGTTAGTGAGTTATTGTTTCTATTATATATTTTAAACTGTTTTGTAGCCGAACCCAAGGTTGTAAAAACAGTATCGAAACGAATCGTGTCACTCGAGAATGAGAGCGTAAGGTCTTTGCTATCCGAAAAGTCATTACCCTCCTGACAGCTATTAAATAACATAAGAAACAAGACTAGCACAACAGAAACCCCGATGGACTTCATTAATGAAGAAAAGATATTAATCTTGGCTAGCTCTACTACTCTATATTTCATTTGTTACAGTTATTAAGTTTGGTGTTACTTTTTGATTACTTCGTATTCGATTGTTATACAACAACTTTCATTTCACAAATTGTTAAAAAGTAACAAAAGTAACACTTTTTCTATTGTTTTTATCTGTCACCTTTTACATTCGGCAACTAAGCCTTTTCTATTAGATAATTATAAATATAAAAATTTGTGCGTTAAACAATTAGCATTATCCAAAGGCAATATTATACAAAAAGTCTTAGTATCACAAGAAAAGAGGCTGTCTTATAGTTTTTTATCACCAGTGCTTCTTTGCCATTATCTTCGCTTTCCTCTCCCGATATTCAATTCAAGACGTTTAACATGACAAAAAATAGTAAAAACTACCAGACAGCCTCTTTTATATATCAGATCTCTATAAGCTACATACTCCGTCTATCGAGCACGATTGCCCGCTTATAACTTCTCCTTTTTCGGACGAAGCCCCGTTTGCCTCCCATTCGGCATAAGCCTCATTCAGCACTTTGAGATAATCTTCCACAGGGATAGAGCCTTGCACAACTTGCTTATTATTAAATAAATAGAAAGGAATATATTCCAATCCAAGCTCATTCTCGCTGTATTCTATATCCTTCTTTATCTCCGAAAGATATTTATCACTATCGAGCATAGCCAAGATTTCAGATTCTTGCAAACCGATGCTTGTACCAAGCTGCACCAACACAGCAGGGTCGCTTATATTCTGACCTTTGACAAAATAAGCATCAAACAAAACCTCTTCGGCCTCAGTTCCCAAACCAGATTCTTTTGCCAGTTTTACCAACCTCAATGCATCGGATGTACTAACCACAACGAGATTATCGAAGTCATAGTCCAACCCTACACCCTTAGCCATCTGCGCCACTTTGGACTGCGTACGGCGAGCCTCATCTTCGGACATAGCAAACTTCTTGGCAAAATAGCTGTAAATGGATTGCGTTCCGGCTTTCTTCGGCAAGCTAGGATCTAGCTCATAGCTGTGCCATACAAGCTCTACATTCTTACGATGCGGGAATTGCTCCAAAGCTTTTTCGAGTCTACGTTTTCCGATATAGCAATGCGGACAAGCTATATCAGACCATATATCTATTTTCATTTTATCCATAATTCTATTGATTTAATTAATACTAAGTAATAAGAACAATATACGATTGTATTTGTTACTTGACTACTTATAAAAAGAGAAAAAAGATATGAGCGTGTGTCAAAAGGAAATCTTTACAATCAAAGTCACTTTTTACACACACCCATACTCGTATTCTTAAAACCGGCTTTTCGCTATTATTTAGCCGGAATATTCTTCAACACTTCTAATAAGAAAGGCCACCATTTGGCTACAGAAGGAATTTCTATCTGCTCTTCGGGAGAGTGAGCATTACGAATTGTTGGACCACATGAAATCATATCCAAATGCGGATATTTTTCCAAGAACAACCCACATTCCAATCCGGCATGAATAGCCATTATTTCAGGTTCTTTGCCATATAGGTTTTCGTATGCCTTCTTAGCTACCGCCAATACTTTAGAGTCCGGATTTGGTTTCCATCCCGGATATCCTGCCGAATGCACAACCTCAGCTTTAGCCAATGTAAATACTGCATTTACAATATTACCCGCATCATCTTTCAACGAATTGGTAGAGCTTCTTTGGCTTGTTGTTATCACAATTGTATTACCCTCCTTCATTTTTATAGAAGCCAGATTAGTAGAAGTTTCTACCAAATCGGGTATTTCATGGCTCATCGCCAATACACCATGAGGACAAGCATAAATCGCGTTCAGCAAGTTACCGGTTGTTTCCTTATCGATAACAAAAGCCGGTGTATCTGTCGAAGACACTGTCATTTTCACATTCGGGTCTACAACCTTGAGTTCGCCCTCTATTTGCGGAACAAGCGTATTCAACTCTACGATTACATCTTCCTTCTTGCTGTATGGTACTCCGGCAATAGCATAAGCCTCGCGGGCAATAGCATTGTGAAGGTTTCCTCCGTCAATCTCGGCAAGTACCAAATCTTGTTTTTTATTGAGTTCCCACAAGTAGCGGTTCAATATCTTATTGGCATTACCCAATCCTTTATGGATTTCTGCTCCGGAATGTCCTCCGTTCAATCCATTTACTTGTACTTTGAACCAGAAATAATTTGCAGGTACTTCTTCTTTCTTATATGTAAATGTAACAGTGGTAATCTTACCTCCGGCACATCCTATATATATTTCACCTTCTTCTTCTGTATCCAGATTGATAAGCACATCTCCGGTAAGGAAATCTTTTCCTAAAGCATACGCCCCGGTCAAGCCTGTCTCTTCATCTACGGTAAACAAACATTCGAGCTTGCCATGCTCTATTGTATCCGAAGCCAAGATAGTCAAAGCAGCAGCAACTCCCATGCCATTATCAGCACCCAGGGTTGTTCCTTTTGCTTTGAGCCAATCTCCATCGATATAGGTTTCTATCGGATCATTGTCGAAATCGTGCTTGGTTCCGCTATTTTTCTCGCACACCATATCTACATGCCCTTGGAGTATCACGGTCGGAAGATTTTCTTTACCCTTGGTTGCCGGTTTTGTTATCAAAACGTTGCCTGCATCGTCTTTTTTGGCTTGCAGGTTATGTTTTTTTGCGAATTCTAATAGATAGGCGATTATTTTTTCTTCTTTTTTAGAAGGTCTCGGAATTTGAGTTATTTCGTGGAAATAATTCCATATACCACTCGGTTTTAAATCTTTAATTGTCATATTAATATTTTAATTATTACTTACACTTTCATAATAACATATAAAATTAAAGAGATATACCTTAAAATGCAATTTTTTTACAACTTTTAAAGGTTTAAAATTGATGTTGTTTTAACATAAAGATATATCTTTGCCAAGTCGTTAAAAAACACAGGCATAATTGCGCCTTGTTTTTTGCTACAGGATAAGATTAACTAAATGTTTTTATAAATGAAAAATATCTCTTACATTATTAATGGCGTTTTTGCTGTTGCAATAATCGTCCTTTTCATTTTATTTTTCACATCTAATAAGGGAAACACAGGAACTGAAGACTCATCTCTCACATTCACCAAAGGAGACTCTACCGGCATGCTTCCTATAGCTTATGTAAATGTAGATTCACTTTTGATAAACTACAATTATGCTAAAGATGCGAATGATGCGTTGATGAAAAAGTACAATAGTTCAAATGCTACTCTTACCCAAAAGCAAAGACAACTAGAAGCCGAAGGCGCAGAATTTCAGAGAAAAGTTCAAAACAATGCATTCTTAAGTCAAGAAAGAGCACAACAAGAAGCTGCACGTATCCAAAAATTGGAAAGCGACCTGCATGCAATGGCTCAAAAATTGCAAGAAGATTACATGAGAGAACAGCAAAAAGTAAATACACAGATGGCCGATTCTGTTCGCCTGATATTGAAGGAGATGAACAAAACAGCCAACTATCAAATGATATTTAGCAATACAGGTTTGGATAATGTTCTGTTAGCCAAAGATGGTTATGATATTACACAGAAGGTGATAACCCTGTTGAATAGCCGCTACAAACCTGAAGCTTCTAAGTAATAGGTAAATGATTTAAAAATAGGGTAACACCAAATTGGAGTTATCCTATTTTTTTGCAGTATAGAGAAAAAATTAGCATTATGGACACGTATGGACTAGTCGGATACCCTCTGAAACACTCATTTTCCAAGAAATTCTTTACCGAAAAATTCGAAAAGGAGGGGATTGATGCAGAGTATCTCAATTTTGAGATTGAAGATATCTCTCAATTTACTGATATTATCCGCAACTATCCAAATCTTAAAGGTCTGAATGTAACAATCCCATACAAAGAAAAGATAATACCATACCTCGATGGGCTCGACAAAGGAGCTGAAAGTATTGGGGCAGTAAATGTGGTAAAAGTAATCCGAGAAAAAGATAATGCAACAAGATTGATCGGATACAACTCCGATATTATCGGATTTCAGGAATCTATCAGGCCGCTTATCAATACGGCAATCCATAAAAAAGCATTGATATTAGGAACAGGCGGTGCATCCAAAGCGGTAAAAGGAGCGTTAGATGCACTAGGCATAGAGTGGATATATGTATCAAGAACTCCGAGTGAAGGACAATTATCATACAGCGATATTGACTCACACCTAATGGAGGAATACACCGTCATCGTCAACACATCGCCACTCGGCACTTTCCCGGACGTAGACAATGCCCCCGACATCCCATACACCCTGCTCACCGACAGACACCTGCTATTCGATCTGGTGTATAATCCGGCTGAAACGAAGTTTTTAAGGCTGGGCAAAGAGAATAAGGCAAGTATAAAAAATGGAGCCCAAATGCTCGAGCTGCAAGCCATTGCGGCATGGAAAATATGGAATGAATAAATTCCTTCGTAAGACAAATAGAAATGTGAAAGAAAACTTATACCTTTAAAGTCAAAAATCAAGATGAGAATTATAAATCTTTCAGAGCAAAACACTATCCTCAATCGTTTTGTCAGTGAATTGCGCGATGTAAACATCCAGAAGGATAGTATGCGTTTCAGACGGAATGTTGAACGCATAGGAGAAACAATGGCTTATGAAATCAGTAAGACACTGAACTATGCGCCACTCGAAACTCAAACACCCCTGGGTACATCGATCACAAATGTGCCTACCGACCCTATCGTTATCGCTACAATACTTCGTGCGGGCCTTGTTTTTCATCATGGATTTCTGGAATGCTTCGACAAAGCAGAGAATGCTTTTGTTTCTGCCTACAGAAAATACAGAGAAAACCATCAAAGTTTTCATATCCATATCGAATACATCGCTTCTCCACAAATAGAGAATAAGGTTTTGATCCTTACCGACCCGATGTTAGCTACAGGTGGCAGTATGGATTTATCATATCAGGCACTATTGACTAAAGGTGAGCCTAGCCATGTACATATAGCCACTATAATAGCAAGCAAGCAAGCCATTGAATATTGTGCAAAAAACTTTCCTCAGGAAAAGACTACAATATGGGCTGCGGCTATCGATCCCGAACTGAACGAGTCGGCGTATATCGTTCCCGGATTAGGCGATGCCGGAGATTTGGCATACGGAGAAAAAGAATAAAAACAAGACAATATATAGCAAAAAA
>NZ_GL892006.1:618729-735839 GCF_000213575.1 Dysgonomonas mossii DSM 22836
GAGGAAAGATTATCTTTCCTCTTTTTTGCTATATATTGTTCTACAAACTAGTTCCTTTTGGAATACAACCAAGCTGTTTCGTATTTTGGATTCTCTTTACGGAATGTGTCCAAAAAGCCTTCGGCTTCAGGCTTATCAGAGAATGAAGCTACATAGATACGGAAACGACCTCCCGACTCTAGTATACTTGCACTATGAAGTCCATTCTTCTTTATCTTATCCAATAAACGGTCAGCTCTGGACTGTGTATCCTCTCCTCCTACAATGATATAGTAGGTACGTAAAGATTGAGGCTGTGCTTCAGACTCTTTACTCTCTGCCTTCGCATCGACAACCTTAACAGAATCAACCTCCAACAATGGTTTTACTTGTTCTGCAAGAGAATAGATAAAGCCCGATTGCTGAGGTATCCCTCCTTGCAAACCTGTATTATTACTTACATTTGCTGATGGTACAGTGAATAAAAACATGGCAACCACAGCAGCAGCAACACTTCCGAGGGTATATTTAACCGGAAAGCTTTTCCTCGAAGCAGACTCACGCCTATTTATATCCGACAGGTTGCTTAACCCTACAGCGGTAAGACCATAAAGAGATGGAAATACAAAAGATGGATTAGCCTCGAACAGAAGTTTACCTTCCTTATTCATGTATAGGCTGCCCAGTCTTCCACAAGTTACAGGCTTTTGAGTAGAAAGCTCTTGTTTTAACCCTTTGACAAAATCTTTTATTTTTTGCAATGCAGCATTATATGTCATTTTCCCGTCTCTTATATAATAAGAGACGATTACACCATCATCATGTTTCAGATCAGGGTTGAAAGTTATCATATATCCGGGTACGCACACATTAGCATCAATATGATGTAATGGCTCCACCTGATTGACAATAAAACCACCCAACTCCGGTATAATCACACAGTTATGGATTGGCAAGGCAAATTCTAAATATGTAAAAACTTTGTTTTCCATAAAGACAAAGATAATTATAAGTTGTAGAAATGAAAAAGATGACGTTGTCTTTTATTTAAAAAGTTACTAACAATTAATCGTGAAGATTGTTAAAAAAAGGTTACTTTTGAGACTAATTAGCTAAAACAGAATATGGAACTCGAACAAATTATTACAGAGCACATCCGAAAGTCTATCTCTGTAAAGGAATCTATACTATCCGACCCAGCTGTCATGGCAAGCATCAAAGATGCCGTTACAGCAACAGTGGATACGTATAAAAGAGGAAAAAAGACGCTGATTGCAGGAAATGGAGGAAGTGCTGCAGACGCACAACATATAGCCGGGGAGTTTGTCAGCCGATTTTATTTCGATAGACCCGGAATCCCTTCCATAGCATTATCTACTGATACATCTATTATAACTGCAATAGGAAACGATTATGGGTTCGACAGACTCTTTGAGCGGCAAGTACATGCTCAGGGCACAGAGGGGGATATTTTTATCGGTCTTACAACATCGGGGAACTCCGAAAACATTGTCAGAGCACTGCATGCATGTAAAGAAAAAGGTATAAAGTCTATAATCTTGACAGGTAAATCGGGAGGCAAAGCTTCTGATCTATGTGATATTTGTATAAAAGTTCCGTCGGAGGAAACTCCAAGAATACAAGAATCACATATACTGATAGCTCATATTATTTGCTGTATCGTTGAAGAAGAGTTATTTGGGAATCTAAAGTAGACTCAATCTTGATTGTATTGAAACCTACTCCAGATACCAATATATGTATTATCTAAAATTGTTTTAATTTAAAAATTAGCTACATTTGTAACGTTAAAAAGAACAAACATTATATGATCAAGACACAATATCAAAACAAATTATCCCGCAACAATCTGACTTGCAACCAATTAAACACCACCAGTTGTTAAAAAAGGATATTTATAGATTATTGAATTGTGTAGAAAAGATAAACCTTCAATACAAATTAACATAGAAAATCTAGAGTCATTGCTTTTAAGCCTTTAATATTTTAAATATATGAAAAGAGTTATTCTTTATTTTTTTATTTCATTAATTTCAGGAAACCTGTTGTTTGCCCAGATGTCCGATTCGCAGGTCATAGAATATGTTAAAACAGAGGCAGCCAAAGGAACTTCCCAACAAATGATCGCTACCGAACTTTTGAAGCGGGGAGCAACTCAAGATCAGCTATTAAGAATAAAAAGTCAGGTAAATCAGCAAAATCAGAATACCTCCAATATAAACAACCCTACAAACAGACCAACACTAAGAAAAGACGTAACGAATGAAACGTATGCTCTTAGAAATGATTCCATAGCCAGACTGTTGGAATACCAACGAGAAAATGGACTTTTAGAGGATAAAAAGCCTGTAATTTTTGGTAAAAATATATTCAATCAGAAGAATCTTTCATTTGTGCCCAATATGAATATCCCGACGCCCGAAGATTATAAATTGGGTCCCGGCGATGAAATAGTCATAGATATATGGGGGGCATCTCAAACATCACTTCAACAAGTAATTTCTCCGGAAGGGAGTATTGTCGTCGACAGACTTGGACCTGTTTACTTAAACGGAATGACAATAAGAGAAGCAAACTCTTATATCCAACAAAAGTTTTCGAGTGTCTATTCAGGCATCGGTAGCGAAGGAGGATCTTCACAAATAAAACTTAGCTTAGGACAAATACGTACTATCCAGATAAACATATTAGGAGAAGTAGCCGTACCGGGTACGTATGCTTTATCTTCTCTCTCATCTGTATTTCATGCTTTATACAACGCCGGAGGGATAAACGACATAGGATCCTTACGTTCTATTCAACTGTATCGTAAAGGTAAGCTCATAAAAACAATAGATATCTATCAGTATCTATTGAATGGGAATGCAAGTGGCGAAACCCGTTTGATGGACGGAGATATTATTATGGTTCCTCCATATATTTCCCTCGTAGAAATAGTCGGAAAAATAAAACGCCCTATGTTTTATGAGATGACAGTAACTGAAACCCTTTCAGACCTAATCAAATACTCAGGTGGTTTTACGGGCGATGCATACAAAGAAAAAATAGATATTACGAGAAAGACAGGGAAATACGATAAGGCCTATACTGTTAGCTCAAAAGATTTTGAGAACTTTATATTAGACGATAAAGATAAGATACTTGTCAGTGCTGGCTTAAATCAATTTGACAATAGAGTTGAAATAAAAGGTGCAGTATTCAGACCCGGTTACTATGAAGTGGGCGAACAGATAAAAACAATAAAGAATCTAATCGAAAAAGCCGGAGGTATTAAAGAAAATGCATTCCTCAACAGAGCGATACTCACAAGGGAAAGAGCTGACTTAACACGTGAAACAGTTCCCATCAACCTGAAAAATCTTCTTGATGGTCGTACGGCGGATATCAGTCTGAAGAAAAATGATATGCTCCTCATAGCTTCTGATAGCGTATTAGTTGAATTGGGCAGCTTTACAATTTATGGAGATGTACAGACTCCGGGTGAATACGACTATGCCGAAGGAACAAGTATCGAAGACTTAATCATCAAAGCTGGAGGGCTTCTAAAGTCAGCCTCTTTAGCAAAAGTGGATGTTTCGAGAAGGATTGTTGACCCTTTAAGTATTGAGAGCCCAAATGTAATAGCCGATATTTATACGTTTAATATAAAAGATGGATTGGTAGTAGATGGTCCGCCGGATTTTGTATTGAGTCCATACGATCAAGTTTACGTACGACGTAGCCCCGGATATATCGAACAAAGAAATATAGAAATTGCAGGAGAAGTTCTATTTCCGGGCAGATATGCTTTGAAGGAGAAAACTGAAAGACTTTCGGATATTGTAAAACGAGCCGGAAATTTAACCCCCCACGCATTTTCTGCCGGAGCAAGGTTATTAAGAGAAAAAACAATAATGGAAATGACTGAAGAGAGAAAAGCTATGCAAGCCCTATCAAAGGGACTGAAAGACTCTATTTCTACAGATTTACTAAACATTAATCCATATTACTCAGTAGGTATAGAATTGGACAAAGCGATTGCAAATCCAAAATCAGAATATGACCTTGTTCTTCGAGAAGGGGATCAGCTTATTGTACCGGAATATGATAATACGGTAAAAATAAATGGATCTGTCATGTACCCAAATACTGTTCTGTATAAGAAAGGGCAAAAAGTATCCTACTACATTAATCAAGCTGGAGGATACAGTGATTTGGCTGAAAAGAAAAGAGCATATATCGTATATATGAATGGGACTGTTGCCAAGGTAAAGGGGTCAAACAGAGATGCAATCCAACCGGGATGTAATATTGTCATCCCTTCTAAGGAACAGAAAGAGAAAATGTCATTAGCTCAGATATTAAGCCTAGGTACCAGTGTTACTTCTATGGCTTCTGTCGTTGCTTTATTAATAAATAATTTGAGCAAGTAAAATGGAAGAACAAAGACAAGATAATATATCAGAGGAAAAAGAAATAGACCTACTAGCATTAGGTAAGAAAATCTGGCTAAAGAAAAAGTTTATACTAAAAGTTGTTGGTATAGGTCTTATTTTCGGATTGGTAGTTGCTTTTAGTATTCCTAAGGAGTATACAACGACGGTAATACTTATTCCTGATTCAAAATCTACAACGTCTGGGAATATGGGATCGTTAGCTGCGTTAGCAGGAATAAATTTGAATAATAATTCAGGTGAAGATGCTTTAGCTTCACCTAATTTATATCCCACGATATTTAGCTCAACGTCATTTCTTAAAGGGTTGTTTGAAATTCCGATTAGCGACAGTGATAAGGCGATAGATACTAACTTATATACCTATATAAAGGACTACGAAAAGGGGGCATGGTGGGGATATTTATTGAATGTTCCGTTTTATCTAAAAAAATTAATTACTTCATCTGAACCAACAATTGAAAGTAAAGAAAAATCTCCAAGAGTACTATCGAAGGAAGAGACCGCAGTAATAGAATCATTAAGAAGTAAGTTAACAGTTAGCTCTGACAAAAAGACAAGTACCATAAGTATAGATGTCACCATGCAAAGTCCTAAAGTATCTGCGTTGATAGCAGATACTCTCACTTCATATCTTCAATCTTACATTATAAAGTATCGGACACAAAAAGCCAGAGAGGATTTACTTTTTGCTGAAAAACTAAATCAAGAAGCTAAGGAAAATTATAATAAAGCACAGTCGACTCTTGCTTCGTTTATTGATGGTAATATGAATGTAGTTTCTGCAAGATATAGAACTACACAAGAAAGACTTCAAAATGAGGTAACTCTTGCATACTCTGTATATAATCAGACAGCACAACAATTACAAATGGCAAAAATAAAAGTACAAAATACAACACCTGTATTTACAATTATACAACCTTCTATAGAACCGTTGTACGCATCGAAACCACAAAAAAAAATAATATTATTAGGAGTTTTATTCCTTTCTTTTATAGGAGCCTGTGCATGGATAGCAAGAAATGATATAAAAGTTTTGTTATTTGATAACAATTGATACTTGAATGACATCCAGTTCTGAAAATAGTAAAAGAGTCGCAAAAAATACATTATTCCTGTATTTTCGAACAATGTTAACTATGTTTGTTGCATTGTTTACATCTCGAGTGATATTAAATGCTTTAGGTGTTGTAGATTATGGGCTGAATAATGTGATTGCCGGTGTCATTACTTTGTTTGCTTTTCTAAATGGAGCGTTAGGGTCCGCGACATCACGTTTCTTAACTTTTGAATTAGGTCGAGGAAATAAAGAGCAAGTAAAAAAAACGTTTTGTACTGCGTTCAACATCCATTTTGCAATTGCTATTATTATTGTTATATTGTGCGAAACAGGAGGTTTATGGATAGTAAACAACATATTGGAAATCCCTTCCAACAGACTGTTTGCTTGTAATGTAATCTATCAATTTGTCGTAATTTCGGCATTCTTAAGTATCACGCAAGTACCTTTAAATGCAATGATTATTTCACACGAGCGAATGAATATATATGCATACGTAGGAATATCTGACGCTATACTAAAATTATGTATTGCTTACATAATAAGTATCACAGCTTTTGACAAACTCATTACATTAGGAGCTCTTAATCTACTTATCACTATTGGCATGTATATTTTTTATCATATCTATTGCAAACGTAGTTTTACTGAATATAATATCGCTATAAGTAGAGAGAAGAAGCTTTATAAAGAGATGATTGGTTTTTCTTCATGGAGTTTTTTGGGGAATCTACAAGTTGTGTTAAAAAATCAGGGTATAAATATGCTAATCAATGTATTTTTTGGACCAGCCGTAAATGCAGCTAATGCTATTGCATATCAAGTGAATAATGCTATCTATAATTTCTCGAATAATTTTACAACAGCATTAATCCCCTCAATAATTAAATCATATGCAGCCGGAGAAAGAGAACAAATGAAAAATCTAATATTTAGAGGTGCCAGATTTTCTTTTTTCTTACTTATGTTCTTTTTCATATCAGCTATTTTAGAGACAGAGATTATTTTACATTTGTGGTTAAAAAAAGTACCTGAATATACAGTTGTCCTAACGAGATTGATAATCATTTTTACATTAATTGAAAGCTATGCATTTACTGTATGGTCAACAATAAATGCAACAGGTAAGATTCGTGATTTTCAACTAATAGTAGCAGGTATTTTCTTATTAAATTTACCATTGTCTTTTTTATTATATAAGCTAGGTGCGGGACCAAGTGCGGCTTTGATTGTTTCAAATATTCTGTGCATTGTTGTCATTCCAGTTCGGCTATTTTTTTTAAAAAAAGCAATCGGTATAGGTATAATTGAATATATAAGAAAGGTTTTTCTTATTGATATTATTGTATTTATATCAAGTATAACGCCTCCATTAATAATTCATTTATATCTACCATCTGGTATCACTAGGCTCCTGACCGTTGGATCTATTTCCGTAGTAACCTCTATTATAAGTATATATTTATTTGGATTAACAAAAATGGAAAGAAATTACCTTTTAGCATTAATTAAAAAAAAATTACGCTTTTCTACAAAATAAAGTGGTTAAATGAATATGAATAAAAATAGTATTAAACTCACATTCACGGGCGATATCATGTGCGATATGCTAGAAATATCAGCATATAAAAACAGTTTAGGACACTATAGTTTTCTTGAAAAATTTAGTTCTTGTGAGAAGTATTTTCAAGAATCAGATTTTATTGTAGGTAACTTGGAAACACCCATTGGAGATACTGATTTTTGTTCAGAACAATATACATTTAATAGCCCTATTGAATTAGCACTCGCTATAAAAAAATGTGGAATATCTTTAGTTACAACAGCAAATAATCACTGTCTAGATAGAGGAGTTGAAGGTTTGAATAGAACAATTGAGTTACTTGACAAAATAAATCTTAAGCACACAGGGACTAACCTAACCCTCCCTCTTAAACACCAAACAACAGGTATCATTGAATCAATTAATGGTATTAATATTGGTTTTTTATCATATACATATGGTACAAATGCATTTCACAACCATAACTATTTAAGTAGAAAAGATATTTATAAGGTAAATTTATATCAAGAACAAGAATTACATAATAAAATTTACAGAAGAATATATTATTCGCGCTTATATAAATTATACAAACAAGTTGTTGAGAGATTTGCAAGAAAATTATTTCACAAAAAACATATCTTCTGTCCTGTACATGAGCGTAATGAAGGTAGACTTTATTTCAAGAAAAAGATAAAACAGGATATAGCTAATATGCGCAACCTGGGTGCAAACTATATAATCATGTGCCTACATGCTGGAGGACAATATAATGAAAAGCCTTTAGTTAAAACAAAAAAGATAATAGATCAGCTAATTAGCTATGGCGTTGACTCTGTGATCTGTAATCATGAACATGTTATCCACTCCTATAGAAAATTTGATGACAATAAGATAATCACTTTTTCTTTAGGTAATTTTTCCTCCACTATAGGCGTACAGATTCCGCCTTACGATAAAATGGCTGAATATTCAATACTATTCAATTTATATTTATTAAAAGATGATCTTGAGGTAAAATTAGAAAAACACTCCTTTTCAATAGTAAAAAATATATCTATAAAAGAAGGTCAGATTAAAACAGTTTTACTATACGATCTAATTAACAATTGTAATAATAGTGAAGAAAAAAGAAAACTCCTAGCGGACAATTTAAAGATATACAATATTTTCACTAATTCTAGGTGTAAAAATATAAACTTAGAAAAAGAATATTTCCTATGAATCCCCAAATTATAGTAACAAACATAATAGCAACTAATAATTCCATATTATATAATTTTACATATTCCAATTCTTTGAAAGACTATTTCAATTCTGAAGAATCTTTTTTTATAGAATATGGTGTTGATCAGAACAGAAAATTAGATATTGCATCTGTTCCTGATAGTTTATTAATAGTACCTTTCCTCTGTAATATATTACCTATTGCATGGATATTAGATGCCGAAGTTAAAGTAAAGGCTGTAGACAAAAGCTTCTATGAAAGTGTTCCTATGTTTAAGAACGGATATATCAATATGTATCCGAATGTGGAATTTAAAGGAAACTTGAATGCTGATGAAATAATTGAAAACAGATATGAGATTAAAGAAAATAACAATCTAGCATTCTTTAGTGGAGGAGTCGATGCATTCAATACACTAGTTAACCATATTGAAGAAAAACCAATTTTATTAACATTATGGGGGTCCGACATTTTCTTTAAAGATATTAAAGGTTGGAATAACGTTAAGCAACATATCGAAAAAACAGCGGTTGAGTTTAACTTAGAATATTTCTATATAAAGTCAAATTTTCGGAAATTTTTGAACGAAGGAGTCTTGAGCCTTTTGGTGACTAAGAATGCAAAAGACAATTGGTGGCACGGATTCCAACATGGTATTGGGTTGATAGGACATGCTGCACCCTTAGCCTATTTATTGAACTCTAACCTTGTATATATTGCTTCTTCATTTACGAGCAAAGATGCAGGTAAAGTCCCTTGCGCTTCAGACCCTACTATTGATAATTTTGTAAGATTTGCAAATTGTGAGACAATTCATGACGGCTATGAATTTACAAGACAGGATAAAATACAAAATATTACTAAATATGCCATAGCACAAAACAAATCGATTGAGTTGAGGGTATGTTGGCAATCGTCAGGAGGGAGAAACTGCTGTAAATGTGAAAAATGCTATAGAACCATAATGGGCATTCTTGCAGAAGGACAGAACCCTAATAACTTTGGTCTATTATACAAAAAAGAAGATAACCCTACAATAAAAAAGTTCATTAAATATAAATTAAAAATGAATAGTGTCTCTGTTGCTTATTGGCAAGATATTCAACAGCGTTTTTTAGAAAACCAAGATATCAAAGTATATAATCCTGAATTAAAATGGATTTACACAACTGATTTTGAAAGAATTAATAACAATCCAGGGAAGAAAGCTTATTTTTTGTATCACAGAATTATAAACAAAATAAAAAGAACAATATTAAAATGAATTTCCAACAAAAAATAGACGAATTAAAAAATAAGATATATGAAGAGTTAACTCCATTAATTGATTCGGATTATATTTATTTAGATTTACCTTACTACTCTAATATAGGGGATACATTAATTTGGGAAGGTACGGAGTCTTTTCTAAAAACACTACCGCACAAATGCTTATATAAGGCTTCGAATCAAACATTTAAGCACAAAAACCTCCAATCATCCACAATAATTATTTTACAAGGTGGCGGAAATTTCGGTGATTTATGGGGACGTTTTCAAGATTTTCGTTTAGATATCATTAAACAATATCGAAACAATAAGATTATAATTTTTCCTCAGACAGTTTGGTATAAAAATGAGCTTAAAGTCAAGGCGGATGCAGAAAAGATGGCTTCACATCCAAACCTTACTATATGTGCCCGGGATCAAATTTCTTATGATTTTTTAAAAACACACTTCAGTAACAATATCTTATTATTACCAGATATGGCATTCTATATAGAACAGCAAAGATTAAAGAAGTATGTAGCTAAACCAATAAAAGATATTCTTTTGCTGAAAAGGAAAGATCAAGAACTTTCATTAAGAAATGATTATTATAAATATATTACCGAAGAAGGAAATGTTGAAATACATGATTGGCCGACGATGGAACATTCTGATATAATCACAAAAACATTCCAAAAAATTGGTTTTTTAGGTAAATCAGTAGTGGATAAATATGCCAATTATATCTATAGACCTTACTTAATTAAAACAGGAGTTGTTTTTTTAAGTAATTACAAGTATATATATGCAACTAGACTCCATGTAGCTATTTTGTCAATATTGCTTAATAAACCTTTTGTTTTTTTTGATAACTCTTATGGAAAAAACAGCTCTTTTTATGATACGTGGCTATCTGATTCTGATTTTATAAAATTTATAAGATAATAAGATTATGTATAAAGTAACAATTGCCATACCTGTATATAACGTAGAAAAATATATAAAGAGAGCATTATTATCTGCATTGAATCAAACTTTTGAATCAATAGAATTTTTACTTATCGATGATAGAGGTTCTGATAATAGTATGGCTATTGCAATGGATGTCGCAAAGAATCACCAAAGGGGCAAAGATATCAGAGTTATTGACCATGAAATCAATATTGGATTAGGGGCAGTAAGAAATACAGCAATAGAAAATGCTAAAGGTGAATATTTGTATTTTTTAGACAGTGATGACGATATTACTCCTGATTGTATTAGTATATTATATAAGCTCATGATTGAATACCCTGTAGATTTCATAGCGGCTTCACATGGAATTATGTCCTCTGAAGGTTGTTTAAAAGAACAGATTATCTACAAAAACCATATTATTTATGACGATGGTATTTTTTCTGTTGCAAAAGCTTATTATAAAGATGGAATACACATAAATGTTTATGCTTGGAATAAACTTTATAATCTTAACTTTTTACGAAAGAACAATATCAGGTGTAGCCATCTCACTTATGAAGATGTTTTATTTACCTACGAAGTAATATTAAATGCTCGATCATGCCAGTTAATATCCGACGTCTTTTATTCCTATTATGAAATGGACAATTCGATAATGGCACAGACAAGAAAGTCATATACTCCTGAAGCCGCAAAAATTTTTGAAGATATTTTTCTAAAGAAGAAAGAATCTTTATCAAGTTTCTCAAACTATGACTTCTTCCCAAACATGGTAAAACATATCTTTCGGGAAGGGATACCTCGAGCGATTGCTATATATAAAAGCGAGAAGATTCCTTATAATGAAAAAAAAACTTATATCTATAATATATTAGATTATCCTCTTCCATTTAAGAAAATGGTTAAATTCAAAAATATAAGTCATTGGATAATTTACTTTATAACAAAAACACCTAATTTGTTTGTAAAAATTTTACTTTGCAGGTTTTTATTATTTATTATAGGCATGAAGAGTAAACTTGTAAAATAAAACTATTAGCAAAAGATAAAATTATTAATAATGGATAAATTAAAAATACTTGATTGTACACTTCGAGACGGAGGCTATTACAATAACTGGGATTTTGAAGATACATTATATGAACAATATCTTAGATGTATGGAAAGATTGCCTATTGATATCATTGAGATAGGATATAGAAGTCTTCCTAAAAAAGAGTATTTAGGTAAATTTTTTTACTGTCCGGAGTTTTTACTCATAAAAGCACGAGAATTAGCTCCTTCGAAGAAGATTTCAATAATGCTGAATGAGAGGGACAACAATCCTGAACAAGTAGTTAATCTTTTAGGTGAAGTAAAGAGTTATATAGATATAGTGAGATTAGCTGTTGATCCCAAACGATTATCTTCAGCCATAACTTTATCACAATCAATAAAGGCATTAGGTTATGAAGTTGGTTTTAACCTGATGTATATGTCTGATATTTTTAAGGACATAAAAAGTCTCAGAGAATTAAGTGTATTAAATGGCATTATTGATTCTTTCTGCTTGGTAGATTCATTCGGTGGAGTGTATCCTGTAGATGTTAACAATATAGTAGGACAAATAAAAAACATTTTAACAATGCCGATAGGATTCCACGGACATAATAATATTGAAATGGCGTTGGTAAATTCTTTAGAAGCAATAGATTCAGGATGCACAATAATAGACAGTACTGTAACAGGAATGGGTCGCGGAGCTGGAAATTTAAAAACTGAATTATTATTGTCAGTTTTAAACGCAAAAGGAAAATTAGATGTAGATTATAATTCCTTAAGTGAGATTGTTAGTATTTTTACTCAACTACAAAAGAAATATGAATGGGGAACTAATCTACCATACATGGTATCAGGGAGCAACTCCCTCCCTCAAAAAAATGTTATGGACTGGGTCACTAAGAGATTTTATTCTTTTAACAGTATTATTCGAACCCTTAATAATCAAAAAGAAGGCAAAGCTGATAATGTTAAATTATCGAAGTTTAACTCAGACAGAAAATTTAAATCTGCATTATTAATTGGAGGAGGAGCATCTCCCCGAATTCATTCGGAAGGAGTTATTAAATTCTTAGAAAAACAATCGGATATCTGTATTATTCATGCAAGTTCGAAAAATGCAAAATATTATAAAAATGTAAAACGAGAGCAGTTTTTCTGTCTTGTTGGGAATGAAGGATACCGACTCGAAAGTGTATTTAATGGAGATCTAAATGATTTTTCCGGACAATGTATTCTACCTCCTTATCCTCGAAAAATGGGGACATACATCCCTTCTATTGTTGCAAAAAAATCGTTCGAATTAAATGGAGTAGATTTTACAAATAAATATATTGATTCACATACGGTATTGGCAATTCAGACCGCTATTGAATTGGGTGTAGACAATCTATTTATCATTGGTTATGACGGGTATGACAATATGATTATTACATCAAAAGAGAGAGATCTGATAGTAGAAAATGAATATACTTTTGCTAAAGCAGCAAATAAAGTAAAGTCCATTCGCTCTTTATTCCCTTCACAATATTCACTAACTGTGTCATCCTTATATTCTTATTTATAATATGAATAGTATTTCAGTATTCCTCCCATGCAGAGCTGGAAGCGAACGTGTTCCACAGAAGAACATCAAACCGTTTGCAGGTATAACAAATGGTCTATTAGAGATCAAGTTGCAGCAACTACTTAAGATACCTCTAATAAATGAAATTGTACTTTCTACAAATGATGATTTAATCATCGAATATGCAAAGAAACTAAATAATAGTAAAATAAGTTTAGATATTCGTCCCGAATATTTATGTACATCCTCTACGACTACAGATGAGTTGATACAATATGTTCCGTCAATTATGAAAAAGACTGAGCATATTATGTGGACACATGTCACATCCCCAATGTGCAATGAGGACGATTATATAAAAGCTATTGATAAATATTTTAAGGCTTTAGCACAAGGATATGATTCTTTAATGAGCGTAACATTATTGAGGAAATTTCTTTTTTATAAAAATGGGAAATCTGTAAACTATGACAGATCTATAGAATTATGGCCTCGCACACAGACTTTATCCCCAATTTATGAGGCAAACAGTGCTTTTTTCATTAATTCCATTGATAATTACAATCTATACAAAGATAGAATAGGTAAATCTCCGTACTTTTATGAGCTCGATCAGATAAAATCATTTGATATTGATTGGGAAGAGGATTTCAAAATAGCAGAAATTATATATAAGCAAACATTATCAGAATAAATCAATCTTAAATAACAACGATGAAAAGAAACTTATTACTAATATTTACATTCTTTTTATGTTTTACAATAGCTTCGTGCACTGCAGAAGATTCTATAAATTTCAATCCTCCAATAATTGACAATCCTCAATTACCATATTTATTAGTCAATAAAGGAATAGCATTCAAAGGTATAGATAAAAGACAATTAATACAAGGGAAACATTCGAGTTGGACACATGCTACAGTAGCTTACGATAAAGAAATAAATAAATTTATTATTTTTTATGATATAAAAAATGCACATGAAGTGATCAACAATAAAGTAGCTATGAGATTCAAATCTCCTACAGGAGGTTTTAGCAATCTACAAATAGTCGCAGATAGATTATCAGAGGGTATTAGTTGTAAAACCCAAGCTAGTGGTATTGCCAAGAATGGAGATTACATATCTTTAGTTGTAAATATAAATAATAATTCAAGAAGTATACAAGAAACAAAGGTATATAGATCAAAAGACAAAGGTACAACATGGAGTATTCAAAGTTTATTGATAAATGAAGGTGGTATAATGAAGCCCTTTCTTGGGTGGGTTGAAGGCTTTTTAGTTTTGAAATCAGGGAGAATATTGACTTTAGGATTATATCAAAAACAAGCCCGAGTACTTTACTCTGATGATAACGGTTACTCATGGAATTATTCCTCTATGCCTAAGTGCTATCATTTTGAACCCGCCTGGTGTGAACTCTCTGATGGAACTATTATATGCTACATGCGAGCTACATCTATGGCAGGATATAAAACCAAAATACCTGCATATTTCACAAAAAGCTCAGACGGGGGATTAACTTGGGAATTGCCTATTCCATCAAAGTCTATCATAAATATGACAGAAGCGAATGGTCATCTTTTCTATCATAAAGATATCAAAAAAGTTGAATTCATTTATCATAGTCGTTTTACTGAAAGTGATGGGTATTCAAGTATATATCAATGTGCCGCAAATGAAGATGATGCAAAAAATGACAATATGGGAGAACAGTTTCGAATACACTATTTACCCCCTCAAGACAGAATTGGTGATAGTGGTTATATCGGTGGCACTATATCATCAGATAATATCATGAATATATTTTATTATGCTGGCACATCGCAAAATGCTGATATATATTATATGGAAGGAAAGAAAAACTCTGAATATTATAAATGAGTTTTTATCATTTTAATATTAAATTTTCAAACAAAAAACGAACAAGCGAAGTATTTAAGCATAATGAATACTATTGCATAAATTTATAATACTATTTCTCTAGGATGAAAGATTTTATAAAAAACAGCTTTTATTTTATTATTTTTCTGATAAAGTTGATATATCATGGTCATTTTTGGAATCCTATAAAAAAAGAATCTTTAGGTACTATTGCCGTATTAGCCAATGGACCTTCTTTAAAAGATATCATACCCAATCTCTTAATAAAAGAGGAATTTAAAGACGTTGATTATATTGTATTAAACTTTTTTGCTTTTGATAATATTTTTTTTAAAATTAAACCTAAATATTACTGCTTTGCAGATCCCATGTTTTTCCATGAAAATCATAGAATAAAAGATGTAAGAAAATTATTTTCAATATTAGAAAATGAGGTGGATTGGAATCTGACTATTTTTATACCATCACCTTTTTATCGTAGTTTTGTCTCATTTAGTCAGCTTAAAAACAAATATATTAATATTATAAAAATAAACAATTTAATATGTAAGGGATTTCCTAATGTGAGAAACTTCTTTTACAAAAAAGGTCTTGCAGCCCCCCCCTTTGGGAGTGTAGCCAATTTAGCTATATTTGTAGCTTTAAATAAAGGATATACAAATATAAATCTTTACGGAGTTGACCACACTTTTTTTTGATTCATTATGCATAAATGATAAAAATCAGTTATGTAACAGAGATATTCATTTTTATAATAACGATACAGCTGCCTTAAAGCCTATTCTTAGAAACGATAATAATGAACCCTGGAAAATAAGTGAATATTTAAAGGGTATCTCTTTAATGTTTGAAGGTCATGATTTACTGCTTGAATATTCACAATATTTAGGAAGTAACATCCTAAATTGTACAGAAAACTCAATGATTGATAGCTATAAAAGATATACGAATAATTAAATATGTTGTGAGAGCTTCACTCATTTATAAATCAATAATTATGCAAACGAATAATCCTAAAATAACAGTCATTACAGTTTCCTATAATGTGTTGTCAACTATAGAAAAAACTATTCTATCTGTTATAAACCAGACATATCGCAACATTGAATATATAATTATTGATGGAGGAAGCTCTGATGGAACTGTTGATATAATAAAAAAATATGAGGACAAACTCGCTTATTGGATTAGTGAACCTGATAATGGGATTTATGATGCGATGAATAAAGGCATAACCAAAGCTACGGGAGATTGGATTAATTTTATAAATAGTGGAGATTATTTCTTAGATAATAATGTTATTTCAAAATTTATACAATTACATGACGTCAATGCTGATATTGTTTATGGAAACACAGAAATAAGTATTTCTAATATAGAAACTTCATATATACACAAGCCTGAACCAATAGAGCTCATAGAAAAGAAAATGACCTTTGGCCATCCATCATCATTTGTAAAAGCATATTTATTAAAAGAAATGCCTTTTGATACATCTTTTAAAAGTAGTGGGGATTATAATTTTTTCATACAATGCTATAGAAAGCATAAATTATTCCAATATATATCAATTGTAATTTCTGTTTTCGATTATGGAACAGGAATGTCAAATAATTTTAAGATAAATAGATATGAAGATGCACGAATACATGGTATTGAAAATAAAATTTCGTGGAAAATATCTTTTCTTATAAGTTATATTATTTGGAAAATCAGAGTGTTTTTTAAAAACATATTACCTAAAGGTATCGTACAGAAATATTACAAGAGAAGAGGTCTGTGAATATGAAGATTTTACAAAAAAAATATTTATATCCATTCTTTCTTTTGTCTTTTCCTATTGTTATAGATTGCCTTAATGGTTATCTCAAAGGAGCATCAGGAGAAGGTGAGAGCATGATTGGCATTCTTTATAGAGGTGCTGTAGTTATTTTCGCCCTGCCTTATCTACTTAAAAACAGATTCTCTAGATACATTTTTTTAATCTTAATTACTTCTTTTATCTCTTTCAGTTATCATATAATAATGGGGTATTTTTCTATATCCTCCATTTCTAACCTTATCAAGATTATATACATCTTTTGTGTATTAAGCATTTTATTGAAGAATAAATATTTTGATAATATTTGGACTGTTTCAAATTGTGCCATTGGTTATGGTTTTACTGCAGCTTCAGTTTTAATATTAAGTTATATTTTTGATTTTGGTTATAGTGCGTATGTAGAAAACACTTTTGGAACCAAAGGTTTTTTCATCGCGATGAATGATGTCGGCTTAACAATATTGTTATTAAATGCCTTGTCCTGCTTTTGCTTTCTAAAAACAAAAAAGAAAATATATTTAATAGCAACTCTAACCATGTCTGCTGGCACTATTTTTGTCGGTTCAATGGCCTGCTACTTTGGTACTGGAGCTATAATGCTATGTTTCTTTTTTAATATAGTTTTTAATAATACAAAAGATTATAAAAGCACTCTCAAACAAAGAATAATAGTTATTCTCCTTTTCTCTTTTGGCCTAATACAATCTATTAACTTCATTGTAAACTTAATACTTAATGACTCGTATTTATCACAAAAGTATAGTAACATTATAGGAATATTTATGGAGATGTCTGGAAGAGATTACCTTATAGAAGCATCTTTTAAAACATTTGAGAAATTCTCCTTATTTGACTGGTTATTTGGTACAGGAATCCAATTTAGTATTTCGATACAATACATATTAGGACTAAATAATCCCAAAGGAGTGGAAGTAGACCCCATAGACTTGATCGGAATCTACGGTCTCATTTTCGCAATATTACTAATGATATTTCCTATACGTATTCTAGGTAAGACAATCAAAAGTTATTTAAAGAACAAAGACCTATTATCATACTGGCTTACGATTGGATTAAGCTTTTATATATTGCATGCCATATATGGAGGCCATGCATATACTAGTCCTTTAGTCTCTTCCTATTTGGCTGTATATATCTATTTATATGTAAAAAGACAAAATCTAACAACTATATGAAAATCTTATTTTTTGTTGATGGAGGTTTCAATAATGGTGTAGGAGCACTACTCGTTGAACAAATAAAAGCTATACATAAACAGTATAAAAACATACATGCGGTAACAAGTTCGAAAGAACAAGAAGCTAATTTGATTAAGGCTCTAAAAGATCAGAACATACCAATACTTCATCTTGAAGGCTTGGAAGTACATAATAATTACAAATGTCACATAGAACAGCTAATGAGCTATATTCTTGATAACAATATAAAATTAATTCACGTCCAAGCTAATTGGCAATTGGCATTAGTTACAATTGCTAGGAGCAAACTATATTTACACCATCGCTACCGATTTAAAGTGATCTATTCTATTCATTCTTATAGAAATAATTTACACCCAATAAAAGCATTCATTGGAAGATTGATTATTGGTTTTGCACTACTTCTATTCTCTGATAAGATTATATGTTCATCTTCCTTTTTAAAGAAGAAATTTAGGTTGTTAACTCCCAAAATAATATTATTACCAATAGGTGTTTCCAGCACGTTCTTTGAAGACTATAAAGAAAGCAATACAGATAATTTAAATTTAGTTTTTCCTGCTCAATTCAGACCTGGAAAAAATCAAGATATTTTAATTAAGGCTTTTTCGGAATATGTATATGAGACTAAGGAAATAAATGCTAATTTATGCTTACCTGGAGAAGGAGAATTACTTGATAAAATGAAAATGCTAGCTCATGAACTTAAAGTAGAGAAGCAAATTATATTCCCAGGTCAATGCTCTATGAGTAAAATAAAAGATTTCTACCTACAATCCAATATAGGGGTTATATCTTCTAACTCTGAAACTTTTGGATTATGTATTGCTGAGCCATATGTTCTTGGGAGATGCGTAATAACGCGACACATCGGAGTGGCTGATGATATCATAAAGGATGGCATTAGTGGGTATTTTTTCCATAATAAAGAAGACTTAAAAAATATATTACTCAATATCTCAAAAAATAGAGAGAAATTAAAAATAATCGGAGAGCATAATTTCAAAGATCGTGATCGTTTTAGCTGGCATAAAATAGCATCAGAGTACTTAGAAGTAGTAAATAAACTTCAATTTGACTCTTAATTATTTAAATCTTATCATTAAGATGAAAATACTTCTTATCCATACATATTACCAACAATCAGGGGGTGAAGATACGGTTTTTCAACAAGAATATTCCTTATTGGCAGAAGACAATATTGTCGAAAAGGTTTCTTTTCAAAATAAAAAAGGATTGAAAGGTATGATACAATTTCTTTTTTCAATATGGAATATTTATGCAGCAATCAAAGTTAGAAAAAAAATAAAATTATTTCAGCCTGATATTATACATTTGCATAATTGGCATTACGCATCAGGACCATTAATTATCAGAACTATAAAGAAGAAGAAAATCCCACTTATTATAACTCTACATAATTATAGATTAATCTGTCCATCAGGCATTCTGATGCATAAAGGCATAATATATAAAAAAAGTATAAATAAAAGCTTCCCTTACCAAGCTATAAAAGACAAAGTATTTAGAGATTCTTTATTTCAAACATTTTGGGTCGCATTCATTGTTTGGTTTCATAAAATATTAGGCACATGGAATATGCCTCAAAAATATATTGTATTAACTGAGTTTGCGAAGAAACTATTTACAGAATCCTATATTGGCATAGATAAAGACCGATTTATAATAAAACCAAACTTTTCAGAAAATCCACTATTAGAATGTAATTTAAAAAAATCAGACTTTTTATTCATCGGACGAATCAGTGAAGAAAAAGGTATAAGATGTTTACTTGAAGCATTTAAGAAAGTTCATTACACTATTAAGATTGGGGGAGATGGTCCGCTTGTAAATGAAGTAATATTAGCTGGGAAGGAACATCCAAATATACAATATTTAGGAAAATTAGAAAAAGCGCTCGTAGTTTATTATATGCAAAATAGTTCTATATTAGTTTTCCCTTCAATTTGGTACGAAGGAATGCCAATGACTATTATTGAAGCTCTTGCTTTAGGGACTCCTGTTCTAGCCAGTAATCTTGGAGCAATGCCATCCATGATTGAGGATCAATTTAATGGACTTTTGTTTGAAACAAATAACCCAAAAGATTTAGTAAAAAAATTAAAGGAATGGGAAAGCATTTCTTCTGAAAAAAAAAGAGAGTTTTATTTAAATTCTAGAGACTCTTATCTAAATAAATACACTCCTGAAATAAATAAAAAAATATTGCTAAATATATATAGTAATTCTATTAAATAAGCACTATCTATGTTCAACTTAAAGACAATCAATGCCCTAAGAAATCTTAATGATATATCTTCTAAAGAAAAGAAGAGTATTCTAATAAATACAATTAATGCTCATTCATATAATGTAGCAAAAAAAGATCAGCAATTTGCTAAAGTATTATTGCAATCCGATTATGTATTACCAGACGGACAAAGTATTATTTGGGCCAAAAGAATACTATCAGGAGATAAATTAACAAGGATTGCAGGATTTGATTTATTTCAATGGGAAATGAATCGATTGAACAATATCTATGGAAGTTGTTTTTTCTTAGGTAGCAAAAACGAGATATTACAAAAAATATTAGTTAAAGCTGCTCTTGAATATCCCAATGTTAAAATCAAAACATACTCACCACCATATAAATCGCTATTTTCTATAGAAGAAAATAGAATTATGATAAATGAAATAAATGTGTTTAAACCTAATGTTCTTTTTGTTGGTATGACAGCACCAAAACAAGAAAAATGGGCATTTGAAAATAAAGATAATTTAAAGGTAGGTCATATATGCTCCATAGGAGCTGTTTTTGACTTTTATGCAGGCAACATACAAAGAGCTCCTAAATGGATGCAAAGAAATGGATTAGAGTGGCTATATAGATTAATCAAAGAACCTCGTAGAATGTGGAAACGATACATCATAGGAAATACTAAATTTATCTTTTATATTATTAAAGAAAAAATAAATGGCTGAACACCTCCACATATCCACCTCTTCCAAAGAAGAAAAATACCTCACTCTCCTACCCCAGCTAAAAAGCTTACTTGAAGGAGAGACAGACACTATTGCCAATATGGCAAATATATCTGCTGCCTTGAAAATGACGTTTGGATTTTTCTGGGTAGGGTTCTATATCGTAAAAAGAGAAGAACTTGTGCTTGGCCCATTCCAAGGAACAATAGCCTGTACCCGTATCAAATACGGTAAAGGTGTCTGCGGCACAGCATGGAAAGAAAAGCGAACCGTTATAGTAGAGAATGTTAACCAATTTCCCGGTCATATAGCTTGTGATGCGGCATCACAGTCCGAAATTGTAATACCGCTATTCAACCATAACGACGTAATCGCTGTTTTAGATGTAGACAGTGAACATCTCAATCATTTCGACAAAACGGACGCTCTTTACCTCGAGCAGATAGTGAAGCTGCTTGAAGATAAAATCAATTAATCTGTTTTAGAAAGGAAACAGTAAAGGCAGGGCCAGTATCATAATTATTCCCATAATCACTTGCAAAGGCAAGCCGACCTTCATATAATCCATAAAGGTATAACGTCCCGCAGTCATTACCAGCGCATTGGGTGGAGTTGAGAATGGAGAAGCAAAACACATACTAGCGGCAACTGCTACTGCAAACAAGAACGGATAAGGACTTATGCCCATCCCCTCAGCAGCCTTCAAGGCTATAGGTGTAAACAACACAGCTGTGGCAGTATTACTTATAAACATAGTGAGCAAAGACGTACAAAAGTAAATCCCCGCAAGCAATGCATAAGGGCCCATATCTCCCAAATGATTAACCAAAGAACCTGAGATAAGAGTATCTACTCCTGTATTCTGAAAAGCAGTGGCCATCGGCAACATAGCACCAATCAGCACTACACTTTCCCAGTTTATGCTATTATACGCTTCTTCCATATTACGAAGACAGCCCGTTACCACCATCAGCACAGCAGCTAACATTATAGCAATCACCGAAGGAAGAATCTCTAGCACCATCGCCAATACCATCAATATCATTATACCGGCTGCAATAGGAGCATTCTGATCCAATGTTACTTTAGCTGCCTCTTTCAGTGGTTGACCAACAAGCACCAAATCATCCTGTCTGTTATCTAAGTTCGCCAAATCTTTCCAAGTACCCTGTATCAAAAGAGCATCCCCCGAATGTAACTTAGTATCCTTAATATCCCGCATCTTATATTCATTCTGACGCTGAATACCCAATACATTTACATTATACTCTTCCCTGAAACTAATTTCAGAAATCGTACGATTTATCAATCTCGAATTTGGCATAATAAAGACCTCTGCAATACCCGACTCCTGAAATCCTGCGAATGGACTTGCATCGGTTTTTTTCTCCAAATGGAAAGCATTATCAGAAACAAATCTTTCTATATTTTCTATATCTCCGAGGCAGTATAATACATCATCTTTCAATATTACCGACTTAGGACCTGCAACTTCCTCTACAAGCTTTTTTCTGAATCTCGAATTACCATTCTTACGTATAATTTTACTGACACTGATATCATACGTTGATGCAATCTTTAGTTCGGCAAGAGTTTTGTTCAACAAAGGCGAATCGGACTTTACCTCCACCTTGTAAGATTGTTGTTGTAGTTGGTATTCCTGAGCCAATTCAGCCAAGGATTTTCCTTCTTTCTTCTTACCCGAAGACGAGTCGCTCTTCGAAACAAGTAATTTGCTCAAAAAGAAGAGAACCACAACACCAATACCCAACGCAATGAAACCGATAGGTGCAAACGAGAAAAAGGATAAAGCCTCATATCCGGCATCAACAAGCGCATTCTGAATCACAAGATTGGGAGGTGTACTAATCAATGTGAACATACCCATACTACTGGCAAAAGCCAAAGGCATAAGGTAACGACGTGGACTTATATTGGCGCTGGCAGCCATACTCACAATAATAGGCATCATCACGGCCACAGTACCCGTATTACTCACAAAAGCTCCGATAGAAGCCGTAACCAACATGACCAGAATAAATAGTTTATTCTCATTCTGCCCTGCGGTCTGAAGTATTTTGCTACTTATCATCTTTGCCAGCCCTGTGCGGAAAATACCGGCTCCTACGACAAAGAGACCGATCATCATAATTACAACCGAATTAGAAAAACCGGCTAAAGCTTCGGTAGGTGTCAACACTCCGGTTAATGCCAATATGAGTAAAGCACATACAGCCACGAGGTCTGAGCGAACCTTTCCCCGCATGAAGAAAAAAGATGCGACGAACAAAGTTGCTAATGTTATATTGATGGGAGATAGTAAAGACGAAAGTTCCATTTGCGTAATTGTTTATAATTCCTTTCCAGTTTGTAAACAATGCAAAGATAAAAAATACTGATTCATCCAGCTACTTGTTTCTAACAACAACAATAAAAAGATAAGAATTGTTTGTATTTTTTCACTTTCGTTGAGTACGAAGTCTCTTTTATAGAAAAAGGAACATTATACGAAGAATTTTCTTACGGCTTGCTAAGGAGAGGAATTTAGTTGTCTCCGAACAGAATGAAGTGCCTAAGGCTAAAAGTCTACAAGCAAAACTCCTTTCTGTTCAGAAAACAACAACATACAAACACGCTTCTGTGTACAAAGATACTTATATGTGAAAAAGGAATATCTTTCTATAAATTATACTCTAAAACACTACAAAAACAAGAATGTTCACACATTATGTTAGACGCAAATATTTTTTAAATGTTACACAAATGGCAAAAATATATTCTTAATCAAAAGTGATCGAGTTGATGCTTTTGATACTTATCCCTCTAAAACAATCATCTTGGCAGCCCTTCTCATTATAGCCACACAAGGAAATCATTCCATCATTTTTTGTTTCAAAGTAAGTTTCTGTGCCTTTTCTTTTTTTCAACCAATCTTGTTCTGCCCTTTGATAGACTTCATCAAGAGTTAAAACATCCGATGCCGGCGTATCTTTATGGCTACCTAGTTCCAATACGTTTTCGGTCCATTCCAATTCAAGATCAGGACTTACGTCATTCGGATAGCCGGTATATTTAAAGCTTCGTCTATTTACTTTGCCATCATAAACAGTTATAGTCGTTTGCCAAGAATAACCAACCCATGTACTTCCTGTTGTTGTATATTCGTATGTATTATTGGTTTGTTTCTTAAAACGACTCCAAACTTCCTTACTATCCTTGAATTTATCTTCATATTCAAAATCGCCTTTATCACAAGATGTAAAAGCAAAACCAACGAACAACAGTATAAGTAGCATTTTATGTTTCATAGTCTATACACTTTGGGGGTCTTTATTAGCAATATATTATTATAATCTGGATGTTTTTATTTAAGCAATACTTTCTGAATAGAAATAAGCAAGTTCATCTTCTATAATATTATGATGCAAAACGAGTCTTTTTCGTTGCATTTACTTTTTATATATCTCAAAAAAATAAAGCTCAACAGTTTAAGGATATACCAATCCGCTCAACACTAAAAAGATACTCTATATATTCCTTTCAAGAACAATCGATATTTTATTGAGAATTTAGACTCGATCAGAATTTTGGCAAGCCTTTTGCTATATACTTATCAACATCAATTTGGATACAATAAATTACGCTTGTTAATTTGTTGAAAACATCTTTGTTATTAGCTGAAAATAAAATAAATATAAAATATGAAAGAGGATATTTCTGATAAAGATCTTGAAAGAGATGAATTTGTAGAAACAGACAATCTGACAAATAATCAGACAGAAGAAAATGTAGAAGACCAAGCAAGTGACAATGTGACTGATTGGGAAGCAAAATATAATGAGCTCAACAACTCTTACCTACGCCTTAATGCAGAATTCGATAACTATCGCAAACGCACATTAAAAGAAAAAGCTGAACTGCTTAAATCAGGTAGCGAAAGAGTCTTGCTAGACATTATAGCAGTAGTCGACGACTTTGAGAGAGCATTAGACAACATCTCTAAAACGGAAGATATAGATGCCGTAAAAGAAGGTATAAATCTTATATACAGCAAGTTTTCAAACTTCCTTACCAAGCACGGAGTAAAGGAAATAGAAACCATTGGTCACGCATTCGACACCGATAAGCATGAGGCGGTGACTACCGTTCCGGCTCAGAGCGAAGAAGACAAAGACAAAATCATAGACAGTATACAAAAAGGATATACACTCGACGATAAAGTCATCAGATATCCTAAAGTAATTGTTGCAAAATAAAACAAGCATATTTCGATGGCAACAAAGAGAGACTATTACGAAGTACTGGAGGTTACAAAAACCGCAACATCAGAGGAAATAAAAAAAGCATATCGCAAAAAAGCAATTCAGTATCACCCCGACAAAAATCCGGGAAATAGTGAGGCAGAGGAAAAATTTAAGGAAGCTGCCGAAGCCTACGAGATACTGAGCGACGAGCAGAAACGTGCCAAATATGACAGATACGGGCACGAAGCTCCCGGCGGATTTGGCGGTGCAGGAGGATTCTCGATGGATGATATATTCTCTCAGTTTGGCGATATATTCGGTGGGCACTTTGGAGGAGGATTTGGCGGGTTTGGCGGTCAACGTGGCCCTAGAACAAACAGAGGCTCAGACCTTCGTGTAAAAGTTAAACTTTCTCTGAAAGATATCGCATCGGGCGTAGAGAAAAAGATAAAAGTAAACAAGTTTGTTTCTTGTACACACTGTAAGGGTACAGGAGCCGACAAAGGCACAGCCTACGAAACATGTTCGACCTGTAAAGGTTCGGGAGTTGTTACTCGTGTGATGAACACCATTTTGGGGCAAATGCAAACACAGTCTACCTGCCCGACATGTAATGGTGAAGGAAAGACCATTACAAAAAAATGTGCTCACTGTGCCGGAGAAGGTATCACCCGAGAAGAAGAAGTGATAACCATCAACATTCCTGCCGGAGTAGCAGAAGGCATGCAACTATCGATGAGTGGTAAGGGAAATGCAGCTCGTCATGGTGGTATAAATGGCGACTTGCTGATCTTGGTAGAAGAAGAACAGCATCCTGAATTGTTCCGAGACGACAATGATATAGTCTATAACCTACTGCTGAGTGTTTCAACAGCCGCACTGGGAGGCAGTGTCGTTGTGCCTACTATAGACGGAAAAGTAAAAGTAACGATAGAACCGGGAACTCAACCGGGTAAGGTCTTACGACTCAAAAATAAAGGCTTGCCAAGCATCAACAGATACGGCACGGGAGACTTGTTGATAAACATCAGTGTGTATATTCCCGAAAACCTCAGCGACAGCGAGAAGGAGACCCTCACAGGGTTGGAGAACTCTCCTAACTTTCAGCCTAGCAAATCGGTAAAAGAGAAAATATTCACTCATTTCAGAAAGATGTTCGATTAATCTCAATATTATTTAGATAAATAAAAAGCAATTCTTCCTTCTATATAGGGAGAGTTGCTTTTTTATTTCTTTACACAACATCCGAAGTTATAAAAAGTAATCATAGCATCTTCTTCAAAAAAAAAGATAAAGATTTAGAAACAAAACACACTCAAATAAATAAATTTGCTATACATTTGAGATATAGACAGATATAAACCCAGATTACCATAACCTTTATTAAGATTTACATTATGAGTGCCATGAAAACACCGGGTGTGTATATTGTTGATAAAGAAACATATCCAAATGCTGTAATAGAAGCAGCTACGGCAATTCCTGCTTTTATAGGTTATACAGAGAAAGCATCTGAAAAAGATCAGTTTCTATTAAACAAACCAGTGCGAATAAGTTCCATAAATGAATTTATAGCATATTTTGGTGGTGCTCCCAAGCCTAAATTTGACATAAAAAAAGGCGATGGAGATTTTAATGCAAGTCTAAATGGAGAAAGTTATACTCTAACTCGCACAGACAGCTATATTCTGTATTACTGTATGCTTACTTTCTACGCCAACGGAGGGAGTGATTGCTACATCGTATCTGTAGGCAACTATACGAACAAAATAGAATATTCGGCACTAGCGGCTGGTATAGCTCCATTGGTAAAAGAACAAGAACCTACCATGCTGGTAATACCCGAGGCTGTATGCCTCGCTAAAGCCGAAGATTGCTATGTATTACAACAAGCAATGGCAAGTCACTGCGGCTTTTATATGAAAAACAGAATCGCTATATTTGATATTTATGAAGGGTACAAAAATCGCAAAGCACCTAATGGAGATGTGGTAACCAAATTCAGAGAGAATATAGGTGTCAACTTTCTCAGCTTTTGTGCAGCTTATTATCCATGGATTAATTTTAATATTATACAAGAAAAAGATTTAGATTATTCAAATTTAGACTTGAAAGAATTAATACCTCTCATTACACAAGAAATAGAGGTAAGCAGTAAAAAACAAGCAACCAAGGAGGGTGATCTAAAAAAGGAGGAGATACTGAAACTAATTCAAAAAATAAAAGAAAACGAAGAGATAATAGAGGCCGAAATAGCTAGCGGAAAAGACATTCACGACCAAGAACAAATCCGCAAAGAAAATCATAGAACATTGCTCAACTGTAGCCCTTTTTACAAAGAGGTAATGAGGCAGATACTACTTTCTCTCAACCGGCTTCCGGCAGCTCCTTCCATAGCAGGCATAATAACGTTGGTAGACAATACAAGTGAGGTATGGAAAGCCCCGGCTAACATAAACCTCGCATCGGCAATTAGTTCTACACAAAATGTTTCGAACGAAGAGCAAGAAGACTTAAATATACCGTTGGATGGCAAATCAGTAAACACCATTCGGGTATTCCCCGGAGAAGGTATAAAGGTTTGGGGGGCACGCACCTTAGACAGCAATTCGATGGATTGGAAATACATCAATGTGCGGCGCACTATGATCATGCTCGAAGAATCGATAAAAAATGCAACCAAGGCCTATATATTTGAACCCAATATGGGAAATACTTGGATAAGCGTAAAAAGCATGATATCAAACTTCCTGTACGAAATATGGAAACGAGGAGGTTTAATTGGCAGCACTCCTGATGATGCATATAGTGTACACATCGGACTTGGAGAGACAATGACACCAACAGATATACTTGAGGGCATTATGCGCATCACTGTATTGGTCGCCATAGTCCATCCGGGTGTATTTGCAGAAATCACTTTTGAGATACAAATGCAGAATAGCTAAATCGGTAATGCACCTCACGTCTTCCTTATTTTTTGGTATTCACAAATGATGTAATATTTCATTTTCTATTATATCTTTGTTATAACCTAATGTTTATACAAATACAGCGAGCGATGAAGATTAAAGAGATTCTGCATGCCATAGAACAAATTGCCCCTATTCCTTTGCAGGAAGGATTTGATAATAGTGGAGTGCAAATAGGAGATATACATCAGGAAGCCAAAGGCGCAATTGTTTGCATAGACGTTACCGAGGCCGTAATGGACGAAGCGATAGCCTTAGGTTGCAATCTGATCATATCGCACCATCCTCTGGCTTTTCGCAGCTTCAAATCTCTCACAGGCAAAAACTATATCGAACGTTGTATGATAAAAGCATGCAAGCACGACATCGTTGTGTATGCAGCTCATACCAATTTGGATAATGCTTCGGAGGGAATTAATCAGTATCTAGCAGATATGCTCAACCTGCAACATGTAAGGATTCTTGATCCGCAAAAAGATAAATTACTAAAACTTGTAACCTTTGTACCACATTCACATGCCGAGCTTTTGCGCAATACATTGTTCAATGCAGGAGCAGGATCGATAGGCAACTACGACTCGTGCAGCTATAATATAACAGGAGAAGGGACATTCAGAGCAGGCGACGAAGCCAAGCCGTACTGCGGCGAAATAGGCGAATTGCACACCGAGCCCGAAACACGCATCGAAATGGTATTGCCGGTATACAAACGGTCGGAAGTTTTGCGTGCGCTTATTTCCGTACATCCATACGAAGAACCCGCATACGATTTCTACGCTCTACAAAACGAGTGGAGTAAAGCTGGAAGCGGTATCGTGGGTACGCTGCCCGAAGAGATGGACGAAGAAGATTTCTTATACTTGCTCAAAGACACATTCCATCTCAACATGCTGCAGCACTCGCCTTTGCGTGGCACACCTATACGTGATGTGGCTATATGCAGCGGCAGCGGAGCATTCCTTATCCCCAAAGCCGTTTCTTACAGTGCCGACATTTTCATCACGGGAGAAGCTAAGTATAACGACTTCTACGACGTGGAAGACAAAATATTGCTTGCAGTGATAGGACATTACGAATCTGAAATTTTCACAAAGAATATTTTTTTCGATATTATTTCAAAAAAATATCCTACCTTTGCCGTATATATGTCAGGGTTTGACGTAAATCCTGTAAAATATTTGTAATCAGGCGGCGACGCACTCCCGCTTATTACGGATGATGTAGTAAGAAGATAGTTGAAGCTATTCGATTACTGCATTTTTTTATGATAGAAATTCAATAAACAAAAATATCTTATGGCAAAAAAACCGACAGAAAAAGAAGTAACGGTAGAAGAAAAGCTACATACGCTTTATAATCTACAGCTGAAACTATCTGAAATAGATAATATCAAAATCCTACGTGGAGAACTTCCTCTTGAAGTAGCCGACCTTGAAGATGAAATTATCGGATTGGAAACTCGTATCAAAAAACACGAGGCTGAATTGAAAGAAGCTGAAACTGCGATTTCGAATCAAAAGCAAAAAGCAAAAGACAGCGAGCTTAAAATTGCAAAATATAAAGAACAGCTCGATAATGTTCGCAACAATCGTGAATTTGACCACCTCAGCAAAGAGATAGAGTTCGAAACGCTGGAGATTGAGCTATCCGAAAAACGTATCCGTGAATTTAGCCAAGATTCTAAAGGCCTTGCTGAGCAAATAGAAAAGAGCAAAGCTTTTCTTAGCGAACGTGCTGCCGATCTTGCTCAAAAGAAAGAAGAACTGGATGGTATTGTATCTGAAACAAAACAACAAGAAGAACAACTTCGCGACGAAGTGAAAGATATTGAGGCTGAAGTAGAACCTCGTTTATTACAAGCCTTCAAGAGAATTCGCAAAAGTGCACGCAACGGCTTGGCTGTTGTATGTATAGAACGTGGTGCTTGCGGAGGTTGCTTCAACAAAATTCCACCACAAAAACAAATGGATATCAAAATCGGTAAGAAGATTATCGTTTGCGAATATTGTGGTCGTATCATGATTGATCCGGAACTGATAGCAGCAGAGTAACTTATCAGAAAATAACATATTTTACAAATAATCGGAAAGGTTAAAAAGACCTTTCTGATTATTTTTTTTGCTTTTTTCTTAAACATTATCTTCCATACCTTGTTCTATTTCTTATACAGTGAAAAACAAAATGGAAAACTTTTCTTCAACATATAATTTTCACACATCTAATTATCAGTCAATTACATTTTAAAATGGAAAACTTTTTACTTTGTTAATAAATAGATATTACAAAATTTGCTTCATCATCACATAATCTGTAATATTGCATTAGCAAAAAAATAAGAGAAACAGACAAAATAATTTATATAAAAAAACATAAACAAATGGCACAGAAGGTTTACACTTTTGACGAGGCGTACAGAGCCGCACTTGATTACTTTAACGGCGATGAGCTAGCCGCTAAAGTATGGGTTAATAAATACGCCCTAAAAGATGCAACAGGCAATATCTACGAACAATCGCCCGAAGATATGCATTGGAGATTGGCGAACGAAATAGGCCGTATAGAATCAAAATATAAAAATGGACTTACTACCCAAGAACTATACGATTTGTTTGACCAATTTAAATATATTGTGCCACAAGGAAGCCCAATGACAGGAATAGGCAACGACTATCAAATAGCATCATTGTCGAACTGTTTTGTTATCGGTATGGAAGGATCATCGGATTCATACGGGGCTATTATCCGTGTTGACGAAGAACAAGTACAACTGATGAAACGCCGTGGAGGTGTTGGACACGATTTATCTCACATACGCCCTAAAGGATCTCCTGTAAAAAACTCAGCTCTTACATCTACCGGGCTTGTTCCTTTTATGGAAAGATATTCTAACTCTACCCGTGAAGTCGCTCAAGACGGACGCCGTGGAGCTCTTATGCTTAGCGTATCGATTAAGCACCCTGACTCGGAATCATTCATTGATGCCAAGATGATAGAAGGAAAGGTTACCGGCGCCAATGTTTCGGTGAGGATAGACGATGCCTTTATGCAAGCAGTAGTAGACGGAACTCCATACACACAGCAATACCCGATAGACTCGGACAACCCGACTACAGTAAAAGACACCGATGCTACCGAGCTGTGGAAAAAGATAGTTCACAATGCGTGGAAATCGGCAGAACCGGGAGTATTGTTTTGGGATACCATTATCAGAGAATCTGTGCCTGACTGCTATGCAGACCTTGGATTCAAGACTATATCTACAAATCCATGTGGCGAAATCCCTCTTTGTCCTTATGATAGCTGTCGCCTATTGGCAATCAATTTATATTCATACGTAGTTAATCCATTCAAAGAAGATGCATATTTCGACTTCGAACTATTCAAAAAACACGTAGGACTGGCACAACGAATCATGGACGATATTATCGATCTTGAAACCGAAAAGATAGATAAAATACTGAACAAGATAGAAATCGACCCTGAGAACGAAGAAGTTAAATGGCCTGAAAGACATCTATGGGAAAAAATTCGTAAGAAAACACTACAAGGCCGTCGTACAGGAGTAGGTATCACTGCCGAGGGCGACATGATTGCCGCTATGGGCTTGCGCTACGGAACAGAAGAGGCCACAACTTTTGCCGAAGAAGTACACCGCACACTGGCTGTTGCTGCATACCGTGCCTCTGTGGAACTGGCGAAGGAACGTGGAGCATTCGAAATATTCGACATCGAACGTGAAAGAAACAATCCTTTCATCAATCGTTTGGCTGAAGTTGATCCAAAGCTATACAAAGACATGGAAAAGTACGGACGCCGCAACATAGCATGCCTTACAGTAGCACCTACAGGAACAACAAGCTTGATGACGCAATCTACATCAGGTATCGAGCCGGTATTCCTCCCGGTGTATAAACGTCGCCGCAAAGTAAATCCGAACGACAAGGAAGTACGTGTAGACTTTGTTGACGAAAACGGAGACTCTTGGGAAGAATATGTGGTATTCCACCACAAGTTTGTGACATGGATGGAAAGTAAAGGATACCCTGCTGCCAAGCGATATACAAATGAAGAAATAGACAAAATGATTGCCGAATCGCCTTACTACAAGGCTACTTCAAACGATGTAGACTGGCTACAGAAAGTAAAAATGCAGGGACGCATCCAAAAGTGGGTAGACCACTCTATCAGCGTAACAATCAATCTGCCATCTGATGTTTCGGAAGACCTCGTCAACCAACTTTATATAGAAGCTTGGAAAAGCGGATGTAAAGGATGTACTGTATACCGTGACGGATCACGCGCCGGAGTTCTTATTGCCAACGACAGCAAAAAGGAAGAAGAAGACTGCGGAGACTGCTACGAACGCCCTCAGATAGTAATGGAACGTCCTCGCGAACTGGCTGCGGATGTAATCAAATTCCAAAACAACAAGGAAAAATGGATTGCTTTCATCGGCTTATTAGATGGACGTCCTTACGAGATCTTTACCGGATTGTCGGACGACGACGAAGGTCTAGTACTTCCGAAGAACATCAATCAGGGTGTGATTATCAAGACAATGAACGATGAAGGTCAACGCTCATACGACTTCCAGTTTAAGAACAAGAGGGGTTACAAAACAACAATCGAAGGGCTGAACGGCAAGTTCAACCCTGAGTTTTGGAACTACGCCAAACTTATATCGGGAGTGTTGCGTTACGGAATGCCTATCGATCAGGTTGTAAAACTTGTTCAGGGACTTGAACTCAACAGCGAAACTATCAACACATGGAAGAATGGTGTTGAACGTGCACTGAAAAAATACCTCCCAAATGAAACAGAGGCCAAAGGTCAAAAATGCCCTGTCTGTGGATTAGAAACATTGGTGTATCAAGAAGGCTGTATGAAATGTACAAACTGTGGTGCATCGAAATGCGGATAAAGCATTTTTAAATAATAATAGAGCAGCAAGACGAATCGTCTTGCTGCTTTTGTTTTTTATTGTACTTTTGTAACAAACTTACAATAACTTCATGTACGCTCAAAAGAATAGTTTCGACGATGGAGTATCTCTTGTTCGGAAAATATACAACAACACAGAGAAACTCTTGCACTCTATCAGCAACACCAAAACAAAGACAAGGGCGTGCTGGATAGTTGTGATAGCAATCTGTTTCACAGCTATATATTCACTAAACAGGCTGACTCCTATTATATCCGATGACTTTGCATACCTCTTCGTCTACGGAGAAGATGGCCGTATCACTTCCATCAAAGATATTATACATTCGCAAATCAACCACTACTACATGTGGGGAGGTCGCTCCGTTGTTCATTTTATTGCACAAGTACTGCTAATGCTGCCTAAATATATAGCCGATTTACTAAACACACTGGTTTACATAAGCTATATATCTTTAATCTACATGCACATAAAAGGAAGTGCAAAAAATAGCATCTTTTTGTTTTTAATGATCAATCTGGGAGTTTGGTTCTTGCAGCCCGTACTTGGAGACACCGTCTTTTGGCTAACAGGCTCTGCCAACTACCTTTGGGGAACATGGCTTATTTTACTACTTCTTCTGCCCTTCAGGCTTTACAGAGGGAAAATATCAACGCCTATATTGCAAATCCTTTACTCTATCTGTATTTTTATATCGGGAATACTAGCCGGATGGACAAACGAAAACACAGCGGCCGCAATGCTAGTAATCATCATAGGCTTTTTCATATATTACCGTTCACATAAATGGTCGATTCCCGTTTGGGCTATTGCGGGATTTGCAGGAGCTGTTATAGGCTTTATCATTATGATAGCTGCGCCGGGAAATTTTGTAAGGGCGGGAGAAACTACAACATTCAGCTTATACAACCTAAGTTACCGCCTATTCATGTGGACGCTGACATTTTTTTATTATAGCGGACCTCTTTTTCTTATCGCTCTCATTTCTGTTATCACTTTCAGTCGTTTTTCGAGAGGGGATAAAAAGGACAAAATGAAGCTTGTACTCATATATGCAGTAGCGGCTATTGTTGCAGTATATGCCATGCTGGCTTCACCTACATTCCCCCGCAGAGCACTTTTCGGCGTTGTCACTTTCCTTATTATTGCCATAGGCATCTGCCTTTACAATCTGGATTACAAAAACGTATTTCTGAGGCAGATAAGGCTTGTCGTAGTATCAGTATCGCTGATAGCATTTTCATTTACCTTTTATCTGGGTTGGAAAGAGATCAATTCGTACAGTCAAATCGTAGCACAACGTGAAGCCGTTATAAAACAAGCAAAAGAAGAAGGATTAGATTACTGCGAATTTACACGATACAACGGAAATTCGTACATACACGGAGAAGATCCATACTCGGAAGTGCTGATGTCTCGTTATTATGGGATAGCGATCAAATTAAAAGATTGAAGCGGAATTAAGCTAAAAGATATCGATCCCCATCAATGTTCCTGTAATAATGCCTGCTACACCCAAACCTACCAATAACACTCCTATGATCTTATTAAAGATCTGAAGTCCTCTCGGATTGAATCGGGAACGCAATTTATTAACAAAGTAAGTGACTAGTAACCACCACAACATAGCTCCAATACCGATAAAAGATATGGTAAGAAGATCGTAGCCGAAAGGCTTATCTGCATCGATCACATTGAAGCGAGCAAACAGAGCTATATAAAGAAATAATGTAGCGATATTGGAAACGGTGAGTCCCAGCGAAGATGCAAAAACCTTCCAGAAAGACATGGCATTTTCTTTTAGTTTTGTAAGGCTTTTCGACGGGTTTTTATTGAAAACCACATACCCGAAAGCAATAAGAACAATACTACCCACAATCTTAAGAGGACCTTCGTGTTGTTGAATAAATTCGGTACTGAACCCTAGACCTAAAGCTGCAATAATAGCAAGCAATGCTATCAGCATATCACCCACAGCGGCTCCGAGTCCGGTTATCAATCCTTGCTTCTTTCCTTCGTTCAGAGTACGCTGAATACACAGCATGCCAACAGGTCCCATAGGAGCAGAAGACAAAAAACCAATAAATAATCCTTTTATAATGATATATACCATTAACTATATATTAGTGGAACACCCTGTCTGTCAACAGGGAAAAAACTATAAGGTTTCATTTTTTATAGTTAAGAGTCCCTCTCAGCTTCACAAAGATAGTATCAAAATCTTAGAATATGATACAAATGGGATAAAACCAAGTTTGAGATTAAGTATTTTTAATCTAATCGGATCATCATCGGCAGTTTAAAAATATCTATTTATATTTTCTTTTATCTTGTTAAATAAAAAATTTGAAAGTGGAGAATAAAAAGGAAATTTGAAAAAAATGCGTCTCAAGAATGACGTAAGATTCTTGAGACACATTCAATTTTATATAGAACTTATCTTAAGACCAATAAAGAATGTACGAGGCAATGATGGTCCGTAAATATACTCAGAATCCCTGTTAGGGCCTTTGTCGTAATCTTTCTGTATCTGATTGAACATATTCTGTATTCCGCCATTAATCTCCACCTTATTGGTAGCATTCAGGTTGAAGAAATAAGACAGCTTCACGGTCATATCCACAAAGCTGCGTGTTTTTACAGTCACATCTTTTTCAACACCTTCTGCACCGGCAAAGTGCGGAGCCAACATAGAGCCGGTATACACCCCCGACAAAGAAACGGCATAGCTTCTCTTAGGTGTAGCGGTTGCCGAAAAGAATCCATACGTATCAGGCGATCGGAGCATCTTCTTAACAGGTTCTACATACAACTCTGACGACCAGCTTACAGGCTCTGTATAGCGGCTTCTCTGCCAAGTAAATCCACCTTGCAGCTCAAGCCAATCAATAGGCTGTATTGTTGTTTCCAGGTTTAACCCATATACGTATGCACCATCACCATTCTTGCGGGTCATTATAATATTACCCATAGCATCGGTTCCTGTTTCTTCTACTATAAATACTCGGTTTATCTTATTATAAAATCCTTCGACAAGAAAGTAAGAGTAGAACTTATTATTAAACAAAGTATAATCAAATCCTCCGTTGATAGCATTCGAATATTCACGCTTCAGATTTTCTCCCAGCACGGTGATCGTAGCCTTTCCTCCGATAACAGGGACATCCAGATCAGATGCAATTATTTCGGGAGCTCTATACCCCATAGAATACGCCGCACGTAAATTTACCTTCTCCCCTACTTTGTATCTTATACTCGAACGAGGGATGATATTTACATTGTTCAGTTTATTATGTTTATCACCTCTTATTCCTACAATGAAAGTCAGCTTATCGTCACGCCATTCATTCTGTGCATAGAGGCTGCTTACATTCAGAATTTGCTTTATGTTCCGGCTATGAATCGTATCATGAAGGTTTGTATACTCTTGTGTAAAACCTACAGTAAACTTAGCAGGCATAAACAGCAGTTTATCGGTGTTCACCTCGTAGCGGACAGTACCTGTGGCTGCCAATTCGGATGTATTACCGTAGCCATTCAGATCACGACCACCACCATAATAACTATCTCTGCCTGTTTTTTGTATAGAGCCATTCACCATCAGCTTACGTTTGTTATCGTCACTCGAATGTATATAACCTACACTCCCTGCGTGTATACTATAATCTGTAGTCTCGGCTATCTCGGCTTCATGGGGTGGGCGGTTGAGGTTATCCCCTCCCCTTCTGTACTCGGATATATAGTGATATTCGAGCGTGAGCTTATCATTTAAAGTAGGCTTTGTAAAACTGCGGAAGCCAATAGATGTCGCCTTATTTTTCCCAATTTCGGAGAAACCATCACCGTTGGCATCCCAAGCATTACGATGGCGCATATTAGCAAATAATGAAATACCCGAAGTCTTCGTTCTGTCTACAAATGAAGAATTGAGAGATAAAATATTATCCGCCGATTTTCCATCTATTAAGGACATATTATATTTTGCCTGATAAGAATTTTTCTCCGGCTCTTTTGTTATCACATTAATAACTCCGCCAATTGCATTTGCGCCATATAGAACAGAACCGCCACCTCTGATTACTTCTACCTGCTCTATCATATTGGTCGGCATCTGTTCTAATCCATACATTTTAGATAAGGAGGTAAATACAGCTTGTCCGTCAATCAGCATTTGCGAGTACTGCCCCTCCAAGCCATTGATGCGGACTTCTTGTGTACCGCAATTCTGACAATTGGTCTCTACACGCAAGCCCGGCATATAATTCAAGCCTTGCGAAAGCGATACAGAGTTGGTAGCCTCAAATGTTTTTGTTGTAAGCTCATTTACCACCACAGGCGAAATCTTCCGATTGAGAGCCCTCAAAGATGCTGTTACTGCAACTTCGCCGAGCTGCTGGTTTTCGGGTTCTATATACATGGTCACATTTCGGGTAACGCCGTGTCCTATAGTCACCTCTTGCCTTATGGGAGCATATCCTATATACTGCGTTACCAGAATATATGTCCCTGCGGGCATTCTGTCGATAGAGAAATGCCCTGTTTCGTCTGTTACGGCAACATGGTTGGTCTTGTCGATATAAACAGTTACACCCGGAAGATGCTCTTCGGTTTGTCCATCAAGCACATGCCCTTTGATGGATGAAGTTTTCGATTGCGCTATAGAACTTATAGCATATAGTATATAGAATGATAAAAGTATAATCTTTTTCATATTGATTAAATATATAATAATGGTACAATAACAATCGGGTAATGCACCATTTTGTATGATGTACTAGCAATACAAATTTCGTTCAAGAAGTTTGCATTGCACTTTTTGGGAATAAGTTAAATGAATAGAGACTGAAGCATAAACACTTCAATCACAGGGAGGAAAACAATTCCTCAAAATTTGACATAATTAGTCTCAGGATAGAAACGAAGGGGGTGCTCTATAATTGGTAGAATACAAAACAGGTGGAATTATATCCTTTAATATTACCTGCTTGTATGTAAAGATTATCTCGGGAATATATATATCACCGATATGGGAAGATACAGCCTCGAAAGAGGCGAGATTAGATACCTGATTGAAAGTAAAGAAACCGGCCGAGGTATGATGGTGGGTTTCGAACGGCAGTTGCCTATTATCGTCGCCATCTTTTGCCAGCTTCTTATATGGATGTGAGTGCACATAAACCACTCCATTATACACGTGGCTATGTACAAAATAAGATACACAGCCCAGATATCCTATATACAATAGGAATAATACTCTGGCTGTGTATCTTATTTTATTTCTCGACACTATATCTTTTTAGCTAATCATTTCGAGCTGCTATTATAGTTACTGAATATAAGCCCCATCTTCATATTGTTAACATCTGTTCTGAATATAGCTGATGCCGGAGACATTAAGTTATAAACATTTGTATAGATAGTAACACTAGAGCCTGAAGAGGTTGTAGACGATTGGGTCTTAGCCGAAACAGGTATAACCAAATATTTAAGATCAGGAATATTGTCTTTTCCTTTATAATAATCCATATAGTGGTTAATCAGGTTAGCTATATTATTCACAGTAGATCCTTTCATATTTCCATAGACGAAATTATAAATATTAGTCGACGACCGCTCCATCACAAAGCTGGTTTTGGCATCGGGTCTATTCTTATTTCTATCCGAAAAGAAATTAGTCAAAGAATCTTTATTTATAAACAAAAGAGTTGATGGCCTTCCCAAATTGGTTTTTTCTTCCTCCTCGGTGAATCCTTTAATCTTAAAGTTAGCAGCGTTCAATTTATTATTTTTCTTACCCGTCTCTTCGGCTTTTTTCATTATTTCAGCCAAAGGTATTGTCAATTCGGTACATACTCCCGCCGGGCTTTTCATGTATGTACGTGTATCATTATTCGTAAACAAGTAGTCCGGGTTTTTGTTCTGAATGTGGTTCAACTGTATCACTTCGGGTGTAAAAGCCATTCTAAAGATCCCTACTCGAACAGAGTCTTCGGTATCTGCTATATTTCTGCCATTATATTTAAGATATACCTTAAATATTGTAGTACTCGCACTAATCATTGTTCCCGAACCAAAGGTAGATGTGAGATACATACCTTTAAAGAATTTGCGGAAAGAATCAGAATTTTTGAATGTCGCGCCTTTAGAGTTCACCCATTCATCATAAAACTCTTGCCCCATATCCTTTTTGAGACGAAGGGAGTATGTTCTTTGACCGCTATTGTTCGGAGCAGAGATTACTGTAAATATACCTTGTCCTAGAGGTTGCGTCATATCACAATATTTCTTCGGATCTATATTCGTAAAGAAATTAGCGGTAAGAGGCTGTGTTGCTCTGTATGCAGCGATACCAAACGGAGCGATACTATCACCTAAATACTGATCAGAAATCACTTCAAGGAAAGTAGAATCGATAGAAAGTGTTTTTGGTGGAAACTCCGTATTCTCAGGACAATATAGTTCTGATAAGTAATCAGACTTAATGTTCCCGAATACAGGATCTACATAATTTCCTAATAACCCTGTTTGAGATTTGGCATATACCGAATCTTCGAGCGATACAGTTCTTGCTGTTATCGCAACAGTATCAACATATACAAATATATCGTCTCCTTCGGGCAGTATAGAATTTCCTATCTTGTTCAAATCGTCATCACAAGAAATAAAAACAACCATCAGGATTGTAATTATCAGACTCAGTAAAGCTTTACTCTTCATTCAAAATTAAGGGTTAAATTAAATTGGTTTCAAATATCCAAAAAAATGCTGTTCTCATGAAATAAAACAGCATTTTTCTATTTTTATTTTAGATACTTTAAAGATTCTCGTAAAAATTATTGATTGCATCAACAGAATTCTCCAAATCTCCCTGATAAGGAAGGAAGTTTTTAGCTGATTTACTTGCGAAATCGAGTACATCTTTATTAATCAAATCTTCACTTTGTATTACTCCGTCTGCATTTTTGATTGCAAATTTAGCCAGAGTTTCGAAATCAACAACGCCTTTTAGGTCTGCGATTTCCTTATCTTTTATTCCGTCAAACTTTAATTTATCGATAAATTTATTGCTGAACGGCTTCTTAAAGTCATCATTATAGAGAGAGTAAACAACCTTCGAATTTTTGAAACAAGGGTCGTCAGCATACGCAGTCTTAATATAAAGACCTGTAAGAGCCGTCATCCAACCATGACAATCGATCACATCAGGTATCCAGCGGAGTTTTTTTATTGTTTCCAATACACCCCTCACATAGAATATGCTTCGTTCGTCATTGTCGTCAAACTCTACACCATTATCGTCTGCCACAGTGTATTTACGCTTAAAATAATCATCATTATCTATAAAGTAGATCTGCATGCGGGCAGCTTGTATCGATGCCACTTTTATTATCAGAGGATGGTCTGTATCATCTATTATAAGATTCATTCCCGATAGGCGTATTACTTCGTGCAACTGATTACGCCGTTCGTTTATACTGCCGAACTTCGGCATAAACGTTCTTATTTCCTGTCCTTTTTCTTGTATTGCTTGAGGTAAGTATCTACAATTAGTTGCTATTGGTGAATCCGGCAAGTAAGGAGTGATCTCCTGCGTGATGTATAAAATCTTTTTAGTACCCATTTAATTATAATCCTCTTCTGTTTCTTGAATTGAAAGTACAAAGATAATAAAAAAAAATCTTGTTTTTTGCAAATTTTACAAGACAAAATCCTGCAACCCTTTAATTTAAGGTCTTTCTTCCTTGTTTTGGTGAAGATTTATTCGTTAAAATTGAAACAAAAAAGCCTGATTGTTTCGTCGTTACACAAATATTTAGTTGCTTTGTATCCGCTTTTGATTTTTGAAAAAGATGAGATTATTAAATACTGTAAAAGAGGTACAAGATGTTGTTGCACCATTGCGCCTGAAAGACAAAAAAATAGGATTCGTACCCACCATGGGTGCACTGCATAACGGTCATATTTCTCTTGTAAAACAATGTATCGCAGACAATGACATCTCTATTGTCAGCGTATTTGTAAACCCGACACAGTTTAACAACAAAGAAGATCTTGTAAAATATCCGCGCAACCTGGAACAAGATTGCCTATTTCTGGAAAAAGCAGGCGTAGATTTCGTCTTTGCCCCTTCCGAAAAAGAAATATACCCCGAGCCGGATACAAGAGAGTTCGATTTTGGACAGATTGACAAAGTGATGGAAGGCGTGCATCGCCCGGGACACTTCAACGGTGTAGCACAAGTGGTGAGCCGTTTGTTTGACATTGTAAAACCTGACAAGGCTTATTTTGGAGAAAAAGATTTCCAACAATTGGCAGTAATCAGGGCTATGGTCAAGCAACTGGAGTTGCCGGTACAGATTGTACCAATGCCGATAGTACGGGAACCCAGCGGACTGGCACTAAGCAGTCGGAACGAAAGACTGAACGCAGCTCAAAAACAGGTGGCTGTAAATATATCTAAAACCTTATTCGAAAGTAAGGAATGGATGCAATCCCAGACCGTAAAAGAGGTGATAGACAAAGTAACCAATCAGCTCAATTCACAAGAAGAGCTTAATGTGGAATACTACGAAATAGTAGACGGCGATTCTTTACAGTCGGTAAACAACTGGCAAGAATCTGATTATATAGTAGGATGCATCGCAGTATTTTGTGGCGATGTACGTTTGATAGATAATATTGTATACAAAGCGAAAGCTTAATTATAAAGATAAAAAATGATCATAGAAGTTGTAAAATCGAAGTTACATCGTGTTACTGTAACCGAAGCCAACTTGAATTATATCGGAAGTATCACGATAGATGAAGATTTGATGGACGCGGCAAACCTGATAGAAGGCGAAAAAGTCCAGATCGTCAATAATAACAATGGCGAACGCCTCGAAACATACGTCATCAGAGGCGAACGTGGATCGGGTGCAATTTGCCTGAATGGAGCTGCCGCCCGTAAAGTACAACCGGGAGACATTGTTATTATAATGTCTTATGCCCAAATGGAGTTTGAAGAAGCTAAGTCTTTCAAGCCATGGGTTGTATTTCCTGACACTAAGACTAACAAGATTATCAAATAAGACCTATTTTTAGGAATTTATATTAACTCTGCTATTGGCAAATAGCAAACAGCTAAACTTATGCATTCATATACATATAAAGATATATGGAAGATAAGTATTCCTATCATGCTAGGATTGCTTGCCCAAAATATCATACAACTAACAGGCACTTTTTTCCTCGGACATGTTGTCAATCCCGACCACCCCGGTTTGGCGGGTATATATCAAAGTGCTTCAGGGCTTGCAGGAATATATTATGTAGCCATTTTTACCATTTGCTTCGGGTTCAGTATCGGTGGGCAGATTATGATCAGCCGCCGCAATGGCGAAAAAAATTACGATAAGATAGGTACGATCGTGATACAGGGGCTTATGTTTTTACAGGTATTTGCCCTTATTCTGTTTTTCATGTCACAGCTGCTAATCGATCAGGTGCTGTCTACATTCCTCAAATCGCCGGATGTATTTGACGCTATCGACAGATACCTGTCTATACGCATCTATGGTTTCTTCTTTGCAGCATTCAACGTAATGTTCCGTGCATTCTATGTCGGAATCGCCCGCACGAAGGTATTGACATTCAATGCTATCACAATGGCTGTTGTAAATATTATAGCCGACTATGCCCTGATATTCGGTAACTTCGGTTGCCCCGAGATGGGAATTGAAGGTGCTGCCATCGCTGCGGTATTGTCGGAGATAGCCTCTGTGCTATTCTTCACCATATATACATTTGCAACCGTCGACTTCAAGAAATATGGCTTTGCAAAGATGAAATTCAAGCTATCGATTATCAGAAGCATCCTGAATATATCATCCTTTACGATGGTGCAGTATTTTATCTCCATGTCCACATGGTTTATCTTCTTTGTTGCCATAGAGCAACACTCCGAAGATGCACTCAAAATAACGAACCTCGTCCGAAGTTTCTATATGGTTTATTTCATTCCGATGAATGCATTAGCAACCACTGCCAACACACTGGTGGGAAATACGATGGGGACAGGAAATATAAAAGGGGTTATTCCCCTTGTAAAGAAAATATGCTTATTGAATCTGGGAATAATCGTTTTCATGATGGGAATAACATTTATTTCTCCCGAGTTTTGGATATCAATTATAGCTCCTATCGATCAGAAAACACTTATCGCAGAAACGGTGATGCCTCTCATCGTATTACTTTTCTCGTTACCGATATCAGCGTTAAGCATTGTAGTATTCAACTCCATCTCAGGGACAGGAAACACCAAAGCTGCCCTTATCTTGGAAATGATAACAATGGTAATATACATTGTGGCTATGTGCTGGATAGTAATATATAAAGAAATGTCTGTCGCATGGTGTTGGACTGTAGAATACTGCTATTGGGGACCTCTATTGATATTCTCAGTCATATATCTCACACGTGCCCGATGGCAAAATAAGGTGGTATAAAAACAGCTCTGGCGAAACGTATAATCCGAAAACCCTCGTTACATTTTCAGATAAAAATCTTTCAGTAGAGCCGTAAAGCCATCCGAATATACATGTCTTGCTTTTTCTACAATCAAGTCATTTTCGATTGGTGCGGTTTCCTCTTTCGAGAGCTCTATCAAAATGCGTTTTGGTGCAGAATCAGGGGTAGAAAACACATTGGTTATACGTGACACTGACAGCTTATATTGTTCTGCAAGCTTTATAAGCTCCGTTTTATAATCAAAAGGATAGATAAAAGACATCCGCCCTCTTTGAGACAAAAGTGAAGCAGACAAACCAATCAAATCTTCGACAGGCAAACTATCGGTATGCCGAGCCAAAGAACGTTCTTTGTTTGGTGACTTTAAGGATTGCACAAAAAAAGGAGGGTTGGAAACAATCACATTATATCGTTTCTCGGCTTTTGAGGAAAACTCTTGCAACGAAGCATTCCAAGAATTGATACGATTACCAAATGGAGAATTTTCAATATTATCCTTTGCCTGACTTACAGCATCGCTATCAATGTCTATTGCATCTATTATAGTTTTTTCGTTGCGCTGAGCCATCATCAACGAAATGAGCCCCGTACCTGTACCTACATCCAGAATATTATCACCCGAAACATTTACCCATGCACCAAGCAAAACACCGTCTGTACCCACCTTCATGGCACAACGATCGTGATAGACTGTAAATTTTTTGAACCTGAAATAAGGATTCGGCATATTTATTCGAGTAACATTTTTATAGTAAAATCAATGTACAATTTATTATTATAGTTATTGTACTATCCCTCATTCAAAAAATCTATAACCATTTATGGCATAAATTTTGTTATATATGTAAACAAAGTTAGTTATTATTCCATATTTTTACCTGCTTCTTGTAAATAAGGGGCATAAAAACAAAAACAAGGATTATAAGTATGTTTAGTAAAAAGAAAGATTTTCTCAGTCTCGAAGAAAACACTGGACCGGTTATATCGATCATAGCTAATGACTTCGATGATGGAGATTGCTATATAAATGAAAACGACCTGAAAGAAGAAATCGCAATTCTGCCGTTAAGAAACACGATTATTTTTCCGGGGACCAGTATGCCGATATCTGTTGCACGAAAGAAATCGTTGAAGTTGATAAAAAGTGTAGGCCGTCTGAAAGGAAAATACGTGGGACTTGTCTGCCAAAAAGACGCAGACAATGAAGAACCCGAAATAAACGACCTGTATTCAATAGGTGTTATCGGCGAAATCATACGTGTAATCGAGCTTCCGGACGATGAAAACGTGACTGTCATCTTTCAGGGAAAAAAACGCTTTCGCCTGACAGAACTGACACAAACCGAACCGTTCCTTAAAGGAAGATACGAAATTAAGGAAAGTGTTCCTGTTCTCAAGACAGACACAGAATACAAAGCACTGTTAGATTCTATTCGCGACCAGATGATACTCATGCTGCGTATGTATGGCGAACCACCAAAGGAATTCATACAGCGAATAAAGTCGGATAGTGTATCTTCGGTATTGGTGAATTACTGTTGTGCAAATCTGCCTGTTTCGGGATCGGAGAAGCAAGCTCTGTTGGAAATAGACGACGAAAAAGAACGTGCTTACCGTCTGTTGGTGATCCTCAATCGTGAAACACAGATGATGGAGATGAAGCTCAACATACAAATGAAAACACGTGAAGAGCTCAACCAACAACAAAAAGAATATTTCCTTCAACAGCAGATAAAAACAATTCAGGACGAGTTGGGCGGAAGCCCTCAACAAGCCGACCTCGAAGAGTTTAAACAGAGGGCAGCAAAGAAGAAGTGGGGTAAAGATGTAGCCGCTATTTTCGAAAAAGAAATAACAAAGCTTGAACGCCTGCACCCGCAGTCGCCTGACTACTCTACTCAATATACATATATAGAAACCATACTCGACTTGCCTTGGGGTGAGTACACGAAAGACAATTTCAATCTGAAAAATGCTCAGAAGGTACTCGATCAAGATCATTTTGGTTTGGAAAAAGTAAAAGAGCGTATCATTGAGCATCTTGCCGTACTGAAACTGAAAGGTGACCTCAAATCGCCTATCATTTGTCTTTATGGCCCTCCGGGAGTAGGGAAAACATCCTTAGGCAAATCTGTTGCAAAAGCGCTCAATCGCAACTATGTGAGAGTGTCCTTGGGCGGATTGCACGACGAGTCGGAAATACGAGGACATCGACGTACATATATTGGAGCCATGCCGGGACGTATTATCCAAAATATACTGAAAGCAGGTTCTTCAAATCCTGTATTTGTGCTGGATGAAATCGATAAAATAGGAAGTGACTTTAAAGGTGATCCATCTTCTGCACTATTAGAAGTACTTGATCCTGAACAGAATTCAACATTCCATGACAATTACCTGAATATCGATTACGATTTATCGAAAGTAATGTTCCTTGCTACTGCAAACAACCTATCGACAATCTCTCAGCCATTGCTCGACCGTATGGAACTGATAGACGTGAGCGGGTACATTATAGAAGAGAAAATAGAAATAGCTCGCCGTCACCTGATACCTAAACAATTGGAAAATCACGGACTGACAAAAGATACTATCGATATTCCGAAAAAGACAATAGAAAAAATTGTAGAAAACTATACCCGCGAATCGGGAGTACGCGAACTGGACAAGAAGATTGCCAAAATCATGCGTAAACTGGCTCGCAAGGTAGCTTCTGATGATGAATACAAGAAAGTGATCGACCCGGATGATTTGCAAGAGTATCTGGGAGCAGTAGAATATACCCGTGATCAATATCAGGGCAACGAATATGCAGGAGTCGTTACAGGCTTGGCTTGGACTTCGGTAGGTGGAGAAATTCTGTTTATAGAAACATCGCTGAACAAAGGAAAGGGTAGCAAACTGACTCTTACTGGAAACCTGGGGGATGTAATGAAAGAATCGGCAATACTTGCACTCCAATATCTACAGTCGCACGGACAGCAATTGCTCGGTATCGACGAAAAGGTATTCGACAACTGGAATGTACATGTCCACGTTCCCGAAGGGGCTATTCCGAAAGATGGTCCGTCGGCAGGTATAACAATGGTTACATCGCTGGCTTCGGCTTTCACACAACGCAAGGTTAGACCAAATCTGGCAATGACCGGAGAGATAACCCTGCGTGGAAAAGTTCTACCTGTGGGTGGTATTCGTGAGAAAATACTGGCTGCAAAACGTGCCGGAATAAAAGAGATTATCCTTTGTAAAGAAAACAAAAAGAATATAGACGAAATCAAACCTCTATATCTCAAAGGATTGACTTTCCACTATGTAGACGACATAAAGGAGGTTCTCGATATAGCCTTGCTAAAAGAGAAGGTGAAACACCCTTTAGACTTAACGGTAAAAGAAGAAAAAGAGAACAAAGGGAACTAATAGGTAAAGAAATTTCTGAATACACAAAGAGGCTGTCTAATTTTTGGATAGCCTCTTTGCATAACCCACTACCCTCTTACTTATTTCTTGGTAATTGTTTATGGGGCTGCTTTATAGAATCTGATAATTTTCTTACATTTGTATCACTTATGGCAAAAAATCAACGTTTAGGCGAGAGCTTCTCTATAATCAACAGATATGCTATGTTTTATGGTCTGTTGCTCGGATTATTCTGGGTTATCAGATACATATTTCTTATTATAGCAGGCATAGGTGTATCAGACAGGTTTGCATTCATCTTTTATCTGCTCAATATTGTCACACTGCTGGTAGTGTATATTTTCTATTACAGGTTTAAGACTTCCGACCCCGACAATCCGCAAAGCGCATGGCATTGCATCGCCTTTACGGTATTGATGTGCTTTTATGCCTCTTTTCTCGAAGGCGTAATCATGTTTGCTCACTATCAGTTTATCGACCCGGCATTCTTTAGCCGCATGATAGAGCCGGTGATGAAAAGCATAGAAGTTGCCCCTATAATAAAAGTACCTGAGGCCGACTACGAACGGGCAAAGGATATCATGAGAGTAATATTTTCCAACAAACTGACATATATTGTAATGGAATTTGTAAAGAACATATTCTTAGGATTTTTCCTTAGCTTTGTTCTCAACTTTGTAGTCAAAATAAAAAAGAATAACTAAGGCATCTATGGATATATCTGTTGTTATACCTTTATATAATGAAGAAGAATCGCTAAGCGAGCTCCATGCGTGGATAAAAAGGGTTATGAATGAGAACGGCTTCTCGTATGAGATCTTTTTTGTTGACGATGGCAGCAAAGACCGTTCGTGGGAAATAATCACTGATTTGAAAAAATCGGACGAAAATGTAAAAGCAATTCGATTCAGACGCAACTATGGCAAATCTCCTGCCCTGCATTGCGCCTTCGGACGTACTGCCGGCGATGTTGTGATCACGATGGATGCCGACTTGCAAGACAGTCCGGACGAAATACCGGAACTCTACAAGATGATAAAGGAAGACAAGTATGATCTTGTCTCGGGATGGAAAAAGAAACGTTACGATCCACTATCGAAAACATTGCCTACAAAGCTATTCAATGCCACAGCCAGAAAAGTTTCAGGAGTGAAGCTCCATGACTTCAACTGCGGGCTGAAAGCCTATCGCAAAGATGTGGTGAAAAGCATAGAGATATATAACGATATGCACCGTTATATACCATACCTTGCAAAAATAGCAGGGTTTACAAAAATTACAGAAAAAGAAGTACACCATCAAGCCCGTAAATATGGCAAAAGCAAATTTGCCGGATTCAGCCGCTTTGTAAACGGTTATCTCGATTTGCTAACCCTTTGGTTTTTATCGGTATTTGGACGAAAACCAATGCACTTTTTTGGACTGTGGGGGACTGTCATGTTCTTTATAGGATTCATTGCTGCTGTTATTTTAGGTTGCAGCAAATTGTATGCTATGAGCAAAGGAATAGCACACCCGTTGGTGACTAGTTCGCCGTATTTTTTCATTGCCCTGACAATGATGATACTGGGAACTCAACTTTTTCTTGCAGGATTTCTGGGAGAGATTATCTCACGCAGTTCGAGCGAAAGGAACAATTATAAAGTAGAAGAAGAATTATAAGTAAGTCTGAATATCAGCCTATAGCTGTATCCTTTTCATTCCATTAAGAACAAAAGGTATCAGTTAAGACTACTACATAAAGCTAATGCGACTAAAAAATCTTATCGAAAACCGCTATTCGGTTAGGGCTTACATGCCTCAACCTGTAGAAGCGGAAAAAGTGAATTACATTCTTGATTGTGCACGCCTAGCACCGTCAGCTTGTAACTACCAGCCTTGGGTATTTTATGTTGTTACCGACGAGGATGCAATAGAAAAAATACAGGAATCGTACAACAGAGAGTGGTTCAAATCGGCACCTATGCATATAATCGTTTGCAAGGATTCTGAGCAATCGTGGAAAAGAAAAAGCACTGACAACAAAGACTTTGGTGATGTTGATGCAGCCATTGCTGCCGAGCATATATGCCTTGCTGCAGCCGAAACAGGCTTAGGAACGTGTTGGGTTTGCAACTTCGATCCCCACATTCTGCGTAAGGCTCTCGATATACCGGCTCATCTGGAAGCCATAGCTATATTCCCTCTCGGATATATTGACGAAGAAAAAAGCATTTGCCCAAACAAAAACCGCAAGGAACTGAACGAGATTACCAAATGGATATGATCCAAATTATTATATTAGCTATAGGTCTGTCGATGGACAGCCTCGTTATAGCGCTTACCAGTGGGGCTATAATAAAAAATCACGATACGATCAACATCTTGAAAATAGCCGGTATGCTGGCGTTCATGCAAATGAGCCTCACTGTTTTTGGATGGTTTATAGGCTCTACATTTGCTGAATATATCGACGAGTACGATCATTGGCTGGCATTTATCATTCTCTTTTTCTTAGGCACAAGAGTAATATACTCGAGTATCAAAAACGAAGGAGAAAGCAAGCCATTCAATCCGCTTAATTTCAAAACCATGTTTAGTCTGGGCGTTGCAACCAGTATCGATGCCACAGCCGTAGGGCTATCCATGTCGCTGATCAATATAAACATATTCCTTCCGGCAATAGTTATCGGTGTGGTTACAATGCTTGTAGCTTCGTTTGGTGTGATATCGGGAAGCAAAGTCGGGCAACGGTACAATCTTAGAATAAATATCATAGGAGGCATTATCCTCATCATTATCGGATGCAGTATACTTATGCAGCATACAGTTTTTCATCACGAAGGCTGGGCTACATCTGATATTGTTTACAATGCTAAAGTCTTGTTAAATAAATAAAACTATTACATCTAAAGGCTTATATACGTGTTATCTTTAGTAATGCAAATATTATATTTGCTTTGGTTATAATTTATAAAACTAAAAACAAATGACACTTATATTCTTTCTGATATTTTCCATTGCTATTTTAGGGATAATGTTTGTCTTTTCTCTGATCAGGGGAGTAGCGTCTTTTATATTCGGAAGACCATCGTCTTCTCCTTTTTCGGGACAAAGGGCAAATAATACTTATTCATCGAATAATAACGAGCAATACAATCACTCATCAAAAAACGATCAACGCAAAGTCTTTTCGAAGAACGAAGGCGAATATGTAAAGTTTGAAGAGATAAAAGAATAGGAAAAAGTAAACATAAACAAAAAGCAGAAAGTCGAACGATTTTCTGCTTTATTTGTTTATACATTAAATGTCTACATTATCGCATTACCATTTATATTCAATTTAAAGCTGAACCCGAAATAGTCTGTCGCCTTACGGCATAGGAGCATACGCTCTATAAAGATCTCAAAATATTCCATCACAGCACTGATCTTCGTATCAATTGTAAGACAAAGAGTTATCGTCTTATTCTCTGTATCGAGTTTTAAATCAGCTTTCTCTACCGCATAGTTTACTCTATCATGTATATCGGTATGTATAGTTCTTTTGCGACGTACCCTGCTGCGACGCACATCTGTCTTATCGGCAATAATGAGTGCTGCCGCTACAGCATTGACAGGGAAGGCTGTTTTTTCATCATGGTTTCCTATAGCAGTGATAATCGTTGCAATATCTTCGGCTGGCATACCCATTTTTTCTAATAACCTAAAAGCCATCACTGCTCCGCTTTGCGCATGGTCGGCACGATTTATTACATTCCCTATATCGTGCATATAAGCAGCTATCTTTGCCAATTCTATATCCCGATCTTCATAGCCCAGATCTTTTAGTAATTGTCCTGCAACTTCGGCGCATTTGGTTGTATGGGCAAAGCTATGTTCGGTGTATCCCATCACAGCCAATGATGCGTCGGCCTGCTTGATATATGTTTTTATTTCCTGAGACTTCTTTACGTCTGCAAATGTTATTTTAATACTCATATTCAGTATTTGTAGGGTGTGGGGCTACAAATATATTATTTTTTGAGTAATACAAAGAACTAACTCTTCAAAATAAAAAGAGCAGCAAAATATTTTGCTACTCTTTCATATACTTGATTGCCTGATTTAAAACTCGGCATTGTTTGGTGTACGGGGGAAAGGAATCACATCACGGATATTCGCCATACCTGTAATAAACAAGATAAGACGCTCAAACCCTAATCCGAAACCGGCATGAGGTGCTGTACCGAATTTACGTGTTTCGAGATACCACCAGATAGGGTCTGTATTCATTCCCAGTTCCTTGGTACGGGTAATAAGTTTATCATAATCAGCTTCACGCTCCGAACCTCCGATGATTTCTCCAATCTTAGGGAAAAGGACATCCATGCCACGAACAGTTTTGCCATCTTCGTTCTGTTTCATATAGAAAGACTTGATCTCCTTTGGATAGTCGGTCAGGATAACAGGACGCTTGAAATGTTTTTCTACCAGATAGCGTTCGTGTTCCGATTGCAAGTCGGCTCCCCAATAAACAGGGAATTCGAATTTGTGTCCGCTCTTCTCCAGTATTTCTACCCCTTCGGTATATGTAAGGCGAACAAAGTCGTTAGCTGTAACAAAGTTCAGACGGTCTATCAATTCCTTATCGAAATGTTCGCTCAAGAATTCCAGATCATCCTTGCAGTTTTCCAACGCATAACGTATCAGATATTTTAGGAAGTCTTCCGCCAAGTCCATATTGTCGTGAATATCGTAGAACGCTACTTCGGGCTCTATCATCCAAAATTCGGCAAGATGTCGTGGAGTATTTGAATTCTCGGCACGGAATGTTGGGCCAAATGTATAAATAGCACCAAGAGCCATTGCACCAAGCTCCCCTTCGAGCTGTCCCGATACGGTAAGGTTGGTCTGGCGTCCGAAGAAATCTTCAACATAGTCTACCTGCCCTTTATCGTTGCGTGGAACGTTATTGAAGTCGAGTGTAGTTACCTGAAACATAGACCCTGCACCTTCTGCATCCGAAGCAGTTACAATAGGAGTATGGAAATAGAAAAATCCATTGTCATTGAAATATTTATGAATGGCATAAGCCATATGGTGACGTATACGGAATATTGCACCGAAAGTATTTGTACGAGGGCGCAGATAAGCAATCTCTCTCAAAAACTCGAGCGAGTGCCCTTTCTTTTGCAACGGATAAGTTTCAGGGTCTGCTGTTCCGTAGATCTCTACAGAGTCTGCCTGAATTTCCATTGTTTGTCCCTTACCCTGCGATTCTACCAACTTTCCGATAACATGGATACATGCTCCGGTACTTACTGGTTTGAAGAACGTCTCTCCAAATTTTTCCACATCGGCTACGATCTGAAGATTATGAATTGTAGAGCCATCGTTGAGGTGAATAAAATTCACATATTTATTACCACGAATAGTTCTTACCCATCCTTTTACGGCGACTGTAGCTCCAAATTCTTTCTCTTTTCGGAGCAGATCTACAATTTTTGTTCTACGAATACTTTCCATCTTTGTAATGTGTATTAAATCTTCAATTTGTCTATTTTGAACAAACTTGGCATAATGCCTTTTCAGGTTATGCCAAGTTTTCATTTAATATAATTATTTTATTCAAAAGCTCCCATACGAAGCATGTTCACTTCTTTTTCGGTCAGATAACGCCATTTGCTTCTCGGTATGTTTTTCTTTGTCAATCCGGCAAAGTATACACGGTCGAGTTTCACTACCTGATAACCTAATTTTTCGAATATACGACGAACAATTCGGTTACGTCCCGAGTGTATTTCAATACCTACCACATTCAGTACATCTTCTGCCTGATATGCAATTGAGTCGGCATGTATTTCTCCATCATCCAGCTCTACTCCGTCGGCTATAGCCTGCATATCTTCGATGGCTACATCACGGTCGAGAGTTACCTGATAGATTTTCTTTTTCTTAAACTTAGGATGCATCAGTTTAGATGCAAGGTCTCCGTCGTTTGTCAACAATAAAACACCTGTTGTGTTTCTATCGAGACGACCAACCGGATAGATACGTTCCGGGCAGGCATTTTTCACCAAGTCCATCACAGTAAGACGGTTTTGCGGATCATCTGATGTTGTCACACAATTTTTCGGTTTGTTGAGCAATACGTATACTTTACTTTCCAAGCGTACCGGCTGATCGTGGAATGTAACCAAGTCACCACGTGTAACTTTTGCTCCCAACTGATCTACTACCTCACCGTTTACCTTCACTACACCCGATGTGATAAACGCATCAGCTTCGCGACGTGAACATACTCCGGCATTAGCCAGATATTTGTTCAAACGTAAAGGCGTACTTGGATCTATATTTTCTTTGTACTTTACAGGCTTAACAAGTCTTTTAACTCCTTCGGCTGCTTTATTGTAGCCACCGCCACCACGGTTCGTATCACCATAGCCACCACCGCCGGAACGATTGCCGCCGCCATAGCTACCGCCACCGCTGCGATTACCGCCACCATAGCTACCGCCACCGCCACGATTGCCACCGCCATAGCTACCACCGCCAGAACGATTGCCAACTCCATAACTGCTGCCGCCGGTGCGATTGCCGCCGCCATAGCTACCGCCACCACTGCTGTAGTTGCCACCGCTACGGTTACCGCTATTATAATTACCGCCACGATTGCCCGAGTCGTAGTTACCGCCACGGTTGCCACCGCCGCTATAATTACCACCGCTACGGTTACCGCTATTGTAATTACCTCCGCCGCGATTACCTGAATCGTAGTTACCGCCACGACTACCTGAATAGCCGCCGCCGTCTCTGTCTCGATTGTCGGAATAACCACCACCGCTATATGATCGACGCTCTTCGTTTCCTCTATCGTAAGAAGAGCCTTGTCTGTCGCCACCTGCCTTATACGGATTTCTTTCTTTTCCACGGTCAGGGCTATCGTAAGATTGTTTGCGTAGATCGCCTACACGAGCTCGCTTCTTCTTTACAGGATCATTTCCATTTGATTTGTTTTCTGATGAAGAGTAACCATCCCGGCCGTCTCTATCACTTCCATTTTCTGTCACCATTTGATTTTTTTCTTGTTTAATTATATTACATTCATTTTTTTCAAAACAACCTCACGGTTATTATACAACGTAAAATTTATACACCTGTGTAAGTATGAGGTGTAATTTTTCTCAGTTCATCTTTCACAGCATTACTAACATTCAGCTCATCGATAAACTCTGCAATTGATTCTGCTGTAATTGCATTGTTCGTACGAGTAAGAGCCTTCAGTGCTTCATAAGGTTTCGGATATCCTTCACGACGAAGGATTGTTTGAATTCCTTCTGCTACAACTGCCCAGCAATTGTCCAGATCTCTATATAATGCTTCTTTATTCAACAATAATTTATCCAACCCTTTCAGTGTGCTTTGAATAGCTATCACGATATGCCCCATCGGTATACCGATATTGCGCAATACGGTAGAGTCTGTCAAGTCTCTTTGCAAGCGTGAAATAGGCAGTTTAACCGCCAGGTGTTCCAGTATTGCATTTGCTATACCCAGGTTACCTTCTGCATTTTCAAAATCGATAGGGTTTACTTTATGCGGCATTGCGGATGATCCGATTTCGCCCTCTTTGATCTTTTGCTTAAAATATTCCATCGAAATATATTGCCAAAAATCTCTGTTGAGGTCTATCATTATCGTATCGATGCGTTTCAAAGCATCAAACACCGCTGCCAAGTTGTCGTAATTGGATATCTGTGTTGTCCACTCTTCTCTCACCAATCCTAACTTTTCGGATACAAACTTGTTTCCAAAAGCTTTCCAGTCATATTCGGGATAGGCTACCGTGTGTGCGTTATAGTTTCCTGTAGCTCCTCCAAATTTAGCAGACAAAGGCACCGAGCGGAGCAATTGCAGCTGAGCCTGCAGGCGGCTGACAAAAACCATAATCTCCTTACCCAAGCGTGTTGGCGATGCAGGTTGTCCGTGCGTTTTGGCCAACATAGCCACATCTGCCCAAGCCTCAGCCTGAGATGTAAGCTTTACGATCAGCTCGTCGAGCAAAGGATAATACACGTCTGTCAATGCATCTTTTAAAGATAAAGGAACAGATGTATTATTTATATCCTGCGAGGTAAGTCCAAAGTGAATAAACTCTTTGTATTGTTCCAGTCCAAGCTCATCGAATTTCTCTTTTATAAAATATTCGACAGCCTTTACATCATGATTTGTTACTTTTTCAGTCTCTTTTACACGTGAAGCATCTTCTTCCGAAAAATTATCAACGATAGACTGTAGCTTAGGAAAAACTTCTTTATTTATATTTTTCAATTGAGGTAGCGGCAATTCACATAGAGCTATAAAGTATTCTACTTCTACTCGCACGCGATACTTTACAAGGGCATACTCTGAAAAATAATCGGCTAGTTTTTCTGTCTTATTGCGATAACGACCATCTATTGGCGAAATGGCAGTTAAGGGAGTTAGTCTCATTTTATGTTATAAGTACTTATGTGTTTTTAATTAGTCCTTTCTTAAAAAATCTCTCTTTCAATATCACTACTTACTTTGAACTACAAATATACAACAAAATATAGTTCTAAAAGGTTTTTATAGACTGTAAATCATCGTTTTTTTATCTTTTTAAGACAAAAAAAACAGCCTTGAAGTTCTTTTCCTAATCTGCATTTGTAAAAACATTGCAACGCATTTCTTTCGTGATAAAAAATCCACTTCGAATTTCTCTATGTACGTTTACTATCTTCTTTAAGAAAATAGATTAGCAAACACCGCACACAGAAGATAAGAAACTAGTAATCAAAGAGTATCAAAAACCATTCAAGATCTCCACAATCTTTACCAATTCATCTTCTCGCAAAGATGGATAAAGCGGAAGGCTCAATACCTGATCTTGTAACAATTCGCATACAGGCAAATGCAAATGACTTAGTTCAGCATAAGCCGGCTGTTTGTGTATGGCATACGGATAATGTATTTGAGTCTGGATGGAATTTTGCGATAAATACGGTTGGAGTTCTTCACGATCTTTGCAACGCAATACAAACAAATGAAACACATGACTATCCCAATCTCTTATTTCGGGCAAAATAAATCTTTCATTTTTTATGTTATCCAAGTAGAATTTTGCAATCTCCCGACGGCGTGAATTATCCGCATCCAAGTACTTTAATTTGACAGAAAGAATGGCGGCTTGCACTTCATCAAGGCGAGAGTTTAGTCCTTTGTAGTTGTGTATATACTTTTCATCAGAGCCGTAATTTGATAAACTATTTACCACCTCTGCCAATTGTGTATCGTCCGTTGTTACTGCTCCTGCATCGCCCAACGAGCCAAGATTCTTTACAGGATAAAAGCTAAATACTGCCGCATCGCCAATACTGCCCACTTTTTTGCCTTTATAGACTGCACCATGAGCTTGTGCAGCATCTTCGATAAGCAGAAGGTTATATTTGAGTGATAATTGCTTCAACTTATCCATATCCGCAACTTGCCCATATAGATGAACGGCAATTATAGCCCGGGTTTTGTTTGTTATTTTTTCTTCTGCCGAAGCAGGATCGATATTGTAAGTGGCAAGGTCGCAATCGGCTAAAACAGGAACAAGCCCGCATAGTGAAACAGCTAAGGCGGTAGCGATAAATGTATTGGCAGGCAGGATCACCTCATCTCCCTCCTTTATTCGCCCCATCGCCATATATCCCATCAGAATGAGACGCAGGGCATCAAGACCGTTGCCCACACCCACACAGTGAGAGACACTACAATGAGATGCAAATTGAGACTGAAAAGATTTATTCGCCGCTCCTCGTATATACCAACCTGAATCTATAATATGAGCAGTTGCTTCTTTCAGTTCAGGTGCATAGCGTTCGTTTTCTCGTTTTAGGTTAAGGAATAAAATTTCGTTCATGTCGTCTAAACTTTTTTGCCCAACATAACTTTCGCATTTTGTATAGCCGCCTCTGTTACCGTAGAACCGCTCAGCATACGGGCTATTTCCGTTAAACGTTCTTCATCGGACAAGCGCACCAAGTTTGTAGTTGTGGTATGTTCGTCATCCGATTTGTAAACCTTGTAATGCGCTTTGCCTTTAGCGGCAATCTGTGGCAAGTGTGTAATGGCCAGCACTTGCATATTCTTGCCAAACTCACGCATCACCTCTCCCATTTTGTCTGCTATTTCGCCCGAAACACCTGTATCTATTTCATCGAATATAATAGTAGGCAATGCCGTTGCACCTGCAATCATCGATTTGAGACAGAGCATCAGACGGGAAATTTCACCACCCGAGGCGATCTCCGCAACAGGTTGTAGAGGTACATTTTTATTTGCAGAAAACTGAAACAGCACACTGTCTAACCCATATATATTGGGATGTTTCTCTGCTATAATTTCACTTCTGAAACGAATGTTAGGCATACCCAAATAAGCAACCCGATCGGTGAGATCTTTCTCGAAACTATCGGTTATCGACGTACGACTATCGGTCAACTGCTTCGCAAGAGCGAATACCTTTTCCGACTTTTCGTGGACTTCCTTTTCCAGAGCTTCCACTTGCTGATCGGATGATTCTATATTTTCTATCTTTTGTTTAAATTCTTCATACAAAGCCAACAGTTCGGGCACAGTATTTACATGATACTTCTTCTGCAATGTGTAGATCAGATCGAGCCGTGATTCGATAAAAGCCAAACGCTCGGGGTTGAATTCCACGTCGTTTGCCAGTTTATCCATTTCAGAAGCAAGATCTTTAAGATCGATATACGCTGTTTGCAGACGCTCGGATATTTCTTCCGAACGGGCATATACCTTTGCCAACTGTTGAGACGTATTAAGCCCCTCTTTCAGCTCCAGCACGATTCCTTTATCGTCGTCAGACAACAAAGAGTGTATCTTGAACAATGCCGACTTTATATCTTCGGCGTGAGTTAGTGTCTCCAATTCGTTTTCCAATTCTTCCTGCTCCCCTTCCTGAAGAGCGGCTTCTGTCAAGGATTCGATCTGAAAACGAAGATAGTCTTCTTCCTCTTTACTTTTCCTCACGGCTTCACGAAGCTCTGCCAATGCCTTTTCCGATTGCTTGTATTGATGAAAGGCTTGTCGATATTTGCTCAGCAAGTCTTTATTGCCTGCCAAGGCATCCACCACCTGCATTTGGAAACGAGTGTCGGATAGCAACAAGTTCTGATGCTGCGAGTGTATATCGATCAACTGGCTACCCAATTCTTTCAGATCGGTGAGTGAGACAGGCGAATCGTTGATAAATGCTCTTGATTTTCCTGTAGAGAGTATTTCCCTGCGCAGGATATAACTATCGGGATCGTAGTCTATGCCTTTCTCTTCGCAAAAAGCTCTGAGATCGTATGCCGAAACATCGAACGATCCTTCGATAACGCATTTACTCTCCCCTTGCTTGATAGCCTTCATATCGGCACGCTGCCCAAGTATAAGAGACAGTGCTCCCAGAATAATAGATTTTCCGGCTCCCGTTTCTCCGGTAATAACAGAAAAGCCAGGCTCGAAGTCAATTTCGAGACTGTCTATCAAAGCATAATTTTTTATGTATAGCGATCTTAGCATGGCTAATATATCATTTACTAAAGTTGACATTCAGAACTACAATCTCCGACACTGTGCCAATCCTGTATTGAGGTCCCGCCAATCCAAGCCCGGAGGACACATATACATGCGTATCTCCTTTTTTCTTATATCCGTACGGAATCTCATACATAAATTTCATTTTCGAAGAAATACTCTCGGGCAATATCCCCCAATTGTATATCATGGACGAAACAGCCATAATCACATTGTTTGGGAAAAACTGACCGTTATGGGTATGACCATACAGAGCGATATCTGCACCGGCTTCAACCTCTTCTTGTAAGCGATGCGGTTCGTGATTCATCACAATTACAGGATATTGCCTGTCTACCCCCTGCATTATTTCGGGCAATTGTTTCCGGGTTTTGCACAAATCATCTTCCCTGCCCACAAGATAGAAAGAATCTGCGATCATAACAGTAGTATCACGCAAAACATTTATTCCGGCCTTTTGGCTCAACCACAAGATTTTTTCGTCCTTGGGTTCGCCCAGATCTATATACTCATGATTTCCTGTGGATGCATACACCCCATAAGGAGCTTTGAGCCGATGAAACTCTGTTTCCATTTGCTGCTCGTATAGCGATTTGGCATCGTAATCGACAATATCACCCACTAATAATATCAGGTCGGGTTTTTGCTCCATTATCTTATCCACATACATGGAAATAATTTTCTTGTCGATCAAGTATCCCGCATGTATATCTGTAGCCACCACTATGCGCAAGTTTTTCACATTGGGCGAATGCTTCTCTATCGTCAGGCTTTTCTCCGTTATCACAGGATGCCAGAATCGGTAGTTCCCATTCCACATCACAGCCACTACCAAGAGCAATGCTGTACAAAAATAAACAAGTCGAGGCTTTTTTGCTGCAAAATCGAGCGAAAATATTTTTTTCTTTTTATTAATATATTTCACTAAATCATACAATAAGAGCAGAGACGTCATATAGATAGTAAACAACATCCACGTTGTACCCGTCCAAGCGAATGTATGAAGTGCATCGAACGATAAGTGTTTTGAGGTAAAGAATCCGATAAAGTATATTATCAGCTCTGCAACATATATTGCAGTGTAAGGAATCTTAATATACTTCTTATCGGGCAATGCCTGCCATCCTCTCCAGTAGATGTATGCACTGAAGAATATCTGAATAATTATGGCATTGAAAAATACTCTCATTTCTTTTTGTTCACATCTATTACAACATACTCGGATTGTGTACCTATACGGAATTTCCCACCCCAGATACCAATACCCGAACTTACGTATATATTTGAATTCCCTTTTTTCACAAAACCATGATCTCTCTCATATAGCTTTTTGGTAATCATCGATATAGGCCACACCTGCCCTTGGTGGGTATGCCCCGAAATCTGTATATCGATACCGTTGGCTTCCGCCTCTTCGAGGTGATAAGGCTGATGATCGAGCATTATGATCGGCTTGGTATGATCGAGCCCAGCGACGAGCTCCTTCAACGATTTGCGGTTCGGGTTAGACTTATCGTCTCTCCCAACCACGTAGAAACAACTATCTACCTCGGCTACAGAATCACGCAAGAGACGCACTCCTGCTTTTGTAATAAAATCGAAGCTCTCTTTTGCTCCGCTTATATATTCATGGTTTCCGGGGCAAGCATAAATGCCCATCGGTGCTTTTATCTTATGAAAGACTTCTGCAAAACGTCCTTTTTTGAGCGGACGCACACTATTATCGATAATATCTCCCGCTATGAGTACAATGTCGGGATTTTCGGCATTTATCAGGTCTACCCATTTCTCAAACTCCTTTTCTCCGATACCATACCCCAAATGCAGATCGGTAATAGCAACAATGCGCAACGAGCGTGGCGAAATGGTATCGCCAAAGGTTTTATATATCTGAACAGGAAGATCGACCCTTACTTTCCATTGATATTTGAGATAGCCACAAGTCATCAGCAATGCAACAAAGCCTACCATCAGCCCCAACCCAACCCAGTTGTCTCTCGTATAACGGGTAATGGAGTCGCTCGGCATAAAGTGCAGCAGCTTATTACTAAGCCCCAGCAAATCCTTTGCGGCAATTATCATAAGGAAATAAAGAAGGATAAAAAACCATGCTGTACCCACTTTGTATAGCAACGAAGTAAGACCTACCGGCAAGGAGTCCCCGATCAAGAAGGATATAAAAAATGAAGTAACCGCTATAACCGCAAACGAAAGAAGTGCTATACGCCCCACATTACTCGGAGGCATCGCAATCCAAAAGTGCCTGAACACATAAAAATTAGCTAAGAGGTATACTGTGAATACTATAATAAAAAACATCGTTTTCATTTATACGTTTATTGTGTGTATATGTATATACAGATGCAAAAGATGCATAGGTAAAGAGTACGAGCTATCAACCTTTCGGTTTATGTAAAAAAAGAGCAGTCGCCAATGACCACTCTTTCGAATATCTTTCTATCGTATAAACGATTAGCTACGTCTGCCACTCATGGCTATCATGATGTAATATATAAGCGTAGCCAATGAGCCGATGGCGGCTATTACATACGTATAAGCTGCCCATTTGAGAGCATCCTTAGCCATATCATGATTGTTTACATTTGTCACTCCGGCAGTATTAAGCCAAGCCAAAGCACGGCTGCTGGCATTCACCTCTACAGGGAGTGTCACAAAACTGAATACCGTTGTCATTGCAAAAAGCGCAATACCAATCCATATCAAGGCAGGAAATATATTAATCGTAAATATTCCGGCAAGAATAACCCACATCACAATGCTTGATGAAAAGCTTACAACAGGCACAAGTGCCGAACGCATCTTCAATGGTCCGTACTCGTGAGCATGCTGTACTGCATGACCACATTCGTGAGCAGCTACGGCAGCAGCAGCCACACTATTGCTGGCATATACACCTTCGCTCAGGTTGACTGTCTTATTGGCAGGGTTGTAGTGATCCGAAAGCATACCGCTTGTAGATACAACTTTCACATCATAAATCCCATTGTCATGAAGCATCTTTTCGGCTACATCACGACCTGTCATTCCGCTACTCAACGGAACTTTAGAGTACTTATTAAACTTGCTTTTCAGCATCTGCTGAACTGCAAAACTGGCTATTGCTATTAGTCCAAATAATATCCAACCTATAGGCATAGTCTATTTCTTTTTAAAATGTTTTTTCTACTAATTTACTTGTTAATAACTAAACAAAAAATGTGCCACCTGAGTTTTTGTCATATAATGTATTTGAATGACAATCACATTTCTTAATTAAATTTGACTTATTTTTCGTTTCAGTCGTCTTTATTAAAAACCTAATGTCATGCAGAATGAAACAAAATCGTCTTTTTCTATCTTCAAGACGCCTTATTCTCATTCAGCATGACAAAGAGGTCGATATATTTCTTATCAGAAATTATTTACGAATAATGGTCTGCGCTCTGTCTGGCCCGAGCGAAACAATACGGATAGGCACACCAAGTTCTTTTTCGAGGAATGCAACATAATCGCTGAATTCTTTCGGAAACTGGTCTTCCTTCTGCATTTTTGTCATATCGGTTTGCCAGCCCTTCATTTCCTGATATATCGGTTTGATAGTATCATCTATCTCGAAAGGAAATTCAGTTACTCTCTCTCCGTTTACTTCATAAGCTACACAGGCTTTTATCGTATCGAACGTATCGAGTACGTCGCTCTTCATCATTATCAACTGGCTCACACCGTCTATCATTATAGCGTAGCGCAATGCAACCAGATCGATCCATCCGCAACGACGTGGACGGCCTGTTACCGAGCCAAACTCAAATCCGAATTCACGCAACTTATCTCCTGTAGCATCATGCAGCTCGGTAGGAAACGGCCCGCTACCCACACGTGTACAATATGCCTTGAAAATTCCGTACACCTCTCCGATATTTCGAGGGGCAATACCCAGACCTGTAGATGCTCCGGCTGTGATTGTATTGGAAGATGTAACAAACGGATACGACCCGAAATCGATATCAAGCATTGTACCTTGTGCACCCTCTGCCAATATTTTTTTGCCCGACTTGGTCGCATTATTTATAAAATGCTCGCTGTCGATAAAAGTAAATTCTTTGAGCTTCTTCACTCCTTCAAACCACTCTTTCTCGATATCAGCCAGCGCATTTGTATCGTAATTATATTGATTGAGAATTCTCAGATGCTTTGCTTTGGCAGCATTGTATTTTTCTTCAAAGTTGTGAAGAATATCTCCCACACGCAAGCCGTTGCGGCTAACCTTGTCGGTATATGTAGGGCCAATACCCTTACCTGTAGTTCCTATCTTAGAGTCTCCCTTCGATGCTTCGTAGCATGCGTCGAGCAAACGGTGTGTAGGAAGGATAAGATGAGCCTTCTTGGAGATATATAGTCTCGATTTGAGATCATGTCCCGATTTTTCCAATGCTTCTATTTCTCCTTTGAATAAAGCAGGATCGAGCACAACACCGTTGCCGATAACATTCAGCTTATTACCCTGAAATATACCGGATGGCACTGAACGGAGAACATACTTTTTGCCTTCAAACTCCAGTGTATGCCCAGCATTTGGGCCACCTTGAAAACGGGCTACGATTTCATAATCAGGCGTTAGAACATCTACTATCTTTCCTTTACCTTCGTCGCCCCATTGCAGGCCGAGCAATACATCTACTTTCATTTTTTCTTATTAATACGAGTATTCTTACTTTCTGTTACTTTATTCTTTTTTTCTTCGGTCTTCTTCGCACGCATACATTTGTTGCATATACCATAAATATACATGCTGTAATAGCTAACCTTGAAGCGTTGCAGTTTTTTCTGTTGAGCAGGAGTGAACAGATTGCCATTTTTGTGCTCTTTCACCTCGCCGCAACTAAGACAGATCAGATGGTCATGATTTTCATTACCAAAAGCACGTTCGTACTGAGACACATTTGCTCCAAACTGATGCTTGACTACCAGATTGCAATCCAGCAACAGCTCTATCGTATTGTACAATGTGGCTCGGCTAACCCTAAAACACGACTGCTTCATAGAATTGTAAAGGGAGTCCATATCGAAATGCCCTTTGGTAGAATAGATGTGATCCAGTATTGCGTATCTTTCGGGAGTTTTACGATGCTTGTTTAAATTCAGATAATCTGTGAATTCGTTCTTAACTTGTTCTTTTAGTTTAATGTTATCCATTTAAAAAAATCTGATCTGAACAAAAATACATCTTTTTAAAGAATAAACAGTGGTATAACCCCATAAAAAAAAGAAAGTGTTCATAAAAATCAGTACCTCAAAGACTTTATAACAGAAAAAAAAAGAAAAAGAGAACTCTCACGAGCTCTCTTTTTCGAAAGGAAATCAAAAAGAATATTAATAAATATTCAGGTTAGTCGTTTCGCTATCGTCGCTTGGTATGTCTTTAGGTTGAGCTTCAACCGCACCATACTTGTATTCAATCGTATCTGTCTTGGTTTTCCCATCAAAGTCCACCCATGTTATTTCAAATGTTACTTTATCCCGTCCTTCTATCAGATATGGCTCTAGGTTGAAAGATACATAGCCACTCACAGGATAATGCTCCGGATCTTGTCGTTGGTTGTGTCTGAATTCCAGTTTCACCACATCACCTGACACCGACAAGTCGGGTTGAGCTGACACAAGATTGAGCATGTGAGCTGTAGTTCCGCCACTGTTATATCCGAAATAGATATTCAGATAGCCCCCACTTGCCCATGCAGAATGAACCTTAATAGGATTGTGCCCGATACTGTCTTGCTTTGCCTGATCGTCAGACGGGATGTATATTACTCCCTTGGTCAGTACATCTTTGTAGCCGTTGAGTTTGATAGCATGATCATATCCCTGATATTGGTCGGATAAGATCGTGTAGTTTATAATAGCTCTGTTATATTTTGGTTTAAGATTTAACCCAACAGGAGCTGCAATCCACAGTTTTTTTCCATTATCGAGCGTAAAATCATACGTGTTTTCTCCCACTTTGTTTACGGTTACCATCGACACCCAATATTTATCGAGTGAGTAACCATCATCATCCGAACAAGAAGAAAATCCTGTTGTTAAAACAAAGCCGAGAATTGATGCTAAAAATAGTTTTACAGTTTTCTTCATAACTCTTTATTTTTTTAATGTATAGTTTAAAATACTTTTCCCTTACAATATAATAGACAATATTTTGCCCCTCATGCTGCATGAGAAAAATACAAATTAATGTTAAACAATCAATTATTATCTATAATACAGAAAGTTAGCTACCTCTTCTGTTTGAAAAATTCTTTCATCAAAGAAGCGCATTCGTCTTCCATGACTCCGGAAACAACTTCAGTTTTGGGGTGTAATATGGATGGAGAAAATACAGAGTAGCCTTTTTTTTCATCTTTTGCCCCATATACAATTTTAGAGATTTGAGACCAGAGTAAACCTCCGGCACACATCGGGCATGGTTCTATGGTAACATACAAGATACAATCGGTAAGATATTTACCACCAAGCACATTGGCTGCTGCCGTAATCGCCTGCATCTCTGCATGGGCTGTGACATCGGTAAGCGTTTCGGTAAGATTGTGTCCACGTGCAATAATACGCCCCTTGCAAACAACTACTGCACCTATAGGCACTTCGCCCTTGTCGAATGCCTGACGGGCTTCGTTGAGAGCCTGACGCATATAGTAGTCGTCGTTGAGAATATTGGTTGTCATCGGCGCATTTCGTTTTCGCCAAAGAGCGTAGGATAATCCTGCTCAAGGCTTTTAAGTACATGGGTAATAATTGTTTCCCTGCACCATCGCGAACGGTTGGCTATCTTGTATTTTTTTATGTACGAAGATATAAGGGCATACTCTTCTTCGTTGAGCGAGAAAAGCAAATGCTTCGTGCGGTTACTATGTGCCCCTTTCTTCTTTGGTTTCATTGCTGCAAAAGTAAGTACTTATCTGAATATCTGAAAGGATTTTGAGAAGAATATACATTTAGCCTAACCTTTAGCCTCATCTTCTTCAAAATTGATGCGCAACTGAACAGCATCGTACCAACCCATTTCATCATCGCTATTCTTTACCCCCAAACCAATAAGGCGAACTTTAGGAGATAGATCGACGAGCTTAAGCAACTCAAATCCTGCTTTGTAAAACAATTCGTAGTCTTCCACAGCATCGGCGAATGTACGGCTTCGGGTTATTATCTTAAAGTCAGCATATTTGATTTTCAGGGTTACGGTTCTTCCCTTAAACTTCTTCTTCTGTAAGTAATCGAACGTATCGCGTGCCACGGCATCCAACTCCACAGCCAATTCGTCGAGCGAGTCGATATCCCTGTCGAAGGTTGTTTCGGAGCTGATAGACTTTCTGATGCGTTGCGACTCCACAGGGCGATAATCGATGGCTCGTGCATTCTGATAATAAATATGCCCTGCTTTACCAAATACAGATACAAGCTCATTCTCCGAACGTTGCTTCAAGTCCCATCCCGTCTTGATGCCCATTTGATGCATTACTTTGGCTGTCACCTTCCCTACCCCAAAGAATCGCTCGATAGCCAGCGACTCCACAAACTGCTCTGCCACTTTCGGTTTTACAACAAACAGCCCGTTTGGTTTATTCTGATCGGAGGCGATCTTAGCTAAAAACTTATTGAACGAAACTCCTGCCGAAGCTGTCAGATTTGTAGCTTCTCGTATCTTTTGCTTAATCTCCTGTGCTATCTGAGTGGCTGAAGCTATATTCATATTATTCTCGGTAACATCGAGGAACGCTTCGTCCAGCGAGAGGGGCTCTACCAAATCGGTGTATTCGTGGAATATCTCCATTATTTGTCTCGAAACAGACTTGTAGACATCGAAGCGAGCAGGAACAAATATCAGATGCGGGCATTTACGCAAAGCCGTTTTGGATGCCATAGCCGAACGCACACCGTAGCGACGAGCCTCGTAACTGGCTGCCGCCACTACTCCCCGAGGTCCCGCATAACCCACAGCAAGAGGCTTACCCCTGTATTCGGGATAGTCACGCTGCTCGATAGATGCATAGAAAGCATCCATGTCTATGTGGATTATTTTTCGCATATTCTTTCTTACTCCAACTAAAGAGTAACAAAAGTGTACATAAAAATCTTATTGCAATAATTATTTTAAGACTTTCATAATATTACCGGGAGGACGTTGTGCTTCCAACTCTTTTTTCATGAAGTCCATATAGGGGGCTATATGTTCGAAGAACTTGTAATACCCATTACATAGATAATTGATTTCTTCGCCCGATTGAGTTTTTGATATTCGGTTTTTAGGGCATTCGCCACGACAAGCAAACAAATACTTACATTGCTTACACTGAGAAGATAAGGAAGCCGACTTTGCTAACCCAAAATCTGTTTGTTGCGTCGAGTACATCATCTCCATTAATGTCTTGTCTTTTATATTACCCAGCTTATATTGAGGATATACGAAGTGATCGCAAGAATACACATCACCATTAAATTCCATAACTCCCGCATGTCCGCAATTCTTAGCAAAGATACAAATTCCGGGGTCTACCCCAACCCAATTGGCGAGTGCAGAATCGAAGTATTGAACGAAATATGTTCCGACATCTTTTCTTACCCACTCGTTGAATACAGCAATGAGAAAATCGCCCCATTTTTCGGGTGTAACACTCCATTGAGTTACATTCCCATTGCTGTCTCTTTCTACAGCGGGAGAGAATTGGATGTAATGAGAATCGATATCTTTAAAAAACTGATAAAACTCTAGCGGATAGTTGATATTAAAGTCATTTACAACTCCCATTATATTGTATTCCACTCCATGCTTCTTTAGAAGATTGACCCCTCGCACAACATGATCGAATGTCGGACGCAGATCTTTTGTTGTTCTGTATTTGTCATGGAAGGGCTTAGCCCCATCAATGGAGATACCGATCAGGAAGTTGTTTTCTCTAAAAAACTCACACCACTCATCATTCAACAGCGTGCCGTTGGTTTGCAGGGTATTCGATATTTGTTTCCCTTTAGCATATTTACGTTGCAGCTCAAGTGCTTTCTTATAAAACGAGATGTCACGCATCAAAGGTTCGCCCCCATGCCATGTAAAAAGTATCGGCTGCATGGTTTGCGCCTCGATGTATTGAGAGACAAACCGCTCCAGCAGATCGTCACTCATTATTGTCTTACTACCCTTATAGGAATACAGTTCCTTCTTCTCCAGATAATAACAGTAAGTGCACCCTAGATTACAAACAGCTCCTATTGGCTTGAGCATCACATACAGTGGCTTTGCAAAAGGAGCATACGTTTTTGAAGACATCCGGTCTGGTTTTAGATTGTGATATTATTTCTAGTTGATAATAGAAGGACGAAAAAAGCTTTTCACTCACTTAAAATTCATCTACCTTGAGTGTCTTTCTATAATTATCGAGAGCTGTCTGCAACTCCTTCGTTATTTCTTCATACCCTTCTTTTCCGTAGAGGTTATGTAATTCAGTCGGATCATTTTGCAGATCGAACAATTCGTTACAATTGAGATCTTCATCATTGCCTATTTCCCCTTTACCGTAGAAATGAATCAGCTTATATCTTTCTGTCCTTACTCCATCATGACGCCGTACATTGTGAATGGCAGGATAATCATAATAGTGATAATATAAATCTTTTCTCCAATTTTTAGGAGTTTTGCCGTCAAACAATCCTTCAAGAGAAACTCCGCTCATTTCTGTGGGCTTCTCTACTCCGGCTAATGACAAGTAAGTAGGTGCAAAGTCTATATTCTGTACCAAAGCAGCGGTTTTCGTCCCTGACTTTATGGCTTTGGGATAACGTATTATCAGCGGTGTTCTGAACGATTCTTCGTACATAAAACGCTTATCGAACCACCCATGTTCTCCCATATAAAAACCTTGATCGGAGGTGTACACAATAATTGTATTATCCATCAAGCCTTCTTTTTCGAGGTAATCAATCAAACGTCCGACTTCATCGTCAATCGATTTTATACAGCGAAGATAATCTCTCATATAACGTTGAAATTTCCAATCGAGCAGCGCATCGCCGGACAGGTTACTGTTGATGAATTCCATATTCTTAGGGTGATAGGCCTTCTCCCAAGCTTCACGCTGAGCTGGAGTCATTTGATTCATCGCTTGTTGCAAGCCTCCATCACTCCATTCCTTATTATAGGGTGGTGTATTCTTTAATTCATTTAGCTTCAGATCATAAATAAATGTCATGGTCTTATCGATAGTCATATCCTGAGTGCGGGCAGCAGAGCAACGGCTTTCGTAATCGTCATAGAATGTTTCAGGTTTAGGGAATTCTACATCTTCGTACAAGTCGTAGTACTTGGCTTCGGGCATCCAGTTTCTGTGTGGAGCTTTATGATGTACCAATAGGGCAAAAGGTTTGCTCTTATCTCTGTTTTTAAGAAAATCTATCGAATGAGTTGTAATCAGGTTGGTCGCATACCCCTCTTCTCGAATGTATTTGCCGTGAGAGCCTTTCGTTTTGAAGCTCGGATTATAATAATCTCCCTGATCGTTGAGCACGCAATAATAATCAAACCCTTTTGGTTCGCATTGCATATGCCATTTACCTACAATTCCTGTTTGATACCCTGCCTGTGTAAGCAATTCAGAAAAAAAGATTTTGGTTGTATCTATACCTGCACCCAACTGACGTTGCCCGTTCTGATGGCTATACAAGCCTGTCATAAGGCATGCCCGACTCGGTGTAGATAATGAGTTTTCGACAAAGGCTTGCTGAAACAACATACCTTCGTTCGCCAATCGGTCTATATTGGGTGTAGGAGCTAATTTGGAGATAGGATGCCCGTATGCACTGATTGTCTGAAACGAATGATCGTCCGTCATTATATGAATAATATTGGGACGGGATTGAGGTGTATCGCTCTGTTTATTTTGGCTATAACTATATGGGCTAAGCATTGATGCGGGAATAATTACTAAAGTAAACCTCTTTAAATCTATCATGGAATATCAGGTGTTTGGGTTAAAACAATACTCTAAAATTAATAAAAATAAATTGAATGATAAAACAAAAGTAACACGCCTCAGGCTGTTACTTTTATATTATTTCCCTCACATCTAATGTTATATTTACTGAAAGATAGAAAGTTGCAAGTTCAAGAAGCTATAGAAAAATTATCTCTTATAATTGATAGCCATATTTTAGAAGCAGTGTTTCTAATTTTTTCCACAGCTGCCCATTTTCGTTAATTTCAATAACGTGGCTATGCGATCTATCGAAACGTGATGTTAAAATAAATTCGTCATCTTCTCCCGCCAGATCAACGATAAAACTATGAGTCAATGCCATTTTAGGGTAATTGTCGCGAAACAGCATTTTTGCTTTGTGATGAGAATGATTTAAATAAACTCCCAAAATAAATTCGATCCGCTGATTGAGGCTCAAGGGATATGTCCCCAATGATGGTTTATAAAGCGTATTGAAGAGTATCTTCTCATCTTCGTATTTTAAAGACTGTAAGCAGTTGCAAATATTATTGGAAGAGAAAGTGATGGTAGTCTCTTTACTTTCATGGTCAGTTTCTGTTTTCACATCCAAGTCTTCTTTTACATTCACCTCCCTAAACAAGCTTTGACACAATTTCTTGAAATTATCAATTCTTACTTGTTCGGGTAAATCATTAGGTTTTAATGTAAATATCTGAACAATATTTTTATTGTAGTTAAAACTTCCGGGTTGTTTGCTAAACACAAATCCAAAGATGCGGTAAGCACTTGGAGGATATTTTGAGAAATTCCACTGTTCCTGATATTCTTTCGAGAGGTAGCTCATTCTGTTTGTTTATTTTTATTGAAATGTTCTAAATGATGTATATTTATATAATATACAATAGGGGGTTTTTACTTTTCTATTTCCTTTTTGTAAAATCCATGCCAATTAACAAAAACAAATATAATTGTTTTTTAGCAGACCGGAAAACAAGGGATTTTTAATCGAGTGTAATATGCTTTACTTCTATCTCTTTGTTCAGAAAAATAGTTGCCGCACCTGAAAATTTTTCGGAAGATTCGGTTGTAAAATAATGTGTCTCTCCGTTTTTGGTACATGCCCCATCCATCTCGGGATGCCGTCGCAGATAATCTTTGAGGCTATGGGCAATGTATTCCCCCTGAGGCAAGGCGGTTACCTCCTTGGGTAGGATTTTCTTTATCTTATGCAGCAACAACGGGTAATGCGTGCAGCCAAGAATAAGTATATCTATATCGGGATCTTTAGCTAAAATATTATCCAGATTTTTTTTTACAAAGTAGTCTGCTCCTTCACTTTCGTATTCGTTATTTTCTACCAGGGGAACCCACATAGGACAAGCCTCGCCGGTTACTTTTATATCGGGAAACAGTTTATTTATCTCTATCGGGTACGACTGCGACTGTATAGTGCCCACTGTACCCAATACTCCCACATGCCTGCTGCGTGTTATCTGTCCGATGATTTCGGCTGTAGGGCGTATAATACCCAACACCCTCTTATCGGGATTCATATTCGGCAGATCTTTTTGCTGGATCGTACGCAAAGCTTTTGCCGATGCTGTATTACAGGCAAGGATAACAAGGTTACACCCCATATCGAACAATGCCGTCACAGCCTGTTTGGTAAACTCATAGACCACCTCAAACGACCGAGCGCCATAGGGTGCACGCGAGTTATCGCCAAGATAGCAATAATCGTATTCGGGCATAAGGGCTTGTATCTCCGATAGTATCGTGAGACCTCCATATCCTGAATCAAATACACCAATAGGTCCGGGTTTAAGCATCATCTTTTTGTTTCTGCAAAGATAAATACAATATTGAAGTTATTTGATTAATCTTGATATTAAAAATTAAATCGGGAGTAGTATCATTCCTCTATCTTTCTTTCGGATTTATAATCCGGAAGGATGGTAGTATATTTATCATGATTCTATTTGCGGATTGCAAATCCTACTAATATATACTTTCGGATTGCAAATCCGAAAGGACGATCGGACGGTAAAATTGGAGAGGAACAAATCTTCTCTTTACTTTTTAATCTTTATCGGGATATAGATATCCTCTTCAGATTCAGGATCATTATTTTTATATTTCTCACCCAACACTTCAAAATGAGGTCTGTTATTATCTAAGAGATATTCAGATTGGGGTAGCCACTCATTAAAAATATATCCAAAGACACGTGTATCTGTACTCAACCCCTTATAATGAATCAGGGTATAAAGTCCTCCTTGTATAGTATAACTTTCCATATTCTGAGGAATATCTTCAACCAGTGAAACCTCTACAGCAGCCCACTTTCTAAAATTTATATTTGGAGAAAAATCAAAAGAAACTGGATAAATTTGCATAGAGATTAAATCAGAATTTATTATACGTTTAATTTCATGCTTTCGAGGCATAAAACTTCTCCACAAATTTGCGGTCAAGTTATTAGCATAAGACATTTCTAAAGATAATCCTACTAATTTTCGTTCGTTTAACTCTATTATTTTAACATTCAAATTTTTCATTATATTTCTATCTTTATCGAATGGAATTAATACCTTCGTTGCAGGGGATTTGTAATCACCTGCGTTCTATTATAAGGATTTACAATCCGAAAGATTAAGTCATGAGGGATTTGCAATCACCTATTCTAATACTATGCCAGCTCGCTCAACTCCAGCCAACGCATTGTTTTTTCTTCTATCGCCTCTATCAGTTGACTGATACGATTTGATTTCTGTAACAACTCATCGGTAGATAATGTACCACTGGATAATTCATTTTCAAGCTTCGCTTTTTCTTCTTCGAGTTGCGGTATCAGAGCGTCGAGTTCTTCAAACTCACGCTTTTCTTTGAACGACAGCTTTTTCTTTTCGTCATTCTTAGGCTGCACCTGTTGCACCTTTTCTTCTTTAGGCTTCGCAGCCTGTTCCTTTTCTTTTTCCAAAAGCTCCTGCACCTCTTTCCACTCACGGTACTGAGTATAGTTGCCCGGAAAATCTTTTATACGAGCACTTCCCTGAAAAGCAAGCAAGTGATCTACAACCTTATCCATAAAATAGCGGTCGTGCGATACCACAATCACACAGCCTTTGAACTGTTGAAGGTATTCTTCGAGAATATTGAGCGTGACGATATCCAGATCGTTGGTAGGCTCGTCCAACACAAGGAAGTTAGGATTGGTTATCAAGACTGTACAGAGGTACAGACGGCGTTTTTCTCCTCCCGAAAGCTTATACACAAAGTTGTGCTGTTTTTCGGGTGGAAAGAGAAAATGTTGTAGAAATTGCGATGCTGTCAGCTTGCTGCCATTGCCCAAGTCTATCACCTCAGCTATATTCTGAACCACATCAATAACCTTCATCTGTTCGTCAAACTTCAATCCGTCCTGACTGTAGTAACCGAACTTTACGGTTTCGCCAATGTCAAAACCACCTTTGTCGGGTGCAACCTCCCCCATCAGCATTTTGATGAAAGTAGATTTACCCGTACCGTTATTTCCTACAACACCCAGTTTTTCGTATCGGGCAAACACATAATTAAAATCTTCGAGTATCTTAATATCTCCAAAAGCCTTATAAACATGCTGCGCTTCGAAAATTTTATTGCCGATATATGTACCTTTCATCTGCAATTGCACATTTCCGGCATCACGCACCTGCTGGGCTTTCTTTTCTAAGTCGTAGAATGCATCGATCCTCGACTTTGCCTTCGTTGCCCGGGCTTGCGGCTGACGCCGCATCCATTCCAACTCTTTACGCAGAATATTGTTAGCACGATCCAGTTCGGCATTCTGTGCAGAAACACGCTCGTCACGCTTTTCGAGATAGTACGAAAAGTTTCCCTTATACTGATACAACTGTTGTTGATCGATCTCTATGATTTCGTTACATACACGATCGAGGAAATAACGGTCGTGTGTTACCATCAACAGGCTCAGGCGTGAACGTTGGAGGTATTCTTCGAGCCATTCTACCATATCGAGATCGAGGTGGTTGGTAGGCTCATCGAGAATAATAAGATCGGGTTCGGTAATCAGCACATTGGCGAGTGCCACACGCTTGAGCTGTCCTCCCGACAGCTGCGATATTTTTTGTTCGAAATCGGTAATTTTCAACTGTCCCAAAATCTGCTTTGCACGATGCTCATAGTCCCATGCCTGCAAAATATCCATTTTCTGCAAGATAGCATCGAGTCCCGAATGGTCTTTCGAGTTGATTACCCTTTCGTATTCGGCAATGAGGTCTGTAACATCATTCCCCGAATGGAAGCACGCTTCTAACACTGTCAGGTTTTCGGGATAGGCAGGATCTTGTTCTAGATACGCAACACGCAAGTCGCGGCGAAAAACAACGGCTCCGCTATCGTAAGGTTCTTTTCCTGTGAGAATATTCAACAAGGTGGTCTTGCCCGACCCATTTTTTGCGATCAGCCCGATGCGTTCGCCCTCGGCTATACCGAATGATATATCACGAAACAAAACCAAATCACCAAAGCTTTTTGTAAGTCCTTCAACTTGCAGGAAAGAAGCCATATATATTTTGAGTTATAAATTGAAAACTATTTTTCTAAACCGAGATTGTATTTCTAATCATCGCAAAGGTAACCAAAAAAAGAACTGCCTGATATTATAAGTAACCTAAAACGTTATCACCGCAGATCATGTACACTCAGTCATACTGACGATAGGAAGTATCTTTTGTCTTTAGCATCTAAAATAAGACAAGAATATTTTCAAATCGCCGATGTGAAAAAAGTAATTTTTCCTTTAGGGTTTTTCTTTTCTCAACGATCATATTATGTATACGGTCATTTTAGTCTATCACTTTAAAGTATCGACAATCATCATGAAGACACAATTTCTTAGTAGCCTCGTTGCTCTGTTTATTTTCGGAGTCATTCATCTCAATGCTCAATGCGACCACCAACATCATGGGCATATCTGTACAAAAGCTTATGCGGCAACAGATCCCTCCGCACCTCTTACCCCTTACGAATTTGAACGCAGAAGCCTCAACGATGATGATATACTGATAGAGATACTGTATTCAGGTATCTGTCACTCAGACATACATACCGTTAAAGGCGACTGGGGGCAAGTAGCCTATCCGCTTGTTCCGGGACATGAGATTGTGGGCAAGGTAGTGAAAGCAGGGAAGAATGTCACTAAGTTCAAAGTCGGAGATTATGCAGGCGTGGGTTGTATGGTCAACTCGTGCGGAGAATGTTACTACTGCAAAGCGGGTGAAGAACAATATTGCACCAAAGGGGCTACTTATACCTACAGCAGTAAGGAAGGTGACGGATATACGCAAGGCGGATACTCAAACAATATTGTTGTCAGAGAAGCTTTTGCGATAACCATACCGAAAGATGCTCCGCTCGAAAAAATAGCTCCTCTCTTATGTGCGGGTATTACTACCTATTCGCCGTTGAAATATAACAAAGTGAAGGCGGGCGATAAGGTTGCCGTTGCTGGTTTTGGAGGTTTGGGACATATGGCTGTGCAATATGCGGTAAAAATGGGTGCCGAAGTCACTGTTTTCGACATTACCGAAGACAAACGTGAAGCTGCCGCCAAACTGGGTGCGGTGAGATATGTAAACACAAAAAATGCAGACGAATCGAAAGATCTGGAAGGTACATTCGATCTCATCTTGAGCACAATACCTGTTTCGTTCAGCGTAGAATCGTATCTGTCGATGCTAAAAGTAGATGGTACAATGGTTCTGATTGGTGTTCCGGCGATCAAAGACATGCCGTCTGTGCAAACGTGGGCTTTGCAAGGACGCAAGAAAATATATGGGGCGTTGATCGGCGGCATACGCGAGACACAGGAAATGATGGATTACTCGGTCGCTAACAACATTTACCCGATGGTAGAGATTATACCGATACAACAGGTAAATGAAGCATACAAAAATGTACTGGCCGGAAAAGTTCAATTCCGGTACGTTATAGACATATCATCTTTGAGATAAGAGTTTTGCTGAATTCAATAAGCTATTAATGCTTGGAGGCTGATAAGGATTTCTCATCCTATCGGCCTTTTTCTATAATGAAGCAAACAGCTGGTGCAATATAGGTATCAGCAATGCAGTCATTACCCCCATCAGACCGATAGCAAGCCCACTCAATGCGCCCTCTATCATCCCCATTTCCATCGCTTTGGCTGTGCCTACCCCGTGCGACGAAGCTCCCATCGCCAAGCCTCTGGCAACACTACTTTTGATACCCAGCAAACGCAAGATAGGAGGTCCGATAATACTTCCGAATATACCGCAGAAAAGCACAATCACCGCCGTAAGCGATACATTTCCTCCCGACTGTTCGGCAATACTCATCGCAATGGGTGTAGTCACCGATTTGGGTTCGAGAGAATGGATAAGCATCTGATCGGCACCTGTTATTCTAGCCAATAATACCACACTGAGTATCCCCACAATGCTACCCATAAAGATAGAAGTAAGGATGGATATTACATTGCCCTTGAGGTATGCCAACTGCTCGTATAAGATATAGCCTAATGCCACAACCGAAGGCCCGAGCATAAAGCTTACAAACCGGCTGCTCTCTTCGAAAGTCCGGTAATCGATACCTGTCACCTTCAAGAATGCTATGATAATAGCAATGGCAACAATCATAGGATGCAACAAAGCGATGCGTGTCTTCTTAAAAACCCATTGTCCGAACAGGTAACTGCCAAAAACAAGAAGAAGCGTAAATTCTGTGGATTCAAATAGTGCTCTCATTTTCTTCTTCGCTCCATTTGTTGTTGAACAATAGCGACAACCATAATAACCAATACGGTACTCACCGAACAGACGATGAGTATAGACATCCAGAATTTACTGATCACACCATACGCACCCAATAATCCTGCTCCGGCAGGAATAAAGAATATTGCCATGTTGCGGGTAAACACATTTGCTACGTCTTTTACATTGTCGGGAGAGATAGCCTTGAAGTAAAGACTGAGGAATAATAAAACCATTCCGATGATATTCCCGGGCACGAATCCTTGAATAAGATAGCTGATTCCTTGTCCCAAGAAATAAAACAGGAGAATGATAAAGATACCTTTTATCATTTTCATAACGATAACCTTCTAATTAACTCGGGTACAAAGTTAGATGTTTTTTATTGATAAGCTATCAGACCTTACTTTTATTTTTCAGACAGACCAAACTATCTAAGTATTATTTAACTATGCAGATTTTAAAGTCATTTTAGAGTCTGTAAATATTTATCAGAAACATTTTAGTTTAGAAAAAATAAACCTAAAAGCACAAATATTTGTGAACTTTATATTATGTTTGTGCGTTTGTTTGTTAAAAGGGATTTAAAAAGGACACAAAAATAACATTAAATAAAAAATTAAAACCAGAACAAATTTTTTAACCGTAGCACATTACAATCTGAAAAAATAATCAAATCTTAATTTTAAATATTTAAAGTATATTTTATTGTATAATAATAATTTATTAAATAATTGTATATGAAAAAAGTATTATTCGTTTTTATGTTTGCCTTATTGGCAATCGGTGTTCAGGCACAACAAGGGTCGAAAGCTATTATGCCCAAGTTAGGTTACCAAACAGAATTTGAACGTCTAGGCTTAGGGGTAGAAGGCCGTTATTTTCTAACAAACAATATCCGCATCGCTCCGGGGTTAACATTCCTTGTTCCAAATAATAATATTACAGGATTGGATGTTGACATCAATGTACATTACGTATTTCCTATAGAAGGTGTACAAGGACTAGCTCTTTATCCTTTTGTGGGTGGAGCAATGTTGAATAACCGCATTTCAGTTAGTGGAGTAAGTGCTAGTGACACTAGTTTCGGTCTCAATATTGGTGCCGGTGCACAATATGATGTTACAGATAATGGTTATGTGAACTTCGAATTCAAATATACTTTTGTTGAAGGTAGCGACCCTGCATATTTCATGCTTGGTTATGGAATCAGATTCTAAAATCTATAAACAACAAAAAAGGGAGAATCGTTATTCTCCCTTTTTTTTGTGTCTATTGCTTAATAGTTTATTCTTCAAACAGCTCTAACGAAAAGTTCTCACCATCGTATACGCCATAAGAGAAAAACTTAATCCAATCGCCCAATATCACTACCCTGCCGGTAGCAGAAATCATCAGGTCGAGCATTATATGCCGATGTCCGAAGATGAAGAAGTTGATATTCGGAGCCAGTTTCAAATGATTTTTGGCATAAACCACCAAGTGCTCTTTATCTTCACCAAAATAGTCAGGCATTTCGTCGTTCTCACGGTTGTGGTTCGACCACCATTGCGCAAAGCCTACCGTCCAACGGGGATGAATAGCAGCATAAGCTTTTCTGCATATTTTGCTATGGAAAATAGAACGCAGAATTTTAAATGATGCAGAATCATCGCCTAAGCCATCTCCATGTGCAAGAAAAAACTTTTTGCCGAATATATCTTTTACCAAAGGCTGAACATGAACAATCATACCACACTCTTTCTGTAGATAGTCGGTTACCCATATATCGTGATTGCCGATAAAGAAGTGCACCTCTATCCCCATATCTGTAAGCTCGGCTACTTTGCCCAAGAAACGGACAAATCCACGCGGAACCACATTGCGGTACTCGAACCAGTAGTCGAAGATATCACCCAACAGATAAACTGCCTGTGCATCTTGCTTTACCATATCGAGCCAGCGGCACAGCTTGCGCTCCACCTCATGTTGTGGGAAATAACTTTCTTTGATTTTTACAGATGGCAATGTCATCATCTGTTGCTTATCCATCTTTTTCTTATGAAAAGCAGAACCCAGATGGGCATCGGATAAAAAATAAACTTTCTTTCCCACCACCTGTGTTTTATAAAAATCCTAACTCAAGTTTTGCCTCTTCGCTAAGCATATCTTTGTTCCACTCGGGTTCGAAAGTAAGATCTACAATCACATTATTGACTCCCGCAACCGACTGTACTTTATACCTTACATCTTCGAGTATAAAATCGGCTGCCGGACAGTTTGGGGCTGTCAGTGTCATTGTGATGGTTACATTTTTGTCATCGTCTATATCCACTTCGTAGATTAGTCCGAGATCGTAAACGTTGACTGGTATTTCCGGGTCGTAAACAGTCTTCAACATGTTTACTATTTTGCTTTCCAATTGTAATAAATCACTCATAATTCTTTTTTTGTATGTGAGTTATAAACATTCTTTGGCATATAATGTTTACAATCACCCTCTGTTAGAGGTACAAAAATAATGAAAAAAGATGATTATACGAACATCGCCCGGTTCAAGTCGTATGCAAAATTAGAAACCCAAGAGCTAAAAGATGGTGCTTGCCTGAATCGACCGGTATCGTCGTGCCATATACGAATTATCTGACCACGCGATCCCCTGGTTGCAGGAGCCATATCCAGACACAAGTGATTGCCCAACCCATCGTCGGTAAAAGGTATCCACGAGCGACTATGCCACACCTCTTGTACGCCATCGTCTGCATTTGCCATCGTATCATCAAAGGCTCCGGAAGCAGCCAGACGCTGCCAGACAACCCATTCTTCTACAATACGCTCAAGACTCATCAGTTCTTCGCCGTTGACGATGCCATACGCATTGGGTATCTGCCCGTTATGTATTTTATAAAATTCAAGAAAATCGATGGGTAACTTTACACCAAGCACAGACTCGGCCCAGCCTATCTGTTCTTGCGTAGCCCCGGGTAGTAATACTGCATCAGGTTTCACGCCTCGTTTCAATAAATAGCTCTCTATACGAGGCCAACTTTCCTCTACAATTGAGTTTTGTGTAATAGCGGTTTTCATCTTTATACTTATTTTGCTCTTCTATAATCTCCCAGTATCCATATAGCTGTAGTATGAGTTGTCACAAATAATGATATGATCGAGCAGGCGGATATCCATAATATGCCCTGCATCTTTGAGCCGCTTTGTAATCTGATCATCATCGTCGCTCGGTTGAGTGTTTCCCGAGGGATGATTATGACACAGTACCATAGCCGAGGCTAAGGATTGGATACCTTCTTTCATTATCAGACGGATATCCACTACTGTTGCGGTCAAACCACCTTTACTTATCTGTATATTTTTCACCACTTTATTAGCCCGGTTAAGGAACAAAACCCATACTTCTTCATGCTTTAGGTCTGCTAATATCGGATGAAATATATCATACACATCTTTACTGGACGTAATTTGCGGACTGACAAGGGCTTCAGACAATTTCCTTCTTTTTCCCAATTCCAGTGCCGCCACTATTGTTATTGCTTTCGCTTCTCCTATTCCTTTAAAATCCTTTATAAGGTCTTTTATTTCCAATTTACCCAGAGTGTTCAGGTTATTGGAAACGCTATGTAAAATCCGTTGGGACAGCTCAACCGCTGTTTCGCTTTTATTGCCCGAACCGATCAGTATACCTAGCAATTCAGCATCAGAAAGTGCCGATACCCCTTTTAACAACATCTTTTCGCGGGGTCGGTCTTCTTCAGCCCAATCCTTAATGTTTAGTTTTGTATTAAATTTCATGTAGGTTATTTGTCTCCTAGATCCATTCAACTTCAAAATTATACATAATATTTGAATATAAAATGTTTTTCAACAAAAAAATAAGGTCAGTTTCGAAAACTGACCTTATCCTCTATAAAAGTAATATTACTATGCTTTTACTCTTTCTACATACGAGCCGTCGGCCGTATTAATTTTAATTTTGTCTCCTTCGTTAATAAAGAGAGGAACACGCACCTCAGCTCCTGTTTCTACAGTAGCCGGCTTTAACGTATTGGTTGCAGTATCACCTTTCAGTCCGGGTTCGGTATAAGTTACCAAAAGCACAACGTTCTGAGGCATTTCGGCTGTTAATACAGTTTCTGTTTCGGCATGAACCTGTACTTCTACCATATCTCCTTCTTTAAGAAAAGCCACTCCGGCTATCATATCCCCGGCAAGAGATATTTGCTCGAAAGTTTCGGTATTCATAAAGTTATACCCCATATCGTCCTGATAAAGGAATTGATACGGACGTCTTTCGATACGCACTTCATCCAGTTTCACTCCGGCATTGAATGTTCTTTCAAGAACACGTCCGGTAGTTACACTTCTCATTTTTGTACGTACAAATGCGGCACCTTTACCCGGTTTCACATGAAGGAATTCGATTATTACATAATATTGTCCATCGATATCGATGCACATACCGTTTCTTATATCTGCAGTAGTTGCCATTGATTGTATTTTATTGTTATTATTTTTTTCGAGTTGCAAAGATAATAAATTACATTTATCAGCCAACAGTTATCAGTTAACAAACAACTTAGAACTTATTACTTTACAAATCCCCTGTTCTTCAACAGATAAATCGGATTAGGTTCTGCCCCTCTGAACTTTTTGTACAATACCATTGGCTCGTCCGATCCACCTTTCGACAGTACGTTTTCACGGAATGCTTTTGCAGTTTCCTGATCAAAAATATTTCCTTTCTCTACAAAAGCCTGGAATGCGTCAGAGTCCAAAACTTCAGACCACAAGTAGCTGTAATATCCCGCAGAATAGCCTCCGCTGAATACATGTTGGAAATACGTGCTTCTGTATCGAGGTATTATTTCGGAGATCAAGCCGATTTCTTTCATTGCATCCGCTTCAAATTTATCTACGTTCAGCTTTTCGAGACCTTCGCCATGTTTAGGATCAAAGTTTGGTGAAGAAGCGGTCAGCGTATGCCATTTCATATCCAGAATTGCAGCAGCCACAAGTTCTGTGGTAGCAAATCCTTGATTGAAATAACCCGCATTCTGAATCTTTTGTATCAGCTCGGCAGGAATAGTTTCGCCTGTTTCATAATGTTTTGCATACATTTTCAGTACTTCCGGCTCAAACGCCCAGTGCTCCATTATCTGAGATGGCAGCTCTACAAAGTCGCGAACAACCGATGTACCCGATACGCCGTTGTAAGTACATTTTGACAACAATCCGTGTAATCCGTGCCCGAATTCGTGGAACATTGTTTCCACCTGATCGAGTGTCAACAGTGCCGGCTTGCCATCTGTTGGAGGATTGTAGTTACCCACATTGTAGATCAATGGATAAACGAACTCACCTTTATATACTTCCTGTTTGCGGAAGCTGCTCATCCATGCTCCGGGACGCTTGCCCTGACGTGCAAAATCGTCGAAATAAATGATTCCGATAAATGAACCGTCGGCGTCGCTTACCTCGTATGCTTTTACGTCTTGCTGATATACAGGTATATCTGTTTTCGGCTTGAATGTAATGCCATATAGTTTGTTTGCCACAGCAAATACACCTTCACGCACATTATCCGCTTTGAAGTAAGGTTTCAAAGCCTCTTCATCCAATGCGTATTTTTCTTTACGAAGCTTTTCGGCATAGTACCACCAGTCCCACGATTCTATTTTGATATCATGTCCTTCTTTCTTGGCAATAGCCTGAAGTTCGGCAGCCTCTTTTTGAGCTTGCGGCAGAGCATACTTCCATATATTGTTTAGCAGCCCCATCACATTATCAGGAGTCTTCGCCATTGTTTCTTCGAGCACATAGTCGGCATGCGATTTATAGCCAAGCATATTTGCTTTTTCGAGTCTTAGGCTTACTATCTTCTTGATGTTCTCTTTGTTGTCGAATTCATTTCCGTTGTCGCAACGCATATACATCGCCTTGTATAGTTTTTCGCGAAGCGCACGATTGTCAGCATATTGCAAAAACGGCTCCCAGCTTGGCTTACTCAGACCAAACACCCATTTGCCTTCCAGCCCTTTGTCTTTGGCTGTTTTTGCAGCAGCGGCAATCACATCTTCAGGCAAGCCCGACAGGTCTTCTTTTTTATCTATTACCAATTGGTAACTATCTGTTTCCTTCAACAAGTTCTGATTAAAACTAAGCGATGCGTTGCTCAGCTCTTTATTGATCTCACGCAAGCGTTCTTGTTTCGAACCATCGAGCAAGATACCCGAACGAACAAAGCCTTTGTATGTTTTATCCAACAACATCTTTTGCTCCGTAGTCAGGGTCTTTACTTGCAGGCTATCGTCGTACACGGTTTTGATACGTGCAAAAAGCTTTTCGTTGAAGTTGATATTATCATAGTGCTCGGTACGTAAAGGAGTAATCTCTTTTTCTATGTTCTGATACACAGAATCGGACATTGTACCCGTCATTACAGAAAATACAGAACCTACCCTATCAAGCATCCGGCCCGACTCGTCCAAAGCCACTACTGTATTTTGAAAAGTAGGTGCTTCGGGGTTGTTGATGATAGAATCAATTTCGGCATTATGACGCTTCATTGCTTCTTCGAAAGCAGGCATAAAATGTTCTGCTTTTATTTTATCAAAAGGAGGAACCCCTTCCGGAGTGTCGAACTCAGAAAAGAAAGGATTACCTTTCCCATCCTTATTGCTTGTAGTGTTACAAGAATAAACCATAATTAGAATACTAAGAATAAATAAGATTTTCTTCATACAAATAAGTTAATCGTGTGAATGATTAGATTTTATGACAAAAGTAAGTAAAAATAACGTTAAGGAGAAACATTTAATCGGCTTCCACAATAAAAAACAGCGGAATTAACAGATAATCCGATTAATTTTCTTAAACTTGTATGGTTTATAAAATTTAAGCATCCATGAACAAACTTCTAAATAGCCGAAACCTTATTTGCACATTTCTGCTAATTAGCATTTTTTCATTCACCCGGTGTGCAGGCAGTATCGAAAGCAAGTTGCAGACAATAGCAGCCGAGACAAATAAAGATTGTCCTAAGACATTGGATCAGTGGACTCGCCTAGATAAGTGCGTTGCCGTGGGCAGTAGTAATTTTGAGTATCATCTTACCGTATTGCAAGTAGTGATAAGTGATACCACTACTTTCAAGACACAATTGAAGCCGCAGCTTTTGGAGGTATTGAAAACAAACCCCGACTTAAAAATATTCAGGGATAACGATATCACCGTAAAGTATATATACAACGACCAAAATGGAAAGTATATATTTTCTACAATCGTAACACCTCAGGAATATAAACAATAAAAAGAATTACAAAATAAAATATGGAAGACAAACAACGCATGTTTCAAAATCCCTTTTCTGCAAAAGGACGTATCCGCAGACTAGAATATGGGCTTAGTTATCTTATTTACCTAGCATATTATTTTACTATCGCTCTCATAATGGAGTTATCCGGCCGATTGGAAGAAAGCGCAGCATTTCTTTTTTTATTTTTAATACCTGCTTATTGGTTTTTGATTACACAAGGAGCAAAAAGATGTCACGACAGGGGTAATAGCGGATTCTATCAGCTCATTCCTTTTTATGGTTTTTGGATGCTTTTTGCAGGAAGTGATTATGGCGAAAATGAATATGGACTTAATCCCAAAGGCGAAGGCAACGAAAGCGTAGAAGATATGATAGACAATATAGGAGTACCCGAACAGGAGTAAAAGAAGAGAAAAAATGATATTAGACAAATTAGAAAACTCAGGAAAATACGAACAACTACACCCACTGTTTAAACAGGCATTTGACTATCTGAAATCGATTGATTTCTCGAAAACCGAACCGACTAAGACAGAACTGAAAGGCAAAGACCTTTTTGTAATGGTAAGCGACAGTGACCTGAGAGCCGCCGACAATGCGAAGCCGGAGGCGCACAACAAATATATAGATATACAACTGCCAATAAGCAGACCTGAAACCTTCGGATGGAAAGCTCGCCAAGACCTGACGCATCCTATCGGCAACTTTGATGAAGAAAAAGACATTCAGTTCTTTGACGACAAAACTGAAACACAGATAACAGTCTTACCCGGCAACTTCCTTATATTCTTCCCCGAAGATGGGCATGCCCCTTGCATAGGCGAAGGACAGGTAAGAAAAGTAGTGGTAAAAATAAAAATATAAGTCCCTCCCCCACGTTGGGAGACGGACTGTAATTAACAATTGACAGACATGCTTAAACTCATTAAAAACGACCCTTGGTTAGAACCTTATGCAGCAGCGATAGAAGGCCGTTACGAATATATTCAGAAAAGAGAGGCCGACCTTACCGGCAACGGAAAGATCACTCTTTCTGAATTTGCCTCAGGACACCTGTATTTTGGGCTTCACAAAACAGAAACGTCGTGGATATTCAGAGAATGGGCACCCAATGCAACGGCTATCTATATGATAGGCGATTTCAACGGCTGGCAAAAAACTGAAGAGTTCAGACTGCAACCAAACGGTAACGGTGAATGGCAAATAGAACTGCCTCTGGACAAGATAAAACATCACGACCTGTACAAACTTATTGTATGTTGGAATGGTGGCGAGGGCGAACGTATCCCCGCATGGACAACCAGAGTAGTACAAGACTATCAAACACATATATTCAGCGCACAGGTGTGGGATCCTGTACAGCCTTATGAGTTCCGAACAAAGAAATTTAAGCCGGATACCAATCCCCTTCTGATTTACGAATGCCATATAGGTATGGCCGTAGAAGACGAAAGGGTGGGTACATACGAAGAGTTCAGAATAAATGTACTTCCCCGTATCAAAGAAGACGGCTACAATGCCATCCAGATAATGGCTATACAGGAGCATCCGTATTACGGTTCGTTCGGATATCACGTCTCCAGCTTTTTTGCGGCATCTTCACGCTTTGGCACACCCGACGAACTAAAGCACCTGATAGACGATGCGCATGCGATGGGCATAGCTGTGATTATGGACATCGTACACTCGCATGCCGTAAAAAATGAAAAAGAAGGACTGGGACGATTCGACGGTTCTTACACCCAATATTTTCATGGAGGCAGCAGGCGTGAGCACCCGGCTTGGGATTCGTTGATCTTCGACTATGGAAAAAGTCAGGTCGTACACTTCCTGCTTTCCAACTGTAAATTTTGGCTCGAAGAATACAACTTCGACGGCTTCCGTTTCGATGGGGTCACCTCTATGCTTTATTACTCGCACGGACTGGGAGATAACTTTAGCGGCTATGACGACTACTACAACGGCAACGAAGACGACGATGCCATCTGCTACCTTACATTGGCAAACAAGCTAATTCACGAAGTACGCCCTAATGCCATTACCATAGCAGAAGAAGTAAGCGGCATGCCGGGACTGGCAACGAAAATAAAAGACGGCGGATACGGCTTCGACTACCGCATGGCGATGAATATACCCGACTACTGGATAAAAATCATCAAAGAGCGAAAAGACGAAGACTGGCATCCTACAAGCATATTCTGGGAACTGACAAATCGCCGTGAGGAAGAGAAAACAATCTCTTACGCCGAGAGCCACGACCAAGCATTGGTAGGCGACAAAACAATAATATTCAGGCTTATAGACTCTGATATGTATTGGTATATGTCGAAGCATTACGGCAGTTCGTACGCCACCGACAGAGGAATAGCCCTGCACAAAATGATACGCCTTGCAACTGCCTCAACAATCAATGGCGGCTACCTCAACTTTATGGGGAACGAATTCGGACACCCCGAATGGGTAGACTTCCCTCGTGAGGGCAACGGATGGTCGCACAAGTATGCCCGCCGACAATGGTGGCTGGCAGACAACAAAGACCTGCGCTATCATCATTTGGGAGATTTTGATAAAGCCATGCTTTCGCTTCTAAAATCGGAAAAGAAATTTGAGCAAACACCTATTATAAGACTCTGGGACAAGGACGAAGATCAGGTGCTCGCCTACATGCGTGGCAATCTGATATTTGTTTTCAGTTTCAACCCGAGCCAATCGTTCTACGATTATGGATTCCTTGCCCCTGAAGGGAAATATCAGGTAGTGCTCGATACCGATTCGCTGGCTTTTGGAGGAAACGGTCTGACGGACGACAGTATAGAACATTTCACGATACACGACGAGCTATACCACAAAGACGGAAAAGGCTGGCTCAAGTTATACATACCTGCCCGTACGGCTTTTGTACTGAGAAAAATAGACTAGCTCTTAGATAAAACAAGTTGCCTAAAAGGTAGAATCCCCTCTACCTTTTAGGCAATTCTTATCTTTCAATCTTCAAAATTTCTACTCCTTTCACCGAATTAGATTTCAGTTCATCCTTCGAAAAACCCTTCTTTAAGATTGTATCGTAAACATCAACTCCGGGCATCATATCCAACCCTCTCTCTTCAGTTCTACCGGGAGACAAATAAAAATAAATAGAATCGACCGTAAATGATGCAACCTTCATCAGGCTATATTCATTTTTGTCGTACCTCACATAGTAAACATCTCCCACCTGTGGATTCACTACCTTGTCTTTTATATCCACTTCGCCGGATATAGCGTTTACGACAACCCACACAAGGATAAAGATGATTAGTAGTGCGAGCACTGATGGTATAATAAATATCCACCGAGGGGTTTTGAACCGATTGCGAATTTCGTCCGTCACGGGAAATTGTTGGATGGTAAACGATGTTTCGCATGAACAACAAGCAGGTGTGAAATGTTTAGTTGTCGGAAATAAGGGAATCCGAAACAAATGAAAATAATGCTGATGTGGCACCATAAGAATAGAATCTTCCTTACCACATGCAGGGCATGACTGTCGTGTCTGAATAGGAGAAGCGGACGTTCCCCTTGTTCCAAAAATAAAATTCATAGCGTAGTCTATTATCGTGTAACTGTAAGTTTGTGTGCTTAGTAAGCTTCTACGAATATATTAATTTTTTATAAATACAGATTACACTTATTTAGGTAAATTAAATAATAACGGATAATAATAAAAAGATTGACTATTTTTGTTCTGATTTCTTGAAAAGCTTATAATAAACGTAAGCTTACTGTTCGGAAATCACGAAAATAGATTAATCGCAATCACGGATATTCAGTGTAATCACAAAAATAAATTTTCAACCAAATGAGTTTATACCCATTAAAATTTAAACCTATCCTCAAATCCATCATCTGGGGGGGAGACGAAATATGTAAGTTTAAAAACGTAAGCCCGCTTCGGGCAGGGATCGGCGAAAGCTGGGAAATATCGAGTGTGGAAGGTAACGTTTCGGTAGTGGCCAACGGAGACTTGGAAAACAAAAGCCTCGACGAAATTATTTCTACATACAAAGAGCAGTTGCTCGGGAAGAATAATTTTGAAACGTTCGGCACTACATTTCCTTTGCTTATCAAGTTTATAGATGCACGAGACAATCTGTCGATACAGGTACACCCTGACGATGAACTGGCCAAGAAAAGACACAACTCTTTCGGAAAAACAGAGATGTGGTACGTTATCAATGCTGCTCCGGGCGCATTCCTGTATTCGGGATTCGAAAAAGAAATAACTCCCGATGGATATGTAAAAAGCATTGAGGACAATACATTTGTAGATTATCTTGCAAAACATGACGTTAAAAAAGGAGATGTATTCTTCTTGCCTGCCGGACGTGTTCATGCAATCGGTGCGGGAACATTCATCGCAGAAATACAACAAACATCGAACATCACATACCGTATCTACGACTACAACCGCAAAGATGCCAACGGTAACGGACGCGAGTTGCATACCGAACTGGCTAAAGATGCTATCGATTATAAATTGTACGACAGCTACCAAACAGCATATACCCGCAAGGAAAATCAACCGGTAGAACTGGAATCGTGCAGATATTTCACAACCAATCTGCTTGAGCTTACCAAAGATATTACAAGAGACTATAGCGACAATGATTCATTTGTTGCTTATATTTGTATGGGAGGTGCTTGCAGCATACGAGACAACAAAGGCAACGACCTGAGTGTGAAGCAAGGTGAAACAATCCTTATCCCTGCCGACACACAAAGCGTAAGCATCAGCCCCGAAGGCAATGTCCTACTTTTGGAAACATATGTATAGTTAGTTTATAAGATATTTATATAATAACGTGACACCATATTTTCCTTTCCGGGAGCGTATGGTGTCTTTTTTAGAAGAAAAATGAGAGGAGTATTGATAGTAAATACAGGTAGTCCGAAGACATGTGAACGAAAAGATGTAAAATTCTTTATCCGTTCGATGCTTTCCGACCCCTATGTGATGACCGTTCCCGATTGGTTTAGACCTATCTTGGTCAACGGAATTATTATTCCGCTCCGTCAGTTCAGCTCTACAGCACATTACGAACTCATCTGGGACGATTCGCTCGACGACTCGCCATTGATACATCAGGCAAAACAATTGTCCGAAAAGCTGGAAGAGCTCACAGGCCTCCCCACCGAACCGGCCATGAGATACGGTCAACCCGATACGGCTGCCGCACTCGATTACCTGATGAGCAAGAATAACCGATTGCATGAGGTAGTTGTGTTCCCACTGTTTCCTCAGTATGCAGAATCATCGTACAAGACAGCGGTAGATCAGGTTGGCAAAGAGTTTTTTAAACGCCCGTACCCTTTCAGACTAAAATTTATAGAGCCGTACTTCAATCATCCTGCCTATATTTCTGCTTTAGCCGAAAGTATACGACCATATATCGAAAAAGAATACGACAAAATTATTTTCAGTTTCCACAGCCTGCCGCTCGACCATGTAGAAAAAGGCTGGAAGAAAGGAAAAGAATTCGACTACGTATATCAAACCAAAGAAACAGTGAGGCTTGTGATCAAGGAGCTGGGTATCGACACGAAGAAAACCCGCCAAACCTACCACTCGGCAATGGGCAAGAAATGGCTGGGCCCCGACTTGGATGAAATAGTAAAAGAACTGGCAGAAGAAGGCCAGAAGAAGCTGCTGGTGGTTGCTCCGGGCTTTGCTGCCGACAATCTGGAAACATTATACGATATAGATATAAAAACAAAAGAACTGTTCCTTAAACAAGGAGGTACAGACCTTACATATATCCCTTGCCTCAACAGTGAGCCGCATTGGGTAGAAGCTGTAGCTAAAATAATTTCTTAGATGAAACGTATTTTATTCTTCAACGATGGCATGGAAACAGGCGGAACCGAAAAGCTATTGGTGAGCCTGCTCAATCATCTGGCAGACAAGGAGTGTGCAATCACGCTTCTTTTGCCAATGCCTTCGGACAAGAATATATTGATCGAAGAAATATCCCAATCAATTACTATAAAGTATATATACAAAGAGAATACATCGCACCTGAAAAGAAAGTTGGGAGAGAATTTTATGGTATTCTTTCCCCGCTTGTTTGCCAAATGGAAAGGCATAAAAGAATCTGACTACGACCAGATCGTTTGTTTCAAAGAAACATTTTTTGCTCGTATCTTCAGCAAGATGCGGTTACCTAAAATATTATGGATACACAACATCTTATATAAACGCATATACGAAACTGATTCTTTGCGAGATAAATTCTCTGCATGGCTCAACAAGAAGCAATTAAAACTTGTGCAAGGCTCATACAACCATTTTGATAAAATAGTATGTGTGTCGGATGCAGCCAGAAACGCATACCTATCGGTATTGCACAACGGAACAAGTCCCAATCAGGACATACGGGTTTTATACAACGCTATAGACCTTACAAAAGCGATCGAAAAATCGAAACAAACGATAGACGCCCTGCCGCAAGGACAAACTAACTTCATATTACTAACCCGTACTTCTCCCGAAAAACGTACCGATAGGCTCATTAGTGCAGCAAGGAGGTTAAAAGAAGAAGGATACGATTTCCATATATATATAATAGGCGAAGGCATGGATAGCCAATCGATGCAAGATTCCATTACAATATCACACCTGCAGGACACAATCACGCTGAAAGGACGTATCGATAATCCTTTTCCTTATATATTACAATGCAAGTGGTCGCTATGCGTATCCGAGAGAGAAAGCTTTTCACTCGCCTTACTCGAATCGATGGCACTAAAAACACCTGTGATAACAACCAACTGCGGAGGCCCGGGCGACATTGTAGACGGAGGCAAATACGGCATCCTTGTAGACAATAGTACCGAAGGGGTTTATCAGGGCATGAAGATGGTTTTGGACAACCCTACCCTATCCGTCAAATACAGTACAGACCTCGACAAGGCTGTCGCCCGATTCGACTATCAGGGCTGGCTGAAAAGCGTGGAAAAACTATTGGCTGTTAATTCATAGCTTTTGGTGTACAAGTAGATAAATACGCTCGACTTTTATTAACAATTACACTTACTTTTCAACAAAAAATATCTTGTTACACATATTTAACTTCTAAATCCTATTTTTATTTATTTAATTTGTCCTCGGAAATTTTATTATTAACTTTCTCTATGGGTAAAATTATAGCATTAGCTAATCAAAAGGGTGGCGTAGGAAAAACCACCACCACAATCAACTTGGCGGCATCGTTGGCAGCACTCGAAAAAAAGGTACTGGTAGTAGACGCCGACCCTCAAGCAAATGCATCTTCCGGGCTTGGGGTAGACATAAAGAAAGTAAACAAAACGATCTATGAATGCCTTATCGGCACAGCATTGCCCAAAGATGCAATCGTAAATACCGACATAGAACGCCTTGATGTATTGCCTTCGCACATCAATCTGGTAGGAGCCGAATTGGAAATGCTGAACATAGAAAACAGGGAAAAACAACTGGCAGCAGTGTTAGTTCCCCTGAAGGCCGATTATGATTTTATACTCATCGACTGCTCTCCGTCATTGGGGTTGATTACAGTAAATGCGCTTACAGCGGCAGACTCTATCATCATACCCGTGCAGTGCGAATATTTCGCCCTCGAAGGAATCAGCAAATTACTGAATACAATAAAGATAATAAAGAACAAGCTAAACCCGGCATTAGAAATAGAAGGATTCCTTCTCACGATGTACGATGCCCGTTTGCGCTTGGCAAACCAAATATATGAAGAGGTGAAAAACCACTTCCAAGACTTGGTATTTACTACCGTTATACAGCGAAATATAAAACTCAGCGAATCGCAAAGTTTCGCTCAGCCGGTATTGGTATACGATGCAGCATCCAAAGGAGCAGTCAATCATATGCAGCTGGCGCAAGAGCTTATTGAGAAAAATTCTTAACTTTGTTTTTCTGTAGAATATATAACTAACAATTATGGCTAAAAAAATGGTTTTAGGAAGAGGACTCGATGCACTGATTGCCATTGACGAAGTAAAGACCGAAGGCTCTTCCTCTATCAACGAAATAGAATTGTCGAAAATACAGGCTAATCCCGATCAGCCAAGACGTATTTTTGATGATGAAGCATTACAAGAGCTTGCATCTTCTATTCGCCAGATAGGTGTTATACAGCCAATTACTTTACGAAAAATAAACGAAGACTCATATCAGATCATAGCCGGAGAACGTCGCTACAGAGCTTCACTCATGGCCTCCCTGACTACAATCCCTGCATATATAAAAACTGCAGAGGACGAAAATGTGATGGAGATGGCCCTTGTGGAAAATATCCAGCGTGAAGACCTAAACTCGATAGAAATAGCTTTGGCATATCAAAATCTGATAGAAACATATAATCTCACACAGGAACGCCTGAGTGAGCGTATAGGCAAAAAAAGAACAACAATAGCCAACTACCTGCGCTTGTTGAAGCTTCCGGCTGAAATACAAATGGGAATCAGAGACAAGAAGATAGATATGGCACACGCCCGTACACTTGTCACTCTCGAAGACCCTACCGCTCAACTCGAAGTATACGAACTGATACTTGAAGAAGGGCTGTCGGTACGCAAAGTAGAAGAATACGTAAGAGCTATCAGCAAGGGAGAAAAGCTTGAAGACCTGCTTAAAGAAGAGAAAGCAGTAGAAACCGTAAAAAAAGCGGGAATAAAAAAGGCGACACCCGAAGAATTTGAATTGTTGAAAGACCATTTATCAAAATTCTTTTCTACAAAGGTTCAACTGACTTGCAACGAAAAAGGAAAAGGGAAAATAAGCATCCCTTTCAAGTCGGAAGAAGATCTGGAAAAAATTATAGCTATTTTTGACCAATTAAAAAAATAAAACGAAGTATTCTCCGTAATATCTATATGAGGAAGGGGTTAATAATTGGTTTGTGTTGCGTTTTAGGGAACTTTTATCTGAGTAGCAATGCTCAGGAGGCACTTCCAAATGATTCTACCATTCTCAAAAATGCACGGCGGGAAGCAAAACAAAACGCTATCAAGAGTGATACCGTATCTCCGCTGATAAAGGAAAAACCTGTAGTAGTATTAGGCGATTCTATAATTACGATTGGCAAACCTGAGTTTAAGCCCGACTCTAAAAAGGCAGTCTTATATTCGGCTATCTTTCCGGGAGCAGGGCAGATCTACAACCGCAAATACTGGAAACTACCCATTATCTATGGAGGCGCATTAGGGCTTACCTATGCCATAACATGGAATGGAGCACGTTACAACGAGTATTCGCAAGCTTATAAAGACTTGGTATTGGGAACAGGAACAAGTTATCTGAACTTTATAAGCAACAAAGACGTACAGGCAAATAAACAAGTTTGGATCGATAGATTTAAGCGTCAGAAAGACTTTTTCAGGAGAAATCGCGACCTGGCTATTATTGCTTCGGTTGGAGTATATGCACTATGTATGATCGACGCGTATGTCGATGCTCAATTATATGATTTTGATATGTCTCCGGATCTATCCATGCGGATTGAACCCATGATCTGGATACCGACACCCTATTCTAAAGCCGCTTTCGGGCTTCAATGTATTATAAATTTTTAAACTAAGCAGGGTTCCTATCCCTTGCTATGTATCATAAAAAAACACTTATGCTGAGAAAAATTATATTTACCGGATTTCTTATTGGCTGCTCACTCGCAGTCGTCGGGCAAAGTAATCGCAAATCTCTCGCATTACGCGACACAATCACAGACAATTCGATTATTTTCCCTGCAGACATGGAGCAAAATTACGACCAGTTGTTGTCTACATGGAGTAAGAATGTTAAATATGGAGACGATTGCAAATCACTAAGCGACCTGCCAATCGTTTTTGACGATTCGATTTACATACGCCGCTTGTATAGCCTGCCTACTAAGATGGAGTTGGTATTCAACCCCGTAGTAAGAAGCTATATAGAAATGTATGCCGGACGTAGAAAAAATCAGGTGAGCTACATGCTGGGAGAAGGAAAATATTATTTCCCGCTATTTGAAGAAGCTCTCGACCGTGAAGGATTACCTCTCGAACTAAAATATCTGCCCGTTATAGAATCAGCACTCAATCCTATTGCCCGCTCAAGAGTAGGAGCAACAGGACTTTGGCAATTCATGGCAAGTACCGGAAAGATGTACGATCTGGAGATAAACAGTCTGGTAGACGAACGCCGCGACCCGATGAAGTCGACAAATGCCGCAGCCAAATACCTCAAAGATTTATACTCTATCTATGGCGACTGGAATCTTGTGATTGCTGCATACAACTGCGGACCCGGAAATGTAAACAAAGCCATACGACGCAGTGGAGGACAAACCGACTATTGGGCTATCTACCCTTATCTGCCTCGCGAAACCAGAGGATATGTACCTGCATTTATCGCTGCTACATATATAATGAATTATTACAACGACCATAATATCTGTCCTATAGAGTGTAGCAATCCGGCATCGATGGACTCGTTGATGATTAATAAAAACGTGCACTTCCAGCAAATCGCCGATATAATAAATGTATCTGTTGACGACTTGCGCCAGTTCAACCCTCAGTTTAAGAGCGACATAATACCCGGCGAATACAAAGGATATGCACTGAACCTGCCAATACAAAAGGTATCTGCATTTATCGAGAACAAGGATACAATATACGCTCATAAGTTTGAAGAGCTGATGCCGCACCGCAAGGTTGCAGGACTGGATGTAGTTGGCGGAGGCACATCGGGCTCCAAAACAATTACCTATCGGGTAAAAAGAGGAGACACACTATCTAAGCTGGCAAACAAATACGGAGTAACATCCAATCAGATAAAACAATGGAATAGCCTATCGTCTAACAAACTGACAGTAGGTAGACGCCTGAAAATATATCGTGAAGTTCCGCAAAAAGCAGAACAACAATCAGGCGAAGCAGTATTGGCATCCAATACTCAAAGCTCGGGTAATACAAGCAATCAGTCGGTAAATACCATAAAAAAAACCGAAGCTAAAACAGTAACCTCGTACTACAAAATTCGCAGAGGTGATACTTGGTCTGGGATAGCAAAGAAGAACGGAACAACAGTGGCTCAGCTAAAGAAATGGAACAATATAAAAAACAATAGCCTGATAGCCGGCAAGCAACTGAAAATTCAGAAAACAAAATATATTGAGGTAGAAGAAGAAGTAGCTGTACAAAACAAACTGAGTGAGCCGATATTGCCAACAGTAGAAATAGATACAGCCTTTACAGCATCACTCTTCGACACCTACCTGAAAAAAGTAGGAACAGAACGAGATGAATCTCAGCTTCCTCGTGTACGCATAGCTTCAGACGATAGCGACGATGAAGACGACAACTCTACTGCTAAAGAAACCCGCTCGGCAGGTGAATCCAAAATTATATACCACAAAGTAAGAATTGGAGAAACCATTACACAGATAGCTTCACGCTATAATGTAACAAAAAAGGAGATCATAACTTGGAATAAGCTGTCATCGAATGTAGCAAAGGTTGGACAACGATTATTGATCATTCTTCCCGACAGCAGAACCGAGGGTGCATCGAATATCAAAGCGCAACAGCCAACAAAAGACGAAACGCTTACAGCCGGCAACTAATAAGGAAATAAAACATTATTGTTAAAACCACTTTATTGCAACACTCTTGCTGTTAATTGTCGTTGAATTTACTATTTTTGTATCCTTACTGAATATTTATGGGTAAAGAGGATACACATACGAATGATGATTTAGCCATCGAGGCGGAATTTAACGGTCTGATCGATGATTATCTTAAGACGAACCACAGGCGCAAGGTAGAAATTATTACCAAAGCTTTCCTTCTGGCAAAGGAGGCTCACAAAGGAGCCCGTCGCCGTTCGGGAGAGCCATATATTATGCACCCGATAGCCGTCGCACGCATTGTTTGCGGCGAGATAGGGCTGGGTTCCACATCCATCTGTGCGGCATTGCTGCACGACGTGGTAGAAGATACCGAATATACAGTAGAAGATATAAAAGTTCTCTTTGGTGAGAAAATAGCTCAGATTGTAGACGGGCTGACAAAAATATCGAGTGGCATGTTTGGGGAGAATGTTTCGGCACAGGCCGAGAATTTCAGGAAACTGCTGCTTACCATGTCGGACGATATCCGTGTTATCCTGGTCAAGATAGCCGACCGCTTGCACAACATGCGAACATTGGGGTCTATGGCGCCGGCCAAGCAATACAAAATAGCCGGAGAAACCATGTTTATTTATGCCCCCCTCGCCCATCGCTTAGGACTATTTGCCATAAAAACAGAACTTGAAGAACTCAGCTTCAAATGGGAAAACCCACAAATATATCAGGAAATATCATCCAAACTTCAAGAAACACACCTCTCGAGAAAAGACCTCTACGAACATTTTGCACAACCTGTTATAGAAAAACTGAATGAGCTTGGATTTAAATACGAAATCAGGGCGCGAGACAAATCGGTGTATTCTATCTGGAACAAGATGCAAGCCAAAGGTGTGCCATTCGAGGAGATATACGATATATTCGCTGTCCGCATCATTTTCGAAAACGAACTCGGTGTAGACGAGAAAAAGCGATGTTGGGATATATATTCCGTCATAACAGACATTTACAAGCTTCGCCCCGACCGTATCCGAGACTGGGTAAGCCGTCCCAAAGCCAACGGTTATCAGGCACTGCACCTCACCGTAATGGGACCCGACGGGCAGTGGGTAGAAATACAAATACGCAGTCGTCGAATGGACGATGTCGCAGAAAAAGGATTTGCGGCACATTGGAAATACAAAGAAGGCAAAGTAGAAGAAGATACCGAGCTAGACAAGTGGCTCAAAACAATTCAGGAAATACTGGAAAGCCCAAGCCCGAACGCACTGGACTTTTTGGATACAATAAAACTCAATCTCTTTTCGCAAGAGATATTCGTATTCACCCCAAAAGGTGAAATCAGGACATTGGCGCAGGGAGCCACAGCTTTAGACTTTGCTTACGATCTGCATTCCGACATCGGAGACCATTGCATCGGAGCCAAAGTAAATCATAAGCTCGTTCCGCTGAGTGAGAAGCTAAAAAGTGGAGATCAGGTAGAAATACTTACATCCAAATCGCAGATACCTAAGTTCGAATGGCTGAGCATCGTTACTACTGCCAAAGCCCGCACAAAGGTAGAATATGCTCTGCGAAAACTGAAAAGGGACATCGCCAAGCAAGGAGAGGAAATGCTTTACAAAAGCACCGAAGGCTCAACGATAGAGATTACGCAGCCTATCCTCGACAAAATGATGGACTACTATCAGAAAACGAATAAAGAAGATCTTTTCTATGCTATCGGCAACCAAGAAATAGCTCTGCCACAGAAAATAGAAAAGCTGCTAACGCTAAAAAAGCAAAACCCTAACAATGGTATATTCAGCTACATGAAACAAGCATTGCATGTAGGCAAAAAAATAGGGAAAGCAGAAACAAAAATATCGGAGAACGAGCCGATAGACCCTAAAAAAACATATATCCTCGAAGAAGATTCTTTCAACAAGAATTTTATAATGCCAACCTGCTGCAACCCCATTCCGGGCGACAAGGTAATCGGATATATTACAGACAACAACGAAGTAGAAGTACACAGCATAAACTGCCCCGTAGCACTCAAACTGAAAGCCAGCTACGGCAACAGGATTGTAAACCTCGAATGGGGTAGCTATACACAATTTCCGTTCATTTCGGCCATCACCATCAACGGTATCGACCGCATAGGAATGCTCAACGACATCACAAAAGTGATCACTGCCGGGTCGCTGAATATCAAAAACATGAGCATAGAATCGAACGATGGCGTATTTGAAGGGCGAATCGTGGTAAACGTTCACGATGTGAACGACTTGCAGGCATTATGCGCTCGCTTAGCCAAAATAAAGGGAGTAAAAGCCGTTAACAGGAAGCAAATCGGAGGAGAATATACTCAACCTGTATAAATAAAAAATCTTAAGATCAACATATTCGCTTCCAAAATTTGGAAAAAAAAATAAAATTCCCTAATTTTGTATCCGAAATACAAAAGGGAGAGAAGGAGGCTGTGGCTTCCTTTTTTTATTACTTGGTAAAAAAAATGATAGAAAAAGAACTCATAAGAGATATCACAGAGAAATATCTGGAAGGAACAACAATGTTTCTTGTAGATGTAGTGGTAAAACCCGGCAATGCAATAGTTGTAGAAGTAGACAGCGACGAAGGTGTAAGCATTGACGACTGCATTGCATTGAGCCGCAATATAGAATCGCATCTAGACAGAGAAGCGGAAGATTTTGAGCTCGAAGTAGGATCGGCAGGTATAACTTCTCCTCTGAAAATACCACGCCAGTACAAGAAATATATTGGTAACGAAGTAGAAGTGCTGACAAAGAAAGGACAAAAACTTTCGGGTGTACTCAAATCGTGCGACGATAATTCTTTTGTAATTACCGTTACCAAGATGGTGAAACCCGATGGAGGGAAAAAGAAAGTTGCAGTAGACGAAGATTTCTCTTTTGTTTATCAAGACGTAAAACATACAAAATATTTAATAAGATTTAAATAACAACCATGGCTAAGAAAGAAACTATCAATCTAATTGATACATTTTCAGAATTTAAAGAACTGAAGAGCATAGACAGAATGACTATGATCAGTGTGCTCGAAGACTCTTTCCGCAATGTAATAGCAAAACTGTTTGGGTCGAATGATAATTATGACGTAATCATCAACCCCGACAAAGGAGACCTTGAGATATGGCGCAATCGTGTCATCGTAGAAGACGATCAATTAGAGGATGATAATACAGAAATTGCACTTTCGGAAGCCAAAAAGATAGACGAAGACTTTGAGGTAGGAGAAGAAGTGACAGACGAAGTATTTTTCGAAGACTTCGGACGTCGTGCCATCCTCAACCTTCGCCAGACGTTGACATCCAAAATACTTGAGCTGCAAAAAGAAAGCTTATACAACCGCTACAAAGAGAAGATAGGCGAAATCGTATCGGGTGAAGTTTACCAGATATGGAAAAAAGAAATCCTGTTGCTCGATGACGAAAAAGAAGAACTTCTTTTACCTAAAACAGAACAGATCCCTAGCGACTTTTTCCGCAAAGGCGAGCATGTTCGTGCAGTAGTAGAAAGAGTTGACAATAAGAACAACAATCCGAAGATTATTTTATCAAGAACTTCACCGACATTCCTCGAAAGATTGCTCGAGCTCGAAGTTCCTGAAATAAACGACGGACTGATCACAATAAAAAACATAGCCCGCATACCGGGAGAAAGAGCCAAAGTAGCCGTAGAATCGTACGACGAACGCATCGACCCTGTGGGTGCCTGCGTAGGTATGAAAGGATCGCGTATACATGGAATCGTGAGAGAGTTGCGCAACGAGAATATCGACATTATCAACTATACGTCGAATATGAATCTGTATATACAACGTGCCCTTAGCCCTGCCAAAATAACTTCGGTGAAGATCAATGAAGAAGAAAAACGTGCAGAAGTATTGCTACGTCCCGAAGAAGTATCACTTGCTATCGGTAAGGGCGGTTTCAATATCAAGCTGGCAAGTATGCTTACCGGATACACGATAGACGTGTACCGCGACATCGACGACTTCGACGAAGAAGACATCTACTTGGACGAGTTCCGCGACGAAATCGACGGATGGGTTATCGATCAGTTGAAAAAAATTGGTTGCGTTACAGCTAAAAACGTGTTGGCTACCGACAGAGACAAACTCATACAGGAAGCCGACCTTGAAGAAAACACTGTAGACGAAATACTCAATATTTTACGTGCCGAATTTGATGATGAAGCTTAAGCTTTATTTGGTGATTAGCTGATTTCTTAATACTTTTGTATTTGGAGAAAGCCAACCTCATCTGTTTTCAGAAGCATTTATTGGGTTCACTGTCTATTTTTAGAATTAAAAAAAATATATGTCGATAAGATTAATAAAAATATCCAAAGATTTGAATGTAGGAATCAGCAGCCTTGTTGAATTCCTACATAAGAAAGGCTTTGATGTAGAATCAAACCCGAATACTAAAATTGGCAGTGAACAATACGAATTGCTGGTAAAAGAATTCGGACGAGACTCCGACATCGATGCTCTATTAAGCAGACGAGAAGAAAAGAAAGAGCTTGTAAAAGCTCAGGCTAAGAAAGAAGAGGAAGAAGCCAAAGCTCAAAATGAACCGGAAGTGATCAGAACAGAGATACCCGAATCCATTAAGCCGCATGTGCAGATTGTGGATAAGATTGATCTCGATGCTCTGAACAGACCAAAAAGAGTAGAAGTGAAACAAGAAGAGCAAGCCCCTGAGGCGGAGGCTCCGGTTGTTGAAGCACCAAAGGTTGAGGTTCCTGAAGTAAAAGCCCCAGAAATAGAAGTAGAAGAAGCCCCGGCTCCTATCGTAGAAAAAGTAGAAGAAGAGCCTAAGGCCGAAGAAGAAATAAAGCAACCGGCTATAGAAAAAACACCAAAAGAAGAACCTGTGTTTATACAAAAAGAAGAAAATGCCATTATTGAGAAAGACGAAGAAAAAGAGGATAAACCTCAACCGACGTCTACTGCTCCCGCAAATGAAGAAACAGAAGAAAGGGGAGATAAAATATTCAGGCTGAATAAGGCAACGATAAAATCAAATATTGTTGTAAAAGGCACTATCGACTTAAGTTCGATAAACGATAAAACCCGTCCTGCAAAGAAAACCAAAGCCGAAAAGAAAAAAGAACGCTTGGAAAAAGAAATGCAAGATCAGAAAAGGGTGAAAGAAAACACTGTTCGCCTGTTGAAAAAAGAAACAGACGAAGAGAAGAAACGAAAAGCAATCAACGATGACAATGATGACGCATCGAAGAAAAAACGCAATCGTATCAAAAAAGGAAAAGTCGACATCGAGAAAGGAGCTATACCTCAAGGTGGCGGTGGCGGACAACAGCAACCACATGCCGGAGGCGACAGATCGAAACGCAGCGTACGCAAGCCTATCATCAAGCATGCTGTAAACGAAGAAGACGTACAAAAGCAAATAAAAGAAACCCTGGCGCGCTTGACTAGCAAAGGCGGAAAAAACAAAGGGGCTAAATATAGAAGAGAGAAGCGTGAAGCTGTATCTCAAAGACAACAGGAGGAACTAGAACAACAGATGCACGAAAGCAAGGTGTTGAAGATTACAGAATTTGTAACCGCCAACGACCTCGCCAACATGATGAATGTACCTGTGATAAAAGTTATCTCTACTTGTATGAGTATCGGTATCATGGTGTCTATCAACCAACGACTAGATGCTGAAACGATCAATATCGTTGCCGAAGAATTCGGATTCGAAACCGAATACGTAAGTGCCGAAGTAGTGGAAGCAATAAACGAGGAAGAAGACAATCCCGAAGATATGGAACCTCGTGCTCCTATCGTTACCGTAATGGGACACGTAGACCACGGTAAAACATCGCTACTGGATACCATACGCCAAACAAATGTGATTGCCGGCGAAGCAGGGGGAATCACCCAGCACATCGGGGCATACAACGTTAAACTGAAATCGGGAAGACGTATCACATTCCTCGATACTCCGGGTCACGAAGCCTTTACGGCGATGCGTGCACGTGGAGCAAAAGTAACAGATATAGCAATTATCATTGTAGCAGCCGACGACAGCGTCATGCCTCAAACCGTGGAAGCAATAAACCACGCAGCAGCGGCAGGCGTACCAATCGTGTTTGCTATCAATAAAATAGATAAGCCAAGTGCCAACCCTGAAAAAATAAAGGAAACACTGGCAGGAATGAACTACCTTGTAGAAGACTGGGGAGGAAAATACCAGTCGCAAGATATTTCGGCAAAACAAGGTCTTGGTGTAGATGAGCTACTCGAAAAAGTACTATTGGAAGCCGAACTCCTAGATCTGAAAGCAAACCCTAACAGGAGAGCTACCGGATCGGTGATTGAGTCGTCTCTCGACAAAGGTAGAGGATACCTGTCTACGGTACTTGTAGAAAACGGTACACTGAGAAAAGGAGATATCGTATTGGCCGGAACATATTACGGTCGTGTTAAAGCAATGTTTAACGAGCGTAACCAACCTACAGAAGCAGCTGCGCCTGCCGCACCGGCACTCATACTAGGTCTTAACGGTGCTCCACAGGCCGGTGATATATTCCACGTGCTGGAAACAGAGCAGGAAGCCCGCGAAATAGCAGCGAAACGTGAACAGCTACAACGCGAACAAGGTCTGCGTACACAGAAAATACTTACTCTCGATGATATAGGTCGCCGTATTGCTATCGGTAACTTCCAACAGCTGAACGTGATTGTGAAAGGTGACGTGGATGGTTCGGTAGAGGCTCTTGCAGACTCACTGATCAGGCTGTCGACAGAAGAAATACAGGTGAATGTGATACACAAAGCCGTAGGTCAGATATCAGAATCAGACATCACGCTGGCTGCCGCATCAGACGCTATCGTTATCGGGTTCCAAGTGCGTCCGTCACAGGCTGCCCGCAGAATTGCAGAGAAAGACGGAGTTGAAATCCGCTTGTATTCTATCATCTATGATGCTATAGACGAAGTAACATCGGCGATGGAAGGTATGTTATCTCCTGAAATCAAAGAAGTACAAACCGGATATGTGGAAGTACGCGAAGTCTTCAAGATCACAAAGGTGGGTACAGTTGCCGGTTGTATGGTGAAAGAAGGAAAGCTGAAACGTGCAAACAAGATACGTATCATCCGCGACGGTATCGTAATCTATTCGGGAGAGCTGGGATCGCTCAAACGCTTCAAAGACGATGTGAAAGAAGTAGCATCGGGATATGAGTGCGGTTTGAACATCCACAACTACAATGATATAAAAGTTGGCGACATAATTGAGCCATTTGAAGAAATAGAAGTGAAGAAAACTTTGTAATATTAAATTATTGTATACCTTTGTATCCAATATAATAAAGATTTAACCTAAGAAACCAATTGATAGTTGTTACAAGCAAATCTTGCCTTGAAGGTCGGTGGTACTAACCATGCCACCGAAACACACAACTATCAATCAGTTTTGCGGTTGATTACAAAAGATTTCTTCGTCAGATTTTGAAAATTGTCATACACAGAAACGACAAATCATCATGATGAAAAAAATTATTCTTATATCTACACTTATAATTCTTCCTTTATTTTTTGCGAAAGATCTGGCAGCACAAACTGCTCAGCAGATTGCGTTTATTAATTCGAACGAGTTGCTCGAAGCTATGCCCGAAAAGGTGAAAGCATCGAATCAGTTGATCGACCTGAATAACAAGTACAAGGAAGAGATGAAGGTTATGCAGAATGATTATAATAAGAAATATTCTGACTTCATATCATATCAGACATCTATGGCGGAAAATATTCGTTTGCGCCGTATGCAAGAACTTTACGAGCTTGAACGTCAAATCAATGATTTTATGAAAGTGGCTCAAGAAGATATCCAAAATCAGGAGAAAGCTCTGATAGAACCTCTACGCCAGAGACTAAAGGATGCTATCTATCAGGTAGGAATCGAAAACGGATTTGTATGTATTTACGATCTTGCCAATCCATCTATAGCATTCGTTACTCCGGACGCTACTAATGCTACATTGTTGGTAAAACAGAAATTAGGAATCAGGTAAGATTTATCAAATAATTGTATAATGAATGCTTCTGATTATCGGAAGCATTTTGTTTTTAGGCAACACCGTATATGTCACAAAAAGCAAAACTTTGGTCGTTAAGCTATCTCAATGTATGTTTGGCTAACTTCCTGATGGCATGCTCATTCAATCTGCTAATGCCATCCATTCCTCTATATATTACCGAACAGATGGGCGTTCCCCAATCTCAAACGGGTATTGTGCTGGCATCGTATGCCATTGCACTGATGTTTGTTCGTCCTTTTTCGGGATTTATCGTAGACCTGTATTCCCGCAAGAAGATACTGCTGATTGCTTTTTCGTGTTATGTACTTATATTCTTCGGCTATTTTTGGGCAACAACCGTCTTGCTGTTCATTGTTGTCCGCTTTATACATGGCATCACTTGGGGATTGTCTACCGTATCGTCGAGCACATTGGCGATAGACGTTGTTCCCTCCGAGCGGCGAGCTGAGGGCATTGGCTACTATGGCACATTTATGAATGTAGCGATGGCCATCGGCCCTTTTATAGCCATCCATATATATAATCATTCAGGATTTGATGTATTGCTATGGTGCGCCATTGCAATGGGGGCATTGGGTATTATCACCGTATCGCTTATAAAAGCACCGATAAAGACAAAAGTAGAAAGACAGAAAATTTCGTTCGACCGCTTTTTCCTGATCAAAGGCTGGCCTATATTCCTCAACCAACTCCTACCCTGCTTTGCATGGGGTACAATAGGCCCGTTTGTTGCGCAGTATGGCAAGGGGCTCGGTATTCCTAATGCGGGGATTTTCTTCCTGTTCTGGGCGGGAGGTATTATTGCTTCGCGCGTCTTTGCGGGAAAACTCGTTGATAAAGGCAAAATACACGAGGTAAATGTATCGGCAATGGCCATTGTTGCTATTGCTTTTCTTGTATTTGCTTTGGTTCATAATATCTATGCCTTCTGCATATCGGGGCTGTTTATCGGAGTAGGATTCGGAATGATGTTTCCGGCACTGCAAACACTATACATCAATCTTGCAGAGAATAATCAACGAGGGACAGCCAACTCAACTTACCTCATCGGGTTCGACCTCGGTCTGGCACTGGGTATGCTGGTAGGTGGTTACCTCACAGGATATTTCTCTTTCGAAACACTATATATGGTCGCTTCGGGTCTGTGCGCGGTAAGTGTAGTTGTATACTGGACTTGCTCGCGGGTTATCTTTGAAAGAAAGAGGTTGAGATAAATCGCAGCAATCTATATCTTCCCGATTATCATATCCATCACCTTTGCCGTTCTTAATGCAGTCTCTCCGGTAGATGGACACGGACAAGACCCTCTGAGCTCATCTACTATCGTCTGAATGAGCGGTTGTTGAATATGATCGGGTTGAGCGGGCATGAAGAACTGCTCTCTATCAATGGATGATAAAAGAATAGGCGTAAACTGGAAGGTACTGAAACGAATAGAACCTTCTGTTCCCGTAATGGTGATCGTATCTTCTCTCGACTTTTCGGACGATATAAAACACCATTCGGCAACACCTTGCGCCCCCGACTTAAACTGTAAAATTGCGGACAGAGTGTCTGCAACGTCATAGCATCCCCCCAGATTACTATAATATCCTTTGGCATCAGAGATCTCACCTAAAAGAAAATCGAGTATATCGAGCGTATGTGGAGCGAGGTCGAAAAAATAACCTTCGCCTGCTATCTCACGTTTTAGCCGCCACGTCTGCTGCTGCTTATCCATATCGGAAGCACTGGCAGGACGGAAGAGACGAACATTAACAGTCAAAATCTTACCTATAGCCTGACTGTCGATCAGATCTTTTACTTTCAGGAAATAAGGCAGTGCTCTGCGATAATGTGCTACAAATAATTTCTGATTTGCCTGCTTTGCCGCTTCTACCATTTCGAGACATTCGGCATAACTCATAGCCATTGGTTTCTCTACATAAACGGGCTTACCTGCCTGCAACACCCTTATTGCATATTCTTTATGCAAGTGTGGCGGAGTAGCTATATATACAATATTCACTTCCGGATCGTTGATCAATTGGTCGGCATCGGTATAATATCTTCTTACACCGTGACGCTTGGCAAAATCCGCTGCTTTTTCTGCATCACGGCGCATAATAGCCCGCAACCATGAATGCTCTATCTCATAAAATGCAGGTCCGCTTTTTCTTTCACAGACGGCTCCTGCGCCTATTATACCCCATTTTACACTTTTCATATCGCCTTTATATTTTACACATATACACTTCCGGCTCTTTGCGTACAGCCATAAGTGGTGCAAATTTCGTTTTAACCGTTTCGTATAATTCGCCTCTAAACGCACGCGAATGCTCAGGACATAGAGTAATACAACGTGCGCAACGGATACATAGATCCATATTCGTCACTTTGGGATTACTCCTTGGTATGGCACTTGTCGGACATTGACTTACACATGTTCCGCAATCGTCGCACCTATCATCACCTGTAGGAACATATCCTCCCTGTGTTGGTTCACGATAGGGATAATTACCTTTAACGTCTGGCAAGCTATATTGTTTGTTTTTGTTGTAAGATTGATATAATCGGAAGCATTCTTGTGCAAATTTTTGAATCTCCTGCTTGTCTTCCTTATCGGGACGTCCCACAGCAACATCCGAGAAGATAGAATGGCGTGCAATGAAAGCACCGGCCGCTATGGGCACAAAGCCATTTGCCACGGATATATCTTTGAGCTCAAGAAGGGCATCGTCATAGTTTCTGTTGCCATACACGCATACCAACACGGCGGGAGTCTTATCGCCTTTTATCTTCTCGAAAGCCTTGACCGCTAATTGAGGTACACGTCCTGCATAAACAGGAATACCAAATATGACAAGATCATGACTCTCGATGTTCAATGTATCGGGGAATCCCATTGTAACGTCATGTTCTTTAATCTTTGTACCCATCTCTTTGCCGATCTTACGGATTATCTTGCGGGTAGACAGGGAAGGACTAAAATAGATAAGATGTATATTTTTCATGTCAGTAGTTTTATAATCGCTATTAAAGTTACAAATAAATACAAAACCCACCTTTATGAGATGGGTCTTATTTTATTATATGATTATATGACTCTCAATTGCTTCTGGGTTCGGCATAAATATAATATGCTTCATAGTCTCCCCAGTCTACGTTTTTTTGGACTAAGGCAATATTGGTTGTTTTTGTTTGCCAAACATATCTAGGAGTATAAACATCCTCTTCTTGTTTAAATATCTTATGATATGATTCTACAAGTTGGTCAGCATCTTTTTCGAAACTGAACTTCGGATCGCCGTATAGCTTCGAAATATAGTTTCGTATCAAGGGTTCTTGCTTCTGAGTATAAAAAATCTTTGATAATTTTTCATCTCTACCGACTTCCCAAGCAGGTTCAAAATAGACATACAACGAAGGCAATCCATCGATATATCTTTCTATAAAAGAAATTTCCAATTCAGATTTCAATATATTTGCTATTCCTGTACGATGGTTTGTTGAAGAAGTAATATCTTCCCAGTTATATCCAAGAAAATCACGTTTATTGTATACCTCAATTCTCACCGAATCGGATAATACTACCTTACCATCCTTAAACCCTTCAAGGATAACACTACCGTGATTCTCTTCATAAAAACAGTGTCCCCATCTACTAGTAAAAGACATCCAACCAGGGGCATGAGACAGCAAATTAAGACGTCCTTTTTCTCCCTCTATACGCCAAACCAAAGAGTCGTAGCTCTCCATTATATCGAGCATTGTACAGTCTTCACCGGGCACTAAGTAAAACTCCATCATAGTATGGATATTAGCTTCTTGTACCTTTGCCTTTAAAGAGATTTTTACCGAAGAAGAATTATTCCCATTGCCGGAATCATCACCATCATCTTTACCAAGATCATTGCCATCGGAACACGAATATAGGAATAGGAATGTTAGTAGAACGAATACTATTTTTCTCATAGTTTATGATATCTAGGCGTTTGTTACTTTTATCTTCAAAGTTAACATTTTTTATTTTTCAGAAAAAGTAAAGTAAGCCTTTTTAATTATCATTTACCATAAATATGGTATTGTATTGAGCAGAAACACAATATATCTTTGTACTGTGTTTTTCATGGTATTAGATTTATGGTTAAAAAGTTGAGATTGGTTGTCGAGATGACAGCCTTTTTTTATGTTATAAAAAATAAATAATCAAGAAAGCTTTCTTGTTTTAGAAAACTTTCTTGTTTGAACAAATATATAAATAATACTAAAATCTCTTCACAACCTTTTCTCTAACAACATTCCCTTTATCGTCTACACTCTCTATTAAATACACCCCTTTATTTAATGGCACATTTTCAATATTAAAGTTAATTATACCTTTTTCTGTATACATCAATGAACCAGTATTTATCGAATATATTTTTATAGATTTAGGCGACTCTTCCCCAATCGTTGTTGAAGATTTAAGAATAGGAACCTCATCTGGATCAGCTACAATTGTCACAAGAAAAGTTCGTATCAATGAAGTTCCACAAGCATTTGTTGCTTTGACGGAATATTCATAAACCCCTACAGGTAAATATTTAAATAATATTGAAATAGTCCCGGCATCATCATTTATATATCGGGAAGATAAATCAGTTCCATTAACCTTCCACTCATAGATTGTTGGATTACCATAAAACGGTGCTGTTAGCATAAATGTTTCAGTTAAATCTCTATATTGAGTCAATTGATTATTATCAGCTGACTCATTATATTTGGGAGCACCAATCCAAACTTGAGAATTCTCTACATTATAGCTTTTACCTCCAGATGTAAGTGTCGCTTTTACCACTCCAAAATTATTTCCAGAGGCTTTAAATATAGGCGTAGATGATTCTTGTCCAGACACTAAAGTCATATTATTTCCAGCCTGCCAGCTAATCGGCGTTGGTCCTGTTGTATTTACAAAATAAGTAACATTTTCCCCATTGCAGACAACTGATTCATTAGAGTAAATCTTAAACACGGGTTCAATTGAGACTAATTTAATTGTAGACAAAACCCCATAATCAGTTTGTGCAGTAACAGTTATCGCATTACTTACACTTTTTGATTCATTTTTGATAACTTTCACCTTATATTTTGAAGTACCCTGACCACTTACATAGTTAAATTCTGCTGAATTTCCCCAGTTAGCACTACTTATGGAAATGCTTGGATTAGCAGATAAAGTATACTCTAAAACATCACCATACTTAGCAGAAGAAGGACCAGATATGAAAACTTCTGGTTTTTCTATATTAACAACGTAACTCGTTCTGTAACCACTATTATCTTCCCCATATATTTCTCCGCGCCCAGCATTTCCCCATTTTACTTTTAATGAAAAACTATTTGTAGCATAAGTATTATAAACAGAACTGTTGTTAATAGTAAATACACCGTTGGTACACCTTAAACTTACTCCTGTAGCATAGCTCCCTCCTGACATAGAAATTGTATAATCATATTCTTTTCCTTCTAATGGGCGATTCCCTCCATTATTGTATGTTGGAAAGATAGAATTTAACTGGGAGGTTTGTGCATAAAAACTTGTGATTGAAATAAGAGAAATAATCATTAATAAAACCTTTTTCATAATTCTAAAAATTAGTTTAACAATAAATCTAACATATTCTATATTCAAAATAATAGGGAAACAAATACCAATGGGGCAAAAAAGCAAAAAGAAAGAAATTACAAACTTCAACAAATATACATCGAACAAAACTAGTAAAAAACAATCATTTTAATCTTAACTCCAGATCAAATATGACTTTTAACAATAAATAAAAACTTCTATATATCAGATTATATATATATTATACAATAAAGTTATATCACTAAATATGACTTTTTATTAAAAAATACAACAACTTATTTAAATAGATATAAGCTATGAAACTAAAAGTATATGAGGCTTATTTCTAATGAAAATAAGCCTCATATACTTTTAGCATATATAAAATATCAAATTCCTTTCTTCTGTATATTAGATAATTTTAAGGTTCCTTACTTTTACTATCTTTTATGGTAATATCTCCGCGGAAGGCATGAAGATGTTCCGATTCAGCCTTTTTCATGTCACTACTCAATCCTTCTACTTTTTTCATCGGGGCTCCCAGCCTGCTATCGAGCATAGACTTATTTTTCAATTTATCATCATCGTTAAGCATGGTAGTATTTATTAGATTCGCAATTAAAACTGTATTATCTTAGAACAGCCCTTAACATCAAATTGTTTCTTGATAATGCATGAAAATAAGAATCTTAACACCTTTAGCCGCTTTTTTGATCTCTTGCCTTGTAAAAGTCAGATTACTTCTTATCAATAACTTAACAATTTACCATAAAGATGGTATTGTATTTATATGAAACAGAATTTATCTTTGTAATGTATTTTTCATGGTATTAGACTTTAGGTTATAAAATTGAAGATTGGTTGTCGTGATGACAGCCTTTTTGTTTTTATACAGAAGATAATAAACGATCCGAGAACATTATTCCGATTCGCTTTGTTTAGTTTATGTATGTCGAACATTAAATTTATTGAACCATGAAAGAAGATATATCAAAAACACAATCCAAAGAACATAAATTTGAGGGATACGAACATGCCCGAAAGGTTAAAGACATCAAAAATCCTGTACCTAGCTCCGAAAAATCGGTAAAGGCTGCCACAAACAGAATTAATCCGGATGAAAATTCTAATGATAGAGGGTAGTTTTTTGAAAACTTACCGTAATAAGATATTGTACCTATTGCTTTATAGGTACAATATTAAGTTGTGGCTTCAAAAAATATTATGAAAGACAAGCAAACTCAAATTACAGGTGAACAATTTGAAGAGGAGTTGCTATATTCTATCTTTTATGGAAATAATTCCTTCTATTATCTAAACTGTTTAGAGAAAATAAAAAATGGAAAAAAACTGATATTTAATCCGTATGCTTTCGTTTTTAGTATACTGTGGCTAGCTTACCGTAAAATGTATTTAGAATTCGCTATTTCTTTATTGATAGGAATATCTCTGGCTATATCTATAGGCATATCATTAAGCATATTTACATTGTCCCTAATTCTTGGATTGACAGGAAACTACTTATATTTAAAGAAGTCGATTAGAGAAATGCAAAAAGCACAAGCAAACTACCCCAATTTAAATGACCGAATAGACTATTTGAGAAGAATAGGAGGAGCAAGTTATAATATTGTTTTTACTGTTATTGGTTTATTTATTCTTATCTCACTTCTCACATTTGCAATACTAGCTTATATTATTGGACATAAAGCTATTTGAGCAATCTGCACTAAATAATTTTTTTTCCCTCATCAAATATTTAGAAAAATTTATTGTATATAGAATCAATACAATGAAATTTTCTTCTAATTTCACAGAAAAAATCCTGTTAACCAAAATATAATACAACACTCTCTAAAAAGCATATCTATTTGATTAATAAAACAAACATTATTACGTATGACCTTACTCGATTATATATTTTTTCGATTTTATGATTATTTCAAGAGAAAAAAAGATTATTATGCGATGACAAATACGCTTATGATTGTATATATAATAGAGCTATCTCTTTTTTTGTTCACCTATTATTTTATTAGTCTGTTTGTAGAATTAAATTTTATAAAAAATATTTTACAGGAGAACAGAAGTAATAAGATTTTAATCGCTACAATTCTTACTATTGTTATTTTTTTTCTCAATTATATTTACTTCTCACCTAAAAGAAAAAAAGATTATTATTTAGGATTAGAGAAAAAATATTTAAAAGATAAATATAAGCTACCAATGTGGATAATGTTTAGTTTTCCTATATTTATACTACTTATTTCTATTATTGGATATGGGCTGATTAAAGGAACTCTAAAATCTCCTTTATTAGATAGTTTATTTTAGACTTATTGAATGATCTTAAAAGGTTCCCTTTAACAAGAAATAAAAACAACTATCTATGTTTGATTATCTTTTTTATAGATTTTATGATATTTATAAAAGGAAAGAAGGAGATACATCTGCTTTCTCTGCTACTGCTGCCATTTCCTTTATCCAAATATTAATCATATCCAGCATTATCTTGTCGATAAGTTTTATTACAAATATTATTTTATCTGTCAACTTTCTGACTCCAATGGCATTAGCAATAGGAGAAACCTTATCTAAATTTATAATTGTATTATTATCGTCATTATTATTTATCTGTAATTACTTAAAATACAGAAAAAGTTTAGATAAGATTATTTCTAAACACTCTAAATCCGAATTAAACAGAAAATTAAAAATGTGGATTATTTTTTTGATAATGCCTGCCACTATGACTTTTCCTTTTGCCTTAAGATATATTTTAAGTTCCTTTTTATGAAAAGACATTAGATAAATAAGTCATATCCTCATTTATTTATATCATTACTATTCAACCTAATAACTTTTGGCTCCTTTATAAATAGTCATATCTTATAAAAACATTAAGAATACAAAGTTCATAATTGTTTATTTTATAAATAAAAATAAAATTAATTGTCAAACTAAAATCCAGATTATGAAAAGTATTATTTATTTCCTTTTTAGTGTCCTATTTTTAACGGCATGTAACTCAGAGGAAGATCTTTTGGTTGTTGATAACAATATAACAACACGTGACAGCGCTGTGATAAAGTCAGCTAAAGATAAACCGTTAGAAATGTCTTGCGATCTTTTTTATTATTTAGAAGGAGGAGGAGGCAACGCAATGTTCCCATCAACAAAAATCCAATATAAGGTTGGATCCTATATGATGTTTGATCCGTATAACAATAAAATAATGAATTTAGAGACTACATTAAGCATAAATGCAACATTAGCATCGAATTACTATCATCAGATTTTATCTTGGAATCAATCACATTGGAGCCAAAAGCCTGTTGCGAATAGCAATCAAATTACAGTGTCTTTTAGTGGGAGCTATTCTTGTTCTTCGGGTAATATAACTTATCTTGATCTAGAGTATGTTTATGATCCAGCGACTAATACATCTAGACCTAAACGTCCCAAACCAGTAGCAATGGATGCTGAAGTTTGCTACTGACAAGTCATATAAAAATACGCATATTTATACAGAGCAGTTGGAATGCCAACTGCTTTTTTATTTATTCTCACTATACATTTATGATAAAGTATCCCTCGTCTCTTCGGATTTGCAATTCGAAGATTAATGAAGTAAGGCTCTCTAACAACAAAAGCCGCTTCACCAGCGACTTCTTCTTGTAGCACAGCCGGGAATTTGTTATTTTCTTTATATCAATTACTTACATATATATGTCCGAAATAGAGCCGAGACAGTAATTAAATAAGGCTTATTTGCCTTGCCACTACCTTACAAACAATGAAGATCTGATATATGTCTGAGAGCTCCATTTTAAAGTCCGGATATATCGGATTAAATGAATGACAAATAATATATCCTTCTTCTGTGTTTATTTCTTTAATCTGCTTTAGGACATTCCCTTCTCTTGATGTAATTACAAATACAGTCTTTTTAATTGGCAAGTCTTTTACATGAAAATCTTTCTTCTCTTTAATAAGCACTTCGTCACCATCGCATAAAGATCGTTTAGTTCCATCATCCATAGAATCTCCATCAACTCTCACTACTAGAAATCCTCCGTTCTTATATTCTTTAGGAACTAACCTTACATGCGTTTCAGGTAATAAATCTATATCAGCACCCCCAAGCCTGCCCGCACTTGCTCGGAGATCAACATATTCTACCATCATATAATCACTTTCTGCTTTGGGTGTAACTTCGCTTTTAATTTTTAGCATTTCCCCCTCTCCTGTGGTCAACCAATTATAACTATAATGAGGATATACTGCTAATATCTTTTTTGCATAATTGGTTGATATTTTTTTTACTTTACAATTTATAATATCATAAATAGGTTGAGTTCTTTCCAATCCTATCGATTCTGCGAATTGATTTGGATTTAATTTCTCGTTTTCAAGGATTTTGTTCAAAACGATACTTCCTAATGTTTTCATATTACTGTAATTTACTGTATATTTGTATTGTAATCAATTGGGGTGATTTCAATAATTAAGAAATTAGGTTTAAACCTTGAGAGCAGTATGCAACCCCAATTTGTATACTGCTTTCTGTTTTAATATTTAATGTTATGAAAAATCCGATAGAATATTTCAAAAGGCGTAAACGAAGAAGATTATTTCTTCGTATCTATTTTGCTCATTTAGAACATATATCAGGAAACCCTAGGGATGCACTACGTGACACTATAGATCAGTATATGAAAATAAAAGATATGCTTTAAGCTGAAAACTAACGAATATTTAGCGCACTAATAGGTATGTGCCCACCCTCTCTATCGACATAAGGAAGCACTGCTACAACAGAAAATTCAATACTTGTTACGGATTGAATTTCAGAACCCTTGGAACTTTCTGCACCTAAAGACATCTTTCCCAAAAATACGCCTATTCCCTTTTTATTATCTTTTGTATCAGACTCTGTAAGCCCTACTTTAAAAGTTATTTTAGTAGCAGGATAATCAGAGTCATGGTGTTTATATACCTCTTCATTGCTAGTTTTAACTGCCAGCATTGGGTTTATCAACCCTCCTGATTTAAAGCACTCTTCCTGCGCTTCCATGACTCCTTCTGTTATTTGGATCAATGTTTCTTTTACAAACTCTTTTAATTCCATCCCCCCAATTTTAAGTTAAAACACTACGTATCCTTAAATAAAGTTAAATACAAAAATAAATACTGTATTTATTTTCATATTACTGTATTTTACTGTATGTTTGTATCAACAATTAAGTATAACAATTGCAAATATACAGAAAGATGAATACAATCAAAGCAAAAAAAGTAAAAACTATCAATTGGACAGCAACATTAAGACTAATGCCTATTTCATCTGTATTACAATGTACCATAGAAGAGAAAGACACATTGGCTCCTATTGCTACCAAATTAAAATTTAGCGAAGGTAAAGAATACTCATTCATGAAAGATTCTTCAACAAAGACTTACAATATAACAAGAGTAAAATAATAGGATATGGACGCTTTACTTACAAATAAAGATGTAATGAGAATATTCTCTATATCGGATGAAACGATTCCACGATTGAGAAAACAAGGTCTACAATATCTGAAAGTAGGTTCTGAGTATCGCTATAAACTAGAATGGATAGAGGATTATATAAATAAGAAATCATCATTATCACTAAATACAAAATAACCATGGGAGCACTAAAAATAGATTGCCATTGCAACGAGACACAGATGGATAATATAGTGAATGCTGTATTAAGACACATCAATAATTCAGACAGAAGAGAGATACCTGATTTTGATGATACAATAGGCGATGTAAGGGTGTGTGTTGAGTTTGATTCATACTTAGACATAGTAGGCATAAGATCATCAGAGATTTTAGATTCTGATTGGGATTTACTTTATGAAGATACTGCAGTATTTACATCTCGCTTGAATCGTTTAGTTGAAGATCTAAATAATAGATCAAAAGAAGCCACAAAACAAGGCTTTGAAATCCTTAAAGACAAAATGGAATACGCCCTATGAAAACAGAATCAAAATTAATCGGTCAACGAGTAGAGTGTAAAGATAAACCTAATGAAATAGGTGTCATATCCTTTTATAATTCAGACAATGGAGATATGGATATAAAATATGGTGAAACAACTCTTCTTACCCACATATCAAAATGCAAAATAGTAAAAGCCTCATGAAAAAGAAAAGCATAAACCCACTAAAGACAATAATCATTGCAGCTATCATGTTAGGTTGCCTTGGTTATATGGTTAAATGTGCAATAGACTGCAAAAGACAAGTAGAAGCTCTTACTGAAATGAAACATCACGAAGTACCCACATATCAAATAAAATAACTATGGAACTCTTATTCGCAATTTTAGCATTAGCGCTATTTGTAGTTGTAGCCGGAATAGTAACAGGCATATTTCTTTACTGCATATCGTACTATCAAGCAGAAGATATAGATCCGAACGATGAAACTTTCCTAAAGTAATATATCCTTAAAACAAAATTAATCCTAAGTCGTTGAAGGCTCCATTCCTTATGGGTGGGAGTAAAACGCAAGTTCTTTGCCATGTTGATTTCCTGATGTATCACCGATGAATGGATAAAAACACGGGTGTTGTCTTAAACCCTTAACGGAGTGGTTAGGGGGATTACCGATTAGAGGAAGTCGGGAGCTTGAAAAACAGCGAACTAATAAACCTGAATAGTCAGTTAGGTTAGTCAGAATATAAATATATCACTACGAAAGCTCTTTTTTATGTACAAAATGAAATAGTATCGCATATCGAAAGATTAAATGACTTCGGGGTATGGAGGAAAAGTAACCCTATGCGCATAACTATAAATCAGGAGTACGGAGAGTGTTTCAAAGGAAGAATAAAAATTAAATAATTATGAAAGAGTCGCATATAAGTTTAAAAGATATATCAGGGAGTAAATTTGGTAGGCTAACAGTTATAGAATTTAGCCATAAAGATAAACATGGTCATTCATACTGGACTTGCAGATGCGAATGTGGAAATACTAAAACTATATATGGTATGAGTCTTATATGCGGTGATACAAAGAGCTGTGGATGCCTAAGAAAGAATTTACTTTCAGAACGAAATACTAAAACAAAAACAATCCATGGCGGATCTAGAATAAGGTTATATAATATATGGATAAATATAATACAAAGAACAACAAACGAAAATACTCAATGTTATTGTAACTACGGCGGACGGGGTATAACAGTCTGTAACGAATGGTTAGATTATATAAATTTCCGTGATTGGGCATTAGCGAATGGGTACTCTGACAATCTAACTATTGACCGAACTGATAATAATGGTAATTACGAACCGAATAATTGCAGATGGGTTACCCTCAAAGAACAGGCTAATAATAAAAGAAATAATAGGCTTATTGAGCATAAAGGAGAAGTCAAAACGATTGCTCAATGGTCTGAATTATATAACATGCCTTATAATATATTGAGCAATAGGTTGTATAGAGGTTGGAGTATTGAAAGAGCTTTAAATGAACCAGTAAATAAATTTAGTCTCAACTAATATATCAAACCCTGCATGATTGAAAAAAAAGGATGCTATGTAGCTCAGGTGGTCAGAGCGCAGGTCGCAGTAATGCACCCAAAAAGAAACGGGTCGGAGGTTCGAGTCCTCCCATAGCAACGAATTTAAACTTAAAACAAAATATCATTATGGAAACTAATTTTAAAGAATTAAAGGAAGAAATCATAAAAAGAGCAAAAGCTGCTGATGCATGTACATCAGAATACAAAAGAGCATATAAGTCAGAATCTTTTGAAGAATTATTGCAAGTTATAAAAGACAACTTCGATTTTGCAGTAAGGCGTAAAGTTATAGATATAGAATTAATAAAGCTATATGAGAATGAGTTTAACAACAATAAAATATATGGGAATATAGATATTTCAGAAGGATATCTTCTAGTAGACAACGCGACTGTGGAAGCATCGGGCAACGCGACTGTGGAAGCATGGGGCAACGCGACTGTGGAAGCATCGGGCAACGCGACTGTGAGAGCATCGGACAACGCGACTGTGAGAGCATGTGACAACGCG
>NZ_GL892006.1:736414-740054 GCF_000213575.1 Dysgonomonas mossii DSM 22836
GCGACTGTGGAAGCATCGGGCAACGCGACTGTGAGAGCATCGGACAACGCGACTGTGAGAGCATGTGACAACGCGACTGTGGAAGCATCGGGCAACGCGACTGTGAGAGCATCGGGCAACGCGACTGTGGAAGCATCGGGCAACGCTTATATTACTTCTTATTATACTATTGAATGTATATTATCTGATAACTCGATATACAGAATTAGAGAGAGCAATACAATAAAGTTTGCTTCTGATGAAATAAAATTTGAGAAATATAAAGCTACTTCAAATAACTAATTTTTTTCTAATAATATTAATAAGGTAGCTTTTATCTCGGTGTGCATTTGGTTGCTATCCGAGAGCGATACCTGAAAAGGTGTTTCTACTAAAAGTAGACTGTTTTTAATGAATACGAGTAGTGTTGTCTGTGAAGATAGCACTACTTATTTTAAAGAGATTAAGGAAAATAAATATAACCATTAATAATTACAGATATGAGCAAAAGATATGAAACACAAGGCGCATTCGCTACAAGAGATTTAGCAGTTGCATATTTAAAAAGTTTAGTAAAAGGTGTTGACTATAATATTTTCGAAATTGTAGACTATACCGATGGTACATATTCAGTACTATTAGGATAACCAACAGAAAGGAGGTGTTTAAAGATGCGCAATGAGAATGAAGGATAGAAAATTAAGTTCCGAAAAAAATTAAAATTTACAGTAAAAGAAAGACCCTGCATGTAGTAGAGTCTTTTTTATTCGGAGATGGCGGAATTGGTAGACGCTAACGGTACGGAGAGCTTTCTGGGGGTAAGCGTTGGAAGCGTAACCCGTGAAGGAACGTTCTCCTTGATATCGTAGATAGTACCGGGAATGGAAACGGGAAGTTATATCGTGCAGGTTCGATTCCTGCTCTCCGAACTACTTTTGTAAACATGAATAGAATTACTAAAAATGTGTGTAGGCATTCTGAGTTGTGATAATTCGGAATGCTTTTTAATTGAATAGTAACAATAAAAGCAAAGACAATGAATATACAAGTAAAAGACAAGATAGGTTTATCAGAGATAGATATTTTAACGTTAGTTCAAAGTCTATTAAGAAATAAGCCCCCTAAAGATGGTGAATTTGATTATGGGTTTGAGACTCACGGGGCAATAGGTATTTCTCTCGGATGTTCTAGCGAACCTATACAAGTTTATCAGCAAAATAAGAGATCATCAATTAAAAGCCCTATAATCATAGTTATAGAAAAGCATATAAAGGCATTTTAACCAAAAAAATAAAAAGAGATGAGAAAGATAAAGTTTAGAGGTAAATCAAATACAGGAGAGTGGGTTTATGGCTCACTTGTATATTCAGAAAATATACATCCTGCTATATACTTTGAAACAGGAAAAGGAAATATAAAGTCCTTAGAATGGGTATATGTAGACCCCGAAACAGTAGGTCAATTCACAGGCTTAACCGATAAGAACGGAAAAGAGATATACGAGGGGGATATAATCGAAGATAAGAACGGAATCGGCGTGATAATGTGGTTTCAAACTGCATGGGGTGTTGCATCGTATGCTCATGGGTATAATGGCTTGAAAAGCTATACAGCAGTAGATTCATTTTACAGTAAAGAGACTAAAGAATGGGCTGTTATAGGTTCAATCCACGACAACCCAGAACTATTAACTAAATAATATATAGAGATGAAAATAACAATTGATTTAGAAGATTTGGTTAGTGACTTTATAGAGGATGCTAACTGTGGTGAATATGGCATAGAAGATCAATTCGAGTTAAAGAAAGAAATTAGATCAGCTATCGTAAAACAAGTCTCATATAGTAATTTCCAATCGGAGATTAAAAAGATGAGAGAAGAGGCATTCAATTTGCTGAAAGAAAGAATATCCGAGAAGATGGATGAGATAATATCAAAACAGGTTGATCGGATAGTTAGAGACGAAAAGGTAAAATTCGGATATTCGAAAGAGCCTATTACCCTAACAGATCATATCAAACAGGTTTATATGGATACGTCATATAACCGAAAATTAAAGCTAGATGACATTGCTAAAGAAATAGCCGATAAACAAGCCAATGCGATGAAAGAGAGATACGATCTATTGTTTGCCTCTCAATTCGTGAGCAAGCTTGATTCACTTGGGTTACTAAAGCCTGATGCAGCAAAGATACTATTAGATAATAACGGATAATCTTTTATGCCATGCCAACAATAAAAATACCCTTCCCTATACATGAGGGATTAGAAGTGAAGAATGCAACTATAGACCTAAAAAATGGATATACTGTTGTAGAGTATGGAGAGAAAGAAGTTCAAGCCATCAATAACTATATTCTTGTGCCTGAGAGTATAGGGATATGGGTTTTACCGCAAGGTGCCTCTGGAAGCTATGGCGATGGGTTGTTTATCGGATTTAACGAGGATAAGCAACTTTTAGGATATTGCGACACTGCCTATTGTGTTGAACCTAGAACGAAATGTCGCTTAGATAAAATCCAATACAAACTAACTCCTTGCAAAAGAAAAGAACTTAAAGAAGGCGATACATCTTTTCATTCATATTCACAAACTCCTGATTTTTCAAACATACATCAGTACTGCAAAATAATTGATAGTAATTATCATGTTTTTGTAAACTCTATAAAGTCTGTAATACGACAATCAGACGAATACCCATTTTGGTACAAAGTAGAACCTATACAATATAGCCATGGATACTAATTTTAAACGCATACCACGCAGACGCAAAGGCATACAATACTATTTCTTCAATGGTATAGGTATGCAGCTTACTTATGACATGGGCACCACTAGCGACATCGAAAGATACAAGCTAGGAAACTACTTAGATAACAAAAATGCGAGGTTAGTAGAGCAAGCAATTAAAGAACTATTTAAAGATTAGGATATGGAAAATTTAGATTTATATAATAAAGTAAGAGAAGTTCCAAAAGAAGCTCAAAAACCATTCAATAATGGCAGGTTTTCGGGTACTGATATAAACCCTATGTGGCGAATAAAAAAGCTTACAGAAGAGTTTGGGATATGTGGCTTCGGTTGGTACTATGAGATAACCGATAAATGGCTCGAAAAAGGACAGGATGATATTGTCGCTGCATTCGTAAACATAAATCTTTTCATCAAAATTGGCGAAGAATGGAGTAAGCCGATACAAGGCACAGGAGGTAATACATTTGTATCTAAAAATAAGAACGGTTATCAAGTATCCGACGAATGTTATAAAATGGCTTTAACTGATGCTATATCTGTAGCTGCTAAGGCTCTCGGTGTTGGTGCTGATATTTATTTTAGCAATGATAGGACAAAATATGATACACCAAAAGACACTGAACCTAAACAAGACCCTAAAGCTACTCAAAAGACTGACGAACCATCAGATATTATATTCGAAATGATAAACAAAGCGGATAGCCAAGAATCATTAAAGGATATTTGGACTTCATACCCAAATTATCAACGTAATCAAAAATTTAAAAACGCTCTAACAAATGCAAAATCAAAATTACCTAAATTACAACCAGCAAGTTGATTTCTTTGAGAATAATCATTGCTATATAACTAAAGAAGGAAAACAGCTTCAAGGCATAACAGGCATCATCTCAAAGATGTTATTTCC
>NZ_GL892006.1:740088-742349 GCF_000213575.1 Dysgonomonas mossii DSM 22836
CTAAGGCTCTCGGTGTTGGTGCTGATATTATTTTAGCAATGATAGGACAAAATATGATACACCAAAAGACACTGAACCTAAACAAGACCCTAAAGCTACTCAAAAGACTGACGAACCATCAGATATTATATTCGAAATGATAAACAAAGCGGATAGCCAAGAATCATTAAAGGATATTTGGACTTCATACCCAAATTATCAACGTAATCAAAAATTTAAAAACGCTCTAACAAATGCAAAATCAAAATTACCTAAATTACAACCAGCAAGTTGATTTCTTTGAGAATAATCATTGCTATATAACTAAAGAAGGAAAACAGCTTCAAGGCATAACAGGCATCATCTCAAAGATGTTATTTCCAGACAAGTATAGTAACATTCCGGAACATATATTAAATAAGGCTGCTGAATATGGTAGCCTTATTCATTCTAAATGTCAAGAGAATGATATATTCGAAACCTCTGATTGTATGGAGGTTGAAAATTATATGAAGATAAAACAAGAACATGACCTTATTCCTTTGGAAAATGAATATTTAGTATCTGACAATGAGCGTATAGCTACAATGATAGATAATGTATTCCGGGCATCGGATAATAGCGTTCATCTTGGGGATATAAAAACAACATCGGTTTTAGATATTGAAAGTTTATCATGGCAGCTATCAATTTGTGCATTCTTATTTGAATTTCAAAATCCTCATTTAAGTATAGATAAATTATATGGTATCTGGCTTCGAAAAGATAAATATAAACTGCAAGAAGTTGAAAGAATACCAAACAGTACTATTATATCTCTTATTGATGCGTATTTTAATAATGCTTCATTCGAGAACCCAATAAAACAAAATACATCGCTTGAAATAGAAGAGTTAATTGCTATTGATGAAGAAATATCTATTCTTGAAGAGAGAAGGGCGAAACTATTATTAGATATACAGCCATTAATAGAAAAGCAACAATATAAAGATGATAAGGTAACCATATCATGGGTTTCGCCTAGCACTTCAATCGGTTTCGACTCTTCAAAATTCAAAAAAGAAAATCCGGAACTAGCCGATAAGTATAAGAAAGAAACTACTAAATCAGGTTTTGTTAAAGTAACTTATAAAAAAGAAAAAGAATGTCAGTAAATAAAGTAATTCTAGTGGGCCATGTGGGGAAAGACCCAGATGTAAAACATTTTGATAATGGTACGGTTGTTGCATCATTTTCATTGGCTACCACTGAAAAAGGATATACAGCACAAAACGGAACAACTATTCCGGATCGCACCGAATGGCACAACATAGTATGTTGGCGTGGATTAGCTAAAGTAGCTGAACAATATGTAAAGAAAGGCAGCCAATTGTACATAGAAGGAAAAATACGATCACGTTCGTATGATGATGCTAGCGGAGTCAAGCGGTATATAACTGAGATATATGTTGATAATTTGGAGTTGTTAGGCGGTAAGCAAAATCAAAACAGCGAATCTGAACAAACTCCAGTTGAATCACAACATACTACTGCAGCAATTGGCGATGATGACGATCTCCCTTTTAATTAGGGTTTTCGGTAATCCATAAAAATAAAAACCGATGGAATTATTTTGTACAAATACAGCTCGAGGATTAGTTCCAAATTACGATTCTGATTTTGAAGAAAAGAAAAAACTTAAAATCGGAGAAGTATATAAGGTAAAAGTAACCAAAGCAAGAAACTACCATTTCCATAGGAAATACTTTGCCCTTATAAACTGTGCATGGGAATATCAAAATCAGGGTGTAACAGATCACTTTAAAAATAATGTAGATCTATTTAGAAAGACTGTTGAGATGTCAGCAGGACATTGCGATACTATTTATTCTATTCCTCGTAATGAATGGATTGAAACGCCTAAATCAATATCCTTTGAAAAAATGGATGAAATTGAATTTCAAACGCTATATGAAAAAGTAAAAGATGTTTTATTCTCTGTCTTTCTAAAAAAAATAAGCGAGGAGGAATTTATGCGAAACTTAGTAAATTTTTGATATGATAAAACAAGTAAGCAAGAAACAAGCTCAGAAGAATAGGGCGATAGCAAAGATAAAATCTAAACTATCGCCTTTTTGCTTTATATGTGGGAAACATGGAACTGATCTTATGCACCTTTTACCTAAATCTACATTCCCGGAACATTATACCAATCCATTAAACTTGGTTATGGGCTGTAGGCGCTGCCATAACTTATATGATAATGATCTTTTATTTCGCCAACAGCAAACTGATATATTTAA
>NZ_GL892007.1 GCF_000213575.1 Dysgonomonas mossii DSM 22836
TTATGCGGTATTAGTCCGAATTTCTCCGGGTTATTCCCCTGATGTAGGTAGGTTGCATACGTGTTACTCACCCGTGCGCCGGTCGCCATCAAAGTATTGCTACTCTATGCTGCCCCTCGACTTGCATGTGTTAGGCCTATCGCTAGCGTTCATCCTGAGCCAGGATCAAACTCTTCTTTGTATATTCTTTTTTTCTAAGTCTTTCGTGATCCTGTCCTGCTCTTTTTACTTATTAAGTAAATTGACGGTATAATATTTCTTAGCACCAAAGTGCTATTGTACTACACTCATATGTTGTCATTATTTCAAAGATCGTTTTCTAATCGCTTAGCGAAAATCTCCGGACTTAAACAAGTGGCCGAAACCCTCTTTTTATGCGCCGTGTTCTCTATCAAAGCGGGTGCAAAGATATGCATTTTATTTATACATCTCCAAATATTTTAATGCCTTTTTTTAAAAATATTTTAACCGAAATATACAAACACCTTAAACAAAATAACTTAATCAATTATTGTTTATTGGTCATAAGATCATCCTTCAAAAAGATCAATCTAAACCTTACTATAATTATATATATGAAAAATATTTTGGAAAGAAATACTTGGGGAGAATCACATAATAATTATAATTAATATCTTTGTTCCGCTAAATACTTATATAATATAACATGCATTATACATGAAAACATCTTTTTTTTCCAAGTTATCTATTATTACTCTTGCGGTCATATCTTTTGCATCTTGTCAGAATAAAGGCCCTTATTTTACAGTAGAGGGTAAGATTGCCAATGCCGACACAACAATGCTATATCTAGAAAGACGGTCTTTAAATGAAACAACAATAATAGACTCAGTAAAACTAGATGCAGATGGAAACTTCAAGTTTAAAGAGCCTGCATTAGGCTATCCAGAATTCTATCTACTAAGAATGGATAAGCAATCCATAAACTTAGCAATAGACTCTATAGAAACAATTACTGTACATGCTAGCAAGCCTACATTTGCATCGGAATATACAATAGAAGGATCTGAAGGCTCTGTGAAAATAAAAGATATTGTTTTTGCCCAAAACAAGCTTAGTCGGACTGTGTCTGACTTGAGAAAACAATTTGAAAGTAAAGGAATATCACAAGATCAATATGTCGTAGAAATTCAAAAAGCACTGGATGAATACAAAACTAAAGCTAAAGATCTAATCTTGTCTGATTCAAAAAGCTTAGCCAGCTATTTTGCTTTATTTCAAAAGGTAGATGGATACCTTATATTCGATCCATATGATAAAAATGACTTAGTAGCTTTTAGGGCTGTTGCTACCGTTTGGGATTTGTATAAGTCAAAATCACCACGGGCAGAACATTTAAAGACTTTTACATTGACTACCTTGGCCGAGTTGAAACAAATGGCTAGTCAGGAAGAAACAATGAAAAAGTTAGAGAATACGGCGGCGGCAGATCACAGTGTATTTTACAATATAACACTACCTGATATTAATAATAAGGAAGTAAGTTTATCTTCTTTGAAAGGAAAGGTTGTTATACTCGATTTTACCGCATATCAAACAGATTTTTCTCCGGCGCACAATATACTTATCAATAATGTATATAGTAAGAATAAAGGAAATGTAGAAGTATACCAAGTATCTTTTGACACGGATATACATGCATGGAAAAATGCAGCAACAAATTTACCTTGGGTATGTGTAAGAGATAGCAAACTACTCAACTCTGAATGGCTTGCAAAATTCAACATTCAAGGCTTCCCTACTACATATTTATTAAACAAGAATGGAGAGATTGTAAAAAGAATTTTATCTACTGATAACCTAGCTTCAGAAGTTCAAAAATTATTATAAAAGTATTTCCAAATATTTGAAAATACGAAAAATATACTATATCTTTGTTTTTGATAAAATGAAAAAGGAAAAGGAGTTCTGGCCTTTAACGGCAGGAATTCTTTTTCTTTTTGTCGCTTTAAAAACAATCAAAAATTTAAAAAACAGTAGGAATTAATTTAATTTTTAATTACCATGGCTATCACTTACATGACCGCAGAAGGTTACAAAAAGTTGAAAGAAGAAATCAACACTCTTGAAACTACAGAAAGGCCTGCTATATCGAAACAAATAGCAGAGGCTAGAGACAAGGGAGACTTATCTGAAAATGCTGAATACGATGCCGCCAAAGAGGCTCAGGGGCTACTTGAAGCTAAAATAGCCCAAATGAAAAATCTATTGGCAAATGCTCGTCTGATCAATGAAGATTCAATAGGAACAGATGTTGTGCAAATATTGAACAAGGTTACAATACGCAATACGAAAAATAACCAAAAGATGACATATACGATCGTTGCCGAAAGTGAAGCTAACTTGAAAGAAAACAAGATGGCTGTAAACACTCCTATCGCGCAAGGATTGATGGGGAAGAAAGTGGGAGATGTAGCCGAAATAAAAGTTCCTTCGGGAATTATGAGTTTCGAAATAATGGATATATCATTATAAACTTATGCCTAGTATTTTCAGTAGAATTGTTAAGGGTGAGATACCATCATATAAGGTGGCTGAAGATGAGAGGTTCTTTGCATTCTTGGATATAAATCCGATGGCAAAAGGGCATACCCTTGTCATTCCTAAGCAAGAAGTCGATTATATATTCGATCTTGACGACGATATTTTAAAAGATATGGTCATTTTTGCAAAGAAAGTTGCAAAATCTATTGAGAAAACCATTACTTGCAAACGTGTAGGTATAATGGTTGTAGGCCTTGAAGTTCCTCATGCTCATATACACTTGGTTCCTATTAATAAAGAATCAGATATGAGCCTTTCAAATCCAAGAATAAAGATTGAGCAATTTGAATTTGAAGAAATTGCAAAAAAAATCAGAGAAAACATCTAAGACTTATAACAAATATAATACTGAATTGGTGGGAGTACATACTCTCACCTTTTTTATTTTAGTTCATATCGTTTTATGGAATTTAGTAGAAAATCTATCTATATAGTAAATAGAATAATATTCACCAAAATTAGATGGATTATGAAAACTTACAAAACAATCATTTTAGTACTTTCTGTTTTCCTATTATTTTCTTGTAGCAGTAACAAAACAAAAGTACAAGATTCTAAGACAGCTGAAAATACAACAATCACACCTAAGACTGAATCTGAAACGAATCAATCTTCACCGCTAAGTGATGCATATATAGTTCAAGACGAAAAGCAAATATCCTTAGGTGATGTGCGAAAAAGCAAGATGGATATATCTGTAGCCGATGTCAGTGCATTAGAGATGACAACAAGTCGTTCAATATCATCTTTAAGAATGGAATCTTCGCCATACGACAATCTGCAAGATGAAGAATATAGCCAATTTTCGGAAAATAGGTTTCGTTTAGCAAACGAAGATCCACTCTCTACATTTTCGGTAGATGTAGATGCAGCATCGTATAGCAATATGCGCCGTTTTATAAACCGGGGAAGTCTACCCAACAAAGATGCAGTGAGAATAGAAGAACTCATTAATTACTTTAGCTACAATTATACAGAACCTACAGGGAACGACCCTATAAAAATATCTACAGAAGTAGGCAATTGTCCTTGGAATAGTCAAAATCGTTTGGTAAAAATCGGATTAAAGGCACGCAGTATGGCAGGAGAAAATCTCCCGGCTTCAAACTTTGTTTTTCTTATAGATGTTTCGGGATCGATGTATGGCGCTACACGACTTGACCTTGTAAAGTCATCATTAAAACTACTGACAAACAATCTTAGAGAGAAAGATCGTGTAGCTATAGTTGTATATGCAGGCTCTGCAGGAGAAGTTTTACCTTCGACATCGGGAGCGAACAAACAAAAAATAAAAGAAGCGCTTGACAATCTGAACGCAGGAGGTTCGACTACAGGAGGAGCCGGTATACAACTTGCATATAAAATAGCAAAGCAAAACTTTATAAAAGGTGGTAATAATCGTATTATTTTATGCACAGATGGCGACTTCAATGTAGGGGTTTCAAGTAACGATGGTCTGCTAGCGTTGATAGAACAAGAGCGCAAGAGTGGAGTGTTTCTTTCCATATTAGGTTATGGAATGGGCAATTACAAAGATAGCAAGATGCAAACTCTGGCACAAGCCGGAAATGGAAATCATGCATATATCGATAATTTACAAGAGGCAAATAAAGTCTTAGTAAACGAATTTGGGGCAACAATGTATACTGTAGCTAAAGATGTGAAATTACAAATAGAATTTAACCCAACAAAGGTACAAGCATACAGGCTAGTAGGTTACGAAACGAGATTACTAAACAAAGAAGACTTTAACGATGATACAAAAGATGCGGGAGAAATGGGTGCCGGTCATACAGTTACTGCATTTTATGAGGTTATACCCACAGGTATAAAAAGCAATCTAATAGGAAATGTTGATCCTCTAAAGTATCAGAAAGAAACCAGTGTATCCACTCAAAATATATTTGTAGCAAATAAATATCCTGATCTCTTAACCGTAAAATTGAGATATAAACAACCAAACAGCGACCAAAGTCAGAAAATAGAAGTTCCGTTAATAGATGACAAGGGTGATAATGTTTCTGACGATTTTCGCTTTGCTTCGGCTGTTGCCATGTTCGGGCAAATTATAAAAGACTCTCAATACAAAGGAGAAGGTAGCTATAGCAAAGCTATTGCATTAGCTCAAAAAGGATATGGAGAAGATAAGCAGGGGTATCGCCGAGAATTTGTAAGATTAATGCAAACAGCTCAAGGATTAGCAAAAAATTGATTTGTAATTTATTGTAAATGAAATAAGTTTAAATAAATTTGTAAGGCTTGAATTTAATTTTCAAGCCTTACAAATTTATTTTATTAGAGCTAAACATTATAATTATGCAAAATATAGATGGATATATAGCTTCATTTCCTGAGAACATTCAAGTATTGATGAAGAAACTAAGAACAACCATCAAAAAAGCCGCACCTGATGCTATAGAAAAAATCAGTTGGCAAATGCCCACATTTCATCAGAATGGGAATCTTATACACTTTGCAGGTCATAAAAAGCACATCGGTTTATACCCGGGTGTAGAAGCTATTATTGCCTTCGAAGAAGAACTTACTCAATACAAAACATCGAAAGGTACAATACAGTTACCTCTGGATAAACCTTTACCATTGAATCTAGTTACGAGGATCGTGAAGTTCAATATAAAAAGGAATCTGAAAAAATAATATTGCTATATTTTTTCCACAAACTTCTTCTTCCGTTCTACTTCAACCAACTTAAATAGTTTATCTGAAGGTCTGATTTTTTCATTTACTTTAATAGAGAATTTTTCGCCTTTTACTGTCTCTTCTACAGGTTGAAGGTCAACTCTAATTTCATCTACGATCTGTGTTACAGCTCCAGTAGTAGGTCCGGTAATAAGTATTTCGTCACCAACCTTCAACGATTGTGTTTCCATCAAGAATTCGGCAACACCAAGATTTGAGAAATATTTAAGACCTTTACCTATGTATATTTTTCGTTTCGTTGCACCTGAGCCATAATTACTAGACCACTCCCCTAGTTTCTGACCAAGATAATAACCATCCCAAAATCCTCGATTAAAGACCGTAGCAAGGCGATCGTCCCACTTTTCAATCTTTTCTTCTGTATATGTATCCTCACAGTAGGCTTGCACTGCTTCTTTATAACATTCGACTACAGTGCGCACATATTCTGGCCCACGAGCACGCCCTTCTATTTTAAATACACGTACTCCAGCATCCATCATTTTGTTCATAAAATGAATGGTCTTCAAATCTTTTGGAGACATGATATATTCGTTGTCTATTTCGAGTTCGATATCCGATTCCTTATCTTTTACAATATAGCTGCGGCGGCACAGTTGATTGCATGCGCCCCTATTTGCTGATAAATCTCTTTCGTGCAAGCTCAGATAACATTTACCTGACACAGCCATACACAAAGCTCCATGAGCAAACATTTCGATACGAATAAGCTCACCTTTAGGGCCTCTTATGTTTTGCTCTACAATATCTTTATAGATAGAAGCTACCTGATCGAGATTGAGTTCGCGTGCCAGTACAACAACATCAGCAAATTGCCCGTAAAATTTTAAGGACTCTGTATTCGTAATATTCAATTGTGTAGATAAATGAACTTCAACACCGATACTGCGCGCATACATCATCACAGCTACATCCGAAGCAATTACGGCTGAAAGCTCAGCCTCTTTTGCAGCATTTACAATTTGGTGCATCAACGAGATATCATTGTCGTAAATAATTGTATTCACCGTCAGATAGCTCTTTAGTCCATTTTCTTTACATATAGCCGCTATCTGCTTCAGGTCATCCATTGTAAAGTTATTAGAGGACTTGGCTCGCATATTCAGCCCTTCTATTCCAAAGTAAATAGAGTTTGCCCCACCCTGTATAGCCGCAGCCAAAGAGTCGTAAGAGCCAACAGGTGCCATTATTTCAAAATCTGATATCTTCTTATTCATTTCTTTCTTTTGTATGTTTTTTTTAGTGCTTAAAAAAAGCAGTGCGCAAAATTACCGTTTTTAGATGAAAAGGGCAAATAGAGATCAAGCTAAACCTTAAACCAATAAAAAGTTAAAACAAAGAACAAAATTCTTTGAAGAATAAAAAATAATTTGTATTTTAGCGTGAATAACAAACATTTATATACGTCTTTTATAACGGTTCACTCTCATACAACTAAAAAAATCTGTATAAGTATCTATTACAAATAAATTATTTCAATAAAGAGATACTTTATTCTTAAATATTATGACATGACTTTAATTATTCATTGAAGCAAGATAACATCTTTCAAGAACTCTCCGAAGGGAAAAGATGATATAAGTAGTTCTTAATAAATTAATAAAAAATAACACTACGTAACATTTGTTACGGCAATTATCATATCTAAACAATATCTTTGTTTAATAACAGTATTCATTGGTAAATAAAATGAGAAAACTTCTAGATCTAATACCACGGAATTTTGTTGTTCCACTATTTGTTATAGCGGGAATGATAGCCGGACTTGGCGGATACACGGCCTATATGTCGCGGGCACATTCTTATCTGTCTGATGAGCCCGAAGCTTGTATCAATTGCCATATAATGACCCCTTATTATCAAACATGGCAACACAGCGCACACCGAGAATGGGCCAATTGCAACGATTGCCATGTACCACATGATAATGTCATAAATAAATATGCATTCAAAGCTATGGATGGACTTTACCATGCTGCAGTATTTACATTAAATGCTGAGCCACAGGTTATCCGTCCTCGAGATGCCAGTAAAAAAGTAATCATGGATAACTGCATTCGCTGTCATACTCAATTGAATACAGAATTTGTGAATACAGGTATGATAAACTATACACAAGTAAAAGAGGGCGAAGGAAAAGCGTGTTGGGATTGTCATCGGGAAGTTCCTCACACCATCGTGAGTAATCTATCTTCTTCACCGAACGCAATTGTTCCGTTACCAAAGTCAGCAGTACCTGACTGGTTGAATAATATTATGAAAAATAAAAAATAAGATCCAATATGTTAAAGAAATTAGCAGAAGCAATCAGGCGAAAACCGATCATTGGATGGGGGATTTTTGCAGTAGTAATGGTTTTGGTATTTATGCTTGGACTTTTAGCAGCATCTATTACAGAACGTAGAGCTGAAATAGCGACTCTGTATAATAATAAAAAGATAGAAATTACAGGAATTAATACCAATAGTGAAGAATGGGGTATCAATTATCCTCGTGAATACGATACTTGGAAAAAAACAAAAGAAATGGATTTTCGTAGTAAGCATTTAGGCAATATGCCTGAAGATGTACTCGAAAGTCGTCCCGAAATGGTTGTTCTTTGGGCAGGTTATGCATTTTCCAGAGATTATTCGGCTCCACGCGGGCATATGTATACGATAGAAGATGTGACACATACTCTTCGTACCGGAACACCTGATCATGAGCACAAAGACATGCAACCGTCTACTTGCTGGGCTTGTAAGAGTCCTGATGTACCACGAATGATGCATGAAGTAGGAATAGAGAATTTTTACAAAGCCTCATGGAGTCAGTTTGGCAGTGAGATTGTAAATCCTGTAGGTTGTGCCGATTGTCACGATCCAAAAACGATGAATCTGACTATCACTCGCCCGGCTTTGATAGAGGCCTTTGAGCGTCAAGGCAAAGATATTACAAAAGCAACTCCTCAGGAAATGCGTTCACTGGTGTGTGCCCAATGTCATGTCGAATATTTCTTTAAGGGTGACGGTAAATATCTAACCTTCCCTTGGGATGGAGGTATGACAGTAGAATCGATGGAAGAATATTATGACAATGCAAACTATACAGACTGGGTACATCATCTGAGCAAAGCTCCAATGCTAAAAGCACAGCATCCTGACTATGAAATTTTCCTTTTAGGACCACACGCTCAACGTGGATTGTCATGTGCCGACTGTCACATGCCATATATGTCCGAAGGAGGTATTAAATACTCTAACCATCAGGTAATGAGTCCGCTTAAAAACGTATCATCAACATGCCAAACATGCCATAGAGATAGTGAAGAGAATCTAAAAAATTATGTTTATCAATATCAGGATAAGGCATTAGAGATTAGAAACAGAATAGAAGTTGAACTGGCTAAAGCCCATGTAATGGCTAAAGCAGCATGGGACAATGGTGCAGATGAAGCTAAAATGAAAGAGTCTTTGAAATTGATTCGCCAGGCTCAATGGCGTTGGGATTTTGCCGTGGCATCTCATGGCGCATCCTTCCATGCTCCTGTAGAAACTCAACGTATCCTTGCTCATAGCTTAGATCGTACTCTACAGGCACAATTGGAACTACAAAAAGTATTATTCACTCTTGGAGTTGCAGACGTTAAAATGCCGGATATTTCTACAAAATCAAAAGCTCAGGAATATATCGGATTGGATATGAAAAAGCTTCGTGAAGATAAAGATAAGTGGATTAAAACAACACTTCCTACTTGGATAGAAAAAGCCAAATCAGAAGGAAAGCTGGCTATGAACTAATTTTTTCTTACCTAGAGGGCGTCTGCATTCATCTAATATAGCATTTGCAGGCGCTTTTTAAACCATAATCATTATGAGAAAGATTTTCATAATAGGGTTGCTATTACTCCCTCTCACATTATTAGCACAAGAGAATAATCAAGAAGACATATTTTCCATATCGGCGCAACTACGATCACGCGGAGAATATCGCAATGGAGCCTTGTTCCCTAGAAATGAAGGAGAACGCCCTGCTACATTCATTAACAACCGTGCTCGAATCTCTATGGACTTTCAACGTTCAAATCTGGAATTAAAATTATCAGGACAGCACGTTGGAGTTTGGGGACAAGATCCGCAAGTAGATAAAAATGGACGCTTCATGCTAAACGAAGCATGGGCTAAATTGTATTTTAACAACGGATTCTTTGCCCAATTAGGAAGACAAGCCTTATCTTATGACGATGAACGTATATTAGGCGGGCTCGATTGGAACGTTTCGGGACGCTATCATGATGTATTAAAGTTAGGGTATGCGGATAAAATAAACACTTTACATTTAATGCTAGCATTAAACCAGAATGATGAAAAAATAAAAGGAGGAAGTTTTTATGAGACCGGAGGACAGCCTTATAAAAATATGCAAACACTTTGGTATCACTATGGAAACAAAGAGAACCCATTCGGCATCTCATTACTTGCAATGAATCTGGGTCTTCAGTACGGAAGCGAAGAAGATTCATCCAACAAGTATATGCAAACCTTTGGGACTTATTTGACTTATATAGCAAATGGTTGGGATATCAAAGGTTCTTTTTATTATCAAACAGGAAAAAATAAGTCAAATAAAGAAGTATCAGCCTTTATGGGAAGTCTTTTTGCAGGTTTCAAAATAGACCCTAAATGGTCATTAGGTGTAGGCAGTGACTATCTGAGTGGAAACAAGCAAGATGACACAAAGCAAAAAGCATTTGATCCGTTGTATGGCACACACCATAAGTTCTACGGAACAATGGATTACTTCTATGCATCTCCATTTGTGAATGGTATCAATCCGGGATTATGGGATAATCAACTTGCCATTTACTACAAGCCTTCGAAGAAAGTAGACCTATCTTTGAATTATCATTATTTCTTGACTGCAAATGAAGTTGTTGTATCAAATGAAAGAATAGACAAAGGTTTAGGTTCTGAGTTTGACTTTCAGGTAAATTGGTCTATCATGCCTGATGTAAAACTTATGGCAGGCTATTCGTTCATGCTTGGAAGTAAGTCGATGGATGTAGTAAAAGGTGGATACCATAAAAGCTGGCAAGATTGGGGATGGGTATCTATAAATATAACACCTAAACTATTCTCGACAAAAAAATAATAGCTCTCTTCTATATAAGCAGATGGAAAAAACAAATAATCGAAAAATGTGGCAACAGCCTTGGGGATATCCTGAAAGCATTGTTGCTACGTGCGGAATCCTTTTGGTCGGATTTCTCCTTCAACTCACAATTGGTAATTTTAATTTTTATTTATTGGCATTCCCTTCCAATCTTTTGGTCGGAGCTATTACACTGATTTTATGTATTCTTTCGCTTTTTGTGCGTAAGAGCCATTTCATACTATGGTTTAGTGGTATTCCCTCTTCAGTCTGTTTAATCTCAGCATTACTCATTCTTACGATCATCATGGGGCTTACACCACAAACGACAAACCATGCGGATGAAATATCGGCAAATATATTTTCACGTTTGGGTTTCGACAGCATGACAAGTTCATGGGCTTTTATACTAATTTACTTTATCACCCTACTATCGCTTGGCTGTCTTATCGTTCGCCGTTTGTTTAATTTTCGCAAGAAGGACTACGCATTTTACTTGAATCATATCGGACTATGGATTACACTTTTCGCAGCAGGACTAGGACATGCTGATATTGAACGTTATCTGATGCACGTACGTGAAGGAGAATTAGAGTGGAGAGTTTATGATGAAGATGAAAACGTAAAAGAACTACCCATCGCCATACAGCTCAACGATTTTGATATGGAAGAATATCCTCCCAAGCTAACTATTATAGATCGTAAAAGTGGAAAACCTCTGCCAGAAGACAAACCGGACTATTATCAGATAGATACAGAAATAACTGAAGGACAACTTAATGAATGGAAGATTGAATTGAAAGAATATATTCATCAGGCGGTGCGCAACAGCGATAGTACCTATAGGGAGGTACCTATGCCCGGAGCAACTCCGGCTGCCAAAATACGGGCATTCAATGTATCTCAAGGTAAAGATACCACCGGATGGATATGCGGAGGAAATCAGGCACAACTTTATATGACCCTTCCCCTCGATGAACACCAGTGTGTGGTAATGAGCGTCCCTGAGCCAAAACGATTCATGTCGGATATAGAACATACACACCTGACGGCACAATAAAAAAAGGAACGGTAGAAGTAAATAAACCAATGCGTATAGGAAGCTGGACAATCTATCAATATGGATACGATAATCAGGCCGGACGCTTATCTTCATACAGTAGCATGGAACTTGTATACGATCCTTGGGTTATACCCGTATATATCGGATTTATTTTTATAGCTCTGGGTTCAATCGCTTTAATTTGGAATGGCAGATTGGTTAGAAACCGAAATGAGAATGATAACAACAAAGAATAATAGTACTAAGATAAGAATATGAATTGGAATAATTTTATATGGTTTGCACTTCCTGCTGTGATGCTCTGGTTTTCGGCCGGAATTATAGTGTATCGACCTCAAAAGCGATTAGCTGATATATTAATGCTATGTGGTATTGCTGTATTTGCTGCATTTATCGCAGGCTTCTGGATACATATCGAACGTCCGCCAATGAGAACGATGGGTGAAACTCGCTTATGGTATTCTTTCTTTCTGTCTTCGGTCGGATACCTAGCTTATCGCAGATGGAAATATCCTTGGCTATTATCTTTCTCTGCATTGGTAGCATCCGTTTTTGTGTTTATCAATTTATTTAAGCCCGAAATACATTCTAAAAATTTGATGCCTGCTCTCCAGAGCGAATGGTTTGTACCTCATGTCACATCCTACATTCTTTCTTACGCTATGTTTGGAGCTGCTACTATCGGAGCTTTTGTGCAATTACGAAAAGTACATCGTAATGGCTATTCTGATGATAAGATATTTAATTTTATAGATAACATCGTTTATGTAGGATTTGGGTTCCTTATATTAGGAATGCTTATGGGTGCTGTATGGGCAAAAGAAGCATGGGGGCACTATTGGTCATGGGATCCTAAAGAAACATGGGCTTTTGTTACTTCCATGGCTTATCTCGCATATATACATATAAGACTGTATGGTAAATATGATAAAGTTGCGCTTTGGGCATTGCCTATTGCATTCATATTACTGATGATAACTTGGATTGGAGTAAATTACCTACCGGCCGCACAAGGTAGTGTACATGTGTATTGACAATACAGTAAGATAGAGATAATCAAATTTTTTGTTCTCAATTATTATTGAGTAAGGCAAAAAGTATTCGGATATCAACTATCCTAACAATTCTTTTATTTCATTATAGTTTAGTATTTTACCTTTACCTCCTTCAAATTCTATGATTCCACTGGCAGCCATTTCTGAAATAGCTCTGGATAGGGAAGGACGTTCTACACCAAAATACTCGGCAAGAGATGCGATACTCTTTCCTAATTCAAAAGATCCGTTTTTATCGTGCTGTAAAATGTAATATGCTATTTTAGCTTTAATTCCTTTTTGTGAGAATATTTTGAGCCTTTCGGATAAAAATTGTACACGATCTGCATTGAAGGCCATAAATCCTCGCAAAAATCCGGGACATTTAGCCATTTGTTTCTCCACAGAGTCTTTGGTGATAAATAAGATTTCGCTATCATCAAGCGCTATCACATCTACTGGAAAACGATTGTTTTCTGCAAAAATAAAGGCAGCTGCCAAAGGATAAGGAGCTGAAATTTCTTCTACTGATAGAGTAAGCCCTGAATCGGAAACGATCTCTGTTTTTACTTTCCCTTTAGACAACATATATAGCTGCGAAATAACATCACCCTGATAGGCGATGTATTCTCCTTTTTTATAATGCTTTATAGTATGATCTATTGTACACTTTAGTCGGGCAATCTCGTCCTGAGATTTTTCGCGACACATTGTACAGAAAAAAAGTAAGTCAGGGTTCATAGTCTTGTAATTTTTTTACAAAGTTATAAAAAATAATTTATAGTCGTAACAAATGTTACGATTTTAGTTTCACTACCATCGTATGTTTGCATAGGAAATAACAGGTTGGTCACAATAATCAGGAGTTAAATTTACTATATAGCCAATTTATCAGAAATAAAGGAATAATCATTCTATAAAAAATAATTAACTAAAAAACTAAGGATATGAATATGTTTTGTTATCAGTGTCAGGAAACAGCTCACAATACAGGCTGTACGATAAAAGGTGTTTGTGGAAAAACTTCGGAGGTTGCTAATCTTCAAGACCTGTTAATGTTTCTTCTCAAAGGGATCTCATACAGTACTGTAGAATTACGTAAAGCAGGTGTAAAGATACCCGCTTACACAAACCGCTTTGTAATGGAGTCATTATTTATGACAATCACCAATGCAAACTTCGACAAAGAGCGTTTCGTAATACGTGTACGTGAAGCTATAAATTTGCGAGACGAACTTTTACTCGAATTAAAAGCTAAAGGAGGCAACACTTCTCCCGACCTAGATTGTGACTGTATTACTTGGACTACCGAAAGCGTAAAAGAAATGGAAGTGAAGGCTGGAAATGTAGGAATCCTTGAAACCAAAAACGAAGATATTCGCTCGTTGCGAGAACTTCTTATTTATGGTATCAAAGGAATGGCTGCTTACGCTGAACATGCATCAAATCTAGGATATGAGGATGATGACATCCATGCTTTTATGCAAGAAGCTTTAGTAGCAACAACCCAAGAATTGAGTGGAGATGAGCTTACTGTACTTGTGCTTAAATGTGGTGAATATGGTGTAAAAACAATGGCTTTGCTTGATAAGGCAAATACTTCTACATACGGAAACCCTGAAATTACAAAAGTAAATATCGGGGTTCGCAATAATCCGGGAATTCTTATCTCTGGTCACGACTTGCGTGATATGCAAGACCTATTGGAACAAACAGAAGGAACAGGCGTAGATGTGTACACACACAGCGAAATGCTCCCGGCACATTACTACCCTGCATTTAAGAAATATAGCCATTTTGTAGGCAACTATGGTAGTGCTTGGTGGCGTCAGAACGAAGACTTTGAATCATTTAATGGCGTGATACTATTTACAACTAACTGTATTGTACCTCCACGATCTACTTCAACCTACGCAGATAAGGTATACACCACCGGTGCATCAGGGTTTACCGGCTTCCAACATATAGAAGACAGAAAAGACGGACAGCCTAAAGATTTTTCAAAATTGATAGAGCATGCAAAACAATGCAAAGCCCCTACTGAAATAGAGTCGGGAGAAATTATCGGAGGATTTGCTCACGCACAGGTATTCGCACTTGCTGATAAGGTAGTTGATGCTGTAAAAACAGGAGCTATACGTAAGTTCTTTGTAATGGCAGGTTGTGACGGTCGTATGAAAGGACGTAACTATTATACTGAATTTGCAGAAAATCTACCTAAAGATACAGTTATCCTTACTGCCGGTTGTGCTAAGTATCGCTACAACAAATTGCCTCTAGGCGATATAGGCGGTATCCCTCGTGTTCTAGATGCCGGACAATGTAACGACAGTTACTCTCTCGCTTTGATTGCACTAAAGCTTAAAGAAGTTTTCGAACTAAATGACATTAATGAATTACCGATTGCATACAACATTGCATGGTACGAGCAAAAAGCTGTTATCGTTCTTCTTGCATTGTTATCACTCGGTGTAAAAAATATTCACTTAGGGCCAACACTCCCTGCATTTTTATCGCCTAACGTGGCAAAAGTGCTGGTTGATAATTTTGGTATTGGCTCTATTACCACACCTGACGAAGATATGAAGATGTTTCTTGCTTCATAATGTCAGCACATAATTACATAAAACATTAAAAATGGAAACAAATACATTCGCTAAAGCAACCGTATTCAATATTGCGGGGCAAATCGATTATTCCACAGGAGGAATAGTAAGCAAACAAATACTTAAAAACCGAGCAGGAAATGTTACATTATTTTCCTTCGACAAGGGGCAAGGACTTAGCGAGCATACAGCACCTTTCGATGCGCTTGTACAAGTACTGGATGGTGAGGCTGAAATTCGCATAAATGGAGAACCTCACAGGGTAAAGGCTGGTGAAATTATTATAATGCCGGCTAACATAACTCATGCTCTTCAGGCTGTAGAGTCTTTTAAGATGTTATTAACCATGATAAAAGAATAAGCGATGAGCGAGCTAATCAATAATTCCGAAAAAAGAAAAGAGTTACTTAAACATCTTATCCTTCAATTGCATAACGGCGAAGCTCCCGAACAAGTGAAAAGCCGTCTGATAAGTTTACTGCACTCGGTTCCATACAATGAGGTAGTAGAGGTAGAGCAGGAATTGATAGCTGAAGGTCTTCCCGAAGAAGATATATTACGTCTCTGTGATATACACACGGCTGTACTCGATGGAAGTATAGATACATCAACCGCTAAAGGTGTACCTGATGGACATCCTGTAGATACTTTTATCAAAGAAAACAGAGAACTGGAAAAGCGCATCGACCTGACTTATGGGATGTTTGATGTATTAAAGAACTTGAAAGATAGTGATATTGGAGATTATACGATGGGATTGCGAAGCCTCTTTAATCAACTATCGGATGTAGATAAACACTATTTGCGCAAAGAATATCTATTGTTTCCATTTCTGGAGAAGGCAGGAATTACAGGTCCGCCGAAGGTGATGTGGGGAAAACACGATGAAACCCGGGAATTATTGAAAGCCGCTCATGAAGCTCTCAAAAGCGAACTGACAAAAGAAGAGCTGGAAACAGTTTGCTCTTTGGTTTTGCAGCCGGCCATCGATGCAATAGAAGGCATGATAATGAAAGAAGAACAAATTCTATTGCCAATGTGCTTGGATACACTCACTGACGAAAATTGGTATCAAATACATAAGGAAACTACTATATATGGTTTTTGCCTTTATGATCCAAGCGTAGAGTGGAAACCCGAGCTTGTAAAGCAAGAAGAAGCCATCTTTATGCCCGGCAATGCAATTAAGCTATCTTCAGGAAGCTTTGATATGAAGGAGCTAGAAGCTCTTTTTGTAACTCTTCCGGTAGATATTACATTTGTTGATAAAGATGATAAAGTAAAGTTCTTTTCTCATAGTCCTAATCGTGTATTTGAGCGAAATCGTTCTATTATCGGGCGTGATGTACGTATGTGCCATCCTCCACACAGTGTTCATATCGTAGAACAAATCATAGAAGACTTCAAAACCGGCAAAGAAAACAAAGCCGCATTTTGGATATCTAATTTCAAAGGACGCTTTGTGCATATAGATTATACTGCTCTCAGAGGACAGGATGGTGAATATTTAGGCGTGATAGAAATTACTCAGGATATAACCGACTTGCGAAAGCTGGAAGGAGATCAGAGGTTACTTTCTTATTCAAAATAAAGAGTCATGGATATTAATCTGCATATAAAGGTTTCAGATTTGCTGGATGCATATCCTCACTTAGAGAGTACACTACTGGAGCTTTCTCCGGCATTCTCTAAACTGCGGAATCCTATTCTGCGCCGTACTGTGGCAAAGGTTACGACATTGCAGCAAGCTGCAAAAGTTGCAGGCATCTCTCCTATTCTACTTCTTGAAACTCTGCGCCAAGCCGCCGGGTTACCTATTGATAATAATAGTGAATCAATAGATATAGAGAATGAACAAAAAGATAAGCCGGAATGGTTTGAAGAAACCAATATCACGATTAGGTTTGATGCTCGTCCTATTATAGTGTCGGGAGAAAACCCCATGCATGAGATTATCCGGTTATCAAAAGAATTGCAAAACAATCAGATAATGGAATTAACTGCACCATTCAAGCCCGTACCAATCATGGATTTGCTAAAATCAAAAGGATTTGAAGTATGGTATAATAGTGGTAAAGCTTATTTCATGCAACAAAATCATTGTGCCTTGTAAGATTATAGAAATTAGACATTTAACCAAATTGAGAAGGGGATGCATACTAAATGTATCCCTTTCTCATAAGGGAGCCACAATCTTTATAGCTGTGTAAGGAATCTATTTTCATTATGAGGCACTTCTTCAAGAATAAGAACTTTGCCCGGTAATCTTTTGAAGAAAATAATACAGTCAATAGCTTAAATTCGTATTTTTGCATATAGTTGATTTACCTACTTTCGAAAATAATGATTCCTTTTCTATACAATGTAGCTCAAGCATACTATAAGGCCGATGGACAAAACATTAGTCGCTATACTTTTGTTTTTCCGAACCGTAGAGCCGGAGTTTTTTTCCAACATTACTTATCACAGATAGCGGATAAACCTATATTTTCCCCTCAGATACTTACAATAGCTGACTTGTTCGAACAACTAAGTCCATATAAAAAAGCTGATCGTATTGAGATGCTCTTTATGTTGTTCAATATATACAAACAAGTAGGTAAGACCAACGAAACTTTCGATGAATTTCTATATTGGGGAGAAATGCTGCTCAATGATTTTGACGACATCGATAAATATTTGGTTGATGCACAACAGCTGTTCAGAAATATAAAAGATTTAAAAGATATTGACGCCGGATTTTCATACTTAACCGAAACACAGATAGAGGTTATACGACGTTTCTGGTCAAACTTTTTGCCTGTAGGAGAAAATGAAAAGAAAAAAGACTTTCTCGAAATGTGGGAAGTACTCTTTCAGCTATACTCTTCTCTAAGATACCAACTTGCAGAAAAAGATCAAGCCTATGAAGGAATGATTTTTAGAGATGTAATAGATTCTTTTTCGAAGAATCCGGATTATGAACTTCCATACGAAAAAATAATATTTATAGGGCTAAACGGACATAGCAAATCCGAAGAGAAACTGCTTACTTACCTCCATAAAAAAGGTATCGCCGATTTTTATTGGGATTACTCATCTCCTTTGGTGCGCGATCCTCAAAACAAAGCATCTTTTTTTATGGATAAAAATAAGGTGCAATTTCCATCTCAGCTATCATTACAACCCGAAGAATTAAGCTTTGATCAACCGACTGTTGAAGCCATTGGCATTCCGTCTTCTATAGGACAGGCTAAATATGTGCATACAATCATCAAATCTTTATTGGCAGAAAATCAGATAGTGTCATCCGATCAAGCTATGAATACGGCATTGGTGCTGCCTGATGAAAATCTTTTATTGCCAACGCTTTACTCCATACCTCAAGAGATAGACAAGATAAACATAACAATGGGGTATAGCCTGAACAATAGTTCTGTTTCAGGACTGATGGAACACATTTTTGAATTGCAAAAGAATGTAAGAAGATCCGAAAACAGTGCAGGCTTTTATTATAAACCGGTACTGGCTATACTCAATCACCGATATATAACAAACATAGCCGGAGAAGAAGCTAAAAATCTGAGGCAAAGTATACTTCAATACAATAAGATTATAGTATCTGTCAAAGAATTAGAAATTCATCCATTATTTATACTCATATTCAAAACAATAGATAATTGGTACGATGCACCTGAATATTTAAAAAACATATTATCCACACTAAGAAAATCCCTGTATACTCAGAAAGAAAAAGAGAACGAAGATGAGCTAATAAGTGCCCGTTCGGTAGACATTGAAGGTGAATTCATTGTGGAATACTACAAGACGATCAATAAAATGAACGATGCTTTGCAAAACGTTTCCTTTGAAATGAATATCGAAACATATTTCAAGTTATTGAAAAAGTTGATAGTAAACATCAGCGTGCCATTTACGGGAGAGCCATTATCAGGATTACAAATTATGGGAGTGCTCGAAACTCGTGCTTTAGACTTCGATAATCTTATTATCTTATCGATGAATGAAGGCATTTTCCCTCTCAAACGCGCTACCAGTTCTTTTATACCATACAATCTTCGAAAAGGATTTGATTTGCCGACTTACGAGCATCAGGATAGCATTTTTGCTTATCACTTTTATCGTTTGATAAACCGGGCTAAACGAATCTATCTTTTGTATGATACTCGTACCGAAGGATTACAATCGGGTGAAGTAAGCCGTTATTTTAAACAGATAAAACATTTATACGCCGATTCATTCGATATAAAGGAAAAACTCACTGTCTATAAAGTTTCTTCTACCGAGAGTCTTCCCATTTCAATATCTAAAACTCCAGAGATACAGGAAAAGATGAATGTATTCTTGCAAGGAGGAGACAAACAACTATCTGCCAGTGCAATCAATATGTATCTCAATTGTCCTCTACAATTTTATTTCTCTGTGGTAGAAAACATGGCAGAAGAGGATGAGGTAGTGGAGACGATAGAGGCTAGTATGTTTGGAACAATCTTTCACTCAATAATGGAATGGCTGTATGAGCCATTTAAGGGGAAAATGATTACTGCTGACTTGTTGCACAAAATCAGAAAGGATGAAAAGCTGTTGACTGAAAATATAGAACGATCTTTTGCCGAAAACTATTTCAAAACAGACAAAATAAAAAAGCTGACAGGACAGAATTATCTGACCGGAGAAGTGCTGCGAAAATACATCAAACAGGTTCTAGTTACTGATGCAGGGCTGACACCTTTTATCTATGTAGACTCAGAAGAAAGAATAAAAATGGAGTATAGTCTACCATCTGGAAAAACTGTATCCTTAAAAGGATTTATCGACCGTGTAGATGAACTCAAAGGCCGAACCCGCATTATAGATTATAAAACAGGGAAGGGAGTTTTACGATATAAAGAAATGAAAGATCTTTTTGATAAAGATCTTAAAGATCGCCCTAAAGCTGTGATGCAAGTATTTATGTATTCACATCTTTATATGCGAAAGTATCCGAATAAAATTATAGAACCGGGCATATATTACCTTCGAAATTTATTCGACTCTAAATTTGAGCCGGGAGTAATCAATAAATCGGGACGCAACGATGATCATATAACAGACTTCTCAATGTATAGAGAAGAATTCAAAGAGTATTTCGATATGTGCCTCGATGAGATATTCGACCCTGAAGTATCATTCACTCAAACACCTACAGGAGAAGCTTGTAAGTGGTGTATATTCACGAATATTTGCAAGAAATAAGAAATCCGTAAATTCTCACCAAGAGCTTCTAAGATTGAATAAAGAGAGATGGAAAATTTATATTCTTTTCTCTTTTTATTTTTCGTATGCGGATATTGGCTCTTTCACATTAAATGTTTTACCTTTGCAGTCCATTTATAAGTAGTAAATTGTATGGATTGGTTTATGAAAACCATAATAGAATCACCATCGGTTCTATCAATTATAATTATATCTATAGTTTCTGCTGTTGGACTACAGCTAGGAAAACTAAAACTTCTCAATATCTCCCTTGGTATTACTTTTGTGTTCTTTGTAGGCATCGTTATTGGTCACTTCAATTTCGACCTTAACAAAGACATGCTCAACTTTGCTCAAAACTTTGGGCTGATTCTTTTTGTTTATGCATTAGGGTTACAAGTAGGACCGGGATTCTTTTCATCCTTAAGGGCTGGAGGATTGAGAATGAATATGCTTGCCTTGGGAGTTGTATTTCTCGGACTTATCCTCACCGTTATATTTAGCTATGCGAGTGACATATCCCTTCCTAATATGGTAGGAATATTATGTGGTGCCACGACAAATACACCGGCTCTTGGTGCTGCTCAGCAGGCATTACAACAAATCAGTGGAAACTCAAGGGTAATAGCCGATATGGCTTTGGCTACAGCCATTGCCTATCCATTAGGAGTAGTGGGAGTCATTCTGGCGATAATATTTCTCAGAAAGTGCTTTGTTCCAAACGAAGAATTTGCAAAGCTATCAGAAAAGAAAGAGAATGAAATGCACGTAGGTGAATTTCATATAACCAATCCGGCTATAGAAGGGAAATCAATAGTTGATATAATGAAATTAACTGCTAAACATTTCGTTATTTCGCGTATCTGGCACGATGGTATAGTTACGATTCCTACTTCTGCGAGTATCCTCAGGCATAACGACCACCTGCTTATCATATCCAAAAAGAGCGATGTAGAGCATATCAAAGTTCTGTTTGGAGAACAAGAAAACGTCGACTGGAATAAAGAAGATATAGACTGGAACCACATAGATAATAGTCAATTAGTATCGAGAAGAATCATTATCACCAATAGCAAAATAAACGGTGAAAAACTGGGGAGTCTAAAACTTCGCAATAATTATGGAATAAACATAACTCGTATCAACCGTGCAGGTATAGACCTATTGGCATCATCTGATCTTATGCTACAAATTGGAGATAAACTTACTGTAGTGGGAGAAAAAGCATCGATAGATAATGTTGCTAAAATACTTGGTGATGAGGAGAAGCGATTGAATACACCAAATCTGATAGCAATATTTCTTGGGATCGCGCTAGGCCTTATACTTGGAGCCTTACCTATACCTTTTCCGGGGATGGATTTTCCGATCAGGTTAGGGATTGCCGGCGGTCCTATTATTGTAGGAATTTTGATGGGGTCATTTGGCCCTCGATTTCATATTACTACTTATACAACACAAAGTGCCAATTTACTAATGCGACAGTTTGGATTGACTGTATATCTGGCTTGCCTGGGTATCGGAGCAGGAGAACATTTCTTCGAAACAGTATTCCAAACCGAAGGACTGATATGGATTGGATTTGGATTTATACTCACAGTTGTACCGGTACTTATTGTTGCATTGATAGCGATGAAAGTATATAAGATCGACTTTGCCCGGAATGTAGGAATGCTTTGTGGCAGTATGGCTAATCCGATGGCTTTAAGCTATGTCAATTCGACTATCGACGGTGATGAACCTGCCGTTGCTTATGCTACAGTGTATCCGGTATCCATGTTTGCTCGGATCGTTTTCACACAATTGTTGCTGATGTTGTTTTTCTGAGATAATTATAAGTAACATCATAGATCTTAACACTTTTGTACTATCATAACTTTTTGTATACTTTTGTCTTTCTAAAAACACTTGTACTTGATCAACTTTACTTTTATGAAAAAAATATTATCCATTTCTTTAGTCTTAGCATTCTTAATTTTTAGCTTCACGGACTGTAAAGAAAAGGAAACTACAAAGCTTAGCGAATCAACAAATAAACAGGTAGCTAAGTCTAAATTTGCACGACTATACCCCGATTATAACCCGCAGCAGATAAAAGAGACTATACATGACCTTATTCTAAAAGACTCCCTATTATTGCCATTTTATAGCGAAGATGTATATCATCCTATTTGGTCACATGATACATTGGATGTAGATAAATTAAAAAACTTTGTCTCTATTCTAAATGAGAGCAATATACATGGATTATCTCCTGAGTATTTCTCTGTAAGTAGAATAAAAGCTATTACAGATTCCATAGACGCAGGTCTGTATAACCTTGACGACTTGTATAACAAGATGGTTGACTTGGAGCTGACATCTTCACTGTCTGCCGTGAAATACATCAAAGGGATGAAATACGGCTTTATCAACCCCAAAAAGCTTTACAAAAAAGATTATGATATATCAATATTAACCCCTGACTCTACTTTCTACCAAGAGATATACAAGGAGTTGAAAGAAGATCCAATCTCGAGTATCATTAATTCGGTTCCTACAGATGCTATTTATCTGAGACTTCAAAAAGAATATCAGGAACTGAAAGAGAAAAAAGAGCAAGGGTTTAAAACGATAACAAGTACAGCAACCTATAAACTGGGAGATAAGAATAAACATATATCAGAGATTGCTCAAAGACTCGCCCTAACGGGAGAATATGTTATCGCAGAAAGTGATTCTATCAGGGATGATTCTTCTGAGATGATGCTGGATGAAAATCTGCTAGAGGCAATAAATATATTCCGTAAAAAGAACTCATATCCGGAAGAAAAAGAAATAGGTAAGCTGACTATAGATGCGCTAAATAGACCATTGGATTACTATCTCGAAAAGCTACAGGCTAACATGGAACGTTATCGCTGGAAAATGACAAAAGCAAAGCATAACAAGCATATCGAAGTAAATGTAGCATCGGCATACCTTACGGCAACGGAGCAAGACAGTCTCCCTCTGATTATGAAGGTTTGTGTTGGTACTGCGACTAATAAAACGCCTTTATTACAAAGTGACATCAGCTACTTGAACCTGAATCCGATATGGAATATTCCAACAAGTATAGCACAGAAAGAAGTAGCTGTATTACAGAAAAAAGATCCAACATACATTAAGCGTCACAACATGAAACTGTATAGGAACGGTAAAGAAGTAGATATTACGACTATTAACTGGAAAGAAGTTGACCCTTCTAAATTTTCATATACAATTCGTCAAAGTCCCGGAGAAAGTAATGCTCTTGGCTTAGTAAAATTCATGTTCAGCAACGCATTTTCAGTATACTTACACGACACCCCATCTAAAGCGGCATTCGGACGAAAAAACAGAGCCGTAAGTCATGGATGTGTCAGAGTACAAAAACCTTTCGATCTGGCTTTCTTTTGTATGTCGACCACATCAGACGACATATACAAAGATCGATTATTTTATAGTATAGATAAACAACCTATATCAAAAGCTGGCAAGAAGCTCGCACAGGAAAACAAATTAAAAAAGTTACCTGATATTCTTAATCCTAAAGAAAAGATCTCTTTATTCATCGATTATTATACAGTCTACATGTATCCTGACGACGATATGCTATACTATGCTGATGATGTGTATGAATATGATAGTGCAATACTGAATGCACTAAAGCCGCAACATAGTAAAGTAAAGAAAGAGCAAAAGAATTAATACCCTGCATTGCTTCTATTCATAGCCGAATTCGATAAGTGCATCAGCTACAACGAAATTGCTTCCTCCTATAAATATAAAATCACTTGGTGTAGCCCAATCTTTTGCTGCACGAATAGCTTCTTTCACCGTAGGGTATGAATAGCCTGTAAGTCCTTTTTTGACAGCTAATTCTTGCAAGCTTCGTTCGTTCATCGACCGAGGTACAGATGCTTTAGTAAAGTAATAAATAGCTTTTTTAGGGAGTAAGGATAATACGGAAGAAATATCCTTATCATTTACCATACCTAGAATAATATGTAAGGTATCATAACGCTCATTCACAAGCTGTTCCGATATATATTTCATTCCGGCTTCATTATGCCCTGTATCACATACAATTTTGGGATTGTAATCTTGTAATATTTGCCAGCGTCCCATCAGTCCGGTATATTCATTCACATAGGCAAAACTATTATATACGGCCTTCGATGGTATTATATAGCCCTGCTTTTGAAGTTCACGTATAGCACATAGTACTGTCGCCGTATTTTTTATCTGGGCATAACCCGAAAGTTCACCTTTGAGTTGCTGATAGTATTTTGTATCATACAACCACCCACTGGCAGTACGCAAGCTTGAGTGTATTAGTTTTTCATCTTCTGCAAAAACAATCGGAGCCCCTACTCTCTTTGCTGTATCGTCAAATACTTTGCGGACATCCTCTTCGGCTTCACCAATAATAACAGGAATATCTTTCTTGATTATACCAGCTTTTTCAGCCGCAATTTTCTCTAGTGTATTACCCAAAAACTGCATATGATCGAAGCTAATATTGGTGATTATGCTCAAAATCGGTGTTATAATATTAGTACTATCCAGTCTTCCTCCGAGTCCGACTTCTATAATAGCAATGTCAACATTCGTGTCGGCAAAATACTGAAAAGCCATCATCATCGTCAATTCAAAGAAAGAAGGCTGTATCGGTTCGTAAGCTTCTCTGTGTTTTGTTACAAAATCCAAAACATATTGTTTCGATATCTTCTCACCATTTACACGGATACGCTCTCTGAAGTCAACTAGATGAGGAGAAGTATATAGTCCAACCTTATATCCTGATTGTTGCAAAACTGCGGCTAATAAATGTGAGGTAGAACCTTTTCCGTTTGTTCCTGCAATATGAATTGTCTTATACTTGGTATGAGGGTGTGAAAAATATTTATCGAGAGATAGACTGTTGTCCAATCCTTCTTTATAGGCAGTACCTCCTACTTTTTGATAAACAGGTAATTGATTATATAAGTATTCTAGTGTTTCTTCGTAATTCATTCTAAACTATTCTTTTATCCTTTTCTTTATCAGTTGCAATATAACGGGAGAGACACCTTATCAAACCACCAAATAACGTAATAAGCAAAAAAGATATGTCATATCGTTATATTTTCATCCAAATAGCTGCCTGAAAGCTTCTTCTACTTTTCGTACTTGCACGATCTCAATATTCACTTTCGAGGTAAATCCTTTCAGGTTATTTTGAGGAACAAGTATCTTAGAAAAGCCCAGCTTCTCTGCTTCCAATATTCTTTGTTCAATACGGTTTACGGGACGTATTTCACCCGACAAGCCCACTTCGCCAGTCATACAAACATGCTTCTCGATGGAAATATCCAAGCTTGAAGACAGTACCGCACTGATTACAGACAAATCCATTGCGGGGTCATTTACTCTAAGCCCTCCTGCAATATTAAGAAATACATCTTTTTGTATCAGCTTAAAACCTGCTCTTTTCTCTAATACCGCAAGTAACATATTCATCCGTCGCAGATCAAAACCTGTAGCCGAACGTTGAGGAGTCCCATAAGCAGCAGTACTTACCAAAGCCTGAGTTTCTATAAGAAACGGACGTATTCCTTCTATAGCTGCGGCAATAGAAACACCGCTCAGCCCTTCGTGATTCTGAGTTAACAGCAATTCAGACGGATTACTAACTTCACGAAGCCCATTCTGTCTCATTTCGTAAATACCGAGTTCGGCAGTACTCCCAAAACGGTTTTTTATACTTCGCAAGATACGATACATATAATGCTGATCTCCTTCGAATTGCAGTACTGTATCTACAATATGCTCCAGCACTTTTGGTCCGGCAATACTTCCTTCTTTATTTATATGCCCGATAAGAACCACAGGGGTTCCTGTCTCTTTAGCAAACTTAAGTATTGAAGCCGAACATTCACGGACTTGAGATACACTACCCGGAGACGATTCTACTGTTTCTGTGAAGATTGTCTGTATAGAGTCTATGATAACAAAATCCGGTTTCAGATTTTGTATATGTACGAATATCTGTTCGAGATTTGTTTCACATACGATAAAACAGTTCTCACTATTGGAGTTTATACGATCGGCACGTAATTTCAATTGCCTGGCACTCTCTTCTCCCGAAACATATAATGTTTTTATTTTTCTCAGCCCTAAGACTGTTTGTAAAACGAGTGTCGACTTTCCGATGCCCGGTTCACCACCAATCAGCACCAATGAACCGGGAACCAGTCCTCCTCCAAGCACACGGTTCAATTCTCCATCGTGCAAGTCTATACGAGGTTCTTCTCCCGTTTCTACTTCTTTCAATAATAAGGGCTTCGCCTTAGATGTTTCAAATAAGTTGGAATTCCCTCTCGATGAGCTTTCTTTAGTGACAATCTCTTCGACATAGGTATTCCATTCTCCACATACAGGGCACTTCCCTAGCCATTTAGGAGAATCATTTCCACAGTTGTTACAAACATATACTGTTTTGGTTTTAGCCATTTTATTATTGAATCTTTCTTCTTTTACTTCATTACTTTTAACGACTTCGTAGATCTTCCCGAAACATCCACAGAGACAATATATACTCCCGGACGCCATCCATAGAACGTTTCTTCAAATATAGAAGAATCAAAACCTGTGGTTTTAGTATACAATATTCGTCCGTTTAAGTCTGCAATACTTACTTTCTTTAATATATCTTTAGCATATATGCGCAAGACATCACCTTTAAAATATACGAGGAATTCCGGCTGTTGATCAGGATTTGGATCATTGGTTCCAAGCGAACTCAACCCCTTCAACTTAGTAGCACCTGTATTATTGGGATCTAAATATTTAGACATATGTTGATCCGAATCATAGTACTGATCCCAATGAAACCAAAATTTACCAAAAGAATCAGCTAATCCCAAATTTGAACAATTGCTTTCACCTCCGGATAATGTGCCTACCACATAACCGTTTTGGTTAAATAGAGGAGCACCCGAAGAACCTCCCTCAGTTGCGCCTTTATAGTAATTTACAATCCATTGAGTACCATCTGGTTCGTCTTCAGAGTCCGGATCCCATTTCCCCGAAGTTAGAGACTTATTAAATAGAGAGATTTTTTTCACATCTCCCAGAGGATGATGAATTACAGCTCCACCTGTTACGCTTGCGCCATCATTTGTTCTATCCCAGCCATTGTAGTATACATCCCATGTATCGGGAATTGGCTCAGACAACTTAAGCAGAGCGCCGTCAGAACCATCATCAATTGAATTAAGTACCAATGGCTTTGCGCCTTTATGATATTTATAGTTGGGTCTGTTTTCTATTTCACATTCGGGAGTCTCGTAATCAAAAAAGAATTCAGTATTAGATATTATTGACGACGATAAGTATTCAAAACAATGATATGCAGTTAACACATAAGGCGTTTTATCTTCACTCGTATTATTAATTAACGTACCCGAGCAAAGATAAGTACTACCTCCTCTTTTGACACGCAACTGCAGTACTCCTTTTTTCTGATTCTTCCAAAAGCCGCCTTCTGCACAATTTATATTTACCATACAAGAATTAGATGTGTTATCAAAGCCACTGATAGGGTCGCCTTGTTCATCAACATATTTATACCCTACATCGGATATATGCAATCGTGGAATTCCTAGATTTTGTGGTGCAACATATTCTAATACGACATTATCTCCTTTCAGATTTTCGATAGAATAAGCTCCTCCTTGAGGATTATCTTCATGTTTGTATACAATAGCATTTTTCACATTGCTTTTTTCATATACATATAATTGAGACCCTTCCGGTAAATAAAAATCATCAAATCCTATATAAAAACCTTTGGCATCGGGAATATCAAAAGACAATTTCCAAACATTTTCTTTTGTAGGCAATACTGACCATGTGCCAACTGTGTCGGAAGCTATATCTAATGTATAAATCTTAGCTTCTTTGAGCGGAAGACCTCTTCTTTTTACATTATTTTTTACTACTAATAATTTTGTGTTTTCTTTTTCAACAATGAGAGTCAATTTCGATTTATCTTTATTGAAACTATATTGCTTTTCTTGGGCAGAGAGTGAAATAATACAGGATAATAAAGTAATACCTGCTAAAAAACGAATCAGACTTAAGTTCATAATAATTTTATTAATTTCCGAACATACTCATTTACATCTTCACGAGTGACCAACACCTCAGTTTCATATATAATTTTAGCTTTGGAATAAAAAGGCTCTCTTTTCTCTAGGGTATCTGTTACAAACCTTAGAAGTTCCTCCTCATTTTTATCTTTTATCAGAGGGCGTTTATCTTTACAATCATTCAATCGGGAAGCCAGCACATCAGCCGATGCTTTCAAATAAATGGTTGTACCTACTTTATTCATATAGTCTATATTATCAAAAAAGCAAGGTGTCCCTCCTCCGGTAGATATTACGACATCTTCGAACTCACCTACTTCTTTCAGAACGCTCTTTTCAATATTGCGAAATTCGCTTTCTCCAACATCTGCAAAAATCTGTCCTACTGTTTTTTGATAGCGAGCCTGTATGAAGTGGTCTAAATCAACAAATTCAAGATCGAGCTCTTTTGCAAGCTCTCTCCCTGCTGTGGTTTTTCCAGCGCCCATATATCCTATCAGGAATATTCTTCTCATCTTAAACAATCAAATATACAAAAATATAAATAAAATAAATAAAGAAGCTTTTTTACAACACCGATTCTTTAGCGAATAACCATTAATTGTACTTTAATGGTAACTTTTCTGACATTCTTTATATAATGTATAGCAGAAAAGTGACAATTCGAAATATCCCACAATACGATATATTCCAAACAGTTACATAACAAAAGGTGACAAAGGTGACACTTTTTTATATAATTATTATTGTCACTTTTCTGCTATACATTATGTAAGGAATAGGCGATATAATTGAATTTAGGGTTCAATCGTAACAGTACTTTATTATAGATATTTTAGACAAAAAAATATAGTAACTCTTTACAAGTCAAACGCTAATTGTTAATGACGATTTAAAACCTTACCTTTGCAGCGGAAAAGAAGAAATAATATTGAAATATGACAAAAATAACAACCGTACTGTTTGACTTTGATGGGGTAATAGCCAATACCGAACCTCAATATGATATATACATTGATGCATTAGGCGAAAAATATAATCTGGGTATCGAAAATTTTGCTTTGAAAGTAAAAGGAACAACTAGTCCGGACATATTAAAAAAATATTTTAGCCACTTACCCAAAGAAGAAGTAAAAACAGTAGAGAAAGAATTAGGCGAATTCGAATTACAAATGGACTTTCCATTGGTAGACGGTGTCATGGAGTTTATTGAGTATCTGAAAAACAATAACTATAAAATAGGATTGGTAACCAGTTCGCAGGACTTCAAAATGAAACGTGCTTTGGATATTTTAAATTTATCTGAGATATTCGATACCGAAGTTACAGCGGCACGCATAACCAAAGGTAAACCTAATCCGGCATGCTACCTGTTAGCTGCGGAAGACCTGAATGTATCTCCTTCAGAATGCGTTGTATTCGAAGATTCTTTTCATGGAATACGAGCGGGCAAAGATGCAGGAATGCGTGTTGTAGGTGTTTCCACTACAATTCCCGAAAATGAACTTCAAGGTAAAGCTGATTTTATAATTTCAGATTTTTCAGATATACAGCAAGTCATCAAGTATATCAACTAGATTAAGACTACTGTTGAGCTATATTTTGAGAGCCTTTGTGTAGGAACAACCTGAAGTCGGATTCAAAATTTAAGGTAAATACATCTTTACCCAACTCTTTTTGTATCTCATCGATCGTCCAAAACCGTCCGTCGGCAAGTTCTTCCATATTTAGCTTAAAACTTCCATCGTATATAGCGCAATAACAATAGCTTAATTCACGTTCCCTATCCGTCTCTATAATATATTTTGTTATATAGTGAGGCTTAATATCCGATATGTTTAATTCTTCGGAGGCCTCGCGCAATGCTGCATTTTCGGGTGTTTCGTGCAAATCTATATGCCCCGCTACAGATGAATCCCATCTATTGGGCTGTACATCTTTTGTCGCAGAACGTTTTTGTAAATACAATTCACCTTTAGAATTAAAGATGTGGAGATGAATTACAGGGTGTAACAACTTTGACCCATCATGACAGACACTACGTGGTGCTTGCCCAACTACAATGCCTTGTTCATCTACCAGGGGAAATATTTCTTCTTGCATTAAAGTCTTTTTTATTATTCCAACAAAGATAAAATTTACACCGAAGTATACACTTAATTTCTTCTCATTTTTTATTCAATTCTCATCTAAAACAGAATAATATATAGCATTATATAGTTGCAGAAATTAGAACTGTATTTCTTATTTCGATATTACCTCTATTTTATTAACTTTGCAGCTTAAATATATTCATATAATAATGAGTGACCAACGATACAACCAGCGTGGCGTTTCAGCATCGAAAGAAGATGTACATAATGCTATAAAAAACATCGATAAAGGAATATTCCCTAAGGCTTTTTGTAAAATAATCCCCGATATATTAGGCGGTGATGCCGAATACTGCAATATTATGCATGCCGACGGAGCAGGAACAAAGTCTTCGTTAGCGTATATGTATTGGAAAGAAACCGGCGACCTGTCGGTTTGGAAAGGTATTGCACAAGATGCATTGATAATGAATATAGACGACCTCCTGTGTGTAGGAGCTACAGACAACATTCTATTGTCGTCTACTATAGGACGTAATAAAATGCTGATTCCGGGCGAAGTAATCTCAGCTATTATACAGGGAACAAACGATCTTTGTGAAGAATTATCGTCACTAGGAGTAAATATATATCCTACCGGAGGCGAAACTGCCGATGTAGGCGACCTCGTGCGTACAATAATAGTAGACAGTACGGTTACCTGCCGTATGAAAAAATCGGATGTAATATCTAACAACAAGATACAGGATGGTGACGTTATTGTAGGTCTATCTTCATACGGACAAGCCACATACGAAAAAGAGTACAATGGCGGTATGGGTAGCAACGGATTAACATCTGCCCGCCATGATGTATTTGCTAACTATTTAGCAACCAAGTATCCTGAAAGCTACGATTCGTCTATTCCGTCCAATTTGGTTTATTCAGGCAATATGAAATTAACGGATATGATCGAAGGATTAGGAATTGATGCCGGTAAACTGGTTCTCTCTCCTACTCGTACTTATGCACCAGTTATCAAGCAAATATTAGATAAATTACGCCCGGTGATACATGGTATGGTACACTGTTCGGGAGGAGCACAAACAAAGGTTCTCCACTTTGTAGATAAAGTAAAGATAACAAAGAACAACTTGTTCCCTGTGCCTCCTTTATTTAAACTGATACAAGAACAATCGGGAACCGATTGGAAAGAAATGTACAAAGTATTCAATATGGGGCATCGTATGGAAATATACTTACCTTCGGAATACGCCGAGGCAGTAATCGATATATCAAAGTCTTTCGGCATTGATGCTCAAATTGTGGGATACGTTGAGAAGTCGGACAAGACAGAACTGCTTATCGATAGTGAATTTGGTCGTTTTGAATATTAATTAGGAATAGTTACTGTATTTGATTATCAAATTTAACTTTAGTTAATTAAATTCTATTTGATTTGCTATTATATTTGTATTCAAACAAAATATTAATATTCACTTAATAGCGTACAAAGTATGAAAAAAATGATCATGTCGGCAATTATGTGTTTAGCTTTAATTGCATCAACAAGTGTAATGGCTCAAGACAAAGCACCTAAAAAAGATTGTCCTAAATCAAAAACAGAATGTACTAAAGACGGAGAAAAGAAAGCATGCTGTAAAGACAAAGCTGCTGCCGACAAAAAAGCTTGTACAAAAGACGGAGATAAAAAAGCTTGTTGCAAAGACAAAGCTGCTGCAGATAAGAAAAAGTAATTAAAACTTAAGGTAAAAATAAGAGCTATCAATGGATGATAGCTCTTTCTTTTTATATATGATCGATTAATAGAATAGAAACTAAGACTTATATTTCGTTTCAAATATTGCTTTTAGTTCATCATCAGTCAAATTATCACCAACTTCATCAAAGGTCAAACGGAAGGTACAGCCCTGTTTCCACTCAGAACATCCGTAAGCCGTTTTCCCTTTCAATATTTTACCGACTTTGCACAACGGACAAGATAGAGGCTCGCTATTTTTAGATTCGGTTTTCTTTTCTTTCTTAGGCTTTGGGGTTGTTTTTTTATCGCTGGTTTTCTTTTCCTTAGTCGGTTTCTTTGTTGATTTTGCCTCTTCTTTTACGGCTTCTTGTATTGTTATAGTCGTACCCCAATCATTTTTCACATTGGCTACAATCTCGGTTAGCATTTGCTTGAGTTCGTCGATAAACTGACGAGGATCATATTCATTTCGTTCTATCTGACGTAACTTTTTCTCCCAGATTCCGGTTAGTTCGGCTGATTTGAGCAGCTCTTCTTTGATTGTACCAATAAGCTCAACCCCTGTTTGAGTAGCATACAGATTCTTTCGTTCCTTGCGGATATAGTTCCGTTTAAACAATGTTTCTATTATTGCTGCCCGTGTAGAAGGACGACCTATACCATTTTCTTTTAGAGCATCACGTAACTCGTCATCATCCACAAGTTTTCCGGCCGTTTCCATAGCCCGCAATAAAGTTGCTTCGGTATAATATTTAGGTGGCTGAGTCCACTTTTCATTCAAGGCTGGGATATGAGGTCCTGATTCTCCTTTTTCGAAAGCAGGCAGTATGTTATCATCGGCATCCTCTTCTTTTTCATCCTGATTTTCTACTTGCTTTTCAAATACTACTCGCCAGCCGGGTTCCAGAATTTGTTTGCCCGTTACCTTAAATTCTATTTTATTTACTTCACCCAGAACGGTCGTAGTTGCTATTTTACAATTTGGATAAAAAGCTGAAATAAAACGCCTTGTTATAAGATCATAAACCTTTTGTTCGTTACCTGCTATCGCATTCGCCCTTACACCTGTAGGTATAATAGCGTGGTGATCGGTAACTTTACTGTTATCAAAAACCTTTTTTGATTTCGGAATCTTTGCCAATACCAATAAAGGCTTCACAAGTTCTTCATATCCACTTATTCCTCGTAAAATAGCAGGAATTTTAGGATAAATATCATCACTAAGGAATGTAGTATCAACACGAGGATATGTCACCAGTTTCTTTTCATACAATGACTGTATCGTCTTTAATGTATCTTCTGCCGAGAATGCATACTTTTTATTGCATTCCACCTGTAGAGCAGTAAGGTCGAACAAGCGTGGAGGTGCCTCTTCTCCTTTCTTAACTGATACATCCGTTACTTCAAAATCAGCTTGCTTTATTTCTTCAAGAAACTTTTCACCTTCTTCTTTGACCAGAAACCGTCCTTTTGTTGCAGAGAATGTTGTTTCTCTATATACTGTTTTTAGCTCCCAATAAGGTTCTGGCTTAAAGTTCTCAATCTCGAGTTGACGGTTGACAATTAGTGCCAATGTAGGTGTTTGCACTCGTCCGATAGACAGTACCGATCTATTTTGTCCATACTTTACGGTATATAATCGGGTGGCATTCATACCTAACAGCCAATCGCCTATTGCTCTGGACAATCCGGCTTCATAAAGCTTATCGAAGACCTGCTCTTCTTTAAGATTGTTAAACCCTTCGCGTATCGAATCCTCTGTCAATGATGATATCCATAAACGTTTTACAGGAACTTTGCATTGAGCTTTTTGTAATACCCAACGTTGAATTAATTCTCCTTCCTGTCCGGCATCCCCACAATTTATAACCTCAGCAGCTCGGGAGATTAAGGTTTCAATAACCGAGAATTGCTTCTTAACACCATCATTATCAATAATTTTTATACCAAAACGAGGAGGGATCATTGGTAATACGAACAGAGACCATTTCTTCCATTCTTGGGTGTATTCGTGCGGCTCTTTAAGCGTACAGAAGTGTCCGAAGGTCCATGTCACCTGATAGCCATTGCCCTCAAAATAACCATCTTTACGAGCATTCGCTCCTAAAATACTTGCTATCTCTCTTGCAACACTTGGTTTTTCTGCAATACAAACCTTCATTTATTTGTCAATTCCTTATATATATATATATTATTCAATACATTAGCTATACTCTGCAACAGAGATCACGCTCTAATAACTTTCGTCTTCATTCGGGAAATCAGAAGTCTTCACATCCTTGATATAATTCTGAACGGCCTCAGTCATTACGGAATGTAAATCTGCATAACGACGTAAAAATTTAGGAGAGAAATTTTTATTTATCCCAAGCATATCATGTACCACTAAGACCTGTCCGTCAGCATGAGGTCCCGCCCCTATACCGATAGTAGGAATTGATAGTTTTGATGTGACTTGTTTTGTCAGCTCTGTAGGTATCTTTTCTAATACGACACCAAAACAACCTACTTCCTGAAGTTTAAGAGCATCCTTTAGCAGCTTATCTGCTTCCGTCTGATCTTTTGCTCTCACATTATACGTACCATATTTATTTATAGATTGTGGCATAAGCCCTAAGTGCCCCATTACTGGAATACCGGCATCGATTATCTTCTTGATATCCGAGATAACTTCTTCTCCACCCTCTACTTTAATAGCATCGGCTCCGGTTTCTTTCATCATGCGGATTGCATATTCCAGAGACTTTAATGGATTACCTGACACTGTACCGAAGGGCATGTCAACAACAACTAAAGACCGTTTAACGGCATTCATGACAGAACGCCCATGATAAATCATTTGTTCCAACGTCATCGGAAGAGTAGTAACATTACCAACCATTACATTAGAGGCTGAGTCACCAACTAAGATAACATCCATTCCTGCCTGATCGATGATAGATGCCATTGAAAAATCGTACGCTGTAAGCATTGAAATTTTTTCGCCACGCTGTTTCATTTCTATCAGGCGACGAGTAGTGACCTTGCGGTTATCTTCTGTGTATGTAGACATAATCTCCTTTTTATGGTTAAAAATTATGGATTTAAAGACACAAAGATATGATTAAAGTATCAATTTAAGGGTTAATATTACCCTGATATAATTTCTCTTTGTTAAAACAATGCAATTACAGAATCGTGTTAAGAAAGGAGAATATACGCTGCATTCTCTTCTATTTTATGCACTTATATACTTATTGGTATCCCCAATATTAAGCATAAAAAGCCGAATGTTTTTCACATCCGGCCTTTTCTCATTTTGAAAATTTCTGTTATTATTAGTAAGTAGTGTTTTGAGGATCAAAATTTGTCCATCCTTGCAACCAATTATCATTGCTAGAGTCACTGGCAAAGGCACCTGAATAGGTTACTTTAGTGAAGAATGAATCTGATAACGAAGCATTTGTAAATGAAGCTAATCCGAGTACAGGGCTGCCTGAAACAGGACCGTAGTTAGGACTACCCGCTTTACTATTTGGTTGTTTCAATTTCAGGTCTGAAACACTAGTCAAAACTTTATTATTATTAGCTGAAAGTTTAAAGAATGTACTTGAGAATGATGCTTTTGTTTCGTCTGTTATAGATGTTCCATTTGTTGACAATTGATCTGTCCATGTCGGAGATTGTTTGTTAATGTCAGCTCCAAGTACTCCCATACCTGCAAAAACATTGTTCTGCAATTTAATAATACCGTCTTCAGCCCATTTTTGAGTAGTTCCTTTTTGGTTATCTAATATTAAACCTACCGGATAGCCTGTAGCAACAGAGTTGAAAAGATTCAAACGAGAGTTGCGACGAATTTGTATTGCAGCTTGGAATACACCGAGTCTCGACCCATTATTCGGATTTACCCCATTGCCTGTAATGTATTGAGTTGTATTAGCAAAATCTGTAGTTTGTCCGATTGGCCCGATTAGCGTCACATTACTAAATACAGCTTTTGTATATGGCTCGTCCGTTGTACCATTCGCATTGTTGTCTGATTCGAAACCATTAGATAAAGATTGGTCTGCAATTTGAGGATTTCTAACACCTAAAAGGAATTGAAGATTACCTGAATAACCATTATCTGTATCGAAATCATCGTCCCATCCGTGATATGCTACAAGATATTTAGCATTTACAGTTCCGCCAAACCATTCGAAAGAGTCATCATTAGAGTAAGATACTTGCACGTGATCTATTTGTGTACCACGACCTACAGAACCCATTGTCAAACCATTGATCTCTTGGTCTGTTGCAAAAGGAAATCCGGCATACTCAATTCTCACATAGCTGATTATACCAGAGTTATCATTATCGTCATTACCGCCATGTTTGGCATTTACTCCACCTTCTATTTGCATTCCATCCACGATATCAATATTATTTTTTGCTCTACCGCAAAGTATAATACCTCCCCAGTCTCCCGGCTTACGGCTTCCTGCCGCCTGATTAGAAGTAAATACAATAGGTGCAGAAGCTGTTCCTTTGGCGATTAGCTTGCCGCCTCTTTTTGCTATAATTGCTGCTTTTGTATTTTTATCACCTTTGATAATAGTACCCGGTTCGATAGTCAGCGTAGCACCATCTTCGATGTATACCCAACCTTTCAACACATAAGTACCTTTGGCTAGTGTATGGCTCTCTTTTATGCTAAATTCCTGCTCACCATTGCCTATTTCGGTACCATTGTTAAATAAGATCTGCTCTTTAGACGGATCTACTGTTGGATCATCATTACCATTATCAGAACAAGCTGATAGAATAGCAATAGATGCGACTAAAAATAATTTTCCAAATAAATTTAATGTCTTCATATTCATATTATTAAAATGTATTACTTTCTTATTTATAATTTGTTTGTTTAAAAAGAGTATCTAGCTGTTAATGATATATTTTGTCCGGTCTTAAATTCTTTTGTTATTTGTTCTCTTTCCTGTGTATTGCCATCTGCATCTATGAACTTAGGAAATTGAGCGTACTTTACTTTTGCGGCAAGTATATCTTTTACTGCTGCATTCAGCTCAAAATGCTTCCCGAATTTTTTAGTTATAATAAAGTCTACCACACTTCTTGGCATCTCATACATATCAGGAATATCATTGTTCACAGATCCACCCGAAGTAGTAGATACACGGCCAATACCAACTATACGTTTCCCAATTATATTATAGAGCGCCGTTGCATTAATTCCCAATTTTTCATTCTGATAGAAAATACCTGTATTTACCAGATAAGGAGATTGACCTTGCATAGGGCGGTCGTAGTTGGCACTACTTCTTTCTTTAAACTTTACCTCGCTTTTTATCAGAGATCCGTTGAAGATCAAAGAGAAGTTGTTAAGCCCTATAAAATCTAAACTTTTCTTTATATCTACTTCAATACCATAATTATCCGCATTATCCGCATTTTTGAACGTATAGATATATGTTCCACCTCCATCGAGATAAGTCCATTCTATCGGATTCGTAAAGTTTTTGTAAAATAGAGCTACCGAGAAGATTTCTGAGTTGGAAGGATAAAACTCATATCTTAAGTCAAAATTATTGACATATGCAGGTTTTAAATCAGGATTACCCGAAACAAAACTGAACAAATCGAAGTCATAGTATGACGAAGATGATATTTCTCTAAATTCCTGTCTGTTTGTAGATCGTCCATAAGCCAATCTTACCAAATGATCGCTAGACAAATTGTAAGAAGCATTCAATGAAGGAAATATATCTGTATAGTTATAATCTGATGTTTTTGATTTATCTCCTGATATTGTTGTATAGCTTTTCAAAGACATTTTGTTGTGCTCTAAGCGAACTCCGGTATAAATATTCAATTTATTCAGTGGAATATTGAAGCCGATATAGCTTGCAGCCTGTGTATTTGTTCCCGAATAATCATTTAATCGATCGGTATCATCATAAACATACAGCTTAGTTGCTCCATAGTTTTGGGGGATCAGCATTTGAGTATAAACATCTTTATATCCAAAATCTTCATCGAGATTCTCAGGAATCCAGCGATATTTAAAATAGCGTGTATTGTAATTCCGATCTCTATACTCTCCATATACACCTGCTTTTATAGACGGTTTAAATCCATTATCAAAAGAGAAATCATGTGTATAATTGGCAGAAAAGGAATAATTATATTCGTTTAGTTTGTTATAGTCACGTGTTATATCATTTTGATCGATTTGATATTCCATATAATGAGCATCACCCGGATAACCATTTTGCTCCCAATTGATAATACGTCTGTCGGGTTGATTTCTATTACTGTAAGAAAAGCCTAATACCCAATCCAGTTTATCTTTTTCAGTCAAGGTGTGTTTCCCTGCGAATTGCGCCGAATAAGCAAGACGACTGCTATAGATATATTCTGCTTTTCGTTGCCCATAGAAACCACTTGTATTTTGATACCCTTCACGCTCAGTATATCTATTTTTACCTATTTGGTTCAATATATTTCGAAATTCGAAATGGTGCTTATCGTTCGGCATGTATATCAGGTTAGCCAAAGCCCCTACCCTTGCATCATTGTTATACTGATTGTCTTTATACTTAAATGTAAAATATGGTTTATCATTGTCCGAATCATAGACTCCATATCGGGAGTTTTCCATATCGGTAAAAGTCTTGCTTGTATTGCTATAATTCAGAGCAGCTATCAGCCCCCACATACTGTTATTCGCACCTGTATATTTTCGGTTGATAACAAAACCTAAACGCTGATCGGGTAATGGTTTTTTGTTTTTTACAAGCCAATCGTTATTGAATCCGTTTTGGGTAAGATCTGTTACTTGCTGAGAATTATCATTATCTATACGTCCCGATGAAAATGCACTCGAAAGACTTCTCATACCGTTATCAAATCCAAGAAAATCTGTTGCACTACCTTTACTATATTTAAAATCCTTAAATTGAGTTTGCGTATTTATACCCGCTCCGTAACTGACTTGTATAGAGTTTTCATTCGGAATTCCTTTTGTTTCTACTTTAATGAAACCTCCCGAAAAGTCAGCCGGTAGCTCCGGTTGCGGAGATTTTACAATCATAATATTTTCTATCTGTGAGCTTGGCAATATATCGAATGAGAAAGATCGGCTATCTGCTTCAGAGCTTGGTATAGTACTATTATTTACCCATACATTATTATATCTTTGAGAAAGCCCTCTGGCAACAACAAACTTATCATCTATAATAGATATGCCGGGAATACGTCTTATCACCTCCGATGCATCTCTATCCTGACTTTTTGCAATTTGCTGTGAGGATACTCCACTGACTACTGCATTCGACTTTCGTATAGAGCTCAGTAAAGACACTTCGGAATTTATACGTCCCAAGGCTACAACATATACTTCGCCTAATGTATGCGATGCTTCTATCATGGGAATATCTACTACCGTGGGCTCTCCTTTCTTGATCTCTACATCTGTAATTTCTAATGGTTGATATGAAATGTAAGAAGTTACGATGGTATATTTCCCCGGAGTAAGCTTCAACTCATATTTTCCATCTTCGTCAGAAATAGCACCTATTGTTGTGTTCTTAACAGAAATGGTAACTCCCGGTAGAGATTCTTTTGTTTTTGCATCTATAATACTTCCGGTAAGAATGGTCTGACCCGAAAGTGTAGTTATTGATAATAACGTAAATACAAGCAACATTGATTTTAGTAAGTTGCGGTTCTTCTTTTTCACTGAATAGTCAATTTTAAACATATATTTATTTGATATTTTACATTGCAAATCACTTACATTTTTGTTACAAGAGAACTACACCCTCAATAAGTTTAGTTCAAGAAAACGTTTCATTTTAGTTACGATGCATCAATATCTAAACTAGCCAACAGATTAGACCTAAAGATGATCTATTTGTCGATAAAACAGACTTATTCATCGATTACCATTGTATAGCGAAATCCTCAGATATACTTTTGAGAAAAAAGAGAAACAAAATGAGGAAAATATTACTGATAACATCCCTTGCTATAGTATGTGGTAGTCTTGCTGCACAAAGCTCTATGGGTGGTATGGGAGGAGGAAGACCTCCCGGAGGAGGCAAAGGACGAGGGGAAGGCCATGCCCCTATGCATCAAGGTAATTCTCGAGACGAGAGCTTTTTTATTATGGGTATACCTGATATTCCGAACCTAACCCTTGAACAACGAGAGAAATTGAGTAAAACGATTTCGGATGAACGGAAGGATATCTTCAAATTGATGCAAGAGAAACAAGAGCTAAAAATGAGATCAGAGAATCCCGGAATAGCGAATAAAGAAAGATTAAAACTTACAGAAAAAATAAGTAAAACAGACGAGAAGATTAAGACTAAACAAGAGAAATACGACAAAAAGTACAAGTCTATACTTACAGCCGAACAATACCACATATTTGCTGAAAAGAAACAAAGCGTGGAGTTCCGCGAACCACCCAGAAGGAGACTCGATGAGAATCGGGATCAACGCCCTTCAGGGATGCCTAACGAAGGTACAGCTCCAGAAGAATCACCAGACGGAATGTTTTGAAAACATTAAGATAAAATTTAAACATGAGCATTTATTTTACTAAAAGTTTGTTAGGTTTAGTAATGGCAGTAACCGGACTCTTCATTCCGGTTGCTGCTTTCTCTCAAAAAAAATGGACATTAAGAGAATGCATAGACTATGCCAGACAAGAAAATATTCAAGTAAAGAAGTCCATTATTACTACAGAAAGTTACAATGTGGATATTTCGCAATCGAAGGCTGCATTGTTTCCGAGTTTAAGCGGAAGTATTTCGCAGCGATACACAAACTCTCAGTCACCGGATGGTGCCGGAGATTATCATTATGAAGGATTGTTCAATGGGCAATATACATTAAATGCAAACTGGACATTATACAATGGCGGAAAGAATAAAAATAACATCAAACAAGCTCAACTAAAAAAAGAAGCTCAAAGCCTGAATACGGAAAATATCCAGAATCAGACAGAGATAGCTATTACACAGGCTTATTTACAAATTTTATATAGTAGAGAGTCTATAAAAAATAATGAAAATATTGTAGCGTCGGACGAAGAGCAATTGAAACAGAGCAAAGAGTTTCTTGATGCGGGAAGTATTACACACAGTGAATATGCTCAAGTGGAAGCTCAATATAGCTCCGATAAGTACAATCTGGTACAAGCACAAAGCTCTTACGAAAGTTACAAATTACAACTGAAGCAATTGCTCGAATTAGATTATGATGAAGATATAGACATTGTATTTCCAGAGATAAATGACGAGGATATACTATTATTTATTCCTTCGAAATATGAAGTCTACAGAAGATCTCTGAATATAATGCCCGAAGTAGCAAATAGTAAATTAAATATCCAGCTGGCTAATCTCAGTAAATCATCTGCAAAGGCAGGCTATCTACCTACTATCTCTGTTACAGGAAGTATAGGTACGGGTAATATATTTAATAATTCCCCCTCTTTTGCTACACAAATAGGACGAAATTTCAATCAGTCTATAGGGCTTACACTTAGTGTGCCTATTTTCGATAATAAACAAAACAAGTCAAACGTAAAAAAGGCTGAGCTCGACATACAGACAGCTCAACTAGAATTGATAGATACAGAAAAAACATTATTAAAGACGATAGAAACCTTATATCAGGATGCAGTATCGGGGCAAAGCAAGTATAGAGCTGCCAAGGATCAAGTAAAATCTTCGGAATTGAGTTATCAGCTTGTACTAGAGCAATATTCATTAGGAATACGCAATACTGTAGAACTCACTACCGAAAAAAATAATTATGCCAATGCTTTACAGTCTTTACTACAAGCCAAATATACAGCATTACTAAGTTTGAAATTATTAAATTTCTATCAAGGACAAGAATTAACGCTTTAATGAGATAATGATGAAAAGAAAATCCAAAAAATATCTGATAATAGGTGCTATACTACTCGTTTTATGTTGTATAGCTTTTCTTATATTTCCACAAGGGAAAAAGACAATAACTACATTAATAACAGCTAAGGTAGAAAAAGGAAATCTTTCTATAGCCGTCACAGCGACAGGAACGATAGAACCTATCACCCTGGTAGAAGTAGGCACACAGGTTTCTGGTGTAATATCTAAAATATATGTGGATTACAATTCGGAGGTCAAGGCCGGACAAGTACTTGCAGAATTGGATAAACGCCTACTCGCATCAGAACTGGAAAATGCAAATGCAGCACTTCAATCGAGACTAGTAGATCTGGATCTCCAAAAGAAAAATTATGAGAGGCAAAAAAGCCTTTGGGAAAAACAAGCAATCAGCAAAGTTGATTGGGAAAATGCCGAATCGACATACAAAACGGCTCAACTTGCTGTAACATCATCCAAAGCTGCCGTATTAAAGGCTCAAACCAATCTTGGATATGCAACCATTACTTCTACAATAGACGGAGTAGTTGTTTCCCGTGCTGTAGAACAAGGACAAACGGTAGCTGCATCTTTCAGTACGCCAACCCTTTTCACCATCGCAAACGACCTCACTAAGATGCGCGTAATAGCCAATGTAGATGAAGCCGATATAGGTGGAGTAAAAGAAGGACAACGAGTATCTTTTACTGTGGATGCTTTTCCCGAAGACGAATTTGAAGGAAAAGTAGTGCAGGTAAGACTGGAAGCAACAACTACATCTAACGTAGTTACATACCAAGTTGTAATAGATGCACCCAACCCTGATCTAAAATTAAAACCAGGGCTGACAGCAAACGTAAACATTTATACAATGGAAGAAAAGGATTTACTATTGATTCCATCAAAAGCTTTACGTTTCAACCCTGTTCCCGAAGTAATGAAAGACATAGAAGGGCTAAAGGTATCTGAACAAAAAGATCATGTTGATCCTAGTAATAAGACTCAAAAAATAGTATGGGTAAAGGAAGGAGACAAGCTATTACCTAAACATATTGTTATTGGCCAAACCGACGGCATACATACAGCTATAATAGAAGGACTACATGCAGGGAAAGAAATTGTAACCGGAATAGCACAAAAGACAAATGGCGATAAACCTGAAGCACAAGCAAATGGAAATGGAGAGTCTAGCCCTTTTATGCCAAAACGCCCCGAAGACAACAAGAAAAAATAACGTAATGAATAAAGAAATCATAAGAGTTGAAAACCTTAAGCGAAATTATATTGTTGGAGATGAAATAGTTCATGCTTTGAGAGGAATAGACTTTAGTATATCCGAAGGAGAATTTGTTACAATCATGGGTACAAGCGGGTCGGGTAAATCTACATTATTGAATATACTGGGCTGTTTGGATACCCCCTCGGATGGTGAATATTATCTGGATGGGATTTCTGTACGCAAAATGGGTAAAAATGAAAGGGCAACTCTCCGCAATCGTAAGATTGGATTTATATTTCAGTCTTACAATTTACTGGCAAAAACGACCGCTGTTGAAAACGTAGAACTACCATTGATGTACAATCCTGATATATCTGCAAAAGATCGCCATCAGAGAGCCATAAAGGCCTTGCAAGATGTAGGATTGGGAGACCGACTGAATCATAAATCGAATCAAATGTCGGGAGGGCAAATGCAACGGGTAGCCATTGCCAGGGCATTAGTAAACAAGCCTGTAATCATATTAGCAGACGAAGCAACAGGAAATCTGGACACTCGTACTTCGTTCGAAATATTATCACTGATGCAGCGGTTACACTCTCAAGGACGTACTATTATATTTGTTACACACAACCTCGAAATATCGGCATTTAGCAGTCGCAATATTGTTATACGAGACGGACGTATCAAGGAAGATACAAGGAATACAAATATTCAGTCAGCAAAAGAATTTCTGGCTAAATTACCGGTAGAAAACTGATATATTAAAATGAATTTCATCAATCTTTTTAAAATAGCATTAAGAGCCCTTAGCGGGAACAAATTTAGGGGATTCCTTACTATGCTTGGTATAATTATCGGTGTAGCTGCCGTTATCACGATGCTTGCAATAGGTCAAGGATCTAAAAAAAGTATACAGGATCAGATCTCTACAATGGGCTCTAATATGATAAATATACGTCCCGGAACCGGACAATTTGGAGGTGTGCGTCAAAGCGCATCCAGCATGCAAACATTAAAGCTGGAAGATTATCAGGCAATAGTAGATCAGGCGGAATTCATTTCTGCGGCATCGCCCGAGGTTCAATCTTCGGGGCAAGTAATTTTTGGAGCAAATAATGCCCCAACATCTATTTATGGGGTAAATCCTTCTTTTCTTGATATCCGCAAATACACAATAGCACAAGGTGAAATGTTTACAGATGCGGACGTGAAGACATCTGCTAAAGTGTGCGTGATCGGACAAACTGTAGTTGATAACCTGTTTACCAATGGTGAAGACCCTGTAGGGCAATCGATACGTTTCAATAAAATCCCATTCAAAGTCATTGGTGTATTAACATCAAAAGGGGATAATACAATGGGTATGGATCAGGATGACCTGATAATATCACCCTACACTACTGTACAAAAGCGTATATTGGCAATAACTTATATACAATCCATATCGGTTTCGGCGGTTAGCGAAGATGCTACAGATCAAGCCATTTCGAGTATAGAGAATATAATGCGACAACAACATAAAATAACAGGGAATCAGGAAGACGACTTCAATGTACGATCGCAAAAGGAACTAATATCCATGATGAGCTCTACAACCGACATGATGACTATCTTGCTGGCATGTATAGCCGGAATATCTCTCTTTGTAGGTGGTATTGGCATAATGAATATCATGTATGTATCGGTAACAGAGCGCACAAGGGAAATAGGCTTGCGAATGTCTATCGGAGCCAAGGGATTTGATATATTGATGCAGTTCCTTATAGAATCTATATTATTGAGCGTTACAGGAGGCGTAATAGGTGTAATCATTGGTATTGGCAGTGCATATATTGTGAAAAATATTTTAGCATGGCCTATAGATATTCAAGTTTATACTATAGCTTTGTCTTTTATAGTATGTACCGCTACCGGAATATTTTTTGGGTGGTATCCGGCAAAAAAAGCATCAACCCTCGACCCTATAGACGCACTCAGATACGAATAAAAATGAGAAACTTTATAAAAATATTTCCACATGTACTTATCTGGACAATTGTTTTAATTGTTCCTACCTATCTGATGTCAAGAGAAGGGGTATTTGATAGCAAACCTTTTTACAATTATTGCATACGTATTTCTCTACTAGCTATACTATTCTACTTCAATTATTTATATTTAATAGAGAAGTTTCTATTCAACCGTAAGATTATTACCTATATAAGCATAAATATTGTTCTTGTCATTATTATTGTGGCATTACAAACAACAATATCAGACCTACTCGCCTTTTCCATACCTGTCAATATGCAGGAACATCCAAAAGATTTTCCACGAATGGAGGATCATCGAAGAGGTGGTCCCGGAGGACCTCCTTTAATGAAATTTGTTATAGACTATATGTCTATCTTCTTTCTGATTGGTCTTAGCGTTGCCATAAAAATGACGGCTCGTTGGTATAAAGATTCTATAACCTTCGAGAAAATAAAAAGTGTACAATTAGAAGCGGATTTACGAAATCTTAGAAGTCAGCTAAATCCTCATTTTCTATTCAACACGTTAAATAACATATACTCGCTCATTGCTATAGATCAAAACGGAGCTCAGGATGCCATACATCGCTTGAGCAACTTGTTGAGATATGTTATGTATGACAATGATCAGAAATTTGTTCCATTGGATAAAGAACTGGAATTCACAAAAAATTACATAGATTTGATGAGACTTCGTCTTAGTTCGATGGTAAAGCTGAATGTTGAAATAAATAGTGCAGAGAGCAAAGACCTGATTGCATCTCTGATGTTTATTACACTTATTGAAAATGCTTTTAAACACGGAATAAATAACGGAGAGAATAGCTTCATTAATATAAGTATCTTGGTTGATGCGGGAAAAGGTGTTTTATGCACTGTAGAAAATAGCTTGATTGAAAAAGCTGAAAATATGGAAACTCATAATTCAGGAATAGGACTTGTAAATCTTACGAAGAGGTTGGAGTTGTTATATCCCGACAGATATGAATTTATTGCAGAGAGACGCCCTGATCGCTTCTTTACATTATTGAAGATAGATTTCAAAAAAATAGAAATAACAGCATGACACTCAAATGTATAATAATAGACGATGAACCTTTGGCTATTGATTTACTAAAATCATACGTCTTAAAGACATCTTATCTGGAGCTAGTTGGAACATTTAATAGTGCACTAGCTGCTATCAGTACAATAAATGAGAGACAGATAGATCTACTATTTCTTGATATCAACATGCCTCAAATTAATGGACTTGAGTTTTCAAAAACAATACACGCATCTACACGTATTATTTTCACTACGGCGTACGATCAATATGCAGTTGAAGGCTTCCGCGTAAACGCTTTGGACTACCTTCTTAAGCCGATAAATTACACAGATTTCTTACAGGCAACAAACAAAGCATTAGAGTGGTTCAAAATGGCAAATATATCTCATTCTACAACAAGTATATTTATAAAATCGGGTTATAGAATGGAAAAAATAGATTTTGACAATATTTTGTATATAGAGAACCAGAAAGATTATGTGAAATTCCATCTCGAAAGTCAAAAAGAACCAATTAGCTCTTTAATGAGTATGCAATCACTTGAAGAAAAACTACCAAGTAAATTATTTATGAGAGTGCATCGTTCTTTTATTGTCAATCTGAACAAAATAAAAACAATAGAACGAAATTGTATCGTTTTCGGAAAAGAATACATCCCTGTCTCCGAATCATATAAAAGCAAATTCATGGAATTTCTTAACAAACATTTTTTTTAAATGTCTTCTTAATTCACGATTTTTCATCGTGACAAATAATCATCTTCCATTATAATCTATATACTAAAAAGATTAGCGATAATCGTATAGATTGAATATCCAAACCTAAGCATTTGTAAAATATTTTTTAACACAAAAGATATTGCATTTTTAAATTTTATCATGATCTTTGCAATGTGAACGATCGTTCACACCTTTTATTTTTAACTCAAATAATGAAATATAGTAGAGAATATATATTAAGGAGAGCCTTTGATGTTTTCATGAATAAAGGCTATGATAGTGCTTCAATATCTGTGTTACAAGAAGAATTACAGATGTCTAGGGGTGCTTTGTATCGCTATTTTAAAAATAAAGAAGAGCTTTTTAACGCTGTAATAGATGAATATTTCTTTAAAATATTCGATAAGCTGCAGCACAATATGGATAAGCATACCTACTCTCTAGAGAAATTTATAGAGGTAATGCATAGACGACAAAAAATAGTTGTCAATGCTTTTACCAGAGCAGGTGTTACCCATACTATCTTCTTAAATTATACAGCTCTTATAATACAAGCCGGCAAGCATTATCCTGAATTTTTAGAACGATTTAGAATAATAAATAATCGATCCTTAGAATCATGGAAAGATGCTATGCGGAACAGTATAAATGCGGGAGAGATTAAAGATGATATAGATATAGATATCTTAGCAATCTTGTTTAATAATACAAGTGTGAAAGAGACCTCTGACAGGGATTGTGACGATTCTTCATTCGCTATTAATGTAATGCAGGATATGAATCGGAGGATGGAAGTAATGCGTTATTTATATAGCCTAATAAAAGTATAGCTCTAATGAACAATGAAATGTGAATGAATGTTCATTATAAAACAGCAACATAGAAAACGAAATCACAAGATAACCGCTCAGAAATGAGAATTCATTTATTTACTCATCATTAGACAATTTATAATACTAATCACCTCATGTTAAGAAGCTATATATTTATAATACTTATTATTTCATCAGTTACACTACTAGCTCAAAATGATACAGATTTAATGTATCTAGGTAACGATAGCATACGGCAGCAGTACGACAGTGCAATGAAAGACCCTCATATTTTTCGCCCAAGGCATTTAGAAATATCAGAGAGGGATGCTATAAAAATGGCAGACCGTATGCCTGCATTCGCTGTATATAGAGACACTTATTTTGTTACCGGGGTACCACTGGATGAGAAGATTTCAGAAAACAGTGCTGATGTAACTTTCCAGCTGAGTATAAGACAACGACTGACTAGAAGTATCTTACCTTTTAAATCATTCTTGTATTTAACTTATACACAAAAATCATTTTGGAACATATACGCTCAATCGAGCCCATTCAGAGATACAAATTATAATCCGGGTGTAGGGCTTGGAAAGTATATATTGTATAAAGACAGAGTGGTTGGTGCCGCCTTTGTACAGTTGAAACATGAATCGAACGGACGAGATGAGGAAGAATCCAGAAGCTGGAACTATTTAAGTTTATCAATGAAATATTATTTCAACGCCCGATTCAATATCTCTGGAGAAGTTTGGATTCCATATGTGGATGGGGGAAACAATAAAGATCTGCTAGATTATAGAGGGCTTGGCTTTGTTTCGTTCAACTACACAAGTGATAAACATCGATGGTGGCTTTCAGCAGATATCAATCCGCGAAAAGGATGGGGTAATGTGAATACGACTCTCACCGCTGCATTTAAAATGTCAGACAGATCGAACCAGTATCTATTTGCTCGTTTCTACCAAGGGTACGGAGAAAGTCTGCTCGGCTACAATCAATATACAATGAATATAAGAGTAGGTATTTGTATAAAACCTAATTTCTATAATTTCTTTTAAAAATGTTTGATTTAAAAAAAATTCGTTTCAAAACATGGCATTTCGTTGTACTATTTGTCCTTTTTTTTATTCTGGTAAACATTATAGGACTAATATCTATAAGCGGGAACTCATACTCTATTGAAAATGAAATTGCACAAATAGAAGAAATATATGATTTGTCGGAAATAGAGAATTCTGCTGAGATTGTGTCTATTATTTTTTACAAAGAAGACTCGAACATTTGTGGAAAAATGATGCACAATATAAATCAGCTAACAAACAAGAATAGTAAGTTTTACAGATCGGAAGTAAATAAGAACTCCGAATTATATAAAAAGCATAATATATCCGGAGTTCCTTGTACTTTGATACTTAAAAATGGAGAAGAAATAAGTCGTATTATGGGTTTAGTTCCAACCTCTAATATGGAAATTATCTATAGTAGGATTGCAAAATAGTTGTAGATAATATAAAACAACACACTAATATGTTTATTAACTCAATTGGATGTTACGTCCCGAAAACAAGGATTCCAAACGATTACTTCACCGAAATAAACGGATTAACAAGTGATTGGATAAATCAACGTACAGGAATCTTAACTCGTTCAAGAGCTTCGCAGGAAGAAACGATAGACTATATGTCTAGCAAAGCCATAGAGTCGGCATTACCGGATCTTCCCTACAATATAGAAGATATAGATCTGATAATTTTTGCATCATATACGCCTAGTGATACAATTGTTACAACAGGGCATTATGTACAGCGCAAATACAATATATCAAATGCAAAAGTATTTTTTGTATCATCGGCATGTTCGTCAGGGCTGAATGCTATAGAAATTATATATTCTTTCTTTACATCGCAGATAGCAGAAAAAGCATTACTTATCTGCGCCGATCGCAACTCTACATATTCAGATGATACAGATTGCATATCAGGGCATTTGTGGGGAGATGGAGCTACTGCTTACTTTTTTTCAACCGAATCCTATTCAGAAAAAGATCCTCAGATTATAGATATCACAACACAAGGATTAGGACATATAGGGTTAGCTTCGAGAGCGGTTTATCTTAATCCGAAAGAAGATGGTTTGAAAATGCCTCATGGCAAAGATGTATTTATACAGGCTTGCACATATATGGCGCAAAACACGAAGGATATAGTCGAAATGAACGGATATTCGTTAGATGATTTAACCTTTTTTATAGGGCATCAGGCTAATATGAGAATATTAAAGAATGTCGCGAAACAACTCGCTATACCCGAAGAAAAGGTATTATCTAATATTGAAGAGTTAGGCAACACCGGCTCAACAAGTGCCTTGTTGGTATTGGCACAAAACATAAAAAAAATAGCACGAGGAGACCTAATATGTATATCGGTCTTCGGTGGGGGGTATTCTACAGGCTCATGCCTGATCAAGATTCCCTAAATATAAAATTAAAGAATTATTATTATGGTTTATCAACGTACTTTAAAAAATAGTTTTTCCCTACAAGGGAAAGGATTGCATACAGGACTAAATATACATATCACATTCAACCCGGCACCTGAAAATTTTGGATATAAGATCAGACGTGTAGATATGCCGGGAAAACCGATAATAAATGCTTTGGCAGAAAACGTTACGGCGACCCAAAGAGGAACTGTAGTATCAGCCAATAATGTTAATGTAAGCACGGTAGAGCATGCTATGGCTGCATTATATGCATGTGAAATAGACAATTGCCTGATAGATGTAGATGGACCCGAATTCCCTATATTAGATGGAAGTTCTATTTTGTATGTAAGTAAAATAAAAGAAGTCGGCACAGAAATACAGAATACAGCAAGAGAATATATTTCGATAAAACGCAAAAAAATTAAGGTTGTAGATAAAGCCACCGGATCGTCAATGATATTGATCCCTGATGACTCTTTTAGTATAGAATCACACATATCATTCAACTCTACATTCCTAAAAAGGCAAGATGCAACAATGCATGATCTGTCTGAATTTCCAAAAGACTTTGCTTCTGCAAGAACATTTGTGTTTGTAAAAGAAATCGAATCTCTACTCAATAATGACTTAGTGAAAGGTGGAGATTTAGATAACGCCATTGTTATATATGATAAGCCAATAGAGCAAGAAAAGTTTGATCTATTAGCAGACATGTTGGGTGCAAAGAGAAAAGATTCTACAAAGTTAGGATACATTATGAACAAACCTTTGCTTTATCCAAACGAACCGGCCAGGCATAAATTGTTAGACATCGTAGGTGATTTGGCTTTAGTAGGTCGTTTCATAAAGGGAAAAGTTATAGCTAATTGTCCGGGACATAAAATAAACAATATGTTTGCCAGAGCCATTAGAGAAGCCGTATTCCCTAGTGTACAAGAAGAATCGATTATACTAACAGAAAATAGTCATGCAGGTCTATATTCTTTAGCTTAATCAATAATGAAAGATATATTACAATTCATATTACACAATAAAATTGTACTGATAGGTATGTTCATCGGTTTCATTGCCGCATATATCTATTGGTACTATTTTGCATGTTACTGGGGAACATATCCCCTTTCGTCTGAATCTTGGGTAAATTGTGGTTTTGGAACAATATTAGGCGGCTTATTTGTTACGTTAATCAATTAAAATTAGTATATTTACATATAAGGTAAGCTTTATTTAACCAAACTAAAACTATTCGCCATGCTAAGAAAAGATATTCGTATAAACGCCACAGCTATTTGGCAGTATCTGTCAGAGAAAGGCAAGATGTCGGTTCAGGAAATCGAAGAATTAACACATTACAAAAATTCGTTGATACTTCTTGCGTTAGGTTGGCTCTCGAAGGAAAACAAAGTACGTTTTTCAGTCAAAAATGACAACCTATATGTTGAACTAAGTAGTACTCCTACTGAAATATATTACTAGGAAGTGACTAAATTCGGGAACTATATCATATTCTCAGAAGGAAATATGATAAATTATCCCAGAAGATTTTAGCGTTAAAAAGCATTAATTTACAAAACTAAAAACTTCTGCCACAAAATCATTGTGTAACTTTATCAGCATTTCTTTTAGAATAATTTATGAATATTAAGAATCTCTTACTATTTATCTTGTCTATGCTGAGTATTACTTCATGCATTAAAGATGAGCCGCTCAATATGGAGGCGGACATTATAGATATGAAAGTTGAAGATGAAGCATTTATAACTCGGGCTATAACAGAGCATACTGTTCAGCTTTTCGTCTCTGATAATGCTGATTACTCACACCTTACACCAATAATTGAAGTTACTGCCGGAGCTACGATCGAACCCAAATCGGGAACTTCTCAAGATTTCTCAAATGGAAAAAATGTTATCTATACAGTAACTTCCGAAGATGGTAAATATACCAAAACATATACTGTAACAGTAACCTCCAAGATTAGTCTTAAAAATACGTTCGAAGAATGGACAACAGCGGGTACTGAAAAAGCTCCATATCCGATTTTAAGTGATCTCTTATGGAGTAATGCAAATTCGGGACTATCCATTTTGGTAGGCACCGGATCATTAACTTTGGATCATTATCCTACTGATAAAACGACCGACTGCGTTAATGGAAAATATGCGGCAATACTACGCACGATAAAAGGGACAAAAGTTTTTGGAACAGACTACCCTATTTTTTCCGGATCACTTTTTAGAGGTGCTTTCTCCGCGAATATGTCTAACCCTTTAAAGTCACTAATATTAGGACAAGCTCATCTGAAAGAAAGTGGTAAACCGATCATGTTCAACGGCTACTACAAATATACCCCGGGCGATATTTTTACAGGTAAAGACGGAAAGGTTATAGCAAACAAAACAGATTCGCTGTCGATGTATGCTACGATATTTAAAGTGAGTAAAGGAGCTCCTGCAAACGAAGAGTTTCTTGATGGGGAATCAATTCTTACGTCTCCTAGAGTTGTAGGAACAGCCAAATGGTCTCATACAGACAAGAGTATAGTGGAAACACCTGCAAGCAATGGATTTATACAATTTTCTATTCCATTCAGGTATAAAGAAGAACTCGATTTTACGAAAAATGATTATCGCCTTACCATCGTATTGGCTTCAAGCAAAGATGGAAACGAATATCAGGGAGCTGTAGGCAGCACTCTTATTGCTGATGATCTTGAACTAGTATGTGATCCTATAAAATAAGAATATATACGATGAGATTAAAATATAACATCATCTTAATATTTGCAACAGTATTAATGATAAGTAATAATATTTCAGCGCAGAATTCTGATAACAGAACATTCGATCTGAGCTTTATACTAGGCTTTAATATGGGAGCAACTGCACCTGTACCTATTCCGGCTGAAGTAAGAGAGATTAATAGTTACAACCCAAAATTCAACCCTCAATTAGGATTCAATCTGGTCTACAACCTCAACGAACGATGGAGTGTAGGTACAGGGTTAACTCTTGATTGGAAAGGCATGCGGGTTTCCGATCATGTGAAATACATGTATACAAGTGTTACTCTGAGCGAAGGGAGCGAAAAGTTGACAGGTTACTTTGTAGGAAAAAATGTAACGAATGTAAATATGACTTATCTTACCGTACCTATATATGGTACATACCGATTCAATAACAAATGGCAAGTTAAACTGGGTATATATGCAGCAAGAACTCTCTCATCCAAGTTTGACGGATATGTAAATGATGGTTACATCAGAATCGATTCTCCGGTAGGTCAAAAACAAGAGATAAGCGGGGACGGTGCAACATTCGACTTTGGTGACGACTCCCGTGACTATGATTTTGGACTATTAGCAGGAGGTGAATATCGCTTAAATAATCGTATCGGGTTTTATGGCAGTTTCACATGGGGGCTTCTTCCTTATTTTTATTCGGGATCAAACCCTATTAAATTCACGTTCTACAATATATACGGTACACTAGGTATCACCTATCGATTAAGCAAATAACTATAATAGCTTTTTTTGAACTATGAGTAAACATAAGATCAGGATCAACAAGACTTGCCAAAATTGCGGGGCTTTTGTTGAGCAGCACTACTGTCCTAAATGTGGACAAGAAAACAGTGAAAGCAGGCAATCTTTCCATCATGTATTTACTCATTTTGTATTCGATTTTTTGCATTACGACAGCTCATTTTGGAGAACAGCAAAATATCTTTTTCTTTCTCCCGGTAAACTCTCATTGGAGTATATGAATGGAAAACGGAAATCGTACGTAAATCCTTTTACTCTTTATATATTCATCAGTTTCATTGCCTTTTTTATCCCCCCTCTCCTTCCCGAAGTATCAACACCAGACAAAGAAAAAATAGAACAAGAGATCAGCGAGAATGTAAATAGTGACTCTTTAGATACGATTATCACAAAGCTGGATGTAAATAATAAGAAACTCATTAATGAGGCTAAAATACCTGAAAAGATTAATAAGATAGAAGATAAAATTAATAATGCGGGAGTAGATGAAAAGACGGGGAATAAGACAAAACAATTTATAGCAGGTATATTAGAGAATGTAAAAGATAAACAAAAAGGAGAAAAAGCCATCGAGTTCTTCATTCACAATATCCCCAAAGTTCTCTTTATATATATGCCTCTCTTTGCCTTTTGGTTATGGTTGTTTCATAATAAAAAGAAAAAGTATTATTTCGACAGCGCAGTTTTTACATTGCATTTCTTTTCTACGACCTTGCTAACGATAACGATAGCAACAATTCTAAGCTGTCTGTTCGATTGGTTAAACTTAAATACAACATTCTATTTTCTTTTATATTCTTTTGCTACTCTATATGTAACATTCTATTTTTTCAGAGGAAATAGAGTATTCTTTGAAGAGAACAGATTGATATCCAATTTGAAATCTTTTGTTCTGATAAGTATAAATAGCTTTTTTATCTTCCTTACTTTTACATTGTATGTTGTATTTGTAGTGTATATGATATATACTTAAAGTAGGTATTTTTTATATCCTTCGATAGCTTTAGTAACCAAATTCTGCGTTTTCTTATTTGATGTGCAAAAGAACTCGGTATCAAGAATTTCATTCTTTTTTGATGACTTTTTCCAAGTACCAATAACTTTGCCATCAAGGCTGATAGCAGGTCTGAATATTCCCGGACTTGTTATTATTTTATGGTGATGGTCTATATGCAGACTTTCTTTTCTATCCTTATAGCTAACTGTAAATTCATCAAAAGCAGGTAAAAGATTGATCAAATTATTACTGCTGACTAGTTTAGAGTCTCTATGAAAAATATATGTTTGATCATTTATTGTTTCATGAATAAAATCGTCCCCTATCAGAGCTATTCCTTGTCTGGCTTCTGCTGTAGTCAATCCCGACCACCAAACAAAATCCTGTAAAGTAGCAGGGCCATGACTCCTAAAATATTTGAATGCTAATTTATACAGGCATTCATCTTTATCGAAATGATCTGTCGTTTTTTCAACTTTTTCTTGCAACAAAGCATACGTCTGTTTTTTGCCTTTCGTCTCTCCATTGCATACAACGCCATCCAACTCGGCATGCATCATTATATGATTAACGGTTCTATTGTCAGCATCTATACCTGCCCTATTTATTACATCTTTCAGCTCTTGACGTGTTAATGAATTTCCCTGAAGTGCCTTTTCTATAATTGAATTTGTACGGGCTATTAATGATTCGGTAAGTCCCAGATCCTTATCATAAGATCGCATTGCAGTTTTCACTCTCGGAAGACTCAAATAAAGCATCCAGTATATATCGTCCTTAGATACAAAATGCCATGTAGGACGTAAGATATGAAGACGCAAAATATCACCCTTGTTCAAAGCCTCTTCAATCTTCTGATCGGGAATCTCGGGAATACGTATACCGATGCCCCATTTCGCCATATTGTAGTCTTGTGCCTGAATAGCTCCCATCCACGAAACCAACTCGTATGCTTCGCCCACGAATGTACCATCCAACTGATGATTAGATAAGCGTAAGGATAGAATTTCTTCTGCTTTCATGGTAATTCAGATAAAATTAAAAGGCTTTAAGGCTTAAATCAATATTTGGGGCAGAGTATATAATTGCTCCCGAAGAAATATAATCGACTCCCGTCTTAGCTATATCATGCACCATATCTTCTGTAATACCGCCCGAAGCTTCAACTTTTACTCTACCATTTATTAGCTTTACAGCAGCACTCATTTCAGATAAAGACATATTATCGAGCATAATAACATCCACAGCACCTGTAGCCAAGGCTTCTTCTACTTCTTTCAGGTTGCGTGTTTCCACCTCTATTCGTAGATTTTTATTATTCTCTTTCAGATATTTTACTGTGGCCTCTACAGCTTTGGTTATTCCTCCGGCATAATCATTATGATTATCTTTGAGCATGATCATATCAAAAAGTCCAAAGCGATGATTTTGACCTCCACCTATATAAACAGCCCATTTCTCACACATACGAAACATTGGTGCCGTTTTTCGGGTATCCAGAATGCGAGTATTTGTATCTGCCAGCAGCTCTACCATCCGATGCGTATATGTAGCTATTCCACTCATGCGCTGCATACAATTTAGTACTAGGCGTTCCATTGTGAGAATCGACCGAGCCGCACCTGATACTATAAATGCGATCTCGCCCTCTTTTACTTGATCCCCATCATTTTTGAGGATTTCTATTTTCAGATTTTTATCATAATAATGAAATATCTCTCGTGCCAGATCAATTCCAGCCAAGATGCAATCATGTTTTATGATCAAATGTGCTCTTTGTTGCAGATCAGCAGGCACGCTGGCCAATGTAGAGTGATCTCCGTCGCCAATATCTTCTTTAATGGCCTCATCAATAAAATGATATAATCTACTATCAGTTACGTATGAAGGTCTATTCATGGATATCTAAATCTTTATTATAAAATGTACCTCTATTTTCTGTTTGTTCTATACTTTGAGTTATAATCAGATAAGCCACACTAGCCAGATTTCTTAATTCTGAGAGTTGCGGCGATAGTATCGAAAATTTATATATTTCTTTTACAGACTTGTATATTTCTTCTTCTTTTTGCTTTGCCATTTTCAGACGGGCATTGCTACGCACAATACCGACAAGATCGCTCATCAAAGTCTGCAATTCTTTTCGAAGATAATTTAGTAAAACCATTTCTTCATTCACTCTCATTCCTTCCTGATTCCATTCGGGAATTTTTAGAAGATGATCGTAATTAAAATTATCTTCATGCAGCCGTTCTATCGTTTTCATTGCTGCACGATGTGCAAAAACGAGAGCCTCAAGCAAAGAATTGGATGCCAAACGATTTGCGCCGTGAAGTCCTGTATTCGAACATTCGCCCACAGCAAACATATTCTTTATTGTACTTTGCCCAAATGAATCTACATCGATTCCTCCACATAGATAATGGCTTGCCGGTACCACAGGAATCAAATCCATGAACATATCCAGCCCTTCATCCTTAGATTGCTTATAGATATTGGGAAAATGTTCGAGAAACTTTCGTTGATCTAAGTGTCGGCAATCCAAACAAACATAATCGTCTCCACGCAGCTTCATTTCATTATCAATGGCTCGTGCTACAATATCCCGTGATGCCAGCTCTTCCCTATCATCGTATTTATGCATAAATGGCTCTCCTGATGCAGTGCGCAATTTAGCACCAAAGCCTCTTACAGCCTCCGATATTAAAGGAAGTTGACCTGTCGTATTACTATAGAATGCAGTCGGGTGAAACTGAATAAATTGCATATTGCTGATTCTGGCTTTTGCACGATGAGCCAAGCCAATACCGTCACCTGTAGCTATAGTCGGGTTTGTCGTATTTTTGTAGACATGACCACATCCTCCGGTAGCCATTAGTGTAATTTTTGCCGTCATCTTAATAATCCGGCTGGCTTTCATATCCAACACGTATGCTCCATAACAATGGAGATTATATTTATCAAATTCAGATCGAGGTACTTGATGCTCGGTAAGCAAATCGATAACATAGTGATGGTTGAGCAAAGTAACATTCTCGAGTCGCTCTACAGCTTGCAACAAAGCTCTTTCTATTTCTGCTCCGGTTATATCCTTATGATGCACTACCCTATTTTCGGTATGTCCTCCTTCACGCCCCAGATCATAACTTTGAAACTCGTCTTTATCAAAATTAGCACCCCACTCCACCATTTCGCGGATACGCTCCGGGCCTTCTTTCACCACGATCTCTACCACTTCACGTTTACATAAGCCGTCTCCCGCTCGTAATGTATCCTCAATATGCTTATCAAAGCTATCTTTTTCGAAATTGGTTACAACAGCAACCCCACCTTGGGCATACTTGGTACTCGATTCTTCATCGTCTGATTTTGTGATAATTGTTATCCTAGTATCGGGCCTTTGTTGCGCTATTTTTAAAGCATACGACAGGCCGGATATTCCTGAACCTATCACCAAAACATCAGTATATATCATTCTTTGTTATGAATTATAAATTACGGATTACAAACACACAACATTACGTGCTCACAATTCATAAATCATCACTTTTTGTTATTTTTTATTTAATAGCCTTAGACATCTCCAACATTCTATTTATAGGCTTCAAAGCCTTTAGTCGGATTTCTTCTTCCATTAATATCTCCGGCTGCTCATACTTCATACACAAATACAATTTCTCCATTGTATTTAATTTCATAAAATGACACTCGCTACAATTGCATTTATCATCAATCGTCAGAGCAGGAATTAGTGTTTTGTGCGGTGCACGTTTTCTCATTTCATGCAATATACCTTCCTCTGTAGCCACAATAAATTCCTGACTGCTATCATTCACCACATAGTTGAGAAGGTTGGCTGTAGAGCCAATATAATGAGCTACCTGTAAAACAGGCTTTTGAGCTTCAGGGTGAGCTATAAGTTTAGCCTTCGGATGTTCCAACATCTGCTGTGCAATCCGTTCCAGAGAGAATGCTTCATGCACAATACAAGCTCCATCCCAAAGTATCATATTTCTCCCCGTCACTTGATTTATATATCTACCCAGATTTTTATCAGGGGCAAATATAATTTCTTGATTTTCCGGCAAAGAGTTTATGATGTGCTCGGCATTGGATGATGTAACAATTATATCACTCTCAGCTTTAACTGTAGAGTCACAATTAATATAACTAACAACGATGGCATTCGGATATTTCTTCTTCATTTCACGAATCCCCTCTCCTGATGCCGAGTCTGCCAAAGAACAACCGGCTAATAAATCAGGGAGAACTACCTTTTTGGTCGGATTCAAAATTTTAGCCGTTTCGGCCATAAAGTGCACTCCGCAGAATACGATCAGGTCTGCATTCGTTTTTTCGGCGGCACGTGCCAGTTGCAAACTGTCACCCAAAAAATCGGCTATATCCTGAATATCACCTGTCTGATAATAATGCGCAAGAATGATAGCATTCTTTTCTTTTCGCATTTTATTAATCTCTTCTACCAGATTGATACCTTTCGGAATTTCCATATTCAGATATCCTTTTATAGGGAGTGCGGCAACTGCTTTTTCTAACATAGTCATATAATAGTCCAGATAAAATAAAACGACAAATAGTTATTTGCAAGGCAAAAATACTTATAAAAAGTGACTTAACCGATATTGATTATAAGAAAAAAGGGATTTGGAAACATCCAAACCCCTACTTGCTATTATATCTTTAGTTTACGACAAAGCAGCTATAGCGGAACCTATAAGATTTGCATTGTCCATTTGAGCTACATGTACATGAACATCTGCATGATTAAACTCTGCAAGAAGTTTTTGTAACTCAGACATTACCATATCTTTATAGTTCTTACCTTTTCTGTATTCACTCCAGAATAAGCTACCTTCGGCAACCAATCTTATTTTCTTGATAGAAGGATCATGTGATACAAGTACCAAAACCAATCCGGCGATAGATGCAGCAACTAATTTCGCCGATCTTTCGTATATTGAACGAGCAATCTCCACATATCTTTTCTTATGAATATCAGGATAATTCATGATATTAGTCAGCTTCTGAGCATCAAATCGTTGTTCAAACTCATCGCATGGGAAAACTGATTTAAGGATTTCTCCCAAATACATACCCGATACAGCTTTTTCGAAACGTTGAGCACCCTTTGCATCAGAGCAAGCATCTACCTTATCATCGATAGCTGTTAGATGAGGAGGGTTAAAGTTACCCGACTCTAGGTTTACAGGAATCAATCCGCTTAGTTTGTAATCAGGATTTAGTTTCTTTATCTTATCAGCATTGATAAAAGTAGCCATATTTGTTCCTGTTCCAACAATCAGCCCAATATAAGCGTCATAACTGGAATCAGTAAGTCCGGCAAATAAGCTAGCTACTGTATCATTGATTACCTTTACACCATTGAATTTTACATCATTACGTTGATTTAGATAATCTACCAATGGTTGTCCTACCGGTTGACCTACCATTTCTTTGATGTCAACACCTTTTGTCCATCTAAGAAGCTTGGCATCTCCGTTTTGCAGAGATTCAGCCGGATAAGAAAAACAATATCCGATAGGAGTTTCTTGATCACGCTTGATTTCACCTATTGGATCGGCTTGTTCTTTAAACAAATCTTCTTCGGTAAAGCCCGGAGTTTTCATAACAGATAAATCCTTCTTCCATCCATTTTCAGGATGAATTGTTGGTTTACCATCAACGAAGTCAACTACAGCAACCCGATAGTTCGTTCCCCCTAAATCTAAAACAGTAGCCTTACCGTTCACACTGGTTGTTTTAGGTATAATGTAAGTAGGAATACACTGTATTTCGGCATTCTCTTTACTCAGACCAACCTCTACCTTGTGTTGGAGCGACTGGGCTATTTCTTTTAGTTGTTTCGATTTAAGATGAAAAATATCTTTCTTCATAAGGTATCTTTATGTATAGGTTATTTTTTAAACTCTACAAATATAACTATCTCATTTGAATATTGAGTCATTACACAGGCAATGAATCTGAATAAATAACTATTTTTAGGACATTCCAGAACATCACTTTTTAAAGACATTTTATAATCCTATCACACTTCTATTTTAAATATTGTATTTGTAAAACTGTTTCACACAAAACTTAAAAAACATTGAGAATAAACAATAAGGAGAAAGAAAATGACCGGAAGAAAACATCTTATTTAATTTTTGTTTAGTAATGCAAACAAAAATTAAAATACATCCAATAAATTAAACCTTTCCTTTTATTTCAAATCGTATTCTTGGAAACCTCTATTATAAGCCCAAAACAGAATATTTACTATGAACAAAAAAACAAAAATAGGACTTCTGATTGTTATTATTTTATTTATTGCCGGAATGGCTTTTTATCCAAAGATCAAAGGTCTTTTAACGACGAATGCCGACCCTTCACCAACTCCTCCGGGGAATAAAGGGACAGGTCGTACAGTACTGAATGTTAATGCCCAGATCTTAAAATACGGTAATCTTGATAATACCATCAGAGTGAAAGGGGTATTGATTCCTGATGAAGAAGTAGATCTATCATTCGAGACCACGGGAATGATAACAGAAATACACTTCAAAGAGGGTTCGAGTGTGAAAAAAGGCCAGCTTTTAGCCAAAGTGAACGATAAACCACTACAAGCTGAGTTGAAGAAATTACAAACACAAATACCTTTAGCCGAAGACAGGGTTTACCGTCAAAAGGCATTATTGGCAAAAGACGCCGTAAGTCAGGAAGCTTATGAATCTGTCAATACAGAGTTAGAAAAATTGAAGGCTGATATTGAGTTAGTGAAAACAAGGATTGCGCAGACTGAACTGCGTGCACCATTCGATGGTATTATAGGTTTGAGACAAGTAAGTGAAGGAACATATGCTTCTCCTTCCATAATAATATCTCGGCTTACCAAAATAACTCCATTAAAAATAGAGTTTTCGGTAAATGAATCGGAAGTAAATAATGTAAAACCCGGAACACCTCTCACTTTTACATTCGATAATGATTTAAACAAATACCAAGCGACGGTTTATGCTGTAGAGTCTAACCTCGATAGGCAAACGCTCACTCTAAAAGCCAGAGCTTTGTATGCCAATCCGGGAGGAAGATTAAAGCCGGGTCTCTCCACGAATGTTGAGATAAAATTGCAGGAGATAAAGAATACTTTAGTCATCCCTAGTTTATCTACAGTAGCCGAAATGGGACGTGATATTGCATACGTATATAAGAATGGCTTAGCCCATCAAATAGTACTAAAGAAAGGTATGCGTACAGCCTCATCCGTTCAGGTATTAAACGGACTAAATGTTGGCGATACTCTTTTGGTAACGGGTGTCATGCAATTGCGTGACGGTTTGCCTGTTATTATCGATAATCTTATAGAAAGCAATCAGTAAAATAATTTATATAATAGCTTCGGATATTTAAGATCATAGATTTCTAAACATCCAAAACCACTAAAAGATGACTATATCTGAATTAAGTATAAAGCGACCGGTATTAGCCACTGTATTTGTATTGATTATATTCCTTTTAGGACTGATCGGATATACATATCTAGGTGTACGCGAATATCCCAACATAGATAACCCCATTATTTCGGTAGATGTAAGTTATCCCGGAGCTAATGCCGAAATCATAGAGAATCAGATCACAGAACCACTAGAACAAAATATAAATGGGATACCCGGCATCAGGTCTTTGACAAGTAGTAGTAGTCAGGGTTCATGCCGTATAACAGTGGAATTTGAATTATCTGTAGACCTCGAAACAGCAGCAAATGATGTGCGGGATAAAGTCTCACGGGCACAACGTTATCTGCCTCGCGACTGCGACCCTCCTACTGTATCTAAGGCTGATGCCGATGCCAACCCGATTATACAAATAAGTATACAAAGCGAAAAGCGTTCTTTGCTCGAACTAAGTGAAATAGCGGAGTTGACAGTAAAAGAGCGGTTACAAACCATACCCAATGTAAGTGCAGTGGAAATCTGGGGACAAAACCGCTATTCGATGCGACTATGGCTCGATCCGGTAAAAATGGCATCATATGGCATTACCCCTATGGATGTAAAAAGCGCCGTAGACAAAGAAAACGTAGAATTGCCTTCGGGCAGCATAGAAGGTGACAATCTTGAACTTTCTATACGAACATTAGGATTGATGCAAACTCCCGAAGAATTCAACAATATGATTATCAAAGAAGACAATTATAATGTTGTAAGGTTTAGAGACGTAGGTACAGCGGAGCTGGGTACAGAAAACTATAAGAGTATTATGCGCCGAAATGGTGTTCCTGCTGTAAGTACCGTTATTATTCCACAACCGGGAGCTAATCAGATTGAGATTTCTGATGAAGCGATGGTTCGTCTCGAACAGCTAAAGAAAGACTTACCGGAGGATGTCAAAATAGATGTTGCCTTCGATAATACTAAATTTATAAGGGCTTCGATAGCTGAAGTGGAAGAAACCGTGTATATAGCATTTGCGTTGGTAGTTATAATAATATTCCTTTTCCTTCGCGACTGGCGTGTGACGTTGGTTCCTTGCGTCGTTATTCCCGTATCACTGGTGGGGGCTTTCTTTGTGATGTATGTTGCAGGATTCTCGATCAATGTCTTATCCATGTTGGCCGTAGTTCTGGCTGTGGGATTGGTAGTCGATGATGCTATTGTGGTCACCGAGAACATCTATCTGAAAATTGAAGGAGGTATGACTCCCAAGCAAGCAGGAATAGAGGGTTCTAAAGAAATATTCTTCGCGGTTATCTCAACAACGGTGTCTGTGGTTGCGGTATTTTTCCCTATTGTCTTTCTCGAAGGGATGACAGGGCGTTTGTTCCGTGAATTTAGTATTGTAATTGCCGGGGCTGTCCTTATTTCAGCATTTGTAGCTCTTACGTTTACACCGATGCTTGCTACCAAGTTATTGAAGAAAAAAGATCAGGCGGGATGGTTTTACCGTAAAACAGATCCCTTCTTTCAATGGCTAACGCAAACTTACGACAACGGTTTGCAACACTTCCTTAAACATAAGATAATAATATGGCCAATTATAATCCTTACACTTGTAGGGATCGGTTATTTGGTCAGTGCTATCCCTTCCGAAATGGCACCATTGGAAGACCGGTCACAGATAACGATAAGAACCAGCGGACCTGAAGGCTCTACTTATGAATTTAATCGAAACTATACAGAAAAGATTGGTGTAATAGCTGATTCCGTTGCTCCTGAACGTCTCATTAGCACAATGCGTGCGTGGACGGGAGGCGGAATGATAAATCTTACGTTGCCAAACATTAAAGACAGAGGAAGAAGCCAAATGGAAATTGCCAGCGAACTGACAAAGGCCGTAAGGAAAGAAACGGAAGCACGGGCTTTTGTGCAACAACAGTCTACCTTCGGTGGAAGGCGATCGAGTATGCCTATACAATATGTATTGCAAGCTACCAACCTTGAAAAATTAGAGGAATTTATCCCTCAATTTATGAGAAAAGTACAGGAGAGCCCAATGTTTCAGATGGCTGATGTAAATCTTAAATTCACGAAACCCGAAACCCGTATTATCATAGACCGAGATAAAGCCGCAATACTAAGAGTGAGTACCAGAGATATAGGACAAACTTTACAGTATGCACTGAGTGGGCAACGTATGGGCTATTTCTATATGAATGGGAAACAATATCAAATATTAGGAGAAATTAATCGCCAACAAAGGAATACACCTCTCGATCTGAAATCTATTTATCTTAAGAACTTAGGCGGGAATATGATCCAGATGGATAATCTTGTGCGCTTAGAAGAAAGCGTTGCTCCCCCTCAGCTATATAGATACAACAGATTTAAGTCGGCAACAGTGTCCGCAGGATTATCTCCGGGAGTAACAATCGGTGCCGGATTGGAAGAAATGGATCGTATTGCGAAAGAAACGCTTGATGATACATTCCGAACTGCATTGGCGGGAGATTCGAAGGATTTTAGCGAAAGCTCTTCCAGTTTGATGTTTGCATTTATACTTGCTATATTACTTATCTTTTTGATCCTTGCCGCACAATTTGAAAGTTTCAAAGATCCGTTTGTTATTATGCTTACAGTGCCACTTGCAATTGCCGGAGCTCTATTGTTTATGTATATAAAAGATATAACGATGAATATATTCAGCCAGATAGGAATTATTATGCTCATCGGGCTGGTTGCTAAAAATGGTATCCTTATTGTGGAGTTTGCAAATCAGCGTCAAGAAGCCGGGATGAGTAAACTTGAAGCGATACAAGGAGCCGCAGTACAACGACTGCGCCCTATCCTGATGACGAGTTTCTCTACGGTACTGGGATTGTTACCCTTAATATTTGCAAGTGCCGAAGGAGCCAACGGACGTATGGCTATGGGTGTGGCTGTAATTGGAGGAATGATGATTTCTACTCTATTGACTATATTTATTGTACCGGCTATGTATTTATATATATCTACCGACAGAAGTAAGAAGATAGATCGGATTTAATAATTATGAATTTATCTACAATATAACAACTATATACCAGCACAAAAGGTAACAAATAAAAAAGAGATGAAAGCTGTTACTTTTGTCACCTTTTGACTAAGAAGAATTTTGATGATGAAAAAATATATATTAATTATTGCTTTGGCAGTAGCTGTACCGGGCGTATCTGACTGTCAGGTTGTATTCGATCTGAAAAGATGTATCGAAGTCGGATTGCAAAAGAATTATGATATTCGCATTATGCGCAATAATCAGGAAATCTCTGACAACAATCTCACTGTAGGAAATGCAGGATACCTTCCGTCTGTAGATCTCACAACGGGCTATTCGGGTTCGGTAAACAATACAACACAGAATTTGGCAAATGGAGAGAAAAATAAGAATAGCGACATCCACAATCAATTATTGAATGCAGGCGTCAACCTGAATTGGACAGTTTTTGATGGTTTCAATATCCAAACAAACCACCAACGCCTAAAGGAGTTACAAAGGATGGGAGAACTGAATACCCGTCTAACGATAGAGAACTTCGTATCAGGATTAACCTCGGAATATTATAATTACATCCAGCAGAATATCCGATTAAAAAACTTAAAATCAGCCGTTAAGTTATCCAAGGAAAGATTACGAATTGTTGAGGCCAGATACGAAATCGGAGCAGGCTCTCGGCTCGATCTTCAGCAAGCAAAAGTAGACTTCAACAGTGACAGCTCTCGGTTGATTAAACAATATGAAGTACTATACACATCTCGCATATCACTTAACCAAATGATGGCTGCTGACAATATCGAGCAGCTCATTGTTACTACCGACTCTATTATTGAATTCAATCAGTTTATAAATAAAGATGATATTTGGCAAAAAACGCTATCTTCGAATACTTTCCTTTTGTTATCAAATAAAAATAAGAATCTTAGTTTGCTTGATTTAAAAACAGCTCAGAGTGAGAACTATCCGTATTTGAAACTTAATGCAGGCTATGGTTATACAAAAAACATTTACAATACGGGGACTATAGATAATCAAAACAATTTGGGCTTAACCTATGGATTAACTCTAGGGTTCAACCTATTTGATGGCTTCAATAGAAAAAGAAAACAAAAGAATGCCCTTATAGAAGTTGAAAACAAAGAACTCCAGTACGAGCAAACTATACTCTCTCTAAAAGCCGATTTTTCGAATATGTGGATGGCTTATAGAAATAACATAGATCTGACGAATCTTGAAAAAGAAAATGTAGAGACAGCAAAAGAAAACCATGAAATAGCTATCGAACGCTACAAACTGGGAGATCTATCAGGTATAGAACTACGAGAAGCACAAAACAGTCTATTAGAGGCCGAAGAAAGACTTGTTCAGGCTGAATATAATACAAAATTATGTGAGATATCGCTTATGCAAATTAGTGGGCAAGTAATTTCATATTCGGAATAAATATAATGAGCATTGTCGCATTCTGTTGTCAGTTTTGTAAAATAAATATAGGTATTTCTTTTATACCCAAATTTGAGAATTGCTAGTGGTATCTATATTATTCTGATCAAACTGTTCAAATTCTGAATTATTGCTAATAAATTCCGGTACAAGGACTTTCATCTGTCGTACGAGTTTGTATTTATCATTTGTCTGGGCGACTAAAATTAACTGCTCTATTTGAGGTAAGATATCCTGAAAATGGTATTCTCTTACTTTGGCCATCATAATCTTTTTGTGCGAAGTCTGTTCTGTTATTTCAGAGTCATTCAATAACTCCTCATACAGTTTCTCTCCGGGCCTTAATCCTGAAAATTGAATTTCAATATCTCTTTCAGGAACTAGACCTGCCAATTCTATCATTTTCTTTGCCAGGTCATATATTCTCACCGGTTGTCCCATATCAAAGACATAAATATAGCCGGACTTACCTATGACAGAAGCTTCCAAAACGAGACGACATGCCTCTGGAATTGTCATAAAATAACGGGTTATTTCAGGGTCAGTTACCGTTATCGGCCCTCCTTTTTCTATTTGCTTCCTAAATAACGGAATAACAGAACCATTACTACCTAATACGTTACCAAAGCGAGTAGTTACAAACTTAGTGTGAGATTTATTTTTCTTCATATCGGTTGCACAAGACTGAACATATATCTCTGCAATACGTTTAGTAGCCCCCATAATATTGGTAGGATTTACAGCCTTATCTGTTGAGACCATAATAAACATCTCAACATCATATTTAATAGCCAAATCAACTAATATCTTTGTACCTAATACGTTTGTAATTATAGCTTCACAGGGATATCTTTCCATCATTGGTACATGCTTATAAGCAGCCGCATGGTAAACGATATTAGGTTTATATTTATCGAACACAAAGTTGATAATTGTATGGTTACGGACATCTCCGATAATGGTAGTAAAGTTCAAGCAGGGATACAGTTTCTTTAATTCAATATCCAAATCATTCAATGGCGTTTCAGCCTGATCGAGACAAATAATAGAAGCTGGAGAAAATTGAGCTAATTGCTTGACTATTTCACTTCCGATTGAACCTGCAGCACCTGTCACCAAAATATTTTTCCCTTGAACATTTTCAGCTATTACATTCAAGCTGATATTTATTTCGGGACGACCAAGCAAATCTTCAATCTGAACGGGACGAATACTCCGACTAATATCTGACAGTTGAGATAAACTGTCTATATTCATTTGTTTACTTATATAGATACGAATATTTAAGCTTAATATTTTTTCAACATAATTAGCTTCAGTCTTTAGTTCATCTTCTTTGGTAAACAATACATCTTTTATCTTGTATTTTAAAAAATCTTCAGGCTTCTGAATAGTAAGAACTGGTACGTCTGTCAGTTTCTTTAATTTTGAGTCAGGATCAGTTGTAAGAAAACCGATAATCCTGAACCTATTGTTTCCGGTACTCAACAGCTGTGCAAGGACAATGTTATCTTCATTTAATCCCCACACAAATACAGGTATAGAAGGGTTGTTACCAAACCGTCGAGTTAATGTCTGATAAGTATAAACGACAATTATGCGAAACCCGTACAAACCAACCAATGAAACTAAAAAGAGAGTACTACAATATGCAACAGCAACGCTTCCGGATGGACCTATAACTTTATATAATGTAAGAAATATAAGTATATCAGCAAATAACAAGGATGTAAGTATCTTTTGAAATTCATGAATTGTAGAATAACGAACAATTCCTTTATATGTTTTGAATATTCTAAAACATAATGCATTAAACAATAGGGTTATAGCCAGATATTCAAAGAATACAGGATGATATACTATATGAATATTTTTGTATATCTGAAGTGTTAGGATATATGATATGATAGTCGCAAAAGTGACTATTGCCAAATCTATGAACAAGACGAACCACCTGCTTAGCAGACGATTCTCTAAGAATCTCTTATATATTTTTCGTGTAGTGTTGTTTATCATGAGTTATTTTACATATTACTTGATTATCCAAAAGTTTTTGTCGTATCTAAAATCGTCATCTTTAACCATACTTAAAGGAAGTGTTGAGAAGGATAGAAGCTTTGATCCTACGGTTAATGATTTTATAGCATTTGCATATCCTAAAGGGATACATAGTATTTTACTGTCAGTTTCATCTAAAATCATACTTTCCACGATTAAAGAAGAAGAAGGTTTTTCCCAATTATCTATTTTTACATATGATACCTGAAATGCACCTTTAATACAATAGAAATACTTTGTATCTAGTTTATGCCCCTGCCATGCTCTTAATTCGTTTTCCTCTGAATTTTCAATAATATAGAAGCGAACAATATTATCAAAAGAAAAGTCATTAACAAAAGATATAATTCCTCTATTATCTTTATGATTACTCCCTTGTATTATGAATGGTGGCATTTTATTAAAATAAATTTAGTTGAATAAATTGAAATTAAAGTAATAATTATAATTATAGATACAATATTTATATATTGATTCGCATACACGTATGTATATATTATAACTAAGGATGTAAAAGTCTGAACAATTGCATATGCCATAGATACTAAACGATGGTCTAATTTTTGCTCATTACTCAATATCTGATAATAATGTATACGATGAGGTTTAAAGATATTCTGTTTTAGATATAACCTATGTAAGATAGTACAAATAGAGTCAACCCCATACACAGATAAAAACATAACCCATACTATACTACTCGTTCTGCAAATCAGAATAATTAATATATATACAATCCAAAAAGCAAGAGTAATACTGCCTATATCTCCAGCAAAACATTTTGCCTTTTTTCTATAATTAAAAAAGAGAAAAATAGAACATGCTATAATAGGAAAAATAAGTAAGTCATTGTTAACAAAAGTAATTACACAATTATTCGTATATAAAAATGAAGCAAAAACAACACATGAGTATAGTCCTGTTATTCCATTTATCCCATCCATAAAATTATATGCATTTATAATGCCTATAGAAATAATGAATGCAATTAAAATAATCCACCAAGGATAAATAGAAAAAATATTTAAATCATAAAAAATAACACCAACCGAGAATAATTGAACAAATGCTCTAACTCTACTAGGTAAAGTTCTAATATCATCAATAAAACTCACAAAACCAATAAGAGTGATACCTATAAAAAAATTAAGAGATGAATCTATATTTAGCAGAAAATAGAATAATGCTACAAACCATACTATAATTCCACCACCTCTCATTGTAAGCTCCTTATGAGAACTTCTTTCATTAGGTCTATCTACAATATTATATTTATCGGCCACTTTAAAGTAAATCAGGATAAATATAGTAGATAATATATAACAAGCAAGATATATCATGGTTCAGTTTGAATGCAGATTAAAAGACTTAATTGTTTTTAGAATCCCCGCTGATGTGGATATCGGTAATTGTTTTATATCTAAAGATTCTTTTAGTTTAGAATTGTCTACAATATAAGTTTCCGTTAATTTATTTAATCTAAAACTGTTTAGAGGTAAATGTAAAACATCTCCGACTTTCACACAGAATTTTATCAGTCCTAGAGGTATATTCCATATCTTAGCTTTTTTATCTAATGCTTCACAAATAAGTAATATTAATTCATTGGTCGATATAGGATTGTCATCTGAAATATTATAAATGCCAGATGGGACTGTTGGTAACATGAATATAATTTTATCTATGATATAACACAGATTACCTATTGAAGTAAAAGATCGTTTATTGTCAAACTTGCCCAGAGGATAAGGAAATCCCTTATTTATGACATTATACAACAAATTTAAATTACCTTTATTCCCAGGCCCATGTATCATACAAGGACGAAATATATATACTCTTTTATCTCCCCACTCTTTTGATTGAATATATTCCTCTGCTTTTATCTTGCTTTCTCCGTATGGTCCTACTGGTTTAGGCACAACATCCTCTGTAAGTTTTTCACCCTCAACAAAATCTGCTGCAGCTTTAACAGAACTAAAAAAAATAAATGATCTAGAATCCGATACTATAAATTTATCAAATATTTTTTGTGTCAACCCTGTATTCACTGAAAAGTAGGATTGGGTTTCTGCTTTATTTTTTGTATCATGAGCTTTTCCTGCAAGATGAATTATTGTATCAATATCATTAAATGGAATTTTGTCCAATTGACTCCAAGTATAAAATCTACTATACAAGCCTTCTTGCACTTCGGCAACATCTAAAGCCCATAGTTCATACTTATCTTTTAGAGATAAAGCTAGATTGGTCCCGACAAACCCATATGCGCCTGTTATTAATATTTTTTTCATGATTCTAAATCTTTATAAATCCGGAGATGTTCACGAATAACAAAATCTATAGAAAAGTTTTTCTCTGCTAAAATTCTCCCATTGAGACCCATCCTTATTCTCTTTTCAGGATCATTAATGAGATCTTCCATTTTTTCAGATAGAGTATCAATATTTTTTGCCGGAACTAAGTATCCATTATATCCTTCAATAACACATTCTCGACAACCTTCTACATTTGTTGTTACAATTGGTCGCCCAACAGCGCAAGCTTCGATTAAAGACTTAGGTAGGCCTTCTCTATAAGACGGTAGTACTACAATGTCTGAATTTTTTATAACTGAAAATATATCTTTTTTAAATCCAATCCATTTCAAAAATGGAATATCAATTTCTCTTTTAATATCTTCTTCCTTAATACCCGATAAGTTTATAGTATCACAGTCTCCAACTAACACAAATTCGGCTTTATCCACAACCTTATCCTTAATCTTTTTGGCAGCTTGAATGAATTCGATAATTCCTTTATCATATAACATTCTTGCCGGAAGAATTACTTGTACTTTTTCTTTCACTATGGGTTTTTCATAAGTAAATTTATTTAAATCAACACCAGAGCCTTTTATTAAGTGAATTTGATTTTCTGATACAAAATTAAATTTCATAAACTGATTTGTATCATCGGGATTTTGAAATATAAAATGAAATTTTTTGCTTTTAAAAGCCATATTCATCATCGTTCTAATAATTCTCTGTTTGATACCCGTTCTCTCATCCGTAAAATTATAACCGAACCCACTTATTGCATTTACTACTCTTTTTATTCCAGATAACTTTGCAGCCAAACATCCCAACAAACTAGCTTTAAGAGTAACGTGATGAATAATATCAGGCTTTTCTGACTTGTATATTTTATATAAGATCTTTATACATCTAAATTCATGTAAAGGATTTGCTCCGGAGCGCTCAAACTCAACATTTATAAACCTTAGTCCTAGGGCCTCTATCTCTTCTCTCTTTCCTGTATCTTTAGAAACAATAGTTACTCTATAGTCTTTTTCTTTTGCAGCTAAGGCTATGGGTAGTCGATGAGACAAGAAGAACCAATCAACGTTTACGACTATAAAAAGAGCTTTATTCATAAACTAAGCTATTAAATAAATTGTTCAAACTTCAATTAGAAACTTTATAATCTAATAAATTTTCATTCTACACAAAACAACTTTATTGATATTATTTTACAGTATAAATCAGAAATAATTAATTGGATTGTAGCTTAATTATTTATTTCGTTAAACAAAAGAATTTACTCACTCCAAACAACACGTTTAATATAATCGGTATACGACAAAATTATACGAACCACTTTGTCACTAACGTTAGGCATACTGTAATCAGATACAGGACGGAAATTGCGTATTTCACCAACATTCTGGGACTCCAACTGAATCAACCCCTGATATACACGTTCCGGATTCAATCCAACCATCATTACCGATGCTTCCTCCATTGCTTCTGGCCGCTCATGAGCTTCCCGAATATTCAGAGCTTTAAAATTTAGTATTGAAGATTCCTCACTGATAGTACCACTATCGGAAAGAACGGCATACGAATTAATTTGTAAAGCTAAATAATCACTCAAGCCCATAGGTTTCATCAATTTTACATTTTGATGAAATTCTATTCCATGCTTTTCTATCATCTTACGTGTACGGGGATGAGTTGAAACAACAATAGGCATATTGTATTTTTCGGCTATAGAGTTAAGGATTTCCACCAAATTGAAGAACTTCTCTTCAGATGCAATATTCTCTTCCCTATGAGCTGATACAACAAAATAATTATTCTTTTTTAGATCTAACTTTTCTAATATCTGAGACTTTTCAACCTTGGGCATATAGTCATTCAATACTTCAAACATCGGACTACCGGTCTTAATTATCCGGTCAGGACGTAACCCCTCAGCAAGTAAATACTCCCTTGCAATATCACTATATGTCAAATTAATATCAGCTGTATGATCAACAATTTTTCGGTTTGTTTCTTCCGGAACACGTTGATCAAAACAACGATTACCGGCTTCCATATGAAAGATCGGTATACGTCGTTTTTTTGCAGCAATCGCGCATAGGCAAGAGTTTGTATCACCTAGCACAAGAAATGCATCTGGCTTTACTTCTTCTAATACAGAATCAATATTTATAAGTATCAAACCAGCTGTTTCCGTAGCATTTTTACCTGCCGCATTGAGAAAATAATCTGGTTTACGAAGTTCTAAATCTTCAAAAAAGACTTCATTTAGCTCATAGTCGTAATTCTGACCTGTATGCACTAATATATGATCGATTGCATTTGACTGATCTAGTTTTTTCAAGACACAAGCAAGGCGAATAATTTCAGGTCGAGTTCCTACGACAGTCATCACTCTTAATTTTTTCATAATCACATTCATTTAAATTAAAAATTAAACTAAACTCTCAAGAAAAAAGTATCCGGATGTTCGCTATCAAAAATTTCATTCACCCACATCACTGTAACCATGTCCGATTCTCCCAAATTTTCAATATTATGTGTATATCCGACCGGAATATCCAATACCTCTAATTTGTCACCTGACACAAAATATTCTATCACTTCATCAGAGTCTATCTTACGAAAACGTATAACTCCCCTCCCACTTACAACCAAAAACTTTTCATTTTTAGTATGATGCCAATGATTTCCTTTTACAATACCCGGCTTGGATATATTTATAGAGACTTGTCCTCTGTCATTCGATTTCAAGAACTCAGTAAAAGACCCTCTATCATCAATATTCATTTTCAATGGGTAGCTAAATTTGTCTTTTGGGAGATAGCTTAAATATGTAGAATACAACTTTTTCTCAAACGGATTATTTAGATTAGGAACGTGTAAAGTCTGACGACTCTCCTTAAATTGATAAAGTAAATCTACAATTTCGCCTAATTTTATAGAATGAACAATATCTACTTGTTCTATTTTTTCAACTATATTTTTCTTCTTGTCACTATCACTCAATTTATCTATAAATGATTTAATAACATCATCAATATAAACCAAAGACATTTCTACATTTGGGTCATTTACTTGAACCGGCAAGTCATTGGCAATGTTATTGCAAAAGGTAGCTACAGCACTATTATAATTTGGTCTGCACCACTTACCGAAAACATTGGGTAGACGATATACATAAACAGGGACTTGATTTTGCAAACTGTAATTAAAAATCAAATCTTCACCGGCTTTTTTACTCTTTCCATAAGGATTGTCTAATAGTGCCTGTATAGAAGATGTAATCAGAATAGGAGCTTTGTTATTATTCTTTTTCAAAGAATCGAGCAATAGTGATGTAAAGCCGAAATTTCCAGCCATAAATTCTTCAGAATTTTCAGGTCTATTCACTCCTGCCAGATGAAACACAAACTCGGTCTCTCTTGCATATTTATCCAAAAGACTTTGATCTGTATCAATATCGAATTCAAATATTTCTGTGTAGTTTCTGTTGCGAAGTTCGGATACAAGGTTCTTACCAACAAAACCTCTCGATCCGGTAACTAATATCTTCATTTTTTTGTAATTTCATTAATTATATCCAACTTCTGTAAAAGCTTTTTCATTCCTTCGATGTCTAGTCTATCCGTATTGTGGGAATGATAATCTTCGATAGATGATATTTTCTGTTGTCCTTCCACAAAATACTTATCATAATTCAAATCTCTGTTATCGGCAGGAATTCTAAAATAATTTCCCATATCTTCAGATTTGGCCATCTCTTCTCGCGTAACCAACGTCTCATAAAGCTTCTCGCCATGACGCGTTCCTATAACTTTTATTTTAGAGTTCGATCCGGCTAATTCAATAATAGCTTGGGCTAATATACCAATTGTGGCAGCAGGAGCTTTTTGAACAAACAAATCTCCGTTTTGACCATGCTCGAATGCATAAAGAACCAGGTCTACAGCATCATCTAAAGTCATCATAAAACGGGTCATATTAGGGTCAGTCAACGTTAAATCATTACCCTCCTTAATCTGCTCAATAAACAAAGGAATAACAGACCCTCTACTAGCCATTACGTTTCCATAACGGGTGCACGAAATTATAGTATTTGTTCCTTCCAGTGTACGCGCTTTTGCTATAGCAACTTTTTCCATCATTGCTTTACTTATTCCCATAGCATTGATCGGATAGGCTGCTTTATCAGTAGATAAAACCACTACATTTTTTACGCCAAACTCAACTGCCGAATCCAGTACATTTTGTGTACCTAGTACATTTGTATTTACAGCTTCAATTGGAAAAAATTCGCATGAAGGAACCTGTTTTAATGCAGCTGCATGAAATATATAATCCACCCCACGCATAGCGTTATCTACACTACGTTTGTCTCGAACACTACCTATATAAAATTTAACTTTCGAATTACGTAACGCATGACGCATATCGTCCTGTTTCTTTTCATCACGAGAGAAAATGCGAATCTCTTTTATATCTGAATCTAGAAATCTTTTTAATACAGCATTTCCAAAGGATCCAGTACCTCCTGTTATAAGGAGTGTTTTATCTCTAAACAATGACATAATATTTTATTTTATTAATTTTAGCATATTTACAATTTTAGAGCACTGTTTTTCAGGACTTTTTTGCCTTATAATAAAATCCCGAGCTGTTCTCCCTTTCTCTTCCAACACATGTTTATCCGTATAGCAAATCGTTTTAATTGCTTCCGAAAGTGTTGCTACTGAATCATCTTCTAATGAGTAACAATAGTTGTAATACTCATCAGGAATACCCGGTAACTTATATAACAAAGTAGGAACACCCGAAGCCATATACTCCATCGTTTTAGATGGAAATGAATATTTTGTATATTCACCTTCGGCATTACGGGGATTCACTAATAAGGTGACTTTTTTCTGTAACTCTAAAACTTCTTTTCTTTTAAGTACACCTTTATACACTATACGAGGATTGTCTGCACTTGCCTCAATAATGTCTGCTTCACTATCTCCTCGCCCACAGATATATAAATATATATTCTCTTCTTTCAATAGTTTGAAAGCTTCTATTAAGTTCATTATGCCATATCTTTTTGCTAACGATCCTGTATATAAAACGATTTTATCATTTAGCTTCTCATGAACCTCAAAATCATCGTCATATGCATTAAATATACCCTCAACAACTGTATATGGCAAAGTGCCTATAGGTAACCTATCTTTCATATGTTCGCTCAACAAAACATAAGAATCTATATATTTATAAATTGACTCAAATTTTCGAATAGTTCTATCATGATGAATTTTATATAAAAATCCCTTAGGCACAATCATGCCGTCAATAAGATCTGGAACGATTTGACATATATGAAGATCTGGATATTGCGGTTTTATTTCTGAAAGAACTTCCAAGAATGGATCATTCAATGAATAAATAAACACTATTTTTTTACCTGTCGCTAATTTCACCCATTCTAAAACAGCTTTCCTAACTGCTTTTTTGATGAAAAAATGTTTGAAATATAATATATTGCAATAACCTACACTTTTCCCTTGATCTAAAGAACTGGATTTCACAAACATTTTTTTGTATCGAATGGGATATGCACCTACAAACGGCATATTTATGATATACATATCTGGATAAAATACGCTTAACCCTTTAATAAAAGATTTTTGCAATGCATCTGCCGCATTTTGGATATTACCCTTACTATTAAGAATGATATCATCTAATAATTTATCGGGAAACATCCCGCCTAGAAATAAAGTTTGCTCTTTCATAAATATTTCTGTTCTATTCAATTATGAACTCTTATATTTAATTTTAGATGTCTAATAATATATCCATAATTAAGCCCTAGAGCCAAATAAAGAATACAGTTATAGTAAGAATATATAATACAATTAAATAATAAGAGAACAATTAGGGATATGTAAGCAATAACATAAGAAGCATAGTTTTCAAGAAAAAGAGAACGATATTTATACCATTTAAAACAGTTTTTACCTAATAAAATAAGAGTAATAAAATAAGGAATAACTCCTAAAATTCCAAAATCATAGTATAATTCAATAATATCATTATGAGCAGGCATACCAAAATCTGCGCTAAAAGCATTAAAACCATGCCCATAAAGAAATGAAAAATTATTTTCATCGATAAATTTATTGTATACAAAGTTATATATATCGTTGCGTCCACTGCTTCCGGCATCACTAAATCGAGCTGAGACTAACTTTAATATATCAACATCAGCAGCATTTATATAGATAAAACAAATACCACAAAAAGCAGCTAACAATATTAGTACGTAAAATATGTTCTTACGTGATATATATATATATACATATATGACAGAAGAGAATAACATAGATAGGATAGCTGACCTTTTAAGAGATAATAGAGCACATAGACAAATGAGACTAAATAGAAAATATATAAGTTTTTTATTTCCCAATAAGAGAGTAAATGGAAGGAGGACAATTAAAGAGAAAATACCATCATTCGATATAAAAAAGATTTCACTTTTGTTATAAAAATATGTTTTTATATACATATATAATAATAGAGGTAAAACAACTATTAATAGAATCTTTATTTTCTTTTTAATTTCATAATCATAATATCCTAAACAAAATCCATAACGAAACATAAATATAAAAGTAGAGCAATAAATAATTTGCTTAACAATATCTTGTAACGAAGACGCAAAGAATACAATAATTGGAATAATCAATATTACATAAATGCACAAATATATGAATGGATAAATTCGTTCATTTATATTCCGCGTTACTGCTCCCATAATGGAGATCCCAAATAGTGCAGACAAATATATTCCGTAATCATAACTATAGATTTCTTTTAAACTTAACAATCCAAAGAGATTATCTATCGTAATATAAGATAAAACAGCTATAAATATAGACAGTAACGAAAAAATAATATTATTATACCAAAAGTCTTTCATTCTACACTTATAAACTTATTAGAAAACAATCGTCATTTTAACCAAATATTGCTAGAACTAAGCCTCTCAGTTGTAATGATTTTCTTAAATTGAATAGGCTCCCATATCGAATTAATTATGGTCCATATTGCCATAACTATAACAACTCCAATTACTCCCACTAACTTCCCCAAGAATACAGCCAACGGAACATGCATAAGACTCTGAATAAGAGTCACATAAAACTGCAATCTAATCTTCCCAACTCCATTTATAAACATTCGATATGTCGAATGCCTCATATAAAATGAGAAATATATTAAAGTACATATTAATAATAAGTAATTCGGTTGAATTTTGTCATTTAACCAGATTTTGTATATTATTGGTGAAGATATAACTATAATGACACCAACTACAATCAAAGCAATCAATATCTTATTTAGCATGCGAATTGTATTCCTTATCCAAACGATATCTTTTTTAATATAAGCTTCTGTTGATGCCGACCAAAATGGAGTTAATATAGCATTGTAGATAATAACTAGAACCCATAATAACTTGTAACTAATATTATATTCTGTTACCTCATTTAAACCACATATATGAGAGATTATAATATTATTAGATTGATAAAGTACTAAACCTGTTAATTGTATTACAAAAAATTTCAACCCTAAATTTATTATATCATAAGCATTTTTGAATGAAACATACTTAATTGAAGGCCTTATTTTTTTGTACGAAGTAGAGAAAAGATAAATAAAAATAAATAATACCGGAATAATAGGAGATATAGATAATCCGATCCCAATGTATAAAATTGAAGGTAATGTTATCTTGGTTATAATAAAAACAGAGATTAAAGATAATAGATTACCGATGGCTATCGCAATATAACTGGTACCTGGTCTTTGCTCTGATATTTGAAGAATTAGTGCTATATTTGCAACAAACCGGATACAAAAACATCCGACCATAAACAAAAGAATTACTTTTAGTTTACTCTCTAAATCTGATGGGGCACCTATTGCGCTCGAACAGTTAATATTCAGTATTAGAATTAATGAAAGAAAAAAAATTATTCCACTAATAACTAAAAGCATGTAAAATGTAGAACTAACGTACATTTTAATATTCTCCTCATTCCCTTTTACCTTTTCTTCTGCATACCTATTTCTTAATCCATGACCTAATCCTATATCAAAAAAAGTAAACCATGAAACAATTGTCGTTAAGATAATCCATATTCCGTATTCTTCAACTCCTAAATAGTTAAGGACAACCGAAACCAATAAGAAGTTAACTATTATATTTATAGCCTGACAAACCAATACTATTACAGTATTCTTTCTATAAAGTACGGTACGTTTATCTCCGTTGAATAATCTCTTTAGTAGATACATTTCTTTTATATAAAATGCTATATCTTATATTTTTTTGCTTTTTGAAAATATTCCATCAATAAAATAGTTAATAGATTCTTCATGATTTCTATAATCAAACGCCTTGGAGTTAAAAGCATTATCTTTCATGTTATTAATATGCTCTTTTGATAGAGTTAAAATATAACTCATCTTCTGTATCATCTTTTGCGTATCATCTATGTCGACAAAATAGCCATTTTCTCCTTCTAATAGATAATCCTTTATATCACTTGTGTTGGTTGTAATAACGGGAGTTCCACAGCTAATACTTTCCGAAAATTTAGTTGGGAAACCAGCTGTAGTTCCTTTATTTATATCTCTAAAAAAAATACTGAAATCAGCTTCTGCTATTTTCTTCATAGCCAGATCGTGAGAAACAGAGCCATTAAATGCTATTTTACCTTCTAGTTTATCAAGCAGTTGACGGTGGCTACTCATTACTGATAAATATTGTTCTCTAGTCAATCCATATATATTAAACTCAAAATCAGAACCTACTTCTGATAGTTCGTATAGACATTCTATTACTTTATCGAGCCTGTCTTTAAAATCTTTAGGCGATACTTTCTTCCCATTCAAAGCGAATGGCATACCAACATATACTAATGAAGCCTTGGGTTGAGTATTATCATACCTTTCGAATCTGTTACAATCTGTCAGAGGTGGAATGATCACTGTTTTACATCCTTTCTGAGAATAATAGTTATTCAGATATTTGCTTACGCATATAACTCCGTCTACATGAGAATTTATATATGCCTTCTGATATACAGTATCTATATATTTTATAATTCTGTAAGGGATACTACCCACTGATGCCGACAACCAATCAACAGCATCGGTAAGTAATATTATATTATTTTCTTTACACCATCGTCTTAACAATGCACAAAAAAGAGAGATGGTGGGAGCACCATACATCACAACAATTTTAAGATTGTCAACTTGCTCCAAAAAACATTTAACTTTCCTAAATTGTGTTTTATAAGATAACCATCCTTTTATTCCATTGGGATAGGGAATGCTATAACCTTCAAAGTCATCATAAATGATTCGCGTCTTTTTTAGGCTGTCGGTATTCTTTGTATTTTTATCTAATCCAATAAAAGTAGTCTTATAACCAAGTAACCTAAATAAGCGCCCATTAGATACAACACGATGTGCTGCTGCATTACCATCCGGATATAAAAAATTACCTATATATACTATTTCTCCTTTTTTATCCATCTGATTCATTTATATTTATTAAACATCTTATTATAAATAGATGCATTACGCCTCCCTCTCAAATATGCCTCTATAAAATTTCTGTTTAATCGTTTGATAAACCAACTAAAATCGTGTTTTATATTATTATTTAGCAGGTATTCTCCAAGCTTTTCTTTTCTTAAGTTTTGATACTCGTCTTTGGATAGATAAAGAGTCTCGCAATATGTTTCAAATAGAGGGTTACCCTTTATGGATATTCTTCCGTCCTCCTCAAAAATATGGATAAGGCTAAGATCTTCTATTTTATTATCATTTATCTCTAGAGATAGTATAAACGAAGTTCGATTATTATCATCCATTTTATTTTTTAAGCCTTTTATGCTTGTAGACAAGACTTCATCAAAAACAAAATTTCCTAAACTATATGAAATTATTGAATCATTAATCTTTTCTACACCTTGAGCTACATGCGGATGGTGTCCATATAATATGAATTTATGCTTTTCTGCTAAGCTCCTTGCGAATTGAATATGTTCATATGCAGGATAATTGACATTTTCAATTCCCCAATGGAAACTTAAAACACTTAAATATCCGTTTTTTTCATTCGCTTTTAATCTGTTTTCAACACTCTCAATATTTATTGGAGTTATATATGGCGATTTACTTTCTTCTTTATAACGAGTTCCATTTGCCGAATAGCAGCAGTAACCGTTAAAAGCTATTTTATTGTTTTCAAATTCAAGGATAAGCTCTTTATCGTCTACACCAAAATATTCTATATTATTTTTATCTAGCAAGTTGATTGTATCTTCGAAGCCCGCAACACCATAATCAAAAATATGATTATTCGAAAGGTTTACAATTTTTATATTCAGATAGTTTAATAAGTCTACGCTTAAGGAAGATGTCTTAAGATGAATCGCCTTATAAGAGTCTGCGGCAGAAATATCAGTAATAGGAGACTCTAGGTTTGCAACTACGTAATCAAATGTATTTAAAAATCCAGCAATCTCTTTCAAATTTTCATATACATGTGAGTTTTGTTGCAAATCAAATCTTCCGACAAAAGCGATATCCCCTAAGAAAGCCATTTTCATATTATTCAACTTCAATTAGATGCTTCAATATTTCTTCGGGGGCATTCAGTGGTTCATCATGCCATTCTCCACTTCTATCCCAATAGCCCCCAGCCTGTAATAATGTTGTATGTGAAAAGCCATAACTCATTTCTATAATCTTCCCTATATTATCTCTGTCGTCAATAACATAATCATATCCCATACATTGAAATTTCAATCTATCAGAAACACTAAATGCAGAATCAATTATGTCTTTTGTTACTAAAGATCTATCAAAATAAAACGAGCCGCTGCCTGATGCACGAAATTCTCCTTCTCTAATATTTCTAGCTATAAAACTTAATTTATCGCCGATAACAACAATTTTTAAATCAAAGCCTGCATTGGGAATAAATTCTTGTAAATATACATACCCTTGTTGCCGTGGCAATCGCCTCGCCTTTGAGAAAGATTCGATGAAGTCGGGTATCCTTTTTATTCTAGCTTTGATAGTTGCCCAACTTTTTGCTGATTTAAGTTGTGAGCTTCCCTTGTATAAGATACTAGGTGTTGAGACTAGTCCTTTTCCAAATATTTTTTTGCCATAATCATATGCATCGGTTCTGTTTTTCAAGAGCTTGACATTATTAGAGCCGGAACCACATCTTAACTTTGCTACTATTGGAAATTTAGAATCATTATCAAGCCATGTTACAAAGTCTTTTAATGTATAAAACATATAAGCTTTAGGTATAGGAGCTTGAATCGAATCCAACAAATATGTCTCTGCTATTTTATCATCAAAATGCCAAGCAGTAGGAACATCCGGAAACACTTTTAAACCCATATTCTCTGCACTCATTAAGATACTTCTAGCAAAAAGCATATCTTGCAATGAATAATGACTAAAATGCCATACCAGACAATCGTAATTTTTAAGTGTTTCAAGAATATCATACTTATAACAGTCTACAATGCTATAATCAATATTATTTGCTTCGCAATAATTTATCCAAGCAAAATGCCATGAGGTACTATGCTTAAAAATTGATTCATTATAATGAATTGCAACACGAACTTTTCTATTTTTCATATATAGTTTATACCACTATTTAATCCTGATATTATTCCATTGTTGTTTAATAAAGATCTAATATTAACTGTATCAAATTCTTTATGACTCACCGCCAACACTACAGCATCGAATTTGCCGTTAGGTAGTTTGGTTTCTATATCTAATCCATATTCATGCTCTACTTCTTCCGGATTAGCCCAAGGATCATAGATTGTTACATTCGTATTATATTCTTTTAGTTCACGAATAACATCTACAACCTTTGTATTACGAACGTCGGGACAATTTTCCTTAAATGTAATTCCTAGGACTAGTATATTAGAACCCTTTATTTGTATACCTTGTTTGATCATTTTCTTAACAACCTCACTAGCAACATACTCGCCCATACTATCATTCAGGCGACGACCAGCAAGTATTATCTCGGGATGATAGCCGTATTCCTGCGCTTTTTGAGCCAAATAATATGGGTCTACACCGATGCAGTGACCTCCAACCAGCCCGGGTTTAAATGGAAGGAAATTCCATTTCGTTCCGGCAGCTTGTAATACTGCATTAGTATCAATATTCATTCTATCGAATATTTTCTTTAACTCATTTACAAATGCAATATTTATATCCCGTTGCGAGTTTTCAATAACTTTTGCCGCTTCTGCCACTTTTATTGATGGAGCTAAATGCGTTCCTGCTTTAATAACTGAGGAATAAAGGGCATTCACTTTTTCTCCAACTTCAGGTGTAGAGCCGGATGTTACTTTCTTAATTTTCTCGACAGTATGCTCTTTATCTCCCGGATTTATTCTCTCAGGGGAATAACCGGCAAAAAAATCAACATTATATTTCAGCCCTGAAATCTTTTCTACAACAGGGATGCAATCCTCCTCTGTAGCTCCGGGGTAAACTGTTGACTCATATATAACGATATCTCCTTTATCGATAACCTTGCCGACTGTTTCACTGGCTTTATATAAAGGGGTCAAATCGGGTCTATTGTTTTTATCTACAGGTGTCGGAACAGTTATTATGTAATAATTACAGTCGCCAATGTCCTCTAAATTGCAAGAACAAAATAACCCAATATTGTCACTATTCTCGTTTTTCAAAACAGACTGTAAAATATCCGCTTCTACTTCTAAGGTATGATCAACACCAGACATTAATTCCTTAATGCGTGCCTGATTAATATCAAAACCGACTACCGGATATTTTGTGGCAAAAAGCCTAGCTAAAGGTAAGCCTACATACCCTAGGCCAATAATTGCTATTTTTATTTTGTTCATTTGTGTTATTTTAAATTACTCCAATACCATTTTACAGCCTCTTTCAATCCTTCTTTCATACTATATTTCGGATTGTAATCTAACAAAGCTTTTGCTTTATCTATGCTTGCTAATGAGTGAGGTATGTCACCAACTCTATTTGGGCCATGTATAATATCCACATTTGCAATCAGAGAATCATACTCACTCAGATATTCTTTTAGATATTCTACCAATTGATTTAGAGTTGTTCGTTCTCCAAAAGCTGTATTATATACTGTATTTAATGCTGCGGAATTAGATGTCGTCAAAGCCAGTAAGTTCATCTGTATTACATTCTTTACATAAGTGAAATCCCTTGAATACTCACCGTCACCATTGATTACGAGCGATTCGTGATTGATTAACTTCTTAACGAATAAGGGTATAACGGCAGCATATGCCCCATTGGGATCCTGACGCTTTCCAAACACGTTAAAATATCTGAGACCAATACATTCTATTCCGTATGTACGAGAAAACACATCAGCATAAAGCTCATTAACATACTTAGTTATTGCGTATGGAGATAACGGTTTCCCGATAACATCTTCTACTTTGGGCAATGAGGCAGAATCTCCGTATGTGGAAGAGCTCGCAGCGTAAACGAACCGTTTAACGCCAACCTCTTTCGCTGCGAACAGCATATTCAAGAAGCCCGAAACATTCACTTCGTTACTAGTAATCGGGTCTTTTATAGAACGGGGAACAGAGCCTAAAGCCGCTTCATGAAGAATGTAATCAACGCCTTGTATTGCATTTAAACAATCATCATAATTGCGAATATCCCCTACTATTAACCGGAAGTTTTTTTTATCAAAGAATGGAAGTATATTTTCCATTTTCCCTGTAGAAAAATTATCAAAACAGATAACCTCACAGTTGTACTTTAATAACTCTTCGCAAAGGTTAGAACCTATAAAGCCGGCTCCTCCGGTAATAAGAATTCTTGAATTATCTAGTTTTTGATTTTGAGTCATATCCATATTCTTTTCCATATCCGTATCTGTAACTACTATCTAAATATGAATCATTGAGCACCAAATACATATTTATTAATTTACCTTCACCTTTTTGCATATTCATGAAGTCTACAGCAGCTCTAGGTGTTACATTTTCTCTAACAATGTACAACGTAACATCAACATACTCATCAATTAGATATGTATCCGAGACTAATCCTACCGGAGCAGTATCAAATATTACAAAATCAAACTCTTCTCTTGCTTGGAGCATAAACTCTTTTAAGCGTGGTTCCATCAACAATTCATTCGGATTAGGCGGGATAGTTCCGGCCACCATCACCTTCAAGTTATCATTTAGTCCTGAATCATTAACATAGTTTCGCCAAGAATCATCGCTGACGAGGTAATCACTCAAACCTTTATTTCTTGGTATTTGAATATAATTTCTGAGTTTCGGATTTCGTATATCCCCTCCAACTATTAAAACTTTTTTACCCGATAATGCAAAGCTCATAGACAAGTTGACACTTATAAAAGTTTTTCCTTCACCGGAAGCTGTAGAAGTCACTAATATTGTTTGATTTACCTTATGCTTTAATATAAAGTTTAAGTTATTTCTTAATGAGCGGAACATTTCAGCTATGCCTGAGCTTTGATTTGACCTGATTACTACCTGATCTTTAATATCATTCCTCCCTATTTGTCCGATAATAGGAACTTCCGATAACCCTTCAAGTTCGCTCCTACTTCTGATCTGAACTTTGAATAGGTTGATTAGATATATGATTACAATCGGACATAAAAATCCGAGTATTAGTACCGAAAGGAGAATAATATTAGACTTAGGGGCTATCGGAAGAATATCTTCTTGCGGAGAAACTATTATACGTGCCTTATTCGCCGTTGAAGCAATAGACAAATTAGTCTCTTCACGCTTTTGCATCAGAAATAAAAACAAATTCTCTTTAATCCGTTGCTCCCTTACTTTTTCTATGAGTCCTCTTTCCTGTTGAGGGACTGACAATACTCTGGATTTTGTAGATGATGATTGCTTCAATAAATCTTGTTTCGATATATTATATGTCTGCTTGACATTTTTTAGAGAGTTGGATATGCTACTACGCATATTATTTATATCATCAGTTAGTCTTATACGTGTAGGATTCTCTTCACCTAGTCCTTTTAACTGAACTTCTGAAACAAGTAGCTTATTGTTATACTCATTTATTATCTGGGCTAAACCTAGATCAGCAATTCCAATGTTAGGTATCACAGAAAATTTATTTGCAGGATTTTGTACAAAACGCTCTATCAAAGATATTACATTGAGTTGGGTTTCTACCTCCAGTAATTTTTGTTCATTTTGCCCCGTTTGTTGTACAAATAGCTGTGCTTCTGTACTCAGATCTGTTATTTGATTCTTTTGTTTAAAATCAACAACATTCTCTTCAGCATCTCCTAGTTCTACAGATATTTCTTTCAATCGATCATTGATAAAGATTGCAGTATTGTACGCAATTTCATTCTTTATGTTTACATTCATCTCATTATACTGCTTAACAAGTTCTCTAAGAACAGCTGCACCCTTGGCTGTATTATTGCCAATCAATCCGATATTAAGGACAGAAGATGTTTTACTCGTTGGCGAAACAGACAATGAGCTATTTAGAGCAGAAACAGTAGAATATATATCATTTATCTGAACATAGTACTTTTCATGTTCAACTATTTTTTTACCTGTCAATTCAATCTTTATAGCAGCATCTTCTAACTTTATTTCATTCGGAAGAGATTCAGATTTCTCATTTATCTTTTTCTCTTCTGATGCAAAGAGGTCTTCATATATCCCGCTTATTTCATATCCGGTTCCATTTTTCTGTATATAGAATTGAATATTTCCTATTCCTTTTTTATCGGCAGGCTCTAAAGTGACATGGAAGGGTGTTTGATTGTATAGCTCAACCTTTCTAAGTCTCTGATTAATATAATATACAGTTTGCAAATTCAATGTATCTACAACAGAGCGCATCAAATCCGGAGAAGATAAAATTGCAACTTCATTTTCTATATTGTTTGTTGTAGAAAGTAAACCTAGAGCTTCTAAATCAAACTCTGCGGCTGCATTTCCTTTACCTGTTCCTTTATCCTCGTTCAATAATATAGAAAGTGAAGATTTATACTGTTTTTGGGTAACAAGAATAATTGTAACGCCAATAATTAGAAATACAGTTATGGATAGAATAAACCATTTCCAATAGCGTAAATAATCAAATATAATATCGGTTACAGAAGTAGAAGCACTTGTATCTTTCCAGTTTTTATTGGTTTCCATTTAATTTAGCGGGTTATGATAGCAATTACTGAAATTACGATTGATAATGCGGATAAACTAATCGATTCAAAGGTTCCAAATCGAGAATTATTTCCTTTTGCTTTATTAGTTTCAACATATAACTTGTCATTTTGTTGTAAATAAAAGAGATCTTTATTAAGCACTAAGTTCTTATCTTGCATATCAATTCTATGCATTGCAATCTCTCCATTTTCTTGTATTCTTAGCAACAACACATTATCTCTACGCCCATATATTGTCATATCTCCGGCTGCGGCTAAAGCATCTAAAATTGTCATTTGACCATTGGGTGTAGTATATACCCCAGGTCTGGCTACTTCGCCGAGAACAGATACTCCAAAATTTATAAATCGAACATTTACAATCGGTTTTTCAGCAATATAGCGTGGATAAATTAAAGATACAATATAATCTTGGGCCTCTTTAGACGTCATTCCTCCAATACTTAATTGTCCTAATATTGGAAAGTTTATTTTTCCATCTTTATCTACCAAATAGTTTTGTAAACTGCCTGCAGCACTAGAATATGTTGCTGTTGTTTGTATTACAGAACTCAAATTAGCAGGTACTATCGGTAGGTTGAAATCTGTTGCAGCACCAGGTATATTAGAATTGACAGTAATGGTAATTATATCATGGGGCATAATTTGGGCTTCATGAATAGCAGCTGCACTTGATAAAACTTCAGGTGAAATTGTTTCTGCGTTCTTTAAATAGGGCAACTGTTTATAGCCCGTACATGAACCTAAAAAAACAATACAGAAAGAAACTATTAATGAGCGAAGAATTTTGAGCAAACTCTTTTTTTGTTTCATTGTGTTAAAATAAATAATGTTTTATAAAAGATATTTCCTGCCAAAGATAATTTATTTTTTATCTTTTTTGACTAAAGAAAAAAAATAAGTTTTTAAGATATAGTATCAATATTAAATATACGAAAGGGAGCGGAAACTAAAAAAAGCAGGTATCTGAATGAAAAAAATCTTGTAAGTCTTATGCTATCTAGGATTTAAGAGTTCGCGGATTAACAAAGAAGTGCTGTAAAATTTCCCAATAAAGAAAATAATTCGTTTACACATCTTATCAAATTAACCTTTATTTACGTAATTTTAACAATGCAAGCATTCCTATGTATAATGAAAAGTTTTAGAGTCAAACCATGAGAAAAACAACATTTATTCACTTTAATCACTCACTCTTAACCCCTTAGTCTAGCAAACCTCTAATAATGGTTTCCATTTTTTCGATAGCGTTATCCCAACTAAAACGGAGCACATATTCATGTCCTCTTTTAGCCAAGCCTATACGATACTCATTATCCTTTATTAAATAGCAAATTTTATCAGCCATACTTTTCGCATCACCCGTTTCTACCAGCAATGCCGTTTCTCCTTCAACCGCATATTCTTTATGCCCTTCTATATTGGTGCATATAAGAGCACATCCACAAAACATAGACTCTACAGAGACCAAGCCAAACCCCTCAGTAAAACTATTGGATATAAATATAGAGTTACGATTATATATTGCACACAAATCATCCGGATCTCTATGATAATGAATCCAGTCGGGCAAATCTTCAGGTGAGGGATAAATGCCGAATAAATCAACCTTTAGCTCCGGAATTTGCTCTTTTGCAATATGTAATGCCTCCAATCCGTACTTCGAACCTTTTATTTCTTGAACGGAATACATCATAGCAACTGTTGCAATCTCTCTATTCTCTATTCTTTCCTTAATGTAATAGACATTGTTGTCAACTCCATTTTCAATCAATTCTATTCTGTTGTCGGTATGCTTAGCTACTATTTTTCTTAAATAAGAAGCAACAACGATATTAACTGTATCTTTCAAATTGTACGAAGAGTAGAGTAAATCTTCATGCCCTTCCCAATTTTCATAACCTTGTATAAGATTGATTTTTTTGCCTTTTTGAGGAGATAATGTTCCCATATCTAACACAGTAGACCACCAAGTAGCAATAACAATATCAGCATCAACGACATACTTATCCTTTACTTCTTTTACATAAGACATCGTAATATCCGAATCAAATTCGAACCATTTATTTCTATCAAAACGTTCTATTTTAGATAAAAGATTGCGTACGAAGCATGGTAAGCGGTACTTCATATACTTTGTTTTAATAGGAAATGTTAGATGAACTTGATAGCCCATATAAGCCAACCGATTTGCATATTCGTACATAACCCGAAACCCACCAGCCGGACGACGAGGCTTGAATGGTAGTATAAAATTGATCTTTATATTGTTCCTCATTTCTTCATTTTTTCTTTACAAATATAATGAGTTTACCAATTCTTTTATCATTATAAAACTCTTATTTAGAAACTCGAAAAACAAGACAACCGACATATAATTAAACTTTAAATAAATTTTATCAAGTATTTATTTAATATTATTAAATTAAATATTATGTTTGTAAAAAAAATACACTAATATGTTACCATGTAATTGTCCAAGTTGTAAAACACAATTAAAAGTGAAAAGCCTTGTTTGTGAAAATTGTGCCACAGAAGTACACGGTCTCTATGCACTCCCCATACTAGCCCGTCTGTCTGTAGAAGAACAAGACTTTATTCTCAAATTTGTAAAAAATAGTGGAAGTTTAAAAGAGATGGCTAAAGATTTAAAATTGAGCTACCCTACCGTGAGAAATTTATTAGACGATATAATTGATAAACTAAAAGAATATGAAAAGTAAATCTTCTGTGGCAAGTTGGTTATTTAAGCCCTTTCAATACATTGCCGGCACAAAAGCTCTTATACTAGGACTGATTGTAATGCTATTGCTATCTGTTTTGGGGTATTTGGGAAATACTCATTTCAATGGAGTGATTGGTATGCAATATGCGCCACCAAATCAGCCTCAATATTATGCAGTGCACATAGCTTATCAGATTATCACCTTCATTTCTATGACTGTGATTTTCTATATTGCGGCTCGCATTGTGTCGAAATCTTCTGTCCGTATTATTGATATTGCAGGCACAATGTCTTTATCTCAAGCACCCCATATCTTGTTTGCGCTAGTAGGCTTAATACCTGCTGTTCATTTAGATTTTGGAAACATAAATGCAGCAAATACAAATGAAATAGTTTCTATACTGAAAGATAATATTGGAATATTAGTTACAGTCTCTCTAATATCTATTGTAATATTAGCTTGGTCCATTGTTCTTAAATACAATGCTTATTCCGTTTCGGGTAATATAAAAGGAGTTATTGGAGGAATCTCTTTTACAGCAGCTCTTATCATATCCGAAACATTAATTAAAGTACTTATTTTTATCACCATACCTTATTTACACTAAAAACAGACCACTATGAATTGTAAAAAACTATCACTCTTTTTACTGTTACTCTTATCTCTAAATATATCCGCACAATTAATCGTTAGTGAAGAGCCGATTGTATTGAAAACAAAAACAGGCGATATATTCGGGTCTTTAAAAGCTCCGAATAGTAAAACGCCTGTACCAATCGCAATTATTATAGCAGGATCAGGGCCAACAGATCGTAATGGGAATAGTCAACTTACTCAAAACGATGCATACAAAATGTTGTCTGACGAATTATTCTACAGTGGAATAGCTACACTTTGTTTTGACAAAAGAGGTATCGCTGCCAGCAAATCATCAATGAAAGAGGAATCGGATATCCGATTTGAGAATTATATTGAAGATGTAAAAGGCTGGATAAATTTATTGTCGAACGATAAGCGGTTTTCTAACATAATAATTATAGGGCATAGCGAAGGTTCGTTGATTGGAATGATTGCCGCAGAAAACAACCCAAAAGTCACAAAATACATTTCTATAGCAGGGATGGGGGTACCTTTTGATGTGATACTAAAAGAGCAATTAGAAAAGCAATTGGCGGGACAGCCCCAAGCTACAAAAGATCTGATATTTTCTTATTTGGACAAATTGCAACAAGGTGAAACTATCTCGAATATTCCTCCGACCCTCAATGCACTGTTTCGCCCAAGCGTACAGCCATATATGATATCGGTAATGAAATACAATCCTCAGGAAGAGATCGCAAAACTTACCATTCCAACCTTAATTATACAGGGAACAACAGATATACAGGTACCTATAGAACATGCAAATCTCTTGTCAGTAGCCAATCCTAAAGCACAAAAGGTTATTATAGAGAATATGAACCATGTACTGAAAGACTGTAAAAGTAGCGACATGGCAGAACAAATGCCAACATACAGCAACAAAAGCATTCTGCTAAACAAAGAAGTTGGAAAAGTTATAATAAACTTTATCAAAAATTAGAAAGCGAAATAGAGGAATTATTTTCCTCTATTCAGTTTTTTTATAATAATATCAGCAGCTCTATGCGACGCACCTGAATCTCCCAATATTCTTATGACTTCATCATAGTCGGCTAACATCGTTTCACGATATGTTTTGTCATTCAAAAGCCTATTAACTTCCTCCCTAATTGTATCTACAGAGAAAAATTTGGCAAAAAGCTCTTGTACCACTACCCTATCGGCGATCAGATTTACCAACGAAATATATTTTGTATGAAGTATATTCTTGAATGCCCAATAAACCACATGAGGAATAGGCGTTTTGTAACAGACAACCTGCGGAACTTTGAATAAAGCTGTTTCTAATGTCGCCGTACCGGATGTCACCAATGCCACATCAGCATACTGCAAAAGTCTGTAAGTTTGACCAAATACAATTTTACAAGAATTACTACCTGTATATTCCTTGTAATAACCAGGATCTATACCGGGTGCTCCGGCTATCACAGCCTGATAACCCTTAAAGCCTTTGATGGCTTCGAGCATAGCGGGCAGATTATCTTTTATCTCTTGTTGGCGACTACCTGCAAGTAAAGCTATAATCGGTTTATTATCTAAGTTGTTTTCCGCTATAAGTTTATCTTTAACGTCATTCTTATTCTCTTCTCTAAAATTGGCTACAGCATCTACCACAGGATTGCCGACGTAATTGATACGATAGTTATGCTTCTTATAGAAATCGACTTCAAAAGGAAGAATAGAAAGCATTTCGTCAACATATTTCTTAAATGATTTCACTCTATATTCTTTCCAAGCCCATACTTTTGGCGATATATAATAATATACAGGAATGTTGGTATGCGTTTTAATATATTTGGCAACTTTCAGATTAAATCCGGGATAATCGATCAATATCAACACATCGGGCTTAAACTCCATAATCTCCTTTTGGCACATCTTCATATTACGAAGAATTGTCCTCAGATTGAGAAGTACAGGAATAAATCCCATAAAAGCCATTTCGCGATAATGCTTTACGAGTCGCCCTCCCTGAGCCAACATGAGATCGCCCCCTAGAAAGCAAAATTCAGCTTCTACATCCTGAGCCTTGAGAGCTGCCATCAAGTTAGACCCATGCAAATCTCCCGAAGCCTCTCCTGCCACCAAAAAATATTTCATAGTGTTGAATTTTATCGATAGAGAATTAAAGAATGCCTTCCCACGACTTTATTGAGGCGATAAGGTCATGATTTGTCATATCCACCTTCACCGGCACAACCGATACATACCTGTTAGCCAAAGCCCATTCATCTGTCATTTCATCACTCGGTTCATCATTCTCGAAGTTTCCTGTCAACCAATATATATCTTTATCCGCTCCATCTTTCGACTGCATAAATTCATTCACCCACTGCCCAGATGTCTGACGGCAAACACGGATTCCTTTTATATCATCTCCTTTCGGAATATTCACATTCAAACATGTTCCACTCGGTAACCCTTCTTCTAATACTTGCTTGGTAATCGTGTGAATATATTTTTTTGAATATGTAAAATCTGCATTGTGACTATGATCGAGTAACGAAAAACCAATAGATGGTATTTTAAACACCGCTCCTTCTATTGCTGCTCCCATTGTTCCCGAATAAAGGACAGCTACCGCTGCATTCGAGCCATGATTTACACCCGAAAGAACAATATCAGGTCTGCGGCCGGCCAATTCACTTATGCCCAACTTTACACAGTCCACAGGAGTTCCTGTTGTCGCATAGACTTTGATATTCTGGCTTTCACTTATCAAATATACCCGTAATGGCTGTAATGATGTTATTGCACTCGACATTCCCGAACGAGGTCCATCGGGTGCTACAACTATGATTTCTCCTAAATCTTTTACGCTATCTATTAATGCTTCTATCCCTTTAGCCTGATAACCATCGTCATTCGTAATGAGTATCAGAGGCTTCTTATTCTCCATCTATTTTTATTTATCTTAAAAAAACAAAACTAAGAACTAAAAATTAAATTTCAGTTAAGAAGCAAAGATACATCAATATTTTTAGAGCGTATTTATTTCCTTTGTAAAAAGAAATCGACGAAGGGAACGGCTCCGAGCAGTCACATTTATCAACAAATAACTGTTTGTAATCTTATATTGCAGATTTATCTTATATAAGACATTATAGTGATCTGAAAGAAGTAAAAGTGACATTTAAAAAGAGCATAACAACTGTTACCTTTGTTACTTTTTAACAATATTAAATATGTAAACAAATGATGTACAACAATATACCAAATCATAAAAAGGTAACACTCAGTTACAGTAAAAAGCGTGACTTAAATGAATTATAGCCATAAAAAAACAGACTCTTCTTCTTGTTATCTACAAAAGGGTTGAAATGGCTTTAAATTATTATCCAGCGCCTTTGCGGTGCAAACATATTTTGTAACTTTGGTATACTTTTTCAATTTATTAATCATTCAAAATATTCCCAACATGAGAAAAACAAGTATGGTCTTGTTGCTTCTGCTGATTTTTTCGACCGCGATATATGCCCAACAGCAGTACCGCAGGCATATCAGACCTACCAAAAATGTGATTGTGATGATACCTGACGGAACATCGATTGGTGTAGTTTCCGCCGCACGTTGGTATCAGATTTACAACAAGCTTGGAGGAAACAATTTAGCTATTGACCCTTATCTATGCGGCACCGTAAAAACATTTTCCTCAAATGCACCTATTGGAGACTCAGCCCCTACAACATCTTGTTACATGACCGGTATGCCCCAACAAACGGGTAATGTATCTATCTATCCTGTTGCCGATCCTGAAAATGACCTAGTACCTGTAGATCCGGCAAAAGCCTACCAACCATTAGCTACAATACTGGAGGCTGCTAAGCACCAACAAAACAAGGCTACAGGATTGGTTGTTACGGTGGAATTCCCGCATGCAACACCTGCAGACTGCTCTGCACACTACTATGCCAGAGGTAAATATGAATACATTGCATCACAAATGGCATATCAAAACTTAGATGTGATGTTTGGTGGTGGTAATTCTATACTTACTGACGACATTAAACAACATTTCAAGAACACGGGAACCAGACTTATTCAGGATGATTTAAAAGCTTTCCGTAGCTTTAACGGAAAAGATAAAGTTTGGGCATTATTCGGAGAAAGAGAGCTTCCTTACGACCTAGACAGAGATTCTACTCTAGTTCCATCACTGAATGAAATGACTAAAAAAGCGCTTGACAGACTTTCTCAGAACGAAAACGGCTTCTTCCTGATGGTAGAAGGCAGTAAAGTAGACTGGTCTGCTCACGGGAATGACGCTGTAGGATGTATCACAGAATATTTAGCATTCGACAAAGCTGTTGCCACAGTTATGGATTTTGCCCGTAAGAATGGAGAAACAACAGTAATCGTTCTTCCCGATCATGGTAATAGCGGTTTTACAATTGGTCGCAGAGACCTGAAAAGCTATGATAAGGCAACCATCGATCAACTATTCAAAAATGTATCGCAATACAAAAAAACAGGAGAAGGTTTGGAGCGTATCTTATTGAAGTCGAAGCCGGAAGACTTCAAAAGTATATTTAAAGAATATACGAATATAGACCTGAACGACGATGAATTAAACTTACTTCTCAGCTCTAAGAACTACCAAGAAGCTGACTATATGAAAGTAAGCAACAGCGTGAATATGGGTTCGAGTATTATCAATATAATGAATCAACATACATATTTCGGGTTCACAACCGGAGGACATACCGGCGAAGAAGTATTTCTCGCAGCTTATCATCCTGATGGTGATCTGCCTATAGGTATGAATACGAATGTAGAAATAAACCAATATCTATCTGACGCTATAGGGCTCAAAACATCTTTGAAAGATATGACAGAAGAAGTGTTTGCTAAACACACAGAAGTCTTCAAAGGATTAGAGTATAGCATCGATAAGTCTACTGATTTCCCTGTATTAAAAGTGAAGAAAGGAAATATGATGTTGACTATACCTGCGTTCAAGTCGGTAGTTTATCTCAATAATCAGCCAATCTCGTTGAGTACAGTGACTGTATACATAGACAAGAACGACACATTCTATGTACCTAAAAGCTTAATAAATAAGCTATAAGAAGATATTTTCTATATAACAAAACAGCGACAAGTCCAAAAAGGTTTGTCGCTGTTTTGTTATAATCTAATGCATTTACTTATCTATATCCATGATAATTAATGGAATAATAATAGTCTAATGTACCTTGCTCCAACTGAGTAACGATGGCTTCTATTTCGGCATCTCTACCCTCAGGATCATATTCTGTTTTCAGGCTATTGCCAAACAATCCTGCAAATGCGTTATATACACCGGCTTTGAAGCTACCAACCAAGGCTTTTACAATATTATATGACGAGGTATTACATTGACGATCGATAAGCTTCACTAGCACCTTACCCTGATTCTTGGTCATTTTCTTCATCTTGGGTTTGTATTCCTCCATCATATATTTCTGCACATCGTTCATATACTTATCTCTCGCTTTATCATTAGGCAAGGATTGCATATATTCATAAGTCTCAACAATAGCAGCTGTAATCATTTTTGCGTAAGGGTATGCAATGCGGACATCTCTCACCAGTTTTGAGTATTCCTGCCTTTGCTTATTGTTCTTAAATTTCAACGGAGCATATATATAAACCGGCTTGAGGTTCATAATCGCAATCGTATCCCCATGATAAATAACTGCCATATCTATATACGTATCTTGCTTCTCCTGTGCCTTAAGAGCCACAGAAACTAATAATAACAAGACAAAAGAAAATACAATCTTTTTCATTTGGTTACGCAGTATAAATACAGTCCAAATATACAAGAAAAAAGAAAATTCAGATAAGAAAAATCAAACTTAATTGCAGTTGAAGAGCTTAACGTCCAAACTTCAAACTTGAGAATAACTTTACTCCTCTCAGATAATAAGCAGCAAGAATACTTTTTTGGTAGATAGTTGCAGGGTATTCAACAATCATTTTTTCGAGGTTTTCGTGTCTTGCAGTCCGATACATCTTCCTATTGTTATAAAAGTCCTTATGAGCTCTAACAACCTCTTTTGCATTAGCATACTTTCCTGTGAGAGCAAATTGGAACGCTGCTATATAATCCAATATCAGACGAATAGTCATTACTCTCTTTAAGTGCTCCTGAGGCAGATTTTTATAAAGCATTATAAGGTTATTCCTGAAATTGAGGAATGTTTTTCTGGGATTTTCCTTTTTCAATGTAGCGGCTCCTACATGATACACAACCGAAGATGGCAAACAAACAATACGCCTGCCTCTTGAGTTCAATCTCCAACAAAGATCAATCTCTTCCATGTGTGCAAAAAAGGATGAGTCGAACCCTCCTACTTCAAAGAAGTCTGTAGAACGTATAATAAGACAAGCTCCCGTAGCCCATAAGATATCTATCGGTGTATCATACTGATGATGATCCTCTTCTATTTTCTGAAAAATACGCCCCCTGCAAAATGGATAACCATATTTGTCTAAGAATCCCCCCGCAGCCCCTGCATATTCAAAACTAGCGTTGTTTCTTTGAGCCAATATCTTCGGCTGAACGGCAGCGATGTCTGCATTTTCATCCAGAAAAGATATAGTCGTCTTTAACCAGTTTTCGGTTACTTCAACATCAGAGTTAAGAATAACAAAATATTCGGCATTTACTTCTTTCAATGCAATATTATATCCTCCTGCAAAACCATAATTTTCAGGCAATCTTATTAATGATATTTGAGGATATGCTGTCTCTAAGAAAGATAAAGAATCATCTGTAGAACCATTATCAGCCACAACAATTTCGACATCAGGAAAAGATGAATGCCGTACAACTGTAGGAAGAAACTCTTCTAGTAACTTTTTCCCGTTCCAGTTAAGAATAACAATTGCTATTTTTTTCATTTGTGTTGTGCTAGTTCCACTTCCTTCCGAGTCATTTTCCATCGCTTGTGAGTCCATAGCCAATAAGCAGGATTACGTAGAATGGTTTTTTCCATCTCTCGTATGTAAGTTTCTGTTATATAGAATTCCGGTTCGGTCTGAGGCTTATCCGAAATCAATTTTACTGTTGCTTTATAATGCCCTCTTTTCACCTTTTCCAGATCAAGATAAACAACCGCAAACCCGGTTTGCTTTGCAATACGTTCAACTCCTGTAAAAACAGCAGATTCTTGATTCATAAAAGTTGACCAATAATGTATGTTATGAAAAGACGGCGTTTGATCGGCCATGAAGCCTATTAATATTTGCTGCTTTGCCTTACGTAGCTTTACAATAACACGCAAGGTTTCATTCTTAGCTATTCCGAACGAACCAAATCGGCTACGTATCTTGAGAAACAAATCATCGACAGCTTTATTTTTCAAAGGCCTATAGATTTGTCCTAAAAGCTTATTTTGATCCTCTTTATTGCGAAACGACATCGTGATTGACGGAACCCATTCCCAATTGCCATAATGCCCTAAGAACATTAACGCAGAATTTCCATCTTTCATCAAATCTTTCACTATATCCACATTTTCAAAAACCATTCGCTTTTGCATCTCTTCGTCTGAGATATGCAATAGTTTTAGTGTTTCTACAAAGTAATCGCAGAAATGATGGTAAAACTCTTTCTCAATAGCGTGCAACTCTTTATCCGTTTTTTCGGGAAAGCTATTTTTAAGATTCATGCGTACGACTTTCAACCTATAACGAATAACCTTATATACTAAAAAATAGAGGAAATCAGATAAAATATATAATGCTCTGAATGGTAACAGCGCATGCAAATACATCCAGATATACAATATATAATATAGTATCTTATTCATCTTCAGATCTCGGTAAGAGCTGTTTTTACGGAATTAAAATCACCCAAAGTTATCATTTTTATTTCATTCGCTTTATGTGCATGATACTGAGTTTCTACCTTTATATAATTTTCAGTAAAACCATACATTACGCTATCATGCTGAGTATGCTCAAATAACACTTTTCGCTTGGTGCCTTGTTGCGAACGATAAAATGCCTGCAATTTTTCGTCTGATAAATCTAGTAGTGCCTTACAACGTGCATGCTTAGTCTTAGGATCTACTTCGTGATCTATTTTCAAAGCCTGCGTATTCGGACGTTCGGAATATGTAAAAACATGCAATTGTGAAAAATCAAGACTTTCTAAAAATGCTTTTGCTTCGTCAAAATATTCATCAGTCTCACCTCTTGTACCTACAATAACATCTACTCCGATAAATGCATCAGGCATTACGGATTTAATCTTCTCTACCTTATGCCTGAACAATGCGGTATCGTAGCGGCGACGCATCAATTTAAGCACAGCATCCGAACCAGACTGTAAGGGTATATGAAAATGAGGTGCAAAACGTTTTGACTGAGCCACAAATTGTATAATCTCATCGGTAAGCAAGTTTGGCTCTATGGATGAAATCCGATAACGCTCAATACCTTCCACTTCATCTAAAGCTTTAACCAAGTCAAAAAAGGTTTCGCCGGTGGTTCTACCAAAGTCTCCTATATTCACGCCTGTAAGTACAATCTCCTTGCCTCCTTTTTCAGCAACCTCTTTTGCCTGTTGTACCATGCTTTCTATCGAACCATTGCGGCTGCGTCCTCTGGCAAAAGGTATTGTACAAAAAGAACAAAAATAATCACAGCCATCCTGCACTTTCAGAAAATAGCGAGTACGATCATCTTGCGAACACGATGGAACAAATGACTTTATTTTATTCGTTTTAGAAGTATGTACTACTCCTTTATCTTTTTTCTTTAGTTCGTCCAGATAAGCTACTACATCGAGCTTCTGCTCCGATCCCAGTACAATATCCACACCTTTTATACCCGCAATATCTTCGGGTTTAAGCTGAGCGTAACATCCTGTTACTATAACATAAGCACCTGGGTTTTCTTTTATCATCTTACGTACCGCCTGACGACACTTCTTATCCGCAAATTCAGTTACCGAGCACGTATTTATAACACATATATCGGCAACTTCCCCATCTCTGGATCGACGAACACCAACTTGGGATAGTTGTCGCCCGATAGCTGATGTCTCTGCAAAGTTTAATTTACAGCCCAATGTAAGATAGGCTGCTTTTTTATTCTCAAAAATTGAATTATCTATCATTGTATATTACAGAACCTAATTTAATAATATTGAAATAAATAGCTTTGTTCTACAAGCAATTTATTGACTATTGTCATACAAAAAGAGTACAAAATTACACAATTACGTGAAACTTTACATATAAAATAGTTGTAGATTATGATGATAGTCTCTATTTTTGCACAAAATTTATAAAAATGAGCAACAAATTATGATCGACAAGAATCTAATAACCTTATATGAAGACAGTTTTAGAAACAATTGGGACTTGAAGGGCTTGTCTGATTATTCCGAAAAAAAAACATTATATTATAAGGATCTAGCTCGAGAAGTAGCTAGAATACACATATTACTGGATAATGCTCAAATACTGAAAGGTGATAAGGTTGCTCTTATTGGCAAAAATAATATTCCTTGGTGTGTTACCTATCTTGCCGTTATCACTTATGGTGTTACCATTGTACCTATTCTACAGGATTTCCATGCAGACAATATACAACATATAATCAATCATTCAGAATCTAAATTATTATTCACAGCCAATAATATATGGGATTCTTTGGACGAAGATCATATTCCGGGAGTAAGAGGAGTATTCTCTATTAATGATTTCAAACTTACTTGCTTGCACGAGAGAAAAGGAGAAAAACTTTCTCTGGTAGTAGAAGAGTTAGACAAAAAAATGAAGGAGAAGTACCCCAATGGTTACACTCGTGATGATATCAATTATGCCAAAGTAGACAACTCGGAAGTAGTACTCATTAATTATACTTCGGGAACAACAGGCTTTAGCAAAGGGGTTATGCTTACAGCCAATAACCTTGCCGGAAATATAACTCATGCTCAATATTTGAAATTACTATTCAGAGGACAAGATATCGTTTCTTTTCTTCCCCTGGCTCATGCTTACGGCTGTGCCTTCGAATTCCTATATTCTCTGACCGAAGGCTCACATACAACTCTACTGGGAAGAGCTCCTTCGCCCAAAATATTGACAGAGGCTTTTGCCGAAATAAAACCACACCTTATTATAACAGTCCCACTCGTTATTGAGAAGATATACAAAAAAGCAATATTACCCAAAATAGAGAAGCCAGCGATAAAAATGGCCTTGAAGATTCCTATTGTAAAGGATCAAATCTATGCAAAAATAAGAAAAGGCTTGATAGATGCTTTAGGAGGCAATTTTCATGAAGTGATCATTGGTGGTGCAGCTCTAAATGGAGAAGTGGAAGCCTTTCTCCACAAAATCAAATTTCCGTTTACAGTTGGTTATGGTATGACTGAATGTGCCCCTTTAATTTCATACGAACATCATTGCGATTTTATACCTACATCTTGCGGTAGAATATTAGACAATATTATGGAAGTCCGCATAGACTCGCAAGACCCATATAATATTGTAGGAGAAATACAGGTAAGGGGAGAAAATGTGATGAAAGGGTATTACAAAAATGAAGAAGCTACAAAAGCCGCCTTTACGGAAGATGGCTGGTTGAAAACAGGAGATTTGGGAACTATAGATAAAAACAACACAATTTTCATAAGAGGACGCAGCAAAACAATGTTGTTAGGCCCTAACGGGCAAAATATATTTCCGGAAGAAATAGAATCTAAGCTCAACAATATGCCATTCGTATTGGAAAGCCTGGTAGTAGAGCGAAACGGAAAATTAGTAGCATTAGCTCATCCTGATTATGAAACTATGGATGCTGCTCATGTAGATCACGAAATGTTGCCGGCAATAATGGAACAAAACAGGCAAAATCTGAATAAAATGCTTGCAGCCTACGAAAATATATCGGCGATACAAATTTATCCAAGCGAATTCGAAAAAACTCCTAAAAAAAGCATAAAAAGGTATCTATATGATAAATAGATAATTACGAACCAAATAAGAATAAAAAAGCACCCCCCTCAGAAAAAAATAAAAAAAACACTAAAAAAAATATAATTGTGCTGTACAACATGTAAAGAAATATGTATATATTTGCATCGTGTTATCAGAAATTATAACTCAAATACATTTACCGTTTAAGTTTTAATAGAAAAGAAAATGAAAAAATTAGTTTTATTTGCTGTTGCTGCTATCGCAATCTCTTTCGCATCATGTAATAACAAAGCTGCTGAAGAAGCTGCTGCTAAAGCTAAAGCTGACTCTTTAGCTGCTGTTGAAGCTCAAGTAGCTGCTGAAGCTGCTGCTAAAGCTCAAGCTGACTCAATCGCTGCTGCTGCTCAAGCTGCTGCTGACTCTGTAGCTACTGCTGTAAAAAAATAATTCAGCGACAGTTAAGATTTATGAAACCTGTATGAGGTAATACACTCATACGGGTTTTTTTATTATAGTTATTTTTTATTTAACGATCTTTAATATTAAAAATAGCTATCTTTGCACACTCAAAATCGCACAAACAAATATAGAAACAATATAATATCTAAATGGAAACTGAAAAAGAACATTGGGATATAGAGATCAAACCGCGCGGAAGCAATTTTTCCCTTAATATAAAAGAAGTCTGGCAATATCGTGACTTATTACAAATGTATGTTCGCCGCGATGTTGTAACTATATACAAACAAACTGTACTCGGACCTCTATGGTTCATCATTCAACCACTATTTACTACAATAATGTATATGTTTGTATTTGGAAATATAGCCCAAATACCAACGGATGGACTACCTCAGCCATTGTTCTATCTATCGGGAATATTATGTTGGGGATATTTTTCCGACTGTATGGGAAAAGCCTCAGGAACCTTCCTCGGTAACGCGGGAGTGTTCAGTAAAGTATACTTTCCTCGATTAGTAGTTCCGATATCAGGTGTTATTTCCAATTTAGTACGATTAATAATCCAACTAGGGCTATTCCTTGCCGTATACTTTTATTTTGTATATAATGGCACAGATATCAAGCCTAATATATATATTCTATTCTTTCCGTTATTAGTTTTAATGCTGGCCGGATTAGGGCTAGGTTTTGGCATATTAATATCTTCTGTTACAACAAAATACAGAGACATGGCTATTCTGTTTGGTTTTGTAACCGGGCTATGGATGTATGCTACACCGATAATATATCCACTCTCGGTAATGAAAGAAAAATATGAAGAATATATGTGGATCATACAGCTGAACCCATTAACATCTATCGTAGAAGCATTAAGGTACGGTTTTATGGGAGCAGGTACAGTTGATTGGTTTTGGCTCGGCTATAGTTTTATTGTTACAATAATAGTTATCATTCTCGGTTCATGGGTATTTAACAAAGTAGAACGCAGCTTTATTGATGTAGTGTGATATATTATAACCTATGAGAATATACCTATGTTCTTTCGCAAATAAAGCAATATCCAAGAGTTTTCTTAGGTTGCGAAAACAAGCTGAGGGAATGAATATGTTTGATGAGATATACTTCTATACAGAATCGGACTTAAGTAAAGATTTCAAGAAGCAATTTAAGAAACAGTTAATTCCATATTCAAGAGGATTCGGTTTTTGGTGTTGGAAACCGCAAATTATTTCCCAAACATTAGAAAAAATGGATGCAGGAGACATATTACTCTATATGGATGCAGGTTCTCACTTAAATGTAAGAGGAAAAGAACGTTTGTTAGAGTATGTTGATATAGTAGATAAAGCTCCGACCGGTATATTGGCTTTTAGAAGTCCCGAACATTTGGAAAGCAAATTAACGAAAATGGATATTTTCAACTACTTTGGTGTTGCTAGTGATAAATCTTACACAGATACTACCCAAATAGAAGGTGGTCATATCTTTATAAAAAAAAACGATATATCGCTTTCTTTTGTCAAAAAGTGGCAAGAGGCATATAATATCGATTTTAGTTTAGTTACAGATGAGCCTTCGAGAAGTAAAAATTTCGACAACTTTGTAGACAATAGACATGACCAAAGTTTATTCTCCATTTTAGGGAAAAAGTATAATATAACTACGTTATCTACAGACGAAACATATTCCATAGATTGGGATACGATGACTAAGTTTCCACTACAGGCAAAACGAGATATAGTATATCAGAGTAAGATTCATTTGAAACACAAAAGAGAATTAGGTGGTATATATCGGAGATTGTGGAAACTATTATATAGAGAATAAGGCTAATAAGATGCAAAATAGAAGAAAAATATCAGTCAGTGCTATTGTTACAGGATACAATGAAGGATACATTCTGGAAGATTGCCTGAAATCAATTTCTTTTTGCGAGAATATTAAATATGTAGATCAAGGCTCTAATGACAATTCGATAGCAATAGCCAAGCAATATAGTAATGAAGTAATAGAGCACGATAGGGTGCCGCTAGGTGAAGCTATTGTTGCCGAATATTACAAATCGGAAAAACATGATTGGATACTCATTATAGATCCCGATGAACGAATTAGTTTTGAGTTATATAAAGATATAATAGAACTTTTTGAAAAAGGAATTCCTGATAATATCGGAGCTATACTCGTTCCTTGTATATATTATTACAAAAAGCATCCATTGAAAGGAACTCGCTGGGGAGGTATTCATTCCCGTATGCTATTGTTTCACAAAGACAAATGTAAAATGACAGGAGTAGTACATGCGGGCAGAACAGTACTTCCACCTTATGAACCATTTTGGATTGCATACAATGGAAAAAATATAGATCATCATTATTGGATGATCAGCTTTTCTCAATTACGGGAAAAACATTTAAGATACTTGAAAATGGAAGCTGAATCAAGAAATCTCATGGGATTTGTTGCTTCAAGAAAAGGCATCTTAAAACGTCCATTTAGAGCTTTCTACTCTTGTTATTTCAAAATGAAGGGGTATAAAGACGGACTTTATGGATTATTATTATCTTTTTTCTGGGCATGGTACGATACATGTGCCGAGATAAGATTATATAAATATCAAAAACAACAGAAATAAACAAATCTGAATATGTCAGACATTGCAATAAAATTTGAAAATATATCTAAGCAATATCGTTTAGGATTAGTAGGCACAGGAACTATAGCACATGATCTAAACCGCTGGTGGCATGTTGTAAGAGGCAAGGACGATCCATATCTGAAAATAGGAGAAGTAAACGATCGTTCGGCAAAAGCCAGCAGTAAATATATTTGGGCATTAAAAGATATAACTTTTGATGTAAAACAAGGAGAAGTGCTAGGAATAATTGGCAAAAATGGTGCGGGTAAATCAACCTTACTCAAGATATTATCGAGAGTAACATCTCCGTCTACAGGTAGTATTAGAGCAAAAGGACGAATAGCCTCACTGTTAGAAGTAGGTACAGGATTCCATCCGGAAATGACCGGTCGTGAAAACATCTTCATGAACGGCTCAATTATGGGAATGACCAAAGCCGAAATAAAGAGAAAACTGGACGAAATTGTAGATTTTGCAGGCGTAGAAAAATATATAGATACTCCCGTTAAACGTTACTCTTCGGGTATGACAGTTCGGCTTGGCTTTGCAATTGCAGCACATTTGGAACCCGAAATACTCGTTGTGGATGAAGTATTGGCTGTAGGAGATGCCGAATTTCAGAAAAAAGCGATTGGCAAAATGCAAGATGTGTCGAAAGGAGATGGTCGCACAGTGCTGTTTGTGAGTCATAACCTGGATACGGTAAAAAAACTATGTACAAAGGCAATCTTACTGAAAGATGGAACACTGTATAAATCGGGGAATGTTAACACTATTTTAGATGCATATATAACTGAGGGTAAGAATGTAAGTGAGGTAAACTTCAATAAACAAATTGAGGAAAACCTGATTGTAGAGTCGGCGTATATTACGAATGAGAAGAATGAAGTAGCCAATAAAATATTAACTGGAGAAAAATGGAAAGTTCGTATAAAGTATAAAGTAAAAGATGGAGGAATTAGAAACGTCGTTTTTGCTTGTGGGCTTTGCACAGCTTTAGATATACCCATTAATACCACTTGGTCTGCTCCTCAGAGCCAAAGCAAAGGTGAATATGAAATAGAGTTTTTGTGTGATGAACTTTTCTTACAAAGAGGCACATACAAAATTGTAATCGGCATATCAAGGGGGAATGAAAGTTTATTTTACAATGATTCCTCCTTACAATTCGATGTTGTATTTATACCGAAGGTTATTAATGAAAATTTGATAAAAGTAGATGGAACTACCGGATTATTAATAAATCAATTTAATGTTAATATCCAGAAAAGATAGTATCATGAAGAATATTTTATCATATATCAGATCTTTAAATAATCAGTCGAAAACAAAAAGACAGAAAGAAGATAAATTCCAAAAAGACCTTGTTTTATTTAATAAACTAGGTATAGATTATGGAATACAGGTGAAAAACGAGGATTTATTCCCATGTTTGAACGATAATACCGAATACACAGGATTTGATGCTCATTATATTTATCATCCGGCATGGGCTGCTCGCATCGTAAAACAAATCTCGCCTAGTATCCATATTGATATTTCGTCTACATTACATTTCTGTAGTATATTATCAGCATTTATTCCCGTAAAGTTTTATGACTATAGACCTGCAATACTGGATTTAGATAACTTAAATTCTTTAAAAGCAGATTTAATGAACTTACCTTTTGAGGACAACTCCATTGAATCTATTTCATGTATGCATACAGTAGAGCATATTGGCTTAGGAAGATATGGCGATCCGCTTGACCCGATGGGAGATATAAAAGCTATTAAAGAATTAAAAAGGGTATGTGCTAGTGGAGGCAATTTACTTTTTGTAGTACCTGTAGGTAGTCCAAAAATAATGTTTAACGCTCATCGGATATATGATTGTGGAGCCATATTCGATCATTTTGAAGGATTTGAGCTAAAAGATTTTTCAGTAGTTTTAGATAATTCCGATTTCATACAAAACCCTCCATTAGAAATGGTTCGAAACCAGTCTTATGCTTGTGGTTGTTTTTGGTTCAAAAAAATATGAAAATTGTAAAATTACAAGGAGGATTAGGGAATCAAATGTTTCAGTATGCGATAGCTCGCACACTAGAAACAAATAAAAAGAAAGATATTTTTCTTGATCTTTCTTTTTTAAGGATGAATAATGTTTCCACAGATTGTTTTACAGCTCGTGACTTTGAATTATCAATCTTTCCCCATTTGAGAGCAAAGAAACTAAACAGTTTGCAGGAAAAATTTTTGCTTTCAGATAGAGTGAGATATAAATTTATTAGAAAAATAGCAAACATAAACTTTCACAAGATAAACCAACTTGAGAATGAAATAGTAGGAATTCCATTCGGGATAAAAAATGTATATCTCGATGGTTTTTTTCAATCCGAAAGTTATTTTAAACATATTCGATTCGATTTAATTAAAGATTTTGAATTTCCTGAATTAGACACAAGAAATGAAGCTCTCAAAAAGACGATAGTAAATAATAATTCGGTAAGTATTCATATACGGCGAGGAGACTATGTTCATTTGAAAAATGCAAACACATATCATGGTGTTTTAAGTTTAGAGTATTATCTAAACTGTATAAAAAGAATAGGAGAAGAAACAAAAGAACAATTATCATTCTTTATATTTTCGGATGATCCTGAATATGCAAGTAAGAGTTTGTCTTTCTTGCCCAATATGCAAATTGTAGATTGGAATCTAGGCAAAAATAGCTGGAAAGATATGGCATTGATGCTAGCCTGTAAGCACCATATTATAGCCAATAGCAGTTTTAGTTGGTGGGGAGCATGGCTATCTGAAAGAAACGGAATAACATATGCTCCGGTAAAGTGGTTCAATAATGAATCCCAGTATAATATAAATAATATAATACCCTCAGATTGGGTTATAATATAAAATGATCAATACATTAGTTTCTATTATAATGCCGGCATATAACGCCGAGAACTTTATTTCAGAATCGATAGAATCTGTTATTGGACAAACATATACCAATTGGGAGTTAATCATCGTTGATGATGGTTCAACAGATAATACTAGAAACGTTGTTCATCGTTATATAAATCAAGACTCTAGGATACACTATTTTTTTCAGGAAAATGCTCGACAAGCCAAAGCTCGAAATAAAGGTATAAAAAATAGCAAAGGGGATATTATTGCATTTCTAGATGCCGATGATCTCTGGCTTCCTCTAAAGTTAGAACTTTCATTAAAGGAGTTCTACAATGGACAACAAGATGTATTGTTTACTGATTCTTATATTTTTAATAACTCCAGTCAGCTATCTGACTACGAGAATTTGCCAAATATAAACATCGTGGCTAAAACATATTGCGGAGATGAAGGTCTTAATGCCTTTTTATACGAGAACAAAGTTCCAATCCTAACCGTAATAGGAACAAAAGAGAGCATATTGAATGTAAATTGCTTTAACGAGCAAAGCAATGGCATAGCCGAAGATTATGAATTATGGCTAAATCTTCTGGCAAATAAACATATAATTAGAGGAACTGATTTAAAGCTTTCTTTATACAGAATACATAGCAACTCTACAACAGCTACAAATAATATGGATATTAACGTAATAAAAATGTTTTCACGCTTTTTTGCCCAATATCCTAATTTAAAGAATAAATATAAAAATCAAATAGTACACTGGCTTTCTAAAATATTAAAACAGGCGACGAGTAAAAATGAACTCTCTCAAGCATTTAACAAAGAGGTTTTGAGTAGTCTAAATATAAGCTCTTATCGTATTTATTTTTGGTATTATATACAAAATCTGCTACCTTTCAATCTTTCAAAAAGACTGTTAGGCATATTTTTAAGGAATTATCAACAATGATGACGACAATATCTATTATAGTACCTTGCTACAATCAGGCTCAGTATCTTCCAGACTGTTTACAGTCAGTTGTTGAGCAAACATACTCCCACTGGGAATGTATCATCGTCAATGACGGTTCTCCCGACAATACAGAAGCGGTCGCACTAGAATGGGCAGCTAAAGATAATCGCATAAAATATCTTAAAAAAGAGAATGGAGGTTTATGCTCTGCACGCAATGCAGGAATCAGTAATGCTGAAGGTAAATGGATATTACCGCTTGATGCAGATGATAAGATAGGTAAAGATTATCTGAAATTTGCACATGATATAATGGTATCGAAGTCTGAAGTCGGTCTTATTTATGCGAATGCCAACTACTTTGGTGATAGAGAAGAAGTTTGGGCTCTTCCCGAATATAATTTAAAAACTCTTTTAAGAGCAAATATGATTTATTGCTCTGCTTTTTATAAAAAAGAAGATTGGATACGCATTGGAGGTTATGATACAAATATGAAAAACGGATGGGAAGACTGGGAATTTTGGATTCACCTACTTGGAACATCTAACAAAAAGGTATATAAGTTAGAATATACAGGCTTTTATTATAGAATAAAAAACAACTCTATGATATATACCTTTGTTAGAAATGACGAAGTCTTGCTAAATACAATTAAATACGTATTTAAGAAGCATATTGATTTGTATCTGAATAATTTTGGTACTTACCAATATTTACTAGACACGATTGATGATCTAAGATATAGTGAACATATCCTAAAAGAAAAGACAGGTAGATATGAAAATAATCTTATGATTAAATTTCAGAAAAAGATATATTTTTTCTTCAAAAAGATTCTCTCTAAAAATTAATTATGATTTCCGTTATCCTTCCTACATATAATCATGCTCCATATCTGAGACAACGTATTGACTCAATACTAAATCAGACATATCAGGATTTTGAGCTGATAATCTTGGATGATTGTTCACCTGACAATAGCAAAGATGTAATTGAAGAATACCGAAATGTATCTCATATATCCCATATCATATACAATAAGATTAATTCCGGCTCTACATTCAAACAATGGAAGAGAGGTATCGAATTAGCTAAGGGAGAATATATCTGGATTGCTGAAAGTGACGATTATGCAGATCCTACTTTTCTTGAGAAAATAATGGATTCTATTTCTAAATATAACTCGGCACTCTGCTTTTCTCTTACAACAATCGTTGACAAAGAGAATAATACAGTAATGAAGCAACCCTCTATCCTACCCGATTATTCGATGAATATCAATCAGTTCACAGAAAACTATTTGTTATATAGTAATCCTATTTGTAATGCTAGCATGGTGGTTTTCAAGAAAGGTGCAATTGCCGAAAACCTGTGGAATAGGATTGTAAATTTCAAATACTGTGGTGACTGGTTATTATGGGGTAGCTTTAGCGGTGAGGGAAATATAACTGTGTCTGAAGTAAAAGAGTATCTAAATTATTTTAGAACACATTCGGTAAATGTATCAAACAAATCTGAAGACAGTGGACTGGGAATATTAGAGGGCTATAAAGTTTCCGAAATTGTAGCAAAAAGACTACATTTGAAGTTAGGGAAAGAATATAGTAAGAACTGGTATTACAAATGGCAATCATATAAGTTAAAGTTTTCATACTCGAATTCTGTAAACAAAGCTATTTTATCAATGTTTATAAAGGAACGGCCAATAGTTGCTTATTACGAACTCAAAAGATTAATATCGAGACTTATAAAAAGATGAAAGTATCTATTATAACAATTAACTATAACAATGTCGCAGGGTTAGAGAAAACGATTAACAGCGTTATCTCTAATGATCTGTATGATATTGAATATATTGTTATTGATGGGAACTCTACCGACGGAAGTGTTGATGTCATAAAAAAATACGAAAGCAAAATAAATTTTTGGATCAGCAAATCTGACTCTGGCATATATAATGCTATGAATAAAGGGATCAGGCAAGCAACGGGGCAATATATATTATTCGTAAATAGCGGAGATGTAATAAAAGAGAACTGTGACTTACAATCGATTATATCCCAAGTTACAGGAGAAGACATTGTATATTTTGATATGGAGATTGCTGATAGTTTATCAAATACAAGCTATATAAAGCAATATCCCAATCATCCTGATTTCAAATATTTTGCAGAAGACACGCTACCACACACAGCTTCTTTTATAAAAAAAGAACTTTTGGTAAAATATGGATATTATTCGGAAGAAAAAAAGATAACGTCAGACTGGGCTTTCTTTATGGATGCTATATGCCAGTTAAGTTGTACATACAGACATATTAATGGTTGTTTTTCGACTTTCTATATTGATGGAATCAGTTCGAATGCTTCAAACAAGCAATTGCTTATAGATGAGCGCAACGAACATATAGCTCACTCTTATCCTCTCTACAATACTTTGTATAGAGACTGGATAGAGAAAAAACAGGAACTATATAAATTGAAGACATCTATGAGTGTAAAATACTTAAAGAAGCTAGGTTTACTAAAATGGCTTAAACTATAAACTTTATATTATGAACCCTATCATATCCGTTATCATGCCGTGCTATAATCAGGCTAAATATATGCCTGAAGCACTACAATCACTTCTCGACCAGGATTATCCTCATTGGGAGTGTATTATGGTTAATGATGGTTCTCCTGACAATACGGAAGATGTTGCAAAGCAATGGATAGAAAAAGACAAGCGGTTCAAATATTTTTGGAAAGAAAACAGCGGGGTTTGTGATACCAGAAACTATGGAGTTGATCGGGCTATTGGAGAATATATCGTTCCTTTAGATGGAGACGATAAGTTGGGAGCACATTATTTTAGTGAAGCAATAAAAGCATTTACAAAAGATCCTGCAATAAAGCTTATATATAGTGATACTGTATTATTTGGCGATGTAAATGAAAAAAAGATAAATCCTGATTTTGTATTTGAAAAAATGCTAACGCAGAATCAAATCTACAATTCAGCCATATTCCGAAAATCTGACTTTCTTGAAGCCGGAGGCTACAATATGAATATGTTTGACGGTATAGAGGATTGGGATTTCTACCTTTCGTTGATCAAACCGAATGATAAGGTTATAAAACTTAATGACTTTCACTATTATTATAGGATAAAAGAAGTTTCACGATCGATGCGTATATTCCGTGAAACAGATAAAAATGATGCAATGCTTTTACAAATGTTTAAGAATCATATACCTTTGTTTCTTGAGTATTTGAATCCTGTTAGAGATCGGATTAAAGCAGAAACATACAATAAAGAACTTTACTGGCATTATCATACCCCAGAATACAAATTGGGTAGAATGATATACAAACCATTCCGTTTTGTACAAAAAGTATTAAGAAAGCTCTTTTCATAACTGTATTTTTACAGAGAAAAGACCATTGGACAATATTCGAATGTAAGAACAGAGTTTTACAAAATATGAAGATAAATATCATACTCATTACATACAATCACAGCAATTATATACGTCCGGCATTGGAGAGTATTTTGATGCAGGAAACATCTCACAATGTTGAGATTATTGTTGCCGACGATTGCTCTACCGACAATACTGTAGAGATTATAAAGGAGTATGAATCGAAAACAAAATTTATTTTCCATTATTTACATAAAGGACAAAATGTAGGATATATACGCAATTACCAACAAGCTTTTGCGGCATGTACAGGAGAATACGTTGCCATTATGGAAGGTGATGATTATTGGGTGAAGGCATCTCATCTGGAAAATCATATCAATCATCTGGAAAGGGTACCAAACACCTCGATGAGTTACAACAGGCACATACGCCTGTTTGAAGATCAAGACAGAGAAGAGATATTTGACTGGACTCTTGATACAGACTATGAGCTGATCACTACCGATCAGTTGGCATTGGGCAACCGCATAGGAAACCTGTCTTGTTGCGTATTCAGAGGAAAATATATACAGCAATTAGACCCAAAACTGTTTGATATGGAAATAGCCGATTGGATGCTAGGGATGTATATGGGACAATTTGCTCCCTTGGTATATCTCAAAGAAGTAACTTCGGCATATAGGATACATGATAACGGACAATGGTCGCGAATGGACGAAAAAGACCAGTTCGCTAAGGTTATCGAGCTGATTAATGAATACGATAAGTATTTGAACTATAACTATACAGAAACCTTCACAAAACATAAACGGAGACTCGAAATTTTGCTTTACGGAGATAAATCTTTCAGAGGCAGACTAAAGAGCTTTACTCCTTTATGGATTAGAAACTTATACAATAAACTTATTAGGTAAAAGATTATGAACAAAAAAATAATGGTTACCCAACCGGCGATTCCACCTTTGGATGAATTTATTCCTTATCTTCAAAAAATATGGGATAATAAATGGTTGACAAACAACGGTCCGTTTCATGAACAGTTCGAAAAAGAATTGGCAGACTATCTTGGTGTTAAGCATATCTCTGTTTTCGCCAACGGGACACTGGCATTAATAACCGCATTGCAAGCCTTACGCATTACAGGTGAGGTTATCACCACTCCATTTAGCTTTGTTGCAACAACACATTCATTGTGGTGGAACAACATCAAACCTGTATTTGTAGATATAGATAGTAAGAACTATAATATAGATCCCGAAAAGATAGAAGCGGCCATTACGCCAAAGACAACAGCCATCATGCCGGTGCATGTTTATGGTAATCCGTGTAATGTAGAAGAAATACAACGCATAGCAGACACGTACGGTCTACGTGTGATATATGATGCAGCACATGCTTTTGCCGTTAAAAAAGATGGACAGTCGGTTATGAATTGGGGGGATTTATCTATTCTCAGTTTCCATGCAACAAAGGTGTACAATACAATAGAAGGAGGTGCAATTGTTTGTCAGGATGAAAAGACGAAACAGCGTATCGATTTATTAAAGAACTTTGGGTTTAGGAACGAAACTACGGTTATCGAACCCGGTATCAATGCCAAGATGAACGAATTGCAAGCAGCTTACGGCTCATTGCAATTGAAACATGTAGACAATTATATCGCTAAACGTCTGGAACTGGCTAAACTGTACGACAGCCTACTGAAAGAAGTAAAAGGTATCACTTATATGACTGTTGGTGAAGGAGTAGAGCACACTTACCCTTATTACCCAATACGAGTAAATACTGCCGATTATGGCATGAATCGTGACGACCTGTACTTCAAGTTACAGGAGTATGATATATTCGGACGTCGCTATTTCTATCCTCTTATCAGTGATTTTCCGACATATAGAGGACTGCCTTCTGCCAATGTTAGCAATCTGCCTGTTGCAGCACAAGTTTCCAAAGAAATTGTATGCTTACCGATGTATGCAGACTTGGAGTTTGAAGAAGTGAGAAAAATATGTGAGTTAATTAAAAGTAAACCCTGGGAAAAATGATTTTAGGAATAATGCAGCCTTATTTTATGCCATACATTGGCTATTTTCAGCTATTGAATGCCGTAGATAAGTATGTAATATACGATAATGCAAAATATACAAAAAAAGGATGGATAAACCGTAATCGCATCCTACAAAACAATAAAGATACACTTATTTCAATATCGGTAGAAAAAGACTCCGATTATCTGGATATAAAAAATCGCTCTGTAGCTGATTCTTTCGATAAAAGGAAATTAATAAATCAAATAAGAGAATCATATCGCAAGGCTCCTTATTTTGAGCAGGTGATGCCAATTGTGGAGGATATTATCAACTACGAAGAGAAAAATCTTTTCTTATATATTTATAATTCAATAAAAGAAGTTTGTAAATTTCTGAATATTCATACTGAAATCATTATTTCATCTACCATCGATGTTGATCAGACTCTTGCGGGACAAGATAGGGTGATTGCTATATGCAAAACTCTAGGAGCAGAAGATTATTATAATGCAATTGGCGGACAAGAACTATATCATCCAAAGGACTTCGAGAAAGAGGGTATAAACCTCCGTTTCTTATCGTCCAATCTTGTTGCTTATAAACAATTCAACAATGATTTCATCCCTTGGCTATCGATTATAGACGTTATGATGTTCAACAGTTTGGCAGAAATACAAGATATGCTAAATGAGTACAAATTAATCTAACGTTATTGAAGAAGCAAAAGGCTTTTTAATCACAGGTAATACTTCATAGAAAATATTAAAGACATGAAAGAGATAGGAGGATACTTCGAACTTCAACTTCGTAAAGGGGAACATTATCATAAAGGAGCATTACAGCTAAATACTGCTCGCAACTGTCTTGAATATATACTAAGAGCAAAAAAATATAAAAAGATATATATTCCTTACTTAAACTCTGAAGTTATCTGGGAACCTATAAAAAAACTAGGGATCGAATCTGAATTCTATTCTGTAGATTTCCGGCTTAATCCTATTTTCGATAAAGAATTAAAAGAAGATGAAGTATTTTTCTATTCCGATACTTATGGCATAAAGTGTTGTACTGTTTCACAACTTGTAGAAAAGTATGGAAAACAATTGATAGTTGATAATACGCATGCTTTCTTTTCGAAACCTTACGAAGGTATCGACACGATATATTCTCCTCGTAAATTTTTTGGTCTTCCCGACGGTGCTTATCTCTATACAGATACTTTTTTGAATGAGGAGCTTGAGCAAGACTTCTCTATTCCACACATGACACATTTGATGAAACGGATAGAATATGGTAATGCCAGTGCAGCCTATCAGGATTATCTTGACTACTGCGCAAGCCTTGTTGGTCAACCAATAAAGCGTATGTCGAATCTTGCTTCGGCATTATTGTCTAACATAGACTACGAAAATCTGAAAGAAAGACAAATAAGGAACTTCAACTATTTGCATTCTGTCTTAGGGAAAGATAATAAGTTTGAATATGATAACTTTTCCTCAGATACCTGCCCGCTGAGTTATATGTTCTATTCAGAAGATCGTGATTTAAGAAAGAAACTGATTGATAACAAAATATATGTATCTACATATTGGAAGGAAACACTAGGACTTGTAGAAAAAGACTCTGCCGAATATAAGATAGTCAATTACTTGCTTCCTTTGCCTTGCGATCATCGATATGATGAAGAGGATATGGAGAGGATAATAAATGTGATAAATAGCTGATTTGTGATACAAATAAAAATTAACAACATAAGACCTGTTACTTTTGTCACCTTTTTAAAAGTCTGAACACCTTTATTCTATGATTGACAAAGAACAAAACATAGTCGTATCCGTCTCCATGATTACTTACAATCATGAGAAATTTATAGCGGAAGCTATAGAAGGAGTTGTAATGCAAAAAACTGACTTCCCTTTCGAATTGGTAATCGGTGAAGATTGCAGTACTGACAACACCCGTGCTATCTGCATAGAGTATCAAAAAAAATACCCCGACATTATACGATTAAGACTGCCTGAAACCAATCAGGGAATGATGCTCAACTGGATAAACAATATAAATAGTGGCCGTGGGAAATATATCGCACTCTGTGATGGAGATGACTATTGGACTGACCCTTATAAACTGCAAAAGCAAATTGACTTTATGGAGGCTAATCCCGACTTTGCGATGTGCTCCCATAAGGTACACACTTTGATGTGCGGACATTTGGATGAAAATATAGAGATGGAACGGGATGTATTGACTACAACAGACATTATTCAAAAAGATTGGGGGTTACTTACTGCCTCTATTCTTTTTCGTAAAGACGCACATAAAACACCGGACTGGTATTATACGGTAAAGAATGGAGATTACGCTCTTCAACTGATTGTGTCTCTATCGGGTAAAATCAAATTTCTCCCTGATTATATGGCGGTATATAGACAGCATTTGGGAGGAGTGTCTTCTACATTAAAACCCCTAAATCAGACAGCCTGGATGGTTTACCTATTGCACGAGTTTAATACATATACAAACGAAAGCTATAAGAAAACAATCATTGAACGGATAAAAAGGATGTACAAAATACAAATATATTACGCAAAAGGTTATAGCCTACGTAAAGCGGCGACAGTCTTATCACTTTATCAGAAGTTGGTATTCTTAAATCCTTTCTTAATAAAATCGAGGCGGAAGTAAATTATGAAACTATCAATTATAACTGTCAATTTAAACGACAAAACAGGACTTGAAAAGACCATCAAAAGTGTTATTTCACAGTCTTTCTCCGACTTTGAGTTTATCATTATTGACGGCGAGTCTACAGATGGCAGCATCGATATAATAAACCAATATAAAAGCAAGATCAGCTATTGGGTAAGTGAAAAAGATAGTGGTATTTACAATGCTATGAATAAAGGTATCCGACAGGCTAAAGGCGAATATCTATATTTTCTTAATTCGGGCGATGCATTACACAATGAGAATGTCCTCCATCATATATTCAATGATGATCCCCACGCACCTTTTATCTGCGGAAATTTTTATATGGAAGTTGGAGGGAAGCTGGAAGCAGATACAGCGTACAAAGGTCGTGATTGGCGTTTTGCCATTTATGATTTATTTGCCGGTTTTTTATGTCATCAGGCCTTCTTCATACATAGATCAAATTTCGAGAAATACGGACTATACAGCGAAGACCTTAAAGTTATCTCCGACTGGAAATTATTCTTTCAAGGGATTGCACTTGACCATCTTCCTGTAAAATATGTAGACACATTCATTGTAGTTTACAATATGGAAGGATTCAGTACCCAAGTTGGCGGAGAAACTATATATAAAGAGAAGCTACAAGTATGCAATGAGCTTCTTAGCCCATCACTGACAGAAAAGCTTAAAAGATTATATTATCTCGATCAGAATGGATTTGTAACTGACATAATGAAATCTAAAACATGGATATACAACGGATTCCGCATATTTGCAAAAATTGGTCGTATCTTAGGCTTTATAAAAGTAGACTAGATAATATTCACCTCAGTTTCAGGAATATTAGCTGAACGGATTCGCCATTCTTGTGGATAAAGGTTATTTGCACGATTGCCTATATTCTTTACAAATCCCAGTGGCTTGTTCCTGTAGGTAATTAAGATATAGCCTTTTGGCTGATCTTGCAATAATAGTGTCTCTTTACGTAGATAGGCTATAGCGGCTTTCCAGTCCACATCATAAGTCGTGAAATTCTCCGCATTGATATACGTACTTAATGCTAGAGACTGATCCGGGATAAAATCCTTTCCTTTAACCTCTCCCAAGCAGATTCCTTCTGAAATAACATTCAGGTGCGACTTTATCAAAGTTAAGTCATTATACAGAAGTGAAGGAAAAGCAAACCATCTATCTTTTTGCGAATAAAATATAAACGATTCATTATCCTTTACATAATCTTTACAATCAAATGGAATAATACTTTTTGATGTTTTCTCTTTATCCTTCCTTCTCTTTAAAGAACCTTCATCAGAAGTCTTTCTAAGTAAAGCACAGAAAAAACCTTCTCCTTTAGTCTTATGAGGGAAGAATCGGTAAGCAGGAAAACTGTCTCTTAAAGAAGGGCTTACCCCCCACCCTTCTTTAACGTCGATTGGTAAAACCTCAGCTCCCAGCTCTTCACAAATCCATTGTACATTCTCCTCATTTTCATCTACATTGTATGTACATGTACTATATAGTAACAAGCCTTCCGTTTTGAGTGCAGACCATATATCTGCTAAAATACGTTGCTGCCGTTCTTTGCAGAGCTTGACATTGTCTATCGACCACTCCGATGTTGCACCCTCATCTTTTCGGAACATGCCCTCTCCTGAGCACGGGGCATCTACTAATATGAAATCAAAGAAGCCTTGCAGTTTTCCTATCTGTTGCGGATCGTTGTTAGTCACCACCGTATTAGGATTACCCCACTTTGTTATATTCTCAGCCAATATATTCGCTCTAGTACGAATTACCTCATTAGAAACTAAAAGACTACTCTCCCCCATTACATCAGCTATCAGCGTCGACTTTCCTCCGGGAGCAGCACAAAGATCAAGAATACGCACATTACCTCCGACAACATATTGCCTGAAAGCTTGTTCTATAAACATCGAAGAGGCCTCTTGTACATAGTAACATCCGGCATGAAACAACGGATCGAAAGTAAACGAAGGTCTTTGAGGCAAGTAATATCCTGATTCAGTCCAAAGAACTTTATCGAGAAAGAGTTTCTCTGCCTTATGATTATTTATTCTTATACTCGTCGGAGATTCACTATTCAAAGCTTCTACAAAAGCAACCCAATCATCTCCTAAAAGAGATTTTGTCCGAGTAATAAAATCAACGGGTAAATTCATCCTTTAATATATTTACTACAAAGTTAGGGGAAATTATACATGATTTTTACATATCTGTCGACGAATAAAGCAAAGTATTCGTTATCAGTAATATTTTTTCTACTTTTGTTGTTTAATCAGAATAATAAGTAATGATAAAACAAGCTATAGTAAAAGATAAGAATATCCTTATTCTATTATCTCTATATTCTTTTCTATTATTATTCTTTTGTTCCAAGATGTCTCCTTTATATCCTATAAACGAGTGGTCTGACGTCAATCTTTACTACAATATAGGCAAAGCTATTTTTAACGGAAGAATATTATATACTGAAGCATTTGACCATAAAGGGCCTCTCATCTTTTTTATTTATGGCATAGGGTATGCAATCTCCAATACCTCATTCATTGGCATGTACCTGATAGAAGCTTTCTTTTGGACAGCGATGATCTGTTGTGGGTACTTGACTGCCCGACTATCTCTAGATAAAATATATGCTTTTGCAGTAGCTCTTATATTTCCTCTATTCGTACTGTCTCATTCTTCGGAAGGAGGTTCGGCCGAAGAGTTCATTCTTGTATTTGAAGTCGTCAGCTTATTATTATTTTTGAACTACTTCAATAATAATAACTCTAAACACGCCCCTAGATACATGTTTATTCACGGCGTTATGAGTGCGGCAACCATACTTATAAAAATCAATTTGGTTGTATTCTGGCTTTTCCCTTTACTGGCTATATTAATCGCTATACTAAAAAATAAAGACTATAAAAATCTAATTGCCAATATTGCAGCATACATTGGAGGCATGCTAATCCTATTCCTTCCTATTTTTATCTATTTCGTATACAATAATGCGTTATCTGAAGCATGGAATACATATATAGTATTGAACGGAAAATACGCACAATTAGATGGCTTTGTAGAAACTATAGAAAACCTTGCTATTAAGTTTTATCAACGTTTACGGTTCGACACATTCGAATACCTAGTCATTCTGATTGGAGCATTCTATTTTCCGATACAATACATTCAGAATGATACAGGCAGATTAGCCATTATTTTGTCCTTCATAAGTCTGCATATCGCCATATTTATATCACCTAATTACGTGTTCTACTATTCTATGCCTTACTATATATTCAGCTTACTAGGAAGTATCGCGATAATAGACATACTCAGCCGAATGATAAAGGTACAGGCTAGATGGTACTTATACGTATTATTTTCTTTCTTTGCTTTAGCAATAGGAATAAAAGAAAAGAACTTTTTCTCACTCTCCACAGCTGAACTATTAAGAAAAGAAGAGCCAAACAATCCTGCCTTTCTTTTTAGTAACATTGTAATGAAAGAAAGCAACCCTACACTGCTCAACCTTGGTTTAGACCTAGGTAATGGCGTATTTACAAAAGCGAATATTGTACCGAATGTCAAATACTTTATTTCACCAAATCTACCTCATTCTATCTATCCCGAGATGAGGGATGAGCAGACGAAGTACATAGAAAATAAAGAAGTACAATTCATCATATTATCCGAATTCTCTCTCAACTTCGACTATTTCTTTAATTTACCGGCTTTGAATGAGAATTATAAGATAGTAGACACATATATTGAAGATAAATTCAAAACCTATTATTTATATAAATTAAAAGACTAAAATGCTATGCAAGCATCGTTATATCTCATACCCGTCACACTAGGAGAAACTTCAGTCGAACAGGTATTACCCACATACAACAAAGAGATCATCTTACAAATAAAATACTTTATTGTGGAGAATATCCGCTCTGCCCGCCGTTTCTTGAAAAAGGTAGAGAGCAGCATCAATATAGATGAGCTTACCTTCTACGAGCTGAATAAGCATACCAAGCCTGAAGACATCGAAAATTACCTCAACCCTATGGTAAATGGATTTCATGTGGGTATTATATCCGAAGCGGGCTGTCCGGCGATAGCCGACCCGGGAAGCGACATAGTAGCTATTGCCCAGAAAAAGAATTATAAAGTAGTACCTTTGGTAGGGCCTTCTTCCATTCTTCTTTCGCTTATGGCATCGGGGTTTAACGGACAAGGATTTGCTTTTCACGGTTATTTGCCTATTGATGGGTCGGAACGTATCAAGAAAATCAAACAACTTGAAAACCTGATACATCATGAACATCAGACACAGATATTTATAGAAACCCCCTATCGTAATCAAAAGCTGGCTGAGGATATTATCAAGCATTGTACGCCTTCCACAAAGCTGTGCATTGCGATGAATATCACTTGTGAAAATGAGTATATCAGAACTCTCTCAGTAAAACAATGGGCAAAGCAATTACCCGATATGGCAAAACAACTATGTATCTTCCTTTTATATAAATAAGGTAACACCTGTCACTTTTTCATAAAGCTGACAAACAGTAGATTGCAGACAAAAGGTGACAAAAGTGACACTTTTTCATAGTTTTTTTAATGTCACTTTTCTTACTGAAAAGATAATTATGTCAAAGAACAATATCTATTAATAAGATAATATTATTCTTTAAAAATATAGGAAAGAAACAAGTGCTCTACACTATTATTTTTTTGAAGAAAAACTGTCAATAAATATTCTTTATCACGATTTTCTACAATATCAATAGCGGTTTGCTTTTCTATGATTTTTCTATTCAATCCGTATTTTTGTAAAAATGGTTTGTCATTTCCAATTTGATACAACAGTTGCTTTCTTTCTCTTTTTTCTATTTTATCGTCCCAAAATCCATGTGGGCGTATCTTAAAGTTACAATAATAGTCTGTTCTTAGTTCTGTAAACAAATCAATACCTCGTGATAATAAGAAGTTGTGCAAAAACAAAAATATATCTTCTAACCGATAACCATGATGCGGAAGGTTATGTAAATTATAATACTGCCCTATTTCATCAAATAGCTCGAAGTAACGATCTTTATAATACGTGTCAGTCAACACCTGCATGGTACGGCTAAACTTTCCGCTATTCCAATATTTCTCGAGAGCATGCTCGGCATCATGGATACGTTCCAGTTCTTCGTGGGTAATATCATCATTCGAATCTATCTCGTAAGGTGCTAAAAGGCTGTATTTGTATCCATACTTATCGGCGTTACGTCTAAGGAATGTACCCCTAAGCATCTTTAGAAAGCCAAGTTGAAGTTCTTTTGCCTTCAGGCGAAACACATCATTAAACGACTTTACAAACCGCTCATAAGTCTCGTAAGGCAATCCGGCGATAAGGTCTAAGTGCAGGTCTATTTTACCTCCATCCATCAGCTTTTGTACATTACCTGCCAGCAATTCAAAATTCTGCTTACGCTTTACAGCAATATTAGTAGGTTCGTAGGTAGATTGGATACCTATTTCGAATCTGAAATAGTTTTCCGGTAAGTTTTTATTGAGGTAATTTATTGATTCGTCAGTGAGGAGGTCAGCATATATTTCAAACTGACAACTTAAACCGGGACGATAATTATCAATCAAAAAATCAAAAACAAATTGAGTATGTTCTTTATTGAGATTAAAGGTCCGATCAAGAAATTTAATTTGTTTGGCATTACTCCCGATAAAATAAGAAAGATTTTCAACAATATGATGCCGAGGGAAATAACGGACTCCCTTTTCGAGCGAAGACAAGCAGTATTGACACTGATAAGGACAGCCTCGAGATGTTTCGAAATACAGCAATCTGTTTTTCATATTTTCCTTATCTTCTTCCAGTTGGTATGGAGAGGGCAAAGAAGCCAGTTTCTCTAAATCAGCTTTAGCGACAATCCTACTTACCGAACCTTTCTTCGATATGCCATCTATAACGGGTTCACGATTAGTGCTTATAGCCGTAAGCAATTCACCTAGTACAAATTCACCTTCTCCGCTAATCAGGTAATCGACATCCCAATTTTCAATAAAATAATCAGGCTCATAAGTAACCTCGGGGCCTCCTATAATTATAATGGTTTGTGGACTTTTTTCTTTGATTAAATCAATCAAAAGTTTCACCTTTTCCACGTTCCATATATATACACTGATACCAACAACATCTGGCTTTTGTAATAAAAGATCGTCTACAATTGTATTTACGTCTTCTTTTATTACATATTCCTTAAACGAGATATCGAATTTATCTTTGTTGGCTACATACAGCCATCGCAGAGCAAGCGAAGTATGTATATATTTAGCATTGAGCGTGGTTAGTAATACTTTCATTATGTAGATACTATGATTAACTCATAATACATTTATACATCGTGCGTAACATCGTCAATTAAACAATATACCTTACCCTCTGATGATCGATTGAGTCTTGCAAGCTCTAATCTTCATTTTCGAGAATCTGTTTTGCTCTTTCAATAGCAATGTTTATGTTATCACAAATATTTATTTCTCCTATCATATTGGGAATTTCCGACTTCTCTATCATAGCATGCACCTCGGGCCTTACTCCAGACAGTACAACTTGTATTCCGTCCTTCATCGATTTACGGCATAAACCAGTCAAGTTGTGCAATCCGGTAGAATCTATAAATGGAACCAAACGCATCCGAATAATTCTTATCTTGGAGCTTTCGCCAATCTCACGCATACTTTCATCAAACTTGTTAGCTATACCAAAGAAAAACGGCCCATCTATTTCATATACTTCAACGCCTTCGGGCAATGATAGTATCTCTTCATTTTGCGTAAATTCACTTTCGTCTGTCAAGTCTAGTTGATCTTTTATAACAGACACTTGTGAAACCTCATTTATTCGCTTCAAGAATAATACAACAGCTAATAGTAGTCCAACCTCTATAGCTACCGTAAGGTCAAATATTACCGTCAGGAAGAATGTAATCAACAATACGGCAATATCCGACTTCTGATTTCTCAAAAGAGATTTGAATGTACGCCACTCACTCATATTGTATGATACAATAACAAGTATTCCGGCAAGACAAGCCATGGGGATGTATTGAGCCAAGGGCATAAACAGAAGTAAAATAAGCAACAATACCACTGCATGTATGATTCCGGCGATAGGAGTTCGTCCTCCGTTGTTAATATTGGTCATCGTACGAGCAATAGCTCCTGTTGCAGGTATACCACCAAACAAAGGTGTCACAATATTCGCCACTCCCTGCGCTATAAGCTCAGTGTTTGAATTATGCTTCTCCCCTCCGATCACACCATCTGCAACCGTCGCCGACAAAAGAGATTCTATAGCACCAAGCATCGCTATAGTGATAGCAACAGGTAACAAATCTATAATTGCAGCCATATTAATGACCGGAATTTCTGCATCGGGAATTTCGGCCTTTATTCTGAAGCGATCCCCAATAGTATCTATCACTTCTATGCCGACATACGTTTTTAATAGATATACAACTACTGTTATTATTAAAATTGCGACGAGCGACCCCGGAACCTTTTTCACAATGCGGGGAGTCATTACAATTATAAATATACTGGCTATACTGATAAGTGTATTCCACCAGTTGATCGTTCCAAAATATTTAAAATACATTATCCATTTTCCAATAAAATCTCCGGGTAGTTTTTCACCGCCAAAGTTCAATCCGAAAACATCTGCTATCTGGGTTGTAAATATAGTAACGGCGATACCGCTTGTAAAACCTACAATAATAGGATATGGTATAAATTTTATAATCTTCCCTAGCTTAAACACACCTAAAAGGACGAGTATAACACCCGAGATAATAGTTGCAATAATAAGTCCCTTGATGCCATGGGTTTGAACAACTCCATATACAATAACGATAAAAGCTCCTGTTGGTCCCCCAATCTGTACCCGACTTCCACCCATGAACGATATAATAAATCCGGCAATAATGGCGGTTATAATACCCTTTTCGGGAGTAACACCCGATGCTATACCAAAAGCCAAAGCAAGAGGCAGGGCAACAATGCCGACTATAAGGCCAGACATCAGGTCGTTTATGAATTTTTCTTTATTGTATGTTCTTAAGGAAATAAATAGCTGAGGAGTAAAGTCTTTTAGGAAATCTTTTTTCATAACAAACGAGGAATGGATTAATGTGATTTATTATTTGCTATAAAATACATAAAAAATATAACATTCTGAAATTATAACATTTAGAAGTACTTATATAATCTCTTCCAACGATACAATAACAAGTCCTGATGTTCAATTTTCAGGGCACAAAGGTATAAAATCATTTGAATTCTTTCTTAGAAAAGGATTTTAAATATTAAATTTGTAAAAATCATTTTTTTAAAACTATCATCAAAGTTATGGAAAAAAGTATTAAAGGCACAGAAACAGAAAAATGCCTACTGAAATCTTTTGCCGGAGAATCTCAGGCAAGAATGCGTTATACAATGTTTGCAAGCACTGCTAAGAAAGAAGGATATGAGCAAATAGCAGCCATATTCCTTGAAACAGCAGATCAGGAAAAAGAGCATGCAAAACGTATGTTTAAATTTCTAGAAGGCGGTATGGTTGAAATAACAGCTATGTATCCTGCCGGAAAAGTTGGTACTACCGAAGAAAATCTAATTGAAGCGGCAGCCGGAGAACATGAAGAATGGGCTATTGATTACCCTGCATTTGCTGAAATAGCAGAGAAAGAAGGATTCAAAGAAATTGCAGTAATGTACCGAATGATAGCAAAAGTAGAAAACATGCACGAAGATCGCTACAAAGCTCTATTGGCTCGTGTACAGAGTAATGGTGTTTTCTCTCGCGAAGAAGCTATCGACTGGCAATGCCGCAACTGTGGTTTTGTGATCAAAAGCAAGGTAGCACCAAAGACCTGTCCTGCTTGCCTTCACCCACAAGCTTATTTCGAACCACTTAAATGGAATTTCTAAACAGAAATTTTAATTAGATTTCGCAAAAAAGAAAAAAGGGAATTAGTTTTACTAGTTCCCTTTATAATTTTAAATACTCGACTATTTATTTTTAGCCTAAGTAACTCTTCAATAATTTACTTCTTGAATTTTGTCTTAAACGCTTAATTGCTTTCTCCTTAATTTGACGTACACGCTCACGTGTCAATTGAAACTTATCACCAATTTCTTCAAGGGTCATTTCTTGATACCCAATACCGAAGAACATTTTGATAATCTCACTTTCCCTTTCTGTCAATGTTGATAATGCACGTTCGATCTCCTGCTGGAGCGATTCGTTTATCAACTTACGGTCTGCAATTGGGGCGTCATCATTTACAAGTACGTCTAACAGACTGTTGTCTTCTCCTTCAACGAAAGGAGCATCCATAGAAATGTGTCGTCCTGAAACTTTTAGCGAATCGGCGATTTTATCAACCGGTATATCTAATTGCTCTGCTAGCTCTTCTGCCGATGGCTTGCGTTCGTTTTCCTGCTCAAACTTAGAAAATGCCTTGCTGATCTTATTCAGCGAGCCTACCTGGTTGAGCGGAAGGCGTACGATACGCGATTGTTCCGCTAAAGCTTGCAATATAGATTGGCGAATCCACCATACCGCATAACTGATAAATTTAAACCCTCTGGTTTCGTCGAATTTTTCCGCAGCTTTGATTAGTCCCAAATTTCCCTCATTAATTAAGTCGGGCAAGCTTAATCCCTGATTCTGATATTGTTTTGCAACAGATACCACAAATCTAAGATTGGCTCTTGTAAGTTTTTCGAGTGCTGCTCGGTCACCTTTTTTAATAGCCTGCGCTAACTCTACTTCTTCCTCGACCGTAATTAGATCTTCACGACCAATTTCTTGTAAATACTTGTCTAATGACGCGCTCTCGCGATTAGTAATTGACTTTGTAATCTTTAACTGCCTCATATACAGATATGTATAATAAAATACCCCAAAAATGTTTGCAAATATAGTAAAAAAATACTAGATAGTCACCATCAACAGTCTGGTTTTATTGTTGAATGGCTTAAATAGTACTTATTAAAAAGAATATTATTTTGTACTTCATAAAGTTTATACATATAAATAACGCTTAAGTAACATTATTGTTTTGAACTTAAGCGTTATTTATATTTTAATACGAATATGATACTTATTCGCTAAGATCTACCGCATAATATTTCCTTGCACCGGATGGGGTTATTCCGGATATAAACAATACTTTATCCTGACTGCCTGCTGTTGATGTGATAATGTTTTCTACCTGACTTGGAGATGATACAGGTTGATTATTTATCTTCTGAATAATAAAACCTTTGCTTATTCCTTCTTTGTAGAATTTACCACCATTGTCTACACCTGCTACTTCAACACCATAGCTTACGCCTAAGTCTTTCTTCTTGTCAGCCGATAGCTCTTTGAAGGCAGCACCTACAGCAGCTATACCGTCGCCTTTTTTGACTACAGATGTATTGCCCGAACTATTTTTAAGTGTAACATCATAAGTCTTAGTAGAGCTTCCTCGGATTATATCTACTTTTACCTTATCTCCCGGACGGAACCTGTTTACCTGATCTTGAAGTTCACTCACTCCCTTAACCTTCACGCCATTGATAGCTGTAATCACATCACCTTCCTCTAATCCTGCTTGTTTGGCCGGACTCATTTCTGCAAAACCACCAACATAAGCACCTTCATTTGCTTTAAGGCCTTTAGTTTTGTCCGGATTAGCTTCCTTCGCTACAGAAATATCCTGAATCATAACACCCAGCACTGCGCGTTGCACAGTCCCGTATTCTTTTATATCTGCTACAACTTTTCCTGCGATAGAGATAGGAACTGCAAAACCATATCCGGCAAAGTCACCAGTTTGTGAATAGATGGCAGTGTTGATACCGACTAGTTCTCCGTTTGTATTTACAAGCGCACCACCACTGTTTCCTCTATTAATAGCAGCATCTGTCTGTATAAACGATTGGATATCTCCACTATTTGCACCGATACCTCCACGACCTTTAGCGCTTACAATTCCGGCGGTTACTGTAGATGTCAGGTTGAAAGGATTCCCTACTGCCAACACCCATTCTCCTACTTTCAAGTTATCTGAATTACCAAATGGTATATATGGAAAATCATTCCCTTCTATTTTCAGCAAGGCAATATCTGTCTGCGGGTCTGTACCTATTAGCTTAGCTGTAAACTTCCTATTGTCGTTCAATGTAACCTCTATCTCATTTGCCTTGTCAATCACGTGATTGTTAGTAACAATATAACCATCTTTTGAGATAATAACACCCGAGCCAAAGCCTACACTAGGCTGGGGAGTACCAAAATCCTGTCCTCTATCCCCAAATCCGAAGAAATATTCGAATGGATCAATTGCTCTTTGACGTCCTTGTACAGGAGCCTGAGATTTTACTGTTGATTTTATATGCACCACTGCATGTACCGAGTTTTCAGCCGCTTTAGTAAAATCAGGGTATCCTTCCGCTGTCAAGCTCGCCAAATGAACACCTTTTTGATTGAACTCTCCCCCATAATTATAAAAATCGGATGAGCTATATCCTCTACGATGATCCATAAAAGTATACATACCGTAAGTAGCACCTATACTCACTAATGCAACCAACGCATAGGTTGAAATATTTTTCCAAATCTTTTTCATATGCAAGTATCTTTAATTATTTAATAACTGATTATTATCATTCAATTTATTTTCAAATTTAAATACAAAAACTGTACACTTGATACAAGATAAGACTATTTTTTAACACTTTTAACCGAGTAAAAATCCTTTATTATTATTTTAACAATTGGGGCAGACTTTTTGTCTGATTTATAAAGTTATAATGTCCTTTTTTATCACAAATCGCCTAGTTTATCAATCAGTTTAAGGGATAAGAACAACCAGACACAAAATCAGGAGGTTCTCTGCAATATAATAACATAGGCTTTCATTCATATACTTGTTTATTAATAGTCATTTTTAGAAAAAACATATCCACCGAATTATTTTCAAGTTCTTTATTTCTTACCTTTAGCCCTGCATAATTATTTTAAGTAAAACTTAAAAATTGATTCAGATATAAACCTATGTCAAATTGTCACTTCTCAGTATGTTTCTCTACATTGGCAAATATAAAGATGACTGACGTTGAATATATAAGCAATACTGTTTACATAGAATCGTTTTACAGGAATATATAATGAATATATAGCAAATCATCTTATGGGAATCTACATACTTGTTATTATTGCAGTCTATTTTACAACGCTGTTAGTTATTTCTCATTTTGTAAGTAAAAAAAGTAGCGATAATGAAGCATTCTTTTTAGGAAACAGGCAATCTCCTTGGTTTGTAGTTGCCATAGCTATGATTGGCACATCCATCTCGGGAGTAAGCTTTGTGTCTGTTCCGGGAATGGTAGGTAAATTTGATATGACATACATGCAAATGGTGTTTGGGTTTACTGTTGGATATTTCATAATAGCCTTTATATTACTTCCCCTATATTACAAGCTAAATCTGACGACTATATATGGTTATTTGGAAAAGCGTTTTGGCTTTTATTCTTATAAAACGGGGGCATTCTTTTTTATCTTATCTAAAATCATCGGGGCTGCCGCACGCCTATATCTAGTAGCTATTATATTGCAAACTCTTGTTTTCGATCAATGGAATATTCCATTTTTCGCAACTGTTACCGGTATCATTCTACTTATCTGGGCATATACATTTCGCAGTGGTATCAAGACCATTATATGGACAGACACACTACAAACCTCATCTCTGATACTGGGTGTTATACTCATTATATGGCAGATTGCATCAAAGATGAACTTAGATATATCACAAGCAGTGAATGTGATCAGCAATAACGAACACTCCCGCATATTTGTTTTTGACGATTGGGCTTCCCGTCAAAACTTTTTCAAACAATTCCTTAGCGGAATATTCATTACAATTGTAATGACAGGACTCGATCAGGATATGATGCAGAAGAACTTAACATGCAAGAACCTGAAAGATGCACAAAAAAACATGATCACATACGGATTTGCATTTATCCCTATCAATCTTCTATTTTTATCATTAGGAGTCTTGCTGCTATTGTTTGCGAGCCAATTTAATATCACCCTACCCGAACACTCCGATCAAATATTGCCCGTAATGGCAACCGAATATTTAGGATTTCCCGTACTTATATTTTTCACTATCGGTATAATTGCAGCTGCCTTCTCCAGTGCTGATTCGGCATTAGCCGCATTAACAACATCCGTATGTATAGATATCCTTAATATCAAACGAGATAATGACGAGCAAGCAAAGAAGACAAGAAAAAGAGTACATCAACTCGTTAGTTTGGCATTTTTACTGGTGATCCTTATCATAAATTCTATTCATCAAGAAAACGTATTGGACACAATTTACAAAGTAGCATCATATACTTATGGCCCATTGCTTGGCTTATTCTTCTTCGGTCTTTTCTCAAAAGTTAGCATACGAGATAGGTATGTGCCATATATATGCATACTCGCACCCGCACTAAGCTATCTCATTGAATTTCTTTCCCTAAGGTTATTTTCTTACACGGTAGGATATGAAATATTATTACTTAACGGACTGTTAACCGCTATTGGTTTATTGTGCCTGAAGCACGATAAACAAACAACATCTGTATAGTTTTGTTATAGTAATATATATAAAATTAAAAGATGTAGACTATTATGGCATTTAAACATATCAATCCCTCTCAAGCTAAAGCATTATTGGATGAGAATCACGCAGTACTTGTAGACATTAGAGATGAGCTAAGCTTCAGCCTTTCTCATGATGATCGAGCAATAAATCTTTCTCAATCATCCTTACCTAAATTTCTATCCGAGACCGAAAAAGATACTCCGGTATTGGTAATTTGTTACCATGGTAACAGTAGCCAACTTGCAGCAGATTTTTTATCGCAACACGGATTCTCAGATGTATATAGTATTGATGGAGGATATGAAGAATGGAAAGAATGGAAAGAATAAGAAATAAAAAAAGCTAAGTTTACAGCTTTTCAAGCCAAGATCTTCGCACACATTCTAAGCTGCTTATGTATATTGAATGTGTGGTATTCATATTATTAATTTAAAACAACCCAATCCATGAAAAATAAACATTTTACAATTCTATACCTGATACTTCTGCCGATATTGTCATATGCACAAGATGACTCGGGTTCTAAATTTTTATTTGAAAAATTTGAGAAAGGAAAAGTAATATACAAGAAGGGAAGCACAACTACAGCCTCCTTCAATTATGATATACTTACAGGGAAAATGGTATTTATGGGAGATAATAACCTCATTATGGAGCTAGCAAACCCATCTCTTATATCCTTTATTAATATCAATGACCGAGTCTTTGAGCATATAAAAAACGATGAGTTTTATGAAAAAGTAAAACTTAATTCAGAAACCTTACCCTTATATATAAGATGGCATTCTAGTTTTATAGCTAAAGGTAAAACAGGAGCTTATGGCATGAGGTCTGTCAACAACTCCTCTACTGAAATGAAAAATATAAATCAGGACTTCAATGGTCACACCCCTGATTTGGTGTTAGGTAAAGACGTTGTAAAGCAACCTAAAAATTCATATCTTTTAAAAATAAAAGGGAAGTTCCACAAATTCAACTCTTTTGACTCTTTAGCAAAAATATTTAAAAAGCACGAGCTTGAGATAAAAGGGCAACTAAAGGAATCAAATCTTGACTTCAAAAATATTGAAGATGTAAAAAAGGCGGTTGAATATTGTTCTCAATTTGTTGAATGATATAAAAACGGAATTCCAATTATGCTTTTTCTCTAAAAAATATAGAAAAACGTAATTTATTTTTAAATATAAGAATTCTATTAGTTTAGCCTATCCGAACATAGAAAAGTTTTATTAACAAAGTAGTATTATTTTGATATTTTTCATATAAATAAGTTTGTTTATTCATGAATACTTTTTTCCTTTGTTTAAGATTAAATAAATACTATCTGTTATTAAAGTAAGTAATGCAAAACACAGTAAAAATTAAGGACGTAAAAGACATAGTCGTACGTTTTTCTGGCGATTCGGGAGATGGTATGCAGTTAACCGGAACCATTTTCTCAAACCTCTCTGCTATCTTTGGAAATCAGATAGCTACATTCCCCGATTTTCCTGCAGAAATTAGAGCACCTCAAGGTACTCTGTATGGAGTTTCAGGCTTTCAAGTACATTTAGGTAACCAAATATACAACTCAGGTGATATGTCTGATGTGTTGGTTGCAATGAATCCTGCTGCTTTGAAAGTAAACGCCAAATCGTTGAAAAAAGATTCTGTTATAATTATCGACACAGACTCTTTCGGAAAACGTGATTTGGAAAAAGCTCTATTTGCTACAGAAGATCCATTTACAGAATTAGGACTGACAACACAGCAGATAATCTCCGTGCCGATAACAACTCTAACAAAGAGTAGTCTCGAAGGCATGGAAATGGATATGAAATCTCGTGTCAGAAGTAAAAATATGTTTGCATTAGGACTTGTATGTTGGTTATTTAATCGTCCATTGGATGTGGCTAACCATATACTTTCTAACAAATTTGCAAAGAAACCGATTTTGGTAGAAGCAAATCTTAAAGTATTAGCTGATGGATTTAATTACGGACATAATACCAATATGTCTATCTCTTCATATAGGGTAGAAACAGTAAATATCGACAAAGGATATTATATAGATATTAATGGAAATACAGCAACAGCATATGGATTGATTGCTGCTTCCGAGAATTCAGGGAAACCGCTGTTCTTGGGCTCATACCCAATTACTCCGGCAACAGACATTTTGCAAGAACTCGTTAAATTTAAACAATTAGGAGTTAAAGCAATTCAGGTAGAAGATGAAATAGCCGGTGTATGTACGGCTATAGGTGCCAGTTTTGCGGGTAACTTAGCAGTTACATCCACATCCGGACCAGGTTTAGCCCTCAAAGGTGAAGCTATAGGGTTGGCTGTAATGGCCGAATTGCCACTTATTGTTATCGATGTTCAACGAGGAGGCCCATCTACAGGCCTACCAACTAAAACAGAACAAACCGATCTCAGACAAGCACTATATGGCCGCAATGGCGAAAGTCCTATTGTAGTACTGGCAGCAGCGAGTCCTACAGATTGCTTTGATATGGCCTATTGGGCATCTAAGATCGCATTAGAGCGTGTTATGCCTGTGATCCTGTTAACAGATGGTTATATAGCAAACGGTTCTTCGGCATGGCGTATTCCAGACTTAGACCAATATCCGGCAATAACTCCGCATGACATATCACAATACACAGGCAACGAATGGAATAGTGCTTTACGTAATGACGAAACAATGGTTCGCTATTGGGCTGAAGCAGGCTTAGAGGGTTATACACACCGCATTGGTGGGCTCGAAAAAGACTTTAAGACCGGAGCTATCTCTACCGACGCAGCCAACCATCAAAAAATGACTGATGTCAGACAGCAAAAAGTAGATAAAGTGGCGGATATAATCCCACAACTGGAGCTAATTGGCGGAGAAGATGCAGAGTTGTTGGTTATTGGATGGGGTGGAACATACGGACATTTGCGAGAAGCTGTTGAAAAAATGAATACCCTCGGGCATAAAGTGGCTTTAGCTCATTTCCGGTTTATTAGTCCATTACCTAAAAATACAGAGTCGATACTCCGTAAATTTAAAAATATTATTGTTGCAGAGTTAAACAACGGTCAATTCGCAGGCTATTTGGTGGACAAAATCCCCGGATTGCAAGTATCACGTTACAACAAAGTGGAAGGACAGCCATTCGCTGTTTCCGAATTGATTGAAGCATTCACTAAGAAGTTAGGAGAGTAAAATTATGATAGATGTAAATTTAAAAATGGCCTCTTCTCATCAGGCTAAAGATTATAAAAGCGATCAGTATGTACGTTGGTGTCCGGGATGCGGAGACCATGCTCTTCTCAATTGTTTGCATAAAGCAATGGCTGAGTTAGGCATAGAACCTCATAAAACAGCTGTTATATCAGGTATCGGATGCTCTTCTCGCCTGCCTTACTATATGAATACATATGGGTTTCATACCATTCACGGACGTGGAGCTGCTATTGCTACAGGTGTTAAAACGGCAAAGCCGGAACTATCGGTTTGGCTTGCTACCGGTGATGGCGACTGCTTGGCGATTGGAGGTAACCACTTCATACATGCTGTGCGCCGCAATGTAGATATTAACATATTGCTACTAAATAATAAGATTTACGGCTTAACAAAAGGGCAATTTTCACCAACATCTGACAGAGGATTTGTTTCCAAGTCTTCTCCTTTTGGGACAGTAGAAGATCCATTCCACCCCGTAGAATTAGCACTGGGAGCACGTGGAACCTTTTTTGCTCGTTGTATAGATGTCGATTTAGCTAACACGACTGAAGTTCTGACTTTATCTGCAAAGCATAAAGGAACATCTGTTGTAGAGATATTGCAAAATTGTGTAATATTCAACGATGCAATCCATGATAATGTTGTAGACAGAGCATGGAGAGCCGAACGTACCATCTTGCTTAAACATGGAGAAAAAATGCTGTTCGGTGCAAACAAAGATAAAGGATTGGTAATTGATGGCTGGCAAATCAAAGATGTAATAATCGGTCAGAATGGTTATACAATCGATGATATTTTGGTGCATGACGCTACTACTAAGGATGACACATTACACCTAAAACTAGGATTGATGTCTCCTCAAAATGGCTTACCTCTAGCATTAGGTGTTATTCGTGATGTAGAAGAGCCAACATACGACCAAGGTATAGAAGATCAAGTAAAAGAAGTACAAGCTAAAAATCCTGTACGTAAGCTTACAGATTACCTGATGAAACAGGATGTATGGGAAGTGAAATAATACAACTTAGATATTAAACTAAAAAGCCTCTGATCTCTTATAAAGTTTCAGAGGTTTTTCAATTGTATAGAGTTCATAAAAAACAAATAAAAATATCCACCTTCTATCTTAGCTATTTGTCTTTATTTTTACTTAACTTTATATCATATAACATGTTTAATATACAAAACTCTCAATGCTATGGACGTAAAAGAAATTCAAGATCGTTATATGGAAAATTATAAGAAACTCAACGAGTCTTATAATAATCTTAATATCGCAGGTTTAGTAAATGATATTAACAAAGCGATATCTTCTTCCGATATTGAAAGTGTAAATACCTACTTCAATAAAATTTCGGAATGGAATGAGAATGTATCAAAACTACAAGGAGCAAGAATCGCTATAATTACTCAATATAAGTTTCTAAAACTCCCCTCTGTATCGGAATTATCAATTGTGTTTGATTTTGTAAACAAAGAATGGAAGTTTAATACTGACCCGGAATAATTCCATTTTAGATTTTGCAAGGTTAGATAATTTGTATTCTATTAGTTAATAAAAAAGGACAACAAATGTTGTCCTTGTATAATTAAAAAGTAAATTACAATCAATAATATACCTCGAGAACCTTGGCTTCTTGGTATTCCACTCTAAAATCACTTTCCGGTAAGGGTGGCGTTCCACAAAACGTCATATTAGGAACATGATATTTAACCGGATATCCATTTTCATTGTAAGTGTGGGTTATCTTAAAGGTGGTAGGTGTTTGCTCTTTTCCATTCTCATCTAAAAAAGACACTTGTATTTGGTTACAATTATTATAAATGTAAGTAGCGTCCAGCATAGTTACCAGAAACCACTGAGGCGTATTCACTGAGCTATATACACCATTATAATCATCATAGGTATAAGAATAATAATTGTTGTTAAAGTCTTTCTTTATCAAATTGCCCTTTTGATCGTATTGATAATTATATTCTATCGATGCATTTTGATCATTCGCATAATATTGCTTCATTTTCAACACATTGCCTTGTGCATCAATGTCAATATGTCGCGTATAATATTTATCTTGCACTACTATATGTGATCCCTCATAAGTTATTGTATAAGTATAACTTTCGCCTTCTGAGGATTCATATGTAGCTTTCTCTACACGCTCCAGTGCATCGTATTGTATTTTAAGTTCGCTGGTCTTAGATAGCTTCTTATCTGATTTAGAAAAATAACTACAACTTATAAGACGATTATAATCATCGTATACGAACACTGTCTGACCACCATTCTTTTCTCCGGATATTTTTACCGGCAATAATTTTGCAGAAGTTCCACCGGGAAAATTCTGTATGCTGTTATCATCAGAGCATGCTAAAAATGATAAACACGCCAGCACAAGGCATAATTTGAAATACGAACTTATGTTTTTCATTATAATATATATAAGGGTTACTACTCCTATTTATAATATATAGATGATTGTTATCTAAAAAAAGTTGCATGCGAAAGTAATATTAGCAACTCTTACATAAATTATTATTTAGCAAATACTTAATAAAATTTTAATCGAAATGAAATAATCATATAATACATTTGAGTAAACAAAAACAATTTATGCTATGGATATTAATGCTGTTAATTTGGTTATGCTGAGTGTAGTGGTGGTATCCTACCTTGCCTTTCTAGTCTATTGCATCTTAAATAATTTATTTAAAGGGAAAAAGCATTGATTTTTTTATTAAAATCTATTCTATTTACTTCTCAGTTGAATTATGTCTTTTCTTTTCACTTCAGATTTTGTAAAGAAATATCTGTAGATCTTCTCTGAATATTTTTTAGCTTCGAGTATCAGTATTAAAATGTTTATTTTAAATAAATTTTTATTAAATTTATTTGATTTACATTTTCCTTTTATCTACTTTTGAAAAGCACTAAACACCTTTATATAAAAAGGTTATAGTATCGAAATCCGAACATGAAGACATTGTTAATCCTTGATAATTAATCAAAGCTTAGACTCTGGTCAAATAGCTTGTCATTCCTTAAATCTATTTTCAGAATATACTGATTTCATTATAAACTTAAACAAAATGAGAAAACTATTTTAATATAGAACGAAACATCAAGAAACTCATTTTGAAGATTAATTTTAAACAAATGATACTATGGACTTCAAAGATCAAATTAAACAGCTTTCAGACAGAGCCGAAAAGCTAAAAGACAGCCTGCAAACAGAAGAAGCAACTAAAAATGCTTTAATTATGCCTTTTCTTCAAGCAATGGGTTATGATGTGTTCAATCCATTAGAAGTAATGCCGGAGTTTACTTGTGATATAGGAACAAAAAAAGGAGAAAAGATCGATTATGCTATATTTAGAGATAATCAGCCTGTCGTTTTAGTAGAGTGCAAGCACTGGAAGCAAGATCTGACATTACATGACAATCAGCTGTTGCGTTATTTCCATGTATCAAATGCTAAATTTGGGTTATTAACCAATGGAATAGTTTACAGGTTCTATACAGATCTTGAAACTCCTAATAAGATGGATGAAAAACCATTTCTTGAAATCAATTTATTTGATCTCAAAAGCAACACAGTAGAGGAATTAAAAAAATTCCATAAAACATATTTTGATGTTGATAATATATTGAGTTCTGCAAGTGAATTAAAATACACAAGTCAGTTGAAAATGATTATTAACAACGAATTCTCAAATCCGAGTCCTGAGTTTGTTAAATTATTTGCAAAACAGGTTTATGATGGAGTTATCACCCCTAAGCTATTAGAACAGTTTACTTCTCTAGTGAAGAAGTCTATTTCAGGTTTGATTAGCGATACTATTTCAGATCGTCTCAAAACAGCCTTAAAGACAGAAGTTGCTCAAGAAGAGCAACCCGAACAAATAGATCCACAAGTTATTGAAGACAAGAATAATGGCATAATAACAACGGAAGAAGAACTGGAAGGCTTTATGTTAGTTAAGGCTATACTTCGAGAAGTTGTAAATGTATCGAGAATAACATATAGGGATGCTCAAACCTACTTTGCAATAATATTTGATAATAATAATCGAAAACCTATAGTCCGATTGTATTTTAATTCACCTACAAATAAATACATCGTAACTTTTGATAAAGAAAAAAAGGAAACAAGGCACAATATATCTTCTTTGGATGATATATACCAATATGCCGATGAAATAAAGGAAGTAATTAAGAACTATATATAAAAAAAAGACAAAAAACCCTTTGATTATCTACTGAAAATCAAAGGGTTTCTAAAATTAATCCGTGCGCATGAAGGGACTCGAACCCCCACGACCGTAGGTCACTGCCACCTGAAGACAGCGCGGCTACCATTACGCCACATGCGCATTTTTTTCGAGCGAAAAACGGGGCTCGAACCCGCGACCCCAACCTTGGGAAGGTTGTGCTCTACCAACTGAGCTACTTTCGCAATCGGTGTTGTAAAATTAGTATATTTTCTGAACTCTGACCAAAAATAAGAATACTATTTTATGTTACTATTCTTATTTTTTATAAAGGAGAAAACTCAACGTGCTACTCTTCTTCACGTGCTTCTAAAATAGCCTTTAGATGCTCCCAACCTCCACCATTATATACATTCGTAAATCCAGCCTCTTCCAACTCAGCTTTGGCTTTAGCACTTCGTTTGCCACTACGGCATATCACAATTACTTTCTCATAATGTTTTAAACTCTCAATAGAATCCCCCATTGTCTGTAAAGGAATATTTATAGACGATTCGATATGCCCTTCATTGTACTCCTCTACTGTACGCACATCAACAATAACAGTACCTTTACGTGTAGTCAATGACCTTAATGTATCTGCACCCGCTATCTGCGCATGAATAGAAAGAGATACCAGACTAAGGATAATTGTAAATAAAAAATAAGATAGTTTCATTCTCTAACTGAAATTGTAAATTTTATTTATATAAAAAAAAAGAGCAAAGTGATCATCTATGGTCAAACTTCTTAGAAATATAATTGCCTGTATATTGTATTATAAAGACTAATATTACGAGTAAAGCTAAAACGATATTCATTATTTCCAGATTATAGCCAACATAGCCATATTGGTAACCAATTTGCCCCAATCCTCCGGCCCCCACGGCACCTCCCATCGCAGAATAACCGACAAGCATAATTAACGTGATAGATACACAGTTAACAATGGACGGTAATGCTTCTGGCAATAAAACCCTTTTCACGATCTGAAATGGCGTTGCCCCCATAGACCGCGATGCTTCTATCAAACCGCCAGGCACATCAATAAGGCTATTCTCTATCATTCGGGCAACAAAAGGAGCAGCACCGATACTCAATGGAACAAGTGCGGCTAAAACCCCTATTGATGTTCCTACCAACGCACGAGTGAAAGGAATCATCCATACAATAAGAATAATAAAAGGTATAGCCCTGAAGATATTTACAACTGTTGATAGGATATTATGCAATAGCAAATTTTCTTTTATCTGTCCTTTGCGTGTTATATACAGCCAAACCCCAAGTGGTAATCCCAGCAAAAAACTAAAAAAACCGGAAACAAGGGTCATGACGATTGTTTCACCTGTACCTTTTAACAATAAGTCGATCATTTCACTAGACATATCCTAAAACACTTACGTTTATATTTTTACTTTTTAAATACTCAACAGCTAATATTTCATTTTCGGGCAAGCCGTGCAATTCTATCAGCATAACTCCAAACTTAACACCCTTTATATGGTCTATTTGAGCACATACAATATTACTGTTTACCTCATACAGCTTCGCAATATCCGAGAGCACGGCATTTGCTTCAGACTGTCCCGATATTTCCAATCGAATGAGCATATGTTTATTATCCACAAATTGCTCTGTCAACCGATCTGAATAATTTGAAGGAATATGCAGCCTTATAGAAGAGTCTATAAAGTATTTGGTTAACTCATTTTTAGGATGTGAAAATATCTCTGCGATTAAACCTTGCTCTATCAACTCTCCTTTGTTCAGGACAGCGACTTCATCACAAATCGTTTTTACAACTTCCATTTCATGTGTGATCAACAATATTGTAATATCCATCTTCTTATTAATATCTTTCAGCAACGAAAGAATTGAATAAGTGGTTGCCGGATCTAATGCACTAGTTGCTTCGTCACACAAAAGGATTTGAGGATTATTAGCCAATGCGCGCGCAATAGCGACACGCTGTTTCTGTCCACCCGAAAGTTTTGCAGGATAATCATCAGCCTTGCTTTCTAAGCCCACAAGAGCCAACAACTCCAGAACCCGTTGTTTAATTAATTCCTTAGGTGTTTTATTTAGTTTTAAGGGGAATGCTATATTTTCAAATACCGTAGCTGAGGATAGCAAGTTGAAGTGTTGGAATATCATACCTATCTTCCTTCGGGTAGCTGTGAGCTCCGAAGGAGACAAAGTCATCATATTTTGCCCATCAATATATATTTCGCCTGAAGTGGGACGTTCCAATAAATTTACACAGCGAATCAGCGTACTTTTACCGGCACCCGACTCTCCTATTATACCAAATATTTTTCCTTTCGGAATAGTAAGAGATATATTCGAAAGAGCCGTAGAAGACGTATCTTTTCCCTGAAAAACCTTTGTTACATTCTTTATTTCAATCATCTAAATATATAGATTGTTTCTTTTAATTATTTTGCCAAAAGTACACATTCCAAGCTATTCTATAAAATTATATTTTCAATATTTCCTCTCCTTATTTATAATCCATAAAATTAACTGTATAGCTTATACAATAAATACCTTATTTATGGTATTTATGATTAAAGGAAAGCCTTATACTTTTGCAGAGACGATAAAGATCATAAGTTTTTTATTATAATTAGATTCTTTACTTTTGTGTTAGATGAAAATTGCAGGCTATTATTTTATTATTGAAGACAAATACAATTAGCCAAGTCATTATTTAATAATTTAGAAAATATAACATCAGTATGAAAAAAATAAATGGATTGATTACTATATGTATATCTCTTTTGCTACTTACATCTTGCGGAAACAAAAAAAATAACGACCCGAACCATATTAAAGTGGGGGTATCTTCAGGTCCTGAATACGTAATAGCCGAAGCGGCTAAAAAAGTAGCGAAAGAAAAATACGGACTAGAAGTAGAATTAGTACAATTCAGTGATTATGTAATGCCAAACACAGCATTAGATCAAGGAGATATAGAAGCCAATGTATTCCAAACAAAGCCTTTTTTAGAAGAACAAACTACGAACCGTGGGTATAAATTTGCCATCGTAGGTAATACGTTTGTATATCCAATGGCAGCATATTCAAAAAAAATAAAAAGTTTGGATGAGTTGAAAGATGGAAGTGTAGTAGTGATCCCGAATGATGCATCAAACAATAGCAGAGCATTGCTATTATTACAAAAGGTGGGATTGATAAAACTTAAAGAAGGAGCAACATCTCCACGATTAGTTGATATAATAGAAAACCCTAAAAACTTGGAGATATTAGAACTAGAAGCACCACAACTACCTAGAGTATTAGATGACGCAAAAGTGTCTCTATCTATCATCAACAATAATTTTGCTGGACAAGCAGGGCTCTTACTTAAAGACGCTGTTTTTGCAGAAGATAAGGAGTCTCCTTATGTCAATCTGATTGTGACTCGAGAAGAAAATAAAGATAGTGACAAAATCAAAAAGTTTGTAGAATCGTATCAATCAGAAGAGGTAGAGAAAGTTGCAGCTGATGTATTTAAGGATGGGGCCGTAAAAGGTTGGTAATTCAGTATATCAAAAAGCAGAAATTATACATACTTTCAATAATAAACGAACAGGGTTAGAAATTCTAACCCTGTTCGTTTATTATTATACAGATGCTAAAGAAATGACTCTAAATAAAAAAAGACTATCCAAATTGGATAGTCTTTTTTGAGCCTCTTGTCGGATTCGAACCAACGACCCCGAGATTACAAATCACGTGCTCTGGCCAACTGAGCTAAAGAGGCAGGTGGGTAAGCTTACTATATCGCGTCGCTACAACCGACGGCCCTTGCTGCGATCAAACCCTGGGGGATTAATCGGGAGCTGACCGTATAGGACTTACCCGCGACAAAAGTAGATAAATTTTTCATATTCACAAAATATGATTTCAATTTTTTCCTTTGATTTCCTTTTACTACATTTGTATGAAACTCTTTTGTAGAAAGAAAATACTAGAGATCAAAGCGTTAACAAATCTGATTTTTCAATAAAAATATTATAAAAAATAAATAGAGAATATGACAGTAGTAGATCGTTTCTTGAAGTACGTAAAATTTGACACAGAATCAAGCACAGAAACAGGTACAACACCAAGTACTCCCGGACAAATGGTTCTAGCCCGTGAACTCGAAAAAGAGTTGCATGAAATGGGTTTGGAAGATATATCTTTGGATGAGAAAGGATATATTATGGCAACTCTTCCGGCTAATACAGATAAAAAAGTGCCAACCATAGGGTTCGTTGCGCACATGGATACCAGCCCCGATTTAACGGGTAAAGATGTAAATCCACAGATTGTAAAAAATTATGACGGAAAAGATATCATATTAAATAAAGAGCTTAATATAGTTTTATCCCCTAACGATTTTCCTGAGATGCAAGACTATGTAGGTCAGGATTTGATAGTAACTGATGGTAAAACACTATTAGGTGCAGATGATAAAGCAGGGATAGCAGAGATATTGACTGCTATCAAATACTTGAAAGATCATCCGGAAATCAAACATGGAAAAATCCGAATAGGATTTACCCCTGACGAAGAAATCGGCGCAGGTGCCGACTATTTTGATGTTGAAAAATTTGGCTGTGAATGGGCTTATACGATGGATGGTGGACCTATTGGCGAACTGGAATACGAAAACTTTAATGCTGCCGGCGTAAAAATTAATATTCAAGGGCGAAGCGTTCATCCCGGATATGCAAAAGACAAGATGGTTAATGCATTGGTAGTAGCCAACAAATTAGTCTCTCTCCTACCCTCAAATGAACGTCCCGAACATACTACCGGATATGAAGGATTCTACCATTTGACAAATATATCGGGAACAGTAGATGCTGCAACCGTAGGTTATATAATACGTGACCACGATCGTGAAATATTCGAAAAGCGCAAAAAAGTAATGTTAGACACTATCGCTTTCATCAATAAACTATACCCGGATAGTACTACTGTAGAAATAAAAGACCAATATTACAATATGCGCGAAAAGGTTGAACCTGTAAAGCATGTGGTTGATCTAGCTTTCGATGCAATGACCGCTGTAGGCGTTACCCCTATTGTAAAACCTATCAGAGGAGGAACAGATGGAGCCCGTCTATCTTTTATGGGATTACCTTGTCCGAATATCTTTGCAGGTGGACATAACTTCCATGGACGTTACGAATTTGTACCTATCCAGTCTATGGAAAAAGCTGTACAGGTGATCGTTAAGATTGCCGAATTGGTAACGAGTAAATAAATCCTATTCGTATAGATAGGAGTATTCATTTTTTTATGTGAATAAAATTATCTATATTATATGGAAATACACTATAAATAATAAAAAGTGACAAGTAAAACCTATATATTATGTGTTACTTTTGTTACTTTTTAGTAATATTGAACACTAATAACGAAATATATAATAAGTAATGAAAAAAACTCCATTTACAGACATCCACATTGCTCTTGGCGCTAAGATGCATGAATTTGCGGGCTATAATATGCCGATCGAATATTCAGGTATTATAGATGAACACATGACCGTCTGCAAAGGCGTGGGAGTATTTGATGTATCTCATATGGGCGAGATATGGGTAAAAGGTCCCAGAGCTCTTCCTTTTCTACAGAGAATGTTAAGCAATGACGTTGCCACTCTCGAAATAGGTAAAGCCCAGTATACTGCCATCATTAACGATCAGGGTGGAATAGTAGATGATATAATCATATATCACTACGAGCCCTATAAATATATGTTGGTAGTAAATGCATCGAACATAGAGAAAGACTGGAAATGGCTGACAGATCATAATGAAGAATTGGCTGATCTTGAAAACTCGTCCGACACGATAGCTCAATTAGCGATACAGGGGCCTAAAGCCTTGGCGACGCTTCAAAAGCTAACGAAGATAGATCTAACAATGATTCCTTATTATTCATTTGTTATTGGCAGCCTTAAGGGATCGGGGCTGGATAGCGTAATTATATCCAATACTGGATATACCGGAGCTGGAGGTTTTGAGCTATACTTTTACCCTGAATACGGAGAAGATATATGGAACGCTATCTTTGAGGCTGGAGAAGAATTTGGTATTAAACCGATAGGACTGGGTGCTCGCGATACACTTCGCCTCGAGATGGGATTTTGTCTGTATGGCAACGACTTGGATCATACAACGACTCCTATCGAAGCCGGGTTAGGTTGGATTACCAAATTTACGGAAGGAAAAAATTTTACTGCTCGCGAAATACTTGAAAAACAAAAGCAGGAAGGTGTCAATCGTAAACTGTGCGGATTCAAAATGCAAGAAAAAGGAATTCCACGTCACGGTTACGATATAGTAAACGAAAATAATGAAAAAATAGGGACAGTCACATCAGGGACAATGTCACCTACAGCCAAGATAGGCATAGGATTAGGTTATATAAAACCAGAGTATGCAAAGCTGGGAACCTCTATTTTTATTAAAGTACGAGAAAAGAATTTGAAAGCAGAGGTGGTAAAACCACCATTCAGGAAATTGGATTAATCCAATTACACCTTTTCTTCAAAAGATGCAGGACCAAAAGGCAAAGACGGAGGTGAAGGATGATTTAAACAATCTCGTTGTTTTATATGTTTGTATTTACAATAGATCGAGTTACATCTAAGAATACAAAATATGAGATTGGATGACAGAAAAACCAGTGACAACGTAGATGACCGTCGAGGGGAAAAAACTTCGGGTAAGATCTCTTTAAGTATTGGCGGAACAATCTTAATTGGCCTCATTATTTGGCTTGTAGGAGGTAATAATCCTATGGAATTTATGACTCAGCAAGCAACCGATATAATATCTCTAGAGAAAACTTATATTCCTTCCGCCCAAGAGGAATCTGCTGCTAATTTTGCAAAAACGATATTTGTCGGCAAAGAAGATGTATGGGCTGACAGATTTCCTCAGAACGGACTGAAATATATAGTTCCCGAAGTAGGTTATCACATACAATACTTGCCGGGGATGTTGCAAAAAGGACAACAAAAGCAACAGTTGACCGAAAAAGAAAGTAACGAGCTTAACGTTAGGTTTGAACTACAAGCTGAATTTTATGCCGAAGTATGGGTCTGTCACGATAATGAAAAGTTCAATTCGTTTGAAGAAGGTGATATAGAAAAAGGACTGAACGCAGCCTCAAAAACTGGAGATGACCATCTGCAAATACAATTGCAACTATGCACGGTCCCCGAGACATTTAATCACGGAACGTCTGCTCAACGCATACGCTGGTTGAAGAAAGGACTCCCAATAGGGGATATACAAGATCGAAACACTTTTGATCTCCCCTATAAACAGTTATAATATAGAGACGAGGATTAAGCGTAGTAATTAGTTTCTTTTTTATAATTATAAACATGAAGTAAGTCTAGGATTTGCCCTAAAGAGACAGACAGTTTTATACTTCATTGTTATACTTTTACAAAAAACAAATACAGGTCAGTAGCATATGAGAAAAGCTAAATAAAGTTTCGATCATACTATATTCCACGTTATTTGATAAATGTTTTTATTTTACAAAGCCTGTTTCGGGAAATATATAGTGGAAAAACATTTGATGCCACTAAACTATTATACCCTTATGGGTGTTCTTTTAAGCATCTTTTTTGATAGTATTTATAAACATAGTTTCCTCTTTTTAATACATTGTATACAATGGATATGAAGTATAGACAATATTCCAAGGATGAACTGATACAGCGCATAAAAGATCTGGAATATGACAATTTTGCATTACAAAAAGAATTAATAAACAAATATGTAGGAAATGTATCGTATAGTAATACAGAGGAGACCAATGTTAATCTGTTACATGATAGAGAAAGAGCCTTTGAGATTTTACTAAAAACCTGCGATTCGCTTTTTTTATTCCGCTACGATGGTACTTGCGTAGATTGTATCATAAAATCAAATCACTGGTTTCTAAAATCTGAACAAATTGTAGGGCAGAATATTTTTGACATACTCCCCAAAGAAACGGCATTAAATTTTAAAGCTCATTTTGATGATGTTGTTGCAAATGGGGGGACTTCAAGTCAGAACTACGACCTTCCTTTAAAAAGAAATACTATATACTTCAAGTGTATTATACAACTTTACGACAAGGAGTTTGTCCTTTGTCAATATCGCGATATAACTCAGCGCAGCCAGATGAAAAAGAGGTTAGATAACGCTAACCGAAAGTTAAAAGAAACACAAAAAATAGCAAAAATAGGACATTGGAAATATAATCCTCTAGTAGGTATGTTGTATTATTCCGGATTTGGGAATATATTCTCTATAGTGGAAGAAGAAGCAATTATATCTATTGATGAATATTCCTCTAAAATACACCCGGCCGACAAAGAAGCATTTATAGATTATTTGAATGGCAGGATTTACAACGGCAAATATCTGGACTATAGACGAGTTTACACGAAAGACAATTACTCTATTGTTTCTTATATAAGAACACAAATCACCAGTGTATACGAATATAAAGGGGAAACAATCATAGAAGGTTATGTACAAAACATAGACGATGTTATAAAAAACCGTTGGGAATATGAAACAGTAAACTTCATGAATAATGTGACAAGCGATCATATTTTTGGAGTCTTTATGGAAGATGGTCAATTAATTTTTGCCAATCAACAATTTCTACTTCACAACAATATATCGAAAGACAAGGATATTTCAGACTACAAAATAACAGAACTGAAGCAGCTTAGTTTAGAACAATGGGACCTGATTCTAAAAAAACTAGAATCGAATGAAAGCTATAAGTATAACATAATTTATACAGATAGTGAAACTGAAAAAACGTCCTACTTTGATTGCATCTCGTATTTAACAAGAGATACTTTCGGTACAAAATTTATATGGAGTTACTGGTCGAATACCACAAAGCAGAAGTATGCAGAGATTGAGAGCAAAAATACTCGCAATCTCATGAATATGGTTTTAGATAATATGCCTATTTCTGTATTCATTAAAAACCCATTGAACGACTATAAATATATATATTGGAATAAAATATCGACGCAATTCTATCTTGTTCAAAACGATGACTTTTCCGATAAAACGGACTTTGACATTTTCCCAAAAGAAGTGGCAGAAAGATATCGAGCTGAAGATATAGCAGTATTTGAGACTGGTGTTCCCCAAAGAGTATTTCAAGAATTTGTAGATGATGAAGGAAATATCCGATATGTAGATATTCTTAAAATACGATTAAATAGTGAAACTGATAATTCATCTCTAGTAATAGGTTTAGGCTGGGATATTACAGAACTTAAACAAATAGAAAAAGAGCTTACAACAGCAAAGTTGAAGGCAGAGCAGTTAGACAAATTAAAATCTGCATTTCTCTCTAATATGAGTCATGAAATACGTACACCTCTGAATGCAATATTGGGATTTTCTCGCATTATAGCAGAAACTGATGATCAGGAAAAACGAAACTATTATTTTAATTTCGTCGAGTCCAACAGTGGACGGTTACTGGGTTTAGTAAATGAAATTCTTGACTTTTCGAAAATAGAATCCGGCATTGTGGAGTTTGAACCAGAAGACTTTGATTTTGGGATGTTATGCTTGGAAATATATGAAACATATGCATCCCAATGCCATCCCGAAACAGAACTTATCTATAATAATATAGGAGCAGAGCTATGGATACGATCCGACAGAAACAGAATACATCAAGTTCTATCAAACCTGATTATTAATGCTCAGAAATTTACAAAAAAAGGATATATAAAATATGGATTTGAGGTTATAGACAATAACGTCAAAGTTTATGTAAATGATAGCGGAATAGGAATAGTCGAGGATCAATTAGATAAAATATTCGAACGATTTATGCAAGTTGACAGCAATGCTATTGGAACCGGTTTGGGTTTAGCTATTTGTCGTTCCATCGTAGAACGTCTTGGTGGAGAAATATCCGTTACATCTGAATTGCAAAAAGGATCTTGCTTTACATTTACATTGCCATACGAACCGATAAGAAATTGGGAAGCAGAGGAAGGCAACTCCGAAAATTCGATCAAGCCTTATTCTTTCGAGCAGAATTGTACGATTTTAGTCGCCGATGATGATGACAATAGTTATCAACTGATAGACGCAATGATAGGAGAAGAGTATGCTTTGATACAGGGGCTAAATGGAATGGAGGCTGTAAGAATGTTTGAAGAGTATAATCCTGATATAATATTAATGGACTTAAATATGCCTACGCTTGATGGATTTGAAGCAACGAAAATCATCCGTCAAGTATCTCCGGACGTTATCATTATTGCGATCAGTGCTAAGGCTTATGAAAAAGACATAAAGAAAGCAATTGATTCTGGTTGCAATGAATTCCTAGCCAAACCAATCTGTAAAGATAAATTAATAGAAACTATTCATAAATATATCATTTAAAAAAAATCTGAACTTAATGGGAAAAGTTGCTGCAATAAAATTAGTAAACTTTTATATTGTCATTTTTAGTCTACTAATTGCAGGTACTACAATTATAGGTGTCCTCTCTCCATTCTTTGACCCTAGAGATTATAGTATTATTCCTTTTATAGGACTAATATTACCGATAATTTTAATTCTCAACATCGTAAGTTGTATATATTTACTTGTTACTAAAAGATTTATTGTTGCATCTATTATTGCCATTACATTTTGTATAGGCTTTCTAGGAGCGGGCTACAAACTGCCCAAATCGTCCAAAACAATAGATTCTGTAGGAAAAAACATACGGGTAATGACCTTTAATATAAGTCAAAACAATGCTGGCAATAATAACTATGATGATTTGCAAGCAATAGTCGAGTTTGCAAAAACAGAAAATGTAGATATTTTTTGTATTCAAGAATACCCGGACAACAATGAGGTTGGAGACTCATTGAGAAAATGCCTCAGCTTCCTACCATATTATACTTTTCCCGAAAATGTAAAAGGTTATTTAAAAGTGGCAATATTCTCTCGTTACCCAATACAAAACATAAAGCAAATGCTGTTCAAAAACAGCTACAATAGCGCTATTACAACAGACCTGTTAATTGAAAACAAAACCATACGGCTTATTTGTGCTCATTTGCAAACAACAAACTTCAATCAAAAAAGAATAGGCTCGATATGGAACACTCCAAGCTCACTTTATAAGACGATTAGCAAAATGAATGTAAATCAAAGAATACGGGCATCTCAGGCTGATCTTATACGGGAGGAAATTCGTTTGAGTACAACACCAGTTATATTTTGTGGAGATATGAATGATACACCAACCTCTTATACGTACAAAACTATAAAAAAAGATCTACAGGATGGATTTGAAGAATGTGGTAATGGTATTGGGCATACTTACAAAGGATTATTCAGTGTCCTACGAATTGATTATATCTTATATTCAAAAGAAATTTCAGGAATAAAGTATGAATCACCTAAAAAGGTATATAGTGACCATAATCCAGTTATCATGGATTTAGTATTAAACTATTGATTAGTTATTTCTTTGGGAAGAGAAAAGAAAAATATAGACCCCACTCCCTCTTTAGATTCAAACCATAATCTTCCATTGTTTTTTTGGACAAATTCCATTGTCAACAACAGCCCCAAACCTGAGCCTTCTTCCTGAGCTGTTCCATAACTTGTATAATGAGTGCCGACATTTAATAGTTTTTGCTGATTCACCTCACTTATACCACATCCGTTATCAGAGACAGAGACAATATACTCTTCATCAGACTCTTTTATTTCTACTTTAATCAATCCTCCTTCATAACTAAACTTAATGGCATTGCTGATTAAGTTGCGCATACAACTTTTCAACATATCTATATCTGAAAAAACATTAGCGGATTCAATATCTGTATGAAATTCTACTTTGATATTCTTAATACTGGCAACATTCATAAAAACATCTGTAGTCCCTTTTACAATAGGCACAAGATCTACGCTTTGAGGAATAGCTAATTGCTTACCAATCTGCAGCTTGGTCCATTTCAGTAAATTATCGAGCAAGGAAAATATATCTTCTGTTGTTTTATTAGCAAGTTTCAATAGCTCATATATAGACGGGTCTACTTTATCTTTGTCAACATCATGCATTATTGAATTCATTATCATCATCATCGATGCCATTGGCGAACGTAGATCATGTGCTATTACCGAATACATTTTGTCCCTATCTAAAATTGTCTTCTTAAGCACATGGGTTCGTTTTACAATAATACGTTTAGCAGCAAGTAATGAGAGTTGATGAACTATACGAGCCATTAATTCCTCCTTATTAAAAGGCTTTGTTATATAATCACTTCCTCCTAATCTAAACCCTTTGACAATACTGTCAACATCATTCATCGCCGTTAAAAATATGACAGGAATCTCTCTATATAATGAATATTTTTTAACCTCTCTTATCACTTCAAAACCATCCATATTAGGCATATTGATATCCAAAAGAATAAGATCGGGCACATCCTTCCTAATTATTTCAATAGCAGCTTGCCCGTCATTTGCTGTAACAACGTTGAATCCTTCCTTATCCAATAACACTTGAAGAAGTAATACATTTGTCATTACATCATCTACCACTAATATTGTATAATCGGAATGATTTATTTTCATTTTAAATAATTAGGAGTTAGTTTTAATAAAAAAATTATTGGATATTAGGTAAAACAAACAAGTGCCTATGAAGTTCACGAAACAGCGCATTTTTAAAAGAAAAAGTACATATATACACAGTATAGAGAGGGAAGGCATCAAATGCTAAATTATCTAAAAGAGTCATAATGTGTTAATTTTTTCTATTAATGAACTTGAGAGTATTTATTTTTGTTATAGCTATGGTTTCAAGACATTTCAATAATATTTTTGGAAATAAATAACTAATAATAAAGAAAATATATATACTTTTACTCAGTTTTTTAGAAAACCATTTATACTATATATAGTTTATATTGAGGACAATCAGAAAACCCCTTTTTTATTTAATTATGAAAATCAAATTTGCGTATACAGCATTGCTGTTCATAGCTTTACTAACTAGTTGCAGCGAACAAGATTATTATGACCCTAATTCTCAGGTAATACCGGATGAATTGTCAGACTTAACCGTTCCATCAGGTTTTGACTGGACTACAAGTTCCAATATTAGTCTCAATTTGGATGTGAACGATCAATACGATGGTTTATATTATTACCAATTAGAAGTTTTTAATCAAAACCCTATCATTTCACCAAATGCATCCCTTTTGGCAAAAGGCCTAGCGAAAAAAAACGAACCGTTTAAAGCTAAGGTTACATATGCTAAGTCGGATAGCATCTTGTATATCCAAGAAACAGACCCAACCGGAAAAATGTCAGTAAGAGCACTTTATACCTCAAATGCTTTAAAATCGGCAAGTGTAGCAACACTAAAATCAGGCTCAACTAAAAGTTTAGATATAAACTATACTGCGCCAACAAGAACATATACAACACCATCTAATGCAACCGTTATATCGGGGGCATCATACAACATCAGCTATTCAAGTAATCAATATGTGATACCCGCAGGGCAAACATTTGAAGGTCAAATAAACAATGGCTCATGGTACGATGCATACGTATATGTGGAAGGAACATGGAAAAATACTTCAACTAATACAGAGCTGAATAATTTAAAAATAATTATTCAAGATGGAGGAAAATATATTCCAACACAAACTTCATCAAACATAAAAGCGAATGGTTCGGCCAAAATAGTTGTAGCTACAACAGGGCAATTCAATCCAGATAAAAAAGAGGTTAATGTGGATATGAATAATGAAAATGGACAAATAGTAAACAACAGTACTGTATTCAACATCAATAATATTTCGAATATAAGAAGTTTGTTTAATTATGGTACAATGTCTTCATCAGGTACATTATCTGCAAATACAAGTAATGTACAGGTTGTAAACGAGAGTTCTTTGACAGTTCAAAACTTGTCTATAAACAATAATGCAAATCTTATCAATAAAGACCAATTTACGGTTAATGGTAATACATTTTTACAGAACTCAATAATCAATAATAATGCAGCGTTTACAACTCAAAATATAACTGTTAATGATGCTACAATTGAAAATGGATGTAAATTTATCATTGCAGATAAAGGAACTTTCCAGGGCACGACATTAAATACAGCTGCTGAAACATTGTTAATAAGTAACATTTTAGATCTTCAGAGTAATAATAAAATAAACCTTGGGTCTCATGCTATAATGAATGTTACAAATGAACTAAAGTTTAGCAATACAGGAACCAGTATCAATGGTCCAGCATCAGGCAATAAAGCGTTGGTAAAATTAGAAAAATTCTCAATCACAGAATGGAGACACCCTGCATTTACAGGTTATTTAGAAATAGAATCATCGAACTATCCTGCTAACTCAGGTTCTACAGGATATGACGTTCCTTCTGATACAAAATATGTTAACTTTGTAAGAAAAGGAGAGTCTACTGTTGATATTGAAGCAACAAGCTGCAACGAAGGAGGAAATGTTGTTCAAAGAGGTGGTCCTGGCATTATAACATATCCAATAAGTGCAACATTAGGAACAACTTATACTTATGCATTTGAAGATAATTACCCAAGTATAGGGGACTATGATATGAATGATTTTGTACTGGATATAGATCTAGGATTTACATTGTCTGCAGCTAATAAAGTTTCAAAAATAGACATTCAAAGTAAAGTAAGAGCTGTTGGTGCTACAAAAAGACTTGCTGCTGCTATTCAGCTAGACGGCGTATTGAAAGGTAATATTAAAAGTATAACAAACTCAAACACGAGCTTCAGTGGCGACGTTTTCTCTATGAGTAATGGTTTGGAAAACGACCAAGATTATGCAGTTATTCCACTTACAGATAATGCTCATGCACTATTTGGGGCTACCACTTCTCAAATAATAAATACGAAAGCAGGAGAAAACCATCTTCCGGCTAAAGCTATCACTATCAGCATATTATTCAACGATCCTATAGACATTTCTACTGTTTCTTTAATTGATATGCTAAACGTATTCATTGTGAACGGAGGCTATAATACATCTAATAGAAAAGAAGTTCATTTAAGGAATTATGCAGCAACAAAAAAATCGACAGATGTATCTTCTGGAAGAAACTATAGTACATCCGACTTAGTATATGGAATAAGAGTTCCTCTATCGTTTAAATATCCGTTAGAGTGGGTTCGAATAATTGATGCATATCCTCAATTTAAATCATGGGTATCCTCAAATGGACTAAATTATCCTAATTGGTATCAAGCTTACGAAACAAATAAAGTATATTTATTAGAACAATAGAAAATATTACGAATATCTCAAATTATTTTATTAAATTGAGATATTCGTGAAATTAGAAAAAACTATTTCTATTTCATATTTATTTGTTTATCCTAAGAATCCCAGATAAAAAAAGGAAATAATGCAAAGAATATTAATTATTGATGATAAAGAAGCTATAGCCAAAGTTATAGCTAACTATTTTAGAGAAGACTATGAATGTATTTATTTTGAGAATCCATTAAAAGCAATTCAATGGTTGGAGCAAAATTCGATGCCGGATTTGATTATTCTAGATTTAAGAATGCCTTTCATGACTGGAGAAGAGTTCCTAGCTTATATCAAAAAAAATGAACTTTTTAAGTCTATCCCTGTAGTTATCCTTTCTAGTGAGGATAACAGTATAAATCGAATTCGATTATTAGAAAATGGAGCTGAAGATTTTATTTTGAAACCCTTTAACCCGATGGAGTTAAAAGTTAGACTAAAAAAAATTCTTAAATGACTTTTATTATATATATAGGTAGTAATAAAGAATATATCAATCATTTTCAAGAATTATTACAAGAAAATATAGTTATAGTCAAAAATAAAGAAGAGGCTGGTATTATATTGAAAGAATTACCCTCAAATAAAATCCAGCCTCTTTTATATGAAAAAATTAACCCTGATGTAGATAAAGTTAATATTGCATACCTGAAAAAGAAATTCAAAAACCTATATATAATTCTTGTTACCAAAAAAATAGGAAAAGAAGAAACAAGTATATATATAGAAGCTGGTGCTAATAATACTATTTCTCCGGATGCCGATTCTGATGTATTTAAAGCAATCACTAATTTTATATCTAAAAATGAAATTCTAAGTAAAAAGGAAAAAAAAGAACAGAATAAAATTGATGAAGTATTTACAATACCTAAAGGCAAACGGATATTTGATATAATTATTTCACTTTCAGCTCTTATAGCTCTATCTCCGTTTTTGATTTTAATAATGGTCTTAATTAAGCTTGAAAGTAGAGGACCTATTTTATATAAGTCGAAAAGAGTTGGGAGCAACTTTTATATCTTTAATTTCTGGAAATTCCGATCTATGTATATAGATGCAGAGGAGCGACTATCGAGCTATCGATCAATGAATCAATACACAAAAGAGTCAAAAGAAAAAACGTTAGAAGTAAACACAGCAAAGGCTGATATTATAAATGATGACATTGTGCTGGTTTCAGACGATTATGAAATATCAGAACATGAATATCTAAATAAGAAAAAAGAGAAAAAAGATACAACTTTTTTTAAAATAGCACACGACCCCAGAGTCACAAAAATGGGTAGATTTATGAGAAAATATAGTATCGACGAAATCCCCCAATTAATAAATATATTAAAAGGAGACATGTCAATAGTGGGTAATAGGCCCTTGCCTCTTTATGAAGCAGAGCTATTGACTGGAGATGAATATATTGAACGGTTTATAGCTCCGGCAGGATTGACCGGGCTATGGCAAGTTGAAAGACGTGGAGGAGAAGGTAAAATGTCAGCAGAAGAAAGAAAACAGCTTGACATATATTATGCTCACAATTATTCCATATGGCTTGATTGCAAAATTATTTTTAAAACATTTTTCTCATTTATACAAAAAGAAGATGCTTAACAAGTATTAAGCATCTGTAAGTTTTTACATTTATGAAACTAAAACTAATCATCATTACGTTTTTCCTATCCTCTTGTAATATTTATCTGTTAGCTCAAGATATAACAGAGTTAAAACCTAAAGATTATCTAGACTTTCAGTTACCTCCGATATCTGTTCTATACGAAAACGCTAAAGCTAGCCCTATTCTCAGCTATTATGAGAAAAAAAAGCAGGGACATAAAAGTTTGATAGATTCCGAGAAAAAAAGATGGTTGAGTTTCATCAAATTAGTCACTAATTATCAATATGGGGTAGTAGGTAACAATACAACTTTTTCAGATACAAACACCCCAATATTCTATCAATATTCAGGAAATAAACAGAGTTGGTACAACTTTGGAGCTTCAGTATCTATACCATTAGATGACATTTTTGATAGAAAGAATAGGGTAAGAAAACAAAGGTTGGATATGGAGGCGACTGAGTTTGAACAAGAGAAATGGTATGATGAACAAAAAATCCGTATAGCAGCAATGTATAGTCTCGCAATGAAAGACTTAGCATTAATAAAAATTAAATCAGAAGCCTTACTCTTTGCAGAGGCTCAATTAAATCTAAGCGAAACAGACTTTATTAATGGTAATATCACTATCCAAGAACTCGGGAAACAAAAATCTGTATATACAACAGCTGTATCCGACTATGAAGAAACCAAAGCAAGTTTAAACTCCTCTCTACTTCAGCTTGAGATATTGGCAAAAACTCAAATCATATCTAAATAAAATAATATGCAACAAATAAGGTGTATATATACGTTTATCAATAAAATAAAATGGTGGTTATTGATTGTACCGTTGCTAATATCAGGTTTAGTTATCTTATCTACAAGACATCTTAACCTCGAATATACTGTAGAAACTACAGTTTTCACTGGTGTTGTCTCCAGCTATGGATTAGATTCCGAACAGCCGACGACCCAAAACTGGAATATATTAAATAACACTTTAGAAAATATTATAAATATTGTAACCTCTAAAGAGACATTGAAAGATGTTGCACTCCGGCTGTATGTGCAAGATATGATATATGGTGATTCGGAAAAAGATAATATTTACATCAAAGCATCCAATTACAGGAAACTCTTAAATATAACGCCAAAAGAAGTTCAGGCTCTTATAGATAAGAAATCAGAGGAGAAAACACTCGAGAATATTCTGGCTTATGAAAAGTCCGATCCTAAGAATTTTATATATGGATTATTAAATTGGCATCATCCACACTATAGCTATGAGGCCTTAAGCAAAATCTCTGTAAAAAAACTAGGCAACAGTGATATGCTAGAAATAACATATACAGCTAATGATCCGGGCATAGCATACAATACTTTGGTAATACTCAATCAATCATATGAAAAAAAGTATCAAGATATCCAGTTCGGAACAACCAATAATGTCATTCATCACCTTGAAAAAGAGCTAGCTAAAGTGAGTTCAGAACTTAGAAATGGAGAAGATTCTTTAACAAACTATAATATTGAAAATCGCGTCATCAACTACGACGAACAAACAAAACAGGTAGCAGCATACGATAAGGATGTCCAATTGATATATCAGGATGCATTGCTTAGACATAGTAGTTCTAAGGCATTAATTACTCATCTAGAAAGTAAGATATCGGAAAACTTAGCATCAATAAAAAACAACTCTGAGTTTATTTCCAAACTCAATACTATATCTCAATTACGCAGTAAAATTGCCGAGATAGAACCATTCTACAAAGACTCTCTAGTTAGTCCCGCAAATCAAAGACAAATTAATAAGTATAAAGCCGATCTTAAGACTGCAGAGGGTGATCTTCATGTAATTATGAATACATTGAGTAATCAAAAATATACCAAGGATGGTTACCCGACATCCAATTTCGTATCCCAATGGCTTGATGAAGTATTAAAAAATGAAAAAGCTTCTGCAGAACTTGCTGTTTTAGATAGAAGACGAGCCGAATTGGATCAGGAATACCTTCACTTCTCGCCAATAGGTTCTACAATAAAACGGAAAGAAAGAAGTATTGATTTTCTTGAACGTTCTTATTTATCAATTTTATCAAGCCTTAATACGGCCCGATTAAGATTAAAAAGCTTAGAAATGAACTCCGCTTCATTGAAAGTACTCAATGAGCCTACATTTCCACTATTATCAAAACCTACAAAAAGAAAAGCTATAGTTTTAGGTTCTTATGTAGCTAGTGTTATATTTATAATCGGTTTATTCTTATTAAAAGAATTATTTGATAGAAGGTTATTAGATAAAATGCGAACTGAACACATTACTTTAGGTAAAGTTTTAGGAGTATTTCCAGAAGAAGGTAAATTGGGTAAAAGAATTTTTAGAAAATCTTATGAAGAAACCTGTATACTACTATTAGGTAATAACTTATTAAATTACTTTGCATCTGAAAAACCTAGTATAATAAACGTCTTCAGTATTTCAAATGGAGTTCAAAAAACATATATAGCAAATGCTTTATCGGATTATTGGAAACGCATAGGTTTATCTGTAAAAAATATTGATTGGACGAAAGATTTCTCGAACTCTTCAAAAAGCTATCTGTTGATCAACAAATTATCAGATATCAATATAGATATAATTAACAATGACGTTGTGATTGTTGAATATCCTTCAATAAAAGAGAATCCAATACCTAAAAACTTATTACAAACCGCTTCTTTTAATTTGATATTACTCGACGCAAAAAAACAATGGAAAGGTAGCGATCAGTTAATTTTTGATGAGATAACAAGACTTTCAAAAGATGTTCCGATTATGATTCTATTAACAAATGTAAGCCATGCTGTAGTAGAAAATATAACAGGAATAAAACCGCTAAAAAAGGATATCGAAGCCAATAATTAATACATTAGCCAGAAATGAGCAAACCCTCAGACATATATTCCAAATTTTATGATAAATGTTTTTATCTAGGGCTCTTTCTTGGACTACTGATTATATTAGGAACAACTATATATACACGGAACTTTATTAGCGGGATATTATTCGCCTGTATACCAGCAACATGCCTTGTCTTATTCTGTTTTTTCAAATTTCCTCAATCGCTTCTGATGATTCTATTCATAGTTAATTACATAATTATGGGTATCAGCCGATACGTACCAAGTATTCCCGGAGGAATGGTGATAGATGCCTTATTGGCATTCATATTATTTATTCTATTATTCCGTACGGTATTCTTTTCTGTCGATTATTGGAAAAGATTTAATAATCCATTGACATATCTCTCTCTTTTTTGGCTTATTTATTGTATTATGGAAATTCTAAACCCATATACAACGATTGAGCTCTGGATGACTTCTGTCAGGGGACTGGGATTTTATTTATTCTTATTTATAGTTGTTACCACGGCTTTATTCAAACGCTATAAAGATCTGAAAAAGGTGCTCCTTCTATGGGGAATACTTACAATTTTTGCTGTATTAAAAGCTATCATTCAAAAATTTATAGGATTTGATTCGGCTGAAAACCATTGGCTGTATGTTGAAGACGGAGCTAGAACACATATTATTTATTCGGGTATTCGATATTTTTCATTTTTCACTGATGCTGCTAACTTTGGTTGTAGCATGGCTTTATCCATGGTTGTATTCTCGATAAGTGCATTATATATCAAAAATAAAAAGCTTAAAGTGTTTTTCTTTATTGTAGCTATTTTGGCTGGTTATGGTATGCTTATATCGGGAACTAGAACAGTTTTAGCGATATTATTTGTGGGATATGCAACCTTTATTCTAATATCAAAGCTCGGAAAAGTTATTATTGGAGGCACATTTCTTATATTATCTTTATTTATTTTCCTAAATTTCACCAACATTGGGCAAAGTAACGCAGATATACGTCGTATGAGAACTGCTTTTCATGGCGCCGAAGATGCGTCTTTCAATGTAAGGATTGAAAATCAGAAAAAGATGCGAGAGTTCATGCCTAACCATCCTTTTGGAGTTGGTATAGGAAAAGCGAAACACACGGATTCAAACGATCACATGTATGGATTAGCTACAGATTCTTCCCTTATTTATGTATGGATAGAAACAGGTATTGTTGGCCTCATTCTTTTTATTTCTATTTTTCTATTTGTACTAGCAAGAGGAATATATGATATATTGTTTCGTATCAAGAATAAAGAACTTAAAGGCATAATGAGTGCTCTAATAGCAGGTCTATCAGGGATTTTAATTGCATCTTATGGAAATGAGGTTCTACAACAGTTTCCTACCGGACCGATTTTATATATGTGTATGGCATTCATCATGATGGGACGGTATTTTGATAAAGAGATCGAAAACAAAGAAGCCGAAAATAACAAGTTGTCCTCTAAGAATGAATATACCTCTATCTAATTAAGGTTTAGCACAAGGATATGAATGATGTATATATATCTATAGTAAGCGTTAACTACAATGGGATGAATGATACATGCCATATGATAGATAGCTTAATGCAATATCTATCTGAAGTATCGTATGAAATCATTATAGTGGATAATGCTTCTTTAAAAGATGAAATTACTGAGATACAAGCAAAATATAGAAACATACATTGTATAAGAAGTAATTCAAACTTAGGTTTTGCAGGAGGCAATAATTTGGGTATAATCGAGGCTAAAGGAAAATATGTCTTATTATTGAATAATGATACATATATTAAAGATAATTCATTATTAAGTCTCGCAGAATTTTTAGATTCAAACGCAACAGTAGGAGCAGTTTCTCCTAAAATAAAATTTGCAGACTCCAACACTATTCAGTTTGCAGGCTATACAGATTTATCTCAAGTCACATTGAGAAATAGCCTTATAGGTTTTGGTGAGCCTGATCTTGGGCAATATGATACACCAGCCAAATCTCCATTCCTTCATGGAGCTGCGATGATGCTTAGGCGAGATATTATAAAAAAAGTAGGTCTAATGCCGGAAATATATTTTTTATATTACGAAGAGTTAGACTGGTGCGAACAAATAAAAAAAAATGGATTTGAATTGTGGTATAATCCTCAGGCTGTAGTATTTCATAAAGAAAGTCGGAGCGTAGGACAAAATAGTCCTTTGCGATGTTATTATATGACACGCAACAGATTACTCTATGCATGGAGGAACAGAAGAGGAATAATTCGATTAGTGGCTATACTATATCAATTTCTTATCGCCAATCCTAAAGGTATATTTACCTACACATTGAATGGACGTCTCGATCTAGTTAGAGCTTCTATAAGGGGAATGATTAATTTTACTAATATGAAAAAAACTTTATGATCCTCGTTAATATAGTTGATTCAATATTATTTGTATTGATGTTATTTTCTGTTTTGTATCTTCTTATTTTTGCAATAGCTTCGCTAAATAAGAAAAAGATACATTACCCTGAAACAGACAATAAACTCAAATATGTTATTCTTTTTCCGGCATACAAAGAAGATAAGGTTATAATATCATCCGTAAAATCCTTCCTTGCGCAAGATTATCCTAAAAGTTATTTCGATGTTGTTGTTATCTCGGATCAGCTAAAAGATGAAACAAACGAAGAACTTTCACAATTGCCTATTAACCTGCTTATTGCAAATTACGAAGACAGTACAAAAGCAAAAGCTTTAATTTTTGCTCTTGACAATTTAAGTAAAGATGATTATGATGTTGTAGCAATAATAGATGCGGACAATACGGTAAGTACTAATTTTTTGAATGAAATAAATAAAGCATTTTTCTTTGGTATAAGAGCCCTACAGGTTCACCGCATAGCAAAAAATCCGGAGACAGACATGGCCATCTTAGATGCCGCGAGCGAAGAGATAAACAATTCTTTTTTCAGAAGCGGGCATATACGGTTAGGCTTATCTTCTGCTCTTAGTGGATCAGGGATGGCATTCGAATACAAATGGTTTAAAAAGAATATTAAAAACATATCTTCTGTAGGAGAAGACAAAGAATTGGAGCTACAATTATTACGACAGGGTATATATATTGATTATCTGGAAGATGTATTTGTATATGATCAGAAAGTACAGAATCAACAAGTCTTTTATAATCAACGACGACGATGGATGGCTTCTCAATACGAAAATTTGGCAAAAGGAATAAAATATATTTCAGAAGCATTGAGAACAGGAAATATCGATTTATTTAATAAACTTATACAATGGGCTATGCTCCCTCGATTGATTTTATTGGGATTAATATTCGTTCTTGCGGTTCTATTTTTGTTTATTAATATATTTTGGTCTATAAAATGGTGGATATTGCTAATGTTTATGTGCTTATCTCTAGCCATTGCTATCCCGGATGAAATGGTTAATGAGCGTTTGATTAAAATACTCAGAAAATTACCTAAGCTTTTTATTTTAATGGTTATTAATCTATTCAGAATGAAAGGCGCGAAAAAGAAATTTATACACACAGAACATTGACATTAAGAATAGTAAATGAAGATTGCAATTGAAGCACAACGTATATTTCGAAAGAAGAAACATGGAATGGATATTGTCATTCTAGAAGCTTTGAAGGAAATACAAAGACAAGATACGTCTAATGAGTATTATATATTCGTAGCACCGGGGCCTGACAAGTGTTTAGAAAAAACCGCAAATTTTCATATAATAGAAGTAAAATGTCCGTCCTATATATTATGGGAGCAAATAGGACTGCCTCGTTCTATATCTAAAATAAAACCCGATGTGCTGCACTGTACAAGTAATACTGCACCTCTGTTTGTAAATGTACCGTTGATAGTAACATTACATGATATAATATTTTTAGAAAAGAAACAAAGCTCGAATAAGTCTCTATACCAAAATTTAGGGCGCATATATAGAAAACTTATTGTACCTCGAATATTATCTAAAAGCAAGAAAATCATCACCGTATCAGATTTTGAACGCGAAAATATTTGTAAAAAGACAAATACGCCATCATCTAAGGTAGTCACTATTCACAATGGATATAATAAGCGATTTCATTATATACCAAACTATCATAATGTTACAAACAAATATATAGAAGATGACAACTATATTTTATTCTTTGGGAATACAGATCCTAAAAAAAATACTTTGCGAACAATAAAAGCTTATGCTCTATATCTCGAGAAATCCGATTATAAAAGACCTTTATTGATTTTAGATATTAATAAATCTATTATTGAAGAAATTCTCAAGAAGGAAAATATAGAGCACATAAAACCTTTTGTACACTGTCCAGGGTATATAAATAATTCAGATCTACCATATATATACAATGGAGCATTTGTTTTCATTTACCCATCATTGAGAGAAAGTTTTGGACTACCAATACTGGAGTCGATGGGCTGCGGAACCCCTGTTATTGTATCCAATACCTCGGCTATCCCCGAAGTAGCAGGTGAGGGAGCTTTATACACAGATCCATATAACGAACAAGATATTGCTAATAAGCTGCTACTTATCGAGAATGATAAAGAAATGTATCAAAAATTAGTTGAATACGGAAGAGTGAGAGTTAATTCGTTTTCGTGGGAAAATACAGCAAGAGAATTATTAAATGAATATAAATCATAAGAATGAATATATCTCTTTTAAAAGAAAAATTTAAAAAAAATAGAACGATCAAGAGTTTTATTATAAAATTAATATCTCCATCATTGAATCCCAGACCTCGATTATGGGTTCGTTTATTAGTAAACCCATGGGTTCACAAAAAAGGTAAGGGGTGTAAAATAAGACAAAGGAGGTCTAGAATAGATGTATTCCCTTGGAATAAATTCAATGTAGGCGACAATGTGTTAATCGAAGACTTCACAACCATTAATAATGGAGCTGGAGATGTAATAATAGGTAATAACTCGCGTATAGGAATTGGTTCTGTAATCATTGGACCTGTAACTCTTGGAAATAAAGTCGGATTGGGACAACATGTTTTTATTGCCGGATTTAATCATGGATATGCCGATGCCTCTATAGACTCTAATGAACAAGATTTAGTTAAGAGTACAGTAATTATCGAAGACGAATCTCATATCGGTTCAAATTCTGTAATATTAGCTGGAGTTCATATTGGTATACGTGTACAAATCGGGGCAGGAAGCGTTGTAACAAAAGATATACCGTCATACTGTGTAGCCGTAGGAAATCCCGCACGAGTTATAAAAAAATTTGATTTTCAAAAAAAAGAATGGGTAAGGATGTAATTAAGCCAAAAGTAAGTGTTATCATACCTGTTTATAATACAGGAAAATATGTAGAAGAATCGGTTCGTTCAATTATAAATCAAACGCTACCTGAATTAGAAATTATAATTATTAATGATGGATCTACGGATAACAGTTTGCAAGTAATAACTCTATTACAAGACATTGACAAGCGTATATTTATTCATTCTCAAGAGAATCAAGGGCTGTCATCTGCTCGAAATCAAGGACTAAATTATGCCAATGGAGAATATATCTATTTTATGGATAGTGATGATATACTGGATACAAACGCATTAAAAGTCTGTTATGAAAGATGTGTATCAGAAGAACTTGATTTCGTTTTTTTTGATGCAATAACATTTACAGATAGCAATATACAAGCACCAATATCTTATAATAGAAAAGAGAAGATTACAAGTGAAATTAAAACCGGATTACAAAGTTTAAACACATTGCTCGAGACTTCAGGCTATAGATCTTCGGTTTGTCTTCTATTTATAAAACATAATTATATAACTTCTTTATCCTTAAATTTTCTACAAGGAATAATACATGAGGATCAACTATTTACAGCAAAGTTGTACACTCAGGCACAAAGAGTAGCGTATATCCCTGAAGCATTCTTTCACAGACGATTTCGCCCCGATTCAATTATGACTAAACAATATACGATCTTTAATGTTAAAAACTATTTTATAGTCGTAGATGAACTTATAAAATTTGCATCCGGGCAAAATGAAATTATAAAAAAAACAATAAATAAAACTATTCGGTTCTTTTTTGATCCTGCTATATATATGGCCAATATATTTAGATGGTACGAACGCTTTAGTATTGCCAAGACTTGCTTTCTTCGCTATCGTAAATATATATCAGTTAAGTCATGGCTCGTCCTTCTTTTTCCTTGGCTAATAAAACTAAAATCATATATAAAATAATAATTAATCCAAGTGTCGTTAAAAAAAGATTTATTTACAGGTGTCACATATAGTGCAATATCTAAATACAGTGGTATTGTTGTATCATTAATTGTTTCTGCTGTATTAGCTAGACTTATTACCCCTCAAGATTTTGGTCTTATAGCGATAGCTATGGTTATCATTACTTTTTTTAGTGTTTTTAGCGATTTAGGATTAGCGCCTGCAATAATCCAGAATAAAAGTTTAACTAAAGAAAATTTATCCGATATCTTCTCCTTTACTGTTTGGTTGGGGATAATTATTTCTCTTGGGTTCTTTTTTTCATCGTGGGCTATAGCGTCTTATTATGAAAAAAACGATCTTATCAACATATGTCAGATATTGTCTGTAAATTTATTCTTTGTTACAGTTAATATTGTTCCAAGCGCATTACTGTACAGAAATAAGGAATTTAAATTCATTGCCTTTCGAACATTTGTAGTTCAATTTCTAGGTGGATTTATATCTATAATTGCGGCCTTAAATGGAGCTGGATTATATGCTTTGCTTATTAATCCGATCTTTTCAAGTGCAACTCTATTTATTGTTAACATATTGCGTTATCCTCAAAAGATGAAGATTATATTTAACATTTCCTCATTGAAGATTATACTTTCTTACTCCTCTTATCAGTTTCTGTTCAATCTAATAAATTACTTTAGTAGGAATCTTGACAAATTACTTATCGGGAAATATATGGGAATGTCTTTGCTCGGATATTATGAAAAATCATATCGTCTAATGATGTTACCATTACAAAATATAACCTATGCCATAACACCTGTTATGCATCCTATTTTTTCAGACTTTCAGAATGACCTTAAAAAATTATCATCCTCTTATCTCAAAGTTGTCCGTCTTTTAGCTTTCATTGGGTTTCCTTTGTCTATACTACTTTGGTTCACAGCAAGAGAGGCTGTATTAATAGTATTTGGCGATCAATGGATAAACTCTATACCTGTATTTCAGATTCTATCCTTATCTGTCGGAATACAAATTATATTATCTACATCCGGTGCTATTTTTCAAGCAGCTAATGCAACAAAATTACTATTCATAAGTGGACTGTTATCTTCTATATTAAATGTTTCAGGAATATTAATCGGAATATTTATATTTAATTCGCTTATTGCAGTTGCATGGTGCATTACAATTACATTTACTATGAATTTTATTCAATGTTACTATATCATGTACCGATACACTTTAAAGACAAGTATTATTAATTTTGTCAAACAATTCATATCTCCAATAATTCTTAGTATCATTCTATTTTCAATTCTACTATTTATATCTCAGTTAATAACAATATCAAACATATTTATAAGTGCTTTGTTTAAAAGTTTAATATTTATGCTTATATACAGCCTTTATATACAGCTAACAAAAGAAATTGATATTTGTGGTAAATTAAAAAATAAAATAAGATGAAACTATTATACCTGATTTTTCATGGGTTTGAGGCATATAACGGCATCAGTAAAAAAATACACTATCAGGTTAGTGCTTTGAAAAAGTGTGATGTGGAGACACGTCTATGCTATATTCATATTGACAATGATGGTTATCAGAGACGAATGATAGATGATCAGGTACTAGAAAACATTGGACATGGAATTAAAGCCAAAATAAAAAAAAGAGTAGACTACTCTACAATATTAAATTATCTAGAAAAAAATGATATCAGCTTGATTTATATTAGATCATTCCACAATGCAAATCCTTTTTTAATTTCTTTTGTGAAGCAAGCGGCTAAAATAGGGGTTAAAACATTGCTCGAAATTCCAACCTATCCATACGACAACGAATACATCAACAGTTCTTTGTCAGCTCGCATAAAGTTGCAAATAGATAAGTTATATCGTCGCAAACTAGCCCGCAATATATTCAGAATTATTACATTCTCAAACGAAAAAAACATCTTTGGAGCAAAAACAATTAATATATCGAATGGCATAGACTTCGATGCTATAAAAATAAAAGAGCCGACAAATAATCCGAATAAAATAACTCTGATAAGTGTGGCTGAAATTCATATTTGGCATGGATTCGACCGTTTACTAAAAGGATTAGCCGAATATTATAAAGTAAAACAAGATATAGAAGTTCGGTATGAAATTGTAGGGTACGGAGATGAACGTGAAATTGCGAAGCTAAAAAATTATATAATCCAGAATAAATTGGAAAACTATGTCACCTTTCACGGGCCACAATATGGAGAAAGCTTAGATAACTTGTTTAATGAGGCATCATTGGGTATTGCCAGTCTGGGACGTCATCGAAGTGGGATCAGCAATATAAAGACTTTAAAAAACCGAGAATACGCAGCAAGAGGCATTCCGTTTATCTACTCCGAGATAGATGATGATTTTGAAGAAAAACCTTATATTATGAAAGTAAGTGCTGACGAATCGCCAATAAATATTCTTGATGTGATTGCATTTTATGAAAAGGTAAATACAATACCTGCTATAGAAATCCGTAATTCTATCAGTAATCTTTCATGGAGGAATCAGATGGAAAAGGTTATTTCAGCTTGTAAATAAACGATTTGAATTATTGTTTTTATGATTTTAATTATTGTATTCTGCCTATTTGCATTCATTATTTTCTATACTTACTTAGGGTATGGCATCTTAATTTGGTTTCTGGTTAAAATCAAAGAAGTTTTAAAACCACAAAGCAAGAATAAATTGCAAGATGTAGAGTTACTCGATATAACCTTGCTGATTGCAGCTTATAACGAAGAAAATGTTGTGGTCGAAAAAATGGTCAATATAGAGTCATTGGATTATCCAAAGGAAAAGCTCCACGTTGTCTGGGTTACTGATGGTAGCACAGACAGTACAGTAGAAATGCTAAAGTCGTATCCTAATATAAAAATCTTGCATAAACCTGAACGTGAAGGAAAAACTGCTGCCATAAACAGAAGCATGTCTTACATAGATACTCCTATTGTTATATTTACAGATGCAAATGCTATACTAAACACTCAAAGTATAAAAGGGATAGTATCCTTATTTGCAGACAGTAAAGTAGGTTGTGTAACAGGAGAAAAAAGAGTAAACATAGAATCAAAAGATAACGCTTCGTCTAGTGGCGAAGGATTTTATTGGCGTTACGAATCTGTATTAAAAAGTTTAGACTCTCGTTTATACTCTGTAGTTGGTGCTGCAGGCGAGTTATTTGCGATAAGACGTGATTTGTTTGAATATATTCCAAATGATACAATTCTTGATGATTTCGTCTTGTCTCTAAAAACAGCAGAAAAAGGTTATCGCATAGCGTATTGTTCCGAAGCATATGCAATAGAATATAGCTCCGATTCGATGATAGAAGAAGAAAAAAGAAAAGTAAGAATTGCAGCAGGAGGACTACAAGCTGTATGGAGATTACGTACTCTACTTAATATATTCAAGTATGGAGTTTTAAGTTTTCAGTACATATCCCATCGCGTGTTGAGATGGACCATAACACCTTTGGCTCTTTTTGCTCTATTACCTCTTAATGTATTACTTTGCATACAAACCTACCCGACTTGTACATTGCCTGCTATATTATTAATATTACAAGTTATTTTCTACTCATTAGGTTTTATCGGATATACACTTGCTAAAAAGGAGATAAAAAATAAGGTGCTGTTTATTCCATATTATTTTATTTTTATGAACTTAAATGTCATAAAGGCATATTCTTATTTAAAGAAAAGAAGTAATAGCGGAATATGGGAGAAGGTTAAAAGAAAATCTACTCAAAATAGTTAAATTGGAGAAATCAAGATACCAAGAAAGAACCTAATTATAGAGGCTCACTACATTTATTACAACTCCCTTTTATTAATATCTCACATTCATCAGATTTAAATCCTTCCGGTAAGTTATACTTTTTTAAAGATATATTATCGAGACAAGTTATTGAAAGACACCTTTTACAATAGAAATGAGCATGATCTTTTTTATTGACTGAAAGATGAACATCATTCAGTACATATTTTGTTATGTTATCAACTGTAATTTTATGTATGATTTCAGTTTCCAATAATGTTTGGACTGTGCGATAAAAAGTTATACGGTCGTAAAGATCTCCCATCTCCAGCTTTATATCACCCTCGGTTAAAGAAATACTTTTCTTTTGCAAAATATTAATCAGCATAACTCGCTGAGCTGTTTTCTTTAACCCCTTATTCCTGAGTAAATCTATTGCATTCATAATATCAATCTTTATGGCTAAACAAAAATACCACAAAAACAAAGATCACACAAATTGATAAAATATAAATATTGAAACAATGTTGCATTTAAATAAAATTTATATATTTGCAATCTCCTAGTCAAAATTCAGATTCGGTGTGAGACAATATAAAGCAAACAAAATTATCTTGGCATGGCTATTAGCGGCTATATTCATAACTCCGCTTATAGTTAAGGGTATTCATATTTATAAAGATGAGTGCTATGAAAAGCATTGTTCACACGCTAACGATAAACATAAACCGCAACATAATAACAATACATGTCAGGTTTGTAAGCAGACTTTATCTTTATTTACTGAAGCTAGCTTTTGTATTTCAGATACAATACAAGTAGTATATACTAACCGGATATACTACTTATATCTGGAAAATGGATATAATTCTATACCTCAACTCAATTATCTACGAGCACCTCCCTCTATTAAAAACACATTTTCCTCCGGGATAATTCTATCCCAACTTTATTCGTAAATTATTTTTAATAAAAACAAATATTTATATGTATATCCGAATAATTCGGATTATGCTCTTACTTCTATTTGTATTGCCCTTGTATAGTCAACAAACTGACTCTATCAAACAGATAGAGTTAGAAAGTATTACTATAACTGCAACATCTTATAAGACATCGAGTAAACTTAACTCAGCTCTGTCGATAGAAGTAGCAGACAAGGATTTTTTAAGAAATCACTTTACAGGCAATCTTATACAAGCACTTGAGCATATACCGGGAGTGCGTTCTATGGATATCGGCTCCGGATTTTCCAAGCCCATGATACGGGGAATGGGATTCAATCGTATTTCTGTAAACGAAAACGGAATCAAACAGGAAGGCCAACAATGGGGTAGCGATCACGGATTAGAGATTGACGCATTTAACATCGAACGAGTCACTGTCCGCAAAGGGCCATCCTCACTCCTCTATGGAAGCGATGCGATGGGTGGCGTAGTGGAAATAACTCAAGCTCCCCCACCCTTCGACAATCAGATTTTTGGTGAAGCTATGGTACTAGGCAAAAGTGTAAATGAAACATTCGGCGGTTCTGTATTATTAGGTCTGAAAAAAAGTGCATGGTATACAAAGTTTCGATATTCCGAACAGCGTTTTGGAGATTATCGCATACCTACAGATACCATTGTCTATCTTACACAGAAAATTCCAATATATAATCGGAAGTTGAAGAATACAGCCGGTATTGAGCGTAATATAAGTTCATACACCGAATACCGTAGCGGAAAGTATTATTCAAATTATTCAATAAGTAATGCTTATCAAAAAACAGGATTTTTTCCCGGAGCACATGGCATACCTGACATATCTCGTGTACAGGACGATGGAGATGACCGTAATATTGAATTGCCATATAGCAAAGTGAATCATTTGAAAATAACATCACGCCAGCAATATATATGGGATAAACTCATTGGATATTGGGACGTTGGATATCAGAAGAATCACAGAGAAGAGTGGAGTAAGTTCCATACTCATTATGGAACACAAGCACCTCCCGACAAAGATTCGGATAAAGAGTTGGCTTTCACTCTCGACACATATAGTTCTTCTATTAAGCTGAAAACAATAGCCTCAGCCACATGGGAATATAATGCCGGGCTTGATATTCAATATCAACAAAATCGTATATCTGGATATTCATTTCTCTTACCCAGATACAATAGATTTACAGGTGGAGTATTTGGTATTGCTACATGGAGGCCATCAGAGCAGCTTAGCTTTAGTGGAGGTATTCGCTACGATCATGGAAATATAGACATATCAGCATATAGTGATCCTTACCTAGAAACATATCTGCAAGAAATGGGATATGACAACGAACTGATAAAGCAATATAAGTGGCGTAGCTATGCAGTAAATCGCAACTTTGGAGACTTTTCGGGATCGCTCGGTATTATATGGAATCCGAATATCTATCATCTTATAAAGGCGAATATAGGACACAGTTTTCGGCTTCCCGGGGCGAATGAGTTAGCAGCAAATGGAGTACATCATGGTACGTTCAGGCACGAACAAGGAGACCCATCTCTTAATTCGGAAAGAGGATGGCAGCTAGATGCATCTTACTTGTATGAAAACAAGAGCATTTCTTTTTCCATCACTCCATTCTTTAGCTGGTTTAGTAATTACATTTTTCTGAAACCAACAGGCGAATGGTCTGTACTCCCTCATGCGGGACAGATATATCGATATACGGGTGCTGAAGCTATTTTTGCAGGAACTGAGATGTCTTTCAGTATAGACTTGTTCCCACATCTGAAATATTCCTTCACAGGTGAGTATGTATATACTTACAACCTTGATGAGAATACTCCTTTAAGTTTCTCGCCGCCGGCATCTATGCGAAATACAATTACATGGAAAAAGAATCAATTCCAAATACATGCTGAATTGTATAGCATTGCCAGTCAAAATAGAGTGTCAAAGAACGAAAGTACAACATCAGGGACCAATTTAATTAATCTCGGAGGAAATATAAACATACCGATATATAACACAATGATAGATATCAGTTTATCACTGCGAAATCTATTGAATACTAAATATTATAACCACTTAAGTTTTTACAGAAAAGTCGAGATTCCAGAACCGGGTCGCAACTTTCAATTATCAATTAAAATACCTTTTAAAAATAAATTAAAATGAGAACAATTATTAAAATCCTATTCCTATCAATTATTAGTATAATAACATCTATATCATTTACTTCTTGTAGTAATGATAACGATGGAGATACAACTCCACCTGCGATCAATCTAACTGCTCCGGCAGAAGGTGCTGTATTAAAGATTGGATCAGATATTCATTTCGACATGGAATTATCCGACAATGAAATGTTATCTTCCTATAAAGTAGAGATACATAACAACTTCGATGGTCATAACCATACAAAATCGTTAAAAGCCGAAGATGGTACTACCGCATTTGCTTTTCAGAAAACATGGAGTGTAGCCGGACAAAAAACAGCAAAAATACATCATCATGAAATAATCATACCGGAAAATGCAACCCCTGGTAATTATCACTTGATGGTATATTGTACAGACGCCGCCGGGAACGAATCGTATGTTGCACGTAATATTGTATTAAGTCACGACGGAGAAGATGATGACCATGATCATGATCACTAGATAAAAGCCCCTTTATAAGTAAAACCTCAGTATAGCTCAATAAAGTATACTGAGGTTTTCTTCTGAACTCAACAATTTTATTTACAGCAAAATAAACTCTTATACAATAACTTAACAAGTATTTTATTTGTAATTCAGATTCTAAATCAAAGAAAAGGTTAGTTCAGACACGCCATTTCCAATCTCAATAGAAGATTTTGTTTTATCCAAATCAAGCCCATTCACTTTACTCTTGTGAGCATTAGCTGGTACGATAACCGTTGCGCTGCATCCCACAGGAAGTGTAACATTCATTTTCATCACAGTATCTTCGAGCGACCAATCAACCGATACTTTTCCATACGGTGAGTCTACCGATGTTTTTGCCCACGTAACACCTTCTGGAATCTGAGGTTCAATATATACATGCTTGTAGCCGGGATTTTTCTCATCAGTACGAATACCGCCCAATGCCTGATAGAACCAAGAACCTATAGCGTTATAACAATTATGAATACGGCTTCTCTCACCGCTCCAGTATTCCCATGTGGTAGAAGCTCCATTATCTATCATATGCAGATAGCCTGGGTAGTCACGTTTTTTCAGCATGGAATATATAAAGTCTGCCGATTTGTTTTCTATAGCCCATCTGGTCAGAATAGAAACGCCCACCAATCCTACTGCTATATGATCATTGTATTTCTCTTTTGTTTCTCTGAACAGTTGATCTTTCACTTTATCATAAACGTCCGAAGGCGTTACTCCTACAAGCATTGGATACGACATATCAAGCTGTGAACCTGTAGAGTACATGTTCTTATCAGCATCAAAAAACGTTTTATGCAGTAGCTGATCCAAAATGACTTTTCGCTGAGCAAAATCTTTTGCTTCATCAGGTTTATTCAGCACTGTGGCTATTTTTTCCATTATACCGAAGCAATCACTTACAAAACAGTTGTTCACGAGATTTATAGATAATTCCGACCCCGAATCGACACCTATCGGAGCTAGCCAATCGCCTAAAAACCAATCGCGGTAAGGTGTATCCGGCCAACGCTTCAATAGACCATCTACTGTATATTTTTCTACATATTTCAACCATTCCTTCATCGCAGGGTAATATTGCTCTATCAGTCTGGAATCATTATAGTTGACGTAAATTCTCCACGGCGCAACGATAAAAAATCCACACCAATACGGGCCACCTCCACCCGCTCCGGGATTAGGGGCAACATGGGGCAGACTTCCACCTTCGCACATAGAGTCATCCCAAGCTTGCAGCCAGTTCATAAACAGAGGCGATACATCATACATTGTTTGAAGTGTCTCCAGCGACGAATTACCGTCCCCGCCATATCCGGCTCGCTCTAAATGGGGACAATCCACCATATAACCTGAAAAAGTAAGGCAACGCATCGTGTATTTAATCATATTATGAATCGCATTCAGGTCGAGATCGGAGCATTCAAAAGATGACCTGTCTCGATAGTCGGTATGTATAAGATATGCCTTTATATCTTCTTTTACAGGTTTTTCCTTCAAATGTGAAACTCTTACATACTGAAAAGCATGATGATTAAATTTATTTTTGAATACCTCTTTGCCTGTACCGGAAGCGATATAAATATCACTTTGTCCCTGATCGAGAAAATTGCCATCCTTATCCAAAAAATCAGTATATTCGAGTAGTATCTCATGCCCTTCGGGTAATTTTGGAAAATGAATCTCAAACCAACCGTTCAACGCTTTTCCCATATCCACAAGCCATGTACTATCACCCAGTTGCTTAATATTTTTAGGTATGAATATTTCTTGTATCTTGTTTGGCTGAGTCATTTCAGGCGAAGCCTTGTGTCCGGGTAAATTGACTTCTACTACCTGAGACCATGTCATACAATTGAGCGTACTTGGTGATAAATCAATCGGGGTAAGTTTACGATCCAGACGTTCGCCTTTGAATTGTAAGGCTTGCCATGTACCTGTATCCATATATCCACTCTGAGAACCTAGCCAAGAAGAATCTGTAGTCAATATGGTATTCCAATTTTTGTTATATAAAATATCCAACTGAGCCTTTACAAGCGGGCCATCATGATCGGTGCCGAATGTTGTCTTCTTATACCAGCCGCTACCAAGCCAGATAACCAATTCGTTTTCACCTTTCTTCAAATAGTTGCTTACATCGTATGTTACAATAAGTGATCTTTTATTCAATTGCGAAACTGCGGGAGAAAGGACATCATCACTTACTTTCGTTCCATTGATATATATTTCGTGATAGCCTAAGGAATTGATATGTAAAAACGAAGTCCCTGTATTCTCAATCCTGAACTTTTTCCTTAACAAAGGGGTTTGTGTGTTTCCTGCACCCACAGGCAAGCCGATATAGCTGCCTTGCATTTTATCATTACCCACTATTCCGATTCCAAACCGTGCAATATCGCTCCAATCAGAAACTTCACCTTTATCATTCCATATACGAACCCGCCAATAGCATAACAACCTTGATGATAAAGGACGTCCATTATAAGAGACCATTACCGACGAGGAAGAACGCACTTTTCCCTGATTCCACAAATCAGCTTTATTATTCAAAAGAGCAATACTGTCCGATGCTACTTGTATTTCATAAAACCGTTGTTGCATTTGTCCTTTGGAATATGCTATTTTCCAACTAAAATGAGGATTTACATTATCTATAGCATTCGGATTTATAAGATTCTCACACCTCAGGTCTGTAATACCTATCAAAGAGCGGGCATTACAGATCGGGTGTATAAGCATCGATATAATTATCAAAAAAATATGATAGTATGATTTTCCCATGATTAAAATATTTATTCTTTTCCCTTTTCCGGATCATATACAGCTACAGCCACGCGCGAATCGGCACATCCATAGTATAAATACCATTTTTTACCATAAAACACTAACCCTTCAATAAACACCGTTCCGGCAGGATACTGTCCGCTTTTTTCAAAATCAGCTTGGGGAGTATAAAAAGGCTTATCAAGTTGCCCGAGTAGCTTAGTCGGATCTTTCAAATCAAATAAAGCTTGCCCTGCGCAATAAGAATTGGCAGTATACAAAGTATCACCTTCTATTCCGTCTGCATTCTTACCATTATATAGCAACAAGATCCCCTTCTCGGTCATCACTGCCGGAGGGCCACATTCGGTAAGCGAGCTATCGAACTTTCCTTTACGAGGCTCTATTACTTTCAAGAAATCTCCGTCTTCGGTCAATAAAGGAGTCCAGTTTATCAAGTCTTCTGACGTTGCTACATTTACAAATTTCTCACCCCAGTACATCCAGTATTTTCCATCAATTTTAGCAATCACCTGTTTTCCGTCTACCAGTTTGGTAACAATTGATGCTGATTTCGAAAAATCATCTTTAAATCTCCCATTATAAGCTTTTGTAAATACCGGTCCATGTTTCTCCCATGTATGTAAATCTCGAGTAGTAGCTACCGCCAAACGAGCTTGTTTTCTATTCCATTGCGTATAAAACATAACATACATACCATCTTCAGTCACAGCCAGACGCGGATCTTCACAACCACCGGGCCACTCTAGCTCTTTTTGGCTATCATTGTCAGGGTAGAATGCAGGTATAGATTTTCGTTGAAAATGAAGCCCGTCTTCCGACCAAGCATATCCCAAGCGGGATGTACGTCCACCTATGCCCTGCCCCGACTTATCTTCTGCACGGTAAAGTACTACTATTTTACCATCGTAGATAGTTGCTGCCGGATTGAAGGTGTCATTCGATTCCCAATCAACAGAGTCCTTTGTTATCGGACAATAAAAACGGGTTGTGCTATCAGGTGAGATAATCGGATTAATACCTTCAGGACGCTGAAAATCAGTCCATGCCCAATCTGGAAATTCCGCAACCTTTTCCGATTTTTTTTTCTCATTACAAGAGATCAATGTAATCACTGCTACAAAGAGAATTACTTTAAAAATACTATTTTTCATTGATTTATATTTTAATTATTTTTCTATTTGCATGAATCAAAAATATGAGATTTACATACGCTTAAAAAGTGACACCATCCAAAAGCACACATCAACATCATAATCAAATATATAAGCCCCAAAAGGTGACAAAAGTGACAGATCTAAAGCATATATTTAAACTGTTACGTTATTTAAACATAAAACTCTTATTATCTGCACTATATAGATAAACAAAAAGAAATAAAGTTACAATCGTATTTAGTCAATACGAAGGTCTCTGTCACCTTATTTTTCGCTATATACTACTCAAATCTCTATGGAAACGAAGGAGCGTCTACCTTAGTTCCCCATTGCAAATTGGACTTATCCGAAGTAGAATATTCAAGTGTACCTCCGTTAGATATATCATCCCAATTTATCCATGTATTATCATAAGGTTTACCATCGAAGTTCAAAGAACGAATATAAATATCTTTTTCTGAACCACCTTTTATCAATAAATCTCCTTTTCTGAGGTGTACTTTTATCGATTTAAAAATCGGCGTATTAATTGAAAAGCCCCCAACTCCCGGGATTTCGGGATACAATCCTATACATGCAAAAACATACCACGCCCCCATCGTTCCCAAATCATCATTACCGGGAAGTCCATCTACCTGATTGAAGTATTGCTCATTCAAAATACGGTTTACTACTTTCTGGGTTTTGTCAGGGCGTCCGGCCCAGTTGTATATCCAAGGAATATGAAAACTCGGTTCGTTGCCCGAAGCAAACCAATCGTCATTATAGCCTGCATCCAATCGTCTAAACAAATCATCGAGACGAGCCACAGCATTCGTTTTCCCTCCTATCAACTCTACTAATCCACCCAGATCATACGGGACCATCCAAAAATAGTTTTTATATGTAGACTCACGGAAATCATCCCCTAATGACTTCCACGAACCGTCTGCATTACGTGATTGCAACCACCCTGTTGCAGGATTATATAGATTTTTCCACGAACGTGCAAAATGAAAATACCGCCAACTGGCAAACTCATCACCACAGGCATATAAAGCAAACCGGGCTATAGCAAAATCAGCAGAAGTATACTCCAGTTGTTCCGATGCATTGTAGTATCCTTTATCAAGATACTGTTTCAATCCGGGACGCACTTCTACCTTCTGAGACATAGAGCCCGAAACCTCTGCTCCATGCTGCATTATCTTAAAAATAGGCTTCGGGTTATAATTCCTCGCACCAAAAGCCCAAGCATTCGAAATTAGTATAGAACTAGGGTCTCCCTGCATGATACCTGTTTCCACATTTGCCATCACCCAACGGGGAAAACCTTCGCCACCTGTTTGTTCAGCAAACAACTGATGAGAAATCACAACATCGGATGCCACATCGGGATCGAGCATAGCAAGCAACTGTATCTGAGTACGGTATGTATCCCAGTTGCTAAAAGATGTATAATGCTTCGATTTACTTTTATGTACCTTAAAATCAGCACCCATATAGTCTCCATTCGTATCACTACATACATTGGGATGAATAAGAGCTCTATATAGATGCGTATAAAACTGAGTAATGCGCTCGGGGTTTGTACCCTCAACCTCTATCTTAGCTAAATATTTATTCCATTTTTTTTCGGCCTGATTCTTAATGACATCAAAATTCCATGCTGAATTCTCAGCTCTCAGGTTTTCTCTTGCATTCTCAACCGATACGTACGAAACGCCTATTTTGTATTGTATCACTTTATTCTTACTCATATCGAAAGTGAAGAATACTCCTGAGTTCTTACCTTCTGCAAAAACAGACTTCTCTCTTATTTTATCATCTTTCCAGGTTCCTACCTCAATAGCATTCGTATCAAATTCGGCTACAAAGTAAACTTTATAAGGTGTTGGATATCCACAAAAAGTACCTCCTTGGGCATATCCTTCGCAAGTATTCACACCAGTAATTACAACTGTTGCGTTTTCTGTATTTGTAGCAGCCACTCCTGCCCCGATTATAATAGTACCAAAGCTTTCATTCGAGGAGTATTCATAACGCGCCATTCCTGTTCTCTCGGTCACAGTAAGTTCGGCCTTAATATCATCCTGAACCTTAGCTTGATAATAACCGGCATGTCCTTTCTCTTCTGATAAGTTTATCCTATAGCTGATAATATCATCAGGTGACATCCGCAACTTTCCTTTTACCGGAAAAGTAGGAAAATTTCCCATGTGTTCGCATCCACCGCCACTTAATTGATTAATAACAAAACCGGATTGCTTGGAAAAATAAGTTGGGGTAAATTGTACCATTCCAAAAGGGTAAGTTGCGCCGGGATACATATATCCGGATGCCAACCCCACACCTTTGTTTCCGATGAGGGTGTTCACCCGACTTGCATAATCTATGCCTGTCGTTTGAGAGTTTACAATAAAGGGTACAATAAGAAAGAAGGATAAGAGCAACAATCTATTTTTCATACAGTTTATTTATTATTATATGGAATTACTTCCAGTTTATAGCCATTTTCAGGTAAAAGCGAAGCTCCAAATTCTATTTCCAGATTCTTACTTTCCCCTTGTCTGAGGGTAAAATAATTATCATTCATTATGACAGGCAAAATACGTTCTCCGTCAGAAGTTCTATATGGTTGCACATTTATAGCAAAAGCAAGAGATGATTGAGCCACATGTTCTTCTTCCGGCAAAACTGGCGTATTAAATTCGCCCCGATACAAGAAATTTCTATTCATTATTTGGATTTATATCTGTTTACTTTTTAGACAGAGAAAATGGAGCAGCGTCTTTTGTAATTCCTCTCCCTTTATTCGGCTGGCTTCCCATTGTATATTCAATAGTTCCTCCATTTACGATAGCTTTGTAAGTAATGTAATTCTTATTTAACGAATTCCCATTGAGCTTAACGGATTGGACATATATATTATCGTTACTGTTATTATTTGCTTCTATAACAAACTTCTTTCCGTCTTCCATCGTAATTGTAGCTTTTTTGAATAGCGGACTACCCAATACATATTCATCCGTACCGGGACAAACAGAATAGATACCAAGCGCGCTCAGTACATACCACGAAGCCATACCTCCTTGATCCTCATCACCCGGATAACCTTTTTCTGTAGAATTATATAGTCTATTCATAATTTGGCGAGCCCAGTATTGGGTTTTCCATGGTTGTCCTGCATACGAATACATATATATCATATGTTGAATAGGCTGGTTGCCTTGTGCATATTGTCCCATACCTGCAAGTTCCATCTCTTTCATTTCGTGGATAATGCCACCGTATGTACCGGGTTTTATAATATTAGGTACAGTAAATACCGAATCCATTTTCGAGACCATATTTTCTGCACCGCCAAACAAGTCGATCAGTCCCTGCACATCGTGAAAAACAGACCAAGTATAATGCCATGCATTCCCTTCGCAGTAAGGACCACCCCAAACAAAAGGATCGAATGGTTCCTGCCACTTTCCATCTTTGTCTTTGCCTCTCATAAAACCAACTGTAGGATCAAAGACATTCCGATAGTTGTACATCTGTCTTTCAAAAACATCCATATAGAACTTATTTCCTGTCATTCGTGCCAATTCATACCCACACCAATCATCATAGGCATACTCCAATGTTTGTGCTGTAGATCCCGACGACTCCGGATAAGGCACATATCCCAACTGAAAATATTCTTTCCAAAAAATACGACCGTTAGCACCTCCCCACGGGCCTTTATTCATTGCCTCATGTGCATAAGCTTTTAGCGCACGATCAGGATCAAAAGTGCGAATGCCTTTTGCCCATGCATCAGCAAGAAGCGAGATTGCATGATTGCCGATCATACCACCTGTTTCTCCCGGTTGCGACCACGATGGCAACCAACCACATTGATCGTGAGCATCAAGCAAAGCATTCATATACCGCCCCTGCATGGTAGGATGAAGGATATTGGTCAGAGGAAACTGAGTGCGGAAAGTATCCCAAAATCCATTGTCGGTATACATATAGCCGTTGTATATCTTGCCATCGTAAGGACTGTAATAGTATGGCTCATTATTTTCATTACGCTCGTAAAATTTGCGTGAAAAAAGGTTTGCACGGAAAAGACAGGAGTAAAATGTCCTAATCTGTTCGTCGGTTCCTCCTTCAACAATTACTCTGTTTAATAATTTGTTCCAAGTTTCCGCTCCTCTAGCTTTTGTCTGTTCAAGGTTCTTATCGCTGCCTAATTCCCTATTTAACGTAAGTATAGCTTGTTGTTGACTAATGTAAGACGAAGCTGCTTTAGCCTGCACCTTTGCTCCTTTTTTGAACTTTAGATATACACCTGCTCCCTTACCTTGGCGGTAAATCTCGGCAGGAAATGTCTTATCATTTTGATTTTCCCATGTTCCATAAGCATCGAAAGGCTTATCGAATTGAACGACAAAATAACTACGGAAATTCTCAGCGTTATTTACAAAACGCTGATTATTTACCCAGCCGGTTATCTGTCTTTTTTGCGAATCTATCTTAACCTCACTCATATCGGTATAACCATCAAGCACGAGATAAGCATCTCCGTTTCCGGGAAATGAGAATCGGAGGTGTACACCTCGTGTGGTTGGCGCCATCTCGGTAGTAATACCATTATCCAACGTAACTTTATAATAGTGAGGTTTGGCTATTTCATTACTATGACTAAACTTCGAGGCTCTTTTTTCCTGATTCACCTCTAATGCACCTTCCATCGGCATAAATGAATACACTGCATAATCGCTTACCCACGGACTGCATTGATGTGCCTGTTGGAATCCACGTATTTTATCTACAGAATACTGGTACTTCCATCCTTCTCCATTGACCCCGGTCTGTGCCGACCATGTATGCATAGCATAAGGCATAGCAGTAGTGGCATATGTATTGCCATAACTAAGACCGAAATGAGAATCGGTTCCCTGTAATGTATTTACATACTGTACCAAATCTTTTAATTGCGCTCCGGCATATATTGTTTGCAATAGCGCGGCGGCAATAAATAAGGCTTTTCGTACTTTCATATTATATTGTATTTATAAGTAAAACGAATCAAGACTGAATATTTACCTTTTAGCGCCGAGCGAAGCGAAGATTCTTTTTAGCCTACTCCCAACCATTAATAAGAGAGACAAGAACTTCGCTTCTTATAGTATCAAAATACTATTTAGCCCGGCTTATACTAAAAGCTATTCTTTTGATACCCATCCTTAAAAGGACATCAAAACACCAAAATTGATAACACGTTGATTCATATAAGCATCACCGGCCGAGTTTGTTTGTATTTCGGGGTCTTGCTGATATTTATCATAATTTGTTTTAGTGAACATATTATACGCATTCACATAAAAGCGTGTGCTTTGTATTCCTTTAGGCAATACACTTTTTGGTAATTCATAACCTAAATCGATTGTTTTGAGACGAATATACCATGCGTTTACCAACCAGAAATTAGACATGTACGCCTCACTACTACTAATAGTAGAAAGATTGGTTGTTAAACGAGGAAATTGGATATCTCCTCCATTCTCATATTTTTCGGCAGTCCAACGTTTCTCGTGAATTGGCTGAAACTGGCTCTTGAAAGATTCAATACCTGTTCCTACTACGCTGAAGCTATAATCGAATGATCCTTGAAACAATAGACTGATAGAGAAACCTTTGTATGATCCACCTATAGTCCAACCCAATGTAGTAGTAGGTAAGTTAGGCTTACCAATGGCTCCCTTGTCAAAGTCGTCGATGATACCATCATCATTCAGGTCTGCATATTTAAGGTCTCCGGCCGATACAGGAATATTCGGTACAGGAATCTTATTCGGATTGCCTGCATTGATTTCTGATATATCGCTCGGTGTATAATATCCTACCCATGTATAGCCGAATGGTTGCCCAATAGGCTTACCGGTCTCCGACAGCCATGAATATCTCTGCTGAGCCTCAGCTTTATATTTTACCTTATTCTTCGCATAAGAGAATACAAAGTTGGTAGAGAAATTAAAGTCGCCAAATTTATCATTGTATGAGATTTGTCCATCAAAACCGTGATTTGTAGTTTCCCCAACATTTGTACGAGGCAAGCCTATACCCAACAGCAACGAAACATCACTTCTTTCTACTAACTGGTCGTAACGGTAATCGTAAAAATAATCTATTGTAAACGATAATTTGTTACGGAACATACTGGCATCTATACCCACGTCAAATTTGCGAGCTTTTTCCCATGTAACATATTCATTTCCTAAAGAACCTTCCCTGTATGATGCCACTCCAATTGGAGTTTCGCCAAAAGAATAGCCATAACCTTGCTCATATACTTGTTTGTATAAATAGCGGTTACCGGGTGTTATATCAGATCCCACAAGTCCGTAAGAAGTTCTTATCTTCAACATATCAATTTTATCGTTAAATCTTTTCTGAAAAAAAGGTTCTTCTCCGATATTCCACCCCAAAGCAACAGCAGGAAAGAAGCCGAAACGATTGTTTTGACCAAAACGGTCGGTTCCGTTGTAAGCCGTATTAAAGTCAAACATATACCGGTTCTTATAATTATAGTTGATCTGTCCTGTATATCCCTGAAACTTTGCAGGCACTTCGGCACTAGCAAGTCCATTTTTGTCTGTAATACTACTTTCCCTATTGTATAATATCATCCCTTTAATTGTATGATCTTCGTTAAAGGTACGTTCGTAATTAACAAAGGCCTGTATATTCAAATTTCTGATGGCTTTGTTTGTTCCGGCATTGAGTATATAATTTTCATAAGCATACGAATTGGCTGTCGGATTGATCGTATAAGTATCTGTCGCACTGTTATAGTGGTAAGTAGGATACATCTTACTATCTCTCCTCATAGCCCTGTAATTCTCATCTATACTCGAATATGCCACGCGAGCCATTGTAGAAAGTCCTTTAGTTATGAAACTCAGATCTTGTGAAATATCAAACAGTATATTTGAGTCGAAGCGCCTAGTCCGAGTATAACCTTCATTTGCCAGACGTGCATTCAATGTAGGGTCTTTACTGTCGGTCAAGAAATAATTATGATAAGCATATGTTCCGTTCGGATTCATAAAAGGAGCTGAGAACGGAGTCATTTTCCTGAAATTATAGATTTCGCCTACCGCATTCAAACTATTCGGCTCGTTAATATTCATAAACCGTGACGACATATCTAAACGTACTTTTGTAGTAGAAGTAACATCGAAGTCAAGGTTGCTTCGAAAGTTAAACCTACGATAGAAATAATCGGTATTCACTTCTTCTTTTGGATCTTTGAAATTACGGGTTAAACCGTTTTGAGAGAAGAAACCGCCTGTGACAAAGTATCGTAATCTTTTTGAACCACCCGAAATATCCATGTTCACATTTTGCTGTGTAGCAACATCTTTGAAGATTGTTTTATACCAATCTACATCCGGATGCCCGTATGGATCGTCTCCCAACCTGAAATGTTCAAGATCGGCATCTGTAAAAGGCTTACTGTTTCCCAGCCCATCGTTTTCAAAAGCTTCATTCGTCAATGATGCTGCCTGATATGCGTTCAAGAATTTAGGTCTACGAATAGGCATGGTTAATCCACCCTCTGCTCGTACATTTATATGCGGACGCCCTTCTTCACCCCGACGGGTTTTGACAACCAAAACGCCATTAGCTCCTTTGATACCATAAATAGCTGTAGTAGAAGCATCTTTCAACACAGAAATACTCTCTATTTCATTTACATTGATCTGTTGCAGCTGATCGTAAGTATATTGTACATCATCGACAATAATCAACGGACGGTTTCCATCCGAGTTTAATGAGCTGGCTCCACGGATAAAAAAGTCAGAAGCATCTTTCCCCGGTTGTCCGGAACGTTGCTGCGAAAAGAAGCCGGGTAATTTACCCGTCAAAGCATTTTGTACACTCGATGTTGGCACGGCACGTATTTCGTCAGCCGACACGGCACTTACCGATCCGGTGAGCGTAATTTTCTTTACTTTACCATAACCAACTACCACTACTTCGTCCAAAGTTTTCTGATCTGATTCGAGTACAATATCAACGACCTTTTGATTCGTTATCTTAACTACTCGTTTTGCGAATCCGATAAAAGAGAACGATACCTGATCACCTGATTTCACGGTTAATATATAATTACCGTCTACATCGGTCATCGTACCATTTGTTGTTCCATCAACAGTCACACTAACACCTGTCAAAAGCTCCCCGTCTGTTGATGATACTTTACCTTTCAATTGGAACTGTTGTTGACCAAAAGCAAAAGCAAAGATTTGTATACTTATAAATAATAAAGTCAGTCTTTTCATATCAATTTATGTATTAAGAATTGATAAACACGGCTTTGTTACCAGCCCGGGTTTTGAACCATATTACTGTTTTTGTTTACTTCGCTATATGGTATCGGATATAAATACCTTTTAGGATCGAATTTAGCATCAAGAACATCAATATGTTCTGTCAGTATATTTCCGGCCTTCATCACCAAGGCCAATCCTTTGAGTGGTTGATTAAATATATCTTCAGCTGTTTTCCAACGGCGAATATCATAAAAGCGGTGTTCTTCAAATGCCATTTCAATTCTTCTTTCGTTACGAATAATTTCTCTCATCTCCAAACAAGTTACATTGTCGGATATACCATAAGTACCATCATCGCCATCAATACCGGCTCTTTTTCTTATACTCCTTATGTATTCGATTACTTTAGCATCAACTGTAGTTTTTGAAGATGCAAGGTCATATTCATTCTTTGCTTCGGCATAATTGAGAAGTATTTCGGCATAACGGAATAATACCCAGTTGCGAAGAAGCCCTGTATATTCTGTTTTATCCTCATAATTTCCCATAAATTTACGCAGGTAATAACTCGTTTTGGTTGTAGCATCGGTTGATCCGGTCGGATTGCTTCGCCCTCCGATATATGTATGCAATGTTGTACTCAGCCACTGAGAGCCATTATGCAACACAGTATAATCGAGGCGAGGATCACGATTGTCATACATCCACTGCTCAGAATAAACGTATTTAGTACTTTGTCCTATTGGTTTCCCATCTTTCATAGGAAAAGCGTCCACCAGATTTTGAGTAGGACTGGTACGACCGTTTCCTTTAGCATTGCTTGAAAATCCTACAGGTCCATTATTCTGCTCCACATCTCGCTTATCAAGCGCACCTTGCACATGGAAGATGACTTCGTTTGTTACCGGTCCGTAATAATTGAGGAACACATCTTTGAAATTATCCATCAACCCATATCCGCCATAACGTCCTGAAGGCCCCCAATCGTTGATAAAATCTTCTGCAGCCTCCGCAGCTCTAGCCCAACGAGCCGGATCATATGTATCATAACCTACGTATGGATTAGCAGCCTGAACCGGAGATTCGTTAAATAATGGACTAGCCGCATACAACAGTACCCTTGCCTTGAGAGCCATAGCTGCTCCTGCCGTTACCACATGACCATCGGCTCCAATATTGGCAATAGGAACTGAACGTAAACTATCCTTAACATTATCAAGTTCGCTTACAATATATTCGATGCACTCATCAAACGTATTTCTCGGCAACTCCATCGGTTCGCCCAATTCGTATGGTATATCACCAACCAAAGACACACCTCCATAGCGTTTTACTAGTTCGAAGTAATAATAAGCTTTTAGAAAGCGTGCTTCCGCCTTTAGGGCTCTGTTTAATGGTACATTTGTTGCTACATGGTTATTATATGTTTGTAGGAAAGGTACCACATCTATATTGTTGATAAATGTATTTGCCCGACGAATGCCTCTGTAATAGTTAGCCCATCCCATATCAGCAAGACGAGTAAAAGCCGAATAACGCCCTATTTGCAACTGGTATATCTGATTTTCGGAAAAAGATGACGTAATAGCATCATCGGATGCAGCATCAAGATAGTCTCCCTCGATGGCATTATGCCCATATCGTAAAACACTATAAACGTCATTTAAATATTTCTTCGCATTTACTCCCAATGAGTCTGTAGAAGAAAATACATATTCGAGAGTGAGTTTTTCCACAGGAACATCCTCGTAATCGTTACATGACCACAATGTGAGCGATAGACCTATCAGCACAATATATAATTTGTTTTTGATCCGTATATTCATGTCTTTCATTTTTAGAAAATATTAGAATTTAATATTAATTCCTGTATTGAAGCCACGTAATGCAGGGTAGCTTCTAAAGTCGATAACTTCAGGATCAACCAACCCGAAAGCCGATTTTGTCCATAGATTTTGTCCACTGACAAAGATTTTGACTTTTACTCCCCCCAGATAGTTTCTCGAAAATGAATCAGGAAAAGTGTAGGCTACATTCAGATTTTTTAATCGTATATAATTTCCCGACTTCAGCCAGAATGAATTACTCATACCACTTGGAGCTACATTATAATTAGGGCTGGTAGAAAGTCTTGGGAAAAGAGCTGTTTCTGCCGTTTCGGGAGTCCAGCGTCTCAGAGTATGCTCATATGCCTGACTATAGGTATTACCCCAAGCAATGAAGCCTGTAGCATATTCCCATCCTGCGTCCGGGAAATATATCTCGCGATTATATGCACCTTGAAACAAAGCCGATAGTTCAAATCCTTTATATTCGAATCCCAGATTCAATCCGAAAAAAGATAGAGGTTTATTACCGCCAATCACAGTCTGATCATATTCATTGATTTCTCCGTCTCCATTCATGTCTTTATATTTCAAGTCGCCGGGAACGATCTTATACCCCGATATGACAGGGCTATTCGCTACTTCCTCACGTGTTTGGAAAAAGCCCTCGGAAATAAGTCCGTAACGTGTACCCACCGGATTGCCTGTTCTGCGCATATAATCGTAAGGAACATTTTGTTCGTCCATAAATAGGATCTTGGACTGAGTAATACTCCAATTTCCGGTGACATAATAATTGAAGTCGCTGATGTTATTCTGATAAGTTACAGACAAATCGACTCCCTGATAACGGACTTTCCCGATATTTTCGCTCGGATAGTTCAAACCTATCAGCTCAATACTTTTTCCTCTGGTCATCAATAAATCAAAATACTTATCACTATAAAAGTCACCCGTAATCTGCAATTTATTATTAAACAAGCTGGCATCCAGTCCCAGATTCAATTTATAGGCTCTTTCCCATGTCAGATTCGGATTAGCCAAACTATTATTGGTTTCGATAAGTCCAAGTGCCGGATCTGAATACCATGAAGTATAGCTCGATCCTTGAGGATAAGAAGTGCTTGCCACTGCATTTATATCAGTGTCGTATTGTTGCCTCCATGTATAATAATTGCTACGGCTTATACTGTTTCCGGTTTCACCGAATACTCCACGCAGCTTTAGTTTATTAACCCAGTCAACAGATTGCATAAATGTTTCCTTGCTAATATCCCAGCCTAAACCAAAGGCATAGAAAGTTCCCCATCTTTTACCCGGCGCATACCTGTTGAGGTAACTCTGTGATATTGCTGCCTGAGCAAAATATTTATCTCCATAATTATATTTAAATTCTCCATTGATGTTAGCGGGTACTTCAGGCAATTGATAATTATCCAAAACTTGTTTTATATCAGCTGATACATTTCCTTCTATAGAGTGCACTGTATTTAGCTTCTTTTTATAATTCAGAGTAACCTGTCCGAAGAAATGTTGAAAATTAGAAACTCCTACAAAGTCATTTTTCTGAGTTACAATAGAACCAAAACGTTCATAATCACCTCCCGATCCGTCGGAATATGGAATATATTGATATACCGGCTCTTGCTTGTTACGAAACAAAGCACTACGGCTCTGAGAAGAAACATTTCCAACGGCAGTGGCCGATAAGCCTTCAGCAAGCCAAGACATATCATGATCGATGACAATATTACCATATCCGTCACGCATCATATCTTTTATATAACCTGAACTTATGGTTTTCGCCATCAGATTATTCTGATAGTTATTATTACCTCCATAAGATCCATTCGGGTTATAGATCGGGTAAACTCCACCGGGAAGACTGTATACATCATTCATTATGCTGCTCAATCCGGCTCCCGGCTGATTACCTTCCTCTATACGCCCTATTATAGTAGCACTCATTTTCAGGTTATTCAAGACATTCACATTGATCTTGGATGTCACCATATAACGTTCGTAAGAAAGATTGGTATTGTAACTGTTTTTAGAATCTTCACGAAGTAATCCATCCTCACCAAAATACCCTAAGCTGACAAAATACTGAGCTGTTTTATTTCCTCCGGTAGCATTCAGATTATAGGATTGTATATTCGAACTACTCTTTAATATCTGGTCGTTCCAATTTACGTTTGGATATGCTGTTGGATTGCTTCCATTACGGAAAGATTCTATATCACTTGCCAAGTAAAGCCCTTTCTTTCCATCATTCACAAGGGCTTCGTTCAACAGATATGCCCATTGGTAAGAAGGAAGGGGTTTTAGTGTTTTTATCGGCTCCTGAACACCATACCTGCCCGTAAATGAAATTTTAAACCCATCACCCACTGATTTCTTCGTTGTCACATATAATACTCCACGCGAACTTCGTCCTCCTAAAAACATAGATGACAAAGCATCTTTCTGTATAGAAACCGATTCGACACTCTCCATATCGAGGTTAAATAATTCGCTCTGAAATCCATCTACTATTACAATAGGAGAATTTGCTCCCCGCATAATAAAACTGTATTGTGTATTATCATTGTACCCGACTTTGGAATCATCAGCCAAAGCTCCAATGAAATTGTTTGTTATTACACTCGGATCGGTAAACGTATTCCGATATCCTCTGGTTTGAGAAACATACAATCCCGGAAGTCTCCCGGCTAATGCACCCAAAATATTAGCAGATAATGTGGGTGTTATCTCATCTGTATATATAGTAGAAGCTGCACCCAGATAACTTTGTTTAGAGACTGTCTTTCCGTAAGGAATATCCAAATTTTCAGGATTTTTCAGCTTCTTTTCTTCCATAACTATTTTTAACACCTTACCTTTTGGCATATCCTTCGAAATTTTAATTTCTTTCACCAAATAAGCCGGATGTGTAAGGATAAGTGTAGCTCCTGTACCAGCATCGATAGTGAATGTTCCGGTTTCATCGCTAGTTGCCTTTCCAACAGTCGATTTAACTGATACTTCTACACCGGATACAGGTTTTCCATATAGATCTACTACGACGCCCGAAAAGCCTGAAGTACCGGTATTTGTTGCCACATCCTCTTGGGCATAGGCAGCCTCATATCCGCAAAACAACAATACTACCATAAGCAGAAAACAACTCCTGCTTACTTTTTTATATATTGAATTATACATAAATTCTTGTTTTTAATTTTATACATTAATTTCACTTGCAAACAAAGTAGTATATGAATGGCTCTATCGGCCTTCCGGGACGTACCAATTCTTCCTCATAGCCCGGCTCCATAGCTCCCGCCACCTTATCATCATATTTGGAGACGTAGAGGCTTCCATCTTTGTTTGTGAAATAGTATTCGATACGCGTAATAGTCTCGTTGGACGGAACACTAAAATATCCTTCGGGCCATACTGTCCTGCTCCACATGACTCCCCATTGAGAATCTTTTACCAATTTTGTTTTATCGGAAATCTCATTTACGGTATACGTATTCCCTTCTGTTGTATATGCTTTGGCGTTCAGGTATATATCCGTTTCATCTATCAAAGGGTTATTATAATAATCACCGATATACTTGAATGTTAAAATATCGTTTTGAGTAGCATTACCCGGCGTTGCCTGATAAAAGTGATATTGGCAAAAATCGATAGGTTCAGCACCTTCTCCGTCGGTTACGTCAAAGCAGTCTCCCCACATTACCTTCCAACGATCTTCATCTGTTCCCATGCCGTCTCCGTCATAATTGACAAAGAATCCTATTTTAGCTCTTAAATTGTCAGGCCCTGTCTTTATTTTTATCCTTACTTTTACAAATAAGGTATATGCATTTGATCCATTGAAAATTGTCCACGGATCATCAGCCTGAAATGCAACCCATTGGGTGTCATCCAAAATATTTGGATTACGTCCCCCTACAGCATTGAGAAGCGCTTGGCTCCAAGTAAGACCAGGTTGGCTTTTAGGAGAAGTACCTTCGGGAATTGGCGACATTTTGTATTCGGTGCCCAAATCTTCATTATTTTCCCATGTCAATATTGCAGACTTAGCCTCTGTCCATACTTTTGGCACATTAAGAGCTACAATTAGCCGATGAGTTTCATTGTCATAATTTGATGCGCATTTTACATACATGATATATTCGGCATATTCACCCGCTTTCACTGAACTTGTTTTATAGATAATCGGCGAATTATTGTTCTGATATTCATCCTTAAATACATCTCCATGGTTTTCATACCATGCTATACCGCAAGAAATAAATATAATAAGAACCAACAGGCAGCCTAATATTTTATATATCAATATTTTGTTCTTTAATTTTAGTTTCATGGCTTTCAATTTTAATTATTAGGCACTTTTTTAAGAACATAAGAATAAATATTACTGTAGCAGCCCGGCGAAAAAGAAAGAGTTATCTGTCGTTCTCCACCTACAGTCTGGTATTCGAATGCAGACGTATTCGATTCTGTTGAAGCTTCTTCCTTGAATATTAATTTTGTAGGATATTGAGGATCATTTACATCCCAAGTACCTCCTTGGCGCACTAAGAAAGGAAGGTAATTATCTATGGTATAGGTATTGTCATCCTTTAGGTTGATTCTAAAGCTACTGAAATCCATAATTTTGGTTATGTCCAAGCCATTTCTTGTTGCCTTGGTTATGTACCAAGTGCCTGCAATTTCTTTAACTGGTTCATCCCCTGTATAATCGGTAGAGTCTTTGAACTTATCGCAGGAAATGAATAGTTGTACCATAATAAAAAGTATAAAATACTTTTTTATAGCTAGTTTTTTCATGATAAATCTTTGTTTACGGAATTAGAATAAAGTGTATTCTTTACTAATAATTAGGATTCTGTATCAAGTTCGGAGATTTGGATGTTTCCGAATATGGTATCGGCCAGAAATACATTGCTTTTCTGAAAGAGCGTTGCCTTACATCAAAACGTTTATAGGTCTTACCTCCTCCTGCTTTCAATTGTACCTCCATACCCGTCATCATCTGATTGTCTGTTTGTTCTGCAATTTTCCAACGTCGCACATCAAAGAACCGCATCCCCTCGATTGCAAACTCTATACGTCTCTCATTCCTAAGAGCTTCACGCATCTCTAAGCGAGTCATATTTGGTTTTAGTCCATACATTCCATCTTCACCGGCATCAATTCCTCCTCTGGCTCTGATATCCTTCAGAATTGTGTATGTTTCTTCGCCTGCAGGAACTAGATCAGATTCGCCACTGTTTGCCATCTTATATTCGTTCATGGCTTCGGCATAATCCATATATATTTCGGCAAATCGCATCAAAGGTGTTTCTTCGGGACCTCCATGAACAGAGTTTGCTGCCAGATGTCTATTAACCATTTTATTGATATAATATCCGGTAGGTGTTCCCTGATGTACAGCATCTTTACCCGAAGACGAGCCATCTACATTAAGATAGGTATTTACCGGAGCATAAGCATCGTTTCCAATCATGAGAACTGTTTGGTCATGAACTACCGTATTGTAAAAACGTGGGTCACGTCCCTTATAAGGATCATTCGGGTCGTAACCAGATGTAGGGTCGGTAATTGGTTTTCCATTCTTCATAGGAAATGCATCAACCAAATTTTGATATATAAATCCGCTATTTGCCGCACCTCTTGATGGTGGTTGAAACCAAGTTTCTCTTGCTACACGTCCTAAGCTACGATCTTCGAAGATAGATTCGACGAGAGATCCCGGTCTATATGCGGCGTCAGAGGACATAAATAGAGCATAAAATCCGTGTCCGGGATCGACCGCATTATTGTTTTTGGGATCTGTATTCAGTACATACAATTGATATCTCCCTAGTGCCAAAAAGCTATAAGCAGCATCCATTGCTTCCTTCCAACGCTCCTTATCATATTCGGGATAACCAACAAGCTCTGCCGGGACATTGGTTCCGGCAACAAGGTCACTGTTTCCATTGAATAAAGGGCTGGCTGCATACATCTTCATACGTGCAATCAAAGCCTTACAAGCACCTCCCCCTGCACGTCCATAATATGTACCTGAAGGTTTCACATTCAGATCTTTTTCTGCCGTTTTACACTCTTCAACGATATACTTCAGACAGGCATCGTATGTATCTCGTATGTCTTTAGGCTTGTCGCCTTCTGCATAAATTGTATCACCGATCAGAGGTACTCCTCCATAGTGCCTCATCAGAATATGATAATACCATGCACGCAAGAAACGAGCCTCTGCCTTAAGACGCAACTTTCTGCTATTTTGCAAAGGAGCTTGCTCTAGCCCTTTGAAGAATAAGTTTACCCTTCTGATGTTCTGATAAGGTATACGCCAAGCATCATCAGTTATAACCACAGGATTGACAGTCCCCATGGCAAACTGCAAATCGGCCGTTACCTCGGACGAGGTTCTGAACTCAGCTTCGTCAGATGCTGTTTGAAGCCCTCCTAAAGTAGAATTGTTTTTACTGAAACGGTTGCCTCTGGTATCGAATCCTATATCACGATAGATTTCGTTCAGAAAGCCTTCGGTCAGTGCACTGTCAGAGAAAACCTTATTGTAATCAAGGTCTGTGGTCACAGTTTCGTCGAGGAAACTGGTGTCGCTACAAGAAAAATTTCCATACAGTATCATTATTATAAATAATGAATAGAAAATGTTTTTCATATACATAAGATATTAAATTAAGTAGGTTTATAATTTATCTACATGCCCCATTTCTCATTGGGTTTATCACCCATATAAAGTTCCAATAATCCACCATTCACAATGTCTTTAAAGTCGATATAACATTTATTATAATTTGTTCCATTCAGCAAAGCTTTCTGTATATATACATTCTTAGGAGAGTTATTATGAGTTACGATTGTAAACTTATCTCCTTTGAAGTATTCCTGATCGAGCTTAATCTCTATTTTATAAAATATTGGACTGCTGATTTCGAAGCGGGTATCTCCCGGACATACCGGGTGTATACCTGACGCTGCAAGCACATACCAAGCAGACATTTGACCGACATCTTCGTTTCCTACAATGCCCTCTACTTTGTTTGCATAGGCATTGCTGCAAATATGACGCACCCACTTTTGAGTAAGCCATGGTGCTCCTAAACGGTTGAAAAGAAAAGGAACATGATGTACAGGCTCATTGGCATGATTGTAATAATCATTCCACAAGAGATTATCAGGTGTCTTTTCAAAAAAGCTAGTAAGATCTGCCACTACTTTATCACATCCACCCATTAGTTCTACCATTCCCGGCACGTCATGCGGAACAAACCATCCCTGCTGATATGAATTAGATTCCACACATCCATACCATTCTTTGGTACGGGCATTTTCGGGCCATTTTTCCCATGATCCATCTTCAAGTCTAGGGCGAAACCAACCTTTGTCCTTATCAAAAATATTCCTATAGGCTTGTCCTTTTTGATAAAATATCTTTTCATCCTCAGTTTTTCCTAACTCTTTTGCCAAACGAGAGATACACCAATCTGTGTATGCATATTCCAATGTTTGAGAAATACCTAAAGGAGGCCCTGTATAACCTAATTTATCGTTACCAAATTTTTGTGAGGTATTGATCGCATATTTGTATGCTTTGTCGATATTATAATTGCGAATTCCCTTCATGTAAGCATCGGTTAAAACAGACAACGCCGGATTACCGATCATGCAACCTGAATATGCATTCATTATTTCCCAACGTTCGTAATACTCTCGTCCGCTCTCGTCGGCCAGTGTTATTAATGAATTTAGCTGATCATTAACCAGTGCGGGGTTAATAATTGTTTGAAGTGGAAACTGGCTGCGGAATACGTCCCAACCGCTGAAGATTGTGCGTTTTTTGAAGGCTGATGCTTGATGAATCTTTTTATCTCCACCTATATACCGCCCATCTACATCTGTAAAGATGCGTGGATCTATCATTGTATGATAAAGCGATGTATAGAATATTGTTTTTTCGTCTTTAGTCCCTCCTTCTATCTTTATACGGCTCAGTTCATTATTCCATAGTTTTTTTGCTTCAGCACGAATATTATCGAAGTTTTTATTTCCTATGTCCGCTTTGAGATTTTTTTCTGCACCATCTATGTCTACAAAGGAAATTCCTACCTTTAATGTAACTTCTTCTCCTTTATGAGTTTCAAATTCGGTAAAAAAACCAAGGTGTTTTCCCTCTATTTCTTTCTTATCTCTGATAATCGGAGCTTCAGAGACTCTTTGCAGATAGGGAATACTGATAACCTCTTCTCTTTTTCTCTTCCAGTTATCAGGAATATCTGCACTCCAAAATCCATAATTATTTAGTGGTTTACTAAATTGAGCATGAAAGTATACAGTATAGTCAGCATTGCCTTCTCCATTGCCCCAACCTCCACCATCGGGAGTACATCTCATCCATCCTTGGATAGTGCTATCGTTCAGAACTTTTACATATTGGTATACAGACGTTCCTCCTATTCTGCGAGCCAAATCAATTTGTATCCTAGATTGCTTATTTTCGGGAAATGTAAACCTTAACATTCCGCTATGAGGAGCTGCTGTAGCTTCCACTTTTATATTATAATCGGTAAGCTGTGCCGAATAATATCCCGCCTCAGCAGTTTCTGTACCTTTATTATAAGAAGAACGATATCCTCTGATGCTTCCATCTTCCTTACCAGCTATCGTCTTTAATGTACCGGTAGTAGGCATTACCAGAAAGTTACCTAAATCGCCGTACCATCCCACACCACTCATTTGAGTAAAAGCAAACCCTTCGATGGTTTTGTGCTCGTAGCTGTAACCGGGACTGTTGTCTCCTCCGGTAATAGTATTCGGACTGACCTGCACCATACCATAAGGAGTAGTTGCTCCCGGAAAGGTTTTTCCTAAGCCATGATACACTCCGGCAGCACCGACACTGGTACTTGCGCCGATAAAAGGATTAACATAATCGGAAGGGGCTAAATCTTCTAAGGGTTTAACATCTGAAGCACAGCTTGCGATTATCAGGCACAAACCGGCCATAGAAGTTATTATAGATCTATACATAATAAGTGGTTATATTCTTTAATTATTTAGTTATCTTTTTTTAGTAATAATGTTTTCAGACCGAAACGAGGCATAGATATAGATACTTTGTTTTTATCTATCACCTTTTTTGAAATAGTATTTCCGTTTAAATCAACTTCTTTTATTTCAGCAACCGGAAAACCGAATGCAATTCTTCTTATCGATCCGTCCCCTTCTGCATTGAAAAAACGGATTAGAATATTGTCATCCTTGACTTTAAAAGCACTTATTTCATAGCCGGACTTGTCTATATTTATAAATGATTTATCAGCCAACGGTATATTTTTATGATAAGATATGATTAGAGGTTCATTCCATTTATTACTTTCTATCGCTATATTCGCTTGATCCCATTGTCGGCTGTGTGGAACTATTGCATACCTCATCGTCAAGGGATGAGTAATTTTATAATCGGGCCCCCATAATCCAATACCCGAATATTGAGCCGTGAGTGCTAATGGAAAATCTTTTCCATGTGAATAGGAAGTAGTATGGTCGGAAAATATAGCAAATCCATATTTCTGATCTTTTTGTACAAGGTCTACCCAATTCAGTATAATGTTATGTTTGATTCCGTCCCATGTATTGAAAAAAGTATTTTCGAGTTTACTTTCACATACATCGAATGGTGCATTTTTATATAGAGTGGACGATGAAAGAGCTATAGGAAACAGTACATTCAACTTAAATCTGTCGTCTGTAAAAGCTCGTCTGTTGTCTCGCCAATTTGGTCCCTGCTTGTACTCTCCTATCCCAACATTATTTTTCCAATTTACCGTCAGATCAAAGTCTATACGCTTTTGCCCGTTGGTTAAAGTTATAATCTGAACAAAAGGGTGTGAAGCTATTTCGCCTTCTATTTTGACGCTTGTGCGAAGAAAATTATCTTCTAATACTGTTATTTTTGCCTGAGCATCGGTTGTCGAATAAAATTTATTTTCATCATAGAAATGTCCTCTGAGTTCCCCAAAATTGAATTCGTTATCTTTATCTACATATTCTTTACTATCTTCCATTTTTGCTATAAGACTTTTGATTGTACCTCCTTTGGAAGGATTTAGAGTTATCCTATACGTATTGTTTTCGAGGATATAATTTCCATCGGTATCAACGTGTACAGAAGTTTTCTTATTGAACACAACCTGTTTATGCGAAACAAGAAATGTAGCATAACCGAAAGCCAGAACATCTGCCTGAAAGGATATGTAAGAGGAATCTCCTGTCTGTTGAGAATAAGAAGGTAATAGTTCATTTTTTGAATTATATACAACAACCTCTCCATCTTTAGTTGAAGGAATTAGCGCTTTGACAACCTCAGTACGTTTTACTCCTAAAGTATTATATACTCTGATATATGTCTTATTTTCAGCATCCCGACTCGTATTCGTATTGTAAGAACCAATAGCTTCGTCAATCACCTTATCGGATATTTTATTCGTATTATTTGTCCACAACGTGATTTCCTGAGCCCATGTACGATCTTTTTTCAGACGGTTGTAAGGCACTATCCACGAATCATGATGCTGCGCCATCATGAGTGTACGCCAAGCTTCATCGATTCTCTCCTGAGCAGGATTATATTTATTATCAAGATTTGCCATAGCTGCCATCTTTTCAGCTATAATTATTTTATTCTCCGAAACACGGACTTCTTGAGCAATTTTCTGTAGCACCTGACTACCCCACATAAGATTTACATGTATATCTTCTTGTGAGAAGTAATAATTATCATTCGTTTTTTTGTTCGAAATATTCTCGAAATAATTTCTCCAAGTAGTATATATAGATTTATTTTTGACATTTGTTCCAGAACCTAACCACGGACCGTTTTTCCATCCGGCATCCTGATAGCACATTCCAACCGGATTTTCTATACCTTGATTGAAAGAAGCCTTGAGATATGCTTCGGAATTATTCCATGCTTTGGTCTGCCATGTCGAATTATCTTCAAGTTCTTCACTGGCATAACGAGGCACTGTGAGTATAGCAGTTCCATCAGTTCCGATCCAGTTCACCAACTGCCCTCCATAAGGTGCAGTATATCCGCCCCAACACGTATTGGGGCATTTCAACACTGCATATTTGAATCCAAACAATCTTAGTATCTGAGGGAGGCTACTTGTAAAACAGGGTTCCTCAACCGAATAGGTGGTGAAAGTAACATCGGGAAAATGTTGGTGTATCTTTTTTATGCCATATTCAAACTGGCGTATAATACTTTCTCCTGATATATTGTAACAATAAGGTTGCGCATAAGCCGGATTTGTAAATTCGACTCTTTTATCTGTCGCAATATTTTTAAAGTTATTATAGGCTACGGGTTCTTTTACTTTTACAGTATCCCATGTCTCAGGCTCTATTTCGAGTCCGAGCTGCCACTCGGGATGCTCGGTAAGCTTATCGACCATAAATTGAGTAACCCACATAGGATAATGCCCATAAACTCCACCATGATAGCCGTCTACAAAATATGCTTTCTGCTGGGAAAAAAGATTACCATAAAAGAAAAGAACTGAAAGTAGAGTAACAACGCCTGTTTTCAACATAATCACACAATCTGCTTATTTAACTTTCACTAGGGTTATTGTTCTCTTAACAGGTGTATTTATATTATAAATAGTAGATAGAAGCAAGCCCATCTCATCCTGCCAAGCCTTTCTTACTTCAGGATATCTTGCTTTGCTATACAAGTCACGTCTAATATTTAGCCAGACATTTGAGCTTTTATTTTCATCCAGAATTTTAACAGCTTCCTCTGTATTAGGATCAGTTATACCTTTTGGCAAGAAGAAATTGAATTGTACCCACGCATATTCACGGAAGCGTTTTTCGATCTCCCATCGTTCTTCATTCAAAAACATAACCTTTAACGCTTGCTTATACTGTGGTGTATTAAGAGTTGCCAGATTAATCCCTTTGGCAAAATCGGCAGAAGACCAAGTTCCTATATTTTCTCCGTCTATCTGAAGACAGTAGTTGCCCTTCAGCCCTTTCACTGTCAACATCTCTTTATTCATCTCATCGATAAAAGGCACTGTTTTTACAGCTTCAGCCTGACTCTTTTTCTGTTCCCATCCCCGAGCAATTGTGTCCATCGGATATGGTAAAGCTTTTGCTAGGTAGTTGAAACTTATACCTATGGAAGTCTTTTTAATATCTGTTATTTCACAATTTGAAGAAGAAATTATAGAAGTATTGAAAGCATCTACACTTATTTCAGCCACTTCCTTACCTGCAAATCCCTGAGCTTTCAATATCAGATAAGCCATAACCATATGTCCATCATTATCTGGATGAATCCGGTCTTTGCCACAAAGAGTGAATGTTGGATCTTTTTGCTGAAACTGACTATTAAGAGCGGTCATCGGCTGATTAAGATCAAAAAACTGCCAGCCATTAGCCTTTGCCGATTCTCTTTGAAAATCAACAATTCGAAGCATTGCTTTATTTTTATTCCTAAAAGGTGTATTTCCCTCTATTTTTGCAGTTTCGTCGTAAGGGGAGCTACCCATCAATACAACTTTAGTATTAACAAGATTCTTGTATCTCGCCTCCATCTGTTTATAAGCCTCATAAGAAGCTTTTACTTTCTCATCTGCAAATTTTTCAGGTTGGTCACCATTATATTCAAGGTATCCCGAATCATTCATTCCAAAGGTTGTAAACAGAACCGTTGGTCTTTTACTGAATACGTCTCCGTCGAGCCTCCGAACCATGTCTATAGCCTGATCCCCTCCTATTCCGGCATTCATAACAGTTAATCTCATTTCAGGAAAGCGTGTCATATAATAAAGCCATATATATGAATGGTAATGACCACCATCAGTAATACTATTACCAAGAAAAACAACCCGGTCGCCATTCTTGAAAGGAGTTATTTCCTGAGCTATCATAACGGATGCACTCAAAAAGAGCAGATAAAATAGAATTAGATTTTTCATTTTCATAGATTAGATTAGAAATAGATTGAACTTTTCATGACAGCTTATTATGCCATATATAGAATAAAGGTTTTTCATAGCTATGAAATACCTCAAAAACTATATATGCAAATATATGAGCAGATAGACCCTATCTGTTTATGTAAGTAAACTTTTAAGTAGGTTTTTGGGGCAGTATAAAAAGGTGTATATACTGTTTATGAGACAGATATAAACAAAAAAGAGATAGCGTTTTGGTAAGTATTTTGGAGGGCTTTTTATGATAAATTTCCTATTTTTTTCACCTCATCTTCAAAATTTTCACTCGTGATGGCTTTACCTCTTATTACTTTACTCTTATAATTGTAGATAGTTTGAATAGAGTAACGGAGGAATGCAGCTATCTGATCCATATCATTTATCCCAAGACGGATAAGGGCAAAAATACGTAATTCAGTATTTAGCTGGTTTTTTCCCAATCTGTAACGTTCGTCTTCTTTCAACAGATTATTAAATTCTTCTACAAAATTGGGATATATCTTAAAAAATGCTCTATCGAAGGTTGTATATAAATCTTCCACATCTTTCTCTAAATCGCGCGAAGATGAAGTCTGCTTGAGTAATTCATCCACCTGTCCGGCTTTTATTTTTCTATTTACATTTTTTCTGAAATCATCCAGTTTATCAATGTAAATAGCACATTGATTCATAAAAATACCGATATATCTCTCTTTTATCAAACTAACCTCGTCTAGTTTCTGATTTACACTCGCTAATTGTTCATTCGCTGCTTTCAGATTTTTCTTTGCTCTTGATACAATCTTAATTTGTCGATAAATAAAGTATAAAACAATACCTAATACAACAACAAAGCAACTTGTGAGAATAGAATAAATTCTGAGATTTTGTTTTTGCTGCTCAATACGATATAAATAAGTATCTTCAATGATAGGATACACACGCGCTATAATTGTATTTCTAAAACGAGAATTAAAAAAATTTGCATCATCCAAAGCAATCCTTATATAATTATATGCCCTATTCATATCTCCTTTGTCATACAAATAAATAGCCAAAGCAAGGAGAGCCTCATTCTCCTTGACTGCTAATTGGGTATCGGTTATAGCTGCCAGAATCATATATTTTTCTTCCATTAAGCTATTTCCCATATATTTATATATCTTGGCTAAGCTCATAGCATCCATAGCATACCCATGTGTTGAAGGTTCTTGTTTGTTAAATATTTTTAGAAGAATCTCACAGGTTTTTTTATATTGCCCTTCATCTTGAAGTTTGAATGCCATTTCCTTACTATACATATCCGAGCCTTCGCTTAGCAGAGAAGTAAGTCTCTCGCGATAATTTTCCTTTTCTTTCAGATAAAGGCTCTCATATTGTGAATCATCTGTGTATTTAATTAAATTTTCGTAATACCTGATATATGTCCAACAATACGACAATTTAAGATATCTAGGTAATTCATCATATTCAATTGCCTTAAGTGTTTCCAAAGCTTGAGTAAATAGTCCTGAGATACATAAAATGAATGATAAATCGAGCTTATTCTGATTTAGATAGTCTTTGTTACCTAATTTTTCGGCTATTATTATATTTTTATGTATATACTTTATAGCAGAATCGCACTGGAAGGATCTGTATTCTGATATAATACTTTCATTAATATTATACTCATCGCCCAGAGTTTTCCGGCTATCCAGTTGCGATATTAATCTTTTGATTTTAGATTCCTTTTCGGCTATATATATCGAACGGTTCTGTGTTGTTTTGTCCAGCACTTTCAACAAAGAATCTATTTCATTTTCAGAAAATGCATTCAAAGACAGAACAAAACAAAGCAAAAAAATTAAAGCTCTCATAAAAGCATATAGAGTGGTAAAAATCTTCTACACAAAACTAATAAGATTTTTTCATAATTTCTACTAGTTAGAAAAATAGATATAAGACAAAATTTTACTCGTTAACATATACAAACCAATAATGCACAAAAAATATAAAATCTTCTGATTTATATATTGCTTTAAAAATTTGAACATTCATAAACAAATATTTTCCATTGGAAATTTGTTTCTTTGGAAAATTATATTTTACTTTGCAATATATTTCTATAAGACATTATTTCCAATAGATATTTTGTTGATGTAAATTATATTAAAATATAAAATGAAAAAGGCAAGTATTATTATCAGTGCTATTCTGGTTAGTTTTCTAACGCAAGCGCAGAATCTCCAGCATATTTCGGTAAAAGATGCAGTAGAGATTGCAGTGAAAAATAACAACAATGTAAAGATCTCTGAGTTGGATGAAAAAGTAGCGAATGCAAATTTTCATCAAACGGATGCTGTTTTTCTTCCACAAGTGACGGTTGGCTATACGGCTTTAAGTACAAATAACCCACTAAATGCTTTCGGATTTCTATTGCAACAAGAATCCGTTACTGCAATGGATTTCGATCCGTCAAAACTGAATAATCCCGGAGCAAGACAAAATTACAGTGCTCAGGTAGAAGCTAAGCTACCATTGTTGAATATGGATATGGTCTATGCTCGCAAAGGAGCTAAGGCACAAGAGGAAGTTTACAAATACAAAACGGAACGAGCCAAAGAATACATCGAATTTGAAGTGCGAAAAGCATATACTCAATTACAAATGTCGTATCAGGCTCGAAACATCCTTCAAAAATCGTTAGCGGATGTGAAACAAATACATCAATCAGTCTCCAATTTTTATAATCAAGGATTAGTTCAAAAATCGGATGTATTGAATGCTCAGGTACAAGTCAATACAATTGAAACTGCATTGGCAAAAGCCGAAAGTAATATACAGAATGCCTCAGACGGACTGCGTCTTCTGATGGGATTGGAAACAAGCAGCGATGTATATACAACAGATTCATTGTCGCAAGAGATAAGCCTGTTTCAAGATAGAGAGCTTTCGTCTTATCGTTCCGATATCATGGCGCTAAACAAAGCTGTAGATGCGACAAATATGATAGTAAAATCTTCAAAAATGGCATTCCTGCCACGTATCAATGCTTTTGGTTCATATAGCCTAAATGATTCGAAGGCTTTCAAATTTGGGAATGATTCTTACCTCGTTGGTATAAATCTAAGCTGGACAATATTTTCAGGAAATCAAAATCGGAGTAAGATGAAATCGGCACAATTCCAACGAGATAAAATACAAGAAGAGCTCAACCTCCACATTAAGAAAGAAGAACTAGAGCTAAATAAAACCAAACGAGATCTGAACGATTCCCAAATAGAGATCAACAAACAAAGAGCCAGCGTGGAACAAGCAGATGAAGCATTACGTATTCTCTCCAATCGTCACCGTGAAGGTTTAGCGAGCACCACAGATCTATTGATGGCACAAGCTCAATTCTTTCAGCAAAAACTGATGCTATCTCAATCTATCATGTCGTATAATATAACAGAAGCATATCTCAATTTTTTATCAAAAACTAAGTAACAAATAAAACCTATAAATAGATATGAAAACTTTAAGAAATACATTTTTAGGAATAGTGGGAATATCAATTCTTTACTCCTGCTCTTCTTCCGATAAATTAGAGGATAAAGATAAGACTATAGTTAAAGTAGAAGCTTACTCTCCAGCTCAATCTACAAACGAAGGATTTTACCTTAGCGGTGAAGTCACAGCCAAGCAAACCGCAAACATGAGCACCCGAATGATGGGCTATGTAACGAAGATATATGTAAAACCAGGTGATAAAGTAGCATCAGGACAACTCCTCGTATCTATTAGCAGCGATGATATTCTGGCAAAAAGGGCTCAGGTACAAGCTATGATTACCGAAGCTGAAGCAGCAGCAAAAAATGCCCAACGTGATTATGAGCGTTTCAAAACACTGCGCAACCAAAACAGTGTATCAGATAAGGAACTCGAAAATGTGGCTTTGCAAAATACTTCAATGAATGCTAAAGTACAAATGGCTCGCCAACAGATGAACGAAGTAAATGCGATGCTTTCCTACACCAATATACGCGCTCCATTTTCGGGAGTTGTAACACAAAAAATGATAGACGAAGGGAGTATGGCAAATCCGGGAATGCCTATTTTGACAATTGAGCAGAATGGAGAATTGCAGGTTACAGCATCTATCCCCGAAAACTATATACAGTATGTAAAAGTAGGTGATGTAGCCAAAATGGAATTGAAATCATTAGGGATAACGATCGATGGAAAAGTATCCGAACTTAGTCCGTCGGCATTTCGCACAGGAGGACAATACTCTATGAAATTGGCTATTGATACAAAAGATAAAGAAAATATACGTCCGGGGATGTATGTAAATATATTGATACCGAATAAAACTGGTGAGAATATTACATCTAAAATCATGCTGGATAAGAACTCTATTGTATACCGTGATCAGCTTACGGGTGTATATGTGATAGACGCCCAAAGTCAAGCAAATCTTCGCTGGATACGTTTAGGCAAGACAATCGGCAATCAGGTAGAAGTACTTTCGGGCTTGAGCCAAAACGACAAAATTGTATCCAAAGCCGAAGGCAAATTATATAACGGAGTAAAAGTATCTGTAAATAAATAAAATTATGGAAAATGGAATTTCAGGAAAAATAGCCGGAGCGTTTATCAAGTCTAAATTGAGTATCCTACTCATGCTAGCTTTTATGCTCTTAGGTCTGTTCAGCATATATTTCATACCCCGCGAAGAAGAACCTCAGATAGAAGTTCCGATGGCGGACATCATGATTGGTTATCCCGGAGCAACACCTCAGGAAGTAGAATCGGGTGTAGTTCAACCTATCGAGAAAATCATATCAAATATCAAAGGTGTAGAGCATGTTTATTCTACTTCTATGAATGGTATGGGTATGCTCACCGTACAATTTTATGTGGGCGAAGATGTGGAACGTTCGTTAGTAAAACTTTACAATGAAATGATGAAGAATATGGATCGTATGCCACAAGGTGCTACTATGCCATTGGTAAAATCACGAGCCATAGATGATGTACCTGCATTAGCTTTCACTTTTTGGAGTGATAAAATGGGTGATTACCAAATACGTCAGGTAGCCGAAGTAGTTGGCAACGAGATAAAGAAAATACCTGATGTAGCACAAGTGAATATTGTAGGTGGACAAAGCCGACAGGTGAAGGTCATGCTCGGCAAAGACGAGATGGCTCAGAACAAGCTCGACTTTGGAGCAATAGCCCAATCACTGCAAGCGAATAATGCACAAATGCAAAGCGGAAATATCGTAACAGGTGATATGGTTTATTCTGTACAAACCGGCAATTTCTTTGCAAATGTGGATGAAGTGAAGAATCTGATTGTAGGAACAAATGACAATCAGCCGGTCTACCTATATCAAATAGCAGAAGTAGAAGACGGGCCGGAAGTACCCAAACAATATGTTTCGTTTGGATATGGAACTGCGTCAGGCGATAAAAAAGCCGGAATGCCCGACGACTATTCGGCTGTAACTATTTCTATTGCCAAGAAAAAAGGTGCTGATGCAATGAAGCTGGCAGAAGTAGTCATTGATAAAGTAGAGCACCTGAAAAAAGATGTTATCACAAAGGATTTAAATGTAGATGTTACCCGTAATTATGGAGAGACGGCTTCACACAAAGTATCCGAATTACTGTTCCACTTATCTATTGCTATTATAGTTGTAACCTTGTTTGTGATGATAGCTATGGGATGGCGTGGTGGTCTGGTAGTATTCCTTTCCGTGCCTGTAACTTTTGCCCTTACTCTGTTTGCTTATTACTTTTTGGGATATACGCTTAATCGCATCACACTGTTTGCATTAGTATTCGTGACGGGTATTGTTGTGGATGACTCCATTGTAATTGCGGAGAATATGCATCGCCACTTCAAGATGAAAAAACTACCTCCGTTACAAGCTGCGCTATATGCTATCAATGAAGTAGGGAATCCGACTATCTTGGCAACGCTGACTGTTATCGCTGCGGTACTTCCTATGGCATTCGTGTCGGGGATGATGGGACCATATATGAGTCCGATGCCTATAGGTGCATCCATAGCCATGATTTTCTCTTTACTGGTAGCTCTGACGTTGACTCCGTATTTCGGCTATTTATTCTTAAGACATAAAGATAAAAAAGGAGAAGGACTCGAAAGTGAAGAAAAAGAAACGGATTTGCATGAAACAAAAATATACAAATTATATGCTAAAATAGTAACACCGTTTTTGGAAAACAGAAAACGTCGCTGGACATTTATGATTGGCTTAACTGTCGTTTTACTGGGATCGTTTGTGTTGTTTTATACAAAATCTGTTCCGGTAAAAATGTTGCCTTTCGATAATAAGAATGAGTTTCAAGTGGTAATAGATATGCCGGAGGGAACGACTTTGGAACGTACTGCCGCCGTAACGAAAGAATTAGCTGTGCATATCAGCCGGAATGATAAGGTAACCAATTATCAAACGTATGTGGGAACTTCTGCTCCTATTAGCTTCAATGGATTGGTTCGCCACTATGACATGCGCATGGGTGACAATGTAGCTGATATACAAGTTAATCTTGTAGACAAAGGAGAACGTAGCGAACAAAGTCATGATATAGCCACATCGGTGCGTGCCGATTTGCAAGCTATCGGCAAAAAATACAATGCCAATGTGAAAATAGTGGAGGTACCGCCCGGTCCTCCTGTAATGTCTACAATTGCAGCCGAGATATATGGTCCAGACTATGATCAACAAATAGCTGTAGCCAAACAAGTGAAAGATCTGTTGGCGCAAACTAACAATGTGGTCGATGTTGATTGGTCGGTAGAAGATACTCAGACTGAATATAAGTTTGAGGTGAATAAAGACAAAGCGATGAAATTAGGAATTCCAAATGCTCAAGTTGTTCAGAATATGAGAACGGCTCTGTCGGGTATGCCTGTAGGTATATTGCATCAACCTTCATCAGTCAATCAAGTAGGCATTGTACTTCAACTGTCAGAAAAAGAGAAATCAAGCATAGAAGATGTATTAAGTATGAAAGTTGTGAATCAACAAGGTATGGCAATTCCCGTTAGCGATTTGGTGAAGGTCACTAAAGGAGAAAAAGAAAAGAGCATTCATCGCAAAGATCAAAAACGTGTAGTTTACATATTAACCGAAGTTGCAGGAAGTTTAGAAAGCCCTATATATCCTATTACGGAAGTGTCGGATAAGTTATCTCAGGTAAAACTCCCTGAAGGATACACTTTATCAGAAGAATATAGTAAGCAACCAAAATATGAAGACAACTTTTTCTTAAAGTGGGATGGAGAATGGCAAATAACATACGAGGTGTTCCGCGATTTAGGATTAGCATTCTTATTTGTATTAATTATTATCTATGTACTCATTGTCGCATGGTTCCAAAACTTTATTACACCGTTGGTACAGTTGGCTGCTATACCTCTATCATTGATTGGTATTATTTTCGGCCACTGGATTATGGGAGCTTACTTCAGTGCCCCGTCTATGATTGGATTCATTGCCTTAGCCGGAATTATGGTGCGAAACTCTGTACTACTTATCGACTTTATCGACATACGGCTCAAAGATGGTATTCCATTAAAACAAGCTGTTATTGAAGCCGGAGCTGTACGTACCACGCCTATCATACTGACTGCCGGAGGGGTAGTCTTGGGGGCAATCGTCATTCTATTCGATCCTATTTTTCAAGGTCTGGCAATTTCTTTGATGGGTGGAACAATAACCTCTACTGTACTGACACTGATTGTTGTGCCGTTGTTGTATTTCAAAATGTTGAAAAAGAAAGTAAAATGATTATGAAGCTATTAGTTGTATTAAGTATAAAGGAATATCAGGAACAAGTGGGAAGCCTGCTCCATGATGCCGGAGTAAAACGGTTTAGTGTAACCAATATCACCGGATATAAAAAGAAGGAAGAAAATTTGGGCTGGTTTGCAGCGAATGGTAGTAATGCAAAAACTAATTCGATAATGCTTTTCAGCTTTGTAACAAAAGAAATTGCAGACAAGGCTATTGTAGAAATTGATAATTGCAATATTGAGACAAAAAATCCTTTCCCTGTACATGCTTTTGTCCTTGATGTAGAGAATTTTTCTAAACTGATTTGATTATGAAACGTGAATATATTATACGGATAGTAGCGGGTACAATGGTTTTAACAGGCATTTCTCTGGCTTATTTTGTTTCTATCGGATGGCTGTTGTTACCTGCATTTGTTGGAGTGAATCTTATACAGTCTTCGTTTACTAAATTTTGTCCGTTGGAAATCCTGCTCGATAAACTGAATGCTAAACAGTAAATTGATTAATTAAACTTGAGAGAGCAAAACCGAAGACTGAAATCGTCTTTTGCTCTCTTTTTTAGATATGAAAACAATATTTAATATAATAATCGTATTGTTTATCTTCATTATACGCATACCCAGCGTCTACTCACAGGAGAATACCATCTTACAGGTGGATAGTCTTTCACTTCGGAATAACTATCTGAATGAGATGCAGTCAATAAATGTATTGAGACATAAACCGATTGAAGTTTCGGAAGACCTTGTAAGATCTGTACTCGACAAGCAGACACCTTTTGCGGTATATAAGGATAATTATATGGTAACCGGAATCCCTTTAAATAAATCGGTAACCCGCAAAACTACTGATGCATTCTTTCAGTTTAGCATTCGCCACAGAGTTACCAAAAGTGTACTTCCTTTCAACTCATTCTTATACATTACTTATTCTCAGAAATCATTTTGGGATATTTACGACGAATCAAGTCCTTTCCGCGATACAAATTATAATCCGGGAATAGGCTTTGGCAGGTATGTGATAAAAGACAATAAACTGAAAGGGGCAATGATGATTTCTTTGGAACATGAGTCGAATGGTAAAGCCGGAGAAGACTCACGGAGTTGGAATTATATAAATCTATCAGCCAAATACTTTTACAATATGCGATTATCGGCTAAAGCTCAAATATATCTGCCCTATGTAGATGGTGGTAATAATAAAGATTTATTGCGCGACAAAGGATATGGCATTTTTTCGGTCAATTATATAGATAAGGAAAATCTATGGTGGTTTAGCCTTAATATAATGCCTCGAGATAAGGTTATAAACCCTAATTTACATACATCTTTATCCTTTAGAGTATCCAAAAATTCAAATCAATACTTAACTTTGGATTATTATGCCGGATATGGAGAAGGGTTGCTAAATTACAAGAAATATACAAATCAGGTAAGAATAGGATTTACGATAAAACCCGATTTCTTCAGTGCATACTAATTAAAAAAGAATGACTATGAATAATAAATGGGACGAAAGTTATAATATTGAAAAATACCGCTACGGAGAAGCTCCGAATCTATTTTTCAAGCAAATCATCGATACGCTTCCAATAGGAAAAATTCTTCTTCCGGCTGATGGAGAGGGACGAAATGGTGTATATGCAGCGACAAGGGGTTGGAATGTAGATGCTTTCGACCAAAGCCAGCAAGCTAAAGAAAAAGCCTTGCGTTTGGCTCAAAAGAATAGTGTGAATATTTCATTCAAAGTGATTGATTTCGAAGACATCTCTGAAAATTATATTGTAGACTCTTATGATGTAATTGCTCTTACCTATGTTCACCTACCGGAACAGTTAAAAGCAAAATATCACAGATCATTATTGCCTTTTTTGAAAATTGGAGGGCATATTATTATCGAAGGATTCAGTAAAGAGCATGTAAAACACCAGCAACAAAATCCATTGGCGGGAGGTCCTCCACATGTGGAAATGATGTATTCGAAGGAAGAGATTTTATATATTTTTGAATCTTTAAAAATCGAATTCTTGGAAGAGGTAGAAGTAGAATTGGCAGAAGGGATAGGGCATAATGGAAAAGCCTCTGTAATACGATTTATCGGGGAAAAGATATAAATAAAAAGAGAGGCGACGGTAAATGATAACCGTTGCCTCTATTGTATTGCTTATAAAACGCTACTGGTTCAGTCTTAAGGTTTAATAAAATTGATATATTTTCGTTCTTCAGAGAACAGCAAAGCTGTATCTATCAACGCCAGATGAGAATAGGCTTGAGGAAAGTTACCCAGCATACGTTTGGTTTCGAAATCCAAATCTTCACTAAACAACCCCAGATGATTCGAATATTCCAATAACTGATCAAATATTTTCCGGGCTTCGCCTTTCTCACCAATCATAAACAATGCACGAGTTAGCCAAAAGGTACAGATAGTAAAAGCAGAAGATGGCAAACCAAAATCATCATCGACTTTATATCGATACATCAATCCATTATGATATAATTCTTCTTTTACACGTTTTACTGTCTTTATATAGCGATCGTCGTTTGCATCTATAAAACCATACTGTTCCATCAAAAGCAATGATGAGTCCATATGTGTATTATCATAGGCTTGAGTAAAACTCTGAATCTGATCGTTCCATCCATTCTGCATCACATCTTCCTTTATAGCCATCGCTTCTTTTTGCCATGCAGATACATAGTCGGTCTGATTTAAAAGTTTGGCTATATCTATTGCTCTGTCAAGAGCTACCCAACACATTACCTTCGAGAAGACAAAATGCTTTTCGATGTTACGGAACTCCCAGATACTCTGATCTGGATTTCGCCAAACCATATAGACTGTTCTGACGATCGATTTAACGACTTCCCACATTTCTTCCAATTCGCCCAATGTCCCAGGAAAACGGAAATAGTAGCTATGTATAACATCCATCAGATAGCCAAAAGTGTCATTTTGTTTTTGGAAATATGCGGCATTTCCAATTCTTACCGGTTGGGAATTTTCATATCCTGCCAAATGTGGCAGTATCTCTTCTTTTAATGTACGACTACCATCTATTCCATACATAATTTGTAAAGAATCTGATTTAGATTTTAATATATCCTTCACAAAAGACATAAACCGCTTCGCTGTCGAATGATGTCCAAGTTCTATCAGGGTTTCTATAGACATCGATGCATCACGAATCCAGCAAAATCGATAATCCCAGTTGCGGACTTCACCTATTGTTTCCGGAATACTGGTGGTAAGGGCGGCCATAATAGCTCCGGATGACTCATAACACATCAGTTTAAGCGCCAACAGACTGCGACAAATATAGTCGTTGTATTCTATGAATTTTCGAGAACGATTATTCCAATTCAACCAGTAAATCTTTGTACGCTGATATTCAAGATAGGCTCGGTTGATATCTATATTCGCTAGTTTTTGACTATACGACAATAGCATATACTGGTCTTGCTCCAGAATAATTTCTTCTTGATTTAATATGGTGTCAAAATCAATATTTGAATATAAATAGATATTATCATTCCCATCTACTAAAGAGAATGTTCTTATAAAGTAGGCAAACTTTTTGTGTATGACCGAATCTCTGGCATAATTCATTACAGGAGTATAATTTATCCTAAAACGTGGTTTACCATCAATGAGTCTTATATAACGATAGATTTCGGAAGGGATATAATACTCGTCTCCACGGGTCTTGTATCTCGGCATAAAATCGAGTACTTCAAATACACCCTCATCAGAAGCAAAGCGAGTACAAAGTATATTTGTTTCTTTAAAGTAATTTTGTGTAATACGATAGCTATCAGATACAATGAATGAAAAGCTCCCGCCTTTATCTTTATCTAATAATTTAGAAAACACAGATGGAGAATCGAATACCGGAAAACAAAGCCAATCGATACTTCCTTCTTTTGATATTAAAGCAGCAGTTTTACAATTTCCGACTACACCGTAATCTAGATTATCCATAAGCAATTAAATTATTTTATTAGTTTTTTCAAGAAATCAATGTTTAAAGTTTGTTTTGGAATATTATACCGCGCTGCATTTGATGGGTCTCCTACTTTTATCGTTATAGCCGTATCCGGCAATGCCATAAACATTTCTTCATCAGTTGTATCGTCTCCTATAGCCATCACAAAATCGTATTCGCTTTGACTGATTAGCCTTAAAGCTTCTGAGCCTTTATTAAATTCGCCTGACTTAATTTCTACAATTTTATTTCCTTTCATTATCTGCAAATTCTGTCTTGATGCTGGATTTATTAAGGCATTTATCAGCTGTGTTACACGTAGTTCGGCCAACCAGACATCAACATCCCGGTAATGAAAGACCAAGGCCGTTTCTTTTATTTCAAGTTTCGAACGAGGAGTCTTTTTTACTGTATGTTTGATTATGTCTATTATCTCTTGATCCCATTCAGTTTTCTGCCCTTTACTTTTCCATATACCATTCTCTTTGTAAAACATACCATGTTCGGCTGCCATATCTAAAGGTAAATGTCCTAACCAATCTTCAAGGGTCTGTTTATCTCTACCACTACTTATTATCATTCTATTATGGCTATCAGCACACATTTTTTTCAAAAGATCAATAACTTCAGTCGTTGGTGATGCTTTCATCGGATTGCGATGAAATGAGACTAATGTGCCATCGTAGTCTAAAATAATCAGACGTTTTTGAGCTTTTTGGTATGCATCTTTTATTTCATTGAAGTTTTTTCGTACGATTATTTTCTTTTGTAATTCTTTATTTTTCTTTTTTACTGAAAACAATTCTTCTATAAAATCTTTAGCCCATTGTCCAACATGTTGAGAAGAAATAATCTCTTGCATATTTGATATAGCTGCTTTTTGCTCCTCTTCCGGCATTTCCAATGCTATAAGAAGAGCATTCTCTAAATCCTTTATATTAGTTGGATTCACTATCAGCGCATCAGATAACTCAATAGATGCTCCGGCCATTTCACTTAAGATGAGTACACCTTTCCCTTCTCGTTTTGTTGCAATATACTCTTTTGCAACAAGGTTCATCCCATCCCTAAAAGGGTTAACTAAACATATATCCGATATATGATACAAAGCTGTTATCTCTTCGAAGACGAATGACCTATAAAAATAATTGATTGGTTGCCATCCTGCTGTAGCATATTTACCATTGATGGCTCCTACCTTCTGGTCTATATCTTCTTTCAGCTTTGCATAAATATCAACATTGTCTCTTGATGGTGCTACAATCATAATGAGACTAACCTTTCCTCTATATTGCGGTTGGTTTGCTAAGAAGTCTTCAAAACACCTTAAACGCATAAGAATACCTTTGCTATAATCCAGCCTATCTACAGATAATATAAGCTTGCTGTTGCCAAACTCACCACGTAGTTTCTCTGCTTGTTTCTTTATATGAGGATTTAATAAAGCATTGTGATACATATCATAATTTATTCCCATTGGAAAAGCATCCACATCTACGATTCTGCCATCTAAATGGATTTCATCGAGATTGCAATCTAATTTTAGTACCCTATAAACAGCACTAATAAAATGTCTCATATATCCATGCGTATGAAAGGCAACAAGGTCAGCGCCCAGCAGACCGTTTAAAATATCACTTCTTTCGGGTAAGCACCTAAATAATTCATAAGAAGGGAATGGTATATGATGAAAGTAACCAATACTTACTTCAGGCATTCTGTCTCTTATCATTCGGGGTAAAAGCATCAATTGATAGTCCTGGATCCAAACAATATCATCAGGTTCTATGATCTCCATCGCTTTTTCACAGAATAAAGCATTCACTTCCTTATATACAGTCCAGTAGCAATTATTGTACCTTACATTGCTGAAAAAGTAATGAGAAAGCGGCCAAATTACACTGTTGCTATATCCTTCATAATAATTTTCTATTTGTGAAGGAGTAAGATTTACCGAATGAAAGTTCAGATCAGCTAGTTGTTTGTCTATTTTCTGCTGCTCATGCACATCTTCAAGATACATTCCTGTCCAACCAACCCAATGCGTTTCCATATTTGTCTCTAATGAGTTCAGTCCGGTTGAAAGGCCTCCCGGGCTAGGAACGACCTTGTACTCATTTTCCTCTTCCACCACTTTTAGTGGTAATCTATTAGATATAATAATCAACTTCATAATACATATTTTATATCGGGCAGGGCAATCCGATTATTAAAAATAGAATAATTCTCTCGAACACAGAAGGATGTAATGAACCTATAAAAATTTTATTATCCTCAGATTAATTATCATATGAAGCCAAAAAGACGAACTTAAATTCTTTTAAGGAAACTGAATTATATATTGGCTATATTTCGGATTAACTCCGTATAAATAAGATATCTACCGAATAAGTAGATTTTAAAGAGGAGAAAAACAAGGTTGTTCTCAATGTATCCAAGATTCTTACAAAGATAATAAAATTTGTCTAACCCATAAAAATAGAAAGAAGTTAGATTTCAACTAAAAAATCTAACTTACTAATATGCAGTTATTTTGTTGTGTATTTACGACATATTTTATAGTATAAAAAAGGAAAAACACCTAATCACAAGATCACAATCCTATCGTTTTATAATAGATCCAAGCGTTTCGGGAATATCAAACTCAGCACATTTTATCGATTCAAGCTTTTTCTTACCCAAATCAGTCAACATAAAATACATCTGGCGCTTATCTTCCTTGCCGACAATACGGCGGATAAGACCTTTCTTTTCGACCGACTTTATCACTTTCGATGTATTCGAATTACTCAGTCCCAATACACTCGCCAATTCATTTGATGAATATTTTTGAGCATTTAGCGAACAGAGTAGCATTCCTTCATTCAGTCCAAGATCATATAATTGTTGAAAATTAAGTTCAAAGTCATAAATCGCCCTATATACATCCCTGATCTGACATAATGTTTTTACTTGCGAATTATTTATATTGTCTGCCATTTTAGTATAAGTTTATATTTACTGTTATTCTTTTAATAAAAGATTATCAATAGCTTCCTTTAATTGCTGCTTGGGTAATGCTCCTGCAGCCATCTGAGGTTGTGCATTCATCGGAACAAACAGTAAAGATGGTATACTTCTTATTCCGAAGACAGCAGAAAGCTCTGGCTCTGTTTCCGTATTTATCTTATAAATATATATACGGTCTCCGTATTCTGCAGCCAATTCTTCCAACACCGGAGCTATAGCCTTACAAGGGCCACACCAATCAGCATAGAAATCGATCAATGCCGGTTTATCCCCCAAATATTTCCATTCAGTAGGATTTGTTTCAAAATTAGCAACTTTTGATAAGAATTCAGCTTTTGTTAAATGTATTGTTGTCATTTTATTTTCTTTTTTAATTGTTTCTTCTATTTGATCTTTTGTTTCTGTCTTGTTATTACAAGAAATAAGCAATAATGCCACGAGTGAAAATAGTATTGTATACTTCATTTTTAATCCGGTTTATATTTTTTTATCTGATCACCATAAATATTTTCTTTGTACTTAGTATCTCTATAGCATTCTCCGGAACCACAACAGGAAATATTCATAATTGCCTGAAAAAGTAGCCAGCCCCCAAAGACTAGAAATATATAATTTTGCGAAATCATTGAATAGGTAGCCATAAGTATTCCCAATAGCAAACGAACGATCCGTGCAAAATTCCAATTCTTCAATATACGATTCATTTTGTTATTTATTTAAAGTTAAACCAGCTTCCACCATTATATACTTCCTGAAAACCTTTATTTCTTAAAAGAGCGACTGCACTGCGGCTACGCATGCCACTAGCACATACAGCAATAATCGGTTTATCTTTTTTCAGTTTCGATAAATTACTGTTCAAACTATCCAACGATATATTAATAGAATTGGCTGCTGCCCCTTGTTTATACTCTTGTTTTGTACGAACATCTAAAAGTATAGCACCATCCTCTAAGAGAGCTTTGAAGTCAGCTTTGTCCTCTAGTCCGAAAAATCTGCTAAGAAATCCTGCCATATTATTTATTTTATTACTGTTTCTTTACTTTATTCTTTTTAAAAATCCCACCGAACAAACCACCTAATAATACTCCGTATAGAGTACTGATAGTAGGTGATGACGTTATGGGACAAGTGCCGGTACTACAGCCGATATACCTCCAATACATATATCCACCTATTGCCCCAACGAGAGCTCCCAGAAGGTATGTCCAATTGTTTTTTATAATTTCCATATTTAGATATTGTTATATTATAATAGTACAAAGATAATAAATAATTTCCAATAGAAAATAATTCTAAAAGAAATTACATGAAAAAGTTGATAAATAACATTAAATAACAAATGAATAAAGATTCGCATGTAATGAGTAGTGAGAATACCTTTATTCTCAATATTTATATGTAAATTTGTTTCATCTCTGTTAGGGGTGTTCTTTTTTATAAGAGCTGAGATTAAACCCTTGAACCTGATATGCTGTAATTGGCATCGTAGGGAAACGGAATGAATAGAAGATATAAATAATACTATATATAAAGTATTAATCAAGCCGTTTCATAGATATGAAGCGGCTTTTTTTATTGTAAAAAAAAAATATCTATACATAAAATAACTAATTATGATAAATACCGAATCTCTTATACGAGATCTAAATCTCATCCGAAAACAATCACCGCTTATACATAACATAACTAATTATGTAGTAATGAACAATACAGCCAACGCCTTACTGGCTATGGGAGCATCGCCTGTTATGGCACACTCTGTAGACGAAGCGGCAGAGATGACAAATATATCCTCATCACTGGTTATCAATATCGGTACATTAGATGCTCTGTGGGTAGAAGCTATGCTTATAGCGGGGAAAACAGCATTAAATAAATCTACCCCTATTGTCTTTGATCCGGTTGGAGCCGGAGCCACGTCATACCGCTCGAAAGTATGTAAACAATTGATAGAAGAATGTAAACCGTCGATTATACGGGGTAATGCTTCAGAAATAATAGCCTTGTTAGATACTCAGGCCCAGACCAAAGGCGTAGATAGCACAAATACTTCTGGCTTTGCACTAGATTCGGCAAAAACATTGGCTTGTAATACAAAAGCAATAGTTGTAATCAGCGGCGAAATTGATTATATAACCGATGGCACAACTGATGAAACTGTAAAAAATGGCAATCCGATGATGGCGAAAGTAACAGGAATGGGGTGTACAGCTACAGCCGTGGTTGCAGCTTTTGCTGCAGTAAATAAAAATCTGTTCGAAGCTGCCACACATGGGATGTCTGTGATGGGAATATGTGGAGAAGTTGCCGCTGCATACTCGAAAGGAAATGGAAGCTTACAAGTAAACTTTCTCGATACATTATTCAATATCAATGAAGAAATGGTAAGAAAAAACATCAGGCTATGAAAGACTTTGATCTAACCCTATATTTGGTTACCGAACGTTCATTATCCCTCGGCAGACCATTAGACGATGTTGTGGAAGAAGCTGTAAAAGGTGGTGTCACTATGGTGCAATTGAGAGAAAAAACATGCTCTTCAAAAGAATTTTATGACCAAGCCTTGAGACTAAAAAAATGTCTGAAACCGTATAATGTACCTCTAATAATCAACGACAGATTGGATATTGCATTAGCTTGTGATGCCGAAGGACTGCATATCGGTCAAAATGATATACCATATCATATAGCACGTAAAATCTTAGGCAAAAATAAAATTATTGGTCTATCGGTAGAGAATATACAGGATGCTATTGAAGCCAATAAACTAGACATAGATTATATTGGCATATCCCCTGTTTTCGGAACTTTAACCAAGACCGATACCGCACAAGCTTTAGGATTAAGTGGAGTAAGTGATATAACTCAGATTTCGAAACATCCGAGTGTGGGCATAGGAGGAATCAATAAATCAAATACACAAGATATTATTCGTGCCGGCGCAGACGGGATTTCCGTCGTATCGGCTATTATGTCTGCTGACAATCCTCGACTAGCAGCATCGGAATTATTCGAAATTATAATTAAATCAAAAAAATAAAGAAGCAAATGAAGTGGAGTGAAGAAGCATGGGGTTCGGCAAAACCCATTTATAATAAGATACTGGAGTTACCATTTATAAAAGAATTAATAAACGGAAAGTTAACAAAAGAGCAATTTATTTTCTACATCAGACAGGATGCTTTATATCTCGCTGAATACGGGAAAATATTGATAGGCATAGCTTCGAAGCTGGACAATATTGATCATGCTACAGCATTTATCAACTTTGCCAGCGACAGTATAAATGTAGAAAATGCATTGCATGAATCTTTTCTGCACGAAATGGAAGATGAAAATGGTGAAGCATCACCTACCTGTTTGTTATATACATCATTCCTACATAAACAATTAGCCCATGCTCCTATAGAAGTAGCATTAGCCGCTGTTTTACCTTGCTTTTGGATTTATAAGAAAGTGGGAGATTACATATTAAAAAATCAAACTGAAGGGTATAATCCATATCAGAGTTGGATAAACACTTACGGCGGAGATGGCTTTGAAGAATCTGTATCGAGAGCTATTGCTATTTGTGATGAGGTTGCTGCACAATGTACCGAATCACAAAAACAAGCTATGACCAAGGCCTTTGTGATGTGTTCCAAATTGGAATGGATGTTTTGGGACAGTGCATATAAACAAGAAAAATGGACAATTTAAACAACAAAAGAAGATGGAAAAACAATATAAGCGAGTATTATCTATAGCAGGAAGTGACCCTAGCGGAGGAGCCGGCATTCAGGCAGATCTCAAAACTTTCTCTGCTTGCGGATGTTATGGAGCAACAGCAATAGTGGCGGTAGTGGACGAAAACACGGTTGGTGTAACAGGTGTACACCCTATTCCGGTTCCATTTGTAGCAGGACAAATCAAATCTGTGCTAGATGATATTGGTGCGGATGCTATAAAAATAGGGATGCTACATTCTTCTGAACTTATACGTACCGTAAAAGACACATTATCATATTACAATATAAATAACATTGTATTAGACCCTGTTATGGTAGCTACATCAGGCGATAAATTGCTACAAGATGAAGCCATCCAAACATTAAAAGATGAGCTTATTCCTTTTGTGCGAGTAATAACGCCCAATATACCCGAAGCGGAGATATTATTAGGGGAAAAAATCCAAACACAAGAAGATTTGCCTTTAGTTATCAAAGATCTATCTTTTGATCGATCGGTTTCTGTACTTCTGAAAGCAGGGCATTTGACAAATGATGAATTAGTCGATGTTTTTTATAATGCTGAAACAGATGAAATTATACATCTGAGTTCTAAGCGGATCAAGACACAAAATACACATGGTACAGGCTGTACTCTTTCGTCTGCCATAGCTGCTTATCTAGCTCATGGTATCTCACTCAACGATGCTATAATAAAAGCGAAGAAATACACAAATAAAGCGATATTAGCCGGGGCAGAATACAAAATAGGGAAAGGACATGGCCCGGTACATCATTTTTTCAATTTTTGGGAATAGCGTAATATTCTAATATAAAATATTAATAATAAATTGAAGAGTAGGATAAAAATAAATAATATAACCATTTACGCTATTACAGTAACAGGAGTAAAATAGCAGGTTTGCATTATAAAGTCAAAGCCGACTTTTGGTCGGCTTTTTAAATATTATCCAATTAGTATCTTTTCCTGATATTTCTATATTATTCAAACAGAAACGGTTTAGTTTCTACAAGTTTATGACGGTCTTGGTCAAAAAAGAATTTCTCTTCACCGAATGCGGGTTTTAGTTGATCGAACCATGTTGCTTTAGGATCATATTCTGCAAAGAAGGGAATATGCACCCATTTAGGATTACGTCCCTGAATAAAACGAAGAACAAATAGCTTTTCTCCTTTAATTTCCTGTACGCCCAACACTTGTATTTTCCCCGCATGATCACTCATACTCGGTCCTCTTACTGTCCGACATAAACCACTCACTTGCTGATATGCTCTACGGAATATATTCCAGCACTTTTCCAGAGGAAGTTCAAAGTATTGCTTAGAACCGGTATCTCTAGCTATAAACATATAATAAGGAATACATCCTAGATCGACTTGCTTACGCCACATCTGCGCCCATATTTCCGGCTTATCATTGATATGTTTTAGTAGAGGAGATTGCGTCCGTATCTGTGCACCGGTATTCTTTATTCGTAAAATAGCTTGTTTGACAGCATCTGTAGAAAGCTCTCGTGGATGGTTAAAGTGAGCTTGAATCGATAAGTTCTTCCCCGATTTGTTAATTTCTTCAAATAAACGGATAATATCATCACTATCAGAATCGGTAAGGTATCTATATGGCCAGTAGGCTAATGACTTTGTACCAATACGGATAGAACGAATATGATCAAAATCGGATGTTAATAATGGTTTGATGTAACTACTGAGAATAGCAGCATTCATTACCATTGGATCTCCACCCGTAAACAAAACATCTGTAACCTCTTTATGAACTCGCAAATACTTAAGCAACAGATCAACTTCTTTCATTGCAAATTTCAATTCGCTCATCCCTGAGAATTGAGGCCACCTAAAACAAAATGTACAATAAGCATGGCAAGTTTGTCCCTGACTGGGAAAGAACAATACAGTTTCGGGATATTTGTGTTGAATACCTTTCAGCTTTACTTCTCCTAAAGATGGTACATTGTGCTCCTGTCCTGCAGGATTGGGGTTTAAAGAAAGACGTATTTTGTGTATTTTATCTTCAATAATAGATTTTTCAACATTGTCATCCAATAACTGTTCAACTATCGCATAATGCTTTTTATCAAGCATTCCTTTTCTTGGAAAATTTAATGTAAATATCGGATCTGTGTCGATATTATCCCAATCTATCAGTTCATCTATTACATAATTATTTGTTTTGAATGGTAGCACTCTGCCGACAACTTCAATATGCTTCACAAACTCCTTTGGAATATTGGCGATCTGAGGTATAGATTGATAATTGTGTAACGTGTACGTTTTTAGTTGATTTCGGGATTTATTCATATTTATAGTTAAGTTTTTAAGCTACACTTATTGATAACATAAGCGTAGGTCATTTAATATATATTTTGTAGAGACATAAATGCCACTAGCTGAATAATTACAATCAGTTAAGAGGCAAAAAGACAAGCTTAAATGATAATTAAGCTAAATTAGATAAGACTCAAAAATTTATCTTATCTGTTTATAAAATATGCCACAACGATATTTGTCTAATCATATCCGGAGCAAACACTGGTACAGCTAAAAGGGTGCTATTGCGTTTGTATAAATGATTCCGGCTCGTAAATATATAAAAAATAATCGGGATATTGATCATAAAAAAGCAGAAAACGGGTAAGATGCTAGCTACATACATGAATAGAAGCAAGTGATTTTCTCAATAAAAAACACCTCCCCGCAGCTTATTAAAAAGTATTTTACACTCTAAGGTAGGGTTTTCTTCAACATATGTGTCATAGTTATATAAAGCATTAGATGATGGAGATTCCTTACGAAATATTGATTAAATATTGCAAGAATGAATGCAATATCCAAGAAAAGCAATTTATTGAAGACTGGCTTGCTGCTGATGACAACAATCTAAATACCTTTCTTGACTTACAGAAAGAATGGATTTACATAAATAATCCATCATATGTTATTCCTAATAAAGAAGCGGTATGGAAGCAAGTCTGTAATAAAACAGATTACAAACAATATCTCGAAAAAGACACCGGTATAAGAAAGAAACATTCTATTCCGTATACTATGTGGGCACTTACTGCTGTATTAATATTGTCTTTGCTCACGATATCGGGATATTTGATTAATAATACTTACAGTCCCAAATCTTTTACACATATAAGTACTCAATGGGGCGAGAAGTCTCAAGCAATACTTGCTGATGGAACAAAGGTCTGGCTCAATTCTAAGTCAGAGCTATCATTTGCTAGCGACTACAATGATGAAAATAGATCAATAGAAGCGCATGGAGAACTTTTTTTTGATGTTGCTCATGATCAGGATAAACCCTTTATTGTAGACATCGGTAAGGTGAAAATCCGTGTACTCGGAACAAGCTTTAATGTTTCCAATTACGATGGTGATGATTTTTTTGAAATATCCCTCATCGAAGGTGAAGTAGAAGTATTAGATGCAAAAAAAGACAAGCATATGTTTAATCTGTCACCGTCTCAACGAGCACATATAAATAAACACAATCTGAAATACGAAATAATAAACGAAGATACAGAAGAAGCGAAACTTTGGACTGCAAATAAATTGCTGATTCATAATGCGACACTATATACTGCAATAAAAAAACTCGAACGGTGGTATGGGGTTAATATCTCTTACTCTCAATTAGATGAAAGTAAAAGATATACATTCCTTTTGAATACTGAATCGCTGAGAGAGTTTCTCGACTTATTTAATAAGATCACACCAATAGAATATGAAATATATGACAACTCAGTAAAAATAAAAGGGAAATAGTTACTAACATTTTATTTAATACCATGAAAACAATAATCAGAAAATTGCTATTTACACTCATTTTGTGTCTAATGGCGCACTCAGCAATTCTAGCTCAAAAACCAATTAATATCAGTGTAAAAAATATTTCCATCAAAGAGCTATTTAGCGACATCCAGAAAAAGTACGGCTATTCGTTTATATACAGCAACAGTGATTTGGACGATAAGCAAAAAGTAATCCTGAATGTCGAAAATGCGTCGATTCAGGAAGTATTGACAGAAGTTTTTAAAAACAAAAGTGTTGGTTACGAAATAAAAGGTAACCAAATAGTTTTGAAACCCATTACCGTTCATCAACAAACCGTTCATAAGAAAATATCAGGAGTAGTATTTGATTCGAGTAATGAACCCGTTATTGGAGCAACTATAAAAGAAGTGGGAACAACAAATGGTACAATTACCGATATCAACGGAAAATTTGAACTATCAGTAAAAGAAGGTTCAAAAATTAATATAACATCCATAGGCTTTCAAACATATACTGTAACAGTGGGGGCAAAATCAGTATTCGACATTATTCTGACTGAAGACGAAAGAGTCCTTTCAGAAGTCGTAGTTACTGCATTGGGTATCAAACGTGAAGAAAAGGCTCTTGGCTACGCTGTACAAGGAGTACAGGGACAAGCCTTGCAGACAGTACGTCCGTTAGATGTAGGGACATCGCTTACAGGCAGAGTGGCCGGATTAAATGTACTGAACAGTACCGAATTTGGAGCTGCACCTGAAATAACCCTCCGAGGTGAAAACCCTTTAATTGTTATAGATGGTGTTCCTTATACAAATATGACATTGCGCGATTTGCCGGCTGACGACATAGAGTCTATGAACGTATTAAAAGGTTCTACCGCTTCTGCCCTTTATGGATCTAAAGGTGATGGAGGAGCTATCATGATTACAACAAAGAAAGGTTCTGAAAGACAAGGCTTATCCGTATCTATAAATAGTGGAACAATGTTTACAGCGGGTTATCTTGCCATACCCGAAATGCAATCAACTTACGGACGTGTTGTGAATACAGCAACGAATACCTATGCACGTACAGGCGACGGTTCGTGGGGCGTACCGATGGAGGGGCAAGAAGTAGTACAATGGGATCCTATTTCAAAAACAATGAAGCCAATGCCATACACTGCTAGAGGAAAAGACAACTTTAAAAATTTCCTTGTTCAGGGATATATACTAAACAACAATATAAATGTTGTACAACAAACTAAAAATAGCAGTTTACGTGCATCTGCCACATGGGTACAAAATAAAGGTCAATACCCCAACTCTTTATTCAATAAATATACCTATAGCCTTGGTGGAGAAATGAAAGTCGATAAATTTACATTATCTTCGAGTTTAGGCTTCAACAAACAAACCTCTCCCAATCTAGGATTTAATGGATATGCCGGATATGATCCTATGTACAGCCTATTGGTATGGTCGGCTCCCGACTACGACATCAGAGACTATAAAGACTACTGGTTAATAAAAAACGAGAAGCAAAATAGTAGCTATGAAAGTACAAATAACAATCCATACTTCGACAGATATGAGAGATTGCATACATTGAACCGAGATATTTTTAACGGGACGCTTTCTCTCAACTATGATGTTACTTCTTGGTTGAAAGCTACATTAAGAACAGGATTCGATAGTTATAGTGATCGTCAGGACGTACGCATATCCAAAGGTTCGTTCACAGGTGGAGGTACATCCACTGTAATAAAAGATGGAACACAGATATGGGGAGAATCAGCAAAAGGCTCTTTCAATATGGGTGTGGGCAGAGGTTACAGCATCAATAACGACCTTATCTTAGCTGCAGACAAGACATATAAAGATTTCAGGTTCGACGGATTTGTAGGAGGTTCTATTTTCTACAACCAAGACGAAGGAATGGAGGCTCGCACACAAAGCGGACTCTCAATACCCGGATTCTACTCATTGAAGGCATCTATTAATTCGGTACTTACCAGTTCAAGATTGTATAAGAAACAAGTAAACAGTGTATTCGGTCGTGTGGGTGCATCGTGGCGAAGCATGGCATATATGGAAGCAACTATGCGTAACGATTGGAGTTCTACCCTTTCAAAATCGGAACGTTCTTATTTCTATCCATCGGTAGCCGGTAGTTTTATTGCTTCTGAGCTTCTACCGGAAATGAATTGGCTATCATTCTGGAAGCTTCGCGGATCATGGACAACTTCCAAAAAGCCCGCTAATATATATGATATTAATTCAGACTATTCGATCACGCAAAATGCTTGGGGAAATCTAAGTTCGGCTACATATCCTACATCTATCAGAGGTACAAACGTAAGAGCAGAGTCTACATCAACATTCGAAGTAGGTACAGCCCTTAATTTTTTCAAAGGCAGAGCTTCGCTAGATGTAGCATATTATAATAAACGCATGTACGACTTTATAGTACAAGCACCTATAAGTCCGGCCTCCGGTTATAAAAGCAATTACATCAACTCAGGAGAAGAAATCACTCGTAAAGGTTTTGAAATTACAGCTACAGTAACACCAATCAAGACAAAAGATTGGGAATGGGATGTAACTCTGAATTGGTCGAAATATGCTCGCTATTATACAAAACTGGATGAAACATTTTCGCAAGATAAGCCTTGGGTAAAAGTTGGAGAGAGAGTAGATCATTATATAATCAGAGAGTATCAAAAAGATCCGCAAGGTAATATTATACACAGTAATGGGCTACCACTTTATTCGGCATACGATTCTAAGTTTGGCAATTACGATCCTGATTGGATTTGGGGTATGAATACAAGTGTAAGGTACAAAAATTGGCATTTTAGAATGACGATGGACGGACGTGTAGGAGGGATTGCTCAAACAACTACCGAAATGTATATGTGGCGTGCCGGATCACATCCAGGCTCCGTTGTTCCAGAACGTTATCTGGATGCAACCCAGCCCGGAACGAAAAACTATACAGGGCAAGGAGTAAAAGTAATATCAGGAAAAGCAACTTACGATACATACGGAAACATTACAAGCGACACACGCGAATATGCTCCTAACGATGTACCTGTTACTTACAAAACATATATCGAAAACCTACATAAAGGAACAGCATGGGGAGGTTCTCCTTCATCGCTGGATGCTTACAGCACCACATTCTTCAAAATACGAGAAATAGCTCTGACTTATAGCCTTCCGAAAACACTATCGGCTAAACTTAGAGCTAAAGATATTGCAGTATCGGCTGTAGGGCAAAATATGTTATTGTGGGCTAAAGATTTTAAATACTCTGACCCCGACGGTGGTACAGATAACTTCAGCGACCCGTCTCAGCGTTATATTGGATTTAATGTGAAAATAGATTTTTAAAACTTTAAACTGAAACGAAATGAAAACCATAAATAAATTCACGATTATAGCAAGCATACTTCTTTTATCAATATTTATAGGATGTAGCAATTTCGACGATTTGAATACTAACCCCGACTCTACATCTCAGGTTAGTGCATCTTTGCTATGCACAAATGTAGTGTTACGTGTAGCCCGATTTGATGGAAGAGATGCAAAAGTAATGATCTCTGATAACGCATTATCCAAATATGTAGGCTATGCTAACGAAGGACAAATGAGTACGCAGTACAACACAATAGGGAGTAGTAGCTTCGAAATACTGACAGTACTTCCTAACATAGATAAAATGCTAGGCTATGCACAAGGCAGTCCGATGGAGAACTCGTATAAAGGTGTGGCAAAATTTGTTCGTGCCGCTGCCTTTTTCAAACTAACAATGGAATTAGGTGATATCCCCTATAGTGAAGCGAACAAAGGTGCATCAGGTGTTTACAAGCCAAGTTATGACACACAAGAAGATGTATTTAAAGGTATTTTAAACGAATTGAAAGAAGCAGATCAGTTCTTTGCTAACGGAACAAACTTCGATGGAGACCCCACTCCGTATAATGGTGATCCTGCTAAATGGCGCAGAGCATCAAATGCTCTCGCACTAAAAGTCTTGATAACATTGAGTAAAAAAGAAAATATTGCATCTTTGGAAGTAAAGAAACGTTTTGCAGAGATCGTTAATAGTGGGAACCTACTTGAAGCCTCAACAGGATTTTTCGGACTTAACTATTCAAGTCTAAACAGACATCCACTATCAAGTACCAATGATTTGTTTACCAGCAAAACAATTATAAGTTCATTACTTGTCGATAATCTTAAATTACTAGGAGACAGAAGATTATTCTACTTTGCAGAACCTGCAGGGGCAGCTATCGCTGCAGGTAAAACAGAATCGGAAGAAGAAGCCTATATCGGTGTTGATGTTTCAATGGATTATTCTGCAATGAATGCTGGTCATAGCGCAAATAAATATTCGTTATTAAACAAGCGCTATTTGAAAGAAGATGCTTGCGAACCACGCATGGTATTAACTTATGCCGAGCAACAACTAATCATTGCGGAAGCAAGAGTAAGAGGCTGGATAACAACTGGTGATGCAAAATCTTATTACGAAAGTGGCGTAAAATCGGCTCTTGCATCCACTATGGCTACAAAGGCTGAATATGCCCACGGTAAAGCCATTACTCAGAGTTACATTGACAATTACTTTACTGGTGATGCAGCATTCAAAACATCTACCAACGAGCAATTGAAACAGATATGGATGCAACGCTACATTCTTAACTTTATGCAGGAATCTCAAACTAGTTTCTTTGAATACAGGCGTAACAACTACCCTGACTTTCCTATCAATCCTGAAACAAGTTTGAATGAGAATAATAAAAATGGATTACCTATGCGTTGGTTGTATCCAAGTTCAGAAACAAATTACAATCGTGATAATTTAAAAATAGCACTGGACAAACAGTACGAAGGCTATGACGAAATAAATAAATTGATGTGGTTGCTTAAATAATATGCAATTGTTATAAATTTTATCAATTATTCGGCTTGTTTTTGTATCTTCATCTATAATTATTATGTGCTCTATGGTTTTCTTATAGTTATCAAACGAGGCTAAAGAAGATTGAGATAAAGGAAACCATAGAGATACATATATTCGCTGCAAAAAAGGATTTAGTACGAAGTATAAAAAATCTTATAGTGGAGAAAGGAAGTATAACTAAAAAATTAAAGACAATGAACCATAATATCCAAAAAGGAATAATCTTAATCGCCTTGATTTTATTTATTTTACCTAAATCGTTATTCTCACAAAACGATGATTGGAAATTAGTTTGGTCCGATGAGTTTGAATATACGGGTCTACCTGACTCTACAAAATGGAGTTTCGATACACATGGCAACTCGTATGGCTGGGGAAACAATGAGCTACAATGGTATACCGACAAGAATATAAACAATGCTCGTGTGTGTAACGGTATATTAAGAATCACTGCCCTGAAAGAAGAGTCTAATGGTAAACAATATACTTCTGCAAGACTAAGAACAAAGGGGAAAGGAGATTGGCTATATGGAAAGGTAGAAGTAAGTGCAAAACTACCGACAGGCAGAGGAACTTGGCCTGCAATATGGATGCTCCCTACAGAGAGTAAATACGGCGGTTGGCCCAGATGTGGTGAAATAGATATTATGGAACATGTTGGGTTTTCACCTGACAGTGTATTTTCTACAGTTCATACCGAAACGTATAACCATACGAAAGGTACACAGGTAGGGAAATCAATTCACGCTCCACTGGTTACCGACAGATTTCATGTTTATACTATGGAATGGGACAAACATCAGATCAGATCGTATATCGATGGAATTCATTATTTCACTTTCGACAAACAAGAAGGAATAGATGCTTGGCCTTTCGATCAACCATTTCACTTATTACTTAACCTTGCCATAGGCGGAGGATTAGGAGGCATAAAAGGAGTAGATGATACCTTATTTCCGCATTACTTCGATATTGATTATGTACGTATTTATCAGAAAGAATAGTGACTCCTTCTACAAATAAGAATATAAGATATGCGTAGTTATATAGAGTCTGAGTTTGAGGAAGTATTCAATACTTATTATGAACCAGTATGTTATTTCCTAAATCTTTATACTAAAGATGAGCATGTTATCAAAGATATTGCCCAAGATGTATTTTGCAGTCTATGGGTAAATAGGGAATTAGTTAAAATAGACAATATAAAGGCATATCTTTATACCGCCGCCCGTAACCGTGTATTAAACCACTTTAGAGATATAAAACTTCACGAAGAGTTGCTCACCAAATGGATATATGAAGAAAAAGAACTAGATGAAGCATACGATTGCGTGGACAGAGTTGAATTTGAAAAAAGTATAGAAACAGCCATTGAAAGCCTAAGTCCGAAATGCAAAACTGTATTTAAACTCAGTCGCTACAGCCGTATGAGCTACACTCAAATTGCAGAGCAAGAAGGTATCTCACAAAAAATGGTAGAAAAACATATTTCGGTAGCTCTAAAGAAGATAAAAGCGCATATAGCCAAATCAATGTTCCTTTGGATTATCTTTTTCTCTTATGTAGAAAAAAACACTTAAAAAGAGTTAGGCTCCTCTAGGAAAACTATTTTGTACCGAAAGTTATAAAAACTCCTTAATGATCACTTAACCAAACAACTTTTAATGATTTTATAAGCCGATCTTTTGCTTTCTCCCCCCTACTCCACTTTCATCATATACACGTTATAACTGAATAGTTATAACAACACTACAGGCAACTACGTATCCATCCTCGAGAAGAAGAATAAGGTTATTTAGCACAAATAACAGAACCTAAAACAAAAGAATATACTACAATACTCTACTTATCGGAATTCACTTCGGAATACAACCAATGAACCTCTGATGTTTTATTTTTCACCTTTTTTCAAATAGACCGAATTTAGATATACGAACTCGCGATATATGTTTTAAAACATGCTAAAAATAAGTGTATATATTTACACTTATTGCTAATATTGTACTCATAAGTGTACCACTAACACTTATATATAAAGTAAGCTTTTTAACCATATATAATATCATGCTAGAATCATTAAAAAAAGAGGTATTCGATGCTAATCTGGATCTGGTAAAACATGGATTAGTCATATTCACATGGGGAAATGTTAGTGCTATCGATAGAGAAAAAAATCTGGTAATAATCAAACCTTCAGGAGTATCATATGAAAAGATGAAAGCTGAAGATATGGTTGTACTCGATTTAGATGGAAAAATTGTAGAGGGAAAATTGAAACCCTCATCCGATACTGCAACTCATATAGCTTTATATAAAGCTTTTCCAAATATAGGGGGAATTGTACATACCCATTCTACTTACGCCACATCTTGGGCTCAAGCAGGTTGTGATATACCGAATATTGGTACCACTCATGCCGATTACTTTAAAGATGAGATACCTTGTACAAGACAAATGACAAAAGAAGAGATTGAAGGCAAATATGAACTCGAAACAGGCAATGTAATCATCGAGCGTTTTGCTACGCTAAATCCGGATTATACCCCGGGAGTTCTTGTCAATAATCATGGTCCTTTCTCGTGGGGAAAAGATGCGCATAATGCCGTACACAATGCAGTAGTATTGGAACAAGTCGCAAAAATGGCTTATCTGGCATATAACATCAACCCGCAACTAAAGATGAATGATGAGCTTATAAAAAAACACTTTTTCAGAAAACATGGTCCTGATGCATATTACGGGCAGTAAAAAATATTTAATCATTAACTATAAAAAATAATATCATGGATTTCAAAGATTTAGAAATTTGGTTTATCACCGGAGCACAATTATTGTATGGTGGAGATGCTGTGGTTGCTGTAGACTCACATTCCACTCAAATGGTAAAAAGTTTGAACGATTCAGGCAAGCTACCTATCAAAGTTGTTTATAAGGGAACAGTCAATTCTTCTAAGGAAATAGCAAAAGCTTTCTCTGATGCTAATTCGGATAACAAATGTATTGGAGTAATAACATGGATGCATACCTTTTCCCCCGCAAAAATGTGGATACAAGGATTGAAGAATTACAAGAAACCTCTGTTACATTTTCACACCCAATTCAATAAGGAAATTCCTTGGAATGAAATCGATATGGATTTCATGAATCTAAATCAGTCGGCTCATGGCGACCGTGAATTTGGACATATGGTAAGCCGTATGCGCAAAAACAGAAAAGTAATTGTCGGACATTGGTCTGACGAAAAGGTACAGGCTAAACTAGCTTCTTGGATGCGTGTATGTGCAGGATGGGCTGATGCTCAGGATATGCTTATCATTCGTTTTGGTGACAATATGAACAACGTAGCGGTAACGGATGGAGATAAGGTAGAAGCCGAAATGCGTTTGGGCTATCATGTAGACAATGCTCCTATCGCAACATTAGTTCCGTATATAGAAGCTGTAAAAGAAACTGAAATAGATGCATTAATTACAGAATATGAAAAAGTATATGACTTTGCTGCTGATTGCAAAAAAGGAGGAGAAAAACATCAGTTTGTACGTGATGCAGCAGCTCAGGAAATAGGACTTCGTCGTTTTCTTCAAGAAAAGGGAGCGAAGGGATTCACTACCAGCTTCAATGAACTTGAAGGCATGAAGCAATTGATGGGATTTGCATCTCAACGCCTCATGGCGGAAGGTTACGGTTTTGGAGCCGAAGGTGACTGGAAAACTGCTGCCCTTGTACGCACAATGTGGGTAATGGGAAAAGGACTGCCCGGCGGACAATCGTTCCTAGAAGACTATACGCTCAATTTCGATGGGGAGAACAGTACTATTCTACAGTCGCACATGCTGGAAATAAATCCGGATATAACCGGAACAAAACCTCGCATCGAAGTTCACTTCCTTGGTATTGGAGATGCTCGCACTTGTTCGCGCCTCGTATTTCAAGCACATAAGGGAGAAGGAGTTGCAGCTACAATCGTAGACATGGGCAATCGCTTCCGTATGATTGTAAATGAAGTAGTAGTAGAAGAACCGAAACCATTACCGAAACTGCCTGTAGCATGTGCATTGTGGAAACCAATGCCTAACCTTGAAATTGGTGCTGCTGCATGGATATTGGCAGGTGGGACTCACCACTCAAGTTTCTCATATTCTGTCACTACCGAAATGCTGGAAGACTATGCAGATATAGCAGGTATAGAACTGGTTACTATCGACAAGAATACAACTATAAATAACTTTAAGTTTGAGTTGAAAGTAAATGAAGTATACTACTTATTAAATACAGCGTTAAGCTGAGTTAGATTGTTTCAAGTATGGGGAGTAGTGATATTCCCTATACTTATTTTATTATTAAAAAGTTAACTGCCTTATGAAAGGAACATATACTATAGTTGTCAACTATAATGTTATGTGAATTTCATACTATTTATGAAAAATAAAATATATGAAATATACAATAGGACTTGATTACGGTTCTGATTCTTGCCGAGCAGTAATTATAGAAGCTGAAACCGGAAAAGAAATTGCTTCATCAGTCAAATATTATAAAAGATGGATACAGGGGAAATACTGTGATCCTCAAAAAAACCAGTACAGACAACATCCTCTAGATTATATAGAAGCTTTGGAAGAATCCGTAAAGGAGGCTCTTAGTAAATCTCCGACAGGCACAGCAGAGCAAGTCGTAGGTATGTCATTTGATACGACAGGCTCTACTCCTGCCCTAATTGATAAAGACGGACAGGTGTTAGCATTACGACCTGATTTTGCAGAAAATCCAAATGCAATGTTTGTCCTTTGGAAAGATCATACAGCGATCAAAGAGGCAGCTAAAATAAATGAGGTAGCCAAACGCTGGCCTATCGACTATACAGCCTATGAAGGTGGTATATACTCCAGCGAATGGGTTTGGGCAAAAGTAGCACATGTTCTGAAAGAAGATAAAGCTGTAGCCGGAGAAGCTTACAGTTGGATAGAGCATTGCGATTGGATGCCCGCTCTAATTACAGACACAACCAAACCATCAGATATAATAAGAGGACGATGTGCTGCAGGACACAAAGCCATGTGGTTGAAAGAATGGGATGGCTTGCCAACAGAAGATTTTCTTGTAGAAATAGCACCCGAACTGAAAGGGTATAGAGAAAGACTATTCCACGATACATACACCAGCGAAGTTAAGGTAGGCAACCTGACCGAAGAATGGGCCAATAGACTTGGACTAACAACAAATGTAGCTGTTGGTGTAGGAGCATTTGACTGTCATATGGGAGCTGTAGGTGCCGAAATAGAACCGAAGGCATTTGTTCGTGTTATAGGAACGTCTACTTGCGATATTATGATTGCTCCGTATGAAGATATGCACGGAAAGCTAATTCCAGGTATCTGCGGACAGGTAGATGGATCTGTTATTCCGGGAATGGTAGGTCTTGAAGCCGGACAATCTGGTTTTGGTGATATTTATGCATGGTTCAAATCAGTGTTGGCTTGGCCTTTGGAAAATATACTAAAAGAATCGGCATTAATAGATCAGGAAACAAAGCAAAAGTTAATAGACGAAACTCTTGACAAGATAATCCCTACCCTATCCAAAGAAGCGGAAAAAATTCCGGTATCAGAAAGTTCTATTTTAGCAATCGATTGGATGAACGGGCGTCGTACTCCTGATGCCAATCAGATGGTAAAAGGAACAATCACAGGATTAAACTTGGCTAGTTCTGCCCCTCTAATTTTCAAAGCATTGGTAGAGGCTACTGCTTTTGGATCGAAAGCAATTGTAGATCGCTTTCTCGAAAACGGAATTGAAATCAATAGCGTAATTGGTATAGGGGGTATCTCCCTTAAATCGCCATTGGTTATGCAAACATTGGCAGATGTATTGGCAATGCCTATAAAAGTTGCTAAATCAGAACAAGCATGTGCCTTTGGTGCAGCAATGTTCGCTTCTGTTGCAGCAGGAGTTCATCCTGACATTAAAGCTGCTCAGAAAGCGATGGGACAAGGATTCGCTCACGAATACAAACCTAATATGGAGAAACATGAGGTGTATATGCAGATATATGCAAAATATCAAAAGTTAGGAAAATTTACTGAAACAGAATTATTCTCTTAAACATAATATCATACAATGAACTGGAATTCACACGAATTTATTTGGCTCGACTGGGTGATTATTGCAGTTGGGATATTGGCAGTAACATGGGCTGTCTGGCGTTCGATACAAAAAGACAAACGCCTGCAACAGGGCGCCAGTAGCGAAGACTATCTGTTCGGAAAAGGCGAACCATGGTACATAATAGGTGCTGCCATCTTTGCAGCAAACATCGGATCGGAGCACCTTGTAGGACTTGCCGGAACAGGTGCTAAAGCCGGAGTGGGTATGGCGCACTGGGAGATGCAAGGCTGGATGATACTTATTCTAGGTTGGTTATTCGTACCATTCTATCAACTTATGAATAACAAAATGGGCAAAATTATCACAATGCCCGACTTCCTAAAATACCGCTATACACCCGCTACAGGCTCTTGGTTATCTATCATCACTCTTATAGCCTATGTACTTACCAAAGTGAGTGTAACCGCATTTACAGGAGGTATCTTTATGGAAAGCCTTCTGGGATTACCTTTCTGGTATGGGGCAATCGGCTTGATAGTACTAACAGGTATCTTTACTGTTCTGGGTGGGATGAAAGGAGTTATGACTCTATCTGCAATCCAAACACCGATACTTATTATAGGGTCATTCCTTGTGCTTTTCCTAGGATTATCTGCTCTTGGAGGAGGTAGTATTCCCGAAGGTTGGACAGCGATGATCGACTATGCAAAAACATTGAATGTAGGAGAAGATGGTGTTGCATACGGTACCAACCATATGTTCCACTTCAATACTGGCGATCCGTTATATGATGATTATCCCGGCTTTTGGGTATTTATTGGAGCTTCAATAATAGGTTTTTGGTATTGGTGTACCGACCAGCATATCGTTCAACGTGTACTTGGACAACGCAAGGGCGAAGATAACGATACAGTGATGAAACGTGCGCGTAGAGGTACTATTGCTGCGGGTTATTTCAAATTGTTACCTGTATTTATGTTCCTAATACCGGGTATGGTAGCAGCGGCATTAGCTGCACGTCCTGATAGCGGATTTACATTGGATGATCCAGATACTGCGTTCGGCTCAATGGTTAAATTTGTATTGCCTGCGGGTGTGAAGGGAATTGTTACCATAGGTTTTATATCGGCTTTAATTGCGTCTTTGGCTGCATTCTTCAATTCTTGCGCCACATTATTTACGGAAGACTTCTATAAACCTATGTTCAAAAATAAGAGTGAATCTACTTATGTTTTGGTAGGTCGTATTGCCACAATTGTAGTCGTTATCCTCGGTATTGTTTGGATACCTGTTATGATGAGTCTTGGTAGCCTTTACGACTATCTACAAGGTATTCAATCATTACTCGCTCCTGCTATGGTAGCCGTATTTGCACTTGGTATCTTCTCTAAAAGAATTACACCTAAGGCTGGAGAAGCTGGAATGATAGTGGGATTCGCTATCGGGATGGTACGCTTATTAACCAATATATTTACCAACACCGGCAAGGATGCAATGACCGGCTGGTATTGGGAATACACAAGTTGGTTCTGGCAAACAAACTGGCTTATTTTTGAAATATGGTTATTAGTTTTCATTATGTTGCTAATGGTCGTTGTATCGTTTTTCACTCCGAAGCCAACAGCCCAACAAATAGATGCTATCACTTTCTCTAGCGATTACAAGAAACTTATTAGCAAGAGCTGGAATAAATGGGATGTTATAGCATCGCTTGGAGTTGTAATTCTCTGTGTTGCATTTTACATATACTTTTGGTAAAACAATAGCATACTTTTATAAAGGAATAAAGCAAGAGGCTGTCTTAAGACAGCCTCTTCTATATTTATCCAACTCTCTTTAATTATATTTTTATAAACAGACAAAGAGATCAATCATAAACAACTATATATAAAACCTTACAAAACACTTCTCTAAAAAACTAAAAACATTTTCTTATACACAAAAATCCTAATCTTCTTTAACTAATAAAAATACAAAAGACACCTTATCTTCTATCCCTCTATATCTGTCAAAATATTGTGAAGATATATGCATACATATGTTCTACCTATAAATGAAACTTCTAATATCATTTAATAGTAAAGAAAAACAGCGAAACCTTTATACAAAGATTTCGCTGTCTCATCCAAAAAAGTACGAATCACCTAAAAGCCTATATGATATTATCTCATATCATTAAAAAACATTAGATTATTATTTACCACTCAAACCTTCCGCAAATCCTGCATAAACAGGCTTACGGTTATAGTTCAAGCTCCATAGCCCAATAGGCTGCCCTTTTCTCCAACCACTGTCGTCAGGACTGTCAGTAGGACTCCAATGAGTAATTCCATATTGTTGGCTCACAGGAATAATTTCAAAGTATTTTTTTACAATAAACTTATAATACTCAGACATCAATAACTGTTGCTCGAAAGTAAGGTTTGCAGTCTTAATTTCATTACCATTCTCATCTATTATCCCCATATCCAACTCAGATATTTTTATGAGTTTTCCTGAAGCTTTTAACAGTTCAAACATCTTCACTATATGATCTTCTTTGCTCTTTTGAGTAGTAGAGTTTAGGTAATAAGAAACATGCATTTGAGTACCAATACCATCAATCTTAGTTCCGTCCTTTTCCCAACGTTCAATCCAATTGATCAAGCTCTTGAGTTTCATATTATCATCCCAATCTGATTCTAGATTGTAGTCATTGATGAACAACTTCATATCTTCAGGTCCATATTTACGGGTAAGTTGGATAGCTGTACGCACATAGTCATCACCCAAGTAATCTTGCCAATAGAAATTATTTTTAGCATCTTCTGCCGATACATTATTTACAGATTGTAAATCATACCAACCGTCGCCATCTTTATCAACACCGGCCAAAGGCTCATTCACCACATCCCATGCTTTCACATATCCGCCACAAGCTTCCATCATACCTTTCACCCAATTTTCCATCGCATTGGTCAAAACTTCTTTCTTTTCTTCCGGAGTCAAAGGAATGGTATTGCCAGACTCTTCTATCTCAAACACGATATCATCAAAATAGAATGTAGTTGCCAACTTGTTTTTTGCAAGATTAAAAGCTATAGTACTCATTCCTTCTTGTAATGAATTGATAGAGCCGGAGCTAGTATATTCCTGCCACTCTGTAGTTACATTAGGACTACCTAACATAGCGTAATGCAAATAGCCGCCCGGTTCTTTATGCGCCTGAGAGTCAATACTAACATTTCTACTAGCTTTGACCTTCATACTGAAACGATATTTTTCACCTTCCTTAAATACATGAGGTACTTTTACAAAGAATTGGGTGTCCCAATCCTGAGTAGCATTATCACCTGATTGAACAACAATAGCCCGTCCCGTACCTCCTGCACCTGTACCGGCTGCACTAAAAGTAGCTGCTTTAGGTCCATTAGATACTTCAGTAGCATAGAAGGAAGATACATCGTCATCTTCGCAGTTACTATTGCTTACAAGATTTTTCCACCAAGTAGATGGACCTGCAGCAAGCGCCTCAATATTGAAAGAATAAGAATGCCAGCTTGGTTTTCCCCAATTTGATAAGTCTTTACTGTCAAAGGTGCCATTACTGATTACATTATCCGTAGAGTTAGCTGCCGTTAAAGTAATATCGTCAAAATACAAATCGCCACCAAATTTACCAAAACAGAACTGAAGTTTGTTAAACGCATGGCTTGGTGTAAACTGAAGAGTAACATTACTCCATTCTTTACTTGCCGCAAGAGATAAACCATAAAGAACATTACTACCATCTGTAGGCCAGAAGTCAACAGTGGCCGCCGCAGAAGCCTTGATTCTCATACTTAATGTATATGTCACACCAACCGTTAATGGGCTTGCCGGTTCGTAATAAATTTGCCAATCCCATGTATTAGCTTTAGCTTCAGTTGTATTTATATGCAAACAATTATTTGCATCATTCGGGTCTACTTCAATTTCCTTATCAGCAATTAACTTATTCAGATATTTATTGTTTTGTTGAGAGTGCCACAATATCGTATGTCCATAAATACTGAGACCAGCACCTTTAGCGGCATCAACAAATTTTACTACCTGAGAGAAATCCATTGAACCATCATCTTTTACAATCGATCCATATTTCATCGCATTCCCCGCTGTTAATTCATCAAAGTTGGAACAGGCAAGACTATAAACCATTTCTCTCTTCAAAAAATCACTAACAGTAATACCTGATCCTAATTTGAAATTTGGATTAGCCTTACGGTCTACATACGATTTCAGAACATCATATTCATTCAGATATTCGTATTTCTCGAGATCTGCCGGCTTATCAACATTAAAGTTGCTATCAAAATTGTCGACACAAGAGACCATTGCCGCCATAGCGACAATAATCAACAAGAATTTATTATAATACTTCATCATACTCATCTTTACTTAAATTAAAAATGATTAGTTTTTATAAGTTGGAACAAACCATTCGGCATCGATACCTCTGGTTTGTACTACCAAAGTATCTTTCGTTGCATATTGCTTTGTACCAAAGTTTATATTATATTCTAAGTACATAGCATTACGATCTTTATTACCCCAACTATTCTTCTCTCCGTTTTTTACAAATTTACCCGAGCCACTAGCTGTATAACCTTGCGTATTGGTAGAGATAGTACACTCGTTATTATCATTAAAAGTAAGGAGTAAATCACATGTAAGAGTTTGTACACCTCCTAAACCATCAGAAACAGTAGTTTTAACCGGAAATTTAGTCACCTTTAAACTTGCAGTCGTTAAACTACAAAGTTCGTCATTTTCTACATACGGTTTGCGGCGTACATTCGTTGCAGTTGCACCATTCTCGGTTACAAGATCTACCCCTCTGCGCAGATATTTTGCATGCCACGGATTGATAAATTTCACTGCATACAATACATAGTCTTGAGGCTGAATATCCCACGCTTCTGAATAGGTACGAGGTGCATTCTGTATCAAATGACGACCGCTCAAAATACTGTCTGCATTTTGTACTTTAGTCATCAATAATGGAATTACATACGTTTTTTTCAAAGCCTCGGGATCAGAAAAGAATGCATCTTGCAATTGGACTCCTACCGATCCTTGCATCTTCTTATCAAGAATAATCTTATTACCTCCTAGAGTGTAGTAATTGGATGGCATAGCTTGAACCGGACTACCGTCTTCGAAGAATAAGTTATCACATAATCCGTTATCTACAGCAATATCTATACTGATATTCTTTTGGTTTTTATATACACCACCCATTGTTGCGTATATTTCGCAACGATGCTCATTATCTAAAGTAGTATCATAAGTATCATCTCCCAATACGATTGTACGCACGGGGTATTGATAGGCAAAATAAACAGTTGTTCCGCCCTCATAGTTTGGGAATTCAATACCTTGATTTTCGCATGATGTCATTGATGCAATCAGAATTCCGGCAAACAATACAGGCAATAATTTGAATCGTTTCATATTTTTCAATATTTAGATATTTTTTGATTATTCACTTACCAGCCTTGATTCTGCTGTAGGTTACTCCATTTAATCACTTCACCATAAGGTACAGGCCCATGATACATATAATCTTTGTAGCTTCTTGCTTCTACAGGAATTACCTTATATACCAAAGCTCCATCGACTTTATCTATTTGCATGCCTTTAGCACCCTCATTCAGGTTGGCTTTCCAACGACGCAAATCCCAAAAACGTCGGTTTTCGAAACAAAGTTCAATACGACGCTCATTACGTATCAGCTCACGCATTTTATCTTTATCGTTTTTAATGCTTTCAAGATAAGGGTCTCCTCCATTAGAACCTACGCCAGCACGAGCGCGGATAGCCTTGATTACATCGTAAGCACTGTATGAATGTCCGTTGCCATTAGTGGGGCCCCAAGCTTCATTTGCTGCCTCAGCATAAGCTAAGAATATTTCAGTAAATCGTATGCGTACGGGATAATGGTATTGTGCCGTATTATATGTCGGATCTGGATTACAATCGTCACGCAATAGTTTTCTCAAATAATAGCCGGTACGTGTAGATGTACTTTCTTTATTTAATGCATCGTCATTAGTACCGTATGTTCCGGTTACAATTTTCTTTGAATTTGTTCCATACGTAGTTTCGTTATACAATACATAAGCTGTCAAACGTGGATCTCTGTTGGTGTATGGATCATTTGAAGAATACCCACTTGCTGGGTCAGATATTGGATATCCGCTTGCCATAGGAAATGCATCTACTAAATTTTGAGTTGGATTTATACGTCCACTTCCATAAAGCGATGGTGGGTAATTACTCTTCTCTTGCGAAAGCCCCATTGCATAGTCTTCGGTACTATTATCTTTGTCTCCTCGCCATAGAATCTCTTTAGGAACAGCACCTGATCCCAATGAGTTGATTTCAGTTTTGTTCATATACCATGTCCATCCTGTTGGATCTATTCCGCCTAGGCCGTTTATACGATCAAGTACGATAGCTGCATTGTCTGCAGCGTTAGCCCACGTCACGGTTGTACCTGTGTTGTATGCAGGACTTGCTGCAAGTAAAGCCGCTTGTGCTCTGATAGCCTCTGCTATACGAGCGGTAAGGCGACCTCGTATATGAGTACCATTTACCCGGTTATAATCACTGGCATTGGTTACACCGATTGCTTTATATTTAGCCGGGATATTAGCATCACTGATGTCATTGTAATCAAGAGGTAAGTATTCTGTCGCTTTTTCTACATCACTAAAAATTTGATCTATACAAGCCTGAAATGTATCTCTTGGCACACTGAAATCTGTACTCATATTATCTACAGTAGTTACATTAGGTATCCCCAATAGTTTTCCATCTTCAGTCCAACCTCCATGAGCCATCAATAGATAGTACATATTTAATGCACGCAATCCATACGCTTCGCCTTTAAGACGATCACAATACATGATATGGACATTCGGATCTTTTGCCCATGCAACTTTGTCGGCATTTTCTAAAAAGATGTTGAGATACTGAATAGCAGCTCTACAGTTCTGCCACTTAGACATAGGGTTGTTACTAGCTGTCCATGATCCTGTTGCCATGCTTAAATAGCTACTAGCTTTATCGTTAGTCACTGCATCATCTGTCGCAATGTCTGTTTCAGATTTAGTCTGATAGGGAAGCATGGAATAAGCGTATCCTAATATCCCTTGTGCGTATCCCGGTTCATTATACATATCGTCGAGCTCTCTATTGTTCTCCAAAGCAGGAGAAAACATATCATCACAGGATGTTAAGAAGAGCAAGATAATGACCAGAAATTTTGTTATATTATTTATTGCTTTCATACTGTTGTTATTTGTTAAAATGCAGCTTTTATACCTATATTATAAAATCTGGTTTGCGGAGAACTACCTACATTCATTTCCATATGTTTACGTTCCTTAGATATAGTAAGCAAGTTCGCACCACTTACATACGCCGAAAGTTCGCGAATGAAACTATTTTTCAACAGCTGCTTAGGTAAGTCGTATGTAACCTGTATCTTAGCTAGATCAAAGCGGTTAGTTTTATACATCCAGAAGTCTGATGTTCGGAAATTATTGCTTCCACTTTCAGTAGTTAAACGAGGGTAAGTTGCGGTTGCTTTTGTTTCCTCTGTCCATCGGTCACGAACTACTGCGGAGTATTTACCATCTCCATGAATCCAATAGTAAGAACTATTTTTCAAACTATTCGCACCAAAGCTACCTGTACCTAAAGCAAAGAATGTAAAATCTGACCATTTAAGTGTCATATTTATACCCAAAGTAAACGGCGCACCATACCAGCCTCCTTTACCCAAATATATGACATCCTGATCATCGATGACACCATCGCCGTTTTGATCCACATATTTAATATCACCTGGTTTTACAGTTCCTCCAAATTTTTGTTCCGGAGATTTAGTTATCTCATCGTTACTTTCAAACAGTCCGTCACTTTGTAAGCCCCAAATACCATCAATCGGCTTACCAGTTCTATTCTGATAGTCAAATTCATTTATCTCACTCCGCTTGGTTGCTTTAGTATCGTAATAAGTACCAGCTACACCTAAAGAGAAGTCTACCTCTTCGATTTTTTTGTTGAAGTTAACATTGAAATCAAATCCTGTACGCTTATTATTATTATAGTTCATATATGGGACAAATGACGCTTCGGGATAAGCGGTAGACAAATAATTAGGGAAAAGCGAACTTGGTGTTATTATACTACCTTCCATAGAGTTTACAAAGAATGATACATCTGCAGTTATCATTTTCTTCCACAAAGAAGTTCTTAGATTCGCTGATATTTCTTTGCGTTTAATAAATGTAAGATCATCATTATTTCCACGGAGAGACATTGTATATTTCTCCAAACTACCATCATACCAACTCCAACCGTACGCTTGTGACCAAGCAGACTTGTACATATAATAATTTTGAATATCAATATCTTGATGCAATATACTTCCTGACACGCTCAACATTAAATCATCTATAATAGACGATCCCGATAGAAAGTTTTCACTGCTCATCCTCCAACCTAATGTAAGAGATGGAGAAAATGCATTACGGTGCCCTTCGGCTAACTTTGCTGAGTGTATTACGGCTGACCCAAAATCGGCATAATATTTTTTTTGATAATTATAACCTACTTGTAATGCCAAGTTTGCGTTAGAAGTTTTGTGATATTCAGACGATAAGGTTTGCTGGTAGCCCGAAGCTATTAGCATAGCCGACAAGTTATGATCTTCTGCAAAGGTGTTTACGTAATCGAATTGCCCCGAGAATGCCATAGTTTGATTATCAGCACTTTCACTAATATTCTGTACACCAGACTTCTTATCATTATTATATTTTGTTAGACCAACAATAACATCCTTTCCATTAAAGTTACCCCAAGTTGGAGCATATACCGAATATGTGTTGTCAAAAGACGTTGTATAACCTGTAGCATAATCTACGGCGAACTTTGTATGAAACGAAAGTCCTTTTAAGAATCCTTCCAAATCAATATCAACTCCGGTATCAAATTGAAAATGACGGCTTGTATATTTGCTACTTCCGGCAGCAAATATATCAGCAAATGCATTCTTTTGATCGATCTGAGATCCTCCTAGAAAATATTTACCATCAATGATATTATTGGTATTATTAACCAAATCCCAAGCGGCTAAAGCATTCTGATCAATCATATCTAATGAAATCAATGGTGCTACACGATTGGGACGAAATGTTGATGCAGCATTCCAATAGTCTCCTTTTGCATTTTTAGCATCATAGAAAGTTGCATTCGCATTAATATATGCACTAATAGCATTACTAATCATAACATCCACATTACCACGCACATTTAGACGATTGATACTATTATCTTTCGCTTCACCGATCTTAAACAAATCATCTTGATGGTAATAGCCTACATTACTGTAAAAATGAGCTCGTTTACTTCCGCCTGTAATTTCTGCTGTAACTTCTGAACGATTAGATACTTTCTTCAAAAACTCAGAAGAATAAAAATCTACATTCGGATAACGATACGGATTTAAGCCCGAAGCAGAATGATAAATGTCACTTTCGGTATATAAAGCTGATAACCCATCATTAGCTCGAGCTTCATTATAAAGAGTCATATATTCGGCAGATCCTAAATATTCAGGATAGCTTTTGGATATATGAAAACCCGTGTTGGCTCTTACGCTTATCCTAAGATCTTCGGTCTTACCTCTTTTGGTCGTTATATATATAACACCTTTGGCTGCGCGGCTACCATAAAGGACAACGGCCTGCGCTCCTTTTAGGAATGTTATTTGATCAATTTCGCTAGGCAAAACATTGTTGGCTACACGGGGAATTCCATCAACCAGTACTAAATATCCTGCATTGTCGGAATCCATTCCCCACAGCGAATTTCCATTCCACCCCCCGATATAGGCCTGCATATTATCTAAACTATAGGTGTTATAGTTCTTTTTTGTCAGTTCCTCTACATTAACAACAGATACACCACCCAATAAGTCGCTTTGAGCTACTTTTCGAAAAGCAATCTGTACCAGCGATTCTTTATCACTTTTGAGTGTGTCCGCCTCATTTTGGTCAAATGTTTGAGCTTTGGTTGCAAATGGGCAGAAGACAAACATGGCACACAAAATGAATATTGATTGTATATATTTCATCTTTTATTCGTTTAAATTACACATTCATTTACTCTATTTGGATTTACCAGCCCGGATTTTGCCCGAATTCAGGATATAGATATACATCATTGTCAGGAAGAGGGAACCAATAATGTTTGGTGCCAAATACTCGAGTAAGAATAACTTCTTCTTTGAATTCAGATACCCTTGCATCTTTTGGGTCGTTATTCTTGAAAAAGTCATTGTTTTCTACACGCTTAAACTCCTGTGATGTTTTTACTGTATACGGATATTCTGTTAGTAATAACCAACGTTGCAAATCATTGAAACGGAATCCTTCAAATGAAAGTTCTACGGCACGCTCTCTACGAATTTCATCTATAAATTTATTTTTACTTGCTGTATAAGAGCTACCTACATGTCCTGCCTTTACACGATCTCTTAGTGTGTTGAGTGCACCTTCTGCTGTTTTTGAGAAATTAGAAGATTTGCCACTAGCACCACCAAATGCAGCACAAGACTCAGCATACATCAAGTAAATATCGGCTAAACGCATATATGGCAAATAGCAGTGATAGTTTCCTCCCCAGTCATAAGTTCTATCATATTCGTTACAGGTATGAGGTACCAGCTTTTGGATAAAGTATCCTGTACGGCTAGCATTAGCTACGGGTCTCATTGCACCTCCGGTATAAAGACTACAATAACGTAGATATTCCATATCCGCAGGCATAGTGCTATTTACATATTTGAATCCATCAAATACAATATCATGATAGAAGCGAGGATCTCTATTTTTGAATGGGTAATTAGGATCGAAGCCGGAAGCCGGATCGTCTAAAGGAAGACCATTTTCCATACCATACATATTAACATAGTTCGCTGTTGGTTGGTGGATCACGTTATCATGAGCAACCAAACCGCCAACTTTAGGTCCAAATACCTTTGCAGTATTCCAGTTACTGGCATTGAAGTCTGGAGATGGTCCCCTGAAAATCGCTTCAACAGATCCCGGCTGTAGCCAGTTTTGACGAGTGGTGTAAAAAATATCCGAGTAGCTAGATGTAGAACCTTCAGCTCTCTCATGATTATAAATATCTTTATAATTGAATTGAGCTAATGCATATTGGGTCTGATTACCTTCTACAAGGTTTAACAATTCACCAAAGGCTTCGGCAGCTTTTTTACAATATGCCTCATCATAGTCATAAGTCTGACCTCCACCTACTTTAGGTCCATTTTTCATCAAAGGACTACCTGCCCAGAGATAATTTTTACCCAAATATCCTAATGCCATTATTTTATTAATACGCAATTGGTTTTTACCCACTGTGTTCTTTCCCACGGTTGTATTATCCCAGTCGATAGGCAGTAGATCTGCTGCTTGTCTGAAATCCGCAGCTACTTTATCTGCACATTCCTGATAACTCAATCGAGGTAGAGTTAATGTTCCGGTAGCATCTAATACATGGTCTACATAAGGTAATCCTCCAAAGAATGCCATCAGTTCGAAATGCCACCATGCACGAAAGAAATATAATTGTCCTGCAATCAGATTTTTTTCCTCAGCTGTGGCTGTCGTTAGTTTATCCAGATTAGCCAATCCTTCATTTGCTTTACTTATACAATACCATGCATGAGGCCATAGCGAATGCTGCTTAGGAGATCCGTCTCCGGTAGCAGTGGAACTACTATTATCTTTGTATAGCCAATCACCTGCACTTCTCCAAGCGCGGAAGTTACCAAGATCTACTTGGTGAGTCATACGACTGTCGGCCTCGGGGTTGAAGATTTCATCGTCACCCCAATTCCAGGAAGGAGCCCAATTACACTTCTGTTTGTCAGGTATGCAATTGTAAATCTCTTCTATATAGCCCTGAAAATTCATGAAGTTCTTAAATGCATCGTCTCCTGATAATGTAGAGTCAGGTTCTTTATCCAAATAATCTTCACAAGAAGCTAAACTCGTTCCTAATATTAAGAACAGGATACAACTCTTTAGAAAAGTTTTATATATATTTTTCATCATCTTTAATCTTATAATGAGAATTTAATACCTAAATTGTAACGTCTCACAGTAGGATAAGCGCCTAAATAACCTGCACCGGATAAGTTTGCTTCACGGTCGTCAGGCATTCTTGTCCACAACCAGAGATTATTTCCGTTGAGATATATTTTCATATTTTTCACACCTAATTTCTTAATCCAGCCATCAGTAAATGTATAGGCAATCTCAGCATTCTTCAAACGAATATATGATCCGTCATATAAAAACTGAGTACTGGTATTATAGCTCGGACTAGAAGACCATCGTGGCACTACAACATCGGCCGATGTATTATCTTTCGACCACCATGTTCCGATATCATATACAGTGTTTAGTTTATTACCGAAGCTTGTCAATGATACATCACGAGTTACATTTGTCACACCATAGAATTGAACAAAAGCACTAAATCCTTTCCATTCGAAACCAATAGTAGCATTGAATGTATTCTGAGGTGTACCGGAATAACCATAAGGAACTAAGTCTTTATTATCAATAACTCCATCTCCGTTAAAATCTATTATGTTATAATCGCCGGGTAATTTTTGCGAATCATTAGTGTCATGTCGAGTACTTCCATATAATTGGTCATAAGTATTGACATATCCGGCATCAACATAAGAAGTATATTGTCCGATACTATATCCGGCAGCTTTCTGATAAGCAGGTCTTAACGCTTGATCATCTTTTTCTAATATTTTATTTTTAGAGTGTGTCATGTTGAAATTACCCCAAAGTCTCATGTCGTTAGGGAGTCGTTTATTAATACGTAATTCCAACTCATACCCATTGGTACGCACTCTACCAATATTCGCTGTAGGAGGCATAGCTCCCAAATATGACGGAGTAGAACGTTGATCACCCCATACCAAGATATCTCTACGGTCGTCTCTAAAAACATCTACACTACCAATAAATAATCCGTCCAAAAATGAGTAGTCAGCTCCTATATTAATCTTCCTTACGGTTTCCCATTTTACATTTTCATTTCCAAGTGCTGATTTTCTGTACCATGTATAAGGACTATTTCCATGATTTAAGTCCATCGCTGTAACCCCTCCATAAGCCCACTGGGTCATGTAAAGCCAACGTCTGGCCGAATCGAACTTGTCACCACCAAGATTATCATCTCCAATTTCTCCGTATGAAGCTCTGAACTTAAGCATATCTAAGAATTTTAATCCTTTCATAAAATTCTCATTGCTTATCATCCATCCTATAGCTCCGGAATTGAAGAATGCAAAACGATTTTCTTTACTGAATTTATCAGAGCCATTATAAGCGCCGTTGTATTCTATAAAATATTTGTCTGCGTAATCATAAGTAGCACGGAAAGCCCAGTCTTCACGAAAAATAGGCATTACACTACCTCTCGCCTCTTCTTGACGACTGAAAACTCCCATAGCTGATATACTATGCGCATCAAGTTTGCGAGCCCAATTCAATTGTGCCTGATAGTATAAATTACGTAATGTTGCTCCATTATTTACAGATCCTCCTGATGTAGCCCAGTTAACACCTTGCATCCAGTCGAATTTATTATTTCCATCAAAATTCTGTCTATAAGTCACTTGACCTGTTTCCGGGTCTATCCATTTTCCCTGAGCCGAATTATTTAGATCATTTATTCCTCTTTGGTATTCAACGAAAGTATTATCCCAAGAAACAACCCCTCTAGCTGACAATCCTTTTGTTATAAAACTCAAGTCTTGTTCTAAAGTAAAGTCCGTATTGATACTAGTTGTTGTTGTTTGCATCGTACCTCCCAAAGAAAGAACTGCGGCCGAGTTACTCACATTCGAAATATTTGGATAGAATCCCCATGAGCCGTCCGAATATTGAGGAAGGAAAACATCCGGTGCAATATTATAGGCTCCAGACCATTGTTGAGCAACAGCCCATGTGGAGTTATCGGTTTGTCCCCAAGGTGTTTTTTTGATAGCATTAGAACCTGCTAGATTAACCTTAAACAAAGTTGTCTTTGTTATTTGAAAATCCAGATTACTACGAACATTTAGCCTGTCGTATCCATATCCGGCATTGTAATTACGTCCATTATCATAAACACGGAAAAGGTCTCCTTCATGCACAAAGTCGGCAGAAGCAAAGTATTTTACAACTTTTGTTCCTCCCGATACATTTATATTTGCATTATAAGACATTGCAGTCTTCTTAAATAGAGCATCCTGCCAATCTACATTCGGATAACGTTCTCGTTGCTCTATAGTAGTCTGATTCCGATAGTTGTTGATGAATGCTTGTGGTCGTATGTAGGCCCATGAATCAGGAGTTAGAGCTAATTCATGTTCGATAGCCGTGTTACGAGCCATTAATGCATCATAAGAATCCAATTTGTTAGGTAATTTAGACGGAGCTTTTAGTGTGGCGTTGAACCCAACATCTATCTTTGCACTTCCGTCACTACCTCTTTTGGTGGTAATCAGTATAACACCATTCGCACCTTTCACTCCATAAACAGCTGTAGCAGAAGCATCTTTCAGAACAGACACGCTCTCTACCGAACTAATATCTACCGAACTCATCGGACGTTCGATACCATCGACTAATACTAGAGGATCGCTATTGTTCCATGAACTTGCCCCTCGAATTACAATCTTTGGTTCTTCTTCTCCGGGCATCCCTGTACTCTGAGTAGTGATTACACCCGGTAAGTTACCTGTCAGAGCAGCTCCAATATCTGAAATACCAGCGGCACGCTCTAAAACTTTACCTGTCGTTTGTGTGATTGCACCTACAACACTGGCCTTCTTCTGTTGACCATAACCTACCACAACTACTTCACTTAAGATCTCTTCATTTTCGGACATAACCACTCTTACATTCTGTTTGCCTTGTATGTTTATGTCCTGTGTTGTCATTCCTACGTAAGTGGCTACGATAGTCTTTGTTCCGGCTGGAACAGTTAATGAAAAATTTCCATCAAAATCTGTTACAGTTCCTACTGATGTATTGCCCTTTAAAGTAATATTAACTCCTGTAAGAGGCTCATCATTTTTGTCTACGACATTTCCCGTAATAACAGTTCCTTTCTGCGCGTATGCTGCAAAGCAAATAAATAGCAGGAGTAAACTTATGCAGGGAATTTTCCAAGCTCGTTTTGTTTTATTATTCATTACTATTAGTTTAATATGATTAACAATTTTAATTTATCATAATATGATCGATTCTTAATATCAATCTAATAGGATTATAAAAGTTAGCTGTCATCAATATTAGTTTTCATGGATTAAAAATTAAATAATAAGTGAATGCCTATTATTAAAAAACACATTAGCATACTCTCATCGAGAATTTGTCAAATCAGCATTTAGATCTAGGGGGTTATTGATCATAGAAAACATAACATAGAGTATTGTCTAGCTACATTTTCTTCAATTTATTGGTATTTTTAAAAAATAGTATTTTTTCTCATATAGTATTACAATTTAAGGTGATTTTAAGTGTATTATTTACAATTATTATCTCAGACAGTATTTTTTATCACCACAGTTTTGGTTTTCGTTTTCTGTTTTTTCTAATAGTATTTGCTGTAGTAAAATGCCTGGGAAGATGGTATTAAATTTTTCAGGTAACTGTCGACGTAGTGAATAATATATTCCTAAATATATAATTTAGTCTAATTTCTCCACTACGTCAAAAAAAAGTTTATATGCAAATAAGCAAAAGCTTATGGTTGAAAATCATTTGAAGATGTTGAATATAAACCGATCAATGCTCCAGTAAAACCACCGGCAACATCTGTGGAAAGAATATCACCGGAAACAGTTCCTCCAACATTCTTAAATACCTGATTATAAACAGAGTAATTAAATTTATAATTATCTTCGTCTGCTTCAACCTGCAATTTTATTGGTTTGCTTACATCAATTTTTTCACTGGCTACAAGAGTAGACTTATTCTTATCTGTTCTGACAAGCAAGATATAAGAGTCGTTTCCTTTTTGTGTAACACCAAATACATAGTTGAACGATTCTTTTTGATAACAAACGATTCCTGCTAAATCAGTTTCAGAGGCAGGTACATAATTCATATCCACTGTCGTTGAAAATGTTTTATGTTGCTGTCTATGAAATAAAGCTGAAATAGGCTTACGCTCTTTGATATTTGTCTGGAATGGCTTTATCTGTAAACCATCTTTTGTAATATTCACAAAATCCTCACGAGGACCTCTTACTGCTATCCATCTATGATCTAAACTCTTGCTTGAAAAATCGTCGTTAAAAGTAAAATTTCCATTAGGAAAGAAACCATTCATTCCTGTTTGATTTTGTACACCTTCCGGCATTTTCAATTTAGGCGATAGAGGAATAAGACCATTCTCGAAAACAGGGAATTCTCCACTCCAGTCTACAGGTAATATAAATGTTTCTCTACCTGAATTCACTCTTTGTTTATTATTAGGACGAATTGCTAAAAACACACCATAATACTTCCCATCAGGAGCTTGTACTAAATCGGCATGTCCTGCCCAATCTACTTTATCTTTTCTATCTTTTGCAAAATATCTTTGAGTCAGTATTGGATTGTTGGCTGCCGGCTTAAATGGCCCGCGAGGATTTTCGCTAACAAAAATCACTTCACTATGCCAATCGCCAGTACCTCCTTCTGCACACATCAAAAAATAGCGACCATCTTTTTTATATATATGAGGGCCTTCTATCCATATAGGTCTCTTTGTTATATCCACACCCCCATCTACGATTATTTTATCTGTACCAGGAATCACTCTATCGTTTTCTACATCATATTCCCATTGTTTAATAACCCTGTGACCAGAATACAATTCTTTGCCATGATCCGGAGCATCATTGTGTACTAAATAAGCTTTGCCGTCATCATCAAAGAATAATGCCGGATCAATTCCATTAAACTCTAGACGGATCGGGTCGCCCCATCCTTGTCGAGGATCTTTAGTCTTAACAACAATATTGCCCAAACCTCCTCCAATATGAGTCGTGATCATATAGAAAGTATCATTATGAGGATTGTATGCAATATCTGGAGCATATACCCCAGCACTCATTTCTATATCTTGTACTTTTAATTGGGTTGGTCTTTCTAATACATTTCCTATTTGTGTCCAATTAACTAAATCTTTACTATGAAAGATTGGTACTCCCGGAAAAAAAGCAAAAGATGAGTTGACCAAATAATAGTCATCACCTTTACGAGTAATACTCGGATCGGGATAACACCCTTGCAAAATAGGTGTATAAAACTCATTGCTTTTTAAAGGGTTTTCGTTATAAACCTTATCATTCCCTTGATAAATAAATTTGGAAAAAGTAGGAACCCCCTTTTGAAGTTTTTTGTTTGCTTTAGTCTGACTGCTCAAACTAAAAGGACTAAATAAGAGTATACCTGTAATAATAGCAATTACATTTTTTTTCATGATATGAATTAAGTTATTATATATATGGTTTTACGCTTTAGCGATAACATTACAAAGCTATATATCTATAAAAATTAAAGGATAAAAACTTGTTTCTTTTACAATCGCACAAGTAATTACAACCATACCGATTGTTGCATTTTCAATCTTCTATGTTGCACATTACATTTTCTTTCACTAAAAAGACTCTCTATATCAGAGAGAAAGCGAATAATTGGCTTTTTTATATTATTTATAATCGATTGCATAAAAAAAGAGTTATCGTCCTTTGTATATAAAGCAACTAATTAAGTGTACCTTCAATCGTTTTAATTTTACCTTTGCTATCATATTCTAGTTCTACCACCTTAAGGCTACGCAACCATGTTTTCCCTCCAGATGGTACACAGTCATGGTAAAATAAATACCACTTCCCTTTGAATTCGGCAATTGCATGATGAGTAGTCCAACCGATAACCGGAGTAAGAATTACTCCTTGATACACAAAAGGACCATACGGATTATCTCCGGTAGCATAACACAATAAATGTGTATCACCAGTGGAGTATGAAAAGTAATATTTACCATTGTATTTATGCATCCACGATGCTTCAAAAAAACGTCGCTCTGTATCCCCTGCCGTCAATGGGTCTCCGTTCTCATCTAAGATTAGAACATCGCGAGGTTCTTCTGCAAATCCAAGCATATCTACACTCAATTTTACAACTTTAGGACATAGAGCTAAATCTTTCCCTTCGGGCTGAACAGCACATTCAAGCGCTTTGTTGTTACGATAACGCTGAAGCTGTCCACCCCATAATCCACCAAAGTACATATAGTATTCTCCATTTTCTTCCCAAATAGCAGGATCTATACTATAACTTCCCTTTATTGGATTTTCCTCTGGAATGAATGGTCCTTCGGGCTTATAGCTAATAGCTACTCCTATACGAAAAATATCATTTTGATCCTTCAGTGGAAAATACATATAATATTTACCATCTTTACATGCTACATCACAATCCCACAATTGACGACCAGCCCAAGAGATATCTGCTGTATCTAACACAACACCATGATCTGTAAGGACACCATTTTCGATATCGTCAGTAGAAAACACATGATAATCCTTCATATCGAAGTGATCTCCATTATCATTTTCTTCGATTCCACTTTCCCAATCGTGTGAGGGATATATATACAATCTTCCATCAAAAACATGGACAGCAGGATCTGCCATATAAGCATCAGGAACTAAGTATTTAGGTATTTTCATTTTTCCTTTATTTGTCAGTTGATATTGCTACTCTATTTTTTTTAGACATTGCCTCATCTATTATACTCTGAACAACAGGTTTGGCTTTATAACTTCTATCAAACAATAATGGATAATCTGTACGGCCTCTCATGGGGAAATTATTTTTCCAAGAATCACCATCCGTTACACCCCACATAGTTACCCTACTCACTTTATCAGAATTATCCAGAAAAAGTGTAAAATATTCCAACATCCGCTTACTCCAAATATCTGAAACAGAATCGGGCAAAGCTTCAACATAAGGATTCATCTCCTTCCGATAAGCTTCTGTATCCGAGATATTAGCTCCTACATTAAAGCGCGGAGAAGGCAATGCACTCAATTCAAATTCTGTAATCATAACTTTCACACCCAATGCAGTATAGGCATCTATCGCCGCCTTATAATCGGCTAATGTCGGAGAATCTAATCCTACGTGACCTTGCATACCAACGCCGTCGATACGAATACCTTTTTCTTTTAAAGCCTTAACTAGATTCACAATTGCATCACGCTTCTCGTTAAGCCATTCGTTATAGTCGTTGTAATAAAGCTCTGCATCGGGATCAGCTTCGTGAGCATATTGAAATGCTAACGGAATGAATTCTTCACCCAATATCTCATAGAATTTACTTTTGCGAAACTCTCCATTATCTAATATCGCTTCGTTAACAACATCCCAACCTTTTATGCGTCCTTTATAACGACTCACAATTGTTGTTATATGATTTTTCATCCTTTCTTTTAAGACTTCAGGCGAAACGTCTTTTCCTTTATCATCGGTAAAGAACCACGAGGGAGCCTGAGAATGCCAGATAAGACAATGCCCTGTGACAAAAAGGTGATTCTGCTCACCTAATTCAACAAACTTATCTGCATCATCAAAAAAGAACTCTCCTTCTTTGGGCTGCATATACATGCTTTTCATGCAATTTTCTGCTACAATGGCAGCAAACTGATCTTTTACAATTCTCAAAGACGCTGTATCGCGACCTTGTATCTGATTCAGATTTAAAGCCGTTCCGATATAAAACTTTCCGTCTAATGCCTTTTTCAAAGATGGAGTTTTGTCATCACTTGTCGATTTAGCCTGAACACAGCAGAGCAATAAAAGCATTAAGCTAAAACTAAGAATAGGTGTTAATAATTTCATGATAATGATTTTTCTATATTATATATTTATTAATATCATTTTTAGAGCAACGTTATTTATCATTCAAATACCGTTCTTCGATTTCCATATTAATCTTGTTAATCACATTGTCTTCCAGTTCATATTTAGATTTATCCTCATCGATTTTACAAATTGAGCAATGAGTACTAGCGACACCAGGGTCTTTATTAATTTAGGCTTATTATCCCGGTCTTCACACGTCTCAGACTAAGGACTTTCTGCATTGTAAAATTAAATCATTAACAAAAGGGAGGAAACTATTATTGATACAGGTTACGCTATCGTATGTTTCGCAACAACTCTAAGATGTTTCACTTTATATCTATATTGTTTCTTCAGATTCTCGAAAGCATAAAAGAGGATTATAGCACTTCTTTTTACAAAAGAGCTTGACCTCAAAAAAATAGGCTGTTCTATCGAGAAAGTCAATGTTAGCATAAATGCGATACATTTGCACTTACAATCGAATTGGTACATGTGCCGATTTAGCGAAAATTATACTAATATTTGAAATTTAAAGAAACGTGCATGTAATTATACAGTTATTAATACCTATGCTCCTAAAGCAGAAGAAACCAACACAAAACGTCAAAACAAAAACACAAAACACTCGTTACGTTTCACAAACCATAGCTTATGTTGCACATGGAACAAAATATGTTTATTTTGTTCCCTTTTTCATTGTTTAATTCTTTATTTTTGTTTCACATTCTAATACCGAAAATCTAAAATACATGAGCAAACGCCTTTTTTTGTTTTTTGCCCTTTCTTGCGTCTCCATAAGTTTAAGCTTAGCTCAACAGGAACGCTTTTATGGATTAGGAAAATTATCGAGCAACCTAATCACCCGAATTACTCAGGATTCTTCAGGATTTATTTGGATAGCTACCGAAAACGGATTAAATAAGTTTGATGGATGGAGTTTCACTCATTATTTCTACAACGATAAAGACTCCACATCCTTATCCGGTAATTATATCGAAACTTTTTTTACAGATGACTCCGGCTCTCTCTGGATCGGAGCCAATAGGGGATTAGAATATTACAATCCTTACAAAGACTCATTCATTCACGTCAAATTCCCCGATAATACACATCCATCAGTCAGAGGAATCATACAACTGCATAGTGGAGAAATCTGGATTGTAACAGGAGGCTATGGTCTTTACTCTATTAATAAACAAACAATGACAGCAACGTCTCTTACAGATGTAAATAAGCTGTTGGCCATCCCTTATTCGAACCATATTTTTGAAGACCGAGCACATCAAATATGGATAGTATTATCAGAAAGTCGTATGGCATGCATTTCTCCAGATAAAAAAAGCGTGAAAACTTATGATTTGCCTATCGACCCACAATATAAAGTCTATGGAATAACAGAAGACCACATGGGTAGAATGTTTGTTGCAACAAGCTCCTGCGTATTTCTATGGGATATAATCCGCCAAGACTTTATGCGTATCAAAAATGACGAACCCAATGTAAATATACGAGGCATCGCTTGCCTTAAAGACGGAATGGTATACGTCAACACCTTAGGACAAGGATTGAAATATATAGACACCAATACGATGACCCTGGTTACGCCTTCCAAACTTAAAAATGGATATGACAATCCTATAAAGGAACGTATTACAACTTTTTTTGAAGACAACAAAGGAAACTTATGGTTTGGGTGCAACCAGAAAGGGTTATTGATGGGCTTAAATGAGCCTACTCAGTTCGATTTTTGGTATTTTAAAGAAAATGGAGAGACAGGGTCTATCACTTCATTATATCAAGACCGTGAAAATGAATTGTGGCTAGGAACGGACAATGGTAAACTTCATAAGATAAACAACAGAGGTAAGATTCTGAAGTCTTATAATATCCAAAAAGATGTTTCGACCATGTATGAGGATATCAGCGGTACATTTTGGATAGGAAGCTATCAAGGAGGGGTTTATACTTTTGATAAAAAAAGTGGGAGGAGTGCTAAATATCCATCCTTCGAGGGCAAATCTGTTGTTGCCATAGCTGAAGATAAAAAGAAAAATGTATATATATCTGTACTCGGTGAAGGTTTCATTCGCTATAATATTGAAACAAAAAAATGGATATTGATATCGGATAAAACTCGTTTAGCAAATGGTCAGGTTTTATCTAACAACTGGATTAATGATATTTTGTGTGACTCCGATGGGCTTATTTGGCTTGCACATAGTATAGGTGTAGACTGCTATGATCCCGATAAGAGTATCTTCCTTCACTATAGCGATGATGCATCTCTTTCTTCTATGATTTGCACCACTCTAATGGAAGATAAGAAAAAAAACATTTGGATTGGAACAAATAATGGATTATACAAATATGACAAGAAAACAAAAAAGATAGAACATTATGGAATGGAAGAAGGTTTGCCTAACAACATTATATGCGGACTAGGCACTGATGCTAAGGGGAACAACATTTGGGGAAGTACACTAAACGGAATATTCCAGTTAAATATAGAGACCGGACGTATCGCATGTTACTACACAGGGAATGGACTAGTTGATAGAGAATTCTCAAAGAACATTTTTCTACAAGATAAGATGGGATATTTATATTTCGGTGGGTTATATGGAGTAACCAAATTCTTACCGGATTCAATTAAGGCTCTAAACTTAGACTTTCAACCCAAACTGACTCATTTATACATAAATAATGTATCCGTCAGTGCAGATAAAATAATAAAAGGCAAACCGATATCCGAGACTAGACTGTTTGATGCTTCAGAGATAAACCTATCCTATAACGAAAAGTCTTTTTCTCTGGAATTTTCTACAATGAATTATCATAATCCGGAGAATGTGATTTTTGAATATCGCCTACTGGGAATGAATGAAGAATGGATATCTACATTTCCGGGAGAGAATCGTATAACATATAACTTTTTATCTCCTGGAAATTATACCTTAGAGGTAAGAGCTTTCGAAAACAATGCTTACTCCTCTATCAAGACTCTAAATATAAAAATATCCCCACCTTGGTACAGTACTACTTGGGCAACGTCCTTATATGTATTACTTTTTATCGGAATATTAACAGGTATTGTCTATACATGGCAGAAACGTCAACAAAGACGTAGAGAAGAACAAAACAATGAAGATAAATTAAAATTCTTCATTAATATTGCACATGAAATACGATCACCTACTACATTAATTATAAGCCCATTATCTGAATTACTAAAAACCGAATATGATGAGAAAACAAAAAAGTTATTAGAAACAATACAGCGTAATGCACATCGGATAATGAGCCTTATAAACCAGCTTTTGGATATTAGAAAGATAGACAAAGGACAGATGAAGATTGCATGTCAGGAAACAGATATGGTCGGATTTATAAAGGATCTAACCCTTGTTTTTGATTACCAAGCAAATAAACGAAATATAAAGTTTACTTTCGAATCATCAGAAGATCGTCTTCCGGTATGGATTGACAGAAACAACTTCGACAAGGTATTGATGAATTTGCTCATAAACGCATTCAAATATACTAAGGATGGAGGCGAAATTAAAATAACCCTCGCAGCTATTAAATCCGAAGATGCAGGGAATGCAAGAAAGTATGCTGAAATTAATATCATTGACTCGGGATTAGGATTAAACGAGAAAGAGGTTGAACGTATCTTCGAACGATTTTATCAAGCAGAGCCGTACAATCCATTAGGATTCGGTATAGGACTGAACTTATGTAAACTATTAGTGGAACTTCACCATGGCACGATAAAGGCTTCTAATAGGAAGGACATACAGGGTAGCTGCTTTACCGTTCGTATCCCTATAGGGAATGAACACTTCACAAAAGAAGATATTGTTCAGCAAAGTGAAACTATCCGCTTTGCATTGGAAACCCCTATTTGTTGGGAAGAAAAAGATCATCCAACAGTAGCAATTAAAAATAAAAAAAGACAACGGATATTAGTTGTAGATGATGATGAAGGACTACAAGAATATATACAAAGAGAATTAAGTGCGAGTTATAAAGTTGTTACGGCAAATAATGGCAACGAGGCTTTGCAAATATTACTACAAGAACGCATCGACTTGGTGATATCGGACGTAGCTATGCCCGAGATGGATGGCTTCACTCTACTCAAGAAAATCAGAAACAATGAGAATATAAGTCATATCCCGGTCATTCTGTTAACTTCTCAGGTTGAAGCGGATAGTCGCATGATGGGCTGGAATGTAGGTGCCGATGGCTTTATGGATAAACCGTTTCTGATGGAAGAACTGCTCTTCCTTTGTAATAATCTGATATCAAACAGATCATTATTGAAAGGTAAATTTGTAGGGGTAAAAGAGCTGGAAGAGAAAGTGACTCCTTTAGATATTAAATCGAATGACGACCTATTTATTGAGCGACTGATGACTCTTATTAATAAAAATATAGACAATTCTAAATTCAGTATTGAAGCTCTATCTAAAGAAGTTGGCATCAGTCGTACGCAACTACATCGAAAGCTTAAAGAAATAACAGGGATAACTACCAGCGACTTTATTCGAAATGTACGATTAAAACAAGCTGCAAAATTGTTAGTTGAGAAGAAAGTGAATATATCACAGGTTGCTTATGCTACAGGTTTTTCAAACCCTACTATTTTTGCAGTTGCATTTAAGAAATTCTATGGATGCACCCCTACAGAATATGCAGAGAGGGGAGAAAGTTGAGATGCAACATAAAAGAACGAATATGCGACATAATAGAAGTCGAAAGCACTATATACGATTGTAAAAGGAATGGATTCTGTAATTATTATTTTTAATGTTTCGTAAATTTGAAATATGATCATTGAGAAAAACAATAATTGAAAGCAAAGAGGCTTTACTGATGAAAATGAAAGTTTATATCTAAAAAGCCTTTGTTTTACAAATATAATTTCTCTGATTAAACTTCGAAACATCAAAATATTTAACAATGAGTTCTATTGATTTATTAAACAAAAGTGCAGACAATATTCGTATACTGTCGGCTTCTATGGTTGAAAAAGCGAAGTCAGGACACCCGGGTGGAGCAATGGGTGGAGCGGACTTCATCAATGTTTTATTCACTGAATTTCTCGTTTACGATCCGCAAGACCCGACATGGGAAGGTCGTGACCGTTTTTTCCTCGATCCCGGACACATGTCACCGATGCTTTACAGCACGCTGTGCCTGACAGGAAAATTCACACTCGAAGACTTACAACAATTCCGCCAATGGGGAAGCGTTACTCCCGGACACCCCGAGAGAGATATCAACCGCGGAATAGAAAATACATCCGGACCACTGGGGCAGGGACATACTTTTGCCGTAGGAGCAGCAATCGCTGCGAAATTCTTAAAGCATCGATTTGGTGAACGTATGGATCAAACAATATATGCTTTTATTTCCGATGGTGGTATTCAGGAAGAGATCTCGCAGGGAGCAGGACGTACCGCCGGACACCTGGGACTCGATAACCTGATCATGTTCTATGATTCGAACGGAATACAGTTATCTACCAAAACAAAAGAAGTAACCGAAGAGGATGTTGCCGCTAAATATCAGGCTTGGGGATGGAGAGTGATCACCATCAAAGGTAATGACGCATCCGAAATACGTGCCGCTCTGACAGAAGCTAAAGCTGAAAAAGAAAGGCCGACTCTTATCATCGGTAAAACAATTATGGGGAAAGGTGCGCTTAAAGCAGACGGATCAAGCTTTGAAAATGAAACTGAGACTCACGGACAACCCTTAAGTGCTGCCGGGGCTTCTTTCGAGAAAACAATCGAAAACCTCGGAGGTGACCCCACAAATCCGTTCGTTATTTTCCCGGAGGTAAAAGAACTCTACGCCAAACGCAAGGCTGAACTCGAGGAAATAGTAGCAAAAAAACACGCCGAAAAAGAAGCCTGGGCAAAACAAAACCCTGAACTTGCCGAAAAAATGCAGAAATGGTTTAGCGGCTATACCCCGGCAATCGACTGGGCAGCCATAGAGCAAAAACCTAATCAGGCAACTCGGGCGGCATCAGCAACCGTACTGGGTGTATTGGCAAAGCAAGTGGAGAACATGGTTGTTTCCTCCGCCGACCTTTCCAACTCGGATAAAACAGACGGCTTCTTGAAACATACCCACAGCATGAAAAAAGGGGACTTCTCAGGAGCATTCCTGCAGGCAGGGGTATCGGAACTGACAATGGCTTGTCTGTGTATCGGCATGACATTGCATGGCGGTATTATTTCAGCTTGTGCAACCTTCTTTGTGTTCTCTGACTACATGAAACCCGCCATACGTCTGGCTGCTCTGATGGAACTGCCTGTTAAGTTTATTTGGACGCATGATGCTTTCCGTGTAGGAGAAGACGGACCGACACATGAACCCGTAGAGCAAGAAGCTCAGATTCGTCTGTTGGAGAAATTGCAAAATCACAACGGACACAACTCCATGCTGGTACTGCGTCCGGCGGATGTTACAGAGGCGACGGTTTCTTGGAAAATGGCAATGGAAAATCAAACAAGCCCGACAGGACTGATTTTCTCCCGTCAGAACATCAATGACCTGCCGGCAAAAGAAGACAGATATGCAGAAGCCCTTCAAGCCGAGAAGGGAGCATATATAGTGGAGGAAGATGCGAACTATGACATCATCCTGCTGGCTTCAGGATCGGAAGTATCGACACTCGTTGACGGGGCTAAGCTGCTGAAAGAAGACGGCATAAAAACGCGTATTGTTTCCGTTCCATCCGAGGGGCTATTCCGCACACAAAGCAAAGAATACCAACAGAGCGTATTGCCGCAGGACAAGAAAAAGTTCGGATTGACTGCCGGCCTACCTGTGACATTACTTGGGCTCGTTGGCGACAATGGCAAAATCTGGGGTATGAATTCTTTCGGGTTTTCCGCTCCCTACAAAGTACTCGACGAAAAACTAGGGTTTACACCTGATAATGTATATAAACAGGTCAAAGAATATCTGAAGTAATATAAAAAAGCAAAGCTGATATACAGAATGGCTCGTTAACCAAACCAACTAGAAGTATATCAGCTTGTCTATTTTTTATAGTATTTATGTATAGAAATTAAATCAATATCAATGAAGAAATTATTTACAACAATATTCTCATTCATTTGCGTCATTCAACTTTGTGCCCAGGAAACTACTCCTAAAATAAAATATTTTGATCTGAAAGACATAACGTTATTGGATAGTCCTTTCAAAAGAGCACAGGATCTTGATAAGAAATATCTTTTAGATTTAGATGCAGATAGACTTTTAGCTCCATTTATAAGAGAAGCAGGATTGCAAAAAAAAGCTGAGAGTTACACGAACTGGGAAAACACAGGCCTTGATGGACACATCGGAGGACATTATGTTTCGGCTTTGGCTTTGATGTATGCTTCTACAGGAGATCAACAGATAAAAGATCGTCTTGACTATATGATAAGCGAATTGAAACGATGTCAGGATGAAAATGGCAATGGGTACATCGGAGGTGTTCCGGGAGGAAAGGCTATTTGGGATGAAATAGCGAAAGGAGATATCCAAGCCTCTGGTTTTGGGTTAAATAACAGGTGGGTTCCTCTCTACAATATTCATAAGACTTATGCGGGATTACGTGATGCCTACCTTATTGCAGGGAATGAGACAGCAAAGGATATGTTGATTAAAATGACAGACTGGGCTGTAAAATTAGTATCTAATCTGTCAGAAGAGCAAATACAAGATATGCTGCGTAGCGAACACGGTGGACTGAACGAAACTTTTGCGGATGTTGCTGTAATAACGCAAAATGAAAAATATTTGAAATTAGCCCATCAGTTTTCTCACCAATTAATACTAAACCCATTATTAGCTCATGAAGATAAACTAACAGGCTTACATGCGAATACGCAAATTCCTAAAGTTTTAGGTTTTAAACGTATTGCTGATATCGAAGGGAATGAATCTTGGTCAGAAGCTTCCCGTTTCTTTTGGGAAACTGTAGTAGAGCATCGCTCGGTATGTATAGGCGGAAATAGTGTAAGAGAACATTTCCACCCAACAAATGATTTTTCGAGTATGATAACAAGTAATGAAGGCCCCGAGACTTGCAATACATACAATATGCTCCGTCTATCTAAAATGTTTTATCAAACATCCTTAGATAAGAAATATATCGATTATTACGAAAAAGCATTATATAATCATATCCTTTCAAGTCAAAATCCTCAAACCGGAGGCTTAGTTTATTTCACACAAATGCGCCCCGGACATTATCGTGTATATTCTCAGCCTCAAACCAGTATGTGGTGCTGTGTTGGGTCAGGAATAGAAAGCCATGCAAAATATGGAGAAATGATTTATGCACACACAAGTGATGCTTTATATGTAAACCTATTCATTCCGTCTTTATTAAACTGGAAAGATAGAAATGTTGAGATTGTTCAGGATAACAAATTCCCCGACGAATCAAAAACAGAAATCACTGTAAACCCTAAGAAAAAAAGTGAATTTACAGTATATGTACGATACCCATCATGGGTAGAAAAAGGAACAATGAAAATTAAACTGAATGGAAAAACATATCCTGGAGTTGAAAAGGATGGTTATATCGGAATAAAAAGAACTTGGCAAAAAGGAGATCGCATAAGTGTAGAATTACCGATGACTATTGTTGCAGAGCAACTTCCTGACAAATCAAATTACTATTCATTTCGATATGGACCAATTGTTCTTGCAGCGAAAACAGGTGTAGAAGACATGACCGGCTTATTTGCAGATGATAGCCGTGGTGGACACATCGCACACGGAACTCTTCTCCCTTTATCCGAAATGCCTCTATTGGTTAGCGATAAAGATGATATTACTTCGAAAATTAAACCTGTACCGGGTAAGCCTTTGACTTTCAATTTGAGTAGCCTTTATTCAACCGAATATCCGTCAGAATTGGAATTTATCCCTTTTTTCAGATTGCATGAATCTCGCTATATTATATATTTACCACAAACAACAACTGAAGGATTGGCTAGTTTGCATGAACAAATAAAGCGAAAGGAACAAGAACGTATAAAATTGGACTCTAAAACCATAGATAAAGTAGCGTGTGGAGAACAGCAACCGGAATCAGATCACTTTATAAAATTCGAAGAATCGAATGCCGGATCTTTCGAGAACGTTCACTGGCGAGAAGCTAAAGGTTGGTTTAGTTATCAAATGAGAAACAGAGACAAAAAAGCAAAAATTTTATATGTAAAATATCTGGCTTCTGATAAACTAGGTATGTATGAAATTTCGATCAATGGAGAGAAGCTTGAGAATCTAATTATGGATCGTAAGACTGAATCCGGAATGCAATTCATACTCTTAGATATCCCTCCAAGCGAGATGACAAAAGATATATTAGATATTAAGTTTACTGCAAACAAGGAGCATACAACACCGAAAATTGTAGAGGTTAGGTTATTAGAAGATAAATAGCTATTTAACATTATCTTTAAACTAAGATAAAAAGAACCAAGACTTGGCTAGTCTTGGTTCTTTTTTGCGATAATATTAATGGATATGTAACCAGTATTAATCAACATATGAAAAAAAGGAATACCCCTTTTTCAATAATTCATCATATTTTTCTTTGTTGAATTTGTAGTAAAAAGCACCTCGCTTCGAGGTTGATTTATCTTTATCCTGTTGCTTTTCCAAAACATTCATTTCCAGCATCTTCTTTCTAAAATTACGTTTATCTAATTTTGTTTGATAGATTGCTTCATAAAGGGATTGCAATTGAGGTAAAGTAAATTTTTCAGGTAATAAATTGAAACCGATAGGCTGAGTCGCAGCTTTTCGTCTAAGTATCACTAATGTATCTGATAGCATCTGGTTATGGTCGAAAACTAATTCTCCAACTTTATCCACTTCTTCCCATCTGGCATTGTGAACCTTACAAAGTTTATCATCGAACAACTCCAGATCAATCAATGCATAATATGCAATGGACACAACCCGTTCTCCGGCATCACGATTAATATCGCCATATACACCAACCTCTTCCATATATACGTTCTGAATACCGGTATATTCATAAACAACACGAGAAATCGTTTCATTAAGATGTTCGTTCGAACGCAAAAATCCACCCATGAGTGTATCATGACCTTCTAATGGGTTAAATTTTCGCTTCGAAATAAGTAAGTACATTTTATCATCTTTAAAACCAAGTATTATACAGTCGACGGATATATAAAATTTTTCTTGTTCTTTATAGAATGATGGTGTCATCTCAATTTATTTAAATTAAAAACAAACAATAGAGTGTACAATGAACACTTATTGGATGCAAATATACCATCTTTTTTATAATTATTTATCCGACTCATATTCATTATATAATATTGTGCCATCCGACAAAAGTATAAATAGACAACAACCAGAATAAAGATACAGATAGTTAAATACTTAACTAGCATTTATATTATATCCTCTAATACGTAAAACTTTTATTATTGAAATATTCGTCTAACAAAATTATAGAGGCTGTTCTTCCATACATCAAATCCTTATGAAGTACTCCTGTCCTACCACTAATTTTGTTTGAATATTAGAGGTAAAAATTGATTAAGACACCGTCTCCATGTAAGCCACTCATGATGAGTTCCTGCAGATTCATAATATGTATTATTTATCCCATTCGCTTTTAAGAACTCACTGATGCGTTTACTGCCCATACCCTCTTCTGAGCCCATACCTAAGAAAAGAGTATGAACTTTTTTATTGAAAACATTAGGCTGCGCAAAAACACCATTATAGGCTTTCTTTAGATTATCTTCTTTCAAAAAGAAAAGAGCACCACTAAAAGCTCCTATATGCGAAAATTTATCTATATTATTCAATGTAGTCTCAAATGCCTGATGACCTCCCCACGACAAACCAGCCATGGCTCTGTTATCTCTATCCGAAAGTGTGCGAAAATTTGAATCAATATAAGGTATAATATCATTTATAAGTATTGGGGTAAATAATGCTCCAAACTCCTTTTGAGATTCTCCTTTTTTAGTTCCATGTATATATCCGCAATTGCCATAATCCATTACAACAATCATCGGAACACACTTCTTTTCACTTATCTGGTTATCTAAAATAAATGCCATTTTCCCTTGTCTGCTCCAGCCGGTTTCATCTTCACCCATACCGTGTTGAAGATACAATACAGGATAACGTTTTGTAGGATTCGTTTCATATTCGGCAGGCGTATATAGAAAACATCTACGTTGTTTCCCTTCTACTTTCGAGAAATAATAACATTCTCTAACTTGCCCATGAGGAATATCTTTTTGATACGAATAATAGGCAGATTCTGCTCTAGGTTCTGGAATTTCTATACCGCTCGCCATCCTTCCACAACCAAAAAATGTTTGACTGGCCGGATCCACTACAGATACTCCATCTATCAATAAAAAGTAGTAATGAAATCCTACAACCAATGGGTCGGTTGTTGCTTCCCATATACCGGCGGCATCTTTTGTCATCGGATATTTCTTTCCGCAGATATCAACTTGCATGCTTTGCGCAGAAGGAGCTTGGATACGAAATGTAGCACTTAAATCTTTATTCACTATAGGGTATTGACCTTCAGGAATATTGTACTCAGACGAAATACTTCCCTCTAGGTCTTGTGCTACGACATTAGAGGCAATAGACAGAACTAAAATAAACAGCAAAATACAGTTTTTCATAATAATTAGATATTTAATAGTTAGGACGGAAATATTATTTTATAGTTTCCACTTAAGTGCATAAAAGCAAACAAATACAATAGTCCATCATAATATGCATCGAAAAATCCATCTTCGTATGGCTTATGTTCAGAATTCCAAAGATGATGAACAAATTCACTCCGCTTAGGATAAGTAGACATTGTAGTTGCGGCAGCACTTGTAGCAACTAATCCTAAGGAGTGTCTTAAATTCTTTTTATAGTTCCCTGCCGGTAATGTATCAGAAACCATTCCTCCATCAATCGTATATTGGTCTACAAACGTTTCCAACCCCTGAGAGTACAAGAAACTTTGTATCTTAGTACCATAGTCTTGTTGCCATTCTTTATCTGCACAACTCCACGAATAATCTAATGCTATATTCAGAGGGACTCTCCATGAGTCAAATCGAAAATCTTCTCCGACAATACCATATTCAGTCCGAAATGGTCTTCCGTCGTAATATGAATAATCAGGAGTTAAGCCTGTAACAGGATGTACAGCCTTATGCAGATAGTCTCGGCTAGAACGAGCACATTCTTTCCAATATTCAGAGCGTCCATCTTCTGCCCATTTAGCCCAAACTTCATAGAATACAGGAATGTGATACGATGGATCGGTAAACAAAGCAGCACCTCTGAAAGGCACAAAAGTAATCAGTTTGTGCTCTGCATCGATAAGATTCGTCACTCCATCCTTTCCCCCACCCTTGTTCATCGAACAGTTAAGTATATTCTGAGCTTCTTTCAAATAATCGATACCTTCATCATTTCCCCAAAGATTAGAAGCAAATATCAAAGACGTAACATAATAGAGCTCTCCATCAGAGGCCGGACCTTGTGCATTAGGTGTTCCATCAGTTTTGCAACTCCATGCGAAATAACCTTCAAAAGGGCCATCTTGATGTTGCATATTTTTTTTACTCCAACGCCACAAGCGATCAAAAACATCCTTTTTGTTCAGCTGTACGGCAATCATCATTCCATAAGACATTCCTTCTGTCCGCACATCATTATTTTTGACATCTGATATGTAAGCCATCGAATCTCCTACTTCAAAGTAAATCTTGTTCGGACCGAAAAAGATACCTTGAAATATTCCCTGTAATTTCTCATCAACCTGTTCTTTCGAGTATCCTAATTCAGTAAAAATATTTCTATATTTCTGGGATTCAAAAGCTCCTATCTCCCATGGAGTGACTTCGATATGTTTATTATGATTACACGATATCAAAGAAAACAAGAAAAGGGCCGTGAATAATAATCTAGAATAATATTTTTCCATAAGTACACTTTAATTACTTCTTTAATGAATTTTCGTTATACAATTGCAGCATTTTTTCCGCATATCTACTTCCTAAAGTTCGATATCCGGCAGCGCTAAAATGCAATCGGTCTTTAACCCCTTCGCATCCTTTTGAAGAAATAACATGGGCATTCGGTATAACGTTGGGTAAAGTATTTATTATTAAATTCATGTTTGCGCATGCGCCATATTGTTCTTCATCTAATAGTTCTCCGGCTAGTAAGGGGATTGAATTCGGCTCGAAATTGAGATCTTTTAGTATATTGTCATATACTTTTCTGACTTTTTCCGGCCAATCAGTCTCTCCGTTATTAGATTCTCCTTGATGAAGTAATATTCCTTTAATCACACCACCTTGACTTTGGGCCAGCTTAGCCATCTCTATCAATCGGACATAAGGATTGCCATCATATTCATTAACCATGTTTTTGAGCCATTCTGGAGATTGATCTACATAAGATTGAAAATTTTCTTTATCAAAGAGTTCTATTCTACAACCTCCTACCGCAACATTGATTACCCCAACCTTCGTATCTGACGGAAGATTTGCCACCATCGTTCTTCCAAAATAATCAGCAGGACTAAGTCCTGTATGACATCGTGCTAATGGAGGAATAGCTTTATACCAGTTCCCCTTAAAACGTCCCAGTTCAGGACAGTCAACGGTCTGCAACATCATAAAACGACCATCTATATCAATAGTATCTTGTGCTTCAATCTTCGCATGCCCCTCCATGTTGGATTGCCCGAAACATAAAAAAACATGAAACTTATCCTGAGCCACAATAGACATATTTAGTGACATAAAAAGCAATACAATAAAAAGAATATTTTTTTTCATATAAGAGTATATATTTAACAGTAAGATAAAAGATAACAATTGGTAAAAAAATATTACATCATTCAGCAAACCTCCAATAGTCGAAGTACATGATATCAGTATTCTGAGGCCCTTTGAAAACAAAATATAAATCATGTACACCTGTTATCTTAGGCACATCAATAGAAGCCAACGTCCACCTGTCGCTCCCCCCGGTACGTGGTACTTTTATTGTGCCAAGTAAGGCTCCGTCTAGTTTATCTTGACGAATTTCGAGTGTAACATTCGCATTATGAGTAGTTCCTATTCGTGCAAAAAACTTAGAAGCTCCTTTATTTTGGAAATCAACATCCCTAACTTTTATGTATGCTCCATCTTTTTTTGCTGTTACAAATACTCCAACCTGTTTATTTTGAGATGCTTTTATACCTTCAGACCAAGCAATTGTTTCGGCTTCTGTTTTTCGATAAGGATTGAGTGTTCCTATCCCTTGCTTAATTCCTTCAGTCATTTTCAATTGAGGAATAGAACCATCTGCATTAAACGTCATTTCCTCAACACAGACTGACCTTGTGAAACCGCTTCCACCGGGCAGAGCTCCATTGTGATAGAAAAAGTAAGTTTTTCCTTTAAAATCGATCACTGCGGGATGGTTTGTAAAAGATTTTCCTTCTGTCGGCATAACAATTCCTCCATATTTCCAAGGGCCAATAGGGCTTTTACTTGTCGAATATCCTATAAATTCGGGTAAAGGTCCTCCCGGCCAAAATAAATAATAAAGATTATTACGCTTATACAACCATGGTCCTTCCTCGTATGAAGTCGGTCTTTCCGGATTATTTTCTCTCTTGCCGAATGATTCTGCAACCATCGGAACACGGACTACATCGCCCGAATAAGAGATCATATCTTCATTTAGCTTAACATAGTACAACTTGGGATTACCCCAGTAAAGATAAGCCTGACCATCATCATCGATGAATACTGTAGGGTCTATATCTCCCCATTCTGTTTGCACGAAAGGCTCGCCAAGAGCATCATAAAAAGGCCCATACGGACTATCTGCCACGGCAACACCGATTGCCCCTCTGTTATTTATTCCTGATATAACAGGCACATACATATAAAATTTCCCATCACGCTCGATACATTGAGGAGCCCAAGCATCACCTTTAGCCCATTCAAAGTCTGTATATTTGAGAATTACACCATGATCTGTCCAGTTAACCATGTCATCTGTAGAATACAACTTCCAATCATTCATTGTAAACCATGTAGAGTTATCCTCATCATGAGTTGTATAAACATATAATCTATCATTATACACCATTGGAGCCGGATCGGCAGTGTACATCGTTTGTATGATCGGATTCTGTGATTGTAATAATGTTGGCATAAATATTACCAACATTATTAAGTATATTTTTTCTTTCATATGTCTTTCGAATTTTATTTTTATTTAAATACCCAATAATCAAGGAAGAACAAGTTGTTTTTCTGAGAAGTACTTCTAAAACAGAAATAAAGATCATGCACCCCCTTAGCTCCATTTACTGCACATGACATCAGCTTAAATCTGTCCATCGCTCCCGAACGAGTTACTTCTAATGTGCCGATCAAAGGTCCACTGGTACTATCTAGTCGAATATCAATATGACCTCCATCTACATTACATGCTGCAAGTACTGAAAATTCTTTTGCACCTTTTCCAAAGTCAACTCCACGAACACACAATGATTCATTATGATCTATTCCGGTAAGACAAATTCTACCATCAGGCATCTTTTCCGTTTTCAAACCATATCCCCAAGCCATCGTTTCGGCTTCTACTCTGCGATACGGATTAAATAATTCAATTTGCTCTAATATATTCTCTGTCCAATATGGAACTTCCTGAATCGTTCCATCCGCATTATAATGCATTTTTGCTGCCATCGAAGATCTCCTCTCATGATGTTTAAAGGTTTCTAGGTGCATTAAATCGTAACTCAACCCAAACACATAAGAACTACCCTTATAATCGATTATACCGGGATGGTTTCCTCTGGTACGCTGGGTTGGTTTCATTATGTATCCTTTGGTTGTCCACGGGCCTGTAGGTTTGTCGCTCATGGCATACCCTAATCCTTCGGGACAGCAAGTAGCGGCAAAAGCCATATAATAATGTCCATTCCGTTTATATACCCATGGCCCTTCCTGATAATGCTCAGGATTCTTATCTAATTTCACAATATCTCCAGAATAAGAAATCATATCTTCATTCAGTTTCACATAATAAACATTGGGATTCCCCCAATACATATATGCCTGTCCATCATCGTCAATAAGAACGGTAGGGTCTATATCCTCCCAATGTTCTTTTTGCCAGACAAGTGGTTTGTTTATAGGATCTTTAAATGGCCCATAAGGAGAATCAGATACTAAAACGCCAATACCTTGCCCGTGTATCGGACAATACATATAGAATTTACCGTTTCGTTCAACAACTTGTTGAGCCCAAGCTCCATTATCCTTTGTAACCCAACTAAAGCTTTTTAATGACGCAACAGTCCCATGATCTGTCCAGTTTACCATATCCGTAGAGGTATAAAGCAACCAGTCGAGCATTTTAAATCCCTGAGAATCATCTTCGTCATGGGTGGTGTAAAGGAATACAGTATCATTATGAACCATAGGAGCCGGATCGGCTGTATATCTTGTCTGTATAAGTGGGTGCTGTGCCTTAATCTGTGATAAATTAATAACAAAAAGACACACAAAACAGCTTAAAAGAATTAATCTTATATTCATAATTTATTTTAATAAGTTAATACAAATCCTCCCTGAGACAAAATAGATATTTCTACATCTCCATTCTGTTTCACTTCTATTTCCTTCAAATAGGTTTCTCTATTTTTATCATCATTATACATTTTAATCTTCTTACCGGCATACATAGGAAGATTTAATTTTAGCTTCTGGGACTCCTTTAAGGCATTTACTCCGGCAACATACCATTGGTCATTATTACGACGGGCAATTACAGCATATTTTCCCGGATATCCGTCAATATATAATGTCTCATCCCAAGTTGTTGGTATTTTTTTCATAAAATCAAGAATGAAGCCTTGTGTATCTGTAAGATTATTAGGTGTAAGAGCAAACATTTGAACAGCATTCTGATATAAAATACCTGTTGCCAGCTGAAAAGCATCTGTAGTCAGTCGTTTTTGTCCTTGTTTGTTCCCTTTGTTCAGGTATTTATTCAGGAATACACCTCCAAACTCCATAGATCCTACTGTATTGCGAATAAACGGATGCAGCGTGGAAAAGAAAGCCTCATTTTCTCGTATGCCTTCCGAAAACACGAGCATTTCAGAAGCCAATACAGCCTCACTGCCCACATAGTTCGGATACATACGTTCCCAACCACGAGGAAGAGTACATCCATGGAAAATAATCATCAGCCCATAATCGTTAGCATCTGAAAGAATATCTTCGTACAAGCGCATCGTCTCTTGCTTATCGCCACCGAAAAAGTCAACTTTCAGCCCTTTAACACCTATTTTCTTTAGCCATTTCATTTCTTCTTTACGTGAAATAGATGTATTCATCTTATTTCTTGGTCCTTGAGGAGCATCATTAAAGCCACCATTAGAGTTATACCATAGAAATACATCTACATTTTTTGACTTCGCATATTTTATCAATTCTTCAATTTTTGTGTAGCCGATATTTACATCCCATAATGCATCCATCAAAATATATTCATATCCCATTTCGGAGGCCAGATCAATATATTTTACCTGATCATCCCAATTCATACTATTATCTTGCCATACAATCCAACTCCAAGTTGCCCGACCATATTTATATGATTGACTTGCTTGGTATAAAGGGTCAACAACATCGAATGGAATAGTAGTTTCTACAATTGGCTTGAGAGTTTCTCCTACAGTTATCGTACGCCAAGGCGTAATACCGGGCAGACCAACCTGAGCGCCAGTGCTGCCAAATCCATTGTTTTGCCTTTTATCCGGGAATGCGACTGTGTACAAACCTTCTTGCGTACCATCACTTAAATGCGATGCACAATATAAACTGTTGACTCCTGTTTCTGAAATAAGAACCCAGCCGGCATCACTTATACGAAATAGACCGGGAAAAACGTATCCTTGATTTTCGTGAGTTGACTTCCCTACTTGTTCATCATTGGTATAACCACTTTCGTAACTCGGTGAAGTACGAGCAAAGGCTTGCATTGGGCTCATCATATATGACAAAAAGGTTGTAGTCGATTGAGGAAATTTAAAACCGGTAGCTTCCTTTTCTATAACACAAGCCTTTCTCTCACCCCATTCCGGAAGTTCGTAACGGAAAGCAATGTTATTGTTACTAACCTGAAACAGGATAGATATTTGATTCCCTTTTGGATTCTGAAATGTGCAAATCAAAGAATTTGCATTATAATGGATCTCTGATTGCTTTATCTTATCCTGTGTATATTTTTTATCTACTGAACCCTCTTTTTTTGAAATATATTCGAGACCTTTACTAAAATCTCCCTCATTTGTAATAATTCCTAATGGAGACTTCTCGAGCATAGTCTTATTTTTATATTCAACGGCATACGTAGGAATCCCGTTATCAAGGAAGATATTTACCGATAATAGTCCATCGGGGCTAGTCACTGCTGCTTTCTGACTATATGCCTGAGACATAAAAAAGGCTATAAAAACTAAACAAACAATTCTTTTCATTTTTTATTTTATTCTATGTTTAAGTATATATATCAAAGTTTTACTTCTAACTTATTGCCATCGTATTCAACTGTCTTTTGGGTAGCATCCTGAAGAATTATTGTGAATTTTCGACTAAGTAACATCCCTTTATAAGATCCTTTTCGATCTCCGATAATTAAGGTGCGGGAAGCATTATTCCATGTAATAGGAATCTCAGTATATTCTCCCTTTTCATAATTATAATTGTCAAATTCATCTTCGTAGAGAACAAATGACCCGTTAACACCTGTATATACACGTAGTTGCAAGTGATCCCATTGTTTCTCTGTGGCATACTGTACTTTAGGTCCAAATGGAATAATACTTCCGGCTTTAATAAATAATGGAGTATTATCGATAGATGTTTCCAGCTCTATTCTTTGTCCGCCTTTATATTGTTGATTAGTCCAGAAATCATACCAAGTAGTTCCGGTCGGAAGATATACCTGACTACGCTTCTTTGCTGTAAAATCAACAATCATATTGCCATCCGCATCTTTTGCACTATCTCTATTCCATCCTTCTTCTTCATTTACCTTTACAATCTTTTCGGGCGTGTATTGTGCTTTCACGATAGGAGCTACAAGGATTGACTTACCAAACATAAACTCGTCATTCAGGTCTAACGCTTTAGGATCATTCGGGAAATCCATTACTAAAGCTCGCATAAAACTAGACTGCTTATTCGTTACTTCCCATGAGGTAGAATAAATGTATGGCAAAAGCGCGTAGCGCAGATTAATCGTTTTTTCAATAGCATCATAAATAGGCTCTCCTTTTGTTCCGAAATGATAAATCTCCCTTGGAGTATCTGTTCCGTGCGAACGCATCATCGGATTGAAAGCCCCAAATTGTAACCAACGAACATACAACTCCTGAAACATTGGATTACGGGTCGCACTGCCGTCATTCCACGTTTTATTATAAGCACCGGCAAAGAAACCACCGATATCGCTATTCCAATGAGGCAACCCACAAATAGAGAAATTAAGGCCAGCTGGAACCTGATTGCGTAATGATTCCCAAGATGAACTAACATCCCCTGACCAAACATTGGCTCCATAACGTTGTTGACCGGCAAAGCCCGAACGAGTAAGGATAAATACACGCTTATCCGAAGAGGTAGCTCGCTGATGATCATAAACACCACCTACCGTCATCAGAGGAAATGCGTTACGCACTTTTCGGAACGAACCGAGATAAGTTTTGGTATCCATATCTTCGGGTTTCCAGTCCAAGTGATCGGGTTCGGTAGAATCCATCCACCAGCCATCTATTCCGTATTTAAAAAGACCGCTATTTAAATATTTCCAATAAATATCTCGAGCTTTAGGGCTATACGCATCATATACACGCACACCCGATGGATAATCCATATTTGGAGGCCAAGTATCCATACCGGACTGAGGCCATGTTGTAAAATTGAATAGTAATCCGTTTTTGTCGAGTTCTCTGTAAGGCTTTGTTGCAGGACCAAATGACGACCAAATAGAAATAATCATATGGGCATTCATGGAATGGATATCATCAACCATTTTTTGAGGATCGTTAAATAATGGGTTTTGGAAATCCATCGCATTCCACAGATAATTATGTCCCCAGTATTGCCAATCTTGAATAATTCCATCAAGAGGAACTCCCAAAGCTCTATATTTTTTTACGACGCCAACTGTTTCATCCTGGCTTTTGTACCGTTCTTTGCTTTGCCAAAAACCGTATGTCCATAACGGAAACATAGGCACTTGCCCTGTAAGTTCGCGCATTTGAGCAATTACTCCATCCGAATTTCCGCCATACATAAAGTAATAATCAACACAGTCTCCGACCTCAGATGAGAAAGAAGTCTCTTCTTGATCATCTTTAAATGTAGTTGGAGAATAATTATCCCAAAAGACACCATAGCCTTTATTTGATTGGAAAAATGTTACAACATTCTCCACATTTCCCTGAATTAAATATTTGGTTAAATTTCGTTGCTTCATTTTTCCATTTTGCAGCTGTCCTAAACCATAAATCGATTCATCTTTTTCAAGAGCATACTTTTGAGAGACCGAAAACGTTTTATCTCCGGCATCATCAAAATCCGTAAATATAGGCTTGCCTTTTTCCTTTAGCAAAAGTCTATTCTGCGCATTGTAAAAAAACATTTGTCCGGATTTTAAATCCAGAGTAACATGCATTGAAGGACTCTTCAATATAAGCACATCTCCCTTTTGCTTTTTTTCGATATTTACAGTACGATTATTCTCAATAACCGAAAGACTTTCCTTTTTGTATTGATGATTTTGTGGAGATTTTAAAATTCTTACACAAGATGGGGTGTAAAAGCGAAGCTCTATATCTATGCCATCTATGGTAGTTCGAATACCGGACTGTGTGTCTTGATAATTTTGAGCTATTGACGGCAAAGTATAGCCACATGTCAGAAATAGGAGTAAAAAAATGAGACTGGGTTTCATTGTATATTAGATTTCATTAACAAATATGATTTAACAAAACTAATATCAAAACTCACTTTTTCATGTTTGATTTCAGATAAAAAACCTTACATTTTAGACAAATCAGCCTGTTTATTCCGATTACATGCCGTGTTATTATATTTCTGTTGGCGATTTTCCAAAATATTTTTTGAATGCTGTGCTAAAATAATTATTACTCGAAAAGCCACAGATATCACTTACTTCCGAAATAGTATATTGGTGTGTTTTCAATAATTCCAAGGCATGATTAAATCTTATTGATCTGATGAAATCGATAGGTGATTGTCCTGTAAGCGCCTTCAGTTTCTGATATAGAAGAGAAGAGCTGATGTGCATTTCTGAAGCAAACTCTTCTTTCCCAAATTGAGTGTTTGACATATTTTCATGAACTATACTCAATGCTTTTTTTATGAATTTATCATTCAATTCATTTAGAAAAATATCTTGCTCTGTATCAGATTGACTTATTAGCTTTAGAGCTTTATCCCTGACTATAATTCTATTTTTTATGATTGTACTGATTCGATAATTAAGAATACGGATATCAAAAGGCTTTGTTATATAATCATCTGCACCAAGATCCAATCCTTCTATCAGATTTTCTTTTTCGGCAAGAGATGTTAAAAGTATAACAGGTATATGTGATGTTTCGAATGTTGATTTTACTAATTTACACAATTCCAACCCATTCATTTCAGGCATTAAAATATCAGAAAGAATTAAATCAAAAGATTTGGATTGAATAATAGCCCACGCTTCAACCCCATTACTTGCCGTTGAAATATTATATTGATCTCTAAAAGAACAAGCTAAAAAATTCTGAAGGTCTATATTATCCTCCACAAGCAATACCGACATTGGTTTATCTTGAGTATTTTTCTGATCAATATCTTTATAAAGCGAAATGTCATCTTTTAATTGTGTATTATTTTTTACTTCAGACAAAGCTGGTTTAAGCATCGCCTCCTCAACATGTTTATAAGGAACAACTATTTTAAAGCTAGAGCCTTCATTTTCTTTACTTTCGAAGAGAACATTCCCGTCATGCATGAGGATATAACTTTTTACAAGTAATAATCCAATACCCGAGCCTACTATTTTGGAATTTATATTATTATCTCCTCTGTAAAATTCTCTAAATAATTTACCTTTTGCATTTTCGGATATTCCTAGGCCGTAATCTTTAACCTCTAAAGTCCATTGTTTAGGCTCACATATTAGAATTATATCGACTTGAGTGTCATCGTGCGAATACTTTATAGCATTGGAAATAAGGTTATCTACCACTTTTTCTATTTTCATATCATCCAATGCAGTTATATATGAATTTTGATTTGAAGAGAAGTTTAACTTTATATTTCTCTTTCTTGACATTTCTTCAAACATCAAACATCGCTGAGATATTAATGTTACAATATCTGTCATCGATAAAAAGACCTGTCCTTTTCCTATATCTACTTTTTGAAAATCTAGCAATTGTGTAGCAACAGAGAGTAAACGTTTCGACTGATTTTGTGCTAAAGACAAGTAATATTTGGATTTTTCGGACATCATTTGATCTTTTTCCAGTTCTTCAATCGGAGAATTTATCAATGTTACCGAAGTTCGGATATCATGTGCAATATTTGTAAAAAATCGTATTTTATCTCTGGCATGCTTTTGTTTCAGCCTATGGGAGTATGACCTTAGAAGGTAAGCTATAATTCCTATTATAATTATAAAAAGAATAAGACGAAACCACCATGTTTGCCAAAATGGAGGGGTTACATTTATAAGCAACGAACGCTCATCAAGCTGCTCGCCAGAACTGTCGAACATTCGTATTTTCAGATTGTAATCTCCTTTCTGGAGATTTGTATATGTTACAATCGGTAAATCACTGGGGTTACTCCAGTCTGAATCGAACTCTTCTAACTTCCATGAGAATTTATATCCACTTAAAGAACTGCTTAATGGTAATAATTCGATCGTAAAATTATTCTGGTCATATCTCAATGTCAATTCCGATCGTTTATTAATTGATATATCTCCTAATAAGTCCTTATTCTGTCGTATAGATTTTCCAGATATAATTATATCCTGAATAAATATCTTCCCTTTAGTTTCATTATTATATAATAAATCTGGATTAAAAATAACCACTCCTTTATTTGTTCCCCAGATCAAATTTCCATTTTTCTGCCTGTATTTCGAATTTGTATTAAATGATACTGTTTTTAATGATAATAATGATGGATACTCATATACCGATTTATCTTTTATGCTGAATCTACATAAACCACTTTCGGTACCAAGCCATAGATAATCATCGTCCAACATAATGCTATTTACATAGTTTGAAGTCAATCCTGATTCGATAGTATATTTCTTTGAATTTCTTGTTTTATAGTTGAAATAAACCAATCCATTGCCTGAAGTCGCTAGCCATATATCATCGCCATTAATAAGAATATCCTGTACAAGACAATCATTTAAGAGCAACTCTTTATTCCCTGTATTTTTATTCATCGATATTAATCCATAATCACAAGCCAAAAGAAGTTTATCGGACGACAATTCCGCAAAAGCGTACATGGATTGACGATCAAAAATATGAAAACGCTTTTCTTGCTCTTTATAGCAAATAATATTGCCGGTGCCCCCAATCCAAATATTGCCTTGAGAGTCTTTAAATATGTCGGATATAAACTTACTAGAAAAACCATTTTCTTCTTTCTCTTGAAAATAATGATTCAGTTCTCTCCCTGTATCGCCATCAAGAACATATACTCCTGAGGAATAACTTCCTGCCCAAATATTTCCATCATTATCTTCACATAGGGCTAAAAAGACTTTAGCCTGTTCTTGCTTATTGTCATAAAATTTATCCCATTTATTTGATTTTGGATTCCATCTATTTACGCCATTATTCGTTGCAAACCATATATTTCCTTTTTTATCTTCAATTACCTTATTTACATGATTATTTATTAGAGAGTTTGGGTTATTTATCTGATGTGTAATTTGAGTTACAGGGAAAATTTTTTGATCAAAAAATGATAGACCTCCGGTATAAGTTGCTACCCAGATACGTTCATTATCATCACAGAATATATCATACACACCATCTCCATGAAGCGAGAAAAAGTCGTTAACATCTTCTTTATAGATATTCAATACCTTATCTCCATTTTCACTCAACTCCCACAATCCTTGACCATCAATACCAATAAGAAGAGATGAGGTTGTATTTTTTTTTATTGACAATATAGGTTGTCTGGGCAATTTATTCACTTGTTTATTTAACATTTGACGTTTACTAAGATCATAAGACCAAAGCCCATTCGAAATTGTTCCTATCCAAAGTTTATTTGTTTGTGCATCGTATAAAAATGAGGAAACTTCCAATTCGTTATCCCGGCTATACTTATAGATATATTCCAGCTTATCTGTATCCGTAAAAAAAACAGCCATTCCTTTAGGAGTAGCTAAGAACAAGGTGTTTGAAATATATTTACTTATGAAAACGATCTCTACATGGTGTACTTTTAATTTCAATTGTTGATTCTGAAACTTGTACAAACCATTCGAGGTACCAATCCAGATATTTTTATTCTTATCTACTAGAGCTCTTTTTGTAGCAATGTACTCGTTATTTAATGATCGTTTCAAATCTACTAATAGATTAAACCTATCATATAGAGGATCATATTTAAAGATCTGGCTATTATTGGTGTAGGCTATTAATGTCGAATCAGAATAATCAAGTCTTGTAAAATAAATATCAGTAGATTTATGGGGTAGTTGATATTTTTTACAATTATTAGAAGATATCCTTAATATGCCCGTTTTGGAGGCGCCCCAAATAAATCCATCATGATCTTTAGTTATAGAATATACTTCACGAATAGACGTACCATAAACATCATTTATATTATAAAATCGAATATCAGCAGCAAGTATACTAATTGTGAATATAAACAAAAGAAGTAAAAGTAAAATATTCTTCATGATATATGATGTCCATTCATTAAAGCTATTAATAGGCATAGAACTTTCTTAGCCTTGTATATAGTTTCTGGGATAGAAAGAGTTAAAGATATGAGCTTTAAGATTATAACAAAAGTCTAAAACAGATAACAAATATAATTGAATAAAGCCATAAAAAAAAGAAATGTAGCAATAACAATCGAACTGATTTCATATAAAATATTGAGATAAATGAATCTTAAAAATTGAATTTGAAGAAGTAGTGAATCAAGAACTATTGGGAGAGCTTTTCGGACATGCTTATATTATAAAAATCAGAAACAAAAAGAACAGATAAATATTGTTGTATCCGATTTTAAGATTTTGAATATCTTTGTTTTCGAAGTAAGTAATAGAAATCGAATGATGGATAAGATTTTAGCATTGTCTACACAAAATCAGCAGAGAGCTTGGGAAATTATCAAAGAGACGAATGTAATAAATATATGGAAATCTATCGGAGCAACAATCAATCTGATTGGGTCTTTAAAGTTGGGACTTATGATGAAGCACTGCGATATCGATTTTCATATATACACATCTCCATTCTCGTTAACTGATAGTTTTGCAGCTATGGCCAAACTTGCAGAACATCCTTCTATAAAACGAATAGAATACACTAACCTCTTAAAGGAAGAGGATGCTTGCCTCGAATGGCATGCATGGTATGAAGACAGGGATGGAAAAATGTGGCACATAGATATGATTCATATCGTCAAAGATTCACGCTTTGATGGATATTTCGAAGATGTTACCAATCGTATTGCTAGCGTATTGAACGAAGAAATAAAAAATACTATTCTACGTTTAAAGTACGAAACGCCCGACGATCAAAAAATAATGGGAATTGAATATTATCAGGCTGTAATTGAGGGAGGTGTGAGAACTTATAAAGACTTTATCCAATGGCGTAAAGAGAATCCGGTTACAGGTATAATAGAATGGAAACCCTAATTTTAGACACCAAACAGTCTCATTTAAGCCCATAAAAGACTATTAGTAAACGAATACAACATAGAGGAAAATAAGCATAAGAAAAACGAAGGCACCTCAATGTGAGATGCCTTTGTCTTTATAAAGATTTTTATTTTCGCAATTTTTATTTTTTAGTTGTCAGGCGTAATACTGTCAACGAATTACCTGGGAATGAACGTGTAAGTTTTTTCCATGAGAATTTGAAATTATCGGTCTTAGGCGAAACTTTTGTGGGTTCGTCCAATGTGTTTTCATCAAACGGACTAGCAGACGTCAATACGATAGCCGAGCCATTTCCTGTAAGCAAATCAGCACCCTTCAAGTCAATCTGAGTCTTTACACTTTTACCTGTAACATTCACGATTTTCAAAATAATATCGCCTGTTTTATCATCACGTGAAGCACTTGAGCAAAGGCCTTTTACTTTCAGACTTTCATCAGCAGAGACTTCCTGTATAAGTTTACCGTCCAGATACGCTTTTACCGAAGTACCACGGAGTTCTATCTTCACATCGTACCAACGACCGGGTTCGACATTATAAGGCATACTTTCAGTTATCAACCCAACCTCTAACATGTTCACAGAGTTCGTAAAACCACCTAAATCCCACCGGGTACGCTCTCCCCTATTCTTATTATGGAAATAAATTTGAAATCCATTTTCTCCCTCTATTTTACGAGCTTTCACTTTTATTGTGTAATCCGTCCAGAGCGTATCTCCCATATAAATGGTCGTATTTGGTGAAATTGCAGATTGTTTCAATATACCATTGGCTGCAGACCATTCACTGCTAGGCGTATTTTTCCATGTTTCATCTATTTTAGTAAAATCGGGTTTGAATAATACTTTACCATTCGGTGCTGTTACCTCTAAGTCTTTGAACTCTGCCGAATTCAACCAAGTTCCCAATCCGATACATCCACTCGAACGAGGCATCTCAACATTCGGTGCATAGTCTATATTAACGGGCAAATTTACTGTCCCTTGATTGGTTGCGAACATCTGCTGAACATAATAGCTCGGAATACCGAACCAGCGGTTGTTATCAAAATTGATCAGGTTTACAGGCCATGCCTTATGTTTGGCATGACAAAAAAGAGGCGCATAAGCTGCCATAACAACGATATCAGAATTACGTTCCATACCCGTCATCCAAGCTGCTTCACCGATAGCTCCACGTAGATTTCCATTCCCTGTACCACTTGTGACAGCATACTCTCCCACAAATATTTTAGAGCCATTGCGATCATAACTATCATATTTATTTGAATTCCAGATAAACCAATCAGGATTGCTATAATAATGCTCATCCACGATTTGTGGTTTTGGATTTTTGGGATGTCCCCCAGCCCATTCGTTAGCAATTAAAACAATATCAGGGTATTTATCATGAATAGCCTTCACAAAGAGTTCCCAGCGTTCAGCATAAGGAGCCATTCCATTTTCATTACCTATCTCTAAGTATTTCAAGTTGAATGGTGCGGGATGTCCGTTTTTGGCACGAATACTCCCCCATACAGAAGTGACAGGACCATTTGCATATTCAATCGCATCCAGAGCATCTTGTATCCATTGCCCCATCTGATCCATTGGAACCACCTCCCGGTGGGAAATACCGGCATTGATACAAAATAGAGGTTCAGCACCAAGATCTTCGGATAGTTGCAAATATTCATGATACCCTAGGCTGTGTGTAGCATTATATCCCCATATATTCCACAATGGAGTACGGGTATCTACATTACCGATAGTCTTTTTCCAATTATTCATATGGGCTAAATCTTCTCCTTCTACCCAACAGCCTCCGGGAAAACGAAGGAAAGTTGGCTTCAATGCGTTGATTGATTCAGCCAAATCTATACGTAATCCACTGTTCTTCCACGTTTTTTCGGGAATCAACGAAACCATATCCAGAAATAATTTACCATTTCCACTACCTGAAATTTCAAGTCGGGCATTGGAACTGCTTCCAGAAGCAGTAAGTACGAGAGGATAATATTTCCATTCTGAAGTGATACTGCTTATTTCACCCGAAGCAAGAACATTTCCGTCTGCACTCACAATCTTTACTTGCAATGGGGTTTTTAGTCCGCCAACAGCGCAGGCAGCCAATTTGAACAAATATCTTTCTCCACTGACAACATGAATTCCCCAGTAACCGTTATTTTCTAATTTAAAAGAACCTTCAAAATCAATAAAAAGTGATTTACGATTGTAAGGATTTAACGGTGGCACGAGTGGCTGAGAATTAACATTCGCCTTAATAATATTAGCGGTTGATTTGTTATTAGCCCCCATAAACTTCCAGTACTGTAACGTATCGGCATCTTCAAACGAACGGTTTCGAATAAGTTCTGCATATAGTCCTCCATCGGCAGAGAGATTTATATCTTCGAAAAATATACCGAACAAAGTAGGCGAAATTGTATGTCCCGGCGTTCCGACATCAACAGTTATTTTAGCCGTCGAAGATTTCTGTGCATAAAGTTGCAAAAACGAAACAGATAAAGTCAGGCTCAAAAAGAGACAAGCTTTTCTAAATATTTTTGTTGTCATAATTCTAAATTATATAATTTCAGGTCTTGATATACTTTATCAAACCGGCTTTACTCCTTCTTTTGTTTGTACAACTTTCTGAATCGTCCCATCCGGATTAAAATATAAATAATCGATACAAATAGAACGACGATAACTTCCTCCGGTAGGAAGAGCTCCATTGTGATAAAAGAAATAGGTATTCCCTTTGAAATCAAGAATTCCGGGATGAGTCGTAAAACTATTGGGCACATTATCTTGTATTATTCCTTTATATTCCCATGGTCCTTCAGGACTATTCGACATACAGTATTCGATCATCTCGGGTTTTGTACCTGCTCCTGCATAGATTAAATAGTACATTCCATTTCTCTTGTATAGCCACGGACCTTCAATATATCCTTCCGGTTTGAAAGCTTTGATCTCGCTATCAAGCTCAATCATATTTTCCTTCAGTTTAGCCCATTTGCAACTACCGTTTCCCCAATAGAGATAAGCTTGTCCATCATCATCTACAAATACAGAGGGATCAATATCATCCCATCCATGTTTCATATCTGTAGTCATTTCATTTACCACGAGGGCTTTCCCTATCGCATCCTTGAATGGACCTGTAGGACTATCAGAGACGGCAACACCTATTGCTGCACCTCCATTAGAGTTTTCGTCACTTTTATGAAAAGTTGATACATACCAATAGAATTTACCATTGCGTTCAACACACTGCGCTGCATAAGCATCGCCTGTAGCCCACGAAAATGTTGAAGGCGAAAGGCATGATCCATGATCCTTCCAGTTTACCATATCGGTAGACGAAAAAACATACCAGTCGGGCATTTTATAATTTGTATCTTCTTCAGTTGCACCATCGTGCCCGGCATAAAGATATACTGTACCGTCGTGTACCAAAGGCGCAGGGTCGGCTGTAAACATGTGAGTGATAATTGGGTTTTGAGCATTCGTAGTTATCGCCAATGGCAAAAGACCCAAGATAAAAATCAGAGCTTTCTTTTTCATTAGATTATGATTTGTTATTCCTTTAACTATTATTTTTCAGGTATATGATACTTGTAGATTATATTCGTTTTTTACTATTCGATATTTAGGCTGTTATTATTCCGTATAATAATCTAATTATACCGTTACTTAAATAGCAACTCAGCAAATTGATTCAGTGATCTTCTCCATGTTAACCATTCGTGGGATGTTCCCGGCGATTCGTAATAAACATGTTTAATTCCTGCTTTCTCGAATTCTTTATGAAAGTTATTCACGGTTTGATACATATTGGTCGGCTCAGCAGTCCCAATACTTAAATATATCAATTTGACTCTTTTGTTGAATGTATCAACATCAGACCAAACATTATTATACATTTTAGAAAAATCACCGCCTTGTTCTATAATTCCGCCTCCACTAAATCCGCCAACATAAGCAAACTTATCTAAATTCGTCATAGCAATTTGGAATGCCTGAAAGCCTCCCATCGATAAGCCTGCCATGGCTCGATGATCACGATCTGCAATCGTACGGAATTCTTTATCTACCAAAGGAATAATCTCGTTAATAAAAACTTTTTCCAATGCACTGTTCTGAAACAATCCCCTAAGCCCTTGAGGCGAATTAGCTGAAGACGCCGACGGATCTACAGCATAGCCGTTATCCATAACTACAATCATCGGCTTAGCTTTACCTTCTGCTATCAGATTATCTATAATTGCATCCATTTTCCCTTGGTTAGGCCATCCTGTTTCGTCTTCGCCTCCACCATGCTGTAAATAAAGTACAGGATATCTTTGCGAAGTATTTGCATCGTATCCTGCCGGCGTATATACAAATGCTCTACGCCATGCCTTGGTCACATCTGAAAAGTAACGAATCTGCCTTATTTGTCCGTGAGGTACATTCTTTAAGTTATAGTAATCCACCCCTTCTTCCGGAATTTCAATCCCGCTTGCCATACGGCTCATACCATAAAAAGTACGACTTGCAGGATCACAAACAGCAACGCCATCGATAAGGATAGAGTAATAATGAAATCCTTCGACAATAGGATCGGTAGTGATTGCCCACGAACCTTCTTCTTCTCGAACCATGTCATATTTCTTGCCCAAATCCACTTGCACACGTTTAGCATCAGGTGCTTTTATACGAAATAGCACTCTGTTTCCAGATAATATCTGAGGATATTGAGCCCCGGGAATATTCGTTGATGCAGAAATGCCAACCTCTGCTTCTTCAGGAATATAGCTGTATTGTTCGATAAGATCAGCGGTAACAGGTTTAAACAGCAATTGTGAGAACATATACAAGTTTTGCTTCCAAATATTAAAATCGTGATATCCATTCGGTATAACTTGATAAACATGAGGAACTTGATTTTTAGCTAGATAATCATGGGTACGCTTACTGAAGCTAAGTAATCCGTCTTTGTCACCGCAAGAAATCCAAAGAAGCTTTAATTTTTTCTTTGCGTCATCCGGATTTGGGACTAACACTTCTGGGGTTTTAGTATTTGGCGCAGAAGAAAAACCTCCTACCCATGCAAATATATCAAGATTCCCCAGTCCAAAATTCAAAGATTGTCCGCCACCCATCGATAAGCCTGCAAGCGCACGATTTTCCTGATTTTTCAACACAGGATAAGTTTTCTGGATAAAAGGAATAAGGTCATTCAACAAATCCTTCTCGAAAGTAGCAAATGCCTCTACTTTTGGAGCCTCCATAATGTTTCCAATAGCACGATCATCCTTCATAGCACGTCCGTTGGGCAATACGACAATCATGGGTACTATTTTCTTATCAGCATACAGATTGTCAAGAATTACTTGAGGCTGTCCATGGCTAAACCATTCTTTTTCATCGCCTCCAATACCGTGCAATAAATACAATACAGGATATTGTTTGTTTTTAGAGTATCCGGGAGGAGTATAAACAAGAGCTTTTCTATTTGTATCTACAGTCTTAGAATAATAAGTTACCGTATCTATTTGTCCATGAGATATTCCTGTACGGGGTATATCATATCCATTCGGCACACTTTTATAATTTTGACTGATAGCACCGACAGTCAGTGCCCAAATGAATAAATGTAAAAAGAAAAATTTTTTCATACTATATGATTTAGATTAAGTACATCAACTTATGCTTAGAATAAAACACTACGGTTAGGATTCAATTTCACCTTGAAACTATTCCCCCCTTTTACATTCATATTATTCGCTTTTAGCATATTCAAAATAGTCAACATCAACATACCCTCCGGCAGCTTTAGTGGCATAATTATATATTGCAAAACGGTTGCCCATAAAATGTTTGAGGTTATAAATCATATGAAATTCGGTACCTAACTGTATCCAATTTTCTTTATCAACACTATAGAAAAAATTAGCATTATCGGTATTGAAATCGCAATCCATACGTAAATATACCTTATCAACAGATAGGTCAACTCTTGCCCTTTCTTGATCTCGGTCTGTCATAACAAGGTACTTTTTATTCCCTTCCATTACTACGGATATTAATCCCGGTTCTGCACAGTATGCTCCGAGCCCTGCAATATCTCCATCTTTCATATTCGAAATATCCATAGAAATAATACCACTACATTTTGGCCCCTCTGTCCTTTGTGATAAAATATTACGAGCTTCAAATATAGTTTCAACTACTTTACCTGTTTTTAATCTCATATAACCCGGACGTTCTGATAAAGACCACAGATTATTATCAGGATTATGATTCCATTGCCAGTTTAGAGCTAATTTATAGGCATCGAAATTGTCGCTTATGACTAACGGCATTGCACCAAATCCTTGTATAGGTTTTTCCATTACTTTAGGTACTTTTCCTTCTTCATTACCTAGTATTGGCCAACCATCTTCCCAGCGACAAGGCACCAATACCGGTACACGTCCTACAGCCCCTCTGTCTTGAAACAAGAAACCATACCAATCTCCAGCCTCTGTATCGATAATAGCACCCTGTGCAACACCGGCACCCGGTCTATCCATAAAGTCCGACAATATTACTTTTGATTCATAAGGACCTCCGATTTGGTCTGAACGAAAGCATAATTCAGTGCGAATACCTCCCTGAGGCCACCAGATTAAAAACATATAATATTTATCGTTGTATTTATATAGATGAGTACCTTCCAACAGATTAGGAAAGCCATCTTCTTTCCCTTTGATCACAATGACATCAAGTCCGTCAGGTTTAATATCCGAAAGATCACTCTTCAATTCTGTTATGCGAATCTGACCGCTACCATACGCCAGATAAACTTTTCCATCGTCGTCGAACAAAAGTGATGCATCATGGAAGTTTTTATCAAACTCGCTTATCTTCTTCCACTTCCCCGTAGGATCTTCTGTCTCATAAATATATGTTCTCTGAGGTCTGTTAGTAGCAAACAAAACATAAAATTTCCCATTATGATATCGAAGAGATGACGCCCATTGCCCTTGCCCATATATGTTACCACCTTCTAAATCATACAAAGGGCTATCTTTAATTTCATCAAAGAGATAACTTACAATTTCCCAATTAACAAGATCTTTCGATCGCATAATAGGTGCTCCGGGCATTAAGTGCATAGTAGTACTAACCATATAGTAGTCACTCCCAACTCTGATTATATCCATGTCGGGAACATCTGCATATATTACAGGATTTGTAAACTTATCTTTTTTGACTGAAGGTGTATTTTTACACCCTGCCAAAGCAGATATAAATAAGGCTAATACTAAAAGAATATTTTTCATATGGTAAAATATTTAGATTATTTGTTTTTCATATTTAGAATAAGGATTGTGATAATTCACGTTGACACAGACCAAACCCACGGCATACTACAAAATTAAAACAAGCAAAGAGAAGTAGAGACTATTGTTGTATACTATTACCCAAATAAATGTCTTATCTACATCGTATTTGTTGCATATCCTTTAGCTATTGTTGCACACAAGAATACAACCACTTATCCACTAGAATAATTATAGCCTCATTTTTAATCACATACAGATGCTTCACATAAAAAACAACCTAGGCACAAACATTATCGCCTCCTCCCCCAAAAACATGTGGCAGTAAATTTTATTACATCCGCAACGAAATCAGAAATAAAAAATCTCTATTCGTTTTTAAGGAAAAAATACAATTAGCTTACCAATTATTTACCGACATTCATATTTTTCTTGATTTCAACTCTCAACACTTCTTAAACAAAGGCCTCCTATATTTCAATTAATATTAAAGAACTCCTCCCGAAAAACAATATAATTTTAAAAGCAACAATATTCAAAAAAATACAATTTCACACGAACCTAAAAACAATAATTTAAGGCAGTTTTTAATTCTAAAATTAAACAATAAGACAAAAACGAAAGGATATGCAACAAATACGATGTAGATAAGACATTTATTTGGGTAATAGTATACAACAATAGTCTCTACTTCTCTTTGCTTGTTTTAATTTTGTTTAATACATATCGTACATAATCTTAGACTAAAATTAACCGATTTTATGTCGGTATGATGGTAAAACTATCGATACTGAAAATCTATCATATATCATGAAAAATATAAAGTACATTCTATCAACAATCTGTTTATTCCCTTTGATTTTATTTGCTCAAGCAGATCAATTTGTTTCATTCTCTGCCAAAGAGGATGCCTTCACGCTGGTAAAACCTTTTGTTGCTGCACCTATATTGATCGATAACAATATAGATTCCGGAATACTGAAAGCAATAGTCAACCTGTCTGTGGATATAGATAAAGTAACAGGAGTATCTCCCATATTGAAAGTAGATAAAGTGTCTGCCGAAGAAACTGTATTGCTGATCGGCACTATCGGTAAATCGAAATACATTGATGATTTGGTAAAAAACAAAAAGATCAATGCTTCAGAATTGCAAGGGAAATATGAGAAATATCTGATTCAAACAGTACAAAATCCTATTGAAGGAGTAAAGGAAGCCTTAGTTATAGCTGGTAGCGATAAACGAGGGACAATATATGGTATATACGAACTGTCTAAACAAATAGGAGTTTCTCCTTGGTATTATTGGGCAGATGTTCCTATAAAAAAACAAGAGAATATATATATAAAAAGAGGAAAATATACAGAAGGCGAACCGGCTGTAAGATACAGAGGTATATTTCTCAACGATGAAGCCCCTGCCCTTAGTGGTTGGGCTAATGCAACATTTGGAGGATTTAATAGTAAATTTTACGAGAAAGTTTTTGAGTTAATTCTTCGCCTGAAAGGCAATTTCCTTTGGCCGGCCATGTGGGGAAGCGCATTCTATGACGACGACCCTCAAAATGGAATTTTAGCAAACGAAATGGGAATTGTTATGAGCACATCTCACCACGAACCCATGGCTATGGCACAATCCGACTGGCATCGTTATGTAAAAAGAAATAACTTACCAAATATATGGGACTATACTAAAAACACAAGAGCCCTGCAAGAATCTTGGAGGTTCGGAATGCAGCGAGCCAAAGACTGGGAGAAAGTAGTAACGGTAGGCATGCGCGGGGATGGGGATGAAGCAATGAGCGAAGACACAAACATTGCTTTGCTCGAAAAAATAGTAAAGGATCAACGAAAGATAATAAGCGAAGTTACAGGAAAGAAACCGGAAGAAACACCTCAGGTCTGGGCGCTGTATAAAGAGGTGCAAGATTATTACGATCAGGGGATGCGAGTGCCTGATGATGTCACACTTCTCTTCTGTGACGACAACTGGGGAAATGTACGGAAACTTCCCGAAATCAATTCGAAACCGCATAAAGGAGGATATGGAATGTACTATCACTTCGATTATGTAGGTGCTCCCCGAAACTCGAAGTGGATCAATATAAACCCGATACAACGTGTCTGGGAACAGATGAATCTTACTTACACACATGGAGTGGATCGTATATGGGTTGTTAATGTAGGGGATCTTAAACCAATGGAATATCCAATCAGTTTCTTCCTTAATATGGCATGGAATCCCGGCCAATTCAATCCACATAACCTTTTGGATCATACAGAAAAGTGGTGCGAACAGCAATTCGGAAGTACATACGCAAAAGAAGCGGCACGTTTGATTAATCTTTACTCAAAATTCAATAGACGTGTTACTCCTGAATTATTAAATGATAAGACTTACAGCCTTGAAAATTATAACGAATTTGAGACTGTGATGAACGATTATCGCAATCTGGTAATCGATGCTATGCGTCTATATTATCTAATGCCGAGCGAATATAAAGATGCGTTCGATCAGCTGGTATTGTTTCCAATCAATGCGTGTTCCAATCTTTACGAAATGTATTATGCTCAAGCAAAGAATAAATTGTATGCAGCTAAAAAAGATATACAGGCTAATTATTGGGCAGATAAAGTAAAAGAATGTTTTGAGAGAGATTCATTACTGACTATACATTACAATCAGACTATAGCAGGAGGTAAATGGTCGCATATGATGGATCAGGTGCGTATAGGATATACAAGCTGGAACAATCCGCCTAAAAGTATTATGCCTAAGGTAGAATACATAATGCAGACAACAGACTACAAAGAGAAAGTTTTTGTCGAAAAAAACGGTTATGTTTCTATTGAAGCGGGCAATTACAGTCGCTTGAATAATTCAGACAAGATACATTGGGAGATGATACCGGATATGGGGAAGACAAAATCAGCCATGACTACTTTCCCTCAAAATATCTATCCAAAAGAAAATGATAATATCTATCTCGAGTATGACATTGATTTCGAATCGACTGGAGACTTTAATGTACATCTATTACTTTCTCCGACATTGAACTTCAATGCGAATAAAGGGCTTCGTTATGCAATCTCATTTGATGGTAGGAATGAACAAATCGTAAATTTCAACGGACATTACAAAGGCGAGCTTGGTCTATGGCAGGCAGAAGCGATAATTAAATCGACCACAAAGCATACGATAACGGAGAAAGGAAAACACACTCTTCGATTCCGTGTATTAGAACCAGGCATTGTTCTACAAAAAATATTAATAGATACTGGAGGTCTGAAACCGTCCTACTTGGGTGCACCTAAAAGCGAATTGAAATAAAGTTTAATAATATGCAAAGTAAAAATATTGTAAAATTCTGTTTGATTGTAGTATTCATTTTGGGTTTTGGTATACAGTCAAATGCGAAAGTAAAATTACCTCGTCTGATTAGCGATGGGATGATCCTTCAAAGAGATACTCCTGTCAAAGTATGGGGCTGGGCATCACCTAGAGAATCTGTAATTGTAAAATTTCGAGGAGAAATATATAAGACAAAAGCCGACAAAAATGGAGATTGGGCAGTTATTTTACCTGCACAAAAAGCAGGGGAACCCTCCGAAATACAGATCAATGACATCATAGTTAAAGACATTTTATTTGGAGATGTCTGGTTATGTTCTGGGCAATCTAATATGGAATTACCGATCAGACGAACACTCGATTTGTACCGTGAAGAAGTAAAAGAGATTAATAATCCAGATATAAGACTTTTCCGTATGCCAAACAATTATGCATTCGGCGAGCCTCTCATTGATTATAAAGGAGGTGAATGGAAAGATGCTTCACAGGAAAACATCATGGAATTTTCAGCCACGGCATACTTTTTTGCAAAAGAGCTGCATGACAAGTACAAAGTTCCAATAGGACTTATAAGTACTGCCATTGGAGGCACTCCTGTTGAAGCATGGATTAGTGGCGAGACTATAAAGAAATATCCTGAGCTCAATGCTGAAGCTGAAAAGTTTGCAACAGTGGGTTTTATCGAAGATACTAAAAAAAGAGAACAAAAAGAAAGACTTGAAAAATGGTCTGAAGCGAGACCAATTGACAAAGGTGCAGGAAATTGGCATAAAGAAGGTATCGATATATCGGAATGGAAAGATTATTATCTCCCGGGCTCATGGAGAGAAAAAGACATGGAAATAAATAGAAGTGTCATCTGGTTTCGCAAAGAAATTGAACTAACAAAAGATGAAGCAACCCAAGCGGCAATCTTACGCTTAGGATATATAATAGATTCGGACTCAACCTTTGTTAACGGGAAATTTGTTGGTACAACAAGTTATCAATACCCACCTCGCATCTATAATGTCCCTGAAGGTATACTTAAAGCCGGAAAAAACACGGTTGCTATACGAGTTGTTACCAATAGAGGTGGTGCATTTATGGAAGAAAAACCATATAAAATGATTCTGAGCGACAGAGCAATCGATTTGACAGGAGAATGGAAATATCGTATTGGAGTAGAAAATCTACCTATAGAAGGTGGCTATACTTCTTATCAGGATAAACCCACCGCACTGTATAACGGCATGATTGCGCCATCAAACAACTATAAGATCAAAGGTGTAATCTGGTATCAAGGAGAGTCCAACGTCAGCAGGGCAAAAGAATACGAAGCCTTATTTAAGGATCTGATAAACGATTGGAGAATCCAACGAAATGAATCGAAACTACCATTTATATACGCTCAACTGCCGGAACTTAACAGAGCAAACAAATATCCATCGGAGAGTGGCATGGCAAAACTTAGAGAAGCGCAAAGAAAAGCTCTAAGTTTACCATATACAGGTATGGCTGTCACATTAGGACTCGGTGACTGGAACGATATCCACCCGCAAAACAAAAAAGGAGTAGGTCATCGTTTGGCTTTAGAAGCTCAACGTGTAGCTTATGGTGACACCTCAATTGTAAGCAGAGGCCCCCAATTGGAAAGCTTCGAGGTTAAAGGAAATAATATCGTTCTCACTTTCTCTTCTGTAGGATCAGGCTTATATTCCAATCAGGTGCTTAACGGATTCTCTATTGCAGGAGCAGATAACAGGTATGTTTGGGCTGAAGCGGCTGTACTAAACAAAAAGACAATAAAAGTATGGAGCAATCAGGTGCAACAACCTGTATCCGTACGATATGGCTGGGCTGACAATCCCGAAGGAGCCAACCTGAAGAATAAGGAAGGTCTTCCCGCATCTTCATTCCAAGTTGAATTAATTAAAAAATAAATAAAACATACAATGGAATCAACATCACAAGGTAAAGCCGAATCAAAAGGATTTTACAAATTATCAGGAATACAACGCATTGGATTCGGCTCGGGCGATTTAGCCCAAAACCTTATCTATCAGACGGTATCGATGTACCTTCTCATTTTCTACACAAATGTATTTGGCATTTCTGCTGCCGCAGCAGGGGTCATGTTTCTTATAGTGCGAATTGTAGACGTAATCTGGGATCCTATAGTCGGAGCATTTGTAGATAAACACAATCCGAAACTAGGTAAATACCGTTCTTATCTGGTACTTGGAGGCATACCCCTTACCGGCTTTGCCATCCTTTGTTTCTGGAATGGGTTTTCGGGGTCATTGCTTTATGCCTATATCACGTATGTTGGTTTATCGATGCTTTATACCCTTATAAATGTTCCTTATGGAGCGTTGAACGCCTCACTTACACGCGATACAGACGAAATCACCAAACTTACTTCGGTACGTATGTTTATGGCAAATCTTGGGGGATTGGCGGTAGGTTATGGAATACCTATTCTTGTAAAGATCTTCTCTTCTGACGGAAAAATTAATTCGCCGGAATCAGCGAACGCATGGTTTATCACAATGACGATTTATGCCATAGCCGGATTAGCCTTATTAATTTTCTGTTTTACTCAGACTAAAGAACGGGTAGTAATGGCTGAAAAAGAAACAGAAAATGTAAAAGTTTCGGACTTGTGGATAGAATTTAAACATAATCGTCCTCTGAGAATACTAGCTTTTTTCTTCATCACCGCTTTTGCAATGATGGCAATCGGCAATTCGGCCGGGTCGTATTATATGATTTACAACGTGCAGGCACCCGATATGCTTCCATACTTTATGGCTTTGGGATCTATCCCTGCTTTTATCTTTATGCCGATGGTACCTGCCATCAAACGAGCAATAGGTAAAAAGCAAATGTTCTATGTATTTCTAACGGTTGCTATTATCGGTATGGGGTTGTTATATGCCATTTCGGTAATACCTGCGCTTAAGACCCAAGTCTGGCTGGTATTTATTGCCCAATTCATCAAATCGACAGGAATAATTGTTGCTACGGGCTATATGTGGGCTCTAGTTCCGGAAGTAATCTCGTATGGAGAACATACAACAGGAAAAAGAATTTCGGGCATAGTCAATGCTTTGACAGGTATCTTCTATAAGGCAGGAATGGCCTTAGGTGGTGTTGTTCCGGGACTTGTATTGGCTTTTGTCGAATTCGACAAAGACAACCAAGTTACACAATCAGCATTTGCCGAACAAGGTATTTTATGGCTTGTTGCTGTAATCCCTGCAATACTTCTTCTTTTGGCCATGTTCATCATATCCCGATATGAGCTGGAAGATAATGTAATCGACAAAATAAACATGGAAATTGAAGAGAGACATTTGAAATAAAAATAACGCCATAAAACATTTTAGTATGAAAAAAAACATCTATTATTTTCTCATTTCTTTATTGCTGATGACAGCATTTGCCTGTAGCGCAAAAAGTAATAAAGAAATAAAAAATGAACCGTCACTAAAAGGAGCTCTAAAAGGAAAATTCTATATAGGTACAGCTCTTAATGTAACTCAAATACATGGAATAGATACCGCATCGATAAATATCGTGAAAAACGAATTCGATGCCATAGTAGCAGAAAACTGTATGAAAAGCATGTTCCTACAACCAAAAGAGGGTGAGTTTTTCTTTGAAGATGCTGATAAGTTTGTAGAATTTGGAGAACAAAACAATCTTTATATCACAGGACATTGTCTGATTTGGCATTCGCAAGCTCCATCGTGGTTCTTTGTTGACAATGACGGAAAAGACGTATCTGCAGAAGTTCTTAAGCAACGCATGAAAACGCATATCATGACAGTAGTATCTCGTTATAAAGGACGTATAAAAGGTTGGGATGTGGTAAATGAAGCTATTATGGAAGATGGATCATATCGCAAAAGCAAGTTTTATACAATTTTGGGAGAAGAGTTCATTCCTTTGGCTTTCCAATATGCTCATGAGGCTGACCCTGATGCTGAACTGTATTATAACGACTATAACGAATGGCATAAAGGCAAGCGTGAAACTATTATCAACTTGATAAAATCGTTTAAAGAAAAAAACATACGAATCGACGCTGTAGGTATGCAAGGGCATTTTGGGATGGATGGACCAAGTCTGGAGGAATATCAAGCTACCATTGATGATTATACTTCAACAGGCGTAAAGGTTATGGTTACAGAGTTAGATCTTAGTGCCCTACCCTCTCCTCGTCGAAATACAGGCGCAAACATCTCTGATATAGAAGCATATAATCAGAAAATGAATCCATATACAACCGGACTACCAGATTCCGTTTCAGTAGCATGGACTGAACGTATGGGAAGTTTCTTTAAGCTCTTTATAGATAATAAGGAAAAAATAACCCGTGTCACCTTATGGGGTGTAAGCGATGTAGATTCATGGAAAAACGATTTTCCAATGAAAGGCCGTACCGACTATCCTTTATTGTTTGACAGACAATACAAGGCTAAACCTGTTGTTCAGGAAATTATCAAGATGGCTGGTCTTCTTGAAGAGAAAAAATAAACATCATTATCTAATAAAAAAATGAAACAAGCACGATATTTATTTCCGAAGGATTATATGGCTGACCCATCTGCACATGTGTTCGATGGTAAGATCTATATTTATCCTTCCCACGATTGGGAAAGTGGCATTGCAGAAAATGACAACGGGGATCATTTTAATATGAAAGATTATCATGTCTTCTCTTTAGAAGATGTGGAAAACGGAGAGGTAACCGATCATGGGGTTGTTCTTTCAGTGGAAAATATTCCCTGGTCTGGTCGTCAGCTATGGGATAGCGATACGGCTTTTAAGGACGGCAAATATTATTTATATTTCTCAATGAAAGACAAAAATGATATTTTCCGTTTGGGAGTAGCTGTTAGCGATAAACCTTACGGGCCATTTATACCACAGGATAACCCAATAAAAGGAAGTTATAGTATAGACCCTTGTGTATTTGAAGAAAACGGACAATATTATATTTATTTTGGAGGCATCTGGGGCGGGCAGCTACAACGCTATCGCAAAAATAAAGCATTGGAGTGCGCTTCTTTTCCGGCCGACAACGAACCCGCTTTGTGTGGAAAAGTTGCACGTCTGAGAGATGACATGCTCGAATTTGACGAAGAGCCTCGAGATGTAATTATTCTTGATGAACATGGCAATCCATTGACGCAAGGTGACACCAATCGACGATTCTTTGAAGCATCATGGATGCATAAATATAACGGCAAATATTACTTCTCGTATTCCACAGGAGATACGCACCTTCTATGCTATGCTATAGGTGACAATCCATACGGGCCTTTCACTTATAGTGGTGTTATACTCACTCCTGTAGTCGGCTGGACAACGCATCACAGCATTGTCGAATACAGAGGCAAATGGTATCTTTTCCATCATGACTCCGTACCCTCGGGCGGAAAAACATGGCTTAGAAGTATGAAAGCTATCGAATTGGAATATAACAATGACGGAACAATTAAAACAATAGAAGGGTTAGAAAGCTATTAGTTTATTTTAGGTTTAAAGGTTTTAGGTTAATTTTTTGGACTCTTAGTTTTCTGGCAAGGGCGAATGAATATTCGCCCTTGTATTTAATATTAAAAGGATTAATATGACAATCAGATACATTTCGCTCTTTATTATTTTTGTTTTATCATCTCTTTTATCATGGGCAGAAGACGGGAGCCGCTTATGGCTACGCTACCCTGAAACAAAGCAAAAAGAGAAATCGATACTATCATCACATAGTAGCCCTACTATCAATATTGCTTTGGATGAATTATCAAATCATTGGCAAGGACAGACCGTAGAGTTACAGTTAAATAAAAAACTCAAGCATCTTAAAGATGGGTATAGTATTAAGTCTAATAATCGGAAAATTACTATTTCAGCAGGTTCTGATGTCGGGCTACTATATGGATCATATTGTTTATTACGATTGCAACAAACAGGAGCAGACCTTACTACTTTAAATATAGAAGAACTGCCCTCTTATGATATACGTATCCTCAATCACTGGGATAACCTGGACGGAACTATCGAACGTGGATATGCGGGTTATTCGTTATGGAAATGGGACGAACTGCCTAATACACTTTCACCACGATATAAAGAATATGCTCGTGCAAATGCTTCAGTAGGTATCAATGGTACTGTTTTGAATAATGTTAATGCTTCTCCCAATATTCTAAAGAAAGATTATTTGGAAAAAGTAAAAGCTTTAGCTGACATTTTTCGTCCGTATGGGCTGAAAGTTTACCTCTCTGTAAATTTCTCTTCTCCTAAGGTATTGGAAGGTCTATCCGATTCTGACCCATTAAACCCGGAGGTACAGAAGTGGTGGAAAGCCAAAGCCAAAGAGATCTATTCACTAATTCCCGACTTTGGTGGTTTTCTGGTAAAAGCTAATTCTGAAGGTCAACCCGGACCGCAAGATTACGGACGAACTCATGCCGATGGAGCAAATATGTTAGCCGATGTACTGAAGCCATACAAGGGTATAGTTATGTGGCGAGCGTTTGTATATAATCCGAGCATGGAAGACCGGGCAAAACAGGCATATCAGGAGTTTGTACCATTAGATGGACAATTCCGGGATAATGTCATTATTCAGATAAAGAACGGCCCTATCGATTTTCAGCCGCGTGAACCATTCAATCCGTTGTTTGGTGCACTGCGTAAGACTCCGGCAATGGTAGAATTTCAGATAACACAAGAGTATCTCGGTTTTTCTAACCACCTTGCATATCTGGCTCCTTTGTTTAAGGAAACTCTTGACAGCGATACATATTCTGATGGGCAGGGCTCTACGGTAGCCAAAATAACAGACGGAACATTACGTCCGGCTAAAACAACGGCCATATCGGCAGTAGCTAATATAGGCGAAGATATAAACTGGTGTGGGCATCATTTTGCACAGGCAAACTGGTATGCATTCGGACGATTGGCTTGGAACCACCAACTTTCTTCAAACCAAATAGCTGATGAATGGATAAGAATGACATTCTCCGATAATAGCAAATTTGTTGAGCTGGTAAAAAATATGATGCTAAATTCCAGGGAAACCATTGTTGACTATATGATGCCGTTGGGACTTCACCATATTTTTGCCGAAAACCATCATTACGGACCTGAACCTTGGTTGTCGGAAGCAGGTCGAGAAGACTGGACTTCTGTATACTATCACAAAGCGGATAGCATAGGGCTCGGTTTTAATCGTACAATAACGGGTAGTGATGCTGTGTCGCAGTATTTCACTCCTTTGAATAATATTTATAATGACATATCAACCTGTCCGGAGAATCTACTCATGTGGTTTCATCATGTTCCCTGGAATTATAAGATGAATGACGGTAAAACGATGTGGGATGCTCTTTGTTATAAGTATGATTCGGGTGTACAACAAGTAAGGGAGTATCAGAAGGTTTGGGATAGAATGGAGCAATATATAGACTACAGACGTTTCGAAGAGGTTCAATCCAAATTAAAAATTCAGGCACGAGATGCCGTATGGTGGAGAGATGCTTGTTTGTTGTACTTCCAGACATTCTCAAAAAAGCCTATCCCCTATGAGCTTGAACGTCCCATATATGAACTCGATGACCTAATGAAAATAAAACTAGATATGAAACACCATAATTAACTGGAAAATGAAAAAGACATGGAGGTGGTTCGGGAAAAAAGATAAGATTACGCTGCCTATGTTAAGGCAAATCGGAGTCGAAGGAATTGTTACCGCATTGCATGATATACCGAACGGTGAAGTATGGTCGTCGGAAGCAATTAATGATCTGAATAACTATATAAAAGAAGCCGGATTGTGCTGGTCAGTTGTAGAAAGCCTGCCTGTTAGCGAAGCTATTAAATATGGAGGAGATAATAGAGATTTATTGATAGATAATTATATTACAAGTCTTCGGAATCTTGGAGAAGCCGGTATCAAGACTGTTTGCTACAACTTTATGCCCGTTATAGACTGGATTCGCACAGATCTCATGTACCCGTGGTCTGACGGTACTTTCTCTCTTTATTTTGATAAGACACGCTTCGCTTACTTTGATTGCATGATCCTTAAACGTGAGAGTGCAAAAGAGGATTACTCAAAAGAAGAAATGGATAAGGTCTACGAACTGGATAAGGTTATAACAGAACATGAAAAAGAACAGTTGATAGACACTATCATTGTAAAGACACAAGGTTTTATCAATGGTAATATAAAGGACGGGGATAAAAACCCTGTCGCTATTTTTAAAACACTTCTAGCATTGTACAATGGAACAGATCAAAAAGCATTAAGAGAAAACTTAAAATACTTTTTAGAGCGTATAATGCCTATCTGTGACGAATACGATATTAATATGTGTATTCATCCTGACGATCCACCATATCCGGTATTGGGTTTACCCCGTATTGTTTCTAACAGAGATGATATTGAATGGATATTAAATGCTGTTAATAACTCACATAATGGACTTACATTTTGCGCAGGATCACTCAGCTCAGGAATACACAATAATGTTCCGGAATTGGCTCGCCAATTTGTATCGCGTACACGCTTCGTACATTTAAGAAGTACAAATATTCTTTCGGATGGCAATTTTATCGAAGCACCACATCTCGAAGGGCGGGGACATCTAATAGAATTAGCCTGTATTTTTGAAAAGGAAAATCCGTTACTCCCCATGAGAGTTGATCATGGCAGACTAATGCTCGATGATGCTGATAAAGGTTATAATCCGGGATACTCATTCTATGGACGCATGTATGCCCTAGCACAGATGGATGGAGTGATAGAAACCATAAAAAACGAATTGAACAGATGACAGATATTAATACAAAAATAAAAGAGAGCCTCTTTTGTATAAAAGGAAAAGTTGCAATTGTAACAGGAGGCTACGGAGTATTAGGTGGTAGTATCTCCAGACACCTTGCAGAACAAGGCGCAAATGTTGTAATACTAGGACGTAACGAAGACAAAGGAAATGCGCTTGTTAAGGAAATTAATGACAATGGAGGTAAATCTTTATTCATCAAATGCGATGTGATGGATGAAAATCAGCTGATAGAAAGCCGAGACAAAATACTCAGCATATATGGTAAATTAGATATTCTCATCAATGCCGCAGGCGGCAATGTTCCGGGAGCAACTTTAGCTCCAGATCAGGATTTTTATACAATGAAAACAACGGATTGGGAAAAAGTTATAAAACTCAATATGGACGGTACCGTTTTCCCAAGTCTGATATTTTCAAAAGTTATGGCCGAACAAGGAAGCGGATGTATTATAAATGTGTCTTCCATGGCTGCATATTCTGCAATAAGTCGTGTCCCTGGCTATTCGGCAGCAAAAGCAGCGATAAGCAATTTCACACAGTGGATGGCTACCGAAATGGCTCTAAAACATGGAGATAAGATCAGGGTAAATGCTATTGCTCCGGGATTTTTTATCGGAGAACAAAATCGGGCTGTACTTATCAATCCCGATGGTTCTTTAACAGAAAGGAGTAGAAAGGTATTGGCTAAAACCCCAATGGGACGTTTTGGTGATATTACAGAACTAAACGGAGTTGTACAGTTTCTATGTAGTGATGCAGCTAGTTTTATAACCGGAGCTGTGCTTCCTGTCGATGGCGGGTTTAGTGCTTATAGTGGCGTTTAAATATTTAGATTGTAGTACAATCATCCTTTTTGGTTTGTAATACAAAAGCAAATTATAAAACCAACTGTATAATCTTCTATAAAAGATTTAATCCTGCTAATGTTATTCTTGGCAGGATTATTTATCTATATATAGGTTAGTCGAAAGAGAAAGTAACAAAGAAATATATACAATAACCTGTTACATTTGTCACCTTTGTCACTTTTTGGGTATATCTACTTGGGGTTAAATAAATTGGCAAACTAAATTTCGAAAGATCTGTACGACTCTTATTCGATAGCAAGAAAAAACCTCAAGGCAGTTCTTGAGGTTTATATTAATTCTATTTTTCAGCATCATCTTCATCCTGAGATTTCATTATATACTCAGTAGGAGAAATGCCATAGAGTTTCTTAAACATTGTGGAAAAATAAGATTGATTTGTGAACCCGACAGAATATGCAACTAAGGACACATCCATCTTTTTTTCTCTGAGTAGATTAGCAGCTTGCTTGAGTCGAATATTCTTAATAAAGTCTACGGGTGCTATACCGGTCATATCTTTCATCCGCCGATGTAGCTGCGATCGGCTAAGACCAACTTGAGATGCCAGCATGTTTACATTGAGCTCGGTATTGCTTATATTCTCATTTATCACTGTAACAACACGTTCCATTAAGATATCATCGCCTGATTTGAAATCAATAGGTTTTATTTTATCTTCTTGATCCTGAGCTCCAGAGAATTTCCCTTTAAGTAACCTCCGATTTAAAATTAGATTATTTATTGTGACGATCAATTCTTCTATATTAAATGGCTTCGACAAATAGGCGTCTGCTCCCCGATCTAATCCCTGTATACGATCTTGATATTCGGCTTTCGATGTTAGAAGAATAATCGGTATGTGGCTTACATTATTATTGTTCTTTAGCCTTTTCAACAAATTTAAACCATCCATATTGGGCATCATTACGTCAGAAATAATTAAATCAGGCAGTCGATCTATCGCTACTTGTAATCCATCAACTCCATCTACAGCCGTAATTACTTTAAATAACTCACCCAATTCTTGAGAAAGAAAATCTCTTATTTCTTCTTCATCATCGATAATTAGAATTTTATAATTAGTTCTTCGCCTATACGTATCGGATTTTTCATTTGTAACATTTTCTATAAAGTTCCTCTGGCTCAACAACGGACGACTATCTGGTGCCTGATCTGAGATTTCATCCTTTCTCAAATGCTGATTTCCTAAAGGTATGCGAATAGTAAAACAACTGCCTGCAATACCCTCCCTGTTTTTAGCTGTGATAGCACCATAATGTAATAGCACCAGTGTCCGAGCAAGATTTAGTCCTATCCCCGACCCTACAGTAGTAAACGTTTCCTGATTTTGTCCTTGATAGAACCTATCAAATATTTTTTCTATCTTCCCTTCTTCTAAGCCTATCCCCGAATCAACGATTGATATCTCCATGTATTTCTGAAGTGGTCCCCAAACACTGTTGTCGACCCCTATAGCTAATGAGACAGCTATTTCGCCACCGTCAGGAGTATATTTGAACGCATTTGATAATATATTCATCAATATTTTGTCGAAGTTATTCTGGTCAATCCACACTTCTAAGTTGTCATCTTGGTGTTGGAAAGTAAACTGAATATTTCTTTTTACCGATTGGTATTCAAACACATTAAACAACTCCTTAATAAAACCAACCATATCAGTCTTACTGAACCTCAACTTCATTTGTCCTTTATCCAGTTTTCTGATATCGAGCAATTGATTAACTAGTCCCAATATCCTATTTGCATTCCGATGCATATTTTGCAAAGTTTGCATGGTTTCTATATCGAAACTGCTTTTCAAAAGCTTTTCCATCGGACTTATTATCAAGGTCAGAGGAGATCTTATTTCATGAGATATATTAATAAAAAACTGAAGCTTTGATTCATTTATCTGTTCATTTCTTTTCTTCCGAATAAGATTTACAATCAATACTCCAAAGATAAGAATGAGAAATAAGTAAAATGCATATGCCCATGTACTCTTATACCAGGGAGGTGATATAATGATAGAAAACTGCTTCGGCTGAGAAAAAGCACCAAATTTACCGGCCTTAACTTCTAATGTGTATTTTCCGGGATTAAGATGATTATATGTTACCTGATTAATTCCCGGTAGTGTTGAACTCCACTCGCTACTTAATTCTTTTAATCTATATTCGTAGTATATATTCTCCGGGTCAATGAAATCCATAGTCGAGAATTCGAAAGTGAAAGTGTTGTCTTCATACGAAAATTTAAACTCTTTCGCTGATAGTATCTCCGAATCGATTATATGTTTCCCTCCTGATAATGTATTAATATTCACAGACTGATTATGGACATACAGATTAGTAGTCAATATCTCATGTTCATAACTGGGCGTAATAATATTTTCAGGATAAAAAGAAGTTATTCCATTATTCCCTCCCCAATAAATAATCCCATCAGCACCCTGAAAATAAACACCTCTATTATAAATCTTGTCAAATAATCCATTCCCTATATAATAGTTTATTATTTTATTATCTTTTATTTTTATTTGATTAATACCCTGAAAGGTACTACACCAAATATTCCCCTCTTTGTCTTGAGCCAAGCCACAAATAACGTCACTCGACAGCCCATCTTTTACTGTGTAATTCTTTATATCCTGAGTAGCTCTATCTATAGAGAAAAGTCCATTATATGTTCCTAACCATATATTGCCATCGTTACTCTCCATAATAGACAAACATATCTGATTTGATAAAATACTATCATGCTTGATAGGAATAAAACGATTTTGAGATGGGTCAAAACAACTCACCCCTTTATAATGGGCAAACCATATTAACCCTTTGGAATCACATAGGATAGAAGTAATCCAATCATTGCCAAGCCTACCCTTTTGCGGGTCCTCTTGCCGCATATTATACTGTTTGTGAACACCTGTTTGAGGATTATATTGAATAAATCCGGCTCCAAAAGTTGATATATATAGTAAATTATCCCGACCTTCCCTTATTGTCTTCATATAGCCAGAATAAGGGATATTCAAGAAATTACATTTGCCTGTATTACGATCCAACTTAGCAAGCCCCTTACTATAAGAACCAATCCAAAGATTATTTTTTGAATCTTCCACTATAGATATTATATCATCAACATCAGTAAACTGTTTTACAACTTCTCCTTTATTATTTAGTTTAAGAACTCCTACTCTATCTACAGTGCCCCAAATATAGCCTTCATGATCCTTACATATTGATGTTATTAGATTTCCTAATTGATTTTGACTATTTATGATACTCCAAAAATTAAATTGAGTCGATTTATTAGGAATTACTAATAACCCTTTCATAAAACAGCCCAACCAAAGATTTTTATCACGATCCTCTAATAGTGTATAGATCTTTGCAGTATTAATTGCTATACTATTTGTAGGATTTGTATATGTTAAAACTTTTCGGCTAACCTTATCGATATACTTCACTCCCTGCCCTTTAGTTGTAGTACTAATAAATACAGTTCCATTATGACTTAGCATCATATCGGTAATTCCATACCCAGGTTGTCCATCCCATTCTAAGGGTATAAACTTTTGAATATTTCGCTCAAAATAACTCACTGATTTTGATGTACTCATTAGCAATCTATCGTTGTCATCTTCAAGCATACAAATGATAGAATTAGAAGGAATATTCGGAGTCGTAAATTTCTTCGTTTTTTTTGTGACAGGATTCATTTGAATAAGCCCTTTGTCATTAATTCCAAACCAAATATATTTTTCTTTATCCTGATAGACATATGCAATAAAATCGCCCGTCAAACGTGTAACCTCTACGAGAGGCTCTGCTGTCAGGTTATCTCTGTTGATAGAAAAGACTCCACTACCTGCTGTCGTCACCCACATCTGACCATCATGCAACTCTATTATATTGGAAACGTGAAGAGATAAATTTTCAGGGAAACTTATTGTTTTAAAAGAATTCTCTAAAGAATTATAACATTGAATTCCCTTGTTAGTACCGATCCATAGTATACCATCCTTATCGATTATCAATGTTTTAACATTATTGCTTAACAAAGAAGTACTATCCTCTTCTAGGTGCAAATACTGAGTATATTTTATTCCATCAAATTTATTTAATCCGTAATCAGTTGCAACCCATATATAACCATCAGAATCCTGAATTATTTTATTGATAAGATTTGAGGATAGTTCTGTCATTCTATAATCTTTCATAGTGAAAGGGCGATTGTGCTGCGCTGACAGTTTACTTAGGCAAAAGAATGACAATATAGATAAAAGGTATACGTATTTCATGGTTTAAGTTTAGATTGTAACAAAGATACTATTTATAAGAGAAACTTTCTTATCCATCATCAATAATACCATTCCTTAACAATGAGCTCAACAAGTATAACCCAACACACAAACAAACCATCAACACAATATAAATCAAACAATTATATAACAAACTATTGCTTTTTCCAACCCAGGTAATATTAAAGATTTTAGGATGCGACAAAAACAAAACAATATGCGACAAAATAGATTTTGGTACAACAATTTTAAACAAATAGAAGATAGTTTCATTAAACAATAATCCATGCTAGTTTCTAGATTTGTTTAACGTATTTTTGCATAAGCGCCGGTATATATTGCATAAATATTATAGTGGAATCTGAACTGTGTTCAGAAGGATATAACGATTGGTGTATAGTTTTTATAACTATCGCTGAGTGATTCTTTTTGTTATAAAATATTTTATATTATGAAAAAGCTGCTAAAAATCAAATCTATTACAACTGAACTTTGGGAAAATTTAACCTAAAAAGATAATGGCTGAAAGCTGTTATTTTGAGAATCTAAATCGATAGTGTTTTATAAAAATTTCTTTTTTACTGATTAGCCTAAGTCTATGTAGAATTCCTATCAAATTCTAAAAGCTTCTGTAGAATAAAACAACAAGTGATGAAAAATACAAAACATTAAATTATATATTTATGAAATAACATGTAACAAAAAAGAAATAACATCAAGCTTCTTATAAAGAAGATATTGCTAATAAAACAATTAAATTTTTAATACTTAAAATTGTTATAATGAAAAATACATTTTTATATAAACCTACTTCTCTAACCAAGAGTAAGTCGTTTTTAGTCATATTACTATTAGGTATTTTATATAGTTTACCGACTTTAGCACAGCAAAAAGGTAGAACAATAAATGGTAAAGTTTTAGATGAAACACAGGAAGCACTCATTGGAGTTTCTATTGTACAAAAGAATACAACGAATGCAACTGTAACAAATACAGATGGAGAATTTAATATTGAACTTACCTCAGGAGAGCAAGTCCTCATAGTCTCATACATCGGAATGGAAACACAACAAATTGATGTTTCGAACAAAAATAATATCCAAATTATTTTAAAAGAAAATAACAAGAGATTAGACGAAGTTGTGGTTATTGGTTATGGTGTGCAAAAGAAACGAGACCTTACAGGGGCTATATCTCAAGTGAAAGCCGAAGACTTGATTGCAACAGCACCAACAACCATACAAGAAGCGCTGCGTGGAAAAGTAGCAGGGATGATGGTTGCGGGAGCAGATCTTAATGCCGACCCAATGATTCGTATACGAGGAAATCGCTCAATTGAAGCGACCAATGATCCGTTATTCGTTATTGACGGAATACCATCGGCCAGTGGTGTAAGCGTAATCAACCCATCGGATGTTGCTTCGATCGAAGTTTTAAAAGATGCATCAGCAACAGCAATATATGGATCTCGTGGAGCAAATGGAGTTATACTTGTAACGACCAAGAAGGGGGAAGAAGGAAAAGTTAATGTAGAATATAATGGTTATGTTACTATTGGTAAAATAGATAATATGAGGAAAGTGCGAAATGCAGCGGAATATATAGAATATCTACGTGAAGCCGATCGTAAATATATCTATGATGGACAAGGAGGATATACCTTAGATCCTACTTCGGCATACCCGTCCATGACTCCAAATTGGGAATATGATCAAAAAATGGAATATATTACGCGTGATCAATCCGGATATGTCCTTGAGTCTGTACGCAAAGCATGGGAAAGTGGGACATATAATCCATCTATGCTTCGCGGATTCAACTGGCAAATGGCAGGATACAGAGATGAGGCAATATCACAAAATCATAACATAAGCATACGTGGTGGAAGTAAGGATACCAAAATCTTCCTATCCGGGTCGTTTATGGATAATCAAGGAATTACCCCACGATCTTTTCGAACAAGATATACCTTACGTATGAACGTAGACCAAAAACTTGGTAAACATATAAATATGGGAGCCACTACAAACTTCGCTTATTGGGAATATTTCAATGGTACTGGAGTTGGAGGAAACTGGAACCCATTAGGGACTCCTTATTATACTCCGGGCGGTAGTGGTGATTACGGTAATGGAGGTGATGTTACAAAAAATGGAGATCCTGCTCTAGGGTTAGTTCCACATCCAACAGGAGAAGGTATGCTATGGAATCCTTTCTATGACTTTACTGGAAATCAAGGAAAAACCAAAAGAAATCAGATTGATGCAACCCTATATGCTCAAATAACATTAGACAATGGATTATCATACCGAGCTAATTTCGGAACAAATTATTATAGTGGACAAGAGCAAGCTTTTTACGCTTCTGCCTCTACGCAACAAGGTTTTGGTCATGCCAGAGCCAATCAAAATCTGGAGTTTAAAAGAAGTTGGACCTTTGAGAACATACTTAGCTATAACAAAACGTTTGGGCAACATAGCATTAATTTAACAGGAGTACAATCTGTTGAGAAATCAATTGATGAACCTGTTACGGCAAGCGGTGTGGGTCTACCAATTGAGTCTCAATGGTACTACAATCTAGGAACAGCAAGTACACAATCTGCTACAAGTGGTTACACGCAATGGTCAATGATGTCATGGATGGGTCGTGCTATCTATGGGTTCAAAGATAATCGTTATATGTTAACAGCCTCTATCCGTAGTGATGGTTCTTCTCGTCTAGCTGAAGGTCATAAATGGGTTGCATTCCCATCTGCATCTTTTGCATGGCGCATTTCCGATGAAGCGTTTATAAAAAATAATATACCAGTAGTTTCTAACTTGAAGCTTCGTTTAGGTTATGGAAAGACAGGAAACTCTGCTGTTAATCCATACCAAACGATAGGACAGATTTCTAGTAGCCGCTACACATGGGGAGAGATCGGCGCTATAGGTTATGCACCTAATTCACTATCTAATCCACTATTAACATGGGAGACCACAGGACAATACAACCTCGGAGTTGATTTTGGAATATTAAGAGGGCGTATCTCCGGTTCCGTTGATGTTTACAAGCAAAGGACAAAAGATCTGTTAATGTTCCGTGCATTACCTGAAGTATCGGGATTTGGTCAAATTCTTTCAAACATCGGAGAAACAGAAAATCAAGGGATTGAAGTAGCCATATCCACGGTAAACTTTGAAACAAAAGACTTCAAATGGAATACTTCTTTACAGTTTTCGATGAATAAAGAAAAAATTGTAAAATTAGCATCGGGCCTAGAAAAAGATGTAGCAAATATGTGGTTCGTAGGACACCCCGTTGATACATATTACGATTATGTAAATACTAAAAACGTTTGGGGATACTCAAAAGAGGACATGGAAGAAATGGCAAAATTCAATGCAAACGGACACTCTTACAAACCCGGTGATTTACGTTTTGTTGACCTAGATGGAAACTATAAAATCGATGAAAAAGACCGTGATTTCCGCGGACAAAAAATGCCAAAATGGAATCTTGGTATGGGGAATAATTTCTATTATAAGAATTTCGACCTTTATATATTTATGTATGGAATGTTTGGGCATACAATTTATAGCGATCCCGGAGTAGGACACGATGGTCGTATGAACACACGGGTTGTAAACTATTGGACACCTGAAAATACGCAGAGCAGATTCAGAAAACCTACAAAAGGAGATGCTGACCAACCACATAGAGAAGCATATTGGTATAACAAGGGGGACTTTGTGCGGATATCGGATATTACATTAGGGTATACTTTACCGGCCAGTCTTACAAGAATTGTTGGTGTTGAAAAAGCTAGATTTTACGCACAATTACAGAATCCGTTCACTTTTACAAGTTATCCAAACAACGACCCTGAAGGTTCGGTTAAAGCTACAAGAGACTATGCTCGCAAACACGAATCTTATAGTGAACCTACAACCCTAAGAAATTATATGTTTGGCGTAAATTTAACATTTTAACAATTAAATAATAAGAAACATGAAATCCTTAAAATATATAATTACAATTGGAATATTCGGATGTATTATGGCATCCTGCTCAGATTTTTTGGAAGAAAAAGGATATAATACGAATTATACCTACTACAATTCCAACGAAGGGCTTAATGCGTTGGTTGTATCAGCTTACCAAAACGGACGAGGAATGTTTTCAACATCGAATACTCCATCAGGAATAATCTTTCAGGAGATAGGTACAGATATGTACACAATAGGAGGAGATGGAGGTACGGATTTTGCTTTATATACATCGGCAATGAATCCCTCGAATGAGACATTTTCTGCCTTTTGGACAGATTGCTACAATGGCGTAGCTAGAGCTAATCTAGGGTTAAAGCACATAGAATCAAATACAACTATGGCCGCCGATATCAAGAGCATAAGAAAAGGTGAGTTGTTGTTCTTGCGTGCCTATTATTACTACGTACTGGCTATACACTATGGTGATTGTCCGTTAGTACTAGAGCCTGTTGATGCACCAAAGCTCAATTTTGTACGTTCGCCTCAAAAAGAAATTTGGGCACAAATCATAAATGATGCTACAGAAGCATGGAATTTACTTCCGTGGGCTGATGCACAAGGTAAAGTAACAGGTGATTATGGTCGCGTGGGTAAAGGTGCTGCAGGACATTTACTAACTAAATCGCATATGTTCCGTTATTGTCAAAAATATACACAAAGTCAGTCTGACCCTAAAATGAATGAAGATCGTGGTGCAACTGCAGACGATTTAGATTTGGCGATAAAATATGCAAGTGCAGTTTGTAATTTTGGTACAGGTGCAGGAAGTGGTAGTAATCATACTCTTAGCCCCGACTATGCTGACTTATGGAGATTTAACCCTAAAACAGGAGGTCCTACTCCAGGTGATTATGCTGGTCCTGAGATTCTTTTTAGCATACAGTTCTCAACCAACCATTTTTATAATAACCAAACTCCAGACAAAGTTAATGATGGTGGTAACTGGCTGCATATGATGTTTACTACACAGGCTGACGGTATGCCTATGGTTACAGAAAATGGAAAAGGAACAGAAAGTGTAAGTAGAGGTACTAGTATGGGAATAGGGCGTGATTTAATTACAGGTCGCGGATGGAGACGTACATCTCCAACTCCTTTCTTGTATGCCGATAACGGACTCTACGGGCCACAATATTATGCAAGTTCTAAACAAGGTAAACTAATAGACTCTCGTCTTTATAAGTCTCATGTATGGGTATATTATGCCAACCAGACACCTTCGGCTGATGTGAGTTGGAAATCTTTCACGAATGCCGCAGGAACCTTTGATCCGACGTCGATAGGTAAAACTGAAGGGTCACCTCGTTATGCGGTAGGCGATACAGCAATCGTATTTTCTGTAGAGAATCTGGATAAACGTTTCCAGAGTGGAACTCGTTCTGAGAAGCTTGCTTTAGCACGTTCTATGGAACCTTACTGGTATATACCAATGCAATCTATTACAAAAACCGAGATTGGAAATAGAGGTATCAGAGACGGAATAACAAATACCTTCCCTACCCTAATAAAATATTTAGATAGTCGTCGAGCATCAACCAACGACCAAGCAGGGTTTAGAGATTATTTCTGCTACCGCTTAGGAGAAACATATATCTTATTAGCTGAAGCTTTGGCTATGAAAGGTGATTATGCAAATTCGGCCGCAGCTCTAAATATTGTCCGCGAACGCGCTGCATGGAAAGAAGGAGAAAGCAAATATTCACATTATTGGAAATATGATGGAGGTAACTACGCTGACAGAAAAAAATCGACAGTAGATGAAATGAAAGTTACAGCAGGCTTTATCAGTGCTATGACCGATGATGCAAGATTAGTATTCTTCCTTGACGAAAACGGTAAAGAGACAGAAGGTGAATTACATCGTTTTGAATATTTAGTAAGAAATGGAGCTGATTTCTTTGTCAAAATGCTCAAAGAGCGCAATTCTTTTGCTGCACCAAATGTTAAACCGTTCCACCGATTCAGACCTATACCTCAAAAACATTTAGACCGAGTAAGTCCAATGGATCCAAATGGACAGAATTACGGATATTAAAGAAATGTAATTATTCTTCAAGCATAACTTATTTTGGAAAAGCCCCGAATCTTATATAAGAATTCGGGGCTTTCTTTTTTGGGAAAAGAATTTGAAAAGCTCTCATAAAACGATTGTCCGTCCTTAGACTAGCAAAAACTCCTTAAATATTATTTTAATAAAAGACAGAAAATCATTAGAATCAAACATCTGATTTTAATAACTTTCTAATTGAAAACAAGAAGAATAAACAGGGGAGATACCCTATTTTTGTATCGTGAATAAACCGAAAAATAAATCCCTAATAAATTTTATGCGATACAAAATAATACTTATTCTTCTGGTAGGAATAGTAATAACAGTGAATGCACAGACAAATATCGAGGAAGACACAATTATAGTTGAAAATAAAGGTTTTATAAAACCGGCAATTAATTATATAGAGAATACAGTTTTCCAATATTTACAAAAATCCGATCAAACTTCATCAGACAAATCTTTTAACTATTCTGTAATCGGAGGCCCTTATTATACCAATGAAACTAAGGTTGGTATGGGGCTTATAGGCTCAGGGCTATTTCGCCTAAACGGTTGTGAGAAGGATAATGATCCATCTAATATATCTTTATATATTAATGCAACCTCCTCAGGAGCTTATGCTCTTGGAATACGCAGTAGTATTTATTTCCAAAAAAAGAGATATTGGATAGATTCGGATATTTCTTTTTCTGATACACCTTCCCAATATTGGGGAGTTGGTTATAATGCAGGAAGAAATTCATATTACACAGATTATAACATACAAGATATGCAAGTAAAAGTCAATTTATTCAAGAAAATAGATAACCATACTGCCATAGGTTTGATGACAAATGCTCGAGATATAAGGGGTAAATATTTTGATGATATGAGTATTCTGAATGGAGAGAAAAGAAAAATAACAGTGATAGGTGCCGGAATGACTTTAATTTATGATTCCAGAGATAATACTACAGAACCTCATAAGGGAATCTATATAAAAATCGGAGATATATTCTATCCAAATTTCTCTAGTAACACTTCTGGCTTTAATAAAACAGAGATGACATTCAGATATTACAAAAAACTCAATAAGGGAACTATTGTTGCTTTTGATCTTGGAGGGCAATTCAACAGGGGGGATGTTCCTTGGAACCTGATGGCTCAAGCAGGAGATGCAAGCCAAATGCGTGGATACTATACAGGACAATACAGAGATAAAAACTTCGTAGAATCACAAATTGAGTTAAGACAGCACATTTACAAACGAAGTAGTATGGTTGCGTGGGTAGGTGCAGGAAATGTTTTCCCTAAATTAAGCGATTTCAAAATGAAAGAAACCTTGCCAACTTTTGGACTTGGATATCGTTTTAGAGTTAAAGACAGAACTAACCTTCGAATTGATTATGGTATAGGCAAGGGTCAATCTGCATTTTATATTAACATAAATGAGGCTTTTTAGTATTCTTAGCTCAGAGTAAACTCAATCGTAAAAGTGGTTCCTTTATCTACTACAGAATGAATACCTATTATTCCTTTATGAAGAACTATTACTTTTTTCACCAAAGCTAAACCTATACCATTCCCCTGTACATATTTTTTATTTGTTCCCCGGAAAAATGGAGTAAATAGATGTTCTAGCTCATCCTCGAGGATACCTATACCTGTATCCGAGAATCGTAAAATAACTCTTTTGCCAATAAGAGAGATTTCAACAGTAGAGGTTTTATTGTGCGAATATTTGCAATTATTCTCCATTAGATTGACAAAGGCTGTCTTTAAGAGATACTCATTTCCAATAATAGATAGTTCTCTATTTTCCATAATACCCTGATTGAAAATAAGCTTAATATCATATTCAGGATTCCCCTTCAAGACTAATTCTACAGCTTCTAAGACTGCCTCATCAATCTTTACGGGATTCATAGACATATTGTTTTCATCGTAACTGGCTTTTGCCAAATCGAGTAAACCGTTAAGTAGTTTTATCAGTTTGTTTGTATCCTGACGCGAGTTTATTAAAGTATTTCTATATTCTTCTGCCGTACGTTCTTTTAATAGTGATAGATCTATCTCTCCGATAAGAGTTGCCAAGGGTGTACGAAGTTCATGAGATACATTGCTGACAAACATTTTCTGAGATTCAAAAGATGCCTCTATTATATCCAATGCTTTATTAAATGATGCTGCAAGTTCTCCAAATTCATCTTTCTCATTATATCCGATCAGTCGTAAATGAAGTTTATTCGCTGTTATATCTTTCATTCTATCCGAAATAGTTCCTACAGGTTTTAAAACGGATTTTGCGAGATAGTATCCGAGGACACATGCCGCAAGTAAAGAAACCAAACTTAATATAAGAAGATAAAGGACCAATTTTTGCATTTTGATCTGTCCATAGTTATCATGTCCAGATGTGATAACTGCATAATTTACATTCTGATGAGTAAAGATAAATCCAATGGTCTGGAATTTCCCTTCATTTTCTATATAGTCTTCTTTTGTTTCAAATATATCTTTTACGATAGTTGCTATTTCCTCACTTCTATTAGAAATTTTATCTGCGTCGGTATAAAGAAGTTTGTAATTAATATCATATATAGAAACATCTATTTTATCTAATTTTTTCTGGATAGCTTTTGCTTTAAAAAAAAGCTCGGCTCTTGCAGCACCTTCCTTTTTTAGATCTACATAAAATTCCTGCATCCTTACCCTAGTGGATACAATATAGTTGAGTGCAACAAATACAAACATTACAGCAGTTATCACAGCTGTAATACGAAGGGCTATCCTTGTACGTATTTTCATTCTTCACTTTTTAGTATAAAACCTAATCCCGGACGTGTGTGTATAAGTTTCGAATCGAACCCTTTATCAATCTTCACCCTTAAGTAATTTATATAAACATCAATGAAATTAGTTCCCGTATTGAAATGAGTATCCCATACCTTTTCAGAGATTTCAGTTCGCGAAAGTACACGTTCGGGGTTGAGCATCATATATTGTAACAAGTTAAACTCCTTTGGTGTAAGTCTCATCTCTCGATCTCCTCTCGTCACGGTTTTATTATCTAAATTTAATTTTATATCGGCATATTCTAAATGATCAGTTTTAACCGTTGCCGATACCCCATTTTTTCTTTTTAGCAAAATACTTATGCGAGCATTTAACTCTCTCAAGTCAAATGGTTTTACCATATAATCGTCCGCACCTGAATCAAAACCATCTAGTTTGTCATCTGTTGTGCCTAAAGCCGTAAGCATAATAATTGGAATCTCGGGATGAACTGCCCTTATCTCCTTACAGAGTTCGAAGCCATTGATATGTGGTAGAATTACATCTGTAATTATTAAATCATATATATGATTATTAACAAGGCGTTTTCCCATTTCACCATCAAAAGCCAAGGTAACAATATAGCCAAATTCTTCCAACCCTTTTTTAAGAAGTTCGGCAATCCTCAGCTCATCTTCTACTACCAATATCTTTTTCATTCGTAATGCTATTAATGTATTAACAATAATCTGTATTTAAAGTTTTGGGTAACCTTTTGCTTCCAAATCTGCAAAAGAATACGTATATAGAGGATTTATCAAATACAAATATAAAAACATATTTACCTGATTTTTTTTATAATTAATTTCGCGCTTTAAGATAGCCACCACTTCGTATTATAGTCGATAGAATTTATTGAGAAAATCACATAGTAAAATAAAACAAAATACTCTAATCTTTGTTAATTAATTGTATATATTTTTATATAAAAAATAACCAATGAAACGCACCCAACTTTTACTCATACTCTTCATTGCAATATTTCTTTTTACATCATGTTTTAAGGATGAAGCGTTGAATTCGGAGGCTGATATCGAAACCTGCAATATACCGGGAGGAGTTTTGAAAATGGATCCCAGAATCGAAAATGATCGCATATCCATGATGATCAAACAAACAGCAGATATAACACGACTTGCCCCCGAATTTACCCTAACCCCTGGTGCTACAATAGACCCTCTGAGTGGAACTGAAAGAGATTTTACTCATCCTCAAACATATACTGTTACTTCGGAGGATGGAATATGGAAAAAGGTATATACTGTAAGTTGTACACAAAATAGCATCAGTACCAAATACGATTTCGAACATGCTGAATTAGATAATACTGAACGATATTATGTCTTCTATGAAGTATTGCCAAACAACCAGAAGATATATTTTTGGGCAAGTGGTAACGGAGGATTTGCTATTGTGTCAGGAAATTCGCAACCACAGGATTATCCGACAACGCCGTATCCTTTCGGAAAAAGCGGTAATTGCCTGAAATTGGAAACCAAATCTACCGGGTTATTAGGAGCATTATCAAATATGAGACTTGCAGCAGGGAATTTATTTATTGGAGATTTTAAAACTTTATCTGCAATGGAGGATCCGCTAGGAGCAACACGCTTCGGTGTTCCATTCGATTTTGTACCTATCCGCTTAAAAGGATATTATCAATACAAAGCCGGCCCTGTTTTTATTGAGAAGGACGGAAAGAAAAACCCAAACGCTAAAGACAGTTTTGATATTTACGCAATATTGTATGAAACCGATGAACAGACTAAATACCTCACAGGTTATGATGCATTAACGAGTCCGAATCTTATTTCAATAGCACGATTTAAGGATGAAGATAAAAAAGAAAGTAGCGATTGGACTTTCTTTGACCTACCATTCAATGATCTTCCCGGAAAAGAAATAGACCCGATGAAACTGGAACAAGGCAAATATAATGTATCTATTATTTTTACATCGAGTATAGAAGGAGGATCATTCAGAGGTGCTGTTGGCAGTACTCTATTGATAGATGAAGTTGAACTGATTCACGAAGATAATTAAAATAAACATTTATGAAAAACCTAATTTGCCTGAATTTTATACTTATACTCATCCCTACTATTTTATGGGGACAGGCCGATCGCACAAAAGGTATTTTATGGTCTTCAGAGAAAGGGATCGAGTATCAAATAAAAGCAGGATTTAGTGTTGGGGGAATCTCTCCTATTTCAATGCCGGTCGAAATTCGCTCGATGGAAAGTTATAAGCCTACACTACTCATAGCCATCGAAGGAAGCTCAACAAAATGGCTTACTGATAAATGGGGTTTAGAAATCGGGCTAAGGCTTGAAAGTAAAGGAATGGAAACAGATGCTAGGGTCAAGAATTATAATATGGAAATGGTCGAGAAAGACCAAGGTGCTATGAAGGGAGCATGGACAGGCTACGTCGTTACTAAAGTGCACAATTCTTATATTACAGTTCCAGCCGTGGCAAATTATAAGCTGTCAGATAAATGGAGAATTAAAGGTGGAGCCTTTATCTCTTACTTATTAGATGGTACCTTTAACGGTCATGTATATGACGGTTATCTAAGAGATGGAGATCCAACGGGTGAAAAAATTAAGGTAACTGAAGCTACATATGATTTTTCCGAGAATCTGCGTAAATTGTCTTGGGGTCTGCAGTTTAGTGGACAATGGAAGGCTTCTAATCACTTGAATATATATGCAGACCTAACATGGGGACTAAATGATGTATTTAAGAAGAACTTCGATGTAATCAAGTTTAATATGTACCCTATATATCTAAATTTAGGCTTTGGATATGGGTTTTAATGAACTAAAACTTAATACAACCCTTCGATACTTATAAAAACATTGTATCTAAATTATAAATAACAATAATTTCTCAGATTGAAGTTCTTTAAATATTTAGATTAAAAACTACCAATGTAATGTTTCTTAATTGAGGTAATCAGAGAAAATTATACTCAATAGGACTAGACCTACGCTCGTTTTTCATATCCAAAATTCGCCATTCGCTTTCATCCAATATTTACTTTATAATACGGACTATAATAGACGAGCTTACGTCATTAAATCCACATATTTTCAACGAATAATACAGACTATCAAACTTCCATCCAGCACTCATATTTGTGGCTATTATACAAGCATTAGAAAAACATTAGAAACCAAAATTCAATTCTAATACTTTTGTAATGAAACTTCTGATAAATAAACAGTTGACTCCCTCTACCTTTGTAACACGAAGATCAAAGTAAAGAGTTAATATTAAAAATTATAATAGTCAATTAATATGAAGTTAGTTTATATTACCAAAAGAACTTTTACTCTCCCAATTACTATCACATGTATTATTTTGTTTCTTTCAGCAGCTTCTTTATCAGCACAACAGAAACAAAGGCAGATAAGCCTTGAAGAGGCTTATCAACTGATGAACAGAGATAATAAAACATTGAAGATTGCAAATAAAGAAATGGAATGGGCTAAAAATGAACAACAGCGATTGAACTCTTTTTGGTACCCACAAGTAATGGCAACCGGAGCATATACGCATATGGTGAGTGATATAGAAGTGAAAGAATCATTATCTCAATTCACAAATCCGACTACAGATTTTATTCACTCTATTGATCCAAATGAACAGTTTATATCCTCTATCCTTAACAATTTAGGCAAAAGTTCTTTCAGCGTTCCTATTTTACCTCAGAATATGACAAGTGTTGATGCTATTGTTACCATGCCGGTTTTCACTGGAGGAAAACGAATATATGCCGGGAAAATAGGCAAATTAATGGTAGATATTGCTGAAATAAATAAAGAGAAAATAAGTGCTGACCAACAAATCCTTTTAGTTGAAGCTTATTATGGTTTGCGTCTAGGACAAAGAATAGTAGAAGTAAAACAAGAAACATATGATGCTCTGGAACATCATTACCAAAATGCATTGAAACTCGAAGCCAACGGAATGATAAATAAAGCGGAAAGATTATTCTTTCAGGTAAACAGAGATGAGGCCAAGAGAGAACTTGAAATTGCAGTGAAAGATTTGGAAATAATAAAAAACACCTTTAAAACACTAACAAAAATAGAGTCAGAAGATATAATCCTCACTACCACACCCATGTTTATTGACGAATCTCTGCCGGAGATTATATATTTTAAGAATCTTATTCTAGAAAAAAACTATTTGGTGAATGGATTGATGACACAACAATACATTCAAAAAAACGAAGTAAAAATAGCTAAGTCAGCCTATTTACCGAATATAGAATTGTTCGGAAAGCAAACGCTCTATTCGAATGGAATTCCTAAAAATATAGCCCCACGAACAATGGTAGGCGTTGGTTTCTCATGGAATATATTCGACGGACTCGATCGAGAGAAAAAAATAAAGCAAGCAAAAATAAAGAGCGTCATTTTAGAAACAGAGAAGGAAAAGATTGTAGACGATATAACTCTAACCGTAGATAAGTTCTATAATCAAACCCAATCAGCTTTGGTGAACGTTTCAGCTCTTAAAACCACAATGGAGATGAGTATGGAACTTGTACGTTCACGGCAAAGAGCATTTATCGAAGGTATGGCATCTTCATCCGAAGTAATTGACGCGGAGCTAATACTTTCAAAAGTACGTATAGCAACTCTAATGGCTTACTACCAGTTCGATTCAGGTCTGATAAATCTATTAGCAGTATGTGGAATACCTGAAACATTCCATCAATACAGCCTATCAGGTAAGGACGAAAGTCACATCCTTTTAAAATAAAACACTTAAAAAAATATTAATTATACAGTTATGGATAAAAATAAAAAATATATAGCAATAGCATTTATAGTGGTACTTATTTTAGTGGTTATTATCACTACTGTTGGAATTATTTCTTTGGGAAACAAACCCGAAATATTGCAAGGACAAATAGAGGCTACAGAAATCCGTATATCAGGAAAGATACCGGGACGTATCGATAAGTTTTATGCAGAAGAAGGGCAAAACGTAATGAAAGGAGATACACTCGTAATTATAAATAGTCCCGAATTCTCAGCAAAATATGATCAGGTAAATGCATTGGGTAATGTAGCGATTTTTGAAAATCAAAAAATAGAGGAAGGCCCTCGCAAGCAAATTGTAGAGACAGTACGTCAGGTATGGGAAAAGTCAAAGTCGGACCTCGAATTGGCAAAAACGACTTACAACCGAATCGAACTGCTTTACAAAGATAGCGTAGTAACAGTGCAGCGTTTTGATGAAACAGTAGCATTATATAAAGCAGCACAAGCTGCTGAAAGAGCAGCCTACCAAGAGTACCAAATGGCAAAGGACGGAGCGAGAAAACAAGACAGAGAAAGTTCAAAGTCTATAGTCAATGCTGCCAAAAGTACAGTAAAGGAGATTGCCTCCCTTTTAGAGGATACAAAATTAATTGCGCCTGAATCGGGACAAATTGCGGTTGTTTATCCTAAGCGTGGAGAATTAGTGGGCCCCGGAACACCTATCATGTCACTCGTTGTACTTGACGATGCCTATGTAGTATTGAACATAAGGGAAGACCTCATGCCGCACTTCAGAATGGGGGAAAAATTCAAAGGTGATGTTCCATCTATCAATCAGCAAGGAATCGAATTCGAAATATATTATGTAAGCCCATTAGGGAGTTATGCTACATGGAAATCTACGAAACAGAGCGGCTCGTATGACATGAGGACTTTTGAAATAAAAGCACGCCCTACAGAGAAGGTTTCAGACCTTCGTCCGGGAATGTCGGTGCTTGTAACAATGAGTAAATAAGCCATTGAATGAAAACAATAAAAACAAACAATGCATTCTTTCTTGTCCTCAAACGTGAACTGGCAAGAATAACATCACGAAGGCTATACTTTGGAGTATGTATAATTCTTCCTCTGTTTTGTATATTCTTTATGAATACAATCTTTGGCTCGGGTGGTATGGAAAACATACCAATAGGTATTGTAGACATGGATCAGACTTCTACTTCGCGACAAATAAGCCGTACATTGAGTACTATTCCTACTGCTAAAATCGCAAAATACTATTCAGATCCGAAAGAGGCAAGAGATGCCACTGTGAAAAAGGAGATATATGCATATGTTGTTATTCCCAAAAATCTTGAATCTGATCTACTTGGTAAACGTGATGCTACTATCCCATATTATATTCATTATGCTCTTTTGAGTGTAGGTGTAGAAATGGAAGCCGCACTTGAAGCAGTTCTGGCAGAAGTATCTTTAGCACCTATGGTAGGTGCAGGAACAGCTGCGGGAACAGCTCAAGACAGGATCGAAAGTGTTGTCTTACCTGTCAATTTTGAGGCTCATCCTTTATTCAATCCATCCTTAGACTATTCTATATATCTGACGAATCCATTCTTTTTTGTCCTGTTGCAAATAATTATCATACTAGTAACAATGTATGCTTTAGGATCTGAAATTAAGTTTAAAACGGCTGATGAGTGGCTCAAAACAGCTGATACGAATATATTTGTTGCGGTTACAGGCAAACTGCTACCTTATACCATTATGTATATTATTATGGCTATTTTGGGCAATTTTGTGATGTTCAACATATTAAACATTCCCTTGAGTGCAAGCTTTCTATCCATAAATCTGATTACTGCGTTATTTATTATTGCCACTCAGGCTTTCGGCGTATTTATATTTTCGCTTTTTCCCGCCTTGAGCATCATTATAAGTGTTGCATCAATGGTTGGCTCTCTAGGAGCTACTCTTTCGGGTGTAACATTCCCTGTTTTTGCTATGCCTCCGGCAGTTTATTATTCTTCGTTTCTTTTTCCAATAAGACATTTTATCGAGATCAATCAGAATATTTTATACGGCAACTATGGATTTGCTTATTCATGGCAACATATAAGTATCTTGTTCATATATATCTTATTGGCTCTACTAATATTACCTCATTTAAAAAACGCAACATTAAGTCATAAATATCAAGACATTGAATAAAATGAAAAAACAATTGAATATAATATCCACATATATTATCAGAGAGTTTAAAACGATAGCTACCAGCTATTCTATCTTGTTGGTACTCATTGGAGGTATATTTATTTACGGGTTATTATATAATTACATGTATCAGCCAAACCTTATTCGCAATGCGCCTATAGTCGTTGTCGATATGTCTCACTCACCATTGAGCCGTGAATATACAAGGTTGCTCGAAGCCTCTCCACAGGTAACAATACATAGCTTCTCTACGGATATTAATAGTGCGGAGGAATTGATGAAAAAGCAAGAAACGGTAGGTATTATTTATATTCCACAGGATTTTGAAACAAGAATGGGACGTGGGCAACAATCTGTGTTTTTAGCGATGGGAAATACGAGTGCTTTTCTCAATTTTGCATCCATCCAAGAAGCTACGGTTGGCGCAATGCTTGAGCTTGATGCACGCCACCGCTCCGACATGGTAGTTTTTCTTCCCTTAACAACACTTTATGCAATGTCACAGTCACAAACCGTAAACATCGTTGGTTCTCATTTGTTTAATTATACAGAAGGATATGGAAGTTACCTTATTCCGGCGGTGCTTATTGTTATCATATTTCAGACATTAATGATGGTGATAGGTATGATAACAGGAAACGAACGTCACGAAAAGTCAATTCTTTATTATGAAAAAAACGGTTTGAGATTTGGAAATATGGCTTTAGTAATATTAAGTAAAACATTTGTTTACAGTATGATCTATACCGTATTTGCATACTTTCTGATAGGATTATTACCTAAAATATTCAGCATTCCCGATATTGGTAATGCTTGGGAAATTATAATGCTTTTAATCCCATTTTTCTTGGCATCTTGTTTTTTTGGATTTACATGCTCTCTTTTCTATACCGATTCTGAAAGTCCTATTCTTATGGTAGCTTTTTTTTCTGTAGGGCTTGTTTTCCTTTCGGGAATATCTTATCCACTCGAATTAATGCCTTGGTATTGGCAAGCTGTACACTATATTATTCCTGCTCCTTCGGGCGTGTTGGCTTATATAAAAGTAAACTCGATGGGAGCCTCATTGGCTGATATCAAAACTGAATATATAACGCTTTGGATACAGTGCTTCGTTTACTTTATTACTGCTTGTTTAGCCTACAGGTATAATATTAAGAAGGCTAAAGCAGAATCGATTATTGCATAATGAATAAAAACAACACCCTAAAAATCAAAATATGGAAACAAAAAAAATTATTCTCTTCTTATTGGTTTTAATAGCGATTTTTGCCTTCGTTTTTATAATAAGAACCATTACCTATAGATTTGGAAATACGGCAAATGACTCCAGTGATAAAGAAGCAGTAAACACACAGCCTTCCGAAAAAGCAATTCATCGTTTTGCAGGTGGAATACGTATTCCTACAATCAGTAATGAATCTTATAATCAAACAAACTTTAAACCATTCGATGAGTTTAAAGAATATCTAGCTCAGGCATATCCTGAAGTGTATAGAGTAATGGAAACCGACAGCATCAATACATATGGGCTAGTGTTTCATTGGAAAGGAAAAGATAGTAGTTTGAAGCCTATTCTATTTCTATCTCATTATGATGTGGTTCCAGTAATCGGCTATGACCCCGCAACAATGGATACAAGCGATACTGTTTTCCAAATAAATGACAAGCCCATACCTCCCATTCAGTCTATTTCGGATAAATGGGATTATCCTCCATTTTCCGGTGCAGTAGCAAATGGACGCATATACGGCCGTGGTACACTTGACATGAAAGTCATGCTATTTTCTCTGATGGAAGGTGCTGACAATCTTATAGCAGAAGGATTTCAGCCGGAAAGAGATATTTGGTTCGCTTTCGGGCACGATGAAGAAGTAAGTGGGTATCAAGGGGCTCTTAAAATTGCAGACTATTTTAAACAAAAAGGATTAAGGTTCGACGCTGTTTACGATGAGGGTGGTATTATTGCAAGTCCAGGTTCGGCTATGGAGATGATTCAAAAACCTATGGCTCTGGTAGGTATCGGCGAGAAAGGGTTTCTTACTTTACAACTAACAGTTAAAGGCATTGGCGGCCATTCTTCCATGCCTCCGGCTAAAAGTTCATTGATATATGCAGCAGAGATAATAGAAAAACTAAATGAAAATCAATTTCCGGCACGTATAATTTCTCCGATAGCATCTTTTTTTGATAATATAGGTAATGAAATGAATTTCTTCGCTCGCATGGCAATAGCTAACCAATGGATACTGAAACCGTTATTATTAAAAACTATGGAGAAAACTCCGGCATCGAATGCCCTAGTGCGAACAACAACTGCTGTTACAATGGCAAAGGGAAGTGATGCACCGAATGTATTGTCATCAGAATCAGTAGTAACTGTAAATTTCCGAATCCTACCCGGAGACTCAGTTGCTGATGTCATGGAGCATGTAAAAAAAATATGTGAGGGTTACGACGTTAATATAGAAGTAATATCCCAACGCGAACCTTCGGGTATCTCACCTATAGACGTTAGAGGATTTGAGGTGATAAAAGAGAAAATCACACAAATATATCCTGAAGCAATAGTAACATCATATATCACTATAGGAGGAACTGATGCTTACAAATATCAGATTGTAAGCGATCATATCTACCGTCTTTTACCTCTTGAACTAAATGAATACGAACAGCGAACAATTCACAATGAGAATGAATACATCTCACTCGAAAATTTCGGAAAAGTGCAATGGTATTTTAAAGAAATAATGAGGACTTATTAAAAACTTTAAATCAAAATTGGGAGGTATCATTATCATATATCATTGATGATGATACCTTCGTTTTCAGAAAGAGTTCAATGTCTGTTACATTAGCATCTTTAAGTAATACTCTTTTTTCCTTATCTAAAAGATAAAGAGAGGGTATTGCCTTCAAATCGTATAATAACTTATTCTTCAGCATCTGTTTCTGATCATAACTATTTATCCATGTTTCGGGAATATCTGCAAGATGTTTCTTCCAAATACTCAAGTCATCATCCGGATAAAAAGCGAGAATATTCAACCGTCTTTCAGCCAGAAGAGTATTGACTATTTTTGATTGTATCAGGTAGGAAATCGTCTCTGAGCAAGCATGACAATCGGGGTTGTAAAACATCAATAAAGTATATTCAGACTTTATCTGGTGCAGTGTACCCTGTTTCCCTGATTGAAGAGTATAGGTGAAATTTGTCGCAACATTTCCTTTACGGTTCTTTTGCATCATCATTAAGGAAAACTTTGCACGCTCTTTCGTTGCCATATCATTAATCGTATCTTTAAGAATGCAGTCAACAACGGGGATATAATATTCATCATCCCGCATCGGTGAATTTGCATCGTACAGATACTTCTTATACAAATCCAGAAAATATGAATATACTTTGTTCGTCCTATCTTGGCTTATAGACTGTTCTAACATCTTCGATATCGAAGAGTAGACCTTTTCATTGTCTACTTGAGGAAATATATTAATATAATCTACAAATGCCTGTTCTGTAATCTCGGGTAAATGAATATAGGTGGTGTCGGCAAAATCGAAGTTATCCCAATAATGAGACAATAGATAATCAGCTCTTTCATTAGCTTGGGTTAGTGCGTCAGGCATAGTCACCATACGAAATATTTTTGGTGTTAATCCGAGTTCATGCTCATCCATTTTCTTATTTTGTTCAGACCCTTTTTTTGTACATGTCATAAATAGAAGCCCTAGTATTAACAGAATGACTATTGGATAAATAACCCATAATAAAATTTTAATTATACTATATTTTCTTGTCATACTTCTATTTTTATATATTTTCCTTAACTATCATATATCTAAAGACAATTACAGTAAAAATAATATTTTTTGTTTTTCCATGAATAAAATATATCGAGTTAATTATTCACCTGTTCTTAAAGAATCAAATTCAGTATTATTGATATCTGTTATTGAATAATATTCGTTTTTGATATAAAAAAAGCCATGCGAATTATCCCAATCCACATGGCCGCAAACTTTACAAAACTACACACAGGCTTGAGACTCGCCTGTATTCGGATATGATATTTGTGCCAGAATGTTAATTATCATTCTAATTCTACATTAACTGAAGCCTTATACCATTTCAAGTTTTTATATTCTGTATTTAAATAAGAGAATTGCTTTTGGGCTATATATACCGTCAACCCCGAATGTTTTCTTATATCAAAGCCGTTATAATCCTTCATAAAGGATGAGGTGGATTCCTTCCATAAAACACAATTGGAAACCAAATTCTTTAACATATCTCTCTGTGCATCTGTTTCAAGCAGTGCACTGTAATAATCTTCGAAGTCAAAGAATAGACTATAAGAATATCTGTCGAAATGTTGAATTGTATTTATATCAACTTGCTTAGTCGGATTGTAATTCTCTTTAAGCCAGCCAGCCAACCTATCAAGTTCGGACGTTTTAATGAGAGAAAATGTCGCCGAATGCATATAACCCGTTTTATTATCAAACCAAGAAAAAGCATCCTTTGCAAACTGTTTAAGTCCCTCTAAGGAACCCGAAAGATTATTTATACTATTAGGGTAAATTGCGGTAAAGCCAGGAGATATGATTTCTGCTGAGGATGCCAAAATATAATTTGTTTTTTCTTTTAGTTCGTAGGCGACTTCTATACCAGCCATGAAACAAGCCTCAAAAATGATGTAATCAAAAGTATTATTAGGAATGGCCTGAGCAAAATCAACCAGTTCCATTTCATGTTTCTTATCCATAATAATAGACCTTGGGCTTGTTAATGTAGCCTGAGGTAACCAGCCTGAAGCATGTGAGAAAATGATGAGGCCGTATGATGAAGAGGGATAAAGATCGGTCACCTCTTTTATAACACGAGACAGAGTTTCTTTGCTTGCAGAATTCTCTTCGCTATAATTATAGATTGTTTTCTTTATGTTTTGCCCGTTCTCTGTGGCTATTTCTATTAATGACGGGGTCGTATCGGCTGAATCCGTATATATCAACAGCTTTTTATCGGCGCCGCCTTTCCAGCCTTGCCTAATAGCCTCTATTTTTTGGTAAGTTTCGGAGGATAAATTGTTATCGCCTCCCAAATAAAGTAGGATTACATGTTTGTTAGAAGTTACAACAGATGTATTTTCGTCTTTCTCACAGGATACAAATAATATCCCCGAAAAAATGATTAAAGCTATTTTTATTATTGTCTTCATTTTTTATTTATATATTATCGAATGGAATGTAATCAAACAGAAATAATCTAATCCAATAATTTTGTTTCTTGCAAATTTCTATACTGATCTACTACCATTCCATCTTTATCTACCACTAGCATCTCAGGAGTAGCTGCTATACCAAAACGCTTAAAGTTTATACCGCTAAACGATTGGTAATCGCACAATTTATCTGGCCACGGGTATTTTTGGATATTCTGTTCAAAAGCTTCATTACTCCCATCTGCAGATATTGTCACAATTCTGACTCCTTTTTCTGTCAATTTACTGTAGTTATCTGCCAGCTCATCCAATAAATGTTGGCAAATTCCACAACTACCATCGTAAAATAAGACTATTGTCGAATTTATCCCCTCCATAGATTGCAATCCTTCAATCTGAGGAGCCTTATTGCCGGGAAGTCTTGTAGATACAAGAAGACGTGTTGCTATTTCACTGTATCCTTCAGCCGGCACATCTATTCCATAAGCATAAGCAACAATAGAAGCAGTAGCATCTGAATATTCTGTAAGGACATCATTATGAGCAATGATTTTTATAAAAGTCTCTATATCTTCGGGAAATTGTTTCCCCAAGCGATCTATCAGTCTCTTAGAATCTTTAACTAACTTTTCTGTAGCACTTTTATCTACGTACAGTTTTATCCAGGCATTTATATATTGTTTTGTGAGACCAAGCGAATCGAGTGACACAAAGTTGAGTGAATCAATTGTATAAAGTTCTACTTCTACAATTTCTTCGGATGTGCCTCCGTTCTCCATTTTTTCGATTATTTTCTCTATATAATGTTGACCCTTTTTTTCGCAAGAAGTAATAGTTGCCACCAATAGCAGGAGTGTGCCTAATATAAGTAAGCTTATTTTATTCATTTTAGTTTATTCTTCTTTGTTTATTAATTTCTACAAAAAACCAGCAATACACACTAATCATCTAATTATCAAAGCATAACGACCAACACTCTCTTTACCTATGCCTTATATACTAATTTACATCAATCTTGTACACAGCGCACACCTAAGAAGGCTGTAGTGTTGTATGATGTTGTTGGAGCACCCAAACTTGCATTAGTACCTACAATCGCATAAGATCCTGATATCCACCAATACCCTTTTTCTGACCAATCTTTCCAGTAATAAGTCGGAGAAATATTGAAAGCTCCCCCTGTTAAGGCTGCACTAGCAGAAGTTGATTGGTATCCTATTGCTTTAGGTCCTGCCCAATACTGAGCACCTTTTGTTTCATCGTTCTGACTGATAGCCGTATTTACGATTTGTCTCAAAGCATTTGCTTCTGTAAGTGTTGCAAGATGCCAACCCGCCGGACAAGCTTGAGTTCGAGCATCTCCATAATAATATTGAGCAGGAGAGTTTGTAGGTCTATAAGTTACATAAGCAGAACTCGTACTACCTCCTGAAACGGTTCCCTCATATTTATAGGTAATAGGGATTCCTTCTCTAGAATTTTCAACCATCCAACACTTATCTCCATACATATGAGTTAAATAATTGTTATTACCTATTTTCAGAGGCACAGCTACACCATTTATACCACAAGCTACAGGCTTAATCTTCACTTGCACATCCTGATATTTGCCCGCCGGATCAAAAAATGTAAATATTATTTCTGAGGAAAGATCGGCCTCAGCAAGCGGTTTCCTTAATGTAAATAATAAAAGATCGCCATCTGCCACGTTGTAGCCTCCATTTTGGTTCATATCAAATGATACTAACAAAGATTGAGCGTCGCTAACGCTTCTGATTTTCCATAAGCTATTCGACTTTATCCTCATACTTTGTTGTGAATTATCTAAGATATAATATTGGTTTAGCACAGATTGTAACCCATAACGTATTTGGCGTAAATAGATCGTTTTGGTAGTGAAGCCCGCACCATTAGATAGAGTAAAGTCAATTTTAGAAGCTTTCTCTATAAGAGGACTCGCATCTATTTCGGCCTGAGTCAAAGCTGCAGGAAAAATCGTAAAGGTTTGTTTTCCTGTGCCTCCAGCAGAAGTATTAAGTACACCATTCAATCCGGGAGTATCAGAACCTGATCCAAAGCTAAAAGGCTTTCCAGCCAAGCCTAAATAAGTTAAACTACACTCCCTATCAATAGGCATCCATGAAGCTACAAATTGTTGACTAGCAGGAATTATACCTGCAGTTTGACTTTCAAATATAAGCTCATTGATTTCTTCACCGTTCAAATTCTTCAATCTCAGTTCGAGTGGAGGAACCATACTTTGCCTCACTTCAATTTTATACGCGAGTCTTCCGGCACTGATAGTAATATATCCCAGTCGATTTGCCCCCGAATTATTTTCTGTTAGAATCAGTTGCATATCAGTAGTAACATTAGCGTCACCTTTATTCACCGAAGTTTTTAACCAATCGTTTATAGGATTACCACTATCATCGATGATAGAAGTTACTTTCCACCCCTGTACACTACCATCATTACTTTTGTAGTCTGTCTTAATGCTTACTGTATTATCATCACTAAATGTAGTATAAGCACTTTTTGTAAAATCAAACTTTCCTTGAGAAACTGCAAGCATAAACTGTCCGTCGAATTCAATATTGCCGATAGCAGCTTCGTCCCAAACAACAACCTCTGCCTCAATATTGATAGGACGAGAGTTGAATGCATCTTCTTTGGTACGATACCCCGCCGATTTCACTTTGGTTATATTAATTGTGTATAGGTGGTTTCGTAGTATATCTAAATAAGTCTTTCCACTAACGATATCAACACGGTAATAACTAACCTCGGTAGAACCGTTATACTTGCCTCCTAGCACTAAAGTTGTTACTTTACTCAGGTTCACTTCAGAAGCTGTCTTCGGTACTGTAGATTCGAAAGTATATATGTTATTAATAATACTATTGTTCGTAACTATACTAGAGCCTTCATAGTCGATAGGTCCTTTAGTTGTCGTACCTATTACCGTGGGCTTTTCTACGGTTGAGCTGCTACCTGTCACAAGATTTACCGCATCAGGAACAATCCTTCCCGCGCTATAATAGTTGTATAAAGACACACTTGATAAAGCAAAACTATTCTCGCTTATTGAAGGGTCTATTTTGACATTAATTTTGGCAACCATTCGTAATAACTTCAAGTCTGTAATTGTAGTATTATCTTGAATTATTATACTATTGGGGGTTTCTCCCCACATAGGAATCGGTAAATATCCGGCAGTTCCATTATTTACATTCCATTTGTTTATATCTGTAAGTTGCAATTGTTGCATTATGGCCTCTTTCGACGTACCAACTGTAATACCTCCGGCAAAAGTATTATCCAACTCATCTTTAGCATTAGCCAAAGTAACGAACCGGTATGTCTGAGAGCCATCTTTAAAGAGAGTAACAACAAACTTTTTCTTATTATTAACTCCATCATCGACTATCGAACCTTGATCGGCTTGTGCTCGATAAGCAAAGGTTTCGTCATTGCCATTTACTTTAAAAGCCAATATGTCAATAGATCTAACTTCATTTTCATCGTTTTCATCCAATGCGTAGGTTTTAGGCAATTGAGCCGGCATACTTATGCTAAATGGTACTTGTACTTTACCTTCTTTAGAAACAGGAAAGTGATCTCCTTCTTCATAATCGTCACGACAGCCGATTAGTACCAAAAGTAATGGTAGTATATAAAAGAATATTTGCTTCATCGATTATCTGTTTTCTATATTATTATGAGTTATTGTAATTCTGTATTATCCATATTTACTACCCATCCATTGATGGTAACCGTTATATCCATATTGGATTGCCCGGGAACATAAGGACGAGCAAATGTCAATAGAATGTCATATGTATGTGTATTTTCGATATCTATCACCTCTCCACCTTCATTCACTTTTTCTATAAGAGTCATCAGGTTGGCCTGATAGACAATCTGGCTGGTAATAGGACTTAGAATTTTCAGGATAGGATCTTTACGGTCTTTACTCAATCTGAGTATATTCTGAGAACCTGACAATTGTTGATCTCCACCAATTAGCAGAGAACTTGTATAATGAACCTCTTCCGTATCGGAAGCGAATGAGTTGTCAAATTTATAAATACCGTTACGAGCTGATATTATGAGCCTGTAATCGTTACTGTTTGGTACGAAATTTTTCGTCTTAATATTTATTGTATTTGTATTTCTTGTAAGAGATAATCCTACTCTCTGATCTTGCTCATCTCTTACATCTAACGATGTTCGGTAGGCATGAAATAATGCCGGGGGATTTACTCGCACAGTATCATCTTTATCTTTTTCAATATATACTCGTCTTTCATCTAAATTCGAGTAGCTGTTTTGTTTATATGGATCTTCTAAGTTTATCCATGAAACAAAAGTGTATGTACCTGGCTGAAGAGAAATAGTCATGTAATAATCTGTCCCAAAGGATGGTTGAGCATCATGCTTTTCTTGTATAAAGTTGCCATCTTTATCAAATATATAAAGCTTTACATCCTTTACTTCTTTTGTATCCAGAATAGTGCCTGAGTAGATTCGAGGTGTGTATTCAAAATATACACGTATATCTTTATTTTCGGGAAGACAATCTTCCAGCTTCTGGTCAATACAAGAAAATTGTATTGAAACTAACAGAATCAGAAATAATAGCGGTATATATTTCAAGTGTTTCATTATAAATATTTATCAATAAGAGAATCTTTTTATTAAGTTAATCCGTATCGCAAAGTATCATTGCTTTGCGATACCGGTATTAACTATTTTCTTTTAATGTTAGAATTATAAAATTTCACTATCCTGAGTATTTTCTGCCCAAGGCTCAACCACTATATCAACTGTAATATTAGTTGGTTTAGAGATTTCATGACCCGGGTTATCTATATTGTCTCCACTTTGTCCTAAGCCATTAATTGCAGTAATATTTACTTTGTAAAGATTGTTACGGAAAATATTATAATTGTGTGCCGGATTCAAATAGGCCTTGTAAAAACAATATCCGTCTTGATAGGTACTCATAGTTGGAGTGATCCCATTTATTGTAGCATCGTAAGCAGCAGCATCTGTTTGATCTATAAAATAATATTTAACACCGGCATTTGATACAACATAGAATGTTTGGGGATTAACCGGAGCTGTTTCACTAACCAATCCGCTAGCACCATCTCCGGCTATAGCTAATTTCACGACTTTACTTGGTAAGAATTTAGCACGGATAGAAGCATAAGTTGAATATCCTTCAAGGCTCTGAGCAGATGCATTTTCCAAAGCATACGATACATTTGCTGTTTTAATTGCTGTACCATTTGCATTTACAGCTTTATAACTATTTTCTTTATAAAAATCTGCTAGCGTATTGATTGGACTAAATGTTGAAGCACTAGGAAGCATATAATACAACTTAGTAATGTTACTTAATGAGAACTGTAAATCGGATACGGTTCCTCCCAATACATTATATTGCAATCCTGCGCCTTTTTCTACGGCTACCTTTGCTAATAAACGAGATACAGTTGCTGATACTTTATTTGCTGTAGCAGCAGTAGCATCAGTTTCCTCTACAAAAGTAGGGTTTGACGCAACTTTACTGAACATAGCAAAACCGTTTGCAGGATTCATTAAATCATTTGCGCTTGAAACTTGATATATTGCTGTCAAGCCTCTACTTGCAACATCTCTTGCTAATTCGTCGGATAAGTTAACACCCACATAGATTTTTTTTGCTCCTACTGTTGTCGCAATTGTCCTGTTAGCTGTGTACTCATTATCTGTAGACGAAGAAAAGTCTGAACTAGCCAAACGCTCCCGTTTTTCAAGGACATCGCTATCGTTAAAGATAAAAACATCTACTGAGGTCATCTTATTTTCATCCGCAGTAGCATTCATATCTACTGCATAAGTTTTTGGTTGAGCTATCGAAAGAGTAAAAGTTGTAGCTTTACCATTAGGAGTGGGATTTCCACCCTTACCTGTTAGGTCATCATCATTGGAGCAACTTGAAAAACCAGCTATCAGAGCTGAAGTTGCAATTAAATAGTTGAAAAATACTTTCATTTTTTAAATTGTTTTTGAATTAATTAATTATTTATGGATTCTCTCTTTATAAATCATTTATCGAATAAATCTTTTTCGGTTTTTCTGAATCGAGATTATCAATCACTTTAATTTATAGTACAAAGCTAGGTATATCAGATGAGGATCATTTTATATACCTCATTATAAAAAAGTTAGAATTAGCAGCTAGAATTCTAATACTTTTCTAATGATTATCAACACATTAACAAAACCGCTCATTTATACTTATTATATCGTTCCGCTTTGAGATTATCTTCTAGTTTCATCTGTAACTCATTCAGATTGTGATTTGCTTCTGTAACCCCTCCCATTAAAGCTCTCTTGAATAAGTCTTCAGCCTTATCCAAGTCTCCTTCTTTCAAAAAGATGACGCCAAGATTATTTAAAGAGGATGGATTAGCGCCTGCATTTAACAGATTTCTTTTGGCTAGAGACAATTCATTTATTAAAATAAGAGCAGCACCTGCATTATTATTTGCCGTTTGATCGCCGGGATAATACTTCGGAATAGTATCAGCTAATATCTCTACAAATTCTTTACTCCCTTCACCATAGCTTTGAGCTATTTCATAAAGTTCGAGTTGATTGAGTTGTGAGTCTTTTTTTCGAAATAAACTTTTGGCCTGATCAAGTGTATAATCTTTAACCGCCACATTTATATTATATTCAACACGCCTCAACTGAGGAAATAATTCGTCCGACATTTGTCTATAAGGAACACCGTTCGCTAGTTTTGTCAGTTCAGATTTGTATCCGTCAGAAATATCTGCATTATCTATAATCTCTATTATTTCATTCTTGTATGCAATATTTGATTGAAGTATCAGCTGTTTAAGCCTATCCCAATCTTCAGCAATATTACTTACTCGAAAGGAGCTTTCCGAAAAACCAAATTTATCTTTCATATAGTTTTTCAAGGCTATTGCTCGTGTGTAAGATAAACGATCATTCGCAGCATAAGAACCGTCCGGAGAAGCATAACCTTCTATAAGTAAGCTTTTGATTCTTAAATCAGAATCATTAATAATACTTTTCACCAAAGCATCTATTTTTTCTAATTCCTTCTGATTATGCCTATATTGCGGAAGAATAACAGATTTTCCTACCTGAAAATCAAGATACGCCTCGCCCTGTATCTTAAGTATTTTAGATTCAGTTTTTGGCTCTATATAAGAGACTAAAGGATTTACCTGATAAGGAGTGTGAGATTGTACTTTTACCTTATTGTTCATCATAAAAGTAAAGAAGTGATTTTCATTTCTACACCCTGTTAGTTCTTGCTTGATTACCAAATGTGCACTATCCATCCACATCTCATACGGAACTTTGAAATCATAAGTAAGCAATGTATCTGTAAACTGATTAATGATAATAGTTGTATAGGGAATAATATTTTCAACCTTATCTTTATTTAAAGACTTCCATCTTTCGATTAGATTGTATTTCTTATTTCCGGAAATAAGCACATAAGGAAACGCCATAACTGATCCATTCGAGAGCAACTGAGGTGTTAAATACATCGCAGTACAATCATTGACAGCACCTGCACGAATATTTACTTTAAAGTATACATGAAGACTATCATTGACTTCTTTTACCTCGTTACTTATAAAAATAATTCGTCCCGGATATTCCTTTGCAGAAACACTTAATACAATGATTGTAAATAGTATAAATATTAATATTCGTTTCATATGATTTTACTTAAGCCTTTCATTAGAGGCTTTAGATATATATTTGTTATGTTTTATTAGTCAAACATACGTAGAGGTATGTCTGCTGATTTTTATTGACCCTTGATTAATGCAAACTCTTACTTAATAAAATAAATCACAGATAATGAAGCCTTAGTGGGTGCAAAGAAGTTTTTGCTCTCGGTGCCTAAAAACTTTTTACAACTCTTGCAAGCATATCGATCATAATCAGCATGTAAATAGCCCACTCCAAAATTCCCTTCGAGCGACCAACGTTTAGACATACTCCATTGATATCCGTAACTAAATCCAACTCCATATAAGTCTCCTTGCAAACGACTGTTTTTCATATAATCTGAGAATGGAATCCCCGTCAAATTATAATGAGCATAAACAGCATGTAATCCGAAGAAGTGACCATTGAAAGGTTCACATAACCAATACCGCATCTCAGGCTGTACAAGTATATGTTTCATATTCTTGTTAACATTAAACTCCCATGGATTGTAACTAAAAGACACGTCTAGGCTGTATCTCTCTCCTACTTTAACCTCTGTCCCAAAAGCAATCGAGCTAGTCATATCAAACAACAAGTTACTTTTTACGGCCCATAGAGGAGTCTTCGCCTGAGTTGGTCTCCAATCTGTCATATTATTCAGAAGATCAACCGTTTTGTTCAAATCCAAAGAATCTTTTGCGGAGGTTATCGATTTCAAAGTCACATTCTTGCTCTCAGGTAATAATGAAAGATCAAGAGGTATCACTTTTATTTCTTCATTCAACTCTTTGTCCACTTCAACAGATAAAGTCGGACTTTCTTTAGTATCATTTATGTGAACAAGGTTTTCTTTTCTTTTCGCAGTTTTGGTCGGAGATAAAAAAATAAGATTCTTCCGTATAGTATAAGTATAGTCCGTATCTGCCAACAACTGATCTAAAACAGCTTTCAGATCAGCGTCATGCAGTCTAATTGTTATCTTGCGGTTTGTGTTAAAGTTGGAGTTTACAAAAGCAAAAGAATATTTTGTTTGAGATTCTATCTGAGATAGAATTTCACTCACCGAAATATTTTGCCCTACAACTGTCAGACCATTCTCCTGTGCTGATAGCGTTGGCAATGTATATAGACAAAGTAAAAAAAATATCGTTTTGAGCATGTAAAGCCTATATCCATACATTAGTGGATACATTTTCTTATATAATTGCATTTTTTAGTTGGTTATTCTGTCTTATTATTACTTATATATACCTTATTATTTTCTATTTTATAGGATAAGCTATTATCCAAGCATCTGAATATCTCTATTATTTCAGTTAAATTATCCGATTGCTCTATCGTTACCGTATAACTTCTGTTGAGATCGACATCTTTATCAATTTCTACATCAATATCAAACTCTCGTTTAAGCGTTAAGGCAATTGCTTTTAGTGTTTCATTATTAAATACAATCTTCCCATTCGTCCAATCCGCAATATCTTTAACTACATTTATATCCAGATCACGTATGAACCCTTCTTTGGTTGTGTTATTTAATACAAACTGCTGATTCGGTTTTAATTTAAATTCCTTATTGTCAATAGTTCGGATAGCAATCGAACCCTTATTTAGTGTTACAACAGTTGATTGGTCGTCAGGATATGCCGATACATTAAATTGGGTTCCAAGGACCTTTACATCTAGATATTTTGTGCGTACTATAAATGGTATGTCCTTCTGCCTTGTTACTGATAAATAAGCTTGCCCTTCCAGATTAATAATTCTTGCGCTGTCATTCGAATTTTCATTATATTTAATTCTACTCCCCGATTTTACCCATATCTGCGAACCACAAGCTAGCCCTACCTTTTCATGTTTGCCATAAGGGACATCAACGACAACCATCTGATTATCTTTCTCTTTCTGCACACCATTCGTCAAATTATATATTCCTATCAATAGGACTAAAGGTAAAAACACTACTGCTACACGAAGCCAGTAATAAGGGCGTTGGCTTATTCTTTTCTTCTTGTTAAAACCTAGTTTTTTTGTAATCTTTTCATATTCTTGTTTAGAAGATAAATCTTCCTGGTTATCTAATGAATCCCAGAGCCTGTGCATAGCTTTTTGCTTTTCTTCAGAATTGTCAGGATTAACCAGCCATGCATGTATCTTATCTTCCAACTTCTCGGAGTATCTATTCTCAAAGAACCGGCTTATAAGCTTATAATATAGCTTAGTTGGTGTATTATCCATTTTCTATTTTTTGTTGAGCTTTACTTTCACGTTCTGTATTAAAAACGATCTAGCTTGTATCTACGCACGGTCAAAAAAGTAATTTTCTCTCTTTCGTTACATAATATTCTAATAATATGATCATTGTAAAATTATTTTTTAAAAGAAAAATGATAGAACATTTCTAATTTTTTTCATTGCTAAACTCAATTGATTTTCGACTGTTCTTTTACTTATCTCTAGCTGTTCGGCTATCCTATCGTTCGGTATCCCTTGAGTCCTGCTCATCTTATATATAGTTCGCTGCTTTTCAGGCATATTTTCTATCTCCATTTCTACCAACAACATCGTTTCCTTTGCTATATACTCATCCTCAGCGTTTACTATGTCTAAGGGTAATACTATTCGTTCATTATAAAATGATTCGCGAATCTGTTTACCTCGGATGTAATCGATCGTTTGTCGATAGGCAATCGTGTATATATATGAATCAAAGCCTTTAACACCCTTAGAAGTTATCGTAAACGAATCATGATTCTCCCAAACTTTGACAAATACATTCTGAGTTAGTTCTTCTGCAACGTCTACAGACTTGACAAAGCCATTTATGTAATACTTTACTTTCGGAAAATACTTCAGAAATATAGTTTCAAATGCTTTATGGTTCCCTTTTTGTAAAGCTTCCAATAGTTTGTATGTTATCTGATTCTCCAAAGAATAATTAGATTATTTATAGAAATTAATTGATTTATCATAAATACTCCTCAATAAGAGCAAACGAATAAGATAGTAGCAACGCACGGTCTATGAATAAATATTTTACACTTCTTAATGTCCGATTGTCGGTATAAAATGGAATAAGCCCCCCATGACTTTTTCCGAAGAGAAAAAATCTATACAGTTATATACCGAAAAAATAATATCGGTATTTGGTAGCGTAAACCCTTTTAGAACAAGTGCAAATCTAATTTTCTTAAGAGAGATAAGAATATTGCACTTTATGATAAAAACGGCTCGAGAATAAAGCAATATAACATCTAATGCTAAATCAGTATAAATCAGAGCCAAAAGGCGGGTAATATATTTATTGGATAAAGACCAAAATTCATTGAAATAAACTACATGCAGAATACAAATGAAAAGCCCATTTCTTCAATGGGCTTTTCAATCTTTATTTCTTAATCATTCACACCCAGAAATTTGAACGGCTGTGAAACCTTGAAGTTATTTATTGTATTTCCATTGTAAGTTTCACCGTTTGCTAAAGATAATTTAAGTACAGGAGCACCTTTAGACAAGTTCATATCTTGAAGATTTACCCAGAATGTATTCGGAGTCAAACTCGATTCAAAGAAATAAGTCAGATTCTTACTATCCGATACAGTTCTCCATTGTGTCGTAGAAATTTCAGGGCTATCGGGTGTAGAAATACCATAAGGAACAGAGGCATTACGAATAACACTGAAAACGCTGGCCACAGCTAATTTCTCATCTCCTATTTTAGGAAGTGCATCGATATAGAAGCTTGCTCTCGCAAAACGATCGGCAGCACGATTAGTACCCGGAAGAAAAGTCAATCCACCAATAGATTTCCAATAGTTATTCAAGGCCAACTGTTTATCATAAGTTGGAGAATTGGTCATTACATTATAGTCCTTGCTATGGTAGATATTAAGCTTTCCATCTATATATTCGAAAATAGCGCTATCGCCTGTAGCATCAGAAATAGCAAGGTGTAATGTTGCCAATCTCGAACCATCAGGCATCTTATCAGAAACTACCTGAAAAGAATTTTTACCTACAAAAGAAACAGCTTCATCCACGGAAGCAAAGTTGTCGAGCATATATTGCACCCAAGCAGCTATAGTTAGTCCCGGCTTGCTCTTATCCCATGCCGGATATACAGACTCGTTCAACCATAACAAATTTGCAACTAAACCCTTCTCATTCATACCATCGGTACTGGCTATTTCAAAAGCAGATGTTACTACACTACCATATTTAGAGGTCCATTTTAAAGAATTGCTTCCAGTCTCTCCACTTCTTTCCATCCCTCTAGGGAAAACCCATATATTACTATGCATTTCCGTTTTCCAGTCCATTGTACGACCGGTTACTACCATTCCATTATCTCCGGTATAAACGACACGTGTACATGCATTCGCTTTCGGTATTGTTACCAAACAGATAAAGCCTACGATAAATAAATAAATTCTTTTCATTTCTTTAATTTTTTAATTGTGATTTAAACTATTTTTGATTTTATAATATTGTTTTCTAATTTTGATACTGCAAAGGTAGATACTACGACATAAATACATATCAAACAGATCATTATAAAAATATTAGAATTAAAGAGTAGGGCTCTAATCTTTTTCTAACAATATTCTTTAGAGATAAAAATTTGATTATTCGTAGCAGCTTCTAAAGCGGTATTGAATATCACAAATACAGTACCTCCCAAATATTCTTACTGAAACATACAATAACAAACAATTAGCATCAACTATCGTTAACTTTAATATGGCTATAAAGATGATTTCAGAGCCATAAGCAAAATAGATTACCAGATACCAAAACTTTGTAGTGATGAAATTCGTTATTACTTTTATCACTTAATAATAAATAGGCAGGTAAATAAATTAGAATAATGTATCAGATAGAAGTAAAAGACGTATATAAGTCATTTAAGGATGTACATGCCGTAAGAGGTATCTCTTTTGGAATACAACCCGGAAAATTTGTGGCTTTGCTTGGACCTAACGGAGCAGGAAAGACAACAATGGTTGAGATGATGGAGGGTTTAAAAAAGCCTGATTCGGGAGAGATTCTGTTGCAGGGTAAAAATTGGCATAAGAATGAAAAGGAACTTCGGGCAATAATAGGTCTATCGTTGCAAGAGACACGCTTTTCAGACAAGCTTACTGTCTTTGAAACATTATGCTTGTTTGCCAGTTTCTTCCGACTTGGCGAGAAACGAGCAAATGAAATTATCGAGCTCACCGGGCTGGAAAGTAAACGAAAATCTATGGTGGGAACACTCTCCGGAGGACAGCGGCAGCGGCTTGCTTTAGGAGTAGCACTGCTAAATACACCGCAGATTCTTTTTTTGGACGAACCTACTACCGGACTCGATCCTCATTCACGACTTGATCTTTGGAATATTCTGAAAGAATTAAAAGACAAAGGGGAAACCACTCTTATCCTGACAACACACTATATGGAAGAGGCTGAATCTCTTTGTGACCATATAATCATTATTGATGAAGGAAAAATATTAAAAGAGGGAAAACTTGAAGAATTGTTGGATGAAAATTCCCGTAACCTCGACGAATTATTTATCAACCTCACAGGTAAAGCTCTTCGAGAGAACGGAAATGTTGTATTGTAAATAACACTTATATACTTTCAATTATGTCAATAAAAGAATCAATCAGAACAAATCAACTATATCAACTCTTCAAGACCCAATTCCTATTAACAATCCGTGAACCGGAAGTTCTTTTTTGGGGTATGATCTTTCCTGTACTCATCTCCATTGGATTGGGTTTGGCTTTTACACAACAAACAGAATCAAAATTTAATGTTATACTTGTTGAGAAGAATAAAACCGAATTAGATTCACTTCTCAATATTTATGGAAAAAATGGACAGAGTAAAGAAGGGAACGTCCTAAATTGGAAAATTAGCAACAAAGAACTGGGTAATACCGTATTTAAGTTCTCTCAAAGCAACTGGGATTCGGCTATCATCTCCTTAAAGAGGGGTGAAGCAGATGTGATTGTTACAGATTCGTTAGGAAAAGCCATTTATCATTTCGACCCGCTCAACTCTCAGTCTCAATTAGCATATATGAAACTTTCGGCATTGGTAAAATCACCCGATTCAAGCATGAATGCTGAAAACACCAATATTCAACCATTGACATTACTGGGTGTTCGTTACATTGACTTCCTCATACCGGGGCTAATTGCTTTCGGGCTCATGAGCTCTATCATGTGGGGAGTTAGTTATACAATTATCGAACGAAGATCTCAGAAATTGTTAAGACGGATGGTTGCGACACCAATGAAGAAATCGAATTTCTTGTTTGCATTGATGTTTGTGCGTATTCTCATGAATGTAGTTGAGTCTCTGATTCTTCTGTTTTTTGCATGGCTAATATTCGACATTCATATCCAAGGAAACATCGGAGCGTTGATTGTTTTATTTTTGGCCGGCAACCTTGCATTTACTGGAATTGCCATCTTAGTTGCATCCCGTACTACTAAAACGGAGGTAGGTACTGGATGGATTAATGCTGTACAAATGCCTATGATGTTGTTATCTGGTATCTTCTTTAGTTACCATAATTTCCCGGAATGGAGCATCAGTACAATTAAGTTACTTCCTCTAACGGCACTAACCGATGGAATTCGCAGTATTTTTAATGAGGGAGCAGGATGGATGGAAGTGATCTATCCGACTTGTTCTTTATCGGCTCTTGGAATTATCTGTTTCGTTATAGGTATGAAACTCTTTAAATGGAATTGATTCACACATTCATATATAAACCTCATTTACAGAAACCTATAATTAATATTAATCTAATAATATAGTTAAAGGGGTATTGATACCCTTTAACTATATGCTGTTTTATACAACTTTGATTTAACAGTGGATTTAATAGCATTTTATTCATTAGTGTTAATTATGAATAAAAGCTTTTCGTCTGAAAATAAAAACAAATAATTTTGAGAGAATATCCCTCTAACTGATAAGAATAATGGCTTCCAAAGTTTTAATTATTGAAGATGACAATACATTCGGAATTGTCCTAAAAAAATGGTTTAATAGAAATGGATTTGACCCATTGGTTAGATCGACTGTAGAAGAAGCTAAAAAAGATTTATTAAAGGTTGATTTCTCGTTAATTATCACAGATCTAAGACTTCCTGATGGAGATGGTATAATGTTACTGACTTGGATCAGAGAAAAGAAAATTAATACTCCTGTTATTGTTATGACGAGCTACGGAGAAGTTCAAAGTGCTGTCTCGGCTATTAAACTAGGAGCTTTTGATTATATGGAAAAACCCATAAACCCGGAAGTCCTAAAATCAAAAATAGACGAAGCTCTAAATCACACTCCAACTCAAATACCAAAGGAAATCCTTTCTACTACACGTATCGTTTATGGCACCAGTGCTTTATCTAAACAAATGTATGAGCATATACAACTCGTAGCACCAACACATTTGTCTGTACTTATAAGAGGAGAAAGCGGAACAGGAAAGGAATATACGGCTAAAATGATACATGATTACAGTCAAAGAAAACAAGCTCAGTTTATAGCTGTGGATTGTGGTAGCCTATCAAAAGAATTAGCCCCGAGTGAATTATTTGGACATCTTAAAGGATCATTTACCTCTGCTATTGCAGACAAGAAGGGAGTATTTGAACAAGCAGAAGGAGGTACTGTTTTTCTTGATGAAGTCGGAAACTTATCTTATGAGGTTCAGGTTCAGTTATTAAGAGCCATACAGGAGCGAAAAATACGCCCGGTGGGTTCTGCCACAGACATAAAAGTAGATGTAAGAATGATAGTTGCAACGAATGAAAATTTGGAAACAGCTATCACCGAAGGACGTTTCCGAGAAGATCTGTACCATAGATTAAATGAATTTACACTCATAGTTCCACCCTTGCGCGAGCGAAAAGATGATATTGTTCTTTTTGCAAATAGTTTCTTAACTGATGCCAATAAAGAATTGGAACGAAAGGTGGAGGGGTTTTCGGAAGAATGTATGTCGATGCTAAGAGAATACCACTGGCCCGGAAATCTTCGAGAATTAAGGAATGTAATACGTAGAACAGTATTGTTTACAAAAGGAACAGAAATTACTCCAGATCTCTTACCTGAGTTTATCCAAATTCCGAAGCAAACAGAGCAAATCTTATTGCCAATAGATGAACGGGTGCAAATTCTCAAAGCCCTGAAAATAACAAAGGGAAATAAAACGAAAGCAGCAAACCTACTCAATATTGATAGAAAAACCCTTTACAATAAAATGCATCAATATGGTATGGATATTTAATGAGAATGCAAATAATTTTGAACATCAGTCATTATCTGCTCGGCATATTCAATAAGTTCGAGAACGTCACTCTCCCACTCAGGATACATTAAAGTAGCATCTAAACGATGTGCATCTAATTTCTTCAATATATCTAACTTATCAACAGCCCCAAGTTGTGTAAACATCGGCTGCATTTTATGACCAATAAACTGAGTCGTATTAAAATCACTATTGAGGAGAGCCTGTTTAAGTCTATTTACGTTTTCTGTTGTTGATTGAACAAAAGATACCAGAACCTCATGTAAAGCATCTGAATCTTCTTCCAGAATTTTATTAAGTGAACTAAAAGCTGCCTTCACTTCATCTTTTATTTGCCCTCCAAACAACAATTTAAGATCATTCGTGGATATAGGCTTCTTAACATAGGCTTTAAAACCCATCCTTATAAAGTCGTCATAATCCACATCTTCTCGGGCCGTAACTATTGTAACCGGTATATTTATACCATTGTATTTTATCCTATTTAAAACATCAATACCATTAAAAGTCTCCATTTCCATATCCGTCAAGATTTCATCATATTGATCAATTTCAGCTAGTATCGCGTCAAATTCATCTATATTATTACAAGTAGATGGTATATGCCCTAGGCTTAACAACAGATTACGAATAATAATCAGATAAGACATATCGTCGTCTACCATTAATATTCTCTTAGGAATGAAACTATCCTTTACAAAGACCTCGCTTACAGGAATAGATATTTCCGTTCTTGTTCCTTTCCCTTCTTCTGAAGAAACTTTTATATTCCCTTGAAATAAATCAACTAAGCCTTTAACTACATATAGCCCGAAACCCGAACCTTCGGATAAATGTGAATTTTGATCTATCCGGCTAAATGGTAGAAATATATCTTTAACCTGATTTTCAGGAATACCTACGCCCGTATCTTCTATAATGCAATATAATATCGAGTTAGAATATTTTACATCAAATTGAACGGAGCCTTCAGATGTATACTTAATCGAATTGGATAAGATATTTATTAGTATTTGTTTGATTTTTAGAGAATCAGATGACAATGTCAAATTCTCATCGAATTCAAATGAATAAGACAATGTTAGATCCTTTTTATTGGCTAAAGGAATAAACATATCGACTATCTGCTGACACAGGTCATGTAAATTGAAGACACGATTCGATATATTCGAAGTACCTTGTTCAATACTCGAAAATTCTAATAAATTTCCTAAAAGTGCAAGAATATATTCTCCCGAATCCTTCATCATACGGATATCATCAGCAAGAAAATCATTGCTTGATTTCTTTAATTCTAATGTTCCGAGGATAGAGTTAAGAGGCGTTTTAATATCATGAGAGATAGACAGTAATAACTTATGACGGCTATCCATAATCTGTTTGATTCTTTGGTTTGCCTGCTCTAGATTCTTTCGCAACCTATAACTCTTATTTACATCACTTATTATAAGCAATATGAATATAAAAATGAGGATAAGAGAAACAATACTGCTTATTATAGAATAAGTATTATTATCACGTATAAGTTGTTCGCTTTTCTGAATTTCATCAAGTCTTGTCTGTACGGTCTGGTTATACAAACCAATAAGTAATGTTGTAATCTCAGAAGATATTTCTTGATCTGCTACAATCAGATTACTTAAATTATTTTCGATTGAAATAATGCGTTTTACATAATCATCTTTAGCTTGCTCTGCTATTTCTGTGACTTCTGATACTATATGAAGTGTATCATTCTTGGGCATGGTCAATGTATCCAATCTGGCAGTAGTAATAGAAGTTACAGTATCTGATCCTTTTGATGATGAAAATAATTCACCCAGTTTTTTCCAAAAACCTTTTTTAGGGCCCGAATAGATTATAGTATCTTGTATGGTAGCAGTAACTAAAACTGTATCTTTCTTGATAACAGGATCAATATCCCTCAACACTTGATTTATTGATTCGATTGGGTTTTTATTGCTAAACTGCTTATTCAAATTTGATACAATCACACCTTTCTGTACCAAAAGATTATTGATCTGCTGTAGCTTCTCATCATGTAGTGGATTTATATGACTTAGAGAATCCATTAAATGTCGAACAATATCTAGCCTTTCATTGAAAAGTTTATAATGTTTTACTTGTTTCGATGACACATAAAGGTTCACTTCCAATTGCGATGCGTTTACAGAATCAACCAGCTTGTTTACAAGTGACAACTCCTTATAGTATTGCAAAACACTTCTTTTTTGATCATCAATATCGTCTCTAAGTTTATATATATAAATGAGCATTCCGCAACAAATAAGAGCTACGATTAAATATATCAACACAGCTTTGAATCTTATATTTTTCTCGGGAGTTTCTACCATTCCTTAGTCTTTTCTATATATAAAACGAACAAATAATGATTCTATTTAGTTTTCTACAACTTAGATTGTAGAAATTTTCCACAATTCCACAGTTCGATTATTCTTCTTCACTAAAAGAAAACCACAGTATACAGCTATATATAAACACATTACAAAAACAAAAGATATTCCTCTTTGTTTTGGCATAGCTATTGCAAACTATATAGTGTAACTGAAGATTACACATTATATACCTAATTAATAGTAATTTAAAAATTAGAAGACATGAAAACAATGAAATTTATGATGTTAGCCATTGCGATAGTTTTTGGAACATCAGCTTTTGCAAATGTACAAAGTTTCTCTAGTGAAAATAATGCAGTTGTTGCTATCAATCAAACAAACGATGATGGATATGTAGACGTGAAGTTCGAAGATTTGAATGAGAAAGTACAAGCTGCAATACAAGGATACACCGAATCTTATAATGTTACAGCTCTTGCCTACAACGCAGATAAGAAACTTACTAAAGTAACCCTATCTTCAAAATCAGAAGAAAGCATTAAAGTTGTTATCTTGGATGAAGAAGGTAAGGAATACGTAGAAGCTACTGCTAAATAAATCGCCCCCAACCTACATCTGACAATTTTAGTAAATAATAGGAAATACCAAAAGTATTTCCTATTATTTCTCAGCCCCCGAATTAACCTTTTTTGATATATTACAGAAAATAAAGATCCTGAAATTTATTGAATTCCAGGATCTTTATTTATTCCTCATCTTATTATGCGGAGAGAGAGGGAAGTGAACCAATCTCTATATATGACTGCCAGTCAATAAATTAAAGCTATAAATTTGCTATAGGTAACGAATTAGACACATCAAAAAACGCCCATTTTGTCTACTTCTGACCTATGCTTGTCTGCATATATCTTAGGTTCAAATATACTAACTATTTTTGAGAGAACAATATTCTTGATTATTAATATTTTATGTTTAGTGCAAGGTGCAAGCATCTATATATAGATAGACTTGCACCTTGCACTAATTTAAATCCGGGTTTCTCTGACAATCGTATTTATCTCTTCTATTATTTCAGTTGACCGCTGTTTGTTAAGACCAACTTTCAAAGCAACTGTCATCATATCATCCGTTGTCGGTTCGCCATTATTGTTAATGGTTGTGGTATGAAATCCGTTAAATCCACTGCTCGGCAAAAGGTCATAAGCCGGAGATAGCTTCCATTCCCCATTAATCAATTGGAATGAGAAATTTTTGGCATGGTCATCCCGATTTTTAATAACAACATTAAATACCATCTGACGGAATAAGTCATAAACCTCTTCCATATTTTTGGTCAGGATATGGCATAATTGCAGCAGGTCTCCGTAATCGAGACATGGTACACGATAATCTGCATTCAACAATCCTGCCGCACTTACGGTATGGATCTTTCCATGCGATGTCCTGTCGAATCGTTCTACACCGAAATACTTTCCTTCAAACAGTCTTGTTTCCGGCATTTTAATGCCACACTTCTGAGCAAGCAAAGAATATTGGTATTCTATTTCTCCTACATTAGCGGGATCCATTGTCGCCTTAAACTTGACCAGCCACTCTTTACCACCACTCTTTACAAAGACTTTGGGTCTTGCTCCACCAGAAGATCCTCCATATTTATACAGTGTATCAAGGGAGTCTCCTTCATAATCGGTTGTAAGAATTTTCTCTGCTTCAGTCGCCAGGTTGTCAAAATTGATTATCTCATCTAATGCCGATTCACTGTAATCTGGTCGATACTCCAAAGCACCTCGTCCCGTGCTGCCTATTAAAGCTAATCTTTGAAGTAAGGTGAGCTTATGCGGATTAATGCCTTTACTTTTTAAGTACCTGTCCAAAATTAGATTGCCCCAACCATCAGGCAGACTATCATCAAATACGCCAAAGCCTCCATCAAAAGGTGTCCGTTTGGCTATAAATACTTCTTTTTTGAGAGGAAGATTGAATGGTGAAATAGAACTGCCGGATACTAAATAAGCAGCATCATATTCAAATGCACAAAGAGAATCGGGTGTCAATGCGATTCGTCCGACTTTTGTATCGTTCATAAAAACCTCAATAACCTTTACCTCATTCATTGCGTGATCCTCTCTTTCTTTTCTTCGTTTCCTGAGTCTTTAATAAGTCGTCAATACTCTGATATGATTTTTTATTGAATAGTTCTGTAAAAGCCTCTGCATCATCCAATGCTATTGCACATAAAATAAGATTACGAAGTGTTATCTCTCCTGTGTTTTCAAATTTACGGAAAGCGTCATATCCAACTCCTGCACGTTTGGCAAAAGCCTTCTGCGTTAGATTTAATTCTAATCGTCTTTCCTTAACCCGATCTGCTATTCCTCTTTGAATTGTATCAGGAGAATTATTTATAATTGTGTTAATATCCATAATTAAATAATCTTAATTATATTTATTGTGTTATTTTCCACAATTACAAAGATACGAATATTCTGATAAATATCTTTATTTTCAAGCAATCAAATAATTATGGCATCATGAATAGATATTGTAGTTTATGCTAAAATTGTCAGATTAATATTTTTTGTCATAAGTTAGATTTACAACTCCGGTTTTGAACTGTTCTACATTTGACAGTACCCATTCCGTTTCTTTAGGATTGTTAGGAAACAACGATATTCCTCCACCAATTATTGCTGGTATTATAGTCAGAATCATTCTGTCTAATAGATTGTTGTTTAGAAAATAGGTTATAAGTTGTCCGCCACCAATTAGCCAAATATCTTTTTCTGATTTCTCTTTTAATTCCAAAATTAAATTGTTAAGATTTCCATTCAAAACATATGTATCCGGACTAGAGACTTTGAATTTATCATCACTTGTTACTACATAAGAATTAACTCCTGTATAAGGCCAATCAACACCAAAACCAATAATCTCATTATAAGTTCTTTTTCCCATTATTATTGTCCCTATAGTTTTCAAAAAATCATTATATCCATGATCTATATTATCTGGGTTTGGCAGTGCGTATAGCCAGTCTAAACTTCCATCTTTTCTGGCAATAAAGTTATCTAAAGTAGTTGCTATATACAGTACTATTTTGCTCATATCAGTAGTATTTTAGTTTTTATTCCGTTTTATTCTTTACAAACTATTGACTTTCATTTGAGTTTAATTTCTTTAAATATTTGCTCTATGCAGTCGTTTTAGTTTTCGTAACGATCTTTTCGCATAGGAACGAAAAATTATTCAGTTCGTCTTCGGTCAAAGCTGATTTAATTATATCAATCATCGAATGCCTATAGTTATCCGCATTTGACATGAATTTTGCGCCTTGAGACGTGATAATGTGTTTTACATTTCTTCGATCTTCATCTACTCTTTTTTGTTCCAACAGCCCAACCTCAAGCAACTTTTTCACTTGTCGGGAAATAGCTGCTTTTGATACGTGCATCTTTTGAGCTATCTCGGTAGTCGTCAACGCTTCACCACTCATACGCAGAATATCCATGATATAGTATTGAGTAGCAGTGATACCATCAACCATATAAAACTTGTTGAACCAAGCAATCATGGCACATTGAAAATCGGTATATATTTCTTCAAAAGACTTTTCCATTTCAATTATATTGGTTAACTTTGTTAATCATTAATCATGTTAACTTCAAAGATATGGATATTTTTTCAAACCCGGAAGATAAGAGTCAAATATTTGTATCAGGCGCAAGGGAAAACAACTTGAAGAATATTTCGTTGGCTATTCCCAAAAGAAAAATAACTGTCTTTACAGGGGTGTCAGGTTCAGGTAAATCTTCTCTCGTATTTGATACGATAGCTGCCGAATCAAGCCGTCAGCTCAACGATACGTTCAGCAGCTATATCCGCAATCAGCTGCCACATTATGGTAAGCCGGATGTGGATGAGTTGAGAAATTTATCAGTGGCTATTATTGTAGATCAGAAGCGTATCGGAGGGAATGCCCGCTCAACTGTAGGAACGATAACCGATATAAACCCATTGCTCCGCTTGCTCTTCTCCCGAATAGGAAAACCATTTGTGGGTTATTCCAATATTTTTTCGTTCAACAATCCGCAAGGTATGTGCAGTGAGTGTGAAGGATTAGGAAAAGTAAACGATATAAATGTTGCAAAACTCTTTGACAGGAATCTTTCACTGAATGAAGGAGCAATTCGCTTTCCGACCTTTGAGCCGGGTGGATGGCGTTGGACACGTTATGTACATTCGGGACTTTTCGATAATGATAAGAAGCTTAAAGACTATACCGAAGAAGAGTGGAATAATCTTCTTTATGTAAAGAGCCTTAAATTGGAGAATCCAGCTCCCGAATGGCATAAGACCTCAAAATATGAAGGCGTAATACCTCGCTTGGAACGTACTTTTTTAAAACGAAATTCAAAGTCAGCTGACGAAAACTACAAGGAAGAACTTGAAAATATTATTCAGAAACGTACTTGCCCGAAATGTAATGGAGCAAGGTTGAATCAGAAAGTATTGAAATGTCGGATACTCGGAATGAATATTGCCGATTGCTGTGCTATGCCTGTAAAAGAACTTCTTAAATTTATGGACAGAATAGAAAGAACTCCGGTATCAACTCCGATAGTTACAGCATTATCGTCACAATTGCAGCATTTGTCAGATATTGGTTTGGACTATTTAAGTCTTGACAGGGAAACATCTACGCTTTCGGGTGGAGAGTCACAACGCATCAAGATGGTTCGCCATTTGGGTAGCAGCCTTACGGATATCACCTACATATTTGATGAACCAAGTGTAGGACTTCATCCGGCGGATGTTGACCGATTGAATAAGCTGCTGCTAAATCTTCGGGACAAAGGCAATACTATTTTGATTGTCGAGCATGATCCCGATGTGATTTCCATTGCTGACCATATTGTTGATATTGGGCCGGGTGCAGGGAAATCAGGTGGGGAAATAACGTTTCAGGGTGATTGTGCAGGGCTGAAAAAATCAGGCACATTAACAGGAAAGTATTTATCAACAAAAACGGCGCTAAACACAGCTCCACGACAACACAGAGGGCATTTAGACTTGGCGAATGTCAGTCTTCACAACCTTCATAATATCAGCGTAAAGATACCGAAAGGTGTTATGACGGTTGTCACAGGTGTTGCTGGTTCGGGAAAAAGCACACTGATAGATGAATTGCTTGTGGAAAAATATCCCGACATTAAACTAATCGACCAAACGGCACTTCAGGGCAAGAGGCGTTCCAATATTGCTACTTATACAGGTATCATGAACAGCATACGCAATCTTTTTGCTACTGAGAATAAAGTCTCGCCCTCACTTTTCAGCTCCAACTCCGAAGGTGCATGTCCGCAATGCAAGGGATTGGGTGAAATTCATACCGACCTTGCTTTTATGGATGATGTGGTAACTCCATGTGAACAGTGCAACGGAAGCGGATTTAAACAGGAAGTGTTAAAGTATATGATTCAAGGCAAGAACATCAGCGAAATTTTATCGTTAACGGTTTCAGAAGCAACCACCTTCTTTGAAGGAAGCGAACTGCAACCGGCTTTTGAAAGATTATCGGAAGTTGGTCTGGATTATATTACACTGGGGCAACCGCTGAATACATTTTCAGGCGGAGAATGCCAACGTGTGAAGCTGGCAACTGCGTTGGAAACAGAAGGAGAAATTTATGTGTTTGATGAGCCGACAACTGGACTTCACCCTTCGGATACAGATAGGTTGATGAGATTGTTTAACCGCTTGCTTGACAAAGGATGCACGTTGATCGTCATAGAGCATAATCTTCATGTAATTAGCCGAGCCGACTGGATAATCGACATTGGTGTCACTGAAAAAAATGAAGGCAAAATCGTCTTTGATGGGAAAGTTGCTGATATAATCAACTGTGGGAAATCAATAACAGGCAAGTATTTGAATACATACCTGAAAAATAGCTTTACACAATATAAAGAATGAATCACATACATCAGATATCGGAAGATCTTAATACTCTAATTCAAGAAAAAGAATTGGAGATATCTGATGTGATAAAAGATGTACCTCAAATAGTATTGCTGTTGGAAGAAGGATTCCTTAAACTCAAAAAAGAAGTTTCAGCTTATACTTTTCCTTCAAAACTTGAAGAAATTAGATTTTTCAAGGAGACTAAACCAAAGCTATTTTCCAAGTTAATCTATCTCCGGAAAATATATCAGATCGAACTAAATTTGCCTGTATCCAATTATAGCACAGTACAGTCATACTTTGAAAAAGAGCATGACCATATTAATCTGTTCTGTAGTAAGAATGCGGATTTCATTCAATATTATCGGTCAGGAAAAACCATACTGGATGAATACTATTTTCTGAGAGGGAGAAATGAAATGGAATTGAATCTGGAAAGTTTCTATTTTGAGCGTGATCCGCTATTCTCTACCAACTTTGATTTCAAGGTTGCTAAACTACTGGCAAATGATATGCTGGCAGCTTATCTGAATTGCAGACTATTGAATTTGAAGCATCAGTTTGATAATAATCAAACCCTTGGACTATTCTCTAAAGAAAAGTGGACAGACAAAAAAGTGGCACTTGTTGAATTGATATACTCTATTCATTCGGCAGAGAGTGTCAATTCTGGAAATATAGAACTGAAAACATTAGCCTCATTATTTGAGAAAATGTTCAATGTAGACCTGAGCGATTTATATCATGTTTATTTAGAGATTAGAGGTCGAAAAGGAGATCGTACAGTTTATCTCAACAAATTGATAAACGCTCTCATCAATCGTATGAATGAGGCGGATAGCAAGTAATTCAATGAAAACAATTATCTTTGCATGAAGAATAAAAATATATCAGGAGGTAATTCTCCTTAAGAATATAACATAACGTTCACTGAACGTCTCGCAACGAAAACTGGTAATTTTTAGAAGAACGAGACGAAATGTGCAATGTTCATGCTATACGAAAGTATGGTGTGGGCTTGCTTGTTTCGTTCTTCGGGTATACCAGTACCTCGTTGCGGAGCAATGCGAGTTCCACACTTTTTTTATTATATATAAACATCGCATCAATGAGAAAAATTAAATTATATATAGCAGCATCCATCGATGGTTATATTGCTCGTGCTGATGGAGATTTGGATTGGTTGATGGAATATCCAATTACCCCTGATTTAAATTATGGATACACTGATTTTTTAGAGTCTGTTGATAGCGTAATTATGGGAGGAAAAACCTATCGGGATATTTTGAATATGGATGTAATTTATCCCTACGAAAGTAAGATGTCCTATGTGATAACACGAAATTCAATAAACCCTCAAAAAGACAATATCTGTTTTATTTCGGATGATACTATTGAAACTGTATCAGAACTGAAGAAAAAGCAAGACAAAGATATCTGGCTTGTAGGAGGTGGAGAAATCATATCGCTATTCTTAAGTAACAACCTGATTGATGAAATTATAATCACGACAGTACCTGTTATGCTTGGAAATGGCATTCCTTTGTTCCCCGCTAATCAACAGGAATCAAAATGGGATTTGAAAGAATGTACAAGCTATGAAAACGGAGTTGTACAAGTAAAGTATACAAGAAAATAGAGAATTAGATATTTTACCGATGTTCCCAAGTTGCACCCAACTTGGGATTTTTGTTTTTATGGCTCTATTCAAAGCTATTTATCCATCAGCCATACACTTCTTTAGATAACCAATTCTCTTTTGCAGTCATATAATCAACCACTTATTCTTCGTTGCAAAAAAAAAATCCCCAACTTGGGAAGACCTTGTGAATTCAGCATTTCATTACTTCTGATCTTTGCAAAGCATATCAAATAGTTACAATTATGGATGTCATTACGATAGAGTCAAAAGCGTTCAAAGAGCTGGAAGCTAAAATAAATGCTATTGCAAACTATATCCTCAATAAGCAGGAAGAAGATAATATTAATGAGGATGAAATATGGGTGGATAGTTATGAAGTTTGCACATTCCTGAAAATAAGCGATAAGACACTGCAACGACTTCGGGTGTCGGGAACAATTGCCTATTCCAATATTCGTGGTCGCTATTTCTATAAAATCGGCGAGATAAAGCGAATGCTGGAAGAGCGGCTTATAAGAAGCAATTCGGAATGTTTAAATGATCTGGTAACAAATCACAAACTCTATGTTAAGGAAAGAAGAAATCTTAGAAAGAACAAGTAATGGTCTGAATGTTTTCAAACATTACATTACCTGTCAGTGGCGTGTTGGTCGAAATTTCTTCAATCCGCTATACGAAGATAAAAAAGCATCCTGTAATATTTATTTTGACCGAAAGGGCTGTATCTATAAGTTGAAAGACTTCGGCAATGACCAATACAGTGGTGATTGCTTCTTTTTTGTTGGACAATTAAGAGGTCTGGATTGCAACAATGCTAACGATTTTGTTGAAATACTGAAAATCATAAATCGTGACTTGTCGCTGGGTATATCAGAAGATGCATCGGCACATATTCCTCCTGTAAAAACTTTCCCAAATCAACAGGAAAAGAAGTCCAAAACATATTCATTCCGAGAGCAAAATTTTACGGCAAAAGAGCTCTTTTTCTGGCAACAATATGGAATCAGTCCGGAGTTGTTGTTTCAGTACAAAGTATGTTCTGTAAAATCATTTCAAAGCGAGACTCAGGAAGGCAAGCCATATACGCTTACTTCTTCCCAAGATGAACCTATATTCGGATACAAAGGTAAGCGGTTCATTAAACTGTATCGTCCTTTTTCCCAACTTCGTTTCCTGTATGGCGGAGATATTGGGGACAACTACTGTTTTGGTCTGGAACAGTTACCCGCAAAAGGGGATACGTTGTTTATCACTGGTGGTGAGAAAGATGTTCTTTCTCTTGCTGCCAAAGGATTTCATGCTATTTGTTTCAATAGTGAAACCGTAAACATCCCTGCAAATATTATCTACAAATTAACCTTCCGCTTTAAGCATATTGTCCTGCTTTATGATGTGGATAAAACAGGACTTGAAAGTTCCCGAAAGCACGAAAAACAGTTGGCTGAATATACTGCAAAACGTCTATTATTGCCACTTTCAGGAATAAAAGAAGAGAAAGATATATCTGATTATTTTAGGATTGGGAACAGTCGTAAAGACTTTTTGAAATTGTTTCTTGAGTTTTTGGATACTCTATATAGCGATACCATGACTATGCTCAAATCATGCGAAATAGACTTTAGTAACCCTCCGGAAAAGGCACAAGAAATCATCTCTGCCGGAGATGTGCCGTTGGGAACTCAAGGAAATATCTTGTGTGTCACTGGTGGTGAAGGAACTGGTAAAAGTAATTATGTGGCTGCATTGTTAGCAGGTTCAATTCGTCAAAAAGATATCCAGATTGATACGCTAGGCATCAATGTATGTGAGAATATCAAGCGAAAAGCCGTGTTGCTTTATGATACCGAACAATCGGAAGTACAACTGTTTAAAAATGTTACAAACCTTATTAAACGAGCAAAACAGGGAGATAAACCTGAAGAGTTAAAAGCCTTTTGCCTGACAGGGATGTCTCGAAAAGAACGTCTACAAGCCATCGTACAAAGTATGGATAAATTCTACTACCAGTATGGTGGAATACAATTGGTGGTTATTGACGGTATTGCCGACTTAGTGCATTCTGCCAATGATGAAGCTGAAAGTTTGCGTGTAGTAGATGAGCTTTACCGATTAGCAGGTATTTATCAAACTTGTATTATCTGTGTACTTCACTACGTGCCTAACGGGTTGAAGTTACGGGGACATCTTGGTTCGGAATTGCAACGTAAAGCTGCGGCCATACTTTCTATAGAGTTAGATAATGATCCAACTGTATCCGTAGTGAAAGCACTGAAAGTTCGTGAAGGTAGCCCGTTGGATGTTCCATTAATGCAGTTTTCATGGAATAAGGATGCTGGTATGCATCTGTATATTGGTGAAAAGCCCCGTGAAGAAAAAGAGAAACGAAAGGAAAAAGAACTGGTAAGCGTTGCCCGTGAGATTTTCGAACAACAGACTTTTATTACTTACATCGACTTATGTGAGCAAATTCAACAAATTATGGATGTGAAGGAACGTACAGCAAAAAGTTATATCCGGTTTATGCGGGAAAAAGATATTATCATCAAAGACCCATCAAACCAAAGCTATTTTATCAAAGGACATATATAATCAGCAGTTATGAATATAGATAGAGAAAATTTTGAAGCTTGGATGGAACGCATGATGGATAGGTTCGATATGTTAGACAAAAAAGTTGAACGACTGAATACCCAGCGTAATTGCTTGGATGGAGAACAGCTTTTGGATAATCAGGATTTGATGTTTTTACTTAAAGTGAGCCTACGTACTTTGCAGCGTTACCGTACCAAAGGCATTTTACCTTATATCAAATTGGATGATGGCAGGTGTTACTATAAGGCTTCGGATGTACATAAGTTGATAAGGGAACGGTTTTGAAAAATTAAAAATTAATTTGCCATTCGGTTACTTTTTCACCTTTTTTATATTGCTCAAACATGCAATTCCGTGATTTTATATCAAGTTCAATATAGTATCCCCATATATAACGACAAACATGTTCTGGTAAAGCCATTCCATCATAAGACCAAATGTTATCATAACTATCTTTTGTTAAAGCTCTTAATCTTTTACGATCATTGATTTTCTCTTCTTGAGGTCTACTTGACTTCTTCATTTCAATTGCAATGAGATTATCTTGCAGAGTATTATTTCCTCTACTATGTAATATTACATCACAATTCACAGTAACAACCTCCATATTCTCATCTAATATAGTTTTAACTTTGCCTTGATTTCTATTGTATTCTGCATCGGCATAATAGCCATTTATCTTATTCTTTTTTGCCATACTTTCCAAGTAAATAGACAATCTTGCGCATAGATTCCTTTCATTAACATCTGATAATATGTTATCAATATCATTTTTGAAAAAGGTATCTATTGAATCTAAGAATAACTTATGTAATAATTTATCCATATATGTAAAGTGTTAAAAATGCATCCAATGTACCCACTAGGTGCCAACCACAAAAAATCTCAATTTCAGATAGCGTAAAATCTATTTATAATGAGATTTTCTGTGGTAAAGATACTGATTTATTTTATCTTGCGACCTTGGGATTTCTTAGGTTTGTCAGTTCCGACTTTTTGCTCTTGCTTCTCTTCCTGTTTTTTCATTTGGTCTTCTGTAGGCTTATCCTGTTTGGGCTTTAAAGGTTCTTGCATGTGCTTCGTGGCTTCGTTGGTCTTACCTTCAGAATTAACTGCGACTTGTGTTTTGTGTTCGCTGGTAGGGGTAACTTCTTTGGCTTTCTCTTTAGCCTTGTCAGGATTGAATTTGTAAAAATCCAGTTTGCCTTTTTCGTGATTTACTTTTATGTAGGCATTGTATTCTTCTCCCTGACCATCTTTCATCCCCTTTACATAGATTGTTTTATCTGCCTGCAAATCAGCCTGCTGTTTTTCGGATAGTTCCACACCTGCAAGGTTTTTGGGAATACACACTTCTTGTTGCTGTGTTTCTTTTGGAAAGATAAATTCTAGGCTACGTTTCTCAGCATTGACTTGAACCAAAGCAGAAAAAGGTTTCTCCTTAGCCGAAATCATGTTTTCAAGCCACACGGCTTTCCCTTCTATCAAGGTTGCTTTCTGTTTCTCATCTAACTTTACCCCTTTTATTTCATCAGGTAGTTTGAGCGAAGAAGCCTTCATCGAAACCAGTTCGTTTGTTTGCTTGTCGATACTGACGAAAGAAGGTATAAGTTCTCCTGTGCAGTAGTTTTTAATATCGACAATCCGTCCCATGTTTCCATTTCCCAACAGATTCTTTTTGTCTTCATCCGTAAACTGATGACCAAAGAACGGACGGTCAAGTTCGGGAACTTTGCGGATACCATGAATAGCCAATACAATGTTACCATCGTTGTCGGGACGGAACGAAAGCCTTGCATCTGTCTTCATAATAATTACACCAAAATTGGCTTCAATCGGGAATGTAGAAGGCGACTTGTAACCACGAAGCATAGGTTCTAAGGCTTTCGATTTTTCAAGCTGTTCTTTGGTGATGCCTAAGTTTTTCAGTTCGTCCCAATTGATTTTGTTGGGGTCGATAAAATACTTGTTGGCATCAGAGGTTTTCTGTTCCACAGATTCTTTGTGAACTTCGGGTTTAAGCTCTTTGAGTTCAACACGCAGCTTGTCCAGCATTTCGTCAGCAACAGGCGTAGGATTATTGATGTTTTCCTGAATGACTTTGACGGTCTTTTCCGCTTCTTCGGGAGCAACTTTAAAGAAAGTGAAGCGTGTAGGGTCTTTTAATTGATTAAAGAAATTCTTTAAGAAATTTTCAAAGGCATTGCCTTGTTTGTCCACTTTTAGGAACTGGTTGTTGTTTTCCTGTTTGGGCGGAACGGTTTGCAATTCTCCGTTTTCGTCAATACCCTTTACAGCACTGATTGTTTTTTTATCCTTGTCTAAGACAAGAAGAATGTCCATCATCTGTTCATCTGAAGTGGATTTGTTTGCATTTACATCCATGATTTTGATTTTAAATGAGTAAATATTTGATTGTCAAATTAAAGGTATGGAGTATAAAAAAACTGCCACCCGTTTTTCATGCGAGTGACAGCAGATGTCTTAGATTGGCGCTAGATGACCTTATTTTTTGATTTCTTCAATCAATCTATCCAAACGATTATTTATGTTTACTTTGTTTTTTATTTCACATTGCCAAATGACAATAACATTCCATCCTTTTTCATTTAATTCATTTATATTGCGAAAGTCTCGTTCTATGTTTTTTGTGATTTTTTCTTGCCAAAACACATGATTTGCTTCAGGTAACCTACCCCTTTTGCATGAATGCCCATGCCAAAAACATCCATGAACAAATATAACAGTCTTATATTTAGGGAGTACAATATCAGGTTTTCCAGGTAGTTCTTTTACATTTTTTCTAAATCGAAAACCTCTTGAAAACAAAAACTTTCGTACTAAAATCTCTGGCATAGTTTCTCTTCCTGAGATTTTAGACATAATATCAGAACGTTTTGATTTTGAATAGATATCTGACATATTCAACTTTTGTTTATAAGAGATTTTAGCTCTTCAATAGTATATGACGGATTTCGCTTGTGTAACATTGAATGGCAGTTAGGACAAATAGGTACTAAATCTTTTTCTGGATCAATAATATATTCATTTTTTATTTCTGATAACTGATTAATATGGTGAATATGAATGAATCCCTGTCCTATTAAACCATATGTTTTCTCAAAATCAAATCCACAAACACTGCAAATACACCCATATATTTCAATACACTTTTTCCTAGCAGATAAACTTCTTTGATATAAATATACTTCAGACTTTGATTTCTTTCCTTCTTTGTAAACCTGATATATCTCATCTAATCCGAAAATTGGTAATTTCTGTTCAGAAGGTTTCTTAGTAAGATCTAAAAAAGTCCATACAATTTTTATTGGTTTTTCCCCTTCAAATAATAAAGCATGTCCTAATCCTTTATATGTAAATGCATTTGACGAATTATTTCTGAAAAACATGTGAACATTAACCTCACTTGATATCATCATTTTAATAAGTTTTTGTTCTTTATGCGAAGTCGCTTTCCCAAACCAGACTAATTTGTCTTTATCCCAATAATTACCATGATTAACACCAGTACGACCAGCCGTACCTATGTTCGCAAATATATAAATATCTCCATTATAACTCCGATATCCTGTATCCCATGAACCTTTTTGACTTTCAAGTGGAACATTTAGCAAGTTATAGATGTCATTCTTTGTATACTCTTTCTCTATAATAAACATATTTATTTAGTCTTCTTTTAAATGAGGGCAGATACGTTTAATATATTTTTCACAAGAATCATCCGTCTCTCTTCGAACAAAGGAGATACCGACTCTAATCGGATTTGAGAAAGCTTTATTTGTTACTCGTTGTGTGTAATTTTCTTTAATTGTTCCAACAAACAAAAAATCGTAGATATCAGCACCAAATACTATAGAATTGACTTTGGATATATTTCTTTGATTTTCACATAGATATAGAGTAAATGGTTTAGTAGTCCATTCAACACAAACAATATCGTCTTTTTCTCTAATAAAAGAAAAATAACCACTATCTGAGTCAGATAATCCTCTGTCAATTGAAGTTTTATGTCCCTTGACAAAATAATACAACCCATTTATTTTGTCAGGTCTTAAACAGTCACAGTGCGGTGTAATACATAATACATATTCATTGTTTCCTTCTTTATCTATTTTAAACATATCTCCAAATGAAATATTTCTATCAGAAGAACGACTATGATGTATATTATAATGATAGTTTAATTTAGCCAAATCATTATTGTCAACATCATCTTCAGTCCCTTTTGTTTTTTTATAATCACTGAGAGTGTTAAATATCATAGGTTTATCAGTATAGAGGAAATCCGTATTGTAATTTTTCCACAATTCGATAAGATATTCATCAAAAGCAGTCTCAGGTTCAATAGTATCCATATGGTGAAAAAAAGCCTTTTCTTTTATTTTACTTAATTCCTTTCCAATGAAAGAGGATCTTTCAGAAACTTTATTTCTTATTTCCAAACTCATAAGAGTTAGGAAATTTTCTTTGGAATTTATTATTGCCTGGCAAAAGTGACTATATAAATCATCTGCATTGCTTTTACTTTTCTCAAATACTGCAAAGAGAGTGTTATTTATTTGTAAATAATTACTATTTGTATCGTACACTATATATGTGCTTTTAAATTCACTTCTATAACAATATTCTTCATTTAGAGCAAATCCAAATCTTATAATAGAGTCGAATACCTTGTTACTAGAAAAAATATTATTTATATAGGCACGTACTTTCCCTTGATTTTTCCCAAATAAGTTAGAGAATTCAGTATTAAACAATTTGTTATCTATAGCTCCTAATGTTCTTCTTTTAAGTAGGTCTTTTAATCTAGGTAAGATATCATCAGTGTTTTCACCTAATTCATTTTCAACATATTCTTTGAAACTTGTAATATCAGCAATTGCCTTTGTCTTTTCATTCCCACAATAGTAGGCTAATATTTTATAATGTATTTCCTGAGTCGCATTAGGTGTTAAAGAATAGATACAAACAAAGTGCAAATTATCTGTCCTAACTGCGCCATCGATTATTTCAAGTGTAGACCTATACTTTGGAACTTCATTTTCAAGCTCCCAATCTAGCACAACCAGATCTTTTCTTTCAAAGATTAACTTGCTTTTTGTAGCCCAATCTTTTGTGAATTTAAAAAAATCAAGAGAACATTGATTAGCCTGAAAAGATTCATACATAGGTTGACAAATGGCTTCTTTATCTTCTTCGGAGCTAAATAAACCAGGTATCATATCATCAATAAAAATAGCCGACTTTATTGATTCATTGATGATAGATTGAGCAACATTTTGAAATGATAAAGCTTCCATATTTAATTATCTTGAGTTTTTGAAAAATTTGTATCAATAACAAAACAAGCACCATTCAATTTGTTATATTCAAGTTCATTTGTAGCATACATATCGTATCCAACACTGTTGAGAGTTTCTTTGGCTAAAAAAAGACCTATTCCTCTACCATTAGGCTTTTTAGAATAAAAAAGATTAAATATTTCATTCAGATAAAAATCTTCAATCGATACTCCCGAGTTAAGAATTAAAATTTTGGAGTTATCAACATAATCTAAGTATATTCTGCGATTTTCTACGGGCGTAAGCCAGTAAATCGCATTATGTACAACATTAACGAAAGCCGGTAGTAAAATAGATTCATATGTAAAGAATGAAGCATGTTCAAATGCCAATGAAGAATTTAATGTAATATTACGATCTTTTAGTTGACTATTAAAGAATAATTTAAGATAAGTAGTGATTTCCGATCCTACAATATTTTTGCGCACCTTACCTGTAGTTCTATACAAAGGGGACATCAATTTGTATTTATCTTCCAAATGCTCAAACGCAGTTTTTAATGATAAGTAATTTCTCTGTGCTTTTTCATCTGTTGGTAAATGATCGTTAATTTGAGTAATTGCATAGGCAACCTGTGAGTAAAGAGCATTAAACTGATGGTCTATTATTTCAACAGCAATTCCCATCTGAGCTAACTCTTTAGTTTGTTGCCATTGTTTTTCTATATCTTCATAACGTATTTTATAATAGCCAGTAAGAGCTTCTTCGTCTACATCCAAACTCAATCGATCTAAATGATTAAAAAAAGGAATAATTCTTTCATTTGCCTTTTTCATTAAATCATTATATATATTCTCAAGTAAATTCAAACTTTGTAGAATATCGTCTCGATTATAAGATGTTGGTTTTATAGCTGTATATTTTTCGTCTAATTCGGCAATATATATATCATTTTTTTCTTCAAGAATTTTTGATTTTATTTTATCAACTGATCCAGATATTTTCTCAATGGATTCATCAAATACATTCGATATAAAAGATCGATATTGACTGTATTTAGCTTCAAATTCTTTATATAACTCATAATCCTTTAATTGATTTCTTGCTTTATCTATTATTTCTTGAGAGGATGTTACTCGTTCTTCAATCACTTTCTCATAATATCTATTGTAGTTATAAAGAGATTTTTGTTGACTCTCAGTTAAAGCAAATCGAATAGGTTTACTCAGAGCCAAACGTCTAATTTTAGCTTTACATTCTTCAATTTTTTTCAGGATTAGATCGATGTCATTAAACAACAAATCAGATTCGGCTTGTTTATCCAACAATTGATTTAGTAACACACTGAATTCATTTTCTATATCTGATAACTGCTTAGGATATTCTTTTAGTTTCTTAGCATATTGTTTCCTTAGTTCTTTTTCTTTTTCATGCTCAGCTTGTTTATTTTTAGCAGCTTCTTCTATTTCATCTTTCTGTGTTCTTTTAATATCAGATTCTGCATGTGTTCCGAAATACATATTAGCAAGATCAATAAAAAAAGCCTCTAAGTCTGCTTTGAACTCTCTATAAGCAACATTGTTTATAAAACCTTCTCGTCCGGCTTTATCAGTTAACTTTTTATTGTTTTCTCGCGATATTTCGATATAGCCAAACATTCTACGGTGACTAAAGAAATACTTTCCTGCGTGTTTAGATCTTCGGTTTTCAAATCGTAAGAAATCTGTTTCAGTCCTCCCATATGGGAGGACTCTAAATCCGTCTCTATAAATATACAGCCCTCCAAATAAATTTAGCCTTTCATCATAAACTTTATATAACTCCTCAGTCAGCAAAGATTCGGATGGTATACCAACTATAACCCCAAGTTTTATCTTAAATTTACCATAAGGAGTTTTGCCTGGTTTTCTAACAGCACGAAAAGAATGATCAACTTCCTTATTGTATATTTTTATTTTCCCCGAGAATGTACCATCTTCATCAAAACCTCCATAAATTAAGTGATCGCTCAAATTGAAATCATGTGGTGTGAAAAATTCTCGACTAGAAATTAAATCTCGTTCTCCCTTCTCATCTACAATAACAAACTTTGTAGAAACTCCTATATTTTCTTCTTTAAATACATTAAATAAACCATTTAAGCTACTTCTGATTTCCTGCACCGTTGCATCATACTCTGGATATAAATCTTTTTGGTTATATTTAGACAATATAATCAGTTGTTCATCTGGTTTAAATACAACAAACTTGGTGCCATGAATATTTGTCGAAGTGCCTGTAATAGAAGTAACAAATTCTTGAGAAAAGAAGTCTGGAAGTTGAATATTCTTAATGTCCGAAATTATATTTAATGCTAGATCTTTTTGTTCTACCCATGAGTTAATTAAATTCCCTTCATTTATACCTTCATTCTTTTTTTTAAGGAAATTGGCAATAAACTCTTCTTTTAATTCATTAAAAACTACATCAAAATTACTGTCTGGATTAATTGCTCTTAGCGGTATATTTATGTCTTCAATATACAAATTATAGTTTTCCAGAATACGCCAGTCAATAAATAAAACCTGCAATGGGTGTCCAACTTTTTTTGTAAGCATTAGCATTGGACTGCCGAGATATGCTACAGATAGACGTCCAATTCCTTTTTCTCCCATTCTTATTCGAGGTTCCTTCCATAATGTTTCCTCTCCCTTTTCTTCTAGTTCATTTCTTGACTTTGAGTCAGTACCTAAAACAATCCATTTTTCAAGTATATCTTCTCTCGACATACCTTTTCCATCGTCTGACAATACAAAGAACGGAGATTTGACATTGTTAACATTCTCTATATATAGATATGCTTCCAGTTTATCTCCATAAGCATCATATCCGTTCTTCCACAACTCAGATATTGCAGTTGGTAAGTCTGAAATTTGACCTTTCCCTAGTAAATCTATTGCTCTAGCTTTCGCTCTAAATTGAGGCATATCTTTCTAATTAAGTATTTATAATAACATCTCCTAATCGGCGTGCATATTCAGGAGGTACAGCATTGCCTATAAGTTTGGCTGTTGATTGCATACTTATTGTTTTGAAAATATAATTTTCAGGAAATGTTTGCAATGTTGCTCCTTCTCTCAAAGATATTGCTCTATCTTGTTCTGGATGAGCAAAACGACCATTAGAAATATTAAAAAACTTTGTTGTAATTGTTGATGATGGTTTTTTCCAAGACAATCTACCATAAACATCTTTAAAACAATTATCCTTTCCAATATAGCATGCTAATTGTAACTCCGGATCATTTTTCCATCCCATACGTGTTCCTCCATCTTTGTCCGTTTTTGCAAGTCTTTTTAAATTGATTTGATTTAGTCCAGCGGTTGTGTGATTGAAATCCGAAACATCTTTATGTCCAGCAGGGATTACAGGAAAACCTTTTTCTGGGGAAATGTAATCTATCAATAAAGCCTGTTTTTCCTCTTTTGGAGGGAGTGATATGGGTTTTACTCTTGATGCAATAAGAGAAAAGCGTTTACGAGATTGAGGTACGCCATAATAACTCATATCTATTATTTTTTGTTCAATATATGTATAACCTTTATTTTGAAGAAATTCCAAAAATTCAGGTAATACGCTATCTTTTCTTGTCATCAATCCAGGTACATTTTCTACTAACACATAACCAGGATTATAGTAATCAATGAAGCGACTGAAATCTAATAATAAATCTTTGGATTTCTGAGATTTTTCTTTTTTTGTGTTAATTATACTATAATATTGACAAGGACTACAACCTACAAGTATTAAATGATCATCATTTTTATTAATATTTAAATGCTTTTCAAAATAATCACTTGGTAATTGAGTTACATCAGAATAAATAAATTTTGAACCGATATTATTATATTCATAAGTTTCCTTCGCATCTTTATCAAAATCAACTCCAGCTACAACCTCAATACCTGCTAAGCGAAGACCACACGTCATACCTCCACCACCACAAAAGAAATCAATTGCTTTATATTTTTTTTTCATTATACTATTCCTTTATTTTTGTTGATACAAATAAATCTTTAACATCAACATCAAGAATACCTGCTATATCGATAAATGTTTCGATGTTTGGCTGTTTCTCATTAGTACACCATCTGGAAATAGTCGATTCTGTTTTTCCCAATTGTGCAGCCAGCCATTTATTTGTTAATCTTTTCTCTGCAAGAATAACCTTTATTCGATTAATTGCTCTCTCTGACATATATATTGTTCTTGTGTGCAAATTTATTGTTTCCTTTTCATAAATACAAACGCAATATAGCTAACTTATCAACACTAAGATATTTATTCTTTATCTTTTACCAGAAATTGTAGCTCTGGGTCATTCTTAATACGCTCTATTTCGTCAATCACAATCTGTTTTATATCCTGCTTTACTTTGTCATAGTTAAGTTGAATCTGTTCTTTCATCAGGTCATTACCATCCACATCCCGAAAGTCGATAATCTCCGGTATCTTTCCATAGCAGGCAGTTTCACGCTTTACCTTATCATTATCAACCACTATTTCGCAATGGAAAATCTTCTGTTCGATACGTTCATCAAAGTTATCGCTGACAGCTCCTACAAACATCCCTTGAGTAAGGTTTGATATTTTGCTGGCAGGGATAAGGCTGTCCATCTGTGTACTGATGGAAGTTGATTTGTCCTGACGGTTAATTGTTATGGACTGGCGTTTCTGTAACACTTTACCGAAACGGTCTGACAACGCTTTGGCTGTTTCTCCGACTACCTGACCAGAAAAGATATTTCCGACCGTATTTTGTATCACTTTGCTTTCTTTATCCCCATAGTCCCTTGTTAGCTGACTGTAATCCTGAAATCCTAAACAAACTGCTACTTTATTGGAACGGGCGGTAGCTATCAGATTATCCAGTCCCCGAAAGTAAATGGTTGGGAGCTCGTCAATGATAACCGAACTTTTTAACTGTCCCTTTTTGTTAATCAACTTCACAATACGACTGTTGTACAATCCCAGTGCTGCCGAATAGATATTCTGACGGTCGGGATTGTTTCCAACACAAAGTATCTTCGGTTCGTTCGGATTGTTAATGTCCAGTGTAAAATCATCACCTGTCATTACCCAGTACAGAGCAGGAGAAATCATTCTTGAAAGCGGAATCTTCGCCGAAGCAATTTGCCCTTGTAGCTGGTCTTGTGCTCCGCCTTCCCACGCATCCATAAAAGGACTCAAATAGTTTTCAAGCTCCAGATATGAGGTGAGTATGGTGAAAGTATCTGCATACTTCTTATTCAGAAATTCAATTGCGTGCGGAAAAGTGCAATATTGCCCGTTCTTGTATATCTTGAGAAACCAAATGATGGCAGCCAGCAAAATAATGGGCGATTCTACAAAAAAGTCGCCCTGCTTGCTTATCCAGCTACGGTTCAGATTCAGCATAATGGTATAAGCCGATTCATAGGCGTCAGAAATATCCGTCATAGAAGCAGGATTGATAGGATTGCATCGATGACTCTTTCGAGGATCGTCAAAGTTGATAACATAGAAAGTTGGTTTTACCTTGTAAGCATCCGAATGGTTTAGCAGATGGTTATACGCAATTTCCGACAGATCGGGGAATTTGTAATCATAGATGTACATGGAAAAACCCTTTTCAATTTGTTGTTTGATATAGTTATTTACCACTGCATACGATTTTCCCGAACCGGGTGTTCCCAACACGATTGTAGCCCTGAAGGGATTTACTACGTTTATCCATCCGTTGTGTTGTTTCTTTCTATACCAGAAACGGGTCGGCAGGTTTATTGAATATTCATTTTCCATCAGGCGGGTTTCCTGCATGAACGATTCATTTTCCAGATTGAACACATCTTCCATCAGGTTGTTTTTCAGCAGGCGTGACATCCACACACCTGCCACCAACAGGCACAGGTAACCTATCGCAAGTGATGAAATATAAAAAGCAGTAATAGCAGCAAGCGATAAACGCAGATCCAACAGCCACCAGTTCATAAAAAACAGGATAAATCCCGCAATTAACAACATACAAATTTTACTCCATGTTATCGTCTCTTCCTTTACTCCCTTTGTTCCCAAACAGGATAGAGCAAGGAATATCACGGCAAAAATCTTTGTATAAATTATATGATTGAACAATCCAGCTGTTCGTTGGAAGTTCAACAGGATTTTATCGACTACGCCGATATTGACTCCCCAGTTTACAAACGACTGGTAACAAAACCAATAGATGTGGATTACCACGAATAAAATACTGATGGCTCGCATAAAGTCCATGACTTTGGCCAGTCCTCTTAAATCATCTTCTTGTGACATAACTGTACTTTTATAATTTTCTTCGTTTTTTCTTTTTCTTCTTAGGATATGGAACTTGATCGTTCTCATGGTAAGCATCACTACCATCTGGAATAATGCTAAACAGACTTTCAATGGAACTTCCATCACTATTAGATTGCGACTCGGACGGCACGAATGGTTCTGCCGAAGGTAAGAACGGTTCTTTTTGGATAACCACTTGTTTTGCGTATCCATCGCTTGCATGGGATTCTCTAAACAAGTCATTGAATACATTGGCAGAAAACTCTTTCCCTAAACGGGAGCCGTTCAAAACTGCTTTATGTTCATGGTCGATGAATGTTACTCCGTATATCCGGCCTTCCGCATTCTGCCTGAAAAAGACTTCCACTGCTTTCTTATTCAGATTCTTTTCAAAATCGACACGGGAAATACTGGGCTTCATGGCATCCGTTACTTTTTTGCTGATAACGGACTTTAATTTCCCGTCTTTCCACTTCGTAGAAGCCTGTTCCGTTTTTCGCTTGATGGTTTCCACACCAACCGATTTTCCCAGCCGTGAAGACTTGAAGGGATTGCCCTGTTTCTCTCCGTTATTGTTGGTAGCTGAATACACCATACCGTGAAAAGGCTTTCCCCTTACTTCACCTTTTACTTCTTCTGCGTGTACATTATGAATTGACAGTAAGGACTTGAGTTCCCCGATGCTTTGAAACTGGTACGTATTAATCAGTCCCTTTAGCGTATTAGAAAGCTGACGTTTCACATCGCCCGCAGCATAATCCACCTTTTGGAATCGGTATTGCTCTTTCTGCTGTTGCTTTTCGGCAGGATGCAGACTATACTTTTGTTCCAGTTCCCGTGTGATGTCCTTGCTCCGGCGGTATTCAAACTTATCGTTCAACTTTCTGCCATTCTCGTCCACCCGCAGCGATACGATATGCAGGTGATGGCGGTCGATGTCTTCATGTTTATAAACCATGTAAGGCTGATTACCATAACCCAACTTCTCCATATACTCCTGTGCAATTTGCGAAAGCTGTTCGTCAGTCAGCTTATCATCGGGATGCGGATTCAGAGATATGTGGATAATCGGTTTTTCAGTCTTGATGTCTTGTGGAAGCTGCATCTGAAAACATTCCATGCAACGATGGATATTGAAGTTTCCATCCTCACTTTCAAACATACGGTTGCTGAAAAGCACCTTGCCATGCTCTTCATCCACCTTACTTTGGTTATATGCCAACGCTCCGAAAAGCGAACTTCCCACGTTTATTTTTGCAACCATCGCTGTTCAAAATCCCGTGTTAATTCTATTACTTTCCGGTTTAATTCCACCAGTTCCAGCGTTGCTTTTTCCAATTTATAGAGAAAAGCCATTGCTTTTTTCTCCGTGAAATTGGTATTCAGAGCCTTTACAATTTGATTATAATTCACTCCGGTTGCCCTGAATTGGGCGTAAAAATTGGTCAGCCGTGTATAATAATCCACCGTAGCCTTGTCAATTTTTATCACTTTAAATGAATCACCAAAGATTCGTGCGATGATAAAATGTGCCTTCGTCCGCATCCCGGATTGCTCGAAAAGAGCCAAAAAACGGGCATGGTCGATGGCATTGAAACTGACCGAATAGCGAAATACCGCAGGGTCTTCTTTCGGCTTCCGTCCTTTGCCACCTGACTGTGGTACGTTCGATTTTTCCTTTTCCATACCATTACTTTTTAAAGGGTTTACGACTTCGGAGTACATCCACAATTTTTCGAGTTCTGAGAAAATTGCTCCCTGCAAGGGCAAGGGTTCAGAGCTGCTGAAAGAATTTCAAGCTGCGCTGAACACACCTTGCTATTTGCATGGCGCAAATAAAATCCGTCTGAGGACGGATTGCAGTTTTTCTTAAAGTGAATGAACTCCAGAAAACATATTTACCGGAGCCTTTTTTATCGGTTCAGGTAATTACTGATGCAAAGTAACGGGGATTAATTATACTGTACCATAGATTTTTACAGGACAAGCGAAGCCATATAAAGTCATATGAAGCCATTTTCAAAAACGGATGTTTTTTCTCCATTTATTTGCCATCGAAATCGGTATTGAAGTCAATGAATAAACCTGTCCATACTTATGTGGATAAGTAAATACCTTCTTACTGATTTCCTGAAATCAAGACATACTGAAATCAATATATCAATATGTCAGTCAGTAACGAAGTAAAACAATCAATACGTAAAGAAATGAAGAAAGAAACCTTGTATGTAGCATTCTCTACCCAAAAGGGCGGAGTGGGAAAAACAACTTTTACGGTACTGGTGGCAAGTTACCTGTACTATTTGAAAGGTTACAATGTGGCAGTGGTCGATTGCGACTACCCGCAACACAGCATCAGTGCCATGCGTAAGCGGGATGGCGAACAGGTGAACTGTGATAAAAGATATAAGCTGCTTGCCTATAAGCAGTTTAAAGCACTCGGTAAAAAGGCTTATCCGGTACTGTGCAGCACACCTGAAGCAGCTATACAGACTGCCGAAGAGTTCCAGCAATCGGATACGGACATGGATGTGGTATTTTTTGATTTGCCCGGAACAGTAAACAGTGAAGGCATTATCAACTCGTTGGCCTCTATGGATTACATCTTCACACCGATTACTGCCGACCATGTGGTATTGGAAAGCAGCCTGTCCTTTGCCATGACCGTAAACAGTTTGCTGGTAAAGAATGAATCCTACCGTTTGAAAGAACTACACCTGTTTTGGAATCAGGTGGATGGCAGGGAAAAGACCGACCTGTACGAAATCTACGAAAAGACAATCAAAGAGTTGGAATTACCACTGATGAAAACCTTTATACCCGATACGAAAAGGTATAAGAAGGAACTTTCGAACGAACGGCAAAGCATCTTCCGTTCCACACTCTTCCCCGCAGACAAGCGAATGATTAAAGGCAGCAATCTCGAAGAGTTGATTGCCGAATTAGGATACATCATAAAACTATACTGATATGGCAAAACAGGAAAAAGTACAGGTGGACGAAGATTTTATGAAGGAAATCATTTCACAGGGCTTGCCCGTGAAAGTTCCGCCAAAAGAAGAAACAGTTCAGGAAAAACCAGAAGTACCTGCGGAAGTTGTACCACAAACCGAAGTCAGGCAGCCGTCCCGAAAGAAGAAAAATGCAACAGGAGATTACAAGGAAATATACTTTCAGAAAATGGAATTACCCGACCGTCAACCCATTTATGTAAGCCGTTCCACACACGAAAAATTGATAAAGATAGTATCGACCATAGGTGAGCGCAAGGCAACCGTCAGCAGTTATGTGGAAACTATCATCCTTCGCCATTTCGACCAGTTTCAGGACGAAATAAATGATTTGTACCGCCAAACATTTGAAAACCCTATTTAATATGTGGAAGCTAATCATTGCAGGCATTGTCTTGTACTACATCGTACTGATATGGAAATATCGGAACAGTCTTTTTAATAGCAAAAAGAAGGAAAATAAAACCAACCCTCCCGAACCGGAAAGAAATGCAAATTCCAGAAGTATTATAGGTAAATCAGGCTTTCGTTTAGGACAACTAAAGTCATCTGAAGCCTTTGAAAGACAGATTTCTAAACCGATTAGTAATGCCACTAATTTTGATCAGTTAAACAATGAGGATACCCCGCAACCGATGGATGTGGAATTTGATATGGAGTATGAAGATGATGTGGAAAATGAAGAACCGGAAGAGGAAGAAATTATCTGCTTTATGGATGAAGAACTTCAATCGGCACAGGGTATCTCCTTTGAAGAAATGGCGCAGGCGGTACAGGTTGTACATACGGCAAATGTAGCTGAAGAGGAAGAACGAAAAGCTGTGCAAACCTTTTCGGTTATGGAGCAAACAAACTTGTACGATACGGTGATAGAACAGATTAACGGGGGCAGGCTGCGTGTGGCCGAAATGCTTAAAAAGTACGATTATGTATTCATTGCTCCGCCTGCGGAAACTACCCACGAAGATTTATCGACGTTCGATATGAATGATTATATGTAAGACCTTTAAACATAAGATATATGAAGCAAAAAGAGTACGGTTAGCTACACTTATCAAAATAAAAAAGAGGGCTTGACCCGACCACAAAAAATCTCAATTATTAATCCGCCGGAACGGGGACTATCCAACCCCTTCCGGCACTTTTACAATCAGTTTATAATGAAAAAGAAAATATTTCTTTCGGCAGCCATCATTTTAGCTGCTACTTCTGTATTCGCACAGGGTAATGGTGTGGGCGGTATTACTGAAGCTACCAATATGGTAACATCGTATTTCGATCCCGCTACCAAGTTGATATATGCCATTGGTGCTGTTGTGGGATTGATTGGCGGTATCAAAGTTTACAACAAATTTTCATCCGGTGATCCAGATACAGGCAAAACGGCAGCAAGCTGGTTTGGGGCTTGCATCTTCCTGATTGTTGCTGCAACCATCCTGCGTTCATTCTTTTTGTAAGCTATGGCGGACTATACAGTAAACAGAGGTATTGGCAGAGCTGTAGAATTTAAGGGTTTGCGGAGTCAGTATCTCTTCATATTCGCAGGAGGTTTACTTTCCGTGTTCGTGTTATTTGTAGTCATGTACATGGCTGGTATCAACCAGTGGATTTGTATCGGGTTTGGAGCGGTATCCGCATCCACGCTGGTATACCTGACATTCATGCTTAACGATAAATATGGGACATACGGTTTGATGAAGTTGCAAGCCCGCAGAAACCATCCCCGCTATATCATTAACCGCAGGTCAATACATCGACTATTCACTTATAAAAGAAAAGCGCATGAGAAATATAATGAAAGCAGCGACACTGGAGAGTAAATTTCCTTTGCTTGCAGCTGAACACGATTGTATCATCAGCAAAGATGCCGATATTACGGTAGCATTTTGTGTACAGTTACCCGAACTGTTTACTGTTACGGGCGTTGAGTACGAAGCGATACATTCGACATGGCATAAAGCAATTAAAGTGTTGCCTGATTATTCTATCATCCACAAACAGGACTGGTTTATTAAAGAAAACTACACACCTGAAATTCAAAAGGACAATTTAAGTTTTCTGAGTCGTAGCTTTGAACGGCATTTCAACGAACGACCATTCCTGAACCATACCTGTTACCTGTTCCTGACGAAAACGACAAAGGAACGGGCAAGGATGCAGAGTAATTTCAATACGCTTTGTAAAGGCTTTATTGTTCCGAAAGAGATTCAGGATAAAGAAGCAGTGACAAAGTTTTTGGAATTGGTCGGGCAGTTTGAGCGGATTATGAATGATTCGGGTTTTATTACCCTTACCCGTCTGACGTCAGAAGATATTACCGGAATGCCAGATAAAGCGGGCATTGTGGAAAAGTATTTTTCCCTTTCACAAAGTGATACCACGACGCTGAAGGATATCCAACTCAATGCGGAAGAAATGCGTATAGGTGATAATATTTTGTGCCTGCATACACTTTCAGATGTAGAAGATCTGCCCGGAAAGATTGCCACTGATTCCCGATATGAAAAACTATCGACAGACCGTAGTGACTGTCGATTGTCATTTGCTGCACCTGTAGGAGTACTATTGAGTTGCAACCATGTGTACAACCAGTATATTTTCATAGACGATCATGCCGATAACTTGAAAAAGTTTGAGAAGCAAGCCCGTAATATGCACTCTCTGTCCCGATACAGTAGAGCCAATCAGGTGAACAAGGAGTGGATTGAAGAGTATTTGAACGAAGCGCACAGTCAGGGATTAACTTCTGTTCGCTGCCATTGTAACGTAATGGCATGGGCTGATGACAAGGAAGAACTCAAGCATATCAAAAATGATGTAGGAAGCCAGCTTGCTTTGATGGAATGCAAACCACGCCACAATACCGTGGATACACCCACTTTGTTTTGGGCAGCCATTCCGGGTAATGCGGGTGATTTTCCTGCGGAAGAATCCTTCTTCACATTCATCGAACAGGCATTGTGTTTCTTTACGGAAGAAACTAATTATCATTCTTCGCCATCTCCGTTCGGAATCAAGATGGTGGATAGATTGACCGGGAAACCGCTTCATGTGGATATTTCCGACCTGCCCATGAAGCGTGGGATTATCACGAACCGCAATAAGTTCATCTTAGGGCCTTCGGGTTCGGGAAAATCCTTTTTCACCAACCACATGGTACGCCAGTATTACGAACAGGGAAGCCATGTACTGCTTGTGGATACGGGAAACAGCTACTTGGGTTTATGTGAAATGATTAATCTCAAAACACAAGGTGCTGATGGGGTTTATTTCACCTATACCGAGCAAAATCCTATTGCTTTCAATCCTTTCTATACCGATGATAATGTTTTTGATATTGAAAAACGGGAATCCATCAAAACGCTTATTCTTACTCTATGGAAGCGGGATAACGAACCGCCCACACGAGCAGAAGAAGTTGCCCTTTCCAATGCTGTAAGCCTTTACATTGAGAAGCTGAAAGTAGGGATAGAACCTTCGTTCAATACCTTCTATGAATATGTAAGCGGAGAGTATCGGGAAGTGTTGGAAGCCAAACAAGTTCGTGAAAAGGACTTTGACGTGGCGAACTTTCTGAATGTCCTTGAACCCTACTATCGTGGCGGAGAGTACGATTACCTGTTGAACTCGGATAAGCAGCTTGATTTGCTTTCCAAACGATTTATCGTATTTGAGTTGGACAATATTAAAGACCACAAAATCCTGTTTCCCATCGTCACTATCATTATTATGGAAGTGTTTATCAACAAGATGCGCCGATTGAAGGGGATCCGAAAATTAATCCTGATTGAAGAAGCATGGAAAGCCATTGCCAAAGAAGGGATGGCAGAATACATCAAATACCTGTTCAAAACTGTGCGTAAGTTCTTTGGTGAAGCAATTGTGGTTACACAGGAAGTCGAAGACATAATTTCTTCACCTATAGTAAAGGAATCCATCATCAACAACTCCGACTGCAAGATCCTGTTAGACCAGCGCAAATACATGAATAAGTTCGACAGTATTCAGGCACTCTTGGGATTAACCGAAAAGGAAAAGTCTCAGGTGCTTTCCATCAATATGGCAAACCATCCGGGACGAAACTACAAAGAAGTGTGGATCGGTCTTGGCGGGGTGCAATCCGCTGTATATGCTACTGAAGTGAGTTTGGAAGAGTATTACACCTATACAACGGAAGAAAGCGAAAAGCTTGAATTGTTCCAACTTACCGAAAAACTGGATGGTAACATCGAACTTGCCATTAAGCAGCTTGCTGAAAGCAAGCGTAGCCCAAATTAGTATCAATTAAAAACCAAAGTAATGAAAACAAAAATAATGATGTCAGTGCTGCTGCTTTGCCTTTTTGCAGGTCAAGCAAACGCACAATGGACAGTAGTTGATCCGACCAATCTGGCACAAGGTATTGTAAATACAACGAAGGAGATTGCACAGACATCCAAAACGGTGAATAATACGCTGGACACCTTCAGGGAAACGAAGAAACTATACGAACAGGGAAAGCAATACTACGATGCCCTGAAAGCTGTAAACAATCTGGTGAAGGATGCCAGGAAGGTACAAAAAACCGTGCTTCTATTGGGTGATATTACAGATATATATGTTACAAATTTCCAACTTATGTTGTCTGATAAGAACTTCCGACCGGAAGAACTCAATGCCATTGGCTTTGGTTATTCCAAGCTGTTGAATGAAAGTTCAGATGTTCTTATGGAACTTAAGAACGTAGTCAATATAAACGGACTTTCCATGAGTGATGCCGAACGTATGGAACGGATAGATAAAGCTTATAATGCAGTTTTGAATTACCGGAATCTGGTTTCCTACTATACCCGTAAAAACATCTCCGTTTCGTACCTGCGGGCAAAGAAAATCAATGATACAGAGCGGGTGATGGCTCTTTACGGAAATGCTAACGATAGATACTGGTAACTATGACCTTGTTAGCCGTTGATTGGGGGAATTTGCATGAGATACTGAAAAACCTCTATGTGGATATGATGCCTTTGTGCAGTAGCATGACAGGGGTAGCTAAAGGTGTGGCCGGACTGGGTGCGTTGTTTTATATCGCATCCAAGGTATGGCAGGCATTATCGAGAGCTGAACCAATAGATGTATATCCGCTTCTGCGTCCTTTTGCCATCGGGTTGTGTATTATGTTCTTTCCGACTTTAGTGCTGGGAACGATCAACAGCGTGATGTCACCCGTAGTGAAAGGCACACATAATTTACTTGAAGGGCAAACTTTCGATATGAACAAATATCAGGAACAGAAAGACAGAAAGGAATATGAAGCCATGCTTCGGAATCCGGAAACTGCATTTCTTGTTTCCAATGAAGAGTTCGATAAACAACTGGACGAACTGGGATGGTCGCCTTCCGATATGGTAACCATGATGGGAATGTATGTGGAGAGGGGCGTGTATAATATGAAAAAAGCTGTTCGAGACTGGTTTCGGGAGTTGTTGGAAATACTCTTTCAGGCTGCTGGGCTTGTTATTGATACGATACGGACGTTCTTTCTGATTGTGCTGGCCATATTGGGCCCGATTGCTTTTGCAATATCGGTCTATGATGGCTTTCAATCAACCCTTACGCAGTGGATAACACGCTACATAAGCGTATACTTGTGGCTCCCCGTATCGGATTTATTCAGTTCCATCCTTGCCCGTATTCAGGTCTTGATGCTCGAAAGAGACATTCAGCTGTTGGACGATCCTAATTTTATTCCCGACAGTTCCAATACGGTTTATATCATTTTTATGATAATTGGGATTGTAGGCTATTTCACAATTCCGACCGTAGCCAACTGGATTATTCAGGCTGGCGGATTGGGCGGTATGAGCCGGAATATTAACAAAACTGCCGGAATGGGTGGAAACCTTGCGGGTGCAACAGCAGGAGCAGCAACCGGAAACATCTCAGGAAAACTAATTAAAAAATAATCGCAGAACATGGAATTTAAGTCATTAAAAAATATAGAAACCAGCTTTAGGCAAATACGCCTGTTTGGAATTGTGTTTGTCTGCCTGTGTGCCGGAATTGTTGCTTATGCCCTTTGGAGTTCGTACAGTTTTGCCGAAAAACAACGTGAAAAGATTTACGTTCTCGATGGTGGTAAATCGCTGATTCTTGCTCTATCGCAAGATCTGTCGCAGAACCGTCCGGTAGAAGCAAAGGAACACGTAAAACGTTTCCATGAACTCTTCTTTACTCTGTCGCCAGATAAGAACGCCATTGAATCGAACATACAACGCTCGTTTTTTCTGGCGGATAAAAGTGCTTTCAACTACTATAAGGATTTAGCTGAGAAAGGATACTACAACCGGATCATTTCCGGCAATATCAATCAGGCGGTACAGGTAGACAGTGTTGTATGCAACTTCGAGCGATATCCTTATCTGGTAGAAACTTTCGCCCGTCAAATGATTGTTCGGGAAAGCAGCGTAACCGAACGAAGCCTTATTACCCGATGCCGATTGCTGAACTCCGTAAGGAGCGATAACAACCCGCATGGCTTTACTATTGAAGCTTTCGAGATTACGGAAAACAAAGATTTACAGGTATTGAAACGATAAGCCATGATCAAGAAGAAATTAATGAATTTGAAGAACTGGCTGAACGACAAGCTGCGCTACGCTTGCGGATGCCTGTCGGAAGATGCAAGGATGATCCTTATCATAACCTTCATCGTCGGAGGCAGTATCCTTTCTATCTATTGGACTGTTTCGTCCATATATAACATCGGTAAAAAGAGTGCCGAAAAGGAATTTATGGAGATAAGACACATTGAGCGTCTGGAAATCCAACGTAAGGACAGTATTAACCATAATCAACTACATGGACATGGAACAGAATCAGAATTTGAATAAACAGGAAGAAAAGGAGAATAAACAACTTACTCCGCAAGAGTTACAAAAACGTAAGAAACTAATCATCTTTCCGATAATGATACTTGCCTTTATTGGTTGTATGTGGCTGATATTCGCACCTTCATCAAATGATGAAGTAAAACCCGATGAAATAGGCGGTTTTAATGCAGATATACCATTGCCGAAGGAAGATGGTATTATCGGGGATAAGAAAACAGCTTACGAACAGGAACAAATGCGTTCCAAGCAGGAAGAGCGGATGCGCTCACTCCAAGACTTCGGTTTTATTTTAGGTGAAGACAATAAGGCTTCGGACAACTTGAGCCTGAGCACCAATTTACCAGAAGAGCAATCAGCAACATCCAATAGAAATCATTACGGTAGTTCTTCATCCCGCAGTTCTTATGTGCAGTCTTCGGCTTATGCTTATCAGGATATAAACCGTCAGTTGGGGAGTTTTTATGAAACACCTAAAGACGATCCGGAGAAGGAAGAACTGGCAAGAAAGATCGAAGAACTGGAAGCCCGTTTGCTTGAAAGGGATAATACTCAGAATACAGCAAATGATCAATTGGCACTGCTTGAAAAATCCTATGAGCTGGCAGCAAAATACATGAACGGAGGACAGCAACAGGGAATAAAACAGATAACACCATCTGCCCCCATACAGGGAAAAGTTCAGGCTTTGCCTGTAAAAACTGTAACAGAATCGGCAGTCTCCGGATTGCAAACACCGTCAAGCGATGCGAAATTTATAGCAGCATTCAGTCAGCCACGTAATTTCGGATTCAATACGGCGGTGGGGACAGGTCTTTCAATGGGAAAGAACACTATCCTTGCTTGTATCCATGAAGATCAATCAGTAATGGATGGGCAGAATGTACGCATTCGCCTGTTAGAACCTTTACAAGCAGGAAACATCATTGTTCCAAAAAACAATCTTATTACAGGAACTGTACGAGTTCAGGGTGAGCGTTTGGATATTAGCATCACTTCAATGGAGTACGAAGGCAATATCATTCCAGTGGAGCTGGCAGTATACGATTCGGACGGACAAAAGGGGCTGTTTGTTCCGTCCTCACTTGAAATGCAGGCACTAAACGAAGGCATGGCAAACATCGGTGCAGGGCTTGGTTCAAGCTTTACCGTGAATCAGAATGCAGGGGCAGCCATCGTATCGGATTTGACAAGAAGCGTACTGCAAGGTAGTTCGCAATACCTGTCAAAGAAATTGCGTACCGTACAAGTCAAGCTGAAAGCGAACTATCAAATACTATTGTATACCAAACAATAAACTTAACCAAAGTAATAAAATGGTCTGCGACCCACCACAAAAATTCTCAGTTATTAATCTGCCGTAAAGAATTATCTACTCTGAGCGGCATTCAAATCAATTTATAATGAAAAAGTTATTTTTTCTATCCACACTTTTTATCAGTGTGATAACAGTTAAAGCACAAAGCAACGACTTATTTCAGGGAGTTACCCAAAAGCTTCCTTATGCACAAATGGTAATTCCTTACGGGGTTCAGGTAACGTTTGCCAAAACAGTACATATCATCTTCCCGTCAGCAGTCAAATATGTAGACTTGGGTTCAAGCCATCTGATAGCAGGAAAAGCAGATGGTGCAGAAAACGTAATCCGTGTCAAGTCAGCAACAGAAGGCTTTCCCGGAGAAACCAATTTCTCGGTTATCTGCGAAGATGGCAGCTTTTATTCCTTCAATGCGAAATATGCCCAGGAACCTGATTTACTCAATATTGAAATGAAAGACTTTCTGGAAAACGAAGAAACAAGCATCACAGATTATTCACATACCCGCATGAATATCTATTTTCGAGAGTTGGGCAATGAATCTCCTTTATTGGTAAAGCTGATAATGCAATCCATCTATAAAAACAACGACCGAGAAATTCATCATTTGGGATGCAAACGATTCGGGATTCAGTTTTTAGTCAAGGGTATTTATACGCATAATGGGATGCTATATGTTCATACACAAGTGAAAAACTCTTCCAATGTTCCATTCAATACCGATTTTATACGGTTTAAGATTGTCGATAAACAGCTAGCCAAACGTACAGCTATTCAGGAACAGGTGCTTTACCCTGTGCGCAGTTTTAATGAAGTAATCGAAATCAAAGGAAAAGAGACTATGCGCACAGTCTACACGTTGCCAAAGTTTACGATTCCTGACGATAAAATACTTGAAATAGAACTTGTAGAAAAGAACGGTGGTCGTCACCAGAATATCCGTGTAGAAAATTTGGATATAGTGAACGCCAAAGTAATCAATGAACTTAAAATCAAGTAATATGAAAATTTCGAAAAAGAGAGAGCAGAAGCAAAACAAGTTTTGTATTCTGCCGAGTGGTAGAAATTTATGCAAGCAAATTATTACATTCTTTTTTTCGTTAGTCATGTTCCTGGTCTTCACAGACCAAGTACACGCACAACGATATATTCCCGGACAAAGGGGATTTCAACTGACTGGCGGAACAGTGGATGGTTTAAAGCTAGCTTCAACGCATCATTTTGGGGCAGCAGTATCAACTTACACCAAGAATCAGAACCGATGGGTATTCGGAGCAGAATACCTGAATAAATCTCTTTCCTATAAGGATAAAAATATTCCTGTTGCACAATTTACGGGTGAAGGCGGGTATTATGTAAATTTTCTTTCTGACCGCAGAAAAACATTCTTCTTGTCGTTCGGATTGTCGGCGCTTGCCGGATACGAAACAAGCAACTGGGGAGAAAAATTACTGTATGACGGTTCTACCTTGCGAAATAAAGACGGGTTCATATATGGCGGTGCAGCAACATTGGAACTGGAAACATTCATAGCAGACAGAATTATATTACTGGTTAATGCTCGTGAACGGATGCTGTTCGGCTCATCCATCGGAAAGTTCCATACACAATTCGGAATAGGTCTAAAATTCATTATAAATTAGAAACAGTATGAAAAAGATGTTAAGAATAACAATCATGGGGGTGTACTTGCTGGGAGCAATGCTGCTGGTGTTTTCTTGTGATGACAAGCTGGATGTTCAGCAGGCTTATCCATTTACGGTTACGACCATGCCTGTGCAAAAGAAAATCAAAGTAGGCGAAACGGCTGAAATCCGGTTCCAGCTGCATCGGGAAGGATACTATCAGGAAGCAAAGTATCAGATCAGGTATTTCCAACCTGACGGAAAAGGAATACTGAAAATGGCAGACGATACAGTTTTTAAGCCTAACGATCTGTATCCGCTTCCGAGTGAAACTTTCCGCCTATACTATACGTCCGAATCTGCCGACCAGCAACAAATAGACGTATATATTGAAGACAGCTTCGGGCAGGTGGTACAGCTAACGTTTGCTTTCAATAATGAGAATAAAAAAGAGAAGTAAATGTTTTTAAATGAATATTTTAAGAAAGACCTGAAAAGCTTTTTTAGGTCTTTTTTTATGAGTATTTTTGCAAGAAAAAAAGATATTGAGTACAGAAAAAACACTACTAGAACAATTAGCATCTCCAGATACTCTAAATAAGGCATGGAGTCTCTTAAGAAAAGAAAATGAGGATTCTTGTGGACTATCAGGTTTGACTATTGACGATTTTAAACAAAACTTAGAATCGAATTTGCTTGAATTGTGTGAAGAACTTAAAAATGGTAACTTCCAATTTTCGCCTTATAAAGCAGCTGCAATAAAAAAAGATAGTGGAGAATATAGACCATTACAAATACCTGAAATTAGAGACAGAGTTGTTTTAAAGGCAATATCTATCTTATTAGAATCAGAATTAGCAGTTTTACTAAAAAAAAGCGCAGATGTAAGTTTTGCATATCAAAAAGGAAAAGGTGTTAGAGAAGCAACTCTTAAAATGAAATCCTCTTATCAAAAAGGCAATGTGATACTAAAGGCTGATATTATAAACTTTTTTGAGGAAGTAAATAAAGATAGATTGTTAAATAAACTTGTATTTCCCAACTTAAAAGACGATTCAATTAATGAATTAATTAGAAATTCATTAAACCCCAAATTAGGGCGATTAAAAAAAGAGTATCGAAAACTGTTTAAAAATGTAGGTAATGGAATTCCGCAAGGGAACCCTTTATCTCCATTGCTTTCTAATGTTTATTTGACACAATTTGATTCTTTTATTAAAGATTCTGGTTATTCGATGATTAGATATGCTGATGATTTTATTATAATCATTAAATCAAAAGAGGATGCCGAAAAGGTTTACAAATTAATCTGTAGCTATTTAAAAGATAACTATTCTCTCAAGATTCATCCTTTAGAATTAAATAATGGAAAAACAGCAATAATTAATCCAGAGGAAAAAGAAATATCATTTCTCTCAATAAAATATGATGGGATTAATATATATCCCTCAAGAGAAACAGTCGGTCATTTAAAAGGTCGGATTAAAAAGTTAATGAAAGATGGAGTGCTAAACCATGATTTATATACTAATATCTATAAAGAAATTGAAAAATGGATTGCAATTTATTCTTATTTAGATATTGAAAGATATTTTGAAGATATAGATTCATATTTAAAGTCTCAACTAAAGAAGAAATTTGGAGAAAGGTATAATGCTCCAAAACAATGTAAAAAAATGGCTAATAAAATTAGAAATCGACAATATGATAGAGGTGCAAATAGTTTTTGGAGAAACTTAGATTTATCTAACCTTTTGCCTAAATTTATTAGAAGAAAAAAGAAATTTTCTGCTTAAAGTAATACTTTGATTAATCTGATTAAGTTCGGTTTCAATGTGACTTTCTTTTTCACAATTCACAAAAGGAAACAACAGGTAACTACATCAACCATTTTGTATAGTTTGGGGCGGGTTGCCCCGCCCAATTAGCAATTAATTAATTCTGAAGACGAAACCATCTTCAAACCAGTAATCGGTCATGAAAAGATCACGAGCGAATTTTTCATAATCGAAATATGTCTTTGCGAAATCAGGTAAATCGTAGCAATCTTCAACAAGTTCGTAAGCGTAATCTTCTTCGTCTTTGTATTCGCCTTGATAATCATCTTCAAAAGATTGAATAAGGTCGTTAATGTTTTCGGAAGCGATATCGCTGCTCGTATGGTTAAGCCATACAGAAAATGCGTTTTGTTGCGTTTCACTCAAATCGGAAACAGCTTCTATTACTTCAAAAATATTTTCAGAAAGCCAGCTTTCTCCAATAAGCCCTGATGGGATATTTTCCCAGTCTTGGAACATTAGTTCAGGATCTTCCTCGTCGCTGTGCAATACTTTACAAGCATCATAGAATTCTTCACTGTCGGAATAATCCGCTAAATCCATCCATTCTCCGAAGATTGAACCTTCGTTATACTTGGCGTAAGTGCCTACATAAATTCTTGCTTCTGATAAATTTTCCATGACTCAAATTTTTATGACCTTTCGGTCGATTGTTTTCATGGGCGACTCAGGGTGTAGGGTTTAGGGATGTCAAGTTTTGTGAAGGAAATACGCTCTGGACGAAGTACAGCAGGAAGATTTTCAGAAGCAATCGCAGACTCCGAACTTGAAAGCCCGTACAGACCCGTAAACACCTTTGCCAATGAATACACACGACCCGTTATGAATATTCCCAAAGTCATGGATTGAAGAAGCTGATTATAGCGCAATAGTACGTATATAGAAGAACTTCAGTTAAATGTGTTTGAAGGATTGACAGATTATTCCACAGATGAATGTATCTTTGTTAAGAGAAACAAGCGGCGACAATGATAGAAATGTCGTATCAGGGTTGTTCCATTGAAAGATGGAATTTGTAATAAAGAGTTTGATATGAGTGAATTTAATATACGCAAAGTACAAATTGTCGATATTCCGGAACTTAATAAATTGTACAAAAACACCATTCTGAGCATAAACAGGAAGGACTATACATCAGACGAAGCAGAAGATTGGGCTTCTTGTGCTGACAATACGACTAATTGGCATCAACTTTTAGAAGAACAACATTATGTGTTGGCAGAAAATAGAGAAGGGGTTATTGTTGGCTTCGGTTCTGTTAATGAGGCAGGTTATATGCATACCTTATTTGTACATGCAGACTTTCAGCATCAGGGAATAGCTACTTTACTCTATCAGTATCTTGAAAAATATGCACAGGAACAAGGAGCCGAAAAAATAACATCGGAAGTAAGTATCACTGCAAAGCCTTTTTTTGAAAAGCAAGGTTTTCGGGTTGATGAAGAGCAAAAACGAAAAGCAAATAAATTGTATCTCACCAATTATAAAATGAGCAAAACTCTACTTGAATAGTGAATTATGATAGATCAGAAGATTAGGGATATTATAATTGCAAATGCTTCAATGTTAAAATGTTTAGGATTTATTCGTATTTTTAAAATTTAATTGAAATAACATGAAACAATTAATAGCCTGTTGTGGACTGGATTGCGAGAGTTGCGATGCCCGTATAGCCACAGTCAATAATGACAATCAACTAAGAGAAGAAACTGCCCGAAAATGGAGCGTTTTGAACAACGCTCCAATCACGTCAGAAATGATAAATTGTTTGGGTTGTCGTACAGAGGGAGTGAAAACTGTGTATTGCAGCAATATGTGTGAAATTCGTAAATGTGTGTTAGAAAAAAGATTTAATACCTGTGGCGACTGTAAAGAATTAGATAACTGCCAAATAGTTGCTCCTATTTTCCAACATGCTCCCAACGCGAAAGAGAATCTTCGATCTTTGAAAACTACTTGAAAGCAAATTATTTTATATGATAATGAAATCACTGGCAGATTATGTTGCCATCTATAAAGAGCAACTTGAAAAAGGAGATATTCAAAAAGCTTATACAGGCTTGATTAAATATGTGCTAAGCTTGAAAACCCATTTATCCAAAGTACAATCAAAAGATTTTGTCTTTGGTAATGTTTTTCAGGGTTATATGGATTATACATATTTCTATTTTTTCAACGACTTTTTGAGGGAGAGAAAGCTACGATTCGGGATTGTTTTGAATCATGAAAAGATGCGTTTCGAGCTTTGGTTGATGGGACAAAATACTGAAGTTCAATCAAAATATTGGGACTTACTGAAGCAAACAAAATGGAACGAAAAACAAGCATCAAAGCCTAAATATTCAGAACTCGAAGTGGTGTTGGTAGAAAATCCGGACTTTGATGATTTAGATACTTTGACAGCAAAAATAGAAAAAGAGGTAGCTTATTATTCAGAAGAAATAATTGATTTTCTTAAAAATCATCCAATGTAAATTATTTAGATTCTACATTCAGTAGACGAAGTAATAAAAGAACTTCCTAAAAAGAAACAGCAGAAATATTTGAATATGTAGTTATGGAAATAAGAAATATTACAGAAAATAAAAAACAATTTCTCGATTTATTGCTTTTGGGCGACGAGTCGGAGACTATGATAGATCGTTATTTGAACCGTGGTGAAGTGTATGCGTTGTATGACGATGATTTAAAAGCTGTTTGTGTGGTAACACAAGAAAATAGTACCACTTGCGAACTCAAAAATATAGCAGTTTACCCGCAATGTCAGAGACAAGGATATGGAGTCGCACTCGTGCGTTATATCACCAACCACTACAAAGAGAAATATGAAATGATGATTCTGGGTACAGGTGATGTCCCTTCGATTTTGTCTTTTTATCAAAAATGCGGATTTGAACCCTCTCACCGAATCAAGAATTTCTTTACAGATAATTATGATCATCCGATGTTTGAAGAAGGTGTTCAATTGGTTGATATGGTTTATCTAAAAAAGGATTTGAAATGAATAAAAATATTAAAGATGCGATTATCGCATTAGAAAAACAGGCTTTAGAACTGTGGAATAATGGAAACCCTGATGGTTTTATAGACCTATCGGCAGATGATGTTGTTTATATCGATCCAGCCTTCGAGAATAAACTTGAAGGTAAAAAATCGTTGGAGGATTACTACAACACTATCAGAGGAAAAGTTAAGATCGATTTGTTCAAAATGATAAATCCTGTTGTACAACTATCATCAGAGATTGCTGTTTTGACATACAACTATGAAGCCCATAGAGATGATATGGTCTTCAAAATGAGCTGTACAGAGGTTTATAGATTAGAAAAATCGAATCAGTGGAAAATCATACATACTCATTGGTCTTTCTATCAACCCCACAAATAAATTTATGATAATATCGAAAAATAAAATTGCAATAAAACCCACCCAAAGCCATGATATACAGTTGTTTGAGAAATGGTTGAATAAGGAATATATATACAAATGGTTGTGTCCGGATGGCGAGGAAAATAGAGATGCTTGGCTGGATGAAGTGAATAATAAAAATGGTGATTATGATTTTCTATCGCATTTTATTGTTTATCACAATGATGTAAAAATTGGATATTGTCTTTATGCCGATTGCTTCTTCTTGAAAGATTTGGAGGAAGAAGGGCACGATTTTGAAAGTCTGTATGGGAATGTAACGGAACAAAATCATACTTATGAAATTGGCTACCTGATTGGTGAGGAGGAGTATTTGAATAAAGGTATTGGTAAAATGATTATTCAAATACTGGAAGAAAAAATTGTAGCATTAGGCGGACGTGAAATCGCAGCAGACCCTTCCGAAGAAAATATTATCTCTATAAAGGCATTAATCAGCAATGGGTTCAAGAAAAAAGGAGATGGTGATTATCGGAAAAGAATATTAAATCAATAAGTAGAAAATGAAATTTTCAAACTATAAACTTATGTAAAAAAAGAATTGAATACATGGAAATAAAATCTCTGAGCAAAACAGACTTCGATATCATTTTCAATGCTTTCAATCAGGCGTTTGCAGATTATGAAATACAATTGAATAAAGAACAACTCCGAACCATGCTAAAAAGAAGGGGCTTTAATAAGGATCTCTCTTTTGCTGCGTTTGATAGAGATAAAATAGTAGCTTTTACCCTTAACGGAATCGGTCACTTCAATGGATTATACACATCATACGATACGGGAACCGGAACGCTGAGCCAATACCGGGGGCAAGGTTTAGCTACGCAAATCTTTGAATATTCTATTCCGTTTCTACAAGAAGCAGGTATTAAACAATATCTGTTGGAAGTATTGCAGCATAATACTAAAGCTGTTTCTGTTTATAAAAAACTAGGATTTGAAGTATCTCGGGAATTCAATTATTCCATGCAAAAAAATGAAGATATCAATATCTCTGAAAAAGAATTTGCCAATTATTATTCAGTTAAGTTTATAAGCATCGAACAATTGAATCCTCTTTCATCTTTCGGTGATTTCTATCCTTCGTGGCAAAATAGCCTCGAATCGATACAACGGGCAGCCAATGATTTTATTTGCTTAGGCGTGTTTACTAATGAACAACTTGTAGGGTATTGTGTTTTCGAACCTATATCAGGCGATGTTACCCAAATTGCAGTTAACAAACAGTTCAGAAGAAAAGGTGTTGCTTCTCTTTTATTGAATGAGATGGTAAAATTGAATAAGAACCCAATTCTCAAAATCATCAATACTGATATCTTATGTGATTCTATATGCAGTTTTCTGAAAGCAAAGAACATCGAAATGAAAGGAATGCAATTTGAGATGATAAGAAAAATATAAAATTAGTTTGTCTAATCAATTTTAAAATGAGCAAATGGCTAACCAAATAATATCAGATATTCGCCAAGCACTTATCGATAGTGCAGATGAGAAGACAAAAGCAGGATCTGACCGCTATCATAAACCCGGTGAAGCTCCTAAAGTACATGGTGTTAGGATGGGAGAAGTGAGCAAGATCGGCAAATATGGTCTTCAACAAATAAAACATCTTCCCAAACAGAAGATATTCGATTTGTGCGAAGAGTTGTGGAAATCGGGTTATCTGGAAGAAGCTGTTATTGCTTGTACGTGGGCAGAATCGTTGCACAAACAATTTGAGCCTGCCGATTTTAAAATCTTTGAACATTGGGTATACGATTATCTTACTAACTGGGCTGACACAGATACCTTATGCAATCATACTATCGGTGAGTTTGTAATGATGTATCCCGAATATATTTCGGAACTAAAGAAGTGGGCTAAATCTGAAAAACGATTAGTTAGGCGTGCCGCTGCTGTAACACTGATTATTCCTGCCCGCAAGGGTATGTTTCTGAAAGATGTTTTTGAAATAGCAGATATTCTTCTGCTCGACAAAGACGATCTGGTACAGAAAGGATATGGCTGGGTGTTGAAAGCCGCAAGTATGAGTGAGTCCACCGCAGCATCAAAGAAAGCCGATCCTGAAATCCGAAAGAAGCATTTAAACGCAGTGTTCAACTATGTGATGTCTAAAAAATCAGTTATGCCTCGTACAGCTTTTCGCTATGCCATTGAAAAAATGCCTGCCGATTTAAGGGCAGAAGCAATGAAAAAATAAAGACTTATTTTTGTTAAATGAAAAAACATACAATTGTTTTCAATAATAATATCAAAATTCCTGCAATTCTTTGGGGAGATTCTTCTAATAGAATTATAATTGCTGTTCATGGAGATTTGTCAAACAAAGAAGATAACGTTATAGCCTTGCTTGCTAAAAGTGCAATCCTAAAAGGTTATTGCGTTTTAAGTTTTGATTTGCCGGAACATGGAGAACGCAAAAATGATAATTATGAATGTAATCCTATAAATTGCATATCCGATCTTCAAACAATTTATTCTTATGCAAAATCACTGAGTGCCGAAATATCTTTATTTGCTTGTAGTATGGGTGCTTATTTCAGTTTGTTGGCTTTTCATGAATGTGTGATTCAAAAAACGCTATTTCTTTCTCCTGTCGTGAGTATGGAACATATAATACAAAATATGATGTCAGGATTTCAGATAAGCGAACAAAGACTGAAAGAAGAACAAAAAATACCGTTACCAACACATAACTAAGTAACAATGAAAACAAATTCAATCACTAAAAACGGTTGCTCAGTATGCGAGCAAGGCAAAGAGAATTACACAACATTTATTGCAGGAGCATTCAGAGGTACGGAATATTACCAATACGACTATCGCCACACGGACGGAGAACTGTTTTCTACGGTTGCCAAATCATTGGATGAATGCCGAAAAGAACGGGACGAGTGGCTATCAATGAAAACGGACTAACTGGTGGGCGATTTTCCCCCGTTACTATTTTCCATGAGCCGGTAACTGAGCGGAAGAAAAAGTAACAAAAAGCCGATTAATTTCATCTGAAATCTATAATAGCTAATCCAACTCCCCAGTCATTCCATATATACTCACTAATTGCATAAACACGTCATGTCTAAATTTATAGTATTCCCTATCTGAGGCTCTATTGTCTAATGGATGCCCAATTACCATTTGAGGTAAATTATTTAAAATGACCTGTCTTGCGCCAAGATTTTTAAGAAAAGTCTTATACATTTCGGTGTATCTGGTAAAGTTGTTGTACATATCTCGCACTTTTAATCTCTCTTGTCGATAAAATGGCAACAATTTCAACACTTTTTTATAACCTTCATCTAATGTTATTGGATTGCATATAATATCCACGTCATAACAATTCTCGTCCATTTCATTAGAGCCATTGAACGTTCCTGAAAATTTAACACTTTCATTGTCAAATACATATGGGTTACATAACCCCAAAGTGGGTTTTATTGGGTCATAATTCCCTTTATTTTCTACTACATTGCAAACAGAACAACAGGGGACTAAGTTTCTGAAAGATATTGCAAGAAACGGATATAAACTTTTTGGTAAGAAATGATCAATGTTTGGCTTTGAAACTCTATATCCCGGAAGGTGTGCGACATTGACATGTTGTCGCCCACAATACGGACATATCTTCAGACCGAGTTCTTCAATGAATTGCAGTTTATCCAAATAAGTGGTGTCCGGATTAGTTTCGTACATGTTATCCACAAATAGCCAACGCATAATTTCATTGAAATGGTCAATAAGTATACGTCTATCTGTATCTAATCCACCTATTTGATATTCTCTATTTTCATATTTTGCTTTTGTCGCTTTATACTGCCATTCCAAGTTAGGAATCCAATTCTCCACATCCCTTATCACTTCCAGTAATTCATCCCAAGATCCGCAGAGTAGCTTTCGTAGATTAGCATCTTGTGAATATTTATCAAGGAATAGCCAAGTTGGGCTTCCTGCAATTACTTTATAACTTATCAATATTTGTCTTGTCCTTCCAAATATTCCTGGTATTGAAATTGTGCCATCACGTAATTCGAGCATAAGACGTCTCGTCTCTGGAGCATATCTATTGAAATGCTCTTCGAGCATATCGTCGGTTATAGTATCAATCCTGTACATCGTCCTCTGTATTTTCAAGATAACGAGCCACAAATGGATCGCCCACCATATTCATTATTTCTTGTTCAGGTGTTTGACCTGTTTCATTCTTATCTTTAATCCATTTTCTCACCGCCTTTGCAGAAACGTCGCCAATAGCTGTTTTATCAAAAAAGAAACTTGTACGTAACATATCATAATAGTTGCCACCAAACGTTTGCTCTTTTACGATTTGTCGCTTACCTTCCTTAAGATATAATGTATGTTCTGTCAGGATGTCTGTCAACACAAACGGTGAGTGTGTCGCGATAAGGATATTGATACTGCGTATCTTTCGTCGATCAATTTTTGCCCAGTGTAGACTCTCAATGAGCATTGAGACAAAGCGTCGCTGATAATCGGGGTGATAATAAAGTTCAGCTTCATCAAAAACCAGATTGATATGATGATATGGTACTCTATAATTATCCGCATTTACACTCTGTAAGTTTTTCAAGTGATAGAGAACATAACTCATTGCATAAAGCATCTGCTTTTCTCCACTACTCATCTTCGACAAATTAAATTGTGAGTCATTCATCATTTCATTCCAACTACTATCTGTACTACGCAATTTATGTCCACGAACTCGTCTAAATAAGATGTCTGTTTCAAAAAACGGTGGATAAAGATGTTTCACTACATCATCATAAGTCTTTGGCTGATATTGTTGGATAAAATCTTTGACCTCTATCTTTCCTTTTAGTTGGCTATCACCTTTATTTATAAAATGAAGACATTGGAAAATTTTCAAAGTGATGTGATCGTCTGGGTGCTCTCGTACTTTTTTAATAATCTTTTCCGCTATTTCAGGAAGAAATTTTTGCTGGTACTCTGTGAATGCGTCTGAACCACTGTCACATATTTGTTTCAGTTTGTTCACATCAAGAATTTCAAAATAATCATTATAAGTTAGGCATATTTTTAAAGTTTTATAAGCTAAATAAAACAATACCAGTTGATATTCATCGGAGTTTTCAATATACAATTCTTCCAGTTTATCACCCACATGCTTTTCCCATTTCGATTCCAATTGATGAATAATTGATTTCAGCATTTCAGCATTAAACTGAGGGTTCGACTTGATGAACCGTTCAAGCTTCTCTACTTTGTAATTGAGATTGATTTTATAGCTTAGCGTCTTTGGATAGTATCCTGTTGGAAATTGTTTATGTTTTGACATTCCTAAAATTGATAATGCCGTGATTCGCTGTTGTGCCAAATTATTTTCTCTTCTGACATCAATGATACCATTTTCACGAAAAGGCACCAATGTCAGCGGTGCTAAATAGCCATCATTCTTATGAAACACTCCATCCAACCACTCTCCATCTATGAACTCATTCGGTTCGTAACTTTTGTAGTCATACTTATTAAAAGCATAAATACTGTAGTTGATACCTATCGTGTAGAAAAACTTACTCAAAATTTCATCGAAATGACCTGATGAAATTAGAATAGGTTTCATCACACCCTGATGTGATTCTCTATAGAATGTCATCTGCTCCTCATCACAAGTAATTGCATAAAGTTTTCCGTCACTCTCATAATACAGGTCAGCATGTACGCCATAAGCATACTGTAATTCAGGCTTAATAGGTGTATCTTTCTCTGAGACGAGTTTATATGATAAGTTGTTTAAAATTCGATACATAATATCGAGTAGCGAACTCTTTCCAGAACCATTTCTACCCACAATACAGCTCACATTAATATTTGGTAGTGTCGTTTTTGTACGGTATAGCCCTAAAATCCTCTTAGATAATGGCGATAAATTTACATATCCATTCTTTGGTTCTGGGTAATCTCCAAAAGGATACCATCCTGGTTGTAATGTTTTGCCTACCGTTCTATCCATCATCCTCAAATCTAACCCGATAATCCGCATATAACGTCCACGAGGAGAAGATATGTTACCGTCTGTATTCATATTGAGAGCTTAATTAATTTTTTCGCAAAAATACCCATAAAAAAACACCTGACAAAATTGCTTGACAGATGTTTCTCAATAAGTTATCAGCCCTCGCTTATTCAGTTCTATTTCTTCCCGGATACCAGCGTTTTCTCCAATCCGTCCCAGATATTCCCTGCAACATCTTGTGCCGTAGTCGGCTTTTCTGATTTTACGCTTTTGCCGTCGCTATGTGTATTTATATGTGTATTTATATGTGTTTTAATACTGTCTGTTGTGGAAAAGATGTAGAGTTCGCCACACTGTAACAACACCTCAACACGAGCCTCAAAAGGAGATATAGATGTTATATCTTTATAAAAGACAACTGTCGTTTTTGTTTCATCCGGCAACTTGGATTCAGCCCATCGCAGCATCAAAGAAAGCCGATCCTGAAATCCGAAAGAAGCATTTAAACGCGGTGTTCAACTATGTGATGTCGAAAAAATCAGTAATGCCTCGAACAGCTTTTCGCTATGCCATTGAAAAAATGCCTGCCGATTTAAGGGCAGAAGCAATGAAAAAATAAAGAATTATTTTTGTTAAATGAAAAAACATACAATTGTTTTCAATAATAATATCAAAATTCCTGCAATTCTTTGGGGAGATTCTTCTAATAGAATTATAATTGCTGTTCATGGAGATTTGTCAAACAAAGAAGATAACGTTATAGCCTTGCTTGCTAAAAGTGCAATCCCAAAAGGTTATTGCGTTTTAAGTTTTGATTTGCCGGAACATGGAGAACGCAAAAATGATAATTATGAATGTAATCCTATAAATTGCATATCCGATCTTCAAACAATTTATTCTTATGCAAAATCACTGAGTGCCGAAATATCTTTATTTGCTTGTAGTATAGGTGCTTATTTCAGTTTGTTGGCTTTTCGTGAATGTGTGATTCAAAAAACGCTATTTCTTTCTCCTGTCGTGAGTATGGAACATATAATACAAAATATGATGTCAGGATTTCAGATAAGCGAACAAAGACTGAAAGAAGAACAAAAAATACCGTTACCGATAGGAAAAACATTGGATTGGAATTATTATACCTTTGTAAAACAACATCCTATAAATTTCAATTGGAATTCCTCGATCAATATACTATATGGCTCAAAAGATATAGTATCAGCAAGAAATGTTGTCGAAAATTTTTCTGAAAGATATAAAGCTGATCTTAGCATATTGGAGAATGCCGAACATTATTTTTGTACAGAGAAGCAACTAAGTTTTTTTGAAGAATGGTTGAATAAGTATCTGTAATAATATAATACTACTGACATACTGTTGTCATTCAATAGGGTTACTTTTGTATTGAATCTCAAAAATTAGAAAAAATGAAGAATGTGTACATATTTCTTTTCGATGGCTATTCAGATTGGGAACTGGGTTATTTAACTCCTGAAATAGCAAAAAATGAAGAGCTCAAGATAAAAACCTTTAGTGCTGACGGGAATTCGGTCAGATCAGCAAGCTATTTACAGGTCACACCCGAATACTCACTAAAAGACATAAAAATAGAAGATATTGATATCTTGATTCTTCCCGGAGGATTTACTTGGGATGGAGGATTGGACTATATGTTACCATTTATAAAGCAAGTGCATGATAAAAAGATAACTATTGCAGCAATTTGTGGAGCTACTATATTTTTAGCACGGAATGGCTTTTTGGACAATGTAAAGCATACGAGCAACGACCTTCAATATTTGAAAATGGTCGCTCCAAATTATACAGGTGAACATCTTTATCAGCACGAAAAGGCTTATTCAGATCAGCATATCATCACTGCAAATGGTACTGCTCCTATTGAGTTCGCAAAAGAAATATTCAAGGCTCTTTCTTATGATCCTGTTCTGATCGAAAAGTGGTATCAGTTGTTCAAAAATGGTATTTGGAGCGAATAATGGAATATCTAGAAAAGAAGTATATTATTTTTGAATACCTGTTGATGTTATGAACATTGAAGAGTTTCGCGAATATTGCCTATCCATAAAGGGTTCTGAAGAACAGTTTTCCTTACAAACCAAGAAGATACTTGTTTTTAAAGTTGTGAGCAAGGTGTTTGCATACCTCTTGATTGAACCGGAAGATAGTATTTTCAAGGCATACTTGAAATGTGACCCTGAGAGATCAGTCGAATTACGAGAAAGCTACCACGGAATAAATCCGGACAAATTCGTAACTCTTATGTGGAACTGGATTACATTAGAAAGCGATGTGCCTGATGAGTTGATCAAAGAATTGATTCAGCATTCAGCAGATGAAGTGATAAAAAAACTTCCCAAAAAGAAACAGGAAGAGTATCGTTTATTGTAATATTTTTGATTTAGAAATAGGAGTAAGATTTGCTGAACAATTATTTCGCAAGGCTGTTTTAGCTTAAAGCAATAACTACAAAGCCGAAAAAATATGTTTACAGTAGAACAAATAGAGAAAGCACACAAAAAAGTGAAGTCCGGTGCTGATTTTCCCAAATACATCCAGGAAATAAAGCAAATGGGAGTTGTCTCTTTCGAAACATGGGTAAAAGATAGCCACACCGAATATTTTGGAAAAGATGACTATAAAACATCCTCAAAACCTCAGTATTCCGAGCTGTCGATTGCTGACAATGTTGATAAGGATAAATTCATCTCTTGTTTGAAAATTCACCAGCAAGGGAAAACCGATTATTATACATTCTGCACTCATTGTGCTGAAACAGGAATTGAAAAATGGGTGGTTAATCTCAATGCAATGACTTGTATCTATTTCGACAAAGCAGGAAATGAAATTCTAAAAGAAAATATACCTCATTAACTTTGGCGAACCAGTCATTTTTGTGACCGGTTCACCAGAGTATTTTTCTTTACTCGCTTGAAGTTCTATACCCGATAGGCTTTCTTGGTTTGTTTTCTTCTTCTTTCTTTGCAGCAAGTTCAGTAAGAGCCTGATAAATATCATTGAACTGCAAATTTGTTTCAACCATAAATGTTTCAAGTTTCTGATTCAGTTCAGCATATCCCAAAGCATACTGGCGAAGAGCAACGAATGCCCGTACGATCTGAATATTCATTTCAATAGCTTTCTGGCTGTTAAGCAGTCCGGCAAGCATGGCAACACCATGTTCCGTAAAAGCATAGGGCAGTTTGCGAGTACCACCCCAACTTGATGTTCCATTTTGGAATATCAAGTTAAACTCTTGGTTATTCAACTGGAACATAAAATCGTCAGGAAACCGACCGATATTTCGTTTAACAGCTTTATTCAGATTGGAAGTTGTTACTTCGTATAGCTCTGCCAAATCTTTGTCAAGAATTACATGTAATCCCCGAATCCGATAAATCTTGTTCTGAATGAGTTGCAATTCCATATATTATTTATTTCTAATGTTTTACTTCTAAAATCGTTACCTGTTCGTTACCTAAAGGGCAACTTCCTTATATATCTTCTCGATTCCGGTAAATCTTTCGGAAAGTCCTTTCATATCTTCGCTAATCTTGCTGTTGGTTATGCGGGCGTAAATCTGGGTGGTTTCGATATTGGTATGTCCCAGCATCTTTGATACGGTTTCAATTGGTACGCCTTTGGCAAGGGTAGTGGTTGTCGCAAACGTGTGGCGGGCAAGGTGAAAAAAACACAAGAAAAGGGATATACGCAAATCACAATACTTCAACAGGTAACAGTCTTTAAATTAGCATATTTGCTTAGATTTAGGAGGTTCGTAAAATTGGAATCTAAGCAAATCTTAGACAGACTTCAGTTACTAAGTCGTTAACCGCTCAGTTACTAAATTAAAACAGGTAACAAGATGCGAACAAATGAACTTATTATGTATTGATTTGCTTATCATTACGCACTAAAGAGCACTTATATAACAGGTAACTTTGCCGTTGTTTTGCAACGGCAAAGGACAATAAAAATATAAGTGTATGAAAACAGAAAAATTCAAGGTATTACTCTACCTCAAAAAGAGTAGTCCTGACAAATCGGGTAAAACTCCGATAATGGGACGTATTACTGTCGGCAAGTCGATGGTACAATTCAGTTGTAAACTTTCTTGTACATTTTCGCTATGGAATCCGCGTGAAAGTCGGTTGAATGGAAAAAGTAAAGAAGCCATAACGACCAACGCTCAGTTGGATAAGTTGATGCTTTCCATCAACGAAGCCTACGACACACTCATTGACCGGAAACAACTTTTCGATGCCCAAGCCATCAAGAACTTATTTCAAGGAGCAATGTCTGCCCAAACAACTTTGTTACAACAATTCGATAAACATATCGAAAGCGTTAAAGAGCGTATTGGCATTGATCGTTCCCCAAGAACACTTCCCAATCATCTCTATACAAAACGAGTTGTAGCCGAATTTATCAAGGAAAAGTTTAATGCTTCCGATTTGGCTTTCGGTCAGTTAAGCGAACAGTTTATCCGGGACTTCCAATCTTTTGTATTGGACGATAAAGGACTTGCACTTGATACCTTACGACACTATCTAGCAATCCTAAAGAAAGTTTGCAAGATAGCTTTCAAAGAAGGTAACTCGGATAAAAACTATTTTGCTTATTACAAGCTACCCAAACAAAAAGAAAGTACCCCTAAAACCCTAAGTCGGGTAGATTTTGAGAAAATTCGGGATTTAGAAATACCTGAACGTCGCCGATCACATGTTATTACACGCGATATGTTCCTGTTTTCCTGCTACACGGGCACTGCCTACATTGATACGGTATCCGTCACCAAAGATAATTTATCAACAGATGATGATGGTGCATGGTGGCTCAAATACAAGCGGGGCAAAAACGGACAACTTGCCCGTATCAAATTGTTACCGGAAGCCATTGCCCTGATTGATAAATATCGGGACGATAATAGGGAAACACTTTTTCCAATGATACATAACGGAACGATTAAAAGAAATATGCAAGGCATACGGATTCTTGCAGATGTCAAAGGGCGTCTCCACTATCACATGAGCCGTCATTCCTTTGCCAGTCTGATTACACTCGAAGCAGGTGTACCCATCGAAACAGTATCAAAGATGCTCGGTCACAGCGACATAAAAACAACACAAATTTATGCCCGTGTGACCCCTAAAAAGCTCTTTGAGGATATGGATAAGTATATTGAGACAACAAAAGATTTAGTATTAACCCTATAATATCAACGATCATGCGAAGTACATTTAAAATATTATTCTACATCAACCGCAGTAAAATAAAAACCGACGGCACTACTCCTATTCTGTGCCGTATCACGGTTGATAATAAACAGACAGTTTTGACAACCGGAATCTATTGTGAACCGAACGATTGGAACAGCAAGAAAGGAAAAGTACGAGACGGGGCGACCAATCATAAATTGGATAAACTTCGGGAACGTATCGAACAGACCTATGAAGAGACTCTTAAAGAACAAGGGGTTGTCAGTGCAGAATTACTCAAAAATATAGTTTTAGGAGTAAATACTGTATCCACTTCTCTTTTACAGGCAGGTGAAGCGGAGCGTGAACGACTAAGAAAACGCTCACTGGAGATTAATTCAACATCCACCTATCGACAATCAAAAACAACCCAGAGCAACCTGCGTGATTTTGTCCTTTCACGGGGGATGGATGATATTGCCTTTTCTGATATTACGGAAGAGTTTGGGGAATCGTTCAAAAGTTTTCTGAAAAAGGATTTAGGCTATGCTACAACCCATGTGAATCACTGTCTATGCTGGCTGAACAGGTTGGTTTATATTGCAGTTGATCAGGAAGTGTTAAGAAGTAGTCCAATTGAGGATGTGGAGTATGAGAAGAAAAATCCTCCTAAATTACGGCATATTACCCGAAATGAACTGAAAAAAATCATGGAGACTCCAATGCCCTATGAACGACAAGAGTTGGCTCGCAGAGCATTTATCTTTTCAGCCTTTACCGGACTTGCTTTTGTTGATGTGCATAACCTCTATCCTCAGAATATAGGTAAAACAGCGGAAGGTAAATTATATATCCGAAGTAGCAGGGCTAAAACAAAGGTTGAAGCATTTATTCCTCTACATCCGATAGCAGAACAAATATTGATGCTTTACAATACAATCGATAATACTGCGCCTATTTTTCCATTACCAAGTCGGGATCAGATTTGGTTTGAAGTTCATGAGATCGGCTTTGCTTTAGGAATCAAGGAGAATCTCAGCTACCATATGAGCCGACATTCGTTCGGAACCCTTATGCTATCGGCTGGTATTCCCATTGAGAGTATTAGCAAAATGATGGGACATACCAATATTTCGAGTACACAGATTTACTCGAAAGTAACTGATGATAAAATATCGGAGGATATGGACAAGCTAATGGAACGAAGAAAAGTAATTAAGAATAAAGCATCTCAACCGATAGAGCTATGAAAAGTACAAAAATCAAGATAAATGATAATGGAGCTGTACATGTTCCAAGAAATGTTAGAATGGGTATTGCAGAGATTGCCGAACTTTTTGAAATTTTCTATCAAGTGGCAAAGAAGAATATTCGTTCTATTGAGGAATTAGGTATTTGTATAGGGGATCAGTCGATGAGTGGAACAGTTAAAGGAGCCAAAATCTTCTCCGATTATTACGGTTTGGATATGATAATCGCTATTGCTTTTCGGGTGCAATCGCCTAAAACTTATGCTTTTCGTAGATGGATTCTCAATAAGGTGATGAAAAATGATATAGCAACTACACTAGTACTACCTTCGCAGAAGGCGTTGTTGAACTAAATCAATAAGGTAAATAAAATATAACTTAATTTTAAAGGGCTGAACTTTTTTGTTTGTTTAATTAAATACAAACTCAATTGTTTGCCCTTCTAACTATTGACTTGATGAAAGTATTAGAATAATATTCTAGTTCTGTTGTTTTGAAAAATCGATCCAAAAATGTTTCAATTGGATATTATCATCATATACTCGATATGAAATAGAAGAATAGCTAGTCAAAGTCTCATTTTCGCTATTAATGATAAGTAAGTCATTTTGTAGCCAAGTTAGTCTATCATCACTTGCATTCTCAATTTGCTCCTGTATCCAATTATTTACTTTTTGAATCCAATACTTCGGAGAGTCTGTTTGGATATATCCAATAATTCCAGCATGAACAACATCTTTACCATGACGTCCATTCTTAAAACGTTCGATACCTCCTGAATTTGTCACACATTTATTGTTTAGATATTGGCCACAAACATATTCTTTCTCCCTTTTTTTAGGTAGCTTAGAGTTTAGCCTTTTAGCTTCAAATTTAATTAGTGAGGGGGAATCATCTTCAATATTATTTTCTTGAGCGTATGCATAAGTCCCAAATACAGCAAAATCTGTTGATGTATTCTCTTTATCATCTTCTATGTTTTGATGGTGAAAGTAGAATGGATATTCGGATGGTTTTTTCGAATTTAGAGTTTTACAGAGTTTGTTCGTTATTGCATTTTCATTATCATCCTTTTCCCCTCTAAAACCAATTAGTGTCGTTGATAAATAACTATAGATTTTATTGATTATTGTATTATCAGGAGCACTGCTCAATGTGCCAAATGTATTATTTATCTCTCTCATTATTTTCCCTGTCTAAATAGATCAACAAATGTTTCATCAGCATCTCTCACAGCAATTGAAGGTAGCCAGTATCTCCTTTGATTAGGTTTATACAAGAAAATAACATTCTTATGATATACCTTCACAATTCTCTTTATCCATAAATTATATCCTTGTTTTTTATCTATTAGTCTCTTAAGCTTAGATTCAATTTCTTCTATAGACGAGGGTATATCTATTTCAGGTTTATCTCCTAAAACAAATGGATATGCAATAAATTCTTTTCCTATAATTGGAGAGAAGGGTTGGAAATTTTCATAAACGGAATTAAGGATATCACAATAATATTTTCCAAAGACGACTAGCTCTTCTTCTGCAAATAGTGAGTCTAGTACAACACTATTTTCTCCTGCTTTTCTAAAATCAGAGTAATAATCAACTATATCATTTAATAGTTTTTCTTCTATATTATCTAGAGGTATTTGAGGATATGGCAAATTTAAAATATCTCCTTTCAAAGGAACACCCTCTCTCGAAGTTAAAACTTGACCGCTTAGTAACCACATCAAAGAGACACAATTTTCATCTTTTAGATAATTTCCAAGCTTTTGCAAATCCGCAATGTCACTTTCAGGTGAATGGACTCCAAATATTTTATCTTTAAAGGTCAAGTATTGATCACTATAAATTACCGGAATAGATCTACCAGTTACACTTTCTTTAATTAATAAATGAGGAGGTTGAAAAACCTCTTTGTTAGTTTTCGTTGACCTATAAAAATATTTGATGTTACAGGTTTTTATAGATTTAAGACCATTCTCGGTAAAACCATCTGTTTCAACATAATTATATCCTGTAATCCAACCAGCTTTGTATTTAGCTTCTAAAGCTACAAACTCCTGTATTTCGTCTTCTGTTTTACGATCTTTTGAAGAAAGGTGTTTCACCCTTCTAATGTTTTTTGAGTTTGGTGCTTCTATCCAACCTTCTGCAACCTTCCAATTATTGTTCTCAACTCTTTCATTCAGGTATTTTCCGACCGTTTGAATATTAACATCTGTTATCTTATTTAATAACTGATGAAGTCTTCCCCCACCCATAAAATTAGCTTGCCATACACTAGGTAGGTTAATCGCCGATTTATAAGATACTTTATGTATATCGTAATGATCTATTTCGAAGTCTATTTTTTCCCCAGAAGCTTTTGTTCGTCTAAAAATACTATGAACACAAGACCTTTCTTTATGATCTGCCCTTTCAGCGAATACAGTAACTACAGCAGGTTTAGCACTAGAGCTACTTCCTATAAATAACTTAGCTCTTAATGACGTGAAGTCAAAAAATCCTTTGATATAATATTGCTCAAATAAATATTTCCGAAAGTCGTGTGTATTGGTATTATATAAAACAGGACCGGAAGGTAATATTAGGCAACAATTCCCTCCCACTCTTAATAATTTGATAGATTGCTCTAAGAATAATAATGCTATTTGATTATCTGGTATGTCAGGACGTTCAGTATTATTCTCTTTTTCTTTTTTATCTACGAGATTGGCCCAATCGGTAAATTCTGAGTTAAAGGGCGGGTTACCAATTATGAGATGAAAATCAGACTTTATCTTCCCTTCATGTAATGTCTTAAAGAAATCTCCTTGATATAAATTATAACCAATAAGATCATCAAAGTGTACATTTCTCCATATTTCTCGAGGTGACAAAGAATCTAACAAAGCAAGACCTAGACTAAAATACGATAATGTAACAGCTTCATCTTCTAAATCGCAGCCAAAAATATTCTTTTGTAACAAGTCTTTAAGTTCCTGAATATTTTCTTTTTTAGGCTTCTTCCAATTATTTTGAACCCTCCACCATTGAATCATCCTTTTAAAAGCTCCGACAAGAAAAATTCCAGAACCGCAAGCAGGATCTAAAATCTTAAAATTTTGTTTAGGATCTTTCAATGGCATACATTGATCAATAAGGAATTGAACTAAATATGGAGGGGTATAGACTACCCCCTTCTTTTTCTGACCATTTTCATCGGCTAAAAAATCTTCATATATATGACTAATTAACTCAATCGGAAGATAATTAAATTGGTATAACCGCCAAAGGCTCATTTGTCCTATCCCTTGGTTACCTTCTGTGAAAAATGAAACATCTCCTTTAACAAAATGTTGAAAAAGAGTAAGATCTACTTTTTCTTTTAGTGCTGATAATTCATTGTCATCTAAAAGGAAAATTTGCCCATTAAAATGTTCTTTACTAGAAAGCTCTTTTAGGACATTAACGAATGTATCAACATTCTCCAAAACACCTTCCAATGTTGGATCATCAGGATTATATGCTTTGTAAAATTCATTCGGGTTTAGTGCTCCATTACCATCTTCATCTTTTCTCTCCTCAAGATACTTTATAAGTATCAGCATCATTAAGATTCGTTTAACTAGTGCAGCATTTTCATTTCCTACACGAGAGATAATATTTGACTTGACGTTTTTTAGTTGTGATAGCAATTGTTCGTAGGCCCCTTCTTCATATTTAAATTGCTTACCTTCATTAGAATCCCAGAATAAACCAGAGTCAAATTGACGAACATTATATATGTCTAGTTTCTTTTGTATATCATCTAACAAGTCAATAAAATCATGTGGTGATGTAATAAAATCATTTCCATCTGTATCCCATTCTGGCTTTTTCCCACAGTTATATATTAAAATTTGAGATGCTCTAATTATAAAGCAAAAGGGAACAATTCCTGCATTCCATAACTTATGATGAATATCTGCTTCATTATTATTAATATTTTGTTCGGATTCATCATAAATATAAATCAGGGGTTTAGGGGGACGATTGTCATTATAAAATCGAAAATAGACAGCCGTAGCCTCAAATTCAAAAGCTTGTTCCAATGCTAGAAATAAATCTGGATCATTTTCGTCCGCTCTCTGAGAAACTAAACGCAAACCAGATGTATCACTAGACATTCCTAATTTACCTAAGGCTGAGTGAAATACTATGTTAGAGTCTTCACTCATTATACTAAGTTATTATTAAATGTATAAGACAAGTTATTCATAATATACTATCTACTGGATGAATTATTTATATTTTTCGATAAAGTCTCTTATTATTTGTACATCCAATTCTGGAGTAAAACCAAGTCTTACAGTCTCTTCCCAATAAGGCTCAGAATTGCAAGGGTTGCTTCCTGCTCTGAATTTTGCATGGAATAAATCTGAGTTTTCATACTTTTCAAATACTTTCATTATTAGATAATCATCATCTGCTAATTTTAAGAAATTCAAGTTGCTTTTTCTACATTCTTGAAATCCAAAGTGGAATAATACAGACTCTACTTTTTGTAAAAGGCTCATAATTTATTTCTCTTTTAATTTTTCGTAATGAACTTGCATAATCTTCAATAATTCAGTCTGATTCATTTTATAACAATCGACTTTTTTATATTCCATTTCAAATGCAACTTCATCTGTAAACTCATCAACTTGTCTTGATGTAAGTTCCTTATATCTTTTATCGTAATATTCTATATTACTCTTTAATAATCTTATGAAATGAGCAATAAAATCACTTGGTTTTCTAAATCGAATTTGAATATCATTGATTTCTACTAAATAAAATTCAATATTGGAATTTAAACTTTTCACTAAATAAATATTTCTAAGCTCGATACCGCTATATTTTAAATATTTAGCAAATCTAATTCCTAATAAATTTGATAGAATCTTGTATGTTTCAGAATCATAATCGCCTATCATGTTATTTCTTCTTCTTTTTTCTGATTTTTATAATTTCATTTTCAACATAAGAGGATTCTTTTTTAATATCATCTAATTTATCTCGAAACATTTTGTACTGATTAACATCTTTAAATAAATTGTGTTCAAATTCAACTTCATTGAAAATAAGAGTCCACATATACAAAAAGAGTTCCTTAGATGGCGTATTTAATTTTGAAATAATAAAATCGAAATATAATTGCCATTTAACCCAATGGTAATAAGAATCAAAAACTAGCCATTGTTGAACATACATAGAGATAAATTGATTCAAATCATAGATTCTAAAAGAGTATTTCAAGGGAATCTCTTCCTTAATTTGATGTTTCTCTAATAGGTCTTCATATGATTTAGCAGACACTTGATGACCAAAATGATTTACCCCAATAATCTCGAAGAAATAATCATTTTTTATTGCTTCAGTATACTCCTTATCTGTTTTATAATCATGTTCTAGGTTTATTGAAATACTGTCGTGTTCTACAGTACCTGTTTGTATCCATTTTTTGAAACTGAAGCTCGAGTCTATCTCTTCCCCGAAAGCATCAGTTAAATTAATTGCACGCTCAAAAGTTTTCCACCAAAATTGCGGAGAAAAATAAAATGCTTTTAAATTGACACTTAAATCATCCATGAGTTATTCTGAATAAATTGTTTTCAATCTATGATATATGTGAGCATTAAATGACCTTTTTTCATACCCACTTGACATAAGTTGAATAACTACGATAAAGATAACATAAACTTTTTTTTATAAAAAATCTATTTTTAAAACCTTATCCACTCAGATTTTCAATTCTTAGGAAAATGAATCAAGCCTATTGGGAATTCAGTCAGAAACGATATAACAACTATACTTTTGTTACCATTGCAAAATGTAACGCTCAACTAATGCAGGGCATCATAAGCAACAGAAAACAGGCTTCGAAGTAAACTCGAAGCCTGTTTTCTGTTGTAACCAATAACCATTATTTCAGTTCTTGAACATAGTTTCTATCCAATATCTTCTGAATATCGGATTCCCGATACAGGGTTTTACCTCCAAATTGAAAGTAAGGGATTTTACCCTCAGTACGATAGAGCTGTAATGTCCTTCTGCTTATTTTCAATTTCTTAGCCATCTCTATATCAGTCAAAAATCGTTCTCCGAAGAGCGATGGTTTGTTGGAGGTCAGGACAATTTCAATTCTATCCAACATCTTGTCGAGCAAAGTAAAAAACTTCTTTACCCGTTCGTTCCTCTTCGTTAAAATGTCATTATCCATGCTGTTGTATTTCTAATTCTTGAATAAGTTTTTTCACATCTTTTACTCTATAATAGAGTTTCCGACTAATCTTGGTATAGGGCAACATACCATTGTCTCGATAGCCTTGAAGGGTACACTTAGATATGTTGAGCATTTGACACACGTCTTGGTTATCTAACCAATCTTCAAGTCCTTTACTGGTATGTTCCTCACATAGCTTATTCACTTTATGAGCGAACAGCTCAAACTGCGTCATCATCGCCTCGAATGTTCGAGCTTCTATATACATTATCTCCATAGTAATTTACTTTTTTGTTCATACTATGATTACGGGGGAGCAAATATAAGTCATTAAATTACAGCACACATAAGTAATTTATAGGCTGGTAGCTTTAGTCTATACTTGTCTATGCCTAAAAACATTTTATACTCTTTCGATAGCTTCAGGAAAGAGTAACCGGGATTTTTTCTACCTGTTTCATAATTTCTTCCCCTTTAAGCGAAATGTCATCAGAGCCTAGTGAGTATTCGATTTCAGTCGCAAAGGTATTCCGTGTTCTTCACGCTGACAGCAAGGTCAAGCCCTAAAGGGTTTGGCGAAAAATCTTCCTCTTTCCCTTCTTCTTCTATCCTGGCGAGCGTATTTATTCGTCAAAACCTTGCACAGCTAAACACTACCCTTTTTTAAGCTACTGAAACTCGAATACTCCTCACCGGCTCCGATACGGCATAGCGTTAAAAAAAAGGTCAGAAATTATGAAACTAACAGCAGAAAAAAATAAGAAACAGCGATCCTTCTACCTTCCAATTAGCATAGGTTGGGTTTTGAAAATAGTCTTAATTATCGTGGGTTACTCTTTATGGGGAGCAGGGTTTATTTGGGCTTTGGTGGGCTTGTATCTCTTCTATGATGTGCTTCGGGGTATTCTTTCGTGCCTGCTGATGTTGGGTGCTGTAATTACCCTTATTTATCTAATGCTTACTTATTTATAATCCCTTAATACACAAAAGTTATGACAAAGGTATTTTTATTAGGTGCGAACAAAGAAATAGACAAAGCGGTGCAAGTGGTAGATATTAACCAAGTTATCCAAATGGAGGGGTATAGCTATCACAGCTATGTAGTGTACGACATTACAAAAAATCAATGGGGTACCACTTACAAATTGATAAACCTAACGACAAAAGATTTTCATACAGCCGATATTATCCGACCATTGAAAGAGAAGTTTGGCATTGGATTCTATTACGACAGCGACAACCCTCAATTTATGGACAGCTTTGAAGTAGCAATACTTCTGCAAGAAGCACAAGCCAAAGCCAAAGAAGAAGCGGACGAGAAAGAAAAAGAACGTATACGAGTAGAGGAAATTAAGGTAATCGGGAGCAAACGCTTTGCCGAGATACTTCCCGAAAATGCTTTGGGCGTTATCGTAGCAAGATTGAAACAAGATGAGAGTGACAGCCAAACCGATTATTTTGCATCAAGAACAACACGGACTGTCATTTTAGGCTTTTCTACTCACAAAAGAGACATCTTTTCTGAAATGCGTAAACATGCATCCAACTTCGAGGAAACAGCCTATTTAGCGGAGTACAACGCAGATTATGAACATCGGGAAAAGTATTCAATGGGTGCAGGGTACTATTTAGGAGAGAGCAAGTATCATGGATGGATAATTGAAAAAGTCTCTATGTACAGCCGTGAGGGTATGATAAAGGAATTTGCCTACACCGCAGGGAATGAAGATAACATCCGCATCAAAAAGACCGATGACACAACGCCACCGCCACCAAGCGACAAGAACGGCACAAGCAAAGCCAATTGTACAGTCGTAGAGTATTCAGAGAAAGCAGTAGCGGTATTTGGAGAAACAAGAGCCATCAAAGACGAACTCAAAGCAATGGGAGGAAAGTTTAACAGCAGACTGACCTTTAACGAAAAAAGGTTAGCAGGATGGATATTTTCAAAGTCGCAGGAGCAACGCTTAGCGTACTACTTTGGATTGAATTAATTATCAGAAAACTATAACTACAAAATATAGGATATAATGAAAAAGAATAGAAAAGTGACAGCCGAATCTGTAACAATCAATTTCAGAAATTATGGCAAAATAGCAATCCCTAAAGGTGTTTTAGTGACCAATGAGACGGCAATGGGAATAGATGACAGATACAATTTTGTTGACGAATTTGATTGGATTGATACCAACTACCCCCAAGTAGCACGATCATTAAAAATGGATGCTCAAAACTATGGAATAAATATACCTAAAGAACATATAATCACTCAAGAAGATGAAAACATTTAAAAGAGCAAACCTCCCCGAACAAATAAACTATAAGAGCAAAGTTTATAAAGTTGATATTAGGTTAAGTGCTTTGTATTCGATTGGTAGAACAAATAAATTACCGAATGATGCTATTATAGTCAAGGTATTAAGCCGAAAACTGAAAAGCAGTACCGATATATATAACAGACCTTACAAGCCTTCAATTTTTATATTCACTCCCATAGAGCCAAAGAAATAAAGTATTCACAAGGGGCGGTAACCCTGCCCCACAATAACCAAAGACATGAAAGCAACAAATCATTTTCAAAATACGATAAAAGCATATTTAGACAAACGTGCCGAGATAGACTTACTTTTTTCATTTCGTTACTCCCTACCCGAAAAAAAGTTAGAGGATTGCTGTTTATGGATAGCTATCCATAAAACACATTATGCGTAGCTATACATTATGTTTAGATAACAGCTTTTCTCTTTTTAAAAATCCTATATTACAATCAATTAGAGGATTTGCTTAACGCTTTTTCTTTACATAATAAATTTCATCCGCTCGTCTTTGTATTGACTGGCGAACGGATGAAATAAGATTTTTATCGGAAGCTCATCAACTCTTCAAGTAATCCCTTGTCCTTTTCCCATAGATTTTCCGATTCAATATTGGGGCTTAGTCGTAAATAAGCTCTTTCTATTGCCTCTCTTTTTTGCTTTGAGTCTGAACGTGCATATATTTCTGTTGTCATAACAGAAGAATGTCCAAGAATATCCCTTATATGATGGAGTATAACTCCGGCTTGAAGCAAATGCATTGCTTTTGTGTGCCGAAGTGTATGGCAGCTTATATGTCCTGTGAAAAATGCAGGATTTTCTTTTCTTGTCTTTATCAACATATTTATCTAGGATGT
>NZ_GL892008.1:0-2260 GCF_000213575.1 Dysgonomonas mossii DSM 22836
CTCCAATCTCGTCAAATTCGCATATCCTATTAAATATATCAGTTTGCTGTTGGCGAAATAAAAGATCATTATCATATAAGTTATGGCAGCGCCTACAGCCCATAACCAAGTTTAATGGATTGGTATAATGTTCCGGGAATGTAGATTTAGGTAAAAGGTGCATAAGATCAGTTCCATGTTCCCCACATATAAAGCAAAAAGGCGATAGTTTAGATTTTATCTTTGCTATCGCCCTATTCTTCTGAGCTTGTTTCTTGCTTACTTGTTTTATCATATCAAAAATTTACTAAGTTTCGCATAAATTCCTCCTCGCTTATTTTTTTTAGAAAGACAGAGAATAAAACATCTTTTACTTTTTCATATAGCGTTTGAAATTCAATTTCATCCATTTTTTCAAAGGATATTGATTTAGGCGTTTCAATCCATTCATTACGAGGAATAGAATAAATAGTATCGCAATGTCCTGCTGACATCTCAACAGTCTTTCTAAATAGATCTACATTATTTTTAAAGTGATCTGTTACACCTTGATTTTGATATTCCCATGCACAGTTTATAAGGGCAAAGTATTTTCTATGGAAATGGTAGTTTCTTGCTTTTGTTACTTTTACCTTATATACTTCTCCGATTTTAAGTTTTTTCTTTTCTTCAAAATCTGAATCGTAATTTGGAACTAATCCTCGAGCTGTATTTGTACAAAATAATTCCATCGGTTTTTATTTTTATGGATTACCGAAAACCCTAATTAAAAGGGAGATCGTCATCATCTCCAATTGGTACAGTAGTATGTTGTGATTCAACTGGAGTTTGTTCAGCTTCGCTGTTTTGATTTTGCTTACCGCCTAACAACTCCAAATTATCAACATATATCTCTGTTACATACCGCTTCACTCCGTTAGCATCATCATACGAACGTGATCGTATTTTTCCTTCTATGTACAATTGGCTGCCTTTCTTTACATATTGTTCAGCTACTTTAGCTAATCCACGCCAACATACTATGTTGTGCCATTCGGTACGGTCCGGAATGGTTGTTCCGTTTTGTGCTGTATATCCTTTTTCAGTGGTAGCCAATGAAAATGATGCAACAGCCGTACCATTGTCAAAATGCTTTACATCTGGATCTTTACCCACATGACCTACTAATATTACTTTGTTTACTGACATTCTTTTTCTTTTTTATAAGTTACTTTAACAAAACCTGATTTAGTTGTTTCTTTCTTATACTTATCGGCTAGTTCTGGATTTTCTTTTTTGAATTTTGAAGAGTCGAAACCGATTGAAGTACTAGGCGAAACCCATGATATGGTTACCTTATCATCTTTATATTGTTGCTTTTCTATTAATGGCTGTATATCCGATAGCAGTTGCGTTCTTCTCTCTTCAAGAATAGATATTTCTTCATCAATAGCAATTAATTCTTCTATTTCAAGAGATGTATTTTGTTTTATTGGGTTCTCGAATGAAGTATTATTAAAATACGCATCAATAAGAGATATAATAGTACTGCTTGGTATTCTTTCAACTTCTTGCAGTTTATATTTATCCTTTCGAAGCCAGATACCATATAATTTATCTACACTTAAATGAGGATTTTGCAATTCAAACAAGTAAGCGCATATTGATAGCTGCCATGATAAACTTTCAATATCTAAAACCGATGTAGTTTTTATATCCCCAAGATGAACGCTATTATCCGATGCCCGGAATACATTATCTATCATTGTAGCTATACGGTCATTGTCAGATACTAAATATTCATTTTCCAACGGAATAAGGTTATATTCTTGTTTTATCTTCATATAATTTTCAACCTCCATACAATCAGAGGTTTCGAATATATCATTCTCTTGACATTTAGAATGAATAAGGCTACCATATTCAGCAGCCTTATTTAATATATGTTCCGGAATGTTACTATACTTGTCTGGAAATAGCATCTTTGAGATGATGCCTGTTATGCCTTGAAGCTGTTTTCCTTCTTTAGTTATATAGCAATGATTATTCTCAAAGAAATCAACTTGCTGGTTGTAATTTAGGTAATTTTGATTTTGCATTTGTTAGAGCGTTTTTAAATTTTTGATTACGTTGATAATTTGGGTATGAAGTCCAAATATCCTTTAATGATTCTTGGCTATCCGCTTTGTTTATCATTTCGAATATAATATCTGATGGTTCGTCAGTCTTTTGAGTAGCTTTAGGGTCTTGTTTAGGTTCAGTGTCTTTTGGTGTATCATATTTTGTCCTATCATTGCTAAAA
>NZ_GL892008.1:2622-5083 GCF_000213575.1 Dysgonomonas mossii DSM 22836
CTTTGAGATGATGCCTGTTATGCCTTGAAGCTGTTTTCCTTCTTTAGTTATATAGCAATGATTATTCTCAAAGAAATCAACTTGCTGGTTGTAATTTAGGTAATTTTGATTTTGCATTTGTTAGAGCGTTTTTAAATTTTTGATTACGTTGATAATTTGGGTATGAAGTCCAAATATCCTTTAATGATTCTTGGCTATCCGCTTTGTTTATCATTTCGAATATAATATCTGATGGTTCGTCAGTCTTTTGAGTAGCTTTAGGGTCTTGTTTAGGTTCAGTGTCTTTTGGTGTATCATATTTTGTCCTATCATTGCTAAAATAAATATCAGCACCAACACCGAGAGCCTTAGCAGCTACAGATATAGCATCAGTTAAAGCCATTTTATAACATTCGTCGGATACTTGATAACCATTCTTATTTTTAGATACAAATGTATTACCGCCTGTGCCTTGTATCGGCTTACTCCATTCTTCGCCAATTTTGATGAAAAGATTTATGTTTACGAAAGCAGCTATAATATCATCCTGTCCTTTTTCGAGCCATTTATCGGTTATCTCATAGTACCAACCGAAGCCACATATACCAAACTCTTCTGTAAGCTTTTTTATTCGCCACATAGGGTTTATATCAGTGCCCGAAAACCTACCGTTATTAAAAGGTTTTTGAGCTTCTTTTGGAACTTCTCTTACTTTATTATATAAATCTAAATTTTCCATATCCTAATCTTTAAATAGTTCTTTAATTGCTTGCTCTACTAACCTCGCATTTTTGTTATCTAAGTAGTTTCCTAGCTTGTATCTTTCGATGTCGCTAGTGGTGCCCATGTCATAAGTAAGCTGCATACCTATACCATTGAAGAAATAGTATTGTATGCCTTTGCGTCTGCGTGGTATGCGTTTAAAATTAGTATCCATGGCTATATCTTATTTAGTTAATAGTTCGGGGTTGTCGTGGATTGAACCGATAATTTCAAAATGATTACAAGTGTCTTTGTAAATAAAGTTTCCATACTTAAAGCAATATTTAGTAGAGTTCTTTATATTATCTATTTCAGATATATCGGAACAGTTAAATTGTATATCTGGGTTAATTTCCACGACTGCAAATCGCCAATATTTACCCTTACTGCAATCATCCCATTTTATTATATCCCCCTCAAAAATCTCTTTTCCGTTCTTATCGGCTAAGCCTGTGAACTGTCCAACCGTTTCGGGATGAATATTCCAAGTAAAAACGCCATCATGTATTTCGGTTGTATCAATTATTTGAATCAATGAACCATACGCCCAAGCATCATCGACGCCTTCGGGTCTTATTCTTTTTCCTCTAAATAATATCTTTCTCATCTCTATTTAGTTTAAGTTACTATTCAATTAAAAAGCATCCCGAATTATCACAACTCAGAATGCCTACATACTATGAAAATTCTATTTACTTTTAGAAAAGTAGTGGGTGTCAAGGATTCGAACCTTGATTATAACGAATGCTCATCCTTTTCTCCACCTATTAAATAGTGGTTAGACTGGCTCACTTTTGCATACTAGTGTTTCCATACACCCGAATAAGAAAGAGTATACTACATGCAGAGTCTTTTGTTTAATGTAAATTTCATTTTTTTTCAGGCACTTAAAATTTTATCCGTAATCCTCATTGCGCATCTGTGAACACCTCCTTTCTACTTGTTATCTAAATTTCTTGAATTTTATTCATAATTTCTGAAACTTGTTCTTCTGTTATATATCCTATAACATCATTAGCAATAGGTGTTGTGTAGCATATCCTTCCGTCTTTTATAACTGCTACTTCATAAGTATCAATTCCATTGCTGTAAAAACAATTACCCAAAAGAACTGATATTCCATACCCATTATCAAATGTCATACTTGCTTGCTTTGCATCTCTATAATCATCCAAAGAACTTAATGCAATTGGGTGTCCATAGAATACTAAATCTTTAAATGCTTTCATATATTTATTATTTATATATTTTCCTTACTCTCTTTAAAATAAGTAGTGCTATCTTCACAGACAACACTACTCGTATTCATTAAAAAACAGTCTACTTTTAGTAGAAACACCTTTTCAGGTATCGCTCTCGGATAGCAACCAAATGCACACCGAGATAAAAGCTACCTTATTAATATTATTAGAAAATTTTAGTTAGTTGAAGTAGCTTTATATTTCTCAAATTTTATTTCGTCAGAGGCATATTTGATTGTATTACTTTCTCTGATTCGGTATATAGAGTTATCCGATAATACGCATTCAATAGTATGATAAGAAGTAATATAAGCGTTGTCCGATGCTCTCACAGTCGCGTTGCCCGATGCTTCCACAGTCGCGTTGTCCGATGCTTCCACAGTCGCGTTGCCCGATGCTTCCACAGTCGCGTTGCCCGATGCTTCCACAGTCGCGTTGTCACATGCTCTCACAGTCGCGTTGTCCGATGCTTCCACAGT
>NZ_GL892008.1:5583-263299 GCF_000213575.1 Dysgonomonas mossii DSM 22836
AGTCGCGTTGCCCCATGCTTCCACAGTCGCGTTGCCCCATGCTCTCACAGTCGCGTTGCCCCATGCTCTCACAGTCGCGTTGTCTACTAGAAGATATCCTTCTGAAATATCTATATTCCCATATATTTTATTGTTGTTAAACTCATTCTCATATAGCTTTATTAATTCTATATCTATAACTTTACGCCTTACTGCAAAATCGAAGTTGTCTTTTATAACTTGCAATAATTCTTCAAAAGATTCTGACTTATATGCTCTTTTGTATTCTGATGTACATGCATCAGCAGCTTTTGCTCTTTTTATGATTTCTTCCTTTAATTCTTTAAAATTAGTTTCCATAATGATATTTTGTTTTAAGTTTAAATTCGTTGCTATGGGAGGACTCGAACCTCCGACCCGTTTCTTTTTGGGTGCATTACTGCGACCTGCGCTCTGTCCACCTGAGCTACATAGCATCCTTTATTTTCATTCGCATAGGGTTACTTTTCCACCATACCCCAAAGTCATTTAATCTTTCGATATGCGATTATCATTTCATTTTTTTCTCATAAAAAAAGAGCTATCGAAATGATAACCCTATATAAAATATTGTTTAATATGTCCTAGTATTTTCTTCGATTACTTTCAAATGCAGTTTTTATAACAGATCCCCAATAAATAGATTTACACTTATTATTTTTACTCTTGGGTATTATTTTTATGTGCTTTATTACTCTTTTATTCTTTTTCTTAGATTTATTAACTAACGCATCAATCATTTTAATTCGCCTTTCAGTTGAAACCTCTGAATGCTTGAAAATATGCACTCTTATATTTTTCTGTACTAATTTACCGCAGATAGGACATTCTTTACCAATCATATTTTATATTTTTATAGAGACAAATATATTATATTTTGTTGATTCTGACTAACCTAACTGACTATTCAGGTTTATTAGTTCGCTGTTTTTCAAGCTCCCGACTTCCTCTAATCGGTAATCCCCCTAACCACTCCGTTAAGGGTTTAAGACAACACCCGTGTTTTTATCCATTCATCGGTGATACATCAGGAAATCAACATGGCAAAGAACTTGCGTTTTACTCCCACCCATAAGGAATGGAGCCTTCAACGACTTAGGATTAATTTTGTTTTAAGGATATATTACTTTAGGAAAGTTTCATCGTTCGGATCTATATCTTCTGCTTGATAGTACGATATGCAGTAAAGAAATATGCCTGTTACTATTCCGGCTACAACTACAAATAGCGCTAATGCTAAAATTGCGAATAAGAGTTCCATAGTTATTTTATTTGATATGTGGGTACTTCGTGATGTTTCATTTCATTAAGAGCTTCTACTTGTCTTTTGCAGTCTATTGCACATTTAACCATATAACCAAGGCAACCTAACATGATAGCTGCAATGATTATTGTCTTTAGTGGGTTTATGCTTTTCTTTTTCATGAGTATTGCTTTTCATATTCGTATTCTTCTTCTTCCTTATAATTCAGTTCGCCTATAGCATCAGACAGTAGACTGTTAAGCGTTTCTTCGTACTCCTCAATAGACCTATAATCATCGCCATCGTTATACATAACATATACATTTTTAAGCTGTATGCTGCGATATGCAGATCCTCTATAATTAGCTTCTACATCTACTCTAATACCATTAGTACATTCGAACGATCTTAGTCTATGTCCTTCATAGCTGTAGATATCCAAATCAGACATAATAAGCTTCACTAGTTTATCTATCGACTCATCCGTAAGACAAGGTTTGAAATCCTGTATATCTATTTTTAGTGCTCCCATGGTTATTTTGTATTTAAGCGTTTTGCTTTCTTTTAGAATCTCTATAGTTCCGAGTAGTGTCGAATATATTCTCGCTATCGTAGAAATATTCACTTCCAACTTGTAGATAGTTTAATCTACCTTGGTTTTTCCATCTATTAATTGTTTGTTCTGTCTTACTTAGAATTTTAGCTAACTCTTTGCTTCCTGCTATAATTCTATTTGCTGGTATGTTTTTTAGTTGAGCCATTTTTTGCACTGTATTTAATATGTTTAATTATATTTGTTGTATATTTGATTAACTACAATGCAAATATAGTGATATTTTTCACTACAAATAATAATTCAGTGATATTTATCATTAAGTTAACTTTATTTAAGGATACGTAGTGTTTTAACTTAAAATTTTTGGGGGGAGATGGAACTAAGAGAATATATAAAAACGGTAATTGTTGAGATATTTGAAGGAGTAAAAGAATCTCAAGAGGCAATAAAGAATATTGGTGGAGTGGTTAATCCGTTTGATACAATTAGATCAGGTCTAATTTCTGAAACAGAGTATTTTGTAGGGGATAAATCTTTTATAGAAATTGAGGTAGGTGTCACAACATCAGAAAGTAAAGGTTCTAATAAAGGTCTGGGTGTCTACATTGGAAATAGTGGTGCCGGGTTACACTCTAAAAATAATAATGAGAATGAATCTGTCAATAAAATTAAATTTTCAATTCCAGTAAAGTACCCAAAGAACCCTAGATCTGAGGAATATATTTAAAATCTGCGTTTATGTTGGCCATCCTTTATTAAAAAATAAAGATGCGAAGCCTCAGATGCTACATCTTTAGTACAATTTGAAGCATATTTTACACATCTTTCACGCAGTCTTCTATCCTGATAGCTTTTAATATAATTGATAATTTTGTTCATATTGTTTAATATATAAATGATTAATTATGAGTAATTTAGACTTAAATCAATTGAAAGAAGAAATTTTGAAATTAAAAACTGAGACAAGACCAGATTCTATAACATCAGAAAGATTGGGTTCGATTTTAGAGGGTTTGATAGAGCAAATTGAAGAGATACAAAAGAAGTTATCTTAACTATTTGACTAATCCATTGCCAAATGTGTCTGAAAACTCCAATGAAAAACATCTAACATTAGACGCATCAGACACTTTTTTCTTAAAATAAACACAACGTAACTTTGCAGTAATTTTTTTGAATAATGAAGTTATCATAACATAAATATTAAAATAGAAAGCAGCATACAAATTGGGGTTGCACGCTGCTCTCAAGGTTTAAACCTAATTTCTTAATTATTGAAATCACCCCAATTGATTACAATACAAATATAGTGATATTTTTCACTAATAAAATAAAAATGAAAAATTTAACAACAAAAGAGAGACTACAATTTTTTGTAAAGGAAATGGGATATGGAAGAAATAAATTTGAGGAATATGCAGGAATTGGGTCTGGATATTTATCTTCTAAATCTACATCTATAACATCAGATACAATAGAAAAAGTAATAGCTAAATTTCCTAATTTAAATGTAGAGTGGTTATTGACCGGAAATGGATTAATGATTATACCTGAAAACGAAAATAAAAATATTACTTTACGTCAACTTAAGTCCGATTATTTTAATCAAGATGAAAAATTAATCCCATTGTATGAATTAGATGCTAGTGCTGGGCTAACCGTATTGTTCGACAACCAAAACAAACAGATACCTATAGATATAATAAAAATACCACAAGCGCCGAATTGCGATGGAGCATTATATGTAAGAGGAGATTCTATGTATCCTATTATTAAAGCAGGAGATATTCTTTGCTATAAAGTAATTACCGATTTTGAAAACATAAGATATGGTAATATATATTTACTTGATATAAATGACGGAGATGATCAATATTTAACAGTAAAATATGTCCAAAAATCAGATAAAGGCGATAATTATCTAAAGTTAGTCAGTGAGAATGGGCATCACTCGCCGAAAGATGAGAAAAAAAATAACATTAGATCTATGGCAATAGTAAAAATGTGGGTACGAATGCAGGATATAACCTAAGCTATTTTCTAAGCACTAAAAACAAAAAGCGCGCAAACCATTGATTTACACGCTTTAATTTTAGTATACGTGACCCTGGCGGGAATCGAACCCACAGCTAAGGAACCGGAATCCTTTATTTTATCCATTAAACTACAGGGCCGTTAGGCGACACAAAAATATAAAATTATTCCCAGCTTTTGTATACAATCCAAAATTATCTTACAGCCCCTCACAAAGAACAAAAAGAGACACTCTCAGCGAATATCTCTTTTTGACTACAATCGGTTCATTCAATTCAATTCACAGTACAGAACGCCCTGATACGTCGGTATACAGCCATGACGTTTACTTCCGCCAAAAGCATTGCCGACAATATCAGTGTACCTCCAATCACTGTTCGGCTTGTTATCTCTTCATTCAATATTATATACGCAAACACAGTTGCAAAAATAGGTTCGCACAAGTATGTCAACGCGATCTTCTCGGCCTCGATATACTTCTGAGCCGCATTCTGAATACAATACATATAAGCCGTAGACAAAATGGCGACAAACAGCAAAGCCTTCCATACATCAAAAGGCAGCGACATCGAGACAGCCCCAACGCCCTGCGTAGATACAGTCAATACGCCTGCCAAAAGAGCGCAAACAGATAGCTGTATGATAACAAACGGAATAGCCGCTACCTCAGACCGTGAGTCTGTGCTTATCTTGCCTACATACAAAATGTAAACCGAATAAAACAACGACCCCACAAACACCATCAGGTCTCCGATCCTAAAGTCTGAAAAACCCGACGCCATAGCAATAATATACAACCCGGCTAAAGCCAGAAGGCACGCCACCCACATTCGTGTCTGAATAGACCTCTTCATAAACAGGAACGCAAACAAAGGAATCAGCACGACCTCTACCCCGGCAATAAACGAAGCGTTGGACGAACTTGTATACTTCAACCCCACCGTTTGCCAGCAAATACCCATAAAAAGGAATAGCCCGGCAATAGCGCCTTTACGGATTGTTTCACTGTTTATCTTCGGAATCTGCTTGTAGAATATCAAAGCCAGAATGAAAGTTGCAATTAAGAAACGATAAAACATGAATGTGTAAGGGTGGATAGAATCGAATGCATCTTTGGACAAAGGAAACGAAATTCCCCAAAATGCAGTTCCCAATACTAAGAGAGGCAGGTAAATTTTGCTTTTACTCATCAATCAAAATAATTTAAAAATTAGTATATCTAAATTATTAGGGTATGCAAAGAACTCTTTACAAAAGGATACCTATACCCCCTATTTTCTTCCCTAACGCTGGAGTATAAGTAGCAAAATCCTTATCTGAGCTGCAAAAGTATAGCTTTTTTACACAATAACAAAATCAGCGATGAAGAAAAGCCCCCATAATAGACAAACTCGATAACGTATAGAAACAAAAAAGCAACCACAGTGGGTTGCTTTTTCTTTGTATATAAAGATATTCTTTATTTTACTTTATCTACGATTGCTTTGAACGCTTCCGGATGGTTCATTGCAAGGTCTGCAAGAACTTTACGGTTGATCTCTACTCCATTCTTGTGAAGAGCGCCCATCAGGCGAGAGTAAGACATACCTTCCAAACGTGCAGCAGCGTTGATACGTTGTATCCAAAGTGCACGGAAGTTGCGTTTTTTAGCACGACGGTCACGGAAAGCATAGGTAAGACCTTTTTCCCATGTATTTTTGGCTACTGTCCACACATTTTTGCGGGCACCATAGTAACCTCTTGTTAATTTCAGAACTTTTTTTCTGCGGTTGCGCGAAGCAACATGATTGACTGATCTTGGCATAATTTACGTTGTTTTGAATGATAGCGGTTTTTTTATTTCAAAAACACTTTGCTGCATACATCCGGTTAATAAATCTTTAAAACTTGCTTTTAAGAAATACAATTATTTCATTCCCAACAATTGCTTAACAGACTTTTCGTCCACCTTGCTTACTGTTGTTGTGTGAGTAAGGTTTCTTTTCTGTTTTTTCGTTTTCTTAGTCAAGATGTGACTTTTGAAAGCATGTTTTCTTTTGATTTTTCCTGTTCCGGTAAGGGCAAACCTCTTTTTGGCACCGGAATTAGTCTTCTTTTTTGGCATCTCAGTTTATTAATTAAATTAATTTATATACGAATGCAATTCTTTCGAACTGCTTATTCTGCGCTTTTTTCTTCGTCCTCTTTCTTTTCCACTTTCACCTTTGGCTTATCTTCCTTCGGCTTGGCAGGTGCAGCCTTTGCAGGTGCTTTTTTAGGGGACATCATCATGATCATTCTCTTACCTTCGAGTGCCGGCAACTGGTCTACTTTTCCGTAGTCTTCGAGCTCGGTAGCAAAACGAAGCAACAACACCTCTCCTTGTTCTTTAAACAAGATAGAACGTCCTTTGAAGAACACATAAGCCTTTAGCTTAGAGCCTTCTTCGAGGAATCCTTTGGCGTGTTTCAACTTGAAGTTAAAGTCATGGTCGTCGGTCTGTGGTCCGAAACGTATTTCTTTTACCACTACCTTCACCGATTTGGCTTTCGCCTCTTTTTGCTTTTTCTTTTGTTGATAGAGGAATTTTTGATAATCTGTAATCTTACAAACAGGAGGTTCTGCCGTTGGAGAAATTTCAACTAAGTCAAGCTCAAGTGCATCTGCCAAGCGTAAAGCTTCCTGTATAGAGTAAACCCCTTGTTCGACATTATCTCCAACCAAACGAACTTCTCTGGCTCGAATGTTATTATTGATCTTGTGTAACTCTTCTTTTTTTTGATTAAATCTATTGTTCCTCATTCAAAAAATGTTAGATTCTTTTCCTTTATCTTTTATTTATTTTTATTTTTAAAACAAAGCTGGGTGCAAAGGTAATAAAAAACTTATTGAATTTGTATAAATTTCCCTATCTTTTTAATTCAAAGGGGGATGCCGCCTGTTCTTATTTATACATCCAAAGTTGTCACACCTTCATCACTTTAGTCTTAATGAATCAGATTTTGCTTTGTATAACGGCTTCTATTTACCAATTATCATTAACACTAGCTCCATCCGATTGAATGAAATCAACAAACATCTGCACTTCACTGTTGAAATGGTCTTCAAGTTTTTGTTTTTCATTTTTCATCAAAAGCTTTCCCTTATTATCAAAAATAGCCCAGCCCTTCATTTTACTGGCAGCAATATAAAAGTCATTGCCTCCCTCCTCGAAGGTTAAACTCAGAGCTGTGATATTATACCGAATACGCCCATCCCGAAATCTCATTTCTATCTGATAAGCGCCATTTACTTTGAGAGTAACCAACATTTTAGAAAAGCTGAATATCGTTGGGTAATAAAGACTATATCGCAAATAATCTCCATCTAAATCGGTTTTTATTGCAAATTTGGGGTTCGACATTTTTTCATTTACATACCGCTTAGACATACTATACAAGTCTGATGCCGATTTTCCGTCAACAGGAATAACCAAAAAGTCTTTTGATGTATCAGCAGCGTCTCTCAACCCTTCGGGGGTTAATTCAAATTGCTGCGAAAAACAGGATAATGAGATCACTCCCAAAATGAGTGTAATTAATAAAGTTTTTTTCATTGTTTTGTCTTTATGTTTGCATTAAAGAACTAATATACGAAATAAAACCCTAAATACGGCATGAACAGCCAAACTTAGCAAAAAACAGGATCAAATTATACTCTATATATTATAGTATGTACAATGTAACCCATAGAGCATCATCGGCATACAAAGAAAACACAAAGTGTCCCAAAAGTTCTTATACTTTCGGGACACCTTATATATTACTTAGTAAAAATGACGACGCTTAAGACTGCTGTTCCCAAGCATTCATCATTTGTTCCATTTCTTCATTTAGCTGAGCGGCAAAGTTCACAAACTTCATCGAGCCTTTATCGCCGTCGCCTTGTTTGCGGATCGAAACTTCTTCACTTTCGGCTTCTTTCTCTCCCACAATCAGAAGATCGTTTATAAAAATGCAAAGAGCAAGTAGCAAAGATATAACTACACAAAATCGTACTCTTGCCTTATGGTATCTAATCGGAAATTGTTAACTTTATCAAAAGAATGAATAAAATACACCGAATGAAAAACATTTTACCTTTCGAAAACATTGTATACGAGACTCATCTGTCCGAAAATGATATAAAAAATAGAATAAACGACATTATTAGAATACAGAATACGTACAAAGGATACTCCACAAGTAATGCATTTGAGATAAAACGCAATATAAATTATCAGAATTCTTTTTCACCTAAAATCAAAGGCGAATTTCACAACGAATGGGGCAAGACCATAATCAGAGTAAAAATGAAACTTCCTAGTTATGTTATTATTTTTTTGGGCTTCTGGTTCTCATTCATTATTCTCATCGGTATCGTGTTTACTTTTTTAATAACGGAGAATGAGTTCGGCATATTTTCTTTAATTCCTTACGTAATGTTGATTATGGGATATGCGTTAACGATAGGAGCATTTAAGTTTGAAAGCATCAGAAGCAAAAAAGACTTACAGCAAATATTCGAGGCAACGATAATTAAGTGAATGCTCTCAGAATCGGAACAACAAGAAAGCTGAAATCTTGTACAAATACAAAGAGTCCCAAAAGTTCTTATAACTTTTGGGACTCTTTTATATTACGTAGTAAAAATGACGGCACTTAAGCCTGCTGTTCCCAAGCATTCATCATTTGTTCCATTTCTTCATTTAGCTGTGCGGCAAAGTTCACAAACTTCATAGAGCCTTTATCACCATCGCCTTGTTTGCGGATCGAAACCTCTTCACTTTCGGCTTCTTTCTCTCCCACAATCAGCAAGTAAGGGATACGCTTCAATTCGTTGTCACGGATTTTGCGACCTATCTTTTCGTTGCGGTCATCTACCTGCGAACTGATGCCCTGTTGCTTGAAGTAGTGAGACACACGGTGAGCATAGTCGTTAAACTTCTCGCTGATAGGCAATATCACCACCTGATCGGGAGCAAGCCACAATGGGAATTTTCCTGCTGTATGCTCTATAAGCACGGCAATGAAACGCTCCATCGACCCAAACGGCGCACGGTGAATCATCACCGGACGGTGTTTTTGGTTGTCGGCTCCTGTGTATTCGAGTTCGAAACGTTCCGGAAGATTGTAGTCTACCTGTATTGTTCCCAACTGCCAACGGCGACCCAATGCGTCCTTCACCATAAAGTCGAGTTTAGGACCATAGAAAGCCGCTTCGCCAAGCTCTACACGTGCCGGCAAGCCTTTTTCTTCGCAGGCTTCTATAATGGCACGCTCTGCTTTTTCCCAGTTTGCATCGCTACCGATATATTTCTCACGATTGTTAGGATCTCTGAGCGAGATTTGTGCTTCGAAATTTTCGAAATTAAGAGCCTTGAAGATAATGAATACAATATCCATTACTTTGAGGAACTCTTCTTTGAGCTGCTCAGGTGTACAGAAAATATGCGCATCGTCCTGAGTAAACCCACGCACCCTTGTCAGTCCGTGAAGCTCGCCACTTTGCTCGTAACGGTATACAGTACCAAACTCGGCCATACGCAAAGGCAGGTCACGGTATGAGCGTGGAACGATTTTATATATTTCGCAGTGATGCGGGCAGTTCATCGGTTTCAGCAAGAACTCCTCTCCTTCTTCGGGTGTATGTATCGGCTGGAAAGAATCCTGTCCGTATTTTGCATAGTGACCCGAAGTTACGTAAAGCAATTTGCTACCGATATGCGGTGTCATCACCTGTTGGTATTCGAATTTCTTCTGAATTTTCTTCAAAAAGTCTTCGAGTTTGAGGCGCAACTGTGTACCACGAGGCAACCACAACGGAAGCCCTTTACCTACATTTTCGGAGAAGGCAAACAGTTCGAGCTCTTTCCCAATCTTGCGGTGGTCACGCTTCTTGGCTTCTTCGAGCATCACAAGGTACTCGTCGAGCATTTTCTTTTTAGGGAAGGTGATACCGTAAAGACGTGTAAGCTGCTTGCGCTTTTCGTCGCCACGCCAGTATGCACCTGCCGCGCTAAGTATCTTCACCGCCTTGATATACGATGTATTAGGCAAGTGAGGCCCACGACAAAGGTCGGTAAACACCCCTTGTGTATATGTTGTAATGGTTCCGTCTTCGAGGTCGTTGATAAGCTCTACCTTATACCCCTCGTTGCGGTCGCCAAACATTTTTAGCGCATCGGTTTTTGTGATGCTCTGACGTTTGATCTCTTCCTTATTGGCTATCAGCTCCATCATTTTAGCTTCGATCTTATGAAAATCGGCATCTTTGACAGGAGTATCACCAAAGTCTATATCATAATAGAATCCATTCTCGATGGCAGGACCTATCCCAAATTTTGCATGTGGGTATAGTATCTGCACCGCTTCGGCCATAAGGTGTGCCGACGAATGCCAATATGCATGCTTTCCGTCTTCATCTTCCCATTTCAGCAATTCGATCGTCGCATCCGTATCGATTGGTCTTGTTAAGTCCCAAACCTCCCCGTTTACCTTTGCGGCAAGCACGTCTTGCGCCAAACGGGAACTGATACTCTCAGCAACCTGCATAGATGTTGTTCCTTTTTCGAATTCTCTTACGGAACCATCCGGAAATGTAATTTTAATCATATTCGTCTTTCTCTTTTTTTAGTTATGCAGCTCCTACAAATAAGCTGCTTTACAGAACTTGCAAAAATAAACATTTTTTACAGATTAATATAATTAGCCCTCACAGATTTTATTCAATTCCGCTATTTATGCCCCGCATCCGTATTTCCGAAGCCTATTTTATTGAAGGTTTCTTCATAAGCTCTTCTTATTTATTAAGTTATATGATCATTAATGAATTGTTTTTTATATAATATTATTATCTTTGCAAGATATTTGTGACAAACATTTATTAAGCGAGGCAATACAAGTCGGTGATCCGGAAGACTTATTTATGAATTCTGACTAGAAAAGTATGTTTATTAAGCATATATTTCTTTCTGATGATGCACAAAATATGTTCATTTCATCGGTAGTATAAGGGCAGTTTACATATAGTTTTTCTTTATTTTAAATCCATTCCCTCTCTTTTATTTGTCATAAAAAAATTAGGCATTAAACTTTACAAGAGTATATGACAAAAAATACTATACTTTTTTTTAAATCAAAATTCTTTCCCTTCTGTGGCGGCTACTAAAAAGTGTCATAAACAAAGGAGATGGGCTATTTTATCTAAAAAAATTATACAAAAAAGACAAAAACTCACGAGACAAGCAAAGCTATTTGATAATTTATAAAACTTAAAATTAAAGAACTACATGAAACAGACAAACATGAGACAACTACCAAAACCAATGTTCTTGACGACATTATTATTGTTAGTGTCTTTTCTCTGCACAAGCCTGACTATGAATGCACAAGTAACAATTGGCTCGGGTGAACCTTCTGTAGACGGAGCATTATTACAGCTGAAAGACAAGGAAAATATCGTTGATGGCACAGCCAATGCTTTCAAAGGGTTAGCCTTACCCCGCGTAAACCTTTCGCTAAAGAATCAGCTCTTCCCCATGTTTTTGAAAGATTCGAGCAATCCGGCTTCCGGCCCTAGCGATGATTATGTAGCAAACAAGGCAAGTATAGACCAGATGCACACCGGACTGATTGTATATAATCTGGTAGAAGACGACGATAAAGAACTGTGCCTGGGACTAAACCAATGGGATGGCGCAAAATGGAATTGCTTCGAATCTAAGCTCGGTAATGCCGTTGTAGAAATAGGCAATTGTGACTCGTTGACTTTCGAAGGTATATACCAAAACGAAGTATCGCTGAATGCAAGCAACTACATGACTATACCATTGCACGTAACCAAGGCAGGGGCATATAATATAACTGCAATGCCCGACCCTTCTAACGGCTATTACTTCACCACTTCGGGCGTTTTTCTGGCTACAGGTTATTATTTTCTTTCTATCCCGGGAGCAGGAACACCAACCAACCATACGGTAGGAACGCCGGGAGACCTGATAAAAATAACAGTAAACGGGAAACAACTGACCACTTGTGACCCTTTGCGGATCAATGTGAAAGACTCTTCTAAAAAACCGCTTTACACGATGGATTGTAGTTCTGTAAAAGTAAAAGGAGTATACAAAGTAGACCAAGCGTTGGATCCGAATACAAATTACATCGAATTGAAACTGAATGTTGACGCTGCCGCAATAGGAGCAACATATCTGATAGAGACAAACACTGTTGACGGTATATCGTTCAAAGACCAAGGACTTCTGACTTCAACATCGATGACCATACAGCTCAAAGGTACAGGAATACCTACCAGTGTAAACAACAAGTATATGACTCTGACTTCAAATAGCCAAAAATCTGTAACTACCTGTAACGCAACTGTAGTTGTGGTGATACCCAAAAAGAAGATGTTGGTGTTAGGAAATGTAGATCTTTATGGATGGGTTCCGGGAACTCCGGGTAGAGGATCGTACGAGGTATTGACTTCGCCAAACAATTTTGGACAAAACGAAAATAGTATCGTAAAGACTGAAGGCTTTGATATTATTTATCCGGCTATTAATGGTATACCAAATTTAACACAAACATCTTATATCATGGATCAGCTGACGAATAAAAAAGTGGATATCTGCTACATCGGTCAAGACATATATGCCGGTGGTGCGTCAGGAGATCAGATTTTGTTCCGCCAAGCCCTGATAGACTATGTAAACCAAAAAGGCGTATTGGTTTTGTTCTGGGAGGCCAACCCGTCAAGCAACGGAGGTGCACAGACATTATTCCGCCAGCTCTTTTCAAATCCTAACATTACACAAAGCGCAGTATCAACTGGAGCAGGAGCTATTTATAAAACAACAGCGATAAACGATGATGTATTAAATGGCCCTTTTGGTGACGTAAGAAATAAATATTGGGGTGAAGATGCTTCGTGGGCTATGTCGATAGCCAATCTTCCATCAGGAGAAATAGATGTGTACTCGTGGGGCGACGATCAGACAACAACTTCTGACGGTGCATATCTTGCGAATGTAACAGGATTTAAGCACAAATCGCTAAACTTGGTTTACTTTGGCGATGGAGGGTTCTGTTCGTCTGTCTATTCGGCTACATCAGGAAATACTCAAACAGGAAATACCCTCTGCCCTTTCAACTGGGATCCAACGAATATGTTCCCTACACCTAAACCAAATTATGGTAAAACAACACCGTTTTTTAGTGTGTATAACTCCACTATATGGGCTAATACACTTGCTTGGGCACTTAAGCAAGCACAATTTAATGGGATAAACACACCGTAAATTTGTATTATTGAAGAAGTGGGGGACAAACACTTCTACTGCATATCAGAAAGAAGCCTGTTGAGATACAGGCTTCTTTTGTTTTTTAGGGGATAGATTATAGAAAAGAACGAGCTAAACACCCTTCAGTTTTAATATTTTTTATATATTTATATTAAAATCATAAAAGACAAATATAAAACTATGAAAAAAATCTTTTTACTTCTCTCTGTTATCTCGTATTTCAACTTGAGCATTTCGGCTCAAGATCAAACAATTAATGGGAATTTATTCCTCTCCTCCAATAGTAATGGAGGATTACGTATAGGTAAAAAAGGAGATATGGGAAACCTCAATGTTCCACTTGGCGCAGTTGCATCTGAGTTGAATATTGACTTTAGTGGTTATCGTGATATTGATCCCGACTTCATTGCTGCCCGTATTTCATGCCTAAGATTTAATACTTGGTTAAATAATAATCCTCTTATGCAGAATTCCGGATTAGCTTTTTATACAAACCCTAATTCAGGAGTTGGCATCTCTGAACGAATGCGTATAACACCTGAAGGTAACATTGGAATTGGTACGACAAATCCTTCAGCTAAACTGGATGTAGATGGAACAATAGAAGGGAAAGGTCTGTTTTTAAATTATTCGTCTAACGAAGGTTGGATGAGAAGTTATTTACAATATCAAGGAAACTCATTAATAATCGGGAATCCAGTAGGATATCCGCATAATTGCAATATAGACATTCTTCCAGGAGGAGTAAGTGCCCAAACCCTAACTTCATGGTTAAATATGTATATCGCAACAGGAGTACAGCAGTATACAAAAAAAATACAAATACATACAGCTGGCGACTCTTTTTTTAATGGAGGAAACGTAGGTATTGGGACATCAACTCCTCAAGCAAAATTAGACGTTAAAGGAAAGATTTTTGCAGAAGAAGTTGAAATCAAAGTCAGCTCGGGAGCAGACTTTGTATTCGAGCCAAGCTACAATTTAAAACCCTTAGCAGAAGTTGAAGCTTTTGTAAAAGAAAGGAAACACCTACCAGAAATTCCATCCGAGAAAGAGATGATAGAAAAGGGGGTGAATGTAAATGAAATGCAAATAAAACTTCTGCAAAAGATCGAAGAGCTGACTTTGTATGTGATCGACCAAGATAAACAAATAAAGGAGTTGAAAAAGCAATTGGAAGAACAAGGTGACAAAAAATAACACCTTAGAATCTTCCTTATAGTGCATTTATATGGAACACTACAAACTAGAATATCTCAACGACACCATACGCTTACGAATAACGACTCCTCCAAAGCCGGGTTGTGCAACTACAGCTTTGGCGGCTATTGCTTCCGTAATAATTTTATTACCAATTGTGGCGGGACTGTTAATATTGGATGAAATAACCTTTGGATTTACACTCACAGTTCTACTTTCGTGGCTGATAGCTGCATATTTCGTCAGGATGTTTTTATGGAATAAGTATGGCGAAGAAGTCTTTATTATACAAGGGAAAACAATGGAGTCGTACAACGACTACAAACTCTTTAAAGACAACCACAAAACAATCAGCTTCAACAAGATGCATGTGCTATATTTTGTAGATGAGGAATGGTTCTATGCCAGTGAATGGAAAAGAATAAATAACATGGATGAAAACCAACTAAGTGAGCTCGGTTTTCTCATCAGTAAAGAAGTCATAACCTCTCACCGACAAATCCCCGTAGCAGATATAATAAAAATTAGCTCCGAACTCGGAGCTAATAAATCTTTTATTATTTAATTTCTATTCAGTCGCTTAATAAAGAGAAGACTACTCGGTCATACGCTTGATTATGCTATAAGCCTCTATCACACCAAGCTCTCCGGCTTTGCGCATATCGTCCAAAGCACGGTCTTTGTCCTTGATCTGGAAGCGTGCCAACCCACGATTATAGTATGCTTCGGCAAACTGAGGGTCGCGCCTGATGGCCTCGTTATAGTCTAAGATGGCCGCACGGAAATCATTTTGCTTGTAGCGTATTTCCGCTCTATTGTAGTAAGCATATACAAACTCAGGGTTAAGCTCTATAACCTTGCTGTAGTTCTTCACAATGAGGTCGTACTCCATCTTTCCCGGATCGAGCATCGATGCTCCTGCCCCTGTCAAGGCTGCGTCTTTCTTGGCATTGGCTCCTGTAAGAGAAGAAAGTGCATCGGGCTGTTCCGATTTCTTATCATATTCCGGAACGTTCTCTTTCAGCTCCAACTGCTTGGTATATACCACCGCCAAGTCGAAATAAGCCAACGTAAATCGAGGATCGAGAGCAATCGCCTTATTGAAATTTTCGATAGAGTTGCCAAAATCTTGAACCAGCATGTAATCTAATGCACGAGCATAGTATAACTCTGCATTTGCAGGGCTTTCCTCTATGCTTTTCGACAGTTCGTTTATCGACCAGAAGTGATCCGCTATCTGAGGCTCATTCAGTGCGGCCTCGCTATTGGTTATCCTCAATTTTTTAGGCAATGTAGACTTGCGGTTAAGACCGTCTACCAACTGGCTATAATATACAAAACGTCTGATGTCGTTTGGTTTTTCGTAATAAGTAATCACAAAACGAGGTTCCAGCTCAAGGCGCACTTGCTTATTCTGGATACGTCCACGAGAGTTACTTTCGTACTTGCTCTTTTCTTCGTCTTTCTTATCGGCAACAACAAGCAAGTTAAATTTATCGATATCCTTATCGGATGTTTCCCTTGTCTTAGCCTCCTCTTCGGTAATGCCTTTGGCTGCCATTTCTTTATTCTTTCGTGCCTCTTCGTTTCGGGCATAATTGAAGTCACGTTCCGCACCCTTCAGGTCGTTTTGCCTGCGTTTGATTTCGCCCCTGCTATAAAATCCGTGATAAAACTCGGGATACTGGGCAAGCACCACATTGAGGTCAGCAATCGCTCCATTGTAGTCGCCGATGTTACTCTTTATCAGAGACCTGTTGAAGTAAGCAATATAGTTGTTAGGCTCAAACTTGAGTACTACGTCGAAATCGGCAATGGCACGGTTGTCGTCACCCACCTGTGCACGTAGCAAGCCTCGGTTGAAGCGAGCAATTATATTGTTTGCATCAAGCTCTATAACCTTGTCGTAGTCGGCCATAGCGCCACGAAGGTCGTTTTTGGAATAACGAATAAGCCCCCGGTTGATATAGTTGCCCGATTGGAGAGGTTCTATCTTTATGGCTTCGTCTAAGTCGGCTAAAGCCTTATCATAGTCTTTCTTGTAATAATGGAGCAATCCACGCATAGAGTACGACTGAGCCATATACTTATCCTGCTTGATGGCTTCATTGTAGTTTTCGAATGCCTGAATAGTATCTCCTTTTTCCTGATACATGGCTCCACGTGTCAGATAGCCCTGAGTATATGTGGGGTATATGCGAAGCAGTTCGTTCAGATATTTCTCGGCTTGGTCATAATCTTTCTTCTGAATGTTGACAATACCCATATTTACGAGCGTAAACTTATCGTTCGGATAGTTATCCAAAGACACTTTATAATCTTCCAGTGCCCCATCGTAATTATTCTGATTTTGGCGGGCATCGGCTCTCAACTGATATGCCTTCGATATAAAGGGATTTCGCTCCAATGCCAACGTACAATCGTCTTCCGTTCCTTTAAAGTCGTCGAGGTAATACTTTGCGATTGCCCTGTAAAAATAAGGCTCGGCAAGATACGGCTTTGCTTTTATCACCTGATTGAAATACTGAATAGCCAGTACGTAATCTTCATAATAAAGCGAATTTCGGCCGATGAGGATTACTCTATCCGTATTTATTTGGGCAAAACTAGACAGACTGCTAAATAACAGGAATATTGAGAATAGATACTTTTTCACGATTATAGTGTATTAATCAACGATTGGCAAATATATGAATAATACATTAACAAAAAAGAAGAGAGACCGTTGGAGCCTCTCTTTTTTATATTTTTTAGTTTTTCGAAATTTAACTTTCAAAATAGTCGTCGTGATAATACGAATTCTTCTTCAAGTAGTATGTCTTGTCACCATAGTAACGTGATGTTCCGTAATAACCTTCCCTACCCTTCACATCGTTGAACACCAAGGCTATATTTTCTACACCATCGAACCCAAGTTGTGTAATCACGCTCTTGAAGAACGCCTTGTTGGTCTTGGCTCGGCGCACCACAAAGAGCGTTGTATCGGCCATAGATGAAAGGATGTAGGCATCGGAAACAAGACCTACCGGACTACAGTCTACGATCACATAGTCGTACTCTTCTTTCAGATGTTCCAACAGCTGCTTTGTTTTGGCAGTCTTGATCAGCTCACTCGGGTTAGGAGGCAACGTTCCGGCAGGGATAATATCGAATCCGTAGTCGGGATGCGAAATAATGATCTCTTCCAGAGTAACCTGTCCTATCAGATAGTTGGATATTCCCTTTTGTGCGTCGACCTGTAGCGTTTTCCCTACCGAAGGTCGTCTGAGGTCGAGGTCGACAATAATTACCTTCTTACCCATCAACTGGTACACAGAAGCCACATTGGTAGCGATAAACGTTTTACCATCGGCAGGCTCGGTAGAGGTAACCAATATGGTGATTTTATTTTCACGCTGAGCCATGTATTCTATGCGTACACGCATATTACGGAACGACTCTGCAAAGCTCGACTTGGGGAAATTCTTCACCAGCACAACACCGCCGGCGAGCTTTTTCGAGATATTTTCGATAGTCCCGATAACAGGCAATCCCGATATTTTTTCACATTCCTCTTTAGACGTAATCGCAAAGTTGAGTACCTCTTCTTTGACTACAACAAAGATCAACGGAATAACCAAGGCAATCATCAAGAAGTACATATAATTTTTGCTCTTCTCGCCCGTATTCATCGCTCCGCCAACCATACGTGGATATTCCCATATAAAGTTGTCGGGTGTATTGGATGCTCTTTGTATCTTGGCTTCGTACTGCCTTTGGGTAAGAAACTGGTGATACATCTCGTTCACGTTATATTCTCGCTGATATTTTATCAGATCTCGTTCCTGCGGAGGCAGGTTGTCGAGCTTGAGATCGAGGTTCTGATATTTCTTCACCAAGAGGTCTTTCTGATCCTGAAGCTTCACCTGAATAAGTTGCAGCTCCCTCAATATCTGCACACGGCTCTCGTTCAGCTTGTTGATAGCCGTCATATAAATGGGGCTCTTAGGTCCTAAGTTCTTCGATTTCCTAAGCTCCTGATTATATTCCTCAACGTATCTCGACAATTTTATTTCGTCTGTCAGTCCTATGCTTACAGGGTCTATCAGTTCCGAACTACCCATAATGCCTTCTTTGATCTTCTGTGTAGTAAACAGCACTGTTTTTTCACGCATCGCCACCTGATCTCTATCCACATCGGCAACATCGAGCTCCCGCCTCACGGTAGCCGAAGACACCTCATATACTCCCGTCTCTTTCTGAAATTGTTCGAGCTTGAGGCGTGATATATTCAGCGAGTCGTTGATAACGGTTATCTGAGCATCGAGGAACTTGATCGTGAGATCGGCCTGTTGATTTTTCAAAGCCAGATTATAATCCTGAAACTCATCCAAAAGAGCTTTCAGATAATCCATATCCTTAGCCGGATCTGTTCCGTACATACTGACGGTAAGAGCGGTAGAGTTTTCGGTTTTGAGGGCAGTAGACACTCGTCCGCTAAACATCCCTGTGAGTTGGCTGTTGGTAAAGAAGCGGAAGCTAAAGGGCAGAAAGTCACGCTTGAAATTCTTCGTTTTGCGAATCGTCCCTTTAAAGAATTTATTCTCTACAGGACTATCAAACACAACATTGAAGGCTTCTTCGGGTTCTCCGTCCAAACCATCCTTATAGCTCACACGTATCTGGCTATCGCTAACGTATGACACATCAAACACTTTGCTGTACGCCTCGGGCGTAATATCTGTTTCGAGGCTGTCGATAGCAATCTCGATGGGCGAATCGGTGTAAAGGCTGATATATTTAAACCTTGTTTGGATAAAGTAGTCGATATGCATCTTCTTCGGCAGGTTCTTCACCGTTCTTTCGGTAAGCCCGTACGATTCCAATACAATCTGCTGATTTTCGGTATTACGCAAGATACTTCCCAGCGGCACTGCTCCCGAAATCATACTCGACCCCCGGTCTTCGAGTATTATCATAGCCTGAATTCCGTATAAAGGCACCCACGATTTATTTTTGATAAATGCGTATGCCATAAACAACACGACCGAAATAACAAAAAGATACCAGTATTTCAATATGCGGTAAAACCAAAGTACGAAGTCGAAAGACAAAGTCGTCTTGCTCTTTATCTCTTCAAAATACGGATCCGTATCAGCTCCAGGTTTATTATTTATGTCCATCGTAACAAAGTATTTGTGCTAGAAAGGGTTGCTTTTGTATTTATATCGATCACCAGCGATACATCACCGTATACACGAGGAATGTAAGAGGGATCATCATCGTTGCCGCAAACGAGCCTAACGATTCTATATTAAAGAACGAATTCTTGTTTGTAGGAAAATATATCAGGTCGTTGGGGCGTATATAGTAAAACTCCGACTGAATCACATCCTGGGTTCTGAGGTCGAAAGTTTTTACTACCGAATTCCCCAAAGCGTCTCTACGGATGATACTTACCTTCGACAAATCCATTGTGCCCGTAGTCTGCTGCGATATGGCCAATGCCTGATAAATAGTCATATTATCTTTATAAACAGAATAGAAGCCCTGTTTGTTAGACGCAAGTATATAAAAATAGTTGCTTGACAATGTCACTTTTACCTGTGCATCGAGGATAGACTCCTGTATAAGCTTTTGGATAACGTCTTCTGCCTCCTGAACCGTACGGCCTGCCACCTTGACTTTGCCGAAGAAAGGGAGAATGACTGTACTGTCGCTGTATATGGTATATGCTTTCAGGGCATTCTGATTGGGACCCACCACCGAGTTGAAAGCACGGAATACTTCTTCGTCGCTGGTAGAGATAGAGCATGATATTTTATCATCCACAGCCAGCCTGTATTCGGTATAGGGCTGTAGAGGATATTGCAAGTTGATATTTTGCAAATAATTTATTTCTTCGCTCGAGATGCAGGAAGAGAATATACCAACCATCATCAAACCGGATAACATGTAATATATTATAGCCTTCATATCAAAATACTCTAAGTGTAAATACAATAACCCCGGCCACTGATGTCAGCAGACCGAACAAACCGGCAAAAGAAGTGGTTGTACCAAGAAACTTACGTTTCATCTGAGGGATATACAACACGTCGTTGGGCTGTATATAGTAATATTCCGAATCTATGATATCCTTGCTTCGGAGGTCGAATGTTTTTACGGTAGACCCTGTTTCCGTCTGGCGGATAATGCTCACTTTCGATCTGTCGGCGTATGCTCCTATCGTGCTGGCGATAGAGAGAGCCTGATAGATAGTCATCGTTGTACTGGGCATGTGTATGCGATTTGCCCCCGCTTCGCCAAGTATGCTGAAGTATCTGTTATAGAGAGACACTTCGGCAGTAGTTCCGTCGGCATAGGCATTCAGCTTGTTGGATATAACATTCCTTATCTCGAGCATCGTTTGCCCTTGCACATACACCTTACCGATGTAGGGAAATGTTATCGTTCCATCGGCATATACGGTTACAGGAGGTACTCCGGCAGCATCGTCGAGACCTCTTGTCTGCGAGTAAGCGTCTACACCTGTACGCTCGCTAATACCTTGCCCCGAAAAACGAGGGGTATAGGCCGAAAACATGGCTTTGGTTTGTTCATCCCACGCATATACAACAATACTGAGTTGGTCGCCCGGTATCACACGATATTGATCGGGCTTGACTGACGTTTCGGGATATTTAAGTTTTATGTCTTGTAAAAAGTCTGTGTCCTTGTTTGTTACACAAGAGCTAAGACTGTAAAAAATAGAAACAAGTATTAAAAATACCTTGATCACACTTTTCATAACAACAGGTCTTAGTTTTTTGATTGCACCGGTTTTACTCTATATCGGCAATTTGTCCTCCCCTTTAGTAGGTTATTTAATTTAGATTTTATCAATTGTTTTCTGATTCCCGAGATAAGGTCTACAAACAGCACGCCTTCTATATGGTCGTATTCGTGCTGAATGCAACGTGCGAAGAAATCTTCATACACCTCGTCGTGAGCCACAAAATTTTCGTCGAGATACTGAATGCGGATTCTCTCTTTACGCTCCACCATTTCGTTGATTCCCGGTATGCTGAGGCATCCTTCTTCCAACTTCACGGGTTCGCCCGACTCTTCTACTATCCGAGGATTGATAAACACTTTCTTAAATCCTGCGTATTTGGGTTCATCTTCGGCCAGCGGCTCGAGGTCTATCACAAAAAGGCGAATAGCCAACCCTATCTGAGGTGCTGCCAGTCCGATGCCATCGGCATTGTACATGGTTTCGAACATATTGTCGATAAGCGTTCCCAGATTTGGGTAATCTTTTGTAATATCTTCTCCAACTTTCCTAAGCACCGGATGTCCGTATAAGTATATTGGTAATATCATTGTTTATTTATTTGCTTTGTAATCGTAAACTTTCCATGTATCCTTGCAGTATAATAGTTGCACTGATCTCGTCTACAAGGCTTTTGTTCTGTCTGTCTGTTTTCTTTAATCCTGCGTCCAGCATTGTTTTGTGTGCCAAGGCAGAAGTGAACCGCTCATCATAATATTCTATCTGCATATCGGGATAGAGAGATTGCAACTTCTTAACAAATGGACGGATGTGCTTCATGTTTTCCGAATATTCGTTATTCATCTGTTTTGGCAAACCCACGATGATGCGCTCTACATCTTCTTTCTGCAAATATGTTTTCAGATAATCCAAAAGAGTATGGGTGGGCACAGTAGTCAGTCCGTTAGCTATTATCTTAAGTGTATCCGATACTGCGATACCTGTCCGCTTTGTTCCATAATCCAGAGCTAAATATCTTCCCATATTATTTCGGCAAAGGTAGAAAAAATATTTATTTCCCTCTAATATAAAGAAGTAAATATAATAAGCGTGTCATTTCTTTTGATTGCTTCATCTTTCTCGGAGCATAATTTTGATACCTACTCATCAATCATCTCTACATTTGTAACATCACGAAGCAACAATTGTTTTCGGTCGGCATGCAAATCGTAACAATACAGGTCTATTATAAAATATATACAGGTAGCAAGAACGAGTCTTACTACCTGTACTTATCCGAAATCCAATATTAAATCTATCAGATGCCGAAACGGGCATTTACATATAAAAGGGCAATCATCTTTCTTTCACCTTTTACCATCCTTTGTTCGGGTTCTTATCCCACCATAGTTTTGTACTATAGTTATCTTGTCCGCCTAGCAGTTTCACAGCCTCGTTGTAGTTCTGTGTATTATTGTTCTGCTCATCAGGCGGGAACGGAATACGAGAAGCCAATCTTGTTTTCAGATTTGCATCGGTATTCGAATTTACCAATACAGGGAAGAAACGTGGATATCCGGTACGGCGTTGTTCGCTCCATGCTTCTTGTCCCAGCGGATACATTGCAATCCACTTCTGAGTGATAACTCTCTCCAATTTGGTTTCGAACGGATCTGCATCATTCCATTTTATTGTAATCGTGCTTATGGCTTTTGCTGCCAACGCAGGATCAGGATCGTTGTAGTCGCCCGGTTTGCTTACTGCATCTTGCAGGTAGGCATCGGCTCCGCTTGCCAACCACTGAGAGAACGACAGCTTAACGCCTTCTTCATAAAGCTCTTTGGCTGTACCACCCATATCCCAGCCTCTTAGTGCTCCTTCGGCTCTTAGGAATGCTACTTCCGAAGCAGGAAGCCACAATGTTGGTGCTGTTTGGGTATAAGTAGCAGACGAATATTTATCGGCCCAGTCTTTTCCCGGAACAGCAATACCTGTTCTCAACCCAAGATATTCAGGACCATTTGCCACCTGACTTTTTGTAAAATATCTGGACAAACGGGGATCGCTATAGCCCGACAGATAGGCGATAATATCGGCACAAGCTCGCGAGTCGCCCCATGATGTCGTTACTGTCCAGATTGGATTTTGAGGGAAAGCATTCTGTGCAATATCATTATTGCTTACGATTACTCCCAACGTATGTTTTACGGCTTCTTCTGCCTTTTGTTTAGCAAGTTCGGGATTTGCATATACGATACGCATAGCCATACGAAGCTTGAGCGAGTTGGCATATTTTATCCATTTGGTAAAATCTCCGCTATATACTTTGTCAAATTTAGCCATCGCCGTATAGTTGGGGTTGGCAGCAACAAATGTTGTAAGCTCGGCAATAGCAGCATCCAAATCGGCAAGCATATTTTTGTATACATCTTCCTGACTGTCGTAAGCCGAACCAAGGCTTCCTCCACCTACTTTGGAGTAAGGGATAGGTCCGTACAGGTCTGTGATACGTTGCATAGACGTAACACGCAATATCTGAGCCCATGCAAAAAGAGGTCCTTCGCCTTTGGTTTGCTCCTTCACCTGTGTCCATCCACCATATACTTTTTCGAAAGCATCCTTAAACGGAGAGTTGATCCATCCGGCAGGCGCATTGAAGGTAGAGAAGTTTGAAGACCATGTATTTGCAATAGACAGATAGCGTCCGTATGGGTCACCGATAAGGTTTTCGCCCATCTGGTAAGCATTTTCCTGTGCAGGGTACGCATAATTCAGCATCTGAGGGAAAAATGCACCCAGCTTATAATAACCTTCAAGAATTTCCTTGTCGGTAGGTTGAGCAGGATTTCTGTTCATGTCTTCGAAATTGTCGGTACATGATACCAAAACAAGTGAGCACAACAGTGCTGAAGCAAGTCCTGTTTTTATCTTTTGAAATATATTGTTATTCATAATTTTAACTTTTAATATTGTATGAACAATAATCGTAATGAATTAATATTAGAACTCTACCTTAACGCTGAATCCCAAATTGCGAAGACTTGGCTGCATAAAGTAGTCGATACCCTGGAAGTAAGTTCCGGTAGAAGCTGTTGCTTCAGGATCGAAAGGCGCTTTGTTGTAGATCATCCACAGGTTGCGCCCTACGAACGATACATTTACTTTCATTACATCGTTGAACCATTTGCTAGGCAGGGTATAACCTACCGATACTTCTTGCAAACGAACGTTGGTGGCTTTGTAGATATAATCTGACAATAAACCTTCGGTTTGTCCTGTTACAGAATAGTATTTGTAAGGGTCGATCTTCGTATTGCCTATCATTACGCCTCCATTGTCTCTGGCAACGGCAGTAGCTTTAGTTACGCCAAATCCGTCCAAAATAGCCTGCGTAGGAGAAACAACGATACCGCCCAAACGTGCCGATACGAGGAATCCGAAGTTGATATCTTTCCATCTGAAGTCGTTTCTAAAGCCTAGGTTCCATTTTGGAAGCACCGAGCCCACTTTATCCATTGTATTTTCAAGTTCAGGACTTCCGTTTTCGTTCAGAACGACAGCGCCTTTATCATCATATTTCAATTTTTTCTTAACATAGAAGTCACCCATTGTACCGCCTGCATACAGACGAAACTCTGAAGCACCAATTCCTCCTTGTGAAACATAATCTAGATCAACCATTTTTCCTGTTACAGGATCAGGATATTTACCTAGCTGCTTGATCGTATTTTTGTTGTAGCCGGCAGTAAATGTTGAGTTCCAGTTAAAGTCTCCCCATTTATTGTCGGCGCCCAATGTAATTTCCACTCCTTTATTTTCTACATCACCAGTCTGAATGTATACCGAAGTATACATTGTAGTAGCTGAGAGAGGATTCTGGAGCGTCTGATTTTTGGTATTAGACTTGTACCATGTCATGTCGAAGCTTAGTCTATTGCCCCAGAATTTAGAGCTCAATCCGGCTTCCCACGATCCTGTTCTTTCAGGTTTAAGGTCTTTTATCGGCATATATGTGTTGGTTTTCCAAAAACCTCCCTGCTCGTCATATTCGTATGTAGCGATAGACAGGTTGCGAGGAATAGCTGAACCTACCGAAGAGTAAGACCCACGTACTTTCATATACGAAATAAAGCTTGGCAATTTCACCATTTCGGATACCACACCCGAAACCCCTACTGAAGGGTAGAAGAACGAGCTGTTATCTGTATTTGCAAGAGCAGAAGCCCAGTCGTTACGACCTGTCAATGTAAGATATAACATGCTCTTCCAGCCTAGTTCCACGTTGGCGAATACCGACTGAGTTTGTTCGTGCCAGCCGTCTTGTATCAATCTGGTTTTAGGAGCATTCTTGTCGATATTTGTTATCGCAAAGAAGTTAGGGATCATCAACGATGTACCATCCACTCCGCTTTCGTCGGAACGCATATCAGAGATACTTGTACCGATATTGGCAGACAAAGAGTAGCTGCCGAAGTACTTGTTGATGTTTAACAACAAGTCGGCATACGCTTGCTTGTAGTCTTCTTTTGTAGACTTGAAACGTCCTGTTTCGGATGCAAACAATTGGTGAGTAGAAGCATAATTCTTCTGCGTGAAGTTATTCTGCGAATTGTCGAGACGTGCACGTCCCATTACATTCATCCAGTCGAAGATATTGTATTGCAGGTTCACGTTCATCATATAACGGTCACGTTTGTTTACCATTCTGTTGCGATTGATAATCCAATATGGATTTTGCATCCCTAAGCCTTGGTCTCCAAACTTCCACTGTTGTACGTTGTATCCCAATGCATCGCTATATACTTCATAGTTTTTAGCATAGCTGAAGTCTTCGCCTCTCGGATACGTATATATTGCAGTAAGCGGATTGTAATATTGTCCCTGAGCCATCATATTCTGGTCTTTTTGCTTGATATAGCTAAAGCCAAAATCGAGGGTCATTTTATCGTTCAAGAATTTAGTTGTATTCCTCAACGTTGCATTGTATTTCAGGTAATCGTTTTCAGGTATTATACCATTGGCTGTAGTAGAACCCAACGACATAAATGTCTGATTCTTGTCTGTCCCTACCGACAGTGTAGCCGATGTTTGGGAAGTAGCACCTGTATCGAAGAAGTCTGAAGGATTGTAAGCATACTTGTTTTGTACATCGCCCCAGCTCTTATATTCACCTGTTTTGTTCCCGTATTTGTTTTGGAAATCAGGCATCACAAACGGACGAGAGAATGTAGTCTGGTTGGATATTGTCACTTTTGGTTTACCTGTAGCTCCCTTTTTGGTTGTGATCACAATCGCACCATTTGCAGCGTTAGACCCGTAAAGGGCTGCGGCAGCAGGACCTGTAAGCACGGACATGCTTTCGATATCATCGGGGTTGAGGTCTGAAATACCCTCTCCACGAGGCTGATCGGCATACTCATTGTTCTGATTCAATCCGCCCTTGTTAGCGTTGAAAATAGGCACACCGTCTATCACGTACAATGCGTTGTTATCCTTTGTTATAGATTTAGAACCACGCATTACCACACGTGTAGCTCCACCGATACCGGCAGCAGACGCATTGATGTTTACACCGGCCACTTTACCCGACAGGGAGTTCATCAGGTTTACATCTTTTACTCCTGTAAGCTCATCGCCTTTTATCTCCTGTACATTGTAGCTCAATGCTTTTTGTGCTCTCTTGATACCCAAAGCAGTTACCACCACTTCGTCAAGGTTCACGTCGCTTTCTTTCAAGACTACGTCGAACGAAGTTTGACTTCCTACATTCAGCGTTTGCGAAACATAACCGATATAGGTTACTTCCAACGCTTTTCCTGCAGGAACTTTTATTGAGAAATTACCGTCAATGTCGGTTATTGTACCTATAGTAGTACCCTTTACGGCTACACTAACCCCGATGAGCGGTTCGCCACTCTTATCTTTTATAGTACCTGTTACCACCCTGTCTTGCTGAGTTGCACCGATTTCTTTGGTATTTGCATTCGCAGAAAGGATAATATGTGCACCTTCCATGCTATAGCTGATATTTGTATTTTTCAACACATGATCAAGCACCTCCGCAGTGGGCTTGTCTTTTACGTTCACAGTCGTTGTCTGATCTACACCAACCTTGTTATTGTAAATAAACAAATAGCTGGTTTGGCTTTCGATTTCGTTTAAGACTTTGGCTAACTTAACATTTTTCAGGTTCATTGTCACTCTTGCACTCTGAGAGTAAGAGTTTTCAGCAAATAGGAATTGGATGCTGCATAATAGACATAAAATAAAAACCCTCATGATTTTTGTCAATTGTTTTAATTCCGGATATTTTAAATAAAAAACATCCTTCAAATCATTATTTTTCATAGATTTGTTTTGTTAATGAGATTGATACTCTTTTTTATTAAAACTGTATTGGTTTCGCGTGCCAAAAAATGTTGCAGCATTTTTTGGCACTTTTTGTTACGATCAGGTATTTTTCATTGGCTTACATTTTAGAGTGATTGTATTTTTACTTGATATTAATGATATGGGTTTCAGGATCCCTTTGGTATTCAAATTTTATATCTCTTTGCAAAACACGTAACGCATAGTCGATGCCGTCTACAAAACGGAACTTACCGGTGTACGAATATTTGCCTACGTGCGTATTGTCTATATTGATTCTTAGTCCGTATATTTTTTCAAAGTCGCGCATAATACTGCCAAAAGAGGCATTATTGAAGCTGATCAATCCCTCTTTCCATCGGTAAACATCATAGTCTTCGATACCCGAAACCTCGAGCTTGCCATCTCTCAAAACCGCTCTGGTGTTGGGGCTGAGGGTCAACGACTGGCTAGGGTCGGACGTAAGATCTACCTTTACCTTACCATCCATCAGTGTGGCCACAAAATCGTCTTCACCCGAATATGCCATCACATCAAACTTGGTACCCAGTACGCTCACATTTCCTTTCGATGTTTCTACAATAAAGGGTTTATCCTCGTTGTGCACCACCTCAAAATAGGCTTGCCCATCGAGCTTTACGATACGTTGTTCTTTATTGAAAGATACAGGGTATTCTATTTTGGTACGGGCATTGAGCCATACTTGGGTACCATCGGGCAAGGAAAGGTTTACATATTGCCCGGCAGGAACACTGATAGACTGCATTCCATAGTCTTCATTGCTATTTTTTATTTGCATATACAGCAATCCGCTCATAAGCAAGATAGCAATAACAGCCGCCACTTTCATAAATGTACCGAACAGTATCCGTTTACGGTCTGCCGATGGTTCTTCTACCAATATGCTACTATCGGCAGTGATGCTGCTTGGGTCGTGATGCAAGATCAAGGCATCAAAAAGTTTTCTCTCCTGATAAAACTGCTCCTGATTCTGAGGCGATGCGTCAAACCATTCTTTTATTGTTTGATCTTCACTATCAGTAGTTAAACCTTCAAAAAACCTAAATAATAATTCTGAATCCATTTACTTTTTGCGACTATTTATATTTTGTCTATAAGAATGTCGTGTATAAGAATAACAACCGAAGGCCGTACATCCCTAGTCAAAATATTGTTAACAAATATTAAAATAAAATTAGCCTATAAATAAGAGCTACTTATTCAGAATAAAGAAAAGCGCTATCCACGCCGAAAGGTAATCTTTCAGGTTTAGCCGAAGCAAGCTCAGGGCTTTTGAGATGTGGAATTCAACTCCTTTGGTAGTGATGCCAAACATTTCGGCTATTTCTTTATGTGATTTTTCTTTGTAACGGCTCTCTACAAATATATCGATTGTGCGCTGTGGTAGTTTAGCCAGTGTGTCTCTCACAATCTGCTGTATCTCTTCCGAGAATATTTCTTCGGGGTCGCATGCTTCCAACGAACTGATACGTACATCGAGCTCCCATTGGGCATAACTGCCCATATCGGTAAGTATCCGGCTTCTGCGTTCTGTTTGTTTGAGATAGTTGAGGCATTTGTTTTTTATTATCGTCAATATATATGCCTCTATATTAGAATCTGCACTCAGGTTATCCTTATTGTCCCAATAAATCATGAAGGCCTCTGTGGTGAGGTCTTCTGCAACATCCATACTACGTACATACGAATTAGCAAAACGAACAAAGCGGCTATAGTATTTCGTAAAAAAACTATTAAACTTTGGATTTACAGGGTTAACCATTCATACATCATTTAGACAATACAAAAGTAGGAACTATTTAGAATATCAACTGTAAGATTACATTTTTTTGTAAATCTTTCACAACGGAAATAATAACACAAAATCTCACAGCAAAAGATTCGGTACAGCTATCGCATACCATTACCATACTCTATATTTGCCTTGCTTCACCCAATTAGGTACCAAATATCACAAAACATTTTCATTAAAACAACATATATGCCAATTATCTAAAATACCTGAAAGCTATTCTATAAATAAAGAATTATGGCTAACTTGCAGCCGTTTTTCGCCGGGATGTAAACCCCGACATTTTTTCACCCAAAAACTTTCTGATGAAAGACTTCATAACACTGATAAGGAGGTTTGTACCTCCATACAAAAGGCAAGTAGTACTAAATCTTGTGTTCAACATACTGAGTGCTATCCTCAATGTATTTTCTTTTGCGCTGATAGTACCTATACTCCGTATATTGTTTAAAGTAGACGAAAAGGTATACGAATACATGCCTGTAGATACATCCAGCATCAGCACAATGCTCAACTATAAGGTTCTCGAAAACAACTTCTACGCATACCTTTCGGATATGATGGCCACACACTCGGGCGGAATGGTATTGCTTGGCTTGGGACTAACCCTTGTGGTGATGACCTTATTCAAAACCGGCGCTACCTACCTCAGTGCTTATTATATCGTAGATGTTCGCACAGGTGTGGTACGGGATATCCGCAAAAAAATAAACGACAAAATACTATCGTTGCCTCTCGGCTTCTTCTCGGGAGAACGCAAAGGCGATATTATTGCACGTATGACAGGGGATGTAAACGAGGTGGAAAATTCGGTGATGAGTTCGCTCGATATGGTTACCAAAAACCCGATTATGATACTCGTATATCTGGGTACAATGCTTTTTATCAGCTGGGAGCTTACCATCTTCGTACTGATATTATTACCTATAGCCGGATACATTATGGGCAAGGTAGGCAAAAGCCTCAAACGCAGGTCGGTGACAGCACAAAACCAATGGGGAAGCCTTGTTTCGCAGATAGAGGAAACACTGGGCGGATTGCGCATCATCAAAGCATTCAATGCCGAGTCGAAGATGAAAACCCGTTTCGACTCGTCTAACAATATTTTCAGAAACATGTCGAACAAGATCGCTCGCCGCCAACAGATGGCGCACCCCATGAGCGAATTCTTGGGAACGATTGCTGTGGTTTGTGTACTTTGGTTTGGAGGAACGCTCATATTAGACGGATCGGGATCGATGGACGCATCGAAGTTTATTTATTACCTGACTATATTTTATCTGATCATCAATCCGGCCAAAGACCTATCCAAATCGGTTTACGCCATACAAAAAGGGATGGCTTCGGTTGAGCGTATCGACAAGATACTAAAAGCAGAGAATAACATAAAAAATCCTGCTAATCCGAAACCAATATCGCTAAAGGAATCTATCACCTACAGAAATGTAGAATTCAAATACGAAACCAGCCATTGGGTTATAAAGAATGTAAGCCTCACCATTCCTAAAGGGAAAACAGTTGCCCTTGTAGGACAATCGGGATCGGGCAAATCGACGATGGCAGACCTCCTACCCCGTTTTTATGACGTAAACAAGGGAGGTATCTATATTGACGATATAAACATCAAGGATGCCGATGTGCACGACCTACGTTCGCTGATGGGTAACGTAAATCAGGAAGCAATCCTTTTCAACGATACATTCTACAACAACATTGCTTTTGGCGTAGATGACGCCACAATGGAAAGAGTGGTAGAGGCTGCCAAGATAGCCAATGCCCACGACTTCATCATTGCGACAGAAGATGGGTACGAGACAAATATAGGCGACCGGGGCAGCAAACTGTCGGGCGGTCAACGCCAACGCATCAGTATTGCCCGTGCCATCCTCAAGAACCCTCAGATACTGATTCTCGACGAAGCCACATCGGCTCTCGACACCGAATCGGAACGCCTGGTACAGGATGCGCTCGACAACCTGATGAAGAACCGCACCACGCTGGTTATCGCTCACCGCCTTTCTACAATAAAGAATGCGGACGAAATATGTGTGATGCACGAAGGCGAGATTGTAGAACGTGGACATCACGACGAGCTGTTCGAAAAGAATGGCTACTATCGTAAACTGTGCGATATGCAGCAGTTTTGATATGCCAATGTGAAAATATGCCTATTGCCAATTTTGATTTCTTATACCATTGGCACATCGGCACATTAACCAATTATTAATTAATAATCAATGGGAAAAAATAAGCTTGCCAAATTTGCCAACATGGAGGAATACACACACGTATTCCAATATCCGTTTGCCGTTTTGCAGGAAAAAGGATTTGAGATGAAAGGAAGGTGGAACGAATTGTTTTTCAAGAACAATAATCCCATTGTCCTCGAACTGGGCTGCGGCAAAGGCGAATATACCGTAGGGCTTGCCAAGCTGTATCCGAACAAAAATTTTATAGGAGTAGATATAAAAGGCGCACGCATGTGGACAGGGGCAAAGCAGTCTCTCGAAGCCGGTATGCAGAATGTTGCATTCTTGCGCACGCACATCGAACTGATAACGCACTTCTTTGCAGCGGGCGAAGTATCGGAAATATGGATCACCTTCCCCGACCCGCAAATGAGCAAGGTAAACAAGCGAATGACCTCTACCCGCTTTATGAAGCTGTACCGTGAGATTTTGTCCGACAAGGGTATTGTACACCTCAAAACAGACAGCAACTTTATGTATACCTACACCAGCGAGATGGTAAAAGCAAACGCTTTGCCTGTACTATTCGAAACGGACGATCTGTATCACTCTCAGCTTGTGGACGATATACTTAAAATACAAACCTACTATGAACAACAATGGCTGGCAAGGGGTTTAAATATCAAGTATATAAAATTTGAATGTCAACATCGCGACCACTGGATAGAACCCGACATCGAGATCGAAAAAGACGACTATCGCAGCTTTGGGCGAAGTAATATATTAAATCAATCAACTAAAAATGGCTAATATATATCCTAAATTAATTATCGACGCACTGCGCAATGTGCGTTATCCCGGTACAGGGAAGGATATCGTAGAAATGGGATTTGTATCCGACGATATCCACATCGACGGAATGAAAGTGAGCTTTTCTCTACTTTTCGAAAAAGCGAACGACCCGTTTATCAAATCGATAGTAAAAGCTGCCGAAACAGCTATCCTGACTTACGTTGACCCCAATGTCGACATAAAAGGAAATATTGAAGTAAAAACCCAACAGGTAGAAGCACCCAAACCGGTGAAAGCACTGCCTCAGGTAAAAAATATCATTGCCATATCGTCCGGGAAAGGCGGTGTAGGAAAAAGTACCGTATCGGTAAATTTGGCGGTTGCCCTTGCCAACAAAGGCTACAAGGTGGGCTTGCTCGATGCCGATATCTTTGGACCTTCGTTACCCAAAATGTTTGACGAAGAGGAAGCACGCCCGTTTCTCGAACCGATTGACGGAAAAGAATACATCGTTCCGATAGAAAAGTATGGCGTAAAAATGCTTTCGATAGGTTTCTTTGTCAACAGAGACGACGCCGTAGTATGGCGTGGAGCAATGGCAGGCAATGCCTTGAAGCAACTGATAAACGACGGCAACTGGGGCGAACTCGATTATTTCCTTATCGACTTCCCACCCGGAACAAGCGACATCCACCTCACACTGGTGCAAACGCTTGCAATAACCGGGGCGGTAGTAGTCAGCACCCCTCAGCAGGTAGCACTTGCCGATGCCCGCAAGGGAATCAATATGTTTACCAACGAAAAGGTAGGTGTGCCTATTCTCGGGCTGGTAGAGAACATGGCATGGTTTACTCCTGCCGAACTGCCTGAAAACAAGTATTTCATCTTCGGCAAAGAAGGTGCAAAAAATCTGGCAGAAGAAATGAATGTACAATTACTAGGACAAATACCTATCGTACAAAGCATTTGCGAAGGTGGCGACAAGGGTGTGCCTGTAGCATTGAACGAAAATACGATCACGGGAATGGCGTTTGCGCATCTTGCCGACAACTTTATCAGTTCGGTAGAAAAACGCAATGCAGAAAAAGCCCCTACTCAAAAAGTAGAGATACATAATAGATAAGGTACAAGCTGAAGATATTTATCAGATCAATGATTAGAAGCATCTCCACTATTATAGTAGAGATGCTTCGTTTATAATAATAAGGTATAGGGAATAGACTATTAATGACAAGAAGTATTACTATCCCAACGGTTTTATCAGCGACCAGTGGTTATGGATTATTTTCCACTCAGCCTTGTCGTTCAATTGATACACTTCGGTACAATTCCATCGGTAAAGCTCTTCGCCGGAATAAGAAATCAGATTATAAGTCAGCACAGCCGTTTGTGGATATACTTGCACCACAGGGTCTATCATTTCGTAACGCTCTACCTGAAAATTATTTCTCATACTCTCATACAACTCTTTTATTCTCTCAAAGCCGTCAAGCCTTTTTTCCTGATACGGATCAAAATAGGTAAAGTCAGGAGAGTAAATAGCCAGATAACCGTCAGGGTTTCCTGTGTTCCAAAGTTCCAAAGCTGCAATCTCAATTGCGAGAATCTTGTTTTTGATGATTTCTTTATCCATGTTTTTTGTTATTAGATTATGTATTCTTTATCATTTCGCTTCTCTGTCATTCTGAGTGTAAGAAAGACTCCCTACTCATTTTAATAAAAGAGATGCTTATTAAGCAAAAATAGAGATCGTTTACCTATTTATCAGGATATAAACTACGGAGGAAATAGCACTTTTCAACGTTTTTCACTATTGCGATATTGCAGCGGTGTGGAGTGGGTATATTTTCTAAAAAAGCGAATAAAATAAGAAGAAGTCTCAAAATTAAGATGCTCGGCTATTTCAGATACAGACAAATTAGAATACGCCAGCATCTTTTTTGCTTCCGCAAGTATCTTATTCTGAATATAAAGCTTTGCATTTACACCCATCGCCTTTTTCACGATTGCATTCAGATAATTAGGTGTTATACACAGCTTGTCGGCATAATATGCAGTGTCGTGAAACTCCCTGAAGTCTTTATCTACTGCTTCTACAAAAGAATCGACATGCCTGCTCGGTGTTACCCGCATTTCGCTTTCACCTTCATTTTGCTTTTTGTATTCACGGTCGAGGAGCATCAGTATTTCATAAAGCAATGCCCTTAATATATGTTTGTCTTTCGACTGATAGTCTTGTATTTCGGCTGTTATATTGCCAACCAGATATGCTATCCGTTCCTTTATAGCAGCAATATTTATCTTATGGCTCTTTCTTTGTGTTCCGAAATAGGAAAGACTTTGCAAAAAGAGCGGGTCGTTGAAGAAAGAAAGCAGAAATTCACCTTCAAAGATTAGCGCATATCCATCGGGCGTATTGTCGCTTTTTATCCATGCACGCACATCTCCCGGCTTTGAAAAAACAACATCGCCGTTATCCAATGTGTACTTTGCATTGTTGATACCAAACGCCACATTATCACTCTCTATAAAAGTAATGTCATAATAAGACAATGTGTGCACAGGATCTTTTTGTATATACTTCTGTATATCTGCAAGCCTGACAACATCGATTAGGAGTTCTTCTCCGTATTTTGTTTTATGAAAATTATATGCAGGTATTGATTCCATTCGTTTTAACAATATACAAATCTACAAAAAATCGTTACAGATGATACGAAGCAAAAGCAAAATTCATTTCTGCCTGAAATTAAAATAGACTTTTACAAAATGTAACTTTTTTCTTTTATAGAAAATCTTTAACTTCGAAGCTAATATCATCAAATAAATATCTGATATACATGAACATTAAATTGCTGCAAACTGACATCGTATGGCAGAAGCCTGAAGCCAACAGAGAGCATGTCGAGAATTTGATAGATTCGTTATCAGATTCTACAGACCTTGTCGTTTTACCCGAAATGTTCACCACCGGTTTTTGCACATCGCCCAAAGGTGCCGCCGAAAAGGCTGACACAGATACACTGCTGTGGATGCAATCCATTGCCTTACGCCGCAATATGGCTTTGGCAGGAAGTGTAGCCATCGAAGAGAATGGAAAATACTACAACCGTCTATATTTCGTCAAACCCAACGGAAGCTATGTGACATACAACAAACGCCATCTGTTTACCTTTGCGGGAGAACATAAAGAATACACCGCCGGAGAAGAAAGAGTCGTTGTAGAATACCTCGGTTTCCGCATTCTGTTGCAAATATGTTATGATGTGCGCTTTCCTGTTTATTCACGCAACAGGGGCGACTATGACATGATAATATATGTAGCCAACTGGCCTACCGTGCGTCTCGATGCATGGAATACCCTTGTGCGGGCTCGTGCCATAGAAAACCTTTGTTATGTAGCAGCCGTAAACCGCACAGGAAGCGACCCTTATGTAGAATACAGCGGAGGAACAGCCCTTTATGACTTTATGGGAAAAACCATCGCCGAAGCCGGAACAGAAGAAGGTATTGTAAGCGGAACAATCGACATGCAGGATTTAATCAAATTCAGAAATAAATTTCCTGCCTTACAAGACGCAGATCAATTTAAACTAATATAAGATTTTGTCAAGCTGAGGAACGAAGCATCTCATCCGTTTATCGCAGGAAATTATTCCTTCTTACAACTGTAATTTGTTAAATCGAAACAAACTCAAGCAACAATAATTTTTGAAGGTATCCACCGCCTCATCAAGGTAATTGGCTTATTACTAAGCAAAATATGTTGTTTAACATATAAAAAACATCATAAAACAAGCATGGAGGCGAGCCAAATGTTAATTTAACTCCTCCATTGTTATTTTTACTTAAAACGTTTTTTTAACGGTAAGAAAATCAACAAAAAATAGATCGAAAAAGGATTAAATTTTGTAAATTCAAAACAATTTTTAGTTCGGAGCGGAAACTGATAAACAAACATATTTTCAGTTGGTATTTTAGGGAGAGAGTATGTTTGTTATTGTCTATCTAAATACAATTTTTTATCATGAAAAAACTAAAAAATGTTGGTCTACTGATTGGTCTGCTTCTTGGTGTTAACCTATCTACGTTTGCAAGCGAAGCCGACCTGGCGATTCCTGATCTCCATGAGGGCACCTTCCACATCTTTGGAACTGCGATTACTTCATGGGATTTTTTATTTTATGGTGCCCTGATCATTGCTGGAACATTATGTTTCAGTCTTCTCTTGTTCCGTCAGATCAAGAGATTACCTGCTCACGACTCTATGCTCAAAGTAGCTGCTACTATTTACGCCACTTGCCGGACATATCTGATCCAGCAAGGTAAATTCCTTCTGATGTTGTTTGCATTGATTGCCCTTGTGCTATGCATCTACTTCTTCGGATTGATCGGGCAGTCTTTCGGGGTTGTTATTCAAGTCTTGTTATTCTCCATTGTAGGTATGGCAGGGTCTTACACTGTGGCTTGGTTTGGTATTCGTGTAAATACCTATGCCAATGCACGCACCGCATTTGCTTCGTTAAAAGGACGTCCGTTGGATGTCGTTAATATACCGTTGAAGGCCGGCATGAGCGTCGGTCTGTTCCTCATCTCTCTTGAGCTGGTACTTATGGTTATTATTCTTCTTTTTGTGCCTCGCGAAATAGTAGGTATCTGTTTCTTGGGATTTGCCATTGGCGAATCGCTTGCAGCAAGTGCTTTGCGTATTGCCGGAGGTATCTTTACCAAAATTGCCGACATCGGTTCCGACTTGATGAAGGTTGTTTTCAAAGTGAAAGAAGACGATCCCCGCAATCCGGGCGTGATAGCCGACTGTACGGGCGACAATGCCGGTGACAGTGTAGGCCCTACAGCCGACGGATTTGAAACATACGGTGTAACAGGGGTTGCTCTGATTGCATTTATCACATTAGCCGTAGAAGATCCGCATATTCAGGCTAAACTGATAGTATGGATATTCGGAATGCGTTTTTTGATGGACTTTTTGTCGGGCTGTGCATTCTTTATCAATCAGGCTATATCGAAAAGACTATACGGAAATAAAAAGGAATTCGACTTCGAATCTCCTTTGATGCGCCTCATCATTATCGCTGCTGTTCTTTGTATCTCTGCGAGCTTCTTTATGAGCCACCTTTTGTTGGGCGATATGGTAGAAATCACAGGCAACCCGGCAAATGGCAGCCTTTGGTGGAAATTGGCAATTATTATCAGCTGCGGTACACTTGCTGCGGTATTGATTCCTGAGTTTACGAAGTTCTTTACCAGTTCCAAATCGAAACATGTGAAAGAAATCGTCACCGCTTCACGCGAAGGAGGCCCGTCACTGAATATTCTATCGGGTATTGTAGCCGGTTATTTCGGGGCATTCTGGACAGGATTGCTCATCGCAGCGCTGATGACAGGTGCATTCTTTACCGCACAGATGGGATTGGACGCCATATTAGGCCCTCACGCCTCTATCTTTGCATTCGGGTTGGTTGCATTCGGTTTCTTATGTATGGGCCCTGTAACCATTGCCGTAGACAGCTATGGCCCTGTAACAGACAATGCCCAATCGGTATTCGAATTGTCTCAAATAGAAAGCATACCGAATATATCTGAAGAGATAAAGAAAGATTATGGCTTTACTCCTAATTTTGAAAACGGAAAACATTTTCTCGAAGCAAATGACTCGGCAGGAAACACCTTTAAGGCTACAGCCAAGCCGGTATTGATCGGAACAGCCGTAGTAGGTGCTACAACAATGATATTCTCCATCATCTTGCTGCTCGAAAAAGTAGGGCTGCTGAAACTGTCTCTAACCGATGCGCCGGTACTCCTCGGGCTTATCTGTGGTGGTGCGGTTATCTTCTGGTTTAGTGGTTCTTCTATGCAAGCCGTTACCACAGGTGCTTATCGTGCTGTAGAATTCATCAAACGCACATTCGACATCACAAAAAAAGAAGCCGACATCGAAGATTCTATCGCCGTGGTGAAGATTTGTACCCAATATGCACAAAAAGGGATGTGGAACATATTTATCGCCCTTATTTCGCTCACGTTGGCGTTTGCATTCCTCGACCCTAACTTCTTTGTGGCTTACCTTGTGTCTATCGCCGTATTCGGATTGTTCCAAGCCATCTACATGGCCAATGCGGGAGGTAGCTGGGATAACGCTAAGAAAGTAGTAGAAGTAGACCTAAAAGAAAAGAATACCCCGCTGCACGAAGCGGCAGTGATAGGCGATACAGTGGGCGACCCATTTAAAGATACTTCGTCCGTATCACTAAATCCTATCATCAAGTTCTCTACCCTATTTGGTTTGTTGGCGACAGAAATCTGTATAGAAATGCGCTCCAACCCTGACAGCGATTATTCTATATTTATCGCTATACCATTCTTAATTCTGGGCTTGGTATTTGTTTGGCGTTCATTCTATAAGATGAGGATTCCGATAAATAAATGAAGGCGAATTGCAAAGTGGCAGTATAGAGGTTTGATAAATAAAACCTCAATAAGATTTTTTACAATAGAGGTATTTCAGTTGAAATACCTCTATTTTTATACTAAAAATCTATATGAATTTTCCACAGAGTATTTAGTATTAATAGATTTGAGAGGTCGATGGTTTAATTTTCTCACAGCTCTTTAAAATTATAAATTAATAAATATTTAGTAAAAAAATACAATAATTTAATATTTATTTACTTAATTTATTGTCAGTAATTAAACATTCGTTGAAGTCAAACCTGATAAAAATTAATATTATGAAAAAAACTATCTTTTTTTTATCGCTTCTTTTTATTGTTAGTTGCACCGACAACAACATCGAAGATCTTGCAGAAACACAAAACACAAAAAATTTAAAAAGTGGCTTAGTTATTAATCCTGGAGAATGGGAGAGTTGGACTGAAATTAAAATCCCAAATATATCGAACAAAGTACATGTACCATGGAACAATGCATACTCAATGTCTAACATTCCAGATGATGTAAGAAAAGATATTAAGGCGGAAGATGGATGGATATTGCTACGCAATACTACGATTGAAAACAAATCATTATATAATTATCTTATTTTTTATAATCGATTCACCGGCACTCTGAAAGGATTTTATTATTTAGAAACAGCAACTGTCGGAAACAACGGCTATTGGAATATTACGTTTGATGGAGGAACTAATAAATTAATTAATAATCAAGATGGATTTTTCACATATTCGCAAAATTCTCTAAAAAGACCTGAATGTGTAAATGTTATGAATATAACAAAAAATCCTACAAAAGGATTTACTATTGGATGGAATTGTTTTCAGGTTGAACTAGCCTTTGATCAGAATCAACCAAATCTAACATTGACAATAGATGCCTATCAACAAAATATTACCACTATTAAAATAGAAGGAAGCTACGAGTCAACTTCATCAGGCACATTAATTAGTTCTACAGCATCAAATAATTCTTCGGATCCTTTTTCGAAAAGTACATTAACTGCACTTTCGGATAGTGCTAAATCTTGGATAGTAAGAAACATAAGCTTAGGAGGAGATAACAGACCTATTAAAAATGTAGCTTCTTCTACATTACAATCAATTATAAGTGGAAATTTTAAAGCATTATTTGATCTAGGGACAAACGCCATATTTGGTTCGTTTCTGGGTGGAACGAGCAATAGTACGACTAACTATACCCTCCAATTCAAAACTTCAGGAAAAGTCCTTCTTGAGGGCAAAGCTCAGGGCCCTACAGTGACCACCATACCTCCTTTACAAATGGCAATAAATTCATCTGAAAAGCTGGGTATTTGGAATTTGATTGATCCACCAACTATCGAAATCGGAGAGTATGCTGAAATGACAAGGTATTCAATACTATCTAATCAAACAGCAATTAGCTATAACATTATTAAGACACTGAATACCGCACCATCGAATATCTCAATAAATCCAGATATAAAAAATTACATGGATAATTTAACAATAAGCCATGCTGCATCTCAAGGGTATTTACCTGGAGAAAACTATAATACAACAAGTGTATCTAAAAGCAAATTGAAACCAATTAATTCAATACGTGTAACTTCTATAAGCAATAAATATACAGATTTGCTTTATGATGACGGCAAAACAAAAATAGCATTACACTCAAATTGGTATAGCCCAACTATGAATTTTGAATGTATAGGATTAACTAATTTACCAACTTGGAGAAGCAATAGTACACAGAAACCGGTTATTTATCTTTTAAGACATTATCTTGATGGAAAGTTACAGATTGACCCTGAAGATATAAAAGTAACAGTAAGCTATACTATAACTGTAAATGGGGTTAAAAAAACATTTAAATCGATTAGAACATATGATCCGGAATATAAATTTGTGTATAGTGGTTTCTCTTGTAGACCATACAGTTGGACATGGAATGAGATACATCAAATAAAATAGAATACACTAGATCAGAAGAACAAATAGGGATAATCTTTACCGATTATCCCTATTGTTTGTTTAAGCGATTAGTCTATCGGCAGTTCTGTGGATATGGCAATCCTGTTCCAACCATTGATAACTACCGCAGCCATTATTACCTCAGCGAGCTTGGATACTCCCAATACCTTTTCTGCGTGTTGATATGTTTCAGCCGAAACACCGCCTTTGCTGATAAGGGTAATCTCTTCTGTCAGACGAAGTATTGCCTTCTCGCTTTCAGAATATAAATCACCTGCTTCATGCCATGCGTTCAGCAAATAGATGCGCTGCTCGGTCTCCCCGATTTTACGAGCATCACGGGTATGCATGTTCAGGCAAAAGGCACAACCATTGATTTGCGAAGCTCTTATTTTAATCAACTCCTTTTCGATAGGAGTCAGAGATGTTTGTTGTAAAGCATTTTCGAGAGACATCATTGCTTTGTATAACTCGGGAGCCGCTTTGTACATATTCAATCTTTTATTTTCCATTTTCGATATCTTTTTTGAATTAGTAATACAAAATTAGCCATTCCGATAGACTAGAATCTTAAACTGGTTTAAGAAAGAGATCTTTCTCTATCCATCGACAGAAAAAGAGATTAAAAAAACATAATGTTATGAAAAAGAAGCTATTTCAGAGGGGTTCTCAATCTCCTCGATTGAAAAAAAACGGTTTTTTTTTCGTATATTACTAGCGTAATTACAAAACAAATATATTATGGCATTAAAAGAAAAGATAAAAAAACTGGCAACTGTAACAGCAGGGCCTTGTGTTAGCATCTCTCTTAATACGCACAGAACACGCCCTGCCAGCGATAAAGATAAAATATTGTTGAAAAACCTGCTTTCGCAAGCAGAAAAGCAAATAGTTGCCGAATATGGAAAAAGAACAGTAGCTCCCCTTCTGGAGAAGATAGCGACTGTGGAAAATAGAGTGAACGAGAACAACAATCTCGACAGCCTTCATGTATTCTTATCGAACGATATGGAGGAAATCATCAGAACGTCGTGGACTGTACCCGAAGATAGGTTAAATGTTAGCAGTACATTTAATCTGCGCCCCCTGATAAAAGCGTACAACCGCAGTAAAGAATACCTGATACTTGTATTATCGCAAGGAGGGGTACAGCTATACAAAGCTTTAGGAGATGGAATTGAAGAAGAAGTAAAGAGCGATGGGTTTCCGTTTGAAGGATCGCCGTATTACATACCCAACAGGGCAGAGAGAAGCGATGCCAAACGTGTAGACGACCTTGTCCGTGAGTTCTTCAATCAGGTTGATAAAGCCGTGGTGAAGGTGAATCAGGAAACCGAGCTGGAGTGTGTCGTTGTTTCTACCGAAGACAATTTCAGCAAACTGATGCAAGTAGCCGATAAGCCCGACATCTATATAGGATACACATCGATAGACTACAACAACTCGAAGCCGCACGATGTAGTAAAACCCGGCTGGGAGATAATGAAGCAGTATATGCATGAACACAGGTCGGAAGCCATTGTAGAAATGAAAGAAGCAATATCCAAGCATAAAGTTCTTACCGATTTACAGGAAATCTACCGGGCTGCAATAGATGGAAATGGCGAGATGCTGATCGTATACGACAAGTTTTCGCAACCCGTGAGGATGATAGATGAGCGGAACTTCGAACTGGTACAAGATACCAATCAGCCGGACGTAATCAATGACATTGTGAGCGAAATAGCATGGGAAGTAGTATCTAAAGGCGGAAAAGTGTTTTTCACCATGCAAGACGAAATAAAGGAATTGGACAAGATAGCCCTTAAAACAAGATATTAAGTTGTAAGTTGTCTAAAGAGAGGAATCTTCCGTATAAAAAAATAAGCGGGTATCATTCATTTGATATCCGCTTATTCACTCACATAGACTGCTTGCTTATAGTATATATTAGCTCATAGAGCAGTTAATCGGTTTCAATTGTTTGAAGAAGTCATTGCCCTTGTCGTCTACCAAGATGAACGCAGGAAAATCTTCTACTTCTATTTTCCATATTGCTTCCATTCCCAATTCAGGATATTCGAGACACTCAAGGCTCTTTATGCTATTCTGAGCAAGTATTGCAGCCGGGCCGCCGATACTTCCCAAATAGAATCCGCCATGTTTGTGACAAGCATCGGTTACCTGCTGGCTACGGTTACCTTTAGCAATCATTATCATGCTGCCGCCATTAGCTTGGAATGCGTCTACATACGAGTCCATACGTCCTGCAGTAGTTGGCCCCATCGAACCGCTTGCATATCCTTTAGGCGTTTTTGCAGGTCCTGCATAGTAGATCGGATGATCTTTGATGTATTGAGGAAGCCCTTCACCCTTATCGATACGTTCTTGAAGTTTAGCATGGGCAATATCACGTCCTACGATGATTGTACCTGTGAGTGACAAACGTGTAGAAACAGGATATTTAGACAGCTCTTCAAGTATTTCTTTCATCGGACGGTTGAGGTCTATTTTCACACCTCCTGCTTCGCCGGCATTACGCAATTCTTCAGGAATAAGCCTTGTTGGATTATCTTCCATTTTTTCGAGCCATATACCGTCTTTGTTGATCTTTCCTTTTATGTTTCTGTCGGCCGAACAAGAAACCCCCATGCCCACAGGACAAGATGCACCGTGACGTGGCAAACGAACCACACGGATATCGTGAGCAAAGAATTTACCGCCAAATTGCGCTCCAAGCCCTAGCTCCTGAGCAGCCTTCAGTAGTTTGGCTTCCATTTCCAAATCACGGAACGCACGTCCGCCTTCGTTACCCGAAGTAGGAAGACCATCATAATATTTAGTAGAAGCCAGTTTAACGGTTTTCAGATTGGTTTCGGCTGATGTACCGCCAATCACAAATGCGATATGGTAAGGAGGACATGCTGCTGTACCCAACGATTTCATTTTTTCGATCAGGAACGGCTCCAGCTTCTCAGGTGTAAGCAATGCTTTTGTTTCCTGATAGAGATATGTTTTGTTTGCAGAACCACCACCCTTAGCTACAAAAAGGAATTTATATTCATTTCCGTTTACGGCATACAGGTCTATTTGCGCAGGCAGGTTGGTTCCTGTATTCACCTCATTGTACATATCCAGAGGCGCATTTTGCGAATAGCGCAAATTGTCTTCGGTAAATGTATTGTACACCCCCTTCGACAAGGCTTCCTCGTCGTTGCCGCCTGTCCACACATTTTGCCCTTTCTTACCCATAATGATGGCTGTTCCTGTATCCTGACAGAAAGGGAGCACCCCTTTTGCCGAAATCTCGGAGTTGCGCAGGAATGTAAGCGCCACAAATTTATCATTGTCGCTGGCATCGGGGTCAGACAATATCTTTGCCACCTGCTCTTGATGCTCGGGGCGTAATAAGAATTCTACATCGTGAAAAGCATGTTGCGCCAGTAAAGTAAGAGCTTCAGGTTGTACTTTCAATATCTCTTGTCCTTCAAAATTAGCTGTAGAAACATGATCTTTCGAGAGTAAATAATACGCTGTGGTATCCTTCTCTAATGGAAACGTCTCTTGGTACTTAAATGATGGTGTTGCCATGATTAATATTTTAATAGTTGATTTATTTTACGCAAAAGTACGAAAATAAAGGCAGTGTTTCAAGCATAAGAAGTTTATAAAAAATTAAAAACCCACCTTATTTATACTAAAAAATGTAAGACCCATTATCATTCACGAAAAATCTTGTATATTTGCGCATTATATACTTAAGTAAAAGAATATTGACGTATATATAAATTTCAAAAGCGAACACAAACAAATGAATATAAGCAAATATATCATACTCGTTTTGATAGCATCACTCCTTCCTTTTTTAGCTTATGCCCAGAAAAAAGGAAACAAATATATAGTGACTACAAAAGACACAACGCTGATCGTTAGCAACAGAGGCGAAAAAGACCCCCAGAACAAATTTTTGTTTAATAAAATGGGAGCGGACGCAGATTCCGTTTCAGCTATCCTTAAGTCAGACTATAACTCGCTCGAAGGTGCACTTATGGACATCGACAGGCTGATAGGACAAATAGAAAAAGACCAGATTCTCTTGAAAACGGGCAACACAAGCTTAGCTTATCGTTTGTCGAAAGCCAATATAGATAGCCGCGACAAAGAAAAGAGAGCACGCATAATAGCGGATAGCATCCAGCAGGAAATGCTGAAAAAATCTGCCGACGAGTTGGCTCAGGAATATGTTAAGTATGGCAACAAACCTTTATACTTTATCAATGGCACAAGGGTACAGTCCGAAGTTGTAGACCGGCTATCGCCTAACGATGTAGTGAAGCGTGATTTCATAATACAAAATACAGCATCGGGCAATCCGAATGGCGAAGTATGGATTACCGTTACCGAGAGGGCAATCAACAAGCTCAATTTGTGGGCAGCCGAGAAAAGCTCCGACAATTACGTGTATCCGTCACCGATAATGCCAACACCAACAGTAAATACCAAAATAATAGACAAGAAAGAGGAAAAAGCTCCTAAACGTTCTGTAAGAAGAATAAAGGCTGATAGGGCAGACCAGTATAACGACAATCGACAGACTGTAACATCGCCTGTATATCAGCCCGAACCGACAACGACAGAGCAACAAACGAACAATCCTGTTCAGCAGCCGACACAAGGTGCAGCAGATAAGAATATTAAAACAAAAAAAGATAACACCTCAGTGCTTAGTGGCGACCGACGGACTATCGTAAGAGCCAGAACGGTGAACAACGAAGAGGTGAAAGTAAACGAGCCTGAAGGCAATACAGAAAACCAATCGAATTAGAAGGTCTGATCTAAGACACTGGAAATAACAACCGGAAAGTGCGTATACTCAAGTGTATGCACTTTTTTTGCGACATCTTCATAGGTATCACTTTTCAGCACAGGGCATTTTGCCTGAAAAATAATAGCCCCCTCATCGTAATTCTCATTCACATAATGTATCGTAATGCCCGACTCTGTTTCTCCGGCTTCTACTACAGCCTTATGAACATTGTCGCCATACATCCCCTTTCCCCCAAACTTAGGTAAAAGCGCTGGATGGATATTCACTATCTTACCGGGATATGCTTCTAATATATTGTCGGGAACTTTGAGTAGGAAACCTGCAAGAACAATAAAGTCTATTTTATTCTCTTTCAGGCAGTCGAGCACAGCATCAGATGTTTCGAACTCGTTTTTGGAGAAGGTAACCGATTTTATCCCCAGCTTCTTTGCACGCTCGTGCACATAAGCATCTTTCTTATTTGATATTATAAGGGGAATGGAAACAGTGTTACTCTCTGCGAAGTAGTTTGCGATGTTCTCGGCATTAGATCCTGAACCTGAGGCAAAAATAGCGATTTTAATCATGAGTGTTTTTTAGCGATTATGCACACAAGTAAAAAATATGTGCAATTTTAACTATTTTATCCATAAAATATTTGTTACATATGGATAAAAAACTGTTACTTTGCATCGACAAAATTAAAAATAAAAAATTTATTATTAATCAAAACTAAAAATTATGTCAGAAGTAGCATCAAAAGTGAAAGCAATCATTGTTGATAAGTTAGGTGTAGAAGAGTCTGAAGTTACTGATACTGCTAGCTTTACAAATGACTTGGGAGCAGATTCACTTGACACAGTAGAATTAATCATGGAATTTGAAAAAGAATTCGGTATTTCTATTCCAGATGATCAGACTGAAAAAATCGCTACAGTGGGAGATGCTGTCTCTTACATTGAAGCAAATGCAAAATAATCTTTTTTCCAATAGTCATTTATGGAATTTAAAAGAGTAGTAGTAACAGGTCTAGGCTCGGTAACTCCGTTAGGCAACGATGTCCCAACTACTTGGGAGAATGCTTTGAAAGGAATGAGTGGGGCTGGACCTATTACTCATTTTGATGCGTCAAAATTTAAAACACAGTTTGCTTGCGAAGTTAAAGATTTCGATCCGTCGGGATTGATGGATAGAAAAGAAATCCGCAAGTGTGACAGATATACATTACTGGCTATCGGTTCGTCCGAAGAAGCCATAAAAGATTCAAAACTTGATTTTGAAAATGAAAACTGTGACAGAATCGGTGTTATATTTTCGGCAGGTATAGGTGGTATCAAGACTTTTGAAGAAGAAGTTGCATACTACTATACACACGAAGATATGGGGCCTAAGTTCAACCCGTTCTTTATCCCTAAGATGATTTCGGATATTGCAGCAGGATTGATTTCGATACGTCACGGTCTTCGTGGACCTAACTTTGGAACTGTTTCTGCCTGTGCTTCATCTACACATAGCTCTATCATCGCATTCGACCAAATCCGTTTGGGCAAAGCAGATGTAATGGTAGTGGGAGGAGCCGAAGCAGCAATCACTCCGGCGGGTGTTGGTGGTTTTAACGCAATGACAGCTTTGTCTACACGCAACGATTCTCCTCAAACAGCATCTCGTCCGTTCAGCAAGAGTCGCGACGGGTTTGTAATAGGAGAAGGTTCGGCATGTCTTATTTTCGAAGAATTGGAACATGCACTTGCACGTGGAGCAAAAATATATGCTGAAGTTGTAGGAGGCGGAATGTCTGCCGACGCTTATCACCTCACAGCATCACATCCCGAAGGACTGGGTGCGAAACTAGTAATGAAAAATGCACTTGAAGATGCTCACATGAGCCCAACTGAGCTTGATTACGTAAACGTACATGGAACATCAACTCCGGTTGGCGACCCATCAGAAATCAAAGCAATCAAAGAGGTATTTGGTGAGCATGCTTATAACCTGAATATCAGTTCTACAAAATCCATGACAGGCCACCTCTTAGGTGCTGCGGGAGCGTTGGAAGCAATGTTCTGCGTACTGTCGGTACAGAATGATATAATTCCGCCGACAATCAACTTCACCGAAGGAGACGAAGATCCTGAAATTGATTATAAGCTGAACCTAACATTTAGTAAGGCTGAGAAAAGGACTGTAAACGCAGCTCTCTCAAACACATTCGGTTTTGGAGGACATAATGCTTGTATAATAGTAAAGAAGTTCAAGAAATAAGTCGCGTGCTTAGAAAGATATATCGTGGAATAAGGCTTCTTCCTAAAAGAGGGAAGGAGCCTTATGTTTCTTTTTACAAAATATTTGGGTTCTATCCGTACAACATAACGCTCTATGAGCAAGCTCTTTTGCACAAATCATCTTCTATAAAGTTGAAAGACGGCAAATGGATCAACAACGAGCGGCTCGAGTTTTTGGGCGATGCCATCCTCGATGCTATTGTTGCCGATATTGTATTCAAGGAGTTTGAATATAAGAAAGAAGGATTCCTTACCAATATGCGTTCGAAGATCGTCCAACGTGAAACTTTAAACAAATTAGCACTCGAACTGGGTATCGACAAACTAATAAAAACATCTGCCCGCAATACAACACCCAATACCCACATGTATGGCAACGCACTGGAGGCATTGATAGGTGCTATCTATTTAGATCAGGGATACAGGGTGTCGAAGAAGTTTGTTCTCGAACGCCTCATCAAAGAACATCTGAATATTGATACAGTAGCCGAGCAGGAGGCAAACTACAAGTCGCGACTGATAGAATGGAGCCAAAAGCAAAAAATATCGGTTAGCTTCGATCTCGTCGACAGCTTTGTAGACGAAAACAATACCCCTATTTTCAAGACTGCCGTTGTGATACTCGGCGAGCAAGCCGGACTAGGTACAGGCTACTCGAAGAAAGAATCGCAACAGAAGGCAGCAAAAGAAGCTTTCAACAAGCTTCAACGTGACAACAATTTCCGCAACCACATACTGCAACTGTATGAGAAACAGCAGCAATTGCAAAACGAAGTATATGTGAATATGCAAGACAAAGCGGAAAAAGAAGTAGAGGCGGAAGCTAAAACCGAATCCGAAGCGATTTCGGAAAAGTAATCCTACTTTCCATCCTTTATTTTAGCAATATTCATCGAACAAATCATCCTGTTTGTCGAACTTGCTTGTTTTTTCTTCCTAAAGATTATAATATTATTGTCTTAATTCACACAAGACCAATAATATGAATTCTAGAAAAATCTTTACTTTATTTTTTACAATATGTTGCATGCTTCTAATAGCGTGTAGCAACGACAATGATCCTGTTAATGACGAAGATGATGAAGAAATCGTTATTGATGAAGACTTCACTACCAACACAAAGGATACAACCTTTGTGGATGCCGTTACTATTGCCTATACCGATAATATCGTAACGATTACAAACCCTTACGAAAATGAAGGGGTAAGCATAACCCAATCCAATGGAAATGTGGTGGTAACATCTACAAACACAACCACAGAAATCAACTATGTACTTTCGGGAACGATAAAGAGTGGTTCTTTCAAAATTTATAGCGATTACAAGTTCGGGTTAGGACTCAATGGTGTCAGCATAATAAGCACAGACGGCCCTGCACTGAACGTACAATCGGGCAAAAAAGTAACCGTAATGTTAGTGGGAGGAACGTCTAACCGACTGGTAGACAGCAGCACTTATACAGCCTACAACGACGAAGATATGAAAGGGGCTTTCTTCAGCGAAGGACAGCTCAATTTTCAGGGAAATGGAAATCTACTTGTTATAGGACGACACAAGCACGCAATCAGCAGTGACGACTACATTCGTATAAAAGGAGGTAACATCACCATATCGGGCGCAGTAAGTGACGGTATCCACGCCAAAGATTATTTCAGGATGGATGGAGGTACGCTCAACATCAAGGCCTCGGGCGATGGTATAGACTGCGGCGAAGGGTACATCAAAATTTATGCTGGAAATATCACTATAAAAAGCGACGACGATGCCATTGTAGCCTCTTACGAAGACACAGATACATCCATAGATTCTTCTATAACCATCAGTGGAGGCACTATAAATATCACTACCACAGGACAAAAAGCGGCAGGCATAAAAAGTGACATCGGCTCAATCGGCGTCACAGGGGGTACAATCAACATCAGTACTTCGGGGCTTGCGGCAAAAGCTTTTAATGCCGGAGGCAATATGACAATAGGAGGCGGTGAGCTTACTCTGGCAACAACAGGCAGTGCGTATTACGATACCGACGACAAAGACATATCATCTGCGGCGGGCATAAAATGCGATGGAGCCCTCACAATAGATAAAGGTGTGATTAACATAACAGCATCCGGCGCAGGGGGAAAAGGCATCAGTGTAGATGGAGATCTTATCATCAACGATGGAACGATAAATGTATCTACTACAGGGGATCTATTCAAATATGGCTCGGACGATACGGCAGCCAAAGCCATAAAAAGCGACGGCAATGTTACCGTAAACGGCGGCTCTATAATTATCAAAACAACCAAAGAAGAGGCTGAGGGATTGGAGAGCAAGAAAATACTGACAATCAACAATGGAACAATCGAAATTGAAGCATACGACGATTGTATCAATGCCTCCAATCACATAGCCATCAACGGAGGAAACATATATTGCTACAGCACCTCAAATGATGGTATAGACTCGAACGGAACAATGACTATAACAGGTGGCACCATCATATCCTCGGGTACAACAGTACCGGAAGAAGGTTTCGACTGCGACAACAATATGTTCAAAATCACAGGAGGTATTCTTGTAGGTACAGGTGGGGCAACCAGTACTCCTACGTCAGGAGTAAGTACTCAGCGATCTGTTGTTTACGGAACAACGGGGACTTCGGGCGATCTGATCCATATAGAAGCATCAGATGGTACGGGAATATTAACTTACAAAGTACCCAGAACATACAGCCAAATGACATTACTGTTCAGCTCTCCCGATATGAAGTCGGATGTAACGTATACGATTTACAAAGGCGGCAGTGTGTCAGGGGGCAGCAATTTCCACGGACTGTATTCATCGGCAATATACTCAAAAGGAACGACAGCTATAACTTTCACACCAAGTTCGATGGTTACCAGCATCGGAACCTCAACAGGAGGGAACGGAGGTCGTCCGTGATTCTACTATTGGATAAATAATCGTAAAGGCCGCTTTGTGAAAAGTAGCCTTTATTTTTTTATAAGTGAAACGATATCGTCGCACTCTATAGGATTCTTCTTCTCAGAAAAATATTACTTGTATATTTCGTTTTTTCCTGCCAGCAATGTATTTCTCATCAGGGAAATAATAGTCATAGGCCCTACCCCACCCGGTACAGGTGTGATAAACGATGCTTTGGCGGCTACCTCATCGAAAGCAACATCTCCTTTCAACTTAAATCCTGATTTAGTCTCAGTAGAAGGCACGCGTGTAGTACCCACATCGATCACTACAACGCCGTCTTTCACCATGTCTCCTTTCAGAAACTCGGGAACGCCCAACGCTGCAATAATAATATCGGCGCTTTGGCAAACTTCTTTTATATTTGGTGTGCGGCTGTGGCATACGGTTACTGTGGCATCGCCCGGATATCCTTTTTGCATCATTAGGTTTGCAACCGGTTTTCCTACAATATTGCTTCGACCGAGCACTACACAGTGTTTACCCTGAGTAGGAATATCGTATCGTTTCAGCAATTCGAGTATCCCCGCCGGAGTTGCCGACACAAAGCATGGCAAACCGATAGACATACGCCCTACATTGATCGGATGAAATCCGTCTACGTCTTTGCGATAGTCGATAGCTTCTATTACTTTCTGTTCTGATATATGTTTGGGCAATGGCAATTGAACGATAAACCCGTCAACGTCAGCATCTTTGTTCAGCTTATCTACACAAGCCAAGAGCTCTTCTTCGCTTACGTTATCCTCGAAACGTATAAGGGACGACTTAAAGCCTACCTCTTCGCACGTACGCACTTTGCTGGCAACATAAGTTTCGCTTCCGCCGTCGTGCCCCACCAATACTGCTGCCAGATGAGGGGTTTTACCTCCTGCGGCTTTTATTTTTGCGACCTCTTCGGCTATTTCTTTTTTCATTTGAGCCGATATGGCTTTACCATCGATTAATTGCATATAAATTGCTTTAGATAAGAATTATTAGATGTCACAAAGATATAAAAATAGGAGCAAATAGCCGTTAATCGGCAGAAACTTCATACTACCAAAAAGTTAATATAAACACACCTTAGAGGCACTCTATTGAAAATTTACTTCATAAAAGATTAACAAAAAAAGGCATCCCTTGTCCTTTTTGTCGTATATTTGCTTCATGAAAAGAAATAAAAAACTATTAGCACAGATTTAACGTTAATAGTATATACAGTAGTAGAAATTAAATGATGTTCTTATGAAATTCGCCTCTACACATATCAGTTTATTATTTATATTTTCCTTTTTATTTTTTTCATGTGAAAACAAAAAAACGGATACAGTAAACAATATAGTATACGACTCTATTAGTGTGTCAAAAATATACCATTTGGATAACGACTCCACGAAGCCTTCGTGCTCTATAAAAATAAATTATATCTTCCCTGCAAAATATGAAGACAGTATTATGCTGGCCAAGATACAAAAGGAGTTTAACTATGCAATGTTTGAAGACGAGTCTTCGGAATCGCTCTCGCCGGCAAATGCGGTAGACAAATATGTAACCAATTATATTGCTAACTACAAGGAAGCTGCAAAAGTGCAGTTCCCCGATTGGGAAAGTTCGGAAGATAGCGAAGATTACTTTTCGTTCTACAAAACGCTAAACTCTCAAGTGATATTCGATAGAGGAGGTATCATATCGTACCAGACGTCATCGATGGACTTTAAAGGTGGTGCTAACTCGTCGACATTCTACAAAAATCTGAATATAGACCTGAAGACAGGAAATGTAGTTACAGAGAAAGACATATTTATCCCCGAATATAAAAAGCTGCTCAACACAATGCTTACCGATAAGATCGTGGCACAGAACAATGTGAAGACAGCCGAAGACCTTCTCGAATTCGGATATTGGGGTATAGAAGACATCGCAGCCAATAACAATTTTTCGATAGACGATAAAGGAATAACTTACCTATTCAATCAGGGCGAATACTCAGCACCATCGCTGGGTACAATCAAAGTTCCGTTTACATATAGTGAGTTGTACCCGATATTAAAAGACAATTCTCCAATTTCTATCTACTCAGGAAAATAATGGATATAATTCTTAAATACTTCCCTAATATTACAGAAAAGCAAAAACAACAATTTGCTGCTCTATACGATCTGTATGCGGATTGGAATTCTAAAATAAATGTAATTTCACGCAAAGACATCGAAAATCTGTATACCCACCATGTACTTCATTCGTTGGGAATAGCCAAGCTGATTCAGTTCAAAGACGGCTCTAAGATTATGGATGTAGGTACAGGAGGCGGCTTTCCGGGAGTACCCCTCGCTATATTGTTTCCTAAGTGTAACTTCCTGTTGGTAGACAGTATCGGAAAAAAGGTAAGGGTTGCTACAGAAGTTTCGAGCGCTATCGGATTAGAAAACATTCAGTTTCGCCATTGTCGTGCCGAAGAGGTAAAAGAACAATTCGACTTTGTGGTAAGCCGTGCAGTAATGCCTCTACCCGATTTGGTGAAGATCATACGGAAAAACGTATCGAAAGAACAGCAAAATGCTCTGCCAAACGGACTGATATGCCTCAAAGGAGGAAACTTGGAAGGTGAACTAAAGCCATTTAAGAAAACAGCCGAGGCGGACGACCTGTCGATGTACTTCGAAGAAGAGTACTTTAAGACAAAGAAGATCGTTTATGTGCTGATCTGAGATAAGAAAATATCTCTTACTACTAACCTTAAATTTATCGGTGATGAAAAATTTACTCGTTATTTTTCTATGCCTCTTTTTTGTCATACCCCTATACAGACGGGACAAATTCACCTACCAAAGATTTTGTAATTACATTACTCAATGAGAAAATAGTAAGGATGGAATTGCAAGAGACCCGTGCAATTAAAATATTTTAAGCGTTTTCTCCAATGTTTACACGAATGATCGTTGCCTGTCATACAGACGAGGGAAACATCTCTCCCCTATAATAAAAAGGTAGATTTTTCTTCACTTTTATATTGTAGTATAAAATTTTTATCTACCTTTGTACTGTAATAAATATAATTACAGAATGAACGATCGCAGATTTGTCATATCAATGCATATATTAGTATTACTCTCCAAGTTTCCGGACGAGCTGCTCTCCTCCGATTTTTTGGCGGGGAGTATGAATATCAATCCTGTATTGGTAAGAAAAGAGCTGTCAAACCTTCGCAAGCATAATATTGTTATAAGTAAGGAGGGTAAAAACGGAGGGTGTATGCTTGCCAGACCTGCCAACGAAATATTCATTTCGGACGTATATAAGATCGTAAGCACACATTCCATTCTGGGCAACGAACTGGCATCGCCCAACCCGAAGTGCCCTGTTGGCAAACAAATAAACGAGCATTTGTACGACCTGAATAAAGAAGCCGAAAATATAATGATAAGCCGACTAGCTAACCAAACGTTAGCTGATTTCAGCAATAGATTTGAATAAAAAAATTTAATCAAAACTGTAACACGAAAGCATACAGTATAAGAGAAATTAATCAATAAATAATAAAGTTATGAAGAAAATAGCATTAATAGGAGCCACAGGATTTGTAGGCTCACACCTGTTGACAGAGTTAGTAAACAGAGGGTATGAAGTAACAGCATTTGCACGCTCTACGGATAAAATTCCGGTGAAAGACGGAAACCCTAAGACAGTTGCCTTGGATGTTACAAATACGAAAGCATTGGTAGAAGCACTTAAAGGCAACGATCTTGTGCTAAGCGCATTCAATCCCGGATGGACTAACCCGAATATATACGACGATTTCATTAAAGGATCGGAAGCAATACAGAAAGCAGTAAAAGAAGCAGGTGTAAAACGTTATATCGTAATCGGAGGAGCAGGCAGCCTCTATATAGACGGCAAACAACTTGTAGACGATGAAGGTTTTCCCGAAGAAATAAAACCGGGAGCTACCGCAGCAAGAGACTATCTGAATATCTTGAAAAAAGAAACAGAACTGGATTGGACAATGTTTTCGCCAGCCATCAATATGCACCAAGGCATCAAAACAGGACGGACAGGTAAGTATCGATTGGGAACAGACGAACCTGTGTTCGACAAAGACGGAGAATCTATCCTCTCTGTTGAGGATCTGTCTGTAGCCATTGTTGACGAAATTGAGAACCACAAATTCCCTCTCCAACGCTTTACCGCAGCATATTAATCCTATATAATTTCATTATCCTGAGCGCAGTGAGGACTCTCTCGCTAAAGAGACATTCCTTTTCGTTCAGGATAATTTTTGTTTATTATCTTTTTCCAGATCGATAAGCTTCTGCTTGCGCCACAATCCTCCCGCATAGCCTGTCAACGATCCGTCGGAACCCACAACCCGATGACACGGTATTATGATCGCAATCTTGTTCATGCCGTTTGCATTAGCCACAGCCCTTACCGACAGTGGCTTGCCCAACACTTCCGCCTGCCTGAGATAAGAAGAGGTAGTGCCATAGGGAATTTCAACGAGTGCTTGCCATACCTGTTTCTGAAAATCTGTGCCCGATATATCCAACGGAACATTAAACTCTTTCAATCTTCCTTCAAAGTAGGCGTCCAATTCTTCTTTCAGTTGTTTAAAATATTTGTTCTGTCCCTGCACAATATTAGCATTATGATACTTGGCTAATTGTTTCAGTTCGGTTTCCAATCCTTTACGATCCGAAAATTCGAGCAAACATACCCCTTTATCCGTAGCACAAGCCACCATTGTACCCAAGTCTGTTTCTATACGGGTGAAGTCTATGACGTGCTTTTCTTTACTGTTTTTGGGCGATACACCCAACACCTTCTTAAACGAATCGTTGAAGCCACTGAGAGACTCATAGCCCGAATCGAAAGCAATATCGGTGACAGATGTGCCGGTCTGTAATTTTTTGAATGCTGTATTTATCCTGTACATACGCTGATAGGCATGAAAGGTGATACCATGATTCTTGAGAAACCAACGGCGGATTTTACTTGGCTCTATTTCCAGCTTCAACAGATCGTAATCCTTGAGCTTCAAAGATGGGTCTTCGTCCAAAAGCCTTAATACACGGTCTACATATTCGGGGGTGCTCCCTGCTTTCTCCATCGGATGGCAAACCTTGCAGGCTCTGTATCCTTTGAGTATGGCGTCTTTTGCAGAAGCGAAGAACTCTACATTCTCCCTTTTTGGCTTGCGGGCTGTGCATGTAGGACGGCAAAAGATCCCTGTTGTCTTTATTCCCGCAAAGAATGTTCCTTCGAATGAAGGGTCTTTGGCAACCAATGCTTCATAAAATATATCGTCTTTTTTCATATCCTCTTTTTATAACAAAGCTAATAATAGATATATTTCTTTACAACCGATAAATTTACATGTATTTTTAATTAAAAACTTACCGATTCAAATACTTTGAAATTGTTTCCGTATCGAAGTTAGTCTTCAAAAAAAAATCGGTTGCAATGACACCATCACAACCGATTCTCTGATATAATTATTGGTTATTGTCCAAAACCAAAATGTCCGTGCATACCATGCATGCGACATTCGAAAGCTTTTTTCTTTTCGTCAACAAATGCTTGTTTTTCCTCGCTCGACATATTCATCCACTTTTCACATCGGGAGTCTATTGCCTCTACAGAGAAATGGTCTTCGTGATTATCAAGGCCTTCCATCCGTTTATTCATAAACTCCAATTTTTCGCTATCAGTCATTTTAGACCATGATTCCTTAAATTCTTTTCTTGCATCATTATGGAAAGGGTTTCCACCAAAGAATCCCATTCCAAAACCTCTTGTTCTCATAATTTATTCAGTTTTATATTTTACAATCTATTTATTAAGAGTGCTCTATTTATGTAGACTCCTGAGGATAAAAAATATTTTAAGAAATTATTCCTTTTAAAGAAAATTCACATTACGAATTTATTTAATGCTTATAGAACATTCTTTTTTTTAGGCATAAATGGGCGTACAATCAGACAGCTAATAATACAATAACCTCTGCTGTTGCATACAAAATGAAACCGAAATAATATACTACGCCTCAATAAAAGGGATAAGACGAAGCTCTAAAAGACAGCACTTAGCCGCGCTTGATTTAAACAAATGAATATAAACATTTTACACCTAAACCATTTGCTATAACATCTATTTTCAGTAATGACGATAATAAATTAGTTAACAACTTGTAAACTTCCTATCAAACTGATAAAAAGTCAAGCCTACAATATTAGTTCTGACTAAAAACTGGTAACTTTGCGAGGGCAATGACTATACATTGTAGAATCTTTTTTAACAGACAGTTACTAATATATATATGGAAGTAAAAATATTTGAATTTAACCCCATCAGTGAGAATACATATATCGCATACGATGAAACAAAAGAGTGCGTTATCATTGATCCGGGTTGTTTTTTTCAAGATGAGAAAGAGCTTTTGCTGAACTTCATCTTAGACAATGAGTTAGTTGTAAAACATCTACTAAATACACATCTACATTTCGATCACGTATTCGGAAACAATTTTATCTACGAGCAATTCAAACTGGAAACAATGGCCAACAAGGGTGATGAGTTCTTACTCGAACAACTCCCTACCCAATTACAAATGTTTGGCTTCACAAATGAGGATACGAGAATACCCAAGGTGGGAAAATATCTGAACGAAAACGATGTTGTAACCTTTGGTAATCAAAGGCTGATAGTAATGCAAATACCGGGACACTCGCCGGGCAGTATTGTTTTCTACAATCAGGAAGCCGGTTGCGTATTCGTAGGCGATGTATTATTCAGAGGCAGTGTAGGACGTACCGACCTGGCGGGAGGCAACCACAAACAACTGATAGACGGCATAAAAGAGAAACTGATGAAACTACCTGCCGACACAGTGGTATATTCGGGTCACGGGCCGTTGACCACGATCAGAGAAGAAGCTAGAAACAATTTTTATTTACAATAAAACGATACTTAGAATCCATGGAGACCCAAAAATTTCAACACCGCCACATCGGCATCAATGCAGAAGATGAAAAAAAAATGTTGTCTAAAATCGGCGTCAATTCGCTGGATAAACTAATAGATCAAACCATCCCTGCAAATATAAGATTGCAGAACGGTCTTAATCTACCGGAAGCATTAAGCGAATACGAATATGCTGAGGAAATGGCTCTGATGGCATCGAAGAATCGTATTTGCGCATCGTACATCGGCATGGGATGGTACGATACCGTATGCCCTGCCCCCATCTTCCGCAACGTATTCGAAAACCCGGTATGGTACACTTCATATACTCCATATCAGGCGGAGATTTCGCAGGGACGACTCGAAGCGTTGATGAACTTCCAGACCACCGTAAGCGATCTTACAGGATTACCTCTCTCCAACTGTTCGCTACTCGACGAAGCCACAGCCGGAGCAGAATCTGCCACAATGATGTTCAATCTCCGCACGCGCGACCAGATAAAGAATAATGTAAATAAACTATTTGTTGATAAAAATATATTCCCGCAAACCTTGGCTGTGATCAACACACGCATGGAGCCACAGGGTATTGAGGTAATAGTTGGCGATTATAATACGGTCGATCTTTCAGACGGATTTTTTGGCGCAATTATCCAATATCCCAACTCGAACGGGAATATTGTAGATTACAAAGCATTTGCCGAAAAGGCACATAGCCTCGACTGCAAGGTATCTGTAGCTACAGACCTGATGGCGCTTACACTGCTTGTTCCTCCCGGAGAATGGGGTGCAGACATCGCATTCGGCAGCAGCCAGCGTTTTGGTGTCCCTATGTTTTACGGAGGTCCTTCGGCAGGGTTCTTTGCAACGAAGGAGGAGTTTAAACGTAATGTACCGGGACGTATCATCGGCGTATCGAAAGATGCCTATGGTAAACCGGCCTATCGCATGGCACTGCAAACTCGTGAACAACATATCAAACGTGAAAAAGCAACATCCAATATTTGTACGGCTCAAGCATTACTGGCCACGATGGCAGGATTCTATGCTGTATATCACGGGCCAAAAGGCTTAAAGAATATCGCTACTCAGATACACTCGGCTACATCACTCATAGCAGACGAGCTGAAAGAACTGGGCTATACGATACTGAACGAGCAATATTTCGACACCCTCAAAATAGGTTTACCGAGCGGAGTATCGCAATACACCGTTCGTGAATTTGCCGAAATGCGTGACATCAACCTGCGCTATTACGAAGCAGGAGAAGTAGGTATCAGCATAGACGAAACAATAACAGAGTACAAGGCGCACGAATTGCTTGCCGTATTCTCTATGGCAGCAGGACGTATGGAAGTGTTTATGATAGACGACCTTCCTGAAAAAATAACGATAAAAGACGAGTTCCTCCGTAAGAGCGAATTCCTTCAACACGAGGTGTTCAATTCTTATCATACCGAAACAGAATTGATGCGTTACATCAAACGCCTCGATAGGAAAGATATTTCTTTGGCTCATTCGATGATCTCTTTGGGGTCGTGCACAATGAAGCTGAATGCAGCGTCGGAACTTCTTCCTCTTTCGCTGGGGGGATTCCAAAACATTCACCCTCTAGCACCTAAATCGCAAACTCAGGGATACAACGAACTGATAGAAGAGTTGGGCGAATACCTGAAAGAGATTACAGGTTTTGCCGGCGTAAGCTTCCAGCCTAATTCGGGTGCAGCAGGAGAATATGCAGGATTGATGACAATCCGCAAATATCTGGAAAGCATCGGACAAGGGCATCGCAATATTATCCTTATCCCGGCATCGGCGCATGGTACAAATCCGGCATCGGCAATTCAGGCAGGATACGAAACCGTGACGATAGAGTGCGACAGCCACGGAAATATAGCAGTAGAAGACCTGCAAGCAAAGGCTGATCAGCATAAAGATCATCTGGCGGGTTGTATGATCACGTATCCGTCTACTCATGGTATCTTCGAGAAAGAGATCAGAGAGATGTGCAAAATTGTACACGAAAAAGGCGGACAGGTATATATGGACGGGGCGAATATGAATGCACAGGTAGGACTTACCAATCCGGGCTTTATCGGAGCTGATGTTTGTCACCTGAACCTGCATAAAACATTTGCCATTCCTCACGGTGGAGGCGGTCCGGGCGAAGGCCCTATCTGCGTTGCAGAACACCTTATCCCATTCCTTCCTCATCACCCCGAAGTAGATGGCAGCACCGTGAATACGGTAGCATCTGCACCATACGGAAGTGCAGGAATATTGCCTATCACTTACGGTTATATCCGCATGATGGGTGGAGAGGGCTTGACTCATGCCACAAAAATTGCTATATTAAATGCCAATTATCTGGCAGAATGCCTCAAAGACACCTATGGAATAGTGTACAGAGGTACAACAGGCAGAGTAGGCCACGAGCTTATCCTTGAATGCCGTAAGCTGAAGGAGACATCAGGTATCACAGAATCGGATATCGCAAAACGATTGATGGATTATGGCTACCATGCTCCTACTCTTTCGTTCCCTGTGCATGGCACATTGATGATAGAGCCTACCGAAAGCGAAAGCCTATCGGAGCTAAACCGCTTTGTGGATACAATGAACCAGATATGGGAAGAAATCAAGGAGGTAGAAAACGGAACATACTCGAAAGAAGACAATGTTCTTGTGAATGCACCTCACCCCGAATATGAAGTATGTGCCGACGAATGGAAACATGCTTATCCTCGCTCTAAGGCTGCTTATCCGCTCGAATTTGTAAAACAAAACAAATTCTGGATCAATGTGGCACGCGTAGATAATGCGTATGGTGATAGAAATTTGGTGACATGTCTTTGCGACATGGGATAAAAGATATTTGAGATACTTTTTGTAGTTGCTGAATAGGCAAAGAATATAATATCTTTATCAGCGACGAAGAGTCTGTATAAATTTTAACAGATTCTAAAAAGTATTATTATTTTAAACTTTATAAATAAACATCTGTTTTATAACAGAGTACTAAACTTAGAACTATGAATATGAAAATTTTTGTAATCTCTTTTATATTGATGCTTAGTGCCGGTTTTACACTAAATGCACAAGATAAGAAAGGTTTGAAGAGTGACAAAGAAACAGTAGTTTTCACAGTGTCGATGACTTGCGAAAACTGCCAAAAGCGTATCGAAAAGAATATTGCTTTTGAAAAAGGGGTAACCGATATGAAGGTTAACCTTGATGACAAAACGGTGACTATCGAATTTAAGAATAGCCAAACCACTGTTGATAAACTGAAGGCAGCTATCGAGAAGCTGGGATATGAAGTAGCAGTAAAGACGGATAAGAAAATAGAAGCGAAAAAATGAAAAAACTATTAATAGCTATTGCAGTAGTGGGACTAATGTACAGTTGTGGAGGCAGCTCCCAAAAGCCACAGGAGGAACCCAAAGCTGACAGCACACTGATAGCTGATACACACAATGCAAGAACCTCGTTAGACTATATGGGCTCTTACACAGGTAAGCTCCCTACAGCCAGCGGAGAAGGTATGAATATAACGATCGAGCTGGGTGACAGCACATTCGTTAAGAAGACTCAATATGTTGGCAAGAAAGAAACTTTTGAGGAAAAAGGCAAGTATAGCTGGAATAACGAAGGCAATACTGTGATCCTGGACGGAATAAAGGATGCTCCGAGCAAATATTTTGTTGGTGAAAATACCTTGACCCAATTGGATATGGAGGGCAACAGAATAACAGGAGACATGGCAGAGTTGTATGTACTGAAAAAACAGTAATGTAAATATCACAATAGAAAAAGCCTCTTGGAAATTTCCAAGAGGCTTTTTTAGTTATAATAAATCCTATTTTCCTGTTATTAAAAATGAACTATGACATGACCAATGAATATTAATATAATATCTCATTTTTCCGCCAAAAGGTGCTTCTTTATCGACTTCTACCTCTACAACAAGCGGTATTGGCTTTTGAAAGTTTTCACAAAAAGTATTAAGATCAACCCACAAGGGCTTTGATTTAAGCAATTTAATATTTAAAACATTGTCATTAGTTATCCTCACTTCATGCATAAATGGAATATCCACATTTAATATTTTGTATGGAGACAGAAATGTATAGTCAACTAAATATCGAGAATTTTCAGGACAATTAAAGCCTGTATCCATAATACCCAAGCAATCATAAGATCCATTACATTGAGCAGACAATGATATATTCCCTACTGAAAAAAACAAGAAGGAAATGGTCAAAAACAAAAAACATTTAAACTTTTTCATAACACAAAATTTATAGGTTAAACACAATATTAAATATAGTGAATATATATATACTAACCTATTTACTACAGAAGTTACTTAAAAAAATAACCCTAGACTCACAAGAGCCTAGGGTCATTCTATTAAAATTAGTGTTTGAACAACTTACTTAGGGCCATCTCCAAAGTTTGGAGCGCCTTTATCTTGCCATACACGTTCGCTGTTTAGCAACGATGTAGAGATACTTGTTCCTGTAGTAAATCCTTGAGCTTCGTAAGCAGCTTTTGATTTGTTGTACATAAGATCTGTAACAGACGGTGTAGCTATTTCGAAACGTCGTGGTATTTCTGTAGCTTTCGGTTCTGAGAAATCTACCCATTTGAACAATGAGCTATTTCTTGCAGGTATACCCGAGCGACGCACTACGCTAAACTGATCAGAAGGGAAGAATGTAAGGTGAAGAATCTCCTGTATATAAACTTTTTCAAGTTTTTCTGCAGTTGTTCCTTCCAGCTTAACTCCAGCATTAGCCATCATCGCATCAATTTCTCCACTTTGTAGATCAATTACCTTTTCATTAGGGTCATAACCATAAGTTGTACCATAATATGGAATCTTATTCAATGAAGCCAAACGGTTATATTCTTCTACCGAAGCTCTAACTCCTTTATTGTAATATACTTCAGCCGATTGAGGCAAATCAGCACCCAACAAAGCAAACTCAGCCAAGTAAAGGTTCACCTCTGCAGTAGACATGTACATTCCGTACCAAGGATTATCATTCGTATCAGTTGGAGGTGTGTCTCCAGGAGCTACCGGAATAGTATAATCTACTCGTCCTCTTACCATTTCCTCATTATACTGAGCAACAGCATTATATGTATATTGAGTACCGCTCGCAGAAGTTAATGTATATGGAGTTGTTTTGAAATAACCATCATAAGCACTATTCTGATTTGCATCTAATACTACCGGCAATCCATAGTAACGTACCCATGGTTCACCCAGACCTTTCCATTTAGAGAATTTCTTCTTACCATCCACTGTAGTATATTCTACATTGGCTGCTATAAAATTAGGAAGGTCTTTGCCCTGATCGAAGAATGCCTGTACAACTTTAGAATTGTAACCATTTTTCTTATAGAAGAAACGAACACGAGGGTCTTGGTTAGAAAGCATAAAGTCTAAAACGGTTGCCGAAGGACATAAAGAACTACCAAACACCCCATTACCGAAGTGGTATACAAAATCTTTATCATTGTCAGAAATAGCAGTTGTACCCTTGTTTAGAATAAAGTTATCACCTGATCCATCAAGTACACCCACCGGGCTTTTAGCTACAGAAGCAGCAATTTCGAGTGCTTTTGCTTTGTTTTGAGACAATAAGCGAACAGCTATTTTCAAACGTAGAGAGTTTGCCAATTTAGCCCATTTAGCAGCATCACCACTATAGATAAGGTCCTGTTGGCTAAACAATTTGTTTCTATTCTTTGTAATATCCTGATCGGCAAATGTAGCCATATTTTCCTCCAACTGAGTCAACCAAAGATTATATAAATCTTCTACTTTATCATAATCAGGAGTAAGGATAATAGGATCTGAATAACGAGCCTTCACAGCATCTTTATAAGGCATATCTCCGTACATATCGGTATCGAATATACCCATATAGATAGTAAGAACATTCAAAGCAGCCACATGTTGTTTGTAAGTAGCAGCTTCTGTTTCTGATTTTTTAGAAAGAATATATTCTACATCGCGAAGATATTTCAAAACTCTATATGCCATCTGACCTTGATCTCCAGTAGCTGTAGTCAGATGATAGTTAGAAGAAAATCCTCCGGAAGCAGCACCCAATTGAGCCCACTTAACCATCATAGGAGCATTATAGAACCATAAAAGATACCCCGAAGGTTCAAATTTACGTATTCCTTCTGTCAACAAAAAGTTAACATCACCTTGAGCCACCGTTTGAGGGTCTGTATTGATTGTAGCAAAATCATCTCTACACCCTGATGTAACAAAGGATAAGGCGGCTATAGCTGAAATAAATATAATAGATTTAAATTTCATATCTGTACTTTTTAAAAATTAGAATGTGGCTGATATATTCAACATATAACTTGCTGTAAATCCAGCGAAAGAACGATAGCGGAATTCAGCAGCAGATGTACCACGAAGCCCTTCAGGGTTTTCATGATTAGGCATACTGTTCAATAGGTATCCTAAGTTTCTTCCTGTAATTCCAACCGACAAAGCTCTTGCTCCTAATTTATTCGCAAAAGTTGTAGGACATGCATAATTGAATGATATCTCGCGAAGTGCTATATAATTCAGCTTCTTGAACCAATCGTCGTTAACCACACCTTGTCCCCAGCTGTTTCTGAAATAAGTCCACGCTGAAGCATGTACCGGCTCTACCAATCCTCTATCATATAGGTCTTGGAATGTTTCTCCTCCTGCAGCTACAGTATATGTACCTCCATTCGGTTGATTGATTACAGTTCCTGCAGGGAAAATACCTTGAGGGATATATCCGTCAGTGTAAGTCATTCCATCAAATTTCGATTGCCAAGATACACCACCATGGCTAGCATCAGAATAAGCTAGAGATGATTCTGTAAATCCGTATGCAGTACCATAACGAGAGTTATAAGATGCTACATAACCACCAAAACGCATATCTAAACCTACTCTCAAAGACATTTTCTTGTAACGCAATGTTGTAGAAACTGAACCTAAAAAGTCCGGATTAACAGAACCTATGATTTCTTCTTTTCCACTACGTTGTGCATAAGCCATACGTCTACCGTTAGACCAAGTTAAAACTTCTAAGCCTGTAGCCTCATCAATTTTAGGTTTAGAGTCTGTCATCAACAAACCATATTCAGCACCTACTTTTGCAACTGAACCAACACGGTAGTTACCATAGTTAGTATTTCCTTTAAGGCTAATATAGTCTGCTACATTCTCGTGAAGAGATACGATCTTATTACGGTTACGTGTATAAGTGAAATCTACTTCCCATTGCCAGTCTTTGCTTTCGATAGGAACAGTGTGAAGAGCTAATTCTAGACCTGAGTTTTGAATATTACCGGCATTTACTATTTGTCGAGATATACCTGAAACCTCAGGCACAGCAATTGTCATGATCTGATTTTTAGTATTCTCTTTATAGTATGTCGCATCAATACCTATTCGATTGTTGAAGAAACGCCAATCGATACCTACTTCCCATGCATTCTTACGTTCCGGCTTCAAGTTTTTAGAGATAAGAATATCAACACCGTCCTGATTTTCTATCTGTAAAGAGCTTATATATCTGTCTCCCATTACTGTAGTTCTCAAGAAATAAGCATTATTCAAACTATAAGGATCGGTATCATTACCTACTTGTGCCCATGATGCACGAAGTTTTGCAAACGAAACCCATTCAGGCAAGTCTATCAATTCTGAAAGAATAGCTGAGCCGTTTACTGACGGATAGAAGTAAGAGAAGTTACCTGTTCCATCAGAGTAAACCAATGAGGAAGACCAGTCGTTACGTCCTGTTACATCTAGATATAATTTGTTTTTCCAGCTCACTCCAACTTGTCCGGCTACAGAGAACATTCTCTTTGTGCCCAATGTATAAGCCTCAGTTTTAGCTGCTTTTACAGAGTTTTTGATAAAATAAAGATCCGGAACAACTAAACCTCCATCTGTACTGGTTGTCATATAGCTCTGCCAGTTGTCATAGTACTCACCACGCAAAAATCCGGTAAAATTGAAATCTGCATTTAGAGGCTTATCCCATAATACGCTAGCATTCAAGTTTGTTTGTCTTTTCTTTGTGCTAGTCATAGCGTAGTAACCGTTACCGCCGTCATAAGTTCTAGCATATCCATAGTTAGGATTCTTTGTTTCACGGTTTGTATAATAGTAATTATAATTACCTTCAGTTTTGAACTTCAACCAATCCAAGATATCAACAGTTAATGCTAAGCTTGGACGGATCGATACTTCTTCCTGTGTCGTATTATTCTCATAGATACTCCACCACAAGTCGCGTCCCGGTACATTTCCATATTTATCATCATAAGAAGAGTTAGCCAAACCGCCATGTGTTCCTTTATATTTGTCACGATAATAAGAAGGATCATATTCACGCGTAAATGTTCCGCTTGCAAAGTATTCACCCACGTTTGGCTGAACATTTTTAGGATTTGATTTTCCAAAGTTTACAGAAGCATCAAGCATTACTTTGTCAGAAATCTTATGAGATGCTTTTGTCAACAAGGTCAACCTATTGAACTCATTGTTAGGCAATGTTCCTGTTTGATGTCTGTAGGCTAGAGATGTATAAAATGTTGTTTTATCATTACCACCCTGCACTGTAAGGTTAGAGTTGGTAGTGAAACCCAAATTATACATATCTTTATAGTTATTCTTTATCGCTCTGTAAGTAGTTTCCTCATTATCATATCCAAGGATAGCGCTTCCGTCAAATCGAGGTCCATATCCCATACCCCAATCATTGAACATAGCCTTTCCATCTCCATTGTATTTAAACTGATGTTGGTTATCCCATCCGTAGTAACCACCACTTGAGTTGGTTTTACCATAGTCTACATAACCGGATAAAGCACCTACACCATACACATTTTGAAGATCCGGTTGTTTATACACATGATCTATACCAAAAGATTGGTTGAATGTAACACCAAATCCTTTTGTAGCTTTTCCACTTTTTGTAGTGATAACGATCGCACCAAACAAACCTCTAGATCCATAAAGAGCAGTAGCAGCAGCTCCTTTCAGAACAGACACTGTTTCAAAGTCACTTGGATTTAGATTCTTAAGCTCATTACCCCAGTCGTTAGCGCCTGAACTCCAGTCAGCGTCGCCTGCGTCTGCATTTGAGTTACTCAAAATAACATTATCCACAACATAAATAGGTCTATTAACTCCATTTAATGTTGGAATACCACGAAGTTGAATTTTAGATGATCCAAACATACCGCCGTCAGATCCTGAGATTTCAAGTCCGGCAACTTTACCTTGAAGAGCATCAATCGGATTATTTGAGTTATTCGCTAAATCATCCCCTTTCAACTCCGTCATCGCATACCCTAAAGCTTTTGTAGATCTTTTCATACCAAGTGCTGTCACAACAACTTCATCCAGTTGTTGATCGCCCTCCTGAAGAACTACATCGATGTGCGTTTTTGATCCTACCGGTATTTCTTGCGATTTATACCCTATGAACGAAAACACCAAAACAGAGTTAGACCCTGCTGATATTTTATAGTTCCCTTCTGTGTCCGTCAAAGTACCAGTAGTAGTACCTTTTACCGCAACACTAGCACCAATAATAGGCTCATTGTTAGCATCTTTTACGATACCCGTAACTGTCTGAGCCTGAACAATGGTAAAAGAACAAAATAAAATACTGCACAATAGCAATATTTTGTATATGCCCTTACCAACTTTCCTTTCCTTTAGGTAATCATTCATAATAAAAAAAATTAAAGTTCCTCACTAATAATAAAGAAGTAATAAAATTGATTGCTCAAAAGCTCTGAGTAAGCCTCTAAATAAGCAATACAAAAAGGTTATCCGATTTTATTTCACGAAAACAATTTCACCTACATACTGTTTTCCCATTTCATAAAACAACTAGTTATAATGCTTTCTCGAGGAATATAAAGCTGTATGTCTCCGATACAACTTATTAAATCCATTCCAGAACACCCCTCCTAAGCCGTCTCTCCAATACTTATTTCTTCATAAAAAACAATACAACAGTCAATTATCAAAAATAAAGCATCTTAACATTTTGAGACAATTATTTAAGATCAACTTATAAACACAAAAATAGAAGTTAAATTTCATTAAAAATGACAAGATTTCGACAAGTTGATAGCACTATATCGACTTCATGTATTGTATAAAAATTAAACAAAATTATCTAAATAAAGTTCAAACAGCAAAGATACACAAGATTACTCATACATAATACACAAAGTAGGAGGACAACCAAAAATAAAGACAATATCGACATAAGAGAGGCTTGTCTATTAGACGCAATATTAAGAATATACAGAAAATAATGTAAGATAATTTAACTATAAACTCTTCACAAAGTAAACAACAGCAAACCACCAAGACAATCAAAATGCATATTTTCAGCAAATAAAATTTTCATATTAACACGAAAAACATAACTTTGCAAATCATTTAATACAAAAACAGGCAAATTAATAAAAATGAGCTATTTAATTAAACCCAAACACTACCGTGCCCTCTTAGATTTACAGCAAACAGAGATGGGTATCAAGCAGATTAAAGATTTCTTCCAACAAAATCTATCTTCCGAACTACGCTTAAGAAGGGTTACAGCTCCTCTGTTCGTTCTCAAAGGGATGGGCATCAATGATGACCTCAACGGCATAGAAAGAGCTGTAAATTTCCCAATAAAAGATATGGGTGACGAACGTGCCGAAATAGTTCATTCATTAGCCAAATGGAAACGGTTGACCCTAGCCGACTACAATATAAATGAAGGCTTTGGCATATATACAGACATGAATGCCATCCGAGCAGACGAAGAGCTGGGCAACTTGCATTCTTTGTATGTAGATCAGTGGGATTGGGAAATGGTTATGTCTCCCGAAAACCGAAACTTAGAATTCTTGAAACAAATTGTAAACAGAATATATGCAGCACTGGTAAGAACTGAGTATTTAGTATATGAGATATTCCCGGCTATCACTCCTATTTTGCCTTGCAACATAAAATTCATACATGCAGAAGAATTACTGCAAAAGTACCCCGACCTCCCTGTAAAAGAGAGAGAAAACAAAATAGCAAAAGAATACGGAGCCGTATTCATCATTGGTATTGGCGGAGAGCTTAGCAATGGCAAACCACACGACGGACGAGCTCCCGACTATGACGACTGGACTACCAAGTCCGAAAACGGATACAAAGGACTCAACGGAGATCTTATCGTATGGAATCCAGTTTTGGAACAAGGCATGGAGCTATCATCGATGGGAATACGTGTAAATAGAGAAGTACTATTGGAGCAACTTGAAATATCAGGACAGGAATCGAGAAAAGAGCTTTATTTCCACAAGCATTTGCTAAATGGAGAGCTCCCACAATCGATAGGCGGAGGAATAGGACAATCGCGACTATGTATGTTCTACCTCAGAAAAGGACATATAGGAGAGATACAAGCCGGACTATGGCCTAAAGAAATGTGCTCTGAAGCACTAAAGCTGGGCATGCCATTAATATAGTTCTGCACAGGCATGTTTTTTTAATAAATATTTTTACTTAACTTTATAATCTGGAGGATGTTTTTTATAACGAAGAACACCCTTCGATATGTTTATAACTTACATTCAGATTATGGAGAAAAAAGTAACGATTTTTTGTACAAACACAAATACATATCAGGACTTTCCTGCAGGAAGCAACCTCATAAAAATATTGGAAGGCTTTGACGTCAAGTCACAGTCTACCATCGTAAACGCAAAAGTCAATAATAAAACCGAACCTCTCGACTATTGCGTGTATCACAACAAAACGGTAACCTTCGTAGACCTAACAAGCCCATCGGGCATGCGGGCTTACGTACGTTCGCTTTGCTTTCTGCTGGCAAAAGCTGTTTCTGAAACTTTCCCCGAAGCTCAGCTTTATATCGAACATCCCATATCATTGGGCTACTTTTGCAGAATCAGTGATCGGGCTACGATCGACGAAAAGGCAATAGAGGCTATAAAAACAAAAATGCAACAGTATATCGAGGCAGATATGCGCTTCGAAGCCGTTGAGGAAGAAACAGACAAGGTAGTAAAAATGTTCCGAAACAGAGGGTTTGAAGACAAAGCCCTGCTTCTCGAAAGTTCGGGAGAATTGTATTCTAAGTATTATAGGCTCAACGGGTCGGTCGACTATTTTTACGGATGCCTCGTACCTTCTACAAAATACATTCACCTCTTCGGACTCGAACTCTACAATGATGGCTTGCTGCTACGTGTGCCCAACCGAAGCAACCCGATTGAACTTGAGCCGATTATTTCGCAGGAGAAAATGTACAATGTATATAAAGAGCATCTCAAGTTTCTGAATATCATCGGGCTCGACAATGTGGGCGATATGAACAAAGCGAATAAGATGGGCACAATGCCTAATATAATAAAAGTATCGGAGGCCTATCAGGAGAAAAAGATAGCAAACATCGCTACCGAAATAGCAGCACGGGCAAAAGAGGGAGTCAAAGTAGCACTTATATCCGGCCCTTCATCGTCGGGAAAAACAACATTCCGAATGCGGCTGGAAGTACAGTTGATGGTTAACCTCTTAAAACCGGTAGGGCTATCGCTCGACAATTATTTTGTAGATAGGGAATTAACGCCCTTAGACGAAGATGGGGATTATGACTTCGAATCGTTATATGCGTTAGACATAGCCAAGTTTAACGAAGACCTTCAAAAATTACTGAAAGGGGAGGAAATAGATTTACCGACATTCAACTTTACAACGGGAAAACGAGAATACAAAGGAGACAAACTTCTGCTTGAAGAAAACTCAATCCTCGTGATCGAAGGTATCCACGGGCTTAACCCCGAACTGACAAGAGATATACCTGAGAACCAAAAATACAAGATATATGTATCTGCCCTTACTACTATTTCGCTAGATAATCACAACTGGATACCAACGGCAGATAACCGACTACTACGCAGACTAATACGAGATTATAAATATCGAAACTATTCGGCAATCGACACTATTTCTCGCTGGCAAAGTGTACGCCGAGGTGAAGATAAATGGATTTTCCCATATCAGGAAAATGCCGATGTAATGTTCAATTCGGCTATGATGTATGAGCTGGCAGCCTTGCGCCGTCATGCCGAACCTGTATTGATGCAAGTACCAAACAGTGCCCCTGAATATGCAGAGGCCCATCGACTACTTAAGTTCCTGAGATACTTCAACTACATCAACGACAAAGAATTACCTCCTACATCTTTATTGAGGGAGTTTCTTGGAGGAAGCAGCTTCAAGTATTAAGATATAAAATAAATGGTCGCAAAAGGAAGGCTAGTACTACTTACTTTGTCATTCTGATTGAACACACTCCCTTTTGCGACTATTTTTATTATCAATACAATACGAATCCTAATATCTACTCAGCTCTCAAAGCCTCAACAGGCTGTATAGAAGCTGCCCGATTGGCAGGCCATAATATTCCTGCTACAATAATCAATATCATCACCATGAGTGCAACTACCAACGCAATCAATACACGTTCGATAGAAACAGGAACTCGCCAAACGTCCAACACATCACCGATAAGCATATTTATATACACAATAAATGCGGGAATAATGGTCAAGGACATCAGACACAGCCCCTCCAGTATCATGTGGAGACGCACTTTTCCCTTGTCTGCTCCTACCACCATACGGATACCAATCTCACTTCGACGCTGATATGTTCGTAGCCAAAATGTACCGAAAACACCCAAAAACACAGTAATAAGCACAAAAACAACAACATATATCATAGGAAGGATAGATTCTCGGATTTCTTTTCCTACAATATCGTCTCTAAGCTTAGAAGAAGGAGTAACAGAGGCTACATAAAGATTATTCTCTCGCAGACGGTCGCCCATTTCATTCTGAAAATTACCTTCAAAATGCTGTGCACTCCCCGACTTAACACGAATAGAAATATCAACTCTGGTTACATCATTGTTTTTAATCCAATCTTCGAGCCTCAAATTTGTTATAATCTCAAAGAAAGCTCCCTCGTATGGGAAAAACTCCTGACGCTTCATCATACTGCTAACAGCTATAACCCGATTGGGATTCGTTCCCCGACCTCCCTCTTCGGGAAAAAAAACATCCCTTCCTATAGCAGCATTTGTGCTCCCATAGAGCTGCTCTGCAACATCTGGTGTCAGAATAATTTGATTCTGCCCGCTTTCTTGAACCCGAATAGGCTTACCATCAGCCGTACGGATACGAAATACATCAAAGTAAGAAGGAGTAACATTCCTATCGCGAATAGCTTTTGTGGTAATAGAATCCACTTTCAACGAAGCCCACACACCTCCCATCGAGTAAGGCGCCGAATGAAAAGATATTGCCGCAGCTTCTACATCAGGATATAATTTTATTCTATCCAGCAAGTTGAGTAATGATTCCATTGGGGTTTGCGTAATCTGCTCGGGTGCAACATAGTTAGGGGCAATAGGAGATAATGCTTTTAGGTTCAGCACATAAGTATTATCTATATCAAAGCCCTTAGGTTCCAGATAGTTTTTAGCCCTGACATACAAAAAGTCGGACATAAGCAGTAGAAAGAGAAACACAACAATCAGCTCCAATATCAGCCAACCGTTATGCCGACGTTCTATCCATATTTGTTTAAAAAGATTCTTTATCATCGTCAATTGTTTTTCAATTTTCAGTATTTAATGACTCTACGATTTCGGCTTTGGCTATTCTCCATGCAGGCAAGATGGTAGACAGGATATTAATCAGCAGACAAACTAATATGGCTGCAACAAAAAGAGTAGGCTTCAGAATCATAGACAAGTGCAGCTTAACATCGGGATACCCAAACAAACTATCTTTTACCACATATAAGAATATGATAGACACTACCACTCCAATAACACTTCCAATAAAAGTGATTGCAAAATTCTCTATAATAAGTTGCCCGATAATCTTTGTAGAGGTTGCCCCAAAAGCCTTTCTCAACCCAATCTCGGGACTTCGCTTTTTTATTTGAGAAAACATAATCCCCAAGAGATTAAATATAGGCAAGAAAAGAAATAAAGTGGCAAGCATGAGCATTCCCGAAAAATTGCCATCCAAATGGTCGCCCTGCACATAATAAAACATGCGTTGAATACTGGTAATAGGCTGTTTCCATATATTGGCTTTGAATTCTTTTTGTCCCGAATTAAATGTAGCCACCCTGCTTTGAGCTTCTTGGCGTATAGCATCAAAATCACTCTTCGATTTAGCTAAAATACATACCTGAAGCTCACCTCCTATACCTTCGGTAAAATCAGCCTCCATCGCTTCTTCATTCAGCGAATAAGGAGCCCAAATTTCACCATAAGCTTCGCTTACGGCATCACTTACAGAAGCCACAACTCCTAAAACCTTATAATCTACATAGTCTAATTGTATGATTCTGCCCGCAGCTTCTGTTGTTCCGAAAAATTCTCGTGCCACTTTATCGCTTATCACGGCTACCGGCATAGCCGAAGCAAACATCGACTCTGTATAAGAGGTTCCGTTTATAAAATGAAAATCAAACACTTTCCAGAAGTTTGCATCTGTCCCCCTTACATCACATTGCCTGATCTTTTTATTGCCCTGCACCGAGGTCTGCTTTTGTGTCACATTCGAGGTAACGGCTGTCACTACCTCCGGAATAGTCATTTTATAAAAACACTGTTGCACGATATTATATCCCATTCCGCCACCGCTATACCCTGCATTATCTTTATTAAGACCTTCTATTACATTTATATAAAGCATCCTATTTCGCTCCGAAACCGGTGCGAAAGAAGCGGTTTTTATCTGATAAGTCAAGACCAAAATCATCATTGTGGCTACAGCCAAAACAGTACCCAAAATAGTAAAAAAGCCTACGAGAGGATTTTCCCTCAGACCGGCGATTGCTTGTTTAAAATACTGCTTATACATACTCAATGCTTTTTATTTTATTACTGCTCTGTAAAACGAACAACAAAATAGAGTTGCTTATATTTATCCTCATACATTATAACTTAATCATCGGTCAATACATTTATTCCAAAGTATATAATCAAACGTCCTGCCAAAAGCATAAACATCTAATAAACAAATGAATAAGCAATAAATCAGTGTTCATTTTCGGACACTTTGTACGATTATGCTTTATCAAATTCGAAAATTATAATAAAAATAAATGCACAAATAGTTCGCTAAACAACCTTAAAATTTTAAATTTGCATAACCATCGTTCATGTCAGATACACAAAAGTACCCGACAACCTAACCGCTAATTGAGAATTAAGAGCAAAGTAATTAGCAGAGCCTAATACTTCTAAAATTTAAATTTTCTAATCATGGGACTAAAAAAAATCTTGTATCTAATATTATTGATCGCAACAGCTACAGCCTGCGACGATGATACTCAAAGCAGCATTAAAGAAATCCGAGCTTTTAGCGTAAACGCAATAGAAGCTACAATAGACCAAACAAATAAAACAGTAAAACTAACCCTGCCGAAGGGAAGTGACTTAAAAAAGATAAAGCCAACGATTAAAGTATCGCCCAAATCATCTGTCAGCCCGAATTCAGATATGGAACTGGATTTCACCAATCCTGTAAAATATATAGTAACGGCAGAGGATGGCTCTCAGCAAGAGTATCTGGTGACGATAACCACAGCGAAATCAACAGATAAATACATCCTTGTTTTCAAGATCGGTCAGAACTCGGGCGACGTAGATTGGCAAAAAAATACGGTAGACGCCGAAGTTCCTGTGGATACAGATTGGACTAAAGTAACGCCTATAATAACCGTGTCGGAAGGTGCGACGATATATCCTGCTTCGGGAACAGAAGTTGATTTTACGAATCCCGTAAAATATATTGTTACAGCAGAAGATGGCAGCAAGGTTGAATATGTGGTGACAATATATGATGCCATCTCAAGAGCCACACCCGTTGCAGTATCTACAATGATAGAAACAGTAGATAAAGAGTCAACCCGCTATTATTTTTCATACAACTGGGCAAGAGAAATACAAGAGTATGCCACAGGACATTCAGCACCACGGTTTATAACCAAATTTATCTACGACAAAGGAAAAGTAACCGAGATACTCATTACTGAAGAAAATGAGCCGGAAATAATAAGTGTTATATCCGATCTAAATGTTACCTATCCGGACAATAAGACGGTTAACCTCACTGATAAAGCAACAAATGCGGTCTCTAAAATAAAATTGAATGATTGGGGAAAAGTAACCGAGTATACAAAAAGCAATGGAGATACCGAAAAATTTGAATATGACAAACAGGGGAATATAACAAAGTATACGCACGCAAACGGAGACTTCGAAATAATGACTTTCGAAAACAGAAACGGTGCATTCAAAGACAGTTTCAAGCAACAATGGTTATCCCTGTTTACAGTATCACCAGCCAAAGCAAATCCTCAGCAGATTACCTCTGTAACTACATACACCAAAGACGGACAACTCAAAGAAACAATAAATTATAAAAATCAATACAACATCACATACAACCTCTATCACTATTCTTATACAAGTGAAGGTGTAAAAACAAGCGTCAGTTTCTTCTACGAATAATAAATACAACAAAAGCGATTGCAAACCAAAAATGTAATCGCTTTTGATATGTCTCCAATCCTTAACCGCCGAAGCTAAGGCCGCATCGCATACAATTAATTATGCCCGGAATGAGGTACAGGCACAACAACAGGTACAGGAGACCTATCGGGAGTACCGGCAAACCACTCTACTAATTTATCATTCAGAAAACGAATTGTGTAGCTATTTCCATACAAATTGTCGGAGTATGCGATTGTTTCCAAGTCACCCTCGGGCACGGCAATAGCCTCTAGGTGTGTATAACTCGTACCCAACACACTCACAACCTCTTGCTTGGTCATACCCAATCTGAGTTGTTTTACTTTCGAGTCTAAACTCCACACTCCACAAGAACATAGAGTAACCGTACAGAATAAAATAAACAGGAAGAATTTATTCAGCAATATCCTTTTCATAGCATGCGTTTTTATGATGTATCCTTGTTATTAAGACAAAAATACGAAGAAAAGGTTTAATTGTAAAAGTTTTAAAAATAGAATAAGAAAAAACAAACAAGAATTTATCCTTTCAGTTTGTTTTGATTCTTATAAGATATAACAAACCCTTTTGGGATTATATTATTATGATTCTAACAATCCGGAAATTTCATTATTCGCCAATATCATGTTATCAAGAAATTTCTCCAAATTATTCTTTAATTCTCTCGAAAAACTATTCAATAATTGCAGATGAATTTCAACATGGCAATCGTCATCAATACCCAGAATTGTTTTAATACCTTTATATTTCAAATTAATATTTGCCGCAATATTAAGCATCTCCCCTCTCTTGTCTTCGGGTAGTTCGTAGCTGTGCAGGTTATAAAGGATCAGGCTAAACATTTCAGTCTCTAAAGGTATACAAACTATATTCTCAATATCTGCTCCAACAACATTATGAAGCGGACGAATACTAAATGTATTTCCGTTATAAGTAAAAGTAATAAAGCGATCAACATGGCACTCAGGAAATAAACCTCTCTCTTGTAAACAATTGTAGAATTCATTTTTAATGTCCATTTTTGTTTTATTTGCGCCTTTCTGTTCCCCTCGAAAGACAGGATAAATATATATATAGAAGCGTGGGAATCAGCCGTACTATCACATTCAGAGGTATCGCCAAACACCCATCGCATAGATAGACAACTAACCCCACGCTCATATATAATTCATACTAAAAAACGTATAAACCAAATGAACGTGAGAGCCAATTGCTACTACCCCTATGCGACTAAAATTTGGCGATTTTCCGAATATGGGATAATACCTTAACACTTCTCGTTTAAAATCTATATAATCCCAATACAATCCGCTGACAGATTAGAATTAACACAAATTTAGACGAAATGCGCGACCCTTCAAAATATTTCAAATCAATAGTTTCGATAAAAAACGAATTTGTTAAATTATCACATCAACATTCACTAATGAACAAATAGTTGGCTATACGCTTCCTTATAATTCTTTATTTTACTTGCAATTTCACACAAAAAGTCACATCTCCAAACAGAAGACCCCCCCCTTATTTAAATACTGAATTTGATATATTGGAAGAATTTCTGTAGACAGAAACATTGACAACTTTATTCACACATCTGTAGTAAGCGATCTGCTTTTTGTAAAATTCATGTACAATCTCAATACCCATAATCGTGGTTGTGTTAACGTTCTTACAATACCCTGCTAACTTTATAGCTAAAAGCAGTATTTTTTAGGACAAAAAAAGCAACTACATTTCTGTAATTGCTTTTCTGTTATCAGAGCGGAAGACGGGGCTCAAACCCGCGACCCTCAGCTTGGAAGGCTAATGCTCTATCAACTGAGCTACTTCCGCAATGTATAATTTGCATCTCAAAAAGTGGGCAGTGAAGGATTCGAACCTCCGAAGACGTAAGTCAGCTGAGTTACAGTCAGCCCCAGTTGGCCGCTTTGGTAACTGCCCTTTTTGCTTTGCGGATACAAAGGTAATACTTTTATTTATTCCTCCAAATTTCTACGGTAAAAATCTATCATTTTTATCGCAGTTATTGCGCATTCATCCCCTTTGTTACCATGCTTGCCTCCGGCACGGTCTATAGCCTGCTGCATGTCGTCGGTAGTTAAAAGTCCGAATATGAATGGAATATCATAGCGAATATTCATATCCGCGACACCTTGAGTTACGCCACTGCATACATAGTCAAAATGTGGAGTATCTCCTCTTACTACGCATCCGATAACGATAACGGCATCCACCGGCTTGTTTTCTGCCAGATGTTTTGCGCCAAAAACAAGCTCGAAACTGCCCGGAACAAAGTCGATCAGAATATTTTCTTCTTTTACCCCATGCTTTTTCAATGTGCTATACGCTCCGTCGAGCAAAGGCTTTGTTATATTCTCGTTCCATTCCGATACCACGATACCGACTGTCATTTCTGCTCCACTGGGCACTGTAGCCGGATCGTACGATGATAAATTATGGTATGCTGTTGCCATTTTTTATATATTTTGTTAGGCTGCAAAGATACCGATTGTAAACAAATATCCAAAACTCAAAAAAGCTTTATCGATCAAAAGCTTTATCTAAAAACTTTAAACAGCTTCTTTAATTCTTAATTTTTATCAATTAGCGAAGTAGATTGCAAAGATTTAACTAATTTCGCACACTATATAATAAGGTATTACAAATCATCGCAATGAAAGTAAAAATCATAAACAAATCGCAACATCCCCTTCCCGAGTATGCTACCCCTTATTCAGCAGGAGTAGACCTCAGGGCTAATATAGAAAATCCGATTACACTAAAACCCCTCGAAAGAACGATGGTTCCTACAGGGCTCTATCTGGAGCTACCACAAGGCTACGAAGCGCAAATACGTCCTCGCAGCGGATTGGCAGCTAAACACGGATTGACTGTACTGAACTCTCCGGGAACAATAGATGCCGACTATCGGGGCGAAATCCGTGTTATCTTAGTCAACTTATCCAACGACAACTTTGTTATAAACAATGGCGAACGAATTTGCCAGATGGTTATAGCCCAACATGCGCAAGTAGTATGGGAAGAAGTGGACTCGATCAGTGAGACTGAGCGTGGCGACGGAGGATTTGGGCACACAGGAAAAAAATAAAAAAGAACTATATTCTTATATGAAAAGAACTATATACAGCGTCCTTCTCTTCTTAATTGTTATCTCAGCACCCTGCGATCTATCTGCACAGAAGAAAACTGTCAAAAACAGTGCCGTATCTCAAGTTAAAGACTTGCCAATGGCTAAATTGCCGGAAGATGACAAGCGCAAGTTTGATTATTACTTTCACGAGGCTATGAATGCCAAAGCGACAAGTAAATTTGACTCGGCATTCGACCTTTTGGGATACTGCTTGGCTATCGACTCTACCAATGCCAATGTGTATTACGAATTGGGGAATTATTACAATTCGCTGGATAATAAAAATAAGGCATTGGATTTCTATCGTAAGGCTACAAGTTACGACGGAGGCAACTTCTATTACAACATGGCCTATGCAAGCCTTTGCCTAGAGTTTAAGCAATATAGCGACGCTATAGAACAGTTCGAAAAGCTTCTTGTATCCAATCCCGACAACTCGGACTTATATGTATACCTGTCGGAAGCCTATCGCCTCGATGGAAACATACACAAGGCAATATCTACTCTCGATAAGCTGGAACAAATAGTAGGACTGAATGAGAAGATCAGCCTGCATAAGTATCAACTGTATACAACGATAAAACAAGAAAGCAAGGCTTTCGCCGAGATTCAAAAATATATAGACAAATATCCGTACGAAATAAAATATCAGATATTGCTTGCCAACTTATACTTGCAAGCAGGGAAAAACAATGAGGCGTACTTGGTCTACAGCAAAGCAAAATCCATCGACCCCGAAGATCCGTACCTGATATCGTCACTTGCCGAGTATTACGAAAGAACAAACAATAAAGAGGCTGCCGAAGAAGAACTTCACACAGCCCTTATGAGCCGCAAGATGGAGATCGACACCAAGTTGGCTATTCTGGCTCAATATGTAGGCACTTTGCAGCAAAACAGACAGGATACGAAGGTCGCCAATCAGCTGTTCGACTCCTTGATGGTACAACATCCGCAAGAGCCGAAGCTGAACCTCATGTACGGCAATCTGCTAATGATGCAAAACAAAAAAGAGGAAGCACGATTCCAATATCAGGTATTTGCAGAAGCCAATCCGACAAATCCGGTAGGATGGGAACAACTACTGAGCACAGCATTCCCCGATAGCTTAGATATGACAATCAGAGTTTGTAAGCAAGCCATATCATATAACCCCGAACAACCTCAGTTTTACTTCTACTTGGGTATTTCGGAGTATATGAAAGATGATTATGACAATGCGCTAAAAACACTGCAAAAAGGAGTTGTATATGTAGACGAAGAAAACGTATCTCTTCTATCCGATTTCTACGGGCAAATAGGTGACTTATATTACCACCTCAACAAGCTCGACAGCGCATTCCTTACCTACGACAAAGCGTTAGAATACAATCCAAACAATATGGGTGTGCTCAACAATTATAGCTATTTCCTTTCCGTAGCCAGAAAAAACTTAGACAAGGCGGAGAGAATGAGTAGCGTTACGGTAAAAGCAGAGCCTACAAACCCTACTTATCTGGATACCTACGGATGGGTATTGTTTGAGCAAGGAGCTTATACAATGGCAAAAATATATATCGAAAACGCCATAAAGTATAGCGAAGAAAAAAAGACAGAAATCAGCAGTGAAGTACTCGAGCATTACGGCGATGTACTATACAAAACCGGAGAGACCGAAAAAGCACTGGAATACTGGATAAAGGCAAAAGAGAAAGGTGACAGCAAATCGAAAACGCTGGACAAAAAAATTGAAACAAAAACTTACTTTGTCGAAAAATGAAACTATCCAACAGATATATACTTATTGTACTTGTCACTTTGGCGATACCCTTTGCTATCAGCAGTTGCGGATCGAAAAAGACGCTGACTACAGGAGGCACATTGGCCGAGAAAAACAACAATGAAGTGATTGCCGACGCCCTGAAATCGGAGCTCGATTATAAAACGCTGACCACAAAAGGCAGTATCGAGTTTAAGTCGGGCAAATCGTCACAAAAAGTTCCTGCGGTATTTAAAATAATAAAAGACAGTATACTTCAGGCTTCGGTACGAATACCGTTTATAGGGGGAGAGGCTATGCGCATCAACTTCACACCCGACAGTATAGTTATCATAGACCGCCTGAAAAAACAATACATGGCCGAACGCTACAAAGACTCGAAAGTAGTTGCAGGCTTCGACTTCAATTATTACAACCTTCAGGCACTGTTTACCAACAGGTTGTTTATCCCCGGATACAAAGAGGTAGTAAATAAAGACTTCGGCAAATTTAAAGTTACTCCAACAAACGATACGTATCTGATGCAAACAAAAGGCAAAAGCGATTTGTTGTACAACTTCCAAGTTGATGCATCCGACAGAATTATATCTACTCTTATCAGTCAGGAGAAAAAGAATGTTTCCATCCAATGGGATTACAGCAACTTTATCAAAGATAACAATCGTGTATACCCCACAAATATGGAAGCAAAGGTTAGCTTTGCAAAAAAACAAGCCAACATCAATATTTCATACGACAATCTGGATATAGATAAAGACTTTAATGTAGATACATCCATTCCTTCAAAATACAAAAAAGTTGGATTTTCGGATATTATAGGAGCTTACATAAAATTGAAATGAGAAAAACACTTCTCTTACTCACACTCGTCATTAGTATTTCTTCTTTTGCTCAAACAGCCAAAATAAAAGAACTGGAGCAGCAAAGGAAAGATGCCCTGCGTGAGATTTCAAACACAGACAAGCTACTGCGTGAAACCAAGAAAACAACAACAAACCTGCTAGACAGAATAAAGCTGATCTCTAACCAAATATTTTCACGCCAAAAAGTATTAAGACTTCTCGAACAGGAGGTGAGTGGTATCTCTGCCGAAGAAATACAGATAGGGAAGGAAATTGTAATCCTCGAAGCCGAGCTCAAAGCAAAGCAAGCCAATTACGCTAAAGCCATCGATGCCATGCAGCGCAACAGGCAAGGAGAAAACAAATTACTGTTTATCCTATCGGGCAAATCACTCACCGAGTCGTACCGAAGAATGCGTTACCTGAGAGAATACTCGGAGTGGAGAAGCCAGCAGGCTGACGAGATAAAAGAAAAGAGCGAAACGCTCAAAGAAAGAAAAGAAGCGTTGAAGAAAGTAAAGACCGAAAAGGTGACGCTAATCAATCTTCGCTCTTCTGAACAAGATAAGCTAAAGAAAGAAGAAACAAATTATCAGCAAGAGGTTAGCGAAGCACAAAGCAAACAGAAAGACCTCCAAAAAATACTGACTCAGAAGAAAAATCAAGCCGAAACCCTCGACAGACAAATAGCCAAGCTCATAGCCGAAGAGGTAGCCCGTCAGGAACGTGAAGCAAAACGAATAGCTGAGGAAAAAGCACGTGCAGAAGCGGCAAGAAACAATACAACAACCAGTAATAAGAATAAGACTCGGACTAGATCGAGTGAAAGCAGAACCACAACACGTACTCCTGTTGCCACTTCTACTCCCGAAAATATAACATTGTCGAACAACTTTGCGGCAAATAAGGGTAGACTTCCTTACCCTATATCTGGAAACGCAACCATCACCACACGTTTTGGTACACACCAGCACAGCAAATGGAATGTAACCACTTCGAGCGGAGGTATAGACATCCGGTCTCAGGCGGGAGCTGATGCCAAATCAGTCTTTAATGGTGAAGTAACTTATGTGGCCGCAATTCCGGGATACAATACCTGTATCATTGTCCGTCATGGAAACTATTACACCTTCTATGGCAATATACAGGGCATATATGTAAAACAAGGTGATACCGTAAAAACAGGTCAGTCGTTGGGTAAAGTATATACCGATCCCGACACGGGCTACTCTCAAATGCACTTCCAACTCTGGCAAGGTACAAACAAGATGAATCCTGAACCTTGGCTAAGATAATTGGATATGGAGAGAGACAGTTTTATCGAATTACCAACCATCACAGACCATCGGGGCAAGCTTACCTTTGCCGAAATAGGGCAGCATATACCCTTCGACATTTCATCTGTTTCGCTGATTACGCAAAAGCAAGACTTAGAAGAGAACGAACAGATTTTGATTGCTTTGCAAGGCTCTGTAGAAATATCCGTTCACGATAGAAGATATACACTCGACAAGCCTCACCAAGCGCTTTATATTCAAGACAAGAGCGAGATAAAAAACATATCCAACAATGCTGTTGGTTTGATTATTTCATCAGAAAAGAATACTAAAGCTTCCGCTAAAAAAGCTTCTTCGTCAAATAAATATACAGTATCAGATTGTGCGCTGATCCCTCTGGAGGAGAATATAAATATAGCAAACGATATCCCCTTTGCCGTAAAGCGTGTTTTCTATATCTATGATATCCCCGAAGGAGAAAGAAGAGGGATGCATGCCCATAAGCTTTGTCACGAAATACTGATTGCTATAAATGGCAGCTTCGAAGTAGAACTGAATGACGGGGTAAATAAAAAAACAGTTACCCTTGATAGCTCTTCTTACGGGCTTCATATCCCTCCCGGCATATGGGCGGCAGAGACAGAGTATTCGCCCAACGCAAGATGTATGGCATTAGCATCCGACGAATATGATCCTATGAATTACATTCATTCTTATTCAGATTTCATCAAATACCGTCAGGATGGAAATTAAAATATACACGTCCGACTTCAAGCTCGAATGGGATAATTTTGTTCGCAATTCGAAAAACGGGACATTTCTTTTATATCGGGATTTTATAGAATATCACGGCAACCGCTTTAGAGACTATTCTTTACTCTTCTTCGAAAAAGAGAAATTGATTGCCCTTTTGCCCGGACATCTCGAAAACAAAATTTTTTATTCTCACAAGGGATTGACATACGGCGGCATGATAATGAGTAAGGACACAAAAGCAAAAAACATATTATCTGCATTTGAGTACCTTACCGTCACATTTCGCAGGCAAGGAATAAAGAAGATTGTTTACAAAGCTATCCCTCATATCTATCATCAGCAACCCGCAGAAGAAGACCTGTATGCCCTTTTTCGCAACAAAGCAGAGCTTACAGAACGAAATATATCATCATCGATACTCATCTCCGAAAAAATAAAATATTCGGAACTACGAAAACGAGGAATAAAAAAAGCCGAAAAGAGCGATCTGAAAGTAAAGAAATCTGACGACTGGGAAGGTTTTTGGAAAATCTTGGAGCACAATCTGCAAACACGATACAACAAGCAGCCGATACATTCTCTAGAGGAAATTCTTTTATTGAAAAAGAAATTCCCGAAAAACATACATCTCTTTACCGTAAAAAATGCGGATAAGGATATAGTTGCAGGCTGCCTTATTTTCGAAACCAAAACAGTTGCACATATTCAATACATTGCAGCATCGGACGAAGGAAAGAAAAAGGGAGCTACAGATTTGCTGGTAGATCACATAATAAGTGAAGCATATCCCGACAAGAAATATTTCGACTATGGCGTTTCCACCGAAGACAACGGACTGTATCTGAACGAAGGACTGATAGAGCAAAAAGAAGGCTTTGGAGCGAGAGCCACAGTATATGACATTTATACGATCAATTTATAAAAATCAAAATTATAATTAGCGATATATTTACGCTTCCTGATATATCTACAAATCCTTAATATAGAAAAAGAATATTTACATAGATGAATTTAAATTCTTTTATACGAAAAAAGAGCATCGACAGCATCTCCGGCGGGGGCGATTCTATCGGCTCGGGAATGAAAAGAGTACTCGGTGTGAGAGACCTGACGCTTTTCGGTATTGCCGCCATTGTGGGCGCAGGCATTTTCAGCACGATAGGACGTGCAGCTTTTCATGGAGGACCGGCAGTGTCGCTCCTTTTTGTTTTTGTTGCCATAGCCTGTATTTTCACAGCGTTGTGTTATGCTCAGTTTGCATCTATGATATCAGTGAGTGGGAGTGCATACACATACACCTATGTATCGTTAGGCGAAATATTCGCATGGACGATAGGTTGGGCACTAATACTCGAATATGCCGTCTCCAATATGGTGATAGCAATTTCGTGGTCGGAATATTTCACCACCCTGCTGCAAGGATTCAATATCGAGTGGCCCGACTGGCTTGCCATAGGATACGCCACCGCATACAAAGCCCATAATGCAGTGCTGCATGGAGACACAGACCTACCGGAGCACATACTAAAGGCCGCCCAAATATACCAGAATGCTCCCGAACTATTCGGCTCAAAAATATTGATCAACCTCCCTGCGGGACTTGTAGTTACCGCACTTACTTTTCTTGTCTTCTTGGGGATAAAGGAATCTAAAGCGCTCAACAATCTGCTGGTATATCTCAAGATAGGAATAATACTTGCCGTAATCCTTATCGGAGCATTTTTTGTAAAACCCGAAAACTGGTCTCCTTTTGCGCCAAATGGCATACAAGGGGTTCTTGGCGGTGTGGCGGCTGTCTTCTTTGCCTTCATCGGCTTCGACTCAATATCTACCACAGCCGAAGAAAGCAAAAACCCACAACGGGACATGCCTCGTGCAATGCTTTACTGCTTGGGAATATGTACCATATTGTATGTTGCGATAGCACTTGTACTCACAGGAATGGTAAACTATAAGAACTTAGGGGTAGACGACCCTTTGGCATACGTATTCCACTTAGTAAATATGGATTTTGTGGCAGGAGTAATATCTTTTACAGCGATAATTGCCATCACAAGCGCCATACTCGTCTTCCAGATCGGACAACCCCGTATATGGATGACAATGAGCCGTGACGGATTGCTGTGGCCTAAGTTCTCGAAAATTCATCCCAAATATAAAACTCCGTCCTTTTCCACTATTATTACAGGCGTTGTAGTTTGTATACCTTCATTATTTCTCGACATGCAATTTGTGGTCGACCTCACCAGTGTAGGCACATTTTTTGCATTCATCCTTGTGTGCTCGGGAATACTGTTTCTCGATCATAAAGGAGAAAGTAAAAAGGCTAAATTTAAGGTTCCCTACATAAATGGACAATATATCATTTTCATATTATTCATAGTTGGAGTATCTTTGTTTATTGGTAAAACCGATTATACAGAGGTTATTCTCAGCAAACCCTTACTGATAGTCTTCTGGGCTGTATGGTTGGGATTGTCTGTTGCGGCATTCAGGTATAAGTTTTCGTTGCTGCCCGTATTGGGAATCCTTACCAATTTATATCTGATGACAGAGTTGGGATGGTCAAACTGGGTAATGTTCCTTATATGGCTTTCAATCGGATTGCTCATATATTTTGGATATGGATACAAAAAAAGTAAATTAGCATTGCAAAGAGAACGGATAAGCAACCCGAAAGATTTAATGTAACATTATCAGTCTCAACGAACCAGTGTTGCCATACATACAAAAATAACAAATAGGTCTGCGACCCTAAATATAACAGAATGAAAGAGAAAGAAATGATTTTCGGCATACGTGCTATAATAGAAGCCATAGAAGCCGGAAAAGAAATAGATAAAGTAATTGTAAAACGTGAACTTCAAGGAGACCTTTCGAAGGAGTTGTTTGCATTGCTAAAATCACGAGACATTGCAGTGCAACGTGTACCCAACGAACGCCTCGACCGTTTTACACGCAAAAACCATCAGGGGGTAATTGCCTTCCTTTCGGCTATCACGTACGAGCATATCGAAGATATCATTCCTTTCTTGTACGAGCAGGGGAAAGACCCTTTCATTCTGGTACTGGATGGAATCACCGATGTGCGCAACTTCGGAGCTATTGCACGTACGTGTGAAGTAGCGGGTGTAGATGCAATCGTTATACCTGCAAAGGGTAGTGTAACCGTAAATGCCGATGCCATAAAAACATCAGCAGGAGCACTGCTCAAAATACCTGTATGCAAGGAGCAAAGCCTTACCAATGCAATTCAGTTCCTGAAAAATAGCGGAATAAAAGTAGTTGCAGCCACCGAGCGTGGTGCTGACGACTATACAGCTGTTGACTACTCGGGTCCTATAGCTTTCGTGATGGGTGCGGAAGACACCGGAGTATCGAACGACAATTTGCGAATAGCAGACAATCTTGTAAAAATACCTCAATTCGGCACAATAGGCTCACTCAATGTATCTGTTGCCGCCGGAGTACTGATCTATGAAGTTATACGCCAGAAGGGCATAAAATAATTTTCATCATTCAAACTCAGCGTACAATGAAAAAAATAATTTCAACGAATAATGCACCTGCGGCAATAGGGCCATACAGTCAGGCTGTAGAAGTAAATGGTATGGTATTTCTTTCGGGACAACTTCCTATCGATCCGGCAACGGGTGATTTTCCCGAAGGTGGTGCTAAGGAACAAACCGAACAATGTTTCAAAAACATTAAAGCGATCCTTGCCGAAGCAGGTCTTACAACCGATAATATCATAAAAACTACCGTATTGCTAAACGACATAGCTCACTTTGGAGCAATGAATGAGGTGTATGCTACACAATTTTCGGGAACATTCCCCGCACGTTCGGCTTTTGCTGTCAAAGACCTGCCAAAAGGAGCATTGGTGGAAATAGAAGTAATCGCAGCCAAATAATATTTTATAAAAAAACCTTTACAGTAAAATAACCTCGTAATAATTGCGTTTCTCTGTTGTAGAAACTCAAAAGAATGACTGTTGACGAAAAATATATGTATCGTTGCCTGCAACTGGCACTCAATGGAAAAGGATTTGTAAGTCCCAATCCCATGGTGGGTGCTGTGGTAGTTCACAACGATAAGATAATAGGAGAAGGCTTCCACCGTGAATATGGCAAAGCCCATGCCGAAGTGAACGCCATCGCCAGCGTGAAAGACAAATCATTGCTCAAAGAGTCTACCATCTATGTATCACTCGAGCCATGTGCACACCAAGGGAAAACACCTCCATGTGCGCAACTGATCATCGACAACCAGATTCCGCATGTAGTAATCGCATGTCTCGACCCCTACCCCGCTGTTTCGGGACGAGGAATAAAGATGCTGCAAGATGCAGGCATAAAGGTTGATGTAGGAATATTAGAGCGGGAAGCATGGGAGCTAAACAAAGAGTTCTTTACCATACAAACAAAAGGCAGGCCATATATATACCTCAAGTGGGCACAGACTCAGGATGGTTTTATAGACAAAGCCAGAGACGAAAAAGACATTCCTCAGCCAACGCCGATATCGAATGAATTTTCGAAAATGCTTGTACATAAGAAAAGAGCTGTTGTTCCTGCTATTATGATAGGTACAAATACAGCAATAAAAGACAATCCGTCACTTACAACACGACATTGGTATGGAAAAAACCCCGTACGTGTTATACTCGACAGACAAGGACGCATACCGCTCGATTATACGATCTTTGATGGAAAAGTAGAAACGATTGTATTTACCGAAAAAGAGTCTTCTCCGAAACTGGAGAAGGTTACTTTCATCCAAATTCCATTCGACGAAAACATATTGGAAAACATATTTACGACACTTAAAAAGCGGAAAATCATTTCGGTACTCGTTGAGGGAGGACAAGAACTGCTTCAAAGTATTATAGATAAACGATTGTGGGACGAAGCCTTTATTGAAATTTCGGGCATTACGTTCAACAATGGAGTACGAGCTCCCATCATTGCGGGGCATGTCTTAAATGAGATAAATTGGGGGGCTTCTAAACACATTCATATACGTTTAGCCTAACCATAAAATTATATAAATATTAGATTTGTTGACGCATAAGCCGAAATTCTTTCTATTTTTGCACATTGATATTGAATAAAACTGATTAAAATAATGAAGTTGAAGAAATTTTCTTACCTACTATTTTTCGTAACTTTTTCACTCATTGCATTAAGTTCGTGTAATGATAATAATACGACTACTACAACTGAAGGCGGTTCTGCCGATGCTCAGATTTATTCGTTCAAGTTGTCAGCCATACCGGTATCTTCTATCGACTCTGTCAACTATCCTATAATGGCAAAAACCAAATTTTCAATCGATCAGAGTCGAAACCTCATTTACAACATTGACTCATTGCCATACAAAACAAAAATAAAGAAATTTGCCACAACGCTCACATATTCGTCTTACGGTATCGGTAAGCTTCAGCTTGTATATCCCGATTCTATTGCAGAATGGAACGGTACAGATTCTATCAACTATGCATTAAATCCTAAAATAAAGGTATATGCAGCAAATGGTCTGGACAGTAGAGAGTATACAATCGATATACGAATACATAAAATAGACCCCGACACAATTATATGGCACAAGGTAGGCACTCTACCCGATGCCGTTGGCATACAACAAAAAACAGTATTGAAAGACAATGACTTCTATACATTTACTGTTGCAGACGGTAATCTAGCTGTATATAAAGCTTCAAAAGGCGCTCTTGCATGGTCTAAACATCCAATAACAACAGGACCTTCGGCTGCAAATATTCTAATAGAAAGCGTTACACTGTTCAATGGGACATTCTATGTCGTAGACAAAAACAATCAATCATACAGTTCTAACGATGGTATCAATTGGACAGCCAAGAGCAACGACGTAAAATCTATCTATGGCGTATTGCCGGGAGCCACTGCAGCAAAAGATTCACTCTTGGTAGCTACAGAGCAAGGCGGTAAATACTACTTCGCTAAAACAGCAGACATGCAAACATTGGTTGTTGTGAATCACTTAAGCAGCAATCCATTCTCGAACGAAATAAGCCAAAGCTTCCCGGCTTCAGGTTTCTCTCCCGTTACTTTTGTAAACAGGACAAATCTGAGCAGCAATGTGCTAACCATCACAGGAGGTAAAAGATTCGACAATCAGCAATCGAACCTCACATGGTCTTTACGTGCGGGAGATGATAATCTTCTGGAGCTAGGTTCAAACCAAGTTAACTTACTATTCGGTGCGAATGACGGTATCAGTTGTTTCTTATACGACACCTACTTGTTTGCACTAACCGGAAATATACTATATAAAAGTGAGAGCATGGGGGTTAAATGGATTTTAGCTCCATCCAAAGAAAGCTTAAGTACAAGTATACCTAAAGCCTCGGGGCAATCGGTAATAGTAGATAGTGAGAACTATGTTTGGATATTCGGCGGAATACCAAAAACAGGATCTACGCCAGTCAAAGAGATCTGGAGAGGTCGCTTAAATCGTCTTATTCCGTAAGTTCCCCCAGGTTAAAAACTGGCAGTCGATATACTTATTGTCTTACTTTTGCGTTAGATAAAGATAGATATTGAATAATAAATTTATAATGAGAAAAGAGATACTTCTAATTTTTATACTTATTTCAGCCTCTCTCTTCTCGTCTATCACACTCTACGCACAAGACGACTACAAATATGAGATTGGCGGAATGGCAGGCACATCTTTCTATATGGGAGATGCCAATAAGACGAAATTATATCAGAATCCGGGATTATCGGCCGGTGTTATTTTCAGATATAATAAAGACTTAAGATGGTCTGTAAAAAACAACTTTGTAATAGGCAAAGTATCGGGCGACACCAAAAACATGGGAAATAAATTTCCGCATGATCAGCAAGCATCCTTCAGCAGGATGTTTTATGAATTAGGAAGCCAGATTGAGTTCAATTTATTTAATTATAGTGATAAGTTCAGTTACCTTGGCACCAAACGGATAACACCATACGTGTTTACAGGTGTAGGAATAACTTTTGCTTCGGGAGAGAAGAAATTCTTGGATGCAAATATACCTATAGGCATCGGACTGAAATACAAGATGAAAGACCGTTTGAATATAGGATTTGAGTTCTCTTTCAGGAAATTATTCAGCGACTCATTTGACGTCACCGAGAAAAACAGTAAATTTGACCTCGATAGCCCTTATGGGATAAAAGGCAGTATATTCAAAAACAACGATTGGTATTCCCTTACGATGTTTACTATAACATGGGATTTTGGACGTAGAGTGTGTCCTTGCTTAAATTCTGATTAATTTAAAATAAAATATAAATGTCATATTTTGACCAAATAGATAAAACTAGAATACCCAAACATGTAGCCATAATCATGGATGGCAACGGGCGTTGGGCGAAAAGTCAAAATCTGGATCGCTCTTTTGGGCACAAAGAAGGCATTGTTGCTGTACGCAGAACAATAGAGGCAGCGGCCAAAGCCGAAATAGCCTATATAACCCTTTACACATTCTCTACCGAAAACTGGAAGAGACCCGAAGAAGAGGTTAAGGCACTGATGGCATTGATGATACAGGCTGTAGCCAACGAAACCCCTGATCTGATAAAAAACAATATACGGGTAAAGGTGATAGGTGATATAGACCGTTTGCCCGCCGACACACAGAAAGCGCTGGATTACTGCTTGAAAGAAACATCGGTATGTACAGGTACTACAGTTGTGCTGGCTCTGAGTTATTCTTCGAAGTGGGAATTGACAAAGGCCATGAAGACAATAGCGACTGATGTAGAAGCCGGAAAAATAAAAATGGAAGACATCGAAGAATCTCTAATTCCACAGTATTTGTCTACGAAAGGAATTCCCGATCCTGATATATTAGTAAGAACCGGAGGCGAGTTGCGCATCAGCAATTTTCTTCTTTGGCAAATAGCCTATTCCGAACTTTATTTCACAGATGAGCTTTGGCCCGACTTTAACGAAGAATCGTTATTCAAGGCCGTTGTAGACTTCCAAAACAGGGAACGCCGTTTTGGTAAAACCAGTGAACAGGTATCAACAAAACCATAAGTTCACAAAACAAGAGTAGCATTAATACTAATAAAAATATTTTCGATAATAATTCTTAGACCAAATATGTTAAATAAAGGTTTATTCTTTCTGACTGTTATTCTATGCCTTGTATCCACAGGAATACAAGCACAAGGGGTAGACAGCACCGAAATCAAAAATGTGAATAAGGCTCTTGAAGCAAATGTTCAGGATTTACCGCTAATTACATACAACTCCAGTAAGAAGTATGAAATTGCCGACCTTAAACTCACCGGTTTAGTGAATCCGATGTATGAAGATTACACATTGTTTGGTTTTGCTCAGCTACAAGTCGGAGATATAATAGAGGTACCCGGTCCTGAAGTAACAAATGCAGTTCGCCGCTTTTGGAGACAAGGATTATTCTCGGATGTAAAAATTGCCGCTACAAAAATAGAAGGCAATAAAATATGGCTTGAAATCAACCTGAAAGAAAGACCACGTATTTCTGATATCGTGTATACAGGAATGAAAAAGTCGGAACGTCAGGATATCGCCGCTAAGGTAGGGATGGTGAAAAATCTGCAAATCACCCCATACCAAATGGACAGAGCCAAAACAATCATAAAGAAATACTTTGACGAAAAAGGATTCAACAAAGCAGAGATATCTCTGACTGAAACGCCTGATTTGTCGAAAGAAAATCATGTTATTCTTAACATTGATGTGGTTAAGAAAAACAAGACCAAGGTGAACAGAATCACCATAGAAGGTAATGAAGAAGTAGCCACCAGAACGTTGGAAAAAGCGATGAAAAAGACCAGACATAAAAGCAATTTTAAGTCTTGGCTTGCCAACTTCCTCCGTTCTACAAAGTATGTACCTGAAAGCTTTGAAGAAGATAAAAACAACTTGATCGCCAAATATAACGAATTGGGTTACCGTGATGCTACAATCCTTTGGGATACAGTATATACAGCTGATGCAGAAGGCAAACCTGACAAGGTAAACATCGACATAAAAGTTGATGAAGGTAAACAATACTTCATTAAAGACATCAAATGGGTAGGTAACACCGTGTATCAAACATGGCAATTACAAACTCAGTTGAATATGAAACCGGGTGATGTTTACAATCAGAAAAAACTAACCGAGCGTCTTTCGGTAGACGAAGGAGCTGTGATGAATGTATTCTATCAAAATCATGGTTATTTATTCTCTAATGCCGACCCTGTAGAGGTGAACATAGAGAATGACTCTATTGACCTGGAGATACGTATTACAGAAGGTCCTGTAGCTAAAATCCGTAAAGTAACAATATCGGGTAACGATAGAGTATATGAAGATATCGTACGCCGCGAATTAAGAATAAAACCGGGAGCTCTATACAGCCGTGATGACATTATCCGTTCGATACGTGAGATTGCCCAAATGGGACATTTCGACCCTGAGCAATTAAATAATCCCAAAATAGAACCGGATCAGGATTCAGGAACAGTTGATGTAGGTTTACCGTTGGTATCTAAAGCAAACGACCAGGTAGAGTTCTCTGCCGGATGGGGACAAACAGGTATTATAGGTAAATTGAGTTTGAAGTTTACAAACTTCTCTCTGAAAAACTTATTCAACCCGGGTACATATAAAGGAATTATCCCTCAAGGTGAAGGACAAACATTGACTCTTAGCGCACAAACAAATGCTAAGTATTATCAATCTTATTCCGTTTCATTCTTCGATCCTTGGTTTGGAGGAAAACGTCCTAACTCTTTATCTGTAGGTGCTTACTATTCTCGTCAAACAGATATAAACAGCCGCTATATAAACAACAGTTATGGTTATTCTGCTCTAAGCAACTATTATGGTGGCTATGGTAGTGGTTATGGCAGTGGCTACGGAGATTACAGTTTTGCAGCCGACCCGAACAAATCGATAACAATGATCGGACTATCGGTAGGTTACGGAAAACGTTTGACATGGCCTGATGACTATTTTACATTCCAAACAGAGTTGTCTTACCAAAGATATAGCATGAAGGATTGGGCATACTTCATCGTTAAAGATGGTATTGCAAACAACCTAAGCTTGAATCTTACACTGAGCAGAAGATCTACTGACAACCCGATATACACACGTCGCGGAACAGACCTATCTCTTAGCTTACAGGTAACACCTCCATTCTCGTTGTGGGATGGCAAAGACTATGCGTCGATGAAGAAAATCGATGGTTATTACGAGCCAAGCGAAAAATTCACATGGATAGAATACCACAAATGGAAGTTTAAAGCAAGAACATATACATCATTATCAGATGTAGTGAAAACTCCTGTTTTGATGACTCGTGCCGAGTATGGATTTGTGGGTTATTTCAACAAGAATAAGAAATCTCCATTCGAAACATTCTATATGGGGGGTGATGGTATGTCAGGGTATTCGAGCACATACGCAACAGAAACAATCGGACTTCGTGGATATGAAAACGGATCGTTAGGCACACAGGCCAGTGCATATTCTCGTCTGGCTCTTGAGTTGAGATATCCGCTTATCCTCGAACCATCGTCTACGATCTATCTACTGGGTTTTGTTGAAGCAGGTAACGCTTGGAGCGATCTGAATAAATTCAATCCATTCGATCTTAAACGTTCGGCAGGATTTGGAGCACGTATCATGCTACCGATGATTGGACTAATGGGTATAGACTGGGCATACGGATTCGACCCGATCAATGGATCTCGTGATAACAGCGGAAGCCAATTCCACTTTATCATTGGACAAGAGTTCTAAAAAGCCTTTTTAACATTATTTATAAGCGAGTTACTAAACTAAAAGATTAACTGTGCGTCTAATAGATATAACACATTAAATTTGACAGTTATGAAAAGATTATTATTACTATTTGCTCTATTTATCGGAATTGCAGCCGGAAGCTATGCACAGAAGTTTGCATTGATAGATATGGAATATATATTAAAAAATATAAGTACGTACGAAACTGCTCAGGAGCAACTAAACGTAATGTCTAAAAAATGGCAGGGAGAAGTTGACAAGGTGCAGCAGGAAGTAAAAAACATGTACAAGTCGTATCAGTCTGACCTTGTTTTTCTATCGGGAGAACAAAAGACTAAAAGAGAAAACGAAATTGTAGAAAAAGAAAAGAGTTTACAAGAATTGAATCGTAAATATTTCGGGCCCGAAGGCGAACTTTTCAAGAAAAGAGAAGCCCTTGTAAAACCCATACAAGACGACATTTACAACGCAATAAAAGAGATATCGGAAGCCAAAGGATATCAGCTAGTGATGGACAGATCATCAGCCGAAAGTGTTATTTTTGCTTCCCCCAGGATAGATATAAGTAATGAAGTTTTAGCAAAGCTCGGATATTCAAAATAATTATTTATATTTGTCACCTAAATAAAGAATAACTAATCAAATAGACTTATACACTATGTTAAAAAAACTATTTTTATTGCTGCTGATTGTTGCTCCGGTTTCAATATTTGCACAAGATAAATTGGCATTTATAAATGCAGAAGAAGTGTTCTCTAAAATGCCGGAACTAAAAGAAGTTGAATCTAAACTTGCAACAAAAAGCGAAACGATAAGAAAAAATCTGACAGCTTTAGAAAAAGAGTACAACGATAAAGTTGAGGCTTTCAAGGGAGACACAACCGGGCTTACCGAATCAATCGTACTTGACAGACAAAAACAGTTGGAAGATCTGCAAAACAGATATCAAACATTCTTGCAAACAAGCCAACAAGAATACGAAAAAGAACAACAAGCATTGATCACTCCATTGCAAGAAAAATTGAGAAAAGCGATCAAAGATGTTGGCGACGAAAATGGCTATACTTATATCTTTAATTTTGCGGCAACTCTTTATACAAGCCCTACAACTGCTGTAGATGCTTCACCTAAAGTAAAAGCTAAATTAGGCATTACTAACTAATCTTCGTTAGTTATAAATCATACAAAAAAGCTCTGATAGTTTTATCAGAGCTTTTTTATTGTGACTTCACTTTATATTTTCACACTACACATCATACATTTCCCTATCTCTATATTCCTTAGGCGTACAGCCATACTTTTGAGCAAACTGCCTGAAGAAGGTGGCTCTGTTGGAGAATCCCGATTTATAGATTATCTCATCGATTGTCATTTTGGTATTTAGCAATAAGTTTCGGGCTATGTACAAACGGCTCTCCCTTATCATATCTGCCGGACTATCGCTTTCTACTTCGCTCAGCCTACGATACAAGTGACGTGGGCTCATATTCAGTTCTGCGGCAATAAACTGAGCCGAGAGTTTGCTATTCATTATATTCTTTTCGATGATATTGTAGATATCCTGAATAAACTTTGTATTCTCCTTATGAGTCATCTTACCTTCCGATAGGTCAAATGCACTTAACGGTGAACTGAAATAGTCCTTCAGCGTCTCTTTGCGCGAAATAAGATGCTTTACAGATGTTCGCAAATAATCTGCATTAAAAGGCTTGGCAAGGTACATCTCTGCGCCCGACGATAATCCCTCTATTTGTTCCTCGATGGTATGTTTTGCCGAAACCAATATCATCGGAATGTGGGCGGTCTTTTTATCCGATTTTATTTCCTTCGTAAGAGAGATTCCATCTCTGCCGGGCATCATAACATCACAAATAATAATATTGGGATGTATCTGCGTCAGCAACTCATCTACAAGCAATGGCTTATCTATAGGAATTACATTATACTCATCGGCAAATATCTCGCTGATAAACCACAAGATTTCCACATCATCGTCGATAATAAAGATTGTTGGCTTCAACTTATCAAATGCATATTTCGGAAGCTCCATCATCGGTTCATAATCTTTTCTGATAGTGATTTCGGGTAAAGCCTGATTCTTATCAATCAATATATCGGAAACTTCCTTTTGTGGTAGTTTCACAATAAAATCGGTACGCTCATCGAGTATGCTATTTACCTCAATCGTGCCATCCAGCAGCTTTACCATACTATAAGAGATGGCCAACCCCAAACCATTGCGGGAGAACTCTCTCTTGCCTTCACGATTCTCAAAGTCGTCGAGGATACTATATCTGTCAAAAATCCTTGTTATATTTTCGGCTTTAATCCCTTTCCCTGTATTGGATATAATCATCAGCAGCTCATCGTTCTCCTGATATACTTCAACCTGTATAAACCCATTGGTAGCCGTATATTTGAATGCATTGGATACCAAATTGGACAAGATTGTATATATAAATCCCCGATCTGAATTCCAAACCAAAGAGTCTTCAATGTCCTTACTGAATTGTATGTTTTTCGATTCGGCCAAGTCGTTGAAAGAGTCGCTTATATCATGCGCTATATCTGTGATCGAGAGCGTTTCTATCTGAGGAGACTTATTACCGGTTTCGATCCGCCTAAACTCGATAAGCTCCTGAATCAAGTCATTCAGGCGTTCGGCATTCCGTTGTATAAGCTGTGTATATTTCCTCACAAAACTATCGGAACCCGTATGCGACAAGATACGGTTACAAGGCCCATATATTAACGTCAGCGGAGTACAAAATTCATGGGCGATATTGGTAAAGAAACGCAGCTTAGACTCGTGTACTTCCTCCTGATGACGTTGTTTTATTTTCATCATCGCCTTATATTTTCTCTTCTTGTCTTTTATGATAGCTGCTCGTATAAGCAAATATATAACAGATATCATCATTGTTGCATACAAAACATACGCCAACGGGGATAGATACCACGGAGGTGTTATCTTTATTGTTATCGAATATACGGGGCTTTCCTTGCCGGTAAGACGGTTCATGTACTTTATAAACAATGTGTATTCTCCGGGCGATAAACTTGTAAACGAAATATTATTAGACGTTCCATTATCAATCCACTGTTTACTCAGGTCATCCAGTTTGTAATAATACGTGTAGTTATTCCCATTTACATAATCGAGTGCAGTAAAAGATATAGAGAAAAAGTTCTGATTGTAATTAAGCTCAAGCGTCTCATTTTCTCCATTCGATTGTAAAAAGTCGAATATGTTTTTCTCCTGACCGAAAATCATCAGATTGTCAAACTGAATGCGAGGAAAATACTCAGGCTGAGCCATACCCGTCTCCGAGATAGCCACAAAGCCATTGATACCGCCAAAGAATAAAATATCGGATTCTTCATCCTTGAAATAAGCCCCATCGCTATACTCTATAATCTGCAAGCCATTAAGATTTGAATATGTTTGAAAATTATCTTGTTCTATATTAAATTTGATAATTCCTCTATTGGTACTCAGCCAAAGATTATTTCTCTCGTCGGCCAATATACCATGAATCGTATTATTAGGGAAACCGTTCCTTTCGTTAAATATCTTGTCGCTTCTACCCGAAACGTGCTTAACCAAACCAAAACTGGTACCAAACCAAAACGCATTGTTCGAGTCCTTAATAATGGAGAATATGTCATTTAGCGTTTGATTTATACCCTTATCGGGCACAAGCGTATCTAGTTTGTGTTGATTTGTATTCAAGCTATATGCGCCATATCCACGGTTTCCGAACCATAAAATAGAATCGTTTTCCTGATAGATTGTAAAAAAATAATTCTGAGAGTCCCTCCCGTCCCTTATCGTAACACGGCTTGCTTTCGTAAATACAGGAGCATTCTGTGTTCCTGCCACTGACACTTTTACAATTCCTGTACCCACTGTCGCCAGCCATAGCGTAGAGTCGTTAAGTTCACAGATAGAGTGTATGTATTTTACAGGTTCTCCGTTGGCTATCAGGGGTACTCGCTTTATCGACCTGTCGCTGTACGAATAGTAACTTAGTCCTTCTTCGCAACCAATCCACAGTATGTTTTTCTTACTCTTGGCAAAGGCATATACTGAATTATCTGTCAGGGCAGAATTCCCTGTATTACTATACTCGAGTGAGAATTTAGAAGGAGCCTGATTGAAATCATAATTCTTTATTTTCACAATCCCATCCCCCTTTGTACCTATCCACAATGTTTTTTCTTTATCTAAAAACAAAGCTCTCACCGGTTTTTCTATATTCGCCGTAAATGTATTGAACACCGCAGACCTGATCGAGTACATATCATTCGAATACATATACACCCCTTGTCCATCGGTACCTATCCAAACTAAGTCCTGATAGCGGTCGTTTATCAAACAGAAAATACCCGATTTGATACCTATATCTTCAGGCTGGTAATTATCCAGCTTATCGGATACATATTTCAATCTCAACAACCCATTGGTCTTGAATCCGATAAAATAATCGTTGTGATGTTTTATTACCGAAGATATCTCGCCATTCTTCTGTATAATCTCTTTCAGATTCCTGACATAGTATTTTTTCTTATCGGCGAAATGATATTCATACAAGGTGTAGGTATTGTCTATAAAGTACACGACATCCGAAACGTCTCTTTCGTAGAAGCAATACAGGAGATTTTCATTATGATAAAACAGCTTTTCTTTTTCCAGCTTTATATCTCCTTCCCTACTCTCTTTTATCATGTATGCCGGATTAGACTGATCTTTTGTAAACACCTGAAGCTTGTTATCGGAAGTGATCACAAAATTGAGAATATCATCATATTTCAATCCTTTTAATATTATTTTCTCAAAGGTTTTGGCCTCCTTTTTATAATAATAGATACAGTCATCCTCTTTTATAATAAAGATATGGTTGTTCTTATCTTTTTGTATCAGATAGCGCCCTTTGAACTGATTAAAAGAATCAATCTTTTTGGTGCGTTTATCCAACCTGTTAAGCCCATAGTTTGTGTACACCCAAAGGATACCATCCTCCGTTTCCAATACATTTTCGATAAGATTACCCGACAAGTTGTTCTTCTCATCCGTTGGCTTGTATACCCGAATGCTAAGACCGTTAAACATATTGAGTCCATCGCAAGAGCCAAACCACAAGAAGCCGTCTTTATCCTGACAAATAGAAAGTATCGCACTGTTTGACAATCCATCATGGTTGGATATCTGGCGTAGGTTATATGCGTTTATATTCTGACACAATATAAGACCGATCAGAAAAAATGAAGCGTTTAATACGATTTTTTTCATGGATGTATTTTGTCCTAATTCTGATATAAGATTATGACAAAGATAAATATCTTACAGATAGTAAACGAGAAACAAATCCGCATTAACAGAAGCCACATATATAAATTTGAGACAATGTAGTATAGATTTAAGACATGGCTCCAGAATTAATATTCTGCAATTGCTGCAGGTTTTAAGAAGAAGATATATTTGCTTTCGGAAAAGATGACTAATACCACTAACCTCTAAAACCTGTAAAAATGAAAAATATAACCTAAAGAGTGATCAACCTAATCCGAATCTAATTTAATCAAAATGCTCAGAATGTCTATTCTAAATTTAGACCTAAAGCGAATTAATCAAAAACAATCTTTTATTTAAATCTAACTATGGTATGATTAAGAGAAAGTACAAAAAAAACTTTGTCAGTTTAGCCTTGTCCCTGTTATTCATCGGGACACCATGCATCTTAAATGCCCAGACTGGCAATATCAATGAGCATCAACAATCACCTTCTGCAAAAATCACAGTAAAAGGAACTGTGAAAGATGAAACAGGAGAGCCTCTTGTTGGTGTTAGTGTAGTAATAAAAAGGACAACAAATGGAACAATGACCGACCTGGACGGTAATTTTTCTATTTCGTGTAACAAAAATGATGTATTACAAATATCCTATGTCGGATTTTTGACACAAGATATTACAGTAGGAAACAACTCCAACTTTCAGATAAAACTGAAGGAAGACCAAAAGGTTCTGGATGAAGTTATTGTGATCGGTTACGGTACTACTACCCGCAAAAGCGCAGTGGGTGCCGTTGATCAGGTAAAGGCAAAAACGATAGAAGAACGTCCGGTGGCCAATGTTACTCAAGCCTTACAAGGAGCTTCACCTAGTTTGACAATCCAACAACGCAGCATGGACCCGAATGACAACAACATGAATATCAACATTCGAGGGCTATCTACCATGAATAACAATTCTCCTTTGATCGTTATCGATGGATTAGTAACCGACAACTCCAGTTTGAACAAACTAAGCCCCGGCGATATTGATAATGTTTCGGTACTGAAAGATGCGGGAACGGCTGCCATCTATGGGTCACGTTCTGCAAATGGTGTTATATTGGTTACAACCAAGAGTGGGAAGAAAAATCAACGCCCTACCGTTCGTCTCGGAATGCAGCTTGGTACACAAGACCCTACCATTCTGTACAGACCCGTAGAAGGATACCAAAATGCGATATTGAAGAACCTGTCATTGACAAATGTAGGACAAAGTGCAATGTATTCGCCCGCAGAAGTACGTGACTTATACGATCACCGAAGCGAAGAGTACTGGAACTTTGACAAGATTATACAATCGGCAATGCAACAGTCGTACAACATGAGCGTTTCGGGTGGTAACGAGAATACAACTTACCTATTCTCCGGAGCTTACTTTGATCAGAAGAGTAACTTTGTTGGACCTAACTACGGAAAACAACGTTACAATCTGCGTTCAAATCTTTCGACAGAAGTAGGACGATTCAAACTTTCTTCAATCTTATCATATACCCGCGACGACGGAAAGAAATCAGTTGATGGAAATGCGATTATCAACTCGTCTCGTATACCTTCGTACTACTGGACTAAAATGCAAGCCGACAATGGCAAATACCTTGTAAACAGCTTGCTTACAGACCAGAACCCATTGGCAGGATTAAAAGAATCGGGATACGAGAAAGGAAATACCGACTACATTAATGCAAACATTAATCTTGAAGTAAAAATCATCGACGGATTGAAGTTGCGTGGAGTTGTAGGCGCTGATATATACGCTTTTCATCGTTTCATAAGAAGAAAAGAGGTGGATTTGTATAACAACGAGAACAATACAACACCTGATATGAAAATGAATGCCAAAAGAAATACAGAAGATTACAACGAGAATAAACGCTTGATGAACTATCAGCTTTTGGCGGATTATCAAAAGACATTCAACGATTCTCACAATCTATCCCTATTATTCGGTGCAACCAACGAGTCGTATACATTCAAAAGCAATGAAGTAAAATTCATTAATACAGACCCTATCTTAGGCGTTCCGACAGAAACTCCTGAATCAGGAAAGTCTTCGCTTGAAGGCAGAAGAAAAGAAAGTATTACTTCTATACTCGGACGTGCTTCTTACAATTATTTGGAGAGATATTACGCTGAATTTAGCTTCCGTGAAGACGGTTCTTCAAAGTTTGCGAAAGCAAATCGTTGGGGCTTCTTCCCTTCTTTATCTTTGGGATGGAGAATATCCGACGAATCATTCATGGGCTTCTATAAAGACAAACTGGGTGATCTTAAAATTCGTGGATCGTATGGTATCTTAGGAAACCAAAATATAGATCCGTATCAAACCCTTGTTACCTACAGTTTATACTCAAACACGTACGCATTTGACAATGACGTTGTAGGTGGAGCAGGATATAAATTTGGTAATGAGAACCTGAAATGGGAAAAATCAAAAACATTCAACATCGGAGCAGACTTCTCATTCCTTAGAGGGGCTCTATCGGGAACATTCGATTATTTCCACAAAACAACATCAGATATCCTTTTAGCACCACAAGTACCTACTGTATTTGGAACATCTCTTAGCTCCGAAAACATCGGAGAAATGAAAAATCACGGTTGGGAAATTACACTAAACTATCATCTGAAAACAGGAGAGTTTTCCCATGATTTTTCGGGAAATATAGGAGATTCTCAAAATAAAGTCACAAAACTTGTAGGAGGTAGGGAAATTTCGAAAGCTGACGAATACTTCATCATGAAAGAAGTAGGGCTACCATTCCGTTCTTATTACGGATATAAAATCGACAGCTACTTTAAAACAATGGAAGAAATCCAAACATCAGCCTTACCGGCAGGTATTTCATCTTCAGACCTTCGCCCGGGCGATGTAAAATATGTAGACCGTAACAACGACGGGGTGATCGACGAAAAAGACCGTTTCGTCTTAGGAAATGGATTCCCTCGTTACACATTCGGATTCACTTACAACCTAGAATGGAAAGGCTTTGACTTTAACTTCTTTATTCAAGGTGTTGGAAAACGTGATATGATGGTACGTGGCGAGTTGGTAGAACCATTCCATTCCAATTATTCGTATGCTATCTACAAACATCAGCTAGACTTTTGGTCTCCAACAAATACCGATGCCACTTACCCTCGTTTGGCAGGAATAGGATCGGTTTCCAATTCTAACAACTATGGTATGGGGTCGGAAATCAACCGATTTGACGGAAAATATCTAAGACTGAAAAATATACAACTAGGATACACCATCCCTAAAAGCCTGACAAATAAACTGATGTTGCAAAGAGTACGTGCATACGTAAATGCTCAGAATCTGTTTACATTAAGTAAAAACTCTTGGATCGATCCCGAATCTACCGAATTTGATTCAAACATGGGAGGAAGTGCCAACAGTGCACGTAACTATCCTACCCTCAAGTATTTTGGTTTTGGATTAGACATTGAATTCTAACAAAAGAAACGATACAAAAATGAAAAAAAGACATATAATAAAATATCTGTTCTTATTGTCAATGGGAGCGTTTATATTCACAGGGTGTAACAACCTCGACCAAATGCCTTACGACAAGCATACAGATGAAACATACTGGCAATCCGTTGAAAATTCAGAACTATTGGTCAATATGGCATACAACCAAATGTATGGTGCAGGAAAAATGTGGACAGACGAAGCCTTGAGCGACAATGTTATTCAGGCCAGAGATGACAATGATCCGCGCAAAATCCGTAATGGCTTGGCAACACCTTCTCTCGGGCTATTTGCCAGCGAATGGAAATGGGCTTATGAGGGAATAAAAACATGTCATAAATATTTAGAAAATGTAGATCGTGTACCCGGCATGGACGAAAATCTTAAAGCAACAAGAAAAGCAGAGATTCGCTTCATCAGAGCCTTTCTATTCTTCCGCTTGGCTTATTTTTACGGTGACGTTCCTTTCTTCACAGAAGATATTACGCTGGCTCAGGCAAAGAACATATCACGCACACAAAAGTCTGTTGTTTTGCAGTTTGTACATGACGAGCTTGATGAAATCATTGACATATTACCTTCAAAAGGTGCGATAACCAACAAAGGACGTATAACCAATGCTGCCGCTGTTGCATTTCAGGCACGAGCTTATCTGTATGAAAACAATTGGCCAATGGTCGAAAAATATACCGATATGCTTATCAATCAGCAAGGCAAATATGGTGTTTACGAACTGTTTGGCGATTACGAAAGCCTGTTCCAATCTCAAAACAAGTACAACAACGAGGTTATTCTCGACTATGGCTATGCAACTACAAACCGCACATGGTCTGAGATGTATGCCCGCGTGCCGATGACTCTGGGTGCTTTCTTAAACTCATGCGCACCGGTACAAGCACTTGTAGACGACTATTGGACAATCAATGGTTATACAATCAGCAAAGACCCTGCTTACAATCCAAACTCTCCATATACCAACAGAGATCCACGCCTGACAGCCAGTGTTGTTTACGATGGATTCAATTGGGTAGATGAGAACGGAAAGGTATCAACTATACGTACCGCTTACGGGACAGGCACTAAAGACTCATGGGAAAGTGTGAGCTCCAACAAGTCGGTAACTGGTTATTATACACGTAAGTATTTTGATCCGCAATCCAGAAAAACATTAAAAGACTATGCACAAGAGAACAACATTATCATGTTCCGTTATGCCGACGTTTTATTAATGTACGCAGAGGCAATGCTTGAACAAAACAAGATGAACCAATCGGTATGGGATGCTACCATTAAGAAAATCCGCACAAGAGCAGGATTTACAGCAGCCAGTGCCTTGAATTATCCTTCTACATTATCTACAGCCGAAATGCGTGAATTAATTCACCGCGAACGCCGCATAGAGCTAGTATTCGAAGGACTGCGCTACTACGACATCGTAAGATGGAAAGAAGGAACAAAATATCTGAATGGAGTAGTGAACGGAGCTAAATTCGCAAACAACAATTCTTCGTATATAACATTGGATTCAAGAAAGTTCAATGAAGGAAAAGACTATCTATGGTCGGTGCCTATCGAAGAAATAGTTAAGAACCCGAATCTAAAACCAAACAATCCCGGTTACTCCGAATAAATAACCTAAAGATTAATTAAATAGAAAAAACATACTATTATGAAAAAGATATTTTACAACATATTCGTATTGCTTTCATTTGTTATGCTAATGTCTGCCTGCGGAACAGACGATATGGAATTTAAAAACGCAGATGTTACCGAAGTCACAAAGCTATATGAACCAGTTTTGGAAAAAGCAATAAACCTCACATCAAGCGGTTCTCTTTACTTCTCTTGGAAACCTGCCATTGCCCAAGATGGCGGAGCACCTTTGTACGAAGTATATTTTGACAAAGAAGGAGGAGATTTTTCAAGCCCACTTTACGTACTTCCATCAGATCTTAATGGATATTCCAATGGAGCAGATATCTCTCACAAAATTCTAAATAAAATAGCAAAATTAGCCGGAGCAGAGCCGGGAGAAACTATTAGCTTGGTCTGGACAGTGGCTTCATCTCGAGGTATTAATCAGAAAATGTGTAAAGAAAGTAACAAAATAACAGTTACAAGAATCCAAGGATTGGAAGATCCGGGACAGGTTTATATCACAGGAAGTGGTTCTGAAGCCGGAAGCAACTTATCTAATGCCATAGCTTTACATCGATCAGGAGATGGGGAATACGAAGCCTATGTTAGACTTGTTGCGGGTGGAGTATACAAATTTGTAGACTCTAAGTCTGGTACTCCTGCTGAATATTATATTGCTGATGGTAAATTACAAGAAGGCTCCGAAGGTACAGCTAACACTTTAAACGGCATATATCGCTTCAAAATTGATTTTAGTACTGCTTCTGCATCGACTCCTGTGGAAATAACAGAAGTAGGCTTCTGGTTCTGCCCAAATAATACTATAGAGTGGAAGTTAACTTATCAAGGAAAAGGAATATGGAAAGGATCAGGCCCTGTAAATTTCAAACAAGAAGGTTGGGGGCTTGATGAACGTTATAAATTTAGAGTAACAACCAAAGATTCGAAAGGAAAGGTGTCTCAAGAAGACTGGGGACCTGCTAACTACGGAGAAGATGGCAAACCATCAGGGACAGCAAAATATTATAATCTGAATGTATACAATTCGACAGGACAATTTGATCCAAAATGGAAATTTGCAAACGAATTTAATGGCAAAACTGTAACTCTTACTGTAAAAATGACAGGAGATACTTATACACATGAGGTTTCTCTCTGATAAATAAAATCTGATATTAATCGGGAAGGTTGACCCGAAAGAAAACCGTAGGGTCAATCTCCTTAGATATAAAGAATATGAAACTTATGAAAAATATATATTTCGGATTTATAGCATTTGTTTTGCTAGCCCTATCATCTTGCAGCGATCCCAAGGATGAGTATTCGTACGGAACTTTGATAGAATACGATTGGAATGCCGCAGCCGATAGTGCATCTAATGCTTTGATAAATAAATTCTGGAACGAAACAGGCAACTATTTCAATTACGGAAACGACGACAAGGAACTAACATTCCACTATTGGCCCAATGCTCATGCAATGGATGTAGTGATAGATGCTTATCTGCGCACAAACGACAGTAAATATAGTGCTTACTTCGACAAATGGTTTGCAGGCGTTAAGATAAAAAACGGAAATACTTATGAGAATGCCTATGTCGACGATATGGAGTGGAACGCACTGACTATGATCCGCCTGTATAATATCACAAAAGATCAAAAATACTTAGATGCTGCTCAGCAGTTGTGGGGCTGGATCAAAGATGCCTGGTCTGAAGATGTTGGCGGTGGTATCAGATGGTGCACCGGATCGTGGGTAACATTCACAAAGAATGCCTGCTCAAATGCTCCCGCAGCTATTATCGGAGCACGTCTGTATCAAATAACTCAGAACGAAGAAGACCTCGAATGGGCGAAGAAAATATACGACTGGCAAAAACAAACGCTGGTAGTATCTTCGACAGGTGAGGTGAAAGACAATATCATTGTCGAATCGGGTGAAGTAAAAGGCTCGGCTCTTACATACAACGAAGGTACTTACGTAGGAGCGGGAGTAGAATTATATAATATTACCAAAGATATCGTATATTTGAATGATGCAAAAAGAGCAGCAAATTATACCATCTCTACGCTTATAAACTCAAGCAGCAATGTATTGAGAGACGAAGGAACCGGAGACAATGGTCTGTTTAAAGGAATATTCATGCGCTACTTCCTCGAGCTTATCAAAGTGAACGACTTGGATGAAGCATACCGTCATAAATTTGTCACTTTCTTAAACAACAATGCCTATGTACTTTGGACTACCGGTGTATACAAAAAAGGAGAATATGAAGACAACCTTCTGTTTGGTTCTTCGTGGGATTCTTCTCCGGTAAGCTTTACCCAACTTACATCACAGGCTAGTGGTTGTATGCTGATAGAGGCAAAAGCTGCATACGAGAATTTGAAAAAGTAAAAGATAATGAAACTTACGTACATTTTTTTATTTGCAATTAGTGTTGCCACCATAGGGTGTAGCCCAAAAGATAAAGGCAATACGAGTTCTAACCTACAGAGAGCCCAGCTAACGCTGGACTCTCTGTATCAAAATTATTCGGCACCCGATACCCGGTTGCTGCGTGAAAACTATCCCTTCGATGACAAGTATACGGCTACGTATCTGGCATCGCAAGAGCAAGCGAATATCCCAAACCAATATTCGTACCTATGGCCTTACTCAGGAACATTCTCTGCTGTAAACGCCTTGTTTGAAACCACCAAGGATAAGAAATATCAGGAAATCCTTGATTCGAAAGTGCTCCCCGGATTGGAAGAGTATTTCGATCAGAAGCGGAATCCGTCGGGGTATGCGTCATACATAAACACCGCACCTCAGTCCGACCGGTTTTATGACGACAATGTATGGTTGGGTATCGACTTTACAGATACTTACACGCTAACCAAAGAAGACAAATATCTGCAAAAGTCCAAAATGATATGGGAATTCGTAGCCAGTGGTATCGATGACAATCTCGGCGGCGGAATCTATTGGTGCGAACAAAAAAGAGAGTCAAAAAACACATGTTCCAATGCACCCGGAGCAGTTTTTGCGCTCAAACTATTTGAAGCAACCCAAGACAGCACTTATTTTAAACAAGGAAAAAGCCTGTACGAGTGGACAAAAAAACACCTGCAAGACCCTTCCGACTACTTGTATTTTGACAACATAAGGCTGGACGGAAAAATAGGTGAGGCTAAATTTCCATACAATAGCGGGCAAATGCTACAATCTGCTGCTCTGTTGTATAAGCTCACAAAAGACGAAGCTTATCTTACCGATGCCCAAAATATTGCAAAATCTGCATATAATTATTTCTTTACAGATTTTACAACATCTGACGGACAACAATTCAAACTGTTGAAGAAAAGTGATGTGTGGTTTATTGCTGTTATGCTGAGGGGATTTGTTGAATTATATCATTTGGATAATGACAAAACATATATAGATGCTTTCCAAAAAAATATGGACTATGCATGGAACAACATGCGTGAAGGCAACGGACTGTTCAACACAGACTGGAGCGGAAAGCAAAAAGATGAAAAGAAGTGGTTGCTTACACAAGCCGCAATGGTAGAAATGTATGGCAAGCTTGCGTCTATCAACAAATGAAAAAAAATCAACATAAATAAGGTATGAAAAGAAAGAAAAACATTGGATTATGCGCCGTAGCGGCTGCAACATTACTAATGGGAGGAAAAGCAGCGGCTCATGACATGACTATCCGAAAGGATAATACGGTGGTAAGCTATAACGTTCCTACCGACTTTAAAAGCAACCGCCCACCCGTTGATCAAAGATTATTCAAATCGAAGGCTGTAGAAAGTGAGATAGTACGGATTAAGAAAATGATCAAAAATCCGAAACTGGCATGGATGTTCGAAAACTGTTTTCCAAACACGCTGGACACCACTGTCCGCTATCGCAAGACCAACGGTAAAGACGATACTGTAGTCTACACCGGAGATATACACGCCATGTGGCTTCGCGACTCAGGTGCTCAGGTGTGGCCTTATGTGCAATTGGCAAACAGTGATCCCGAACTGAAGGCAATGCTTGCCGGAGTTATCCGCCGACAATTTAAATGTATCATTATCGACCCATACGCCAATGCTTTTCTTGATCCGCACGACCCGAATCCCGATCACCAATGGATGAGCGACATGACGGACATGAAGCTGGAGTTACACGAGCGCAAATGGGAGATAGACTCGCTTTGCTACCCAATTCGTCTGGCATACCATTACTGGAAAACAACAGGAGATGCAAGCATTTTTGATGAAGAATGGCTACAAGCGATCGAACTGGTATTACAAACGTTCCACGAACAACAACGTAAGAATGGCAATGGCCCGTATAAATTCCAACGCAAAACAGAGCGTCAACTGGATACAATGAACAACGACGGATGGGGCAACCCTGTCAATCCCGTAGGACTTATTGCATCGGCCTTCCGCCCGTCAGACGATGCCACAACATTTCAGTTTTTAGTTCCGTCTAACTTTTTTGCTGTTAGTTCGTTAAGAAAAGCAGCCGAAATATTGGCAACAGTAAACAAGAAGCCTGAGTTAGCAGAGAAATGTAAAAATTTGGCACAGGAAGTTGAGACAGCCTTAAAAAAATATGCTATCTTTAACCATCCTAAATACGGTCAGATCTATGCTTTCGAAGTAGACGGATTTGGAAACCAGTATTTTATGGATGATGCCAATGTGCCCAGTTTATTGGCAATGCCCTATTTAGGAGATATGGATGCTAATGACCCTATCTATCAGAACACACGAAATTATGTGTGGAGTAAAGATAATCCATATTTCTTCAAAGGAACAGCAGGGGAAGGTATTGGTGGTCCCCATATCGGATATGATATGATATGGCCTATGAGTATCATGATGAAAGCATTCACTAGCCGTGACGAAAAAGAAATTCAGACATGTATAAAAATGCTTATGGATACCGATGCCGGAACAGGATTTATGCACGAATCGTTCAATAAAGACAACCCTGAGAAGTTTACCCGCGCATGGTTTGCATGGCAAAACACACTTTTTGGCGAATTGATCTTAAAGCAGGTAAACGAAGGTAGAATTGATATGTTAAACGCAATAAAATAAAACCTTTAATGAAAAAGAATCTAAAGCTCCTAATTGCAGTCTCCGTTATTTTAGCCTTTTTAGCAAGTGCTTGTGGCAGTGTTTCAAAAAACACTAAAATCGTAAAAGCTCAATGCGAGTATTTAGATTCTCCTATAGGTATCGATGCCGAACATCCGCGTTTCACATGGGTGTTCGGTAGTGATACCGAAAATTTCAGGCAAGAAGCTTACCAGATACATATAGCCAGCAGCGAAGAACTACTTGCTTCGGGCAAAGCGGATATATGGACTTCCAACAAAATAGAAAGCACAACACCCCGTGCCATATACAACGGAGGCACAAAACTCACTTCACACACTCGTTACTATTGGACTGTAACAGTATGGGACAAGAAAGGAAAAAACCACACATCACCTGTCAGCTATTTCGAAATGGCTAAAATGTCGAAAGCTGATTGGCAGGCAAAATGGATCACAGATTCGCACGACAAAGAGTTTGAACCTGCACCATTATTCAGAAAAGAATTTAAGACGACAAAGAAATTAATTTCAGCCCGTGTCTATGTCAGCGGTACAGGATATTACGAGATGTTTATAAACGGAAAAAGAGTAGGTGAAAACTTTCTTGATCCGGGTTACACACATTTCGACAAACGTATATTATATGTTACCCACGATGTAACATCACTTATCACCGAAGGAGACAACGCCATTGCGGCAGTTCTCGGAAATGGTTTTTACAATTGCCAGAGCAAAGCCGTATGGGACTTCGAAAGAGCCCGCTGGCGCGAACGCCCTAGGCTGTTGAGCGAACTAAGGCTTGTATACGATGACGGCTCTACCGACATTATATCCACAGACGAAACGTGGAAAACCAACACAGGACCTTACACATACAACAATATATACAGTGGCGACAGATACGATGCCCGCCTCGAAGAAACAGGGTGGAACTCTGCCGGATTTGACGACTCGAAGTGGAACAAAGTACAACTGTCAAAAGAACCTGCCCCGATACTGGCAGCTCAGCAAATGCCGGGAATCCGTGCTGTAAAAGAAATCAAGCCAAAATCGGTAAAATCATTCGGAAATAAGATATACCTCTTCGACTTGGGAGAAAATATTGCAGGGGTTTGCCGTTTCTCGGTAAAAGGAGAAGCCGGTACGACATTCACACTACGCCACGGAGAACTCCTAAAAGCAGACGGACGACTCGAGCAAGGCAACATCAATGTTTATTATCGTCCTGAGAAAAAAGGAGAAGTATTTCAAGAAGATGTTTTTATATTGAAAGGAACAGGAAAAGAAGAAGAATTTACACCTCAGTTCAGCTATCATGGTTTCCAGTATATAGAAGTGGAGAGTGATCGCCCTGTAACACTTACAGTGGATAACCTGACAGGATTGTTTCTGCACACAGATATACCACAAGTGGGTAATTTTAGCAGTTCAAACAACCTGTTGAACAAGATATGGGCTGCAACAAACCAAAGTTATCAAGGTAACTTACACAGTATTCCTACCGATTGTCCTCAGCGTGAGAAGAACGGATGGACGGCAGATGCACATGTTGCTATCGACTTGGCATTACTCAACTTTAATGGAATCACCTTATACGAAAAATGGATGACCGACTTCATCGACAACCAACGTGAAGACGGTGTGATTGCCGGTATTATTCCATCTTCGGGATGGGGATTCGGCGACTGGCCGGGACCTGTTTGGGATGCTGCGATGTTTATCATTCCCAATGCGCTGTACGACTACTATGGCGAGACCCGAAGCATAGAACACCTCTACCCTACTATGGTCAAATATCTGGATTATCTGAAAACAAAAGAAGTAGACGGAGGATACCTGAACTTTGGATTGGGAGACTGGGTGTTTTATAAAGCTCAAACACCGAATGAGTATACATCGACACTCTACTATTATCACGACTATGTATTGATGGCACGCTTTGCCAAACTCTTAGGAAAAAATGCCACTCCATATCAACAAAAAGCAGAGCAGCTTAAAAAACTGATAAACAACAAGTTCTTCAATGCCGAAACAGGTATTTATGCCAATGGTACTCAAACAGCTCAGGCGGTAGCTCTGTATATGGGAATAGTTCCCGAAGGAAAAGAACAGCTCGTTGCCGACAATTTGCACAAAACCGTTTCAGGAAATAATTACTTCCTCGACTTTGGACTATTGGGCAGCAAAACCGTTCCTGCTATGCTTACCAAATACGGATATGTAGAAGACGCTTACAAAATGGCTACCAAGACCGAAGCTCCATCGTGGGGCTACTGGGTAGAAACACAGGGATACAGCACCCTTGCCGAAACATGGACACTTAGCCCTGAGTTTCGCGATGCATCTATCAACCATGTATTTATGGGAGATATCAGTGCATGGATGTACAACACGTTGGCGGGAATCAATCTCGATAGAGACCAACCCGGATTTCAGAACGTAATCATCAGACCTCATTTTGTGAAAGACTTGGAATGGGTTAAGGGCGAATATAATTCTGTGAGAGGTTTGATAAAATCGGAGTGGGAGAGAGAGGGAGATAAGATAAATCTTTCGGTAACCATTCCTGCCGGATCTACCGCAACGATATATGCAGACAAAGAATATACTGTAGGTTCAGGCGTTCACCAATATATAATAAAAGAAAATAAATAAGATATAAGCAGGAGATAAATGCCCGTTCGAATTCCTGTTGGGATAATAAAACAAACTAAACATTAATCTATAATAGACATGAAACGCAACTTGTTATTATTACTATTTCTCAGTATTACATTCGTCCTAAGTGCCCAGAAAAAGGCTGAATTACAATCGCCTAGCGGAGAAATAAAAGTATCCCTTAGTATCTCAGATAAGATATATTACACAATATCTTATAGCAATGATGTACTATTAGAAAAGAATCATTTGAGCCTGAACTTGGGAAGTGAGACGCTCGGACTGAATCCCAAACTATCGGGACAAAAAGCAAACAAAGTAAACGAGGTTCTTACTCCTGTTGTTCCTTTAAAATACTCATCTGTAAAAAATGAGTACAATTCACTCTTGCTCACTTTCAATGGAGATTATTCTGTCGAATTCAGAGCCTTTGATGATGGTATTGCCTACCGTTTTATAACCAATAAAAAAGGAGACGTAGAAGTTTTAGGAGAAGATTTTACTATCAATTTCCCTGCAAATTATTTACTTCATTTACAGCAGCCCGGTGGGTTTAAAACAGCCTACGAAGAACCGTATACACACGTTGAGAGCAATGAGTGGAAAGCAACAGACCGAATGTCTGTATTGCCGGTATTGATAGATACAAAGAAAAAATACAAAATACTGATATCCGAATCAGACCTGTCGGATTATCCTTGCATGTTCCTTAAAGGGAATGGAGCAAACGGAGTACAATCTACATTTCCAAAAGCTCCACTCGAATTTGGAGAAGATGGAGACCGTAGCTTGAAGATTGTGAAGGAAGCGGATTATATAGCTAAAACAACAGGAAAAAGAAATTTTCCGTGGCGCTACTTCGTCATTACAAAAGACGACAAGCAGCTTATAGAAAACACAATGACATACAGGCTAGCTACCAAAAGCCAACTGCAAGACGTATCGTGGATCAAGCCGGGACAAGTCAGTTGGGAATGGTGGAACGAAGCATCACCTTATGGCCCGGATGTGAATTTCGTAGCCGGATTCAATCTCGATACATATAAATATTACATCGATTTTGCATCCAAATACGGTATCGAGTATATTATTATGGACGAAGGTTGGGCTAAAAGCACACGCGACCCTTACACTCCAAATCCGAAAGTAGATGTACACGAACTTATCCGCTACGGAAAAGAAAAGAATGTAGGCATCATACTATGGCTAACGTGGTTAGTGGTAGAAAACAATCCCGATATATTCAAAACATTCAGCGAATGGGGTGTTAAGGGTGTTAAAATCGACTTTATGGATAGAAGCGATCAATGGATGGTGAACTACTACGAACGCATAGCCAAAGAAGCCGCAAAATACAATATTCTGGTTGATTATCATGGTTCGTTCAAGCCTGCCGGAATCGAATACAAGTATCCGAATATCCTTTCGTACGAAGGAGTAAGAGGCATGGAGCAAATGGAAGGTTGTACCCCTGAAAACAGTGTCTATTTTCCCTTCATGCGCAATGCTGTAGGTCCTATGGATTACACACCGGGGGCAATGATCAGCATGCAACCCGAAAGATACTGCGGTAATCGCCCTAACTCGGCAAGCATAGGAACCAGAGCTTACCAGTTGGCACTGTTCGTCATTTTCGAAAGCGGACTTCAAATGTTGGCAGACAATCCTACTCTGTATTACAGAAATGAAGATTGTACCAAATTTATCACCGATGTGCCCGTTACATGGGACGAAACCCGTGCACTGCAAGCCAAAGCGGGAGAATATGCGGTCGTGGCAAAGCGCAAAGGCAATAAGTGGTATATAGGCGGTATGACAAATAATACAGAAAGACAACTTGAGATAAGCCTTGATTTCCTCAATGCCGGAACATCATACAAGATGACTTCGTTCGAAGACGGAATCAATGCAGGCCGTCAGGCTATGGACTATTGCAGAAAAGAATCACACGTAAAATCGGGTGATAAGATACAAATAAAAATGGCTAGAAACGGAGGATTTGCCGCCGTAATAGAATAAGACGAGTTATTTAGGTAACTCTTGTAAATAAAGAGCGATATTGGTTATTTAAGGAGCTGTCCCAAAAGGATGGCTCCATACTTAAACGATCAAAAAGGCTGCCCCTGTTAGAAGAGACAGCCTTTTTAATATCTTTTGAGTGAGGCGATTACTTTTGTATCTCCCTCAACTTAATCTTAGTCAATACCTGCTTAGTATTCAATGGAAAATCGGCATCCATCATCCACGCATAGAAACTAGGCTCTCTCTTGAGTACTTCAGCTACCGGCTTTCCTTTATGTTTGCCAAAGTTGAACACCTCTATGCCATTCTCGTCTCTTATAATACGTCCCGCAAGGTCTACATTGTTATTAAAGAAAGAAAATTCCGCAGCCAGCTTTTCCATGTCATTTTCCAGATCAGGATATTTATCCAACTGCGCCTTCAACACTTCGTAAGTAGCAAGTGTATCTGCCTCAGCAGAGTGAGCATTGTCCAAGTCCTTGTCGCAATAGAACTTATATGCAGCCTCGAGCGTACGTTGCTCTTTTTTATGGAAGATGATCTGTACATCTATCATTTTACGTTTGGAGAAGTCGATATCCACGTCAGCACGAAGAAATTCTTCCGCAAGGAGAGGAATATCGAAACGGCTCGAGTTGAACCCTGCCAAGTCGCAACCTTCCATCTGATCGGCCAAAGATTTAGCGATCTGCTTGAAGGTCGGGCAATCTTTCACATCTTCGTCGGATATACCATGTATAGCAGTTGCACCTGCGGGGATTGGCATCTCAGGATTGATACGTCTGGTCTTCATCTCTTCTTTCCCATTGGGATATACCTTCAGGTAGGATAGTTCTACAATACGATCTTTCACCGTATCCGTTCCGGTGGTTTCCAAGTCAAAGAATATTATCGGATTCCTCAGATTTAGTTCCATAAGCTTTTTATTAAAAAACTTTATCATCCCTCTCTTTTACAGAAGAATGATAAAGTTGTCATATATCTATATTTGTTATTTAGAACGTTCCTTAGTCGTTGAGCATCATTGGCATAAGCAGCATCAACAAATCTTCGTTCTCTTCATTTTCGGCAGGGATAATAAGTCCTGCACGTGAAGGGTCTGACAGTTCGAGTGAGATATCAGACGATGGGATATTATTCAGAATATCGATAAGGAAACTTGATTTGAAACCTATGCTCATCGGAGTTCCTGTATAATCGCACGAAATAGTTTCTTCGGCTGCTGTAGAGAAATCTATATCCTGAGCCGAAACGATAATATTCTTGTCGGACAGTTGTAACCTAACGAGGTTACTTGCCTGATTAGAGAATACCGAAACACGTTTCAAAGCATTGAGGAACGACAAACGATCGAGAATTACTTTGTTCGGGTTATTCTGTGGAATTACCGAATTGTAGTTTGGATAACGACCTTCTATAAAACGGCAAGTCATTGTATAGCTCGACATTTTTATATAGGCATTATTCTCATCGAATTTGATTTCTACTGTTTCCGATTCTTTTGGCAGAATAGCACGAAGTAAGTTTGCCGGTTTCTTTGGTAGAATAAACGAAGCACGTTCAGCTCCCTTTGCCGACAATGTTTTGCAACGTACCAACTTGTGTCCGTCAGATGCTACGAAAGTAAGATCTTCGGTGCTAATATCGAAGTAAACGCCATTCATCACCGGACGAAGCTCATCGTCAGCACTGGCAAACAGTGTGCGGTTGATACCAGAAAATAAAACCTGAGGCTCGATAGTCAGGCTAACGGCTGTTTCTTTCAACTGTTTAGGTTGAGGATAGTCTTCACCGTTTTGTCCGATAAAGTTATACTTACCGTTATGAAAGAAAATAAATGTCTCCAGATTGTCGCTATTGATCTCAAATGTAAGCGGTTGGTCAGGCAATTCCTTCAATGGATCCAACAGATTCTTTGCATTCACTGCGAACTTTCCATTACCGTCAGCCTCGTTCACTTCAAGAGAAGTAACCAAACGTGTTTCAGAGTCTGCTGCTGTAAGAGAGAGGGTAGAACCTTCGAGCTCGAGCAAGAAACAATCTAAAATAGGTAATGTATTCTTTGAATTGATCACCTTGCTTATTGCCTGCAAGTGACTTAATAATGCTGTACTGGAAACAACAAATCTCATATTTTCAGTATGTTTAAAGTTTTATTTTCTAATAATATTAATAGAGCAAATATAGTTATTTTTTATTACTTCTGTCATCTTTATTTTGTTATAATCACCATAAAAATGAACTTGTAAAACTACCGACTTATTTTCCTTCCTTTATTAAAAGGTGACAAAAGTGACACGTATTTTATACATTTTCTACTGCCACTTTTTCTTTTGTTGGGTACAACTAAGTCTTTAATAAAAATAGTTGTCGTATTTTTTCATCGTCTTAGGGGATTTGCAATCCCCGTTATTTACTTATCATTGCCCTTCGAATTGCAAATCCAAAGGGACGAGCCGGACGAGCGCATTTTTACAACTTAATCTATATTAAGATAATTTACTTCCTATTTATTAATAAGCTCACACCCCCAACTTTTCTTTCAACCCTTCGGCTATCGCATCTAAGAAGTCTTCTGTATTCAGATAATCACCTCTGTGCATGGTGTCGCCATATACAAGCAAAGCAAGGTCTTTTGTCATCTTCCCTTTCTCTACCGTTTCTATGCAGACTTCTTCCAGTTTTCTGGTAAAATCAACGAGCGCCCAATTTTCATCCAGTTTCCCTCTGTGAGACAATCCTCTTGTCCATGCAAAGATTGAAGCTATAGGGTTTGTTGATGTTTCTTTCCCTTGCTGATGTTGGCGATAGTGACGTGTCACCGTTCCGTGAGCAGCCTCAGCCTCCATCGTCTTGCCGTCAGGAGTAAGCAATACGGAAGTCATTAAGCCTAACGACCCAAAGCCCTGCGCTACTGTATCGGACTGAACATCTCCGTCGTAATTCTTACATGCCCAAACAAAACCGCCGTTCCACTTCAAGGCAGCAGCAACCATATCGTCTATCAGGCGATGCTCGTAGGTGATACCTGCTTTTTGATACGCTTCCTTATAGTCCTTCTCGTATACTTCCTGAAAAATATCTTTGAAGCGTCCGTCGTAAGCTTTCAGTATTGTATTCTTGGTAGACAGGTACAATGGATATTTCTTTTGTAACGCTAGTTTGAAACACGAATGTGCAAATCCATAGATAGACTCATCGGTGTTGTACATTGCCAAGGCTACACCATCCCCATTATAGTCGTACACGGTATGGGTTTGAGGTTCTCCCCCTTCGGGCGTATAAGTAATAGTAAGCTTCCCTTTTCCCTTTGTAACAAAGTCGGTAGCTTTATACTGATCGGCATGCGCATGACGCCCTATAATGATTGGCTTGTCCCATGTATTCACCAAACGAGGGATATTGCTCATAATAATAGGTTCACGGAATACTGTTCCGCCCAAGATATTACGGATTGTTCCGTTCGGAGACTTCCACATTTTTTTCAAACCAAACTCCTCTACACGAGCCTCGTCCGGAGTGATTGTAGCACACTTGATAGCTACATTATATTTCTTAGTTGCCTCAGCACTGTCTATTGTCACCTGATCGTTTGTAGCATCACGGTTTTCTATACCCAGATCAAAATATTTGAGATCTACATCCACATACGGGAGTATCAACTTATCTTTTATGTATTTCCATATAATGCGGGTCATTTCGTCCCCGTCCATCTCCACAACGGGATTCGTCACTTTTATCTTTTGCATATTGATATTTATTTAAGTGATATTATTATTTATTTTGCTTGTATATCTTTCAGCCACATTTGCAGCAAGGTGAGCATCTGTGTATGATATTTAAAATTCTCTCTCATTCCCCAGCCATGTCCTCCTTCGGGGAATATGTACATTGTAGCCGCAATATTATTCATTTTCAGAGCATCATAATAGGCGATGCTATTGGCTGGTTGCACACTATCGTCATCGTCGCTAAGCAACAATATTGCAGGAGGCGTGTTTACATTCACTTGTTTCTCATTCGAAAAAGTATAAGTATCCGCTTGTGAAGCATTCTCTCCCAACAGATTATATTTAGATCCGCCATGTGTAGCTACCTGCATGGTAATAACGGGATAAAAAAGAATCGAAAAGTCGGGGCGTGTGCTTACTCCCGATGTGGCAAAATGGGTAGAAGCCGTTGCCGCAAGATGTCCTCCGGCCGAAAATCCGGCAATGCCTATTTTATCCGATTTTATTCCCAATTCAGCAGCATGCGATCTTACGTAGCGCATAGCTTGCCATGCATCATCTAACGGAATTTCTTTATGTTTGTTCGGCATACGATACTTCAGTATGATACCTGCAATTCCCTGCTTGTTGAGCCATTGGGCAAATTGTACCCCTTCGTGATCGAAAGCCAGCCCGGCATACCCACCTCCGGGGCAGATAACCACTGCCATACCTGTGTTATTCGTGCCATCAGGCAAGTAGATATGAAGCTCAGGAACAGAAACATTGGTAACCCACCCACTAGCTTTCTCATACTTCTCAGATTCGGTGATACCGTTAACTGTTGGCGGATTTCCGCCCCATAATTTCACTACTTTTTGTGCACTCATAGACACGGATAAAAACAGAGACAGGATGCCCCCAAACACGAATATTCTTTTGCGCTTCAACATATATCTTTTGATTAATGACATGACATTGTTCAAAGATAAAGAAATTAGGTTTTAAATCAAATACACATTACCGCCTGTTTAGATTTTTTACAGAAGGATTTTTTGCGAGATCTCTCTTATAACATTTAACATTCAAGGCTCTTTTGTCATTCCGAGGTACGAAGAACGAAAATTTCACCGTGGAATATTTCATGTATTTGTATAACACAAGTTGTGAATATATACCAACCCATTTACAGATTTTGACTATATTTGTGCCTTAAAAAAATATTAAAAAACATGGAAACAGTGCTAAGCGGCATCCGTTCTACCGGAAAACTGCATCTAGGAAACTACTTCGGTGCTTTGAGGAATTTTACAAGAATGCAACATGAAAACAAATGCTTCTTCTTCATAGCCGACTATCATTCGCTGACAACGCATCCCGATCCGAAAATATTACACGGAAACGTAAAGAACGTATTGACAGAGTACCTTGCCGCGGGTATCGACCCCGAAGTATCAACGATATACGTACAAAGCGATGTGACCGAAGTATGCGAACTATATTTGCTACTGAACATGCACGCCTATATGGGCGAACTTTCGAAGACCGTTTCGTTTAAAGAAAAAGCCCGCAAACATCCCGATAATGTAAACGCAGGGCTATTAACATACCCTACTCTGATGGCTGCCGATATATTGATGCACAATGCAGACAAAGTACCTGTAGGAAAAGATCAGGAACAGCACTTGGAAATGACACGCAAATTTGCCCGTCGCTTCAACAATATGTATGGTGTAGAGTATTTCAAAGAGCCTGTAGCTTACAACTTTGGTGAAGAGCTTATAAAAATACCGGGACTGGATGGTAGCGGCAAGATGGGAAAATCGGAAGGGAACTGTATCTATCTGGACGAAGATGCTAAGAGCATTGAGAAAAAAGTAAAACGTGCACTTACCGACGAGGGACCAAAAGAACCGAACTCAGTAAAACCGGATTGTATAGAAAACCTGTTCACCATACTAAAAGTGGTTTCTACCGACGAAGTAGTACAACATTTTGAAGACAAATGGAATACATGCGAAATTCGTTACGGTGATCTTAAGAAGCAATTAGCCGAAGATATTATCAAGGTAACAACACCGATACGTGAGCGCATACAGGATATTCAAAACGATGATGCCTATCTACACAAAGTAGTAACCGAAGGGGCGGAAAAAGCACGTGAAAGCGCACGCAAAACAGTTAGAGAAGTACGTGAAATAATGGGATTTAAGAAATTCTAAGATTTCTGTGAAATAACAAGATGAAAGTCTGAGGATAATTCTCTCAGACTTTTCTTTTTTAGCTGTCACATATTCTTTTTGAATAGTATACACCTACTATTTTTTTCATTAAGTTTGTATATTATATAAATAGAATACGAAAAGAATACTCAACAGAACTTACCAACATGGATAATAGTGAAAAATATAATCTGCTGACAGAAGGCGAAACGGGGTTAGCCTCGGGAATGGGTATATACCCGAGAAGCAAAGACTTCAAGTTCGATGCTGCGCAGATAGAAAAATCCTTAGCACAAAACTCAGATTTCGATTTAAAATCTTTCAATAAGGTAGAAATAGATATTGAATACTCAATAATGAGTTTTCATGCCGAAATAGAATACAAAGAAGCTATTTTTAATGTTGATCTATACATCAGCGACACAAAAAATATAAATCTAAACGATTACGGTTTTGCCAATGCAATAGACGAACAATCGCTACAGGTAGCAATGGAGCAGGAATACTTCTTGGAGACTTCTCTATACTTCGAGCTAAATCCTCTGGATTCGTTTCATCTGCAATTAAAAATAATGAACGCCATTGTTCCTGATGCCAGTCTGGTTCTTGACTTCATGTCGTACAGATTATTATCGCCCAAATGGCTAAGCATGACAGCAAAATCGTCTATCCCCCCTTCTCCCGACTATCTATACACGCTGCACTGTGTGTATGACGAAGACGGCGAAAACGGAAACAGACGTTATTGGTTCCATACACATGGCCTGCACCGTTGCGGGTCGGTAGAGTTGGAAATGCTCAACTTCAGTCAAGGAGCTGAGCAAATGAATACGCTGATAAATATGACAGTAAAGAAATTTTTGACCGACCCGGCAAAAGAAAAAGAGAGATTTACCATCGGCTACGACGGCATGGGCATAAACCTCTGCTGGCTAAGATGGGAAGAGGCATTGAAAGATCTTCCTCAAAATATACTTGGAGGTGTGGGCGATCGCGATGAGGTGGACAATGTGCATGCTGAACCTTCGGGCATATTGTTTGCTGTAGAAGACGGCAATATGATTTCGCCCGAGATATATACCTCTACTCTTGCCGAGAATCCAATTTACTATATAACTACAGAAGAAACAAACAGGATGAGCGCTTTGGCTAAAGAGCGTTTCGAAGCATTTGCCAATGTGTTCGGCAAAGAACATAAGCAGCCTGAAAAGAAATCATTCTTAAAGAGTTTGTTTAACTCGAAAAAAGAAGAGGATGAAGCAGGTTGGACATTCCTTGTTAAGCTGGGACTCACTGTAGATAATTCAGAGTCGGAAACGGATAAAGAGCATCTATGGTACGAAGTCATTTCCATAGCAGGCAATCAGATAAAAGGAAAGCTACTGAATCAGCCTTATTGGATTGCAGGCCTCAACGAAGGCGACATAAAAACATACCCATTGGATCTTCTCACCGATTGGGTTATCTATTCTCCGGATAATACATATACCCCTGATTCAATATATTTATTAATAGATTAGATAAAAGATGCAAACACTATCCGTTATTGTCCCCTGTTATAACGAAGAGGCAGTTATACAGGAGTTTTACAGGAGAACAAAAGAGGTTCTAAACTCACTCGACGATGTAGTGGGATATATAATTTTTATAAATGACGGTAGCAAAGATAATACGAGATATATACTCAATCATATAGCATCGCAAGATGATAAAGCGAGAGTTATTCATTTCTCTCGCAACTTTGGGCATCAGCCTGCCGTAACAGCGGGGATGAATCTCTGTAAGACCGACCTGGCAGTAATTATTGATGCCGATTTGCAAGACCCTCCCGAATTGATTCCTGATCTCATTGAAACGCAACGGAAGGAAGAAGCCAGCGTTGTTTACTGTGTAAGGAAAAAACGAGAGGGTGAAACTGCTTTTAAGAAAGCGACAGCCAAACTCTTTTACAGAACAATGAATAATCTATCGGAAGTAGAATTCCCGGAAGACACAGGTGATTTCCGACTCGTAGACAGAAAAGCGATAGATGCTTTCAACGGACTAAAAGAGAAAGGAAAGTATATTCGTGGACTTATCAGCTGGATAGGGTTCAAGCAAGTTCCATTCTATTACAACAGGGATGCACGCTTTGCTGGGGAAACAAAATATCCACTCAAGAAAATGCTCTCTTTCGCAAAAAAAGCTCTTCTTTATTTTTCCAAAAAGCCTTTGATGTTATCCATCAGTCTGGGTTCCATCGCTTTCTTTATCGGTATTATTTATGGATTGTGGGTGTGGCTCGGGCATCTTTTGGGCTTCACCAATGTGATTACAGGATGGACTTCTACTATAATTATAATTATATTCTTTGGAGGTGTTCAGCTAATAACAATCGGAGTGCTGGGGCAGTATATCGGAGTACTCTTTGATGAAGTAAAAAGCAGGCCGGAGTATATTATAGATGAAAAAATAAACTTTGAAGAATAACCGATTGGTTATTCTTCTTTTATTTCTTCATAATTGACATATTCGCCCTCATTTTTCGAGAATTTCTTTTGAGTGGTATCTTCAGCCGTCGTCCGTGAATTATTATTGGTCTGACGACGATTACTCTTAGCCCTATCCGAAGATGGACCAAAGAAACGAATAACCCTGCCCAAAAATATTCCTAAAATAAGGAAACCGAAAAGTCCTATAAGTAATAAGAATCCAAGAAATTTAAACATATAGTTACCAATATTTATAGACTATGAGAACAAAGATACGGAAATTATTATTTATTTATATCGTCTTCGGTGACTGTATAATTAACAAAAACTGAATTGTAAGCCTTAAAGCAACCCAATGCACCGCCAACAATATTCGTCAAAGGATTTGTTCCCCCTCCTGCTGCAACACTGCTCAATGATCTGTAGAAAGTATACATTCCCTTATCCAATGTTTGCATTTCAATTCTTAGCTTATCTCCCGCCTTGAGTGCTTCATCATTTTTATCTTCCCTATCAAACAGCAGAATATTTTCTACTTTCAGCCCGTTGCGGTATTCATCGCTATCTAAGTATAAGGACTTCATCGTCTTTTCGTTTACATAGAGTGTTGTATAATAATAATTCTCTACATCTACAGGATCATAAAAAACCACGCATGGCGAATAAATAGCCTCGTTGGCTACCGTAACCTTATAAATATAAACACTATCGATGGGTACGATATTGGGAATTTTAGCCTCTGATGTATAAACATTATCCCCTATGGTAACTTTCAATTTATATGTACGTCCTACCCTACCCACAATTGAAGAAACATAGAAGCCGGCTTCCTGTTCGCTTTCTATGAGTATATCTGTATTATCTTTATCATCTGCCAATTCGACCTTAGCCCCCGACAAACGGTTATAAGATTCTTTATCATAAAAACCTTTTGTTTGAGTCAACAGCACAAAACACGGCGAACCTTCTTTTATAGAAGCATCAATCACATCTCTGGGCGGAGCCTGAGCAAGGTCTAGCTGAACAACCTCTTCACATGCCGTGAGCAATGCGAGAAGAAAAATTATATAAAGACATCTATTTATAATAACCATAATTTTCAGAACTTAAAGTTCCACGAAATTGAGGGTACAACACTAAATAAATAAATCATATACGACTCTGACGCTGATCTGTCATTCTCATTTTGCCTAAAGCCAAACATATAAGGATTTTTACGGGCGTATGCATTATATAAGCCGAACGAAAGCTCGGATGTATATTTCTTTGTCTTTTTCAAGACACACATAGCCCCCAAATCGAGCCGATGATAAGAAGGGGCTCTATAATGATTCCTACCTTCGTAATAATATATGGCATGTCCGTCGATAACATACTTACCCGAAGGAAATGTCATGGGGCTGCCTGTAGCAAAAACCCACGTAGCCGACAATGTCCACTTTTTGCTCAGTTCATAAATACCGACAGCAGAAATATCGTGCGTACGATCCTGATTGGCTGCATACCATTTACCGTCATTTATCTTATCTATTTTGCGTTCGCTGCGAGACAGGGTATAACCTACCCAACCATTAAAACGACCGTATTTCTTTTTCAGGAAAAGCTCCAATCCGTAAGCTCTTCCTTTACCAAACAAGAGTTCGGTTTCTATAACTTCTTTAGCTCTTACGTCTGCCCCATCTTTATAATCTATCTGATTTTGCAGGTCTTTGTAATACACTTCGGCACTAAACTCAAAAATATTATTCTGAAAGTTGCGAAAATAACCCAACGAAACTTGATTCCCCACTTCGGGTTTTATATAATCGGTATTCGATATCCAGCGATCAATCGGGCTAGACAGATTCGATGTAGTGAGTAGATGCAGGTTTTGCCTTGTAAGCGCATAAGCCGCCTTAATAGACGACGACTCGTTTAGCTGATATGCCAGCGAAAGTCGTGGTTCTATGCTCCAATATGTTTTCAGAAACTCCCCCCTTTTGGTGGCAATTGTATCCTTTATAGACTGATCTTCTTCGTTGAAGGTATAATAGTCGCTTCCGCCCAGCACACTGAAAGAAGACAACCGAACACCATAACTAAACTCCAACTTATCACTTAGCTTCATATCATTAGAGGCATATAATGTATTTTCCCATGAATAGCGATGGGCATACGGCGATACTTTTAGTTGAGTAGGGTCTTTACTTACCAATTCTCCGGGTACAATCTGGTGATAGATAGAGTTGAAGCCCAAGCGTATCAGATTCCTCTCGTTGGGATAGAATACAAAATCCTGATTGAAATTGATATCCCTTATCCGTGACATAACATTAAGCCCTGTTGTGAGGTCTACACTTACATTGTATTTGTAGTCGGTATATGAAAAGGTGGTGGACGAAACTTTTTTCGAATCAAAGATATGGTTCCATTTCATAGCGACGATTGTATTCCCCCAATCCATTGTTGCTATCTGATCAAGACCTAGCTTGTCCTTTCCATGATAAGCTGTCAGTGTCAGTTTATCTTTATTCGACAAAGCGGAAGTAAGCTTTGCATTCAGATCATAAAAGTATAATGTCGACCCTTTTACCTGCTCTACGCCCACCGTACGAGCCAAGGCATCAGCATAAGTCCGTCTGGCAGAAACAATAAAAGATGATTTTTCTTTCTGTATGGGGCCCTCCAATGTGAGCCGGGAGGAGATCAACCCAATACCTCCATTCATGTGATAGTTTTTCAAATCACCATCACGCATGCTCACATCGAGTGTCGAAGATAGCCGTCCTCCGTATTGGGCAGGCATAGAGCCCTTATAGATAGTCATATTATCTACAGCATCGGAATTGAATGTTGAGAAAAAACCAAAAAGGTGAGAAGGATTATACACTGTTGCATTATCGAGCAGTATAAGATTTTGATCGCTGCTACCGCCCCGCACATAAAATCCGATATTGCCCTCTCCCGCAGTTTGTACGCCGGGCAGTAGCTGAATTGTTTTCAAAATATCCCTTTCACCAAATAATACAGGGATTTTATTTATCGATTCTATTTCCAGCTTTTGGACTCCCGACTGCACTCGCTTCACGTTATCGTCCGATTTTACAGCCAGCACCTCTATTTCCTTGAGAGAAACAATGTCTTTTATCAAAACAATATCCTGAGAGAGATCCTTATCTATTCTGATCTTAAGGTGTTTGGCATCATAACCCAATAGCTTGAATATAATACTGTACTCGCCCGAAGGCAATTGCAGAGAGAAGCTACCGGCAGCATCACTAAAACCGGCAGATTGAGTATGCTCTTTTGCAGCGATGGCAACACCGGCGAGCGGAGTATTATCTCCTTCACTATATATTTTGCCACTAAACACATATTTTTTCTGAGAGAAAGCGGCAATGCTAGTAAACAATATAATGACAGTAAAGAGATGCTTCATATTAGCTTACTTCATCCGTGGAATTTATATATCAAACGGAACAGAAACTGTCTTATTTTCCAATGACATATTTTGAGGCCGGAATAACACAAAGATAAAATTAAATTATTAAGAACCTGTTTATTTCATTTCGAACAAGCTTTTATTTTTTCTAAAATTATCAAAATTTTCTCTCACCCCTTGCCTCTTTTTAACATTTAAAAAATATGTACCAAAAATGAAATACTTTTCATCTTTACTTCATAAGCAATCAAAGATGGACAATAACATGTTCTAAATACAATTCTGATTTATTTCAAATAGTTAATTCGGCTCAATAAGCCTAAGAACTGGTTAAAAAAAAGCAATAAATCGATTATTCGAATATTTTTTAATTAAAATAAATAACTTTACAATCTCAAATAAATTGCCTAATGATTCTGTCTGTGTTTGCAGACAAACAATATGTTAATAATTAAATAATTTAATATAGTAATCTAATAGAACAATGACATTTAATTTAATCAGAATGACGAAGGCCATCTCAATATGGCTTATTTTGTGTGGATTTTTAAGTTCTTGCGAGGGGACGAAACAATTGGATGCGACACCAAATCTAACACAGTTTGTCGATCCGTATATCGGAACCGGCGACCATGGACACGTATTTGTAGGAGCAAATGTACCTTTCGGATTGGTTCAGTTAGGACCAACAAACTATTCGCAAGGATGGGATTGGTGCTCGGGATATCATATTTCAGATTCTACTATTATCGGTTTTGGACATATGCACCTTAGTGGAACCGGCATCGGTGACTTGGGCGATATTTCATTTATGCCTGCAACAGGTAACGTAATTCTAAAAAGAGGAGATCTTAAAGACCCTAAATCAGGAATATATTCTTTATTCAGACGTGAGACCGAAAAGGTAAAAGCTGGATATTATGCTGTTCACCTCGACAGATTTAATGTTGATGTGGAGTTAACCGCAACCAAAAGAGTTGGGTTCCACAAATATACATTCCCTCAATCAGACTCTGCAAAGGTAATCATCGACCTACAACATGGTATCGGTTGGGACACCCCAATGGAAGGATACCTTGTTCAAGAAAACGACTCTGTAATATCAGGATACCGCTATTCGAAAGGATGGGCTGTAGACCAACGCATATTCTTCACAGCTGTATTCTCTAAACCAATGAAGCAATTTGTAGTATCAGATTCTACAGAGGTTAAAGCAGGAAATAGCATCAATGCGAGAAAAGCATACGGACAGGTATTGTTCGATACAAAGGATAAAGAAAATGTATATGTTAAGGTAGCTATTTCTCCGGTAAGCATCGAAAATGCAAAATTAAACATGCAAGCCGAACTACCGGGATGGAACTTTGAACAAACAATTGCAGATGCAGACAAAGCATGGAACGAAGAGTTGAGCAAGATACAGATAGAAACAAACGATGCAGTCGCTAAACGTGTGTTCTATACAGCTCTTTATCACACAATGATTGCTCCATCTGAATTTTGCGATGTAAATAACGATTACAGAGGTTCTGACGGGCAAATGCACCAGAAGGGAGCTTTCAAGAATTACACTACATTCTCTTTGTGGGATACTTACAGAGCTGCTCACCCATTGATGACTATTATCCATCCTGAAAAGATGAGCGATATCATCAATACAATGCTTACAATATATCAGCAACAAGGCAAGCTTCCTGTATGGCACCTGATGGGTTGCGAAACAGACTGTATGGTTGGTAACCCGGGTATATCTGTTGTGGCAGATGCTATCTTGAAAGGTTATGACGGGTTTGATAAAGACCTGGCGTATGAAGCTATGAAAAAGTCGGCTATGCTAGACGAAAGAGGCTTGAACTATCTAAAACAGTACGGCTATATCCCTTACGATAAAGGAAACGAAAGTGTTGCTAAAACAATGGAATATGCTATTGCAGACTGGACTATTGCTCAGGTGGCTCAAAAAATGGGAAAAACTGAAGATTATGAATATTTCTTGAAACGCAGTAAAGCATACACTCACTTTTTCGACAAGTCAACAGGCTTTATGAGAGGTCTTTCTTCTGATGGAAAATTCAGAACACCATTCAATCCGTTCGAATCTGTTCATCGCGAAAACGACTATACAGAAGGAAATGCTTGGCAATATACATGGTTAGTCCCTCATGATGTACAAGGACTTGTAGACCTGTTTGGAAGCAAGGAAAAATTTGTACAAAAACTGGATTCTTTATTCATCGTAGAAGGATCGTTAGGGAAAGATGCTTCTCCTGACATCAGTGGATTGATCGGTCAATACGCTCACGGAAACGAACCTAGCCACCACGTAGTTTATATGTATCCATATGTAGGTCAACCATGGAAAACAGCAGAAAGAGCTCGTGAAGTGATGTCTGTGATGTATCATGATCAGCCTGCAGGCCTTTCAGGAAATGAAGACGTAGGACAAATGTCGGCATGGTATGTATTGTCTGCTCTTGGATTCTATCAGGTTGAGCCTGCCGGAGGAAAATATATCTTCGGTAGTCCGATTGTAGACAAAGCTACTGTGAAGGTTAAAGATGGCAAGGTATTGAACATTGTAGCAAAAAACAACAGTGCTGCAAATAAATACATCCAGAGCGTAACACTCAACGGACAGCCTTACGATAAATATTACATCAACTTCAATGATATTATCAACGGCGGTACGCTGGAGTTTACAATGGGTGACAAACCTTCCGAAACTTGGGGTACAACTGTAGATGTTATACAAGCAAGTGCGAAATAAGCAAATACGATAATTATTTATATGAGAAAAGCGAGAGTATAAACTTTCGCTTTTCTTTTTTTATATCTTTGTCTTTTAGCAAAATAGAATCTTAATAATCTAACCTGACTACTCTATGACTTCTGTGCCCACGGAAAAACCCAAACGTATAGCATCGATAGATATATACAGAGCTTTGACAATGTTTTTTATGATTTTTGTGAACGACCTGTGGAGTGTGAGTAATGTACCCCATTGGCTCGAACATGCTGCAGCAAATGAAGACATGCTCGGCTTTTCGGACATTGTTTTTCCTTCGTTTCTCTTTATTCTAGGAATGTCTATTCCTTTAGCTATTGAGATAAGGAAGAAGAAAGGTGATTCGAACAGTGGAATTTTGAAGCACATCATTATTCGTTCTATCGCTCTTTTGGTGATGGGTTTGTTTACCGTAAACCTTGAATCGGGCGTAGCGGCGAGCATAGGCATCAGCAAACCTATATTTACACTAATTATGCTTTTGGCTTTTTTCCTTATCTGGAATGTATACCCAAAAACAGAGAATAAAACAAGGCAGAATTTATATTCCGGATTCAAAATTATAGGCATAGTCATTCTGGCTATATTAGCTTTTATGTTTAGGGATGCGGATGGTGGAGTTTTTCAAACTCGTTGGTGGGGCATACTGGGACTTATCGGATGGACATACCTGCTGTGTGCTATTTTGTATCTATTCCTAAACAAAAATAAAGGTTACCTCATTGTTGCCCTCTTTGCTTTTATACTACTATGCATTGGCGGGTCGAATCATTGGCTGGGTATCTTTGATGGAATTATCCCAGGCAATGGATGCTTTCATGCTTTTACGATGAGTGGGATGCTTATATCTCTGCTTTTCAATGAATCTGAACTAGGTATCGGCATAAAGAAAAAAATGCTAACATCGACCTTTATCGGTATTATATTCATCCTAGGCGGATTTGCAGCTCACAGCTTTTGGATTATCTCCAAAATACAAGCGACACCTACATGGCTATTCTTGTGTACAGGAATTTCCATCCTTTTATACGTATTGATGTATTGGTTGACCGACATTCAAAATAAAGCATCTTGGTTTGGCATTATAAAACCGGCAGGGACAGCCACGCTTACCTGCTATCTGATCCCTTATTTTTTATATGCTATTTTCGTATTAACGTCATTTTCTCTTCCCGAATCGCTGACAACCTCTCCTATCGGATTAGTAAAATGTATCATTTTTGCATTTTTGACTATCGGGATTACAGCTCTATTGGGGAAAATACATATAAAACTAAAAATATAGGGATTTGTCGTATTTTTAGTAAGCAACTGGAAAATAGACCAATAAAAAACAACCTCTGAATAGCGCATCAAAATTTAGATACTTTTTCTAAAAAATGTATGGAAATTGTTTTGTAGAATAAAAAAATTAAATACCTTTGCATCGCATTTGAGAGAAAATGCAACCCCAACAAGGGCGTTTAGCTCAGCTGGTTCAGAGCATCTGCCTTACAAGCAGAGGGTCGGCGGTTCGAATCCGTCAACGCCCACCGATGATAATCAAGTAGTTAATTGAAAAATTAGCTACTTTTTTTGTTTTTATGCCTATTGGATTTGTAGGGGTTTAGGAGGGGTTTTACATGACAAGTTAAACCATGACTTAAACCGAAAACTCACATGAATGCTACAGTTAATGCGGTTTGCTACAAGTCAAAGACACTAAAAAACGGAGAACATCCAATTATGCTACGTATTTGTAAGCAAGGAAAGGAATATTCTTGAAAATGGGAAAACTTAATTTCTAATATCAACTTCTTTTCAGACAAAACCAACCATGTATAAATGCCATCTGATAGAACTGCACAGGTCTTTCAAAACCTGCTGATTGTATAATTTTTGAAACTTCTTCCTGAGCCAATAATGAAACTCCGTCCTTATGGCTTTGACGAATTTTTTCAATGCTTTGCGGAACGCCTCCTTCTGACATCATTTTTGACCAAACATCCAATATATGCTCATATTCATAAGATCCTATTTCATTTGACAGGTCGGCATTTATGAGAATTCCTTTACTTTTAAGATGTCTTTGAATATTTCTAAAAAAGCCGATACGGGAATCTTTTTCATCTATAAATTGTGAAACAAGAATAGAGGTTGCGGCATCATAAGTATCGGGTAATGATAGATTCTCTAAATAATCGGCATAAAATTCACATCGATCTTCCATTCCTAAATCAGACAAACGTGTACGGCAAACATCAAGCATAGCCGAAGAGGGATCAACAGCAATAAAGTTCCAAGTTGGAAACCTTTTTGCCAGATAGATTATTTCAGCTCCCGTACCTGCTCCGACACAAAGTATTTTCGCTTTTTCAGGCAACTCTGAAAGGATCGCTCCCATCAATAGATGTAGAGAGTTACTAATCGGGCTGAGTTTTTCCCATGTTTTATCGTAAGAATTAGCTGTAGTATCGAAAATCTCTTTTACTTTATCTTTCTTCATTATCTCTTTATACTTTATTTTTAATGATAAGTGCAGGTTCAATATTATAAGGCTACACTACAATTTTCTTAGCTGATCAGTCCTAATGCAGATGCATACTTAACAGCCTCCATAGAATTATTTACATCTAACTTCTCTAATATTCTTTGTCGATGCGTATTAACGGTGTGGACACTAATAAACAACTGTTCTGAAATTTCCTTGCTCAGTAAGCCTTCTTTTATTAACTGTAGAACAGCTATCTCTCTAGTGGTAAGATCCGATGCTTTTGAGGATAATAGGTTTTCAATAGGGAAAAACGTATTTTCTTTTACATTTAAGATATGGCCTCTCACCGTTTTAAAAGAGCTCTGGTCTGGAGATAAATCCAAAACACTTAACGATAACCATGCATTTCCCGACTTATCCTTTTCCAATAAGGTGTATTGTTCCACCACTCTCACATACTGACCGATAGCATTGCAAATACGAAACTCCGAGATCATTTTATAATCCTGTAAGTTTTCTTTATTCGCATGTAAAAATTTGAGCGCTGCAATACCGTTTCTAATTAAAGAACGTAAATCGTCAGGATGCACACGCTCATCTATACCTTCTTTACAATCGCCAAATATTCCTCCAAAATTGAACGATGTATATACATGCGTCCTCTTATACATATCAAAAACCGTTATCCCGCTATTCGACACTCTAGCCAAATGAGAGAGCATTTGCTTATGATATTCGAGTAGAGAGTAATCAAGATCAGCTTCATTAAAACTCTGCAATGATAAAAGCCGTGCATGTTCCTTCTGTAAATCTTCCATACGGGCAATATAATGATAAATCAGTATTGATCTCCTAAGGGACAGTTTCTTACTTTGTACAAAACAAAAGTAGGTAAAATCATGAACAAAACGTTACTATTTCTTTTATTAAACGTCCTGTCGTTAGGTATATTATATGCACAATCATCTCAGAATATACGAGGTATGGTATATGACAAAGAATCGAATAACCCTATTGAATATGCAACTGTAGCTGTACTAAATAGCAAAATTCCCTTAGGTGTAAGTACAGATAGCTTAGGACAATTTAAAATACAAAATGTTCCGATAGGACGCTATGATATTCAGGTGACATTAATCGGCTATAATCCTATTATAATAAAAGAGCAGCTACTGTCTTCATCTAAAGAATTGTATCTGGAAATTGCAATGGTTGAGAACTCGAAACAACTTGATGAGATTGTTGTCACTCCTCAGATAAATAAGTCACAACCCATAAATAATATGGCATTAGGCAGTGCCCGTATGTTGAGTGTAGAAGAAGCAGGCCGGTATGCAGGAGGGTTCGATGATCCGGCAAGATTAGCAACATCTTTTGCCGGTGTAACAAGCAGTGTCGGGAATAATGGTATTGTTGTCAGAGGAAATGCACCTAAATTTCTACAATGGAGAATGGAAGATGTTGAAATTCCCAATCCCAACCACTTTGCAGAAGTAACTACTTTCGGAGGTGGAGGGCTATCGGCATTAAGCAGTTTTGTGCTAGGCAATTCTGATTTTATGACAGGAGCATTCCCCGCTGAATATTCAAATGTTTTATCAGGAGTATTGGATATGAATTTACGGACAGGAAACAACCAGAAACGGGAAAATACAGTACAACTCGGTTTAGTGGGAATAGATGTTGCTTCCGAAGGCCCATTCAAGAAAGGGAGCAATTCTTCTTATATTTTCAATTATCGGTATTCAACACTAGGACTGCTCTCTTCTATGCTACCCGAAGATGCAGAGAACACAAAATATCAGGACTTATCTTTCAAGCTTAACTTCCCGACCAAAAGTGCCGGTGTATTTTCCATCTGGGGAGTAGGTTTGATTGATCGCTCGGGGCAAAAGGCAGAAACCGACCCTAGTAAATGGGAATATATGCAGGATAAAGAAGATCAGGATGTAAAACAATATATGGGAGCTTTGGGTCTGAATAACAGACTAAGAGTGTGGAAAAATGCAACCCTTAAAACATCTTTAGCTACTACTGTTAGCGGTCTTGATATGCATACTGAAAGAATGGATGCGAATGTAAAACCTATTCCACAAAACTTAATCAAATCTACCAATTGGAACTTTGTATTCGCTTCATCACTAAATAAGAAATATAGTGGGATACACACTAATAAAACAGGCTTAAGACTTACAGGGCTTAAATATAATCTGTTATTAGAAGAAGCCACACATCAACAGCCAATGAATACCATAACCGATGAATCAGGTTTCAGTTCTTTACTATCAGCATATACGAACTCATCTTTACAATTTTCGGATAAATGGACACTTAATCTTGGTATCAATACGCAATTATTCACACTCAATAATAACTATACGATAGAGCCCAGAGCAGCGTTGTTATGGAAATTTAAACCAAATCAATCTTTAGCTCTTTCTTATGGGCTACATAGCAGGCTTGAAATGTTGAATTATTACTTTACCAAATCGAAAGAGGGTGAACTTATTAACAAAAATATGGATTTTACAAAAGCTCATCATATAGTCCTATCTTATGATCTTAATATCGGGAATGATTATCATCTAAAAATCGAACCTTATTTTCAACAACTATACAGTGTTCCTATTATAAGCGATAGTACATTTTCGTTTATAAATCTTCAAAATGACTGGTTCATAACCAATAAGCTTTCGAATAAGGGAAAAGGAGTGAATTATGGTATTGATATAACCTTTGAACGGTATATGTCAGAAGGTTATTACTATATGCTCACCGGATCTCTCTTCGATTCTCGTTACAAAGTAGAAGATAATAAATGGAGAAACACAAGATACAACAGAAACTTTGTATTCAACGTATTAGCAGGAAAAGAGTGGATGGTAGGACGCAGTAAACAAAATATGTTCAATGCTAATATTCGATTATCTTATCAAGGAGGAGACAGATACTCACCTGTCAATCTAGATGCATCTCATAAAGAGGAAGATGCTATTTATGATGAGAGTAAAGCCTTCTCGAAACAGTTATCCCCGGCATTTCTGTTACACTTTAATGTAAGCTACAAAATTAACAAGAAGAGTTTATCTCATGAATTTGCTATTAAAGTGCTAAATGCAACTAGTTACAAAGACTACCAAGGTCATCGCTACAACTTTAAGACGCATTTGGTAGATCCCGAAAGAGAGGCTATTATTATCCCAAATATTAGTTATAAGATTGAATTTTAGCCCATTCCTTTCATTGAGCATAGTTTGTTTTATTGAGCGATGTAGAATTGTTAAATAAAACAAACTATGTAAATTATACCAGAAAACCCGACATATCTTCCTCATATATCAGCCTTAACCGGTGGATAGTTCATGTAAGAGCAACACAAAACGTGCCGCGATCTATTTCTGTGTGGTAATTCGATTTGTTCACTAATGAGACTATTACTTCATCAAACTCTAATCCTTTGACTATATGTACCAAAGTGATAAGTCCTGATTAATTAGGACTCTAAAATTTACTTTCAAAATCAAGTGAAAGAAGGAAAAATAAAACCGTGAGTCTTTTTTGTTGTTATCTATACCTATTTCGACGAGAAACATTGCCTAAAATTATACAAAAGCTTAACTTTACAACGAATTCACAACAGCAGTTCTATAAATGTGCTGCACTCTGTATTCACATTAAGAACTATCTACTGAGAAAATCAGAAGTGCCTGTTTGTTCTCTATTTGCCCTCTTGAAGATATATTCGGAGTCGGCTTTATCAGTATCAATCATTGTATCGTTGATGTATAAATTAAATTCTAGCCTTGTCTAACCATATGAGAAACAGATTGAGTATTCCCTATCTATTTGTATTCTTTGTATTAACCTGTTTTCAAACTCTTTCTGCTCAAATGCAAAAGGTGGATAGTCTTGAAAATGTATTGAGGCGGCACGCTTCAAACAACCGGGAGAAGGTAGACATAATGAATGAAATAGGCTACATTGTATATTCGAAAGATACCCAAAAAGCAATGAAATACGCCTCTCAATCAGCCCGGCTGTCAGATCAGTTAAATTACACCAAAGGGAAGGCCGTCAGCCTGTGGGTAAAGGGATTGGCTTATATCAAAAACGATAAACAGTCCTCCCTCAATTATTTTCGACAAAGCCTCGTGATGGCAGAAGTCATCAAAGAACAAACGGTAATATGCAATTGTCTGATTGCAATAGGAAACGTATACAAGGAACTTGGTGACATCCCCAAAAGTGATGAATCATACGAACGTGCTCTTAAAATAGCGAATGAAATAAATGATAAGAATCTTTTACTGAAATGCCTCGTAAATGTAGCACGAAGCCATAGTACAAAAGGAGAATATACAAAAGCTATCGAAATACTCGAAAGAACCATTCTCTTGGGCGAAGAACTAAAGGATTATCCCGTTCTGTCAAAAGCATTAAACAATTTAGCATGGATCTATGGCACTCAAGGTAATTATACAATAGCACTCGAATACCATTTGAAAGCTTTGAAGATTAACGAGCAACTCCGTGATAAGTCGGCAATGGTAGCGAATTATGTTAACATTGCCGGAATACAATCCGACCAGAGAGAATATAAAGACGCACTGGACTATCTTCATAAAGCATTAAAGATTTCCGAAGAAATAAAAGACAATTTTAAGATATCCTCGTGTTTGGCTAACATAGGTCATATATATATGAACATGAACGATCCTCGCGCATTGGAATACTACGAAAAATCTTTAAAAATTGGAAGAAATAGTCAACTAAGCTTGACTATTAACATTTTAGTCAACATGGGTACTATATATACCCGAGAGAAAGAATTTCCTAAAGCGCTTGATCATCTCAATGAAGCATTTCATCTTGCCGAAAAAATAAATTTAAAGCGAGCAAAAGCTGAGATATGGGTAAAAATGGGATTGATCTATATTCAAGAAAAACATTATGCCCAGGCATTAGATTATACCAAAAAGGGATTGAAGATAGCCAATGAATTGAAATTGCTGAGTCTTCAAAAAGATATTTATGGACAACTATCGGAGATCTACGCCGCAACAAATAATTATCAGGCAGCATATCAGAATCATATCCTATACAAATTATATAACGACAGTATATTCAACGAAAATAACATAAAGAAACTTGCAGACTTAGAGAGTGCTTATAAATACGATAAGGCAAAACAAGTCTACGAAATAGAAGCTCAGAATAAAGGATTAAAAATAAAAAGCCAACGGGCTGTTATCCTCTTCCTGATTGTAGCCTTCGTTCTTTTATTGTTACTCGTTATAATGACTACCCGTTCATATAGACTTAAGAAGCAACTTCTTAGCTTGGAGCTGGAAGATATCAATGCCGAATTGGAGAAAAATCAAAAGGAAATGACCTCAGCAACCCTTAAACTCGTACAAACTGCCGAACGTGATGTTCGCAGCATAAAGATGCTAGAGAATATCGAGAAGAACACAACTCCGGAAGTAAGAGACGATATAAAGTCTTTGATTTTCGATTATAGATCACAGACATATAACTCCAACTGGGAAGAGTTTGAGATTTTATTTCAAAAAGTGCATCCATCGTTTTATAAAAATCTTAATGACCATTTTCCAATGCTGACTCAGAATGAACGTAAGCTATGCGTATTTCTCAAACTGAATATGACGAACAAACAAATAGCCCAAATAACATTCCAATCGGAGGAAGCACTCAAAAAAGCACGGCAGCGTTTACGAAAGAAACTCGAGATTGAGCGAGACACCAATCTCGTATCATTTATTCAAGGCATATAGATTAATTAGACAAAGCATAGGATTAAAAAACGAAAGAACGGGGTTATCCAAACATTGGGTAACTCCGTTCCTTTATTAAAACCTATTATTTGATAGAGTATTCTCATCCATTCGCCTCTCTTTAGATGTTTTTATACACAAATACTAATCAGACGTATACAACGATAGGACAATAATATTTTTGATTGTCCCCTTTTTGTCCCACTCCCTTTTTTAGACCTACTAGATGATTATACTCTAATTTAGTGCTAGCAATTATTTATCCCAGAAACATCCCTATTCTTTATATATACGAAGATAAGTGAATAGTATATCATGATAAAAAAACAAACAGAAAGAAACGATCAACCCGATGATCTAGCCTCTTTAGTACCGACAGTAATTTGTGAAAAATTTACTCTTCGAGGCAATATAAAGCAAACTCGAGCGATTCGTATCGAAGGTACTATAATAGGAAACATTGAACAAGCTGAAACGGTGGTAATAGGAATGACAGGGACAATAAGAGGAAATGTGAATACAAAAAAACTTATTGTCTTTGGGCATATCGAAGGAGACATATTGGCTACCGAATCTGTACGAATAAAGTGTTCGGGACAAATAACAGGGAGAATCAACACAGAAAATCTGAGTATGGAAGAGGGTGCTATGTATGAAGGCGAAATAATAATGAAGCCATCCTCACTATAAGAAATATATAAAACATATAACGCTATTATTTTAATTGTTAAACACTTTTTTGAAAAAACCTATGTATGAAATCCAATCCTTTCCGAGTTTAATTGAGATCAACAACACAGTTCTATCCCAAACCTCTAAAGATTTACTTCATGGTCTGAAGATTCAGCACAATGACAAATGGTATATCTGTGGTGATCTAGCCTTGAACGAAGGACAGTTACCTCATAAGCTGATAAACTCCTCTCCTGATGATATCGATTATCAGCTTCTTGCCAAAGCATCAATCCTGCTAGCACAGGACAAGATAGAACAACCGCTAACAATTACAACAGGCTTCCCCTATTCAACCTATTATATTTATAGAGATAAAGCTGTTGAATTCTTCAAAAAAACACACCTACTCGATTATGATGCATCAACCCACAATGCAGGGAATAAAAAGAAAGTTGTGCTGGATGTGCAAAGAGTTGAAGTCATTCCCGAAATTGTAGGATGCACAATTGCAATACGAAAAGGACAGCCCAATGTTTCGGGAAGTTTTTTTGTATTTAGTTGCGGCTTCGGCACTTTCGAGTCTATCTTAAGCACCGATTCGGGAATCGTAGAACAGGCAATGGTAAGTACACACGGAATCCGCTATGCTGTAAATCTGATGATCAACGAACTGAGGAGTAAATATTATCTCGAGTTGAGAAATATAAATCAGCTGGACGATGCTTTTCAGCGAGGATATATCTTCTTAAATCGTCAGAATGTTGATTTAAGAGAAATTCGCAAAAATGTTATCCAGACATACTATCAAGAAGTCATATCGCCCAATCTACGGAACATTATCAATGACTCCAACCTAGTGAAAACGAATCGGATATACTTATGCGGAGGTGCGATGTATTATCAGGAGTTGGTAGACTGTTTTATTGCAGAATTTGGACACTTCACAGAAATAACGGTATTGGATAATCCGGAAACACTCGCTAGCAAAGGATATGCTCTCAACTCTTTACGCCTCAGTGGCAGAAAAAGCTCGGCCCTTGGGATTGATATAGGCAATGCAACTACCGTGGTGACAAATTTCATAGGTGAATAGTATAAATAGAGAATAAAAGAATGTTTTTCATCAAACGAAAAAAAGTCAAACCTATAGAAAAAGAAACAGCAGAAGAAATAGCTGTATCAAATCAAGATAAAGTTGTTTTAGGTGCATTTTGCTTTACAGGAATGCAAAAAGGAAACTTTTTTGTAAAAGATAGGGCTATAGTAGATCCTGCTGCTACTGTTGATGGAAGCATAACGGCTACCGATTGCACAATCGGTGGTTTGGTTAAAGGGAATGTATTTTGCTCAAACACCTTACAGCTTAGCAGTTCGGCAGTTATAGAGGGCTCAATTATGGCGAAAAAGGCTATTTTGGAAACGGGATGCAGAATTAACGGGTCGGTATCATTCGCTCCAAAAGTAGAAGTTTCAATGTTAGCTATAAAGCTTATAGAGGCTGAAAAAATTATAGCAAACAAAAAGATTTCTAAAACTCCAGAGCTTCTTACAGAAGAAGCGTACATACCCCCAAAAAGCCCTCCTATACCTGAAACAATGCCAGTGGGTAAAGAACAGAAAAAAATAAATACACAAAAGCCTGAATCAACAATAGCTCAATCCGTAGATAATGCTAATAATTGGTGGTAAGTGAATTTTTTAGTAAACATTAGGCGAAAAACTTTGTTCCGGAGTGATCTTATATTAAATCATCACTTCCGGAACAGTTTTTTTATTTATAATTAAATATTTATATATCTTTGCCGGATGACTAAGATTTTACAGAAATCGGATTTGGTATTGTAAACAATCTGTCCTTTCAAAACAGATTGTCCTTTCGTTTACTCTCAAATAAACCTTTTTGAGAGGAATATTCATATTATTATAATTTAATTTTAACCTGCGTACATTAGTGCTACAGCATTGTCATGTTTGTATATGTGCGCTAATACAAATAACGAAATGAATAACGAAAATAAAACAATTCACGATTTCGATTTTAATTTAATCTGCGAGTTTTTCTCTAGCATGGAACGTCAGGGCCCCGGCAGTACCGATGCAACGCTCACCGCACTTCGCTTTATTGACAACCTAACCGACAAGTCCCTTATTGCCGACATTGGCAGTGGTACAGGAGGACAAACAATGACACTTGCCAAGCATGTTGAAGGAAAGATTACTGCACTGGATTTATTCCCCGACTTTATCGATATTCTAAATCGTAATGCAAAGCAGCTAGGCGTACAAGATAGAGTGAAAGGAATTGTAGGCTCAATGGATAATCTTCCTTTTCAGCATGAGGAGTTAGACCTGATTTGGTCAGAAGGTGCTATTTACAATATTGGATTTGAACGAGGGTTGAACGAATGGCGTAAATATTTGAAAACAGGAGGGTACTTGGCTATCTCCGAGAGTTCATGGTTTACAGACGAACGTCCGGCAGAAATAAATGATTTCTGGATGAATTCATATCCTGAGATAGATACGATCCCCAATCAGGTAGCCAAAATACAGAGGGCGGGATATCTGCCTGTGGCTACATTTATTTTACCCGAAACGTGTTGGACGAAGTATTACTTTGCACCCAAAGCTACTGCTGAAGAAGTTTTCATGAATAAATATGCAGGAAATAAAGCTGCTGAAGACCTGGTTGCGTCTCAACGCTACGAAGCGGAATTATACAGCAAGTATAAAGAATTCTATGGCTATACATTTTTCATCGCAAAAAAGATAAAGCTATGATCGATCTAAACACTTATGGCTGGAGCGATAAATTAAGCCAGCTAAAACAAGAATCAGTCCATAAAGCGTTGCCTCACGGACGGGTATCTATAGTCCATCGGACATGCTATGAGGTTATCTCTGAGAATGGAATATTCCAATGTGAACTGACCGGAAATATGATGTTCGGTAGATCAAGCTTCGATTTGCCTTGTGTGGGCGATTGGGTAATTTTTCAGCCATTCGATGACCAGAAAGGAATTATAGTTGATATGCTACCACGTGAACGGACTTTGTTTCGAAAGAAAAGTGGAACAGTATCTGACAAACAAGCCATTGCTTCGTACGTTGACAAAGCTTTTATTGTACAAAGTTTGGATGATAATTTCAATGTCCGTCGGGCTGAACGTTTTATGGCTCAGATAGAGGAAGGAAACATCAGCCCCATACTGGTACTCAACAAAGCTGATTTGGAGTTTGAGAAGGAGAGTATAAGCAACGCTATCAAGCACATTGGGGATCGGATGCCTGTATTGTTTACGAGTATCCACCAGCCTCAAACAATTATTCAGCTACGAGAGTTTATCGCAGAAGGAGAAACGGTTGTGTTTGTCGGCTCTTCGGGTGTTGGGAAAAGTTCTCTGGTGAATGCACTTTGCGAAGAATCAATATTGCTAACCTCTGATATAAGCTCATCTACAGGAAAAGGAAGGCACACATCAACACGTCGGGAAATGGTATTAATGAAAGGATCGGGAGTACTAATTGATACTCCGGGCGTTCGAGAATTTGGATTGGCTATTGAAAATCCGGACTCCCTTTCGGGAATGCTTGAAATTTCTGACTATGAAGGGTTATGTCGTTTTAAAGACTGTGAGCATACAAACGAACCAGGCTGTGCTGTCTTAGAAGCAATAAATAATGGGACATTAGATCGTAAAGTTTATGAAAGCTATCTGAAACTAAGGAGAGAAGCTTGGCACTTTTCTACTTCGGAACATGAAAGACGTAAAAGAGATAAATCTTTTTCGAAACTAGTAGACGAAGTCAAGAAGCATAAAGAAAATCTCTAACATTCAATTTAAATAATGCAGGCATTGTAAAATACCTGCATTATTTTATAAATATAAAAGTTAAGAGATTAATCTCAATAGGGAAATACTCTTTATAGTTTCCAAAAAATTAAACTGGTTCTCATTGGTGTTATCTGTAAAGGTGCGGCTCTGGGATACCCCGTATATATACCGGATGTTGTAGTGGCACCAATACGAAACGAAATCTTGTCTCCTTTATTTCCACTAGCCGTAAGAGTTAGCGTAGTAGTCAACTGACTGGCTGTGGGATAGGCTGTCATATTTATCTCTGCTCCGTCTTCAAGAGTAACGTTCGAAGGTAAGTTATCGGCAGGCGTGAAATTATTGTCGCCTTTGAGTGCCCACAAATACAACAATCCCCTGTACCTGTTAGAAGCAGCATTGGCCGATTGATCCATGTATAATCTGAAGGAGAATACATAAGATCCGGTTTCGGGTAAAGTAATAAATGGTTCGTTCGTTTTGCCGGTAGCGGGATCAGCCCAAAGTAAAATTCTCGAACGAGCAGGTCTCTCATGGGCTTTTGAATTTGTTTCGGGCTGTACACGATTACCCGACGCAACCCATAAATCTCTTCGCTCGATAACAGACGCAACTTCTTTTGTCTGTATTTCATTCCATTTATTATTGAAGAAGGTATATAAACCCGGTTCAAGTCCTATTCCCGGATTGTTGGTAGTATTATAAACTATCATTCCAGCTACAGGGTTGGCTACAGTAATATTGTCAGTAACACTTTTCAAAGCTATTCTGTTTGGTAGAAAAGCACTCTTAACTCCACCTAGTTGCAACTGTAGATTCGAATTATCTTCAGGAATAGCACCTACACCGACAGTCATACTACCCAAAGACGAATTGACTGACAAGTCATCCTTTTTTTGTGCTTCCTGTATTGTACCGCTTTGAGGATTGTTCGCTGCTCCATCGATATGCAATGCTCCTTTAGGGTTTTGTGTTTTTATTCCGACCTGCCCATGAACATATAAAACACTTAAGCTGACAATCAATAATATTATTATTTTCATTTTTTCTGATTATTAAAATTTACTGTATCTTCCAATATACAAAAGTGGTTCGGTTTGCCTCATTTTTGTTAGTACTACCACGAAGATCCCAATTCAGTGCGCCATTCCTACGTCCTATCTTTATAATAATTTCATCATTTACTCTAAGATAGGGCGTGTACATTATTGGAAAGTAGGTGTTATTGGAGCTGCTGCTGGCAGCTTTGCCTACAACCATATCGACCCTACTCAATAAGACTTCGTTATCAGCTACTTTCTTAAACAAGTACAAATAGTAATCATCAGCTACCTGCCCCGTATTATTGGTATTACTGGCAGTTTTCATACTTCCGTATAGCCTAAAAGAAAATATATATATTCCTGCATCATTTATAATAATGCTTTGATCGAGAGGAAACAGATTTGCACCTGCTCCTGTAGTTATGTTTGTAAGGGGGGTGGCTGATACATTAGAAGCCAACGCTCCGATTTTTGAAACAGTACTTGTTCCACTGTCTTCATAGTCGATAAGCCTTAGCCATTCATTATTCATATTCAGATAAGTACCCGGGCTGACATCATCTTCCTCCGACCCTGCGGTATTTGTATTGAAAACGATCATTCCATCATGCGGAGAGGGTACAGTATTATTATCCGATGCCGACTCCAAAGCAACTCTATTGAGAAGCAAAGCTTTATCCGGGGCATTCAATTCGAGGGATGCTTCCTTATTCAAAGGTTCGCCGCCTATTACAAGATTTGCTTCGTTATTTGCATTCAGCTTGAATATTAAGTCATCTTTTAATTGACTACCGGTAGGGGTGGTCGAATTATTCTTTAGTACATCTACATTAAGAATTCCAATCGGATTTGCAGTGCCAATTCCTACCTGAGCCGTACATGTGCCTGCTAATAAAATAGCAAGGAATAAAAATTGTATATACTTATTCATTTGCTTCTTTTTTAGATTTTGAAAAAGACAATTGAAGTTTCTCCCGGCTTTAAAGTCCACGAAGGAGTACCTTCATATGAAGCAATCCGTACCGAAATCCTTTCTCCCCGATGAGCATCAAATCCTAAAGTAAGCGGATATGTGACACCCCCGGTTCTGCTTCCTTGCGAAAAGGCGGTGGGGTCTATTTCGGCTATATCTAAGACTTTATCTACAGTCCCATCACTTTTTAGTGAGACGGCAGCAACATATATCGTCATTTTCTGAAAGGATGAAACAGAGGGTATAGCCCCTGATAAGGTAAGCATCATAGCATAAGCTGCATCCGACATTACTTCTATATAATTGGTAGGGGTAGATGCACCTACAGCTACGAGATTTAAAGGGGCAAAACCGGCTGTCCCGTTTGCGGAATTATATAACTTTGTAGTTGGCAGAGTCAGCTCAGAATAAAGTGTATATATCTTCGTCTGCCTGTTGCTTGATTCTGTAAGACAATACATCCATTTATTTAGAGCACTATTGAAAACATATAAGCCGGGGATAACGTTATTGGGCACCTCTCCTCCTCTAGCCGTATTATAAACAACCATTCCGTCCACAGGATTTTTAATAGGATTACCTGCTGCATTTCCCCGAGCATCAACAAGGGCTACAGAGTTAGGAATAAAAGCTTTATTATTGGCTCCTAAACTAACCGAAGCCGAAGGGTGTTCGACATCATTTATTGAAACCGAAAGTCCGTCACTACCATCACTACCTACCAAAACTCCTTTGTTGTCGGCAGGCAATGTTAGGCTTTTTATATGCAGTGCGCCTTCGGGTGACACAGCATTGATACCAACTTGAGAATAAAGTGAATAAGCACTAAAAACGAAGAGTAGTCCACAAAAAATTATTTTTTTCATTTCGAATCTATGTTGAGTTTTCATTCACTATCTAATAAAATATGATCCCGAGACAACAATTATGTCATTGGTTACAATTGTTCCCATATTCATAAAGGTTCCTACACTCTCGCTTACATTTTGAATATAAATATTTCCATCGAAATCAATTGTGGACTCTGCTGTAGTTGATATATTTCTTGCAGGGAAGTTCACTAAACAATTTATATTCATATCACTCTGACTCGTCACTGTTGTAGAAGCAAAGGGTTTATATGTATCTTTATCTGTTCCGCTTGATATTTCAGCTATCTTCTGCGAATTATGAGCAGTATTCCAAACACTAATATTTGCTCCTATTCGTTTTAGTTTGACAATAAAGTTAACAGCTTTACCATAACTTCTAAATTCTTGGCTTATTATCGACCAGCCGCTAGTAGCCTGCCAAAGATTAGCGAGTACCACATCAGGTATTTCAATATCACCAGCTCCTGATCCTACTCGTATCCACTGAGTTCCATCATTATAGTAACACCCTTCGAAAACGTCGTCATCTATATCTTTTGTGTTATATACGAGCATTCCTTTAACATGCTCATTAAGTGGGCTCTTATTATTCAATGCGATCAGCTCAACACGAGGGAGTAATAGACCTTTTGTTGCTGTCCCATTACTATTTTCTTTCAGATCGAGCAACGCATCTTGATGCGGAGAAACACTAGTACCGATTGTTACTTGCCCTTGTATGTGTTGCGGCATAAAAAGTAGAATCCCAAATAGTAACAACACTCCGGACACTGTCCATCCACGTTGTTTTTGATTAAAGTTTGTTTGTTTCATGTAGTTTAACTGTTTTTTATTTATTTAATACTTCGAATCTTCCTTATAAAATCTGAATGTTCTGGGTTACATTTCAAACCACGAAGAAAATAAAGAGTAAGACAATTCATATATCTCATCAATAAAGCATTAAGGTTTTCCTCTTAATAAGCTTACTTTAGGAACACGATTCGGGTAATAAATGGCTGCAGAAACAACCAAATGCAAAAAATAAAACTATTTGTTTACAATTATAAAATCATAAACATTTAGATATAAATGCAGAATCGTCGAAAAGAGATTGCGTTAGATATTACGAACTCTCTAAAAATAGATTTATAGTTTGCTAAATAAGTAGAAAAAGTAATGTTATAAGCATAAGTTATTTTTGATAGTTTTGTCTTTATTGATAGTTTTGTCCTTTGGGTGTAAAAATAGTACTTTTTATAAGACAATATGACAATTTTATATTATTTAACAAATATGATGTTTGCTTTTTAAATGAGATATTATTGCAAAGGGTATAAAACTTCCAGTAGATCTGTTAAATTAACTATTTAACATCATACCACAACTTCCCATTCCTCAACGTCTCCTTCTATTATTTTAAACAAAGGGTGTGGATTTAAGTTAGCCAATATTGGTAATTTATCTAACAGATCGGGGCTTCGTTTTTGAAGTTTTCGCCTCAGATGTTCAAACTCATATTCCAACTGCCCTTTTGTGACAGAAATTGGTCGTATATTTTCAACGAGACGTATCTTTTCTTTCCTGTAATTATAGTTTCGCCTTACGGCCTCTTTATATATTTCGGTAAGAAAGGCGTCGATATAAAGAGTGGGATCGGGGCTATTCTTAAAGCGGATTAGCTGAGGATGATTCGTATACCCTTTCGTATTCCCTAAAAGCACATTCTTGGCTAATAACCCTTCACGCCAAGAAGCATTAAGCCCTGCCGAGTCAAGATACATCGGATGTAAAGACCATAGTCGCATATATTATTTTTCTAATAGTTTTTCGATAGTGCCTGAGATTTTTGACGGATTGGTTATCGGAGCATAACGATCAACGATATTCCCTTCCCTATCAATCAAAAATTTAGTAAAGTTCCATTTTATAGAATCACCTAAAAAACCTTTACTATTTTCTTTCAGATATTTATACAGAGGATCGGCACTGTCTCCGTTTACGTCAATTTTCGCAAAGGTGGTAAATGTCGTTTTATACTTCATCTCGCAAAAGGAGGTAATCTCTTCATTTGTTCCCGGGGCCTGTTTTCCAAACTGATTGCATGGAAAGTCCAATATTTCGAAACCCTTATCTTTATACTTAAGATATAAATTCTGCAAATCTTTATACTGCGGAGTAAAACCACAGGCTGTAGCAGTATTAACTATCAGCAGAACTTTCCCTTTATAGTTGGATAAAGGAACATCATTATCTTTACTATCCTTTACGGTAAAATCGTATATATTCATAATTCGTTCTTTTACCATATACAACAAACTCAACCGCTTTTAGATTAAATTATAACAAGTTTTAAAATATAATTATTTTAATAACCGTTCTCTTTCTTCCCACATATATAACAAAGCCGATTTCAAAGCCTGCTGGGATGACTTCGGATTAAAACCGAGTTCTCTTCGGGCTTTAGATATATCAAAATCCTCTTTACACTAAAAACAAAGTAAATCTCGACACATGTTATATACTGTTTAAAACATTACAGGTTCCTGCATAACTGCAGAAACCTGAATGTGAGAGTAAGCAGAAGAAAAATATCTACACTCAATTATTTTGTATTAATCAGCATCTATTTTTTAGGCGTAACTTTTACAAACTTCACTCCATGATATGGAATATCAGCTTGAAATTTATTTTTAAAATTACCTAAGTCCTTTTGCCGCCAAAGGTCTCGAACAGTTACTTCACCCTGAATACCAAGCTTAGAGAAATCTAATTGCATTTTATAAGTCTCATTTTGTATTGCTTCTGCACTATCCTGATCCCACAGGATGAAATACGGATCTACATGAAAAAGACCTACAGCATAAGAACCATCATATAACTTCTTATACCAGACTTGTCCATTTTCTGTCATAATTTTAACGGCAGGAGCGACAAGAGGATCTTGATCGACAGCAATAACTTCTCTGTTTGTCAGCAGATTTAAAGTAAAGTCATCTATATTCGCCATATCGCAACCGATGAGCAATGGAGCAGAAAGTATACTCCAAAGAGAGAGATGTGAATATTGTTCATCGGCTGTCAGATATGAGTCGTGAACCTTTTCTCCCCAACCTTTTCCAAGCTTACCTATTACCAGCATGTCGGGGTCATTGTACTTGCCGGGCGCTGTTGCCGGAGCACAAACATCCTGAAAGAATCCGATCGCTGTAACAACATTCCACTCATCGGTAATGTCACGGGTAGTACGCCACTGATTACCTCCGGCTTGTTCTCCCCAGTTCCATACATTGGGTGCTCCATAGCCAACACAGTAGACGATATCTCTATTTACTTTGTCCAAAGCTTTTCTCATCACGATATATGGCTCCTGAATTGATTTTTCTTCAGAATCTTTCTGTATTTCCAAGTAACCGCAATGGTCATATTTTAAATAATCAACGCCCCATTTCTCCCATATTTTTGCATCGATCTCCTCATGCTGATAGCTTCCTACATGACCACCACAGGTTATATGTCCGGGCGAAGAATAAATACCGAACTTTAATCCTAAGGAATGGATATAATCGGTTAAGGCCTTGAAATTAGGGAATTTCTCATTTGATAGGATTTCACCTTGTTTTGTCCGCTCTTTGGCTTCCCAACCATCGTCAATATTAACGTAAGTCCATCCGTATGCATGTAATTTATCATTCATCATTCGGGCGGCGTCACGTACTTTTTCGTCATCTACCGATAGTCCCCAACAGTTCCAGCTATTCCAACCCATGGGTGGAGTTAAAGCGATTTCATCTCCAATTTTAAAAAGAACCTCTTTTTCATCGCGCCCTTTATCATTGCTAGCTTTTAGCAATACTTTATATTCTCCTTTTGTTTTTGCTTTACCTGTAATAAATCCTGTTGTCTGGTCTAGCTTTAAACCATCAGGTAGCCCTGATGCCTCAAACGTCATCGGACGCTGACCTGTAGCCATTATTGTCCATAAAAATGGATTACCGGGACGAGCTCCATAAACCAGCGGATTGTTTATGATTGGATGTTCGGGCGATTGAGGTGTTAAAATATATTTCTCTTTAGAAATAGCTTTAGGCCATGCAGGAATGGGTTTTACTTCGCCTCGTGTAGTCACTTTCACATTGATCCAATCTGCATGATCGTACATGATGCCATCTCCACATTCTTCTACAAGTAGCAATACCTTATCTATTCCTGTCAAGTCAATATTAAATTCTTGAATAGGATCACCTTTCTTCACAACACCGCTTTTCCAAAGCTCTTTACGATCTCCTATAATCTTGAACTGAAATTTTCCCGCATAAAGATTATTATCATCAGCTCCAGCCAGTCCGGATATGGATAATGCTTTACCATCCAAATCGAAAAGCATACGTCCGATTGAATGCGCCCCGATACCTCGTTCGTAAACCACTCCGTTTACGGTTAGAGGAGTCCATACTACAGATTTATTAATTTGAGGGGTTCCCCAGTCTTGCACATAACACGAGCTAGAGCCTAGTTCATCTATCCATACTTCTTTTATGGGACCATTATTACAAGATTGTATACTCAGAAAAACTGCCATTATCGCAGCCAAAAGTGTGAAGTTCCTTTTTTTTCTCATTTTTATGTTTTTCTAATATTATAAGTTATTCATAGATGTAGGCAGTATCTGTTTTGCCTGAAAACATCAGAGGCGATGACGATCGCATCATCGCCTCTGAGCAAACCAAATTTATCTACCTGCAATAAACTTTAACCACAACTAAAAATCTTCAATAATTTGTAGTCAATCACCTTTTTTGCATACCCGTATGTTATCAAAAGCAAAATTACGCGCTATACTTTGATCTATTTCAATCCTCATATTGAAGGAATGATAGTACATATTCTCCTTATAGGTATCAGAATAATTTCGCTTGAAAGGTAACGTAATAGTTTCCCAGCGGTTGAAATTCTGGAATACAAAATCAGAAGGTTTCCATTCCATTGGTGCAGCATCCCAGAAGAGGTAATTGAAGAACTTAATCTTACCATCAACAAACTGGTTGGCGGTATAAAACTCACATTTTATAACATACTGATCCGAATGATCTAACATGTCGTCTGTTAGGGGCGTATTCCCTATTTCTATTATATACCACCAGCTACTCCAAGCAGACTTTTCATTTATATGCAAGTAATTACCACTCAATCGGTTTTTATCTTTCGGATCGGTAACTACATTGGTCATACTGCTTGGTACACGATTATCAAAGTCTACAATCATACATTCGTTGTCATAGTATCGTCCCGGACAAGTAGACTCTATCTCATATTTTAAAGACTTCACCTTTACTTTGATATTTTTATCTACATCAAGAGGAACTCTTGCTGTCAGATAGTTATTCGCCGATTTGATCACATTCGATGATTTGCCATTGAAATCAACTACAGCACTTACTGAATCAATTTCATAAAGATTAAAGAAGTCTCCATAAATCATGATTGTATCACCCGGCTGTGTATATTCATTAAACATACGAACAAGCTTAAGGTCGGGAGCAATAGTCTTTAGAGGATAGTCTTGACGACCCAGTTTATTATAAATATAAACCTTATCAGTAGGCTCAAGAGATAGTTTAACCGGCACCTGCATATACAAGACATCCTTCTCTGTATATACTTCTACCATATCAACTTTAGATTCATTCACATAAATAGAATCTATATTATGAATATCCAATCCCGTTCCATGAATAGCGATAAAATCTCCTAGTTTGGCTTCGGTAATCGGGGTGTTCAGATCATTTATTGTTGTTATGCCTGATATTTGAATTGCAGTAGCATTATTTTCATCTTCCGAACATGCTGTAAAAAACAATCCGAGAAGCAAAGCTGCACTCAAGCATAAGCTTTTGATATTAAATATTTTTTTCATTGATCAACTTATTAATAATTAATAAATCAGAATTACCATCCAGGGTTATTCCTATCGATATAAGGATTGGTATTTACAACATCCAAAGGAAGTGGTAATAAAAGATGTTTCTCTTCACGACGTTTAATAACATCATTCTCGTCTGTTACACCAATAGCATTCATCACTTGCAAATAGATACCCCATCTCAATAAGTCGAATCGGCGAATACCTTCAGCAGCAAACTCTTTGGATCGTTCTTCCAAGATGTAGGAACGGAAAGATTCTTTTGTAAATGGAACTTTAGCATTACGAGCTGAAGCGGTTGTACTATTGTTTCTTGCATTGAGCCAACCTATCTTTTCAAAAGCATCGGCAGTCGGGCCATTCAGTTCATTATCAGCCTCGGCATAGATCAACAATGTTTCAGGATAACGCATGTAAGGCCAATTCCAATCGGAACGTGTACCATCCAAAGGAGTAGTAATTGCGGCAAACTTCAAGAGTTTAGATCCATAAGTTACAGCAGAATTAGCTACTACATCACTTGGATCATAGCCTTTTTCGCCTTTGCGTACATATACACTATCACGCTCAGGATAAAACTGATAGGTCATTTTTCCGGTCTGTTTGTTATAAGTAGTAGGAATACGGTGCATTACACCCCAAGTGATACGTTCATCGTTCCAATCATCAAACAATTGCAACCAGTGATCTCGCTGAATATAGTAACCACTCGACCATTCACCATTATTTTCAGGTTTAGGATAACCCAAATAGTCAGATGTTACATAGTTATAGAACAATGTTCCGTCTGAAGAAACAGTCTGTAAACAAAACTGGAATTCTGGTCCATTCTTATATCCTGCACTCCATAGTGTTTCTTGATTTGGAGCCAGACTAAATTCTTTTTCAGCAATAACCTCTCCCGCTTTTTCCTTAGCCAAGCGGTAATACTCTTGAGAATCAAAATCTTCGTAACCTGCTACCAAATTCTTTTGGTGTGTAATAGGAACAGGCATCAAGCGAGATGTTGTTCCATCAGGATTTGTCTTCTTTCCGGGGCCACCTTTCACTGTTATCTGACCACTCTTCATAGATGCAGAAGCAATAGTAGCATATACCTTAGCCAACAAAGCCTTAGCAGTACCTCGGCAAACATGTCCCTGTTTGTATTCAGAATCTGTACGTGGCATCAAAAGCTGTTCGGCTTCCAATAGTGTTTCTATAATATGCTCATATACTTCTTTTACCGATGAGCGAGGCAGCTCTATCGCATTACCTTCCGATATCGATATTTTATACAACGGAATTGGTCCATAAAACTGCACCAGATTGAATTGTGCCCATGCCTTCAGGAAACGGAGTTCGCCCATAGCATTTTTGCGTGTTTTGTCGGGTACGGAAGTCATTTTACCAACCAAAGAGTAATGATAGTTAGCTCTATGGATAGTCTGAGAGTAATATTTATAGAAATTATTATTTGATCCCTCATCATAGAAGTTTCCGGCTCCGATAGAACCAAAAGCCCATGTAGGTCCTGATTGGTAATCAGTATCAAAATTCACAATGTTATGATAGTTTCCCCACTCGAAAGGAAAATGCAGAGTATTATATGCTCCAGCAACTAATTCTTCATATTTTCCCGCAGCAACCAATTTATCGTTAGAAGAGAATGCATACACTTCTTCATCCAAATCGCAAGAGGTCATCAGAAACAAACTTGTCACACAGATGCCCAATATTTTAGTAAGTTTCATATTCATAATTTTTTTTATTTAAAAAGCTAATTGAACACCCAAATTAAATGTACGGGCACTTGGATATGAAGACATATCTACACCCCTGCGTGTAGGATCACTACCAAATGCATTTACATCCGGATCATACCAATCATATCCCGAAATAGTAAACAGATTGGATACACTAGCTACCACATTGAGATATTCTATGTATTTTACAGGAGATGGCCATCTGTAACCCAAACTGATATTCTTACAGCGGAGGTATGAACCATCTACAACATAACGGTCTGACGCTTTCATAGAACGGGTATATGTTCCATCGGCACGAGGCCATAGTGCATTATCTCTATTGTCTGCTGTCCAACGATTATCCCAAACAAATTTCGGCATGTTACCTGAACCTGCCACATCAAAGCTTCTTAGGTTGGTATTCAAAATATCATTTCCTTGTGTTCCTTGCAGCAAGAAACTGAACGTCCAGTTCTTATAAGTTAATGTACTTGTCAAACCATATTGGAAATCAGGATTCGTATTTCCTATAATCGTTTTATCGCGTTCGTCAATCACCGGATCATCATCCATATTCTTATACTTAATCTGCCCTACTATACTCTTTATCTTAGAGTCTGAGTATGACTGTGTTTTATAATAAGGATCGGCACGAACCTCTGCTTCGTTGTTATAAAAGCCGTCTTCAACATAACCGTAGATAATTCCAATAGGCTGTCCGTTTCGTCTCAGGAACATACTTTCCATACCCCATACTACATCTGAGAACTGATCGGCATTTAATCCTCCGATTACATTCTTATTAAATGAGATATTAGCATCCAAAGTCCACATCCAATCGGATGTTTTTACAGGCATAAAGTTTCCACTAAGCTCGAGCCCCTTGTTTACTACATTTCCATAGTTACATGCTAATTCGCTGAATCCGGAACTGGCATCTATATATCTGTATTGAAGCAGATCGGTAGTTTTCTTATAATAATAATCTGCTGTTAGATTAACCCGGCTGTTGAAGAAAGATACATCTAATCCCAAGTCATATTGATTTGTAGTTTCCCATTTGAGATCTACAGCAGCAGGTCCTCCCCAACGGTCTTCTGCCATACCCGATGTTTGGGTACCATCAAAGGGATAGTTCTGGAAGGTAAAGCGAGAACGCGTTGCATATGCATTGATCCCTTGATTACCTGTTTGCCCCGCACTCAAACGAAGCTTCAGATTGTCAAAGAAATTTAGATTCTTGATGAATGCTTCTTCTCCCAAACGCCAAGCAATAGCTCCGGAATAAAAGTTAGACCAACGGTTTTGTAGAGCAAAGCGGCTCGATCCATCACGACGATATGATGCTGTAAACAAATATTTATCTCTCAGGTTATAATTACCACGCACCAAATAAGACATTAACTGGGATTTCCATTTGCCACTACTTATTTCTCGGTCTTTAATACCTGCGTTGATATCATTATCTTCGGTGTCATCCGTTGGATAATTTTTACTACTCATCGATTTACTTTTACCCATCGATTTTTCATAAGTCATACCCACCACAGCATTAACAGCATGTATGCCAAATGTCTTATTGAATGTAAGCAAAGACTCGGTGGTAAGACCTTCGTAAGCACTATCGTCTTTTCTTCCATAACCATTTGTAGGAGATTGCCCTGCTCCTGTCCATCTGTTGTAATACTGATTGCGCTCATAAGAATTGTAACCATATCCCACATTCTGACGGAATTTTAACCAATCTGCAAAAGTAACTTCTGCAAACCCGGATGTGTATACAGCTAAAGATGTCAGAATATTTTTTTCAGTATGAGCTGTTAGATAAGGATTAGCCAAACCGCTTGAAAAGTCTTCAGAGAAACCAGAGTCAGCTTCAGGATCAAAAACGGGACGAGTAGGATTAAATCCAATAGCTGATTCAATTACTCCATAATTTTCACTGTTGGTACGAGCCAAACGGTTATCTGATTTAGAGAAAGTTATATTATTTCCTATCTCGATCCAGTTATTTATTTTGCGTGTATTATTGGCACGTACATTGTAACGTTTGTAATAAGAGTTAACAATAATTCCTTGTTGATCCAGCATTCCCCCTGAATACATAAAAGAACCATTTTTATCACCACCTGAAACACTCAAGTTATACTCCTGACTAGTGGCAGTATGAAATATTTGATCTTGCCAGTTTGTACCATAAAATAATTTACCATCCTGATTTCGGTCATACCCATTCCTAAAGTCATCAGGACTTGGCAGATACTCTCTCTTTATTACAATTTCTTGACCTGTAATAGGGTCTTTGCCTTTGGTTTCTGACCAACGTCCCGGAATTGGATAAGGAAGATTGGCAGCATCAACATAGCTTTTGCCATCATACAGATAGCCATTGATAACCAACTCATTTCTGTATTCGGCATATTCGGCAGCACTTAGTACCGGAATTTTTTTAACGGCAGACGCTACATTAAAATTAGAGCTGAATACTACTTTTGTTTTTCCTCCCGAACCGGACTTAGTAGTAATGATAACAACACCATTTGCAGCACGAGATCCGTAAATAGCGGTCGCTGATGCATCTTTCAACACCTCAATAGATTCAATATCATGGGGACTGATCATACTTAACGGGTTGTTTTTTTGTTTTGTTCCATAGTCGGTTTCAGGTGCCTCACCTGTAGTGAAAGGGATACCGTCTACAATATAGAGAGGTTCGGTACTTGTAGTAAATGAGTTAGCTCCACGAATCTGGATACTAATCCCTGAACCGGGAGCACCATCTGCTTGCGATACAGAAACTCCGGCCATCTTACCTTGCAAACCCTGATTGATACTCACCGGATTTGTTCTAAGTAATTCATCGCTTTTCAATGAAGAAACGGATCCGGTAAGGTCTCTTTTCTTTACTGCACCATAACCGATAACCACAGTTTCTTCGAGCATTTGGCTATCTTCTGTCAATACAACATTAATGGTATTTTTACCTTTTATAGCTACTTCTTGCGTTTGATAGCCTATAAAGGAGAAGATAAGCGTTCCGTTCTTGGGAGCATCAATCGAGTAACGTCCGTCAATCTCTGTGATTGTCCCCACATTTGCATTTTTTACACGGACCGTAGCACCAATAACAGGACTCCCTGATTCATCAGTAACCACACCTGTAATTTTTACTGATTGAAGAGCTTCTGATGTAGTAGCCTCCAAACTGTCCGGAACAAATATCAGTGCTATAATAAGCACCCATATGATTCCAGATATAGAACCGAATAGTCTTTTCATAGATTTAATTTTATAAAATGAGGTTTTTCACTGTATTAAAAGAATTCTCATAAAGTCTCGAATTTACCTTATAGATTATTAGTAAATTTTACACTATTAGCCTGATTCTATTTAATAGTTTAATAGTTCAATGATTTTTTCGTTTCGTATTTGTATGGGTGACTTCTTCCCCATACCGTGGTTTTTTCTGAGACATTCATACTTTATCTGATTTTCGGATTAATAAATAATTCATCAACATATACTTTCTGAGGGGCGTCGAAAGCGACTTTGATGTATCGTGCATTTTCATTCAATTCGTCGAATAGTACTCCATCAATCCAAGCATCATGCTTGTTGTTTGGGAAGTATGGTGCGTCTTTGATAGATGCGAGTTGATATTTTACTCCATCATTGGAGGTGAAGACGTAAACTTTATATGGTGTTCCTATTTCCTCCTGATTGTAGTTGAGGCTCCGCATCAAGATTTTTTCAATCTTGGTTTTGTTCTGCAAATCCACAACTATTTCGTGATGTCCTTTTTCAAATTTTACCCAACGGCTATCCAAGCTATTCTCTTCTGCAACTTGTCCGTCAAGGAGATTTTTCAATCTTGTATCATCTATCATTTGAGGAGTAGCTGAGTTTTCCAACTTTTCTTGCAAAGCCGCTTCAAATAGCTTCCAGTATGTGCTACCGTTTTTCCATGCCATATAATTATTATATAGTTCGTTAGACCAAACAGGCTGACCTAACTGAAAGGGTGATTTTGGATCTTCGATAATACCTCCAAACATGAATGAAATAATCTTATCGACATGGGCGGAAGATGCTGCAACTTGCTGCGACAGTAAACGGGAATAAGCTGCGGGAGTCAAGGCTGAATTACGGTCATTGGTTTTTTCCTCCCATGTAAAAGTTTCACAATTAGCCCAAAGTTCTATATTCAATCTATTGTGAATATCACGCATCCTTTGCCAGTTCTTTTTCAATCGTGGAAGTGTAAACTTGTCTCGTACGCATCCCACTTCGTCCTGATAGGCAATGATATCCACTTTGAGTTTTGCCAATTGCTTCTCATAATCGGGATTATCGAATTCGGATAGTCCTATTCCATAGGGAGAAATCAATGTTTTCTTTCCGGGTGTCAATGCGTTTGCTTTTTCTGTCAATGTATTCACAGACAGTACAGCATGTTCGGCAAATATCGGACATAAGCAATCTTCTACAGGCAAATACCAACCGTAAAAAGCTTTATGATTTTTGTATAGAGTTGCCAGTTCTTCCATTATCTGAAGCTGACGTTTTTTAATCTCTGGGTCAAGCAAATTATCATCCTGATCTTTTGCCCATCCTGTGCTCATAAATACTTTCATGTTATGCTTTGCAGCTTCATCAAGGATGGCTTCTACGGGACTCTTTACGCTCTTATCGTACAACCAAGGCATCAGTTTTGATGGATAATAGGCTTTACCTTCATTGGCTACCTCCATAAAGACTAAATACTCAATACCCATAGCCGACAATTCTCGTACTTTAGCTTCCCATAGCTTAGGGCTGGTATTATCAAAATTTTGAGGATTTGTATATTTGTTCCTAACATCTTTATATGCTAAATTTATCCACGTACCGATAATAGGTTGTACACCTACAGCTGCTTTATCATTTTTCTCACTTTTTTGTTTATTGGGCACACCATTATCTGCATGTAATGTGTTACCCGGCAGTATCGCAAGTATTGCCAGTAATGCAATTACAACTTTACAAAAATTTTGCCTCATAATAGTTTATATTATATTAATAAAAAGTTTAATTACCACCAGATAAAATTATCAGCACCAAACCTGAAATAAAGAGAATCAACATCACTGTGAGTAATAGGTTGATAGACTTTGGTGCTCCTTTAAATTCCTTCCATACAAATAGTCCCCACAAGGCTGCAACCATTGTTGCTCCTTGCCCCAGTGCGTAAGATATGGCTGGTCCTGCTTTTCCTGCGGCAATATAACTGCACGCAGTACCCAAAGCCCAAATACCTCCGCCAAGAAGACCTATCAGATGGGTTTTCATATTGCCTTTGAAGTATTGGCTAAATGATATAGGCTCGCCAACAAATGGCTTCTTCATGACAAGGGTATTGAATAGGAAGTTGCTGACAAAGATTCCTATTGCAAACACAAACAGAGCTGAATAAGGAGTCAGCATACCACTGGTTGGAACCTCCAAATTTTCAAGATCCATAGACGCTGCAACAAAACGGTAGAAGAACGACATCAGTATACCGGCGCAGATAGCAATCACGATTCCTTTTTTTCGAACGCCCTGATCTGATGAAGCCTTGGCAACCTTGCTTGATGCAAATCCATTAAAGATGATAGCCAAAACGATCAGAAATACTCCTAAAAATAAAACGACAGGATCTCCCTTAGGTGTACTGAAATAATTGACAAATACCCCTAATACCAAAGCCAAGCCTACACCTACCGGAAATGCAACAGACATACCGGCGAGCGATACAGACGATGACAACAGTATATTAGAAGCATTGAATATAACACCCCCAAGCAACGCACTCCAGAGATAGTCGGGGCTAGCCTGCAGCAAATCTTCTACAAATCCTCTTCCATTTTCACCGAAACTACCTAATGTTAGTCCCCATACCAAAGAAAAGAGAAGTATACCGATAACATAATCCCAATAAAACAGCTCGTACCGCCATGTTTTAGCCGCAAGTTTTTGTGTATTACCCCAAGAACCCCAACAAAACATTGTCACCCAACATAAGGCTACAGCTAATCCATAATTTTCAACAATATACATAACTGCTTATTTATAGGTTAATTGATTCGATTGATCTGAATAGATAAGAGCCTCTCCGAAATAGACCTGTGCATCATTGCGTGGATTAAGCCACTTGTAACTTACATTGTGTGTACTCTTTGGTAATTGGTATCTGTGAAATAGATCTACTCTGCGGTTATCTATAGAAGTCGCTTTTGCCACCGGGAGATTTGCTGTTTCAATCAGATTTCCATCTATATACATTTCTACTTTCGCTACATACGATTCATCTGTGCATTTCACATAACCTTTTTGGACAAAACCGATCCCATTAAAAGTAAAATCAAGCTTATCTTTTAATGTTGCATTAATTTCCATTTTTTCAACAGGGAAATGACCTTCGAAAGATTTTTCATATTTTACAGCGACAGGTTTCTGAGTTTTAATCGTGATTTGATTATTTTCTACTTTACCACCTTCTTTTTCGATTACCTGCAAAGCGTGTTTTAGACCTAGGTCATACAATTTGTTCAATGATACATCGGTATATGCAAATGGTCTGTCTTGTATCTCAGAAAGGCTTTCTTTCCAAGATTCAGGAATATTGGAATACCCCAAAATTGTACCTAAAATTCCTGCTGCCGTTGCTGCATTACAATCAGAGTCTTGCCCGCAGCGAGCTGCGATATCCATTGTAGAAAAGAAATCTTTCTTGCCGTACAATAAACCGATCAAGACATAAGCGCTGTTGATTTTTGCATCAATATTAAAAGGCAAGAATACTCCATCGGGACACCCCACTTCCGAAGACCATTTTTTTTGGCATTCAAACCATGTTTGTTTCCAATCGTTCGGATATTGTTTGTGCCAGTTTATAATGTCTTTCATGCAGAGATAGAAGTCGCTCTTTTCGGGAATCGTTTTTAAAGCCTCAGTCACAATAAACTCCACATCGTCTGAAACAAAAGACATAGAATACAAAGCCCCGGTATATACTCCTCCATACCATCCATCTCCGTAGGTAAAAATATGTCCTACCTTATCAGATATCTCTGATGCCGCATTGGGCATTCCGGGAGTCATTAAACCGGCAAAGTCCGCTTCAATTTGATAATCAATATCATCTGCATGCGGATTGTTCAACCAATGTCCCGACAGTGGTGGCATAATACCTTGTTTGATATTATATCTGGCCACCTGATTGGCATGCCAAAGAGGGAACTCTGTATTGGCAAAACTGACAGCAAATGAATCGGCAGGTGCTTGTAAACCTAAACGTTCAAATACATTAACGAAAATAATATCTACATATAGATCATCATAGAGTCCCGGGAAAGTATCAAAATAATGCTTCACCCTGTCCTTCGACCATTTAATCGGAGTATAATCCTGAATTATAGTGCCGTTGTGTATAAATTCCACAGGCCCTCCGTACGTGCAGCCAATCGTTTTAGCTGCCCAACCTCCTTTTATTTTGTCTGCCAATACCTCTTTGGTCATAGAGACCTCCGATGGAACTGAGGACTGAGTAACAGCAGAGCTACAAGCTGTTGCCAATCCAACAACAAAACAAATGCAGATGAGAAGAAGTGTGTTTTTCATAATTTCAATCTTATTCATTTAAGAAATTAATATTTAATTATTTTGCTTTATTTTTTTCAGATTCGTCTTCCATAATATTGTAAGTCGAAACTTCGTATACATTGTTTACATTCCCATCCTTATCGATGAAAGACAGCGGAGTTCGGGTTTGATATATCTGAAGTTTCTTTATCAACACGCCATCTCTATAAATATTAAACCCATCTACAGACTTAAATTCTGTTGGAATCCATTTGATTTCGATTCCGTTCGACACTTTCTGAAAGCTCACATTAGATACACTTTGAGGTTTATTTATTATAGGTAGTTTGCCGTCTTTACAATACTGTAAATAAGCCTGATGGTATTCCGGGTTTACGACATAAGGACTATTATAGTGACTGTATGCAAAGCAGATAATATTACTTACATATCCATTTACAATATCTAGTTGCTTCTTTACACGTGTAAGTGGTGCACTTGTCCAATAACGCTGATCGAACGTTTCTATATTTCCCCAAAACTTCAGACCCGGTTTACTATTGACTGCTTCCCTCAGGTTTTGGAACCATTCTGATAAATTATCAAGATTGAGACCACCAGCTCCAACACAATCTTGAGGGGAGAAAATATCTCCGATTCGAAAATGTGTTTGTTCGAATACATTTTTCCACATTTTCGAATATTCCTTAGCATCTCCGCCTACCTTATGATTCATGAAAGGGGATAGCATAAAAGGCATATCGGGTGTAATCTTAGTAAGGTAATCTAAGTTTGTATTTAATGCCTGTGCCAAAATGGACTGACGCTCTGCTGTCATACAATTTAAATTATCAACCTCCCAAACCCAATACCAACCATACATGGCATCGTTATATTTTTCTTTATATAAGGCAACCAGTTCTTCAGCCACTTTATTTCCTATCTCCATCTGCCCAATCAGCCAACTCGCATCATAATCGACTTTCCACCATCTGTCGTTAAAATTCAACCCGACAAATACTCGTATCCCATTTTTTTGAGCACTACGAAGGCAATTCTCTAATGTATTATTTTGGTTCTTTTTAGCTGTTAGAGTAGAAGGATAAGTGGAAGAAACCTTACCTTGTTCATTTGTTAGCAATGCCGGCGCATAAATAAGGTATTTCATTCCGCCTTCTTTAAGCATCTGCATCTCCTTGTCCCAACGGCTATCATCCCAATTGAGAACAAGCGATTCTTGTATAAAAGAACCATTAAAATGAGGAATACCAGAACCTTCATTCTTTTGCTCGAATGTATAGTGGGTGTAAGTTCCTTTAAGGTCTCTTATGTAAGAGTCGTATCTGGCTTCGTTTTCGAACAGATTAATAACACGCACTCCTCTACTAAGAGTTTCGGTGTAAGCCGCAGGGTAACCTGTTTTGCGTCCAAAAGCGAGTGCTATATTACCGTTTAAGTCAACCATATAATCATTGTTATGGTCGTGTCCTACAAAGACTCCAATCACATCTTTCTTTTCGATAAAAGAGGAAAACAACCCGGAGTTTACATTTGATGCGGCTACACCTTCTTGCTTTTCACCAAATTCGCGATATGACCATCTTGCAGTTTCATGCTCTGTCAATGGTATATGAAAAAAAGCCAGCGAAGGAAGCTTGTGATTATTACGTTTGGTAAACTCATCACTTGTTTTTCGATACCAATCTATCTGGTCGTGTTTAATCCAGTCATAGTATCCGAAGGACCTATCACTTGATAAGTTATGAGAGTCTAACAGATAGAGTACCCATTTTTCAGACCGTCCGTCAGAAGACAGAATAGGAAGCGCGCAGTTACCCGATCCTGAAAGCTTTCCCCCTTCTGCATCATAAGTCAGGTTGTAAGGAACAGTGCGCAGGTAATTTAGAATTTCAGATTTAGTCATATCTGTTTCATCATCATGATTTCCGAAGGTTACGGCAAAAAAGGTTTTCTCTTTGGCAAAGAGATCTGCTAGCTTCGTCCAAGCCTGTAATGCGCTCGATGACACAACAATGTCCCCGGTGAGAATAACAAGATCCGGATGCTCTAAGCGAATAACTTCTCGAATCAAGTTACAAGTACTGTCATTTTTGTGCTTATAAGATTCACTTTCTACCCAGTGTAGATCTGTTAGTTGTACAATTTTAAATTTACCGTTGTTAAATTTTAAATTTGTAACCTGTCCGAAACCTGAAAAGCATATTAGCCAGCTAAATATAAAAAGTATATATTTTTTCATTTTTTTCTGTCTGTTCTAAATGGCGCCAAAGGCAACCCGTTAATATCAAATAAATTGGGGATAGCATCATTCGCAAAGCAGTAGCGCACAGCTATGGGTTCTTTTATTTTGGAAGAGGATACACTTATCTCACCACTCTTCTCTATTTTTGCATCAGCAGGATATATATTTCCTTCTTTATCTACAACTTCGAAATTTCGTATAACTTTATCTTTACAAGTAAGTTTTCCGATGGCAGTTGTAGCCACAACAATTTTATTCTTTTCTATACGTATCGAGTCTAGTTGAGGTGAATAAGGTTTTATGTCTTTTTTACCATAAGTTTTATATAGCGCCATATTTGCCAAGCGCACTCCGACCTGTTTTTTCAAACTCGGATGTATATCTGATATATCGTTTACCAGATCACCAACAACAACCATTCCTGTATTTTTTAGTGTAGCTGCAACATCGGATTGTTGCTCTCGCAGATAAGCCGCATTTTTGTCTGCATAACCATTCCATGGAGCTATTTGCACAAAATAGAATGGAAGGTAACGATGAAATTCGTTTCGCCAGCCTCTTATCATACCATCAAGCAATGTACCGTAACTTGCAGCACGTTCGTTATTCCCCTCCCCTTGATACCAGATGACCCCGGCAATGGTATAATTTTTAACAGGATGAATCATTGCATTATAAATAGAAGAATTTGCCGTAGGTGTCCAACTCTCAGGATGTTGCTTTGGTGATAGGGCGTATAACTCTTTCTCATGGTTGAAACTGAATTGATCGATCCACGGCTCTATTGAAGTACCTCCCCAGTATGAACCGATGAGTCCTATCGGGATATTTAGATTTTCGTTAAGGTGTTGCCCAAAAAAGAAAGCAACCGCACTAAAGTCTTTATAGGTATCGGGGGAGCAAACGACCCATTTTCCTTCAATCCGTTCAACCGGATATTTGGATGTAGCTTTAGATACTTTAAAGAAACGCAGATTTTTATTTTCTATCGCTTTTGTAATATCTCCCGCATCTAATACAGGATAACTCATCAAGTACTCCATATTAGACTGCCCGGAGCATAGCCAAGTTTCACCCATTAAGATATCATTAATCTCCCTCTCCAATTTGTTTTCCCAACCATAGAAACGAATACTATGCGGACCTGTGAGATCCGGAGTTTGTATATAAGCTTCCCATGCACAATATTCGTTCGACTTTGCATGTATAGTGTCTTGTGGTGCCCAGCTACATACAATTTTCAAATCCCATGCACCGGGACACCATCCCCAGAGTTTTACCTCCGAGTTGCGTTGCATTACAGCATGATCACTAATAATAGATGGCAATATAAATTCGGGGGTTTGTCCCCAAAGAGAAGTGAAAAACTGAATTGAGATTATAATTGCAAATATTCGTTTCATATATTTCACCGTTTGAAGTTTTGCTTTTTATACCAGCTCATATACTGGTTATACAATCTTACTGTTTCGTCGCGCAAACCGGCATGAGCCAGAGAGCCCGGCTTGTTCATTATACCCAGATACTGATAAACCAGAATTTTCTCTACAAAAGGAGAAATAGCCTCCATTTGGTGAATAATCCGGGTTTCGAAATCGGCAGCAATTAAACTTCCATGGGTTGTTTGCTCAAAGTAAAAGAGTTCCATGTCTGCCCATATTTTTGAGCGTCCTGCTTTTTGATGAGCTTTACTTAAATTTTCGAAGAAACGTGCAGAGTCACTTAACTTTGTAGCACCTACCCCTACACCATCCTGATAGGCTACTATTTCTATATCAAGGTCTTCAAGTTGCTTAACAAAGGTGTCGTCACATTTCTGAGCTTTAATGTTATAAGGAGCAATTAGATTAACACAATTGGCATTCATCGACTTTGCAATCAGGGCACATTCGTTCACATAAGGAATAACATATTCTCCGAAATATGGTTCCAGCCACGATTCGTTAGGGAAATACCAGCCATAGAAACTCTTATGGTGACCATATTTAGCAAATATTTCTTCCATACATTTAGCTCGCTTTTTGCCCAGTTCTTTATCTGTCATCATCTTGAGAGCATCAAGATCGATAGACCAGAAATCGTTGCTGACAAAAAACTTAACGCCAAACTCATCGGCGGCAGCCAAAACCGTTTCGATAGGATCATCACAGCCCATTTTAAACTTCGGTGCTAACTCGCTATCATAAAAAGCCAGCCCATGAGCAGCAACATTCATCATAACGAGATATTCCATGCCGGTTTCACTAATCTCACGGATTTTCTCACGCCACTGAAGAGCCGTAAAGTTCCTTAAATCGTTATCCCAGTATACACCTTCCTTTCCTCCGGGATGCTGAAATTCGAACCAAGAACCGGCTATCGGTTTGATCTGTGATATACCGGCAGATTCTATAGAAGTTCTTCCTAAGCTTATATTAGGAAGCAACATTCCGGCGGCTCCTGCACCTAAAGTTGTTAAGAAATTGCGTCGATCCATCATGTTGATATCTATAGTTATACTAATTCGCTTCGGTGAGGAATAGACGACTGTGCGCCCATTCTCGTTACAGCTATTGAAGAGGCTTGCGAAGCCATCTTTACAGCTTGTTTAAGTGGCATATTTTCTGCTATGCCTACACACAATGCTCCATTGAAGGTATCTCCGGCAGCCGTGGTATCTACAGCTTTCACTTCGAAAGAGTCTACACTGTAAGAGTTATTACCTTCTCTTACGAAACATCCTTTTGAACCTAAGGTTATAATTACATTTTTCACCCCCTTCTTGCTTAGTTTTTCTGCAGCCAGAGCAATATCCGAATCATTATTAATTTTTATACCTGTGAGCATTTCTGCTTCGATCCGATTGGGTGTAATCATATACAAGTAATTAAATAAAGACTCGGGTAAGTGCTGAGCGGGAGCAGGATTAAGTATGACTTTCATCCCTTTTTCAAAAGCTTTTTTTGCTGCATACTCTACTGTGGCGATAGGACTTTCTAATTGCATAAGAAGAATATCTCCTTCACTCATTTCACCTTCGATCTTGTCGATATCTGATTTGTCTAATAGTAAGTTGGCTCCGGAAGCAACAACAATCGTGTTTTCGGCTTTTTCGTCCACATTTATTAAGGCAACACCCGAAGGATGCATCTTATCTCGAGTAATATATTCTGTACAAATTCCCTCTTTTGCCAAGACCTCTATCGTTTGATCTCCAAAAAGGTCATTACCCAATCGGGCTACGAATATAAGATTACCTCCCATCCTTTTTACTGCAACAGCTTGATTAGCCCCCTTGCCTCCTTGAGTCATTAGGAAATTTCCGCCGAGTACGGTTTCCCCTGGGCCGGGAAGATGGGAGGATTTTACCACCATATCTGTGTTAGAACTGCCAACGACTATTATCTTTTTCATTATGCTACTAATGTTTATTTTTGATTCAGAATACTTTCTAAAACGGTCCAACATTGGTACAAGCCGCGTGGAACATGAAAACATCCTTTCCATTTACCTCCCTTCAGCGGAAGCAATACTTCTCCTTGCCTGTTGAGGTATCCAAACCACTCGGGATGTTCGTGATCTTTAAAGTGTTCCCATGTATAAGCATGCACTTTTTCAAACCATTCGAGACATTTAATATCTCCGGTCAGTTGATATCCTTTAAGTAAGGAAATAAGAGATTCGATATGTACCCACCAGAGTTTCTGATCCCATTCTAACTGTTGAGGCGGATAACCCAAACGATCCATATAATAAAAAACACCTCCATATTTTTTATCCCAACCATATTCGAGCATTGTCAGAGTTGTATTCTTCGCTTTCTCTATTAGTTCGGGTCTATTCAATCGCTTACCCAAGTCCATTATAAACCACATTGCCTCTATAGCATGCCCGGGGTTCATCAATCTACCTTCGAAGGAATCGGATAAATCTCCGTTATCCAGCACGTTCTCTACAATGATTCCACCGAGTTCAGGACGATAGAACACATCCATCACTTCGTGGATACAACTATCTATTACTTTATTGAGATATTCTTCGGTGAGTAGATGCTCGATCTCCAAAGCCAGATTACACAGAATCATTGGTAGCGCAAAGTTTTTGAGGTTACGAGTACCGGGATAAAGCTTGTTCCATTTACCTTTCGGATTGTCCACTTTGGAAAGAATTACCTCAAATGTTTTGCGGGCTATATCTGCATATTCTTCATTGCCTGTAGCAAGGTTGAGCTGACCAAAAGCCATTGTGGCAAAGGTATACGAGAATATATTATAAGGTTCAACCAAAGGGTTGCCTTCACGATCGAGAGAGAAATACCAATTGAAATTTCCGTCATGACCATATTTTTTAAGAAATTCGCCCCCTTGGATAGCGCATTCCAACCACTCTTCGCGTTTTTCCACTTTGTTGTAAAGCATTGAGAACATCCAAACTTCACGGCCTTGCAACCAAATAAATTTGTCAGTATCAAAGACATTACCTTCGCGGTCAAGACATGTAAAATATCCACCAAACTCTTTGTCTTGAGAGTGTTTTATCCAAAAGGGAAGAACATTTTCTAACAATTCTTCTTTATAAAGATCTGCTAATTCCTTAAAATTCATAATTTTATACATATTTATATCTTCAACATCAATGTTATAGGCAACTAGTTTATTTGAGCTTTTCATATTTTAGCTGTTATAATTAGATTATCTGTTAGTGTTTGTCAGTAGAAACTTTTTGTTTATATATATTTCCAAAACGGTCTGTTACCTTTATTTCAATCATTGCATTCTTATCTATAGGAGTTGCCCTAAACAAATGATCCGTTTTGATCGGTGTTATCCAATCATATTCTACCCGTTCTCTATCCGAGCAAATAATTTTAGCTTCAGGATCATATCCTTCGAAGTGGTTCATTGTTCCCATATATTTACCATTTTCGTACCACTCTACTTTCCACAGCTCATCCCAATTCCAAACATTTGCAATAATATCTTCAGGATAATCTTCAGAAGAAGCAATTGGATATCCTTTAAACTGATATGTATCAAGGTATCCCATACTCTTATATTTCCATATAACTTTATTCCCTTCTACTTCATAGACGCCACAACCGCTAGGGGTTCCGTCTGTACATATATCTGCTTTCCAGAAAGTCCCGCATACAGCAGCAGTGTTATGTTCCATTAGTCTGTTATTGAACACAACATTACCATTGTAGTGAGTATGTCCTGAAAATATATGAGCATCATAACCTTCTAAGAGATCATAAAGGCTGGAAGCATTACTGGTTTCATCGGGCAATAAGGCATTGAATTTTATATCTTTTGTTGAGCTGGAAGGAATATGCATAGCCACAAATACGAGATGATCTTTGGGAACATAGGATAAGTCTTTCTCTATCCATTGCAAGGTGCGTTCGTCTATATATCCTATATAACGGTAATGCCTATTAATGTAAAAACAGTTGTTGAGAACGATGTAATGTGCCTTTCCTCTATTGAAAGAATAATATATCGGGCCAAAGAAATTTTCAAAAGTTTTGTATGAATGCTCATGAGAGCGTACACCATATTCCATATCATGGTTACCAACACTCCTATAAAATGGAAGCCCTAAAGCATCCGAAGCCTGAATATATGAAGGGTATAATGATGGAGTATTACCTACTATATCTCCACAGTCTAAAACAAAAACGTCACTGTTTTTCTTTTTCTGATCAATATATTGACGAAGATCTTTTAAGTATTGTACATATCCTTCTATGTCCTTTTCTTTAGACACCTGAACATCTGCCTGAACGATGAAAGTATGTTTATTGTCGTTCCGGGAATTCTTTATCAGATCAAAATCATAGGCTTTATCAGAACTTTCTATATTCTGAAAAAAGCAAGGAATGCTTCCTTTCGTTTGTGGCAAATAGCCGGATGGAGTTGATATATATACAAACTTAACATTGGCATTTTGCGGTAAGGAATAATTACCGTCTATATCAGTAAGGGTAAAGTCGTAGCCATTAGATACAACTACATTTGCGAGTTTTTCTCCCTGACATTTTATTTGCCCCTTTATTATATCTTGCGATTGCAAGGTCAGATTAAACCCGAGCAAATATAAAATACCAATAAATGATTGTTTGAGTAGAAATTTCATCATGTTCCTTTTTAAATACTTTCTTCAATACCTATTTATAAAATATTAATTTCAATATCTATAGAAGCTTCTCTGTTTACTATATCTGAGTGTATGTTTTTACTATTATATCTATATTATAATAAAAGAAGGGATTTGTTTACAATATAGACTCTTCAGTTAACCATATTTTATTAATACAACGAGACAAATATACATATATTTATTAAATACACAATATATAATTAAATATTTTATTATTAAGTTTGTTTTAAGATTTAGAATTTAGGAAGCAAATTACCCTTTCAGAAATATTTTCATCGCTCCAATATCAAGCTCTATATATAATTGGAGTCAAAAAAAGATAAGATAAAAATGTAAGCCCAAGCGACCTCTTTTGTTTAAAGAGAATAAATACAAAAACCGAAAAGCTTTTAAATCACAGAAGTGTATTTAAAAGCTTTTCGGTTTCTTTTTACTTGATAGAGTATCTCTACTTCAGCAAGATATAGAATATTTTGACTACAATATCAATCAATATATCTCAAACAACCTTGTACGTGCCAACAGACATGCCCCTACAACGCCGGCTTTATCTTTCAGCTTCGAGATACTAATCGTTGAATCTTTATTTACAAGGTTTAGAGAATATTTTCGTATCGCAGTTTTGATAGGTTGCATAATATAATCCTCGGTCATAGATACAGTCCCCCCTATTATAACCATCTCAGGATTAAAGACATTAATCAATCCGGCTATTTGCTCTCCCAATTTTCTCCCTATCTCCTCTACAAGATCTATACAGAGAACATCCTCTTTGTTTACTGCAGCTATAATTTCATCCAGCGTAACATTATCTCCTTTTAATATCTTCTCCGACAGCAAAGAAGAACCTCCTTCTTGAGCGAGTTCGAATAAACGGCGATGCATAGCATGCCCCGAAGCTTCTGTCTCAAGGCATCCTTTTTTACCGCAATGACAGATAATTTCATTGTCATATATTTTCATATGACCAAACTCTCCGGCAAACCCAGATTTCCCTGTATACACCTTACCATCAATGATAATACCGATGGCGAGCCCCCAACTAACATTTACAAAAATGATGTTTTTCTCACTATTTACACAGCCTGCAAGATATTCTCCATAGGTCATGGCTCGCGTATCATTATCTATGGTCACTTTATATCCGTTCAATTTTTCGGATATAATATCCGCCAATGGCCTTTCCTCAAAATAAAATATACTGTAACTATAACCGGATTCAGGGTTAACACGACCAGATATATTCACATTGATATTCAATATCTTATTCTTATCAACAGTCTGCTTATCTATAAAATCAAGAATTATATTACAAAGCCTATTTAAAGCTTCCGGAGTATTTTGCATCTGATACGACACCCCCATCGTCAGATCTATCATATCCCCCTTGAAGTTTATAAGACCTATATTTACAGCAGATTGCTTTATATCAACTCCGATAAAATATCCCGATTCAGGATTAAGCCCATAAAGATTAGGATATCTGCCTCCCGTTGTTTCCAACTTCCCATAGTCATTTATATACCCATCATCGTACATCTCACCTATAAGCTTGGTTACAGTAGGAATACTTAAATCCAGTTCTTTTGACAGCTCAGTTATCGTAGAGCTACCATTCTGAATATAGTAGTTTATTATATTCTTCTTAATCAGAGCACTTTTTGTACCTCTCTCAATCTCCTGAAGCAGCTGTATATTCATATCTTTTTGATAATTATTGTATTTTTCTTGCAAAGAAATATCTAAGCAGAAAACAAATATACTAAAAAAAATTATTAACCATTTATTTCCAACTCTCCCCCTTATGTATTAAATGACTTTTACCTAACTATTACTAATCGGCGTTCTTCAATAAAGCAAATGCCTTTTCCAGACTCATAAATGAGAGATACCCATCAAACAAACATAATAAATATAAAAATAATACACGACACATATAATTAATATTTTTATTAAATACGATTGATATAAAAAATATATTTACTACATTTGTTTTTGAAAAGCTAAGAACACATTTCTTCTCTATTAAAAAAAACCAGAAAAGGATTATTAGACGTGATGATCCTTGAAATCATCTCGAAGTACTTATATTTATTTTATAAACATCAAGTCTTCCCGAATAATAAAATACAATATATTTAACCAAATGTAATATAATGGAAGCAGATAATCGCAGAGATTTTTTGAAAAAGGTTGCACTGGGCGGGGCCTCGGCAATGGCAATTCCGGCAATCACTTCGTGTAGAGGCTCAACCTCAACAGATAGTAAAATATTAGAAGCTGACACTTTTATCCATAGTAACCTGATCGTACCCAAAGAAAATGGTATTCGAATAACTGGAACTTTTTTGGATGAAATATCCCACGATATACCTCATCAAAATTGGGGAGAGAAAGAATGGGATATGGATTTTCGACACATGAAAAACATTGGGATCGACACCGTCATACTGATTCGTTCGGGATACCGCAAGTTTATCACATATCCTTCGAAATATCTATTGAAAAAAGGATGCTACATGCCATCAGTAGATTTGATAGACATGTATTTGCGATTAGCTGACAAATACGGAATGAAATTTTATTTTGGGCTTTACGACTCGGGAGAGTATTGGGACACAGGCGACCTCTCATCCGAAATAGAACATAATAAATATGTAATAGATGAAGTTTGGGAAAGCTATGGAGAAAAATATAAAAGTTTCGGAGGTTGGTATATTAGTGGAGAGATAAGCAGGAAAACAAAAGGGGCTATTGACGCTTTCTCCGCAATGGGAAAACAATGCAAAGATGTATCGAATGGTTTACCAACGTTTATTTCCCCATGGATAGATGGCAAGAAAGCTGTTATGTCCGCATCAGGACAGTTAACCAAAGCCGAATCGGTTTCGGTACAAGAACATGAAAAGGAATGGGGCGAAATATTCGACGGTATAAAAGGCTCTGTTGATGCATGTGCCTTTCAGGACGGACATATCGATTATGATGAACTTGATGCATTCTTTGAGGTGAATAAGAAACTGGCAGACAAATACGGATTGAAATGCTGGACAAATGCAGAAACCTTTGACAGAGATATGCCGATCAAATTTTTACCGATCAAGTTTGATAAACTTAGGATGAAACTCGAAGCTGCCAAGCGTGCCAATTATGACAAAGCCATCACTTTCGAGTTTTCTCATTTTATGAGTCCACAGTCAGCATATCCTCAGGCTGGACATTTATATAACAGGTATAAAGAATATTTTGATATAAAATAATAACAAAAATTAGTTTTATGAATTCTAGTATAAATATAAGGTACATCAGCTTCTTATCTGTTGTTGCAGCATTAGGAGGTTTCCTTTTTGGGTACGACACTGCTGTAATATCAGGAACAATAGCGCAGGTGTCGGCACAATTTTCGTTAGATTCTCTTTCTCAAGGCTGGTATGTTGGCTGTGCACTTGTGGGCTCTATACTCGGAGTAATGAGCGCAGGGGTTCTCAGTGATAATTTTGGTCGTAAAAGAACACTATTAGTAGCAGCTATCCTCTTCACTATATCAGCTTTTGGATGTGCCATCTCATCCGATTTCGATCATTTGGTAATAGCTCGCATTATTGGAGGCATAGGTATCGGTGTGGTATCGATTATTTCTCCGCTTTATATCTCAGAAATCTCAGTTGCCGAATACAGAGGGCGATTAGTCTCACTGTATCAGTTAGCAGTAACTGTAGGATTTTTAGGTGCATATCTGGTAAACTACGGGCTGCTTAATTATTCGGTAAACGGAGCAGAGCAACTCACCAACCCAACATTGTATCATATATTTCATAGCGAAGTGTGGCGAGGTATGCTTGGTATGGCAGCTATACCTGCAATATTATTCTTTATTGTAATTTTCTTCATTCCGGAAAGTCCGAGATGGCTAATATTAAAAAATCAAGAAACAAAGGCTAAGTCTATTTTGGCACACATCTATGGTTCTACAGAGTCGGCAATACATGAAATGAACGAAACAAAAAGAGTAGTAGGCAGTGAAACCAAATCAAATTGGCGATTACTTCTTAAACCCGGTATAATGAAGGCTGTGCTTATAGGTGTAGCGATAGCCATGTTAGGACAGTTTATGGGAGTGAATGCCGTTCTTTATTATGGTCCTTCTATTTTTGAGAGTAGCGGTTTGTCAGGAGATGACTCATTATTTTATCAGGTGATTGTAGGATTAGTAAACATGTTAACAACAATTCTGGCCATATTTATTATCGACAAAGTAGGACGAAAAAAACTGGTTTACTATGGAGTATCGGGCATGATCGTTTCCCTTGTTCTTATTGCGTTTTATTTCATCAAAGGGAATGATTTGGGTATATCAAATATATTCCTATTAATATTCTTCCTTGCATACATCTTTTTCTGCGCAGTATCTATTTGTGCTGTTATTTGGGTGTTATTATCCGAAATGTATCCTATCAAAGTGCGTGGTCTGGCTATGTCAATCGCCGGATTCTCTTTATGGATAGGCACATATCTGATTGGACAATTAACGCCTTGGTTCTTACACAATCTGCGTCCCGAAGGCACATTTATACTTTTTGCGGTGATGTGTGTTCCTTATATTCTGATTGTATGGAAACTAGTGCCTGAAACAACAGGAAAAACATTAGAAGAAATAGAAAAATATTGGGAAAGCTGATAGCTTCGAATAAAATATTCAGAATAGCAATACAATATTCTCATTTCATCTAAAAACAAAACACTCGTAGTGCATAAATCACTACGAGTGTTTTTTAGTTACAACTAAAACTACCAAAAAATCCTTTATAAAGCCTGAGCCCTAGTCCACTCAGATGTGCCATTCTCATTAATTGCCTCTATCGCAAAATAATAAGGCCTTGTTTTATCCATACCCGCATAATAGTATTCATTTACATTATATACCATTACACTGTTATACAGTTTATCAGGCTGTTGTCCGATGTATATATTATAAGCATAAGCTCCGTCTACAGGCTTCCACTTCAGCCATCCATTGCGTTTGTCTGTCATGTCTGAACGTAAGACAATGAAGTCTTCCACTGCTTTGGGCTTATCTCCTTTTCCTAATCCAAAGGCTCTGAATCCTGATATTGCAAATTTACCGGTTGGCATATGTATATTCTCAAGCTTCAGATAACGAGCTTCAACAGGTTTTGCCAACTCCACATAATCGTGAGGCACATCTTTCTGATTTTTACTCTTATCAATCAGCACGCTCCACTTCTTCCCATCCAAAGAATAATAAACCATATACTGATGACATGTTCCTGTTTGCTTACCCATAAGCTCTACATCCTGATCGGCATAATTGATCTGTATGGCATGTACAGTAGAAATTTGCCCCAGATCGGAGATCAGCCATTCTCCTTTGTTCGCTGTCTGAGCACTCCAATATGTTTTCACATTTTCGTCTACTATATTATTTGCATAAAAAGCCCCAAGAGTAGATGATACTTGCACCGGCTTATTATAATTCAACAGCATCCAGCCTGTAAATCGGCTCTGCAAGTGATCTGCTTCACCATTTGGTAAATAGTGAGGATAATCTCCAAATGCAGTATTACAATACATCACATCATCTTTATCGAATCCGGCAGGCCAAATACCAACACGACGCTCAAAGTTATTTTTCACATTGATCACCATTGTAGAAGTATGCCAGTAGTTTTTCCAATTGTCCTGAAATGTAGCTCCATGTCCAGCACCTCTTATAAAACCTCCGGCCTTCATACTTAGCGGGAGAGATACATGCTCAAAGTATCCTAGAGGACTGTCACTGACTGCTACACCGTCTCCATAGTGACTGAATTCAGTACCCGGACCACCCCATTGCAGGTAATATTTTCCATTATGCTTTGTCATCCATGCACCTTCCATAAACGGCTTTAGGAAAGTATTATCCATATGTTCTCCAAACCGATGCCAACCGATCCGCTCATCATCAAGCAGTAAGAGTTCTTTGCGTGTTCCTATGGGCTGAAAATTGCTGCGATTGAGCTCTATGCCATACAATGGATATACATTACTACTGCCATTATACATATAAAGACGCTCGTCATCGTCAACAAAGAAAGCCGGATCCCAGCCCCCGATATCGAATCGTTCTACGGCTTTACTCCACTCATTCCCCTTGGGGTTGGTACTCACCCAAATAGGAAAAAGACGAGAATAAGTAGAACCGAATACACAGAGCGAGTCGCCTTGTACCCATGCTGCAGGAGCACAAAGATCGTCCCACTTGTTTGGCGTATTGTCAATAGCCTCTTGAGTAAGGAAATGACGTGATACAAAATGCCAGTCAGACATATCGCTACTCCACCAATACCCTGTCTGATTGGTAGAAAACAGATAGTAATCTCCTTTATAATTCACAATTGCAGGATCTGCCGTGGCACGATGCTTTCCCCAAGTCAGAAAGTTGGGAATAGGACCATATCCATAATCAATATTGATAGGATTACAATATGTTTTTTGCTGCGCCGACAGCCAGAAAGTCGCTGTAATAAATAACAATAATATACTTAATCTTTTCATATCTTAAAATAACACATTACTTCAAATGAGGGGATTCATATCCCAGTTTCTTCAATCCGCTTTGCACATCCGGATGACTCATAAACAGATTCCACAATAATCCTGTTCGGTAATTTTCGAGCATTACCACAGTTGTACCCTGATCTATCGCCAAATACTTCTGAGGGTACCAGTTGTCTGTTTCACTAAAGGCATCATAAAAGCCATAAGCCCCCATCAATTTATCTCCCATGCTATAGAGTTTCCTCATCACCTTCATTGATTCTTCGGGAGTGTATACAATAGAAGATAGTGCAGCAGTAGGCGTAATCACCCCAAGATCTCCTTTTTCGGTTGGCTCATGAGCCGAATATCCTTTTACCGAATAGCTGGCAGTCAGCCCCCAACAGTCATCACCATAACCTTTATATCCTTTTGGGTTTCGAATGCAATACGCTCTGTTTATCAGCGTATAATTTTTCATTTCTTCAAAATAATCTGCATACTTATCCTTTAGTCCTCTTGGGTCTAAGCCTAAGAAAGAATAATGTGCCCAGAACAAAGGCCCTACCTCTGTACCCTGATAACGCATATTCAACTTGTAACCTTCTACCTCATGCGGGCCGATAATCTTTCCATTTTCTCCCCATCCTTCCTCATAAACAGCAGCAGGAACACCATGAGTAGGAGATGAAGCGGCAAGAATAAATGTTATAAGACATTCATTATAACCATGTATAGAGAAATTCATTTCCCAAGAATGCTCAGGACTCCAGTGCCAGTACAATTGGTTTGTACCATTGCGATGCCAGTTCCAGTCTACAGCCTTCCAAAGTTTATCAATACGTGCCGCAAGAGCTTTTTCCTCTTCTGTTCCGTTTATATAATACTGATGCACAGCAAGAAGCCCTTGAAAAAGAAATGATGTTTCCACCAAATCTCCACCATTGTCTTTATCACTGAAGCCTACTACTTTACAGGTTTCTCCATTCCACCAGTGAGGAAACACACCATGAAAAGAGTCTGCTTTTTCGAGAAAACCAACTATTTTATTAAATCTCTCGAGGCCTTGTGCTCTGGTTATATATCCTCGCTCTATGCCGGAGATAATAGCCAGTATCCCAAAACCACTACCACCTGATGTTACCGTATTTTTGTCATATTTGCCATAGTCTCCATCTACATGGAAACGTTCACGAGCCATGCCGCTAGTAGGCTCTGCCCCATCCCAGAAATATTGGAATGTCTTCCGCTGTACCGTATCTATTAATGCTTCATCAGATATTGCAGAAGCTTCCTCTGCTACACTTTTATCTTTATTATTAGCACAGTTTAATAGACAGAGAGCAAGTCCGGAAACAAAAATAGCCTGTATTATTTTCATAAGATTCATTATTTCAACGTAAATCTTGCATTTTTAACATCACGGCTATTGCCCCCGATCATCACATCAAAGTCTCCGGGCTCGAATACAAAGTTAAGATCATAGTCATAGAACTTCAACATTTGGGGTGTTATCTTAAAGTTGACTGTCTTAGACTCTCCCGCTTTGATGAAAACTTTCTCAAAACCTTTCAGTTCTTTTACCGGACGGGTTACACTTCCCACAACATCGCGAATATATAGTTGCACCACTTCCGCTCCGTCTACTTTACTCTTATTCGTTACTGTTACACTTGCAGTCAGTTCCCCATTTGCATCTATCTGTGTCGAACTAAGTTTCACATCACTATAGTCGAAATTACTGTAGCTAAGTCCAAAGCCGAACGGATACAAAGGATCGTTTGATACGTCGAGATAATTGCTGCGGAATTTTTCAAACCATTTACCATCAGCTAATGGGCGACCTGTATTTTTATGATTGTAATACAATGGTATTTGCCCTACATTCTGAGGGAATGTGGTAGTAAGCTTTCCACTCGGATTTACATCTCCGAACAGTACATCACCAATAGCATAGGCTGCTTCAGTTCCGCCAAACCACACATTGAGTATTGCAGGAACATTTTCATTTTCCCATGTAAGAGTCAACGGACGGCCTGTAAACAAGACTAAAACGACAGGTTTTCCTGTTTTTAATAGCTCCTTTAACAAGCGTTGTTGAATATCAGGAATGCCTATTTCGGAACGACTGCTCGACTCGCCGCTATACTCTGATGATTCGCCCAATGTAGCTATAATTACATCCGCATTTTTGGCTATTTGTAATGCTTCATTTCTTAATTCTTCTTCTGTACGGCCATCACGTTGCAAGTCTCTTCCAAAAAGAGTTGCTCTTTGTTCCAGCACCGGATCGGTAGTTAAGTTACTACCCTTTGCATATACTACATTCGCTTTGTTGCCAACTACCGCTTTTAGTCCGTCAACTACTGTTGTCGCTTTATTGAAATCTGCCGCTACACTCCATGTTCCGGGCATATTTTCACGGGTATTTCCTAATGGCCCAACAACGGCAATCGTACCCTTTTTACTCAATGGCAACACATTTTCATTTTTAAGCAAAACAAAGCTTTCTGACGCTATCTTGCGGGCAAGAGCACGATGTTCGGGTGTATATACCTCTTTCTTTACCCTGCTCACATCGCAATATTTATAAGGGTCGGTAAATAATCCTAACTTATATTTTGCTTCAAGGATAAGACGACATGCCCTATTTATATCTGCTTCGGTTATTTTCCCTTCATCTAACGACTTCTTCAAAGTTGTAAGAAAACCTTCTCCAACCATATCCATATCGATACCAGCACGAAGAGCACGAGCCGATACGGTTTGTAAATCGCCGATACCATGATCTACCATTTCGTTGATCCCTGTAAAGTCTGTTACCACAAACCCATTGAATCCCCATTGTTTGCGCAAAACGTCTGTCATCAACCACTTGTTGCCCGTAGCAGGAACCCCATCTACTTCGTTGAAAGATGCCATTACGCTACCTACTCCCGCATCTACTGCTGCCTGATATGGGTAAAAATATTCATTATACATGCGTTGGCGACTCATGTCTACCGTATTATAATCACGTCCCGCTTCTCCTGCTCCATACAGTGCGTAATGCTTTACACACGACATAATCTGATTGTTAGTCGTAAACGTTTTGTCTCCTACCCCCTGATAACCTCTTACCATAGCTTTGGCTATTTGCCCGCCCAAGTAAGGGTCTTCGCCATTGCCTTCAGATACACGCCCCCAGCGAGGATCTCTTGATATATCAACCATCGGGCTGAATGTCCAGCAGATACCATCGGCACTGGCCTCGATCGCTGCGATGCGTGCTGATTTTTCAACAGCATCCATGTCCCACGAGCAAGATAATCCCAATGGAATTGGAAATACCGTTTCGTATCCGTGAATAACATCCATCCCAAAAATAAGAGGAATACCTAAACGACTTTGTTCAACGGCAACACGTTGCACATCTTTTATTTTTTCAACGCCTTTTATATTGAAAAGGCCTCCGACAAGCCCTTTTTTAATCTTGCCTGCAATATCGCTGTTCTTTGCCTGTCCTGTAACAATATCTCCCGAACCCGGCAAGTTGAGCTGACCTATTTTCTCCTCAATAGTCATTTTACTCATCAGATCATCTATAAAGCGATCCATCTTTGTGTTTTGGTTCTGCTGTGCATTAGCGATTAGGGTACACCCAAGCAAAACAGTTGTAATAAGTTTCTTCATGTTTCTATTTTAATGTAAATTCTGTTTTTAATTTCGTATCGGAACTTCCTCCGACAAAAAGATGGAAATCTCCCGGCTCGTAGACATATTCAAGCTGTGAGTTATAGAATCTCAAATCATTCACCGACAAGGTAAAATCTATTACTTTAGACTCTCCGGCTTTTAAGAATACTTTTTTGAATCCTTTCAGTTCTTTCACAGGGCGGGTAACACTTCCTACCAAATCGCGAGTATATAGCTGTACAACTTCCTCTCCGTCATATTCGCCCGAGTTGGTAAGTTTTACGCTTACTTTAAGCGGATTTTCTTTTGTTATCTCTTTTGACGATAACGTTAAGTCTGAATAGGTAAATGTTGTATAGCTCAGTCCATATCCAAATGGATAAAGAGGTTCGTTAGAAACGTCCCAATAACGAGATCCATACGCAAATTGAGGAACATTGGGATCATAAGGACGACCCGTATTTTTATGATTATAAAATAAAGGAATTTGTCCTACATTTTGAGGGAATGTCATTGTTAGTTTCCCAGACGGATTGTATTTTCCTGTCAACACATCAGCAATAGCTGCGCCTCCCATTGTACCGGGAAACCAAGCCTCTAAGATTGCATCCAGATTGTCCTTTTCCCAGTTTATAGTCAACGGCCGTCCATTCATCAAAACAAGAACTACAGGCTTTCCGGTCTTTTTTATCGCTTTGAGTAAATCCACTTGAACACCGGGAAGTGATAAATTTGTGCGGGAATTATTTTCTCCCGACATATTATGAAACTCGCCCATTACCATCACCACAACATCAGAAGCGGAAGCTACTCTAACAGCTTCGGCAAACCCTTTTGTATCTTCACTTTGTATATCGCAGCCTTTAGCATAAGAGATTTTGTCTTTACCGATGGCTTCAACCAAACCATCATACACACTTACGGGAATCGTATCACGATTTCCCATTGCAGACCAACACCCCAATATTTCATACTTATCTTTCACCAAAGGGCCAATCAATGCAACCCGCTTATTTTCTTTCAATGGCAAAGTTTGCTTGTCATTCTTTAAGAGAACCATCGATTTGCGTGCCATGTCCCGAGCCGCTTCTTTATTTGCAGGCGTGAGAATATCGGTTTTCTCTCTGTTGGCGTCACAATATCGATACGGATCTTCAAACAGTCCTAACTTATATTTTATTTTCAGAATTGCCCGAGCCGCCTCGGTCACATCTTTTTCCGAGACTTTTCCTTCCTCTATAAGAGTTTTCAAGTGATTCATATACACACCACCCTGCATATCCATATCTACACCCGCATTCATCGCTATTTCAGCAGAATGCTTCTCATCGTTAGCATATCCGTGCGGTATCATTTCATTGATAGAAGTATAGTCTGTAACTACAAATCCATTGAAATTCCATTTATCACGAAGAATGTCCTTCAGCAAGTATTTATTTCCCGTGGCTGGTATTCCGTTCAAATCATTGAAAGAGGTCATTATCGTACCACATCCGGCATCGAGTGCAGCCTTGAATGGAGGAAGATATGTATTCCACAGTTCATTGAGAGACATATCCACGGTATTGTAATCTCTCCCTGCCATAGTCGCCCCATAAGCTGCATAATGCTTCACACATGCAACTACAGTATTTACAGCCGATAGATTGTCTCCTTGAAACCCTTTCACACGTGCTGCTGCAATTAATGAACCTAAGTAAACATCCTCACCCGCTCCTTCGGCTACACGTCCCCAACGAGGGTCACGAGAGATATCGACCATCGGAGCGTATATCCAGTTTATACCTTCGGCTGTAGCCTCGGAAGCGGCAATTCTTGCCGAACGTTCCATCGCTTCGAGATCCCAACTGCATGATTCGGCAAGGGGAATAGGAAAGATAGTTCGCTGTCCATGAATTACATCATAACCAAAGATGAGAGGTATACCTAAACGGGTTTCTTCTACAGCTATCTTTTGCAGACTACGTGTATAGTCCGCACCCACAGCATTAAAGATACCCCCAACCATTCCTTTCTTGAGGTATTCTTTGTAGTTTGGGTCAACTGTAGGGCCTGTTATAACATCATAACCGCTGGTATATAAAACCGTTTGCCCGATTTTTTCTTCCAGAGTCATTCGTCTAAGCAAGTCATCAACAAATTTATCCACCTCAGCATCCCTCTGATCTTTGTCTTTACCACAGCCTGCAAGTATAAGCAGACAGAGCAAAGCAAAAGATGTAATCCAATTCAATCTCATCTTCAATTTATTTAATAAACACTTCTTTTACCATTCGCTGAACATCGGGGTCTTTCATAAACAGATTCCAAATAAGCCCTGTACGATAATTCTCTATCATCACTGTTACTGGCGCTTGGTTAAGTCCCATATAAATGTTCGCACACCAATTCTCATTCAGATTGAAAGCATCACGGAAACCATACTCACCCCACAGGAAAGAACCATAGTTACGATAGTAATTCTTCAATGCCGCCATCGATTGTTCGGGCAGATAAGGGAATGAAGCCAAAGCTCCTGTAGGTGCCATCGTTCCTACATCCTGATGATCTACCGGCTCGGCAGCACGATAGCCCCAAGGCCCGTCACTTGCGGTAAGCCCCCAATTATCTACTCCATATCCGATATTCTTTTTAGGATTCTCTACACAATAACGGTAGTTTATAAGAGCTATATTCTGAAAGTTTTCGAAGTAATTTCCAGAAACATATTTATCTTTTATCTTGTGCGGATCAAGCCCCAAGTATGAATAGTGAATAAAAAACAATGGTCCTCCATTAGACACTCCCACATCGAGTTTTACTCCGAAATATGTATTTCCGTTCGAGTACATTGCCCCATCACGTGTTTGTCCCCAGTCGGCACGATAATCCTGTGCCAGCTTTTCCTGACTAGCCCATCCCGAATAATACATGTCTTTGCCTATACCGTGAGTTGGAGAAGCTATTGCCAGCAAATAGGTTATCATTGTCTCATTCCAGCCGATAAGATTGTGATTTATTACCCATTCCTGATCGGGAGACCAATGCCAATATAAATATTTACTGTCTTTTGTCTTTTTGAACCAATCCCATTCTATATTTTCCCACAGTTTGGTGATTGTATTCCTGATGTATTTCTCATCATCACTGTTCTTGTCAAAGTATTGACGGGCAGTCAATAACCCTTGAAACAGAAAAGAGGTTTCTACCATATCGGCTCCATTGTCACGCATTCCGAAAAATGGTTCTACTTTACCTGTCGTTCCATCTATAAAATGAGCATAACCTCCATGAAAAGTTTCGGCTTTGTCGAGAAATGCGACTATTTTTTTGAACCGTTCTGTGGCTTCCTCACGAGTAATATATCCTCTCTCTACACCGGTTACAACTGCCATCATCCCAAAACCGGAAGCTCCTGTTGCAATCATATTTCTGCGTCCCGGAATATTTTCAAGGGCTAGCCCTGAATTTGGTTCTGCTCCATCCCAGTAATATCTGAACGAAGCTTCCTGCACCATATCCAAGAGCTGTTCATCGGTCATATAGCGGGTTGTTGCTTCTACTATATTAGATGGTTGTGATTCGGAATAGTCATAATTTACACAAGCAATGCGGTAGCTGAATGTCTTATTCGGTTCGTTTGTGAAATCTGCATAACGCCCTGTATAAGGGTATTGTATGCCTACCTGCTTAAACTCTCTCCCATCTTCGGAGCGATATATTTTGATATATTTTGTATTTTCCAATCCTGATTTATCCCACCACAAGTCTACATGACGCTCATAGGCTTTTGCTTTTATCGCCGGCACTATCACGTCTGAAACAGGCTTTTGGATAGGACTTAATTCTACCTGATCTATATATAAAGTATGCTCTTTTCCATCTTGTGAATTTTGTTTGAAAAGAACTTCTTTTATTTCTTTTGTATTTGTGTAGCTTAAATTTTTAAATTCAGATAGAGGGATGGATACTGACACCCATTCCCCTTGTTTGAATTGAGATATATAGTTGTTAAGGTTGAGAAAAGACGATGTAGCTGTTTCTTTCTTGCTAATACTACCGATGGCAATAAGAGGCAATTCTTCTGCTTCTGTTCCCGATTTGACAAATAATTTAAAGTCCAATGATTTGCCTTCTTTCACAAAGTCCTTTCCTCGCCAATCATGATAAAGAATCGACGCCGACCAGCTACCATTGGGTGCAGATACATAGTTCAATAGCAGTGAGTTTTTTGCTGTAAAATATTCCTTTTCGGATACCGGTAGTTTACTTTCTATATTCTGAATATAGCTAGGAGATGTGTAATCAGCTTTACTGTAATAGTAACGCCCTGTCATCAAACTATTGTCAAAAAAAATGTGATCGTATTCCTGTTCTTGCGCAGGAGCAGATAGACACCTTATAACTAACAGACAGAAGATTATTCTTAATTTCATGATATGGGATTTACGTTGATAATAAAGACTTGTTTATAATATATTCAGTATAAGAAGAGACGAATACTCAGCACCTTTTCAGACACTGAGTATCCTCTCCTGATAGTTTCTTATTTAAGATTTGGATTCAAATCTTTTTGAGCTTGAGGTATCGGATAAAATTCGGACTTACCTTCTGTAAATCCCGGAAGTGTTCCGGCAGCCTTACCTGTACGAACAAGATCGAAGAAACGTTCGCCCCATTCGCAAGCTAATTCAACTCGTCTTTCTTCCAGTATCTGATCCAATGTAACATTGGTCAATGTTGGCATTTTCGCTCTGGTTCTCACCAAGTTGAAAGGAGCATCCCCATTCTCATTTTTACGAACTTTAGCTTCGGCATTCAATAGAAGGATGTCTGCATATCTCATCACACGGATATTATTACCAAATCCATACCCGGTTCTTCCTTCCGGAAGCTGTGTGCTAGGCAGATACACTTTTCCATTAAATACTCTATCGTTTCCATCTGCTGCTGTACTTGGTTTTAGCACATCTCCTTCCTTGGTTGTAGATCCCGCATACAAGAATGTAGTCTCTTTACGTACGGTCTCACCCCTGTCTTGGAATAGTTTTTCTAAAGAAGCACTAGGAACCATAAAGCCCCAGCCTCCTTCAATATTTGTTCCTACAAATCCATTTCTTGGGCCTTGGAATGCAAACCACGCATCAGATTCTATTGCTGTGCTACCAACCAAACCATATTGTAGTTCGAACAAGTTTTCGTTTGATAAGCATCCCGGCTTTTTGAAATAATCATAAAAATCAGGATAGAGCTCAAACTTGTTACTGTTGATAATCTCATTTGTAGCAGATAGTACAGCATCCCAATTATTAATATCAGAGTTTGCTTTTGCCCTCAATGCCAGAGCTGTATATTTAGTGACCTGACCTTTCAGAGGCATTTCGTTCGGACGTAAAGCCGGAAGATTGGCTTCGCAGAAGTCGAGTTCATCATTAATAAACTTGTAGATATCAGCCCGGGGGGTAACATTAAGTGTACCTAATACTTCTTCGTTATTGGTAACAAGCAATGCATCGCCCCAAAATCTGGTTATCTGAAAATAAGCAAAAGCTCTGATAAAACGTACCTCTGCCTGATATTGAATATTCAATTTTTTGTCTGCATCAGTTGTTGTATATTCGTTATATCTGCTCAAGTCTACCAAAGCAGAGTTACAACTCAACACTAAATTGTATAAGCCTGTCCATGATGAGTTTAATGCCCAATATCCACCAAGTTGATTGTATTCGAATGATTTCGCATAGTTTAACTCTCCCTGATCGGAAGGTGAAGAACCTTTATTTATATCATCACCTCTTACGCTCAGTAGCCCAAGTCTTCCCCAGAAGCTAAGTCCACTTCCACCACGCATACGTGCATAGATACCGATAAGCGGCTGGTTCATATTTTCGGTCAGAGTATAATCAAGCCCCTCCACATCTAATACATTTTCGGGTTCCTTATTTAGCCAGTCGCTACAACTGCTTAATAACAATAATGCTGATATAATGTATATATAAAATTTCATAACTATAATTTCTTATTTCTTTAATTAATATACCAATCTGAAACCAATACTGTAAGTTGAGGTTAGAGGATAAACATTGTTATCTATCCCATCAGCCACATCTGTAGTGAATCCATTATAAGAGAAGAAGTTGAATGGTCTCTCTGCCGTAAAGCTTACTCTCAAACTAGACTTGTTTCCACTCTGAGGGAAAATGTTCTGGAAAGTATATCCCAACTGTATGTTCTGAATAGTAAATGTATTGGCACTTTCAACAAAGAATGAGTTGAAGCGGCTATATGTCCATGTATGTCCCAAAGCTGCGCCTGATACATATTGGTTTGTAGAACCTTCACCTGTCCAACGGTTTTTAACGATATCTTCGTCGAAATTTATATCAGTTTGTTTTTGTCTTAAGAACCGTTTCTGATTCAAGATCTTATGACCAAATTGCCCTTGGAATGCTGTACTAAAGTCAAAAGCTTTGTAAGTGAACCCGATATTACCACCCAAGAAAAACTTAGGCAGTGGGGAACCGAGCAAAGTTCTGTCTTGGTCTGTCAGTTTTCCGTCGCCATCTATATCTTTAAACTTAATGTCTCCCGGAACCGGTTTGCTGGCAATATCCGTTAAAGTTTTATCATTATCAATTTCTGCCTGATTCTGATAAATACCTTCCATTACATATCCATAGTAAGAGTCTACTGTCTGACCAATCTGTCTGATACGACCATAGTCTCCGGATGTAATTATGCGTTCCAAACCATCAAGGTGAGTCACTTTATTTTTTAAAGTTGACATATTCACACCCACATTGTAAGTAAAATCACGTCCGATCTTATCTTCCCAGTTTAGAGATACTTCTACTCCCGAGTTTTGGATCTCACCGTTATTCATTAATAATGAACCTGCTCCTAACTGAAGTGTTTTCAAGAACACGGCATCTTTTGTTGTACGTTTGTAATAATCAAGTTCTCCGGATAAACGGTTATTCAGGATAGTAAAGTCCAAACCAAAATCCAATTCTTCTACTTTCTCCCATTTCAGTGAAGAGAAGAACGAAAGGCTGGATGTACCCGGCATAATCTGTCCGTTGAAATATCCTGTTTCTTGTGTAATAGAAGCAAAACCGTCATTTCGCTGTATCTTATCGTTACCTAGCATACCCCAGCTTCCTCTTAATTTCAGGAAGTCAAATACTTTTTGATTCTTCATAAAGTTTTCTTCCGAAAGCACCCATCCAAGACCTACAGAAGGGAAATATCCCCACTTTTGTTGATACTTAGAGCTACCATCGGCACGGAATGTAGCAGATAATAAATATTTGCCTGCATAGTCATACATCAAACGACCGAAAAACGAAGCACCTCTGTTTTCCTCTGCATTGTCGTACCAAGTATCAGCGTCTGCTCCTTGTTCGACAATAGAACCGTTGTGTAAGTACCAGTACTCGTCTCTTCCATCAGGGATACCTTCAGCCTGCAAGCGCATTCTTTCCCATCTCTCTTTTCTTATAGAATTACCTGCCATCAGAGTCACATTGTGTTTCTCGGCAAAAGTGTCTCTATATGTCAAGATATTATCTATCAACCAATTGTTTGTATATTTCTGAGATTTAGTCAACTGTGTTTTCTTATTTTGTTGACTGGCCGAAACGGTATATATCGGCAAGAATAAACGATTGCGCTGGAAAGACAAATCCTGATTGTAAGAAGTTCGGAATGTCAACTTATTTTCTAAGAAAGATAACTCCATGTAAAGTGCCGGAAGAACTTCTGTCGTCCCCACTTTGTTGTTGTAATAATCAGCGATAGCCACCGGATTCCAAAAGTAGTTTGTTAGCCCTACATCTTGTGCCGATCCATATTTGGTTGGCGATGCAATGCTATTGTTCGGATCATAAGCCGGATATATAGAAGGGGATGTATACGCATTACCAAAAGCACTGTTATTAGCAAGCTTTTGATCACTGTTTACAACAATAAAGCTACCTCCTACTTTCAACCAGTTGGTGATACCTATATCTACTTTAGAACGGATATTTAATCTCTCATAACCATTGTCGCTATCCAATATACCTTTCTGATTCAAGTAGCTGATACCGATTGAATACGTTGTTTTTTCTCCACCTCCGTTAACATTTATAGCATGGCTATGCATTGGTGCTACTCTCAATATTTCGTCATACCAATCGGTATTTACAGCAGGAATACCATTAGCACCACCAAACTTAGCGATAGACTGATCGATAGTATTTGTATTACCGATTTCTTTCATCACAGTGGCATATTGCTGAGAGTTAGCCATCTTTACCAGGTTAGACGCCTTTTGCAAACCAAAGTAACCATCGTAAGTAACCTGAGGTTTTCTGTCTGTCAAGCCTTTTTTAGTTGTCACAATGATAACTCCATTCGCAGCACGTACTCCATAAATAGCAGCAGAAGAAGCGTCTTTGAGCACGCTCATATTTTCGATATCACTGTTATTCAAGAAGTCGATATTATCGAAGAACATACCATCTACAACATACAAAGGGCCGGTTTTAGAATCATCATAGTTTCCGACACCACGGATACGCACTTTAGGCGAACTACCCGGTTGACCGGTGTTAATCACCTGTAGTCCGGGAACTTTACCCTGCATTGCTTGCATCGGCGATGCTGTAAGATGCCTGTTGACATCATCCCCTTTGATAGTCGCAATAGGAGATGTCAAATCTTTCGCTTTTGCACTACCATAACCTATAACCACTGTTTCGGCAAGCATCCGACTGTCGTTTTTCATAACGATATCGATACTTGCTTGTGAGCCAACGGTTACTTCTTGTGTTTGCATTCCCACATACGTAAATACTAAAACATTGCCTGTAGCTGCAGCAAGGGTATATCTACCATCAATATCGGTAATGGTACCATTACTTGTTCCCTTTATTTGTACAGTAACGCCAATCAGCGGTTCATTGGCTTCGTCCTTTATAATTCCTGAAATAGTTTTCGTTTGAGCATAAATATTTCCTGTGGTTGATAGGAAACAAAACAGGAATAATAAATACCGCAAAATCAGTGAATTCAGATTCCCTGAAATAAAGTCTTTTTTGGATTTTTTCATAGTTCAAATTACTTTAATTAACTGTTAACCAATTAATCTAAATAATAAGGCAGGAGTAATGTTTACAATAGCCAACCGGCTATAGAGTGAGGTGACTCTTTCCATGATATTTAGATTTATGTCAAATTTAGAGCACACAGACAAGATCATGCAAAAGGAAGGTTCACATCAAATACGCACACACTCTATTTAACATACATTAACAATGCACATTTTCCACTCTCACAAATTTAAAAATCTGTATTATAGAATATTAATTAAAATTAATCGAGATTTAAAATAAAATCATTTAGATTCTGTGTAGACCTGAGGTTAAGTTTCTTCCTTAATCTATAACGATTGTTTTCGACCGATCTCGTCGACAAATTCATAAGAGAGGCAATGTCTTTTGTCTCGAGATTTAGCTTCAAACATGCGCAAAGCTTAAGATCGTTGGGGGTGAGTTCGGGATAAAGAATTTTCAATTTCTTGAAGAAATTGGTATGCTTTTGTTCAAACTTTATCAATAAAACTTTCCAGTCGTTATCATTCTCCAGATTATTGTTTAAGATAGGCAATACCTTCTGATACAAAAGCTTCAAGGTCTTATTATCGCTTGAAAGACAGAACTCATCAATCACGTCTTTTATAGATAGTATAATCTCATTTTTCTGAATGGTAAATGATGTCTGATCAAAGATTTCTGCATCTTTTTTCTCTATTTCGCTTTGCAATTCCTGATTTATGGTTTGCAATCTTTCGGCTTCTCTCTGTCTTATTTTTTGCAGGTGTTTATTCTTATATCTCCTTAGGATGATAACCCATACGATATATGCAACAAACATAATAAGTAATATATAGATGAGGTAAGCCCACAAAGATAAATACCAAGGAGATAATACAACAAACTGAGATGTCGTAATCTCGGATGTATAACCAATATTGTCTGTAGTACGAAGCATGAATGTATATTTTCCGGCAGATAAACGGTCATAAGTGACTTTATCTATCTTCTGAGGTTTCGACCATTCGTTATCTATTCCTACCAGCTTGTACTGGAATAAGAGATTCCGGCTTAATACCTGATCGGATATAAAGCTAAATGTAACTGAGTTATATCCGTAAGGAACTTCAGCCAATGTTGCCGGATCTCGAAAATCGTACTTTCCTTTCGTTGACTTTATCTCTAGGGTTTCCAGATATGGCCTGTCCTGAACCGACTTATATTTCTTTGCGGGAATTCTGTCATTATAGAGCAAGAAGCCATTATCTAAACAAATGAAGTTTATTGAATCATTCAAAATCGAAATATTCTCGTATCCTTCTACTAACGACAGTTTGTGTAAACCTACGTTATATCTTTCCTCTATTTTGGCTTCACTCCCATCGTAACTGAATTTGAAAAGGCTTTTATCCGTTATAGCCCAAAATGAATTATCTTTGATATGAATAATTTTCTTTATTTTATTAATAGACTTAAAGCAGTTGTTCAGCTTCTCATTTGGCTTGATTGTATTATCAATTTCGTCATACGTCAGAAAATTATTATCACCAAACAAGATTATACGCCCTCCTACTTTAAACATCGATAATTTGTGAGGAAGATTTTCTTGCGTATTGTCTCCATAATAACTCCAGCTCTTTACACCCATCACATCCTCATTGAATAGATATCTGTAAGTCCCTTTGTATGGATGCTGAACCCATATATTTCCCAGATGATCGAGTTCGCTCTTGAAGACAGGTCCTCGGCTCTCGTCTATATCATATACCTTATTTGCTCCTTTGTGAACTATCTTTAGGTGATTGTAGGTCGATACAGCCAATATTTGAGCTTTATTTACCGTATATTCTTTTATATCATAGATGCCGGACATTATAAAGGGCAGGTAAGGATATGACTTATCATCCTCGATAATCATCGCACCACGATTGTGGCAACATATCAGCTTATTGTCTATAACACGCAAGCTCCATACTTGCCCCTGAGTTCCGTTTACCAATCTAAGGTTTTCTAAAGAGTTTACTGATCGCAGTTTGCCCTGAGGCATGTAAAACAAACCCTGATTAGTTCCTATATAAAGTTTATTTTTCCAATAAAAAGCGTCATATACAGCCCCTATATTTCCATTCGGATCAGTATAATAGCTCATATTGTCGAGATACTGTATGTATGCAATACCTCTATCTAATCCCGCCCAGAAATTTCCGTTTTTATCTTCGCGCAACGATAGTACTGTATTGTTGTTAAGCTCTGTGGCTGTAGAAAAATGATTTAAGATATTGCCGTTTTCGTCAACTTCATATATACCATTAAGAATAGAACCAAAAAAATATGTACCTCGTGAAGTGAGTAATCCACAATTAAGTTCATTTAGCTTCAACGCTGATGAGATAGGAGTATTCCAAGGGGAGATTTTCGCTCCATCGTAAATATAAAGTCCGTTAGTTGCAGTACAGATCAAATATTGATCTTTTTTGTAGGGTAAAATCGTTCTGACATCCTTTCCCTTAAAAAACTCTCCATCGTTTATTTTTGTAAGCTTATCGTCTATCAATCGGAACAATTCACCTTGCATTTCTTGTACCCAGAACTGCCCGCGTACCTTCAACAAAAAAAGAATATTCTTATTTATCTTTATTTGCTTAACAGTTTTATAATCATATATGAAAATGGAATTAAAAGATTGAAAGTACACCTTATTATCATTAAACCATATCTTCCAGAAATCATTTTCCTGCGTCGATTTCTGATCGACCAAAGATTTTAATGACGTATATTTCAATTGCCCGGAAATGTCCCTTTTCCAAAGGCCAAACTCTTCATAACCGCCGGTAAATATTGTTTGATGATCGAGTACTGCCACACTCCTTACCACAGACCTGTTGGCCATCTCAAAGAGCTTCCACTCTACTCCATTAAATTGCAGCAACCCGATATCATTTCCAAAATAGGTACACCCTCTTTCATCCTGATCTATAGACCAGTTTTTGTTTGCTGCACCGTATGTGTTTCTATCAAAGTTTACAATATATGGATTATTTGCTTTTGCAAAAGAAGAAGATAAACAGAGTAATAGGATACATAATAAATAACTAGCATAACTCTTTTTCATGTGATATCTTGTGTTACATATTTGTCTATATTACTACTTCTACGAACTTGTACAAAAATAGTAACATAATTTCAAATAAATAAGATGATATGCAACCTAAACTTTTGGGATACAGAATTTACTGTAGTTAAAAGCCTTTTATGAGGTAAACAGTAGAGATTGTACTCATTTTTCAATTACTCACTTCTCAAGGCTTATCGTGAAGTTGTAACTATATTGTTTATCTGTAAATCAATACTTCATTAATGGACTTATCCTCCACGAAAACACCCAAATAGTTTGAATTCTTTTTCAATAACAAAAAATATAATATCTTAGAACCTGATTAATAAGATATAGATGAATATAGATAAAATAACGGAAGATAGGCTTTTTCAGAACAATACAAAAGAAGAAATAACTCGCTGGTGCCCGCAATTGCAGTTTTTCCATTACATGCGTTCGCGTGGAGGGCACAATTGTGAAGGTGATTCCTTCTGTGTTTACTTCAAATATGGGAGTAGAGAAGACTTAATAGTTAAGCTTTCGAAGATAGGAGTAGCTTTAAAAACATTACCGGAAGGCGCAATTGCCTTTGATCCATTAGAATCGTATTCTATCGATGATCTGGACAAACTTAGAATCGTAATACCACACTTCTGCGATTTAGAACAGCCTCAATACGCAGAAATATACGGATACAAAGTTCATGTATGGGTAATGAACAACCGTTTTGAAATCTCGGTATCAGCAAATAAAGACGGACAAACATATAAAGTTTCAGAAGAAGACTTCGAGGTATGTCTTGCTCTTGAAGTAGAGTTTGATAAGCTGGGTTGGAAATCAATTTTAGACGAAGATATTAAAAATCAAACTCATTGCATATCGAAAGAGAAACACCCTGAATTATTCCAATAAACTACTGATATTTAAAATAATAACTTAATTGTTTAAGACTAGAAGAACGTAAGACTAAAAATCGAATGTGATATATGTAGTCTTAGGTTCTTCTAGTCTATTTTAGTTAACTTAAAAGTTATTCAAACCATACAGCAGGTTTTGAACCCATTTCTAATACCAGTTTTCCTCCGCTTGATATATCCGAAAAATGAATATATGGTAGTTTATATGGCTTTCCATTAAGTTTGAGAGACTGGATGTATTTATTTTCAGAAGAGTTGTTATGCGCAATAATGCTAAACGTTTTATCCTTTCCGACATTTAATATAGCCTCATCAACTATTGGTGATCCAAAATAATAACGACCACCGGCAGGCTCGACCTGATAAAATCCGAGAGCCGATAAGATATACCATGCAGACATCTGGCCGACATCTTCATTTCCGGACAATCCATCCGGTTGACTATGATAAAGTTCGGCAAGCACTCGTCTTACTAAATCTGCGGTCTTCCAGGGTTGCCCTGTCATTGTATATATATAAAGCACATGATGACTAGGTTCATTCCCATGAGCATATTGTCCTATAAGGCCTGTAATATCAGGGGAGGCCCCTTCTCCCATGTCACCTTCGACTATAAATAACGAGTCGAGTTTTTGATGAAAATTCTCTCGTGAGCCAAACAGTGAACTAAGGCCTTCTATGTCGTGAGGCACCAACCATGTATATTGCCATGCGTTACCTTCGGTATAATCATCTTCCCTGTGTGTAGAATGAATGGGATTGAATGAGGCACGTCGTTTCCCATCAGAAGACAATCCTCGTAAAAAATGACTTTGTGTATCAAAATAATACCGATAAGCCTTACTTCTATTGTTGAAATACTGATAATCTACTTTCTTGTCATTCTTTTGCGCCACCTGAGCCAATGCCCAGTCTGCCAGTGCATATTCGAGACAAGTTGCAACAGATTCATTATATTTATCAAAGGGGATATAGCTATACTTTTTATATAAGTCCATTCCTCGCTCATCTTTCATATTCGACACCTTCATTGCGTCGTATGCCAGATCGTAATCAAACCCTGTAAAACCCTTTAACATAGCATCTGCTACAACGGGAATCGCCGGGTTACCAACCATACAGTTTGTTTCGCACCCCATCAGGTGCCATACAGGAAGCTTACCTTGTTGCTGATATATAGTAAGCATGGTATTTATTATATCAGGCACTTTTTCGGGATGAATTATTGTCATCAATGGATGTGCTGCACGGTATGTATCCCACAACGAGAAGGTAGTATAATTAGTAAACCCGTCATTTGTGTGAGAGCGGCCATCAGCACCTCTATAATCTCCATTCACATCATTGAAGACCGATGGGGCAATCATTGTATGATAAAGCCCTGTATAAAATATCTTTTTTACATTTTCGTCTTCAGTTTTTATTTTTATCTTCGACAATTCCTTATTCCAAATATTTTGTGCATTCTGTTTTATTTGATCGAAATCCCATTCAGGAAGCTCAGCCTTCATGTTCAGCATTGCGTTCTCGATGCTAACAGGTGACAAAGCCACTTTTACATAAATAGCCTCTGAACTTATGTTTCCATAAAAAGCCTCTCCATATACTTGCGTAGAGGTAAACGATTTGCCTTCTTTAGGTACATTCTTATCATATATTTGGAACTTATTGAAAGGGCGAGAAAATTCGACAACAAAATATATCCGCTGATCGTCCGCCCAGCCTTTCGAATAGCGGTATCCGGCAATAGTATTATTATTTAATACTGTTAGGTTTCCCTCTACCGGAGTATCCCAGCATGTGCCGTTTTCCAAGTCTATAACAATACGAGCATCATTTGCATTTCCTTCAAAAGTATATTTATGGAATCCAACCCTCTGGGTTGCAGTCAGTTCTACCTTAACGCTATAACGATCGAGGAATGTGGAATAATAACCGGGAGCAAAGCGTTCATTAGCATGGCTAAAGTAAGACCACATTCCCGTATCATAGCTATCGTGCGTACCTCGATTATGGTTTACAGCACCTGTTGTAGGCATCAGTACAATATCACTCAGGTCTCCTATACCCGTTCCACTCAGATGCAAATGACTGAATCCTATAACCGTTGTATCGGATATATGATAACCTGATGTCCAATCCCATGTTTGAGGAATACTCGTCGGCCCCAGTTGTACCAATCCGAAAGGGACATTTGCCCCCATAAAAACATGGCCGTGCCCACCAGTTCCAATACGCTGATCAACATATTGTGTAAAATCGTTTTCTTCAACATGCTGATCCTTGTTTTTACAGGAAGAGGTAAGCACAGCCAAACCAAACAATATATAGCTTAATACCACAAGTTTATTTATTTGAATATGAATTTTTCTCATCTCTCGATTTAATTTTTTATCTCAAATTAAGTTATCTATTCGATCACAAATAGACTCCGAATGGTTTTATGTTAATTAATAGTAATCTTCTATTTAATTCAATTATCAATCTTACTTATATCTTCTAACAATGCCCCTCAGCCCATAGTGGTGCATAGAAGTTTAGTTCGAAGTGCAAAATAAAGCCGCACAGACAAAGGTTATCCGCCTTTGCCTGTGCGGCTGTCAGTTATTTATAATACTTTAAGATTGCCTTTTATATAGGTGAACAAAAGTATCCTGTATATAATTTCTCTTGTTCGTCATTTATGTATGAAAATACGCCCCAGATATTGACTCCATCATTTTTGATAATCTTCATCGTGACAGGAGTAAGAACAGAACCATCTCTATAATAGTAATAGTCAAACACAGCATCCTCTTTGGTTCCAACATCCTTATTCCCTTTGAATTCCAATTTATACCAATAATAGGAATAGTAGTCCCAACCATACCGTTGCTTACCTTCTCCGGTTACTTCATTTAGATATGTATAGTATGAAGAGTCAGTTTTCGATCCATTATAGAAATAACGTCGAGTACCGTCAAGCATAATAGTTTCTAATTCTGCATTCGTAAAAGGATCCATAGATGCTTTTACCGTAACTGCAATCTCTTCTGATAATCCGGTACAGTCCTTTACTGTAACGATAGCTGTAAATTCGGCTTTCTTAGAAATAGCAGTCATACTAATAATTCCTTCTTCATTCACACTAACCCCTACTGCAGAGTTATTTGATGTAGCTTCGTATCCACCATTACCCAATACTACACTCGCTGTAAGAGTTCCAGAGTTACCTAATACGGTAACCAAGTCGAATGTTTTATGACTCAACTCAAGCTTATCTGTGGTGTATACACTAACGGGTACTTTACGATAGCGGTTATACTTATCAGAAACTATCAATGAGGTTTGTCCATTAGCAACTCCTTCTACTTTCAACACTCCATCTACAGTTTCAGCTTTAGCGATATTTGCATTCAAGATAAATGCGTCGTATTCCCCTCCACCTTCTTTTACATCCACAGTCACTTTATTTTCAGCACCTACTTTTACTCTAATGGATTCCTGTCCAAGTATAAAATTCGGAACTTCAGTTTCGGTTCCCGGATCTGTGATTTCATTGTCGTCATCGCTACATCCTGTAAACACTATGGGCAAGAATATAGCGACTACCAAAATCTGTATTATTTTATTTATGGTTTTCATAATTCATTTTACATTTAAATGATTAGTACGCATTCCTATCTCCAGTCTTTCGAATACTTAATACCATCAAATACCAACTCGTCGTTATAGAATGCTCTTGCCATTCTTTGCATTGCAGTTAGCTGTGATGATTTGAAGTTGGAACGGTTAGGATCCATCGCAAAGATCATATGTGACAAATATCCGTTGTCGCGCATTTTTTTCAGGTTATTCTCACTTGCTATACGCCCTTGAGCAAATTCTTGAGAATACAGCCCCATATTCGCTTTTGGCATTCCAGGAAAGTAAGAGGATAAATCAGAAGACCCACCATAATCATGTAATGCATAATCAACAAATTCCCCTGAATTCATACCATCAATAGAAGGCAAACCGTATGTTGTACTGTAGCAATAGGCAACTACCCATCGTTCCGGTTGTATCTTTTTCACCTCGTAGCACAATCTTGCTGCCGGCTCCTTGCCGGGATATACAAAGCCGGGAGTTATGTTACTATATTCGTATTTTGAATATTCATCATCTACAAAAATCCCATCCAATTGGTAAGCATCACACATTGCTTTTACTTCTTTGGCAAACTCCTGTGCTGTTTCTTTACTCATATTAGCCACTCCTGATCGGTCGTGATTTCCCAAAAGCCCCAATATAATCTTTATACCTCTATCTTGTAATGGTTTCAGATATTTCTCCCGATTATCAAGAATGGCTTTTACATTTTCGTTATTGAAAATATATACCCGTCCGGTTTCTTCGTTATAGTTGATGTTAGCAGAAAAAAGAATTAAAGCATCTACTAAGGGTTTACCGCTACCGGCCAAAGTAAAGCTAAGATTATTCAAAGGATTGGTGTCGTTGATTTCCATACAGCTGAATACTTTAACACCTGGAGCTCCATCAACGTATTTTGTACAGTCAGGAAGCCCTGTCAGATCTTTTATGAATATCATCCGGGTTTGATCGGCTTCAGCCAGTTTAAAGTCTCCTGAAGTTACTTTCATACGCAATGGAATAACATAGCTTTTCTTGGGAGAAAGATCCCCTTCAGATGTGTATGATACTTTCATATCAGCCGATTGCTCGGAACCTTTATTCAATTTGATTATTCCTCCATCTGCGAATGTCACTTTTGCCTGCGGAAATGCGTCGTAGGCAGTACCGTAAGTATTATTATATTCGGCAAGTACGGTTTCATCATAACTTACTGTCACTGTTCCTTCTGAAGCAAGTTTTGCTGTCGTCTTTAGTTGTAGGTACATATCACCTGCATCGCGGAATTCTACATTCGAGAACATTCGCTTCCCCTTGCTGTCACTAATGTAGCCCATTACAGAACCATCTCCCGTAGAATATTTGTTTTCGTCCAAAGTTCCTACATTAATATCCTCGGAGCAGGCTGTAAGCATAATACCTGCTATTATAAAGGCTGCAATCCTATATTTAGATTTTAAATATTTCATAGTTTCTTTTCTTAAAAGTTATAAGACTGTTATTTGGGTAACGAGACAGGTATCCATGTAATTGTTTTGTTTGCAACTATAGTATTACCATTACCTGTGTGGTCGGCTATTACCTGTCCACTTCCTTCGTTAAACTTCCAGTATGCTGCCAATCCCGGACTTTTAGGTGCTACTACATAAAAATGATCTTTCCCTTGGATCTCTTCTGCTGTGAGCACACGGTTCCAAACACGACATTCGGATATAGTGCCTTCGATATAACGATTGTCATCGTATGATTTGCCTACATAGAAGCTGGAAGTAGCCCAGTTGACACTGTTACGATAATTTGTTGTTTTAGTATCTCCTTTTTTAACGCCATTGATGTAAACATTCACAGCACCGTCGGCAGAGTTGTAAGTTGCAGCAAGATGCACCCATGCGTTAGTCGGTATCTGCCAGGCTGCATCTGTGAGATTTCCATTGGAAGTAGCTAGCTGAAGTTGATTGTCAGGAACACCGGCATCACCAATACGAAATAGGAAGTTACCTTCGATACCCATTACTGTACTAATAAGCTTGCCGAATTTATTTACATACAACAATGCTTCTATGGATACCTCTTTCATATCATTCAACGTAGAAGTTCCCGGATTCTGTAGCGAAAGATAGTTTTCCGTAATATCAGCTACTGTATTAATCAGGGCAGCACCTTTAATTACAAAGTAAGTATTACGAGCACTTCTTAGAAATTCAATATTTGAATTAGCCACGGTTATAGGCAATACGTAAACTAGATCGCGATCTAAGCCGGAAAGATTTTTGAAATTTATTTCCACATCATTACCTTTCACTGTGCCGGCTGCAATTGTAGATACAGCATCCGTAAGTTCATAATATTCATTGGGAAGAATAATAGCATTGCCTTCATATGTCATATTATATTGGCTTACTAAAGATGCATCGACTTTATAGGTCACGATAATATCAGACGCTTCGGGTTTGGCAACAGATGTCTGAATAGTTCTACTTTCTGTTTCATTAGTTCCCATCAATAGTATAGAGCCGACTTTCTCTGAAGTAGTGAAAGCTTTATTGTCATAATTTTCCGCATCGTCTCCGCAGGATGTCAATGTTCCAACAGCCAAGAACGTTACAAAAAATGAAAGTATTAAATTATTGAATTTGTTTTTCATAATCATTTCTTCTTTTATTTGACGGATGGATTAACACTCGAAATAATTTTTCTTAGATAGTAATAATCCTTTACAGTAGTATGATAATCGGTAGAAGCATTGTAAACTCCCACGGCATTTACTTTTATTTCGCCATGTACAACGGGAGCCCAATCGGCAAGACCTTCCATCGTCACTGTACCGTTGGCGAAATATCCAATACTCTTGTTGGGATCATTCAGGTTAATAGCCATTACCACCATTCCGAAACGATCTTTCGGAATATTATCTATGTTGGCAAGGAGTAAAGTATAAGTTAATTCATCCTTCGCTTTTGCTGTTTTTCCTGAAATAAGAATAGATAAACAATCATCAAGCAACGAGGTATCTATGAGATTTTGAGGCTTTCCCTCGTATGTTATTATTTTCTCCGGATTGCGTTTCTTCCAATCTCTCATAATATTAATGAAAGCTGTTTCATTTTCGATATATTGATTCAACTCATTGGGACGCATATGGAGTCGTGATTTCCCGGCATAACCGATACAAATACCGTCGTAGTTGTACTTTTGTACTAGACTAAGTGAATACTCCAAAGAGTCGGTCAAAAAGTCCAGAAAATCCAATGCAACAGGTTCATCTTCGGTGGCCATCTCAAGTTTGGCATTAAATGCGGCTTTGATTGCCTCAAAGTCTATTGTGTAAATAACCTTCGTTGCCTTCTCGCTACGCACTTTGCTTATATCTTCCAACTCCCAATCAGCAAGCTTGTCCGGATGTATCAGTCCTATTATGTCTACGCTGTCGGGAAGATCGGTGATGTGATGCGCTCTAGAGAAAGGATTTTTTTCGCTATTGTCAACCCATGCATATACCAAAACGTGATTTGATTTTTTATATTCGTGCAAGTTTTCCAGATATTTAGCATAAAGCTCCGGATTATCTTTTGATATATCCGCCTTGTCGAGATCAATGGTTTCTACCTCTTTCCAATCATCGCAAGACACCATCAGTATGACTGCCAGCAAGCAAAAGAGCGTTAGAGAAATATTATTTTTATTATATTTTTTCATAGTTATTCTTCATTAAAACGGATTATTTACCAGGTTTGCAATCCCACCAAACACGTGTAGCCATTGAATCTCCTTTTTTGTTGCTCGATTCCTTGATCAGTAAATTCACTGCTACTGCTACGTTTTCCCCGTTCTCACGATATTCATTGGTCGGATAAGTCAGACGAGCTATCCCCTCAGTATCATTGACGACTCCTCCGCTCAGGTTGGCTGCCATCGGCATTAACTTAGGATATCCGGTACGGCGGTATTCGGACCAAGCTTCCATACAATTAGGAAATATAGCGATCCACTTTTGAGTAATTATTTGCTCTAATTTTGTCTCAAAATCGAAAGACTCATTCCATGCAACAGTCACATCAGATACAATAGATCCCGAATAATCATAGATTTGCCCGGATTTTCTGGCTAGCGGATCCTTATAGGCTGTTACTTTTCCGGTAGCATTGGCAATATAAGCATCAACTCCTGTTGCATTTCGTTCAGCAAATGACATGCGGATACCTTCCTCGTAAAGGGCTTGAGCAGTACCTCCCATGTTCCATCCGCGAAGAGCACCTTCTGCCCGTAAGAATGTAGCTTCAGAAGCCGGAAAAACGAGAATATCATCTTCAGTGGTTACATTCATGCAAGAATAACCATGAGACCAAGAGTTAAATTCTCCCTGCCTGATTCCACGGCGTAAGCCAACATAATCTTCCGCATCAGTATAACCTCCGTTAGAAGTGGCCGCAAAGGTTGATTTGTTATAATATATCGGACGGCGAGGGTCGTTAAACCCATTCATATAACAGACCAAATCGGCTGAAATACGAGCATCAGACCAGTTAGGCATGAAGCGTTCCCATGGGTTATGATCTGCTACTTTACGGAAAGCTCCGTCAGTAGATGCTGTCATTACACCCATTTGAGAATTTACAGCTTCTTCCGCTTTTGTTTTTGCCAACGTTTCATCGGCATATACTATACGCATAGCCATACGAAGTTTAAGTGAATTCGCAAACTTTGCCCACGAGGCAATATTACCGCTAAAGATGCGATCTGCTCCCGCATTGAATTTTTGGGTGGATAGTTTAGTGAGAACTTCGATGATATTATCCAGATCTTCAAACATTCTCATATATACGTCTTTTTGCGAATCGTAAGGAGACTTAATCGCATTATCAACACCCACTTTTGTGTAAGGTATCGGTCCGTAAGTGTCAGTTACACGAAGCATGACAGCAATACGATACAGTTCAGCCAGTGAAAGAAAAAGTTCATCTTTGCTCTGGTTTACCAATTGGAAGTAATCCGGATAAAACTTTTCATAGAAGTCGCCAAAAGGAACTCTTGACCAGTTTTCGGATGGATTATAAGTAGCAAAACGCCCCGACCAACCGGTTCCTAGGTTAGAGTCAGCTATATATCCAGAAAACCCACCCGGCATTAAACAATCTACATACTGAGAGAAATTTTCGTTTTCGGGCATCATCACATCCTGCATATTTAACACAAGGGCTCTGACTAAATACCCATCTGCCATCATATCATCAGCATCCGGTTCGTAAGGATTTTTATTGTAATCTTCGAAGTTCGATGTACAAGCGGCCACTCCAAAAAGAATTGCGCCGATCGCGATAAACTTTGCTATAGTTTTATGTAATTCCATACTATCTGAGTTTTAGAATTTAAGTTTTACATTGAAGCCTATGCTGCGCAAGCTTGGCATCATAAAATAGTCAACACCTTGATAGTAATTACCTGTAGTGGCAACAGCCTCAGGGTCGAAAGGAGCCTTGCAGTAAAACATAAAGAGGTTACGTCCTACCAGTGAAAGAGTGACGTCTGCAATATTATTAATCTTTGATCGAGGGATCGTATAGCTAAAAGAAGCTTCCTGTAAACGTATATTTGTTGCACTATAAGTATAGAACAAAGGGATACCACTGTCGGCTCCAATTGCTGTATACCATTGCTGTGCATCGAGCATATCGTTGCCGTTGATAACGACGCCCCCGTTGTCGCGGGCATTTCCTGTTGCTTCAGATACGCCATAAGAGTCGAGAACAGCCTGTGTTGCTGAATAAACGACGCCGCCAAAGCGTGCTGAAACAAGGAAGCTTAATTCGTAATTCCCAAACAGGAAGTCATTCCTCCATGCCATGTTTGATTTTGGAAATACTGACCCCAGATAGATACCCTCAGTCAAATCGTTGACCTTTACAGCTCCACTTGCATCTACATAAATATTATTGTTTGAATCGCGCAGCAAGTCGGCCATAGAATATAAGTCTCCTAACGAGCCTCCTTTCTTTAAAATGAATCGGGCTTTTGATAAACCGCCTACATTCATCTCTTCTTTTGTGATTTTTTCTCCGGTCAACGGATGTATGTATCCATCTATCAGATTATTAATCTTGTTTTTGTTGGCACTAAAAGTATAGTTAGAACTCCACGTAAATTTATTCCATGTGTTTTTGTAGCCAAGAGATAGTTCTATACCATGATTGCTCACATCGCCTGTTTGCGCATAAAATGTGCTATAACCACCTGTAGGAGATAAATTAGCATTCATCGTCTGGTTATAGGTTTTTGTATTATAGTATGAAACATCCAGGTTGAAATTCTTAAAGAAGTACGTGGTAAGACCTATTTCCCATGAGTTAGTCCGTTCCGGTTTCAGGTTATACAACGGGTAAGCTGACTGCGAAGTAAAGCCTCCTTTAGAGTCATCCCACGAGAAAGTAGGACTAGCTAGAAAACGACTAAACGGAAGACCTACAGATGCCCACGAACTGCGTAATTTCAGAAAGGATATATCTTGAGGCAAGGTTAAAAGTTCAGAAAAAATAACTGAGCCTCCTATAGACGGATAAAAAAACGATTTCGTTGCAGAACGAGGACCGGCAAGTTGCGAAGGCCAATCGTTACGCCCTGTGAGCGTCAGGTAATAGGAATTTTTATAGCCCACTTCGGCTGAAGCAAAAACGGATTGGGTTTGTTCACGGTAGCCATTTTCCCTCCTTTTAGTTGTCGCTTTATCCAATTGGGCGATAGTGAAATAATTAGCAAGCCCATCTGCGGGTATAGGTCCCGAAACAGAGAGAGCATCAGACCGATTATCTGAGTAAGAAGCTCCAATGTTGGACGTTAATGACCAGTCTTCGCCAAAGTATTTATTAATATTCATCAGAATATCTGCATATGTTTGCTTGTCTCCCGTATTGGCTACTCCGTAGTAACCGTTTTGTGAGCCTTCGGCAATAACAGGTTCGGTACTGGCATAGTATTTCTGTTTATAAGTATTCGTAGAGTTATCTACTCGAACTCTTCCTGAAACATTCAGCCAGCTTAGAATATCGTAAGACAATGCGGTGCTGAGCATGTAGCGGTCTTTATCGTTTTCGCGTAAATTGCGGTAATTGATCCAATATGGGTTTTGTAAACGAAACGACCCTCCGCCTTGTGGCCAGTACTGAGTGTATAAGTTACGTGTAGGATCGAAACGTTCGAACATCTTATATTCTTCCCAGTCATTTCCTCGCGGGAACAAATAAGCAGACGCGATCGGATTGGCATATACTCCCTGATTCACCATATTATGGTCTTTTTGTATAACATACTGCAGACCTACATCAAGTTTCATTTTATCATCTAAGAAAGATGTTGTATTACGGAAGGTGAAATTGTAACGGTTGTATTTATTATTAGGTACTATCCCCCGTGAATTTAAAGCAGCAACAGACAGGTAAGTTTGATTTTTCTGAGATCCGGTCGACAGCGTAACTGTTTCGGTTCCGATAAGGCCTGTTTGGAAATAATCATCTTTTGGGTTGTATCCGTAATAATTGCCGGCATTAAGACGCGAACCCCAACTAGCCTCTGTCCCAGATGTTCCGTACCTATCCTGGAACTTATGCATGACAAAAGGATTCAGCATCTCAGTGTTACTTGAAACAGTAACTGTAGTACGTCCTACATGTCCTTTTTTTGTTGTAATAAGAATAGCTCCATTTGAAGCGTTGCTACCGTAAAGAGCGGCTGCGGCGGCACCTGACAGAACAGACATCGATTCAATGTCTTCGGGATTGATATCGGCGATAGCTTCACTAGATCCTTGCGATTGAAATTCTTCGCTTCCTCCTGTCGCACTGAGATTGTACATCGGAATACCATCTATTACATAAAGAGCGTTACTCGATTGCTCAATTCCTCTAGAACCTCGCATCACGACTTTACTGGCTCCACCAATCCCCGAAGAGGATGCATTGATATTCAAACCTGCAACTTTACCAGTCAGAGAGTTGATAAAATTGGAACTTTTCACACTGAGAGCAGACTCGGCATCTATCTGTGTTACGTTGTAACTCAATGCCTTTTCGGAACGTTTGATGCCCAAGGCTGTGACGACTACAGCATCCAAAACATTATCCTTTTCCTTGAGTGTAATGCTAAACTGTGTTTTATTCCCGACCGGTATTATACTAGATTCATAACCTACACAAGAAACTTGCAGAGATGTATTCTTAGAGATTGAAGCCTTTAAGGAGAAAGCTCCATCTATGTCTGTCAAAGTTCCATTTGTGGTACCTTCTATTGCGACAGAGGCTCCGATAACGATTTCTCCATTCTGGTCATATACAATCCCCGACAGTGTTTCAACTTTACTGACAGAGTCAACTTGCTTAAAAAGAAGAATATTAGAATTACTTATTTTATAAGTAATGTCCGTTCCTTTTACCATTTGTGCCAACACGTCACTGAGAGGTTTGTTTTGTGCGTTAACACTTACATTTTGCTTAATATTTACTTCTTTATCTGATATAAAGAGGTACTTGGTTTGTTTTTCGATTTCATTCATTACACTTTCCATCGAGACATTTTGCATATTTATAGTCACACGGATACTTTGTGCAAGAATAGGTTGATTATTGATCAGAAAAAAACAAATGGCTAACATCGTGGTAAAGAACCATTTTTTTTGCTGAATACTTTTTTTATCCATAACTTTGTGAAATAAGAATCATTAGTAGTTAGAACTTTAAAGTTAATTAACTGCGATTTACGGCCTGTCAATGTTACAGCATTGGCAGGTTTTATTATGTAAATGGCAGGAGAGTGATTGTTTACTTTTTTTTATTTCATAGGCATATTTAAGGTTTTATTTATAAAATTGTTATTACTCCTGTCTCCGGATCTTTTTTATAAGTAAATTCTGATGATAATTGCAATATTTTCAAAGCATGATCGATTCCATCAGAAACACGTATTTTTCCTCGATTATAACTAATGGTAGGGATATTTTTACTTCGTATTTCTATTTGAACATTAAAAATTTGCTCAAACTTGGCCATAAGCTCTACGAAAGATATATCATGGATGCTTATAATTCCTTCAGTCCAAAGATACTCATCGTGATTTTCTATATTTTTCAGATGTAAATGCCCGTCTTTAAGTGTAACTACTTCATTGACTTTCATTATGATGGGATTCTCTTGGATCAGTTTATTTGTTAATTTTATTGACCCAGACATTAATGCCACCGAAAAGCTTTTTAATGATTCATCTGCATTGATATTAAATTTTGTACCAAGCACCTCAATGTTACAAGCGTATGTTTCTACTATAAAGGGGTGTTTTTCATCATGTTTAACATTAAACATTGCTTCACCGGATAATTTTACAAGCCGTTGATTTCCTGAAAAGACAGAAGGGTATTCCAACTTTGCACTCGAATTAAGCCAAACTTCTGTCCCATCACCCAATGTAATTTGTACTCGTTGCCCTTCGGGAACATCTATCATTGTTTTTTGGTTAGACAGATTGTCTATTTTATTTGAAATGTAATTATATCCTATTCCTGCTGCAAGAATTATTGCTATAGAAGCAGCTACTGATATTTTTGCAAGTCTTGTAAATAGTGAAACCCGAGGTGAAGTTTTGTCTGAAGTCATTTTTTCTAAATCAGGTGCGCACAAAGCCATACCCTCCATTATCAATTGCATGGAATCTAACTCTTTGCGATGTTCGGGGTCCGATTCGAGCCAATCAACCAAAAGCCTTTCTTCCTCCGGTGTTGTTTCACATTTTAAAAACTTTATAAGTAATTCTTTTTCCATACTATAATAAAGACACTTAATAGCTGACTGTTTGCAATAATGTATATATAATTTTTATTTTTTAAAGAGATCTTCTCCTCTCTACTATATAAAGACACATGAGCAATAACTATTTGCAATCGAAAAATGAGATTTTTATATTTTACAAAGATTTTATAGGAGAAACTTCCAAATAGCCAATGTGATAAGTAATGGAAGGTAATCCTTTAGAGACAACCGAAGTATCTGGGTTGCTTTTCTAATTTCAAAGTTTACCTGATTAAAAGATAAGCCAAATTTTTCTCCTATTTCTTTATAAGTCATATTTTCAAAACGATTAGCTAAAAATATTTTGCGTGTTTTTGAAGGCATATTAGCCAATTCTCGTTTTATAATAGTACTAATTTCCTCCGCATAAAGACCCTTTGGGTCGTTTGTCTCAATAGTTGCTATACGTGATGATATGACACGTAAAGCTGTAGAATGAATATCTTCTTGTACCTTTAGATGTATACTTTGATCTCGTAACCAATTTAAACACCGATGTTTGATAGAAATCAAGATGTATGAAGGTATATTCTGAACTATTTCCGTTTTATTTCTATTTTCCCAAAAAGATATGAAGCTATCCATAACTAAATCTTCTGCAACCATAGCATCTCGGACATAGGAGCGAGCAACCATCACAAATTGTGGCTTATACTGTTCAAATAACTTTCCAAATTCAGCAGATGTTATTTGTGTAAATACATTCTGAGACATCCTCAATCAAATTTATAGTCTTATTACGATTACTTTAGTTGATCAGAATCAGACTTTTGTGTTTTTCTTAATTAGATTATATGTTACTTATATATAAAGACACATGAGTCAATATTATTTGTAATCAAATATAAATTATATATTTTTCTATAGCAAACTTACGGCTCGTTTAAATTCGGTCTAGGTTATATGGATTCGTTGTTTTTCTCCAATACTTCGTTAAATTCTTTATATGAGTTTGTATAAATATCTACTGAGACTCTTATCACACAATCAATTTATAGCAGATGATATTTGGAGAATTAGGAATTTTTGCTAGTCTATAAATTTATATAAATCCGTCAATGTATTTTAGAATCGAATATCAAGAGGGTATCTCTTAATTTATGACTTGCCCTTATAAGTTACAGATACAACATAAATGTTTTAAAACATTTTTTAGCTCTTAAAAACTTCATAACAATTTATTATATTGCAACTTATCATACATAAGACAAATAATGTGTGCGCACACAGATTGTTTAATTACCATTAATCGCTATATTTGCAATAGTTTGTGTGTGCGCACACAGTACATAAAGCAAGTTAACAGACGAATCTGATTGAAGAAAATAAAACCATAGAGCTCATGAAACACTTTCTAGATGACAATTTCGTATTGCAAAATGAAACAGCTCAACAGTTATATCACGAGCATGCTAAATCCTTGCCTATCATAGACTACCATTGTCACCTCGATCCTAAAATGATTGCAGAAAATTATCAGTTCGATAATTTGGGGGAAATCTGGTTAAGTGGAGATCATTACAAATGGCGTGCAATGCGCACCAACGGCATTAACGAAAGGTTTTGTACAGGAAAGGATATCAGCGATTGGGAAAAATTTGAGAAATGGGCAGAAACAGTACCCTACACCATGCGTAACCCGCTATATCACTGGACGCATCTGGAATTAAAGACTGCCTTTGGGGTTACCAAGTTATTAAAACCTGAGACAGCAAAAGAGATATATGATGAATGCACAGCGAAACTTCGCACACCCGAATTCTCGGCTCGGGGATTGATGAAGCATTACAACGTTGAGGCTGTGTGCACCACAGATGATCCTATAGATTCATTGGAATATCACATAGCCTTAAAAAATGAAGGCTTCTCTATAAAAGTACTCCCTACTTGGCGTCCCGATAAAGTAATGGCGATAGAAGTACCTCATGTATTTCGCACGTATGTAGAGAAGCTATCCGAAGTTTCAGGTGTATCAATCAGTAACTTTACCGACCTGATTACTGCTCTTCGTAAACGTCACGACTTCTTTGCCAATGTCGGCTGCAAGCTCTCTGATCATGGTATGGAAGAATTTTATGCCGAAGACTATACTCAGACGGAAATAGAGGCTATTTTCAACAAAGTATATGGAGGCAAAGAGCTATCACGTGAAGAGATCATCAAATTCAAATCTGCCATACTCGTAGAAGGGGCAATCATGGATTGGGAAAAAGGCTGGACTCAACAGTTTCATTACGGTGTCATCCGAAACAATAATACCCGCCTATTTAAACAAGCAGGAGCAGATACAGGCTTCGACTCCATCGGCGATTTTACAGTAGCTAAAGCATTGTCGAAGTTTCTTGACAGACTCGACGTTGACAACAAATTAACTAAAACAATCATATATAACCTGAATCCACGCGATAATGATATGATTGCAACCATGATTGGCAACTTTCAGGATGGCTCTGTTGCAGGAAAGATACAGTTCGGATCGGGCTGGTGGTTCCTCGACCAAAAAGCGGGGATGGAAGCTCAAATAAATTCTCTATCAAATCTTGGACTACTGAGCCGCTTTGTAGGCATGTTAACTGATTCACGAAGCTTTTTGTCATACCCTCGTCACGAATATTTTCGTCGTATACTATGCAACCTCATAGGGACAGATGTTGAACAAGGATTACTCCCCTATTCCGAATTGCCGTTTCTGGGCAAATTGGTTGAGAACGTATCGTATTATAATGCTAAAAACTTCTTTAAGTTCTAAAGATCAATCTTAAAATATAAAATCGGACTGGTGGCGATATGGGCACTTTCTCTACTGACAAGTTATATTAAACCTTAAGCAGAATTGTAAACTCAAAAAATCAATAGAAATGAAGAAATTATATTTCATAATATTATCTACGATATTCTTATTAGCTTGTTCCGAAAAGGATGTTATAATCACGATCGAAAACCCGACAGATTTTGATCGGATGACAGAACTGGTAGAAATACCAATCGATAGCATTAAGAATAGGATTGTGGTATCAGATAGTCTAGTTTATGTCATTAAAACGACCGAAGGTGAAATTATACCTTCGCAAGTTACATACGATCGTAAGATTATTTTTCAACCACAACTAAGAGCAAACGAGTCAAAGTCTTTTATGATAGAAACGGGAGAGGTTCAGCACTTTACACCAAAAACATTCGGACGGCTTCTTTCGGGACATAAAGATGGCTTCGTTTGGGAAAACGACCGTGTGGCGTTCCGTATGTATGGTCCTGCCGGTATGGAAACGAATAGTCCCGGGAACGGTATAAATATCTGGTACAAACGCACAAATAATCTTATCATAGACAAATGGTATAAAGAGGATGCTTCGGGAACAATATCCTATCAAGAAGATCCGAGCGAAGGACTCAATGATTATAAGACAGGTTACAGCCTTGGAGCAGGTGCTATGTCTCCTTATGTAGACAGCAAACTTTGGTTGAACGAAAATTTTGTATCAGAAGAACTGCTTGATAATGGTCCATTGCGCACAACATTCAAGTTGACTTACAATAATCTGAATATAAACGGACAATCTGTAGCCGAAAGCAGAACAATCTCGTTAGATGCAGGCTCTCAATTATCAAAAGTTATTCAGGCATATACCATAAAAGAAACAATGCCTGTAGCTGCCGGCTTTGTTAAACGAGAGAAAGGAGATTCAATTGTCAGTTCTTTAGACAAGAACTATATTATTTACGCCGAACCAACAACTCCCAAAACGTCCGGCGTATATCTAGGACTTGTTTTTCTTCAAGGTATGACAGAAAACAAAATAGATACCTATGAGATTATTAATCCTGTAACAAATAGAAAAGAAAAACACTCCCATGTTCTAGGCATTACAGCCCAACAACCCAACATTCCGGTAACATATTATACTGGTTACGGTTGGTCTGAATTTGGGTTCCCTACATTGAGTGATTTCGAAAGATATATCCAAACCTTTTCGGAAGGGTTAAAACAGCCATTGATAATTAAATATAACTAAACGCTAGAATATTATTAGAATCAAGACAATGAAAAAAGTAGTAACATTCGGGGAAATCATGCTACGCCTTAGTGCTCCCGGATATCAAAGATTTATACAGTCTACAAGCCTGAATGCTACATTTGGAGGCGGAGAGGCCAACGTAGCCGTATCACTATCCAACTATGGTATCCCTACCGACTATGTAACCCGCTTGCCCGAGAATGATATAGCAGAATGGTGCATCTCTGATCTGAGAAAGTACAATGTAGGTGTTCAGAATATTATACGAGGTGGTGACCGTGTCGGCATTTATTATTTGGAGACAGGTGCAGTAGCCCGTGCTTCGAAAGTTATCTACGACAGGGCAAATTCTGCGATGGCAGACATAAAACCCGGAATGGTAGACTGGGAAGAAGTATTTAAAGATACCCAATGGTTTCACTGGACAGGCATTACCCCGGCTCTATCGCAAGGGGCAGCAGATGCATGCTTGGAAGCCATCAAAATAGCAAACAAAAAAGGAATTACTGTTTCTACAGACCTCAACTACAGAAAAAATCTCTGGAAATATGGCAAGTCAGCCTCTGATATTATGCCGACCTTGGTTGAAGGTTGTGATATCATTTTAGGCAATGAGGAAGATGCCGAAAAAGTTTTCGGTATCAAGCCCGAAGGTTTTGACGTAGCACATACAGGTGGAGATGTGGATGCCGCAGAATTTGAGTCGGTATGTACTCAATTGAAGAAACGCTTCCCCCGTGCTAAGAAAGTGATTATCACATTGCGTGGGTCGATTAATGCAAATCATAATACATGGGGAGGTTGCTTATATTCCGATAAGCTTTATCAATCCAAAAGGTATGACATCACACACATCGTTGATCGTGTGGGCGGAGGAGACTCTTTTATGGGTGGGCTTATCTACGGACTCATCACCTACCCTGCTGACGATCAGAAAGCACTTGACTTCGCTGTGGCGGCATCATGTCTGAAACATACAATATATGCCGATTATAACCTTGTAACGGTAGCCGAAGTAGAGAACCTGATGAAAGGGGACGGCTCGGGGCGTGTTTCAAGATAAAAATGGGAAAAATAGTAAATAACTAAAATATGAACAGCAAGCGGGTATGATAACTCGATCCATTGTTTTTATTGATATATATGTAAAACATACCTACTTGCTTGTTCATGCTTTTTGATATAATACCTTTTAATTCTAAAATAAGACGACTGTAGATGGCACGATTTTCAAGAATAAAAACCTGTCAGGTAATGGCAGAGACAGGAATGGTTCCTGTTTTTTATCATAGCGACCTCGAAACCTCCAAACAGGTACTCAAAGCTTGTTATGAAGGAGGTGTAAGGGTATTTGAATTCACCAATCGAGGTGATTTCGCTCATGAAATATTCGGAGACCTGAATAAGTGGGCAGCCAAAGAATGCCCCGAAATGATACTGGGTATCGGATCGGTTGTCGATGCCGGTACAGCTTCTTTGTTTTTACAGCTTGGAGCCAACTTTGTAGTAGGGCCACTATTAAACCCTGACATCTTCAAAGTGTGCAACCGTAGGCAAGTAGCATATATTCCCGGTTGCGGATCGGTATCCGAAGTTGGTTATGCACAAGAGTTAGGAGCAGAAGTAGTAAAGATATTTCCGGCAGGCGATGTGGGAGGTCCTTCATTTGTAAAGAATCTAAAAGCACCAATGCCTTGGTCGAATATTATGGTGACAGGCGGAGTAGAACCATCTGAAGAGAATCTGACGAAATGGTTTAAAGCCGGTGTTACTTGCGTAGGCATGGGATCAAACTTGTTCCCGAAGGAGATTATCGCAGCAAAAGATTGGGGTAGAATAACGCAGATATGCAAGATGGCTCTTGAGATAATAGCTAAAGCAAAAACAATATAAAAATACCTTATGAATACCGGAAAAACAAAAATGACAAATTACAGGTGGACTATCTGCCTGATGCTTTTCTTTGCTACTACGATCAATTATCTCGACAGGCAAGTACTATCCCTTACTTGGGACGAATTTATAAAGCCTGAATTTCATTGGGATGAAAACCACTATGGAACAATCACTTCCATGTTTTCTTTTATATATGCAGTCTGTATGCTATTTGCAGGTCGTTTCATCGACTGGATGGGCAGCAAGAAAGGCTTCCTCTGGTCTATCGGAGTATGGTCGGTAGGTGCATGCCTTCATGCTGTCTGCGGACTGGTTACCGAAGCACATGTCGGGCTACATAGTGCAGCAGAATTGGCTGCCGCTACAGGCGATGTTGCTGTAGTAATAGCTACCTTCAGCATGTATTGCTTCTTACTAGCCCGTTGCATATTAGCCTTGGGCGAGGCGGGTAACTTCCCGGCAGCAATCAAGGTAACAGCTGAATACTTCCCGAAGAAAGACCGAGCTTATGCAACCAGCATCTTTAATGCCGGAGCGTCTATTGGCGCATTAGTAGCTCCACTAAGTATCCCTTTGCTGGCAAAGTGTTGGGGATGGGAAATGGCTTTTATCGTAATTGGAGCATTAGGCTTTATTTGGATGGGCTTTTGGATATTTATATATGACTCACCGGCAAAGAGCAAGCATGTAAATGAGGCTGAACTGACATACATAGAACAAGACCGAAATGAAGAAGGCATTATAGATACCGGTAAAGCGGAGGATGAAAAGAAGATACCTTTTTGGAAATGCTTCTCATATAAACAGACATGGGCTTTTGCCGCAGGCAAGTTCATGACTGACGGGGTATGGTGGTTCTTCCTCTTCTGGACACCTTCATATCTGAATACACAGTTTGGAATAAAGACCTCCGAAGGATTGGGTATTGCATTGATATTTACGCTATATGCAATCACCATGCTTTCTGTTTTGGGAGGAAAATTACCAACCATCATCATGAACAGGACAGGAATGAATCCATACGCCGCACGCATGAGAGCGATGCTTATCTTTGCTTTCTTCCCGCTGGTTGTATTGTTTGCACAACCGCTGGGTACTATTTCGCCTTGGCTACCAGTCATAACCATTGGTATAGGCTGTGCAGCACATCAATCATGGTCGGCTAATATTTTCTCTACCATAGGAGACATGTTCCCGAAAGGAGCTATTGCATCCATCACAGGGATAGGAGGTATGGCCGGAGGAATAAGCTCTATGATCTTGCAAAAGTCTGCCGGAAAGCTCTTCGTTTACTCAGACGAAGTACAGCTTACATTTATGGGATTTGAAGGAAAACCGGCAGGATACTTTATTATATTCTGTATATGCGCTTTTGCCTATCTTATAGGTTGGGTTATAATGAAGAGCTTAGTTCCTCATTACAAACCGATAACCGATTTATAAGGTTTTAATTTTGTAAACACTAGGTCGATTAATAAAATGAGGCTATTCTAAAAAGAGGAAGAGGCTGTCCCCCAGAAAAGAAGGACAGCCTCTTTAGTTTTGTTGTCTCACTAGGATTCGAACCTAGACAGGCAGATCCAGAAACTGCAGTGCTACCATTACACCATGAGACAATATTACTTTTGCGAGTACAAAAGTAATAATTATTTTATTTTGCGATCAACAGGAAGTAATTTTTCTTCCCTTTTTGTGCTATTATATATTTTTCGGCTATAAGAGACGAAGCGTCAATAGCATCGTCAAAGTTTTCCAGCTTCTCTTTATTGATCATTACACCTCCCGCTTGCACAGTCTTGCGCATTTCTCCCTTCGAAGGAAAAACAGCAGCTTTCTCTGTCAACAGATCAACAGCCTTGATTCCTGCCGCAAGCTCATCTTTCGAGATATCGAACGTTGGAACGCCTTCAAACACCTGAAGGAAAGTTTCCTCGTCCAGCTTCTTCAAAGCATCAGCAGTAGCATTTCCAAATAGGATATTTGAAGCTTCCACAGCCTGATTATAATCTTCTTCAGAGTGAACCATTATGGTTATTTCTTTAGCAAGACGCTTTTGCAATGCTCTGAGATGAGGTGCTGCTTTTTGCTCAACAACCAAGCCTTCTATTTCTTCTTTGTCGAGTGCTGTAAATATCTTGATATATTTCTCTGCGTCTTCATCGCTTACGTTCAACCAGAACTGGTAAAACTTATAAGGAGATGTATATCTTCTGTCGAGCCATACATTACCAGATTCTGTTTTACCGAATTTAGTACCGTCGGCTTTAGTTATCAGAGGACAAACAAGGGCAAAAGCCTCTCCTCCCGCTTTACGGCGAATAAGCTCTGTCCCTGTGGTGATATTTCCCCACTGATCGGAACCTCCCATCTGAATACGACATCCTAATGTCTGATATAAGTGAAGAAAATCGTAACCTTGCATCAATTGGTATGAGAACTCAGTAAAAGACATTCCTTCCGAAGACTCTCCGTTAAGACGTTTCTTAACAGAATCTTTAGACATCATATAGTTCACTGTGATATGCTTTCCTATGTCGCGGATAAAGTTAAGGAAAGAGAAATCTTTCATCCAGTCATAGTTATTTACCAATAAGGCTGCATTGGGTTTGTCAGACTCGAAATCGAGAAATTTAGCAAGTTGCTTTTTCAACGATTCCTGATTATGGCGGAGAGTTGCTTCGTCCAATAGGTTACGTTCGGCTGACTTCATAGAAGGGTCACCTATCATACCTGTTGCTCCTCCGATGAGAGCTATCGGGCGATGTCCTGCACGTTGAAAATGCTTCAAAATCATTACGCCCACCAAGTGTCCGATGTGCAATGAGTCGGCTGTAGGATCGATACCCACATAGCCCGAAGTTAATTCTTTTTGCAGTTGCTCTTCCGTACCCGGCATGATTTCATGGATCATACCTCTCCATCTTAATTCTTCAACAAAATTCATCGAATCAGTTTTATTAATGTACTATGTAACTAAATTTTAGTTAGTGTGCAAAAATACGACCTTATTCCGAATAGAAAAAAAGTTATTACAAATAATTTAGTATCCATTCTTTACTTCTTTTTACTTAATAATCATATTTCTAAGATCAGTGAGGAATAAAAGGTGACAATTACCAAAAACAACATTGCGCTATATAACAACACTTTACCCCTCAAAAGGTGACAAAAGTGACACTTTTCACCTCATTTTTTTCTGTCACCTTCTTATTGAACCTCTGTCCTTATATAGATAATTTTTTAGGGTACTTGATAATAATGAACTCCAACAAAAAAAGAAGGCTCACAAATAATTTGTGAACCCCCTTCCATGAAATGGTTGCCTAAAACCTATTTACTTCCTTTTAGTTTTTCTTCCAGCATTTTGATATAATAGCCTCCGACTACCGAACGGGCTTTAAATCCTCTGTAGTTTGGCTTATCTGTAAATACCCAATCCGACATCGGTATTCTGTCTACTGTCTCGTTCATAAACAAATGCAGCGGATCTATAAACTTCTCGAATGTCGCTTTATCATCAGCAAGCGTAGCAGTCCATATTATCCAGTCTGTCTTGGTATATGTTTCACGATTGTCGAGAGGCAGTCCGTATCTGTTTTGCTTACCTAAATAATAAGCAATTTCTTTCTGAGCCACTTCGTCAGGGAATATATTCATCTTTAGAAGCTTATTCCATACCAGATTATATTTCTGACTCCATGTTCCCGGTTTGTCGAATGTAAGGCGATAATGATCTCCATCATCAGCCATCTTCATCCACTCTTGTGCCATTTCTCTGGCCTTAGCCGTGTACTTCTCGGCAACATCTTTCTTTCCGAGCATATCTGCAAGCTTGCCATACGAAGCAACACCCATAATAGCCTTCACCGACAAATTCACATTGTGAGCAAAGTGACCGGCAAAGTCGTCTGTACACAACTGATTCTCCGGATCGAGACCGTATTCCACAAGGTAATCCGTCCATGTAGTCAGTACATCCCAATGTTTTTCTGCATATTTGGCATTGCCTTCCATGGCTGCAATAGCAGCTGTAAGAGCGAGCATATTACCTCCTTCTTCTATCGGCATGTCACCCCCGTAGGTTTGTCCGTTAGCCAATGGATAAGTACCAACATCATGAGCAGGGAACGGTTTTGTCCATTTACCACTTTCGCTATAATAGAATATATGATTTAATAAACCTTTAGCCAGCTCAGGATTGTAATACAAGAACAACGGTGCTGACGGATATGTTACATCCACTGTACCAATAGAGCCATTACTGTTGTTTTCTTTCGACAAGAATAGTAAATCCCCATTCGGCGCTTTCACCAATTTGTGAGCTGTAATGGCTTGACGATATGCCAAAGCACAAAGTTCTGCATATTTCTTTCCTCCCGCCAGAGTTGCTTTATCCATTAGCTCTTTATCAAATGTATAGCATTTTTCTATCAGCTTGTCATATTCTTTATTTGCCGCATGAAATTGTCCTGCGATAGTCTGGTTGCCGTCCTGATTCCAATATGGACGAAGGTTATCTCCAAAATATTGTATCGAATAAATATCATCATAACCAACCATTACTTTTCCTGAAAAGCTTTCGACAGAGCCGAGATTATGCGTCAAAGACATTTTCGACTTTTCATTTTCTCCTGAGGTTGCCTGCCCGTCTTGAACGTTGTTGACGAAATTAGTTCTCAAAGTATTGCTCTCTCCAATATTAACCGATACATTATTTTTTTCGGCTACGAGATAGAAATACCCCCAATCGATGCGCAGATCATCGCCTTTTTTAGCAAGTATGTTCTGCTCCTTGCTTCCCGATTTAAGGAATAACAAACCGTTATCTTCAAAGCTCTGGCTTACCGATTCCTGATAAGGTTGGTCAAGAGCCCAGCGTGGAGAAGCTTCGAAGTATATTTGTACATCATGAGCCTTTCCGTCATTAGCCACAACCTGATAGGTAATGTAATTTACAGGACGAGTCAGTAGCTTCAAATCATCCATAAACAGGGGTGCAGAGAAGGTCAATTTCAGATCAACCTCACCACAAGCAAATGTGTAATGCGTTTGTGTAGCTTGCACATCCACAGATTTTTGCACAGCCGTTTTTTCGAGAGCTGTATGCATCTCTTTCTGTACCAGCAAACCAAAATCCAACAGTCCGTTACCCACAGGGTTCTTACAATGAGCGGCTATCAGATTATCACCTTTCTTTAGTGCATTCACAACATCTGCCGACAATTTAATCATTGCATTTTTGTTGCATGTCGAACCTGTATTATGTACTTCAATACCATTGATGTAGAAAACGGCATCATCATCGTTCGAAAACTCCAAATAGATTTGTTTTCCTTGTACATCCTCATCTAAAACGATATGTCTTCTGACCCAGATATTTTCTGTTGTCCAATCTGTTTTAGCTGTAGGCTCATTTATTTTTGTACCGAATGCGCCTTTGTCTTTTTTCCAAGACGAATCGTTGAAATTATTATCTTTCCAGTTAGCTGCCGGCTGGGTAGTCGTGTAGCTTCCATACCATTCGCCTTGCTCCGATGTTGGAACAAGCGGGTTTAACTCTACATCTTCAGTACCCATAAAACGATAGGCAACGCCATCCACCTTTATAGCTCCTATAAGCGGAAAGTCTTTTCCTGTCCAGTGCTTTACAGCTCCATCGTACAGATTGTCTGTCATAGACCACGCACTGGTGTATGGGTCTATTGTGACCAAAGGATACGCAGGGGCTCTTAATTCATTTTTAACCACTTCATAATCTTTCACACCACTGCTTTTACAGGCGAGTAAGCCAAACAGCGGAAGAAGATATAACACAATGCTCTTCATGCGATTTTCTTTTTGTTTTGTATATAATTTACCATTTAATATTAACTGATACTCCCTCCGGATTATTCTCAAATTCCAATAAATAAGTCTTGGTCTGCTGATCCCATGCATTAGCCAAGAATTCTTCTTTGCCGTTTACCGATACGCTCACAGGTTTTCGGGGTAGTAAAACACGAGATGCGTTCGTGGTATTTATAGGACTTTTTGCAATAAACGAATACGAGCCCTTACCTACCTTTTCTTCGTATACACGGCATGCAGTGGCAAGCACCTGCGGACGTTGTTTGTTTGCCACTCTGTCGATATTCAGCAAGAGCGCTTGTTCTCCCGGATTTACGGTCTTAGATTGGTATACAGGTAGCTTGGGGTCAAATAAGTCAATGAAATTCCCTTTTATTATATAAGGCTCATTGCTCACACTTTCGTCGAGCACAGCAACCAGATCATACGCTCCTCTTTGGAGATAGAAATTGTTTTTAAAGATCAGCTTCCCTGCATTTGCTTTTTGCTCGTACATTCTTTTCACTACATCGAGCAATTGCTTATCGTTATCGGCTTTTAGAACAAAGTCTTTTGGATCGGTTCTGATAATATAAACAGTTCCTTTTCCATAGCTGTATTCTCCTTCTTTGGGAGATGAAGATATATTCATCTGCTCGAATAGATGGTTAGACGGAGCAGTATATTTATTGCCCCCTGTATTCCACCATTCCTGTACAGTCTGAAACGGATCGCTATCGAGCCCGCTATAAACCAACACACCTCCGGCTTTCACCCACTGAGCGATATATGTATGAGCTTCGGGAGACAAAGGCTTCATATTCGAATAAGACATAAGCAATACCTTCGTATCGGCTAATGCTTCTTTATAACCTAAGTTTTCTATATGAGCTGTTTTCACAGGTACTCCTCGTTTAAGGAAAGGCAACGCCTGTCCGTAGAAATTTGCCAACTGAGGATCTTCATATCCTGCGTGTGTAGGAAATCGCTGAAACATCAGTGAGTTTGCCATCAGCACGCTTATACCCCGCGAGCCAGTCACCTTATTATCAGACAGAGGCATGCTGTTCAGCGAGTTTACCATTATTTGCATTTGTGTAGAATAGTGTCTTGGTATTTTTTCCTTTTTGTCACTATTCGCACTTGTTCTGTAAAGCCCTTCATAAATACGTTCGGGCCAAGGCATTATTTCATAATTTGCTATATTGGGGTATAGCAATTGAGCCGTAAAGGTTGCCTGATAGTTCTTTTTGTAATCTGCCCAGTCTCTCGGCCAGTCTTCGATCGGATCGGTGAGGAAGAACATCTTTCTGCCTGTGGGTGCAGTCATCGACTCCATAGACCCATATTCGAGAAACGCTGTTTCGAAGACTCTCTCTTTTACTTTTCCATCAAAGTAGTTTGGTTCTCTTGACGTACCCGTCCATACTTGGGCTATATATCCGTCTACACAATCAAGAGACGCCAAACTTGCTTCAGGGCTAACTATCATCCATTGCGAATAATTAACCAGTGAGTGTGTGGGCACATAACACTTCACATCAATTCCCCGACTCTTACCATATTCTTTAGCGTATGTAAACACTTCTTTGAGTGCATTGTAATACAATTGATATTTTAGTTTATTGGCTAAATATGTATTTTCGGGAGACTCGTGTTGTGGTCTCCAGTCAAAACCATAATAGCTTTTCCATTCTCGTTTGAAGGCTTCACTATAGCCTGCACGAGCCCAAAATTCGGGTTCTTCCATAAATACGGCGTCGATGCCTGCATCGATCACCCGCTTTACATGTCTTTCCTTTATATATTTCAGGTAGTTCTGTGTAGGAACGATATAAGGAACCATATGTCCATGCCATATCGTATCTCCATTTTGTTGCACCTGACCTTCGTCAAGATGCATTTTGCCATCCCATTGTCCTGTAAAGTAGTCTTGGTATTCGCCCCAAGCTATGCCTGTCATGAAGTGAGCAATATAACCTCTGTCGCGCCACGATTGCACACGTTCTTCAAACGGTATTCTTTTCGATTTATCAGAAGGGTTTCCACCTACTCCATATACCATCACCGCATCGGCTCGGGTATCTATTGTTGGTCTCCACTCTCGTGAAGTCTGGAATGTGGTTTTAACATTGTCTTTGGTTTGAGCCCCCAGCTGAAGGCCAAGCCCCAAAAGGCATAAGATTAATACATTCTTTTTCATAATAAGGTAATAGCCAAGTTAATTTAATTTGTTTAAGATCAGTATCAAGTTACATAGAAGATAACTTTTTGCATAGAGAGCAAAGGCTTGTCAAAGGGCATTTTCTTTATATATTACAAACCTCATTAGTATACATCTGCAAATATAACCTGATTTAGGATAATAAATAAAAATTTAAGGTTTAAAGCCTAACCGGCAGGTCAATTACTTTAAACCTTAAATCTAATTTACTTTCTCTACATTATGGAATCATCACCTCCATTGGCTCATTATAATTCCATCTACGTGTTCCACTTCCTTTCGGTGTATCGTAATTGATACGTGCAGCAGCACGAATAAATACAGTTCTTCCGGAAGGAATAGGCTTTTTGGGATTAGATTCGATCGTAATCGTTTGACCAAACAAAGAGTTGAAAGCTGAACCTGTATATTCTATTTGGTTCGACCATCTCTCGTCACGGGCACGGTATCCTACTGTTGACGAATAGCTAACGAACAACTGAATATCAGTCATATTCAAAAAGCTATTATTATAACTTCCCATCGGTTCTATTTTTGCACGGAAGTCTTCTTCAGACACAGCGCGCGTAACCTTTACCTTGGCTTTAATTATACCATTTGTAACAGTAGGCTCTTCTACCCATTCTACTTTGAGAAAAGGTTGAACTTCAAACTTAACCTTAGTTTTGCCCTTTATATCCATTATTTTGGTATCGTCTGCCAAAAGAATGCCATCGGCTTCGCGGATGAGAGGAATAAAAGGTCCATCGATACGGATATTATAATTTCCTTTAAACAATTTTGTATTTCTAAACGATCCGTCAGGCATACAATAAAAATAAGGATTATGTAAAACATTATCGCCCCAACTAAGTTCTGTTAAACTCACACGGATACCTTCGCTACCTTGATCGGTAAGCACACGCTCGCCGGTAGCCACGTCTACTACTTCTCCTTCCAGTGTTTCGGCCGGCTCATCGTAATTGTCCATCTTGAACAAATCGCAGGAACTGAAAGATAGCAGTACGCATATTAAAGAATAAAATACTATTTTTTTCATATTCTGTGTTTTATTATTGCTCATTATCTATTTGGCTGTTGATCAATCACTAAGCTCTTAGCAACTTCTCCATTAGGGATTTCGAAATAATAATCGATCGGATTATACTCGAATGTTCTCAAACCTACCATTTGGAAATGGGCATCGAAGAAATATTTACCTGTTTGAGTAGAAAGGAACGGATACAATCCACGGAAACGATAACGAGAGTTATTGCTGTAAGCATCCTTATTCCGTGTTTCACCCCAAAAGCCATCACGTCCATCGTAATGTTGTACACGCCAGCGTCTCAAGTCCCATTTAGTCTTATGCTCAAAAGCAAGTTCTTTACGTCTCTCTTTGCGCACAGTATTGCGTCCTTCTACAGATGAAGTAAGGTTAGAAGTAAGCTTGGTTGCTCCTGCGCGTTCGCGAATCTCGTTTACTGCATCTGTTGCTACTTTCAACAAGTCTGATCCGTCAGGAGACGGCTCTCCTGCCAATGACAATTCTACAGCAGCCTCTGCGGCATTGAGCAATACATCAGCATAACGCATCAGGATAAATGGTTGCTCCGATTTTCCTTCTGCTGCCACAAAAGCAGGGTCAGGATTTAGCCATTTACGTCCATAAAGCCCTGCCATTGCAGATTCTCCCTGATCGTAGAACGGACCATTTGCTCCGGAAGCTGTTATTGTTTGCCCATTGAATTCTACCTTTTCAGGATTTTCTGATTTTGGACTCAGATACAATGTCTTAGGTTTCTGTGTATAAACATCCAAATGCTGGTAATACGTTTCGGCATTAGCATACGAATAATCCTTGAACAAAGGCTTAACCGGTGTTGAGCCTGTGTATACTCCCGCACGAATTTCAATTTCCTTGCCTTTAAACATATCTCCGGGGAATATTACATAAGCACGCAATCTTGGCTCTGCATTTTTGAAAAAGTCCATTGGCTTATCATACAATATATAGTCACCGTTCGTATTCGATGTTCCTGTTGTTACTTTAACTGTTCCATCAGCATAGCGAGCAAATCCGTCAAACAACTCAAGGAAGTCAAGAGTAGGACATGTTCCCGACGACAACGGTGCACGGAATATGAATGGCGCACTATATGCATCATACCCGTGAGTTAGAGTTGGGTACACATATTTTCTCACATAAATATTCTCAAGGCTCGAAAGGTCACTAAACATATCCACCATATTCTGGTATTGTGCTTCTCGATCTGTAGCCGACCATTTTTTCTTATAGAGAGAATACCCTCCGGTCTGCATTACTTCACGTGCGGCTTTATATGCTTCTTTGAAATATCTCTTGGATGCACTTTGCCATGTATCTTCACCAAAACCAATTACACGAACACCGGTCTTCTGACCAAAGCCGGTAAGACGTCCTGTTACAGTTTCGTTGTATTTAGCAACACTTCCTGCATATAACATTGCTTCCGATTTGAAAGACAGAGCTACATATTTGTTAGCGTAACCGGACTTTGGACTGGTTGGGCTCAACAATGAAGCTGCTTGATCGAAGTCGGCAAGAATCTGATCCCATGTTTCTTCTTCGCTGGCACGTGGTACTTCTAGCGCCTCTTTCTCATTGGGATACTGCATAACCTTTGTTACCAATGGAATTCCACCAAAACGACGAGCCATAGCATAAAATACAAAGGCACGCACAAAGTATCCTTCTCCTAAATAATGATTGTATGTCTGTTCCTGAAACGAATCTTTATATTTAGGTAGTGTCTCGAGCAAATAGTTGGCTTTGCGCAACAATGAGAATGCATTTCCCCAATAGGCTGTGCGTTCGCCTGTGAAAGTCTTACATATACCGTCACGATTAAGGGCTTCTCCTGTTCCTTCTATACCCATCGATCCGAGCCATGAGTTGAATTCTACACCCCATTCGCCCATATATTTGAAATCCTCGAAAGGCATATTGCTGTACATAGTCGCCATGTAAATATCCATACCCGACTCATTGGTAAGAAGGTCTTCATCGGTAATCAGATTTTTTGGCGGAATATCTAGATCGTTGCAAGCAGCAAAGAATAACATGCTTAGCAAAGACAGTATTAATATTTTTTTCATATCTATCAAATTTATTATTTCGTTACTAATACAAGTTTTTAGAACGTAAGAGACATACCAACGGTGTACGTTTTATTGAGTGGATACAAACGTCCCAATTCATCATCCGGGTGCTCAGGGTCAACAAATTTCACTCCTGTTATAGTAAATAGGTTGTAAGCATTGGCAAACATGCGCAATCTCATAGACGACAATGCCTTTATCTTAGGCAATGTATACCCTAGTTCGATACTCTTTAGACGCAGATAAGCTGTGCTTACACGGTTGAACTCAGAATCTGGGTCAGGATAATGTCCTGTATAGCCATAGTAACCCGATACCCATTGTGTTGCCGGATCGTAAGGATCTGCAAACGGATCTACCGGATGCCAACGATCAAGGAACTGAGTAAGTGTACCACCACCATTGCTACCCCATATAGCATACAATGGTTCTTGGTATTTCATAGAACCAAGTGCTGATCCTTGCAACAATATATTCAGGTCGAAATTCTTGTATTCGAAATCAAAGTTGAAACTGTAATTCAACCAGGGTGTTTGGTCATACGCATAAGGGTGTTTATCCAAATCACTTATTTCACCATCGCCATTCCAGTCTACATATTTATAGTCGCCCGGTAAAAGTCCACGATCTTTATAGATCGGATAAGACCAGATATCTTTCCAGTTCTGATAACGTCCGGCAGAAGTATAGCCGAACTGTACTCCCTGATAACGATTAGTCAAGTTGTCGCTACGCCATCTGTCGTACGAGTTTGCCCAAGGTCCTTTTTCGGAAGCGATCATGTGTTTTTGACGGGTAATTGTACCAATCGCTTTTACACGATATGAAAAATCATTTATCTTGTTACGGTGTGATAGTTCAAGATCTATACCGAAATGACGGTCACTGTCCAGATTTTCATTTGGAGCCTCAGCACCTACTACGGTAGGCAGATCTCCTTTGCGACGGGCAAACATACCTTCGCGACGACGATCAAAATAATCGGCGGCAAAACCAAACAATCCGTTCCATCCTTCAAAGTCTACCCCAACATCGAATGTGCGAGACTCGTACCAAGAAATGCCTACATTAGGAAGCGGCTTGGTAGATGCGGCAGAAATATATTTATCTCCGATGATGAATCCCGGTGCATATTGATTGTAATATCCCGAAGCTGAGTTAGAGTTTGTAGCAGGATAGTTATATCCATTTGCCCACTCATAATTCCAATTACTAGACAAGTCATCTCCTAACACCCCGTAGCTAGCACGCAGTTTCAACTGATTTATAAATGATAAGGCAGAAACTGATTTGAAGAAAGGCTCTTCAGATATACGCCATCCTGCCGATACAGAAGGGAAGAATCCCCATTGGTGTCCTTTTGCAAATTTAGAAGATCCATCGTAACGAAATTGGGCTTCGAGAATATAGCGGCTGCCATAAGCATAATTTATCCTACCTATCATTGCGGCATTGGCTTCCTCATAAAGGTCATTGTTGCCAATATTCATACCGCCCAACTGATTTTCGTCCACACCCGCAAATAGGTAATCTGTAGAAAATGCAAGCTCACGCTGTGCATAGAAATTATCACCGGTACGCTTTTGTGTTTCCATACCAACTACTCCACCAAAAGTGTGCTCACCGAAAGTACGGTTGTAGTTCAACAATAGCTGGCTTAGAATCTGTTGCTTATTGTATGATTCGCGACGAAGACGGCTTGGTGAACTGGCATTGAATAATGCCTGATCATAAGAACCAGTAACCTCATTGTATGCATATTGATAGTATTCTTTACGATATGCCTTATTGTTATCCATACGGTAATTGAAACTCACTAATGCTTTTGCCGATAGGCCTTTCAATACGGGAGCAACAACACCTAAATCGTAATTAAGGGATGCCGAAGATTGAAAATATTTTTGTTGATATTTTCTATATCCCGATATATCGGAAGTCATTTGTGCTACGGCATTCTCCTGCATTTCCAACCCTTGATAATTTAGCATTGTGTTTTCAGGGTCAGCATACGCCGGATTCAAAACACCTTGTCTCCAATAGGTACGAATGATATTTACAGCACTTGTATATGGATTGTTACGCTCATCGGCAACACCACTTAAATTAACATCAAAAGTTAACCCGTCCAGAATCTTAGTAGTAACGTTAGCACGAAGATTATATTTATTATAATTAAGGTCGCCCGACTTAAAGAACCCTTCCTGATAGAAGTACCCCATGCCTACATAGAACTGAGTTTTGTCGTTACCGCCGGTGATGCTTAAATCATGTTGTGTTTGAGGTGCATAATTAGAGAACAATAGGTCTGTCCAATTCGTTGTGCGGCGAGTTCCGTTGCGAAAAGCTTCAAAATCTTCCTCTTTATAGATGATACTTCCCCCATTGATATTGTTCATCGACCTTTCGTTGTACAATGTCATAGTCTGGTAAGGGTCGGCAAGAACCGGCATACCCGATGGCTTTTGGAAAGTATATGTACCGTTATAAGAAACTGATGTTTTTCCGTCCTTCGATCCTTTCTTGGTGGTTACCAATACAACTCCATTTGCCGAACGAACCCCATATATAGCTGCCGAAGCATCTTTCAGAACAGAGATATCGTCAATATCATTTGCATTCAAGCGTTGAAATTCTTCTGTAGTACTCGGAATACCATCAATAACGACCAATGGTGCACCTAGTCCGCGAATGTCAAAGTTGTTATTGAATGTACCCGGCTCAGCACTTTTTTGCCATACACGCACCCCGGCAATTTTACCGGTAAGCATATTCTGAGGGTTTTCGTTCTTGGTTTTCAGCATCTCGTTCCCTTTGATGCCGGCAACAGCTCCGGTTAAAGTAACCTTCTTCTGTACGCCATAACCAACAACTACAACATCATCTAGTGTAGTTTCGTCAACGGTCATTGCTACATTGATCAGGCTACGTCCGTTCACCTTCTCTTCTTTGGTTCCATATCCCAAGAATTTAAAGACCAACGTAGCATTTGCAGGAGCATCGATAGTATATTTACCATCTATATCTGTGATTGTACCAACAGTCGTATTCTTAATTGCTACACTCGCTCCGGTTACAGGCTCATTGTTTTCGTCTGTAACTATACCCGATATGGTCTTGTTTTGAGCCCATAGCGAAGGCGCAAAGACAAGAAAGAGCATCATTAAAATGCAGGAACACAAAAATTGCATCCTTCTGGCATGATGTGTTTTTATCATAACAATATAAATTTAAGTTAGTTAATTTTTCTCCAATTCGTATCGTGCTAAGGTTGCGTATTCGGCAGCAAAAGCGAATGTAAACATCCCTTCCAGTCTGTTATTTACATTTTCGCGGCTCCAGCCAACCAGCAGATTTGCAGGAAGTAATCCTCTATAGAAGAAGTTATCGTATCCGTAATCCAAATTCTTCTGGAAGGTATCGATATATTGCGATGCGTTTTTGTAAGATGAGTATGCATCTACATATCCACGCATCAGTACGCCATTAAACCAGTTGTTGAAACCAATCAGGTCGTAGGTATAGTATCCCGGAACATTAAGACCAAGTTTTGCAAAATATTTGAAACTTGCATCCGATAGTTTTTTTCCATCTTCCAGATATACATTTTCCCCTGTTGCACGATACAGATCGGCTGCGCCTGAAATCATCGAACCGCAATTGTACGAATAAGGAGTACCTGTACGATCGCGCAGATTGGTGTGCTTGCGATATTTTACACCATTCACGGTTTCGTATGCCACATCACAGTTAGGGTCGCAACCACCCATCATATCATGGTATACACCATCTTCACGCAAGAGGTTTGTTTTTTGCCAGTCATAAACTGCTTTAGCAAATTTCAGATAGTATTCGCTCTTTTTCACAGTTGCCGATTTGCGGCTATTATCTGTAGCAATATACTTATAGGTAATTTCATCATTCTTACCTTTATAGAGCTCTGACAGCCAAACTAACGGGCTAACTACAGGACCATTACTACACGAGTGTTTTGTTACATAGCCCGGCCCCCAAGGAATACCGCCATATTCTTTACCATTGCTGTCGAGAACACAGTCCCAACCATCGAGCACGTATTCTGTTAGATACTCCGCTTCTGTGAGATAAGTATTATTTCCGGTAAGCTTATAAGCCTCCAACAATTCACGTATCAGCCACTGCTGATCGTCATATACATTGTGTATCCCTTCTACCAGTGCAGTTCCTTTGGCATTACCTCTATCTACGCCGTACACAGACCAGTCTTTAGTCTGCGTATATGAAGTAAGACTAAATGTTCCTTTATAATACGCGGCATTGGTATACAGCTTGTTCAACAATTCGGTATAGCGGTTGAAATTCTTATCATAAAGTTCGGCTTTGCCTTTCTCCTTGTGAGCTTTCAACCCGTGTAATATTGCGTTCACAGCCTCGATAGAGCTGGTGTACATCCATACACTTCCCTTTTCGTCAGAGCCGTCTCTATTCGCATTGGATTTAGTATAAGGATTATAAAATCTCGACATTGCCATTCCTTCGCCTTTGAAATGATAAAGCATGGCACTATCTACCATTTGCATAGCACGAAGGATGTTCTGCTCGGCAAGGTTATCGGAAGTAATAATTCCCGGTTTTTTGCCTCCTCCATTGTCTATCTCGGAATTATCGCTGCATGCAACGGTTATTACCAACAAAGAACAAAGAATAGTTGTTACTATTTTTTTCATTTTTTCTATTTTTCTTGTATCTCAGTGTACTCTCTGCATAGACAATCTTTTTTACCATACTGTCGTATGCAGAGGATTCACTAAGACCACAACATTTTTATTAATTTAGATTGATACTATAGAATACCAGCTTGCTTTCGTCACCGTTGCTTTCGCCTTTGTACACGCCGAATGCCAATACGACATTGCTGCCGTTGAACTGTGACAGATCGTACACAAATGAAGCATAGGCTTCAGGATCACCGGCTCCACCCGCACCGTGCTTGAATTTCCAACAGCCGTCTGCGGCAGCGGAAGCTTCTTGAGCGGTATTCGATTTTGGAGCGACATGCACGATTGTTCCGTCTTCTTTGATTGCAGTCAGCTTAAAGAATGTATAGTTACTTCCAAAGTTACGAGTCTTCAAAGTCAACTGGTTACTACCTGTTGCTATAGCAAACTTAGAATAAAAGTATGCTTCGGGCTCTTTGGTATTAACAGCAGTGCCTGAGCCTCTGGTCTTAATCAAGTAACCTTCGGACGGGAATACTTCCGGGTCTTTGTGAAGAGGGACAAATGACCATTCGTGTCCTATATGAGAAACATTGCGCCATGCTCGGTATGCAGCCGGATATCCGGTTGCCATGTTTACATCTCTTCCCGCACTGATAGGACTTATACCGGTAAACGACTTCTTGTTATGTGGCATTGTTGACCTTACCATCTCGTGAGTCAGCTTCCAACCATCTATTACTTCTGTTCCGGGTATCCAATCCCAGTTAGTTACATTTTCTTGGGCAAAAGCAATACGACGAAGGACTAATTGTTTCCAATAATCTCCGGTTTGTTGACGATAGATACCAATAGCCACAATCACTTCTTTACCAACATACGCACTCAGGTCGAAATGATAGTCTGCATAGTTTCCTGACCCGTGTGTTTTTGTATCGCCTACTTTTACAGCTACGGGATCAGCAGCCGAAAGGTCTATTACCTGTACTCCGAAATATGCAGGCGCAGCGGGATCAGCATTATGCGTACGAAGTCTCACAGAAAGAATTTTATTATCTTCTGTTATTTTTTTGCTACCGTATGTAAATGAATCAAAAACGTCTAAATCGGCAGGATTCTTTTGATCTGCACCATCGTTTCTAATGCGTAACGTAGTTCCTTCCCATTGCTCTTCCCAGTTGCCCCAGAAGGTAAGGGAACACATATAGTCACATGCCCAATCCCAATGAGGATACGCATCGGCATTACCACCACCACGGTATTCATTGTAATACCATTTATCGGCAGTTACCAAATCTTCTGCGGTTAAACCTCGTAGCAGTTCAACGCCACCCATTCTTAGATCTATTGTTGCAACACCATCAACGAAATCACTTTTGGTTATTGTTTTGGTTATTGTTACATAGTTTGCTTTAGTAAACGTTACGGTGTAGTCGTTTGCCACTAAATTTTTAATTTCAAACTTACCATCACTTCCCGATGTAGCACTTTCATCAGCACTTACACTTACTGTTACGCCGGCAAGAGGAGCTCCTCCGTTTTTAGCATCAGTAATGGTACCGACAACTTTTGCCGAGGCATTTACCATTTTTACACTTGTAGTTGCTACTTTGTTTGCATCGAATTTACCGGCAGTAATAGTTACACCAATTGTTTGAAATCCATCCTTTGAGAATTTTACCGAATGGGAATCAATAGATACGTTCTGGGCAGTATATTTGCCATCACTTCCTGTAGTCACTGTTTCCTCTACACCCGATATGGTAACAGTAACACCACTAATAGGAGCATCCATCTCATCTAATACAATCCCCGTAACAGTGCCGTAATCGACACGTTCCGATTCATCATCACTACATGAGGCTGCTACAGATACTATGCCGCCAAGCATAGCTACGAACAGAAATGTTCGCAAAATTTTCTTCATTAAAATCATGTTATAAAAGTTAAGAGTTAACATTAATTAGAAACATCAATGTACATAGGCTGATTTTTGGTTGGTTGATTAATAGATTTTGGTTATTTAATTATTTTTCTTTTATGATACAGCTCGACATATTTATTGCCTGCTATCATTTTTACCAAAGATTGGCGCTCAAAGGTTAATTATTGGGTTAAATTTGGGTTATTAAGTAAAAAAAACATTAATCTTGTTCTTTTTACCTTATTATGTGGACATTATAAGAAACTATGAAAAACCAGTTAAAACGGTATTAAAAGGGAATCTCTTTCTATTAAAAAGATTTTAATATCTTTATATCTTGATAAGACACCTCTGCCCATCTCCATTTATCACAAAACAGAGTATTGCAATAGAGGTCACCCGGAAACAATCTTATTAACTTGAAAATTGTACTTTCTATTCCATGAAACTGTATCTATATATATTTTTCATACTTAGTTGTTTTTATTCACAAACAGCCTTATCTCAAGGTCTAAAATTTTGTGGAGGGGAGCAAGCTATAGATAAGAGAACTTCTTACGATGTTTTCAAAAATTCATCCGTTGCATTTTCCAACTATTTCAATATCGATTTTAAGATAGCCCTTTATCCTGCAAAAGAAATTGGATACATTCTTCGTATAAAAAATGAGAAATCCGATAAAATCTATAATTTATTTTATGACGGACAAGGCAGTAGTTTTGTATTCAAGTTCAACGAAGAAGGACGAAGCAGCTTGATCACTGCCGAACTAAATAAAGAAGAACAGCTTGATAAGCATTGGCTCAGAATGATAATATCATTTGACCTAAAGAGTGATTCGATAAGATTAACGGTAAACGACAGGGTATTTAGAGCTGTAGCCTCAGGGCTTCCTGAAAAATACTATCCGGTTATTCTCTTTGGTAAAAGCGATCACATTATCGACACTCCTTCTTTTGCGATCAAGGAGCTTTCGGTGGGGAATAATGAGAAATATACATTCCCATTAAGAGAGAATGAGGGAAGTATTGTCCACGATTCGAAAGGGAAGGCATTGGGAGAAGTATTAAATCCACAATGGCTGATAAATGATGCTTATCACTGGAGCTTTAAGACTTCATTCAAATCCGAAACTGTAGCCGGAGCCAACTACAACGTAAGAAAGAAAGAAATATATTATTTCAACAGGGATGCTATCTCTATATATAATGTAAGATCGGGTGAAACAAGGACAAAAGTATTTGATGAAAAATGTCCGGTAAACCTTGCTTTGGGTACAAACTTTATCGATACGAAAAACAATAGACTATATGCGTACGAGGTGTATCACAATATAACGGATGAACAACCCATGATTGCCAGTCTAGATCTGGACACATATCAATGGACAACGGAAAGTACTGAGCGACTGCCCAAACAACTACATCATCACGGAGCTTACTACGATCCTTCCACAGATAAATATACCATCTTTGGTGGATTCGGCAATATGTACTACAGTAAGAACTTTTACTGTTTCGACCTAAACGAGAGAAAATGGTCGACACTGGACGGGTTTAGCGGAGATACAATACTTCCTCGTTACTTTTCGTCGGTAGGATATCTGAAGAAAACAAATTCCATATATGTATTCGGAGGTATGGGCAACGAATCGGGCGAACAGGTGGTAGGACGAAAATATTTCTATGATCTGCATAAAGTTGATTTAAATACAAAACATATTACAAAGCTCTGGGAAATTCCATGGGATAAAAACAATGTAGTACCTGTACGGGGAATGGTTATCCTTGATGATTCTTGTTTTTACACATTGTGCTATCCTGAGCATTTTTCGAAATCATTTTTACAATTGTACCGCTTCTCACTGAAAGACGGCAGCTATGAAATATTAGGAGACTCGATTCCGATATATTCGGATAAGATTACAACAAACGCTAATCTATATTACGACCATCAGCTAAACAATCTGTATGCAATTGTACAGGAGTTTGCCGATGATGTATCTTCCGATCTTAAGGTTTATTCGTTGGCATTCCCTCCCATTACAGCGGGAGATCTTACAAATTATCCGAAAGAAGAATCAGGTATTATTGTTTTAATAATTATCGGCCTAACTAGTATATGTATCTCTATTATAGGGTATCTTCTATATAAGAAGTTTGTTCAGAAAAATAAGAACAGCAGAAACACCAGCCAAACATTAAGAATACAGAATAACGATAAAGAAAGAATTGATAAGCCTAATTCCATTTATCTATTCGGTGAGTTTACTGTGCGCGATAGAAACAATAAAGATATTACCTATATGTTCAGTACAAAGCTAAGGCAAATGTTCTTTCTTGTTCTGCAATATAGTATCGAAGACGGTATCACCTCCCAACGACTTAGCAATCTCATATGGCCCGACAAACCCGAAGATAAAGTAAAGAATTCAAGAGGAGTTACTATCAATCACTTAAGGAAAGCACTAGGAGAATTGGATGGAATTGAATTTGTATATGACAAAGGCTATTTTAAAATAGTATTAACCGACGAATGTTATTGCGACTTTGTAAGATGCATTCAAATCATATCTACGGGTATAGAAGAAAACAGAGAAGAATTAATAGAGATACTAACACGTGGTAAGTTCCTAAGATCTTCAGATCAGGCTCTTTTTGATACATTCAAGATAGACATGGAACATAAACTGGAACCTGTATTATTAATAGAAATCGAAAAAAGCTTTACCACAGAAGCTTATCAGACAACTATAAATCTAACAGAGGCATTGTTCAATATAGACCCGTTGAACGACGAGGCCTTAGTTTTCCAGACCAAAGCTTTACAAAGATTAAAGCTAAATGAAGAGGCTCGCATCCGCTATCAGACATTTGTGGTAGAATATAAGAAAACAATGGGTAGTGACTATCCTCATCCTTATAAGGATTTGATTTAAGATACTCAATCTCTATTCTGTTCAAAAAATCAATCAAGTATATAAATAGAAAAAGATCCCCAAATGAGGATCTTTTTCTATTTTCAACTTATTATCTTTTTATAGCATGTCAATGCATTTCTCAAGTTGTACTCCCCTCGAGCCTTTGAGCAATATATAACTATCTTCAACCGGATCTTTTTTGAGATATTCTTTCAGGTCATCAAGATTTTTAAATCTCGGATACTTTGTTTTTACCCTGCTGAAATTATCTCCGATAAACATAACCCTTTCAAAATTATGATCGCTTATATAATCTGCAATCTTCTGATGCTCCATATCTGTATCAGGCCCCAACTCCTTCATATCTCCAAGGATAAGAACCTTATGATTTACATCCATATGGTCAAAATTTTCGAGAGCGGCATGCATACTTGTCGGATTGGCATTGTATGCATCTATTATAAGCATGTTTTTCTCTGTTTTCTTTAGTTGCGAACGGTTATTAGTCGGCACATACTCCTCTATGGCTTTACATATCAAAGAAGCTTTTACTCCGAGATACTTACCAATGGTTATTGCAGCCAATGCATTAGAGAGATTGTACTCTCCTATCATATTTGTTTGTACCTTATTGCGTTTACTGCCAAATTTCCATTCCAATGCAAGGAAAGGACTGATAGATGTTACTTTTCCTGAAATAAATAAATCGTCCTCCAGTCCGTAATATATTGACGTTATCCCTTCCGACATTTCGCGTAAGAGCAAATTGCTGTAGTCTATAAATATCTTCCCATCTTTGGTGCTGCGGATAAATTCATACAACTCCCCTTTCGCCTTCACTACATTTTCGAACGAACCAAACCCCTCGATATGTGCATGTCCCAGATTCGTAATCAGCCCATAGTTTGGTAAAGCCATCTCGGCAAGAAAGCGGATTTCACCTACATGGCTCGCTCCCATTTCCACAATCACAATCTCGTGTTCTTTTTTTATCCTCAGCAAGGTTAGCGGGACTCCGATATGATTATTCAGGTTTCCCTGAGTCGCCAGCACATTATACTCCTGAGACAAAACAGAATAAATCAACTCTTTTGTCGTTGTTTTCCCGTTTGTTCCGGTGATAGCGATAATTGGCTTTTTTATAAATTGTTTGCGGTGATGGCGGGCTAATTCTTGTAGTGTTTCCAGACTGTCTTTTACTAATATTATATTCGGTCTGGTTGCGTATCTTTCTTCATCAACAACAGCATAGGCACAGCCCTGATCGATTGCTTTTTCAGCGTATTCATTTCCGTTAAAATTTGCACCTTTTAATGCAAAAAATATTGAATCTTTAGGACTATTACGTGTATCAGTTGAAATTTCCGGGTATTTCTTATATATATTATATAGATCTGATATCTCCATAGCGTTTATACAAATTTATTGTTTCCTTTCAAACGTTTATTAATGTATTACTTTTTAGATTTGTAAAGTTCCACAAGATTTGCTTAAAGCACTACGAATATACGTTAATAATTTCTATCAAACATTCTTCTTAACGTTTTTTACTTTATCAAATATCTCAGCAAAATATACCATAAACATGGTATCAAAATACCTTACTTTAGCGATTTTATATGTACCTCAAAGTATGTACCTTTGTATCAATAATTAAACAAACAAATCAACGGTTATGGGAAAAATTGCAAAAAAATTAACTGATCTTATCGGAAACACTCCGCTATTGGAGCTATCAAATTATAATAAGAAACATGGAGTAGATGCTCATGTAATTGCTAAATTAGAATACTTCAATCCGGCATCGAGCGTCAAAGACCGTATTGCCAATGCGATGATAGAAGAAGCAGAGGCATCGGGACTACTTCACCCCGACAGCGAACTGATAGAACCAACCAGTGGAAACACAGGGATAGGGCTTGCTTTCGTAGCTGCGGCAAAAGGCTATAAGCTTACATTAACAATGCCTGAAACCATGAGTATAGAGCGTAGAAATCTACTTAAAGCACTTGGTGCAAATATTGTTCTTACTCCGGGCCCCGATGGCATGAAAGGTGCGATAGCAAAAGCCGAAGAACTACAAAGACAAAACCCGAAGGGAGTTCTTCTTCAACAATTTGCGAATCCTGCAAACCCTGCAATACATAAAAAAACGACTGCTGAGGAAATCTGGCGTGACACCGATGGTAAAGTCGACATCTTTGTAGCAGGAGTCGGTACAGGCGGAACTGTAAGCGGTGTAGGCGAAGTTTTGAAAAAACACAACCCAAATGTGCAAATAGTGGCTGTAGAGCCAACAGACTCACCTGTATTATCAGGAGGCAAACCCGGCCCGCATAAAATACAAGGTATAGGAGCAGGCTTTGTGCCAAAAACATACAATAACTCTGTTGTAGATGAAATAATTCAGGTAAGCAATGACGATGCCATCCGCACAAGCCGTGAACTGGCTCGCGAAGAAGGTCTATTGGTAGGTATATCTTCGGGCGCAGCAGCGTATGCCGCTACATTGTTAGCAAAAAATCCTGAAAACAAAGGAAAGAATATCGTTGTAATCCTTCCCGATACAGGAGAGCGTTATTTGTCTACAGTATTGTATGCTTTCGAAGAATACCCACTTTAATCAACATAATACGATCTTAAAGGTTATCTTTATTTAGTTATGAGTAATTGATTGTACAATCAATTACTCTCATTTTATAAAAACAAAAAAATATGAGCAACTATAAATTTGAAACGTTACAAGTACATGCCGGACAAGAGGTAGATCCGGTTACACGATCACGTGCTGTACCTATTTATCAAACAACGTCATACACTTTTGATGACGCACAACATGGAGCCGATTTGTTTGGACTCCGTAAATTCGGGAATATATACATTCGTCTGATGAATCCGACTACAGATGTATTTGAAAAACGTATAGCTGCTCTTGAAGGCGGAACATCTGCTCTGGCAACAGCATCAGGCCACTCCGCTCAATTTTTGGCGCTTAACAACATATTGTCGCAGGGAGACAACTTTGTTACTACTTCGCATCTGTATGGTGGTACACACAATCAGTTCAAGTCACAGTTCAAACGTTTGGGAGTAGAAGCACGCTTTACTCCGGATGACGAGCCGGCTTCGTTCGAAAGGCTGATTGATGACAGAACAAAAGCCCTTTATCTGGAGACAATCGGAAATCCCGATCTGAATATCCCTGATTTTGAAGCTATCGCTGCTGTAGCCGACAAATACGAAATACCATTAATTGTAGATAATACGTTCGGTGCAGGAGGTGCACTCTTCCGCCCGATAGAACATGGGGCTACCATTGTAGTAGAAAGTGCTACCAAATGGATAGGCGGACATGGAACATCTCTTGGCGGGGTGATTGTAGATAGTGGTAAGTTTAACTGGGGCAATGGTAAGTTCCCTGAATTTACAGAGCCTTCCGACAGCTATCACGGACTCGTATTCTGGGATGTATTTGGAGCAAATGGCCCATTCGGTAATATCGCATTTACGATACGTGCCCGAGTAGAAGGACTTAGAGACTGGGGGAGTACAATCAGCCCGTTCAACTCATTCCTTTTGCTACAAGGATTGGAAACCCTATCACTTCGTGTAGAACGTCATGTAGAAAACACATTGGCTGCTGCTAAATGGTTGGAAAACCATCCTAAAGTAGAATATGTAAACTATCCGGGACTAGAAAGCAGCCCATACCACGCATTGGCTAAAAAATACTTCAAAAAAGGAGCCGGCGGTGTACTTTCTTTCAAAGTAAAAGGAGCGGGGGACAATGCCGACAAAGTGATAAACTCACTCCAACTGATAAGCCACTTAGCAAATGTAGGTGATGCTAAATCTCTAATCATCCATCCTGCAACTACAACTCACGAACAACTTTCGGACGAAGAAAGAGTTTTGGCAGGGGCTATTCCGGGATTGTTAAGATTATCAGTCGGTATCGAAAATATTGACGATATTATCGCTGATTTGGATCAGGCGCTGAGCAAAATATAAAATAAAGCCGTGATTATTTTTTTATAACAAAAGAGGCTGTCTCTCATTTCTGGGGGGCAGCCTCTTATCTTATAATAGAAGAATAATTATTTTTATTTCTTTGTTATTTTCACAACATAACCTCCACCCGGAGCCATTGATATTGGAAGCTTCCGATCGGCGGGAATATCTATTATTTCTTTTTTGTAGTCTTTAGCAACACGATCGGCATTTACTCCGTCTTTAAACACTTCCCCTTTGAAGTTACCTTCGCCCAAGAACGACAAATCAAGCTCCATTGTACGGGCATCCCAGTTTGTCAATGCTCCCACATACCATGCATCTCCCTTTTGACGGGCAATGGCTACATATTTTGCAATTTCTCCATTCAGCGCAACTGTATTGTCCCAAACGGTAGGCACAGCAGCGATAAACTCAGTACACTCCTGTTCTGCCATATAGTTTGACGGACTGTCACAAAGCATATTCAAGGGAGATTCGAAAATAACATATTCAGCAAGCTGACGGCAACGTGTACCTTGGCTCATGGCTTCGTTATTCACACTTCTGTAATTCCCCTTTGTAGCATTGCGCATCGCACCTTGCGTGTAATCCATAGGTCCTGCTACTTGGCGAATAAACGGAATAGTAACATCGTAGGTAACCTGATCGAGGTTTTCAGCCCATTTCATTTGCTCCAATCCATTTACGCCCTCGAAGTTAATCACATTCGGATATGTTCGTTGCAAACCAGTAGGCTTGTAAGTACCGTGATAGTCTAACATCATCTTATATTTAGCAGCCGTTTCTGCACCACGACGGTGAAAATCAACAACAACCTGATCGTCCCTATCCATAAAGTCTACTTTAAAACCTTTGATTCCCATCTCGCTATAATGCTTGCAAACGGCTTCCATATCACGATCGAAAGCATGAAATCCTGCCCAAAGGATAAGACCTACATTCTTCGATTTAGCATAAGCGACAAGTTCGGGCAAATTAATTTCGGGAACAACCTGAAACAGATCGGCTTTCAAATTCACAGCCCATCCCTCATCCAGAATTACATATTCTATACCATATTTAGATGCGAAGTCTATATAATATTTATACGTCTGATTGTTCACGCCTGTCTTGAAATCTACATTATAAAGATTCCAATCGTTCCACCAGTCCCATGCTACCTTGCCCGGTTTTACCCAAGAGTAGTCACCCTGAGACGGTGTTGCCAGCTTGTACACCATATCACTATCTGCCAGGTCTGAATCTTTTTCGGAAACGATTACCACACGCCAAGGGAAATTGGTAGCACCATCAAATTTTGCAAGGAAATTCTCACGAGATTTTACAACCATTTGCAGATTGTTGTGCCCTCCTTGTTCTACATCTTTCGGATACGGAGCAAAAATCCCTTTCAGAATATTGGCTTTATCTCCCGGATATAAGAACATTCCCGGATAGTTAAGAAGGTCAGCTTCTACAATGCAAACCTTTTTACTTTTTACTCCCTCTACTACCAAAGGGCTTATAGCTAGTCTTTTCTTATTCCACTCAGACAAAAGATTATGAACATACGGTTGTTCGAACGAATTGAAGAATTGTTCGTCGAAAGTAGCCGATTCTTGTTTATTAGTATAGTTGATAAAAGCTTTGCTGTCTGCAGGGAAATTAAACTCAACCTGTTCGCCTTGTACTGCAAAAGGCTTCTTAGAGGCAGACACAAAACGGTAAGCAATACCATCGTCGTATGCTCTAAAGAGAATACTGTGATCTTTAAATTTGAGCGTAAGCTCATTATAATTATCTTTTATCTGCTTACGTTTATATACCTGAGCACTAATTGTCTGATTTACGGTCTTTGTAGATGATCCCGACAACTTCGCGTCTTTTCCATAAAAAGTACCGTCACTGAGTGACATGGAAATCGTAGACTTGTCGAGCATAAGATCGCCGTTATGCAAAACAGAATAATCGACTGTTTTACCTACATTAATTACAGCTTCCAGTTTACCATTCGGAGACTTAAGATTAAATAATTTCTGGGCTGATACTGTCATTGAAAACAGAGCCGTGCAGAATACGGCTAAAATAATCAAGTAATTTTTTTTCATAAGTATATTTAAGTTTAGAATATAGAGAGATTACTCCCTTTTACTAAAATAATTCTTTTTCAAGTTTACCCCTACCCTTTTCGACTAAAGTGAACACCGACAACTCCTTTTCCTTTATCCTTTTATAAAGGTCTACGAAGGGGATTACTGAGCAAATTTCAATCCTTTTATTTTATTCCACCCTCCACGAGTGAAGTCGGGAATCTCTACAGGAGCTGAATTATTGTCGAGCGAGATTTCCGTTAGTGGTATCAGGCTGCACCATTCGGCAAGGTCATATACATCCATATCTAGCGGAAGCCCCCTTTGAAGACAGTATATCAGACGATAGTCCATGATGAAGTCCATTCCTCCGTGTCCTCCGACTTTCTTAGCCTGATCTTCTATATCTTTTGCTATAGGATGTTTGTATTTCTCCATCAATGCCACTTGCACATCTTCGGGCACGAAGCTGTGAGCCGTCAGGTTTTCATGATTCTTGGTCAATGCGGGGTCAAGCTCTTCACTGTCTAAAGCATATCCTTCTATCGGGTATTTGTTCGCAAAACCTTTTGTCCCGGTAAGCTGATACATGCGGTTGTATGGACGAGGTGATGTTACATTATGTTCTATCAATATAGATTTCCCATTCTCTGTTCCAATCATAGTGGTGGTATGATCTCCATTGCGAAAATCTTTTACTTCTTCATTTCTTTTCTTTTTCAAAAATTCAGGATTGCCTATCGCCTTCGTATCCATCGCAACCAAATAGTTCAGTTTGTCGCCACGGTGTATATTCATCGCCTGACATACAGGTCCAAGTCCGTGCGTAGGATATACATCGCCACGATGCTTTTTATTAAAGTCCATGCGCCAGTCGTTCCAGTACTCATCCCAATATGGTTGTAATCCATGAATATAAGCACCTTCGCCATGAATTACTTCCCCTAACAATCCTTGCTGTACCATATTCAGGGTTGTGAGTTCGAAGAAATCATATACGCAATTTTCTAACTGCATACAATGTTTTCTGGTTTGCTCGGAGGTGTTGATCAATCCCCATATTTCATCCATTGTTACAGCAGCGGGAACTTCAATTGCCACATGCTTGCCGTCTTTCATCGCCTGAATACCTATTTTTGCATGCGACAACCAGTCTGTTGCCACATAAACAAGATCTACATTGGGAAGGGCTGTGACCTTACGCCACACAGAGGTATCTCCATAAAACTCAAGAGCCCTAGGAAGACCTTTTTCTTCAAGCATTTTATTTACTTTCTCTGTGTTTTTTTGCTCTACATCGCATAATGCGACAACCTCCACCCCCGGAATATAAGTCATGCGGTTCACAGCTCCGGGGCCTCGCATCCCTAAGCCGATAAATGCTACACGCACCACAGGTAAGCGTTCGGTTCTCAACTCGAGTACATCTGTTTGTCCTGCCGGACGCTCTTTTACAGGAGTTTTCAATACGAGAGATTGTCCTTTAGATTGCTGAGCTCCACAGTTAAACGATAACAAACATGAAGAAAATAAAATAATGAATTTTTTCATGGTGAATATTTTATGTTTAAAATATTTTACTTCAAGGTCTATATTTAAAGATTAAAGATTAACCTTCTATTTTCTGAATATAAGGAAGGTATAAAGATAAGGGAAATCTTACATATTATTTTCTTAATTAACATTTAAGCCTAAAAATATATCCTACATTTGCAGGATGTTTGTTATATATCAGTTTTCGAATGGAGAGGGAAAACACATATGATAGATTGTTTGATCTGATAAAAGAAGATGATCACAATGCCTTCGACAGGCTATATAATCTTTTTTATGCACCATTATGCGTATTTGCAAACAGATACATATCGGATCAAGACTCTGTTAGAGATTGCATACACGATGTGTTTTTAAAGATGTGGAGAGACCGAAAAAATATATTCATCAATACCTCTGTGCGTTCCTACCTCCTTACAGCAACACGAAATCACTGCCTCAATTTGATAGAAAAGCAAAAAACACAAATGACTTACGAGCAGTATATATTGAATACGTACGACCCCTACACTTCTGACGATTTATATTCTGTTGAAGAATTGGAAAGTTTGATTGAAAAAGCAATAGATGAACTCCCCGAAAAGTACAGGGAAGTATTCAGAATGAGCCGATTTGAACATCTTACTTATAGAGAAATAGCCGAAAGAAAAAACATTTCGATAAAAACAGTAGAATCATACATGCATAAGTCACTGATTATATTATCGGTATCATTGAAAGATTTCCTACCATACGTTCTTCTTTTCCTTTTTTTCAAAAAAAATTAATTTTTTCATAGGGTGACCTATGAGTTATCTGTCTTATAGATAGAAGCCACTAAATTCTATTATGGATAAAGAAAAATTTGAAAAGCTAATATTCAAGTTTCACAACAAAGAACTAAGCTCTGAAGAAAAAGTAGAGTTTGAGTACTTTTTGTCGTCTTCTGACGAAGCACGTAAGATATTCCATCAATGGAATCTCGTGTATAAGGCTTCGGAAGCACTGTCTATAAATAAAGAGATCCCTCAAATACCGTTCTCTTTGGCAGAGAAGAAAACAATAAACTGGCGTCGCTGGTTAGCCAATTCGGCTGCAATCATCACAATTCCTTTGATATTGGGCTTCACATACCTGCTGATAGATAAATACAAGACAGGCCCTGTGGTCTATAACGAAGTAGCTGCAACAAATGCCAAAGTAGTAAATATCTCTCTCCCCGACGGGTCGAAAGTATCTCTATACGCAGGGTCGACACTAAAATATCCTGATCGGTTTTCTGATGAAGAGCGGCTTGTTATTTTAGATGGTGAAGGAACTTTTGAGGTGAAATCAAACCCGAAGAACCCTTTCTATGTAGAAACAACAGACGGAACAAGGGTAAAAGCATACGGAACTAAATTCTCGGTCAGAGATTATGATGCAGATAATACAATACAGGTCTATCTGGAACGGGGCATTGTAGATTTTAATTCTCCAAGGCTGAATCACCCGATAACAATGAAACCTGATACCCGATTGGTATTTAACAAAACAGATAGAAAATATACAATATCTAACAGCACACCGAACGAGTATGACGCTTACGAACAGGGGGTTTTATTATTCAATAATAAGCCGCTCGAGGAAGTCGTACAAAAGCTGAATAGGGTTTATGGGGTAGATATTGTGATACAAGATGAAAGCCTGAAAGAATATCGCTTTACGGCGACGATCAAAGATGAATCAATATATCAGATAATGAACATGCTATCATTGAGTACACCTCAATTGGAATGGAAAAGACAAGGACAAAAAATAATATTAACTCAGAAACTTAAATCTAAAATTTAAAACCTAAAATCGAACCAGTATGAACAAAATGTGTTATTCCTTTTAATTAAAACTTAATATCGTCGAAGTGATTCCTTAAGAATAAGGATATTCATTTGTATGATGTTTTTTAAAACAAGAAAATTTATGAAAAGACATTACCACTTACTTCTAAGGGGGCTGGATTTTTTTGCTCCATCTGAACCCGTATTTTTCAACATTAATCTTAAAAAAAATATACCATGACATTAATAAAATTTATTTTAGGAGGGAAAAGCAAATATCTCTTATTTTTAGGGCTATTTTTAATGTCCTTCACCGTCCAATCGAAACGGATAGACAGCATCTCTATCAATAGAACAGGGGCTATCCGCTCTGTACTAAAAGAAATAGAAAAAGCGTCTTCTTACCATTTTATGTACAACGACAAGCTTATCAATACAGATAAGATTGTATCGATAAATGTAAAAGACAGACCGGTAAATGAAATACTAAATTCTCTATTCGAGGATTCGAACATCACTTATACCATAGTAGATGATCAGATTATATTATCTGTTGCCGGAACAAACGAAGTAAAAGATAGTAAACAAACAGGCCGTGAAATTTCGGGAGTCATCAAAGATGAAAAAGGCTTCACGCTTCCGGGGGTTAGTATCGCCGTTAAAGGCACAACAACAGGAACAATCACCGACCTTGACGGAAAATATTCTATAAATGTTCCCAGCGGAGCAGTTCTGGCATTTAACTATGTTGGCTTTGTTCCTCAAGAAGTAAAAATAGGAAATCAAAGCACCTTAGACATCATTCTTAAAGAAGATACTCAAACTTTGGACGAAGTTGTTGTTGTGGGATATACAACACAGAAAAAAGCCGACCTGACAGGAGCGGTATCATCCGTAAAAATGTCGAGCCTGAACGATATGTCAGTAAGCGGTATCAATAGTGCGCTGCAAGGTCGTATGTCGGGTGTTACCGTACTGCAAAGTAGTGGAGCTCCGGGATCGGGAACTTCTATCCGTATCCGTGGGATGGGTACATTTGGTAACAACGAACCACTTTATGTAATCGACGGTATGCCGGCTGATAATATGAACGATATCAATCCGGGCGACATAGAGCGTATCGACGTATTGAAAGATGCTGCATCTGCGGCTATCTACGGTTCACGTGCAGCAAACGGAGTTGTTATTATTCAGACTAAAAAGGGAGGTAAATCTGATAAAGTGAATATTGCATTCAATACTCATCATGGAGTATCGATGGCCCAACGAAAAATAGATGTTCTGAATGCAGCACAACGTAATACGATCCATTTGGAAGCATACGACAATGCTATAAAATATGACGGATACGACAAAACGGCTCCGAATTATTACACATCTGATTTTGCAAAAGTGAGCAGAACAAACTGGCAGGATGAGATTTTCTCAAATGCTGCTTATCAGGCTAATTATGATTTGTCGCTCTCAGGAGGTTCCGATAAATTCAAGTATAATATCATGGGAGCCCATCTTAAACAAGACGGACTTCTAAAGAATTCAAATTTCAATCGTACAACACTGCGTATCAATACAGAACTGGAAGTTTTCAAAAATTTCAAGGTTGGAGAAAACTTGATGATCACACACTCTAAGCAAATGCTGGTTCCGGAAATGGGAGCAAATGGAGCTATTGCTTCTGCACTTCAATTCGACCCATCTGTTTCTGTATACGAAAACAAAGCCAAAGGTATCTATAGCGGAAGTGGAGAATTAGGTGCCGACCTCAGAAACCCGGTAGCTGTATTAGACAGATCGGACCGTGCACGTACTCGCGACCGCATATTTGGAAATGTATATGCTGAGTACAAATTCTTAAATGATTTTACAATCAAAACAGATTTAGGCTATGATTGGTCTGATTGGGGTGATAAATGGTTTGTAACCAGAGTACCTGAAGCCGGACGTGCGTCGAATACAAACGAACTTACCGAAAGAGGGTGGAAAGATACAAAGTGGATCACAACCACTACATTGAAGTATGACAAAGTGATAGGACTTAACAAGCTTATGCTCTTGGGAGGTACTTCTTACGAAGCATTCAACTCTGAATATACAAATGCTCGCGGTACAGGTTTTATCTCCGAAGATAAATCGCAACGTTATCTTTCTGCTGCAACCAATATAGCATGGATGCAAGGTGGCCGTGAAGAATGGGCTATGAATTCTTATTTCGCGCGAATCGACTATTCATTTGGCGACAGATACCTATTATCAGCAAACTTCCGTACCGATGGTTCTTCTAAATTTGCAAAAGGAAACCGTTGGGGATACTTCCCTTCTGTTTCGGGAGGATGGCGTATTTCAGAAGAGTCTTTCTTTGAAACCCTGAAAGAAAAGGCAATCCAAAACTTAAAGCTGAGAGCATCGTGGGGTAAATTAGGAAATCAGGATATGGGAAGCAATTACCCTACCAAAGTGCTTATTGCCAACACAACAGATAATGATGGATACAACACTGTTTTTGGCAGCACAGAAACTGCAGGCTTTGGACGATATGAGGCTACATTAGCAAATCCTGACCTGAAATGGGAAGTAACCACTCAAACAGACTTAGGTTTAGATATCAGCTTCCTCAACAAGTTTGATTTCGGATTCGACTATTTCATCAAAAAATCGTCAGATGTATTGTTAGAGATACCTGTACCTTCATTAGCCGGTGTAGACGGAGGTATGATGGTAAATGCTGCCGAAGTGCGTAACCGTGGTTTTGATATGAACTTATCATACAATACTAAAGTTAAGGACTTTAATATAAGCGCATACGGCAATTTCAGCAAGGTGAAAAATGAAGTTCTTTCAATGGGTACAGGTAACAGAAACATGTTTACAAGTTCTTACCGTGGCACTAACATCACAAGAACCAGAGTGGGCGAACCGATAGCACACTTCTATGGCTATAAAAATGGAGGTGTATTCAAATCTCAGGAAGAAATAGATACTTACGTAAATGAAAAAGGAGAAAAAATACAACCTGCCGCAAAAGTTGGAGACCTTAAGTTCCTCGATTTGGATGGTAATGGAAAAATAGACTCTAACGACCAAACAAATATTGGTAGCGGATTCCCTGATTTCACTTATGGATTTGGAGCCGACCTTGAGTATAAAGGTTTCGATCTTAGCTTCTTCTTCCAAGGTGTTGCCGGATACGATATATTCAACGCCATCAAATATGAAGGTATGTTCGTTGATCCTCGTTACAATCAGTTTGCAGCTATCCTAGACCGTTATCACCCAACAAACAACCCCGGAGGCAATGGCCCACGTGTTACAATCAAGGATACCAACAACAACCGCAGGATGTCTGATTACTATGTTGACAAAGGTGATTATCTGAGACTGAAAACACTTACCTTTGGTTATACTTTCAACAGAAACACAATCAAAAAATTAGGATTGCAAAAACTAAGAGTTTACGCTACCGTACAGAACTTGCTTACATTCACCAGCTACAAAGGCTTCGACCCTGAACTAGGTGAAACTTATGCAAATGAATTGGATAGCTACGGAGTTACCGAAATAGGTGTGGACAGAGGACAATTCCCTCAGCCTAGAACTTTCATTATGGGTGTAAATATTAACTTTTAAATCGAATAAAACATGAAACTATATAAATTATTACTATTCATCCCATTCATTTTTATCACATCGTGTGATTTAGATAGGGAACCTTACGGGCTTTCAAACTTTTGGAATACAGAAGCCGATGCTCAATTAGGGTTAGATGCTGCCTATGCCCCTTTTTATGAAGAAGAAGGTTTCGGGCGGGGACACTGGTGGGTAGGTGCTGCCAGCGACGATATGGTAATCAATCGTAGCAAAGGCGACGATGAAGCCCTCACCGAATTCAGAACAACAACAAATGCATCAAGCGGACAGTTTTCGAACTGGAAAATAATGTATAAAGTTATCAGACGATCGAATGACGTAATGAAATATGCGCCTAACATTGAAATGCCTGACAAAAACAAAGATATCATTCTTGGTGAAGCTAATTTCCTTTGTGCTTTTGCTTATTTCCATTTAGCAAAAAGATATGGAGGATTGCCATTCTATGATTATAATAAACCTCAGGAAATAAACAAGCCGCGGGAAACAAAAACCGAGACATATACACGCATCGAAGGTTATTTGAAAACAGCCATTTCTCATTTCGAGAAACAAAGTCTTTGGACTAGAGACAAAGGTGCTGAAGGTCGTCCACAGCTAGGTGCTGCTTACGGGCTTCTTGCAAAAGTATATGCACATTGGGGTAAATATAACGAAGCTAAAGCTGCCGCAGAAAAAGTAATCAACTCGGGCAAGTATTCTTTAGACAAGACAAATAATAACGGTTATGCGCACTTGTTCTCTCCGGCAGGAGAAAAGCATGAAGAAGTACTTTTCAATCTTACGAACAAGCCGGTGAGAAACCAAGGAACAGTAACATCTGTCATCCTTCTTTCGGGAACTCTTTCGGGTGGTACTGGCTGGTATTACTTTGCTCCTACCAAAAGCTTGTTTGATGCATTCGAGAAACCAAACTTGACTTCAACCGGAGACCTTCGCCGTCTGGTAACGCTTAAAGGTGCGGGTGATGATGTTTTCTTCTTAGGTAAACAAACAACGCTTACCAGTGCTCTTATTAAGGACATGAGTACAGGATATATGGGTACAAAATATTCTGCTGCATATAATGATCTTACAGGCTGGAACTGGGAAACCGGTGCAGATGTGCCTCTATTACGCTATGCTGATGTATTACTTATCCATGCAGAAGCTGAAATATTCTTAGCCGGAGGAGGTCCGAACGATCGTACTAAAGGTGTGGCTGCAGCGGCTGCCTCATTCAACGAAGTTAGAGTAAGAGCTTTTGGCGGAGACAATTCAAAGGCGATATCGGCTCCTACATTCAATGATTTGGTTAAAGAACGCCGTTGTGAGTTAGCTTATGAAGACGAACGTCATTACGACCTTGTTCGTTGGGGACTGGCAAAGGAAGTATATGCTGCTGCAACAACGGCAAGCGATCCAAGAGGTCCTAGAACGTTTGATCCAGCTAAAGATGCACACTTCCCTATTCCGCAACGTGAGATAGAAAACACTGATTATTTATTGGTTAATAACCCGAATGATGGATATTCGAACTTTAAATAAAACAGAAATTTGATATTGTCATAGAGAAGGAACTGTCGCAGAAGTAGAAAATACATTTTGGATAGTTCCTTCTTAATGATAAATTGAGGCAACCGTAATTAATATATAAAGCTTAATGAAGAAAATACTCGTATCAACCTTTATTATTGGATTTTTAATTAGCTGTACAAATCTACCTAAAAACCCTATCGACTATGTAGACCCATTTATCGGAACAGGTTTTCATGGACACACATATCCCGGAGCTACCACTCCGTATGGAGCAATACAATTGAGCCCCGACACCCGTACTGGAGACTGGGATGCATGTTCGGGCTATCATTATAGCGATTCTTCTATTTTAGGATTTTCGCACACTCATCTTAGTGGAACAGGCTGTGCCGATTTGGGCGACGTGCTTTTCCATCCTACCACCAAAGACATAAAACCGGTATCGAAAGGTTATATTTTCGAGCCTCTTGCCTTTTCGCATCAAGACGAAAAAGCCTCACCCGGATATTATTCGGTTGATTTCAAAGAAGAAGGAATTAAAGCTGAACTAACAGCTACAACATATACAGGTGTACACCGATACACCTTCGAGAAAGATAAAAACCAAGCCATAATTATAGACATGGCACATGTGTTGGCCGAAGAAGTTATCGACTCGCTCGTTATCAGGCAATCGGCAAACAATGAAGTGTCGGGAATGAGAAGAACTCAGGGATGGGTAATCAATCAGTATGTGTTCTTCGTTGCTCAGTTTTCTAAAGACATTCAGTCTTTCGACTTAGTTAACGATGGTGTCATTCTGGACAAGGAAGCCAAACCTAAAACGAATAATCAACAAGCCGTCCTCAAATTTGGATCTTCGGATGGTACACCGATTATAGCCAAGGTTGCTTTCTCGGTTGTAAGTGAAGAAAATGCACGAAAAAACCTGAGTCACGATGTCGAAGATTTCGACTTTGATGTAGTACACAATCAAGCCCGTAACCTTTGGACTGAAGCGTTATCGGAAATCGTTGTAGAAGGCGGAAGCGAAAATGATTTGAAAAACTTCTATACCGCCATATATCACTCAAAAGTAGTACCCAATATAATGAGTGACGTAAACGGACAGTTTCGCCGCCATGATATGAAGGTTGGGATATTGCCCGAGGGAGAAAAATATTACTCAACATTTTCTATTTGGGATACGTTCCGTGCGTGGAACCCTCTCATTACACTAACAGATACTACACTCGTAAATAATATTATCAACTCTTACCTCGATATGTATGATGCCTCGGGTGAACTTCCTATCTGGCCGCTATCTGCAGGAGAAACAAACACTATGATCGGCTACCACTCGGTATCGGTAATAGCCGATGCCTACATGAAAGGAATACGAGGTTTTGATATTGCTAAGGCTTATGAAGCCATGAAAATTTCGTCCGACAAAAACAAAAAAGGTTCTGACTATTATATCAAATACGGATTTATACCTTCAAACATAAAACGAGAGTCAGTGTCATGTCTCCTCGAATATGCATACGACGATTGGTGTATTGCGCAAATGGCAAAAGAGTTAGGGAAAGAGGATGATTACAAAGTATATACCGAAAGAGCACTATCATACATCAATGTATTTGACGGACATACCAAATTCTTTAGAGGTAAACGTATGGACGGAAATTGGGACAGCCCTTTCAATCCTTTTGAACCCGGACGTGCGTATACAGAAGCTACTGCATGGCAGTACCGTTTCTTTGTTCCGCATGACGTAAATGGTCTTATACAGCTCTTCGGGGGGAAAGATGAATTCACGTCTCAGCTGGATAGCCTCTTTGTTGTGAAGTCGAAAGTTGACGGACACATGTCGGATATCACAGGACTTATAGGGCAATATGCGCACGGCAACGAGCCGAGCCATCATATGGCATACCTCTATAATTATGTTGGTCAGCCTTGGAAAACTCAGGCTATGACCCGCCGCATACTATCCGAGATGTATCAGCCGACTCCTGAGGGAATCAGTGGTAACGAAGATTGCGGGCAGATGTCTGCTTGGTATATCCTTAGCAGTATGGGTATTTACCCTGTATGCCCGGGGTCGAATGAATTTTCGTTGACAACTCCGCTGTTTGAAAAAGCAACAATAAAATTAGCGAACGGAAAAACATTGACTATCAAGGCTAATCACCCTGAAAAGAATATGTATATCAACAAAGTTTCTCTCAACGGAAAAGAGATAGCTGCTAATTATGTCACCTACCAAGAACTAATGCAAGGAGGGATACTCGATTTCAACTTATCATCTACTCCAAACAAGTCCAGAGGCATAGCAGAATCTGATTATCCGCATTCGATGACTACAGGAAAGATTGTTTCGATACCATATACAACAAAGGATCTGGATCTCTTCATTGACAATACAACTGTTGATTTGCATTCGGCGACAAAAGATGTGAAAGTCTATTACACCCTCGACGGGAAAGAGCCAACCGAAGAATCGGCTCTCTATTCCGAGCCAATAGCAATAACTGCAACTACAACGATCAAAGCCCGTGCGTACAAAGATGGATTTATCCCGAGCCGCATATTTACGATTCAAGCCACAAAGGCTGTATTCAAGAACCCTGTATCAGCTTTGGCCAAAGAGAATGGTACAAACTTTCATTATTACGAAGGATACTTCAGTGCTGTAGACCAGATACAGAAGCCACCTCTCGTAGAGAAAGGAATAATAGCCGAACCGTCAATAAACGGAGCAAAACAAGCTGATCATTTTGCATTTATATTCACAGGTATTATCTTTGTACCAGAAGATGGCGTCTACGAATTCATGACTACCTCCGACGACGGCAGTGTCTTGTATATTGACAATATAAAGATAGTTGACAACGATGGTTCGCATGCAGCCATATCTGCCACCGGCCGAATTGCCCTGAAAAAAGGCCACCACACATACAAGCTCCAATACTTTGAGGATTACGAAGGAGAGCACCTGAGTTGGGGTTGGAAAAAGCCAACATCCGAGAAGTTTGAGAATATACCGGCATCTAATTTATTCACAAAATAAAAACCTTGATAAGATGAAAAAGTTATTTTATTTTCTTGCTGTAATCGTATTATTGGCTTCATGCAATAGCAAGCCAATAGACCTCAATGTAATGAGCTTCAACATTCGTTACGATAATCCTGACGACAGCCTGAACAACTGGCAGTACAGAAAAGATGTTGCAGCAAAGACGATAAAGAGTCAGAATGCTGACATCGTTGGAACACAAGAGGTGCTTGTAAACCAACTGAATGACTTAAAATCTCGCCTGCCCGAATATAACGCGATAGGAGTTGGCCGTGAAGACGGTATCGAAAAGGGAGAATACAGTGCTATATTATATAAGAAGGATAGATTCAAGGAAATAAAATCCGGTTACTTCTGGCTGAGTGAAACACCCGAAGTGGCAGGTTCTAAAGGTTGGGATGGAGCTTGCGAGCGCATTGCTACATGGGCTATACTGGAGGATATAAGCAGTAAAAAACAATTATTCTTTATCAATACACATCTCGATCATGTGGGTAAAATCGCGCGTCAGGAAGGTGTAACTTTATTGCTAAGCAGAGCAAACGCTCTTGCTAACGGTTTGCCGATCATTATGACAGGAGACTTTAATGCAACACCCGAATCGGATGTTATCAAGCATGTTACAGATGTGAATAGTCCTGAACATCTTATCCATTCGAAAGATATTGCAGTAGAGAAAAGCGGTACAGACTGGACATTCCACGGATTTGGAAAAGTACCAATGGAAAGACGTGAGTTTATCGATTATGTTTTTGTAAGCAAGGGCATCAAGGTAGCTAAACACAGTGTGCTCCCTGAAAAATTGGACGATATATTCATTTCAGACCATTCTGTAGTAGTTGCTCAAATAGAAATAAAATAATTATAGAATTTGTGCTATCCTGCGTGTAACGAAGTTTCTATATCAATAAAAGAAGCTTCGATCCGATCAGAATAACAATCAAAAAAAGGTTTTTAATCATGAGACATATTTTAAACAAATTATATTTATTAGTCTTATTGACAGGCTTAATAAGTATATCTATCAATGCACAGCAACGGATACTCATTCACTCTCATAACGATTACGAGCAAAGAGTGCCGTTCTATCAGGCTTATGCACAGCAAGTAGCATCTATAGAAGCTGATATTTACACCACAGGGAAAGCCAATGAATTGAAGGTGGCACACGACCTCAAAGACGTAGCCAATGCCCCGACTTTAGACGAAGCATACATCACCCCGTTGGTCAATCTTTTTAAACAAAACGGAGGAAGACCTTGGAAAAACTCAGATAAAACGCTTATTCTTTTGGTAGATCTGAAAACTCCGGCAAATCCGACTTTGGATATATTAGTATCCAAACTGAAAGCCTATCCTCAGGTTTTCGACGCTGCGGTTAACCCTTATGCCGTAAAGGTTGTTATATCGGGGAATCGTCCTGCCGAGAAAGATTATTCCAAATATCCGTCATTCATTTCATTCGATGGATATAAAACCGACTATACGCCCGAACAGCTGAAAAGAATAGCAATGATAAGCCTTTCTTTTGCCGACTATTCGGTATGGAACGGTAAGGGTTCTATTAAAAAAGCAGAGTTGGAAAAAGTGGTAAAAGTAATCAATGAAGTACATGCATTGGGCAAGCCTATCCGTTTTTGGGGAACGCCCGATGGCGTTACCGCATGGAATACATTCCACAATCTAGGAATAGATTACATTAATACCGATCGCCCTGAAGCGTGTGCCGATTATTTCTCGCATTTCGACAATAAGAACTACCAAATAGGGAAGAATGAAGATATAACCGATGATGTAGCACGTGCCAAAAGGCTGGATAGAACAACAGTTGGTTTTCAAGGTTTTAACAACAAGCTTCTGCAACTATCGAAAGGTATCAACGTATATACCCCCACTTACAAAAATGATGGAAGCAACAAGCCTGTCAAGAGCATCATATTCCTTATTGGTGACGGTACAGGACTTGCTCAACTACAGGCAGGAGCTACAGTAAATAATGCCAATTACAAAAACGGAAACGGGCTTACAATATTCAACATGAAATATGTGGGATTGCAAAACACCAGTGCCAAAGATGCCTATACGACCGATTCTGCCGCAGGAGGTAGCGCATTAGCGACAGGCGAACTACACAACAACCGCCATATCAGCATGAGTGAAGATGGAGTAGCATACCCTTCTATGGCAGATGTAATGTATGCTGCGGGATATGCCTGCGGAGTTGTAACACTGGGTAATGTTGCCGATGCTACCCCTGCCGCTTTCTACGGACACTCGGTAGAAAGAGATAACTCTGACGAAATAACTTCGTATTTGCTCGATGGAAAACTAACCCTTCTGAATGGTGCGGGAATGTCTGTCTTTACACATAGGAATGATGGTAAGGATATTTTGGACGAATTGAAAAAACAGTATAGAATCAGCACATCTATTGACGATATCAATGCCGACAACAAGAAGGTTATTTGTATTGACGAAAGAATGGATCTGGCAGCATCGGAAGAAACGCTGACAATGCTTGCCGACGCAACAAATCAGGCAATCAAGAAACTATCAACAACAAATGACAAAGGGTTCTTCCTGATGGTAGAGGGTGCAAAAATAGATTATGCCGGACATGCCAATTCTTTTCCGGGTTCTGTAATGGAAACATTAAGCTTCGACTTGGCGGTGAAAGCAGCCCTTGAGTTTGCAGATAGTAATGGAGAGACATTGGTTGTAGTAACAGGCGACCACGAAACAGGAGGTCTTACACTGGTGGACGGAAATGTTGCCAACGGACATCTCACTGCCCGCTATATGACCGACGATCACACTCCACTTATGCTGCCTGTATTCTCTTACGGGCCGGGTTCATCCGAATTCATAGGAGTGTATAAGAATACTCAGATTTTTCATAAGATGAAAAAATTATTAGGATTGTAAAAAATAATAATATCATCTTTGTCATGCTGAGGCACGAAGCATCTCGTTGCTGAACAGTTTTATAAAAAGGAAGCGAGATACTTCGTTACACTCAGTATGACAGAGAGAATACAGAAAAAGACCATGAGAAAATGTATACTAATAGTCGTAACTCTCTTTTGCGCAATTACGTCATTCGCACAAAAGAATAACATACAACTGAAATTCAATAAGGACGGTTATTTCAAGATTGCCCAATTTACAGACCTGCATTGGAGCAACAACTCTCCTAATTGCAGCAAGACTGTAGATGTGATAAAGTATGTTTTGGCAACCGAAAAGCCGGATATTGCGATTCTTACGGGTGATATTGTAACCGATATGCCTGCCAAAGAAGGCTGGAAATCTATTGGTAAAATATTTGAAGAGGCTAAAACACCCTGGGCTGTCACCTTGGGAAATCACGATGAAGAAGCAGGGCTTACCCGTGATGAGGTCTTTGATCTTATCGCAAACTACCCTTACTTTATCGGAGAAAAAGGCCCGGAGCTATCCGGATCGGGAAACTATCCGCTAGAAGTTAAGGCATCAAAAGGGGCTAAGACTGCGGCTGTATTGTATTGCATCGACTCGCACAACAAACCATCTGCACACAAGTACGGTCATTACGACTGGATACACTTCGATCAGATAGATTGGTACAGAAAAACCAGTGATAAATATACCTTGCAAAACGGCGGAACACCGCTTCCTGCTCTCGCATTCTTCCATATTCCTGTATTGGAGTATAACAACGTAGTTGGAAAAGAAAAGACCATCGGAAATAAAGAAGAAGGCGTTGCCTCTCCCGAAATAAATTCAGGAATGTTTTGCTCGATGGTAGAGAAGAAAGATGTAATGGGTGTGTTTGTAGGGCACGACCATGACAATGACTATATAGGAATCGATCAGGGAATAGCCCTCGCATTCGGACGTACAACAGGGGTCGACGCCTACGGTAAACTAGAAAGAGGCGGACGCATTATCAAAATGTATGAAGGCAAAAATCAGTTAGACACATGGATACGTACACCGAAGGGTATCGAGTTTGAATATTATTATCCTTCAGGCTTGTCTTCTGCGGACGAACAAGCAACAGAATATTTGCCTGCTAAAAACATTCAGGTAAAACAACAAGGAGTAGAGTACAAATATTACGAAGCCGATTTTAAACTTACGCATACTGATATGATCGCTTCTGCTAGGCTTGTAAAAGAAGGTACGATGAGCAATTTTTCGATTGCCTCTGCTACTGCTAAAGATTCTATGGCATTTGTATTCAAAACATATATCAAAATACCCGAAAAGGGCGTTTATCAATTCTATACCTTCTCCGACGATGGTTCGAAGTTATTGATTGACGGACAAGCCGTTGTTGACAACGATGGTTCTCACAGCCTGAAACGTGCCGAAGGAAAGATTGCTCTCGAAGCAGGATATCACGAATTGAAGTTATTGTATTTCGAAAACTATATGGGAGAATTCCTCGAAGTAGGTCTTTCGAGCCGCAGTATCAGAGAAGATATTATTCCTGATAATATGTTGTATATTGCAAAATAGTTTATCTATATAAGGACGCTGTCTAATGTTTTTTCTTGTATCCTACCGGAGATGATACTTCTCTTCGTTGAGCTTGATAAAAAACAGAAAAAGGTGACAGATAAAAAACAGAATAAAAAGTGTCACTTTTGTCACCTTTTATTTATATCATACAGGTTATAAGGCATATACAAAAACCGTATATTTGTAAAAAGTAACAATAAAAATCGATTATAATACCCTAAGATGAAAAGACTTGTTAGTTTAATTATTCTAAGCTGTATCGTAACATTCAACCTCTTCTCTCAAGAAAAGGAAGAGGTACCGCCAAAATACAACCTGCCATACAAAAATACGTATGTAAAGGAAGCTTTGGTTACGGAGAATGAATACCGTATAGCAAAACCAGAGGAAGTAATTCCTAAAAGCTTCGAAGAGGCGAAGAATATATTGCCCAGTCCTATTTGGGAAGGACATACCAAAGAAATAGAGATGTATTGGAAAGCATGGCAAATCGCTATCAGCAATATCCGTCAGCCACAAAAAGGTTCGGGCTTTGTTTCCAGCTATCTGGATACAGCTTATAACGGAAATATCTTTATGTGGGATTCATCTTTTATGATGATGTTTGCACGCTATGGATACCGCTTTTTCCCATTCCAACATACATTGGATAACTTCTACGCCAAACAGCATCCCGATGGATTCATTTGCCGCGAGATCAAAGCCGATGGAGCAGATTGCTTCGAGCGTTACGACCCTACAAGCACCGGGCCTAACCTTCTGCCATGGAGTGAGATGTTATACTACAAGCAGTATGGCGATAACGAACGCTTAGAAAAAATATTTCCGGCACTATGCGCATATTACAAATGGCTGAAACTAAACCGTACATGGCCTAATGGGACATACTGGTCAAGCGGTTGGGGTACAGGTATGGACAACATGCCACGTGTACAGCCTCAATATAATATGATATATAGCAACGGACACATGGTATGGCTGGATGCATGCCTGCAACAGATATTGATGGCAAATGTATTGCTCGAAATAGGTTTCTATCTGGAACGCTGGCAAGAGATCGAAGAGTTTGAGGACGAGATAAAAATGCTTACCAAATATGTACACGACAATCTTTGGGACGAAAAGACAGGATTTCTGTACGATCAATATGCAGATGGCAGCCTGAGTACAACAATGGGAATACCTGCATTCTGGGCATTACATACCGATGTATTAGATGCTAAGCAATTGGATAGAATGGTGAAACATTTGGACGATCCTAAAACATTCAACCGTCCGCACAGAGTTCCGTCTCTTTCGGCTGATAATCCGAAATATAACCCAAGAGGACGCTACTGGCAAGGTGGTGTTTGGCCGGGAACAAATTATATGGTTATTACAGGACTAGAAAAGAAGGGATATACAAAGCAAGCGAAGGAGATAGCCAAGAACCATTACAGTAATGTTTTTGAAGTATATAAGAATACAGGAACATTCTGGGAATATTATGCTCCTGAAGCTGCCGAACCCGGATTTATGGCTCGTAAAGACTTTGTGGGTTGGACAGGGCTTCCTCCTATCGCGGTATTTATAGAGTATATCTTAGGTATCCGTTCCGACTATGCCAATCATTCTGTAATATGGGATATTACTCAGACCGAAGCACATGGGATAGAGCGTTATCCATACGGCCCCGATGGCTTAGTTTCCTTTAAAGTTAACAAACGTAATTCGGCTGATGAAACTCCATCGGTTACGATTGATTCGAACGTTGCTTTCGAGCTAACATTGCTTTGGGGAAAAGACAAGAGTAAAAAGGTAAGTATTCAGGTAGGAAAGCAAACTATTTGAGAATCACATAAAAGGAACTGCCTTAAGAATTTAATTCCTAAGGCAGTTTCTTTATTATTTTATATTCGTCATCTTAAAGTAAGAGAATTCAGCAGGCTGAGAAGTGTCTCCTACTTGTATTATTCCGGGACGGGCTACTCTATCCCAACGGGTTAAATAATCGGCTTGAATAGGAATTTCATTTACCTTCGTCCAGCTTTTCCCATTCTTACTCCAAAAGAAAGTCATATAACAACCTTTCTCTACCTGAGCTTTGAGATAGACAAACTTCTGCGATATTGTTGAATTATAGATCAAAGATTGTTGACCATCTTTTATTGATTTCAACTCTAACTTTCCATCCGATACACCCCATACTATGAGATTCTTATCATCTCCATACATGGTAAGCCCTTTTATACTCTTATTGCTATTATCCACCAATGTTTCATAAGTATAGCGAGAAGTTTGCGGACGTAAGCATAATGCTGTTCCCCAATCATTCCCTTGTTTTGGAGTGCCACTAAGCAGAAGTTTTCCATTCCGAATTTCAGTCTTTATATCTGAATAAGGGAAGTTCCAAGTCCAATCTATTTTTAAGGTACTACCTTCGAATCCATCTTCAAAATCAGCAACTCCTTTCTGCACTGTTCCAAAGTATGGCATAGCTTGCTCTGCTTTCCCTACCGTTCCTGTACGGAAGTGCGGCCAATTATCGTCTCCCATGTACATCTCTTGCAATACAGGTTGTCGTCCGGCAAAAAAGCCTTCACCTTTGAAGTAGGCATGAAACAAATAGAACAAACGCCCATCGGGAGTATCTACCGCCGTTCCATGTCCGCAGGATAGATAATCACCTCCTCCATGCAGAATCGGATTACCAGAATACTTCTCATAAGGCCCTTTAAAACTTTTTGAACGGGCAACATATACATCATAATCACTTTGCGGACCACAACAGCTATGAGGTGAGTAAACGATATAGTAATAATCTCCTTTCTTGAAATGGTACTGACCTTCCATCCCGATTCGCTCATCATCTCTCAATAATGAGAAAGGCTCTCCTATCAATTTTAAGCCATCATCAGACAATTTACTGGCGAGGATCTCTATGGGTCTATAATCGAGCCCATACGCCTTCCATGATATGTACAGTTGCCCGTTGTCGTCATAGATAAATGCATCGATCGCTTCTTTTCCAAATTCGACCAAAAGACCATGATCTGTAAATTCATCTGTAGGACTATTTGCTGTAGCAACACCTATGTATGATACACCATCCGATTTTCGTCGTGCCGTATAATAGCAATAGACCTTATCGTTATGATAAAACAATTCGGGAGCCCAAAAAGAATTGGAAGTCCATTCGGGTTGCTTGTCAAATATATGGCCGATCTGCGTCCAGTTAACCAAGTCTTTTGAAGTAAATAGCGGATAGTGTGGAGCCCATTCGGAAGAGGTAGCAGTTGCATAATAGGTATCAACTATTCTTATTACAGACGGATCTGCCATGTCTCCATGAATAATCGGATTCCGAAAATAGTTCTGCTGGCTCTTTAGACTAGAAATAAGGATAAGGCTAAACAAGAGGATAAAACAAACTTTATTCATGATAAAATATTATTAGATCTTTACTTTTCTCGAAATCATTCTCCGTTAGAAAGATATGTTTCAGATGTTATTTACGATAGATTTTTTATTGGGCTTAAGGAATCTGGATTTCCCTTTATTCTAAATATATGACGAATATACAAAGAAACATTGGTATTATAAAAACAAAAGACCTCATTGGTATAATAAGATCCTTTTCTTCTGTTATTTATCATTCCTAATGGAGATCTGATTGTTCAAAAACAAAAAGTCCGCATACAATTGCTTGTATACGGACTTTGCTTAAAACGGCGGTAACCTACTCTCCCACTTTTACGCAGTACCATCGGCACGACCGGGCTTAACTTCTCTGTTCGGAATGGGAAGAGGTGGAGCCCCGGTGTTATAACCACCTGAATATCGTTACGGATGAATCGTTTTCCATCCTTATAGGATTGACCTGATGTAAAAGAGCAAATAATTCCGTATCATAGATACCAATCTAGCAAACCTCTGGGTTAGTTGTGCGGGGCAGACCTGAGTCCGCCCCCCTGTGAAAGCTTTCGGGCAATTAGTACTGCTCGGCTATGACATTACTGCCTTTACACCTGCAGCCTATCAACGTTGTAGTCTACAACGACCCTTATGAGGATATCTTATCTTGAAGCCGGCTTCGTACTTAGATGCTTTCAGCACTTATCCGATCCAGACTTAGCTACCCGGCGATGCTCCTGGCGGAACAACCGGTGAACCAGGGGTCTGTC
>NZ_GL892009.1 GCF_000213575.1 Dysgonomonas mossii DSM 22836
TTCCATCGAGTAGGTACTTAACAGGTTCTTTCCCTCTCTTTCGTATGTACCCATATAAAAGGTAATCATCCAAGATACGAATACTTCTGATTTTTGACCGTTCTCTGTATGAGAGTTCCTCCAATGAACGATTACAAGTGACTTCCTCCAAAAAGGCCTGACCTACATTAGGATTGTATAAATCAAGATTGTGCTTGGACATATAAGAACGAATTCCTACATTCCACAATACCTCATAATCAGTTATACTACCTGAACGATAACGGTTCTTTTGAAAGAACGAAATACAATTTTCTATCAGACTATCCAAGCCCATAGAATTTAGGTTACTATTTCTGTTCATAAATATGAATTGATAATTATTGGGCATTATTACCCAATTGCAATATATATATTATGCTGAGTTGTTATGCTAAGAAATTGTATTAAATCGCACTTAATTAAATGGTTATACATCAACCTTTAAAACAGCTTTCCATAATGTATAGCTACGCATAATGCTGTTTATGGATAGCTATCCATAAACAACAATCGTCAATGTTCTTTTCGGGTTTGGAGTATTGGAATGAGAACAATACATCTGTTTCTGCCCGTTGGTCTAAATATGCCTTTATATCGTTTTTGAAATGATTTGATGCTTTCATGTTTTTTGGTATTGTGGGGCAGGGTTACTGCCCCGTGTTACTACTTAATCCAATCCGAAATAATAAGCTAACCGTTGTTCCTGTGATTTCGGAAATATCCACCCTGCCAACTTCTTACCATTAAAGGTTAATCGGCTGTTGAAGCGTCCGCCCATTGCTTTGAGTTCGTCTTTAATTGCTTTCGTTTCTCCGAAAACTGCAACTGCTTTGGCTGAATATTCTACTACTGTGCAATTACCCGTACTTGTTCCCTGTGGATTGCTTGGGGGTGTGCTGTCGGTCTTACTGATATGTATATTATCTTCGTTCCCTGCGGTATAGGCAAATTCCTCTATTGTGTTTTCACGTTTCCAAACGCCTACTTTTTCAATTATCCAACCGCTATGCCTATATTCGCCTAAATAATACCCTGCACCCATAGAGTATTTTTCCCTATGTTCGTAATCTTCGTTAAACTCTGATAAATAGGTGGTTTCTTCGAAATTGGATGCGTGTTTACGCATTTCGGAAAAGATGTCCCTCTTATGTTTGGAAAAGCCTAAAATAACGGTGCGTTGGTTACTGCTTGCGTAATAGTCGGTTTGGCTGTCGCTTTCGTTCTGTTTCAGCCGTGCCACTATAACGCCTAAAGCATCTTCGGGAAATATATCGGCAAAGCGTTTACGCCCTATTACCTTAACTTCTTCTACTCTTATTCTCTCTTTTTCGGCTTCGTCCGCTTCCGCTTTGGCTTTTTCTTTCGCTTCCTGAAGGAGTATCGCCACTTCAAAACCGTCCATAAATTCAGGGTTTTCGCTGTCGTAATAGTAACCGATACCGAATTTTTCTTTCAATGGTCTGATTATGTCTGCCGTTTGAAAGATTTTTCCCCGTAGGTTAATCAGCTTGTAATGTACTCCCCAATCGTTTTTAACGATGTCATAGACTACATATCTGTCGTAGCTGTACCCCTCCATTTGGATAACCTGATTGACTTCTACTACTTGTTTAGCCCTGTCAATTTCCTTGTTTGCTCCTAATAAAAATACTTTGCTCATAACTCTAAATTTTAATGGGTTATAAAAAGGTCAGCATTGCGAGAATAAAGAGAATTATAGCACCCATGCCCACGAAGAAGGAGAGGATACCCCGTATAACAGGAAGAAAGAGATACAAGCCCACTAAAGCCCAAATAAACCCTGTTCCCCACACACAGAAGCCCAAAACCGCCAAAACGATTTTTAAAACCAATTTTATGCTAATTGGAAGGTAGGCTGTCGGTCGTTGTTTCCTATTTTTTTCTATATTTCTCATAATTTCTGACTTTTTTTTTATGCCGTATCGGAGCCGGTGAGGTGTGATCGAGTTTCAGGTGCCTTACTCACGTAGTGCTTTTTGGCAGCATCAAGATTTTTCAAAAAAATACACTCGCTTTCCTGTACCTGATAGGGGTACAGGTACATTTCTTTAAGAAAAGAGGCTATAATTATTGCCGGATAATTTCTTAAAATCTATCACAAAAGAGATTTTGAATCGAGGAAGATTTTTTTGAAAACACGTCTGATCTTGTGCAGCCAATAAACATGAGATAAATTCGCGCCTGATACTCGTTCACTCCGAGCCGCTTTCCGCATACATAGCTAAATGAGGAAGAAATTATATCGAGGGAAGTATAGAAAAAAGGAAATCGAGTTGTCTGCTATGCGTTTATCATCATAAAACGCAGAACTTTCCCCACAGAAAGGAAAGCTATATATATAAAAAGCCTGTACCAATATGATACAGGCTCCGTTTGGATTGTGATATATACTTTTTACTTGGCTCTGGTTTTACCGTAGTATTTGCTTCCATCGGGAGATAAGTAAAAATCGAATGTTTCTTCAACGGCTGTTCCACCGGGAGGAACCAATGAATATTTACATCTAACGATTACGGCAAGAACATCTGCCGGATTCCTACTATCATAACCTTTCAAGTTATCGGGAGTAAGATTTCTAAGCGAATCTATGCGATCACTCATAACAGCAATGTCAGTATTGTATTTTTCATGATTATGCTTTGTTGATTGATAAGACTTTAATTCTTTAGTCTTCTCAAGGGCAAGTGCAACACGATCAATGATAAGTTGTTTGTCTTTTCTGAACTCATCAGTTAAATAAGCAATACTGTCGGCAACCGTAACATTGCCGGTTTCGCTAATCTCCACAATTTTGAAGTTGAGATTTTCTTTTGTGTCGCTCCCTTTTAACAGGTTATCAGTAATGATTTTTTCGTAATTACTCGTTGATGAGTTGGAACCGCAGGAAACCATTAAAACAGCGATAAATAAATAAAATACGTGTTTCATATCTGAATGTATTAAACGTTTATTAATTCATTGAAATAGCCGGAAGTTCAGAATGCAGGTTATATACTATCAGAACTTCGGCTGTCTTTTTATTATCATTCCGGGTATATTCGGTTAGTGCTTTCATTACCCATTCTCGAAAAGCCCTTGCTTCAAAAGATGCTACACGGTAGCTGACAAATATCAGTGCTTCCAGATTATACAGTACCGTTTCGCATGGGTGCCCATTGCTCTCAAATTTATGTATTCGGGTAACATCTTCCTCATGGAGTAACCCGGATTTGAATATACTCCGAAAGTTGTTACCAATCGTATTGACGAATACATTTAATAAGTCGGCAATTTGATGTTTCGTTACCCATAGGGTGCAATTTACAAGTTTTGCTTCAACAATCAGTTGATTTTCATTGTTTTCTTTAATATTTATATATCCTCGTTCCATAATTATATTATTCTTCATTGTGTTGAACATTAAAACCAATACGTTTACGGGGTTTATTTTCCAGTTCTTTTTGTGATGCCAGTTCGGTAAGAGCCTGGTAAATATCACTGAACTGCATATTTGTTTCCACCATAAATTCCTCCAGTTTACGATTTAATTCCGCATATCCCAGTGCATATTGTCGTAAGGCGACAAAAGCTCTGATGATAGATATATTAACCTGAATGGCCAGCGTACTGTTAAGAACGCTTGAAAGTTGGGCTATACCTTGTTCTGTAAAACCAAAGGGTAAGTATTTTACGTGTTGTCCTTGACCTTGATTTTCTAAGGTGCCAAAATTGCACCTTAAAAAATCGTACTCATCTTTTGTGAGTTCTATCATAAAATCGGGTGGGAAGCGGTCTATGTTCCGCCGGACAGAACGTTTCAGGTTTTTTGTTTCAACCTGATATAACTCGGAGAGGTCATAATCTAACATGACACGCATACCCCGGATTTCATAAATCTTACTTTGAATAATCTGTAATTCCATGATAAATATATTTAATGGGTTAAACAGCGACCTGGGTTTTAGCTTTCATTGGTTTGAAAGTTAAATTATTCTCACTTTCAAAGGTGTTTGACCAGAGAGAGGATTTTTCTTCTTCCGAAAGGCTGTGCCACATGACGGATATTCGCTTTAATCTTTCGGGATCATCAGACAAAGTGCCGGGAAGATTAAATAAAGCCATTTTTTCACGTAGTGAAAGGCACTCAAAGAGTTGATCTAATTTAGATTTAGATTTGGTTCTCTTTTCTTCCAGTTTTTCAGCAAAAGAAGCCATATCATTGCTGACTTTAACATCAGTAATTCGTGCGTAAATTTGGGTAGTTTTGATATTAGTATGCCCTAACATCTTTGACACGCTTTCGATAGATACACCTTTTGTAAGCGTGAGAGTCGCAAACGTATGTCTTGCAAGATGATAGCTTAAATTTTTATCAATTCCACAGATTGTTCCGATTTCTTTGAGGTATTCATTCATCTTTTGATTACTCATTACCGGAAGTGCTTTATCATCTGGCAATTTACCCGAATATTTCTCTATAATTTGCTTTGGGATATCAAGTAAAGGCACATTATAATTTACGCCTGTTTTTTCTCGTTTGCCCATAATCCACAATCCGTCATCGAAAGAAGTACGAATATTTGACTGGCGCAAATTCTTTACATCTATGTATGCAAGTCCGCTAAAGCAACTGAAAATGAATATATCCCTTACTCGTTCAAGACGTTCGGAAGCGAATTTCTTACACATAATTATATCAATCTCCTGTTGTGTTAAGTAGCCACGATCCGTTTTTTTGAATCGTATCTTGAAATTGGCAAACGGGTCAATATGTATCCAACCGTTGTTTTTCGCCATGATAATAATGGTTCGGAAACGTTGTAGGAATTTTGCAGTCGTATTTTCTTTGCATTTACAGGTAGTCATCAGGTAAATCTCGAAATTATGCAGGAACATATGATTTACTTCTTTCAAAGAAATATCTGATACATTATAATACTCCTTGATGAAGCCAGCCATGCGTCTATAGGCAACTTCATATTTTTGGAGTGTTTCTTTAGATTTACTTATGCCGACTAATTTGGCAAGATCCTCATTGTGGCGTTGGAAAAGTTCGAGAACAGTTTGATGTTTTATTTCAAGACCGAGAAAGATATTTTTTACCCTTTCGGCATTTACATTGTTTTCACGGGTAAGTAATTCGTGATATACATTATAAACACTCGTTTTAATAGCTTCTAAAACAGAATTGATTTCAAGGGCTTCTTTTGTTTTGCCAATGATAGTAGAAGATTTCGTGTCCCATAATTCAGGTTTAATACTATATTTAGTATTAAAACGGCTTGCTTGTCCGTCAATCGTAATCCTCCCAAAAATAGGTATTGAACCATCTGATTTTTCTTTGTCTCTTTTCAAATAGAAAAGAATCTTAAATGTACTTTTCATAAACTCATTTTTTAATGTTACAAAATTACTTATAACTATCTGTAAATGAGTTTTATGCACACTGCCAAATGGCGACAACATACTGCCAATTTAGGACAAATCGTACCCCCTATAAAGTGATTTTTCGTACCCCCTGCACCTTTTTTAAAAAAGGGGTACGAATTGGGTTAGATGCTTTGTCTTTTTTTGTCTTTTTCTTGGCTTTCGACTAAGACAGGATAAAAAGAAAAAGTCCTCCATATTCACTGAATATGAAGGACTTGTCTTACTGTTGGCGCCTCTTGTCTTAGGCTCCCAGCGGTATGGACGGGACTCGAACCCGCGACCCCCTGCGTGACAGGCAGGTATTCTAACCAACTGAACTACCACACCATTTTGTTTTGCTTTTTTATTAGCAGCATTTCCTCTCAAATGCGATGCAAAGATAGGATAAGGATTTGAATCCTGCAATAGATTTACAAAGATTTTTTAGAATAAAATTTAACATCATTGTGTTTCAAAGGATTAAAAATAAAGAAAATTTATAGACTTAAGTATTCAATGAAAATTTAGAAGGAAAAATATAAATAAATAAAAAAGTTTAGGAGAATTGATGTCTAAAAAGCAATAGTTGATATCTACTAAATTTATAACTACACTAAATATTTTTTTGAAATATTTTATACTTTATTTTGATTTATAAAATATTTTGTCATATTTTTGCAAACAAATAAATCAAAAAGAAACTCATAATCCATATATCTAATCAAAATGAAAAGTAAAGATAAATTTTAATATCTTTAAATATTTTGATTATGGAAACTCTAATTTTAGGTAAAAAAGGTTGTCTGGCTATAGTATTATTTGCTTTCCTCTCTACTTTATCCGTAAAATCGCAATCAGTTAATATTGATTTCGGAGCCGATTTAGTAAGTTCCTATGTATGGCGGGGTTATAAGCAAGCCGGAGCCAGTTTTCAACCAACATTAAGTGCTAGTGTAAATGGATTCTCTCTAGGTGCATGGGCATCTACAGATTTTACTAGCGAAAATGGTAAAAAAGAAGTGGATTTTACTGCCGCATACGAAAATAGCGGATTTAAAATTGCTGTTACAGATTACTGGTGGGATGGAGAAGGTCAGTATCGGTATTTGAGTAGTCCCCACGGAAGTAACAATGGACATTACTTAGAAACATCATTAGGTTATACACTGCCCGAATCATTCCCATTAAATGTTACATGGAATACATTTATGCTAGGCAAAGGAAATAAGAAAGAAGATGGTAAAAACTCTTATTCTACTTACATCGAGTTGGCTTATCCATTTTCTGTTGCAGGAATAGATATGGGAATATCAACAGGATTCACGCCTTGGGAAAGTGCTGTTTATGGAACAAATGGATTCAATTTCACTTCTATATCTTTAAAAGCATCCAAAACTTTAAAAGTTACAGATTCATTTTCTTTACCGATATTCGGTCATATCATCTGCAACCCAAATCTTGAAGATATACATTTTGTATTTGGTATGTCTTTTAAGTAAGAACCTCCTTATTATAATAAATAAAACACTTTATCTTTTTTATATGAAAAAAATAGAAGCAATCGTTCGCAAATCAAAATTTAATGAAGTCCGCCGAGCATTACATGAAGCAGATATCGACTTTTTGTCATGGTGGGAAGTCAATGGACAGGGGAGTGCCCGTCAGGGTTTAATATTCAGAGGTATAGCATACGATGTAAATACAATAGAACGCATCTATATCGCTTTTGTTGTAAGAAATATAAATGTAGAAAAATCAATAAATGCCATTTTAGGCTCAGCTTTTACAGGTGAAAGCGGAGATGGTCGAATATTCGTATCTGCAATAGAGCAATCAATCCGTATACGCACCGGAGATCATGGTGACGAGGCCTTGTACGACAAGGATGAAGAGGATGAAGATAGTAAATAAAGATTAGGTTAAAAAAGCTTTAGGTAAAAAATAAAAATATGAAACATCGATTATTCAAATACGTCACTATTATATTGTTTATAGCTATGGTTTTACCCACGGCTGTATGGGCACAGGATTCTCTTACGACTGTTGCTGACTCTTTAAAAACAACAACGGCTATTCCCGTAGAAGCTGTTGCAGCAGCGACGGAAGAACCTACAGTTTTAAATTCAGGGAATACCGCATGGATAATAGTAGCCACTGTGCTTGTTATGATGATGACAATTCCGGGATTGGCATTATTTTATGGAGGTCTTGTTCGTCAAAAAAATATTTTGAGCATCCTTATGCAGTGTCTTATGGCTACCGGTATAATTAGTATTATTTGGGTGGCATTTGGCTACAGTTGGGTATTTGGTACGAGCTTTATGGATTCCGGAAGCCCTCTAGGTGAAGTTATCGGAGGATTTGATAAGGCATTTTTACATGGTATAAAATTAGACACATATATGAGCGGAGTTGGCATTCCTGAGATTTTGTTTGCCTTATTCCAGTGTATGTTTGCAGTTATCACTCCGGCTTTGATTATTGGGGCCTTTGCTGAAAGAATCAAGTTTTCGGGTTATGTGGTTTTTATCATCCTATGGTCAATCATCGTTTACAACCCAATGGCTCACTGGGTATGGGGCGGTGGATGGCTTATGAAAATGGGTGCCATTGACTTTGCCGGAGGAACTGTGGTACATATCAATGCAGGTATATCTGCTCTTGTTATGGCTATTATGTTAGGACGTCGAAAAGGATACAGAACAATAGGTCATCCATTTACACCACATAACATTCCATTTGTATTCATAGGTACATCTCTACTATGGCTCGGATGGTTTGGATTCAATGCTGGTAGTGGACTCGCCGCTGATGGATTGGCCGCGAATGCATTCCTTGTCACTCATTTAGCTACATCTGCAGCCGCTGTGATATGGATGGCTCTAGAATGGATTCTTTATAAAAAGCCAACTATTGTAGGATTTTGTACAGGTGCTGTTGCAGGGCTTGTAGCAATAACTCCCGCAGCAGGAACAGCTGATGTGCTCGGAGCTTTTGCCATAGGAGGAATTTCTGCTTTAGTATGCTTCTTTATGGTTGCTTATGTAAAACCCAAACTTAAATACGACGATTCTTTAGATGCTTTTGGTGTACACGGTATCGGTGGTATAGTTGGATCTATACTTACAGGGGTATTTGCCACACGAGCTATCACAGGCCCTGAGGGCGTTCAAGGAGCATTATACGGAGATTGGAATCAATTATGGATACAGGTTGTTGCAACTGGAGCTTCAGTTGTATACAGTGCTGTTCTAACATTCATACTATTCTTTATTGTTAATAAAACTATTGGACTGAGGGTAAGCAAAGATGATGAGTCTACCGGACTTGACATCTCTCAACATGGAGAAATTGCTTACAGCGAAGAAGAATAACTAGAAATCGCACTATTAAACACAGAAAATGTACCATGCAAAGATAATATCTTTGCATGGCATTTTTTTTCTATAAAGAGGGTAGGGGGGTGCTTCTTTACTCTGCACTCAGATCTACAACTTCAGCATCAGGTGCATTTTTAACAACAGATGCAATGCCGTTATCGCGGCTAGCTACACTTTCATATAATTCGCTCGTTCCTATAATCTGCCCATTTGTAGCTTTTAGATTAAAATATGGTTTGCCATTTTTTGATTCTAGTTTTTCAAAGCGAGATTCAACTTGGCTGTTTTTTCTTACAGATTCAATACCATTCTTGCAGTTTTCCTTTTTTGTGTATCCTTCACTACTTAATATAACTTGTCCATTACCTGCTTTAAGATTAAACTGGAATTCACCGTTCTTTCTCTTCGAAATCTCAAATTTTCCCATTTTGTTGTGTTTTAAAGGTTCATATTAAAGTAGAACACTAGTTTAATATAAAAAGTTTATTATCAATCTATATTCATCTATATAAATACTGATAAAAAAATAGCAGTAGAAAAAATCTACTGCTATATATACTTTCTATTTATAGAACTTTTTAATAGTCTTTTACTTCCCAACCCAAAGCACTTGCACCAAGTACGGCAGCATCACTTTCTTTAAGCTCAGACATTAACAGCTTAATTTTGTTACGGAATATAGGCAACATATTTTCTTCCATATGCTTGCGCACAGGATCAAAAATAAATTTGCTTGATTTGGTTAATCCTCCAAATAGTATAATAGCTTCGGGACTTGAGAATGCTACAAAGTCTGCAAACGCCTCTCCAAGCATCTGACCGGTAAATTCAAAAATTTCTTTTGCCAAAACATCACCCTTTACAGCAGCATCATACACGTCTTTTGATGTTATTTCCTTCGGATCAAGTTCTCTTAATAAACTTGGATCTTTTCTTGTTTCAAGAAACTCTCTCGCAGTGCGTGCTACACCGGTAGCAGAACTATATGTTTCAAGACAACCTTTCTTGCCACAGCCGCACATACGTCCATTACGTTGAATTGTAGTATGACCTAATTCGCCTGCAAATCCATCATGACCATATACCAACTGCCCATTTACTACGATACCGCTACCAACGCCGGTACCTAGTGTAATAACAATAAAATCTTTCATTCCACGAGCTGCTCCATAAGTCATTTCACCTATAGCCGCTGCATTCGCGTCATTGGTTAATGCAACAGGTACATTTAGTTTGTCTGTCAGCATTTGAGCCAATGGAATAACACCTTTCCATGGAAGATTAGGTGCAAATTCGATACAACCTGTAAAGTAATTTCCGTTTGGAGCTCCAACTCCAATACCTTTAATATTGCTTGATCCTCCAACCTGATCTATAATTTCTTGAACTCCGGCTGAGAGATTTGTTACATATTCGTTGATTTCTTTATAAGCACCAGTTTTGATAGAACCCTGATTAATGATGTGTCCACGTTTGTCTACAACACCAAAAACAGAATTGGTTCCACCAATATCAATCCCAATAGCATATGGTTTCTCCATGATTTATATTAATGTTAATTCAACAATGAAATTATTTCTATTAAAGTGTACAAATATAATGATTTCTAAGAAAATATTCGGTTATATATCTGCAATAATATGTGTTTCCTTATCATTTAGATATCTTTTGATAAATGTCTAAGACTTTATTCGCAGCAGCAAATGAGCTTATCTGAGAATTAAGTACTTGTTCTTCACATACCCCTAATTCCTTTTGTATGACAGTATTGTTATAAAAATTATTTTTTAAACGTTCGTTAATAGTTTCATACATCCAATAACGAGATTGATCGTTACGTTTATGCTCAAAATAACCATTTTCTTTGACAAATGCAATATATTCATCAATCATATTCCACACTTCATCTATACCTATCTCATAATATCCGGAATAAGTTAAAACTTTAGGCACCCATCCTGATTCCGGCAAAGGAAATAGATGTAAAGCATTCTTAAAATGTGATTGAGCTAAACGAGACTTCTCTATATTATTGCCATCAGCCTTGTTTATAACAATGCCGTCGGCCATCTCCATTATACCACGCTTGATACCTTGCAATTCATCTCCGGTTCCGGCTAATTGTATAAGTAAAAAGAAATCGACCATAGAGTGTACAGCTGTTTCGGACTGCCCAACACCAACTGTTTCTATTATAATACGGTCAAATCCAGCGGCTTCACAGAGTATAATCGTTTCTCTTGTCTTCCGAGCAACACCACCTAACGATCCGGCAGAAGGGGAGGGGCGTATAAACGCATTTTTTTCTACAGACAAACGTTCCATACGAGTCTTATCACCAAGTATACTTCCTTTAGTCAACTCACTCGATGGATCTATAGCAAGAACGGCTAGTTTATTATTTTTTTTCAGAATATGCATTCCAAATGCATCAATAGAAGTACTTTTTCCAGCTCCCGGTACACCTGTAATACCAATTCGGACAGAATCGCCTGTATATGGCAAACATTTCTCTATAACCTCTTGTGCTATTGACTGATGTTCAGGTTTAGAACTTTCAATAAGGGTGACTGCCTGTCCAAGAATAGATATATTTCCCTTGCGAATACCATCAACATATTCAGACACAGAATACGTTTTGCGTTTAAATTTCTTAAAACTATTTAGATAAGGATTGATAGTAGGTTGTTCTGAAGTGCCTTTATTTACACTTAATCCTTGAAATTGTTCATCGTTCTCAATATGATCCATAAATTCTATTTTTGAATGCTAGTGAATAGATTTTTATAAAATCTAGAATTATAATCAAAGATAACTAAAAAAGAGAGAGGCGATATAACTTGAGTTTGTAATAATAGATTTTAAATATATAATTAAACATAATAGTAATTATATAACAAAAGATAATATTATAAATTTGGGATAGGCTATCAATTGTTATATAATTTTTAAGATTTTATCTAAAGATAATAAGAGCAACATCAGAGTTTATTAAAACCTTTCTAGATATACTCGGTAAAAAAATTCTGCCAAAAAGATTGCGTCGTTTAGTGTTTAACATAACTATATTAATGTTTTCTTTCTTGATAAAATCATTGATCGAATCCGCCATGTTTGGACCATCGATAAGTTGATAGCTAACATTAAGCTCCGGATATTTATCGATAAAATATTTTTTCATTTCAGCAAGCTCAGCTTCAGACCATTTCTCATCTTTTTTGTTTATTACATTAACATGAGTAAGCGTAATTCTTACATTGGGATAAGGTTTTAATATATTAACCAAAAAATCAAAAGCATCCAGATCTCTTTTTTGAAAATTTGTAAGAAAAGCTATATTCTGAAAATCAAGATTACTAATCGTAAAGTTCTCTGGGATAGCCATCACAGGCACATTGGTCATCTCAATTATATCAGCCGTTACATTCCCTACTACATTCCTCCTATTATTACTTAACCCTTTCGTACCTAAAACGAGTAAGAATGGTTTATATTCTTCTACAAAGTTTTCTATTTCTTCACTAATAAGTCCTTCACGTAATGAATATGAATAATTTATAGGGGGAAATTCTTTTTGTGTAATTTTCTCATCTATTTCATTACAAAAATCAAGCATTCTCCGCCTGGCTACACTTAGTACATCACCTTCATCATCTTTATTTAAATTATCAGCAAATGGGAATGTTATCGGAAAGTGTACCCGATATACATGAAGTATTTTAACTTTAGCATTCGTTTGTTGTGCTATTGTAAATGCGGCACGACAAGCCTTTATTGAGTAACTGGAAAAATCTACAGCAACTAGAATGCGTTTCCGCCCGTCATCTATTTTTGAGATCTTCTCATCATCATATCTGAATAGTTTTTTATTTTCAATCACAGATATGGCATTCATCACATCTTCTTTATCTACACGTACAGCCAAACCCTGGCTTGTATCGTCAGTTTTTTGCGAAACATTCACAAGATGTGTGTTAATACCCCTTTCTTCCAAAACCTGCTTTAATATATAAGCTTTCTGAGGAGTGTGTATGGCTATTGTTACTAATTTATCTTCTTTCATGTCTTTAGCTATTTAAAGTTCGCTTCTAACAAATTTACAAAAAACTATCCACAATAGAAATGATAAACAGCCTCAATATTAACAAGAAGCAATAAAGTTTCACCTTATTTAAACTATATACTATAAAACAAAAGCGTCCGGAAGTTTTTAGTTCCGGACGCTTGATCTTATTTTATAGTATAAGTATTAATTATTGTTTATCTGATATACCTAACTCTTTCTGGACTGCTTCATATTCAGTCGATTTATCTATATTCAATAAACTTAAGTTGTAATATACATTTTGTAGTTTCATTAATGCAGGTTTGATATCTAAATCAAAATCAGCACCTCTGGCTTTCAACAAATCTCTATATTTTTCAAGATAAGGCAAAGATTTCTGGTAAAAGTCTGCAGTTTGCTTATCCAACTGTGCTTGTTCACTTCTACTATTTGTTTGACCTGCTTTTTCTTTTACATCTTGGGCTTGAAGTATATACAACACGCCTAAGCCTTCAAGAGCTTTTTCACAGTTAGCATCAGTAGCAATAGCTTGTAGATATGCAGGTTCTGCACTTGCATAATTTTTTTGCTCAGCATATAATGATGCTTTTACTCCCATCAATTCACAAGTATTGCTTGGATCGTTAGCTATTGCTTGATCCAAATAAGCCATAGCTTCAGATGTTTTACCTCCTCTGATGAATTCATTGATCAAGTTTGGTGTGAAATATTTATTACCAGGGAATTTCTTAGCACCATCATTCAATACTTGTACAAACGCAAGACTATCATTTACTTGTTGGTATTCACTTGCTAAAAGTTCATACGCATCACTTTCCTTATAAGTACTATTCTGAACGTACGGTTCAGCGATAATCTTCTTCAAAAGTTTGATAGAACGGTCATGATCTGCCGATTGGATAGAGCTAATAACAGCGTAATACTTGATAGTCTGATAAACACTATCTTGTGTATTGAAGTCACCTTTTGTATCTTCAAACATAGCTAAAGAAGGAAGCTCCCAATATCTTTCAAAAAAGTCAGCAGCTCTTTTAAAGTCTCTTTTCTCATTATAGTACACACCTCCATTTATATAGAATCTGTGTCCGTCTCTCATATTTTTAACGATATCTTTTCTGAACTTGTTCTTTACCTGTCCTTTTTCATTTGGTATCTGACCTAGTTCATCAGCTTTGATATATGGATCATACATATTGTAAAGTCCAATATACATCTTTTCTTCATTCCCTCCTTTACCGGTGATCTCTTTTTGCATTTCTAAAGTTCGTTCATCATCAAACGCTTTGTACTCGATATCACCTGCTATTTTCCAAGTCTCAGGATCATTCGCAGTTTCAGGATTGGTGAGTGCGGGTTTGATTAATTCTCTAGCTTCATCAACGTTCTTCATTGCGGATTTTGCATCTTTCACGGCTTTTTTCTGGGCAAAAGAGAATCCTGCAAATATGCATAATGTTATTACTAATAAACTTCGCTTCATAATTATTGTTTTAGTTCATATATCAGTTATTTATTTCCTCATTTTCATCCAGGCTTGAGTTATTCTGGGTATCTTCATCCAATTCTATTTCGGCAATTTCAATATCCTCTTCATCTTCGGAATCGACCTTACAAACAGATGCTATTTCATCATTTCGTTTTCCTAAATTTATGAGTCTAACACCCTGTGTAGCACGTCCCATAGTGCGAATATCTGAAACTTTTAGACGAATTGTAATACCTGACTTGTTAATTATCATTAAATCGTTATCATCAGTAACACTATTTATAGAAACAAGCTTACCGGTCTTATCTGTTATATTCAATGTTTTAACACCCTTACCTCCCCTACTGGTTATACGATATACAGGAATAATATTGCCATCTTCATCAAAAAGATCATTTCCTTCTTCGTCTTTATCATTCAGATTCGTACGCTTTCCATATCCCTGCTCGGAGACTACCATAATAGTATGGGTTTTCTGATCTTCTTTAGACATAGCTAACATTCCTATCACTTCGTCTTGCCCATCTTCATCAATACGCATACCTCTTACTCCGGTAGCAGTACGTCCCATCTCACGAACATCTGATTCATGGAAACGAATTGCGCGTCCATTACGATTTGCAATCAAAATTTCACTGTCTCCGTCAGTCATCAAAACTTCAATTACCCTGTCATCTTCACGGATAGTAATTGCATTGACACCATTCTGGCGAGGACGAGAATATGCTTCAAGTCTGGTTTTCTTGATAACCCCAGCTTGTGTACAGAATACAAGATAATGGCTATTGATGTAATCAGTATCACTAAATCCTCTGACACGAATAAATGCTGTAACCTTATCGTCCGATTCAATATTCAGCAAGTTTTGTATAGCCCTTCCTTTTGAGTTCTTGGATCCTTCCGGAATATCAAATACACGTAACCAAAAACATTTACCTTTTTGGGTAAATAATAATATATAGTTATGCATTGATGCCGGATAGATATGTTCAATAAAATCTGCGTCACGTGTTTCAGAACCTTTAGCTCCTACTCCACCTCTGTTTTGTGCACGAAACTCGGTAAGAGGTGTACGTTTGATATATCCGAAATGAGATACTGTTATGATCATCTCATCATTTGCATAGAAATCTTCAGGATTGAGTTCTTCAGATGCATATACAATCTCTGTACGACGAGCATCACCATATTTATTCTTTATTTCTATCAGTTCATCTTTGATTACCTGCATCCGAAGATCTTCGTTCGATAAGATTTCGTTCAGGTAAGCAATTAGTTTCTGTATTTCGTCATATTCATTACGAAGTTTATCTTGTTCAAGTCCGGTCAATTGACGCAAACGCATTTCAACGATTGCACGAGACTGTATCTCTGTCAGACTAAATCTATTCATTAAACTTTCAATAGCTTCCTGAGGCGATTTTGAAGCCCTTATAAGAGCTATCACTTCGTCTATATTGTCTGATGCAATAATTAAACCTTCCAGAATATGAGCACGCTCTTCGGCTTTACGCAAATCGTATGTAGTTCTGCGGATAACAACATCTATTCGGTGTTCAACGAATAATGATATCATATCCTTCAGATTCAATGTTCTGGGACGTCCCTTTACCAAAGCAATATTATTGACACTAAATGAAGATTGTAGAGCTGTAAGCTTATACAATTTATTTAGCACAACATTCGCATTAGCATCACGCTTTATATCTACAACAATACGCATTCCTTGGCGGTCAGACTCGTCGTTAACATTACTGATACCATCCAGCCTTTTTTCTCCGACCAGGTCAGCTATATGCTTGATTAATTCAGCTTTATTTACCAGATAAGGTATTTCGGTAATTACTATTTTTTCATGATTACCTTCTGTCTCTATTTCGGCACGACCGCGCATAACCACACGTCCTCGCCCTGTTTCAAAAGCATCTCTGACTCCTTGATAACCATATATAAACCCTCCTGATGGAAAATCAGGCGCTTTGATATATTGCATCAAACCATCGGTATCGATATCTCTATCGTCTATATACGCCACAATAGCATCAATAGACTCTGTCATATTGTGGGGAGCCATATTCGTAGCCATCCCAACAGCGATACCCGAAGCTCCATTTACAAGCAAATTAGGTATACGTGTTGGAAGCACTGTCGGCTCTTGCAACGTATCGTCGAAGTTTAATTGAAAATCAACAGTTTCCTTGTCAATATCTTTTAGCATCTCTTCGGCCAAACGACTTAACCTGGCCTCTGTATAACGCATGGCGGCGGGACTATCACCATCTACACTCCCCATATTACCCTGTCCATCTACCAAAAGGTAACGCATGCTCCATTCTTGGGCCATACGCACCATTGCAAAATAGACAGAAGAGTCTCCATGTGGGTGATACTTACCTAACACTTCCCCTACAATCCTTGCGGATTTCTTGTGCGGTTTGTTTGACGTATTACCTAGCTCACTCATTCCGTAAAGGATACGACGGTGAACAGGCTTAAATCCATCTCTTACATCGGGTAATGCACGGGATACAATTACTGACATAGAATAGTCGATATATGCCGACTTCATTTCGTCTTCAATATTGATCCTGATAATTCTGTCCTCTGTTTCTGCCATTATCTTAAGTTAAAATTTTTATTTTCAAATATTTGTAAAGTACATTTACACTTTGTTTTTCTGACAATTAAAAAACATGCTAAGATACAAATTTTGTTTGTATTAGAAAACATAATAACATAAAAAAAGCCCGACAGAAACTTACTTGTCGGGCTTTTCATTATTATAAATATATCAAGTATTTACTTCCGATTATTCATTTCTTCCATGACAGTTTTTATACTTTTTCCCACTGCCACAAAAACAAGGATCATTGCGCCCCGGCTTTTTGTCTACTTGTATAGGAGCTGTCACTCTAGGTCGTTCCTGGGCTGCTTGCCCTTGACCCGGAGCCGAAGCTCTTTGTTGTCCATCTTCTATATCATTACGTTCGGTACGGTAACGGCTATAGTCTGTCTTTTGTTCCGGTTCAGCCTGACGTACTTGTTCCGGTTCACGAACAGGTATCTGTCCACGCATAAGAATTGTTACAGCTTTACTATTTATGCTATTTAACATACTCTTAAACAGATTGAAAGACTCAAGTTTATAAATCAATAATGGGTCTTTTTGTTCATAGCTGGCATTCTGAACCGATTGGCGCAAATCGTCCATTTCACGAAGATGTTCTTTCCATTCTTCATCGATTGTATGAAGGACTATTGATTTTTCAAAAGATTTGATCACATCTTTAGATTGTGTTTCGTATGCCTCTTTCAGATTACAAGAGATATTATAAACACGTCTGCCATCTGAGATAGGAATAAGAATGTTCTCGAACTTATCACCTTGTTCTTCGTAAACCTGTTTGATTACCGGATTAGCAATTTCAGCTAAACGGTCCATCTTATGTTTGAAGTTCTGGATAGCCTTATCATATATCATATCGGTCAATGTATCAGGCTTGGTAGAACGGAATGTCGCTTCATCAACAGGTGGCTCTGTCGTAAACAAACGTAACATATCAACCGTCAATCCTTCATAATCAAGATTATCGGCATGCTGCTCTGTTAGACTTACAGCCGTATCATATATCATATTCACGATATCGATACCAATACGTTCTCCCATAAGAGCATGACGGCGACGTTTGTACACAACTTCACGTTGAGAATTCATCACATCATCATATTCCAACAAGCGTTTACGAATACCAAAGTTGTTTTCTTCTACTTTCTTCTGAGCTCTTTCTACAGACTTGCTAAGCATATTATGCTCAAGCATTTCTCCTTCTTTAAAGCCCATACGATCCATCATTCCGGCAATACGTTCCGATGCAAACAAACGCATCAAATCATCCTCTAACGAGATATAGAATACAGATGAACCCGGGTCACCCTGACGCCCTGCACGACCTCTCAACTGACGGTCAACGCGACGAGACTCATGCCTTTCTGTACCGATAATCGCCAACCCGCCTGCTTCTTTCACACTTGGCGCAAGCTTGATGTCAGTACCACGACCGGCCATGTTTGTTGCTATAGTAACAGCTCCCGGTTGTCCGGCAAGAGCTACAACTTCAGCTTCACGCTGGTGCAACTTAGCATTCAACACATTATGTTTTATCTTACGCATGGTAAGCATCTTACCCAGCAACTCAGAGATTTCGACAGATGTTGTACCCACAAGTACAGCACGGCCTTCTTCTACTAGTTTTTCTATTTCTTGTATAACCGCTGTATATTTTTCACGTTTTGTTTTATATATACGGTCATTCATATCTTTACGCGCAATCGGTCTATTGGTAGGAATTACAACCACATCTAATTTGTAGATGTTCCACAACTCACCTGCTTCCGTCTCAGCTGTACCGGTCATACCCGAAAGCTTGTGATACATACGGAAATAGTTCTGTAATGTAATAGTTGCAAATGTCTGTGTTGCAGCTTCTACTTTAACACGCTCTTTAGCCTCTATCGCTTGGTGCAATCCGTCCGAATAGCGGCGACCATCCATAATACGTCCTGTTTGCTCATCAACAATCATTACCTTATTATCGATAACCACATACTCATCATCTCTATCGAATAAAGCATAGGCTTTTAGCAACTGATTGACTGTATGTACTCGTTCCGACTTGATAGAATAGTTTTGCATCAACTCGTCTTTCTTTTCTGCTTTTTGGCTGTCAGTAAGCGATTGATTTTCTAAGTCAGATAATAAAGACCCGATATCAGGCAAAACAAAGAACAACGGGTCATCTGAATTACCTGTAAGCAAATCGATACCTTTATCTGTGAGCTCTATACTGTTATTTTTTTCATCTATAGTGAAATAAAGATCATCTGTAACGATATGCATATTACGCATTTGTTCGCTCATATAGTGCTCTTCAGTCTTCAACATAGATGCCTTTATACCAGGTTCACTAAGGAACTTGATAAGAGGTTTGTTCTTTGGTAACCCTTTGAATGAACGATATAACAACAACGATCCTTCTTCTTGCTCTTTCTTATCACTGGAAGCCATTTTTGCTTTTGCTTCAGCTAGTAATTTAGTACAAAGATCTCGTTGTGCTTTTACGATAATCTCTACACGTGGACGAAATTCTTCAAACAACTGTTGTTCACCCCTAGGTACAGGCCCGGAAATAATCAATGGAGTACGAGCATCGTCAATCAATACGGAGTCAACCTCGTCAACAATCGCATAGTTATGCTTGCGTTGAACAAGATCTGACGGATTGATTGCCATATTGTCACGTAGATAATCGAAACCAAACTCATTGTTTGTCCCGAAAGTAATATCTGCTTGATATGCTTTACGACGACCTTCTGAGTTAGGCTGATGTTTATCGATACAATCTACAGAAAGTCCGTTAAACATGTAAATTGGTCCCATCCACTCAGAGTCACGTTTTGCCAGATAATCATTCACCGTAACCACATGCACACCATTACCAGTAAGTGCATTAAGGAATACAGGCAAAGTACCTACCAGGGTTTTACCTTCCCCTGTTGCCATTTCGGCGATTTTACCTTTATGAAGCACAACACCACCAAACAACTGTACATCATAATGGATCATATTCCATTGTATTTCTGTACCTCCTGCTTGCCAGTGATTTTGATATATAGCTTTATCTCCCTCAATACGCACGAAATCATGATCTACAGCCAACTCTCTATCAAACTCTGTGGCTGTAACTATAATCTCTTCATTCTCCGTCAAACGGCGAGCGGTCTCTTTTACAATAGAAAAAGCTTCGGGAAGTACTTCATCTAGTACTTTTTCATACTTGTCTGTTATTTCTTTTTCCAGCTTATCTACTTCTACCCACACATCCTCACGTTGATCAATATCCAGTGATTCGATATTGGCTTTGAGTTCTGCTATTTTATTCTTTTCTGCTGCTACGTACTCCTGAACTTTTTGTCTGATCTCCATTGTCTTTGCACGTAATTCATCGTGTGACAGACGTTCGATAGAAGGATATACAGCTTTGATACGGTCTACATACGGATTGATTTCTTTTAAGTCTCTTTGAGACTTATTTCCGAATAATGATGTTAAAATGTCAGCGAATCCCATATATTTAGTTAGTTTATTTTCTTTTTATTTTGTTTGTTTTATTGTACTACCAAATTAACTCCGGTAAAGGCTCTTCTTTTGCTCCATTAGGAGACCTTATACGCATTATATATGTTACCGAAGGAGCTATTTCTGTAGCTTTAATCGTCCTTCTTATTCTGGCGGGCTTAATATTATTGCCAAAGAAAATTACAGGGCTCACAATCGCATTATTACGAGTCTGTTTTTCTTTAAATGAAGCATCTTGCTCGTTTACGATTTTATAGCCGGGCTGTAATTCGACAAATAGATCGCCAGAGTTCTCTTTAGTATAGCCATTCTTATAATATTCCATTACAGGATTCCACTGACCGTGCTGTATTTGATATGAAGTATATACTTCTTGCACGCCGGTAAATTCAGAAACAAACTCTGCCGCTTTTTCCTGTATTTCTTGTAATGATATATTTTTACTCTTTATCAGTTCTCTATTCAGATAAACCTGCCCTTTATAGAATTTATCAACCCATTGCCCATCTCTGCCATATATAGCCATTAGGTACATATTCAGCAATGCTTCGCAACGATTGACATAGAATTTATTTTCAGGGATATTTGAATTTGATAAAGCTGTGGACGTTGTATGTTCCGACGAATTATAATATCCGGTAGATGTGACAAAGATCAATGTATTTTTAAGACCCACAGTCATCTCTACTTCGTCTAACAACTTTTCTATTTCTTTGTCAAGGCAGCTATAAATATCTTGAATTTCGTATGAGTAATCAGAAACTCCCGGAAAGTTCCCTGCATAGAATGTCAAAGACAAAAAGTCAGGATTAGTGCGTTTTCCTAATTCTGCTTTAGAAAGCAAAGTCATAGCCGAAGACCTCACATTTTCATTTACAACAGGAATTTGTTTTGCTAAAATATAAGTCTGCTTATCTCCTCCCATAAAGTGCTGGAAAGACGATTCGCTTTGTTCATAAGGAAAAGCCTTATAGGTACTAACTTCCTTAGAAGGACGCCAATACATACTCCAAACCTTAGATGCAAAGTTTGTTGTACTACGATTATCCTGATCTACCGACCAATAAAAATCTTTATAATAAGTAGTTGAAGCCCATTTGCCGGTATAGTCATCTATCCAGAAAGCAGAATTGCCTCTTTTGCCGGATGATATCAAAGCTTGAGCTATTTGGGGTGCAAAGGAGTATACGTCAGATTTTCCTTGCGATGCCATCTTCAACTCATCTGTTATAGTAGAGGTTTTGATAGCCAAAGGAGAAACTTTATCCTGTGTATAGTTACCTAAGAAAGCTTCATCTGTAAATGTTGAGACCTCTTGCCTCTTAGCTACAATGTACTTTTTATTTCCTACGATACCATGATAAAAAGGTGAAGCACCTGTGTATATAGTGGCAATTGCAGAAGCATCGTCTAAATTAGGGAAATCAAATTTTATATTCTGATATACCAGTCCTTCATTTAAGAGACGTTTGAAGCCCCTTTCAGAAAATGAACCTTGAAAGAGTTCTAGATAATCACCTCTCAGCTGATCAATAGTTATTCCAATCACCAACTTCGGCACCTCGTGAACAGAAGTCTGTGCCTGAACAGATGTTATGGTTAATACTGCAACTAAAGAGGTTAGTATTCTTATCATTTTCGCCTAGGCAAGCTATAATCAGCTCTTTTCTTTAACTTTTTAAGTTGTAAAATATTCATCCCCGATCTTATACACAACGATAAGATGAATGGGATAAAGGCTATCTCTAATTGTTGTGGTATCAAACACCATGCCAAAAGAAAAGCCAAAAGTGCTACAAAGTTAATAAAATGATAACAACTTATGAATTTTGAAAGTGATTTTACAAAGAATAAACAAGCAACGATTAATTGAAGCGGATTTAACCACACTATATTCCAGTTTGGATTAACACATGGATGAATGGAAAAGAACATCAAAAAGAAAATTACACATCCTCCAATTCCTGCTACAATAAACAACAGTGTATCATAAATTTGTCCTAATGTAAACCACCTTTTTTTATAGACTAAGAAAGACAAGAGTATAGTAATCAACAACAAGATACAGCCGACATATAATGGTTGTATGTGATTTTCCGAAACTAATTCTTGCGGCATCAAGAGTTGCTGCTCTTTTAATACAAAGTTTCTGTATGTACCATCAGTATTTTTAATGCGAGCCCCTTCGTTGGCTTTCATCAAATAAGCCGGTAAAAAATCCTTTTGCTTGTCTGTGATTACCTTATCAGCATCTGCCCCAATTATGATATCTATACCGAATTTAGTCCATGGCTGTATTCCAACGCACTCCCACACTAGGTCTCGGTATGTTTGTTGCTTATCAGTTGGAGTATACTCTATTTCTCCCTGTACATATTTCTCTACGATATCACGAGGTCGAGTAGCACAGTTATCATAAAAGAAGTTATAAAGATATTCCCTGTTTTCGGGATTAGAGTTTTGAGCTAGAGCATCAAATATCTCTTGCTTTTCTTTCAAGGTCAAATTATAAACCTGCTCGGTAACTCCTACACCTCTTTGTCCATACTCTTCTATGTAATACTTGAAAGGTATAGAACCAACCATATAGTAAGTTTCTCCCTTGACAAACCTATATATGAAATTATCACTATTGAAGTCAAATAAGCCGTAGTTGAACACGACATCTAAATGTTGTGTTGTATCACAAACCCGAATAGCCGTATGCCCAAATAGAGCATATATCTCTTTTTCCCAAGCAGAACTAGTCAGTAAACTTATTTGAGCTGTATCACTAAGAGTTATGGGCGACCGGAATGCATTCTGCTGTGACCGTAATCCCTGCGAAAAGGATGCTATGATCAAAAAAACAATAAAGAATAGGTTTCGCATTGTATTATTAGCGGATTTTATTCACAAATATAAAACAATAAGCGATAGAATTTATTTATAAGTATATATATTTTATTTCAAGTTGTGAATTTTACTTAAAAACAGGAACTACACAAAGAACTTAATTCAGAAACAAGAGTTTATAAACGAATATAATTCTATATTTTTGTTTCTGTTAATTATAAAATTAGGTTACAATTATGAAAAAAGGTTTATTAGCCCTTGCGTTATTTTGTTTAATAAATTGTGTCTCTGCCCAGGATATACAATTAGTTCCTCCAACCAAAACAGGAGGAAAACCTTTGATGGAGGCCCTGAATGAACGTCAGTCTCATAGATCATTCGAATATAAAGAGATGCCGACTCAAACCCTATCCGATCTTCTTTGGGCTGCTTATGGTTTCAACAGAGAAGATAAACGGACAGTTCCTTCGTCCCAAAACCGTCAGGAAGTAGATGTATATGTAATGCTGAGCTCAGGTATATATATTTATGATGCTAAGGATAACATACTAAAGATGAAAGAGAAAGGCGATTTCAGAAAGGCACTCGGACAGCCAAACATTTCAGACAATGCCTCATTGACTCTAATCTATGTGGCAAATATGGATAAAGCATCTAACCGCGAAGCCGGATTTATCGATAGTGGGTTTATCGCTCAGAATGTATACTTGTATTGTGCCTCTGTAGGTTTAGGGTCTGTAGCAAGGGGATCATTTACTCGCCCTGATCTACACAATACATTGAAACTTACTGACAAACAGGAAATAACATTCGTTCAACCAGTAGGATATATTAAGTAAATATCATATTTACAATAATATAGAAGGGAAAGGCGTAAGTCTTTCTCTTCTTTGTTTACAGCCCGTTTATTTCCGATAATACCATACACGCAGTCTCTACATTTGGAATGCTCTGTATGCTCACCGAACGCCTTCCGTTCCTGTCTTTCAATTCGCACTTACGAGGATACTTTTGGATGTAATTGAGAAGTTTCTCAAATGCTTTAGACTGATAGTATGGTGATTCCGGATTTGTAACCAAGAACAAACTCATTCGTCCATTCTTTAAAACTACCTTTTCAATACCCAGTGTTTTGGCTATAGATCGAAGCTTAACCACTAGAATCAACTCTCGGCCTTCCGGCGGAATTTTCCCGAAACGGTCTTCGAGACGCTCTGTAAATTGCATTATATCCGACTCTTTCTCCATGTTATCGAGCTCTCTATAGAGTGTAATACGTTCAGAATCGTTTGGTATATAAAGAGCAGGGAACAAAAGTTCAAGATCACTTTCTATCTGAACATCATCTACAAAGTTCTCACCCGAGATCTTATTATCTTCATCAGCTTCATGATAGAGTTCTGCAAACTCATCGTTTTTCAGCTCATTAACTGCCTCTGTCAATATTTTCTGATATACTTCATATCCTAAATCTGCGATAAAACCACTTTGTTCTGCACCAAGTAAATTTCCGGCTCCACGTATATCTAAATCCTGCATAGCAATATGGAATCCATGCCCCAGTTCCGAGAAGTTCTCAATTGCTTGCAATCGTCTTCTAGCCTCAGGGGTGAGGGTATGCAACGGAGGTGCTAAAAGATATGCAAAAGCCTTCTTATTACTTCGTCCAACACGTCCACGCAATTGATGCAGATCGCTCAAGCCGAAATTCTGAGCATTGTTTATTATTATCGTATTTGCATTGGGGATATCAATACCCGACTCTACAATTGAGGTTGCCAGCAATACGTCATATTCTTGGTTTACAAAGTCTATAATAATTGATTCCAGCTTTGCAGGGTCCATCTGTCCATGCCCTACAGCAATGCGTGCATCGGGGACTTCTCGTTTTATTATATCTTCTAGTTCATGTATACTCTTTATCCGATTGTTGATAAAGAAAACCTGCCCATTACGGCTCATTTCAAACTCTATCGCTTCACGAATAATCAACGGATCGAAAGTATGTACTTCCGTCTGTATCGGATACCTGTTTGGTGGAGGGGTTGTAATTGCAGACAAGTCTCTTGCTCCCATTAACGAAAACTGTAATGTACGTGGAATAGGCGTAGCTGTCATCGTTAAAGTATCCACATTAGACTTCATTTGCTTCAATTTCTCTTTTACAGCAACACCAAACTTTTGCTCTTCGTCTATTATTAGCAAGCCTAAATCTTTAAACTGTATATCTTTGCCTACAATACGATGCGTACCAATCAGTATATCAACTTTTCCCTCCTTCAAATCGTTTATAACCTCTTTAATTTGTCCTGCCGACCGTGCCCTGCTGATATATTCTACACGGCAAGGAAAGTCTTTAAGCCTCTCTTTAAATGTTTGATAGTGCTGATAGGCTAAAACTGTTGTAGGAACCAATACTGCAACTTGCTTATTATCTGTTACGGCCTTAAATGCAGCCCGGATAGATACTTCTGTTTTTCCAAACCCAACATCGCCACAAATCAAGCGATCCATCGGTTTGCTGTTCTCCATATCAAGTTTTACATCCGCAGTCGCTTTTACCTGATCGGGAGTATCTTCATAAATAAATGAGGCTTCGAGCTCATGTTGTAAAAAAGAATCGGGAGCGAAGCTAAACCCTTCTTCTTGTCGGCGTTTGGCGTATAGCTGTATCAGGTCACGGGCAATGTCTTTTACTTTATTTTTGGTCTTCTCCTTAATCTTATTCCATGCCCCTGTACCTAACTTATTGATACGTGGCGGTTCGCCTTCCTTGCCTCTATATTTTGATATTTTATGTAAAGAGTGCAGGGAAACAAATATCACATCATTGTTCAAATAAATGAGTTTTATCAACTCCTGCATCTTACCATTCATATCAGACCGCACAAGTCCGCCAAATTGGCCTACACCATGATCGATATGTACGATATAATCTCCTATCTGAAACTGCTGAAGCTCCTTTAAAGACAGTGCAAACTTCCCAGAACGTACCCTATCGGATTTAAGGTTGTATTTATGATAACGGTCAAAAATCTGGTGATCGGTAAAACAACAGATCTTTAAAGTTTCATCAACAAACCCTTCGGATAGAGTCCTCTCCACAGGTGTAAAATTGATATTATCTCCCCTGTCTTCAAAAATAGACTTTAGCCGTTTCTGTTGCTTCTCACTGTCACTTAATATATATATAGTATAATCTTTATCGAGATACTTGTGAAGAGTTTCACTGATCAGATCAAAGTTTTTATGAAACGAAGGTTGTATATCTGTTTTGAATTCGACAACAGCTTCTGCCTGTATTTTATTCCCGAAATGAATATGCTTGAATCTCTTAACCAATGAATCATATTCATCTCTTAGCGTCAACTTATTTTGTAAATCTTTTTCATATTCAGGGTTATCCAAAATAGTAGAATCATTATAGACACTCTCTACTTTGTCGCTAGCCCATACAAAATCCTTGAATGCAATAACCGTATCCTTTGGAATCAGCTTCAGCAATGACTCCCTATCCATATTCGACTTTTGCATGTCAGGGATAATCTGTATCTGCTTTAGTTTCTCTTTCGACAACTGTGTTTCGATATCAAAAGTTCGTATAGTACTCACTTCGTCACCGAAAAAGTCGATACGATAAGGATATTCGCTCGAAAAAGAAAAAACGTCCAGTATACTTCCCCTGATAGCATACTGCCCGGGTTCATATACATAATCAACGTATTCAAATCCAAAACTATCCAACATCTCAGACACAAAATTACGATCGATCTCTTCATCCACCGACATCTGTATCGTATTCTTCTTCAGGATGTCTTTAGCCACAGCCTTTTCGGCTAATGCCTCCGGATAAGTTACAATTATCAGATTCTTGTCTTCAACTTGCAACTGTCCCATCACCTCCGTACGGAGAATTTCATTGGCAGCATCTATCTGTCCGTATTTTATCGCCCGTTTGTATGCTGAAGGAAAGAATAAAACTTTATCCGAGTCTAAAATCTGATTCAGGTCGTGATAAAAATACCCCGCACTTTCTAAGTCGTTTAGCACAAACAAATAGCAGCTATCTGTCTTATGAAACAAGGCTGTAGCAAACATAGACGCTGACGAACCCTTCAAACCTTTAACATAGATATCTTTATGTTTAGACAATAAATCTATTATTGCGGGTATATTTTTGTGAGTCTCAAAAATCTGTTGTAGTATGGATAATTTTAGCACTGTAAAAAATTTAATTGGGATGCAAAATTAATAAAATTATTGTTGTGTTGTATTTGCAACGTGTTTATAATATGGATATAATATATAAATTTTATCAATACCGAACATTTAATACCACATATCAAATCAATGTAAATATTACTCTCAAAAAGTGACAAAACGAACAAATAACAACATGCTATAAATAAACACATTACAGACAAAAGGTGACAAAAGTGACACTTTTATAAAGGTTTTATAGTGTCACTTTATATATACTCGAAAACCTCTATCATTAGACAATTTTCTACGAATATTGCAACATCAATTACAAGTGCTGAAGCCAATCTATTAAGAGGTATTTAATGACTAGTTTCCTAGTCAACTTAAAAAAAATGGGATAAAATTTGTTTTTAAAAAAAAGTTTATAACTTTGTGATCACTTTTATAGCGAAATAATGACAAATTGCTTTTTACATATCCTCAGTCTCATTGATATTCTCCTCGTCGGTCAGAATAAATGAGAAAGGTATGTATATTAAGTTAAGTATATAATAAGGAAATTAACATAGGCCTTTCTCATTCAATGGGAAAGGTTTTTTTTTAACTGTATGTATAATTGTTATGGGATTTGAATTAAGAAGTTCGACTAGTACACAAGGACGGCGTATGGCCGGGGCTAGAGCCCTATGGAGAGCCAATGGCATGAAAGAAGAACAAATGGGAAAACCTCTCATTGCTATCGTCAATTCATTTACTCAATTTGTCCCGGGACACGTACACCTTCATGATATAGGTCAGAAAGTAAAAGCAGAAATTGAAGCTTTGGGATGCTTTGCTGCCGAATTTAATACCATAGCTATAGACGATGGTATTGCCATGGGACACGATGGAATGTTATATTCTCTTCCATCACGAGACTTGATTGCAGATAGTGTAGAATATATGGTGAATGCTCACAAAGCAGATGCAATGGTATGTATCAGCAATTGTGACAAGATCACTCCCGGTATGCTGATGGCAGCAATGAGATTAAACATCCCAACTGTATTTGTATCCGGAGGACCAATGGAAGCAGGAGAGCTGGACAATAAACATCTCGACCTGATAGATGCGATGATAAAAGCTGCGGATGATACCGTTTCCGATAAAGAAGTAAACGCCATAGAACGCGCTGCATGTCCTACATGCGGATCTTGTTCGGGCATGTTTACAGCTAACTCGATGAACTGCCTGAACGAAGCCATAGGGCTTGCATTACCGGGCAATGGAACAATCGTTGCCACGCATGCAAACCGATCGAAATTATTCCAGGATGCTGCAAAACAGATTGTAAATAATGCTTATCGTTATTACAGAGACGGTGATGAATCGGTACTTCCCAGAAATATAGCTACCAAAACGGCTTTTCTGAATGCTATGACATTAGATATAGCAATGGGAGGTTCTACAAATACAATCCTTCACCTGTTAGCCATAGCACAAGAGGGCGAAGTAGACTTCACAATGGACGATATAGACAAACTGTCGCGCAAAACACCATGTTTGTGCAAAGTAGCTCCTAATACTCAAAAATATCATATACAAGATGTCAACCGTGCAGGAGGTATACTTGGTATTTTGAACGAATTGAATAAAGGTGGGTTGATTAATACTGCCGTTTCACGAATCGACGGACTTTCTCTTGCAGAAGCTATAGACAAATATGATATAACAAGAACTAATCCGGAAAAAGCCGCCGAGGATTTATATAAATCAGCACCCGGAAATAAGTTTAATCTTGTAATGGGGTCTCAAAACAGTAGCTACCCTACCCTCGATACCGACAGAGAAAACGGCTGTATCCGCAGTATGGAGCATGCATATACCAAAGACGGAGGATTGGCTATATTGAAAGGTAATATCGCATTGAATGGTTGCGTTGTAAAAACTGCGGGTGTAGATGAAAGTATATTCAAGTTTTCGGGAACAGCCAAAGTTTTTCACTCTCAGGATGCGGCATGTGAAGGAATACTAAAAGGAGACGTACAAGCCGGCGATGTTGTTGTCATCACATACGAAGGACCTAAAGGAGGACCGGGTATGCAAGAAATGCTCTACCCTACGTCATATATCAAATCTAAACATCTGGGTAAAGAATGCGCCCTTATTACAGACGGACGCTTCTCGGGCGGGACATCAGGTCTTTCTATTGGGCACGTTTCTCCCGAAGCTGCATCAGGTGGTGCGATTGGCTTAGTTAAAGATGGAGATATTATAGATATAGATATTCCTAACCGTTCTATCGATGTACGCATATCCGATGCAGAGCTGGAAGCACGCCGACAACAGGAATTAGCTAAAGGTAAAGATGCATTTAAGCCAAATCGTAGTCGTACGGTATCCAAAGCATTACGAGCCTATGCAAGCATGGTTAGTTCGGCCGATTTAGGTGGAATAAGAATCATTGAATAAAACAGCACAAAATAGAGACAAATATCATGGATGAAAATAAAATTACAGGAAGTGAAGCCCTTATTCAATCTTTGTTGAGTGAAGGTGTAGATACCATATTCGGGTATCCGGGCGGAGCCATAATGCCCGTATTTGACAGTTTATATCATTATAAAGATAAAATAAATCATATTCTTGTTCGTCACGAACAAGGTGCTACACATGCAGCACAAGGGTTTGCACGCACATCGGGTAAAGTTGGCGTTGCGCTGGTAACCTCGGGCCCTGGTGCAACCAATACTGTAACAGGAATTGCCGATGCAATGATAGATAGCACACCCATTGTTGTTATATCCGGGCAGGTTGCTTCTTCCTTACTTGGAAGCGACGCCTTTCAGGAAGCAGATGTAGTAGGTATTACACAGCCTGTGTGCAAATGGGCATATCAGATTCGCAGAGCCGAAGATATCCCATCGGCAGTAGCTCGGGCATTCTATATAGCATCAACAGGGAGACCAGGACCGGTAGTTCTGGATATAACCAAAGATGCACAGTTTGGGCAAATGGATAAATCAGAATACAAAAAAATAGACTTTATCCGTAGCTATCAGCCTAAACCGGAAGTAAAACTATCTGAAATAGAAGTAGCTGCTCAAATAATAAACAGTGCTAAAAAACCTCTAGCTCTTGTGGGACAGGGTGTTATTTTGGGCGGAGCAGAAAAAGAATTGCTTGCTTTTCTCGAAAAGGCTGGTATTCCTGCGGCATCTACTGTGTTGGGGCTATCTGCCATACCGTCCGATCATCCTTTACAGATTGGCATGCTAGGTATGCATGGCAACGTTGGACCTAATCAGAAAACAAACGAATGTGATGTACTTATTGGTATTGGTATGCGTTTCGACGACCGTGTAACGGGAGATCTTAAGACATACGCCAAACAGGCTAAAGTAATCCACTTTGATATCGATAAAGCTGAAATAAACAAGAATGTATCTGTCACAGCACGTGTACTCGGAGACGTAAAAGATACGCTACCAAAGGTGACAGAATTACTAATCCCAGCCACGCATAGCGATTGGCTTGGAGAGTTTAAAGCGTGTTACCAAAGAGAGTACGACGTTGTCATAGATAGCGAACTATATCCGACATCGGGACAGTTAAAAATGGGTGAAGTTATCAATAAAGTATCCGAAGCTACAAACAACGATGCTGTATTGGTTACGGATGTAGGTCAACATCAGATGATGGCTGTACGCTACTTCAAGTATAACCAAAGCCGTAGTGTGGTTACATCAGGAGGGCTCGGCACAATGGGCTTTGGGTTGCCTGCCGCCATCGGCGCAAAATACGGAACACCCGATCGTACAGTATGCCTTTTTGTTGGTGATGGAGGTATCCAAATGACCATACAGGAATTAGGTACGATAATGCAATATAATGTTGACGTTAAAATCATTATATTGAACAACCACTTCTTGGGAATGGTACGCCAGTGGCAAGAATTATTCTTTGATGAAAGATATTCTGAAACCAGGATGAATAACCCTGATTTTGTAAAAATAGCTGAAGCATACAATATTCCAGCAAAAAAGGTAGACGACCGCAATGAGCTGGATGGAGTAATAAAAGAAATGCTGGATCATAAAGGCGCCTATTTACTTGACGTACAAGTAGAGGTTAAAGGTATGGTTTACCCGATGGTTCCTGCCGGTACTTGCGTTACAAATATATTATTAGGGAACGAATAAGTTCATAATATTGATGAGATTCGTTAAATTTGAAACTGTCTAATATTACAGTTGTAAAAATAAATCTTATGCAAGATAAAACATTATATACGATAACTATATTTTCAGAGAATACCGTTGGTCTGTTGAGTCAGGTAACCAGTGTATTCGTTCGTCGTCAATTGAATATTGAGACTCTATCTGTTTCTGCTTCAGCCTTAGAAGGCATACATAAGTTTACCATCACAGTTTTTTGTGACGAAGATGTTGTAAAAAAGGTTGTACTTCAGATAGATAAGCGAGTAGATGTACTGAAAGCGTATTACAATACCGATGAAGAGCTTATTCATCAAGAAATAGCTCTCTATAAACTATCTACCCCCGATTTTCTTAAAATAGAATCGGTAGAAGAGCTTATCCGCAAACACAATGCGCATATTCTCGATATCAATGAAAACTGTGTTGTTTTGGAAAAAACCGGACACTATAAAGAGACTCAAGATCTATTTGAAGAACTGAGTAAAAGTATTGGGGTTCTTCAGTTTATACGTTCGGGGCGGATAGCAATTACAAAATCGAAAGTTGAGCGATTAAGCGACATGCTAGCGGAGTTAGATAAAAGGCATAAATCGCAAGACACAAATTAATATATCCATTCAAAACTATATTTAATGTTTTCTCCTATAGGAAGATACGAATTTACGATCGATGCATACTTAACCGATTTCAGAGGCAGAGCCACTTTGCCCATGATTGGAGGTTTTATGCTGCAAGCAGCAACGAAGCATGCCGATGAACGTGGGTTTGGATACTCGTCAATGACTTCTCAGCAACGAGTCTGGGTTTTGTCCCGAATGGCAATCGAGCTGTTCGAATATCCGAAAAACGACACTAGCATGATAATCAAGACGTGGATTGTTAGTGTAAACAGGTTGTTCACTGAGCGTCATTTTGCTTTCGAAGACTCTGACGGCAAAACAATAGGCTATGCGAGATCACTATGGGCTTCGATAGATCTTAAAACTCGCAAACCGACCAATCTGACAGAGCTGGATGGGTTGTCCGATTATATCTATACGGAAAAAGAATGTCCGATAGAAGGTTTGAGCAAAATATCAGCGATGAAGGATGAATATGAAAAAGCGGATGAGTTTATTGTAAAATATAGCGATGTGGATATCAATAAACACCTGAACAGTATGAAGTATATTGAACATTTTGTAGATGTGTTTGATATAGATATGTTCAAGGATAAAGAAATCACACGAATAGAAATAAATTATATATCCGAAGGGCGCTACGGCTCCAAGTTGGATATATTGAAAAGAGAAGAAGAAGATTCTAATTTTATTTTAGAAATGAAAGACGGAGAAACGAGTGTATGCTCGACCCGTATTATATGGAAACAATTTTGAACCTAAATATTTTATTTAATAAAAACAAATTATGGCAGAAATGAACTTTGGCGGGGTAGTAGAAAAAGTAGTTACCCGTGAAGAATTCCCTTTGGAAAAAGCAAGAGAAGTATTGAAAAATGAAACCATTGCTGTTATCGGTTATGGCGTACAAGGTCCGGGACAAGCATTAAACCTTAGAGATAATGGGTTTAACGTAATCGTAGGACAAAGAAAAGGTGGCAAAACATGGGAAAAAGCAATAGCAGACGGATGGGTTCCGGGCGAAACATTATTTGATATCGAAGAAGCTGCAGCCAAAGGTACTATCATACAATATTTATTGTCTGATGCTGCTCAGATAGAAGTGTGGCCACGTCTTAAACCTTACCTGACTGCCGGAAAAGCGCTTTACTTTTCTCATGGGTTTGGTATTACATATAAAGAACGTACAGGAATTATTCCTCCTGCCGACATCGATGTAATTCTTGTTGCTCCAAAAGGTTCAGGAACAAGTCTTCGTCGCATGTTCCTTGAAGGACGCGGTTTGAATTCAAGCTATGCTATCTTCCAAGATGCTACAGGTCGTGCATTCGAAAGAACTGTATCTCTGGGTATTGGCGTTGGTTCGGGATATTTGTTTGAAACAGATTTCAAACGTGAAGTATATTCTGACCTTACAGGAGAGCGTGGAACATTGATGGGTGCAATACAAGGTATCCTGCTTGCTCAATATGAAGTGCTACGTGAAAACGGTCACTCTCCATCTGAAGCATTTAACGAAACTGTAGAAGAGCTTACTCAATCTTTGATGCCACTGTTTGCTGAAAAAGGAATGGACTGGATGTATGCAAACTGTTCTACTACAGCACAACGTGGTGCACTAGATTGGATGGGGCCTTTCCATGATGCAACAAAACCTGTATTTGCGAAACTATATTCAGAAGTAGCAAACGGAAATGAAGCACAACGCTCTATTGATACCAACTCTAAATCTGACTATCGTGAGAAACTAGAGGAAGAATTAAAGGCTCTTCGTGAAAGCGAAATGTGGCGTACAGGTGCGGTAGTGAGAAAATTGAGACCAGAGAATAACTAATTATTGATTTTCAATATTATACGTATGAAGAGGCTGTTTTTATTCAGCCTCTTTTTATTTAGTAACTGATTATTAATCATCTAATGTTTTAAAATACTGAAGGTAGAAAAAGCTTTTTCAATACAGTCTTGGCAAAAGTAACTATTGTGAAAAAATAAAAAATCAGGATATAAAATGTTATTTATCAACATTTGAGAAAACAAGAGGAAATAAGAAGCCGTTAAAAAAGAGGTTAGTAATTGGATAATAATTAAATTTTAAGATTATGAATACCTCGGATTTTTTAAAAGACCCGCATTTGAGTAAAGAAACCAAAGAGTATCTGAAGGTTTTGAATTCCGGTGGAAAACCTGTTGAATCATTACCAGTATCCGATGCACGTAACGTATTGGCCGATACCCAAGCTGCAATAAAAGTAGATGTTAATGGTATTGAGGAAACAGAAAAAGTAATATTAGTCGATGAACGTGATATAAAACTATATATTGTACGGCCAGAGAAAGCTAAAGGAAAACTCCCTGTATTTATTTTTATACATGGTGGAGGCTGGGTTCTTGGAGATTATCAAACTCATAAACGCCTCGTTCGCGACTTAGTCATTGAGTCGGGGTATGCTTGTGTCTTTATTGAATATAGCCGTTCTCCCGAAGCCAAATATCCAATAGCATTGAATGAATGTTATGCCGCCACAAAGTGGGTTTCAGAACATGGCGATGAAATAAATATAGATGGAAAAAGGTTGGCTATTGTAGGAAATAGCGCAGGAGGAAATATGACTATCGGGACTTGCCTGAAGGCAAAAAGTAATAAAGGACCTGATATTAAATGTCAGATTCTATTGTGGCCATATTCAGACGCAGGTATAAATACAGAATCATTCAAAAAATATGGAGAAGAAAGATTCTTAACTAAATCTTTAATGATTTGGATGAGAGATAACTACTTATCAAACAAAGCCCAACACGATGATATTTATGTATCTCCTGTGCGTGCTACAATCAACCAGTTAAAAGGATTGCCTCCTACACTCATCGAAGTTGCCGAAAATGATATATTAAGGGATGCCGGAGAAGAATTAGGGCGCAAGCTTGATGAAGCCGGAGTTGATGTTACTACAGTAAGATTTAACGGAGTAATTCATGATTGGGGTCTATTGAATGGTTATGCAAATCTATCTTCGACCAGAAATATGATAATATTCACTGCAGCTATGCTTAAGAAATATTTAGAATAACCCTTATATAGTTAGTAAGAGAGTAAATAACTCTATATCATTTTTATTGTATAACAAAAACTTATTCTTATCTTTGCACCCGCTAATAAGAATTATGTATAATTAAAATTAACTAGAAAGAAATGGCTACAAAGATCCGTTTACAAAGACGAGGACGTAAAGGTTACCCTTTTTACCACATCGTCATTGCAGATAGCAGAGCTCCACGTGATGGAAAATTTATTGAAAAGGTTGGTTCTTACAATCCTAATACCAATCCTGCTACGATAACTATAAATTTCGACAGGGCTTTGTACTGGTTACAAGTTGGTGCTCAACCTACCGACACTACTCGTAACATCCTTTCTGAAGAAGGTGTTTTATTAAAGAAACACTTACTTGGTGGTGTTGCTAAAGGTGCATTTACTGAAGCTGATGCAGAAAAGAAATTTGAAGCATGGAAAGCTGAAAAAGAAAAAGGCACACAAGCAGCTATCAACAAGAACCAAACAAAAGCTCAGGCAGACGCAAAAGCGCGTTTAGACGCTGAAAAAGCGGCAAACAAAGCAAAAGCTGAAGCTGTAGCTCAGAAGAAAGCAGAAGAAAATGCAGCACAAGCAGAGGCAGCAGCTGAAGCAAGTGAGGAAGTAGTAGAAACACCTGCTGCTGAAACAGAAGCTCCTGCAGAAGAAAAAAGTGCTGAATAATTTGTTTTAAACAGCATAAAAAAGGCATCCGATCGGATGCCTTTTCTTTTTGGGGAGTATATTATTTCAATTCAACCTTATTTTATTTATTGCTTGCTTAATATAATAACCTGACTCGATCTTAAAACTGAGATTTATTGTATTTCGTTTCATCTCATTATATTGCTCTTTTGTAAGAGACAATAAGCGTGGTTTTATTTCTTGCAACGAATTTATCGAAAAACCAACCCCATGTTCTAAAACAAATGGAGCCATAGCAGCCTGATTCCAAATAATTACAGGCAAATGACAACGAATATATAATGATACCTTGTGCGGATTATTAAATTGCAGATAAGAACCAAAACTACCGGAACAAGTATCAATCGAATCACCATCCCAAACCAGTCCAAAATCGCCCGCAATAGTGCTGATCAAATCATCACTCTGAACAAAGCCTTTATAAACAAAGTTAGGATTCTTTAATTCCTGTTCTGTAGGTTCAAAACCTGTACCATAAAGATTGAAAATAAATGAATCTACATGCTTACCAAATTCATATAAGAATAAATTTTTGCGTCTACTAAGCCCTCCGGCATAATTAACAATATAATTTTGATCATCATCTGATCTAAATCTTGAAGTGTTCTTATATTTTGACAGATAATCCCAAATATCAAGAGTTACAATCTGTCCTTTGTAATTATTCTCTTCCAACCACTTCGCCATACTCTTATTTAAGGCTATAATGTAATCGGAATTATTTAGGAGTGCAATTTCTTTATCTACAGTAAGCTTCTGCCTTCTAAAAGTTCCTAAATCGTGAATAAGCGTAATGATTTTAGTACCTTTCAAATGAGCAATACCACAAATGAATGCATAATATTTTTTCATCGGATACTGAAGAAATAAAATACCTTTAGATGGCATTCGTATTACCGCTTTCAGTATCCCTGTAATATTTAAAACAAAATCAATGATTTTATTGTTACTTGCACTTTTTCTCCATCCTATATTTTTAAACCCGATACCTTGTAAAATTGACTCTACATCTGTTTTTGCTTTTCCTCCAGCACTCTCTATTGCTTTATAGTTCCTGGATATAAAAACTTTTTTCATAGATTTATGTTAATTCATTTTTACAAAGTTCATATAACTATCTAATCTTAAATTAGAAATATACCAACAATCAGATTATACTTGCAAAGCTCCTATAAGGTCTGTAATGGAATTTATATTATTCTTATCCAGATATTCTTTTATGCCATCTACAACCTTTACAGAAATTGTAGGGTCAATAAAGTTGTGTGTTCCTATCTGTATAGCAGAAGAGCCTGCAAGGATAAATTCAATGGCATCTTGCCACGATGATATTCCTCCCATACCTATCACGGGAATTTTTACAGCATTGTAAGTCTGCCAAACCATTCTAAGCGCAATAGGCTTCACACACGGACCGGATAATCCTCCCGTAACAGTAGATAGCACCGGACGTCTCTTATTTATATCTACAGCCATCCCTAGCAATGTATTGATCAGCGAAACAGCATCAGCACCTTCACCCTCTACAGCTTTTGCAATTTCTGTTATATCAGTCACATTAGGAGACAGCTTTACTATAAGGGTCTTATTCCATACTTCACGTACAGCTTTTGTTACATCAGCAGCCGAACAAGCAGAAGTACCGAATGCCATACCCCCTTCTTTTACATTTGGGCAGGAAATATTAAGCTCAATAGCCGGTATTTTTTCGAGGGCTACCAACTTTTGAGAACATTCCACATAGTCTTCGATCGTTGACCCTGAAACGTTCACAATGATGTTTGTATCAAAGTCTTTTATCTCGGGGTATATATTTGAAACAAAGTAATCTACGCCCTTATTTTGTAGTCCCACTGCATTAAGCATGCCTGATGGAGTTTCTGCCATACGGGGATAATCGTTCCCTTGTCTTTCGCGAATAGTAGTTCCTTTTACGAAAACACCACCAATTCGCCCCAAGTCCATAAAGTCAGAATATTCCTTTCCATACCCGAAAGTACCCGATGCTGTCATTACCGGGTTCTTTAAATGCAGGTTTCCTATATTTATTTTTAGTTTATCCATGTCAAATTTTCTATATTAAATACGGGCCCCTCTGTACATACACATACATTCCCTTCGCGCGTCTTCTCTACACAACACAAACATACTCCAAATCCGCATGCCATAAGGTTTTCGAGTGATACTTCACAATCTATTTTATTCATATTAGCATATTTGGCAACAGCCACCATCATAGGCTTAGGACCACAGGTATAAATTTGGGATATTTGAGTATTTTTTAATACAGAGTGATCTGTTACATACCCTTTTTCTCCGAAACTTCCATCTTCAGTGGTACAATACAGTTCACCATATTTTCTGAAATCATCCAATTGGAGTAAATCATTTTTTGATCTGGCCCCTAAGAGAAATTTAGGTTTAAAACCTGCTTCCTTGAGACGTGAGCCAAGGAATAACATAGGAGCAGTACCTACACCTCCGCCAATAAGAAGGAGTTCTTGCTCGGGATTAGAAGTAGGAACTGTAAATGTATTACCTAACGGCAATAGAAGGTTTACAATATCACCCTGTTTATACTCACACATTTTCTTAGTTCCATCACCTACAGCCTGAACAAGTAGCCATAATTCGTTTTTTTGCTTATCCACAAAGTTTACCGAAATAGGGCGTCTAAGGTAAGTCGAGGGAGATCCATCAACTCTCACTTCTACAAATTGCCCGGGATGCATTTCGGTTAAGGGAGCCTTATCTGTTGTGGTGAGCTTAATGAGGCTATAGTTTTGGTTTAGTTGCTCATTTTGAGTAACAACTAAATCCATCATTTTTTTCATTAACCTGTTATTTAGAGATAAATATTTCCTGAGTTATTTCGAGTACAAAGTTAATAAAGTTTGACTTTATAATAAAATTAGGAAAGACTTTAATTTATTCACAAGTTTTACTACCTTTATGTCAAACATATTACACCAATATAAACATATATTGTATGAAAACATTCCAAAAGAACACCATTATCGCTATTAGAATATCATTTTGAAATAAAAGGTTTATAATCTATTCTTCTTTTATTCATTGTGATTGTCCATATCCAGCATTTGTCTAACATACATCTAAACTTAAATAATTATGGAATTGCCTTTTGCCGAACCTTGGAAGATCAAAATGATCGAACCGATTCATAAAAGTACATTTGAAGAGCGTGAACAATGGCTGAAAAATGCCAAATACAATATGTTTAAGTTAAGATCGGAACAAGTGTATATAGACCTGATAACAGATTCAGGAACAGGTGCTATGAGCGACAGGCAATGGGCCGGCATGATGGTTGGAGACGAGAGCTATGCCGGAGCGTCTTCATATTACAAAATGAAAGATATGATAACGCATATTACAGGATTTGAATATGTTCTACCTACACATCAGGGACGTGCTGCTGAGAATGTTTTATTCTCTTGTCTAATCAAAGAAGGAGATGTATGTCCCGGTAATTCGCATTTTGATACAACAAAAGGTCATATAGAATCCAGAAAGGCCATTGCGTTAGATTGTACCATAGATGAAGCTAAAGACACTCAATTGGAAATCCCATTCAAAGGGAATGTTGATATTAAAAAACTTGAAGACGCTTTGAAAAAGTATGGAGATCGTACACCATTTATTATTATAACCATAACCAATAATACGGCAGGTGGACAGCCTGTATCTATGCAAAATTTGCAGGAAACCCGCATGATTGCTAATAAATACGCTAAAAAGGTAATATTTGACTCGGCCAGATTTGCAGAGAATGCATATTTTATCAAGAAACGAGAGAAAGGTTACGAAAACAAGACAATAAAAGAGATCTGCGATGAAATGTTCTCATATGCCGATGCTATGACTATGAGCGCCAAGAAAGATGCTATTGTAAATATGGGAGGATTCTTTGCTACAAACCTGAAAGAATGGTATGATGTAGCCAAAATAAAAGGTATTGCCTATGAGGGATATATCACCTATGGAGGTATGAGTGGACGAGATATGAACGCTTTGGCTATAGGTCTGGATGAAAATACAGAGTTTGAGAGTCTTGAAGGCAGAATAATGCAGGTTGAATACCTTGGTAAGAAGCTTGATGAATATAATATTCCATATCAACGTCCGGCAGGAGGACATGCAATCTTTGTAGATGCGTCGAAAGTATTACCAAACATACCTAAAGAACAATTTCCTGCACAAACATTAGCGGTAGAATTATATTTAGAAGCGGGTATCAGAAGTTGTGAAATAGGTTATCTATTAGCAGACCGAGACCCTGTAACCCGAAAAAACCGTTTCGATGGGCTCGATTTACTACGTTTAGCCATACCGAGGCGTGTTTATACCGATAATCACATGAATGTAATAGCAGTAGCTTTAAAGAATATATTCGATCGCAGGGAATCGATTACCAAAGGACTAACGATTACTTGGGAAGCTGATTTATTAAGACACTTTACAGTTGAACTTAAAAGGGTAAAATAGGAATATAATTATAGTATACAAGACAAATAAACCTCTCGGAATATAAGAATTCGAGAGGTTTTTTATTTTTTATAGGCAAATTTATCTTATACAAAAGTGTTCTTTGATATATTTTTGAATATATAAGAAGTTACATTAGTAATAAGTAGTAAAAGGGTCACCTTTGTTACTTTTTAAGGATAAATATATGTATACTAATTAATTATATTAAAAATACAATATAGAATAAATAGAAAAGTAGATCATTATAATGGCTTATCATCAGCATTAAATGTTTCAAAAGTATTATCCGAATAATATATAATTATTTTAGTTACTTTCCGCTCAGGTGCTTTTTGATATATAACAGATTGTTTTACAATGTCTTCTTCTACTTTTTGGGGTTTCTCAACTATTATTTCCTTGCGATATTCTGATTCAGACTTATCGGATGACTGAGATATTTCATTCTGAAAGAATAAATCGGGCTGGAGATTAGAATTTACCGGTATAGTCGTTGCAGCGAGATGTGATTTTTCTCTATTATCTGTTTTATACATTTTACCATTTCCGGTTAATAACCAATCCGAATCGATGTAATCCATTTTTGATAGTATACGAGATACAACATCCAAACTAGGATTATTACGTCCATTCAATATATGAGATATAACGGCACGCCCTAATTGCAACTTATCTGCAAAAGCTGATGGCGTTAAGTGCTCATTATCCATTATAAGCTTGATTCTATCCTTCATATTTTTGTATATTATCAAAACACAAATGTAAACTTAATATTTTACAAATGGAAAATGTTTTGATTTATATTTGTAAACTACATTTGGATACAATAATATACTTTTGTTATATAAACAGATGTATACAATTGAATATAGCATAAATAAACACTTTAGAATAAATATATAATAAACTAATTAATAAGTAAATAAATTAATAAAATACCTTATTTAGAGGCTGTATTATTGTATATAATGAATTATGGCTAATATATCTAAACTATTACTTTATTTTATTAATATAATAATCTGATATATATTATATTACATTAAAAAGGTTCAAGTATTTAGATATTTTACAATTGTTTATTCAATGATGTGTCGATAAGTTATATTCAAATGTATACGTTACTACATTTGATAATTTTTGTAATCATATGTAATAATATTAGCCTTTATAATCTATACAACATTTGTAAACACATGTGTAATTCACAAATGTTACAAGAAAGAAATACACAATGAAATACATCTTAATTAAAATGATACAATCATATCGCAGGAATAAATTAATTGAAGTATCTTTACGCTTATATAACAAAAATTTGTAATTCTATGAGGAAAATATCATTATTCGTGTTATTTTGTTTTCTCTGCGAGATTCACATATTTGCTTGCACAAATTTTTTAGTTGGCAAATATGCGTCTGTCGATGGGTCAACAATGATAACATATTCGGCAGATTCTTACGCTCTATTTGGAGAGTTGTATCATTGGCCTGCAAAAAAATACTCGCAAGGAGAAAAGCTAAAAGTATATGAATGGGACTCCGGAAAATATTTAGGGGAAATAGCACAAGCTAGCCAAACATATAATGTAGTTGGTAATATGAATGAGTATCAGGTAACAATAGGCGAAACAACTTTTGGAGGACGTGAAGAATTGGCTGATCCTGATGGTATCATCGACTACGGAAGTCTTATATATATCGCATTGCAACGCGCCAAGACAGCAAGAGAAGCTATTAAAATAATGACTGACCTTGTTGCTGAATATGGCTACTATAGCGGAGGAGAGTCATTCTCGATAGGTGATCCCAATGAAATATGGGTTTTAGAGATGATTGGCAAAGGTAAGGGAAACAAAGGAGCTGTTTGGGTAGCTGTACGTATACCTGACGATTGCATTTCGGCCCATGCAAACCAATCTCGTATACATCAATTCCCTCTAAAAGATCCCCAAAATTGCATTTACGCAAAAGATGTTATTTCTTTTGCCCGTGAGAAAGGTTATTATACTGGTAAAGATGAAGACTTTAGCTTTTCTAAGGCATATAATCCCCTAGATTTTGGAGGTCAGCGTTTTTGTGAAGCTCGAGTTTGGAGTTTCTTCAACAAATGCAATAAAGACATGGCAAAGTTTGTGACCTATGCACAAGGAAAAACTCAAGAACCAATGCCTCTTTATATCAAACCTGACAAGAAGTTATCTCTTGCTGATATACAAGGGATGATGAGAGACCACTATGAAGGAACGGAATTAGATTGGACTAACGATATCGGAGCCGGTCCTTTCAAATCTCCATACCGTTGGGCTCCACTGACTTGGAAAGTGGATTCTGTAGAATACTGTAACGAACGCCCTATTGCTACTCAACAATCAGGTTTTGTGTTCACATCTCAGATGCGTTCATGGCTACCAAATTCAATCGGTGGAGTATTATGGTTTGGAACAGATGATGCTTCTCAAACTGTGTTTACACCAATGTATTGTTCTGTAACAGAGGTACCTGAATGTTATCGTGAAGGTAATGGTGATTTGTATACATTCTCTTGGACATCAAGCTTTTGGATTCAGAATTGGGTGTCAAATATGGTATATAATAAATACGACTATATGCATCCTGATTTGAAAAAGGTTCAGGATGAATTAGAAGGAAAGTTCTTAACTGAACAAAATAGTACTGAAAAGGAGGCATTAGAATTATATAAGAAATCGCCGGAACAAGCAGTTCAATTCTTAACTAAATATAGTGAGACTCAAGCACAGTATGCCTTTGAAAGATGGAAAAAGCTAGGCGAGTTTTTAGTTATCAAATATATGGATGGTGTTGTCCGCAAAGAAAAAGACGGTGAGTTTATACGTAATGAACATGGAAAACCATCTTCGCCACAGCGAGTAGGATACCCTAAAGATTTCTATGAGCGGGTAGTGAAGGAAACCGGAGATAAATATAAAGTTCTTTATTAAATATTCAAGCCCCTCCTACAACGAGGGGCTATTTTATACATTCAGTACCTTATGTCCAAAGGATTTACATATAGTATTTTATTCCTTATAAGTATACTTATACTATTTGTTTTAAGTCTATTTCTAGGCTCTGTATCAATACCTGCGCAAGCTATCTTTCAAATATTGCAAGGAAATGAAGTTGATAAACAAGCTTGGACCTATATTATACTCGAATCTCGCTTACCTCAGGCCATCACGGCTCTATTTACAGGAGGAGCAATCGCTGTTTCGGGTTTGTTGCTGCAAACAGCATTTCGCAATCCTCTGGCTGATGCGGGAATATTAGGTATCAGTTCGGGAGCAAATATGGGAGTAGCGATAGTAATTCTTTTAATTGGAAATAGCTTCGGATCGGTAAATGGTTTTAATCTTTCTTATTCGATGACTATTGTTTTTGGTGCTTTTATAGGTGCAGCTATTATTTTAGCTATCATCATGGGGTTCGCATCTATTATCAAAAATAATGTTATGTTACTAATCATAGGTATAATGGTTGGCTATCTTACATCTTCTATTATATCTATTTTAAAATTTTGGAGTACTAGCGAAGATGCATATTCGTTTATGATATGGGGGATGGGAGATTTTTCGGGAGTATCAATGGAACAATTACCTTTTTACTGCATCGTTGTCTGTGTTAGCTTACTCCTTTCTATCCTACTAATCAAGCCTTTGAATGCTCTACTATTAGGAGAAAGATATGCCGCAAACTTAGGTGTAAATATAAAATTTATTCGCTTTCTCCTCCTACTCTGTGCAGGACTGATCACTGCAATAACTTGCGCTTTTTGTGGTCCTATAGCATTTATCGGATTAGCTGTTCCGCATATAGCCAGGTTAATTTTGGGAACATCAAACCATAAATCATTATTGCCTATTACCATACTAATTGGTTCGGCAATGGCTTTGCTTTGCAATTTGATATGCGTATTACCGGGGGCCAGTGGAGTACTACCATTAAATGCTATCACTCCTATTTTTGGAGCACCTGTAATAATATATGTAATTCTTAATCAGAAAAAAATACAATATTTTCATTAAGTTTACAAACTAATTCATTGAATATCAAATAGTTTACTTATGTAAACTAAATATTACTTACTTTTTTGAATACACTGTACTGATTACTTATGAATAATACAGAAGTAGTAATTAAGGCTCAAAATATTGGTATTGGTTATGCCAAATCTAAGCATAATAATATTCTTTATAACAACCTGTCGTTCAATTTATATAGAGGAGAACTTGTTTGTCTGATAGGTGCTAACGGTGCCGGAAAATCGACTCTGCTACGAACAATTAGTGCTTCACAGCCAGCACAAGGAGGCGATATACTTTTCGAGAATCAAAGTATTTCATCCTTATCTGAAAAAGAATTATCACAACGACTAGGCCTAGTTTTAACTGATAAAACTTCTGCCGGAGGCTTACTCGTCCGAGAACTTATTGAGCTGGGACGTTATCCTTATACCGGATTTTTTGGTCAATTATCAGAGAATGATAAATCCATTGTTCACAAATCAATGGAAGATGTAGGGATAGCACATAAGGCTAATTCTTATATAGCCGAATTGTCTGATGGCGAGCGACAAAAGGCTATGATAGCCAAAGCTTTATCACAAGAGTGCCCTGTCGTTTTGCTGGATGAACCTACAGCTTTTTTAGATATTGAAAGCCGTATAGAGATTATGAATTTGCTCCATAATCTGGCAATGAATCATAATAAGACAATATTATTGTCAACACATGATATTGATATGGCCTTGCTCCTAGCCGACCGGCTTTGGCTATTATCAAGAGAAAAAGGGTTGACTACGGGAGTAACTGAAGACATCGTATTGTCAGGTACATTAGATGATTTCTTTAAAAGAGACAATGTTGTATTCGACAGATATACAGGTAATTTCTTACCAAAAAGAGCTAATAATAGAAAGGTTTATCTTAGAGCTGAGGGAATATTACACCACTGGACAAAAAACATATTAGAAAGAAACGGATTTTCTTTAACAAAAGATTTGAATGATGCTATATTCCACATTGAAGCTCAATCGTCTGAACAAATAATAGTAGAATATAATACAATAAAAGTTGAAATTAGCAGCTACGAACAACTTGCTTCATTTTTGAGAAAACACAAGACTCTATAATTTCATCTACGTTTTCTTGCCATATCAATACGTAGGAATATAAATAGAAGAATTGTAAATCCCCATAAAGAAGAACCTCCATAGCTAAAGAAAGGCAAAGGGATTCCTATCACAGGGGTTAAGCCTGTTACCATTCCTATATTTATCATCACATGAAAGAGGAAAATACAAGCAACGCAATAGCCATAAACTCTTCCGAAAGTGCTTTTCTGACGCTCTGCCAAATAGAATAAACGTAGAATTAGTGCTAAAAATAATAAAAGGACAAATACCGATCCGGCAAAACCCTGTTCCTCTCCTACTGTGCAGAATATGAAGTCAGTATCTTGCTCGGGAACGTATTTTAATTTAGTCTGAGTACCATTCAAATATCCTTTTCCTAAAAGTCCTCCTGAGCCTATTGCAATCTTAGATTGGTTCACATTATACCCCGCTCCCATTAGGTCATCTTCCATCCCCAAAGTGACTTTTATACGCATCTGCTGGTGGGGCTGCATTACATCTGAAAAAAGGTAATCTATTGAGCTGACAAATATAAGGCTACTGATAGCAAAAACGGCTGTCAGAAAATATACCTTCGACCAATATTTTTTCGCCAAAGCCAAAAGATATACTACAAGTACACCAAGAGCGATTAGTGAAATAATACCAAAGTCAATATCGACATTCAGTAGCGAAATCAAAAATGGAATTCCAAATAACGCAAGCATTCCCAATATAATATTACGAGCTGCTACTTTATCTTGCCTATAACTTACCAGTAATGCGGCACAGATGAGTATTACCAGAATTATAGTAACAAACTCACCTGTAGATATTATCCCCATATCTGTATCCGAATATTTTAGACCAATTACAAAAAATGCAATGGCTGATATTCCCAAGAATAAAATAATTCCGGGTAATCCCTCTCTATATAACATCAAAATAAAGACTGTATATACAAGCGCGGAACCGGTTTCTTTCTGCATGATGATCAACAACATAGGAAGAAGGATGAGACCCGCTACTGTTATCAGATTTTTAGGGGTGAGTAATTTAAAGTTGTAGGTGCTCAGAAGCTTTGCCAAAGCTAATGCTACTGCAAATTTAGCAAACTCGGCAGGCTGTATTTGTACAGAATCGGTTATTTTGAGCCACGATCTAGACCCTCTAATGTCTGTGGATAGAAATATAGTAGCTATAAGAAGTAATATAAAAGCTATATAAATATAATAAGCCAATATATCGTATAAGTTGCTATCCAGCTTTAATATTATGAAACCCAGAACAATCGATGTACCAATCCAAACCAATTGCATACCGGCTCTACCCGATATATCAAACATGCTGGTAGTACTTCCGTATTGATAACTAGCTCCATATATACTGAGCCATCCGCACAATACCATAATCAGATATAATGCGATGGTAAACCAGTCTATACTGCTTTTTATATGCTCATCTTCTCTTCTGTACATTCCTTATTATTGATTATTTTCAGGATTTAATGAAAATGGCTCTATAGATGTTTCATCTCCAGCACCATCAGTATTTGATACCGCTGGCTGAGAAAACTCCTCATACTTCTTATTAGCCCTATTCCAATTAAAAAATGTTTGTGGCAAAATTGTCGTAGTGGCAATTCTCTCTTCAATATATTTATCAGAAGCAGGCACCTCTCCTTTCAGGTACTTTTGAAGCATCAAACGTCCAATAGGAACAGCAAATGTAGCGCCAAATCCTGCATTTTCAACAATAACACAAATAGCCACCTTGGGATTATCTTTAGGTGCGAAACCCATAAATAATGAGTGATCTTTACCATGTGGATTTTCTGCTGTACCAGTCTTACCACAAACTTCAATATCAGGTATATTAGCTCCTCTACATGTACCACCAGTAACAGCGAGAGCCATCCCCTCTACCACATACTCATAATACTCTTTTTTTATTCCGGTATAATGAGGGTGTGTATATATACTGTCTAAAGGCGTATCTTGTATCTGACGCACAACATGTGGCGCATAGTAGAACCCTCTGTTAGATATACTTGCGGCGAAGTTTGCTATTTGCAGAGGGGTAGCTGTTATTTCCCCCTGACCTATTGCTATAGAAATAACATTGGAAGCACTCCAATTCTCCCTTTTAAAAGCTCTGCTATAGAAATTGGCATTAGGAATAAAACCTCTCTTTTCTGAAGGTAAATCTACACCTAAGCGATAACCAAATCCCATATCTACCATATGATCTTTCCAAATATCAAAAGCTTCAACAGTGCTTTTATACTTTTTTCTGTTTCCTAACATTGCCGATAATCCATAACAGAAATATGAATTACAAGAAGTTGCAATAGCAGGAACTAATGACAGTGGTGAACCATGAGGGTGACATTTAGGACGACCGCCTAATGGAGGATACCCTCCTGCACAAGCATATAGCGTATTAGAAGTTATAATGTCTTCTTGCAGGAAAATCAATCCTTGTGTTGGCTTAAAAGTAGATCCGGGAGGATACATTCCTTGTATAGCCCTATTAAATAATGGTTTAAGAGGATTATCTTCCAGTTCTTTATAGCTCTTACTAAAGTTACGTCCCAACAGCATAGAAGGATCATAAGTCGGAGATGTAACCAAACATAATATCTCACCGGTTGAAGGTTCAATCATAACAACACATCCAACTTTATTTTGAAGAAGATACTCCCCGTATGCTTGTAAATCTATATCGACAGAAAGTGTGAGGTTTTTTCCTGATACAGGAGACTTATCAAACTTTCCGTTTTCATATCTACCTTGAATACGTCCATGAGCGTCTCTTAATAAAACCTCAATGCCTTTTTCTCCCCTAAGATAGTTTTCATAAGATGCTTCAAGTCCTGATTTTCCAGCATAATCACCTCTTACATAGTAAGAATCATTCTCCAATTGACTTCTGCTTACTTCTGCTACGTACCCGAGCAACAAGCCTGCATTATGATAGTTATACTGTCGTAATGTCCTATTCTGAATAAAGAAACCGGGAAATTTATATAGTTTTTCTTGCAACAAACCACTCTCTTGAGTTGTAAGTTGAGTCATAAACGTTTGCATTGTATATGACGAATATCCGGGATTCAAACGACGATCTTTTATGTCGTTCATGCGTTTATCAAACTGCTCCCTGGTTATATTCAATGACTTACAAAAGTCGAGGGTATCAAATGGCTGTACCTCACGAGGTATATATACTATATCATACGTAGGTTGGTTATATACAAGTATTCTATCTTTTCTATCAGAAATGACTCCTCGTGCAGGATATAATGTCCTGTTGAAGAATGCATTTCCATCTGCAAAATCCTTATATTCAGGATTAAGTACTTGTAAATTAAAAAGTTGAATTATATATATAAGAATTATGCCACAGGCTATCCCACCCAGTACATATTTTCTTTTAGATAAGTCTAAGATGTTTTTTGCCATGAGTTTTTCTTCTTAAAAGATAAACCTTCAAATGCAAACACCAATAATGATGTGAGTAAAGTAGACAATAGAATTCGTTGCAAAAGTATCTCCAAATTGAAATATGAAAAAGATTCAATCGAGATAAGTACAATGTGGTGAATCAGCGTCAGAAATATAGCATATCTTATAAATGCACCTCCTAATAAAGACAACCTCGGGGTTTGCTCATCATAATCGTCAACCATAAAGAACAACTTCTGCACAGGCCAACGAACAAGCCCCACAAAAGTAGAAGCTGCGGCATTTATTCCCGGCGTATTACAGAAAATATCAATAACAAATCCGATTAAGAAACTTAAAAAGATAACTACACTTTTATTAGAACGGATAGGCAGTTTTATTATAAAATATACATACGCAAAAGGGACTCCATATCCAAGAAATGAAATCCGATTTAGGACCAATACTTGTAATAATACAAGCAGGACAAACATTATTATATACTTTATATTACTGCTCTTGAACATTTTTTATTTTTTGCTCCAATTCTTTCCTCTCATCATCTTTTCCACTCAGTAAAAGAACTCTTTTCAATGATCCAAAATCTGTTGATAATTTGATCTTTAAAGAATAGAAATTATCATTCGTACCGCTTTTATAGTCTTCAATTACACCTACAAATATACCCTCGGGGAAGATATCAGAGAAACCACTCGTTACAATAGTATCACCTTTCTCAACCTTCTCATATTTAGGATATTCAGTAAGGCTTGCGTATCGAGGATCTCCTCCTTCCCAGACTAAAGTTCCTGCAGTATTAGAGTTTAATATCTTGCAACTAAATCTACTATGAGGATTTAATACTGGCTGAACTACAGCGTAATTTAGAGTAGCATCCCTAACAACACCTACTATCCCTTGTTGAGAAACTACACCCATATCAGTCACTACACCATCTTTCTTTCCTTTATTGATTATAATAAAGTTATAAATCTGGGATATAGTGTTATTTTCTACACGAGCTATAATATGCGGCTCTTTTTGCCTAGTGCCCAGAGAGTCGGTAATAAATGCATTTGTCTTTAGAGAGTCATTCTCAAGATCATAAATATAGTCCTTCAATTCTGCAATTTGAGACTGTAAATCCGCATTCTTTAGTAATAACTCCTCATTCTCCGACCTTAGTCCAAAATAAGACAGAACGTTTCCTGAAATAGTATAAACTCTTCCGGTAAACTCGTTGGAAGAGTTAAAAAATACACTCTTCTGGAACGAGTTGCTACTAAATATAAAATAAAAACAGATTATTTCAAGGAAAATAAACACAAACCAATGGCTATTTTTTCTTAAAAAATTGATTAGGTTATGCATTCTCTGTAATTATCTATATTAAAATAGTAATGATTCGCAATTGTTCTGAAATCACGTTTTTTCTTATCTCATCAAGAAGTTAAACTTCTCTATATTCTTTAGTGCTATGCCCGTACCTTTGGCAACAGCATGCAACGGATCTTCTGCTACATGAAATGCTATACCGATTCTATCAGAGAAACGTTTGCTCAAGCCTCTCAGCAATGCACCACCACCTGTAAGGTAAATACCATTGCGAACAATGTCAGCATACAACTCGGGAGGTGTTTGCTCTAAAGCGCTCAAGATAGCCGAATCCATTTTAGATATAGATTTATCAAGACAGTGAGCCATTTCCTGATATGATACCGGAATATCCATAGGCAAAGATGTCATTCTGTTAGGACCATGAACAATAAAGTCTTCGGGCACATCCTCGTCAGGTAATTCTGTCAAAGCAGCACCAACTGCTATTTTAATATTTTCTGCTGTGCGCTCTCCTACTTTGATATTATGTTGACGTCCCATATACTCCTGAATATCTTCAGTAAGGTCATCTCCCGCAATCTTTATTGATTTATTTGACACAATACCTCCAAGAGAAATTACAGCGATTTCTGTTGTACCACCGCCTATATCAACGATCATGTTTCCTTCCGGCGCTTCTACATCAAGGCCAATACCAAGTGCCGCAGCCATCGGCTCATATATCATATAAACATCGCGACCTCCGGCATGTTCTGCAGAGTCTCTGATCGCACGGGTTTCAACCTCAGTACTTCCGGATGGTATACAAATAACAATCCTTAATGACGGAGCAAATAAACGTCCTTTGTTATTGAACATTTTTATCAGTCCGCGAATCATTTGTTCCGCAGCCGTAAAGTCAGCAATCACACCATCTTTCAACGGTCTGATTGTTCTTATGTCCTCATGGGTTTTGCCATGCATCTGTCGGGCTTGTTCTCCAACAGCTATGACTTTCCCGGTTTTACGTTCCAATGCCACTACTGATGGCTGATCGACAACAATCTTGTCGTTATGTATGATGATGGTATTGGCAGTGCCAAGGTCCATCGCAATTTCCTGAGTAAAAGAGAATAATCCCATATTGATGTTATATTTGCTTATTTACAATTACATTTAATGTTTAAAATGACGCACTCCCGTCATAACCATAGATATATTGTGTTCGTTACAATATTCTACTGATAGGTTATCCTTTATAGAACCTCCCGGTTGAACCACAGCTGTAATACCTGCATTCCCTGCAATCTCGACACAGTCGGGAAAAGGGAAAAAAGCATCAGAAGCCATTACAGCACCATCAAGCTTAAAGCCAAACGCATCTGCTTTCTCTATAGCTTGCTTGAGAGCGTCAACACGAGAAGTCTGTCCTGTACCACCTGCACAAAGTTGCTTATTTTTAACCAGAATAATAGCATTCGACTTCGTATGTTTCACAAGCTTATTGGCAAATAGCAAATCTTCAGCTTCGGTTCCTTGCAATGGTCTATTTGTTACAAGTTTCAAATCTTCAGCAGCCTGTATACTTAGGTCTTTATCCTGAACCAAGACTCCATTCAGCAATGAACGGAATTGCTTAGTTCCTTCTAAAGGTTGTTTTTGAACCAGAATAATACGATTTTTCTTTTGCTCTAGTATTTCTAAAGCGTCTTTATCATATTCGGGAGCAATTACAATCTCAAAGAAGATGGTATTTATTTCTTCAGCAGCTACCTTATCTATTTTTCTATTGCTTATTATAATTCCACCGAAAGCGGAAACAGGATCTCCAGCCAATGCATCTTTCCATGCTTCAACTACTGTTTCTCTCGAAGCTATACCACAAGCATTATTATGTTTTAATATGGCTACAGTGGTTTCGTCAAACTCACTGATCAAACTTATTGCGGCTTCGATATCTAACAAGTTATTATAAGATATTTCACGTCCGTGCAATTGATCGAACATAGCGCTGAAATCTCCGTAAAAAGTTCCTTTCTGATGCGGATTTTCTCCATATCTGAGGTGCATTGCATCATCTTCTGCGTGGCGAAATGCCGATCCTTCATAATTATCCATGTAATTAAAGATCGCTGTATCGTATGAAGATGATACGGAGAACGCTTCTTTTGCAAAAAATTTACGATCTGTTAGATCCGACTTCCCTTCTTTTTCTTCCAAAAGACTCATCAAAGGTGCATATTGATTCTTTGAAGCTACAATTACTACATCTTTAAAGTTTTTTGCAGCGGCGCGAATCAATGATATGCCTCCAATATCTATTTTTTCAACTATGTCTTGTTCTCCTGCTCCTGAAGCAACAGTTTCTTCAAAAGGATATAAATCTACAATAACTAAATCAATCTCTTGTATATCGTATGCTTTTATTTGCTTCATATCTTCCGAAAGCTCTCTACGACAGAGTATACCTCCGAATATTTTAGGGTGCAATGTTTTAACTCGTCCTCCCAAAATAGAAGGGTATCCTGTTACATCTTCTACAGCATCACAAGCGAAGCCTAGCGACTCTATAAAATTTCTGGTTCCCCCTGTCGACACAAAGCGAACTCCCAGATTATCTAACTTTCTCAAAATTTCATCTAAGCCATCTTTATGATAAACTGAGACTAATGCGGTTCTAATTTTTTTCTCTAGAGACATGGTGTGTTAATATCCTTTTTTAGGGATACAAAGTTAAAAAAACTATTAGTATTACTTACCCTTTTTAGTATAATTTTTGAAGAATACATTTTGTTACATAAATCAACAAAATTTCAATATTGCGTTCACATTTTTTATATATTTACAAACAAATCTTAATTTACCTACTTAGCTTGTTAATAATGAAATTTGTCGTAATTGTAATCTTATATGTAATACCTCTTTTTGCTGTATCTCAAGATTTCAGAAGTGAATATATAAAGTATAAAACTTATAACCAAATCAGAGGTGACAAATTGATAAGAACGGATTCCGTTATACTACAAATCAACGAACGGATGGGCGATCATGATGCTGAGATACTTATCAACTACAGCAAAGGCGATAAAGTTTCTGTGGGAGATGCCTGGATAGAAGATACGCAGGGCAATATTGTAAGAAAATTAAAGAATAAAGAAATAACCGACAGAAGCTCTATTTCAAATATTTCTTTATACGAAGATGATTTTGTTAAAACTTTTGAACTGAAACACAATCAATATCCTTACAGAATTGTCTATTCGTTCAAAGTAATTTATTCTAAGTTTCTTAGTCTTGCCTCTCTCAATTATACAAATTCACGGACACCTATAATCTCAGGAGAACTTATCGCTGAAGCACCAATAGATCTGCCTATTACATTTAAACAAAGAAACACTGATCCTCCAGTTATAGATACTATAAACAATAATATCAGATATGTTTGGAAATATAATTATAGACCTCTTAAAACAAAAGAACTAAACGCTTCACCAAACAATACCGAAGCTCCCATAATACAGGCTGCTCCTATTAATTTCAAATATGGAGTAGAGGGCAACAAAGAGAATTGGAAATCTTTTGGAAACTGGGTATATAGATTAAATAGAGGCAGAGGTATCCTACCCGCACCAGAGCAAGCAAAGATAAACTCGTTACTCTCAGGCGTAACAGATGATAAAGAAAAGGCAAAAATCTTATATAAATATCTACAGGATTATACTCGCTACATAAACGTTAGCATCAATATAGGAGGAATGCAAACATATCCGGCCAGCTATGTTTGTACCAACAAATATGGAGATTGCAAAGCTCTGACCAACTACATGCAGGCAATGCTCAAATATGCCGGAATAAAATCATATTACACATTAATATTTGCAGGAGGACAAATCGTTGACGTAGATACGACTTTTCCCTCTCAAGTATTCAATCATGCTATTCTTACAATTCCTTTTGAAAAAGATACGGTTTACCTTGAGTGTACTTCAAAAAATACGCCATTCGGATACATGGGGACATTTACTCAAGCTCGCAAAGCTTTAATTATTGATGAGAATGACAGCCATTTTGTAAACATTCCACCTTTAAATCCAAACGATGTATTATGCAGCCGTTCGATTCTTGTTGATCTCAAAACGTCTAACATAAAACTTACGTCAACAGCTAGAGGCGACAATTATGAAAGTTTAATCTATCTGGCTTCCGATATTAATAAAAATACGATTGATAAATATATACGAAATACTATTTTGACAGGTTCATACGATCTCATTAATTTCAATTTAGACAAGGCAGCCTCTGACAATCCTTCTATAAAGCTGAATGCTGAGTGTCAGTTTCATAATTTATTAAAAAAATATGGGGACAACTTAATTATTGAGCCTTTTGCAATAGAAATCCCCTCTTATGAGGCTCCTGATCTACGAAAAAGTGACCTCCAACTAGACTACCCAAGTTTTTATAAAGATACTATTTGTTATTCTTTACCTGATGAGACAAAAGTAAAATTGCCGGAAGATTTAAATATGGAATCTGCTTATGGAAAATACTCTATAAGTTATAAACAAAGAAACAATGAAGTTTATATATACAAGTCGATACTGATTTCAGCCGGAAGATACAACCTTATTGAATATAAAGATTTCTATGATTTTATAACCACGGTAAAGAATAATGAACTAAAAAAAATATACCTACAGTACATATGAAAAAGACAATTACAGCTTCTATCCTATTTATAATATTTATTATAAACGGATACTCTCAGGTCAACTATTCGCAAGAATTCGGAAAAGTCACACAGTACGAAATGTCAATGTCACAGTATGAGCAAGACAAAGATGCCGAAGCTGTGGTTATATATGATTTGGGTGATTATTATTTCAGACCAGACGAAACTCGAGGCTTCTTGTTATCGATGGAACGTAAAGTAAAAATTAAAATACTGAAACAAGCAGGTACAAAATACGCAAACTTCGAAATACCTTACTATTCTGAAAATAGAGAATGGGAGTCTATCGAAAAAATTGAAGCCACAACATACAACATGGAAGGAGGACAATTAACAAAAACAATTCTCGATCCTAAAAATATATACGAAGAAAAAGTTAGCAATACACTAAGTATAAAAAAAGTAGTATTAGCTGATGTCCGCGAAGGTTCAGTAATCGAATACAAATATCTAATTACGACTCCTTACTTTTTTAACATGAGAAAATGGGATTTTCAAAAGAAAATCCCTGTCGTTTACAGCAAGCTAAAGTACAGAGCTATACCATACTATGAGTATACATATATACTAAGAAGAATAAATAAATTTGACGAATATAAAGCAACACCACTTAATGAGGATATTCGCTTTGGTAATTTAGTTTATAAAGAGATGCAATATGAGTTTGGATTAAAGAACCTTCCCGCATTTAAAGACGAAGAATATATCACTTCCGAACAAGATTATTTGATAAGTCTTTACTTCCAGCTATCTAAAATATATTATCCAAGAGGAGGTAGCAAAGAAATCATGACTACCTGGCCTGCTATGTGTGATGATTTCTTGAAAGATAATGATTTTGGAAAATACATAAAGAATAGTGAAAAAGAAGGTAAAAAAATATTGCCCACTTTAGATATCGCAAGTAAAACTCCTCTGGAACAAGTGGAGGCCATAACTAAATATGTAAAAGATAAATACAATTGGAATGGAAATTATGGCAAACTCAGTGAATATAGTGTTTCCGATTTTATGAAAAAACAAACCGGGAACGTTGCTAATATAAACCTATTTCTGACCGGACTACTCCGTTCTGCAGGACTAGAAGCATATCCTATAATATTAAGTACGAGGAAGAACGGATCAATAAGTTTATCTCATCCTTTTCAACAGTTCTTTAATTATACAATAGTACTAGTGAAAATTGGAGAAAGCACATATTACCTGGACGCCACAGAACCATTACTTTTCTATAGTGACCTACCTGAACGCTGCCTTAATGTAAATGGGCTGGTAGTGAAACCTAAATCCGAAGAATGGGTTAGTATCCGACAAAAAGAACTTTCCATTTCACAAAAAAATTTCATTCTAGATATTATTCCGGTAGAAAACAAAATGAACGTAAAAGCAAGATTTGCCGGGAAAGGACAAAAAGCATATAATTATCGTTCAACATATCTAGGGAAAGTAGAAAATTTGCAAAAAGAATTAAAAAGTAACAACAATATTGATATAAAAGGTAATATCAATATCGATGAAAATGATGAATTAGACAAACCTTTTGTTTTCTCTTTCGCATTTGATGCTTCTATCGAAAATTTATCGGATAAATTATTTATTCATCCATTTTGCAACCTATCCATCAGCGATAACCCTTTTAAGCAAACCAAGCGGACATTACCTGTTGATATGATATACATGCAAAGTGATTTTTATCGATCTGAAATAAATATTCCGAAGGGATACAAGATTAATTATTTACCATCACCTTATAATGTAGACGATATCCTGATCTCAATACAATATACAGTGCAAAAAGAGAATAATAAAATAATAATAAATGCAGGATATACGCTCAAACAGAATATATATCAGCCTCAAAACTATATCAGCCTCAAGATGTCTTTTGCTGAAGCAATAAAAAGGTTCTCTGAGATGGTTGTTCTTGAGAAAGAGTAACTCTTCAGAATATATATAAAACGAATAATATAGTATCTATTTTTAATAAGGGAGCAGAAGGAGTTAATCTTTCTGCTCCTTTATTAAAAATACTATATTAACGTATCAATTATACCAATACTAGATAATCATCATTGCACACAATTGAATCAGACACCATAGAAAAAAAACAATAACATTCTAATAAACAACAATATACATCACAAACAAAAAGATGTATGATACTAATAAATAATATTTATATATAAACAATTCAAAAAGATACAATAAAGTCCTATTTTTTTTATTCTTTTGTTGCTGTTTTTAAATAAGAAGTATAAAAGGGTCGGTTTTTATTGGAAAGTGAATCTTAATAATGTATATTGAGAAATTATCTATGTGTGCATAGTATTCCCCTTTCCCTCAACATGGTATAGTTAATTGTAGATAAACCGTATTAAAACTGGAGGAATTTTTATTTGGCTTTTGTTAGGGCATATCTCGACCAATTATGAGTAATAACAAGCTTATATTTTAAACTATATCAACAATGTAGCCATTATCTGGTAAAAAATCAGAGGAAATTATCACTTTCCATCTATCATCCTCCTTCTATAGTTATTAATATTATAAAAACAAAGAAATCCTTATTTTTTTCAAAGTCAATATTTGCATCATAAAACTCATAAAACAACGATAAATGCATTTTAAGCAATACAAACAGACAAAACACGAATTAGGATTATATAAATAATACAATATGGTTTTAAAATTAAGAATAATAGGATTTTAGAAAAAAAAATATGTATAATACTCAAAAAATGAAACTACACATCATTAAGCAATCTGTATTTTTGCAATTAGACAAAAGAATACACTTTAATTAGTCACAAACATTTAAGTCTTAACTCAACTTAGGCATTGAGATTATAAAAAACACACTTTTTCTTTTGATAAAATACTAAATACTAATATTATAGAGGAAATAAAATGAATAATTTAGATTTTAATAATGTGAGGGAGACAAAAATAGATAACACAGTTCATAAAAAACTAATTAATGCCATCAGAACAGTAATTGTAGAAAAAGAAACACTAACTAAATCAGATAAAGAAAAAGTAGCTTCAGTTCTTGCAGATATCCTCTGCCTTGGAAAAGAGTCGGTCTATAGAAGGCTTCGAGGAGAAGTACGCTTTTCTTTTGACGAAGTAGCATTGATTGCCAAGACCTTATCCTTCTCAGTTGACAATATTGTTGGATCCCAAATAAATGAGAAAGCTATTTTTGAGATTAATTTAATAGATGCAAACCAAATAAACAGTGCATATACTAAAACATTGGAGAATGATATCAAGATTATCAAGAATATAAACAAAACTAGAGATTCAGTGTTAAAGTGTGCTTTTAGCAACCTACCTTATCTATTTTATCTACATCATCAAAACTTATCAAAGCTCAGACTTTTTAAATACGCTTATCAAATTAAGAAAAGTCAACCACTACCATTCAAAGACTTTATTATTGATAAGGAGGTTTTTAACACCCAAAAGATATTAACCTCGGAATTAAAAAAAATAAGACATTCGAGCGTCATCATCAGCCATGATATATTCTCGTCTATCATTAGAGAAATCAATTATTTCTACAATCTCAATTTGCTAGATGAACATGATTTAATCTCTTTAAAAGATGAATTAAACGATTTGTTAAACGAATTATATACATATACCGTATCAGGACAATATGCAAACGAAGCCGACCTCTTTCTTTATTTATCGAATGTGAATATTGAATCATCGTATGTACTACTTGAAGGTAATGGTATCTCTCTAGCACATCTCGCTATCTATGGAATCAGTGGCATGAACTCTCAGAATAAAAACATTAAAAATGTTCATAATGAATGGATTGAATCATTAAAAAGATACTCTACACTTATTACTTTTGGTGGAGAAATTCAAAGGCACAATTTTTTTAAAGAACAAAAAAATATTATTAATTCTATACATCCTTAATTCCACATTTTATCTATACGAAAAGAGAATCAGCGACAATATAAATCAATAACCTAATATTCGGTTTAAAGTTAACTAGACACACCTTGCACAGAATCTACACATAATAGTGCAAGGTGTTTTTATATACACATATCAATACCTATCCGTCACCATACAAGTAATACATTAATATACAAGAACTAATTTAAAATAACACAGCAAAAAGGCCATTCAAATAAATAGAGAAGACTTGACTTTGTGATATTTTTTTCTTCAGCAAAACTAAGGCTTCACTTTATCTAAATTATCTATAAAATAAATAAAAATACATATATGTATTAAAGAATTATAAAATGCATTTACGTACGCATTAATATATTTAAACAACATTTTTTGCATTTTAATAAACACGCAACATCTCATTATGCTATAATAACCAACAAATACATGGAAATTAGAAACTAAAAAAAGCAATATTATACAAAAATGTACATGAAATAAAGTTATATAAGTAGATATTTGCACAAAGCAAAATAACATAAACAGCCTTTTAATTATTTAATTTTCAATAATTTTTTTCTATATATTATGAAATACAAATAAATAGTGGCTACAAATAATAGAATAAAATATTAAGAATATGCGCAAATTTTATATTAGGTACGGTTTAAATACAAACTGTAAAGATAAATAAGGCTTTAACAATAAAAGAATAGAGTTAATTGATTTTATTTTTTATAAAATTACAGGAAATGCCTTTCGAGTTTACTAACAAAACACTGGTCATTATATATCTCAAAAAAATGAATATTTATCAACAATTAAGAAGTGCCTGTTTAGCCTTTTTGATTTTTTTTAGCTTTTCTACTGTTGCAAAAAGTCAGGAAATCGCTATAAAAACAAATCTAGCTTATTGGGCAACAACAACGCCTAACTTAGGGCTCGAAGTTGGTTTAAGTAAAAAGAGTACGCTAGAAATTGGCGGAGGATTAAATGTATTCTCTTTTTCCGATAATAAGAATTTTAAACATTGGCTTGTTCAACCCGAATACCGTTGGTGGTTTTGTGAATCATTTAACGGACATTTCTTAGGAGTACACGCGCATGCTTCTCAATTCAATGTCGGAGGCTGGGATATTCCTATCGGACGTCTAGATGCTCTTAAAGATAAAAGGTACGAAGGTTATCTGTACGGAGGCGGTATCAGTTATGGTTATCAATGGGTGCTCAGTAACCGTTGGAATTTTGAATTCAATATTGGAGCCGGTTATGCTCGTATTCACTATGATGAATATCCATGCGAAGAATGCGGTACAAAGCTCGATGAAGGAAATTATAATTACTGGGGAGTAACCAAGCTAGGCCTATCTTTTATTTATTTCTTAAAATAAAGATTCATGAAAAGAACAATAATCTTAAAAATATATTTGTTTGTATCGTTGGCGGGATTTATAATACCTGTACACTCACAAACACAATCTGAAAAAGTAAAAGTATCCGGGGAGCACTTTATTAAACAAGATAATAAAGTAGCCATTAAAATGGATGTCATTCTGGATGAAATACATGTAAATAGAAATGACATGGTTATTTTAACTCCAATACTTAAATCGAATCAAAACAAACTGGATAGCCTAAGTCTCCCTCCGGTAGTTGTAGCAGGAGGCTTACGAAATAAAATATTGAATCGTAACAGCACATTTGGAAAAGATCTTCCTTTTAGTACTGAGCCTAATGCTATTATAAAAAGGAATAATAATACAGCTCAAACTGTAGATTATAATATATCTGTGCCTTACAGAGCATGGATGGACGATGCTTCCATATCGATATTAAAAACTACCTCTGGTTGTGCTAATTGTTATACCGTATCAGACGATCAGCTAATAGCACAAAACATACTACCAAAAAGAGATCTAGCATCTTATCAACTTTCGTTTATTGTACCTGAAGTAGAGGTAAAAGCTCGAAAAGACCGACATACTGCAACATTTAATTATATTGTCGATCGTTATGAGCTACTTCGTGATTTCGGAAACAATCAGAGTGAGTTCGATCAAGTAGACAGAGTTATTGGCGAAATACAAAACAATAATGATCTACAGATAACTGAATTTAGTATCGCAGGATATGCTTCTCCCGAAGGCGGATTTGAGCATAACAAAGTATTATCAGAAAACAGGGCTAATTCTTTTGCCGACTATCTTGTTACAAAATTTGGTATCACCCGCAATAAATTTACTGTAGAGGGCTTTGGCGAAGATTGGGCAGGGTTGAAAAATGCTGTTTCTGCATCTAATTTATCTGATAAGCAAGCTATTTTAGACATAATAGATAAGACCTCAAATTCTGATGCTCGCGATGCAAAATTAAAGAAGCTATCGAATGGAGAAACTTACCGTACATTATTGAGTAACTATTATCCGCCATTGCGCCGCACAGAATATGCTATTGCTTATGTTGTTCGTCCATTTAATGTTGAAGAAGCGAGGCAGATTATTAAAACAAACCCAAAACTGCTTAGTCTGAATGAAATGTACTTGGTGGCTGACAGCTATCCGACTAGCAGCAAAGAATTTAGAGAAGTATTTGATATTGCAGTAAGATTGTATCCTGAAAGTGATATCGCTATAATGAACTCTGCCGCCGCAGACATTGAAGGCAAAAACCTAGATGCAGCAATTTACCGTCTAAATAAAATAGAACGTAATCCCAAAGCATGGAATAACCTAGGTGTAGCCCATATATTAAAAGGAAATACAGAAAAAGCTTTAGATTATTTTGCAAAAGCAGCCGATAGTGGCAGCATCGATGGAAAGAAGAATCTTGAAACACTAAAAAAAGCAATCAATATCAAATAAATATAAGCAAAATACATAATTGTAAAATTTCAGAAAGTAAAACATGACGTAATAATTTAAAAAGAATGAAAAAAACAAAACTATTCTTAATAGCTGTACTAGTCCTAGGGCTTGCTTTTACAGCCTGTAGCGATGATAACAATTTAAATTCACCTACAGAACAAGAGGCTACTACAAATGTTAGTATCACTCTTAGCATGTCTTCGAATACAAGAAAAAGTTTACCGGACGACTATCGTTTGATTGGAGAATGGGCCGGAAGAGATGACATTACCAAAGTCGCTATTTATCTTATTGACGGTGCTTCTGTAACTGCTCAGTCTTTTAATGTAGGAACTGATTATAAAAAAGAAGTAGTAAGTGGACAAGTGACTCTAGTTCCTCAAGAATCGGCTGCTATTAAAACAACTGCCGGTGTTAAAAAAGTTTATGTATTAATAAATGGAACAACAGAGGTTGAAAATGCTTTGGCTAAAACACCTGTTGCTGAATTCGAGAATGCATACGCTCAAGCGGCCTTGTATATAGCTAATTCAGGTACAAGTACAACAGTAAGTACTTCTGCCGAAAAATTAGCTGTAAAAAATGGAACAACAGACGAAAAAATTCTTATGACATGTGTTGAGCCTAAAACAATCGATGTCATTAACAATGTATCTGCTGCTGAAACTACTGCCGCTACATCTCCTAAAAACCGTGTTAGCCTAGTGGTAGAAAGAACTGTTGGACGTGTTATGGTATCCACACAAGGACTAACTTATAATGTTCCAGCAGGAAACGGATCGACTATCTTAGGTACAATCTCCGAAATCAAATGGGTATTGGCACAAGGAGAAAGTTCTCTTTATCTTCAACGTAAAGCTGATTTTGCAACACCTAATTTTGGATGGGTACCAACCACCGATGCACAATATTGGGGTACCGAAATTACAGGTTCTAGTTCGAAGTATGATTACTCAGGTTTGTTCGAAGAATATGATCCAACAACTCAGTTTGGAGGAACTAGTGTTGCTACGATGAGTGACTATGCAACAAATCCATCATCAGCCATAACTGATGAATTAGAAGCTAGTTTATCGGGTAAATTTATCCTACCAAACACTCACGCTTATGGAGCAGGAAATGATTCCGGTTACAAGAAAGGTAACACTGCATATGTTCTTATCAGGGCTAAATTCACTCCTTCTGCTGCGGCTTTTGCTGACGGAGAAACTTATACAGCAGGTGAAGATTTCTTCGTAGGAGCGAATGGTAAATTTTATGTGAGCGCTGCAAATGCAGTAACACCAAGCAAAGGTGGTGTAATCGGACAAACTGTAGCAAGATATGTAAAAGGCAAGGTATTGTATTATGCATGGGTTAATCCTGATAATATTCCTACATGGTATAATTCCCCGGTTGTAAGAAATAATGTATATCATATCCATATTACAGGATTTAAAAATTTAGGAACTAACTGGAATCCATTATTCCCTGAAGATCCGAATAATCCAAAAGGAGAACCGGTAGATCCATCAAATCCGAATGGTCCTAAAAAGCCATTGAATCCGGATCCTAAACCAAGCGTACCAGGTGTAGACGAACCGGAAAATCCAGTAGACCCAACTGACCCGTTGACTACTCCTGAAACATGGATGAGTGTAGATGTTACTGTATTACCGTGGAAACTTCATTCTTACAGTATTGATCTGGGAATCTGATTTATAGAAAATTTATAATTCTAATTATATCTGGGGGAAGTAAGGATTCCTTTTTCCCCCAGTCTTTTAAAACATCAATTATATACAAAATGCAACAAATGAAGAATTTGCGAATTAAGATATTGATGACCGCGTTAACATTAAGCGCAATTTTTTGGGGGTGCGATTCTCTTATTTATGACGACTTAGCAGACTGTCCCCAAGGTGTGTATGTGAAGTTTTTTTCAATGACACCTTGTGCTGTAGATTCAACGTTCATAGGTGAAGCATCATCACTCACAGTGTTTGCGTTTGATGAAGAGGGTAAACTTGTAACGTCAGTAAGCAAGCAGAATGTAACTCTTAACCGCGATTTTGAAGTGCTTGTTCCTGTTTCGAACGGAAACTTCTCATTTATTGCATGGACAGGAGTAAACGAAAACTTTACAAGAAGCACTTTCTCATCAGGCATTACAACTAAAAAAGATGTAATGTTAGCAATTAAGTCATCAGAAAGCAAAGCGGTCAGTTTAAGTAATACTGAACGCATTTGGCAAGGTGAAAGTCCTACGGTATTTTTGCCCGATCCTGAAAAAAGTGGATCATTATATAAGCATACTAAAATCAATTTGCGCGAGTTAACGAATCGTGTTAAAGTGATTGTCGAATTTGATGCAACAATCACAGAGTTGAAACCTCAAGATTTAGCTGTGGCTGTTTCATCTGCAAATGGAACTATAAATATAGATGGTTCTATGCCATACAATTCCCCTATAATATATTATCCTCTGCAAAATACTGTTTACACAAATAATAGTGTAACATGGAATTTCTCTATGTTGGAGCTTGTAACCGGATATCGTAATAATTTAACTATCAATTATCCTAAAACAGGTCAGCAAGTATTTAACGGTGACCTTATAGGTAGTATTTTGATGAATACTGTTAATGGAGGAATTAATCTGAATTGTGAAAACGATTTTACAATAAAATTTGTACTTAAAGATTACTGTGCAGAATGCGGAACAAATTTCAGTTGCGCAATCTATGTAAATAACTGGCTTGTACATAGCTATAGCACAGATTTATAATTATAAAGCATTCTTTGCTTTAATAATCTATATGATTATGACAAGATTATACTTAATATATATATCACTTTTAGGACTTTCTTTATCATTTGCAGGTTGTGATTCTCTAATTTATGATGATCAAAAAAAACCGCAATCCGAGCCGGTAGTTTATCTCTCGGTAACTAAAGCTCAGGCAGAAGGATTAGAGACTTTGAATGCAGATGATATAGAGTATGAAGACCGGGTTCATGACTTGGCTATGCTAGTCTTCGATTCATCTAGCGGTACAAAGGTGGGCGAATACTTTGATGAAAATATTCCTCTTTCAGAAAAAGATAAGTCTTTTATTGTACAATTGAATCCGGGACCGGGCCAACGTGATTTTTATTTTGTAGCCAATATGCCTATCGCAGCCTTAAAAAGCATAACCACGCGGTCTGCCATGGAATCATATATAAATACCTTTAGAGATTTAGACACAGACTTATATCTAAATGCTACTGAAACGAAAGGATTTCCAATGTCTCGAATATATAAGAATCAGACTATTACTCAAGGTGGAAATATTTACTCACCCCTACCCTTTCGTCCTAATGGCGAAGACAGAGTAAATCTTATTCGGGTATTGGCAAAACTTGAGGTAAAAATAGACGGTTCTACAACTAATTTGGGCGTAAAAAATATATATTATAAAAATGCTTACCGACAGTTTAGTTTACAGTCTCCATTAACACCAATCGTACCGATTTTTTACGAAGATAAACCTTTAAAAAAGGTAGATAACTCCTTTATATATTACATGCCCGAGGCTCTGATGTCAGCTCCTAGCTGGTCTGCAAGCTCTCATAAGCCTGTCAATTACTTTGTTATTGAAACATTGAACGGAACGCTATACGAAATTCCGATCATAACGTATGACGGTACCATAGCTGAGAGTGATTATTTGTCTTTTGCCACAGGAAATCAAACAGAAAAACCAGATTATAATATTTACCGCAATCGTCATTATTTTTTTAGTATAAAAAAATTACAAACAATCGAGATCATTTATAGTATAGACCCATGGAAGATTAAGCAAAGTGCAACTTATATGGGATATGGCTACAATGTAGGAATTGATGAGGACGGAAAAATAACAATAAGTAATACAATAGAAGCTTGTGCTCCACATGATATTGTACTAAAGACAGTTGCACCGTTCAAATTTTCGGATGATACGACCGAAAAATCGTTTAATAATTTTGACCCTACTGCATCTGTAGAATATGACCTAAGCTCTATTCCTAACGTAGGAGACGGATCGTACCTTCAGGTATATTACAACGATGCATTGGTAAAAACTTTTAGCAAATAAGAGATAAAGACTATGAAAAAAATAATATATGTAACATTCTTTCTGAGCCTTTTCTTTGTTGCTTGTTCAAAAGAAGAGACCCCGGAACCAGGCTTCGATAACAACAATATAGAATTGTCATTAAGTATAAATAATTACATTAAAAATATAACGAAAGCCGAAAGTAATGGAACGGAAGAAGAGCAGACTGTAAATGATTTATATGTATTCCTTTTCCCTACTACAGGTTCTCAGACCTTAATTAAATATTATATTTCAGGAGTGACATTTACCGGAGGCTCTTGGAATAGCAGCACTAAGAAAGTCTCATTGAATCTTACACAGGCTGAAGCTGGTAATAGAAATGTATACATAATAGCAAACTGCTCTACAATTAAAACAAACCTTGATGGAGTATCAGCGATAGAAGACCTACAGGCTATTTGGCAAACAGTAAATAATCCATGGTCTGCGAACATTACACCCCCATTGTTAATGTCTGGGAATAAGACTCATGATTTCAATACGAACTATCAACTCAATAATGTATCGTTAGTTAGGGCTCTAGCAAAAGTTCAACTGAATGTAAAACTTTCTGCACAGCATTATAGTATTCCTGTAGTAGACAGCAAAGCTCAATATAGTTACAAATACATTGATTTCGATAAAAATACGTATGTATTTAAACCATCTACAAAAACAGATAATCTCGTAAGTTCTAACGACTGGACAGCTTGGAGTGCAACGGGTTCAGTTTCATCCTATACTTTAGATCAAGGAAATGTTACAAACTTGACATTAACCACTTATATAAATGAAAGAGATAATGCAAGTAGTGCCATAGAGATAAAATTACCATATCAGGCTACGGGCGCATTACCTCCTCCTGAATTTGGTGATGAAACATATAAATTGTTACTGCCATCCAAGATTGAGCGTAATCACTGGTATGTATATGATGTGGAAATTTAAAATATAATAATATTCTCTAGCCCTTTATTAAAAACTTCAGAGTATAATGATTGTAAAATATCAAGAATATGAATAACTTTTATAGCCGCCTAATAGTCGGAATATTATTAATAATTACAAGTGAATTCATTTTTATACCGCAAGCAAAAGCCCAGTTTACAATTACTGAGAACTTTAAGAGCGGTAGTGTGAGTAGCAAAATTACACTTGGGGGAAACCCTACATCAATACTTACTTCAGGTATATATGATCCAATAAATGATGGTTGGTTACGGCTAACATCAGATAACAATGATCAAAGAGGGTTTGCTTATATTAATACCACCTTTCCATCTTCAATTGGAGCATATATTGAATTTGAATATAAAACTTGGCGTAGTAAAGCTGACAACACTTATTTTGGAGCCGATGGTATCTGTGTGTTTCTATTCGATGCTACTCAGACTTTTTCTATCGGAGCTTTTGGCGGATCATTGGGATATGCCAACAGAGTAAGTGGATCAACTACTGAAACTGGTCTTTCGGGAGGTTATATCGGTATAGGATTAGATGAGTATGGCAACTTTGTACGAAATAGTGAAGGAAAAAATGGTGGAACTGCTGATCTAGCTCCTAACTCGATAGCACTTCGTGGGCCTCAAAAAAACTCAAAACCATATAGATACCTAACACATACTCAACTTCAAACAAATAGTTCTAGTAATACTAATTCAATTGATTATAATACAGTAACCTCTACACGGCCAACAAACAGTCAATTTTATAGAAAAGTCAAGATATATATTGAACCGATAGGTACTATATCTGTCCCAAAATACAGAATTAGAGTCCTTTGGACAACAACACCTAATGGAACTGACACTCAGCATATTTCTTATGAGACAACAGATCCTATTCCTGCCTTGCTAAAACTAGGATTCGGAGCTTCCACTGGTGGAGGTTTTAATTATCACGAAATCAGAAATTTATACATAACAACACCAGGTAATGTACGCATAAATAAAGAAGTAGATAAACCAAATGTTATAATTGGAGATGATTTAACTTATACATTAACTGTAACCAACGAGACTCCTGCACCATTAACAAATCTAGTATTAAATGATACTATTAAAGATGGGAATGGAAATGCTTTAAGCCTCTCCGATTTTGAAATTTCGAGTATTACTTTTAATAATAAAGGAAACTCAGGCAATACCGCTAGCGGTTTCACTAGTGGTGTAGCTAAAACTTCGGGCTTTACAAATCCATTTTCTACTACTTTAGCAATGGCTCCAAACAGTACTGTATTCTTTACGGTTGTAGGAAAAGCCAAAAAGATGCCAGCTGGAGGGATTGTAAAAAATTCAGTAGAAATAGATCCTACGGGAAGTGGAATTAGTGACACAGACTTAACAAATAATTATGCCACAGTCAACACAACTATTCTCAACCCTAATGTTGACCTTAAAATAGAAAAAGGGGTTAACAACAACGGTATTGCTCGATTAAGCGGAAATACTTACACTATAACTGTTAGTAATGTGAGTTCCACAAATAAACCTTCCAGTGAAAGAGTTACTGTTACAGATAATATCCCAGCCGGACTCAATGTAACTAGTTATACAGCACCAGGATGGACTGTTTCTAACACTGGTAATAACTATACGTTCACCCGTACAGATGCTCTAGCATCAGTTTATGCTTATCCATCAATTGTATTAAATGTAACACCAACAGGTACAGGCCCTTGGGTAAATACTGCTAATCTGAGTTACACTTACGATACGGATACTAGCAATAATAGTAGCAGTGTAAGTTTAAGATGGTTGAATTATTGGCGAGGGAATATTGATACAGATTGGGCTAAAGATGCAAACTGGACAGCCAATTATGTTCCTATGTCGGGAGAAAACATTGAATTTGCAACAGTTTCCAACAACGGACCTTCAGGTAATGGAAATGGTGCGGGTGCAGCTGTTAATGATCTGTATTTAGACAAAGACCGAATTATTGGCGATCTTACCAATAACTCGGATATGAGTCTCGTAGTAACGACTCAAAATCAATTGACGATAAACGGAACTGTCAACGACAATAACTTTGATAAAGGAACTATCATCGTCAAAACATCTCCGGATGAAGCTACAGGCACACTTATTTTCACCAATCCTGCAACGAACTTAGCTGTAAATGCAAATGTCGAGTTCTATAACAAAGCATACGAATGTTCAACTTGCGGATACTATAAAAGACAGTGGCAATATTTCGGGATACCTGTTAATAGCTCTGAATTTCCTTCTACCGGACTAGAAACTGTAAACCAATGGGTAGAGCCTTACAGTGGAGACAAATGGCGTCCTGCACCATATAACCCGGATACTCAATTAAAAGCATTCAAGGGTTATGAGATGACAAATAGTGCGACTTCTTTACCTGACAAAATATATAATTTCACAGGTACACTAAATGTAGGTGATGCGATTGTCCCATTAACAAAAACATTGAATGTAAATTATTCTGGTATGAATCTGATCGGTAACTCGTACACAGCAGCAATTCCGATTTCAACAGATGCAATTACTTTTGGCACCGGACTATTGGAAGAAGAAACAGTATACTTATTCAATACCGGAACACGTGACCAATGGCGTAAGCTAAACGGATCTACTGCTACAGGTATTAGCGGAGGACAATACCAAGCTGTACCATTCAGCTTGGCAGGTCAGGCAACTTTACCTGATAGGATCTTATCGATGCACACATTCATGTTGAATGCTAAAACATCCGGTTCTATAACATTAAAATACGCTAAATTAGGAAAGAACGAATTGATTAATCAATCAGCATGGCGTTCATTAAAAAGTAGTAGTAGCGAAGCTTATCCTCATATTATTATGGACGTAATAGGTGATTCATCAGCCGACCGCGTATGGTTGTTCGAGAATCCGGCAACTACAAACGGGTTTGATAATGGTTGGGATGGATACAAGTTACTAGAAAATGGTTTGACTCAGGTTTACGTATCAGGTACAAACAAAGAGAAGTTTCAAATAGCAACAGTACCACAGATAACGGGTACAACCTTTGATGTGAAAACTTCAATAAATGAAAACTATACATTAAACTTATCTGTTACTCCGGATATAGAAAATCGTAAGCTATACCTTCGAGATTTAACAACAGGGCACATCTACCCTATTGTTAATAATGGAGAATATGCGATTAATGGAAAAAGTAGTTTAGATAAAAATCGCTTCGATATTGTTTCCAGCAACTCTGTACTAACTGACGATGATGAAGGTTCATCATTAATCAATATTACGGTAAACAACAATGTTATCGTAGTAACAAATATGTCTGAAGTAGATTGTCTGGCTATTGTATACGATCTGAACGGTAAAAAAATATTCAGTAAAAACGTTAAGAAATATAGCTTCGAAAGCTTCACAGACGCCTACTTTATTCAAAACAGCGTTTATATAGTTAAAGTAGCAGATAATAAACAAACAGTAAAAAAGACTAGCAGGATATTTATGAAATAAAAGCTAGAGTTATAGTTCTGATTAAAACGGAAAATAAAGAAAGAGACATTCTTAAAATATACTATCAACCAAGATAGTAGTGTAGTTTTGTAAAAGTTTTTGAGAACCTATGAGTCGTGAGATTCGTAGGTTCTATTTTTATTATTAACGAGTAGATATTAAGGATGATGAGCTATATCTAGATCTCTATTCACTAGATAATCTATAGCATATCTTTAACGCCATCACTTACCAGTGACAGAGAAGCTTAATAAAACAAACTTAGATGAGAATCAGCTATTCGTAAGAGCTAAAAGAAGAAAGTAGATATTAATTTGGTGCCTTAGAATATAAGTATGCTGCTATAAACATAAATACAATATTCGGTATCCATACAGCTAGCATTGGTGGCATTGTACCTGAAACAGCAAAAGAGGAGCTTACCGTCTGAAACATGATATAAGTTACACTCAATCCTAATCCGATTCCTATATTAAGCCCCATTCCGCCCTTCATTTTCCGAGCAGATAAGGATGCGCCTATTATGGTGAGTATAAATGCTGAAAATACTGATGCAAATCGCTTATGGAATTCTATCTCGAATTGAGTAATACTTACACCTCCGACATTTGCCAATCCCTTTTCTTTTTGTCGTTGTATATACGAATACAACTTAGGCGTTGACATTTGCTCAAAATCATTTACCGACACAAGAAAATCACTCGGTATAACATTCAGTGTGGTATCTATCCGAGTCCCGGTTGTGATTTTCTCTTTCATACCATGAAATTCGCGTATAGAATAATTATTAAGAACCCAGTGATATGCTGTATCATATTCTATTCTGCTTGCAACCAGCCTCGATTTTAGTTCTTTGCCTTCAAATTTATCTAAAGAAAGATTATATCCTAGTCGTGTCTTATTATCAAAACGTTCGATATAAAGAATAACCCCTTTATCAACTTGCATTTGTATACGACTTGCATAATCGACACTTTTATCCTTTATATATTTGTTCTGAAATTTTATACGCGTTTCGTTGGCTGGAGGAATTATAAAACTACTTAGAATGAATGATCCTACAGCGATAATACCTGCTGAAATCATATAGGGCTTCATCAATCGTTTGAAACTCATCCCATTCGATAGCATTGCTATAATTTCAGAATTATCAGCAAGTTTGGACGTAAAGAATATTACCGCAATAAACACAAATAATGCACTGAAAAGATTTGTGTAATACGGTACAAAATTCATGTAGTAGTCGAATACGATTGCTTTTAAGGGAGCATTATTACTTAAAAACTTATCAAGTCGTTCGTTTATATCAAACACTACAGATATAGAAATAATAAGAATAATTGAGAATATGTATGTTCCCAAAAATTTCTTTATTATGTACTTATCAAGTATTGATAGTATTTTCATTCTATTCAGTTAATCACAAACGTCTTGAAACATTCTCAATCATCATTCTTTTCCAACTCAAAAAATCACCTGCTATTATATGCTGACGGGCTTCTTTGACAAGCCATAAATAAAAAGCCAGATTATGTATAGAAGCTATCTGCAATGCTAGAATTTCATTCGTTATAAATAAGTGACGAAGATATGCTTTTGTGTACAAAGTATCAACAAATGAAGCTCCATTTTCTTCTATTGCAGAAAAATCTTTAGCCCATTTCTGATTCCGCATATTCATAATCCCATTGCGAGTAAATAATTGTCCGTTACGTCCATTACGTGTAGGCATTATACAGTCAAACATATCTACTCCACGTTCTATAGCTTCGAGAATATTAGCCGGAGTACCTACCCCCATCAGATAACGAGGTTTGTCTTTTGGTAAAATTTCATTTACAACCTCTATCATTTCGTACATCTTCTCTGTAGGCTCTCCAACAGCTAACCCTCCAATAGCATTCCCGTCTGCACCTTTAGACGCTACATTCTCTGCAGCTCGTCTGCGTAAATCAGGATATACACATCCCTGTACAATAGGAAATAATGCTTGTTTGTAGCCGTATTCACATTCGGTTTCATTAAAACGTTTTATGCATCTATCAAGCCATCGTTCTGTGAGGTCTAGTGATTTTTTTGCATAAGTATAATCTGCATCACCTGGTGTACATTCATCGAATGCCATCATTATATCAGCGCCGATAGTACGTTCGATATCCATCACGTATTCAGGGGTAAATATATGTTTCGAGCCATCGATATGAGAGCGAAAAATGGCGCCTTCTTCGGTAAGCTTTCTATTATGAGCCAAAGAAAAAACCTGAAATCCCCCACTGTCAGTCAAAATAGGTTTATTCCAGCTATTAAATCTATGTAACCCTCCTGCTTGTTTTAAAATATCTAACCCCGGACGTAAATACAGGTGATATGTGTTTCCTAAAATTATTTGTGCCTGTATATCATTCTCGAGTTCAGTCATATGAACGGCTTTTACCGCACCTTGCGTCCCGACAGGCATGAATATAGGAGTCTCTATTTGTCCATGATCTGTCGTTATCAACCCTGCGCGAGCACTAGACTGATCATCGGTATATTGAAGTTCAAAATCCATTCTATTTTTTTATTCAAATCTGAGATGTTTTGGCTTGTTCTGTATCTTCAGATTGTTCATCTTGAGCCAGATCTTTGAGTTGCACTAAAACTATCGAAGCCTTATTTTTCTTTACTACAGTAAACTGATAGTCTTCGGCCTCAAGCTTGTCGTGAGTATTAGGAATACGACCAAACTTATCTATTAAGTAGCCGGCCAATGTATCGTATTGCTTATCCTTATCGATAGGATGTGGTAGTTCATCATTAATATCGGATATAGCTGCCGTAGCAATTACGGAATATGTATTATCTCCGGTTTGTTCTACAAAAGGAATTTCATTGTCATACTCATCTTGAATCTCACCTACCAATTCTTCGAGAATATCCTCCATCGTAATAACCCCTTCTACCCCACCATACTCGTTAAGCACCATTGCTATTTGCTGATGCTTTACTTGAAATTCTTTCAGTAATTGACCAATCCTTTTAGTCTCAGGAGTAAATGAAACAGGACGAATAATAGAACGTATATCTACAGTTCCATTTATCCGCATCTTTTTCAATATATCTTTTAGATGAACAACACCAATCGTGTTATCTATATTATCTTCATAACATGGAATGCGGGAATATCCTTCTTCTATTACAAATTCGAGGGTTTTCTCATCATAATCGTTAGCATCAATAGCCACAACTTGAGTGCGAGGTACCATTATCTGACGTGCTGTCCGTTCTGAAAAATCAAACGCATTTTGAATAATATCAAATTCGGCACTATCTACATTTCCGCTTTCCTTAGCCTGATCAACAAGGTAGCGCAGCTCATCACTACTATATACTTCTTGCTCCGAAACGGTATGTAAACCAACTAGTTTCAGTATAAAATTGGCAATACCATTTAGCATCCATATAAATGGTCGACATAACCAATAAAAAGCATGCAAAGGATATGCTACAGCCAATGTTGTTTGTTCCGATCGCTGTATTGCTAACGATTTAGGAGCTAATTCACCTAAAACAATGTGGAGTATAGTAATAATAACAAATGCCGTAATAAGAGAAATAGTTGAAAGAATATTCGGTGCAAGCTCCAATCCGAATAGTCCTATCAATTCTTTTATTATTTTAGAAACAACAGGCTCACCAATCCACCCTAAAGCCAAGCTGGCAATAGTAATACCAAACTGAGTAGCTGCAAGATATGCATCAAGATGTGAAACTATACGCTTTGACAAGATTGCAGTACGACTGCCTGCCTGAGCTTTCAGTTCCAGTTGAGAAGATCTTACTTTGACAATTGCAAATTCGGCTGCAACAAAAAAACCATTAAGAAAAACAAATAAAAGTGTAATTAGTATCGATACGACAATGTCCATATTTTTATATGAATGGTAATAGCTACAAAGATAATATAAATGTATATTTGTTTAACAAAAACGAATAAATCAATATCAATTAGTATTAATAAATTGTTGGAAATATATTATCTATTGATAGGTAAAACTTCAATCCAGTAATCATCGGGGTCATTTATAAAATAGAGTCCCATGCTATGATTTTCGTAACAAACACATCCCATCTCTTTGTGAAATTCTCTGATTTTATCATAATCACCATCGACTCTTATACATAAGTGGCTTTCATTTTCTCCCAATTCATAAGCTTGAGGATGGTCTCTCAGCCATGTTAATTCCAAAGAAAAAGGGCTAACACCATCTCCCAAATATACAAGAATAAAAGATCCGTCTGAAGCCTCTTTACGTCTCATCTCTCTCAGCCCTAATGCTTTTTTATAAAAACTGATGCTTTTATCCAAATCTGTTACATTTATATTGAAATGATCAAATCTTCCTTTTATTTCCATAATTCTTTTTCTTTTAATAAAAATACAAATATAATATGAATAAAATAAACGGTTGACTTTATCTCTTGTCTTTTGATAATCTTTTACATATAGATTATTATAAATATTTGATTTAGATGACTCTAATTTATTTAAGCACTAAAAATTGAAAACTTTTGAAATAAAGTCTTTTTCTTTTTATAAAAAGTACTATCTTTGCACTCGCTTAAAAGCAAAAGGTGAGGTCCCGTAGCTCAGCTGGATAGAGCAACAGCCTTCTAAGCTGTGGGTCAAGCGTTCGAATCGCTTCGGGATCACTTGATTTATTCAGAACAGCTATATATTTTGTTGATATATAGCTGTTTTTTTAGGCGGGAATATTAACTACAAAAAAAGAATATGCTCAAAAATAAACATACTCTTTTACCTAGAAATCAAGAAAGCACGATATAAAGGACTGGAATTATAAGTCCCAGTAGTAGGTACCATTTACCCCGTCCACTAATACCATTTTTCCCTTTTACCATAATAAGACCTGAGAAAGCAAAGAAAATGAGAGATAGGGCAAAGAAATCTGCCATAACACTCCAGCCCTTTACTTTATTGTAGTGAAGCTTATTTATCCAATAAATGAACTGTCGTTTGCTATGCTTTTCGTAATCCAGTATTCCACTGTCCGAATTATAAACGCCAACTCCAGCGTCTAGCATCAATCTAAGATGCTGATCATCTATTGATAGAATTTTCCGCAAAGGCGGAACATCATTCCTATCGTTCCACCAATATGTCAATTCTTGTGAACTGAGTCCTTTTTCAGCTTGTAGTGTTATCTCTTCGGTATGGAAAGCCGGATCTTTTCCGTTCATATGGTTCAGAAGAATTCCTGATATCGCATAAACGAGACTTACACCAACCATCAGAAATCCTAAGTCCCTATGAATAATCCTTGCCCAACGGCGCAATGTTCTACTGCTCGACGATACTGAATTCTTCTCCATCTAAATAGTAAATGGCGTAATAATCTTTATTGTTTTTCTTCATCCAATCACGCATCTCGCTAATATTAGCAAGTTCGGCCTGGCACGTTTCGGCAGAACCGTCTTCTCTCACTTTCTTTTCGTTTACATCCTTTTCGTACTGATCTATATATTCTTTAGTCAAGCGACGTTCTTTTAATACTCCGGTGATTGCTAATTCAGATCCTACCAATTCGCGATTGAAACCACCTATATTTCCTTTAGCTTCTACCCGCATAGATACATTTTCGTTGTCACCCACAATAAAACAACGTTTACCCGAATGCTTACATGTGTGCGTTACACTACCTTTAACTATTACTTTTTTATTTACTAATTGGTCTGCCTCAGCCAATAAGCTATCTAATGGATACATGGCAAGACCCGATACTTGAGCTACAGATGCCGAATCTGCATTATTTCCTTTATTTTCTGTGTTCTTGCTTGTGCAAGAGACTAAACAAATAGCCATATAGGCTAATAACATAATTTTTTTCATATACTTTATTTATTTTTTTGGATTAGGCAAGATTAACAAGGCTACTAAGCCAGCTATACCGGTTAAAAAGATATATATTCCATTAAAAATCTTCCTTTTAGGTGAACCCGTTATAAAAATAACTGTCAAGAATGCTATAATTAGATTTACTGCAAAGCCATAAATCCCTATATAGTGAAAATAGGGTTGTATATAGCTAGTCTCTGATTCTTCGAGAGTTAAATATACAGGAAATGTCCATTTAGAAACAGCATCCCATCTACCCGGTGTACGATCAATAGTATGCTCTCCAATTCTTTTTAGGGTTTCGGCATCTAATGCATAAATCCTTTTAGCAAAAGGAGTCACGACGGAAACAGTCCAATCGAACATATTGCCCATCAAGATTACTTCGTCTTTTTGCATATCTATCGGATCTATATCGAATTTCACCGTTTTATAATTAGCTCCATCATTTTCGATAATAAATAGTTCGCCTTTTTTGCTGAAAAGAAATCCATAGAATCTTTTATCGGCAACTTCCAGCATCGAGAAATATGAAGCCTGTATCTTTTCCCCGATTTTTGTATTCTTTATATAAGGACGGTTGTTAACCATCTTCATATGGAATAATTGATTGTTAGCATCCAACACAAAATATCCTTCATCGTAAGGCTTACGTGGATTTGGATTTCCTATAAGCCATTGGGCGGGATACTGAAACTCTTCTTTGTCGAGAGCCTCTTGAAAAAGCCTACTTTTTTCAACTTCCAATGTATTGGTTTGCGCATCAATAAACTCAATGTTATTTTTAAGACGAAACACATCGTTCGGAATTTCTAACCCTACACGCTTAGGCATAGTTTCTAATAAAATATAAAGCCCATTGACCGGAGTATTTATATCTGATGGCTTATATTTATAAACAAGCGATTTAGACCGAAGTAATTGTGGGGTTATTTTTTGCCCATTGATACTATCCGGCAATTTCCCATCAGTCATCAACTGACGATAATTCAACATTGGCATCAGGGAGTCGAACTGCGCTGTATTATATTTGTTCCCCTTCAAATCTTCCATGGGGAATTTTTTGTTTTTGTAATCTATTAGGCCAATATCTTTCAGTATTGTACTGTAATAGGCAAAGGGATATTGGTCAGAGTTATATGTTGCTTTATTTACCAAAGCAGGAATTGCCCACATTCCTATTAAGGTTATGAACAGCAGTATAATTATATAAATAATATTTTTAAACTTCATTTCTGTAACTTTCTATCAATTAATATTCCGTTATTGTGCTCCATCTTTAAACCGATACATAGAATAGAAGGGAAAGAAAAAGCAAAGAATAATTAAAACTACAAGATATGGCATAAATGGTACATAGGCTCCTGAAACAGAGCGGATGAATAGGAAAGAAAGAAAACCAATAGAGGCCAATGTATATCCTATCCGTTGACGCCATACGGGTTCAAGGCTTATCCATGCAGCAAATAAGTATCCAAAAATACCTGCAAGCAAATAGGGTAGATTACTCCATATCATTGCTTTTATTATTTCTAAAGGATAATAGAAGGAAAAAGAAAACGATAATATAAGATAGCTTAATAGAAAGATAAACAATAAAATGCCTATTCCAAAAAAGAGTAAGACAGACATAATTTTTGTTTCTAACATCGGTAAATGCAAAGTCAATTTAAGACGCTTGTCATGCATTTCAGGGACAAATTGAGAGATACCTAATAAAAGACCTGCCAAAAGGGGAATCCATTGTGCAAATCCGGGGAGAATGGGCATGTCTTTAAGTATCACTGTCGACCAAATTTGTACAGCACCTCCAATACGAAATTGTTGTCCGGTATTTATCAGTGTGTAAATAATCAGAGCAACGAAGATAATCCCTATTAAGGTAACTACACGTCGGGTTTTAATCCATTCTTTAAATAAAAGAGCTTGTATCATATTTGTTTTTATTCTATTTCTTATTAATATTTACCTGTCAAACCTATAAAAGCATCTTCTAACGTCAATGCTTCTTCTTTTACCTCAGCAACAGCAAAAGGAGCTAATTTTTGATTCACAGCTTCTATTCCGTCAAAGGAATAAGTTTCCCAGAAGGATCCGATCTTTTCTGTATTCCATAATCCATCTACAACACCTACCTCTTCCCTCTTGGTTGTAAAGCGATAGCGTTTAAATTGATTCATGATGTAACTTGTAGGTTGGTGAAGTAATATTTTACCATAATCAAGAATAATACAATCATCGATAAGCATTTCCATATCTTGTATTATATGGGATGTAAGGAAAATCGTTTTATCTTCGGCTGTGGCATATTCTTTCAAATATTCGATGAACAAGCGGCGATAGCCGGGATCTAATCCCATGGAGAAATCGTCGAGAATCAACAAATCGGGATTTTGCGCAAATAGTAATCCGAGAGCTACTTGAGAACGTTGCCCGCAAGACATCGTACTTATCTTCTGAGTTTTAGTTACCTGTAGTTTTTTCAGCAATTCATAATACGCATCTCTGTTCCAATTCGAGAAGAAACTACTATAGAATTTCTCTATTTGTACAACATTAAAATACGTATGCTGTATATGCCCTTCGAGCAAAAGACCTATACGAGCTTTGGTCTGTGGCGTAAAGTGATCCATCTCTTCACCAAAAATTCGACACACACCTGCTTGTGGACGTAGATATCCGTTGAGGATATTTATAATTGTGGTCTTTCCCGTTCCATTTTTTCCGAGTAACCCTAATATCTTACCTTCCTTGACTTCAAAACTCAAGTCTTGGTAGATAAGTTTTGTCCCATAATAGTGTGTTATTTTGTCACACTGAATAATTGTATCCATAATTGGTTCTTTTATGATAGTTGTTCTTAGTGATTCCTTATTCTATTTATTAAAAGCCAACTCCTACCGATAGAGCCAGCTCATTAAAAGTTTTACCAATGTATTTGGTAGAAGAGGCATTTGTAAAAGCATAATTAAATTGTGCATACCCTTTTATCTTGCCTGGAAAAAGTCTTGAATAACGAAAGCTTACATTTCCTCGGACACGGCCTGTCGTCAGATATTCGAATTCCCGGTAGATATAACGATCTAAACTAACAGAGGTAGATCCTTGAGTGGAAGAATCATAAGCCCCATCTTTCTTTTCGTTACCTCCTCCTGAAATATAACCGAATCCAAGAGTTAAACTATACTGATTTAATGATTTTAGAATATTACGACTCGCGGACATTCCTACACTCCATTGATTTATATCTTGTTTGCGGTAATTCGGATAAATAGAAACAGTTTGCTTCATATTATTTGCTTCTCCATTAATCTTCAATATCCATATAGGAGAATAATCTTTTACGCCAAGATATGCCGTATATCCAGCACTAAATTTCCATATTGTCTTATTCAACATTTCTTCTTGGCTCGAATAGTGAATCACCGTAGTTCCATTTGATAGCGTACTTTTTTGATATGAATTTTCATAGTTCTTGAGCAATTCTCTACTTATATTAAATGAGAGTATGTGGCGATCGTTACTATTTAGCAATGTCAAATTACCCCGATACTCATTTATTTTAGAAGTATGTTCTGTATATACGACGGACGATGTGCCACGCTTCCCATAATATCCGTCTCTCCACCTCAAAGTCAATTCATTAAAAAACAAAATATTAGGAGATAATGTGAAATTTAATTGAAGGGATGCTGCTTGAAACTCTTCAAATAGAGGTTTGCGAGTATTAGCCTCAGTATAACTATCATTTTTACTGAATCGTACTTGATGCCCATAAAAAACACCAAAGTCTATCAATGAGTTAAACTGTTGATCTGTATTGCCATATGATTGAAAACGTATTTCTTCGATCCTACGTCGATATGTGTAATTAATACCAGCTTCCCAAAATGGAGATATCCGATAAGCAGCTCCTAATGTAAGAATTAAGTCCATTTCTCTGTTTTCATGACGAAGATCTTTAAATTTGGCATAATTAGAAGTTTTATAATCTAATTTTGTTCCTACATTAAATCCTCTCGCAAGTTCCGTACTAAATGCCCCTATCAGATGATATATATCCAACGCCTTTTTCCCCTGCGTACTATCTGCATATTCTACGATGTTGAATGGGGTTACATAAGGATCAATAAAAGTAGCTCCCCCCATATTTTTGCCTTCAAAATGGCTATAATTTACATTTCCATAAAATATTGTTTTGGAATTTAATCGATATAAAGATTTCACATCTGCTCCAGATTCGAAACTATTATCAGACTGAAAGTAGTTTCTTAATTTACCGTTTTTCTTATTAAAATAAGCTTCGGCATAAGAGAGATTGTCGATAGTAATAGTATGAAGCCCGGCTGCATTATCAGAATGCAGCCAGGGATTTGATTCTTGTACATACTCATAACTTTCCCATCCTGTTTTTTCGTATTGGGCAATTAGCTTCTTTGGTATACAAAATCCAACAAGAAGCAAAAGAATCGTTATATTATGTACTTTTTTAGCCATTATTTTTGTGTATTAATCTTTCAGCGAAGCTTTCTTACGTTGATGAAAGTCGTTTGTTGAATTATTGGTATCTTTATATATAATGCGCGCACCATTTTTTATTGAGGCTTCGGCATCGATTGTACTTGGATCGGTTGTTCCATCTTGTTGGTCAATTGTTCCCAATGAATAATTATAAACCAACTTTCCTGCATTACTTTCAACTGCCTCCGTTGCTTCTTTATCTACATTACGGTATATTGAGTACCCAAAACCATTAATCATTGTTACATAGCCCGCATCAACTGTAGAGGTTAATCGCTTAACGCCATCAACTCCTTGTCCTTTTATTTCTACACCATCAAGAACCCATTCTACCGGAACCTTTAAGCTTACTAATGCCGTACTTCCGAAATAATCTTCTCTTTTTGTTGCATCACTGGCAAATGCTGCCGGAGTTGTTTCTTGTGTATTAAAAATAAAGAATGCTGGAGATATAGTACTTAGAGGCCATGCATTACCCGCTCCATAAACAGATGCTGACAAGTAATGACTTGTAGGAATAACAGAAGCCGGGGAAGGATAAGAAGTTGTATTTGTATATTGTCCCGAGATATCATATGTACAATAATATTCAGAGTTCGCTAAATTTACCGAATTACTATAGGTCGTAGTATTATCAACTGCATTTTTTAACGCAATTACAATTTGTTTTCCGGATGCTATTTTTACCGGATTCTTAAAATACCAGATAGCTGCTCCTGCCGGAACCCATCCCTCTGCCTCATACGAAAGTTTTCCGTTCGAATAGTATTTATTAGCAGATGTAAAATTATAAGGTATAGTTGTACCTAACGCCGTATTTTCTAAGCTCAAATCAATACTTGAGTTATTATACAAAACAACATATGCATCATTCTGAAACTTTCCCGATCCATCATTCTTTTGACATCCTCCAACATATAATTCTTTGATAACTATTTGTCCTGTCTTGGATGCATTCAATTTTAATTCAACAGGAGCGGTACTAACCCAATTATTACCAATCGTAAGATTCGATTGACCATTCAAAACATAAGAGCTTCCACCAACTGCCCTATTATCAGTCGCTGTCACCTGATAGATGCCTGTAGAGACTTTAAAGGATGCCACTCCCGAAGCGTCTGTAGTAGCGGTATATGCTGCAGTGGTAGTTGTATTAACCAGTTTAACAATAACATCATCTGATGAAGTGTAATCATCCGGATAAACCAGCTTAACAGCCACATCATAAGTTTGATATTTATCATTATCATCAGTGTCATTACAAGAAGTTCCTATAGTAAGAACTGCTATTAGTAAGAAAAATAATTTTTGTAAATTCATAAGTTACTTTTTATATGTTTATATTTATTTTGCATATTCCTCAATCATCCTTTTACAGTTTGATACGGAGAGTCAGTCCGTAATAAAATTCAGGTAAATAACCTGAGCCGAATAAGGAATATCCACTGTTACTTTGTTTATTCTTAACCTTAGCAACATTATTAAAAAAGTTATTTGCCAGAAATGATATTGAAACATGGTCACCTAACTCTTTCGTCACATTCAGATTTGCTGAAAAATATGCGGATATATCTGTGGGCTTGAAATAATAATTGACATTTGACCGAACCACCATTCTTGCCAGCTCGTTGAATAAAGCGGAATCATTATCTTTGGCCCATAAGAACTTTTCTTTAAATGGAATTTTTGTATTCATATCATCCAAGCTCACATAATATAAAGGATAAAGAGCAACGAAATAATCCCCTTTATAGATATTTGTCTCTGAATTTGAAGGGATGTAATCACTTCTGTTGTCTATTACAAAACCTCGTGAACCTGTAGATGATTCGCTCAATTTTTGCTTATAATCATACAAGCAACTTTCCAATCGAAGAGATACTATGAGGCGTATTGCTGGTATATGAGTACTTATCGAAAGATTATTTGTTATTTTTTTAGAGAGGCTGCCATTAGCAACTTCATCTGTACCTTCATATAGACCGATATATTTATAAGGATTTCCATCAGCCATATTTTGAGAAAGGCTAGGCGAATATGCTATCAACTTTGTTTTTAACCCCTTATAATAGTTATAAGATCCATCTACTTGGAATGAAGTATGAATAGAGGGGATTTTTCCGAAATTAATTACCCATTCCAGCCCTCTTTTCGAAAAATCAGATTCATTGTAATAATAACTATTGGTCTTAAATGTATTCCTTTCTTTATAAGCTAACTGTTGGCTAGGCAAATTTCCTGTCAAATCTGAGACGGTAACTATTCCGGTAGTCTTATCTATTGCGTATGAACGGTTAGCTTCAGGAATTAAATTATTTTCAAGTGCTGTCTGATCTGTAAATTTATAGGAATACGGAGTGTATAGCGTAGCTTCAGCATAGGGATTTATTGTCTTACTATTATAGGCTAGTAACGAAATATCTACTTGTCCAATACGAGCATTAAATTCTAATTCTATTAAACGGCTTCTTTGCCATTTAAGATTCGGATTGTAAATAGTTGTACTGGGCATCGTACTGTATGCGTAATACGTTGTGTTTCCTGCCGTTGTACCTGGTGTAAAGACTAATCTATCCTGATAGGTAGGAGTTGGATTTAATATATAAGAAGAAGGAAGCTTTACAGCATCTCCAAATCCTGCACGTAAACTCATTAAAGAAAGAGTGTTTTGGGGGCGATTCCAAAATATATATTTTGCACTAATCCGAGGTGACAAACTATTAATTGTTCCGTACTCGGATTTACTTATATATGTTAAATCACTTCGAAGACCAACTGATGCCTTTAATGAAGTTTCACTAGGTAAGAGAAAAGTTACCTCATTTTCGGCAAAAAGAGCCAGATTATTTACTGCAGACTGATCGCTATATTTATATTCTCTCCATGTAGGAGCATAGCGCATATCGGTATAATATATTCCCTTGCCTAGATTTGTAGTCCGATTAAAATCTGATCCTAGCATGAAGCGATTAGTTACATCCCCGAATTTTCGTATCCAATTAGCTTTCATCTTTGTTGTAAACAAAAGAGGTTTACTATCTTCTCTTCTTGTTGTATACCAATATCCTCCGGGGATCAGTATAATCTCAGCATTCGGGTTGATGTCATAGAAAGAACCGATAAAATAACCAGATTCTGATGTATGAATAGCAGCAGTTGAAGTATTACTGTCCTTGTTTTCTTTCTTCTCACTTTGTAGATCCGAATAATTAAGAGTTCCCGAAAATTCTAATTTAGTAATCCACGGTTTGTTAAGCAGCCAATCTAGCTTCATGTTCAACCGAAGTGCATTATCCCTTTCTTTTGTATAAGTATCTACAAAAGCATCCGGATCTCCTTTCGAATTATAGCCTCCAACATTCCCTGTCAAACCTAAAGAAAAATTCAAAGGATTATTCCGATACGGATTAAATGCCTTGGAATAAATCAGAGATAGATTATTTCTTACATAAGTTGTATAAGGAGAAGCTATATCGGAGTTGGATTTTGTATGCTCAAAACTCGTATTAAGTATCCCCCACTTCTTCCCTAAAAGGAAGCCTTTATCGAAAGCGATAGATTTTGTATTCGGCTTAGTACTTAGTTCTATATTTAATGGCGATTTGCCTTTCTTCGAATTTATACGTATCATTCCATTGGATAAGTCTCCATGCTCGACAGAAGGAACTCCCGTTATAACCTCTACAGACTCAATATTATTTGAAGCGATATTGCGGGTATCAGCTCCCTTTACTTCTTTTATAAATTGACTATTGTTGGATATTCGTACACCATCGACTTCAACTACTGTTCCAAAAGAAGATAAGCCTAGTTCACTTCCTCCGTTAGAGCGAAGATTAAAGCGGTCGGCACCTGCACGACTAATAGCTAAATTTATTTTTTTACTTGTTTGGCCTCCGGGTAAAAGAGCTGCTATTTCAGTAATATTCAACACTTGTATCTGATCCAATGCTGCACGTTCGATAGTATAGGCTGTTGTAAGATCTTCCACTTTCTTCTCGGCAGTAACAACTATTTCTTTCAATAGTAAGTTATCCTCTGCCAAATAAAAAAGCAGATCGTTTTTATTCTTATCTACTTGTATTTTGAATGCTTTTTTCTCATATCCCAAAATAGAAATATTCAGCTCAAAAAATCCAGCCGGAATATTTTTAATAGTGAATTTCCCTTCAATGTCGGAAATAACAGCTAAGCCAAGATCTGAGATAGAGATTGTAGCATACTCTATGGGCGTTTGATGTTTCTTGTCTAAGAGTTTTCCCGATATAGTGTAGAACTGGCAATATGCAGATTCAATAATGCATAAAAATAAAAAGCAGAGTAATAAACTCTTTTTCATTGATTTTATAAAATATTAGAAATGCAAATTTAGTTGTTGAAAGAAAGGCCTTCAATCGCATTTTCTTGGTATTTTAGGTCTAATTAATAACATATAGTAGGTATCTCGACTCTGTTTTTATAAAATAGCTATTAATATTACCTAATTTGTTTCTTGTAGTATAAAACCAAGATTGAGGAAAATCATTACTATATGTTGTAACAACATGGAGTAATTCATTATCTTTGTTGATGAATGAACCAAAATTATAGATAATCATTATGAGTTCAAACCAAGATAATGCATCCCGATGGCTGAGTAAAAAAATAACAGAAGCTAAAGGTTCATATATTTTAGCTGCAGTATTTACTATTTTAAGTGCGGTATCTTTTATCGTTTTTTGCTGGTATTTATCTGAATTTGCAGCCTTATGGCTCGATCGCGGATTACTTTTGCCACATCCTCTCCTATATGCATTAGTATTTCTTACAGCTAGATATATCTTTGCTCATTTTGCTTCGATATTCAATTATAAAGCGGGAAATACGATTGTATCCAAAGTCAAAAAAAATCTATATCCAATATTATTAAACAACAATAAATTAGACTCTGTAGCAAGCACCCTCTACATTACCAGAATTTGTGAGGATTTGAAACCTTTTTACGCCTTTTTTATTCCATACGCAATGGCATCCCTTTTGGTTAGTGGGATGATACTGATTGTTAGTTTTTGGATCGAAAAATGGGTTGGCCTTACACTCTTGGTTTCATTGATTGTTATCCCAATGCAAATGATAATAATAGGCATAGGTGCTGAAGCTCTTCATAAAAAACATATTAATCTCTTTTTGAAATATTCAGCTGTATTTTACAATCGTCTTCAAACTATAGCCGAAATAGTTAATTTAGATAACTTCAGACCTCAATATAATTTTTTGTCGGAAAAAAGTAAGGAGTTAAATAAAGCAACGACTAATGTCATGCGAGTAGCTATTTTATCGTCAGCAGTATTAGAGCTATTCGTTACTATTTGTATTGCTGTCGTTGCAATCTATTTAGGGATGAGTCTTCTTGGTATTATGACAGGACCTAATTACGGAAAAGGTTACGACTTTCAGATTGCATTATTTTTACTTATGATGTCTCCTTATTTTTTCTTTTATTTGCGGAAATTCGTGAGTGCCTACCATGACAGAAACAGAGCTGTGGCTGCAGCAAAATTATTAATACCAATATTAAATGAAGGCATCGACACAACTTCAATCAATATTGATCATCAGTTTAATAATTTAACTATTAACAATTTAAATTTCGCTTATCCCGATTCACCAGTAAAAGTTCTACACAATATTAATGTACAATTTCCTTTAAAAGGACTGGTATTAATAAAGGGAATTTCGGGCTCAGGAAAATCAACCTTGCTTAAAATATGCTCCGGAAGCTTGTATGTACAGGACAATAGCATTTCTGTAAATGGAAAGGATACTAAATATTCGCAAAAGTGGCTTAGAAACAATTCTTCATACATGAATCAATTTCCTTTCGTTTTTGACGAAACTTTGAGATATAATGTTTTCTTAAAAAATGAAATGAATAAATCACAAGAATACCCTGAGTTTTTAGATAAAATACTTGCTAAAAAGGACGATGGTTGGGAAACTAAACTAAGTCATAATGGCAAACAACTGTCAGGAGGAGAAAAACAATTAGTTACACTAGCCCGAATGATGTTGTATCCAAAACCAATAGCAATATTGGATGAGCCTACAGCCAATCTGGATCCCGATACAATCGAAATCATCATTCCGGAGATAATGAAATTAGCAGAAGACCGATTGGTTATAGTCGCTTCTCATGAGAAAATGTTCGATAATGTAGCTGATACAATCGTAAACTTAAATTGGGGAGAGCAAATGAGTCATGAATAAATTTATAAGAGTATATATATTAAAGCCCTTAGCTGGCAAATGGTTGAGAGGAACATTTCTTCTAATATTGTGGACGATCTCTTTTATTGCCCTTCCCGCTATATCCGGATGGTTTTTGGCGATCTGTAGTGTGGTGTTTGTTACTGCAAGTACTACTTTTTCGTATCTGGTACCATCTGCTATAATACGTTTAATGGCATTTTTCAGAACGGCTGCAAGATACTTTGAACGATTAGAAAACCACAAAGCTACACTAGACGCTCAGCAGAGCTTGCAATTGAGAATTTTTCAGTCCGTAGCCAGATTTCCCTATTTCAAAAAACAGGTAAATAATAATTCAACACTACTAGAGAACAGTACACATGGAATCGACCAGATATTGAATCACATTCTTTTGTGGCTTTTACCTTTTACGGCACTAATCATTTCACTCAGTATATATTTTTTCTTTCTTATTGTCTTTTCTCAAACGATTGCAATAGAATTTTTGATTTCATCAGCCATTCTTTTATTTATTATTCCTCAATTAATTTTCAGGAAAAACAGAAAACTCTATGAAGAACTAAAGATGTGCCGAGAAGATAACAATCAGGTTCTTATACAAAGCTTTAGAGGGAGAATTGAAATATCGAAATACAGTTTGGAAGAGAAAGTTATCAGACAATACGAACAACGGCTATTAGGCCTCGAGCAATTGGAAGACAAGTTACAAACCAATTCATTCTGGTTGCAGCTAATTGCGGGACTCGGTTTTAGTTATATTGCATCGCTTTTACTATGGAGTTCATATGGTAATGGTATAGATGCACCTACAGCCATCGGGATATTTTTCGGTATTATGGCACAGGCCGAATTGGCAGAAATGCTATTTTCGGGAAAATCAGAAAAAAGTGCTGTTGCTCATCAAGTTGAAGATGTTGATAGAATTATCAAGGATGGGGAGAAACCTCTGAAAACTGTAATCGTACATTCAAGAATGGAGAGCCTAAGTCTTAAGAATGTGAGTGCAATGATCCCCGAGACATCTGTGACTACCTCAGAGGTGTCATTAGAAATAAAGAAAGGTGAATGGATTTCACTATTCGGAGAGACAGGAAAAGGAAAAACGACTTTATTAAACAGCCTTTTTTATCCTGAATATCGTAAAAGCGGATCGTTAGTATGGAATAACGATATTGAAATATCTCATCTACCTGTTCCGGAATGTATTTATGTAACCCAAAAGGCTTATTTATTAACGGGAACATTGCGAGAAAACTTTGAAGGCAACCCGGATGAAGCGATTGAACAAGTATTAGATACAGTAGATCTTACTAGCTGGCGTTTATCGCTTCCCGATGGATTGGATAGTTGGTTGGGAGAGAATGGTGAAATTCTGAGTGGTGGGCAGCGTAAGAAATTGCTTCTGGCCCAGGCCTTGCTTAAAAAGCCACAACTGTTAGTTGTAGATGAACCAACAGCCGGTATTAGTTCCGAAAATGCTATTACTATATTTCAGAACATAAAACGTGAATATCCCGACATTACAATTCTAATGGCGACTCACCTAAAAGATTTTGAATATGTATCAGATAAAATTGTAAGGATATAAACGCTCTTAGACAGTTATAAATATTTACTTAAGGTTTTTATTCTTTTTTTCAAGTTATATCCTGAGGTCACAACATCTGGCCTATCATTTTTTATTATATCTGCACCATAAAGACAATCCTAAAAATAAATATTTTTGTAATATACTAATATAAAAACTATTATCATGCAAGGAAGAATGAAACATCATCAGTTGTCGAAGATAGAGATAGATGATGTATTGAAAAAAGCAGAAGTTGGACGCATAGGTACACACAATGAAAATGGGTATCCATATGTTGTCCCTGTACATTTCATCGTCTATGATGAAAAAATATATATCCACGGACTGATCAAAGGACAAAAGATTTCAAACTTGACTAAAAATGATAAGGTTGGATTTGAAGTGGATGAAATGGGTGCAATCATTCCTGACAACGAAAATGTTTGTGATACAAATACTGCATTCAGAAGTGTAATCATCTTAGGTACAGCCAAAATGGTGGAAGATAAATCGCTCAAAGAAAATGTACTACATGCTGTTGTTTCAAAATATACCCCTCAATTATCTCATTTGGGCTTTCCTGAAAAAATGCTGAAAGCAACGGGTATTATAGAGATAAATCCAATTGAAATTACAGGGAAATATTATAAATAAAAGGACATTTAATAAAAAATGTCCTTTTACCATCAAGGGATTTTGTAACAATCTCGATATTTTAATTCATTATCAATGAAATGAGTTATTATATAAGATCATACAGCCCTATCAAAAACAGGTATTAAATAAAAAAATTAGCGCCCGGTTACTTGCAAATACTCAATCCGTTTCTTTTGATAATTAGCGTACGATTCAACATACTTATCGCGATTCTGTTGTAATAATGTTTGGGCATCTAATACATCCGTAAGGGTTACTGTGCCCACTTTATAATACTGATTATTAAGACGCAAGTTTTCTGTAGATTGCTCAACACCATCTTTTGCCAACAATATTTGCTTATAAGTATTATCCAATTCATTTTTTACATTCTGCATTTGTAACAACAGTTGTTCTTCAATATCTATCTTATTATTTAATGCTATCTTTTCTTGTATTTTCTGCTGCTTGATAGCATGAGAACCACCCCACCATCCGGAGATTGGAATATTGACAGAAACAAAAACGGCCCCATTCGTATTCCATTTATCCATAAAGTTATCTCTGGAATATGTTGCACCAACAGCCACTGTGGGTAAATAATCAGCTCTTTTTATTTTAGTCTGCAGCTTCGAGGCTTCTACGTTTTTATCAAGGAGTTTTGCTTCTGCTCTATTGGGTAAAACATTTTTATGATCCACATAATATTTCATAGGCGATTCAACGTCTTCAATATTAGGAACCTGTATATCTAAAGATTCTGCTGAACTCAAATCCATAGCCATTTGCTGACACAAAGACATTTTCACCAATTTGATATTATTATCTAGATTAATACGATTACTTACGACTTCATTCTTTTTTAATTTTACCTTCAAAACATCATTATTGGTAATCATTCCTGTCTGATAAGACAACTCTACATCTTTCAACAACTGATCTACCTGACTGTCTATAACGTCCAAAGTTCTTCTTTTTTCATACAAAGAAACCAATTGCCAGTAAAGATTCTCTGTATTCAGCAACATATCATTTTCGGATAGTTTAGCCTGATATTGGCTTACCTGAATTCCTAAGTCAGCCAATTTATTGCCATTGATTATTTTGCCTCCGGCAAAGATCGGTTGCGTCGCTGTAATACCAGCACTCATACCATTTTTAAGAAATCCGATCGGAGCTCCTCCCATGTTCATCGTAACCAAAGGATCTTTAGCCGAAAAACCAAATGCTGAAGCACTGACCGATGGAAAATAATTAGTAAATGCATCTTTTTTCGTTTCCTTGGATGATTCGATTTCCAACCGACTATTTTTAATTTTTCGATTGTTCTCGATAGTCAATTGCTTACAGTCTTCGAGACTATACTTCGTCTGTGCAGATATAAATACAGTTATCATACACATTGTTACTATTGTTATATATTTTTTGATCATAATTGTTCGGTTTCGTCTTTAGATATATCTTTATCTTCATGCTTGTAAATAAGCCAATAAGCAAGGGGTAATAATGTAAGGATGAATATCATGGAGAAAATAGTTCCAAAACTGATAACTGTTCCCATCGGACACCAAAGCGGGCTCTTACTTATGATCATAGGAATAACCCCCATAGATGCAGCAGCTGATGTAAGGAATATAGGGCGCATCCGTCGTTTTCCGGCTTCCAAAGATGCTTCAAATACTGTTTTACCATGTTTATGCCTTAACTCTTCGGTGTAATCGTACATAATAATTCCATTACGAACGATAATACCAATTAGGCTCACAATTCCCAACACAGCCGTTATACTAAAGTCTACATTCATCACCTTTAAACCAATAGCCGCGCCAAAAATGCTCAAAGAGGTAGAAGCCAAAACGAGTGTAGCTAAACTTATCTTTTTGAAGTGAAACACAAGTATGAAAAAGATGATAACGATTGAGATAGAAAGAGCTTTAATCAACTTTGGCATTGTCTCACCATCCGACTCCTTCACACCTCCGTATGAAATAGAAACACCTTTAGGTAATGATTTTGCAGTAACTACATTCACTATCTCCTCTACCTTTGATTGAACTAGCGCTGGTCTTTCGCCCCTTTTTATATCTACGAAAACGGATAGGGTGCGTACTCCGTTTCTTCGGTTAATTTGCCCTTCAGTCCAGTTTGCCGAAACATCTGCTATCTGGCGTAAGGGGACACTAGGCGATAGCAAACCGGCAACATACTCATTCGATATATCCTCGGCAACAGGATCTTTATTCTCCCATTTAGATTTCAATACAACAGGCAATGAATAATCATTTTCCCATATGTTGGTGATTGGTGTACCGCCAAAACGGGAAGCTAAACCCAACCCCAGAGTTCCCTCATTTACGCCCAGACGATTAGATTCTACGGGGTCTAGTGTTATTTTTATACCGGGCAACGGTTCTTCATAATTTGTATAAACCCTGATTGGCTCATCCAGTTTCTTTAATTCTGTCATTAAAGTGTCTGCCACTTTCTTCAGATCGGATATATTCTCTCCCGATATACGAACGTCAATGTCAGCATCTACTGATTCATACTCTAATTGTTTGAATTTCACAAAGGCATTCGGATAATGATAGGCATATTGAGTGGAATACTTATCCAACAACAATTCTGTATCTTCATTCGATGTTGTATTTACAATAAACTGAGCAAAATTAGTACCTCCTACTTTAGGTGCATAAGCTGTTTGAAAACGAGGAGATCCCGATCCTATAAAAGATGTTACAGAAACGACAGTTTCCTCCTTTCTCAATATTTTTTCAAGATCCTGCGCTATTGCTTCTGTCTGTTCGAGGGAGCTGCCGTTGGGTAAATATATTTCAACAGCAAACTGGTTCCGTTCAGCTATAGGCATAAGCTTCTGAGGGATATTAGCAAACATATAAATACCCGATATGATAGAAACGAGACCTATAGTAAGAGATATTTTAGGGTATTGAAATACTTTTTCCAATAACCAATTATATCCCTTTTGCAATTTATCTAAGAATGTTTCTTTCTGCTTTTTACCGGGCTGATGCAATCCATTGCGTATAAAGAAATATTGCAGGAATGGGATAAAAAGAACAGCCACAGCCAAAGATACACCCAACGTAATAAGTACAGTCCAAGGAAAGAGCTTTACAAAATCGAGAAACTGTCCTGTAAGCATCGCTAAGAACGGAAAGAACGTGAGGCTGATTGCCAATGTTGCCGAGATGATGGCTTTGGCATATTCTTTAGCACTTTCTATCGATGCCTGCCAACGAGGAATACCATGATCCAATTTTTCAAGATAGCTGTCTACAACTACAATCGAATTATCTACAATCATACCCAATACCACTATGAGAGCAGCTAACGTCACCGTATTTAGCTCCATGCCAAAAGCAAGCATCAATCCTAAAGAAATAAAGATAGATATAGGAATAGAAGATGCCGCAACTCCTGCAACCCGCAAGGGTAACAATATCATAGTTACCAGTATAACAGCTACAATAGCAATCATCAACTCTTTTAAGAAAGTAGTGATAGAATGAGCCACAACTTGAGGCTGATCTGCTACACGATAGATATGAATATCACTCGGAATATCATTTTGAAACTGTTCGAGAACCTTTTCGACATCTTTTCCGTATTGAATAACGTTATATCCCTCACGCATTTCAGTAGATAGAACAAGACACTTTTTACCATTGTTAGTGGTATAACTCGTAGCCTTAGGATATTCCCGAACGACTTTCGCTATATTTTTCAAGCGAATATGATTTCCCTGAGCATCAGAATAAATGATTTGTTCTTCCAAATCTTTTTCAGACTGATAAGGTCTCTCAATATGTATCGGAACATTCATATCCGAATTGTCAATCTTACCTGCAGTAGTAATAAAACCTTTAGTAATCAGCGTCTGATATAAGTTCAAGATATTAATTCCGTACGCTGCCAGCTTTTCTTTTTCAACATATATACTTATCTGTTCATTTTGTTCACCATAACGACGCAGATTGGAAACAGATTCTATAGTTCGTAAACGGTCTTCGAGATTCTCTAAATATGTTTCCAATTGACGATAAGTTTTCGTCTCCGATTCAAGCGTTATTAGCAATGCCGAAGTATCTCCAAAATCATCATTGGCAATAAGAGCTAAAACACCTGATGGCAATTTGGCTTTAAAAAACATCAATCCATGTTTTATTTTTGACCATACTTCGTCCTTGTTATTTACATCATCATTCAGCTCTACATATACATAGACAATCCCATCTTTAGAATGCGAATATGTTTTCGATTTCTTTACTTCCTTATATGTAAACAAGAAATTCTCAAGAGGTTTAGCCAATTGCTCCTCCACTTCGGCAGAAGTGGCTCCGGGATATACTCCCACTACAACTCCCTGACGGATAGTAAATACAGGAAATTCCTGTTTGGGCATTACATTGAGAGCATAAACTCCAAATAAACTCAATACGATTACAATGAGCAATATAATCTTATTATACTTCATTGCCCAGTCGATAATACCAGATTCTGATTTCATACCTTCTTCTTATTTAGCAATTTCGACTGTTACACCCGGACTAACATTCTGATAGCCTTCAATAATCAGGTTATCTCCATCTTGTAATCCTTTCTCTATTACAACTCCATTGCCGATCAGCTTTCCCTGGGTTATTTCTCTATATACAGCCTTATTTTGATCGTTTTTTATCCAGACAAATTGTTTACCTGAAAAGTCTACCTGTATTGCCTTCAATGGAATTATAATATTCTTTCGATCTGAAACTCCTGATGGATTTATTAGATAAGCTTTGCACACCATCCCTGGCATAATCTGTGATTTGGGGTTATTTACCTGCACCTTAATATCGTAGGTATGTGACAACGGATTTGCAGATACTCCTTTCTCCTGAATCTTACCTTCAAACTCAGCATCATTTAACGCAGATATTTTTATGCGAGAAGATTCACCAATTTTTATTGCTGAAATTTCATTCTCGGGAATAGCTATTTTTATTTTCACCGAATTTATAGTTACCACATTATAAATTGGAGTACCCGGAGCAACATTAACTCCTGCTTCTTGATAGCGTCGACTTACTACTCCAGACATGGGAGCATACAAGTTACAGTCTTGTAAATTCTTACGGGTAATTTGCTCATTAGCTTGCGCCTGCTCTAACTGAGTCTTCGCCTCTATGTATTTTATTTCCGGAAGGCTGTTGTTCTTGTACAGAATAGACAAGCGGTTATATGCATCTTGTGCCTGATTAAGGGTCGATTTTGCTGCATTGTGCATACTTTCAATAGCACTTGTATTCAATCGGGCTAACAATTGTCCTTTTCGAACATTTTGTCCTTCCTGTACATATACTTGTTCAATATTTCCATTTACTTGAAAACTAACATCAACTGCATTCTCACCTTCTACAGTTCCTATATACTCTTGTTGGTATATATCATCACTATACTTTATTGTTTGTATTTTTACCGGAACAGGCCTTGAATTAGCTTCTTCACTCTTTTTTGCGGAACAGGAAACCATTCCTAAAAAGAGGAGACACAATACCGATCTACTAAAAAATAATTTCAATTTATTCATAACTTTCATTAAAAAGCAATTTTACAACTATTTATTTCCGTCGCAAAGATCTCTTTATAATATGGTTCTGTCTAAATCAATACTACGACAAAAATGTTCAAAAATTCGTTTTTTATGTAGTTATCAACATTAATTTATATTTTTAGGACTGAAATGAAATATATAGGATTATGAATAAAGAAAATTATGCTAAAATATCACTGGATGACTTTAAAGATCAAACCTCAAATCACGGAATAAAGAACTTTGTCATATCTGATGAAAGTGCCAATATTGATGATTATGCTTTTGATTTCAGATATCCGCAAATTATGGAAGGAATAGCTTTTGCGATTTGTGTGAAAGGTACCGGACGAATCAAAATTAACTTACGAGAGTACAAAATTGAGCCTTGTTCGATTATTGTTGTTCTGCCTAATTATATTTTAGAGTTAGTAGAGCAAAGTGAAGATTTAGTTGTAGAATTCTTATTATTTTCTTTTGACTTTATTTCGGATATCAAGTTGATTATAGATATTGATATTCCTAAAAAAATAGATCAGATGGCTTGTTTAAAGATAAGTGAGGAGGAGACGAATGATCTATTGGAATTGCATGCCTTTATTGTAAAGCGTTATAGAAGAACAAATTTTCTTTACAAAGAAGAAATTGCAAGAAGTTTATTGCAGACATTAATTTATGAAGTTTTGCAGCTATATCAGGACAAAAAGATTGAATATAAAGTATTGACCCGCAAAGAAAAACACTTACAATCTTTCATCAGTTTGTTATTTGAATATCATATGAAAGAACGTAGTGTGCGTTTCTATGCTGATAAAATGTTTATTACACCTAAATATTTATCTCAAATAGTGAAGGATGCAAGTGGTATACATATTCAACAGTGGATAGATGATATGGTTATTATGGCAATTAAAGCTTTATTGAAGAGCTCGAATATGACTATCTTACAGATATCAGAAGAGATGAATTTTCCAAATTCTTCTTTTTTTGGGACCTACTTCAAAAAGAGAACTGGCCTGACGCCCTTACAATATAAAAAGAGCTAAGAGTTTCGAGAAAATATGTTGGACATTGACCTTATATAAATAATCTTTAAAAATAAAAAAACCGTCCTACTTATCACAAGCAAGACGGCTAGAATAATTTAAATTCAAATTTGCGTAAGAGAATATAGTCGAATTTCTGTTTTTCTTGTATTGGAGACTATTTTGATTCTATACGAGATCTGATTAATTATTTAATTGATCGGTTATATATATGTATAATAATGGAATAGTCACTTATTTTAAATTATCTTAACATACGTGGGGGCACCAAAAGAGGTTCTTTCCAAAACCTTGATTTCGCCATTCAGTTCCATTTTAGTTATTAAGCTGTATACCCTCAATTTTTCTGCTCCTGAATATGTTATTATATCAATAACAGAAGCTTCATTACCGCACCTCTCAAGATAATCCAGAATCTTGAGGCGGTCTAAATTTGCATAATTCATATTTCAGTGTAATTCTTGCTTATTTCGTTTTTAATCGTAAGCAATTTCTATTCAGACAAACAGAGATTAAACAGTAAAATAATTATAATCAAAACAATATCAGTTTATTAAACTCACGGTTTCTCTGATATTCCTTTCTGAAGAAGCACCAAAAACAACAGACTGTATATTCAGAGCATTAATAAATTCATAGGCTTCGGGGGCACTGATTGCTCCGGATGCAAGCGTACTCATTGCCATAAGTTGATATTTTGAAGAATCATTATTTCGAATTGTATCAACATACGCTTCTACCGAAGGGGACATAAGGTAACCTATCTTATTAATAGAGCTGCATATAACAACCTCTTCTATTCCCCACTCAGATAGTTTTTGTTTCAAATAAGGCATATTCTGAGTAATAAGTCCCGGAATCAATTTATATTTTTTACGAACATAGTCGCAATATGCCTCAAAAATATCTTTTGTTCCATATCCGAGAAGAAGATCTGTTATGATGTTTTGCAGGAATAACACTTTAACATTTAATCCCTTGAACATTTTCACTTCGGCATCTATCAACATCTGCATCATCTTTATAGGATCTTTTCCTAATACTGCCATCCCTCCTTTGGCAATCATAGACAATGCTCCTACTGCTGAGTTATTAGAAAATATCACTTCATTGATTGCAGGAAATATTCCTTTTTCTGCCACTAGATTTGCATATTTGTGCGGATAAGGAATTGACGGATACCATACAATATCACTGTATTTAGACTTATTCTGACGAAAATATTCGCATATATCTTTTGCGCGATCATTACTATTAAGCATAACAGCTCCAATGCCATTTTTAAAAGCAAGATCATATACTTTGTAGATATTCTTTATGTCATGGAATTTTTCGGAAAGTTGTTGGGCTTTCTCTTGTGACATGTGATTAATCCCGAAAAACTGATTATCTCCAAAGATGACTTTATCTATTCTTTCCATATTTAATCTTGTTTATTTTTATTTTCATAGTCATTGAACATGTCGTGTACCAAACGTTGCGTATTATATCCGTCTTCAAATGTACACTGAGTAGGTCCAACAATCTTACCATCTAAAACACTGTCGGCAAAATGATACAATTGTCTTGTAAATTCATTCCCCCGAACATAAAAAGGAACCGGCTTGAAGGTATCTGTGATATATATAGTATTCCAACCTTTTCTATAATTATGACCTGAGGCCGGTTCGTTTAAAAATATCTTCATTTCGTACTGGTCTACCAGCAATTTTCCATTTGTACCAAATATTTCAATTTTGTTACTGGGTTTTCTATAACTCGAATCACTCCAATTCACGTATAATGTCCCAACACACCCATTATCGTATACTAAAGTACTTGAAACCATATCCTCCACATGCTTCGAATATATTTGGTTCATACTGGTACCAATAACTTTATTGGGAACGCCTATTATATAATTAATAAGGTCTAATACGTGGACAGCCATTTCATAAACAGCCCCGCCCCCACTCTCTCTTTTACCACGCCAGCTCTCACCTGTTTCGGGTTTTGAAATAGTGCAACTAAACATCTCCGTTTTAAACCTGACAATATCACCAAGCAAACCTTCTTTTACATATTCTCGAGCTGTTGTAAACATATCATTAAAGCGATTTACATACCCGACTTGATTGATCAATCCTTTTTTGTTGAACATTTCTTGTAGTTCATTCGCCTCTTTGGTAGAAAGAGTAAATGGTTTTTCACAAAAAACATTAATTCCCTTCTCACAGGCATATTTACATATTGCATAGTGATAATTAGGAGGAGTACAGACTATAATAGCATCCGGCATTGTTTTGTCAATCAACTCCTTGTAGTCCGTAAATACTTGAAGCGATGGTATGTATTTCTTCAATAAATCCAATGTAATTTTTGAAGTATCAGAAACTGATACAATATTTACATTGGGATGTGAATTGATAATAGAGAAATGAGTAATACCCATTCGCCCCATTCCGATAATAGATAATTTTATTTCTTTCATTGTGAATTTATTAAAAACACAGAACTATTTATTGGATTATTTCTTTTACGAAATCTATAATATTTCGCCGCCGAGATATTACATCAGAAGCCAACATCTGCGTGTATTTTTCGATTATTTTATTATCCACGACAGACGAATTATCGCATACGATTGTATTCTCTTGATTGAAATATCCGCTTTTAAATATATTTCTGTTATTCGTTATTATTTTTGTCCCACAGCTCACAGCTTCAAAGCATCTCATAGTAATACCACTTTGTTTGGGATGAGCAAAATCAAGGGTGTACTTTGATTTATGTAATACATCTACATATTGGTAATACGACAATGGTTTAAGATGTATATATCGTCGTAGTTTAATGTACGTAAACGGATGCCTGATAAAATTCAGAATCATTGTCACATAATTACTTTCATGTAGATATACGTATGAGTGGCTGGGCTGGAATAGATGCAATATTTTATTGGTATATGACAAGCGTTCGGAGTGTATCTTTTGTATTACAGATATATCATATACTCTTTCTACATTTTTCTCCTGTCTTTCTATTGCCGAAAACAATTCTATTATTCTGATATCATAGCTCTTTGCATCATGATAATCAAACGTATAAAAATTATCGACCAAGCGATACCAGGACAGTGATAAAGGATGAAAGGCAAAAGAATCGAAATTATAACCAACTATAAATGAACACTTTTTATATATTTCATCTATTAATTTTTTATCTATTCCGTATCCTTTCATAATGATACAGATATCATATCTTTCGTCTTGAAGGAAGTGGCGAGTTATATAATTGTATGTTTTTCTATATAACGTTTTAGTTATGCCTATTTTCCACAGTACTTTTGTGAATAAATTATCAGGATAACGATCATTACAAATTCTCACATCATAACCACATTCATTCAATCCTGATATTATCTGATTGGCCATCGAATAAAAACTTAATGGCATAATGAGTAAACACCTCTTTTTCATTTTATTTATATTGTTAGCAAGGTGCTGACAAAGGACTGTATAGAAAATTTATCGAAACTAACGTTCGTATCTTTCATCGGCTCTTGTATGAATTCTTTTATTCCTTCGAAGTTCAATTCGTCAAAAACGAAAAAGCGACTGGAAGAATAAAAAGGCTCACCAATAGCACGTTTGTTATTAGTAATGATCTTTTTCCCGGCACACATATTTTCGATAAATCTCATTGTGTATCCAGACTGCTTATGATTGGCAAAGTCGAATGTAGCTATTGAATATTGTAGTAAATGGATAAAATGAGACTGAGAAATACTCCTTAGCTTAAGTCCCCTCGGAATAAAACCTTTAATCAATAATTGAATTATTACAACAGGTGTACACTTAATATATTTCTTGAAACGAATATTATTTTCTTTACAATATCTTTCGAATGCAAGAATGGCTTTATACCGATCGGATTTAACCAAATTCCCGACCATATATACATCGATATCCGGCTCTACAATAGGCAGATTCTGAAAGTCTCTTACACAAAATAATGGCAGATAATCCAGTCCATAGTTTTTAGCATCTGTAGGATCGAAAGTACAAACTTTATCAAAGTATGGAATATAAGGAATATAATTAAACACAGGAGATAAAGCATCCCATGTGTATAATACAAACTTAGACTCTGGATGATTTTCTCTCAATTTCAGAATGTTGGGGATGGAAAATAGACGAATATGCAGGAATATAATATAGTCATATCGGTTATTTTTTTCCTGCTCTATTATTTCAGCGTAATACTTCTCATGCTTGTTCTGATATGCTTCAGTTGACAATGTGCGTAGAATTTTATCTTTTATTTTACGTAATTCCAAAGGATAGTAGGAGACTGAATGTCCTTGTGATTCCATTTCTTCTGTGAGCGCCTTTACATAATTATGGTAAGGCAACCCTATAAATAATATTTTACCCATTTTTTGTTTTAAACTTGTTACGATTCTTGTAAATATAAATTGCTCCGAAAAGGGTCGGCAATAAATAAGATATATTCTTAATATACACCATAATTGTTAGGTTAAACAGATGCATAGAGCCAGTTAGGGCGATGATTGTAATAGTAGAAAAGACTCCTACAATTCCAGACATCAACAATGATGTGAAATTTTTCCACGCATTTAAGATAGCAGATACCGAATAATACAGTAATTGTGCTATTAAGCCAGGTACCAGTAAAAAGACATAGTGAGTATTGCCCGAATGAGTAGGAAATAATATATCCACCAATGGTTGAAGTGAAGTAAGTACGGCAAGAACTACACATATACCATATCCCATCAAGACTAATGTATAATTCCGTACATGTCGCCTGAATTCTGCCATTAATTCATTTTCGTATGAATAAATGATATTGGGAAGGAAAAGGTAATTAATGGATGTCGGGACTAAAACAAATAAAGAAGAGAATATAAAAACAAGATAAAAATTACCTAATTCTTGCACATTCAATATATATGCTATAGACCAACGTTCGATCTGAATATTGACAATTGTAAATATTCCAATCATAAATGGGACGAATCCTAACGATAGAATATATTTAATTTCTTTTCTGTCAAAACATATACTATCCGGTCTTAAACTTTTATGCATTAATAATGCGAGTACAACAAAAACTACAGGCTGCATCATAATACTAATAATGCCACCGATAATACCGTAAAAATAGGCAAGAGGAATTAAAGCTATAGATATAGTGCCTGAAATGAGATTTCTGATATTAATATCTTTAATCATCTTTTTCACCGTCATGGTATTTGTCAGCCAAGTAGATATCAAAGAAAATAAGCCTGCAATAAAAGTTAAAATCAGATACTGGCGACTGATTAGTAATTCAATATCTAATAGACTTAATATAATCCATATTAGAAATAATGCAAGTGCAATAATACCAAAAAGGCTAAATAGAATGTTATTAATCTTCGTTTGATCACTCGTCTTCTGATAAGCTAAAACTCTATATCCACCGTTTAGGAACCCAAACTGAAAGAGTCCAATAAACATTATACATGTTTGAATGAGACTGATTATACCTAGTTCTCTCATATCTAGAACACGCATAAATACCATAGAACGGAAAAAGTTGATGGCAGAAATAAATAAATTTATTATAATAAATAAGGAGCTTGAACTAAATATAATCCGCTTTATTGCTTTAATATTTATTGACATTTTAATTTAAATACGTGTTTTTAGTTTCAGTATAATTAAACGAATCACTCCGAAACAAGCTTTTTTATAAAAGAGCTTAAGTAAAATTCTTCAAATCTGGCAGATGGATCAGATAATGGTGTCTTCAGAAATTCTTTTACACCATTAAAATCTAAATCATCATAGACAAAAAATCTGTCAGGAGAGTAAAAAGGCTCATTTAAAACATTCCGATTGTTAGTGATTATTTTCTTTCCGGCACACAAATTCTCCATTACTCTCATCGTATAGCCATCTTGTATGTGGTTTGCAAAATCAAATACAGTTGATGAGCGTTGCATCATCTCTATAAATGTATTATTGCTAATTGAAGATGTATATAAGTATTTGAGTGATTTCCCTTGTAATAAGAGCTTTATATTTTTCCGCAGTGTTCCTTTTAAATACCAGTTAAAACTGATTTGCTCTTTTCTGCAATATTCTTCAAATTTTTTAATCGCATCATACCGTCTGAAATCAGCAAGGTTGCCGACCATATATACATTATTCCATTCGACTTCGTTTTGCTTTAGATTCTGAAACTTCCGTACGCAAAAGAGTGGTAAATAGTTTATGCTATATTGTATTGCATCTTGTCTGTCGAAAGTGTATACTTTATCAAAACAGCCCAAATAATCAGATATATTTATTCCCTTTCTTATATATCCATTAGCTGCATCCCACAAATACAAAACAAATCTTGCATGAGGATGGTCATTTCTTAGGTTTTGCAAGCAATCGAAAGAGAAAAAAGGTAATAATAAAAATACAATGTCATATTTATTGTCTTTTTCTTTTACAACGATTTCTTGATGTTTGGAATGCTGTATTTTTTTATTCCATTTTTTAGAGATTAGATTTCTTAGCTTCATAGCCGGAGAAAATGATACAACATTATAAAATGTAACATCATATCCAAACATCTTAAACTCTTCTATCATTTCTCGCGTATATATTTGATAGTCCCAACCGATAAACAATAGTTTTTTCATAACAGTTAATTATTTATTGTCTTTGAATCCAGTCCCGAATAAACGAAAAGTAAAAAAAACGGAGTCATAGCCAAAGGCTCAGAGCTTAGAGATAAAATCAGGAGAATAGCCATTAGCCAGCGATTCTTGTGTAAGATATTCTGTTTTATTAATGCCCATAAATACCATAAAGAAAATGGTATACCCCATATATACATTAGACTTATTATGCCATTTGTTGTTCCGCTATCTTTTGTTTTTGAACCACTCAGCTTACCTTGCCAAGCGATCTTACTCCTCATTTGCTTAAATCGATCGGTATTAGCACCAATCCCAATTACCGGATTCTCGACTGCAATGCTCAATCCGGCAATTACGTCAGCCTGACGAGCAAAAAAAGAACCGGACTGAGCACCAGCAACTTTTTCCTCAACATTTACAGATACAATATTATTCCATACAAAAAAAAGCGCAATAATAGTTGTACAAAGGATAGATATAGAACTGTACAGATTTCGTTCTTTATAAAAGAAACGAGCCGAAATATATCCCAGAATGATAATGGCGATAAAATATCCTGTGGTAGATTTTGTCAAATAGATAGCCAATAATGTTACTACAATCCATGCTTTCTGTCTGAAATAGAATATCTGAATTAACAAAAAAATATTTAGGTATATTTGAAAAATTCCGGGCTCCCAGAAAAAGCCATAAAGTCTCGATGATAAACCTTGAATATCCAATCCTTTATAAAATAGAAAAGCGATATGACTTACCGATCTTTTATCCCCATAACTATCTATAAATGTATATTTTGAAAAAAGATCAGGGGTAAAAGTATAAAGTAAAAAAGAGAGCAATCCTAAAATGATGAAAATCTTTAATAAAACAGTAATATCGGCAATCAATACATCTATTCCTTCATGCTTATAATAAGTATAAACAAACAGACCTGCAATAACGCTGGATAATGCGGCTAATGCAGCACTATCGAGATTCCCACCTAGTATCGTTTGTAATACTATTATTACAAGAAATATTGTTATGAATAACCATAATTTTGAGGAAACATACTTCAATGTTATACCATTATTGAATCTGTATATTTTCAGACTATATCCGGCTATTATCAACAAACAGATAGGATTTCGAGGAAACAAATGGTTACCGCCACTGATCATCATCACTAAGAATAACAGGATGATTCCAAACCAATCTCTTCTCTCTATAACAAGTGGACTAGAAGTCATATTTATTTATTAGATAATATCATTCTGATTTTGCTATCGCTGCCATAAACACATGGAGAATCATAGTCTCTATCCGGAAACACTCCATATTCTAAGCTGATATCTAAGTTGTTTTCTTTAAGAAAAGCTTCTACGCGCTCGCCTAAACTCATAGGTTTGCCTGAACAGCAATTGATTATACCTGAAACATCTTTCTGAGTAATTACGGCTGAAATCTGTAATGCTAATTCATCAATTTCGATAAAATCATATTTGTTTTTACCCGATGTAAACGGAAAGCTTTTCTTTCCTTCAAGGACGGCTGTTCTGATTTTAGCGAATATAGAATTGCTCTTCAGATCATCACCCACAATATAGTATGCCCTGATCCACTGCAAGATACAGCCGTTGGATTTGGCATATAATTGTATGCTGCGGCGTAAAGCATCTTTTGCTATTCCATACGGCGATATTGGAAAACAAGGAGTGTCTTCATCAATAGCACCTTCATAATAACCGACTTCATGCATCGTACCCATTACAGCAAACTGTTTCAATCCGCCATCAATCAACGAACACATAAATTTGTAATGATTAGACAGGTCTCCCATATGATTAGAAGAATTATGGACAAAACCATCGCGCCATGCCATATGCAAACAAACGTCTGGGCTTCCAAGCTCGTCATAAACATTAAGATATGAACCCGATAAAATATTATATTCTAGCAAAGTGGCACGCTTATCCACTTCAGTCAATCGAACATCGCAAGCCGTAACTTCATGCCCTTGATCCAATAATTTGCACACGACGTGACGACCAATGTAACCATTGGCTCCGGTAACTAAGATTTTCATATTAAAACAATTTTGTGATTCTAGGAATATTATATGTGTAGAAAGACAGAGAAGAAAGTATATTAAATAAAATTACCGTCTCTGTCCGTTTTTTCCCAATTCTGAGTATCGGGGTTATAACGTTTTACGATGCGGGCAGGATTACCGACAACAACGCAATAATCAGGAATATCGTGTTTAACAAATGAATATGCACCAATGATACAGTTTTTTCCAATTCTGCAGCTTACAATACATACATTACGCCCAATCCAGGTTCCACTACCGATAACAACCTCTCCGGTATATCTAACTTCTTGATCCCGTATAAACCTGTTTATATCATTATATGCATGGGTATTGTCTGAAATATAGACATTTTCAGCAGCTATAACTCCATCTTCAAGAATAATGCTTTGTAGTGCATATATCTCGGAAAATCGACCAATCCGTACCTTGTCTTTAATTACAAGCCTTGAATCGGTTCGATTCGAAGATACTGCAAGCCACACCTTGTCTCCTATCCATAAATTGCTCCCGAGATGTATACGTTGAGGATTCCAAACTTGAGGATCAAAAATGAAAACATTTTTCCCAAATTGTGCGAAATTATGTTTATTCAGCAAAATAAATATTTTGCATCTTAACTTTCGTAATTTTTCGTGTAACATAATTTCTTCAGATAAAATTTCCCTTTTTATCGGTCTTTTCCCATTTTTCAGTCTCGGTATTGTAACGTTTTATTATATAAGCAGGATTACCAACAACGACGCAATAATCAGGAATATTCATTCTGCTAACAAATGCTCCGGCTGCAATAATACAGTGTTTTCCTATCGTTGACCCGATTATACAAACATTCCTTCCAATCCAACTGTATTCTCCTATCTCAACAGCATTTACAAATTTGATCTCTTGTTTGACTATTGGGATATTGATATCATCATAAGTATGAGTATTATCAGAAATGTATACATTGTCGGCAGCTCGGACTCCTTTATGTAACGTAATTGATGTATGCGCAAATATCTCAGAAAACCGTCCGACTTTGACTTCATCTTCTAGTATCAAATACGGATTTTTGACTTTTGAATAAAACTGTCGAACGACACCTAACCATACAAAATGTTCTATTGAACAATTCCGACCTATATAAATACGACGCGGATTCATAATCCTGGGCTTAATAATATTTGTACCTTTACCTAATGATCCGAAAAAAGGTCGCCAGATAGTTCTATATAGTAAACTATTAATCTTTATAATTCCATAATGATATATATCAAATAAATTTGCTTTCATAAAAATGTTAAAATATAAATAAGTATTTGAATTTTATTTTTCATTATACATGCTTTCGTAGTATTTCTGATACTCTCCGGAAGTGACATTATCCATCCATTCCTTATTATCAAGATACCAACGCACTGTAATCTCTATGCCTTCTTCAAATTGGAGACTAGGCTCCCACCCTAGTTCGCTTTTGAGCTTACTTGAGTCGATAGCATAACGTAAATCATGTCCTTTACGATCGGTTACGTATGTAATCAGATCGAGAGAGTGATCTTCGGCATTACCTAATAAACGATCAACGGTCTTGATAATAACCTTGATGATATCTATATTTTTCCATTCATTAAAACCTCCTATATTATAGGTTTCAGCATTTTTCCCATGATGGAATATAACATCAATCGCACGGGCATGATCCACAACATAGAGCCAGTCACGTACATTTTCGCCTTTTCCGTATACAGGGAGTGGCTTCCGGTGAATAATATTATTGATAAATAAAGGAATCAACTTCTCCGGAAATTGGTATGGACCGTAATTGTTAGAGCAGTTTGTTACTATTACAGGCATGCCATAAGTATCGTGAAATGCACGTACAAAATGATCGCTACTAGCTTTAGATGCTGAATATGGACTATGAGGGTCATACTTCGTATCTTCTGTAAATAGCGTATCGTCAAACATCAGAGCACCATATACTTCGTCGGTAGAGATATGGTAAAACTGCTTACCTTCATAACCTTCGGGCAATGCTTCCCAATATGATTTTGCGGCTTGTAACAGGCTAAGAGTACCCATCACATTGGTACGAGCAAAAGTAAATGGATCTTTGATTGAGCGATCAACATGGCTTTCAGCAGCCAAATGAATAATACCATCTACGTGATATTCCTTTAATAGCTGCATAACCAAATCGAAGTTGCAAATATCTCCTTTAATGAACGTATAATTGGATTTGTCTTCTATATCCTTGAGGTTGGACAGATTGCCGGCATAAGTGAGGTTATCGAGATTGATGATATTGTATTCGGGATATTTGTTCACAAACAGACGGACAACGTGTGAACCTATAAAACCAGCGCCTCCGGTAATTATAATATTTTTCATTTTTAGAATCAATTGATTGTTTGTTAAAATAATATACTATCAGAATAGGTATATTTATATACTTTCGGATGTTTCGGTGTAGTAATCGATATTATAATCAAACAGTTGGGTTGCATCCTTGAGAAATGGATGTCGAGTATCTTTTTCCGAAAGAATTATATCTTCAGGAGCTACAATCCAATCAATACCAATCTCCGGATCATTCCATGCAATAGCCCCCTCCGATTGCGGTGAATAAGAATTATCACATTTATACTGAAATACAGCTTCATTGCTTAGTACGACAAAACCATGTGCAAAACCACGTGGAATAAATAGCTGACGGTGATTCTCTCCCGATAGTATCACAGCAACATGTTTACCGAATGTAGGCGAATTGCGGCGTATATCTACCGCCACATCCAATACTTCGCCTTCGATAACACGTACCAGCTTACTCTGTGCAAAGGGTGGTTTTTGAAAATGCAGTCCCCTTAAAACTCCGTAACACGATTTAGACTCATTGTCCTGCACAAAATGCACTGTGCGAATGGATGTATTAAATTCAGCCTGATTATAGCTTTCAAAAAAGTATCCCCTATCATCTCCGAATATTTTAGGCTCGATGATTACTACATCTTTTATTTGAGTTGTTATTATATTCACCATTGCTTATTGTTCTATTTCTTCTATCATTTTCATTAAATATTGTCCGTATTGATTTTTGATCATTGGTGCAGCCAAAGTACACATCTGTTCTTGGTTAATCCATCCTTTTTGCAAAGCAATGCTTTCAAGGCAAGCGATCTTCAAACCTTGTCGTTTTTCTATAACTTCCACAAAAATAGATGCTTCGGCTAGTGAATCGTGAGTGCCGGTATCGAACCAAGCAAATCCACGTCCCAGCGTCTTCACTTTAAGGCTTTTATCTTGAAGGAACTTTTGATTAACGGTCGTGATCTCCAACTCTCCACGAGCAGATGGTTTGATATTTTTTGCAACGTCTACTACTTTGTTTGGATAAAAATAGAGTCCTACAACTGCATAGTTGGATTTAGGCTTCTGTGGTTTTTCTTCAATCGATAAACAATTTCCCTCTGAATCGAATTCGGCAACACCGTATCGTTCCGGATCATCAACCCGATACCCAAATACAGTAGCAACGCCTTGGTCCTCTGCATCTCGTACTGCTTCCTTGAGTGATGCGGAGAAACCTGTTCCATGAAAAATATTATCTCCAAGTACAAGACAAGCTGAATCATTTCCGATAAATTCTTCACCGATAATAAAGGCTTGTGCCAGCCCGTCGGGTGAGGGCTGTTCTGCATATTGAAAATGCACACCATAATCTGATCCATTGCCCAATAAGCGTCTGAATCCGGGTAAATCGACAGGGGTTGATATGATCAATATTTCTCGTATTCCGGCAAGCATCAAAACCGATATGGGATAATAAATCATGGGCTTATCATAAATGGGAAGGAGTTGCTTACTTACTCCCTTGGTTATCGGATATAATCTTGTACCCGAGCCACCAGCCAATACTATTCCTTTCATCTTAAAGTTTTTTAAAAATTTTCTATTATGTGTAAAAATCAAATTATTATTTTCCTCTTTTCTTTGTTTGACTATTGAATCCGTAATAACCATATTGATAGCCATAACGATAGCCATATTTATGGTATCCAATACTACTGGTTGTACCATTCAGGATCAGAGCCATATTTTTGAATCGTTCTTCCCTGTAGATGTTATTCAAATCGGAGAGCATGCTTCGTTCCAACAATCCTGCACGAACAACAAAAAGAGTTCTATCTGCAAGCCTTTCAATAATTTGGGTATCTGCTACAATATCTATTGGTGGACAGTCGATAAATATATAATCATATTTACCACGCATATCGTTTATCAATATTTCTAAACGTTCTTCGAATAGTAATTCTGTAGGATTCGGAGGAATAGTACCCACCGGTAAAATACTAAGGTTTGTATATTTTTCGTCGACAATAATTGTATCATTTATATTGTCGATTTGTTTCCCTAGATAGTTACTCAAACCCTGCTTGGGTGAATTAACAAAAGAGGAAGTAGAACCATACCGCAAATCACCGTCGATAACCAATACTTTTTTACCTTTTATAGCCAAACTGATAGCCATGTTTATTGTCAGGAATGTTTTACCACTACCGGGATTAAACGACGTTAAAATAATGACATTCAAATTGTCCTTCTTCGCTGTCATAAATTCAAGATTGGTGCGTAAGACACGAAATGCTTCATTGATGACATCTCTATTCTCTTCTTTTACGACCACTTTACTCTCATCGGGTTGTTTTTTCCAGAATCGCCAACCACGTTTCGGAGGATAGAAAAGCGGAATTTCACCTATAAAAGGTAAGATTAGATTATCTAAATCTTTTCGACCCCGTATTGTAGAATTCGTATTCTCTCGGATAAATATTATGACTAGCGGAATAAGGAGACCTAATACAAAAGCAACTAATAATATATTTCTTTTTTGAGGTGCTATCGAATTCAAATTACCATAAGGAGGGGTTATCATACGTGTATTGTATGCAATAAAGGCCTGAGATAATTCATTTTCTTCGCGTTTCTGTAATAAAAATAAATAAAGAGCCTCTTTTACTTTCTGTTGTCGTCCTACAGAAAGTAGATATTTTGCTTGATCAGGGTTGGCGGCTATTTGAGCAGTTGTCTCTTGTTCGTTACTCTGTAAATTTTTTATTTGAGTATTTAAGCTTACGGTAAGATTATCTATCGATGAAACAATCGCTTTACGCATAGATTGAAGAGACTGATCTAAATCTACAACCAAAGGATTCTGTTCGCTACTATTAGAAACCAAATTGTTACGCTGCAATTGAATGGTATTGTATTCCGTTATTTGATTTTCAACGCTAGCACTCTCGATACCTGAATTTGCAGGAATCAGCTGGTTGTTGTTCGTAGAAGTCATCAAATGATTGCGCATGTAACGAGCCATCGATAATCGGGTATTCAAATCCAGCATAAGATTACTTGTCTCCCTCGACTGAGCCATATACATACTAGAGGCAGCATCTACATCCGGCACCAGATTTTGTCTTTTATAAGAAGAAATATCTTCATCCACATCACCCAATTCGCGTTCAATTCCACTCAGACGATCAGTGATAAAGAGGCTGGTACTAACAGTTATAAGATTCCTGTCTTTCACCCAATTTTCTTTATAAACGGATATTAATGTATTCAACACATCTTCTGCCCGTTGTGTGGAAACATCTTTATAAGAGAGGTCTATAACGGTTGCTTTCTCCTCACTTAAAGATGCTGTCAAATTCTGTTTGAACAAATCTGTAGCACTGTATAAGTTAGTACGGGAAATATAAATCAGAGGCATCTCTGTTTTAGTGTAATACGAAGTTGGGAATACTATTATTTTTCCTAATGGAGTATCAATTGTATCATTAAGCTTGCCTTTGATAACGTTGTTTGCAATATCCTTATTGTCGCATGCAAAGTCTGAGCATTCAAATGTCCCATCAGCCAACAATTTTATAATAAGTTCCGCAGATTCATTATCTGCCAGATCGGTAAAAGAAACTGTGATTGGGAGATCTGGACCATATAAGACTTTTTTATAAAAAGCATCTTTAATCTGATAGTTTACATCCAAATGTAATCGCTTTACTGTTTCCAGAATGATAGCGGGAGACTGTATAGCTATTAATTCATTGTTTACGTTTGTATTGGGTTGAGACAACCCAAAGTCAGCAAACATAGAAGCGACATCGCTCGATATGGATTGACTTTTCGAGTCTTCTTTTATAAGAATAGACGCCGAACGAATATATATTGGAGGAGTTGTTAATATATAAAAGGTTGCAATACTAAGTGTTATAAAAAGAGATATTACAAACCAACGCCATCTGAAAAGGCATAAGTATAATAAATCTTGTAGACGGATAAGATCTTCCGTCTGTTTCCGCTCTGTTTTATTATGCTGAACTGAAGTCATTTATGTATTTTTTCTTTTTTATTTGACAATGAGTACAGTGAGTGTAGTTATTAAAGAGGCAACTGATAGCCAAAAAGAAGTGGATATGACATTGTTGCCATTAACGGTTGACTGACGTGCCCGTGTTTTATTAGGTTCCACATAAACTACATCATTTTGTTGCAGATAATAAACAGGTGAAGCATACATATCATGCCCCGAATTTAGATTTACCTTATAAGGAATCTGCTTACCTGCCATCTGACGTAAAACGAGAACATTTTCACGTTTTCCATAAATTGTTAGATCTCCTGCCATTCCGAGGGCATCGAGTAAAGTAACTTTATCTCGGTCTATATTATACCGTCCTGGAGTATTTACCTCTCCTAAAACTGAAATAGAAAGGTTGGAGAACTCTACAGTCACCACCGGATCTTTAAGCAGGTTCTTTGATAACAGTTCATTTTTTATATAACCAGCAATCTCTTCTCGAGTCATTCCATCAACATGTATTTTGCCTAATACCGGAAAATCGATTTCCCCCGATGAGCTTACTGTATAATTTGATATTTGCTGATTTTGATTCAATGACGGGCTTTGCGACTGCCCTACACGATGGGCAACGATAGGTAAGTTAAATAGTTCTGCTAACTGAGAATCCTTACTACTTATCACTATTGATATCTTATCATCTGTCTTTATTGTTATTTTTATCGGGTTCAGTATTTCCCCCGGTACTTCTTGCTGTAAGTCTTGAAAGTAACTAATATTTTGTGTTGATCCACAAGAATTTAAGATGACGGAAGCCATCAACACAAATAAGAAATGTTGTATTCTCATAATTTATAAATGGATTGTTTTTTGAGATTATTGTCTGTTTCGAGGATAGAGAGCTTTAGTTCGCGCCTTTTAATTTTGAATGCCAGCCACATATTACCCAGCATCCATAAAATGATGTTGATAATCAAAAGTAGGCTTACGTCAACATATTGCGATAGGATGATATTATACAAAGTAAATATTAACGATACTGAAATTATAATTATCATTGCTGCTCGCTGACAGATTCCTGCCGCCAGAAGCTTATGATGTATATGACTTTTGTCAGGCATAAAAGGATGCTTTTTCATACGTATGCGACTTATAAAGACTCTCATTACATCAAAGCATGGAATTATTAAAGGTGCAAATGCCAATACAGCAGGATTGAACGAAGCTGCACTATCTACGGGTTGGTTTAATATCTTTATACTAAGAATACATAAAATGATTCCTATTGTTAAGCTACCAGTGTCTCCCATGAATATTTTCTTGCCATGGTTAACATTGCCAAAGACGTTGTAATAAAAAAATGGTATGAGAGCTCCCAATGCAGCAAAAGCCAGCATAGCAAAAAGCCACTGCTCGAGGTAAATATAAATTAGTCCGTAAAAAAGCAAAGCTGCTCCACTCAGTCCGGATGCTAGACCGTCAATACCATCGATAAGATTGATTGAGTTGATAACAAATACAATGACTAAAATAGTTAAAGGATATCCTATCCATTCCGACAATCCGTAAACACCACATATACCATACAAATTGTTTATCCACACTCCTCCGGCAATTAGTATAACGCCACATAGTATCTGGATAATAAATTTAGTACGATAACGAACCCCTATCAAGTCATCCGCGATTCCGACTAAATAGAGTATTGTGCTGGCGCAGAAGCCAAACAGCAATTCAGGAACGTTACTTCCTTGTTGCATAAGAATATCTGGTTCTCCTAAAATAAAATCAAGACCAAGCAATAAAGAAATGGAAAAGAAGATAGCAGGATTGAAGGCTAGGCCTCCAAGTCTGGGGATCATTCCATGATGAATTTTTCTCTCATCCGGTAGGTCAAACAACTTTTTTCGAAAAGCAATAAGCAGAATATTTGGAATGAGTATCCCTGCAAAAAATATGCAAAGGAAGAAAACCAAACCGATATTTATGATCCAGTAATACATTCTATTAAAATTAGATTAGTTTATTCTTCTATCTTATGATATAACTTCTATCAGGTCAGTTTCTATCTCGGCAGTTACAACAGCAGCAATACCTTGTATAAGAACTACCACCCGCCTGCTTCGCACACCCTTTACTTTCACAAAAACACCTTCGATGCCATCAAAAGGACCACCAAGTACCCGCACCAATGTGCCTTTTCTCAAATCGACTTCTTCTGGTTTTAGGTAAGTCATTTTTTCGTGGCAAATACTAGCTACAGCAATGAAACGTTTCATTTGATCATCAGGAACTATAATTTTTTCTTTACTCCTCGAATCTGTAATGTACTGAAGGTATTCGGTTTTTGACTTGACTTCTTTAATAACTGTTGGGGTGGCGTGAACAAAGATCAAATTCGTAATAGCAGGAACCAGTTCTCTGACTTTACGACCATTTTTCATGGTAAGTGTATAATGCATAGGAATGAAACTCCTAATACATTCCTTATCCAATATTTTTTTCGTATCCATTTCTTTGCGGAATATCGCACGCATAGCGTACCAACTTGGAATCTCTTGCTTATACATAAGAATGAATAGTGTGTTATTATCTGGGACTTTATAGGTTTTATTTCATATACGAGCATAGCTCTGGTTCCATGAAATATTACAATACAATGTATTTCAATTAGTTATAGATACAAAGTATATAATACAGCAGATTTTTTATTTATTTACAACACACTTATGTGTTAAATAAAGTTCTCTATAAGTAGTTATGATCTAGCTGTATGTACATCTCTTGCTAAGAGATATGTTTTTATTGTATTAGATTATTTATCAAGTATATACACAAACAGATAGAAAGCTTTCACTAAACATATTTATATTTTAAATAACTTCCTTAAAAAAAAGCTTCAGAACTATCTTCTTGTTTTCAATATTTTGTATACTTTTGCAGTATTAAACATATCTCTTAGCAAGAGATACCTAGTTAAAAAATCATTTTAATACTACAAAAGGGATTTAAGTATCATATTGTTAGCCCTATCTATTATAGATGTATCTAATGCAGCTAGATAGATCTGTGTGGTTATTTCTGAATCATGCCCCATTCCTTCACTTATTACCGTAACAGGAATATTCTTACTTTTAGCTATGCTTGCCCATGAATGACGAGCCACATACATAGTTAAAGGAATGGATAGTCCTAATTTGCTTCCAATAATTTTCAGATTACGGTTTACAAGGCAAGAAGCATTCTTATATTGAGTTCTCTCTTCTTTGTCCGCACGTCTAATAATGGGAAGCAAATATGAGGATTCATTAGGCGGGTACTTATCTACTATATCCTGCATACACTGTTCCCATTTAATAAATAGTTGCTGCCCTGTTTTTTTTCTACGATATGATAGCACTCCTCCTGAGAGATCTTTCTTCTTGAGGTAAGCCATATCCACAAATGACATTCCTCTTGTATAGAAACTAAATAGAAACATATCACGTACATAATCCAATGTTGAAAAAGGAGCCAGATTCAAATCTCTGATTTGCTTAATAACTTTAAAAGAAACTGCTCTTTTAATCGTTTTTTCAATGCCGGTATATACATATTTGAATGGATATTTTTGTTCAGCCAGGCCTTTCTCAACACTACGATTATAGGCAGCTCGAAGTATCCTCATATAAAATGATGAGGTATTCTGACTTACACCACTTGATCTTAAGTAAGCCTCATACTCTGTCATTAGTTCCGAATTAATGTCGTAAGGATATAAATCTTTTCCATTTCTAAAATGCATAAAACTATTTAAGGTAGTTTTATATGTCTCACTTGTTCTAATTCTACCAAATTGTTTGAATCGAACAATCAACTGCTGCATAAAGACAAAAAAGGAAGTCCCTTGAATCTGCTTTTCAAAACTTGAGACAACCTCATCTGCGGTATAAGAAACTCCTCTTTTACTAAATACCTCTATAATATTTGCAAGCCTTTCAGTATCCCATATTATCTTTTCTTTTATAGACAGAAGATAATTCTTTCTGCTTTCATCAAACAGAGGCAAGATAATATTTGCACTACGCTTGTTCCACTCACCAGGAAAGATTTTATAATCTGTATTTATCTGCCTGGTTACTCGATTATGGATAAGTTGATAATAGACTGTTCCTTCCTTATTTTCGACAATGGAAGGTCTCATTTTTACTTTTACTGATGTCATGATTTACTAATTGAAAACTAATTATTTATATTACTTTGCTTTGTTTTCTGTCAACGGATATGGATAGGCAAAAGACTAATCGCCTATTGACTTTAGCTCAAATAATAGAATCTTAGTATATTTTTTAATATTATCTGATATACCTATTTGAGACTTGTCATATTTCACCAAAAGACACTATTCATATATGGAATGAGGAAAATTTTTCATTTTCCTCATTCAAAAATACATAGGTCGAAAACCTTTGGTTTCTTTTTATAACGCTTATCACAGTTTAGCTTTTAGTTGAATTCGAACGATAGTTTAAATTCACGATTTGCATACTGTTTGCTATTATACTCCTTGGAAACAGTTCATCTTGCTGCTTCCATAATAATTCTATACACTATTAAAGTCTTTTTGATATTCCTATAACTGAAATCCCTTTCAATTTGAAAACATCAGGGACAATACAACTTCGAGGAAGCGGTAATCATTTAATCTTATTTATGTATCTCTAAATTTATAACCCAACATATTCTCTATTTTTTAGATCAAACCGTAAATCAACAGGCATTTTACAACCCAGGAAAACAGATTTTTTTCGAATCGCAAATTTAATACATTCCCTTGTCTGAAAGGTTTATTTTTGGCATTTTATGATTTCTTTTTGAATACTATTGGTAAGTTTGCATTTATTTTTTAGCATCTTGTATATCTTATCATTCCGTTTGCATAATTGTTGTTAAGGATGATTAATTTTCATTTATCATTAATTGTTTTTTGAAGATATAAATATGCTCATTTTGCAATGTTGTGCAGTTTCCTTATTTGTATATGTAAAGCTCCCTCCTCCACCCCTCTTTTCTTATTACAGAAAAGTCGGGTGCTTCTCAAAAAAGACTTTAGCTCCAACTTGAGGATCTTTATGCATACTTACATCAATTATCAGTTCGTGTAATAGCTTGTCATCTAATTTAAAACTCTCGAAAAAAGCAGCTATATCGGGCTTATCTTCTTTAAACCCACGCCGAGATATAACCTGAATATTATCTGTAGGATATATACCTTTTGGATCACTCAATTTTTTAAGTTCAAATTCAGTCCACATAAAGTGGGGTTTCCAACCTGTTATTACAATCCATTCTTTATTTTTGTCTGCCTTTTTCAAGGCTGTTATCATAGACGTTTCGGAAGAGGAAATCTGCGAATAATCAAGATTATAGGCTTTTATTGCTTTTTCTGTATTAGCATGAATCCCTGCTCCTGCGGCAATTCCGTAGATTTTTTTATCAAACTTGTCTTTATTTTCATTCAACTCTTCTATAGACTCAATATTAACGTAGGCAGGAACAACAAGCCCGGTTATACCGTCGTCAAAAATAGTTCCTAATACATCTAATTTGTGCCCGTATTTAGCCCAATAATCCTTTTGTGTATGTGGAAGCCATGCATCCATATATATATCAGCATCGCCACGAGATAGAGCGGTATAAATTGGCCCTGGTTCTATACGCTTTAAGGTTACAGTATACCCTTTATTCTCCAACATAACCTTTGCCAAATATGTAATAGCGATACCCTCCGCCCAGTTGGGATATAATATTAGGACATCTTGTTTATGACGAGGCTCGCATGATGTAGCCCCAAGCAATAAAACAGAAAGTAGAATACATATTATTTTATTCATTTTTGTTCCTCCTTTTCTTTTCCTAAAAGCTGTGTCATTCTATCTAATATAATTGCTAATATCACAATACAAAGACCTGCTTCGAAACCCAAAGCAACATCGGCCTGCTGAATACCTGCATATACACTTTCGCCCAATCCTCCGGCTCCTACCATTGAGGCAATAACTACCATTGATAGAGACAACATAATTACCTGATTAATACCAGCCAAAATCGTCGTCATAGCCAATGGCATCTGCACCTTAAACAAAGTCTGACGTCTTGTACAACCAAAGGCAACAGAAGCTTCCACAACCTCTTTAGGTACACTTTTTATTCCTAAAGCTGTCATCCGAACAGCCGGAGGCAATGAAAAAATAACCGTAGCCAAAACACCCGGCACATTACCTACCGAAAAGAATAGAATTGCCGGAATCAAATAAACGAAAGCCGGCATTGTTTGCATAAAATCTAGTAATGGACGAATTATTGCATAAGCTCTTTTATTATATGCACACCATATACCTAGAGGTATGCCTATCGTTAAAACGATAAGTGTAGCTACCAATACCAGGATAAACGTATCCATTGTTTGTTCCCAAAAGCCCATCCAGTAAATAAGCAAAAGTCCTAAAACACAAAAGAGTGGGAATCCTATCAATGTTGTTATATTACCTTGCCAAGCTTTATCATTTCCTAACGATTTCTTTTTAATAATAAAAGCGATCAGTGCCACAACAGCAATAATCATGTAGAACGGAACATATCCGAGCAATTCTTGTAATACATCAACGCTATTATCTATCATAATAGTTATCTGACGAAAGAACGGTGCTGCTGTATCTGACAACCAATCTACAAAACGTTCTATATACTTACCTATATCTAGTTTATTCATATTTAACTTGCATTTTCTATTATTTCTTTCACTGCTTCTTCATCGTATCCTGTAACCATAGCCACGACATCAGAGTATCTTATACAGCCTATTAGCCTCTCATTACAATCAACTACAGCCAAAGGGTATTTTTGATTTATAAACAATGGGAGCATATCCGATACGGAGTGATCTTCCATCACTTTTGGAATATCCATCAATATAGATTCCAATCCTTTTTCTCCGGAAGCAATTTTACGTTCAACATCTTTCTTTCTCACATAACCCTTAAACTTGTTATCCTCGCCTATAACAGCTACAAAACGCAAGGTATGGCGCTCCATCAACCTCAATGCCGATGCCAAACCATCCTTTCCTAACTGCACTTTTGCCCTAAAAGGCTCCATTATTGTAGATGCTGTTATAATTTTAGATAAATCAACATTTCCGATAAAAGCTTTCACATAATCATCGGCTGGATTCATTAAGATATCCTCCGGACTACCTTGCTGAACGATCACTCCATCTTTCATAATAGCAATAGTATTACCTAACTTTAAAGCCTCATCAAGGTCGTGTGTAATAAAGATGATGGTCTTTTTTAGTTTTTGTTGAATGTCCAACAGGTCATCTTGCATCTGTGATCTAATCAGCGGGTCTAATGCGCTAAAAGCTTCATCCATTAAGAGAATCTGGGAATCGGTTGCTATGGCTCGGGCAATTCCAACACGCTGCTGCATTCCGCCACTCAGTTGATAAGGGTATTCATTCTCATAGCCGGATAGACCAACAATTTTTATTATTTCTTTTGCTTTTTCATAACGCTCTTTAAGATTCATATCCTGAATTTCGAGTCCAAAAGCAACATTGTCTATTATTGTTTTATGAGGCAGAAGTCCAAAATTCTGAAAAACCATTCCTACTTTTTTTCTACGAAGATTCAACAACTTAGATTTATTCATTTTTGTTATATCTTCTCCATCGATAAAAATACTTCCCGATGTTGGTACATTCAACATATTAAAACACCTCAGCAAGGACGATTTTCCACTGCCCGACAAACCCATTACAACAAATATTTCGCTTTCTTTTATCGAAAGACTTACATTATTCACTGCAATTGTGCATTTTGTTCTTTGGTGAATTTCTTTTTTTGATTTTCCGCTTTTCAGCATTCTTAGAGCTTGTTTCTTGGCTGTTCCAAATATTAGAAACAAGTTCTTCATTTCTATTTTATTCATAATTATTATTGATTAAAATAATATCCTATATTTATGTTAAAGCGACTATTCCATCTGGCATTTGCTTTCCCTTTGCCCAGGCCTTCTCCGAAGTTAGAGGATAGCCACGGTTGATTTTTACCCAGAGCGAAATCAACATACGTATATATGGGCCCCATAGAGATAAGTGCTCCGGGAATAAGGTGTTGTGTATTAAAATATTCTTTTTTATGTTTATCGACTATAGAGTAGTCTATGTATGGTTGTATATATTTTATAAATTTTCTGTTAATAGGTATCATATATGCTAATCCCACAACATAAATATTTCCTTTAGCCGCCACATTATAAGCTGCACCATAAGCTGCCATCTGGAGGATGTCTAGTTTTTCTTTATTATCACCCTGAGCATTATAATTATATGAGATAAACTCTCCTTTAAAATTCCATTTACTATAATCAGCGACTACATGTAGTGCAGTACTAATTCCCCATTTTCGACTATTAAGTTCTTTATTATATATACTTCCTAATTGCCCGGAAACGCCGAACTCGATATTTTCATTCAATTTATATCGGGCTCTTAAATTGAATTGATCCAATTCTCTGATATTTGCATCCACCAAGGTATTTCCAACATAACCTGTAGTAGGAACGACAGCATAAGAATACCTACCATTACCAACTTCATTATCCAAAGTATTATCCGAGATAGAACCCCTTGGAGCTGCTTGTCTGAAATAAGCAAAATCAAAATGCCATTGACCTAATTGATGCGATAAGCCTATCCCTGTATTATACGTATCTTCCAGTCCCAGATAATAGGGAATCTGAAACCACCACGAATGAGATGCAAAATCTCCTATTCCGAAAGGTTTTTGAAATACACCTCCTTTAATATATAGATTCTGATCTATTTGGTATCCGATATAACCATGATGTAAGAAGTGGGCTTTAGAATCGGGATAGAAACGGTATTGAAAGCTTAAATCAAATCCTGATTTATGGGCATCGGCTGACAAATACCACGTATCAAGTTTTATGTAGGTATTTAAAGTTTTATTACTTTTTTCATAATTTTCTACTGATGTGTTAAAACGAATTGCTCCACCCAATTTGAAAAAATCTTCTTTTTCTTGTGCTCTCAGAGAAGATACAAAAATGGTTATAGCGCAAATAAATAATATCCTTTTCATTATCTGACGGATTGATCATAAGAATACCCTCTTTGAAATAATCAAAGAAAATAATCATTTTTGAAATGCTATCTTGCAAAACAAAGGAACATAATGCTATTAGTTAGAAGTCAATTTTGAACGACTCGATACTACATTATGCGATGATTAATAAATAGAATCCAGAGCATAGATACGACTGTATACCAAAAGAATTTCGGTCTTGATTTTATTAAATAGTCAACCCTAGATTATTAGAAGATTTTCTCCTAACTGGCCACAAAGTTAATAAAAAACTATAATTCAGGAAAGGATTTGTGTGAATAATCGAAAAATAAGTTTCATTTTGATAGAATAAATAGACAAATTTATAGAAATATTTTTCAGGAAAACAAAGAGAAATAAAGACACTTTTAAGTAGTTTTTATTTTATTGAAAACTATAAATAAACAGAATTGGAAAAATATAAAATCTTACCAGTTTCGATATGTAAATATCTATATTTTAAGTTATTTATCCGAGTATAAACCTATACTGTTTCCTTCACTATCAATGAATGTAGCAAAGTACCCTACACCTTAGGCTTCAATTTTTATTTTTAAGATAATTCTTTTCCCTCCGCTTTTCACTACATTTTCTAATGTTGTTTCGATACTTTCAAAAGAGAAACTTATCAAAACCCCATCTTTTGACGGATTGAAATTCGGAGCGTAAGATATAGCTCCGAGACGTCGGAGATGTTTCACTCCGTTGAACATGACGAGAATATTGAAATTACATTTAACTCACATCTTTCTCTTTAAATAGCTTTGTATTTGAATTCTTTAGCTAATACTCCATCATAGTATTGTTTAATAGGATAGTTGTCAGCATCGTACTCGTATGTAATATCTTTGGTGTCAGTTCCAAACCTAGAGTCTAGTGTAGTAGCCTCAATAGCATTGTTATGACCTAAAAAGTCGCTACACCATTTCATATTATTCATATGTAGTGTCCAAAACCAGAGGGGTAAACCTTCTATGCTGGAAAAGATAGACCTGTTCGTATCAAAAGAGTAATCAATCACTATATCTTCTTTACCCGAAATTGAGTGAACTGAATATTTTACAAGATTATTGTGATTGTCGTACGAAAATACTTCCCATAAATTCCCATCTTCAAATGTTGTTTTACTCAATCTGCCTGAGTTATCCGTGTAAATCTTATTATATTCTGTTATTTTACGGAGCTGTTTACCGCTGCTTTTAACTTCTTCGGTTATGTAGTCGTTGTTATCATACATAAATTTTGAATTGTTAATAGCTTCTCCTCTATCTCTGTTTATAAGGCATTCGGCTAGTTTTTCATTTTTGTCATATTTCAGAGTGAGTTCCCGAAAAATAATAGGACCTTTTTCTTCGATATGTATTAACTGATTCTTTGAATTATATTTCAGATTAACTACTTCTTTCGATTGTATAGAATTTATCTCTATAATCAACTTTTTTGTTTGGGCATCGATGCTAAAATTCAGACAAAGTAAGCTAAAGAGAACAAGGGCAAGAGTTTTTTTCATATATGTCAGATTCTAAAAAATAATATATTATGAACGGTAGTTTTAAAAGTTTAGTATTGGTTGTAAAACATTTATTTGTGTGATGATTCCTTTGAATGAAAAGACCAAAAAGAAATAGCCTGATTTTATCTCAGGCTATTCTAATATTTGTCAATTCAGATCAATTAATCGTATTCATTCCAAGCTTTAATTTCAAGCTCATCTACATTCATCTTACAGAATGCCTGTATGAAAGCTGATGCAAGACGTGAATTGGTGAGCAATGGTACATTGAAATCTATAGCTGCACGACGGATTTTGTAACCATTGTCAAGCTCACTGGTTGTAAAATTCTTAGGAATATTTACAACTAGGTCGATCTGCTTATTGTGTATCATTTCCAATGCATTTGGCTGTTGATTGTCATTTGGCCAAAATACCTGAGTTGCAGGAATTCCGTTTTCTACAAGGAAGCGTTGTGAACCTCCGGTTGCATATAATTCATATCCTTTTTGGTGTAGAAGTTTTGCTGCTTGAAGCAACTCTACTTTCGATTTAGCCGGGCCGGTTGAGAACAATACGGTTTTTTTCGGAATCTTATAACCTACAGATAGCATTGATTTAAGCATGGCATCGTAGAAGTTATCTCCGATACAACCTACTTCTCCGGTCGAAGCCATATCCACTCCTAATACAGGGTCGGCCTTTTGCAGACGGGAGAAAGAGAACTGAGAAGCTTTGATTCCCACATAGTCAAGATCGAAATCATTCTTATTGGGTTTCTCTACTTTTTTGCCAAGCATCACCTGAGTAGCCAGTTCGATAAAGTTTATTTTCAAAACCTTAGATACAAAAGGGAAGGAGCGGGATGCTCGCAGGTTACATTCGATTACTTTAATCTCATTATCCTTCGCTAAGAACTGCATGTTGAAAGGTCCTGATATCTGTAACTCTTCAGCTACCTTGCGCGCTACTTTCTTTATGCGTCTTACTGTTTCTATATATAGTCGTTGAGCAGGGAATTGTATTGTCGCATCTCCCGAGTGAACTCCGGCAAACTCTACGTGTTCTGAGATTGCATACATTATGATTTCACCTTTGTTGGCTACAGCATCTATCTCTATTTCCTTTGCATTTTCAACAAATTCACTCACTACTACCGGATGTTTCTTCGAAACTTCGGCAGCCAGTCCTAAGAAGTTCTCCAGTTCCTGATCGTTAGAGCATACATTCATCGCAGCACCTGACAGTACGTATGATGGACGGATCAGCACAGGATATCCAACTTCGTCAACAAAGCCTTTGATGTCTTGCAGGGATGTTAGTTCTTTCCAGCGAGGTTGATCTACACCTATGCGGTCGAGCATACTCGAGAACTTGTGGCGGTCTTCTGCATTATCGATGCTTTTAGCTGTAGTTCCCAATATGTTTACCTTAGCTGCGTCAAGGCGCATTGCAAGGTTGTTTGGAATCTGCCCACCCACCGAAAGTATTACTCCATGAGGATTTTCGAGTTCGATGATATCCATTACACGTTCAAATGTAAGCTCATCGAAGTACAGGCGATCACACATGTCATAGTCTGTAGAAACTGTTTCGGGGTTATAGTTGATCATTACCGATCGATAACCTTCTTTGCGGATGCTTTGCAAAGCATTCACCGAGCACCAGTCAAACTCAACCGACGAACCGATGCGGTATGCACCTGAGCCCAGAACGATCACAGATTTGTGGTCTCCTAAGTATTTTACATCGTTTTCTCTACCATTGTATGTGATATACAGGTAGTTGGTTTGAGCAGGATACTCTGCTGCCAGTGTGTCTATTTGTTTTACACAAGGTACTATTCCGTTCTCTTTACGTATACGGCGCACATCGTGCTGAACCCTTTCTACTAGAGTTGGTTCTTTACATACAATCTTAGCTATTTGGAAATCAGAGAATCCCATTTTCTTCGATGTATGTAGTAACTCTAAAGGAAGAGACTGCACATCGTCATATTTTTCAAGCTCTTTAGAACACTGATATATGTATTTCAGTTTTTGTAAGAACCAGTTGTCGATTTTAGTCAGGTCATGGATCTGATCTACTGTATATCCTCTCTTGAAGGCTTCTTCGATGCAGAATATACGTTTGTCTGTCGGGTTTTTGAGAGACTCATCCAAATCATCCACTTCCAACGGCTTGTTAGCCGCAAATCCGTGCATGCCGATATTAATCATACGAAGACCTTTCTGTATGGCTTCTTCGAATGTACGTCCTATTGCCATTATCTCACCTACAGACTTCATACTAGAGCCAATCTCCCTAGATACTCCATGGAATTTACCTAAGTCCCAGCGAGGTATTTTTACTACAATGTAGTCGAGTGCAGGCTCGAAGAATGCACAAGTCGATTTTGTTACAGAGTTTTTCAATTCGAACAATCCATATCCCAAACCTAATTTTGCCGCAACAAAAGCCAGAGGATACCCTGTAGCCTTAGATGCAAGAGCAGAAGAACGGCTCAGACGTGCATTTACTTCGATTACTCTGTAATCTTCCGATTCTGTATCGAAGGCAAACTGTACGTTACACTCTCCAACGATGCCTATATGTTTTACGATGCGGATTGATAATTCACGAAGCTTGTGAAACTCATCATTCGTCAATGTTTGTGATGGTGCTACAACAATACTTTCGCCTGTATGGATTCCGAGCGGGTCGAAGTTTTCCATATTACAAACAGTCATACAGTTGCCGTACTTGTCACGAACCACTTCGTATTCGATCTCTTTCCACCCCTTGAGTGATTTCTCAACAAGAATTTGAGAAGAGTAGGAGAATGCCTTTTCAGCAAGAGCCCGTAGCTCTTGTTCATTGTCACAAAAACCCGAACCTAACCCACCTAAGGCATAAGCTGCACGGATGATGATTGGATAACCTAAATCTTTAGCTGCCTTTACTGCATCTTCAATTGTGCCAACGGCGTGGCTCTTGATAGTTTTTACATCTATTTGATCTAGTTTCTTTACAAACAATTCACGGTCTTCAGTATCCATGATAGCCTGTACCGGCGTTCCGAGAACTCGTAAATTGTATTTTTCAAGAATTCCTTCCTGAAAAAGCTGTACTCCACAGTTCAGTGCTGTTTGTCCTCCAAAAGCTAACAGGATTCCATCCGGTTTTTCTTTTTTGATAACTTTCTCAACAAAGTATGGAGTAATAGGTAAGAAATATATTTTATCAGCACTCCCTTCCGAAGTTTGTACTGTTGCTATATTAGGGTTGATAAGTACAGTTTCAATTCCTTCCTCTTTCAATGCTTTCAGGGCTTGCGAACCGGAGTAGTCGAATTCTCCGGCCTCTCCAATTTTTAATGCACCCGAACCAAGGACTAATACTTTTTTTACGTCTATATTTATATCCATTTAAGCTGCTTTTTATATAGTGGATTATAATTTTTCAATAAATAAATCGAAAATAAAGGCTGTATCTGTTGGGCCGCTACATGCTTCAGGGTGAAACTGAGCCGAAAAGAATGGTTTAGTTTTATGCTTGATACCTTCGTTTGTTCCATCATTCAGATTGATAAATAAAGGTTCCCATTCTGCACTTAATGATGCATTCGCTACCGCATAGCCATGGTTTTGTGAAGTGATGAAGCATTGAGTCGAGTCAACCATCTTAACCGGCTGATTGTGACTGCGATGTCCATACTTCAATTTATATATCGTTGCTCCGCCTGCTTTAGAAAGTAGCTGGTTGCCCATACATATTCCGCAGATCGGTTTGCTTCCTTCCATTGCCTTACGAATATTCTTTACGGTTTCTTCACAAAAATCAGGGTTGCCGGGACCATTTGAGATAAACAATCCATCCCATTCCAACTGATTGAAGTCATAATCCCAAGGTACGCGTATAACTGTTACGTTTCTCTTTAGTAAGCTGCGTATGATATTATGTTTAACGCCACAGTCTACTAACACTACCTTTTTCTCTCCGTTGCCGTATGTCAGCACTTCTTTGCAACTTGCTATCGCAACTTGGTTTTCGATATTCGGATCATAAAACTCAATTTCGTTTGCTCCCTTGAAAACGATTTTTCCTTTCATCGAACCTTTTTCGCGGAGTATCTTTGTCAGCTCACGGGTATCAATTCCATAAATGCCCGGTACGTCATGCTCTTTTAACCAGTCTCCCAGACTTTTTTTAGCATTCCAGTGAGAGTATTCGTGCGAGTAGTCCGAGACGATGAGTCCGCTTACTTGTACTTTTTCTGATTCGTAAAAATCGGAAATTCCGTCGGTTGATGTATCATCGGGAACTCCATAGTTACCAACTAGAGGAAATGTGACAACTAGTATCTGACCTAAATAAGAAGGGTCGGTAAGGCTTTCTGTATAACCTACCATTGCAGTGCTAAATACAACTTCTCCGGCTTTTGCGGTTTCAGAGCCGAATGACTTTCCTTCGAAAACTGTTCCGTCATCAAGAATTAGTTGAACTGGTTTGTCTAAATGCATCGTTTGTTTATATAAATATGTGGTTAAATAAGCTATTTACAAAGATAAAAAAAAAGGAACGGGATATCTGTCATATCTGTTCCTTTTATTATAATAGTAAATATTGTATCTTTTTTCTTTCTCATTATTTCAAATATTCTAAATATCTCAATCGAATATCTGAGGTACAAAGTTAAGTATAAAAAATGAGATAAAGTGCCTTTTTGAAATTATAATTTTTCTTTTTTCTAGTTTAAAGAATTCAATACGGCACAAGATAGAGTTATTTTATATTCTACAGACAATAAATAACTATTTATCTTACATTTTTTACATTCTCTGCCAAGTCCAAGGCAAATTTATCTACATCTTTATAAATTTGCTTTTGGTTGCCTACTTTTACTTCTGTTAGTGTAACAGTAGGTATTTCCGCCTTAAATATCCTATTCATATAATCTAATTCTTTAGGATATATATAGAAAAGTTGACCTTTGGGATAATTATGCTCTTTTTGCCAAGCTTCAAACTCTTTAAAGAAACAATCATGCGCAGGTAATTCTATTCTTTTATAAAATTCCTCATCTACGATTTTTGCAAAACGATAAAGCCCATGTAATTCTTTTGCAAAACATTTTTCCAATTTGCTAAAATCTCCAATCTTTTGATAAGCAGAACAGAGTCCCTGCAAACAAGTATTTGATTGTACCACATTCTTATTTATTAAAGATAAGAAGTATTTGACAGTCAATTCTTCCCAGATTGTAATTTTTTTAGATAAAAATTTCTGAGCTTTTTGTACAGATTCTTCACACAAATAATCGTCCTTATAATAAAGCACTTTTAATAAATTAGCCGAAACCTCAGTATAATATAAGCCTTTTGACAAAGGTAGTTCTTGCGGAAAAAAGTACTTTACAAGATCAAAATCGTTACACGCAAATGCAGACAGAATATCCATTAACGCAATGGCGTGGTCTGTTCCACTGGCGGTCATGCCTGTTATTAAGAGCCTTCGTCTCGATGTCTGATAGAGGACATTATTCAATGTCTCAAAATCGCGATTTTGAAATGCTATAAAAAATCCAAATTCCTTGTCATCATCAAGTAGATCGATATAAGTACGTGTCTTTATAGCTTCATTATCCCAATTTTCAGCACTTAAATATTTTAGATATATGTTATTATTCCATGTTTGGAATTCGTCCCAATCAATAGGAGGGTTGCAATACCCCAATTTTTGGAAACAATCCTCCCTTTTTTGTTTATATAGTTTAATGTATTTTTCTTGATTGTTCATAAAAGAATTGAATACTGCCTAACCCTGAGCCCATTATTTCAATTTAGCCAGAGTCTCTTTAACTCGTTTCATCGCTTCAATAATATTCTCATCAGATGTTGCGTACGAGAATCGGATATAATTTGCAGCCTCGAAAGCTAGTCCGCCAACACATGCTACATGACCTTCTTCTAAAAGGAACATGGCAAGATCAGCCGATGTTTTAATCAATCTTCCGTTGTATGATTTGCCAAGGTAGTAGCTGCATTCAGGAAACAGATAGAAAGCACCTTCGGGTTTGTTAACTTTAAACCCTTCTATTTCGGATGCTAGTTTTACGATCAGGTCACGGCGACGTACAAAAGCCTGTCGCATATCTTCCACACACTGCTGTCCGCCTAGATATGCTGCCTCTGCTGCTTTCTGAGCAATAGAAGATGCTCCCGAAGTGTATTGGCCTTGTAGTTTATTGCAAGCTGCTGCAATCCACTGTGGGGCTGCCATCCAGCCTAAGCGCCATCCAGTCATAGCATACGCTTTAGATACTCCGTTTATGATTACGACTCTTTCCCTGATGTTTTCAAACTGGGCAATGCTTTCGTGTTTGCCTGTATAGTTTATGTGTTCATATATCTCATCGGAGATTATAATTATATTAGGGTATTTTGCTAATACATCAGCCAGACCTTTCAATTCTGCTTTGCTGTAGATACTTCCAGTAGGATTAGATGGGGAGCATAGTATTATAGCTCTTGTTTTGGGAGTAATTGCAGCTTCTAACTCAGCCGGAGTTATTTTAAAGTTTTGTTCTATACCTGTATGTATAACAACACTCTTACCTTCGGCAAGTTTTACCATTTCTATGTAGCTTACCCAGCATGGAGCAGGTATAATGACTTCATCATCCGGATTAACAACACTTAGTACAGCATTGCAAACAGCTTGTTTAGCTCCGTTCGAACAAATAATCTGTTCAGGCTTATAACTTAATCCGTTTTCTGTCTCCAGTTTCTTGCTTATTGCTTGTCGCAACGAAAGGTATCCGGGAACAGGAGAATAAAATGAAAAATTATCATCAATAGCCTTTTTTGCAGCCGCCTTTATATGATCCGGTGTATAAAAATCAGGCTCTCCAACACTCAGGTTGATCACATTGATTCCTTGAGCCTTCAATTCGTTGCTCTTTTGCGACATTGCTAAAGTTTCTGATACAGAAAGGTTCGCTATGCGTGCTGATACTTGTGTCATTTTCTATAGATTTTGATTATATGATATTCTTATTTCTATAATTACATAACAGACTAATCTACATTATGTAAATCATGTCCCATGCGCTCTTTTTTGGTATGCATATAGAACTCATTATACTGGTTAGGAGTAACTTCGATCGGTACATTTTCTACAACAGTAAGACCAAAAGATTCGAGCCCTTTTCTTTTCACAGGATTATTTGTAAGTAAGCGCATTTTGCATACATTCAGGTCGCGAAGAATTGCAGCTCCAACGCCATAGTCGCGTTCATCGGCACGATATCCCAAGTGTAGGTTGGCATCTACTGTATCGTAGCCTTCTTCCTGCAATTTGTATGCCTCCATTTTTGCCATCAGACCAATGCCACGACCTTCTTGATTGAGGTAGATGACAACACCTTTTCCTTCTTTTTGTATCATCTCCATCGATTTGTGAAGCTGCTCGCCACATTCGCAGCGTTTCGATCCAAAGATATCACCTGTCATACAAGATGAATGTACGCGAACGAGTATTGGTTCATCTTTATCCCATGTGCCTTTTATGATGGCTACATGCTCTAGTCCTGTTGCTTTTTGTTTAAAAGGAATTAGTTCAAAATCTCCATATGCAGTTGGCATTTTTACTTTAACACCTCTTTCAATAAGAGATTCTCTTCCGAGCCGATATCTTATTAGGTCTGCAACAGATATAAGTTTGAGATTGTATTCATCTGCCATTTTTCTCAGTTCGGGCAGACGAGCCATTTCGCCATCTTCTTTTTTTATTTCAATCAATACTCCTGCTGGATATAGTCCGGCTAAACGTGCCAGGTCTACAGCAGCTTCGGTATGCCCAATACGGCTTAATACACCTTTGTCTTTAGCACGTAGTGGAAATATATGTCCCGGGCGACCAAAGTCTTCCGGTTTGGTTTCTTTTTTTGTTAGAGCCAATATTGTTTGTGCTCTGTCGTATGCAGATATCCCTGTTGTAACACCATTCTTCAATAGGTCGATTGATACAGTGAACGGAGTAGCATGCATAGAAGTGTTGTTGGTTACCATCATAGGTAAATCGAGTTCGTCACAGCGTTCTGATGTCAGCGGAGCGCAAATCAGACCTCTGGCATGTGTCTCCATAAAGTTTATCTTTTCCGGAGTAATTGCTTCTGCTGCAATTATTAAATCGCCTTCGTTTTCACGATCTTCATCGTCTACTACAATAACGAAATTACCTTTTTTAATTTCGTCGATTGCTTCTTCTACTGTGTCCAGTTTAATCTTATCCATTATTATATTATTTCCAGTCTGTTTTTGTCATTTAATTTTTATCATCTCACGTTCTATATTCTTCTTTAAGTAAGGATAGAATCCCCAAATAAATATGAAAGAACCAACAATGATACCAAACATATTTTTTCTTGTTTTTTTGTCAACCGATCTGTAGAAGTCGAAGTAACAAATGAATGATTTTGTGAAAAATACAGCATACGCTATTACTATCAAAGATGACAAGATAAAGCTTAGCTTTATTATCACTGATAATATAGCGAATAGTACAATAACCAAATAAATAAGCATGGCTATTTTTGCATTTTTCATAAATGCATTAAATATACTTTGAGATTCTACATAGTTTATCTTTTTTACTTTCACATCAAAGAAGCTGGCACCCTTATATTTCAATACGCTTAATACGAGTTGTAAGGTGTCTTCGTCGTAACTATACTCACTATGATTCTTAGCTATGTCCTTCAGATTCTCAATACTCATTTCTTGCATATATGAAATCTGATCTGGTGTTACATTGAGTGAAGCCAGATCGGGAACAGTATTGATATCAACCGATTGCTCTGTTTCATATATTGTCTTTTTCTTTAAACCTAATATCTTCCTGAGGAAGTTTCCATAGGCTTCAGGGTTGAATAGAGCTGAGTCGTTCATCGCCTTATACGTGAGGAATACCCCTAATGGGAAAAGTGCAAATGAGCTTAGCCACATACCTTGCCAAACCTCCCAAACTCCATCGCGTGCCATTTTGTACCCGATGTTATCGATAATATAGTAAACGATAAATAAAAGTACAGAGACAACCACCGGCATACCTAATCCTCCTTTTCGTATAATAGCTCCCAATGGTGCTCCGATAAAGAAGAAGATGAGACAGGCAAAAGATAGTACGAATTTACGATGCCATTCAACTTTATGCATACGTATATTCTTTTGCATGTTTATTTTCTGCGTGGTCTCCATGATGTTAAACCTGCTGCTTTCGGCTTCGTTTGCAGCAAAACCCACATATCTTGATATTTCATCATTGCTATATGTATTTAGCAATGAGTCAAAATCTATTGTATTTATAGTTTTCTTCTTCAAAGGTTCAACTGCTTGTTCCTTATTCGGCAATGCCGTTTCTTCTGTTTCCACCTTTTTGTATGCATCAGAATTGCGATACGTTAAATAGGTGTTTTTTCCTATCACCTTTCTGTCGTGTACGTTCACACTGTCAAGTCTGGAACTTAGAGAGTCTATGGAACTCCCTAATTGAAAAATATTTTTTGATATTTGTGTTCCTTCCAGATTAGATTCGTCCATTCTATCAAATCCACTATTGAATGGAATGACTATTTTCTTTTCTTTAAAATTTTCCCTGCTGTATGGAACAAACTGATTGTTTTGACGTGTTTCGTTAAGTCCGGATTGTGAAAAGTTCGCAAATCGCTGTCCCGAATATAAGTTTAACAAAAGAAAGTCTTTGTTGGACGATATACTCATAAGAGCCGAGTCACAGACGAATACAGACATATTGTCAAATCCCTCGGATGTATCATAGATCATAACATCTTTCAGCATTCGGGTTTCTTTGTCTTTTTTCTTTACGTAAAGGCTATAATTTGTTATTCCACTATAAAATGATCCTTCAGGAATATCTAACTCCGGAGATTTTTGCCGTATGGATATCATTAATGAACGGAGTTTCACTTGGATACGTGGCATAGCTTCGTTTTGGAAGAAGAAGGCTCCCACTGCTACACACGAAATGAATATAATCAGAGGCTTCATCGTCTTTAGGAGTGAAACCCCAGCTGCCTTTATAGCCAATAGTTCCAGTCGTTCGCCCAGATTTCCAAAAGCCATAAGAGAAGCAAGTAACAATGAGAGTGGCAGGGCAAGTGGGATAAGGTTGAGGATTGCATACATGAAAAGTTCAGCAAGCACTACGTTGTCAAGTCCTTTACCGACAAGGTCTTCTACAAATTTCCATAGAAATTGCATCAAGACAATAAACAAACATATCCCGAAAGTCATCATGAAGACGGGGAAAAATGTCTGAAGAATGAATGTGTATAACCTCTTTATCCTTAGCATTAACAATTGACTAAATCAGGTACAAAAGTAGTAAAAAGAAGAATGTAAAGAGTAATATTGGAGTGAAAGATATTATTCTTAAATTTTATTAGGTAATTAGGCTTTGTATATGAGCTATTTCCGATATAATTACTAAATATTTTTACAAATTTCAGCTGTGAGTATTGTTTTATAAGAAATAAACTTCTATTTTTGCACCCGCTAACAAGATGATGGCGGGATAGCTCAGATGGTTAGAGCGCATGATTCATAATCATGAGGTCCCGAGTTCAATTCTCGGTCCCGCTACAATGAAAAAGACTTACAATGAACTGTAAGTCTTTTTTAGTTTATTATATCTGAGAATACATTGACTGAGGAAAGAGGTTTATAGATTTTTTATTTCAGACTTTTCTTAAACCGAACTACCGTCAATAAATCGTCAAGTTGATCCTCTTTATTTACATCAAAAATCATCGAAATTAGTTTCCCAATAGTTTTTGCTTTGGCAAATTCATCCTTGATTGTTTCCGAAATATCAAGTTCTGCAATTGCTTCAAGGTGCTTTTCCGTAAAAAAGAAGCTCGTTTTGAAAAAGCCTTCCCATACTGAAAGCCAAAAGATAGTTTTTTTCTTATACACTGCCTTACCTAGCCATGCTTTACCATCATTATAGTATCTCCACTCAATAACCAGACCGTACTCTTTGTTTGTAACAGCTTCAAGAAAAGATAGTAATACGTTGTGGATATTTTTACCCAGTGCTTCTTCTAGAATCTTGTCTGATGGGAATATATCTGCATCTCTTAATAGCATTTGTGCTTCCATCGTTTATATTAGTTAATAATATTTTTCTCCTTTTTGTATCATGGTGATAGTTTTGGCGATGCGCTCTGCTTTAGTTTGTTCTGTTTTTGCAGAATTGATCCAATTTATAAATGCTTTTTTCTGCCCGTCTGTATACATTTCAAATTTTTCAAGAACTCCATCTTCATATTCCAAACACAGAAGTAGTTCCTGAGGGATTATTAAAGATGTTTTGTCTTCGTAAATAGTGATATGTACTATATCTCCTACTTGCTTTTTTATCTTTTTCCTTATTTCTGCTTTAACAGCCAAACCTAGATGTCCGTTCCCCAAAGGCATTAGATGTGTATTGGAAAACGCATAATCGTCTATCTTTCCCTTTACTTTTAGCATTCCGAAAGATGTTTTGGGCATAGGAATCTCAGGGATTTCAACAAAAGTCCATCCTCCTTTATCTCCTATTTTAAATAATAGGTAGTCTTTATCTACTAATGGTTTCTCTGCTTCCATCTTTTAAAGATAATATAAAAATAGCCGTGCTAAACATATACTACACAGCTATTTTACATATTGTTATCTTATTGTGAAGGAGTTTACTTCAAAGGAATACGTAATTCCACAACCCATGGAGCATTAGGGTCTTGAACGTCGCCGGCACAACTCAGATATAACTCATAGTGATCTCTTGAGTCACATTCATATCCTTTTTCGTTAATATCAACATATACCTTCTTCCAGGCTTCATCATATTCACCCATCGTTACTTCTACCTGCATTACGTAATACTTACCTCCGCTTATTGTATAGCGTTTCATCCCATTTTCGGGTTCGATGCCCGAAAGATCTTCCAAACAGGCTTCCGAACGTAATTTTTCGACAGGGGTATTCATCGGGTCGTCATGATAAACTCCGGCCATTTTAGGAGATGCCTCCCAAAGATTATTGGCTCCTGCCCATGCGGCCAATTTCTCAAATACGTTTCCAATACCTGAATAATCTCCTGTATGCGAAATTGCAATTGTCTTTATCTGTTCGAGATTCTTTATCTCTGTACTATTTATTTTCATAAGTCTAATTTTTCAATAATTTGTTTAATAATCTCTTTTATTTCAACGGGTTTAACAACCGTTGTCGTATCGGCATTAGCCAATACCCATCTAGCCAGTCCTTCAAGTGAATATGCCATGTAAGTTTGTTCTATCCGTCCATCTGCGAGCTCTTTTTCTTCGGTCAGTCCCATAAAATAGCATCTGTCGGCAAAATGTTTAGAAACCTCTTTACTTGTATGTAAAACAACTTCGGTCAAACATTGCGGATCATCACATCCGAGAAGCGATTCCAAAGGTGGATGAACTTTTGTATGTTTATCTTCTGTTGTTTTTATGTTGCCGATGCGATCAAGCCTGAATATTCGGTAGTTTTTTCGTAAGTGACACCAAGCGGATAGATACCAGCGAGGGTACGAATAGGTTATGCCCACAGCTTCCAAAGCTCTTCTGGTCTTACTATCGTCTGCATTCGTGTAATCTACTTCTATAACCAACTTATCGTTTATACTATTTAATATTGTTTGCATTATATTCGGTAGACTTTCTCCCGCATTCCGACTTTTATATACTGCTATACTGTCGTCCATATCGTGGAGATATTTCTTATCCACAGATCGTAAAGCAGCACGTATTTTATCCATTCCCTGACGAAAGTAATTGCTGTTTTGGGTATCGGTAAGTTGCTCGATAATTTTTTCGGCTGTCAGGAAAGCAATTGCTTCCTCTTTTGTAAACATGAGTGAAGGTAGCCTGTAGCCTTCTATTAAAGAATAACCGACTCCCGAATTTCCGCATATCGGCACTCCTGCTTCAGACAAAGTGTGCATGTCCCGATAGATGGTACGCAGGCTCACGTCGAAGCGTTTTGCCATTTCGGATGCTTTGACAACCGGCCGAGACTGTAATTGTATGAGCAGTGCCGATATGCGATCAAGTCGGTTTAATTCTTTATTCATGTTCTCATTTTATTCTATAATCAATGCCCAAAGTACGCCAAATTTATCGATAATTTCGGCATAAAGCTTGGCATAAGGTGGTTGGCCAAGTTCACATTTTATTTGTCCACCCACACCCAATTTAGAGTAAATATCTTTCAGTTGTTGCTCGGTGTCGCAAAATATAGTGAGTGTATACCCCAGAGAGCCAAAGTTAGCCTTGGTATCTGGTAAAAGATCGGCCATGCTGATAGAACAGCCATTAAAGTCAAGATCGGAATGGATTATCTTGTCTTTGTATTCGACAGGACTTTCCATTGCCTGATATTCTCCATAGCGAAAAATTTCTCCGACTTTTCCATTAAATACTCCGGTATAGAAGTTGAGAGCTTCTTCTGCATTGCCATTAAATGACAGGTAAGGTTTAATTTTCATAATTCTTATATTTTTAAATTTAACACAATGCAAATGTATCACCCCATTATGACAACAGTATGTCAACAAGTTTTTTTATTCCCAAAATATATAAATAGAGAAAAGAATAGGGTGCAGTGAAAACATAAATTAGCATTTAGAATCTTTTAAATTCAGTACAAATAAGTTGAGTGAATAATTAATGTTTCTATGAAAGATCCTGTTAAATTTATATTTATTTATCAGATTATAGTTAATTTTGTGTGTTTTTGAATAAAAATAGTATTTTATTAATATCCCATGGTTTATGGATCTAAAGTTAACTACTAAAAAATAAATTCTAATGAAAAATATAAAAGTAGGTTTATGTCAATGTCTTGTGTTAATTCTTACAGCTTTTGTCTTCTTTTCATGCAGTGAAGATGACGCCCCAGAGCAAAAGGCGGATTACAATTTACTTGGAATAACCTCCGTTACGATTAACGGTAGCCACATTCCTGTCAAAGCTGATGGCGTATTACTTGATTTAACTGATTCTAAAGATATAGTAGGAACAGGATTCCTGAGTGAACCGAATAAAAAATATTTTGAAGTAGAATATGCTATATTGACTAAAGATTTATCAGCCTCTTCTGTGGAGATACAGAGCAAATATCCGGACGTATCTATAAGTATATCTCATGTAGTTACTAGTCCATCTGTAATTACATGGATAGTTAAGATTACAAGAGAAGGTTACTCAGAATCAGTTATATATAATCTGTCTTTTTTTGATCCAAGTTTAAATCAGGTGTTTTAAGAATGCTAATGCTTAATTAGTCTTTAATAACAATTATGCTTTGGTGCTATAATTAAAATTTAATGCCAATTTATTCTAAAAATTTATTAATTCAAAAATCTGTTATATATTTGCATGCGAAAATAGAATACTAACCCTTAAAAAAATAGAGAAAGGGTACAATTATGTTGGTCAAAAAATAATATACACGCAAAGAAACTAATGAGACTTATCGGGATGATGAGTCTGACAGCAATCTAAATCTGAATAGAAAAACGGCTGCACAAAGACGCTGGTTAGTTTCACAATCAAATAAAAATTTATAACTAATGCTGATACATCAGCCACGAAAGGGATTTTTTATGTCCTTATAGCTGCACTGTATCGCAACAAATTATCATGGGCAATCTTGCTGCTAAGCAAGACTGAACCTATATGCTGTAACATTCCTTCTCGCAGATGGAAAATCAGGTGAATCTGTACGGCTCACGACAGAAAGTTGAGACAGCCGCAAAAGGAATCATATAGGCTCTGGTTTGAGATTTGTAGCCTAGGTTACGAATCACTCGATCATGATAATGGAGAAATATAACAAAGAAATAACATTAATGAGCATACGACTTAAAGAATTAAGTAAAATAGGATATACCAACATTGTTGCACGAAGCCTTGCTTTAGGTATTATTAGTAAACATTGCAAACACAGTACAAAAGATGAGGTTTTGGCAATATTAAGCGATTTGTTACAATATCCTGATAAATACAAAACAAATGAAATCTGGAGTAGGCTGGCTGAGCATTTTTCTCCTATTATGGAAGAGAAACAATTCTCTGTTTACAACTTGCTCGATGAGCCATTAACATTTAAAACTTACGGAGGGAAGTTTATCGATAGCCTAGCCAAACAGCAAATGGAATTGGCTATGCGATTGCCTGTAACTCTTGCAGGGGCTTTGATGCCTGATGCTCATGCCGGATATGGCTTGCCTATTGGCGGAGTGTTGGCTGTAGAGAACGCTGTAATACCCTATGCTGTAGGGGTTGATATCGGTTGTCGAATGAGCCTGACTGTATTCGATGCCAAAGCTGATTATTTGACACGTTACTCGCATCAGATAAAAGAAGCGTTGAAAGAGTACACTCATTTTGGAATGGAAGGTGGATTAACTTTTCAGCAAGAACATGAGGTGCTGGACCGAAAAGAGTTTCAAATGACCGATCTGCTGAAAAAGCTTCAAGGAAAAGCAGTGCGTCAGTTAGGAACTTCGGGTGGGGGAAATCACTTTGTGGAATTTGGCGAAATAGAATTGATGGAAAATAATGTATTAAAGCTTCCGGCAGGACAATATTTAGCATTACTTTCTCATTCCGGCTCTCGAGGCATGGGTGCTAAAATAGCCAAACATTATAGCCAAGTGGCACGTGATGTTTGTCTATTGCCTCGCGAAGCTCAACATTTTGCATGGCTGGGCTTGGATACCGATGCAGGACAAGAATATTGGATGAGTATGAATCTTGCCGGAGACTTTGCTCAAGCTTGCCACGAGCGGATACATATAAATCTGAGTAAAGCACTCGGATTGAAAGCGATCGGTAATGTAAATAATCACCACAATTTTGCTTGGCGCGAAGAAATCTCTCCCAATCGATATGCTATTGTACACCGCAAGGGTGCTACTCCTGCAGCAAAGGGTGTAGCAGGATTCATTCCGGGAAGTATGGCTACTGCAGGTTATCTGGTTTGTGGAAAAGGTGAAGTACAATCGCTTAATTCTGCTTCGCATGGAGCCGGAAGAGCCATGTCGCGCCAAAAGGCAAAAGAGCAGTTCACACAATCGGCCTTGAAGAAATTGCTTCAACAGCAACAGGTAACGCTCATTGGAGGTAGTGTAGAAGAAATACCATTGGCATACAAAGACATCGACCGTGTGATGCCGGCACAAGAATCGTTAGTAGAAATTCAAGGCAAATTTATGCCACGAATAGTAAGAATGAACAGAGAGTAGATTTATTATGAATAATAAAATATACTTACAAATAACATCGGGGCGAGGTCCGGCAGAATGTTGCCGGGCGGTAGCTCTGGTATTAGAAAAGATATTGAAGCAGGCCAGAGAACTGAAACTAGAAGCCGAAGTGTTGGAACGAGAGCAAGGTGAAATCAATCGCACGTTGTTTTCTGCGATTATCTCTTTGGAAGGAAACAAAATTGACGAAATTGTAAATGAATGGGAAGGTGTTATTCAATGGACGGCACAGAGCCCGTATCGTATTTATCACAAACGCAAAAATTGGTTTGTGGGTGTTAAATCATTCACCCCCTCTGAGTTGAGCGATGTGGATATGAAATACATTACTTATCAAACTTTGCGTTCTTCGGGGGCAGGAGGTCAACATGTGAATAAAACAGAGACGGCAGTGAGAGCCATTCATAATCCTTCAGGACTTAGTGTTATAGCATCAGACCAACGTTCGCAACATCAGAATAAGAAACTGGCAACCGAACGTTTACTGGTCAAACTATCGGCATGGACCGAAGAACAAATGATGCAGGAAGCTCAAAAGAATTGGGATAATCACAATTCGTTGGAAAGAGGAAATCCTGTGAAAGTAATTAAAGAACCATTAAACTAAACAAATGAAATTATGCAATCACAAAAATATGGTCGTACATATCATTTCCCTTTTTCGCCGGGAACAACTAGCGACGACCGATTTAATCATACGTACTGGCAAGATATTCAGAGAATAGAATGCATGGTGCATACAGAAAAGCTGGATGGCGAAAACAACTGCTTGAACCAATTTGGAGTATTTGCCAGATCTCATGTTGCGCCAACTACATCTTCTTGGACAAGCCAATTGCGAGAACGATGGAATCTTCTGAAAAATGACTTAGGAGATATCGAACTTTTTGGAGAAAACCTTTATGCAGTTCACTCCATTGAGTATAAACGCATCGAAGAATATTATTTTATTTTTGCCGTGCGCCAAATGGATAAATGGCTTTCGTGGGAAGAAGTGAAGTTTTATGCATCAATGTTCGATTTTCCGACAGTCCCCGAGTTGGCTGTTCAGACAACAGAAGGTTTAACACAAGAGTCATTACAGTTGGCTATCGAAAATTGGGCACAAGAACCAAGTGTATTTGGCTCATTGAATCCGTTTACGAGTGAAGATTGTACACGAGAGGGTGTTGTCACTCGCAATATTGGAGAATATCCCGTTACGGAATTTATGCATAATGTTTTCAAATACGTCCGCAAAGGTCATGTGAAAACCGATGAGCACTGGACTCGCAATTGGAAGCGGGCTAAGTTGGTATGGGAGCAATAGCTTTATAATAAAGATGTATTTATTTCTTTTACCATGAAATATATTAAAGATTGAAATTATAATAACTTTGTGTTTAACAAATCTGTTGAGGATAAATATCTGTTTAGAAAAGATTTTTTGTCGTCGAGGGAATAATGTAATAACCAATACTAATTGATAAAAAAGAAGATGACAGACTATATTTTGACAACTGACCGATTAGGATTAAGGCATTGGAAAGATTCAGATATTGAACCGTTTGCAGCAATGAATATGGATAATGATGTTATGAGGTTTTTCCCTAAGCCTTTATCTTATTCAGAAACTCAGGGTTTTATAGATAGGATTAAGTTACACTTTGAGAAACATAATTTTGGACTGTTTGTCGTTGAAGAAAAATCAACGAAAGAATTTATTGGATTTACCGGATTCTCCGTCCCTGCTTTTGATTCTTATTTTACGCCATGTGTAGAAATAGGTTGGAGGTTTAGAAAAGAATTTTGGAAAAAAGGATTCGCTACTGAAGCGGCAATAGCATGCCTTGATTATGGCTTTGATATTTTAAATTTCGATAAGATTGTATCATTTACCTCTGTTCTAAATGTTGATTCTGAAAAAGTAATGAAGCGAATTGGTATGCATCTTCAAGGGTATTTTGATCATCCTAAAATAGAAAAAGAGAACCCTTTGTGCAAGCATGTTCTTTATGAAATTGAAAGACCAAATAGCTAGTTTCGTTTAATTCCTTATCATTAAAAAAATGGATAATATAGTAGAACAGGTTCGTCAGGCATTGGCAATGAGTATTGATGAAAGTACACTTAATACAAGTTCCCGATTTTTCAAAGAGGGAGAAGCAGCTAAAGTACATGGTGTGCGAATGGGGGACGTCAGTAAAATAGCTAAGGAGAGTCTTAAACAGATGAAGGGGCTTTCTAAACAGGAAATATTCGACTTATGCGAAGAACTGTGGAAATCCGGCTACTTGGAAGAATCGGTTGTTGCTTGCATTTGGGCCGAATCATTACATAAACAATATGAACCTACTGATTTTAAAACTTTCGAATATTGGGTGCATAACTACGTTACTAACTGGGCTGATTGCGATACGCTCTGTAACCATACTATCGGTACATTCGTGATGATGTATCCCGAATACATATCTGAATTGAAAAAATGGGCAAAATCTTCTAGCCGTTGGGTAAAGCGGGCAGCAGCCGTTACATTGATTATTCCTGCGCGCAAAGGTTTGTTCTTGGATGATGTTTTTGAGATTGCTGATATTCTGTTGTTAGATAAAGATGATCTGGTACAAAAAGGGTATGGGTGGATGCTAAAAGCAGCGAGTGAAACCTATCAGAAAAAAGTGTTTGATTATGTGATGAAACATAAATCAGTAATGCCTCGTACAGCCTTGCGTTATGCTATAGAAAAAATGCCGGCAAACATGAAATCAGAGGCCATGAAAAAGTAAGGATAATATTGAGTGATATATGGAAGAAATAAATGTAAAGTCCTTGAAAGATACACACTTCGATGTAATATGTGAAGCATTTAATCAAGCTTTTGCCAACTATGAAGTACAAATGAATAAGGTGCAACTCCAAATCATGCTAAAAAGACGTGGGTTTGATCCTGAGTTATCGTTCGCTGCATTTGATGGAGATAAAATAGTTGCTTTCACTTTAAATGGAATTGGAGACTTCAAAAGAATACGCACAGCATACGATACAGGGACAGGAACTCTGAAAGAATATCGTGGGCAAGGTTTAGCTACTCAGGTCTTTGGATATTCTATACCATATTTAAGAGAAGCCGGAATTAAACAATACCTACTGGAAGTGTTGCAGCACAACACAAAAGCAGTTTCCGTATACAGAAATCTTGGATTTGAAGTAACTCGAGAATTCTATTATTCGATGCAAACAAACGAGCATATAAGCAACCTTATAAAAGAATCAGATACTTTATATTCTGTTAAACGGATAAGTATCGATCAATTGGATTTTTTTACTAAATTTTGGGATTTTACTCCTTCGTGGCAGAATAGTTTTGAATCTATACAGCGGGCTGTTGATGATTTTATTTGTTTGGGAGTATTTGTCGATGGACGAATAGTCGGATACTGTGTTTTCGAACCTATATCGGGAGATCTTACTCAAATAGCTGTTGACAAAAAATATAGGAGTAAAGGGATTGCATCACTATTACTAAAAGAGATTTTAAATTTGAATAAAAATTCGATTCTGAAAATTGTGAATACGGATGTAGCATGTGATTCGATTGCAAATTTTATAAAAGCAAAGAATCTTGAAGTGAAAGGAAAACAATTCGAAATGATCAGAAAAATTTAAAATTGACGATTTTTTTATAAATTCAGTTAGCTAATAAATGTCTCTTTTTTACAATTCATCACAGTTGAGGTTAACTATCTTTCTAAGATGGACTCTTTTGAAATTGTACAGCCAAGTATTGAACTGTCACCTTACATTAAGAACTATTGGTTCTTAAAAGCAAATGCGGCGAATCATGTGCAAGGTGTAATACCGACAGGGAATATCAATCTATTCTTTCATCGGGGCAATCCTTTATCAATTGAAGGTAAAAGTACTTTTTTGCCTCTTATCTGCTAAGTAGAAATTAGAAAGCAAATAGTCGTCCAATATAGCTTCTTCATCTACACCCAAAGACGATAATACAAGAGCAGCCGCCATACCTGTGCGGTCTTTCCCAGCAGAGCAATGAAACATAAGAGGAATATTTTCTTCATTTTGAAGCAATCTGAACAACTCTCGGTATCTGCTTATACATAACGGATCTGTAACCAAAAGAGTATTCATTCCTTTCATCTGGGTGTCCGCTTCATCTACTGAAAGTTTATACAAATCATCTTTAGAAGTTGCTACAGCCATAAGATTTCCTGGACTTATACACAAGGGATAGTTCTGTTTTACCGAAATCGGATTTTTATCCGGAGCTTGCATCATTTCTTTTTCAGACCTGAAATCTACGATAGAAAGTAAAGGAATAGAAGCCAGATAAGCTAAATCCGTACCATTCAGATTATGAAGATCATCTGAGCGAAATATTTTACCCCATTTCACACGACGACCGTCTTGTGTTTTGTAACCGCCTAAATCTCTAAAATTGTATCCTCCTGCCATTGGCAAGTGCTGTTCAGATAATACAACTTTTTCGTTGGCAGTAGCTAACACAAAGTAGTATCTTCTTGGGTCTGATATAGTCAAGGGAAAAACACCTCTCCCCTGCCCTTTTGCTATTGGTTGCGTATAATCAATTTCCTCAACCGAAGTTCCGGCAAACAATGACCATTCTTCAGAAAAATCAATTTTCAATGATGCTGATTTTGATATTTTATCTCTAATTATTGATGTATATTTTGTTATGCCCGACTCCAAATATTGAATATTATCTAACTCTCCTTTTTCCTCATTCGATGCAATAGCAAATCTATCCCAGGCCATAAAACATAAGTTTATCGATTTATCTTATCTATTTTATGCAAGTTAATCAAAATACCGCTGGGCATAATTATTGTTTTCACTTTATTAACTGATTATTAAATTATGTTATATATCAAACTAATCACAAGCTGAAATTACATAGGACAAAACACTTGAGAATAGGTATGTAGAACTAATAAAAAAGAAGAAATCAATCATAACGAAACATATAATAAAAAGTTAAAATAATATTTTAGATTAAACCTCAAGAAGTTATATACATCTAAGTATCATGAAACAATTAAAAGTCGAAAGGTTATGAAAAGATTATTTTTATCATTAGCTATATTAGCTTTTACTTCCCTAACAATAGTTAGTGCACAAGAAGGAAGGCGTAGTAAACGGGGATTTTCTTTACCGCAGGAATTAAACTTAACTTCCGAACAGCAACAAAAAGTGGATTCTGCTAATAATGAATTCAGAGCGAAAATATCGGATTTAAGAAGTAATTCAAATGTTTCGAAAGAAGATAAAAGAACTAAAATTAAAGAACTAAGAAGAGAACACCGTGATGCGATAAACAACATTCTGACTCCTGAACAACAAACAAAGCTAAAGGAACTACAGAGCAAAAGGGAGAAGGAAATGAGTATGAGGGGCAAAAGACACGACAGGCAAAGAGAATTGGCAATACAATACAAAAAGGACTTGAAGGACCTCGACCTTACGAATGAACAAAAGCAACAAATAAGAGCAATAAATGAAAACTACAGAGCCAAATCGAAAGAACTGGCGCTACAGCATCGTGAAGATTTGAATAAAATCTATACCCTTGAGCAACAAAGCAAACTAAGAGATATCAGAAAAGATTTCTCAAAGGACAAAACTTTTACTTATGGAAGTAGAAAAGGCATGAAATTAGATAATGCCAGTGTAGAAAAATTAAATGCTTTAAAAGAAAACTACATTAAAGAAAAGAAAGCTATAGAAATGAGCCGCATTGCTCCGGCTGCCCAAAAACAAAAGTTATCTGATTTACGCGAAAATTTCAGAAAAGAAAGAAGGCAGATACTTGGTGATGCACAAAAGGCTAATAAACAAAATGCTCCGGCATAACATATAATACAAAAACTATTGCAGTATTCATAAAACGTCAACTTTCGGTTGGCGTTTTTATCTTATATATATACCATCTATTATTCAAGAGCGAGAGAGTTCTAAAAGAAATAAAGAGATGTTTCAATAAAAAACTCAAAAGGTATCAGACAATTAATCAAACAATATCAAAAGTGTCACTTTTGTCACCTTTTCGCCAGTACGCACTAGATATGAGATACTTAAAAAAACAACAATTGTCACCTTTTGTGGAGATATACCTCCGAATTGTAAACTTTTGAAGCAAACCGCTAAAAAGTAAGCGCTGCTTGATTATATTTGTTCTCTTAATTGATAAAACCATGACATGGAGAAATTACCCGATATAAAAGCTTTCCGATTCAAGGATACATCTTTTGCCAATCTGATGACTAAACGTATTTTTAATGTCTTGTTGATAGCAACGAAATACGATTCATTTATGCTGGAGGATGATGGACGCATTGATGAACAGATATTTAATGAATATACATCACTTAATCTAAACTATCCGCCTCGTTTTACTCAGGTATATTCAGAAGATGAGGCTATACGGAAGATAAGTGAAAATCATTATGAACTGATCATTCAGATGCCAAACATGGATGATACGGATATATTCTCCACAGCAAAGCATATAAAAGAGCTATATCCAGAAACACCATTCATTGTACTTACGCCTTTCTCTAAAGAGGTATCAAAAAGGCTGTCGTCGGAAGATTTATCGGGTGTTGATTACGTGTTTAGCTGGCTTGGAAACCCCGATCTCTTATTGGCTATAATTAAGCTAATAGAAGATAGTATGAATGTAGAACATGACACAGAGAGTGTAGGTGTACAAGTTATACTCCTCATCGAGGACTCTGTACGGTTTTACTCTTCGGCATTACCCACTCTGTTCAAAATTGTGATGGAGGCATCAAAGGAATTTTCGAAAGAGGCTTTGAACGAACACCAGCAAATGCTGCGTATGCGTGGACGTCCAAAAATCATGTTGGCACGTACCTTCGAAGAAGCTGTTGACATCTATAAGAAATACTATAACAACATCTTAGGCGTTATTACCGATATGAGTTATGCTCATGGAGGGACAAAAGATAAGTTAGCCGGCTACAATTTTGTAAAATGGATGCGGAAGCAACGGCGATTTGCCCCGGTGGTCTTCACCTCATCAGAAGTCAAGAACAAAGCTTATGCTGATGAATTAGGCTGTAGTTTTATTGATAAGAATTCAAAAAGTTTTCCTCGGGATTTGAAAAAGCAGGTGGTCAACAATTTCGGATTTGGAGATTTTATTATAATAGACCCTGAGACCGGAAATGAGATTATGCGTATACGCAATCTGAAAGATATGCAGAAGAATATATTCAACATTCCGGATGCATCGATAGAGTACCACCTTTCACACGATCATTTTTCTCGTTTCTTCTACTCCAGAGCCATGTTCCCTTTGGCAGAATGGCTAAAGCGCATTGCGGTTACAGATTTTAGCAGTATGGAAGAGGCTCGTCAGATTATATACGATATGATTATAAAATATCGTAAAGTAAAGAATTCGGGAATAGTCGCCACATTCGACAAAGATCGCTTCGATGAATTTTCTAATTTTGCCCGAATGGGTGACGGTTCTATAGGTGGAAAAGGGCGTAGCATCGCTTTTATTGATAATATAATAAAAGAACACTTAGAGCTAAATGAGGATAACAAGATTTCGGTCAAGATTCCTCGTACGGTAGTATTATGCACCGACATCTTTGATGAGTTCATGGAGACTAATGACCTGTATCCAATAGCATTATCAGAGAAGTCGGATGATGAAATATTAAGGTGCTTCTTTCGAGCGGGATTACCTGATCGCCTTATCGAAGATTTCATGGTCTTTCTGGATGCAATAGATGCTCCAATTGCCGTACGCTCTTCCAGTCTGCTTGAAGACTCGCACTATCAGCCTTTTGCCGGCGTATATTCAACTTACATGATCCCTTTGATGAAAGACAAGTATGATACGCTCGGATTGCTTAGCAAGGCTATAAAAGCGGTATATGCTTCTGTTTTTTACAAAGACAGTAAAACTTATATGACTGCAACACAGAACCTGATAGATCAGGAAAAAATGGCTATAGTCATACAAGAGGCAGTGGGGACTAATTACGAAGATCATTTCTATCCTACCATATCGGGTGTTGCCCGATCATTGAATTTTTACCCTATAGGGAACGAACGCCCGGAAGAAGGTATAGCCAACATTGTATTAGGTTTGGGTAAATACATTGTAGAAGGAGGTTCTAATCTGCGCTTCTCGCCGGCGCACCCACACAATATTGTACAGCTGAGTTCTGTAGATTTGGCTTTAAGAGATACACAACGCTTTTTTTACGCTTTGGACACAAAGAATATTCAAAAGGAATTTACAACGAATGATGGTTTTAACCTTTTGAAACTAAATATAAAAGATGCAGAAAAGGATGGTTCTATAAAATATATATCATCTACTTACGATCCTGTTGATCAGGTTATATATGATGGATATTACGATAGTGGACGAAAGATTATATCGTTTGCAAACGTTTTACAGCATAATGTTTTTCCTTTGGCTGAAATCCTACAGCAAGTTTTGAAAATAGGACAATCGGAAATGGGACGCGCTGTAGAAATAGAATTTGCAGTAGACCTGAAAGACAAAGGAGAAGGGATATTTTATCTGTTGCAAATAAGACCCATAGTACAAAATAAAGAATTGCAGATTGAAGATTTGTCTCGGATAAAACCGGAAGATGAGATATTACACTCGAATAACGCTCTGGGACATGGAGTTATAAGTGATGTACATGATATTATCTACGTGAAAACAAAGAATTTCAATGCAGCTAATAACACAAAAATAGCAACAGAGATTGATAAACTGAATGCTGAATTTCTGGAGAAAGAAAAAAACTACATACTGGTAGGTCCCGGAAGATGGGGAAGCAGTGATTCTTGGCTAGGTATTCCGGTTAAATGGCCTCAAATATCGAATGCTCAGGTGTTGGTCGAACTTACCTTGGATAACTATAAAATAGAGCCTAGTCAGGGTACTCATTTCTTTCAGAACCTGACATCTTTTGGCGTTGGATATTTCTCTATCAATCCGTTCACATCTAATGATGGTTTGTTTGATGAAGATTATCTGAATAAACAACCTGCGGTCTTCGAAACTGATTATATACGACATGTTCAGTTTTCAAATCCGATGGTTATAAAGATAAATGGAAAAAAGAACATTGGAACCGTACTGAAACCCGAACAAATATAAATTGATTGTTTATGAGAATAATAATTGGGATAATCTTACTTCTATCTTTTGTTGCGATTGGGCTAAAAGCCCAAAATGTAGGGCTTGCTACTTATTATGGCAAGAAGTTTAATAACAGAAAAACTGCCAGTGGCGAAATATACAAAAAAGACAGTATGGTTTGCGCCCATCGAACTTATCCTTTTGGTTCTCTATTGAAAGTAAAGAGTTTAAAGAATGATAAAGAAATAATTGTCAAGGTTATCGACCGAGGTCCTTTTAGGAAGAAATGTATAATAGATTTATCATATGCTGCAGCGAAAGAGCTCGATATGGTACATCATGGATTGATGAAAGTAGAAGTGTCGGAATATATAAAACCGATTCAGGATACCATTAGGCCGGATAGCATCGCTTTGATAAAAAATCCGCTTGTACAGTAATACTGAGTGTTAGATATTTAGTATACTTGGAGGTAGAATTTGCTATTAATCACACAAAAAATCTTGTATCTTGAATAAAATATTATATCTTTGCAGTCGCTAACCCAAAATGGTTCCTTGGCCGAGTGGTTAGGCACCGGTCTGCAAAACCGTCTACGGCGGTTCGAATCCGCCAGGAACCTCTTTAAATCCTTGTAATCGACTGACTATCAGTGCTGGTTTCAAGGATTTTTCTTTTTTAGGATTAGAAATAGGATTAAAACCAACGATTCTCCAATGTTTTAAGGGGTTTTCTAAGAATGACATGATATGGGTTTGCAATCTTTTAAAATGGTAAATCATCCTCTAGATTAAAATCATTTACCATAAAAGTCTTATGATCAACTAGTGCTAAATTATATTTCTTAAATATTCGATTAGCTATCTCAAAGACAGACTCATTATCCAAATTATCATTAGAATAAAATTTTGATTGTAATTCGGAGATATATGCTACTTCAATATTAGGTATTCTTTCTAAAAGAGTTATCCATTTTAAACCTTCTTCCGTATTTTTTGAATTTAGTACTAAATTACGAATCATCTCGGCATATATAGATTTTGACTTCTCGTTTGTAGTTACAATCTTAAATATTTCTTCTGCTATTTTATGAGAATCTTTGTTTTTAGATTGTATACCCTGATATTTACCAAATAATCCATATGGATCAGCACCTTTTCTTATTGGAGCAACAAGAACTCTACGTCCAATAGCAACTCCTACTTCTTGGTCGCACCAAGCGCTTTTTATGAAGTCTGGAGTTACAATCGCACATAATCCGTTCATGGTAAACAAAGCTTTCTCTATCTCAGTCATCCATTCTTTTGAGGGTTCTATATCTTCATGAGCGACAAATCCAGATATAGCATATTCCTCTAAACATATTTTCAGATTAGTTGCAGATGATTTATTTGCAGTTAAATGACTAATAAACATTTTGAAAAAGCCAAGCTTCCAACATTGAGGCTCTTCCGTTAGTGTTAAATCATCAGATTTATATAATCCAAGTTCTTCTGCTATTTTTACAATTTTTGAAGAAGGAACACTTTCTAAAGCTTTCTGAACATAGACTCTTTTACTTCCATATCCATCGGATGGTTTCTTTATTCCATATTCATTTAGATATACATTGATTTCATCATAAGTCATTCGGCTTTGTAATTCGACTGCAATTGAATATACTAAATTCACTTTTTCTAAAGGAGTCATATTATAATTCTGCATTTAAAAGATTTAGGTATAAAAATACTAATTTATAATTAAGTTTAAGTAAGTCGTGAAATAAATTGTTTACAGGCTTTATTTCTTCAATTCCTATATCTACATTCGATTTCATATATAAAAATTAATAGCAGGCAAGGAATATGCCTTATCGGTCGATCCATAAATATAGTTACTGAATAAGTTTTATATTTCTCGTATTTCAAGATACATTACAATCTCTATAATAATTACAGTGTTTACTTATAGCTCCCGATAAGTTTACAGTCACTAGAGATTAAACCATTATCACTAATCTATTATCAGACCATACACAATACACTAATTCTGACAACGATAATATTGGCAGAATTTATTTAATTTTCAGAATCTCAAACTCAATATATTCATTCATATTAAACTATATTTCCAATAACTATTATCGACAATTAAAACAAAATATGGTCGCACTGTATATGTTTATAGCTCTCTTTTTCTCCCTTGTTTGTAATGAAATACCTATATAATAATAAAGCTTTCCAAAATGTGTCTATAACTTCTGCCAATAGGAATTATTTCTTTACCTACCTTCATCGCATTGCCGACCAAGCCTGTTACTTGCTTAAGGTTAACCATATACGAACGGTGAACTCTGGGGATAAAAGGACATTTCATTTTTTGTTCTATCTGCCCTAATGTTAGGGAGGATAAGTGTTCTTTAGTCTGATTGCAAAAGACAATAGTTGTGTAACTGCCTTCAGCTTTCAGATAAAGAATCTGGTCGAAAGGTATATACTTCACAGTTTTACCAGTGCGTACAAACAGAGCAGGAATAATATATAAAACTTCATTGTCAATATTTCTCATAATCAGTATTAGTTATATTAAGAAATAGAGCGATATTGACCATTTCAAAAGGGCCTCGACAGAGACCCTTACAAATGATTATCCCGTATAATCAGCCAATTATAGCATACATTATGAAGCAACATTCTCAAAGCTTAATCAGGCTGTTTTATTCCCAGTCGTATCCTGAAGTAATGAAAGAATTATTTTCATCAAACTAAATGGCTATGTAGCCAAACAAGAAAATCAGCAACCAGGAAGTATACAACGTTCGATACTTACGCAAATATGGATAGAATCAAAACAAAATATAAGTATTAGAACAATTTTTTTAGGTCATTTGTTAATTAGAAGTATAAAGAAATATGAGTTTCTCTTAAAAAAAACAACCATAGAACAAGAAAGTTAGGAAATGTATATAAATATTGTCCTCAGTGATAATTGCATAGAATAGATAAACATCGGTTATAGTTAAAGTAAGAGTCAATTATTTGACATTAGAGGGCTACTTTTATTACAACCGATGTATACATGTTCACATTACATTTTTATTAGCCTCAAAACAGACCTCCTCCCTTAAGACTCTAATTACAAGAATACTATCGTAATGTGTTGATAATTTTTGTAGTAAATTTATCAGGAAAGGTCAAAGCTTCGAGATAAAGCTGAGATAGTGTTTCCTCATTAAAAGGGATACCTCCTAGACTATCATTTTCAACGTCTCTGAAAATTTGTAGATTTGGATTAGAGTTCATTTTTCCACCAAGAGCTTTATACCCCCTAAAGAAGTATGTCGAAATTTTCCTACGCCATCTTACTCGCATTTGATCATTTGGAGCTATGTTCTGAGGAAAATTCCAAAAATCACCCCTGCCCAAATGGGTAGCAGTAGCCGGCATTCCATTTGCACTCATAAAGATACTACATGGTATACATGAAGCAACCTTTGTTGTTCCCGGCCCTAGAGAATACTCGATATGGGCTTGTTCATTTTCAAGATTTGGATATGATAGCATTGCTTGTATCATGCCATGAACACAACCAAAAAGATGATCTCTCTGCATCCCCCCCTGAGGTGTTGGTTCGTTCGGAACATAAACAATATTAGCAGGTTGTGCTCTTTGTGCTCTAGCAACACTGTTCGAAGCATTCATAACTTCTATTGCGATTCCGTCATATTCTTGATAAACGTCATCGGTGACATTCATTCTGTATGAGGGTCTGTAAATAGAGAGTATGGAAGGTCCTATTATATTAAAGCCACCGGTACGTATAAATCCACCAATGTATGCTCCACGAGGCTGAGTTATACTTGCATCAGCCTCCATAGCATCCCAAAATCCTTCTGTTTGATCATATGCACCAATAATAGTCGTATCATGGATTTGATCCTGATTGAGTGGTTTTGCTAAAATATAAGGCTGATAACGAGCTGGAACCGTTGGGATAAATTTTACATTAACTCCAGCATCTCTTAATATTAACCGACGTAATTCTTCATGTTCTCGCATAACCTCCTGTTGCTGCTGCTGATTTCCACTCAATTCATACTCGAAGTCTGTACATAGACCCTCATCTACATTTCTAATTTGTGCTTGATCTTCAATGAAGCCTATTGTTATTATTGTACATAAGGCATCCGCTGTCGTTTTAGTTAATGGACGAATTGACATAAGCTTAACTTTTAATGATTAATAATTCTCTACTCTTACTTGGCTTTTCTGATTTCTATATGTGTTACTTTTTCCAAATCAGGTTCAACTCTATACAATTTTCTTCTTCTTTGATATTTTGCAATTCAAACTCTGCGTTTCCTCCATTCCATATAAGAGGAGACAAAAACGTCGTTTTATTATCTTTTCCGGGAAAAGGAATATACCGATAATCTATCATAGAATACACCCCTGAACGTATCAGCTGATAATAAGGATGGGAAGACTTCGTATTAACCATATTCATATCCCACGCCTCTTCATCGGACATATCTACATGATAAATTAATAGTCCTGTACCAGGTAAATATCGATCCCATCCTCCAGCCTGACGATTCTCAAAATAAAAATATTCTTTCGTATCAGGAATTGCGATCTTAAATGCAAATAATATGGGTGCTGCGGACGAGTAACTGCTTACAGGATTTAAATTTATAGAGATAACCGTATCAATCCGTTCAAGAACAGGAATATCCATCCATTTCACATATTCTCTTTCAAAAGCCGAATACCCGGCAGGGCAACGACCTTTGTCAAGATAATTACCTCTATCCATAATACTCATACTACCTAAAGTCAGACCACTTCCAGACAATGTGTTATAAAAATCGGGTAAGCCAAGTACATGGCTAAATTCATGACAAAAAGTGCCAATAGTGGCCATTAGAGGGTCTGGATCATGATCCTTTCCGATGTACTCGGATGAACACGCATAGCGTCCTATAGTCTTATTGGATATGATCAAACTTGAATCTGCAATATTTCCGGCATGTGCCCATATATATTCTTTCTTGTTTGGATTTTCATTCTCACAATAAGATGCAAAAAATATATATACCATATCTACCAGTGCATCATTATTACTGTCGTATTTAGAAAAGTCAACCTCTATAGAAGCCTTTTTACAAGCATCAATCACCATTTCTGCCGCATGAATTTCTTCCTGGTTATCACCGTTTTGCCCATAGTATGCCATTGGCTTTGGTAACCGAATAGGTCCTATTACATTAAAATGGGGAAAAAACAAGCTATCAGAATTTGCGATAAAATAATCTCTTACACTCCCTTTAGCTCCCTGATAATTATAGCCTTCAGTATTTAACAGAGAGCAGAAATTCTCCTTAGGTGCGGGTACAGTAAAATGAGTATCAGAAAATTCGACAAGTATAACTAATCCGTTAAATTCGCCTATTGAATTTATTTTCTGAGCTTTCAGCGATGTTACAGGAGATATACTATCTTTATAAAAGACAGGTATTCCATGAGCCAATTCTATGGATATCAATAAAGCGATGAAAAGACTGTAAATTTGAACCATGATGGAATTGTATTTATAAATCCTCTTTTATCTTTTTCTTTCTATTAAAAAGATTAAAGAGGATTCGTTCATTTTTCATTCTTTGAGGTTAACAGGTTGGTCTATTATCCTCAAATTTAATTAGGATATCTTCAGTTTTTGTTGGCTTACCTAATGTTTGCAGATAAGCTTCCTTATCGTCTTCAGGCGTATTTGCCCGTTGTTGGCTGAGAGTTCCTTTTTTCACAGAGCGTTCTACAAACGTATTGTAAACATCAGCAGCAGCATCGATTGCGGCAGCTAGTTCTTTCATTGTCATTTTACTGGCATCAAATTGACCTTGATACAGATAAAGGAAAGTTCCTAGATCGATGCGATTAACATCAATTACCGATTTAGTAGCTACTACGGCAACTACACGTTCCATTCTTGTTGTAATGGATTTAGCTGTTACACCTTGATACCAAGCCTTCATATCCACCCGAACCGGAGATAGTCCATCAGTAGCTACATAATACATTTCGATCGTATCTGACGATGCTTCACCCTCCCCTAAAAAAATATTAAGAGCACTGCTGGCTAGATTACCAATCCCATTGATTATATTCTGCTTATCACCACTCAGAAATGCGGTGAGGCTGGAAGTAACTACATTGCCTATATTTCCAGCTTCACTCGACGAAAACGCACGAACTTCTTTTTTACTCCCTACCATATATGTAATAGGTACCGTCTTGTTACTTTTTTCTTCACCGGCAGTCAATAGGCTTTTCTCAATATCCCTGATAAAAATATCGGCTTTCGCACTTCCCAACTGTTCCAAAGCTTTTACAGCTTCTTTTTGCTCTTCGAATTTTGCATCCGTGGCATCAAAACTTTTGATTGCATCTTTGATTATTGACATAATTCTTCAGATTTTAAATTAGTAATAAATAGGGATTTATAAATATACCGAAGCATATTATTATTTTAATTTCTATTCATCAGTTCTTTATACTATAATCTCCTATCCTATTAAGGATTAAATTTGTCAGTATCTGTATTTATTGTCTTGCAATGAATATCTAGAATGTTTTATATCACAAACGTATAGTAGGTTTTATGCAAATGGAAAATAATATTGATGAACAACAGATTCTCCTAATAAGCAGATAGATAATAGGCATGAATAGAAATTAGAGTATTAAAAAAGAATAAAACACAAAAGCTCCATATTTATATCTATATGTTTGAACCCACACTAAACACTATACAGATATTCTTGTATTTAGATTAATAAATAAAGTTTAAGATTATTTGGAAGACTTAAGACTTTCAAGTTCATATTTTTTATTTTCATTATGAATCCAATGATTTTTGTATTCTTAAAATAATTTAATATATTTGAATATATAAGAAGTATCCATAAAGAAAAGCAAGGTAATAAAAAGGACTAACTTAACTTTTTAACCGATTGCTTATGAAGACAAATTATTATAAAAACTCCATATTTATCTGTATAAATCTAATAGAAGACATTCAGCACTTCTTTCCAAAACTCTTTAATCTATAACTAAAAAAAAGACTTTTTAATCTTTGTGGACTGCACAAGAAGGTGCCTGGTCCTATAATTTTGAATTTACGATAATATTAATATAAAATATAACATGAAAGCAATTGCATTAACATTGGCAAGTGTTTTCGGCTGTGCATTTTCTTTGTCTGCACAACTGAACATTTCTCATAATCAATACCGCGCTGGTGATGTACTGGTCAAGCAGCAGGTAGAGTATGTAAACCCCGGTGAAAGCGGAAACAACAAGCTCTGGGATTTCAGTAAACTCAAATCTGTCAACGATGAATATACTCTTACCTATTCTCTTCCTCCGTTGGAAGGAGACAGTGTATATATACTGGGTAATACCCGTTATTTGAAGAAGGACGTATCAGACAATGAACTGATCGTCGGTACTGAACACAATACGATGTACTATTATCATTTAACAAATGATTCTCTTTTGCAGAAAGGGCATGAAAACCCTTCGGTGGTATTAAACTATATTAATCCCATGCTGCTGATGCATTTCCCGTTAAACTACGGGCAAAGATCTTCATCAGACTACAAATCAAAAGGAGTTTATTCCTCTACAGTAGATATAAAGACACAAGGAGTAATGACTACTACAGCTGATGCCTACGGTAAGATGATCCTTCCAACGGGAGATACGCTTAGCCCTGTACTCAGGGTAAAGACCTTACAAACAATCTTTGATGTATCTCAGGAAGGTAGTTCTGTTACATCTGAAACAGACAATGCCGGTAAGCAGCTGGAAACCTGCCGCTGGTACAGCAAAGGGTATCGTTATCCAGTCTTTGAAACAATACGGAACATTAACCTGAGAGACAGTACGGAGATATTCAAGACAGCATTCTTTTTTCCTCCTCAGGATCATTTATATCTGGATACCGATCCCGAGAACCAGGCACTGCTGGATGAACTGTGGAAGGAACCACAAGACAACAATCAGAACACAGATAAAGGACAAGCCAAGTCCGTCACATTGGAAGATGTGATGACTTGCAGACTATATCCGAACCCGGTGGAATCATTCTTGAACATAGAATATGAATTAAAGGAAGACGCCAAAGTCTCATTTGAGTTGTACTCGTTGGAAGGTATGCCGGTCAAGAAGATCGCCTTGAAGAACAGAACAAAAGGAACATACTATGAAACGATCGACTGTTCATCGCTTTATCCGAAGAACTATGCGTTAAGGATTACCGCCAATGACCTGTTTGTAAATGAAATTATTATTAAAAAGTAAATTAAATATAAATAAAAGTATATGAAAAGGATATTCTTTCTTCTAGTCTCTATCTTCGCCTTATTGACAGGGATTCATAACCTGGCTTTCGGACAGGAACTCTCTCTAAAATCTTACATGCCGGATATTATTCCCCCTTCGCCAACAGCTTATAAGTTTACAGCATTTGGTAATATTCCTTTTAACAGTAGTACCGGAACTTTCCAATATAGTCTTCCTATTTATGCAATAGAGATGACTGATTTTAATATGCTTATATCTCTAACATATAATAGCGGGGGAGTTAAAGTAGACGAAACATCATCGATAACAGGGCATGACTGGAGTTTGGATGCCGGAGGTATTATATCTAGAGTTATGCGTGGTAAGCCAGATGAATTATCCAGTCGGTGGTATCCTTCATCAATCAATACGCAAACCGATGCCATAAAGATAAAAAACATAACGAATCAGACCGCTCCAACGAACTATGATACGGAAAGAGACTGGTTTTCATTCAGGGTGAACGGACTTTCAGGAAATTTTTATTTCGATGAAAATTTAAATATTTATATAGACAGCAAAGATTATGTGAAAATTGAATATAATCCGGACAGTAATTCTTTAAATAACGTAGGGTACGGGGTTCCGTCTACCTTTACAATTACTGATAACAAAGGATATAAATATATATTCGGAGGAAGCCATGAGTATCAGGAAGGTATGCAGACATCCACTAATAATTCTCCGCGAAACCTGTTTTATTATTCAGCATGGTTTCTCAAAGAAATTATTACACCCAATCAAAATAAGGTCAGTTTTAAATACCGGGAAAATAATATGAGTTATATTGCCGGTAATACCTATAGCCTCCTGTATAGAGAACAATGCAGGCAAAGTGACTATATAGGCAATTATTCGGAAACATCATCTTACAGCACTATAAAATCAAGGGTAATATCTGAGATCTCTTTTGCTAACGGGACAATTCTTTTCGCCTATAATACCGGACGGCAGGACAACGGCGGTGTTTCTTTGAAAGAGATCCATATAAAGAATCAATCCAGTACTATAAGAAAATTGTTACTCAATTATGATGTTAGCCCATCTCGGTTATTTCTCAATAATGTAAAAATCCAGGATGAAAATGGAACATCTGCAGAAACCTATTCATTCGATTATTATTCAAAAGAACAACTTCCTCCTCGACTGAGTTTTAACAAAGATAAATATGGTTATTATAATGGCAAGAATAATAACCGTCCATTCAGTAAATCTCTTAAAGAAGATCCGGTAATCTATTCAATTTTACAGAAAGGATATATGGCAGATACCTATGCTACGGCAGACCAGGAAGTATATCCTGAATACACTCATTACGGCATGCTTAAAACCATCACTTTCCCGACGGGAGGATACACAAATATCACGTACGAGGGAAATTCCACAGAAAAACTTGTAGACGATTATACATACAGTACAAATTTTATTGAGTTATTCAGGAATTGTAAAAGGGTAGATTATACAACACTTAAATTTGTATCGAATGGTGAAGACCTTAACTTTTCTGCCGGAGCGGGATTAGATTATAATGCAACCCAAAATGGTTGCCAATCGCCCGTTCCTGATCCCACACATGATATTTATACCGTAAAGGTTAGAGATCTCACTTCCGGTCAAACAATTCTGGCTTTGACTGGAGATTATGGGAATAAAACCTCCACCATCACGCCGTGTTCAGACACCCCCTCCGCAGACTATATGTATGCCATATGTCCTATAAAAACGACCAAAGGTCATGAATATGAAATCAGTTTAGATATGGGTTCCAAGCCAATGAATGCTGCGCGCGGGACTATAGATATTAAATATAATCGTGTAGGAGCAAAAAACAAAAAGAAAGTATATTCGGGTGGAGTCCGGGTTAAATCCATCTATGATTATGCAAATGGTCAAATTATAAACAAACGGAGTTTTTACTATAACGAATTATCAAAGTACCCATCCGATCTTACATCACTCAATGAGATAATATCACCTAAGTATTACCGGATGACTAAATATATATTAAAGTGTGAAGTTCCCGGAGCAGAGCATCCGATAACTGCTTTTTACGACAGAAACATATTGGAAATATCGGCATCTACACTTAATAGCTTATACAACAACAGGAAACAGCAGTCTTATTATACTGTTGTTACGGAGTTAAAGCAAACCGGAGCTTCTAATAGCGGAGCGATAGAAAGATTTTATCATGATGCAACGGATGTTCCCTGTGTGGTGGTTCAAAGGCAGGAAAACTTAGGTACAGCTTATTCCAATACCGGGGATAAATATTATGGATTGTTGAAAAACGAAAAAGTATACAAAAATGAATCCGGCAAATATATATTATCGGGTGAAAAAAGCCTTGAATACAGTTTTAACTCGAATGGAATCCTTCCCAGCTGGGTTTTAAACCAGGATTACGAACATCCCATAAATATGGTTCTCTTAGATAACGATGTGTCGAATGTATCTATTATGTACTATCATAATTATCTAACAACAGTAAAAGATATTAAAATCCAAGAAAAAAGCTATCTGTCGGGAAATAATATTATTTCAAATAAAATCAATACTTATAGCAGTTCTCCATATTATAATCTCAAAACGTCAACCTTCACGACAAGTACCAGAGAGAGTGTTATAACCCAATATAAGTATGCTCCGGATTTAGTCGGGATACAAACTAATATGGATAAGATGATAAGCCAGAATAAGGTAGGTATACCGATTATAACAGAGATTAGAAAAAAGAACCTGGCTAATTCTGAAAAACCGTTACAATATGCCAAAACAGAATATACCCAGTTTGGCTCAAGTTCTTTATTGAAGCCCGGTTCGATATTTATGTCAAAAGATGCTTCGTCTGCAGAAGAGCGCATTAAATATCATAACTATGATAAATATGGCAACCCTATCTATTTATCTAAAGATGATTCAAATCATACTTTTTATCTATGGTCTTATAGTGGCCAATATCCTATAGCAGAGATAAAAAATGCCACTTTCACAGAAGTTGAAACTGCTGCAAAAACAATCTTTTCAGTTGCTAGTATTGATGCATTATCTGCATTATCAATACCTAGTGAGACGAAGTTAAAGGATGGTAGTCTTCAAAGAGCTTTACCTAAGGCCTTAGTTACGACTTACACCTATAAACCTCTAGTAGGTATGTTAACTTCTACCTATCCATCGGGTATTACTACTTATTATGATTATGATAGCTTTGGACGGCTCAAAGAAACTTATATCTATAAAGATAATATTGTCAGTGCTGCCAACAAACAAATTATACAATCATACGATTATCATTATCAAAACCAATAAAAATAAAACGAACTATTATGAAAATGATTATAATTTTTATGTGTTTTTCACTATCAATAATAAATGCTTTTTCTCAAGACCAACCTATAAATAGAAAATTATTAGTGAAAGATAGAATTGATATTACTAATACTTCAACAAATACTTTGCGCTCAGTTTTTGCTCGGTTAGAGGAAGGGAATACGACGGGAGATGGAACATTTTTGGGAGTACGTTCCTATGTTACTCAACCTATCAATACTAAATCATTTGCCATAGAACATAGATTTTATAACATATTAAATAACAGTATTAATTTTTACAGAGGAAACAGCTATACAGGAGGCTCTGTAGGCATAGCCGTGAATGATGGGACTGAAATAGCTCGTTTTCATTCATCAGGGCTCAATCTCGCCGGAACAATCAATGCCCGGCAAGTGAATATAAAAGTTAACGCAGGCGCCGACTTTGTATTCTCTCCTGATTATCAGTTAAAGCCTTTATCGGAGGTGGAGGCCTTTGTAAAAGAGAACAAACATTTACCTGAAATCCCATCAGAAAAACAAATGGTTGAAAATGGATTGAATGTGAACGAGATGCAGATAAAGCTTTTATTGAAGATCGAGGAACTGACATTGTATGTTATCGAGCAGAATAAGCAAAATAAAGATCTGCAAAAGCAAATAGATGAATTAAAAGAACAATTAAAAGCCTCTCAACCATGAAACAGCTATTTACCATCATATCCTTTTATCTTATCAGTTTAGGGTTAACGAGTCAGGTGAAAATTACTTTAGAGACTGCACAAACTACAGGTGGTACTCAAACCGCTTGCCAGACAATCAGTCTTTTACCCGGCTTCAGTTTCAAAGCCACCAGCACATCGGGAGGTCTTACTTTAAGGGTGAATCCTTCGACCTGCGATCCTTATGCGGGTCAAGCCTCTTCGGTGAGTGCATCCCAGAACTATATCCAGACCAAGACCTATATCGCGGATGACGGCAGCCGGTACATGGAAACCATCCAGTATTTCGACGGATTGGGTCGTCCGGTGCAGACTGTACAGCGAGGTGTTACTCCTCAGGCAGCCGACCTTGTGACTTATCAGGAGTATGACCCTTTCGGACGAGAAGACCGTTCGTGGCTTCCGGCGGTAGCTGCGGGTAACAACGGTGCTTATATGCCATTGGCTAACTATAAAGCTAGTGCGATGGCTACCTACAGGAGTACTACCTATAACACCGCTTTTGATTCGGTAGCTTACAGCCGTCCTATTTATGAAGCCTCTCCTCTGAGCCGTGTCCTTGAGCAATATGCACCGGGAGCAGACTGGCATAAAAACGGGAAAGGTGTAAAAACTCATTACAAAACCAATATTGCAGGAAATGCAACCCTGAACTGTATTCTATACATAGCAGGCGGTACAAACCAAAGTCCCACTTTGACAAAAAACGGAAACTATGCCACCGGACAGCTGTATGTAACAGAAGTTAAGGATGAAGACGGGCATGCCTCCTACGAGTTTAAAGACAAACTGGGACAAATTGTACTGACCCGACAGATGGAAGGAAGCACTGCACACGATACCTATTATGTATACAACGATTTCGGCAACCTTTGTTTTGTCCTGCCCCCACGTATCAACGATGAAGGCATAGCACAAGCCAAACTCGACCAGCTGGGCTACCAGTATAAATATGACGACCGCAACCGCTGTATCTGGAAACGCCTTCCCGGTTGTGAACCGATATACTATGTTTACGACAAGGCCGACCGCCTGATCTTTACACAAGAGGGTGAGCAACGGGCAAAGCAACCAACTCCCGAATGGACTTTTAATAAATACGATACCTTCGGCCGGTTGGTTATCTCGGGGATATATCCATCCTCTGCATCACACGCAAGTCTAATAACTAAATGTAAAGATATTGTTGTAACAGAAAAAATAGACCCGAATAAATATTATGGATATACATGGAATATTCTACCTGAAGTAGTCTACACAGGCTCTATGATAATTAATTATTATGATGCATATGATGCATTTCCCAACAATACTCAAATTAACTACAGAGAATTACTGAAATATACTGAAAAGAGCGGATACGGACAGAGGTATATTGACAACGGTTTGCTATTAAATACACCCAAAGGGCAACTGACAGCAACACGTGCAAGAAGCCTCATGCCTGATGGAAGTATGGAAGTTGGTACTGTCTCGATGTTATACTATGATAACCGTGGTCGTTTAATTCAAACTAAATCGGCAAATCATTTGGGTGGAGTAGACGAAGAATATATCGCCTATAATTTTACCGGTCAGCCTACGAAGAAAATGCATGTCCATACCAAGGATGCCAATGGAGGAGGAAAACAAACGGAGGTCTATACCTATACCTACGACCATGCAGGACGGTTGCTGACCACAACCCACCAATTGACCGACGGTACAACGGCAAGGCCACAGGTCACTCTAGCCGATAATACCTATGACGAGTTGGGTAGGCTCAAAAGCAATCAAAAGGGAGGTCTCGCTTCATCCAAAACAACTTACGGTTACAACATCCGTTCGTGGACAAAATCGATCACCAGCCCGTTGTTTAGCCAGACATTGTATTACAACGATAAGGTAACGGCACATAGCTATTCAGACTATGAATCCGCCTACAATGGCAATATATCGGGTATGGAATGGCAACTGCAAGGCGAAAGCAAAAGAAGCTACAGGTTTAAGTATGATAACCTGTCACGCCTTCTGCATGCTGCATACAATGGGGTAACCTCCGGCGGAATGTATAATACCTCCTATATCTATGATAAGCACGGGAATATAACAGGCTTGAACCGGATAGGAAAGACAAGTGCTGTGAATTATGCGTTGGTTGATAACATGACTCTGACTTATGCGGGTAATCAGATGATTCATGTGGCAGATGGTGTAAAGAACTTTGCTTATGCCCCGTCGGCAGACTTTAAGGATGTGCCCAATGCTCCGGGTGTTGTGGAATACACTTATAACAAGAATGGGGCAATGAATAAAGATTTGAATAAAGGGATAACTGAAATTCAGTATAATTCATTAAATTTACCACGAGCTATAGAGATAGCCAACCCGAGCGTAAAAGGTCGCATCAAGTACACGTACTCGGCCGCAGGGGTAAAACTCAGGACAGTTCATGAGACGGATATGAATGTGCAGAATGCCACAGTAATGGCAGTGGCTCCATTCTCGCCAGAAACAACCACTACGGAAACAACCGATTATGTGGGTAATGTTATCTATAAAAATAATGTCTTGAATAGGATACTGGTTGACGGAGGATATATAGAAGGAGGAGTTTATCATTACTATATGACTGACCACTTGGGTAACAACCGTGTAGTGGTAAATGCCAGTGGAACGGTAACACAAAGGAACCATTATTATCCGTTCGGTACAGCTTTTGCAGAGAATACTGTAGATGAACAGAAGAAGCAGCCGTACAAATACAATGGCAAGGAACTGGATCAAATGCACGGATTGAATCTCTATGATTATTCGGCAAGGTATTATGAAAGTGCAGTGGGGAGGTTTACAACGGTCGATCCGTTGGCGGAGAAATATTATAGTTGGAGTCCGTATGCATATGTGATGAATAATCCGTTAAAATATACTGATCCAACAGGAATGTATGTTTCCGAGGAAAGTGTTGGAGCATGGGTTAATGCAGCTTTTAGAACTTATATACTTTTAGAAATATATCAGAGAAATAATACTAATGGACAATATGATCAAGCAATTTCATATTTGCAGTTAACATCATCCAATTTAGAAAAAATATGGAACAGTGGAAATAGGTATGAAATTACACAATTAGAATTAGGGTCAATTGGAGGATTTTCATACGATAAAGAAAGAAATATATTCAAAATAGAGTATCTTGGAGGATTTGATGATGACAATCTATATCATGAAATTACTCATGGAGGTCAGTATGAAAATGGTACATTAGGATTTATGTATGTTCAAGATAGTAATGGGAAAATACGTGCTGTACCTTTTACTGGGGTAAATTCAGAAATAGAAGCATATCGGGTTAGTCATGTTTATGCAAAAATAACATCAAATAAAAATATAGAAGATATTAATACAAATTATGTTAGAAGTATACAAGTAAATGGTAATGATCTATATCCAGTGAACATGAATGCTTCATTAGGGCATTATCTTGATGGTGAATCTCAATATTGGACAATTCGATTAGGGTTATCTCCAATCGGATCCGATAAGACTCAGTCTATTGTAGTAGGTGAACACCCTAATGATTTTGTAAAGTTAAATCAACTTCCGTTTATGAAATGGAATAAATGAGAAAATTATGAAAAACATATTAATATTAATATTCTTATTCATTTTATTATTTTCTTCATGTAAAACTATCAAAAATAATTCGCTAATAGAGACAAATACTTATGTCTATGATAAAAATATTTCTTCTGATATTAATGAAAGATTAATAATAATACTTAATTTAAGTGTTGATAATACTTTTTCTATTTCAGAATCAGGTACGATTTCTCCATTAAAATATGATGGCAACTGGAAATATATAAACGAGAATACAATATTATTAGAATGTAATAAAATGAAAATCCTCTCTACAGAGGATGATTTTCCTGTCCCTTACTTTTTTGTAGAAATACTTAATAAAAAAAAGATTAAGTTATATAAGAATGGCAATAAAAAAGCTTTTATTTTAAAAAAACAAGAATAATCAAATAACAGAGTTGAAATACGAATTCTCCCGTCCCTTCGGATTTGCAATCCGAAGATTACGTAATACAAACAAATCCTGTCAATATCATCATTGGCAGGATTATTTATCTATATATGCTTTTTAGAAAAGAAAATATTAACAGAGAAAAACATACAAAAAGCTGTCACTTTTACATACGCTTCACTCCTATAATCATTGGTTATCTCCTTTTTATAATGTTCATTAATCTCTATAATAACTTAGAATCACAATAATCAATTCTACAGACATTATTTTTATAGAAAAAGATGCAGCTTCCTAAATTTGATTATATTTGCAACATCAGCCTCATTGTGTCAAAACAACAAACATTACAAAATAGAAAATAAATAACCGTAAATCCATTTATCAAATTAAATAAAGCTTCCAAAAAGAAGTATATTAATTTATTTCAAAAAAAGATGAATACACGTTTCGAAGAATTTTTTATTGATAAATACCCGAAAGTCAAATCTTTTGCGCTCCGAATATTACTGTATGAAGAGGATGCCGAAGATGCGGCACAAGATATTTTCATGAAATTGCTAGAGCTTCCCGAAATATGGTCTGAAAATGAACCTGAAGATAAACTACTATTTGTAATAGTACGAAATCATTTATTCAATATTATAAAACGTAAAGTTGTTGAGCGCAAATATCAACAAAGTTTAGATTTAAAAAATTTCGGAATTGATGATATTGACTTAGAAAACAATCTACACGCCAAAGAGCAGAAATCATAGCGATGAATATTATTGAGCAAATGCCTGAACAAAGGCAAAAAATATTTAAGATGAGCAGATTTGAGGGGAAAAGTGTAACGGAGATCTCTGAAATATTAAATATATCTAAACGAACTGTCGAACGTCATATTTACCTTGCATTAGCGGAATTAAAAAAAATATTGCTTTTTTTCATTTTTTGATTGAGTAGTTGTTCTCTCTAAGTTGTCTTATATATAGTAAGTGACTTAAACGACCATTGAACAACCATGAATAAATATAGAAATAAAGTCTTTGAACTATTTACCAACAAAGAAAACACGAAGATCTCCGTTTCAGACTTTCATCGATGGTTAATTAGCGAGGAAAATAAAACAGAAAAAGAGAATGCGTTGTATCATCTTTGGAATGAACCAAATAACATTACTGAAGAAAATAGTCGTATTGCATACGCATCACATTTAGTCAGAAAAGAAAAAACACAAAAGCGAACAAAACAATTTACCATCTGGCGCTATGCTGTTGCAGCAGCCATCATATTATGCTGCATTACAGTCTACTCACTTTTGGGGAATAAGCACGAAAATTCAGACTTAAACATTGTAGAGCATTACTCAAAGATCGGAGAGATAAATAAAATAAGACTCCCTGATGGTACGGTTGTAGAAACAAATTCAAATTCTATCCTCATATATCCTAAAGAATTTGGCAACGGGAATCGTACAGTTTATTTGTCAGGAGAAGCAAACTTTAAGGTAGTGAAAAATGCAAACAAACCCTTTATTGTAAAATCGAACGGTTTTGCAGTAACAGCACTGGGCACAGAGTTTAATGTTTCGTCATACCCAAATGATAATCAATTCAAAGCGACCTTAATTAGTGGCAGTATAAAGGTTGGCCAAGAGAACATTAATAGTGAACAAGTTTTGAAAATCAATGAACAATTTTCGTACAACAGAGAAACAAAAGAGCAATCTAAAACAACTATAGATGTAGATGACGAAACAGCCTGGCAACGTGGAGAATTGGCCTTCAGAGGCGCAACTATTCAAGAAATCATAAAGGTTTTAGAACGAAACTATAATATAGCATTCCATTATAAATCGAATAAGGCAATAGAAGACAAATATAATTTCAGATTTAAGAAAGACACATCACTGAAAAATGTATTGGAAGTTATCAAAAATGTAGCTGATAATTTCGAATACAAGTTAACCGACGAAGTATGTTACATCAATATTAAATAATTAAAAATAACATTCAATAGGATACAAGATTAAAAGACAAATTGCAAAAGAAGGAATATCGACAATATAATTAAATCGTTTTGGCCAAAACACACATGCGAGATTCCGCTCCCTAAATACCCAATATTATTTTATACTTTAAATTAAGAACTATGATTAATTATCGTGCAAAATCAAGGATAAAATTAGTTCTCCTAGCTTGCCTACTTTTCTTCGGAATTGTATCTATACAAGCTCAAAGAGAAAATTTTAAAATTTTTATCAAGAAAAATAACACTACAATAAAAGAAGCCTTTCAGGAAATTGAAAACCAGACAGGCAAGTCTATAGCTTACAACCAATCTAAGCTTGATGAAAATCAAAAAATAACGTTAGATGGCAAGAATAACTCTCTAGAATACATACTGAATACAATCCTTCAAGGAACAGGATTCAGTTATGAAATGAAAGATGACCAAATCATGATTGTATCACAAAAAGGAACACAACAACAATCAAAGATTAATGTGAAAGGTATCATAACTGATGAAAAGAATGAAACGATTGTTGGAGCATCGGTGTCTGTCAAAGGATCAACAGTAGGTACTCAGACCGATGTTGATGGGAAATTTGAATTACCAATATCTATTGGACAAACCCTCAGAATATCGTATATAGGATTTCATTCACAAGAGATTCTTATTAAAAACGGAGCCACCTTATCAATAACCCTAAAAGAAGATTCAAAACAACTTGATGACGTTGTAATAACAGCTCTGGGTATTAAACGTGAAGAAAAAGCTTTAAGTTATAACGTCCAGAAAATTACGAATGAAGACCTTACAACAGTAAAAAATGTCAACTTCATGAATTCTTTAGTAGGGAAAGTTGCCGGTGCACAAATCAGCACAAGTTCTGCTGGTCCCGGTTCTGCAGCAAAAGTCATCCTTCGCGGAGCTAAATCTGTTTCACTAAGTAATAATGCGTTGTACGTGATAGATGGTGTACCAATGAATAATAGCACAATGTCTAGAACCAACCAAGACGAAAGTGCAGTAACATCATCTGCAACAACTGATGCGGCAGCGGATATCAATCCTGATGATATTGAAAGTATCTCTGTACTCACCGGACCATCAGCTGCTGCGTTGTATGGCTACGAGGGTGCAAATGGAGTTATTCTCATTACTACAAAAAAAGGAAAAGTCGGCCGAACATCAATTAATTACAGCCACAGCTCAACATTCTCGAGCCCATTTAAAATGCCGGAATTCCAAAACAAGTATGGCAATGTAAAAGGGTCTCCTCTTAGTTGGGGCGATGCGACTGATTACACATACGACCCGAAGAAATTCTTTAACACTGGTACTAATATCATCAATTCTCTATCATTATCGACTGGAAATGAGAAAAATCAGACATATATTTCTCTTTCAGCAAATAATGCAACAGGGATTCTCCCTAACAATAATTATGAACGTTATAATTTCAGTTTGCGAAATACAGCTAAATTCTTCCACGATAAATTGACACTGGACGCCGGTTTTAATTATATTATTCAGGAAAATAAAAATATGACATCGCAAGGTAAATATTTCAATCCATTACCGGCTTTGTATCTTTTTCCTCGAGGCGAAGATTTTAGTGAAGTCCAACTATACGAACGTTACGATCAGGCAAAAGAAGTGAACACTCAATATTGGCCATATGGAGCTCAAGGATTAGATATGCAGAATCCATATTGGATTATGCATCGTATGAATCGCGAAGCGAAAAGAAAGCGCTATATGATTTCAGCTAGTTTACAATACAATATTACTGATTGGTTGAATATCGTCGGGCGTATCAATGTAGACAATACAAACTCGCGAGCTACTCACAAGCGTTATGCAGGAACACTTGAAACATTTGCAGGGCCTAAAGGACGCTATCGCATAGAATTACAAAATGAATCTCAAACATATGGAGATATCATAGCCAATCTAAATAAGGCTGTCGGAAAATTCTCATTTCATGTCAATGCCGGAGCATCATTGAAAGACAGAAGAATGGATTTTGATTCAACAGAAGGAGACCTTGATAAAATAACAAATTGGTTTACCAGAGAGAATACAAACCCTGCCAGATATTTCAAAATAGATGATGATGGGCTTAAACATCAAGTAAATTCAATATTTGCAAATGCTGAGATTGGGTACAACAACTATTTATATTTAACTCTCACAGGACGAAACGACTGGGATTCGGCACTTGAGGCATCCCTATCTAAAGAAAGATCATTTTTCTATCCTTCTGTTGGGTTATCAGCTCTTTTCAGCGAAATTATAACTCTTCCCAGTTGGTTTACTTATCTCAAAGGACGGGCATCATACACATCTGTCGGAAAATCGTATGAGCCATATCTCACCAGAGAATTTTATTATTACGATTCCCAAACCAGGCAATACGCATTAGCCAAATTAGAGCCAAACTGGTATCTGAAACCAGAGATAACTGACTCTTATGAATTTGGTCTAAATATGCGTTTCTTGAATGGTGACTTAAATTTTGATGCTACATATTATATATCTGATACTAAAAATCAAACTCATATCGCAACATTGCCTCCCGGATCAGGTTATGATGGAAAGAGAATTCAATCAGGAAATGTACGCAACTCGGGTATTGAGCTAGCATTAGGCTATGAGCACAAATGGGGGCAGTTTTCATGGGCGTCTAACTATACTTTCTCTTTGAATAAAAACAAAGTGACAAGCTTAGTGAAAAGTGCAGATGGCATAACAATAGACGAAGTACTTAAAGCGAGACTGGGCGAAACAGGGTCTCCGGAACTAATTATTCGTGAAGGAGGCTCTATGGGAGACATTTATGCTGTTTCTGATTTCAAAAGAGACATCAATGGTTATATACATTTAGATAATGTAACTCAGTTGCCTTCTATCGAACTGATAAAAAATACCAAAGACTATAAAAAAATAGGCTCCATTCTACCCGATTATTATATGGGATGGAGAAACTCTTTTTCATACAAGGGAATTAGACTTAATGTTTTACTTAGTGGTCGTTTTGGCGGCAAGGTTATATCAAATACACAAGCAGTGTTAGACCGCTATGGAGTATCTAAAAGTAGTGCTCAACTTCGAGAAGCCGGGCCAATAGGTATCAGTGGGCATAATGTCGCTGTAAAAGATTATCTAAATATAATAGCACAAGGTACAGGAGCATCTGATTTCTACGTCTACAATGCAACTAATATTCGCTTACAAGAACTGAGTCTTGAGTATTCTATCCCGAGAAAATGGATCAATAACATTGCCAATGTAACTGTGGCTTTTGTCGGAAATAATTTAGCTATGATTTATTGTAAAGCTCCTTTTGATCCGGAGTTGACACCTTCTGTTTCAAGTACATTCTACAACGGGGTCGACTATTTCATGCAACCAAGTCTAAGAAATATAGGTTTTAGCCTCAAATTTCAATTTTAAAAGATAAAAAAATGAAAATGTATAATTTAAAATCAATCACAGCTGTGGTTTTCATTTCTGTTACACTTCTGCTCACATCTTGTGTTGGAGATAATTTACATCCTGTAAATCCAACAGAAGATGACCTGACTCCAACAGAAAGACTCGGAAATCTTTTTCCTACAATGCTATATCTTTTACATAATAGTCAGGAAAACAATAGTCAACATATTGAGCAGATGGTAGGAAATCAATATGGAGGTTATATGGTAACGACTAACAACTGGCAAGGTACAAATTTTGGAACATTCAATCCTCCGGCAGGATGGATAGAGGCTCCATTCAGTACTGTTTTTATTGGATTTTATTCCAATTTTCAAAAAATCATTGATGTAACCGAGCGAAAAGGGCATATATATGCTTGGGCTTCTATTATCAGAGTAGCTGCAATGCTGAGAATAACTGATACCTACGGACCAATACCTTATTCTAAAATGGGATATGGAAAGCTGGAAGTAGAATACGACAGTGTACAAGACATATATCACTATATGATCGAAGATCTAGACAATAGCATCATTGCTCTAACTAAATATCTAAAAGAAACTTCGGGACAAGGAGCAATCGGACAATATGACAAGATCTTTAATGGTGATTTTAACAAATGGATTAAGTTTGCAAACTCTCTAAAACTAAGAATAGCTGTGCGTATCGCTGCTGTTGATACAGATTATGCAAAAAAGGTTATATCTTCTGCCATTAATGATAATGGTGGAACAATAGAGATAAATGCTGATAATGCTTTTCTTCCATCAAACGATAATCCTTATTACAAAGCATCACATTTGTGGGGCGATTTAGCTTGTAGCGCTGTCCTGTCTTCATATATGAATGGATTTAAAGATCCTCGCCGTATAGCTTATATGACAAAAGTAAAAGACGCAATTGAATATAGAGGTGTGCGTATGGGCATTAAAGATATAAACAAAGATATATACTCGAACGCTAACTATTTTTCAAAACCTGCTTTCACTAAAGATTCTCCTTTATTAGTCTTTTGCGCCGCCGAAACAGCATTTCTAAAAGCCGAAGCTGCACTTAAAGGATGGATTGCCGGAGGAGATGCAAAAGCTAAAGAATACTACGAACGAGGTATAATCTTATCGATGGAACAACATAATATCAGTCCGGGTGAATATTTAACAGGAAAAACTGTTCCGGAAGAATATCGAGATCCTGCGAATTCGGCAACAGCTAAAGTTGCAAGCCCAACAACGGTCAATTGGGACGATAGTGGAATTACAGAAAACACTAAACTTGAAAAAATTATTACTCAAAAATGGTTAGCTAACTATCCATTAGGTTTTGAAGCATGGTGCGATCATCGCCGCACAGGCTTCCCTCAGTTCTTCACAGCTCAAACAAACCTAAGTGCAGGTAGTCTTATGGGATCAATAACCAATACTTCAAGCCGTATGGCAAGAAGACTTCCGTATCCGCAGTTAGAATATTCGGGTAATAACAAAAATGTACAAAAAGCAGTATCAACTCTGCTAGGAGGAACTGACGATGGTAGCGTTGATATCTGGTGGGCAAAAAAACATTAAATAACCGATAAAAAAAACGTAATTATGAAAATAAAAATATTAAATATAGGGCTGAATTTAATTATTACATCTTTACTCATGATGGGATGTAGCGATTGGACCGAGATTGAATCTGAAAACAAAATAGATCTTGAAGCAACGATCAAAACAGAAGAATACTATACAGCTTTACGAGAATGGAAAAAGACACCGGGACTACCTCAAATATTTGTATGGTTCGATAATTGGACCGGAACTTATCCTACAGGGGAGAATAGTCTTAGAGGATTACCCGATTCTGTAACAATTGCATCTAACTGGGGAGGTCATCCAAAATTTGATCTTACTGCCGAACGTAAAGCAGATATGGAATATGTTCAGAAAGTTAAAGGAACTAAAGTTGTAGTAACTCTTTTCTCCGATTACATAGGAGCTGATGTTCCTCATGAAGCAATATATGATGTCGGAAACAGTTCGGACGAAACTATCGTAAGACCAGCTATTCGTCGCTACGCTGAAGCTATCTATGATGCAGTTGTAAAAGCCGGATATGATGGTTTTGATTGGGATTATGAGCCTATGGGTATGCCTGACCCTACACATGGAAGTCCTCTATGGAGAAACAAAACACAAAGAAGAATATTTGTCGAAGAATTGGGATATTGGTTTGGAAAGGGCTCCCAAAGAACAGATCGCGCCGGTAGAAAGTCGGCAAAAGAAGGCTTACTATTTTTAATTGACGGAGAAATTGGAGTTGGAAGCAGAATGGATAAAGACTGGGAATCTCAGTATGTCGATTATTTTGTTCTACAAGCCTATGGAGGCATGTCTGATTGGCGGATGGATGGCGTAATAGAAGATATGAGTATACATATTGATAAAAATCGAATAACAGCAGAAGAAGTAGTAAAAAGGACTATTATAACAGAAAACTTTGAAAGTTATGCTTCTACAGGTGGAGGATTCCTTAATATGTCAAATTATATTTACAAAAAAGGAACGATCGATCAACAAATAGGTAGATGTGGACTTTATCGCACCGGGTTTGATTATGCTCCTCGTGGAGGAAAATTTGTACATGATGGTGCTCAAGAATATTATTTTCTTAGACGCGGAATTACGAATTTATATAAGACGTTTTACGAAAGGCAAAAAAGTAAACCTAAAACGAATGAATCGAAGTAACTATCATTTGAATAATACATGAATATGAAAAAGATTAATATAGTAAATTTTATACTTGCATTTACAGTCACTGCTTTTATCGGTTGTGAAAATGCAGAATATGAAGTAAAGGATAATAATGTATACTTGAGCGATGCAACAACTTCTGAGGCTAAAGTTGTTGTTATGGAAGGTAATATAAATATTGACGTCAATATCCGCCTTGCAAAGAAATTAGATCATGATGTAGAACTTTATATTAAAATCAATCCAACCCTTCTCGAAGAGTACAATAAAGCAAATGCGACAGAATATAATTTAATTCCGAATATAGAGATCCCCGATAAAGGGAAAGTTATTATTCCCGCGGGAGAAATAGGAGCACTTTGTAGAATACCTTTGGCTGATTTCGATATGAAAGGAAAAAGATATGCTATTTCTGTTGAATTGAGTGATGTAGCGACTAAGGGTATTGAACGTTCCAACACTTTATCCAACTTTGTTTATTTGATATCCAAGCCTTTAATCACGTCCGTTGCTGTAATGAAGGGTTATAATGAAAAGATGGTACGAACTGCGCCAGCAACACTTTGGGGTATCACTACAAAAGAGTGGAGCCTTGAGTGTTTGACAAATATGTCCGGATATAGCAACAATAATCAAGCTATTTTCAACATGGGAAGTAAAGATCATGAAATATACATTCGATTCGGCGATGCAAATAGTCCATACAACTACCTCCAAATAAAAACACTCGGAGGACAAGTTGAAACAAAACGAGATCTAGAACCAAAAAAATGGTATCATTGGGCTTTTGTATATGACGGAAAAACTCTTACGGTCTATCGTGATGGGGAATTTAATGTAAAATTTGAACCCCCAATGCCAAAAGGAGGGTCTGTAAGATTCGACTATGTAGAGATGATTTCGAGTGGTAGTTATTTTAGAGATCAATGTAAGATGAGCCAGGTTAGATTATGGAAGAAAGCAATCTCAAGAGATCAAATAAAGAATAATATGCACTTCTCTATAGACCCAACCAATCCTAATTTAATTGGTTATTGGCCTATGAATGAAGGTAAAGGAAATACTTTCGCAGATATTACAGGTAATGGACACAATGGTACTGCTGATGAAAACATCCTGATTAATTGGGAACATAATATAAGATTTGATAAATAAATATAGTCTTATTCTAAATAATAAATTAGCATATTAAGCTAGCATCTAACTGAATCGATAGGAAGATAATCTTCCTATCGTATTTTTTTATAAATATCCGAAGGTTATTATATACATGGATTTAAGGTAAAAGCCCATCAATCTATACTTCGTTTAATATTAAGCAATATCCCTATTGAATTTAACAACTTTAAGGTTAGCTATCTCAAAAAATAAGAATAAAAAAGAATAAATATTATCTTTGACTACAAACTAAAAAAGAATACATGTCTGATCAAGAAAAATATAATCGAATATTTGAGGCTAATAACAAATGGATAGAAAAAAATAAGATAGACAATCCCGGATTATTTAAGTTATTAGCAGCAGACCAACATCCTGATTTTCTATATATCGGATGTTCTGATAGCAGGGTACATCCCAATCAGGTTATGGGATTAAAACCCGGAGAGGTTTTTATCCATCGTAATATCGCAAACATGGTTATAGCCACTGACCTGAGTGCTCTCTCCGTCATCAACTACGGGGTTGAATACCTAAAAGTTAAATTTATTATTGTTTGTGGTCACTATGGTTGTGGAGGAATAGAAGCGGCGATGAAAAAGTCGGACTATGGGATACTTAACCCTTGGCTGCGAAGTATACGAGACGTCTACCATCTACATAAAGAGGAACTGGCCGCTATTAATGATATCGGAGCCAGACATAGGCGACTTGTAGAACTTAATACATATGAACAATGCCGCAACATAATCAAAATGGGCGAAGTTCAAAAGTCTTATTACGAAAAAGGATATCCTAAAGTTGCCGGATGGGTTTTTGATATAAAGGATGCCCAACTCCATGATCTTTACTTCGATATGGACGGCGAGCTTGATAAGATTAAAGAGATTTATGATATTACAGGCAATACTGAAGATTGAAGAATCCCCCACCCCTACCCCATAAATATCATTGCACCCTTTTTCCTCTTTAAATACCCTTTTAGGGGCTTTTAGGAAAAAGGGTGTAAATGTCTCTTATATTACTTATATCCGCAATTGATATTAAATAATATCAAAAAACGAATATGTATGCTTACTTCAAATTAATGTCATAGCTTATCGTATGCGGTCTAAAGATTTTACAAGCTTTTCGTCTTTCTTTATACGTGAAACAGCAAGTAAATCAAAGATCAGTGCTAATACAGGGAAAATAATTCCCAGTTGAATATTTAAGGAATATTCTGGAGTAATCTTATCTAAGAATGCATTTATATAAAATGCGGCAGTCACATAATATATAGCTATCAACAAAGCCGTAAATAATCCCAGTTTTATTTGTAACTTCCTTTTCTTATACAAAAATATATTTAGAAAGGCTACTATAGCAGATAGGGCGCAAAAGATAGCAGCTCCCCAAGCATGATAAGATATTGAATCATCAAATATGCCTAAAGAATTGAACAATATACTTGAAAATTTAAGACCTTCACTGGTTATCTCAAGCGATGGAATCACAAAAGTAGCCCCCATCGATATCGTTGTAAGAAGGAGAAAAATCGACTGTATACGCTGTATCATTCTATATTAGAAATTATCTTTATCCTTACTAGGATTTCTATAATAAAGTTTACCTTCTGTATATTCCTGAGCAGCTATAAGCGTTGGCTTAGGTAGTTTTTCGTAATAACGAGAGATTTCTATTTGTTCTCTGTTTTCGAAAACTTCTTCCAGATTATCGTTATATGAAGCAAATTCCTGTAGTTTTTTATCCAAATCCTGTTTCATTTCCACAGAGATCTGATTAGAACGCTTAGCAATAATTCTAACAGTTTCGTATACATTACCGGTGTCTTCTGACAAAGACATCATATCTCTGGTAATGGTATTGCTTGCTGCATTTGTTTTTCTATAATCCATAATGATTTTTAAAATATAATTATATTGTTTTTTTCTATTATTTATTTACTTCTTTAGCTCTTGCTGAACGGCTTCGTTGGTAGCATCATCCACCTCCTGTCCCAATGCTTTTAGAGCAGCACGATAATAGCGTTCACTTTCTTTGGTGTACTTACCGTTAGGGAACATATTCTTATAATTGAAATGTTCATCCATCAGTTCTCTGTAACGTACAGGTTTCTTCTCTTCAACACTATAAACGGCTTGTTCAAATCTCGCTCTTACAATCAAAATCTGGAATTCCTCTGTAAATTCAGAGAAAGGATAAGATTTCAGAGCCTCACGTGCAGTTACTACGCAAGATTCGTAATAGTTCTCTCTATTATAAAGCCCCAAGTTGTAATATAAGCGTGCGGCAAGGAATTCTTTGTATGCTAACTTTTCTTGAAGTTTAAACATCAAATCCTGAGCTTCGGGAGCCTTTTCACTTTGAGGAAAATATTCCAAAAAGTTTTGAAATTCCTGAATACCTTTATAGGTACTTGTTTGGTCTAACCTCGCATCCGGAGAGTCGAGATACAAGCCATAAGCAGAATTGAAACGTGCCAACTCGGTAAATTCTCCCTTCGGGAATTTATTATAATATCGGGTATAATATTGAGTAGCTGTTGTATAATCTTTATCATAGAAATAGGACTGAGCCAACAGATACAATATTTCCTGTTCTTTGGAAGACCCTGTATATGCAGATAAAATCTCATCTAGCAAGGTGATTGTTCTTCCATATTTCTTTTGATCGAAGTATTTCTTAGCATATTCATACTTTAACTCGGCATCGCGGCTTTTCAATATTTTATTATATTCGCCGCATGATGCAAGCAGCATTGCTAATAATAAGGTACACAGGATTCGTATCTTCATTCTACTCAAAAATTAGTTTGCAAATTTACACAAAGCTTTTATAATTTAAAAATAAACTTTTACAATTATATTTTTTTGAGATTCACTATCAGTCTAGCGAAACATCGAAACAACTTTTTTCACTCCAATTACCAACTGATAAATCTCTTCTTTTGTATTGTAGAATGCCAATGAAGCTCTCACCGTACCGTCTATACCCAACTCATCCATAAGAGGTTGAGCGCAGTGATGACCTGTACGAACGGCTATTCCCATTTTATCTAAAAGCATTCCCATATCGTAATGATGAATATTATCTACCAAAAACGAGATTACGCTGCTTTTCTTATCCGAAGTTCCATATATTCGTAAACCTTCTATTTTCAGTAATTCATCAGTACAATATCTTAATAACTCATCTTCGTATGCTTTTATTGAGTCGAGCCCAATATTTTTTATGTATTTCAATGCTGTAGCCAACGCTATCACACCCGGATAATCCGGAGTCCCGGCTTCGAATTTGAATGGTAACTCATTGAATGTAGTACCTTTAAAAGAAACAGTTTTTATCATTTCACCCCCTCCCTGATAAGGTGGCATCTGATTCAGCCATTTTTCTTTCCCGTACAACACGCCTACTCCATTCGGCCCGTACACCTTATGTCCTGAGAAAACAAGAAAATCACAGTCCATTTTTTGTACATCCAGCACCATATGCTGAACCGACTGAGCTGCATCTATTAGCACAGGAACATTATGTTTATGAGCAATTTCGATTATTTTATCAACAGGATTTACAGTGCCCAATACATTAGAGACATGTGTAATAGATATCAGACGTGTTTTTGGAGAAATAAGTTTCTCCATTTCGTCCAACATCAATTCTCCCTTATCGTTGATAGGAATTACTTTAAGCTTAACTCCTCGTATTGGCTCTTGCAACTGCCACGATACAATATTGGCATGGTGCTCCATTGCCGAAATAATAATTTCGTCACCCTCATTGCAAAATTGGCGGCAAAAACTATGAGCAACAAGATTTATCGACTCTGTAGTGCCCCTTGTAAAAATGATCTCATGACTATGTTTAGCATTGATGAATTGTTGCACCACCACTCTCGATTCTTCAGCCAGGTCTGTAGCTTGCTGGCTTAAATAATGTACACCACGATGCACATTGGCGTTCGTGGTGTAATATATTTTCGTCATTTCCTCTACCACACATCTTGGTTTTTCGGTAGTAGCCCCATTATCAAGATAAATAAGAGGTTTACCATAAACCGTAGTAGATAGAATAGGAAAATCTGATCTTATTTCTTCTATATTCATTTTTTTACTGTCAACAGTCAGCAGTTAGCAGCATAATCAGATTCTGCAACCGAAAACCATGTTTCATTTATCATTTACATACTGCACAATTTCCGCAACGAGCAGATTCTCCCTTGAAACGTTTTTCGACCAAATCCAGTAGTCTTTCTTTCAGACGATCGATACGAACATGTTCTAATACTCCCGCAGCAAAGGCTTGCATTAGCATCAAACGAGCAGATTCCTTAGATAGACCACGAGAGCGAAGATAAAATAAAGCCTCTTCATCTAACTGTCCTGTAGTTAATCCGTGCGAGCATTTCACATCGTCTGCATAAATCTCCAACTGCGGCTTAGAATACATATGAGCATTTGGAGAAATACATAAGTTATTATTCGACTGATATGCCAATGTTTTCTGTGCATCTTTTTCAACCCGTATACGTCCACAAAAAGCGCCTGTAGCCTCGTCTTGCAACACATACTTGAACAACTGCGTACTCGTGCAGTGCGGTACAAGATGATCGAGAAAAGCAAAATTATCTACATACTGATGCTTATCCGCTATAACCATACCACAGACATAAGCTTCGGCATGCTGTCCGGATAGTTTTACATTATAGTTATTGCGGCTAACGCCGGTATTAAATGTCATATTATTGATCAATACATTTGATGCTTCAAGCTGATGAACAAACGTATTTGTCAAACGAGTAACTTTATCTGAGTTTTCTTCCAAGTCGTAATAATCGATAAGGGCATTACGTCCCGCAAATATTTCTGTAACCTGTGTTGCTAAAAACTGAGATTCATCTACAGTATGATCGCAAATAAGTAATTTTACCTGCGCATCATCCTCGGCTATAATCAGAATTCGGCGATTAACAAGAATATTAAATTCACTCTTCAATATATTGATCAGCTGAATCGGTTCTTCTACAACAACGCCTTTTGGCACATAAATAACAAAACCATCTTGCGCAAACATTGTATTGAATGCTACAATTCCGTTATTATCCATGTCTGCGATCTGCCCATAATATTTAGAAAACACATCAGGCTTTTCTTCCGCAAAATGTTTGAAACTACCAACAAATACCCCGCTCGGATAGTTTATCTTTGGCTTGTGTTCTTCATGAAATATATCATTAAGAACAAAGTACAGGTTTGTAGTCAAATTGGGGATTTCACACCTAAATGCAACATAAGGGTTCCCTGTAAATGGTAATCTGTTGATATTAAGAGCAAAGTCAGGTAAAAACTCCGCTGCTACGTCCAGATAAAGATAGTCCTCCATCTTTTTAGTAGGGAATCCCTGATCTTTAAAAATATTTAGTGCTTTATCTCGAAGACCATTCATCCCTGATAAAGACTTTGAATCGATCTTATCTCTATACTGGGTAAATATGTCTATATATTGGTTTTCTATCATTCTTCAAAATCTTTAATAATCCAATCGTACCCTCTTTCTTCCAGTTCTAGAGCCAATTCAGCTCCTGCGCTTTTTACTATACGTCCTTTGTATAATACGTGTACATAGTCAGGCTTAATATAGTCTAGCAAACGTTGATAGTGTGTGATAACCACAGTAGCATTATCCTTGCTTCTCAACTTGTTTACACCGGCTGCAACAATACGCAATGCATCGATATCAAGTCCCGAATCAGTCTCATCAAGTATTGCCAACTTGGGCTCCAACATAGCCATTTGGAAAATCTCGTTACGTTTTTTCTCTCCTCCCGAAAAACCTTCGTTCACCGAACGTCCAGCAAGGTCTTTATCAAGCTCAACCAATTGACGCTTTTCACGCATCATTTTCAAAAAATCTGAAGCTGAGATAGGCTCCTCTCGCCTATGCTTACGTATTTCGTTTAATGAAGCACGCATAAAGTTAGTCATACTTACTCCCGGTATTTCTACAGGATACTGAAAACTGAGGAATAATCCTTCGCGAGCTCTATCTTCGGGATCCATTTCCAAAAGATCATGTTCTCTGAAAGTTACTTCGCCTTCTGTTACCTCAAAATTGGGATTGCCTACCAAAACCGAAGCAAGAGTACTTTTTCCGGCACCATTAGGTCCCATTATTGCATGAATTTCTCCTTCATTTACAACAAGATCTAACCCCCTTAATATTTCTTTGCCTTCAACATTGGCATGTAAGTTCTTTATGTTTAATAAATTTGCCATTATTATTTATATGTTGTTAAAAATAAAAATCTTAGTTTACAACTATCCATTTAACACTAAGATCTGATATATGTTCAAGCCTCAATGACTTTCGAATGCAAAAATAGTAAATAAAACACAAAAATAGCCCGTTTTTAACAGGCTATTAGTTATTTATTAAATCTATAATACTTCTTTTTTAATAAATTAAACTATTTAACAAACTAACACGAGTCGTATTCTAAATGAGGATCGATTTTATCCCTAGAAACTCATTTCTACTACAACAGGACAATGGTCAGAAAAGTATATTTCACTAAGAATTGCAGCATTATTAAGTCGAGGACGAGCTTCTTCTGTAATAATATGATAGTCTATACGCCACCCTAAATTTTTACCTCTGGCTCCTGCCCTATAACTCCACCAGCTATACTTCTCCGGACTTTGATCATACACACGAAAAGTATCAATAAGTCCTGTATCTATAAACTCATCAAACCACTGACGCTCTTCAGGCAAAAAGCCGGAGCTTTTGGTATGACGTTCAGGGTGATTTATATCGATCGGTTTATGACAGATATTGTAATCTCCGCAGATAATGAGTTCGGGTCTTTCTTTACGTAGGTTGTTTATAAAATGTGTAAAATCAGCCAAGAATTTCATTTTTATATCCTGACGAATATCCCCCATTGTACCGGAGGGTATATAAACACAAATCACAGTGACATCACCATAATCGGCACGCAATACACGCCCTTCTCTATCATAGTCAGGAATGCCCATTCCAATTTTCACTAAATCTGGTGTCCGTTTGGTCAAGATACCAACTCCGCTATATCCTTTTTTTTCGGCAGGATGAAAATAGTAATTATACCCCAATGATTGAATAGTCAATACATCTATCTGATCTTCCATAGCCTTTATTTCCTGCAAGCATAAAATATCAGGAGACTCTTGTTCAAGCCATTGATAAAGACCTTTATTTACGGCGGCACGTATGCCGTTTACATTATATGATATTACTTTCATTTAATTAAAATGGATTAAGTCAACTTGATACCTTCGTTTTCGGCAGCTTTAACTTTCTTAAATAAGTCGGAGGCAAAAACAAAATCATTAAAATCTTCATTTGTAGAAGACATCACATCTTTGCTCGAACCTTGCCACTCGAGTTCGCCTTCCTTGATAAAATTGATTCGTTCGCCAATACCCATTACCGAGTTCATATCATGAGTGTTGATTACGGTTGTAATATCATACTCCTTTGTAATATCATGTATCAAATCATCTATCACGAGAGATGTTTGAGGGTCAAGTCCGGAGTTTGGCTCATCGCAAAACAAATATTTTGGATTTAGGGCTATGGCTCGAGCTATGGCAGAACGCTTCATCATACCTCCACTAATCTCTGATGGATATAGATGACCCGCATCTCCAAGATTTACCCTTTCGAGGCAAAATCTAGTCCGTTTCTCTTGCTCTATTTTGGTCATTGAGGAGAACATCATTAAGGGGAAATTGACATTTTCGAAAACGGTCATGGAGTCAAATAAGGCCGATCCTTGAAAAATCATCCCCATCTCTTGACGCAAATCTTTCATCTCACCGAGGCTCATTTTTGTAAGATCACGTCCATCGTATAATATTTGCCCGCTTGAAGGACGCATCAAGCCTACGAGATTTTTAAGAAGAACTGTTTTACCCGAACCGCTTCGTCCAATAATAAGATTGGTTTTGCCTGCTTCGAAAAGAATATTTATATCCTTCAGAACTTCTCGTTCATCAAATGATTTATATAAGTTCTTTATTTCTATCATGACATCATCAATTGAGTGATCAACAAGTCTGCAACAAGAATAAGAATACTACCCATAACCACCGAATCAGTACTAGCTTTGCCCACATCCAACGATCCCCCCCGTGCTGAATAGCCGTAGTAAGAAGCCACCGTAGACATAATGAAAGCAAATACTATCGTTTTGACAATAGCATACCATACATAAAATTCTTTAAAGTAGAATTGAAGCCCATACTGAAAGGTATCAGCAGGCATCACTTGCCCTATTATACAGACTGCATATCCGCCTATTACACCAAAGAACATACTAAGAACGACAAGTACCGGGATGAAAGTCATCAAAGCGATTACTTTAGGCAAAATGATATAATTGGCAGAATTTACGCCCATTATTTCCAATGCGTCTATTTGTTCTGTAACTTGCATCGTTCCTATTTCGGATGCGATGTTAGATCCAACCTTTCCTGCCAATATAAGACACATAATCGTCGATGAGAATTCGAGGATAAGGATCTCTCTGGATACATAACCAACCGTATAACGTGGCATAAATGGAGAGTCGATATTCAACTTTATCTGAACCACAATAACAGCACCGATGAAAAAAGAGATTATTATCACAATCCAAATTGAGTTTACTCCTAATTTACTTATTTCGGCTAGATATTGGCGAAGAAAAACACTCCATTTCTGAGGTCTTGTGAAAACCTTTTGCATGAGGAGAGCATAGTGTCCAAGTTTATCTAAAAGAGAAATTATAAACATATTTGTTTTTTCAGAGATTTATAAACATGAACAAAGATACATTTTTTTGTATAATTCTCAGATTTCAATCGAATGGAATGTATTAAGAGAACATTTTTTGAAAAATTTTCACTTATCTTATGAGTTATAGAAAATCAATCCTATCAATAATAACACTGGCAAATTTGATTTATAGTGGATTATAAATCCTTACATTATTGATCTTCGGATTGCAAATCCGAAGAGACGAAGAAAGCTCTTGGAAAATAATAGATCTATTTTCTTTTCTCTAAGTATATGAAAGATTTAAAAGCTATCTTATATCCAATAAATACCCCCAATATTATAAGTAATATATAATTGAAGATTATATCATCTTTGTATAAGTCAAAAATAAAATATATAAAGAAGTATATATAAAAACAATAGCTTACAATTATTTGAGAATATATACATATAAAGCTCACAAATCCATCAGACTGATAATATAGATTTTCCCCTGTTCTCTTTTTAGAAACTAGAAATCCAATTAATTCAAAAACAGAAATAACAATTAGCAATATCCATAATCCAGTTAAAGTATACATTATGATAGGAAGACAAGAAGATTCAATCAATTCATAAAAAAACAGACAATATATCGTTGTTAAGATACACATTGATATAAGAAATTTCTCTCTTAGCTTGGTTATATTTTTCATAAAAATAGAAATTATATTTTCTTCTCTTGCTCTACTTTTTTCAATATAAGCATCATATGAGTCTTTACTTAGGAGCATTATATTGGCAGGATAGTTTAAAATGGACTATAGATACTTGCCCTGTTCATTTTCGGATTGCAAATCCGAAGGGACGAGGTAATATGAGAATAAAGATATTTCTTAATTTGGAATATATAAAGGAAATTCTCTTCGTCCTCCGTTTTTTTTCTTTATTTCGATACTACGTTTACCATATTTTTTGACAATAAAATCACCCACATTTAAAAAGTTCCATGATTCAGGATAAAAATCTACTGTTATATTTAATGTGTCGTTATTAATCGTATAGACTTTAACCACCTTCGCTGCATGATTCGAGTTATCAATATATTTATCTATTATTTGTCCCTCATAACTTGAATTTATAACATCTATAGCATATTCTTTTCTACTACTAATATTACAAGACAAAAATAAACACATCATAAATAAATAAGATATAGATTTCATATATGTATTTAATCTTTTAAGTAAATATGAATTTAGTTTTTGATTCTAAAGAATTTCCAGAAAAAGCAGATAAATTATGAATCAGCTCAATAGAATATATTCTACTGCGAACCAACATGGATTTTCCCATTAAAACAATACATATCTTTGGCATAATTTCTACCAATACTGATATACCAATATGATGAAGACATTACTTGATCTGATCTTTTGCACTCGGGCTGGCTATCTCTATAGCCAAGCACAAACTTAACTAAAAAGTCACAACCAAAGGTCACAGGAGCGAAGCGTATGTAAAAGTAACAACTTTTTGTATGTATTTTTTTGTCACCTTTTTCTTTTCTTAATGTTATAAATATAGATAAATAATCTAGCAAATGATAATTCTGGCAAGGTTAACTTTTTTCAAATGAATACAAATCTCTTAAACTATATCAATATTATTTCTATATATTTAATAAATACGAAACTACTCTGCCGCTCAAATATAACGTCAAAACATTTATAAAATAGAATTTGAAATAAATGCATATCTTTGATGGGAACATTTTGTTTTTATTAAAGAGAAATAGATATGACACCAACTAAAGATATTGAAGATATTAAAGACATAAAAAAAATGGTTGATATTTTTTATGGCAAGGTCAGAAGAGATAATTTAATTGGTCCGATCTTCAATGACAAAATACAAAATCATTGGCCGGAACATCTTGCTAAATTATACTCCTTCTGGCAAGGAATACTATTAGGAGAAAAGACATATAGCGGATTCCCATTCCCACCACACGCACAATTACCTATAAGTAAAGAACATTTTGACCGATGGCTAGCCCTTTTCACTGAGACCGTGGACAGTCTTTTCATTGGGCCAATTGCCGATGAGGCCAAAAACCGTGCATATAAGATAGCTGATATATTCCAAGATAAATTAGCGTATATACGCAACAAGGCAAATAAATAACATGCAAATATTGTATAGAAAATAATCTCTATATTTGCATTTTATAAATTAAATAGAAAATAATTATGATGAAACCACGTCTGGGCATGACTGCCCGAACAGGTGATAAATGTCCGAAGAGTGGTGTATGGAGAGCTATGGGAATAGCGGAATCTGTTACAATGTCTATATCTCGAGGAAATAGAATGCCTATGCATGAGAACAGAAATATAAATTGGAAACTAATTATAATGTTTTAAGTCATTTGTAATAGCTAAGACTTAATCTGAAAGTTGTAGGTTTTCTATAACTGTCAGATTAAATCGTGACTATTTCATTTTATCATTTAATCCTATCAATTAACAATATTGAATGTTATTTTTTCTTTCCAGTTGATAAACCTCCTATCTAAAAAGAGAATAATACAAACAGGTAAACCTTCATCATAAAGTTTACCTGTTTGTAGGGTATTAGCTTAAGTTTTTTGATAGAAAATTATTAAATTATTCGCTGTTGCTAATCTCAAATTCAGCCTCAATATCTATATTTAATTGGACGAAAGCATACAGACTGGATATGTATTATAAAAAACTGATAGTAGCAATATGCCATGTCCTTTTGCATGTTGCTACTATTCACTTGTATACTTAAATAACTTATTTGGTTATCCTCATATATTATTGCTATTTCCAAAATCCATTTGCATATATTTGGGCTCTCACTTTGGGTTTAGATTTCAATATGTTTCTCACTTCTCTTACCATCGAAGAATTTCCTGTAATGTAAATGGATGAGTAAGTTGTCAAATCTTTAGATTCACACCACTGAATCAATATTTTTATTTTATCTTCTAAAACACCAAACAAAAATTCAAATTCTGGATTTTGTTCTTTCAAAGATGACGGTATCTGGGAGTTTTCTTCAAAAAATGTAACTGTATCCAATGGATAGGTTGTCTTATCGATAAGTTGTTTTAGAGCTAAAGAATTTCCCAATGCACTTGCATCGGCGATACACAATACTCTTCCTGTTTGGGATGGTGTTGGAGTTGAGTGTGCCGCACTAAAAATCAAATTGTCACCTATTTTTAGGTCTCTTATATATTTGCTGCCAACACCTTCATGTCCGGCATCAATATACAATGTACAGATTTGCGTTTTATCATCCCAATGAGCAGGAGTATAGTCTCTGTATTTCAATTCTCCAACTTTGCATTTTAAACGTTGTACGCATTTCCATTTATTCATATCAATCATTGGAAGATGCACATCTATTTCATATATGCCTTTCGAGTTCCAAGCTCTGACGTCAATAATTTCAGCAGATGAAGTCATTTTATCTATCAGATTTCCAACAAACCCTTTTAATATATTTGCCATTTTTATTTTATTATAAAGTGAGTGGGCAAAAGTATAGGGATAGCAATAAATATAAAATAGAGAGAAGCGAGTAATGATTGGACTATTTGCGGTATTTTTTTCTGAATTTTAGAGGTGATTCTCCATTTGCATTGGAAAATAGGCGGGAAAAGTAAGTATGGTCGTCGTATCCCAAAGCAAACGCAATTTCTTTTGCATTCATATCACTGTAATAGAGTAATCTTTTAGCTTCTAGCATATTTTCTTCTAAGATCCAATGACTGACCGAAAATCCTGAGATTTTCTTTACAACTTCGTTAAGATAAGAAGTGGATATGTGTAATGCTTCTGCATATTGTGATGGACTTTTCATTGCTTTAAAGTTTTCAGATAATAGTTTTCGGAATTCTGATGTTATAAGAAATTGTCTAGAGTTGGTGTTTAATGTAGCCTCTTGTCGTTCTTGATATATTTTAGAGAACATTCCGATGAAAGCATCAAGCAGAGAAATAATTACTCTATTATCTATTGCCGAGTTATCTGATCTTGATAACTCTTTTTGAATTATAGACAAGCATTGTGTGATATTATAGAATTCCTCTTCTTGTATTTTGACACTTCTATGATTTAATAGATTATCTGTTAGCACCTTTCTATACAGATCATCTATAAGGTTAGGCTCTACTGCAATACCCCAACCGGATAGACCTTTAAGTTCAGGGAGATTTGGAAGATTTGATTGTACTTGTCCCGGAAAAATATAAAATATAGATCTATCCTTTATTTGAAAGTCCTTAAAATCAATTTTAATATTTGCATTACATTTATCCATTACCATAAACATATAGTAATCATCTCGATGCATCTCCATATTAGCAATATCTATATTTGACCAACTATCGTAATTATCTTCTAAATTTATCAGTATAAAACCAATGTCGGTAAAATTTCCCAGTTTATGTACGGGTATGTTTTTTTTTGCCATTATTCCAAAAGATTAAATCTTGCTTTTTTCTCAAAAATAGATATATCTTCTGAAAGAACTGCTTATTCTTCCATAAAATAGCTTTTTCAAGGCTTAAATACGGATATGTAAATGAGAAAAAAGCGCAGCTGATTGTATTCCGGCATTGATAGCTATGAGTGTAATATACTGCAATATGTGGGGATCGGAGAACTCAGAATCACTATTGATATAATTCCAAAGCGACTAAAGCGCAATATATAATCTTAAAATGAATAAAATATACCAACATTTTTGCTCCGTCTTTGTTTTATTTTCTATTTTCTAATATCATGTTGCCTCACAAAGATAGAATTCAGTGGCTATGGCCATTCTGTAGTCCTATGTAATAGATGAAAGCTAGCCCTGATAGAATAAAAATAATATTTACAGCCAGATTTTTCTTGGTAGTATCCCGTAATATTTCCGGAATTAAACAGCCCGTAGCCAGATAAATAAAACCTCCGGCTGCTACGGGAAGCATATATATAGAAAAATGGGCGATTTGAGTTCCTATCCAAAGAGCTATCGCTGTTCCCAATATTGCTGTACAAGCTGAAATGAAATTAAATAGCAAAGCCTTACGTTTATTAAATCCGGCACGGAGCAATATGCCAAAATCGCTGATTTCCTGAGGTATTTCATGCAAGATTATACCTAGTGTTGTAGCCAGACCCAGTTCCGGGCTGAACATCCATGTCGCACCAATGAGTATACCGTCTACAAAATTGTGTATTCCATCGGCATAGAGGCTCAAATATCCATATGGTTTGATAGTCTTTTTGTTTCCATGGTTGATATGTATTAATTGTTCCATTACAAAAAACACTAAAAAACCTCCGAGGATGAACCATGAAGTTATTGCGGCTGATTCCATGTGAAAATAAGATTCCGGCACTAGCTGGAAAAAAGCATTTCCCAATAAGGTACCTATAGCAAAGCAAATCAGGAGATTTAAAATTCCGCTTAATTTGTCCGATTTAAAATATAAAAGAAATACCCCGACAAATGACAGGGCACTGACAAAACATGCGCTTAATATCGCATATAAAGCATTATTAATTTCCATATCTGTAGTTGTAATTTTAATTTATTTAATAACGCGTACCAGTTCTGCATCATATAGCATATACATCAAATGGTAAGGGTCATTTCTGTTTAGTCGTAGAATTCCTTTTATTTCAATATATTTATCTGTTTTGACTCGCTTTAGTTCCTTGTGGCCTTTTTTTACAAATATCTCCATAACGGTTTCTATACCTCCCGTGCCACAGAAGAAACACATGTTTGACGGAGATTTAGAAAGGGCAAATATTTTGCCTTCCATATCAATCGGCACATAAAAACCTTTAATCAATATCTCTTTATTGTTGAGAGCTTCAATGCTCGCTCCAAAACGTGCTACATCATAATATCCATCCAACGCTTTAACATAGCTGCGTTTCCACGTTACATCATTCAATGCCTGCCAGGCAATGGCTTTCTGGGCTTTTACCGAACAAAAACAACAAATGAAAATTATAGCAAAAAATACTTTCTTCATTGACTTAATGTTTTTGAGATATTTGTTTTCATTGCTTTAATAGCGGGAATTATTGCAGCAACTATACCAATGATCAAAGAAGCGATCAATAAAGAAAGATCCGTAGGAGTTACCCATTGTTGCAATGTGTAATTAAAGTTATTATCAGTATAGGTAGATAGAGCAAACATCACAAAACGGCTGGCCACAAATCCGACAATATATCCGATAATAGCAAAACTAATCCCTTCCAGAATAACGATAACAAACAATCGGAATCGACTTCCTCCCATAACGCGTATTAAAGCCAATTCATATTTTCTTTCTTTTAAGGAGTTCAGAAGAGAGATAAATATACTCAAGGCTGAGATTAGGATTATAAATCCGCTTATATAAGTCAAAGCTTCTATCCCAAGCCCCAACAAGGAATACAGGCGATTTATTTCCTGTACGGGAGATGCAGCCTGCATATTTGTCGACTTATTGATAAGACGCGGCAGGCTGATAGCACCCATCGGATTTTGGTACCGGATCAACAATGTTGTTATTTCTTTAGGATGCTCCCCTTCCTCGTGTTCACGTTCCTCATGGCTGTGATCACAATCTGCATCGTGCTCGTGCTCATGTCCCCCATCCGTATCATGCTCATGATCTTTTTCTGCCTCGTTATGCTCATGATGATGCTCATGACTATCATGTATTTTCCATACACTCTCAATATTGGTTAAGATCAATTGGTCGAGCACCGTTCCAGTTTCTTTAAAGATGCCCGTTACTGTATAAGGAGTACTCTCATGTACATCATCCGACTCTGCCGATAGCCCGTGTACCCCTGCAAATTGCCGGCCTATTACTAAGCCTGTTTTTGAGGCGACTTTCGAACCTATCGTTGCCTCAAAGTCTTTTTGCCACAAGCTTCCCGCTTGTATTTGTCCATTATAAATAGTGGGGTATGCCTTATTGGTTCCAACTATGCGGAATCCGTTAAAGTTATCTCCAAGGGCAAGAGGAATAGCCTGTTTTATCAAGGGATTCTTGCTCAGTTCTATTGACTCATTATAATCTATATTTCCGGTTGGATAATCTACATGATAAATACCGGATAGTATCAGTTGTAGAGGGCTACCTTTAGCCCCCACTACAAGGTCAATTCCTCCGGCATTTTTATCCATTTGGTTTTCAAATGAGTCTTTAAGGAGGAAAACCAAAGAGATAATAGTAACTCCGGTTGCAAAAAGAATTATATTCAAAACCGAGGATAACGGACGGCTCTTTATTTGTTTGAAGTTGAATTGTATAATATTCATGTCTGTTTTTTTAAGATTCTAAATGAACGATTTTTGAGAAATCCGGAATAAGCCTGTTGTCATGTGTAACGATTACCAACCCCGCCTGAAGTTTTTCAGCCTGGTAGCGAAGCAGCTTTATAGCTTCTCTACAATTTTTATCATCAAGGCTGGATGTCGGTTCATCTGCGAGGATTAGCGAGGGTTTATTTATAACAGCCCGTGCTATAGACAGGCGTTGTAATTCTCCCTGACTCATCTCATTTGTTTTACGATTCCGACAATGACTTATATTCAAAGTATCGAACAGGATATCCAGATACACATTATCTACAGATAGCTTACTAAGGGATACTGTCATCTTTAGATTTTCCTCTGCTGTTAACGATTTTATAAATTGAGGAGTTTGAAAAACAATTCCGATTTGCCGTCCTCTGTATTTATCCAACTTGGTACCTCTTAATTGAGCAATGTCATTTCCTTTTATCAAAATACTCCCCCTTTTGGGTGTAATCAAACCCGCAATCAGGTGAAGCAATGTTGTTTTCCCACAACCCGAAGCCCCGGTAATAAGTAAATGTTCTCCTTTTTCACAAACAATATCCGGAAACACGAACGTATAGTTCTTATTATAAGAATATTGAACACTATTTGTTATTAAGTTTTTTTCCATAACCAATAAAATTTTCAACAAATGTAATTATTTTTCTTTATCCGCAACAATGTTGCAAATGAATTTATATTACATTTGCATTGTCAATTCATTTCAGATTTAAAATACATCATTATGGAATCTGTCAAAGAAATATTACACAGGAATAATTTAAAAGGAACATCAGCCCGTATCGCCATCTTGAATACGATTATAGGCAGTGAGGCTCCTTTGAGTGAATCTGATATAAAAAAAAGAATACATGAAATTGACAGGGTAACATTCTATCGCTCAATTAAAAGTTTGTTGGATACGAAGATTATTCAGGGCATAATCACCCAAAGAAAAATAATCAAATACACCTTCTGTCATGAGAATCATAGCAGTGAAACATCAGTCCGGTTTTATTGTACCGAGTGTAAAAAACTGACAGACGTGGAGATAGAAGCCCAGATTCCTGTTGTTCCGCAAGGATATACGGAAAAAACATGCAGTATAACTATAACCGGAATTTGCAAAGCATGTAATAATTCAGATGAAGATTAACGAGTGTCGCAATTTAACATTAAAATATAAAAGAGTCGATAATGAAAGAGATCAAAGAAGAATATAAATTAATTGAATTCTATGCAAATTGGTGTGTTTCATGCCACATACCCGAGATCACTACAGCCTCAATAGAGAAGAAAAATGAGAATCTTAATATTCAAAGAATAGATATAGATTCCAATCCGGATCTAACCCTACAGTTTGGAGTTCGCTCTATACCTGCATTGACACTTCTTAGAGGAGAAACTGAAATTTGGAGATATTCAGGTCTGATATCCGAATCTGAACTGGTTTCCGTATTAGCAAAGCATTTAAATAATAAATAAAACAAGATGGAAGTAAGCAATCTATTTTATGGGATACTCGCTGCATTAGGCTATGTATTACTGCAATCGATGTTTATTGTTGGTGTGCGAATAGCTGCCGATGACAGCACTGAAATTTTACCCAACGGAAAACAAAGAGATCGTATGGGGATGATATTATATCCGGTTTTAAAATACCTGAGTCGAACAAAACAGGAAAAAATATACTATGAGGGTTCTCAGTTTACGAGTTTAATCAGCAAGATTAGGATGGCGATACCTGATTTGGCTATAATTGAAGGAGATGGCCGATTGAAAATTATAAGCAGAGGGCGGTCTTTAGGGATATATTCTAATAAGATAGAAGATACACTCTATCACATTGACAACAGGATAAAGATAGAGATGGAAGAGGGACTACTTCGGTTTTACAGAATGGACGAGCAATACCGACTCAATAAATACCTGCGGAAACCTATTCTTCAATGTCCTATCTGTATGTCTTCAGTCTGGAGTATACCCAGTTATTGGATACCCATTATATATAAGTTCGGCTTTAATATGGAGGTACTATATCTGGGAGCGGTTAATATCTGTGTGGTAGCTTGCGTCAATGCCCTGATCTGGGTGAAATTCAAATCCATGCAGAAATCATTAATGTAAAACAAATTATCAAATCAAAACAATGAAGGGCAAAATCCCCGTAACGATAATAACCGGCTTTCTAGGAGCTGGAAAGACTACTCTTATCAATAACCTGATAAAGAAGCACCCTGATAAAAAGTTTGCTATTATCGAAAATGAATTTGGCGAAATTGGCTTGGACGGGAGTTTCATTATCGGAGCTGATGAAAACATATTCGAACTGTCCAACGGATGCATCTGTTGTTCGTTGAACACCGATTTTTATGAACTGATCAATAAGTTACAAACAGGAGGATATGATTTCAACCATTTATTGATTGAAACAACAGGTATAGCAGATCCTACATCGATCGTAAATGCTTTTCTTTCCGATTATGAGATCATCGAACGTTTTACTATTGATTCAGTTATCTGTCTGGCGGATGCTGTCAACATTGAAGATCTGATAGACTCGGAACCGGAAGCCCGTAAACAATTAACTATAGCTGACATTATCTTATTGAACAAAATAGATTCGGTAAGGCAAGGTTACTGTGATGGGCTAATGAGTAGAATACAGGATTTTAACCAACTGGCTACGATATATCCGACTTCACAGGCAGATATTTCACAGTTGGAAATTCTGGATACTTGCCAGTATTCGGGCAGGAAAATAGAACAATCGGTTTCGACTTTTAAAAATCTTGCCTTTCTGGGAAGTAATAATCTAAAGCATGATATCAAATCAATTGGAATCTCCATTCCCGGAGATCTTGATTTTGAGCGTTTCCGCTTCTGGTTTGAGACAATTCTCTATTTTGCCAAGTACAGGCCATACCGGGTAAAAGGGATTCTCAGTTTTAAAGATGTACCCGAAAAATGTATTCTGCATGCGATAAAAGATAATTATGTCTTTGACAGGGGCGATTTGTGGCAGCAAGACGAAGATCGTTATTGCAAGCTCGTATTTATCGGTCGTAATCTGGATAATCTGGAAATAGAAGAAAATATATACAAATTAAGAGCAGAATAATAAACTAAAAAAACAATGAATAAGATACCTGTAACAGTCTTAAGTGGCTTTTTAGGAGCCGGAAAGACAACCATATTAAATCATATACTCAATAACCGGGAGAATATGAAAGTAGCTGTCATAGTCAACGATATGAGCGAAGTCAATATCGATGCACAGTTAGTGGAAAAAGGTTCGGCACTTTCCCGCACAGAGGAAAAACTGGTACAACTCAGCAATGGATGTATCTGTTGTACTCTGCGTGATGATCTGGTAAAAGAAGTAACCCGCTTAGTTGAAAACGGCAAGTTCGATTATCTGCTAATAGAAGGAACGGGTATTGCAGAACCTATGCCGATAGCCCAGTCATTCAGCTATGCTTTCGAAGACTTGGGTGTTGATCTGACTAAAATTTCACGTCTGGATACAATGGTAACAGTTGTTGATGGCTTTAATTTTTATAATGACTTCGGATCATCCGAAACATTAACAGACAGGGATCCAGACAATACGATCAGCGAACGTTCCATAGTAGACCTCCTCGTGGAACAAATTGAATTTGCGAATGTCATCGTACTGAATAAAGTAGACCTGATCTCGGCCCATCAACAAGAAGAGATGAAACATATTATCCGAAAACTAAATCCGGATGCAAAGATTATTCAAGCTGATCATGGAAAGATTGATCCGAAAGAAATACTAAATACCCATTTATTTGATTTTGCTGAGGCTGCTCAAAGTTCGGGCTGGCAGAAAGAACTACAGAATAAGCATACTCCCGAAACAGATGAATACGGCATCGGTTCATTTGTGTTTCGTGAGCATCGCCCTTTACACCCCAGAAGATTCAAGGAATATCTCAGCAAAAACTGGGATACAGGTATTGTACGTAGCAAAGGATTCTTCTGGCTGGCAAGCCGAAAGAATGAGGCATTATTACTAAGTCAGGCCGGAGGTTCTATCGTGGTGGAACGTATCGGTTCATGGTGGGCTTCTTTTCCAACAAAAGAAAGAAATCAACATCCTTCGTTTCAGGCAAATGAGGAATATATCATGGGTCGTTGGGATAAGACATGGGGTGACCGGATGAATGAGATTGTATTCATCGGACAAGATATGGATGAGCAAAAGATCAGAAAAGAAATGGAATACTGTCTCTGTACAGACATTGAATATAATGCTTATCAGAATGAACTGCTAACAGATAATAACTGGGATTTCTTATAAAGAAAAGGTCTAATGAAATTTACTTATACACTACTGACACTCGTTTTATGCTGTTTCACTTTATCAGCTCAATCTTCATTCAAAATCAGTGGGTTTGTGATGAATGAAGATAGGATGCCGGTAGAAGCAGTATCTATTTCTGTGGTAGGGAATAACAATACAATACAAAGTGACCAAAATGGCTTTTTTGAACTTACTTTGGCTGCTTCGGGGACTATAATACTTCATATTGATGCTCTGGGATATTTTCCTCAGTCAACACAATTAAGCGTAAGTAATAATATACATCGCGACTTTATTCTCAGAAAGAATAATATAGAGTTGGAAGAGGTCGTTGTCAGCGGAAACAATAAGAGAAGTCTTCAAATGAAATCAGCTCAAAATCTCGTTCAGGTTGATAAATCATATATCGAAGATAATTTCTCCGGTAGCCTGATGCAAAGTCTGGAGAAAATACCGGGAGTCAGAGCGATGACTATCGGTTCGGGACAGTCCAAGCCTGCTATCAGAGGACTTGGTTTCAACAGGATGATGGTTACCGAGAATGGAATCAAGCACGAAGGACAGCAATGGGGCGAAGATCACGGATTGGAAATAGATCAGTTTTCGGTAGATGATATTGAAATCTTAAAAGGTCCGGGTTCTCTATTATACGGAGGCGATGCCATAGGTGGAGTAATCAGTTTACGTAATAATTATGTCCCTTCAGCTAAAATCGAAGGAAATATAAATCTCTATGGCAGAAGCAATAATGAGTCACTTGGTTTTTCCGGTCAGATAGCAGGACGAAAGAATCGATTTTATTATAAAGTGAATGCCACCTATGTGGATTATGGAGATTACAAAGTTCCTACTGATAGCATACAGTATTATTCTTATTACATAAAACTAAAGGACAGACGACTCAGAAATACTGCCGGAAAAGATCGGAACGCCGGAATTACACTCGGATATATTGATAAAAACTTTAGAAGTAACTTTCTGATATCTGATGTATATTCAAAGAGTGGCTTCTTTGCCGATGCACATGGTCTTGAAGTGCGCATGTCCGATATCGACTATGACAAATCCTCCAGGGATATCAACCTGCCCTATCATTCGGTAAACCATTTCAAAGTAATCAACAACTCCCATTTGCAGATCGGGACATTACATCTTGATGGTAATTTTGCTTATCAAAATAATCTGAGAAAGGAACTGTCAGAACCCGTATCGCATGGATATATGCCTATCCCACCCGATGCTTTGGAGCGTAAGTTTAATAAGAATACATACACATCCAATATCTCCTTCAAACTACCATTCAAGAACAAGCACTCTCTGCAAGGAGGCATTAATGTCGAACATCAACATAACTCAAGAGGCGGATGGGGCTTCATTATTCCAGACTTTCGGACAACAGGTATAGGAGCTTTCCTCTATGACCGCTACTTACTGTCCGAAGATTTAATTCTCAGTGCAGGTATACGTGCCGACCAAACGAATATTCATATAGACAGTTATCACGATTGGTATCAGGCTCCTGTGGAAAATGGAGATTGGGTATATAAAGAGCGGGCTGCCAATCTGAAAAGGAGTTTCAATAGTTTCACATGGTCGGCAGGCATTAATTACAATATAGACAGTTGGATGCTTAAAGCCAATGTGGGTAAAAGTTTCCGTGCTCCTACTCCCAAAGAACTAGGTTCTGATGGGGTAAACTATCACATTTTCCGTTACGAAAAAGGAGATAAGAACCTGAATGCAGAAGAGTCTTATCAAATAGACTTCGGGATTAACTGGAAAAATGATGTTCTGGATATCCAGATAGAACCTTACCTGAACTATTTCCCCAACTATATCTACCTGAACCCGACGTCGGGTTATTACGAAGGTTTACAGATGTATTATTATACACAGGCTAAAGTAATAAGATACGGATTTGAAGCCAGTTTAGAATACAAACCCACCCAACAGATCACATTAGGATCACAAGGTGAATATTTGTATGCAGAGCAGCTTTCCGGAGATAAGAAAGGTTATACGCTTCCGTTTTCTCCACCGTGGTCTTGCAACTTTACAGCTGCTTATCACCCCAAGAACAAAATATTCGGAACGGATAGCGATATTCAGCTAGAGTATAATATAACAGGAGCGCAGGACAGAATTGTACCCCCTGAAAACAAAACAAAAGGATATCAAACTATAAATATATCGATAGGGCGTAGCTGGCAAATCAATCAAAACAGAATAAAATTACGTCTGCAGGGGCAAAATCTATTGAATAAGCGGTATTACGATCATACAAGTTATTACCGGCTGATAGATGTTCCCGAACCGGGACGGAATATATCAGTTATGATCGGATATAATTTTTAACACAATACACTAAGTATTATTTATTCTCTAACCGGGCATATATAGCCCACTTAATTAATTAAATGTTATGAAACAAAAATTTCTATGGGGAACAATCCTTTTTCTAAGTACGTCATTATTCATCTTTACATCATGTAGCAGTGATGACGATGATGACAATCCGGCAAAACCGGTTATAAACCTGACTGAAGTCGGTAGTGAAAATAGCAAGATTGGAGTTGCCGGAAGCGATCTGCATCTGGAAGGCACTATCGTGGCTGATGGGATGATAAAGCAAATTGATGTTGAAATTCATCAGGAAAGTGGAGGCAGCTTTAAAATTGAAGAATCATATAAAGACGGGAAATATATCGGAGTAAAGAATGCCGATTTCCACGAGCATATCGATATTCCGGCTGATGCTCCTGCGGGAGATTATCACCTGCATTTTACAGTAACTGATCAATTCGGACAAACAACAACGGTAGAGTCGGAACTGACTATCGAAGCTGAACCTGTGAATATTAGTATAGACGGTTTGACTTTCGGAGCAGGACATGATTTTGCTGATAATAAGATCGGATATATCGGTACTGCCCCTGTTGTAGAGGCTACATCTATTAAAGCTGAAAATGGAATTGACAAGATATTTGTAGAAATTCACAGCGAAGGCGAAACATCTGCTTTTGAACTCGATACAACTTATACTTATGCCGGTGAAACGGAATTAATAGATTTCCACAAACATCTCTCTATTCCAGAAAACACTCCGGCCGGCGATTACCATTTACATTTCAAAGTATATGATAAGAACGGTAAATCATTGGAAAAATCAATGGATGTAGAAATTAAAGAAACAGGAATCGCAATATCCGGTTTAGAAATAGGAAGCGCTAATTCGGCAGTAGCATCTAATATCCATACCGAATTTAAGGTAAATGCTTCAGATCCTTTGACCTCTATTCGTGTCCGTATTTATAAAGCTGCAACTCCGACAACCTATGTATTCAATGAGACATATTCTGATGAGTTTGCGACCGGAGATGTAAAAGAGTACACTTTTCATAAACATTTGAAAGCAACCGGTGCTGCAGAAGGAGAATATGTAATTGAGATAAGAACAAATGATGCGAAAGGAGCCAATAAAACCATAAAGGAAAAATTGACCATTACAGGAGCATAATAAATTATAAGATATCAATAGCGAATAGTTTTGAAAAAGAACTATTCGCTAAAAATAAAGAATATGATAAATAGAAAAATCATTTTATACTCTCTTGTTTGCCTTTTTGTTATGGGATGTAGCAACGACGATGATGATAGTCAGGATATGGAAAAACCTTCCATCGATATGAGTGGCAGCAATGCTTTTCCTCAGAATTGTATCGTTTTATATCGGGGTGAAAGCTTTCCATTTAGAGCGGTATTTGCTGATAATCAGGAATTGGGAAACTATAATATCGAAATACATAATAATTTCGATCATCATTCTCACAGTACGGATGATGTGGAGTGCGATCTGGAGTCAAAAAAAACTCCTGTAAAGGCATTCGTTTACAATCAGGATTTCACTATTCCTTCGGGTAAAAATACTTATCAAGCCAATAATGAAATTTCTATACCCTCAGATGTAGATACAGGAGATTATCATTTTATGATTCGGTTGACAGATAAGGCCGGATGGCAACAGTTGAAAGCTATAAGCCTGAAAATAAAAGATAAAAATTGAAATTCTTTGTATTTAAAACCGAATATATTAAATTGTATTCGGTTTTATTTTTTCATACAATCGGGACAAATTCCTTCAAGTAAAACTTGAGCAGAATCAACTTTATAACCAGATGGCAAGTGAAGGTTTCTATCCAATAAAGACGAATCTAGACAAGTTACCTTATCACAGCTAGTACAATGAAAATGAGGATGTATTTTTGACAGAACTAAAAGACTGCTTAGGGCATATTTGACCGTATTATTATTCAAGACAATGCGATGTATCACTTTGGCTTCTTCTAATGTTTTAAGAGAGCGGTAGAAAGTGACACGATCGAATAAGCCTGAAAATGCATCTTTGATTTCATTTTCAGTTAAAGCTGTATCATCGCTTTCGATCAGTTTATCTATAATACATTTACGACAAACTGTCTTTTTTATTCCATGTTGTTTTAATATCTGTTCTGCATTCATGATCATTCTTTTTACAAAAATAATAAAAAGCCTCATATTAACTTATTAGATTTTTGACAGAATATTCAAAAGGGAAATATATAAATCAATTAGTTAATTTCTGAAATTATTATCTACAGGAGTTCATTAATACTTCTAGGTATTCAAATAAGTTAAAATACCAAGAAATGCTGATTGTACTATTTCGTTTATAGTTGTTATTTTGGATTCAAATAATGAACATTGTTCTCTATTGAAATGAGGGTATTAAAAGACGATAAATATAGATCTATAATAGGATCTGCCCGAAAGGAGTTTATACTAAGAGGCTTTAAAGATGCATCCATGCGTACTATTGCAAAGGATGCAAATGTAGGATTGAGCAATATTTATAACTATTTCAAGAATAAAGATGAAATATTTCTTGAAATAGTATCACCTGCCACGGATGATTTGTTTGCTTTTGTAAAAGACAAACATACAGAAAAGTATATAGACTTCAATTAACCAAATTGACAGGTAGTGATAATGATAAAGCTAAACCCAATGCTGCAGGTTTTGCAGCAAGTACTTTTAATCTTTCTATATCTTGATTGACAGCCGCTCGACGTAGATTTTCAGGAGATCCCCTAATTTTAGACTTGAGCCAAAGTTTTCTTCTCAAAACTCCACATTTTACCAAAACAAAAAAGGCTTACAATTTCTTGTAAACCTCTCTTCTTAAAGTGACCACGGCAGGATTCAAACCTGCAACCTTCTGATCCGTAGTCAGATGCTCTATTCAGTTGAGCTACGTAGCCGTTTTCCTTAAATGCGATGCAAAGGTAAAATAGTTTTGTTTATTATGCAAATATATTCTGAAGTATTTTCTCCTCAAAAGTGATTATTGAAGCCGAGAGCAAGCTATAATATTGTTTTAAAGATGCTTATAAACACAAAATAAAATGCATAAAATGCTTCGCTCAGCATTTACGATAAGTACATCTTAATATGCACTCTCAAACTGATCAAGAAACCGTTGATCATTCTCGGAGAACATACGAAGATCCTTAACTCTATATTTAAGATTTGTGATACGTTCCACTCCCATTCCGAGAGCATATCCCGTATACACTTTACTATCTATACCACAGTTTTCCAACACATTGGGATCTACCATACCACAGCCTAATATCTCTACCCAACCGGTGTGTTTACAGAATGGACAACCTTTTCCGCCACAGATATTACATGAAATATCCATCTCTGCGCTAGGCTCTGTGAAGGGGAAATATGAAGGACGTAAACGTATCTTGGTATCTGCACCAAACAACTCTTTAGCAACGAATAACAAAGCTTGTTTTAGATCAGCAAAAGATACATTCTTATCTATATACAATGCCTCAACCTGATGAAAGAAACAATGCGCACGATACGATATAGCCTCGTTACGATACACTCGGCCGGGACAAATAATGCGTATCGGTGGTTGTTGCTTCTCCATCACTCGGGTCTGAACAGAAGAAGTGTGTGTACGCAATACAATTTCAGGGCTTCGTGCAATAAAGAACGTATCCTGCATATCACGAGCCGGATGATCTTCCGCAAAGTTAAGAGAAGAGAAAACATGCCAGTCATCCTCTATCTCAGGACCTTCGGCGATAGAAAAGCCTAAACGGCGAAAGATATCACAAATTTCTTTTCTTACAATCGATAGCGGATGGCGAGTACCGAGCTCGATAGGCGCAGCAGTGCGAGTAAGGTCGATTGTCTCATCCACAGTCTGAGAATTTTCTAAAGATTCTTTCAACTGATTTATTCGCTCCTGAGCCTTTTCTTTTAGTTCATTCAGTTTTATACCTACCTCCCGTTTCTGTTCTGCAGCGACAGTGCGAAAATCGTTCATCAAAGCCGATACTTCACCTTTCTTACTAAGATACTTAATGCGCAAAACCTCTATCTCATCTGCTTTAGAAGCTTTCAGTCCCTCAATTTCTGCCAACAGCTTATTTATTCTATCAATCATAAACCTCAATTATGAATTATACTTTTATAAGTTTCTCACTTTGGAATACAAAAATACACTTTTCTTTTTATTATCAATCATTTTAACACAGAAGCCGCCTCAACTTTTAGTTATATCTACACAACTAGAGTTTTACAATCTCACGTATCCATTAAATCCAAAAAGGTTACAATTTCCCACAAAATCAGATAAAACATAAACAACAGTATATCAAACATGTAAATATCAAAAAGTAACAAAAGTAATAGCTATCCGTAATATTATAAATTGTCACTTTAATTTACTTATAAACAACAACAAACATCTTAATACTAGATAATTTAGCCTGTAAGAAATAAAACAAATAGGAAATCCTGAATATTAAACTATATTTGCCATAGTTAAACTACAGATCACAAAAATGAAACTTATATACACTTTTATCATATCCACGCTTTTATTTGTTCCACACAATCTGCATGCTCAGTCGGATACAGAACGTATACAAAAACATCTTACTGCTATTACCAAAACACAAGGATTTCGCAACTTTGAGGATACTGTAACACTCAACAAGGTGGCAGACTATATATTCACAGAATTTAGCCAATATGCAGATACAACATACTATCAAACGTACACTGTAGACAATGTTAATTATAAGAATGTTATTTGTCGGTTTGGCACAAAACAACAAAAAGCGTTGGTTGTAATCGGTGCTCACTACGATGTTTGCGGAAAACAAGAAGGTGCTGACGATAATGCATCAGGCGTAACTGCTATACTCGAATTGGCTCGGTTATTTAACCGATCAAACTTAACACGCCCCATAGAACTAGTTGCGTATACGCTCGAAGAACCACCCTTTTTTGGCACTCAATCTATGGGTAGTTACATCCATGCCAGTGAACTGAAAAAATCGAATACTCCCGTTTATGGGATGGTGGCTGTAGAAATGATCGGATTCTTCAATGATGCTGAAGACTCACAGAGTTATCCATTTGCGCCGATGAAACTATTCTATGGCAATAAGGGTGACTTTATACTCTTAACAAAGAAAATGGGACATGGGCAATTTGTAAAAGATTTCTCCAAACAATTTTACAATGCAAAAACAATTAAAACTAAAAATCTGACAAGCCCCGGAATGATAAAAGGAGTAGATTTTTCAGATCATCGCAATTATTGGGCACTCGGCTTTGATGCCATGATGATTACCAATAGTGCATTTTATCGCAATCACAATTATCATAAACCGGGAGACAAAATGGATCGTTTAGATTTTAAACGAATGGCAGGAGTTATTGACGCCATTTACTATGCGATTATCAACATCGACAAACCTACATCTGTGAAAAAGAAAAAATAATCATTGATACTATAACTAAAATAAACTTTAGCCCGATTTCCAAAAATCTAAATTTCTTTTATCAAAAGGATACCACTCAGAATAGTACTTATCGCATCAGCTTTTTTTACCACCATCAGGTGATCCCCGCCCTCTACAGGAAATGCATTTCGTATATGTTCATAAGAGAAAATCTGATCTTCGGTTCCATGTATATGATAGAGATGTTTACATTTATTTTCGGGCACCCAACCTACAATTTGCTCAATAGCCCACTTAATATAAACAGGATCAACAAAAGTCATTACCTCAGCCAATTCTGATGTTGGTACATTGTAAACAAAACGATTGAAAAGATCCGTTATAAGCTCTGTTGAAGCATATACACGCATCGGAATGCGGTCTGCCACATTTGTTCTTTTAGCTGCTCGAAATAGGATTGGAATCTCTTCGTCTCTTTTAAAAGACGAAATAAGTACTGTTTTTATTGGAGATAAGAAAGAACTCATCACCTGAACAATAACGCCTCCAAAAGAATATCCTATCAGTATATACGGTCTGGAGGTATCAATCTCTTTTGCCATAACAGAAGTATATTCCTGCAACGTCTGTCCGGGAATGGGAACGTGCCATTCAATATATTTCTTCTTATATCCTTCTGGTAATACTATTTTATCAAATACACTACAATTATAGCACATCCCTGAAATAAAATAGACATTAATATCCTTTTTCCAAAGCTTCTTTACACGCTTCAAAACTTCGAATATTCTGTGCGTACCTGTCTTTTTCTTTCTGTCCATAATTTATATTAGCGAATGGGTATATAAAGATAACATTTTATTAACTAAAGATATAATATACACCTCTAGCTTTTCCTTAAACTTTATCAACCTTTTTAAAATCTTATTTCTATATCCATCCTATCTATACCTAATACATGGTACAAAAATACCATTTAATAGGTATTTACTCATTTGATCAAGAGGTATACTTTTACATAAATTTATTTATTAAGTTTTAAAATATGTAATAATTTGTATTTTAGAGATATAATCAGGATACACACACCTCAAAAACATATCATTTCGAACAAATAAATCTAAATAAACAATCATTATGAAACAAAATATTTAAAAAAAAATCATTTTTTATCGTTTTTACAAAAAATTAATTTACATTTGCTCCTAGAAATAAGTTTACTCTTAAAACTTACCTCTAAATAAAAGTAGTGTTCTATAATGAAAATAAAGATAAAGGAAATCAAAGCTAACATAGCTTCAGATTACAGATATACAACTGTAATGCTTTCAATTAGCTTTATCATGCCAAAAATATTTATATACAAAAACTATATAAATATCACACAAGAAGACAATCTAAATCAAAGGAATCACAAAAGGGTTCTTCACCCTTCAATTAGCATGACTCCGCTTCAACATTGTATTCTTTAAGTTTATAAGCGACTCCAATAGCTCGCAGAACTAGTACCAATAAGTATACGAACGGAAAAAACAGTGAAAAAGGAAACTCCGGTCGGTACTACTCAATAGGTGTATTGTGTTAATATTAACAAATTTATGTGTACAAGTATGAAGAAAAAGTTGTTATTGATTTTATCCTGCTTACTGTTAAGCATAGGGTATATTGCCGCACAAACAACAAAGATTACAGGAACCGTTATAGATACGAATGGTGAGCCTGTAATAAGTGCTTCTGTTGTTGTGAAAGGAACTACAGTCGGAACAGTAACCGATCTGGATGGAACATTTTCAATAAATGTTCCGGATGGTAAAAACACGCTGGTATTCAATCTGGTTGGGATGAAAAGTCTTGAAACTAAAGCTACTCAAAATATGCGGGTAGTGATGGAAAATGACGACAAACTTTTGGATGAAGTCGTTGTAACAGCAATGGGGATTCAGCGCGATCAGAAAATATTGGGGTATGCTGCGACTCAAGTGAAATCGGATGAAATATCAGCTGCAAAATCCGGCTCTGTCATGGGCGGATTGAATGGTAAAATAGCCGGAGTAAACATTTCCGCTTCAGGACCGGCAGGTACATCTCAAAAAGTATTAATTCGTGGTATTTCTTCATTTAACAGCAACAATCCTTTATACATTGTAGACGGTGTGCCGATCACAAATGAACGTTCAGGAACAGATTATGTAGACTTTGGTAATAGCGCCAATGACATAAACGCTGAAGACGTAGAATCCGTAACAGTTTTGAAAGGAGCCTCTGCTACTGCCCTATATGGATCTCGTGCAGGGAATGGAGTTATCATGATCACAACAAAGAGAGCCAAAAGCGAAAAACTAACAGTAACATACGATGGTGCATTTACGGCTTCAAATGTTCTTCGTGTAATGCAAACTCAGGATCTTTATGGACAAGGTTGGGGTGCTTGGGATAGAGCCGAAAACGGTTCATGGGGACCACGCCTTGATGGTAGTATTCATGAGTGGGGTTCAGATCAGTTAGCAGAACCAATGACCAAACCTTTTTCGTATGTAAAAAACAATATCCGCAATTTTTACAAGACAGGTCACGAATTGAATAATGTTGTATCTCTTCGCTATGGCACAGAGAACCTTGGTCTTTATGTTTCTTATGGAAATGTAACCAGCAATGGAACTTTACCAAATAATGCCGACACATATTCTCGCAACACATTCTCTTTGCGTGGTAATGCGAAATGGGACAAACTAGCTATAGATGTATCTGTTAACTATGCGCGTAAAGATATCCGTCGTACTGAACAAATGGAGATCGAACTTTTACAAAACCCTGTCGACATTGATATCGCTTCAATGAAAAACTACAATGACGAACGTTATAATCTTGATAATTATTACACTTTTTATGCAACAAATCCTTATTGGATGGTTGATAATAATTATTTCCTATATCAAGACAACCATACATACGGTAAAGTTGAAGCCTCTTATCAGTTGTTGGGTGGCCTAAAAGCTACAGCACGTTTGGGTGGCGATTTTCTTAATTATAGCAGAGAAAATATAAATGCTAAAAATTCATTTATACCCGGATCGTATAGCGATTTAGGAGGTGCTACTGCTCAAAACGGTTATTATTCGAATAATAGATATAATAGAGATCAGCTTGATGCAACAGCATTCTTGTCTGCAGATTATAAAGTATCAGACTTTACTCTTAGCGGCACAGCCGGCTGGAACTTAAATCAACGGACATATGCATACACAGGAGGATATGTAAACGGATTAGGTGTTTCTGATTGGTATAGTCTGGAAAACTCAGGCTCTGCTGCTGTCTCTCAGCAATATTCTGAAAAAAGAAGACTTATCGGTTTATTTGCTCAGGCTGAACTAGGATACAAAAGTTTTGCATATCTAAACCTTTCAGCCCGTGCTGATAATTCATCAACTCTACCTAAAAATGAAAACACCTATTTTTATGGAGGGGGTAATGTTTCATTTATTCTTACGGAATTATTTTCGTCATTAAAAGATAGCAAAATTGACTTTTTGAAATTAAGAGCAGCTTTGGGACAAACAGGTAATGACGCTGGAGTATATCGTACCTCATCATGGTTCGAACCATACAATAGCTATTACACGTACCTTCCTATTCATGGAGTATTGGGCTTAACTGAATATAATAGATTACCGAGTCAATCATTAAAGCCGGAGATTACAACTGAATACGAATTTGGCGTTCAAGGAAATTTCTTCGACAATCGTGTTCGTCTGGACTTTGCTTATTATAACAAACGCTCAAAGGATCAGATAATAAATGCAACGCTAGCTCCTGAAACCGGGTATACATCCGAAACTCGTAATGTTGGAGAATTGGAGAATAAAGGTATAGAACTAGCCGCAGGATTCACACCTATAAGATCAAAAGACTGGCAATGGGATGTAAATGCAACATTTACCAAAAACACAGGAAAAGTGATTGAACTTTGGGATGGATTGCAAGAATACAATATCTACAGCTGGCGTGGTATTGAATATAGAATGAAAGTAGGAGAAAAAATTGGAACATTCCAAGTTCCATCAGTAGACCGTGTAACTGACAAAACTAGCCCTTACTATGGTTATATGATTGTAAACACAAATGGATTCCCTACTCAATCTACTACAGAAAAAGAAGTAATAGGATCATCACAGCCTGATTTTATTTTAGGATTGAACACTTCTATTAAATTTAAGGATTTTAGACTTACAGTTGTTGGTGACTGGCATAAAGGGGGATGGATGGCCTCGAATACATCATACATCACTCACTTTAACGGAAACTCAACACAGACTGTGTATAATGAGCGTAACTCATTTATTTATCCAAACTCTGTGAAAATAGTAGGCGGACAATATGTGGAAAATAATATCCCTGTTATGGCTAATCAGATGAATTATACACTAGGTAACTATTCGTACAATCCTCTAGTACGTAATGAGATGGTAATACCAAAAGATTTCTTTAAAATCAGAGAGGTAACGCTTTCTTACGATCTTCCAAAGAAAGCATTAAAGTCTACGCCATTGAGTAAAGTTACATTAAGCTTTATTGGACGTAACCTCTTCTTATTTACACCAAAGAAGAATAATTATGTAGATCCTGAAGTAGCCAATATGGGCAACGACTTGACTTCTGAATTTGGTGAAATATCTAGTGGTACTTCTTATCGCAGTTTTGGTGGAGCTATCAAAGTAGAGTTTTAATAATCTAATAAAGAAGAAAAATGAAAAAGAAGAATTTAATATATATAGCTTTATTGCTACTGTTAACAAGCGGAACATTTACGTCTTGCGATAACTATTTGGATGTGAACACCAATGCCAACTATCCACCAAATGCCAGCTTGGAGAGCCTTCTCCCATCGGCAGAAGCAAGTACTATTGCTCAATTGGGATTAAATGGGCAATTGATAGGGAGTTTATGGTGCCAATATGTAACTCAGGGAAACTCTACCAACCAGTACAATACTACTGTGAATTACAGTCTAAATCAAGAATCATATAATGCTTTCTGGACCAATGCTTATGCCAATACATTACAGGATCTCAAAATTATGATCTCTTTGGCAGAAGAAAAACAAGCTTGGAACTATTGGATTATCGGTAAAGTTTTAACTGCATACAACTATCACGTGCTGACAGATTTATACGGAGATATACCTTTTACTGAAGCATTGGATATAAAAAAATATCCGGCGCCAAAGTATGATGACAGCAAAACCGTTGTATATCCGGGTATTATAGCGATGTTAGATGAGGCTATAGCAAAAGCGCCCAGTGCATCAGGAGGGATGAATCCTCTAATAGAAAAACAAGATTACTTTTTTGGAGGTAATATTGACTCTTGGGTCGCTTTAGCAAAAAGCTTAAAATTAAAAATATATTTACGTGACTATGAATCGAATAAGACTCAAATAGCAGCCTTAATAAGCCAAGGAGGATTATTTACCGGCAATTTTGCTTTCACTGTATTTGATGATGCAACCAATAAAGGAAATCCTTTATTTGAGTATAATATTCGCCAATTAAATACTAAGGAGAATATACGGGCATGTCATACTTTCCTTGAATTCTTACTTGCAGCCAATGATCCACGTATAGAACAAATCTACGAAATAACTACTGCTGCTAAAGAAGCTATTAAAGAAGGACAAGTTCTTACTACTTATAGACAATTGTATGAAGGTTTACCTTGCGGAACTAAGCCTTCAACGACTGTTGGAGCTTCAGAAGCTGTACCGCTTGTTAATTCATCAAGATATAAACAAGCATATTCGGATACTACATATTTAATGAATTCAGCTGAAGCTTATTTTATGATAGCAGAGGCTCAAGCAAGAGCAGGAAAAACAGCTGAAGCAAAAACAGCATACGATGAAGGTGTGAAGCAAGCTTTTGGACGCTGGGGATTTGATGCTACCGACTTTATTAAAGCCGGAGGTCCATATGAATTCAAAAGTTCCTCTTTAAGCACAATGCTAAAATCTATCTTAACCCAAAAATGGGTAGCTGCAGCAAAAGCCAACGCTTGGGATGCTTGGATGGATCGTAACCGTACAGGAATTCCGGCAATTAGTGACGCTGAAAAGGTACGTTTAAGCAATACAGCTCCCGGACTTGAGGAAGGTTACGAACTAGGATCTTTAGTTCGTCCGGGAACAACAGTACTACAAGCGAGAGAAATACCTCGTCGGCTTCCGGTTCCTAACGTATCGGCTCTCTACAATGTGAATGCACCTGCCACAAAACCAACTCAAGAACCATTATGGTGGCAAGTAGCTCAAGGAAATTAATTATAGTAGAGCTAAGTTTAATTAAATACTCAGTTTTTTAAAAGAAAATAATATGAAACAAATAAGATATATTTCAGTCCTGTTATTATTACTCCTAGGATTTGCATCTTGCGAAACATACGGAGACTATGAAATAGAATATTCTTCTATCCATCCGCTGGGAGGCAAGTATAGAGTGATTGTGAAAGATGAAGCCGGAAAGCAGGTATATAAAAACTACTGTGAAATTTCTAATACTTCTGATGAATCAAAAACTCAATGTTGGATACGTATTGGTAGTTATTCACTAAGTGGAGCAAATGCTTACTCTATTAATGGTAAAATCAATTGTGACTTATCAGCTCTCAGTTTTTCAGGAAGTAATATCGAAAATCTGGCAGGAAATGTTGCTTCTTCAACAAATACATTTACATTGACAGATGGAAAGATTATTTTGAAAGGAGCCACTGCTCCCTCAGGTACTGTTTCCGATTCGATATATTTCACTTTTACGAATTCTCGTTTCCCTGGAAAAACATATACAGCTCAAGGTTATCGTTATACTGGATGGTCTGAAGATTGATCATATAAGTTGAAAGTATCAATAAAAAGGAGACCGAGCGCGCTCCTTATAATTACGCGCTCATCATACAAACACGCTTTTAATGCAGTGATGCGTCAAACTTTAAAGAGACCGAATTCGGTCTCTTTGTTTTTTTATATACTTATAACTATACAAACCTTAAAAAATTGAATAACGAAGCCTCCATTCAGAGATACTCTATTGCTATTTCTTAATCAAATTTTCCATCTCTTAGTAATAATCTAGACACCTTTTTCAGTACCTTTGCCCCAAATTAAATATAAGATAGATTAAGATATGGCCCACTCGTCATTATTAGAAAGACTTGATGCACTCAATATCCGCTTTGAAGAGATAGGGAAACTTATTACAGACCCTGCCGTAATTGCTGATATGAAGAGATACGTCAAACTGAATAAAGAATATCGCGATTTAGAAAAAATAGATATAGCACGTAGAGAATACAAACAACTACTAGCCACCATAGAAGAAGCAAAAGGTATCCTTGAGAACGAAGATGACTCTGAATTAAGAGAAATAGCAAAAGAGGAAATGGATGCCGCCAATGAACGTATGCCTAAGTTGGAAGAAGAAATAAAGTTCCTTCTAGTTCCGGCCGATCCTCAAGATAGCAAAAATGCAATAATGGAGATTCGTGGAGGAACAGGAGGTGACGAAGCCGCTATTTTTGCAGGAGACCTTTATCGCATGTATCAGAAATATTGTGAAATAAAAGGTTGGAAAACAGAGATTACAAGCGTCACTGAAGGCACTTCCGGGGGATTCAAAGAAATTATATTTACTGTAACTGGAGAAGGAGTATATGGCATTCTAAAATACGAATCGGGAGTGCATCGCGTTCAACGTGTTCCCGCTACCGAAACTCAAGGGCGTGTACATACCTCTGCTGCGACTGTTGCTGTATTGCCCGAAGCCGAGGAGGTTGACGTGGATATAAACCCGGCTGATATTGAAATGCAGACAGCTCGCTCGAGTGGAGCAGGAGGACAGAATGTAAATAAGGTGGAAACCAAAGTACAACTAACGCATAAACCATCAGGTCTAGTTGTTGTATGCCAGCAATCAAGATCTCAATTAGCCAATAGAGAGCTTGCGATGCAAATGTTGAGAACAAAACTTTATGACATAGAGCTATCCAAATATATGGATGCAATAGCTTCGAAACGTAAGACAATGGTATCGACAGGCGACCGCTCGGCTAAGATTAGAACATACAATTATCCGCAAGGAAGAATGACTGATCACAGAATCAATCTAACCATGTATAACTTGTCGGCAGTAATGGATGGAGAAATCCAGCCAATTATAGATCAATTGATAATTGCGGAAAATACCGAAAGGCTTAAAGAAAGCGAAATGTAAAAAATAAAAAAGATTAGAAATAAGACAAAAGCGACTCTAATTTTGAAGATACAAATATGACAAAGCAAGAATTATTTGAGAATATTAAAAGAAAAAAATCTTTCCTCTGTGTTGGGTTAGATACAGATATAAACAAAATACCTTCTTTTTTATTAGATGAAGAAGATCCTATCTATGCATTCAATACTGCAATAATAGATGCTACTGCAAAATATTGTGTTGCCTACAAACCTAATACTGCATTTTACGAAAGCCAGGGAGTAAAGGGCATAGTGGCTTTACACAAAACGATAGAATATATTCGTCTGAGATACCCCGATCAATTTATTATACTAGATGCTAAGCGAGGAGACATCGGTAATACATCGGAGATGTACGCCATGTCTGCATTCGAAGACCTGAAAGCAAGTGCAATCACTGTCGCACCTTATATGGGAGAAGATAGTGTGAAGCCTTTTATTAAATATGCCAACAAATGGGTTATTCTTTTAGCCCTTACTTCTAATAAGGGTTCTTATGATTTCCAATTGACAGAAGATAAGAACGGCGAGCGTCTTTTCGAAAAAGTACTCAAAAAATCTCAGAAATGGGCTACAGACGAACAATTGATGTATGTAGTGGGAGCTACACAGGGCGAAATGTTTGCTGATATTCGCAAATATGCGCCGACTCATTTCTTACTTGTTCCGGGTGTAGGTGCACAAGGAGGAAGCCTTGCCGATGTTGTAAAGTATGGGATGAATTCGCAATGTGGATTACTCGTGAATTCTTCCCGCGCGATAATTTATGCAGACAGTTCTGTTGACTTTGCTTTTGCAGCGACAGCCGAAGCAAAAAAAATACAAGAGGAGATGGCTACATACTTAGCTAAATTAGGTTAACTATCTTTTATACTTTGATATAAAAAACTTTGAGTCTTTATTTTAAAGAAACAAAGATTGTAATATTAGATATACCAAAATAAGAAAACTCCGAGGTTGTTTATAAGAACGGCTTCGGAGTTTTTCTATTAATACATTTAAGACGTAATTGAAGAGAGGAAATAAGTTAATTATAAAATTAACAATCCGCAAGTAAAAATATTATGTTTTTTTATAAAAAAGATACAACTTTTTTATTCCTTTGTAGCAAATTTCAATAAATAAGATTCAGAAAAATTGAAGACCAGCTCATATAATATTCATTTTAATATTTCCAGCACGTTAACCTAAACAGGCAGATAGATCAAATCGCCTTTAAAGGGGTAGATAATAACGAAATTTACCTTTATATTCTGTAAGAAATAATTAATAAATACTTAATATAATATTGTCTGTCTCTTTTGGCTTAACATCTATTTTTGCCTCTGCAATTTGAGATAATTTAAATATAAAGCAAAATTTATGTTAAAGAAGTATTTATTTAAAATTTTCATGTTTCTTACTTTTATGTCCATTTCCTCGCAGAGCGTATGGGCACAAAGTACGCAAGTAAAAGGAACTGTATCCTCAGAAGGATCGCCCTTAGTGGGTGTTAGTGTGTCTGTAAAAGGGACAACCATAGGTACAATTACAGACTTGGATGGGAAGTATACATTAGACGTTCCTAACAAACAGTCTATTATACGCTATTCATTCATTGGATATGAAACAGTGGAGCGTGTTGCCGATGCAGGAATTATTGACGTAACCCTTACTGAAAATGCCCAATCGCTAGATCAGGTTGTAGTACTAGGTTATGGAAGCAATGCCCGCAAACAGGATTTGTCTGCTGCGGTAGGTGTTATAAGCAATGCAGATGAATTAACCGTTCGTCCCGTAAGCTCTACCGAGAATATGCTTCAAGGACAGTTGGCCGGCGTAACCATTAGCTCGAATGGTGGAGACCCAACCTCTACTCCCAATATCGTAATTCGTGGACAAGGTTCTCAAAATGGGGACAACGTACTTTGGGTGGTCGATGGCGTTCCGGGAATGCCTATTGCTTCGATGAATGACATTGAATCTATTGTAGTGCTTAAGGATGCCGCATCAGCTGCTATTTACGGAGCTCAATCGGGAGCAGGTGGAGTAGTTTTGGTTACTACAAAAAAAGCAAAGAAGGGTGAACCATCACTTTCGTATGAGGGAATATTCGGTACACGTCAGGCTACTAATCTCCTTCAATCTTTAACTGCAGAACAGCAAATCGAAATGCGTAAGACCTCTTACAGTAATGCAGGCCTTACATTACCTATTGGTTGGGATACTAGCCGGAACCCATATGTAGGAACCACACGAACTGATTGGATGGATGAAATTTTTAGAACAGCCCCATATCAACGCCATAATGTAGCATTGAATGTAGGAACGGAAAGCTTTAAAAACCGTATATCATTTTCTTATGATAACGATCAGGGAACATTGATTAATACTTTCAACAAATCAATAAACCTCCGCTACAATGCAAGTATGAAGCTAAATAAGTGGGTAACGATTTCTGAAGATTTTGTTTGGAAGAATACACAAAGTCGAGGAATTAATACGGGAAGTGCTTATTCGGGAGCTATCCTTTCTGCACTTTATATGCCTCGTAGTGCTACAGTTTACAATCCTCTAGACGGATCTTACGGAGGAGTTACGACTGAAGACCCTGCTTATATTGCAAAATATGGTTCCAACTTTGCTGATATTCACGGAGATGCTATTAACCCGGTTCGCTTACTTCTTGCTGATAACAATTACAACAAAACAAGCAATACATGGACAAATACAACTCTTGAAATTGCGAACATAATAGATGGACTAAAGTTTACCAGTCGTTTTTCATATAATTTAGCAAGCAATTATTATAAGAATTTTACACCTATCCGTGATGAAGTAGGTAAACCCGATATGTCAAACACTTTGAACGAATCTACTTATCGCTCAGATCAGTGGAAAACAGAAAACACGCTGACTTATGACGGAATATTTGGCAAACATTCGATAAGTGGACTCTTGTCTACTACTGCTGATCACTACGACCAACGTGGATTTAGTGTATCAGGAACCGGATTTGCCGATGAATCAGACTTTTTACAATATCTGGCTTTTGCAGGATCTACAACAGCGAAAGATTATCTAAATGGCCCCGATGCGAATGTCTCGCTGATATCACGGTTAGCTTATTCTTACGACGACAGATACTTTGTAACTGGATCTTGGCGCCGCGACTATGCCGGACGTTTGCCAAAAGAAAACAATTATGGTGATTTTCCTGCAACGACGCTGGCTTGGAAAATTTCGAGCGAAAAATTCTTTAAGAAAACCGATCTCCTGAGTCTACTTAAAGTACGTGCATCATGGGGACGTGTAGGCAATATATCATCAGTAAATATGAATTACAAATCATTAATCCTCACAAAAGAGGAAAACTCAGATAATAATTCAGGACAATACGGAGTAACTACAGGAGGTAAATGGGGGACAAGCGTATACAAAAATTTGGCTATTAATCCTGATCTTACATGGGAAACCTCTGAACAAACCGACTTTGGTTTAGATGTCAGTATGTTTAGGGATCGCCTGGCTCTATCACTCGATTATTTTGATAAAAGAACTTTCAACCTGATTCAAACTCAATCAATGGATTGGCCGACAACAATGGGGTTACAAGCGATGAAAATCAATGAGGGAGAAGTGCGTAATAGAGGATTTGAAGTACAGGCCAACTGGTCTGACCGTATCAACAAAGATATGTCTTACTTCGTGTCGGGTAATTTTTCTACTTTGAGAAACTGGGTATCTGACATAGGTGTAAAAAATGCAGACGGAACACCGGGCGTATGGACAGATAATACAACATTCCGAAATCTTCCTTATTTATATCAAACTGCGCAAGGACAACCGTTGAACTCTTACTTTTTGATCAAGACAGACGGAATTTTCCAAAGCGATGCAGAAGCCGCAGCGTATGTAGATAAGGACGGAAAACGTATTCAGCCAAATGCTGTAGCCGGAGACCTGAAGTTTGTAGACTATAATAATGATGGTACCATCAACACAGCCGACCGCCAATATTGTGGAAGTGCAATACCTAAAACAACATTTGCTTTAACTCTAGGCTTCACTTACAAGAAAGTATCATTGAGTGCTATGTTTCAGGGTGTAGGTGGTGCACAATCGTTATACGTAGGCAAATACATGACTTTGAGTGATGTTGAAGGCAACTTTAACCGCTCAAACGAAATATTGAATGCATGGAGTCCGACAAATACATCATCAAATATACCACGTCTATCAAAATCGGACCCTAACAATAATTTCGCAACTGCATCAGATTGGTATTTGGAAGATGCTTCGTATGTGCGCTTCAAGAACTTGACTATTTCTTATGACTTGAGCAACATACTTCGCAAATCATCTCACCTTGCCCAACGCAACAGCAATATGTCTGTTTATGTGAGTGGAGAGAATTTATATACATTCACCAACTACTCAGGAATGGACCCTGAAACAGGAGGATGGGATGCAATTAAATACCCGGTATCCAGAGTTCTATCTTTAGGAGTAAAACTTACATATTAAAAAGTAATATTCAATACTAATTAAATAAACCGGCAGATCATTCTAATTACAGGATCTGCATTAATAATCAACGTATATGGATAGTAAAAAAATTATAATTGCATTAGTCTTATTTGTTCTGGCTTTTAGTTCCTGCTCCGATTTTTTGGATGTTCAGTCGGAAGGGAATCCTACTACCACTTCTTACTTTAAGAACGACCAGCAGGCTATAGATGCAATAACAGCTTTATATAAACCTCTTCACAGAGAAACATCATATGGTCGTGACCTATTTTGGGAACAAGGCGCTGCATGCGACATCGTTTGGGGACGTACACGTGGTTTTCCTACATTGGCTACTTTTGCTTATACGGGAGACGAAAGTCCTTTGAACAATAATTTCACTCTATTTTATGAAAATATTGCTTATTCCAACTGGGTAATTCAGGAGCTATTGAAAAAGCAAAAGAGTACAACCCTTAGCAGCATTGAAACACGAAGTCTGGGTGAAGCATACTTTATGCGTGGAATGTCTCACTTCGTTATGGCATACAGATATGGAACCAACGAACAGGGAGCACCGTTTGTTCGCTACGAAGATTTTCCAAGCGATTATGATAACTCTATTCCTCCGCAACAAGCATCTGTTGTAGATAACTACAAGTATATTATTGAGGATATGGACAAAGCAATAACCTATCTTCCAAAGTTTGAAGCATACGCCGACGAAGATAAAGGTCGTGCACATCAGGCTGCTGCCGTTGCTTACAAAGCTAAGGTTTATGCCTATTGGGCAACATGGGACGAAACCCAATGGAAGAATGTAATAGATATGGTAAATTCGTTGGAAACAAACTACGGACGTGCATTAGCACCTACATTCGCCGAAGTATTTTCTTCCGATTTCTCTAAATTCTGGAATAGTGAATATATCTGGTCTATCCCTTCGGATGGTGGAGCAAACGGTGGTGGCAGTGAGTTTCCCGGAGTTGTTCTCGAAAACAAAGGATGGGGTATCTTTAATGGTTGGGGACAAAACAAACCATCATACGATATTTACGAAGAAATGTTGAAAGATGGAGTAGGCAACGATCGTCTAAAACGTTCTATTCTTGAATACAACCAAGAGTTCCAGTTTTGGGGTACAACTCGTAAATTCTACTCAACATCAGATATAGAAGCCGGATTTATGATCAATAAATACATGGACCCGTTCAAATATGCAAATGCATCGGAAGCCGGTTATGTGAATACAAGTGGAGACTGGCCTACTGCCCGTATCAATTTTCCACTTATCCGCTTTGCCGAAATGCTTCTATTCCGTGCTGAGGCTTATCTGATGACCAATCAGGCGGATAAAGCCAAAAAAGATATTGATGCGGTACGTCAAAGATCAAATCTAGCACTTCTTGATCATACACCTACAATGGCTGATTTGTATCATGAGCGTCGTTGTGAGTTGGCCTTTGAATTCACAGACCACCTATTCGATTTGAAACGCTGGAATCGTTCTTCTAATGCTACTATCAAAGCTTTAGCTAACAAAGAGTTGAATTCTCATCCTCGTGTACGTAAATATGCTGATCGTGCTAACCCTGAGTCGACATTTGAAATCGCAGATTATCAAGATTATAAGATAAAGAATCCCTATCAAGACTATATGATGGTATTTCCTTATCCGGCAGTTCAAGTTACCAAATCGAATGGAAAGCTGAAACAGAATAAAGGATATCAATGATCTTTTTGAACAAGAGCAATATTATCGATAAGCAGGCTCTTCAATAATTTAACAAGCAAGGCAATACGAGAAAATAATATTTTCGACTATTGTCTTGTTTTATTTTAAATCCGAAACTTAATTCGGAGACACCCCTACTCTACCCTACCCAACTACCTTATAAGAACTTCACAAGGCTCCGCAAAATCTTTATAAAATCTTTATACCGCATCTATTTTCTTTACAAAATCCTTACAACTTTCACCATAGCTTTGTATCGTAATTAAAAAGAATATAAAATATGGAAATAACTTATATCATCGGAGCAATTATAGCTATCCTCATTCTAGGATATCTTATTTATGTATTAATAAAACCCGAAAAATTTTAATGATAATTGATATGGAAATCAATGATTACATACAAATCTTCCTTTTTCTATTTTTACTTATAGCGTTGACACCTATATTGGGTTCATTTATGGCCAAAGTATTAAATGGAGAGAAGAATATATTAACTCCGATATTTAGCAAACCGGAGAAGTTAATATACAAAATATGCGGAGTAGATACAAACCTATCGATGAATTGGAAGAAATACACCATGGCATTGTTACTATTTAACTTGATAGGATTTATCTTCTTGTTCTTAGTATTAGTAACACAAAAATGGCTACCATTAAATCCTCAGCAGATAGGGAATATGAATTGGCACACAGCATTTAACACTTCGGTGAGCTTTATAACCAATACCAACTGGCAGTCATATTCAGGAGAAACAGGACTGAGCTATTTCAGCCAAATGATAGGACTTACAGTGCAAAACTTCTTAAGCGCAGCAACAGGGATTGCTGTTTTGACAGCTCTAATACGTGGAATAAAAGGGAAGACAACTGATGTACTTGGCAATTTCTGGGTAGACATCACCCGTTCTACACTCTATATCTTACTTCCTTTATCCATAGTACTTGCTGTCTTATTGGCTGGACAAGGAGTAATCCAGAATTTTGATAGTTACGCCCATGTCACAACCCTGCAAGGAAATACACAAGTTATACCACAAGGTCCCGCAGCATCTCAGATTGCGATCAAACAGTTGGGGACTAATGGTGGTGGTTTCTTTGGGACTAATAGTGCCCATCCGTTTGAAAACCCGACGCCTTTTTCCAACTTTCTGCAACTTTTATCCATTTTACTCATCCCTGCGGCTTTAACATACACTTATGGAAAAATGGTAAAATCACAAAAACAAGGTTGGGCGATATTTACAACTATGTTTATTTTATTTGGAGCGGGTCTTTTTGTCTCTTTGTATTCTGAATTCCACCAATCGGAGGCATGGCACAATATGGCTTATATGGAAGGGAAAGAAACCCGCTTTGGAATAACAAACAGTGTGCTGTGGTCAACGGTCACAACTGCTGCATCTAATGGATCGGTCAACGCCATGCATGACAGCCTCACTCCTCTTTCGGGAATGGTAGCCATGATAAATATGATGTTGGGCGAAGTCATTTATGGCGGAGCAGGTGCAGGCTTATATGGTATTGTGATATTTATTATACTCACTGTATTTATCGCAGGCCTTATGGTTGGCCGTACTCCTGAGTATTTGGGTAAAAAGATAGAAGCCTTTGAAGTGAAAATGGCTCTTATAGCTATACTTAGCCCTTCTATTGTTATTCTATTATTTTCAGCGATTGCATGCACTATTCCACAAGGGTTGTCGAGCCTGAACAATGAAGGCTCACACGGATTATCAGAAATACTGTATGCCTTTACTTCTGCCGCAGGCAATAATGGCAGTGCCTTTGCCGGGCTCAATGCATCTACCGTTTTCTATAATCTTCTGATAGCTTTGGGGATGCTTATCGGGCGGTTCGGTATTATTATTCCTGTGCTTGCGATATCAGGAAGCCTTGCTCAAAAGAAAATCATACCGGTGTCTCTAGGTACGTTCCGAACTGATAATCTCTTGTTTGTAGGATTACTCATATCAATTATCATCATAGTTGGAGGTCTGACATTTTTCCCTGCTTTGTCGTTAGGACCAATTGTAGACCACATACTAATGCAAAACGGAGTTCTATTTTAAAACACCAAAATAATGAAAAGTCAAAATAAAAATTTCTTAGATAAAAAGATATTGATAGAGGCTATCAAAATGTCCTTTATCAAATTAAATCCAAGTCTATTAATCAAAAATCCAGTTATTTTTATTGTTGCAATCGGCGCTTTGCTTACAACCATAATTGTTTTGAAAGGAACGATAGACGGAGTATTCTCTACGTTCAACTTACAAATAGCAATATGGTTATGGATAACTGTTTTATTCGCCAATTTCTCGGAAGCTATTGCCGAAGGGAGAGGCAAAGCTCAGGCAGAGAGCCTGAAAGCCAATCGTTCCCGAACTAAAGCCCGCATTCTGAAAGATGGAAAAGAAGAAATTGCAGCTGCCGAAAATTTGAAAAAAGATGATGTTGTAATCTGCGAAACTGGGGATATAATTCCATCCGATGGCGAGGTGATAGAAGGAATAGCAACCGTAGATGAATCAGCAATAACAGGAGAATCAGCTCCTGTAATCAGAGAAAGCGGAGGCGACCGAAATGCGGTGACAGGAGGAACAAGGGTATTAAGCGACAAGATTATTATTAGAATAACCTCCGATGCCGGAAATACATTTATCGACAGGATGATCGCATTAGTGGAAGGAGCGAAACGTCAGAAAACACCAAACGAGATCGCCTTGACTATTTTACTTTCGGGACTTTCCATTGTTTTTCTTCTTGCTGTGGCTACACTACCTTCTTTTTTCGGCTATAGTCTGCATGCATCAGGGCTACTGCAGTCCAACAATTTGAGTTTGCCTGTACTAATTGCCCTTTTGGTCTGCCTTATCCCTACCACTATCGGAGGATTGCTGAGTGCTATTGGTATAAGTGGCATGGATAGACTTATGAAGCATAATGTAATAGCCACCAGCGGACGTGCAATAGAAGCAGCAGGTGATGTGGATGTTTTACTATTGGATAAAACAGGAACAATAACTTTGGGAAATCGTATGGCAACCGATTTTATTCCCGCGGAAGGTGTAAGCACAAATGAAATAGCGAATGTAGCGCAACTCTCTTCACTGAGCGATGAAACACCGGAAGGTCGTTCGATTGTAGTTTTGGCTAAAGAAAAGTTTAATATTCGAGGGCGTGACCTTGCGGGTATAGAAGCCGAATTTATCCCTTTCACCGCACAAACCCGAATGAGTGGTGTAGATATAACTGTTAATGGCAAGATACAAAAAATAAGAAAAGGCTCTGTGGATGCGATACGTTCTTTCGTCCTTAACAATAACGGATTCTTTCCTGAAGATATAAAACAGAAGTCAGATGAGTTGTCACAACAAGGAGCCACTCCTCTAATAGTCGCAAGAGATAACAAGGTGTTAGGTATTATACACCTGAAGGACATTGTGAAAGGTGGTATCAAGGAACGTTTTACCCAATTGAGAAAGATGGGTATAAAAACAGTGATGATTACCGGAGACAATCCGTTAACTGCTGCCGCTATTGCAGCAGAAGCCGGGGTAGATGATTTTCTGGCCGAAGCAAAACCGGAAGACAAACTTCGAAAAATAAGAGAAGAGCAATCGAGCGGCCATCTGGTGGGAATGATCGGTGACGGCACAAACGATGCTCCTGCTCTTGCCCAATCGGATGTTGGCATAGCTATGAGTAGCGGCACACAAGCTGCACGGGAAGCAGGAAATATGGTCGATCTGGATAGCAACCCTACCAAGCTGATAGAAGTAGTAGAGGTTGGCAAACAATTGCTTATGACCCGCGGTGCATTAACTACATTCAGTATAGCCAATGATGTAGCTAAATATTTTGCAATCATTCCTGCAATAGCTGTTACATTGTATGCGGGAATATCAGGTAAAGGAGCATTGTCGGTATTAAATATTATGGGTCTATCATCTCCGGAGAATGCAATTTTAGGTGCGATTATATTCAATGCCCTTATCATTATATTTCTGATACCTCTTGCCCTGAAAGGAGTAAAATACAGAGCTGAATCACCTTCCAAATCTCTACTCCGTAATCTTTGTATTTATGGACTTGGGGGTATTGCAACACCTTTTATTGGAATCAAACTAATAGATATGTTATTACAAATATTCTGAACAAATATGAAAAGTCAATTAATTATATCATTAAAAATATTGGGAATAATGACTATGCTTTTAGGCGTTATCTATCCTTTGTTCATAACCGGAATTGCTCAATTGGCTTTTCCATCAAAGGCCAATGGCTCATTAGTTGAGGCCAATGGCATATTACGAGGGAGTGAACTGATTGGTCAAAAGACAGATACAGCTATCTATTTCAATCCCCGACCATCGGCAACGGATTATAACACGCTGGCATCGGGAGGCTCGAACCTCAGCCTGACAAGTAAGAAGCTATACGAGCTTGTGCAAATACGAAAAACAGGCATCATCACAAAGAATAAATTATCTAATGCAACCATCGTCCCAGCAGATTTGTTATTCGCTTCGGCTAGTGGATTAGATCCGCATATCTCGCCCGAGGCAGCAAAAATACAAATACAACGGATATCTGAAGCCAGAGGATTTTCGGAAGGACAAAAGCAAAAACTAAGTATGTTAGTAGATAAACTGATAGAGTCACCTCAATTTGGTATATTCGGATGTAAGAGAGTAAATGTTTTTATGCTAAATTTGGAACTGGATAAGTTGAAATGAAAATGGAAGAAAATCGTCCTGATCCTGATAAGCTTTTAACTTCGATAAATCAGGAAGAGGAAATCAAGAAACGTGGGAAGTTGAAGATATTTTTCGGAATGTCTCCCGGTGTAGGCAAAACCTATTCGATGCTACAAACGGCACATATAGACTTGTCTAAAGGAGTTGATGTGGTGGTAGGATATATAGAGTCTCACAACCGACCCGAAACAAGCGCCTTATTAGAAGGCCTCGAAATTATCCCTCGTAAAAAAATAGAATATAAAGGAACATCTCTTGAAGAGATGGATTTGGATGCCATTATTTTGAGGCATCCTTATCTTGTTTTGGTAGATGAGCTTGCGCATACCAATGCCGAAGGAAGCCGACATGCAAAACGTTATCAGGACATACAGGAGTTACTCGACAATGGTATAAATGTATATACCACTGTCAATATTCAACACCTGGAGAGTAGAAACGATACCGTAGCTCAGATAACAGGGGTAACCGTTAAAGAGACTATTCCGGACGAGCTGTTTGAAATGGCGGATGATGTGGAGCTGATAGACATTACTCCAAATGTTCTTCTCGACCGCTTGGCAGAAGGTAAGATATACGGATTACCGGAATCGAGAGAAGCCGCAAAAAACTTTTTCAGGAAAGGGAATATAACCGCATTGCGTGAGATGTCGCTTCGCCTTGTTGCCGACAGGGTAGACAAGCAGTTGAAATCGTACATGCAGCAGAAGCAAATAGCTGGTCCGTGGAAGTCGGGGTTACATCTGCTGGTTCTTGTAGGACCAAGTAAATCCTCAGCCAAACTGATACGATGGGCAAAAAATTTATCATATACGATGGGTGCCGACCTTGTCGCTCTGCATGTGGAAAACACGCAGGTGCTGAATGAAGAGCAACAAGAACAATTGTCTAAAAACATTGATCTTGCCCGAGAATTTGGCGCAGAGGTAATTATAACTTCAGGAAGTGACCTTGTTTCCACAACACTAGACATTGCACATAAAGAAAACATTACGCATATTATTATTGGGAAATCGGGCAAACAAAGTTTCTTTTCATCACTGTTTTCGCGTGACAACTTTGTAAATCGGTTACTGAAAGAAAGTGGAGAAATAGATATTTATGTTATAGAACCCGGATTTGAAGCAAAGCAATACAAAAGGAAGTTAGTTTCTTATCCGGATTTCTCATCGTCATACAAACATTACATTATAGCTTTTCTAGCCGTATTGGCTACTGTTTTGCTTTGCTTGCCTATTGTTAGGGAGACAGGCTATCAGTCTATATCTTTTATCCTACTATTTGTAATCCTCATCCTATCCATGTTTTTCCGCTTGGGTCCTATCATGATGGCATCGGCAGTAAGCGCTGTAGCATGGGATTTCTTTTTTATAACACCTCAATATACATTAAAGATAACTCAACCTGAGGATTTACTGGCATTCTGTATGTTCTTTGCCGTAGCATTAGTAACGGGAACACTAACAGCAAAAGTACGGAAACAGGAACGACTGACACGCAAGAGAGCCGAGAAAACAAACGCTTTATTTCATCTGACTAAGCAACTTGCAAATGCAGAAAATACAAAAAAGATCTTAGAGGTTTCTAAAGAAGATATAAATAACTATTTTGGCGTAGATGCATATTTTCTTCTTCAAGATGGAGAAGGTAGATTAAAGAAGAAACAACAGAATGCGAAGCCTGGAGACTTTACTGAATCGGAATATAGTATTGCTCAATGGGTTTTCAAACATTCGAAAAAGGCAGGAAAACATACCGACACGCTTTCTTTAAGCGAATATACTTTCTATCCTCTGAAAAGTATAAAAACGAAACCGGGGGTTGTTGCGATAAAGCCTAAAAAGAAATTTAACGGAGAAACTGAGCTATTTTGGGATACATTCCTTACTCAGATCTCGAATACATTGGAGCATCACGATTTTGCTCAACAAGCAAAAAAAGCAAATCTGCTTGACGAATCAGATAAGTTGTACAAAACACTATTCAACTCTATATCGCATGAGTTAAGGATTCCGATTGCTACAATTATGGGAGCATCCGACACTCTCCTAGCCGATTCACATCCCGAAAAAGTACGCAAGGAGCTATATAGCGAAATACTAACAGCATCGGGGCGGCTGAACCGTCTAGTAGAAAATCTATTGAATATATCGCGACTCGAAACAGGAAAGATAACATTGCATACCGATTGGTGCGATATGAATGATTTGTTTAACAAAGTAACGGATAATCTACGAGACGAACTGAAAGCTTACCGTTTAGATATTGTTGTGCCGCAAACAATGCCTTTAGTCAAACTCGATTTCGGGTTGATGGAACAGGTATTGCATAATTTAGTTTACAACTCGTGTAAATACTCCACTCCGGGAACTTCAATCCGCCTGAAATCTTTCTATGATAATGAATATCTGATTATCCAGGAAATGGATCGAGGTCCAGGTTTTCCTCCTGATACACTCCCTTTTGTCTTCAATAAGTTTTTCAAAACGGAACATAAAGCAACAGGAGGTTTAGGCCTAGGACTATCTATTGCGAAGGGATTTGTTGAAGCTCATAAAGGAACAATAAGTGTAGAAAACAGGCAGAATGGAGGTGCACGCTTCACGATAAAAATACCTACAAAAATATCTTACATAAACGCATAAGCAGAATGAATACAGATACAATTCTGATTATAGACGACGAAACTCAAATACGCCGCCTGTTGGAAATAACCCTTTCGGCAAGTGGATACAAGACGATAGAGGCCACAACGGGTAAAGAGGGGCTTCTGATGGTCGCTTCACACCAACCCTCACTTATTATTCTCGATTTGGGTTTGCCTGATATGGACGGAATAGATGTATTGAAAAGTCTGAGAGAGTGGTTCTATAAACCGATAATTATTCTATCTGTACGCAATTCGGAAGAAGATATTGTTCATGCTCTCGATAAAGGAGCAAATGATTACCTCTCAAAACCTTTTAGAACAGGAGAGCTACTTGCCCGCATACGAGCATCACTAAGACAAGGACAAACAGCAAACGAGAGTCCTGTATTTCAAATTGGAGATCTCTCTGTGGATATAGCAAACCACATTGCGAAGAAAAATGATGAATTATTAGACCTAACACCAACAGAATTCTCATTGCTAAGTTTATTTGTTAAAAACCAAGGATGTGTGCTCACTCATCAGTATATACTCAAAGAAGTATGGGGTTATGGTTATGTAGAGCAAACCCAATATCTGCGTGTGTTTGTTGCTCAATTGAGAAAAAAGATAGAAGACAATCCCACTAAACCAACACTATTAGTTACCGAATCAGGTATAGGGTATCGTTTCGGATTATAAATATAAGGATTCTAAGAAATGATATTTTTACCATTATTGGATCAAATTTAACAAAATCCAATTTCAAAAAATTCACAATATCATCAAGAAAACGAATAGAGTCAGCTGTAAAGATATGGCTAATATGAATTTTTCTAATATATCGGAAACTGATATATATATAGTAAACCCTAAAAGCCTAGTAGCTTTTAGGGTTCTCTTCAAGGAATCAGTGGTCTTTCAATTTACACTCAATTGCGCCTTAAATATTAACCTCCAACAACGGGCTGTTCCACCCTTTAATATCCATTTTTATATTATTGCTACTAATAGCCCCTTTGTTTACCTTACATTCCAGGATTTTCTTTTGTCCGGGTAATATACTTATATAATTGTCGGACCAAAAAGCAGGAGTTATTATCTCTCCTCTGTTATCCTTTAATTTCAAATTTACCATAAATGCTATTTTATCAGATGGATTTTTTATTTCTACAGTATAAATTATATTATCTTGCTCTTCCGTTTTGTTTGTCTGAACACCTAACTCAACTGTTTTTAAAGTAGATAGATTTTTAAAATCTCCATAACTTTTAGCTGGGGTATGCACCCAATCGGTTTTATCCCACATATATTCATCGGGCTTAGAAGATAGGCAATAGAAATTATCGGCGACCACCTCACCTTCTTTATTCAATATTTCTAAAGCAAGAAATATATTCTCTTTTAGAGGTGCTAGTTGTAAAATACTAACAGATGTATTTGTTTTGATATCTAATGGTATTTCTTTTTTCTCCTTAATGGTAGAGTTTACGTCAAACACCTGTACGACAGCTTTGTACCCGCTTACATCTTTTAGCTGTTCGTTAACGGCATATATATCATTATTCCCATAATTATAGATCAGCTGTAACGGTTGATTCGCTTTCTTTACAGAATAATAAGCAGCCGTAGGCACTTTGTAATAATCGTACATTTGCCAATACAAAGATGGCCATGCAGAGTTTAGCATCCATTGAACAATGCCTGTGGTTTTACCTATATTTACTCTAAATGCTTCAAACATAGCTCGAGTGCCATCGTAATTGACAAGATCAGCCTTCATTAGGTAATCTTCCAGATTTTTAGCCTGTCCGTATTTATTATTTATGACAGTTGTAAGCTCCTTCAATGAATTCATTGCAGCTATGGAGGTCGTACAATGGAAATTCCAAGTATCATTTAGCGGCCACAATTTATCTTCAGGTATAAATTTTTTAATCGATTCTAAAACCGGAAGTTGTGCACCTATTCCTGTTTCGGTATTGTAGCCAAATGCACCTCCATAAAGAGTATCAATATACCAATAGTTTGGTCCTACATACTCATAAGGTCCGGCCATTTTAGTTCCTGTTTTTCCAGACAGTTCACTAGTTCTTTCTTTTGCAGCACCTACATAGATTCTGTTATCTGATTCTTTTAAGAATGCTAGATATTTTTCTTCCAATTTTGGTGTCGGAAGCATATCACTTCCCGGCATCCAAGATATAATACTCGGATGATTGCGCAACCATAGTACTTGTGTTGCGAAGGATTCTGCTATAAGGTCGATTTCTTTATCAGTGAGTATGCAACCATACATTTCATCACATGGTTTTCCAAAATATGCCTCCCACTCCCATTGGCAACTCCAGCCTACAACAGCCATTATTCCGTACTTATCACACAAATCATATATATTAGAGCTTGTACCCCAAAAACTTTCGAAGCGAATCATGTTCATATTCATATCTTTGACATACTGCACCTGTATTTCATTGCTCTCAGGAGTATCGCGCAGGAATATATCGTCCGTCCACCCGGCAGACTTTAGCAAAACATTTTTTCCATTGAGTTTAAAACCTCTGTATCCTTCTTTTGTGAGATAAGATTCTATTTGACGTATACCAAATGTTATATCTTCTCTGTCTGATACAGTATTATCTGTTTTAAATTTTAAGTTCAGGTTGTATAGTTCAGGACTACCCATATTGTTACACCACCAAAGTCGAGGATTTTTGATGTGTAACATTGCCGCCTCAACCGATGTTATCTTTACTTTTTTCTTTTCGTAAGGAGCCAAAGTAACCGAATAAGAAAATTCTTTCGATTCTATTTCTCCAATCAAATCTCCTGAAATCTCCTGATCTGTAAGATTTTCAACTTCAGTTTCTATTGTAAGCCACGCTTCCTCTAAAGTTTCAGTATTTACTTCGGGTTGCACATATGTATTATTCAATCTTACATTGCCTGTTATAGACAAATATACATCTCTATATATTCCCATACTTTCGTCAGCCGGACGAGGGTTCCAATCGGCAAATCCTGTATTAGGATCTCCCGGGCGGGCTCTAAAAACTTCTACAGCTAAAACATTATTATCTGATTTTACATGCGAAGTTACATCAAAAGAGAAATGACGGTATGTTCCATATATAGAATCTTTTGAGGCTATTAATTCACCATTCAACCAAATATTTGCATAATATGATATTCCATCGAAACAAAGAGATACATGCTGATTGTTATTCAACTCAGGCAATGCAAATTCATTACGATACCAGAACGGTTTATCAAACTGGGTTTTATCTATATCTTTAATATTCGTTCCTACAAAAATATCAGGAAAGACTCCATTTGCAGTAAGAACGCCCATCACCGTAGATGGAACTGTTGCTTTATACCAATTCTCTATCGACTGTTGAGAACTAGAGACAAAGTCTCCTTTATCTTTTATACTATCAGACGATTGAAGATACCAGTTAGTAGCTAGATTAATTTTTTGATGCATATTCTCTTCTTGTTCACGGCATGAGCTTGCAGAAAAAAGAAGACACAGTAATATAAATAGAGATAATATTTTTTTGTAAATCATGGCATTTGGTTTGAGTAATTGATCTGTTTTTCTTAGTAGATGAAAATATACAGAAAATTATAAATATGGAGAAAGAGAATGCAAGAATATACATCTTGCATTCATCCCTCCAAAAACATTAAAATTGATTAGAAATTGGCTTTGTTCACATCCCACCAAATACGAGTTATAGGTAAATCTGGACCTCCTAATTTTTTAATTGCATCAGCAACTCCCTCAGCATTACCACTTACTTCTGATTCAGAGAATTTAACTCTACGGAATCCTGTTTCTGTTGGAACAGCTCCCCCACTAGTATTATTAGTAATAGGAAATAATTTAGGATAGCCTGTGCGGCGATATTCAGCCCATGCATTATATCCCTCAGGAAATCCTGCAATCCATTTTTGAGTAATAATTTTTTCTAGTTTAATCTCATTATTTGCCGTATCATCCCATTTTGGAGAAACTTTAGATACTGCCAGGCTACTTTCTGTAGCAGGTTGTAATTGATCTGTAAATGCCGCTGGAAGCTTATCACTATTGAGGTAATCGCTAAGAGAGACTTTCCATTGACTGAAAGATTTTGTTATTCCTGATTCATAATAAGACTTGGCTGTACCACCACCCATATTCCATCCTCTCAAGACACCCTCAGCGCGAAGAAAGTCTGCTTCTGCGGCAACCAGTAATATTGCAGGCATAGAGTTATCATTCATATGGATAGGAGGAGAAATCTTATAAAGCAATGGATCTCCACCAGGTACATACTTGTTCTCGGCCAGATTATGAATTCCCTGACGCATTCCTTTGATTTGACCAATATGTTCTCCTGCATTTACCGGTAAAGCATAGGCTTGTAAACGAGGGTCTTGATATCCGAATAAAATTGATTCGACATTAGCACTTATAGAGGTATCTCCCCATTTAGCAATTGCTGTAAGTGGATGAAAATATCCTTTTCCACTGATAGTAAAATTACCACTATTATCTTCTATCAAACCATATGCAGCTTTTACAGCTTTCTCGGCTTCTGTTTTAGCTAAATTGGGATCAGCTTTAACAATACGCATAGCTAAACGAAGATGTAATGTATTGGCATATTGTATCCATTTAACATAATCTCCTCCGTATGCCATATCAAATTTAGCAAAAGGTTTTGCATTACGAGTCTCTTCTGCATTTACATATGCATTAAGTACTTGAACAGCTGTATCTAGATCTTTAAAGAAATTCTTATACAATTCTTCAACAGAATCATATGTACCTCCAGTCTTCGAATCTCCATAAGTAGAGTAGATAACCGGTCCATACATATCAGATAAACGAGCCAATGCTGTAACTTTCAGAATCTTATTTATTGCATCAAAATGTCCATAAAAGTCATAATCTTTCTCCGATTCTTTTTTAACTATAAGCGTACTCGGCATCATATAAGCATAGGTATAATCCCAAGCAGGATCACTCCATCCCGGTTTATAGGAATATGTTCTGTTATCACTTGTAACACCTCCAAAAGCTGTTGCCGGACATAGATAGCCAGAAAATATATCTGCGTTTAGATTTTGCATTACCTGAAAAGTCCAGTCTGTACCCCATCCCCAATTAAAATTGCAATATATCATTTGCTGCATTCCCGGGAAATAAGCCCCTATCTGGTTAAAATCATAAGAAAGTTGCTCTTCATCTATCCCTATCTTATTTTTATTGAGGTCTTCAAAACTATCAGTACAAGAAGTGATTAATCCCAATAATAAAAATCCGACAATTGTATGTTTTAATATCTTTTTCATATTTTCTAGATTTTAGAAGTCTAATTTTAAATTAAATCCAAATGATCTCAATGATGGCATACCAAAAACATCTATACCTTGTAAGTTATTTCCGGTAGATAAAGATGCATCTGGATCATACGACGCATTATTCTTAAAGAAGAATAAATTTTTTCCAACAAATGAAAGTTCACAACCTCTTACAAACTTATTAACAAACAGTTTTGCTGGTAATCTATAGCCAAAGGATAGCTCTCTCAACCTTATATTTGTAGCACTTTCCACATAATATTCAGTAATACCACTACGTCCGCCAACAGCATCATAGAACCCTTTTACATCTTTGATTTGTTTACCATCAAAGTTCACATATCCTCTATTTCTATCATCTCCTGTCCTTTTAGTCACACCATACAGATCAAGATCAGCTTGAGTGATTGATAATACATCGCCCCCAAAACGTCCATCTATAAGGAAATATAATGTAAAGTCTTTATATTTGAATGTATTACTCCAACCTAAATTAAATTTAGGGGCACTATTTGCTATTTTCTCAAAATCGCCTGTTGATGCGTAAGGAAGATCTTGATCGTTATACAAGATATTTCCTTTATCATCTCTAGCAAATGTTCTACCATAAATATCTCCAAAAGCTCCCCCTTTATATAAACGCATCTGATAGTTATTTGAATTTTGATCTCCAAACTTAAAGAAATCCAGATCTTCAGCAAGTTCTTTTACCTTATTACTATTCTTTGCAAAGTTTACTGAAGTTTTCCAAAGAAAATCATTAGTCATTACCGGACTACCTCCTAATACGATTTCTATACCTTTATTTTCGATGTCCCCTGCATTAATATAATAGTAGGAATAACCAGATCCTGAAGGTGCAGGCATCGTAAACAACTGATTTGTTGTATTCGTTTTGTAGAATGTAAAATCAAAATCAATTCGGTTATTCAAGAATTTCCATTCTGTACCAAATTCCCAGGATTTTGTCATCTCGGGTTTCAATTCAGTAAATGGAGCATAGCCATTTTGAATTAGAGAACCTCCAGCACCTATCGAATTGATTGGATGGCTAATATATGGAGGCAAACCGTTTCCTACTTTTGCCCAAGAACCTCTGACTTTTCCAAAACTAATGAATTCTGGAAGCTTAACAGCTTCATTAATAACCCATGTCAGACCTACTGAAGGATAAAAGAAACCATTATCTACACTTTTGGTATATGCTAATGTGGAAGTCCAATCATTCCTAGCTGTAACATCAAGGAATAAACAATCTGCAAAACCTATTTGTCCTGCAAAAAAGATAGATTGCGATTGAGTATGTAGATCCTCTTCTGTAATATAACCTCCATTCAGGTCCATATTTGCAACAGTAAATACATTAGGGAAGAACAAGGTACTAGGACGAGAGTCTAATCGAAGCGACTTATTACGTTGATCTGTAATACTTGTACCTAAGGATGCAGATACTGAAAATTTATCATTTAATTTTTTCTGATAAGTCATTAACAAATCGGCATAAGTACTTAGCATTGTTGCTTCGTAAGTAATATATCTGCCATTTTCTCCAGCCAGATTGTTATGAGTCCCTACATACATCTTCTGATTATATTTATCTGATATATAATCAGCTGTACCTCTTGCCTGAATATTCAAGTCTTTAGTTATTTTGTAATTTACAGATAGGTTTGCAATAGTACGTAATCTTACATCTTCACTTGGGGTTTTATTCACTAACCAATAAGGATTCTGATCCATATCTGAGAATCCACCATACCAGTTCTGTACATATAGGTTGCGACTTTCGTTAAAACGCTGATAATTATTCTTATAATAATCGAACGACTCGCCTCCCTGAACGCCACCTCTTGGAAAATGGTATAGACCGACCAATGGATTTATGTAATATCCCCCTGGAGTAGACCCATTATTTAACCTTTGATATAATAGATTAATGTTAGCATCAAGTGTTAGTTTATCATCGAAAAAGTTTGCTGTTTCACGAAAGTTAAAGTTGTGTTTATTCAGAGTATTATTCTCAATAACTCCTTTACCGTAAGTATTTGCATAAGAGAAATATGTTTGCATCTTTTCCGAACCGGAGCTTAAAGCAATTGAGTTTATGGTTGTTACTCCAGTATTAAAGAATTCTCCCGTATAGTCCGACTTTGAACCTTTTGTTATCTTATCACCCCAACTCTTTTCTGCTCCAGTATAAGTATTTTGAAAATCAGGAATACCATAAGCTGCATTATCAAATGTTGTATTAGAGTTAAAGCTAATCGATGTACGTCCCACTTTTCCTTTCTTTGTTGTAATAACGATAACACCGTTAGCAGCCTGACTTCCGTAGAGAGCTGCCGCTGATGGTCCTTTCAGTATATTCATTGATTCAATATCATCTGGATTCAGATTAGATATACCATCACCTCCGTCACGATTTCCGGCGTCATTAGTACCTCCAATCGAAGTAGAAGTTTGGTCTGTAATCGCATTATTCATCGGAACACCATCAATTACATAAAGAGGCTGGTTATTTCCTGATGCGGAACGATTCCCTCTAATAACAACTTTAGCTGAACCTCCTAACCCTGAAGCACTCCTATTAATTTGAACCCCTGCAGTTTTACCAGCCAGGGCTGTGATCATATTAGGATCCTTAGTCCTTGTCAGCTCATCTCCTCCGACAACTTGAGTCGAATAAGTTAAAGATTTTTCTTTCTTTTTTATACCTAATGCTGTTACAACAACTTCATCAAGCATCTTTGAGTCTTCTTTAAGGGTGAAATCGACTGTCTTCTGACCATTCAAGGGAATCTCCTGAGAGAGATATCCTACAAAAGTGACAACTAATGTAGCATTTGCCGGAACCGTCAAGCTATAATCGCCATCTACTCCTGTCATCGTTCCATTTGTTGTGCCTTTTTCTGACACACTGGCACCAATCAAAGGTTCTCCGGCCTCATCCAGAGCAATTCCTTTTACTGTAATTTTTTGAGTTTGTTGTGTGGTCTTGGGGTCCTGATTAACGTCTTTCTTTTCAGAAAGAAGGATTTTTTTGTCTCTTATTTCGTAAGAGATGTTTGTTCCAGAAAAAACTTTCTGCAACACTTGAGGCAAGTCTGAGTTTGCTACCTCAATGCTTACAATTCTATCGGTATTGACTACAGGCTGGCTATATGCAAAAGTATAACCTGTCTGTTCGGCAATTGTTGATAAAACTTTTTCCAGCTTCGCCTGCTGAAGATTCATAGTTACCTTTTGTGCAGACACTGTTATCGTCGTACACAGAAACATAACCAGAAAAGCTAAAATTACACGTTTCATAGTTTACATTTTTTAAGGTTAAAAAATAGGTCCTTTACATAATAGACCCACGAGGATAAAAAAAGTATGACTAGGAAGTGTATTTTTTTTATAATTTTATTTTAGTAGGGCTATTACATGCTGACAATCACCGTGTTTTCATCAAGAGTAAATTTTACAGGAGAGATCTTTTCTAAGTCTTTTAAAATTTTCTCTAATGATACGTTCTCCGAAACAATGGTATATGAGTAAATATAAGCTCGCTTATCTTCTACTGTAAAAGAGACATTATACCAACGTTCGAGATCTGCAATAACATCTTTTAGAGGCGTATCTTTAAATGCGAGAATATCTTTTTTCCATAACGAAACAAAGCCGGTATCTTCATTTTTCGTAATTCTACATTCACCGGTTTTTCTATCATAAGCAAGTTTTTCTCCCGGCTTTATATAATATTGTCCTTTTGCAAAAGGGATAAGGCTTATATTACCATTATCCAAAGCTAAATATATTAGGTTGCTGGTAGAATATGCCTTGACATTGAATTCTGTACCATAAACCTTTACCATATCATCATCCATCTGTACAATAAATGGTCTGTCAGGGTTTTTATCTACTGTAAAATAGGCTTCACCGTTCAAAAAAACTTTTCTGTCAAACAGACTAAATTTTTTAGGGTAACGCAAATGAGTATCCGAATTCAGATACGCTTTTGTACCATCCTGAAACATAACCTGTAACCGCTCTCCTTTAGGTACATATACATCAACATACTCTGTTTTACCAAAAAGATCTACTTTCTTATTTACCTGCCACCCCAATCCGAGCAACAAAATAAATGGTATGACAATAGCAGCAGCTCTGTATATTGTACGACGCAATTTTCGCCGCCTTTCCCTGGCAAGTATTTCATTAAACATTTTATCTGATGGAATTTCATGATCAACAAAAAGCTCTTCGTAGCCTTCTTTTGCATTATAGGAACGCATATCTATCTCATGAGACAGATACATTTGTCCTTCCTCGGTAGCAAACCATTCTACTACCGTTGCAGTTTCCTCGAGTGTTGCAATACCATCAACAACTTTTCTGATAGTTTCTTCAGATGGTCTTTCCATTTTTAATACGAATTATAATATAATATGTTAGCATTTTCATATAATATTGACACACATAACCTATGAAAGAATGATAAATAAAATACTTATTAACATTTTTTCTAAGTGGGCTCTTAATAGTTTAATTGATTGCGCATAATGAGTCTTTACCGTATGGATAGAAATTTCCATTTTATCAGCAATTTCTTGATTCGATAATTCTCCTTCCATTTTTAATAAACAAACCTGCTTTTTTTGTAGAGGCAGCATTTCCAAGGCTTTTCTGAAAAGCATCATTAATTCTTTTTGTTCAATAATATCCAATAGGTTATCTTCATAAGATTCTGTAGATTGAGCTAACTCATAATTCTTTTTTATAGCAGTATTATTATCTCTGATCTGGTTTAGTATATAGTTTTTCGTAATAGTATAAAGAAAATTCTTTAGGCTGGCTTTAATCTTAATATCCTTACGAAATTCCCATAATTTAGAAAAAACATGCTGAATGGCATCTTCCGACATATCTCTATCTTTCAGATATGTATATGCTAATAGATACAATTGTTTATGATATCTATTATATACGATAGTAAAAGCCTCCTTATTGCTTTTCTGTATCAAAAAGAATAAGTCAGAATCGTCCATGTGTTGATCTATACGCGCATGTAGTTTTAGAGACATACTGAATTAAGAAAGGTTAACGATACAAATCTACTAATTTTATATATTCAAGACCAAAATGCTCAATAGCTTTTGTCCGAAAGTTTCTATAATTGATCTTTTTATCTAAATTTGCAAAAGAAGCCGCTTAAAACTGTATCAATACTTTATTCTATTTAAAATGAGGATCATATATATATCATCGTTGTCTTTAATGTTTACCTCGTGTAACTCGTCTTGGTTTGTAAATATAGGTATAATTGGTATTATAGCAATGTTCGGGATAATGTTATTATCATTTGCCTTAATGTTTTTCTTAATAGCACGCCGGAAAAAGAAAGGAGAAAAGAGCTTAGTTAAATTTAACAATGATCTATATTTTGCATTAAAAAAGTTAGATACTCCTCAACAGAAAGTAGATATGCTAAATACCCTCATCGAACGCATAAATAATGATGAGAAATATAAAAAAGATACCGAATGGCGAAACAAGGTGCTATTGAAGACCTATGTACACCTCGCTACAGCATATTATCAGATGGGAGATGAAATACGTACATTGAATGTATGCTCCGACATTATAGACCTCGATCCCAAAGACGCGATGTCATATTATAACCGAGGCTCAATATATAGCAATATGGGACTATACGATAAAGCTTTGTTAGATCTTGATAAAACAATAGACTTACAGCCCGATTATGCCAGTGCCTATAACAATCGTGGGTTAGTATATGAAAAACTTGAACATTACGACAAAGCCATACTTGATTATAACAAAGCCTTAAAGCTTGAAAATTCAGCAATAGCTTATTATAATAGAGGAAATACTTATTATGAGATGGAAGAATACAATAATGCGCTGCAAGATTACCAAACTGTAATAGAAATGTTAAATGAAAATAATGATTCTGACCTAAGAAAAGAAGTAGAAGCTAGCATTAAGATTGTAAAAAGCAAAATAGACCAATAAATAAGTATTGGCTAACAACTTACCTTCAGAATTCAGATAAATAAATATAGATATAACCTTTTCTCCAAGAAGTAGGATTATGCTGTAGATTCGTTTTGTGCAAAAGAAAGTCCGCGAAATCACCTTCGCAGACTTCCCAACCTTAACACAAACTTTACAAAACTACACAATAGAGTTGATTGCAGCCTGATTACTTGGTTCAAATGTATTTCAGGAACCAACTCTGTGTTTCTTTATATTGTATTTTTGATTGTAAATAACAAAGCGATCCTTCATTATTGAAGCGGTGATTTTACCTGACTCGATTGTATTTATCTCAAAAATTAATATTATCTCTATTTGCTCAGCAAAGATAGTAAATTTTACACATTAACAATAGATAATATCTATTTTTTTTCGAAATTAATCCTATTTAGCGATTTCACTTGCTTATTTCTTTTCTTAAGTATTCAGAAGTGAAGCTATTACCCTTTCTCACAATGTCTTCGGGTTTACCATAAGCAACCACAGTTCCACCTCCAATTCCACCATCAGGTCCCATATCGATGATGTAATCTGCACTTTTTATTATATCTTGATTATGTTCTATAACGATTATTGTATTTCCTCTATCAACAAGCTTATTAAGTACTCCGAGTAAAACCCGTATATCCTCAAAATGTAAGCCGGTAGTAGGTTCATCCAATATATATATAGTATTTCCGGTATCTGTACGGGCTAACTCGGTTGCGAGTTTCACTCGTTGAGATTCCCCACCGGACAATGTAGTTGACGGCTGTCCAAGTTTTAGGTAGCCAAGTCCGACTTCTTGCAATACTTTAATCTTATGCAGTATATTAGGAACATTCTCAAAGAACTCTACAGCCATATTGATGGTCATATCCAAAACGTCTGCTATCGATTTCCCCTTGAATCGTACCTCTAGCGTTTCCCTATTGTAGCGTTTTCCATGACATTCTTCACATTGCACATATACATCAGGCAAGAAATTCATTGCAATGGTTTTGTACCCGTTACCTCCACACACTTCGCAACGCCCACCTTTCACATTAAAAGAGAAACGTCCGGCTTTATAGCCCCTTATTTTGGATTCAGGAAGATTAACGAATAGATTTCTTATATCTGAAAAAACGCCCGTATAGGTTGCCGGATTTGAACGTGGAGTACGTCCTATCGGCGATTGATCTACACTTATCACCTTATCTACAAGATCTATCCCATCAAGAGTCTTATAAGGTAGCGGATCGGCCAAAGATCGATACAAATGTTGACTCAGAATAGGTAATAATGTTCCATTTACGAGACTCGACTTTCCACTGCCCGAAACACCCGTAACACAAATAAAGGTATTCAAGGGAAAGGAAACATCCACCCCCTTAAGATTATGTCCGGTTGCACCTTTTAATGTAATCTTCTTTCCATTGCCTTTGCGTCTATTCTTAGGTATCTCAATTTCAAGCTTACCGTTCAGATAATTAGCTGTCATTGTATTAGTTTTCAGCATATCGTCAGGAGTACCAGCAAAAACAACCTTCCCTCCTCGCCTGCCGGCATAAGGCCCCATATCTACAATATAGTCCGCTTCCAACATTATATCTTTATCGTGTTCTACTACAATGACAGAATTGCCTGTATCACGTAACTTTTTCAACGAATCTATCAGCCTTGTATTATCTCTCTGATGAAGTCCGATACTAGGCTCGTCGAGTATATAAAGTACATTTACAAGTTGAGATCCGATCTGTGTAGCCAAGCGTATACGTTGACTTTCACCACCCGAAAGGGATACGGATGGACGATTTAGAGATAAATAATTAAGACCGACATCTAACAAAAAGGACAAGCGGGATACGATCTCTTTCTTTATTTCTCCGGCAATCAGCTTTTGTCTTTCTGAAATATGCACATCCATATCTTGTATCCATTCGTAGAGATGCTGAATATCCATCTCGGCAAGATCGGCTATATTCTTATCATTTATTTTATAATGAAGAGCTTCTTTACTCAATCGTTGTCCATTACAGTCGGGACAGACATCTGTTTTGATAAACTGTTCTGCCCATTTTTGTGCCGAAGCAGAAGAATCACTATCCTGCTGCATTTCAATATATTTGGCAACGCCCTCAAAAGCGACTACATAATTAGAACTTCCTAGAGACTCGTTCTTAATTTGCAAACGCTCTTCTGTTCCAAACATGATTTCATCTATCGCTTCCTCCGGAACATCTTTGATTGGTGTCTTAATAGTAACGCCATGTTTCTCACAGATAGCTTCTATCTGCCAGAAGAACAAAGAGTTTTTATATTTTCCTAATGGGGCTATACCTCCGGCATAGATACTCAATTGTGGTTTCGGCACAATCTTTTCCATATCTATTTTGTTCACTATCCCTAACCCCTTGCAACGAGGACAAGCGCCGTGTGGCGAGTTAAATGAGAATGAATGCGGAGCAGGATCACTATAAGATAACCCTGTAGACGGACACATCAGTTGGCGGCTAAAATGCCTTACCTCACCTGTATCTACATCTTGTATCATTATCAGTCCATCACCTTGCTTCATTGCTGTGCGCAAGCTAGTTTTGAGATTATCAGCAAATTTATTGGAAACAGCCAACTTATCAATCAAGATTTCCACACTGTGCATCTTGTATCTATCAAGACGCATACCCGGTATAATTTCACGAATTGCACCATCTACACGTACTGTCAAATAGCCTTTTTTGCTTATTTGCTCAAACAATTCCTTGTAGTGACCTTTCCTGTTGCGGACAACAGGAGCAAGCAAATATACTTTCTTCCCGATATAACGTTCAAGAATAAGCTCTAAGATTTGGTCTTCGGTATATTTAACCATCTTCTCCCCGGTGAGATAAGAATAAGCTTCTCCCGCACGGGCATATAACAAGCGAAGAAAGTCGTATATTTCGGTGGTTGTTCCTACAGTCGATCGTGGGTTACGGTTTGTTGTTTTCTGTTCTATAGATATTACCGGACTCAGACCTGTAATTTTATCTACATCAGGTCTCTCCATACCACCCAAGAAGTTACGCGCATAAGCCGAAAACGTTTCTATATAACGTCTTTGGCCTTCTGCAAAAATAGTATCGAATGCTAATGATGATTTCCCACTACCACTGAGCCCTGTAATCACAACAAGGGAATCTCGTGGAATTTCTACATCAATATTTTTAAGATTATGAACACGTGCGCCATATACATTTATGACGTCTTTTTCTTCGGGTATAGTTGTCTCCATCAAATTTCCAAACGCTCCTTGTCTAATTATGCATATTTTAATTAGTCATGCGAAATCCATGCTTTATCATGGACTCTTACCTTACTACCTTTCTTGTAGTATAATGATTCCTGTGTAGGAATAAGAATTGTATATGAACTTTGGCTTTTAGCCGAAATTGTTAATTTACGATCTCTCAGCCAACTATTAAAATCTTTCAATTGTGCATATGTCAACCCTTTTTCTTTTGCAAAAGATGCCAGATCGGGAATCGATTCTGTTACTTCAACTTTTGTAAATTCAATCGGTTTGTACAGATCTTTTTCTGTGAGGATAAATCCATATTTGGAAGGATTTTCAAATAGCAACTTTATAGCCAACATCCGGAAATAGTAGCGTGAAGTCTCAGAAACGAGCCACAGATCAAGACTTTCGTCAACCTGCTGTTTATCCAGCTCTCCGCTGATACGCCCCTGTCCGGCATTGTACGACATTGCCACACTTGTCCAACTGCGATATTTGCTGTAAGCTTCCTTCAGATATTTACATGCAGCCCGAGTTGATTTTTCGATCGAATATCTTTCATCCACTTCAGAAGAAACCTCCAATCCATATCCGGGTGCGGTTTTTGGCATAAACTGCCATAGCCCGGCAGCACCGACAGAGGATACTGCTCTATGGTCTAAACTACTTTCTATTACCGCCAGATATTTAAAATCTTCAGGAATTCCATTTTCTTTTAAGATCGGCTCAATAATAGGAAAATATCGATTCGCTCTTTTTATAAGTAATAACGTCGTCGAATGTAAGTATGTAAATCCGTTTATCTCTCTATCGAATCTCTCATGAAGATCGTATCGGTCAAGCTTTATCTCCTCCCCTGCAAAATTAACCTTCTCCGGAATCTCTATAGATTTCGTCATAGATAATACATAAGGAACTCTAGACTCTGTTTCGCTATGGCTATTATTTGACAATAACACAAAGGCTAAAACACAGACACAAACGACTGGAATAGTGAACAATAATACTTTCTTCATTTATCGCTAGTTTTGTAATATTTCATTAAAAAAATAGCTATCAAAGGTACAATTTTATTTCTGGAAGTAAAAGTCCGGCAAACATTGCTTATCTATAATTAATCTTAATGCTCCAATTTTGAGCATCACAGCCCTTCCTATTTTTAGTATTCGAATTTTCCTTGTTGACAAAAACAGTTCTTATAAACAGATTCCAAGGCCTCAACTTGTTCGCTGAAAATACCATAGACAGATGAACCAGACCCCGACATTGAAGCATACAGTGCACCCTGCTGGTATAAACTATTTTTTATATCACCTATAGCCGGATATTTAGCAAATACACTTTCCTCAAAATCATTTACCATCAAACCTCGCCATTCTGCAACAGGCAGTTTTACGATTTCCATCAGAGACTGTTTTGGTTGTTTGGGAGAAACCAAAGCAAAAGCATCTTTTGTTGGGACATGTACCTCTGGCTTTATCAGTACAAAATAATAGTTTTTGAGAGACAATTCAACCTTTTGAAAAACCTCTCCTATTCCTGTGGCAAATACGGGGTGATTATATATAAAGAAGGGACAATCAGCACCAAGCTGAACAGCCAATCTGATTAGTTCCTCATCAGACACATTCAACTGAAAAGTTTGATTCAGCAGCTTAAGCATAAATGATGCATCAGCAGATCCTCCACCCAAACCTGCGCCAAACGGAATTTTCTTTAATAGATGGACTTCCACAAATGGAAAATCATAATGTTTTCGCATTAAGGAGAGTGCCCTCATCACTAAATTTGTTTCGGGTTCTGCATCGACCTTAATTCCTGATTCAAAAAAAGTATCCTTACCTTGCCCATCTTTTACAATGATTTCAAGAGCATCTTTTATTGCTAATGGATAAAAAATTGTTTCAAGGTTGTGATATCCATCAGGTCTCTTTGATACTATATTCAACCCTAAATTTATTTTTGCATTGGGAAAGGTTATCATATTTCAGTTTGGATTATAAGTCTAATGATTTTTGATAGTCTGCCTCAAAAGCAAATCGCCTGTTTATAATAAAAATAAATGGAGACCTAACTTTTGGGGCAGACTTCCTAATATAATTATTACACCAGTTTCTTGATTAGAGCCTCTTTATCTCCATATATATAGTCAATAACAGGAACTTCTATCATTGTATAAGCTCCCGGCGCTTGCTTCATTGTTGCTCTTGCCGAAGCAACTAGTACCTGAGCTGTTAAAGCCGGATTATTGATCTTCATATTAAAGTCTAAGAGCTGATTCTGAGTTGCACCCGACACCCCTTTACGCACCATATTCACGCCATGTCCCATATCTTTCAGGTTGTCTACATTTTCAACCTGCATCACATGTGTTTCATCATGAGCAAAATAATCATCACTTTTTATTGCTGACGCTACATCAGAAAAGTTAAAGCCCTCTTCAACCTCAATATACACCATACGACGATGAATGCTTGTACCCAATGGAATAGTCATCGACAAAGCCGCCTTTACTCCCTTAATAGCTTTTACGGCAACAGTATGCCCCATACTCATACCCGGACCAAAATTAGTATATGTCACGCCTTTAGGTGCCATAAACTCAAACATGGAGCGAATCATAGAGTCTGTACCCGGATCCCATCCTGCTGATATGATAGATACCGTATTATTTGCTTTGCCCACAGCATCCAGCTCACGACGTAAATTTACAATACCACCGTGTATATCATAACTATCTACCGTGTTGATACCCAATGCAAGGCACTCTTTAGCATATTCTTCAACGCTGCGAGTTGGAGTACAAAGCACAGCCACACTCACATCTTTTAATTCTTTTATTGATTGTACGACCTGATATTTTTTTAGTTCATCAGGCACATTTGATGGATCACGACGGACAATACCGGCCACCTCAAAATCGGGTGAAGCAATAATTGCATCCAATACATACTGTCCAATATTTCCGTAACCTACAATAGCTGCTCTAATTTTATTCATTGATATTGATTTATATTTGTTAGATTTATTACTATAATTTCCTATTATCAGATTATATCTGAGTGGCTTCCTTCATAAAGTTGTATAACCATTCCATCGCAAGAAAATCGTCTTTTATCAAATTAGCAAAGTCAGCAGAAAATAACTCTTCTCCTACAGGTCTTGTCTTACTTACCCATATCCCTTTGCGTTGTATCCATGGTTGGAAGTACTCAGGCAGATCGTTAGGTATAGGTCGCTTATATTCCTCTCCATTTATTATATACCCCCGATCCAATACCGACTGTTGAGTGATTCGCTGAAACTCCTCAGCATCATAAGTAACTTCATCACGGAAAGCATCCATCACTTTTTTCTTTGGCTGAAACAGCCCTAAGCCAAGCGTATACCCGATAGCCGATATCTCCAGAAAGTATCCCGGATAGTCTTTCCATATATCGTTTGTTACAGGTATCTGAAAAGCCATCCACATAAAATCTTTATAGGGATCTTTATTCTTCGAAAAACGTGTATCTCTATATATCCTCGATAAGCATCGGTGGGGACGCAACTCAAAAGACTGATCGATATTATGCATTGCGGGAGACAATGCCGTAACCAATGCCTTTAATGGATTCAACAACTCTTTCTCATACACATGCTTATTCTCATCAAACCATTCTTTATAGTTGTTCTCTTTCAGTTCTTTGAGAAACTGAAAAGTATTTGGAGTAAAGCCTTTGAATGTTAATTCTTTCATAACTATATTGATCCTTTATATATGATAATTTTCTATACCTAAATATAAAGGTAAAAAAATAGCAGCTTTATACAAAACTGCTATTCTTTATTTATTCTATTTTTATTTTGCAAGTTGCTCGATAACAGCCATTACCTCAGCTCCGATATCTTCAGCCTCTTTCATAGAATGAGCTTCAGAATATACACGGATAATAGGCTCGGTATTGGACTTACGGAGGTGCACCCATTTGTCGGGGAAATCTATTTTCACTCCATCTATATCTGTTACATCATATTGAACATATTTTTCTTTCACCGCTTTCAGTATAGCATCCACATCGATACTTGGTGTTAGCTGTACCTTCTGTTTTGCAATAAAATATTCGGGATATGAGGCACGTATTTCGCTTACTTTTTTCTTCTCGTGTGCCAAATGAGAAAGGAACAATGCAATGCCTACCAAAGAGTCACGCCCATAGTGGCTTGCAGGATAAATTACACCACCATTTCCTTCGCCTCCGATAACAGCATTGGTAGCCTTCATCAGCGTAGTTACATTTACTTCTCCCACAGCAGAAGCATTATATTCACAACCATATTTACGTGTTATATCACGCAAAGCACGGCTAGAACTTAGATTGGATACTGTATTTCCCGGAGTGTGTTTCAAGACATAGTCTGCTACAGCAACCAGCGTGTATTCTTCTCCAAAAAATTCTCCGTTCTCGCATACAATAGCTAAACGATCTACATCCGGGTCAACAACAAAGCCCACATCAGAAGGTGTGGTCTTTACCATTGTGAATATATCTTTGAGATGCTCAGGCAAAGGCTCTGGATTATGCGGAAAATCACCATTCGGTGTGCAATAAAGCTCATTGACTCTATTTACTCCCAAAGCTTTTAATAGTTTAGGTAGCACAATACCTCCCACAGAGTTTACACAATCGATAGCTACTTCAAAATCTGCGGCTTTAATAGCTTCGACATCTACAAGCTCTAAATCTAAAACCGCCTGTATATGTTTATCAGTATAGTCTTTTTCAGTAAGCGTACCAACATGATCGATGTGCGCATAATCAAAATCTTCTGCTTCAGCTATACGAAGAACTTCTTCTCCTTCTTTTGCATTTAAGAATTCTCCTTTTTCATTCAGAAGCTTCAATGCATTCCATTGTTTTGGGTTATGGCTTGCCGTGAGTATAATTCCACCACATGCTTTTTCCATTGTTACGGCCAACTCGGTAGTAGGTGTTGTAGCCAAACCAATATTTACGACATCAAAACCCATGCCCATAAGAGTTCCGGTAACAATCTGCTCCATCATCTTACCCGACATACGGGCATCGCGTCCAACAACTATTTTGTTTGAATCATTATTCTTACTTTCTCTGATGAAAGTGGCATAGGCCGATACAAATTTCACAGTATCTAAAGGGTTTAATCCATCGCCGACTCTACCGCCAATGGTTCCTCTAATTCCTGAAATAGATTTAATTAAGGTCATTTTTATTATATTAATATAGTAAGTCTCTACGGCTTATTTTGCATCAGGTACAATTGTATATTTCAGACGCCCAAAATATATGGGTTCGTACGATCCTGATTGCTGATAATAAGATCCATTTGAAAAAGGAACAATTAAACTCACCTGTGCCTGATTTCCCAAATTATAATCTAAAGGCAAAGCACATCCCGGTGAAAGGAAATAATACATATAATACTCGCTAGACAAACTATAGATATAGTTGCTATTACTGAAGAGATACGAACTGGTATTTCCATAATCCATATACATATATGCAAATTCAGTAACCCCTTGAATATCATTCGTAATTAAAGTATCCGGGTTTGTTTGCAGCATTTTTGTATCATAGAAACGCATTGTTACGTAATCTCCTGATTTAATCTTGTCTTTTGTGCCCGAATCAATTACATGAATATAAATACCTGTATTAGGTTCTTTAAAATATTCTTTATCTTTAAAAACTCTGGTTTCAGGATATTTATTAATCACCTTTATACCTGATGTATCGATAAAGCGATTGATCGTTTTCTCTTCTTTCTTTAACTTATCGGCATAAGTCTCGCTTCCACATGCAACAAATATGATCGCAAATCCGATAAAAGCAAATATAACACCAATGATTTTTTTCATCTATATTCTATGTTATTTAGTAAGTATATTATTCTTTTTCAATAAGTCTCCAAATTCGGGTAATGCTTTCTCAAATATTGCGATAGCCTCATCCATTGTACCGTAAAACTCCCCTCCTGCTGCATTTAGGTGACCACCACCGTTAAAACATTTTGAAGCAAATTGATTGCTTGGAAAGTCTCCTTGTGAACGAAACGAAATTTTTATAAAATCATTGTCTTCACGAATAAAAACTGAAAAAATAATTCCTTTTATATTCAACGGTAAATTTGCAAAACCTTCAGTGTCACCTTTTTTTACATTATATCGATTTTGCTCCTCATTCGTCAACCAAATGAGAGCTGAGTTATATTCAGGATAAACCTTCATTTTCTCACTTAATGTATATCCTAACATACGATAACGATCTTCGGTATAGTTATGGTATACATTCGAATATATCTGATCTTTATTTATTCCTTTTTTCAGTAATTCTCCTACGATATAGTATATTTCAATATTATTGGAGTTATAAGTAAATGCTCCTGTATCTGTCATCATACCGGTATAAATAGCAGTAGCACTATTATAGCTCATCGCCTCAAAATCCCCCATACGGCAGATCAAACGAAACACGAGTTCGCTAGTAGATGATATTTCAGGGTATGAAATCATCACATCACAAAACTCTGTTGGATCAGGATGGTGATCTATCAATACTTTTTTCCCTTTCGCAGCCTCAATAAATGGAGCCAAATGGTGTGACCGTTTTGGCACATTAAAGTCGAGACAAAAGATAAGCTCAGCCTCTGCTATAAGCTTTTGAGCATATTCCGGATATTTTTCATAATCAAAAATATCCTTCGCTCCGGGTATCCATTTCAAAAAATCAGGAAATGAATTAGGAACTATAATATTTACATCATTACCCAAGTCATTCAAATAATGGTACAAACCAAGAGAAGATCCAATAGCGTCTCCGTCAGGTGAAACATGGGTAACTATTACAATTTTGTCATATTGATCGAGTAGCTCTTCTACCGCTGTTATCTTCTGACTAGCTATTATTTTCGATATCATTTAAAGAATTCCTTATTCTAATTAAAATACAAACAACAAAAGTACTAAAAAATCAAACTAAATGCACCACTTTGAGTTACATCGTGATAAGGAATATTTAGTTTTTGACATTCTTTAGCTAGCCGACGTCTTGTATATCTTGATAATGAAGCATCTAAAACCACATTTTCTATCCAAAAGAGCTGAGTTAAAGAATATAAAGAGAAACTGTTACAGTGAGTAAGCACTAAGTTGTTCACTTTGAATCTTTCTTCCGTTGCCTTCTCTTTCCAATTATCAGAAGACAAAATCAGCATATTGCTTGTTTGATTACCGATGTATATATAGCCACTAGGCGCATCACCCGGTAGTATATCGGTTTCCTGTCCCGGCTTGCTCCATTTTATTTCTGAAGCATGGCTTCTATTATAAACTATTACCATTTCGGGTTTATCAACAATCTTACTGTGAATATGACTCGTGAGCAATACGAATATGGCGATTAGGCCTATAATTAAAGCCTTCGATTTCTTATATATAAGGAAAATCAATATCCCTATTATTATGGTAAAGATCAACAACAAGTCGACGAAAGATACTTTCGCATTTTGTAAAAGAGCAAAGGGTAATTGTTCAAACAGATGAATCGTGTATGTCATAAAACTGACTAAAGCCTGTAATGCCTTCACCGGAAGATAGTATAAGTAATAACTAAAATCAGGGAATACAAAACTCAACATTTTTGCAAACACAATCCCTCCGGCTACATACATAATCAAAGAAACAACAGGAACAATTATCAGATTGGCAACAAAGAAATATGTAGGAAACGTTCCGAAGTAGTAAAGGCAAATAGGAAACGTAGCCAACTGTGCAACGAGTGAAAGAGCAAACATCTGCCAAATATATCTTATGTACTTATTTTCTATCTTCATCAGCCCCGACATCTTTGGATGAAGATATAAGATGGAAAGGACCGACATAAAACTTAATTGCAGCCCGATATCAAACAAAGAGAAAGGGTTGACTAAAAACATAAAGAATGCAGCGATGAACAAGGCGTGAATAGAAAAGCTTTTTCGCCTAACTATTTCCGATACACAAAACACACTTAACATTGCGCTTGCCCTAACTACCGAAGGAGGCAAACCCGTAATAAAAGCATACCCCCACAATAAAAGAATTATAAGGACTGGCTTTATCCAATAGTACTTTGAATTTCGATGAACAAACCCCAGTAAGAGAGTTATCATTACATAAATAATACCGACATGTAACCCGCTGACAGATAAAACATGTACGGTTCCCGTCGTCCTGAATCCTTGTTTCAGATCATCACTTAATTCATTCTGATAGCCAAGAGTCAATGCTGACAAAACAGCATACTCTGTTTCTTTCAGATCCAAAGCCTTATAGAAATCGAGAATAGCTTGTCTGCAACGTAAAGCTTGATACTTAATGTTAGATGAGACTTCACCTGTCCTTTTATAAGCATCTGATGAGACGTAAACAGATCCTACAAAGTTCTGATTATACATATACCTGACATAATCAAAATCATCCGGATTCCCCATATTTCGGAAGGGTTGAATCTCTCCATAAAAAAGGAACTCATCACCCGGATACAATCGATCAGAGATCAACGAATCTCTTTGAAAATAACAGACTACCTGCTTATCTTCATCGGGTAAAAACACCCGATATGCAACAGTCTTCGCTTTTTCCTGAGGAGAGTCTGTCACAATACCTCTATAAAGGGTTTTAGTCTCCGAAAAAGCATATTCAGATAAGTGCTGACGATATGCTGTAGAGAAAGCACCTATTCCCACCGTTGCTAAAATCACCCCCAAACCAAAGAGCCAGCGTAAAGAAAATCGCCGATCCTTTGGTACAAGATATGACAAAAGCATAGCCATATTTCCTAAAAGGAAAAAGACTATGCTTATATATTCGTTCTTAAAATAGTACTGAAACAGGATACCTACAATCAGCGAGAGCAGAAGGAAAAGGAATGGTATTTTCGACAATGGATTTCTCATTCCACAATAGCTATCAATACTACATTAGGTCTATTACAGACTCTTCAGTTTGTGAATCATTTCTGTCGGGTTGGCATCCGCAAACACTGCGTTCCCGGCAACCAGAACATCTGCTCCGGCATCAACCAAACGTTTGCCTGTTTCCAGATTTACACCTCCATCTACTTCGATAAGTGTATGCAATCCTCGTCTTACAATCATATCTTTAAGGCAGGACACTTTATCGAGTGTACGCTCTATGAATTTCTGACCACCAAAGCCCGGATTTACAGACATAAGCAATACCATATCCAAATCCTGAAGTATATCTTCGAGCAGACAAACAGGTGTATGAGGATTTAAAGTAACGGCAGCTTTCATCCCCGCATCGTGTATTGCAGCAATAGTTCGATGCAAGTGTACACAAGCTTCGTAATGCACATTCATCATATATGCACCCGCATCCTTTACAACAGGAATATACTGATCGGGGTTTACAATCATCAGATGTACATCCAATGGTTTCTTTGCCATTTTACTGATCTGCTTAATTATCGGAAAACCGAACGAAATATTGGGAACAAATGTTCCGTCCATTACATCACAATGAAACCAATCGGCCTCACTATTGTTTACCATTTCTATGTCGGCTTGCAAATTAAGAAAATCAGCAGACAATAATGACGGAGCTATTTTATGGTGCATACTATTGAATTATAAGTTATAAATTTGATGTTATCATCCTTCAAAGCAAAAATACGAAAAAGAGCACAAGTGACAAAAAGAAAAAAGGTACAAACATCAAATGCCTATACCCTTTATTTCTTTTCTGAGAGATTTCTTAATTCACACAAAATTCATTTAGTGATCTTGGCAAAGATTTCTCAGCATAATATGTTCGTGCAAATTGTTTCAGAAAGTCCAGCGTACTTTTGGCAGGTGCGACAACCTCCCCTTCATTATCAACACTTTTGCACAGCTTATGAGTATAGTTTTTTTTCATAGGCAATTTCCTTAAATAAGTTAGTTCTATCTATGAAACGCCAACCTTATATCTATATTGTTTATGATCTAATATTTAACATTCTAGCTCATACGAGTTTTATAATCCTCGTAACTAAATTCCCTATAAATCTCTAACTGGTTAGACTTATTCCAAAGGGCGATAGCCGGATGAGATATACCATTAAACATAGTAGTCTTCACGATTGTATAATGAATCATATCTTCGAATATAATCTTATCACCTATAAGAAGAGGCTCATCAAAAGACCATTCTCCTACAAAATCGCCACTCAGGCAACTACTTCCCCCCATACGATAAGTGGGTAGTCCTTGTACCGGTTCGTGATATGCACCTCTGATATGCGGTTTGTAAGGCATTTCCAAACAATCGGGCATGTGACATGCAAAAGACACATCGAGTATTGCTGTCTTAATCCCTCTATTCTCTACAATATCTACCACTGTAGAAACCAGAACTCCTGTTTGCCAAGCAAAAGCACTCCCCGGTTCCATGATAATCTCAAGATTAGGATGCTTCGCTTTAAAAGATTGGAGTAAGCCGATAAGATGTTCCACGTCATAATCTTTTCGGGTCATAAGGTGTCCTCCGCCCATATTAAACCACTTAACCTGCGACAATAGATGCCCAAACTTTTGCTCAATCACTTCCAGTGTTTTCTCTAAGTCGTACGACGACGATTCGCACAATGTATGGAAATGAAGTCCTTCTAGTCCTTCGGGTAACTTATCGCCCAATTGATCCAAAGAAACGCCAAGACGTGAACCCGGAGTAGCCGGATTATATAAATCAGTCTCTACCGTAGAATATTCGGGATTGATACGTAAGCCACAGGATACTTTGTGTGAATGTTTCAACGTTTCGGGATAAAACCGATCGAACTGCGATAAAGAGTTGAACGTGATGTGGCTGCTATAACGCATGAAAAGAGGAAAATTTTCGGATGTATATGCCGGAGTAAAAGTATGCGCCAAGCTACCCATTTCTTCATACGCCAATTGAGCCTCATACACAGAACTAGCTGTAGAACATGGTATGTATTCTCTTATAATAGGAAACGATTTCCACATTGCATACGCCTTGAATGCCAATATAATATTCACTCCTGCCCTATCTTTCACCGATTTGATAAGACTGAGATTGTTTCTAAGCAATTCTTCTTCCATCACAAAGCAAGGTGACGGCACTTTATTTATTTCTATCATTTTTATTGAGTTTTTCGTCAAAAAAATTACAAGCTGCAAAGGTCGTGATTTTATTCTCGATGTTTAAATAATTTACTATAAAAAATTAACCTCTTTCTTTACTATGATTAATCTTCCCTATAAAACATATCAGCTTTTATTTTACTTTCTTCATATCAATAAAACTTAATCCTAAACTATTTACTAATTTTACCCCCTCTTATTATATGATAATTTCAGAATGAAAAAATACATCCTCCCCGATATAAACCGCCGGACAGATACAATCATACTGGCTAATGGTAATTTCCCTTCCAATCCTTTGGCTTTATCGATACTCAACAACTGCAAGTACCTTGTCTGTTGCGACGGGGCAACCAATAATCTGGCAGACACAAGCCGTGTGCCGGATGCAATAGTTGGCGATTGCGATTCGCTCTCGGAAGAGAACCAAATACGGTTTGCGGATATTATACACAGAATCCCCGAACAGGAGACCAACGACCTTACAAAAGCCGTACGATTCTGCTTGAAGCAAGGAAGAAAAGAGTTGACGATACTCGGCGCAACAGGTAAACGGGAAGATCACACCATTGCCAATATCAGCCTGCTATGCGAGTATATGAATGACGCAGATGTAGAAATGATTACCAACTACGGCGTATTTAACGGAATAGACTGTACCTCTCTTTTCGAAAGCTATAAAGGACAGCAAGTCTCTTTGTTCTGCATAGATCAGAGCATGGTAACATCGCACAACCTTTTGTATGCTATCGAAAAGCGGATATTTACCAACTGGTGGCAAGCTACCCTGAACGAGTCTACAAGCGATGAGTTTACGATAGAAACAAACGGACGTATGATCGTTTACAGGGCTTTTTGATATTTGCGAAACGTTACGCTCCTACTTCGCCGATTTCCTTTGCCTTATATGCCATCGCATAAAAGCGGATTTGCTTTATCATAGACACAAGCCCGTTGGAGCGTGTAGGCGAAAGGTTTTCTTTCAGCCCAATCTTCTCTATAAAGTAAAGATCAGTATTTATAATTTCATCCGGCGTACGGTTCGACAGCACCTTTATCAGTAGAGCGATAATACCTTTTACGATTACGGCATCGCTCTCCGCTTTAAGTACTATTTTACCGTCGATATAATCAGCCTGTAGCCAGACACGGCTTTGGCAACCAACAATAAGATTGTCTTCTGTCTTATTCTTATCGTCTAATTTATCCAGTGAATTTCCCAATTCTATTAATAATGCGTAACGATCCATCCAATCATCAAACATCGAAAATTCTTCTATAATCTCGTCTTGAACTTCGTTTATTGTAGCCATTTATTCCCTCTGTTTATTTTTCCTTATATACAACTTCCAGCACTGTTTGTCCTACGGCCTTCAATGTTTCTTTACTGATATTACGCATATCGTCTTTTTGTGTATGCCATGAATGGAAGAACCCATGATCCATATCCTGACGGTAATCGATAATATCGATACTCGGTATCTTGCGAATCTGATTTACAGGGACATGATCATCTGTAACTCCGCCCACATCTTTACCAATAAAGAACTTGCCATAACTAAGCAGTCCGGCTGTTCTCCATACTTTTTCAAGTATATCTTCTGCATATTCTTTGGATATAGCTTCTCTATAAAAAGTTGCTCCTTCTGCTCCAACCATATCCAATAATATCCCAAATTTAGCTTTATAGTTTGGTACATGCGGATTATTTGCCCAGTACTGAGAGCCCAAACACCATGTTTCTCCTTTAATCAAAGATTTCTCCGCAAAGGCAGGGATACCATAATCTTCTGCATCAAAAAAGATGATATCTACTCCCACCTCAGGTGCTTTGGTCTGAAGGACTCTTCCTATCTCCATCAATACTCCTACTCCACTGGCACCGTCATTAGCACCCAGCAACGGTTTCTTAAGATTAGCCGGATCAGGATCCTGATCTGAATACGGACGTGTGTCCCAATGGGCAAAAAGCAACACCCTGTTTTTCTTCTCCAAACCATAAGAGGCTATTATATTACGGGCATTAAGCTTTGTGCCATCATATGCCGTTACCACCATCTTCTGTTCCTGAACTTCTGCTCCGAAACGTTTCATTTCGGCTACCAGGAAATCGCCGCAAGCAACGTGCTCTTTAGTGTTCGGCACACGGTATCCGAATGCAACTTGTCTGTCTACATAAGCGTATGCGCTATCGGCATTGAAGTCCGGCGATACTTTCTGATACGAGTCAGCCATCGTATTCGCATTTTGAGTTGTTTTCCCACACGAGCATGCTATAAAAATCAAAGACATGCATGTAATGTATATGTTCTTAATTGCCATCTTATACTAGTTTACTTTACAGAATACAATCTACAAATATAGAGATTTGTTGTGAGGTAGAGGTTTCATTTAAGAGTTTTTTCGATTAGGACCTTCACTACACTAAAACAAGTAAGGCGTCTAACTCCAAAAAGTGACAAAAGTAACACATATCATACTATTTATATTGTCACCCTCTGTAAAGATATCCGGGAGGTAAGACTTCACCACTACGCCTAACCTTAACAAATTTCGGTTTAAGCTCAACTTCCGTGTTTTCATTACTTGCTTCATCACTCTCTACTGTAGAACAATCTGGTATATCTTGTGATTTGGAAGTTTCACTGTCTTTTTGCGGATGTAAATCTTTGTCTTTTTTGGGGGTGTTTCCTGTCCTTAAATTTTCACGTAGTAGATTTAGATTCTCCGCTGTTTTGGGATCACGAACAACAATTGTTAAAGTAGACGGAGTGCTCTCCTCTTCTTTATTGGCTTTACTATCTTGACGAGAAAGTGTAAGCTTTATCGCATGGGTATCAGGGGCGTATTCTTTTTGTTTTACGATCTGCGATTTTAGCACCAGCTCATCAGGATTATTTTTATCGGGAACGTATATCGTTTTTGTCTCTGTAAGGGTATAACCTTCCAGTTTCCTTTTTAGTGACTTGCGAGCCAGCATCATTAACATATCATCACGACGATCTATCGCTTCTTCTATTGCTTCTCTGAATTCGGGCTTTGTATCTTTCCATTCATAAAAAGATTTTCTGCTGATTTTTAATATACTGCATATCTCTGAGATAGAATAAGTATCCGCTTCTATCAGTGTAACAATCTTCTCTACTAGTTTTTCTGTGTACTTTGCCATATCTATTATTATAAGTTGTTTATAATAGATAATTATTTAGGAAAGTGATAAAGATGTATTAGACGGATATTTTTTCAGTTTTTCTTTTGCCTCCATATAGCATCAGCAATAGATCTGTATCTTCCCCAGAATTTATAATGAGTAAGAGAGAAAAATGAGATTAGCCGTCCGGTGTATTTATTCAAAAGAAAAAGATGTTGAATCCGATAGAAAACAATGAGAAGAATAAAAAAGACGATAAAAGAAAAGACTTTTTCGACAAAAGGATAATGCAAAAAGTCGGAAGATAATTTGTTTAACAGATAAGTTGCAAGTGTAGAATAGAATATACTTGTAATAACGAATAGTCCGTGAGCACTTTCTATTGCTCTTTTAGGACAAAGGGACATACATCGCATACAACTCTCGCACTTCAAGAGCCAAAAAGGACGATTATTTAAAATTTTAATTGCTTTTACAGGACATTGTTTCACACACAGCAGGCATCCATCACAAGCAGTTGAAGCATAGAATGATTTTGCAAAGGCAAAACGCCCTGCAATATAATATCCTAAAGATATAGGGGATATCAGTATATCTTGAACAATATCCTTGTATGCTACAAAAACAGAATTTCCCTCAAATATCCTGTCACAGTATTTCTTTACTTTATAAAAATTAGCCTCATGCAAAAATGCCACAGCGTTCTGACTCAATGCCGGATGAATCGACATCCAATTAGACGGCATATCGAAAGGTATTTGTCCTTTAATCTTATAGCCTTTCTTTTTTAGCATTATTGTTGATACAAAAAATGCGATTCCGGTCAAACCTGGTGTTACCGTTTTTCTAATCTTTAGTCCGGCTCTTGTATTCATCAGTACAATATCGTTAGAGCCTTTTGGTAATCGGCGAATAAAGGCGAGGGTTATTGGGGGATAGTTGAATCCATGTATTGGTGAAATAATAATTACCAAAGTGTCAGGGTCTATGTCAATGCTGTTGTGTCTTGCTGTATCTATATTCTCTAAGTTGCATCTTATATTCTTTTCGGTCGCAAATTCTCGAATCCAATAGGAAATCCTTTTCGCATTCCCTGTTCCCGAAAAATAATAAATCCTTATTTTTTTATATACAAGCATTCAGTATATCTGATAAGATTATAATTCAAAGATAGTTACAAATAATAATTCATCCTTTCATTTTCCGATGTAAATCAATAAAAAACAAATAATAAACACCTTTCTTTTCACTTAAGAAATGGGAATCTATCGTCTTTTCGGATTTGCAATCCGAAAATATTTATTCGTAGGATTGCAAATCCGAAAGAACGAAAGATTGCATCATACACACTTTCAAATACAATAGCCAAAGTTATTCTATATTTATAAAATTAGAAGCGTGACAATTTTCATTCAATCATCATACGAATTCACCTTATAAACAAGCTGTAATTTTACTGGTTTATCTTTCGATTTTGGATATTCTTCATTGTTTATTCTTTTTTCAAATTCAGCCATTATATCTAAATCTAAATCGCCTCGCACAGCGAATCGAATAATATTTTCATCTTTTTTCAACTCAAACTGTATCATTATTTTACCTGACTTCTCTGACGCTCTAAATAATTCTTCAAAAATCTTATTTGTTTTATCTATAATGTCTTTCAGATCTTCAAGAGAAGTAGATTTTTTTAGCTCGGCATCACTACTTAAGAAAACAAGTTGTTCTAGAGCGCTCTCTTTCACCCCCTTACCATTTGTTTTTATCTCTTTTCCATTTTGATATTTTTTAAATTCACCCTCCGTCGAATATACTTTTTGTTCTATGGGATTATAATATTTATTTGCAGGCAGAGAGTCGTTTTTTACTATAATCTGAGATATACAAAAAACAGGACATAAGAGCATAAGTATAAAAACTAAATTCTTTTTCATAGCTATAAGATTTAACAAGAATATTAAATTCTTCACAATTATACACAAAAAAACCGCAATTTGATTCAAATTGCGGTTTTTTCTATTTTGTAATATCTTACTTACGCATCAATCTTAGCATAAGTTGCATTTTCTTCGATAAACTCACGGCGCGGAGCCACGTCTTCACCCATCAGCATAGAGAAAACGTGATCGGCTTCTGCAGCATTTTCTATAGTCACCTGACGCAATGTACGGTGTTCAGGATTCATGGTAGTATCCCAAAGCTGCTCGGCATTCATTTCTCCAAGACCTTTATATCGCTGTGTGTGAATCGCATTTTCGTCTCCATCAGCATATTTCTCGATAAATGCACGACGTTGGCGATCGTCCCAGCAATACTCTTCGTTTTTACCCTTGCGACAAAGATAAAGCGGAGGTGTTGCAATATAGATATATCCTTTCTCCAACAATGCTTTCATATGGCGGAAGAAGAAAGTAAGAATCAGCGTTGCAATGTGGCTTCCATCCACATCGGCATCGGTCATGATCACCACTTTTTGATAACGAAGCTTTTGGAGATTCAACTCTTTAGAGTCTTCTTCCGTTCCTATCGTTACTCCTAGTGCTGTATATATATTTTTTATCTCATCACTTTCGAGAACTTTGTGAGGCATCGCTTTTTCCACATTCAGAATCTTACCCCTAAGAGGAAGAATTGCTTGGAATCCACGGTCACGGCCTTGTTTTGCTGTACCACCCGCAGAGTCTCCTTCGACAAGGAAAATCTCACATATCGAAGCATCTTTACTCGAACAGTCAGCCAGCTTGCCCGGTAATCCACCACCTGTAAGCGGGGATTTACGTTGTACCAACTCACGAGCTTTGCGAGCCGCTGCACGTGCCGTTGCCGCAAGGATAACTTTTTCTACAATGATTTTTGCTTCTTTCGGATGCTCTTCAAGATATATACCCAAAGCCTCTCCTACGGCCTGATCAACAGCTCCAATAACCTCATTGTTACCAAGTTTAGTCTTTGTCTGTCCTTCAAACTGAGGCTCAGCAACTTTGATAGAAACAACGGCAGTAAGTCCTTCACGGAAGTCATCGCCACTAATTTCTACTTTTACCTTCTCTAGCATCTTCGAATCATCGGCGTACTTCTTCAGCGTACGAGACAATCCACGGCGAAACCCGGTAAGGTGTGTACCACCTTCTATTGTGTGTATATTATTTACATACGAATATACGTTCTCATTATATGATGTATTGTATGTCATTGCCACTTCTACCGGTACTCCTTGTTTCTCGGTAACAATATGTATAACATCATCGATCAATGCTTCTTTAGATGCATCTATATATCGTACAAATTCTTCCAGCCCTTTTTCAGAAAAGAAAGTATCTGTTTTGAATGTCCCATCTTCTTTTACATGACGACGATCAACTAGCGATAGACGAACTCCGGCATTGAGGAATGCCAGTTCACGAAGACGTGATGCCAATGTATCATATTTGTACTCTGTTACTACAAAAATGGAATCATCGGGTTTGAAAGTTATAATTGTACCTGTATGATCTGTAGTTCCTATTTTTTCTACACCTGTCTGGGGTTTTCCACAAGAATACTCCTGTACATATACATTCCCTTGTTTGTGTACTTCGGCTTTTAAGTATGTAGACAATGCGTTGACACACGACACACCCACACCGTGAAGACCTCCCGAGACTTTGTAAGTACCTTTATCGAATTTACCTCCGGCATGCAAGACTGTAAGAACGACCTCGAGGGCCGATTTCTTCTCTTTAGCCATTATATCCACCGGGATACCACGACCATTGTCTTGTACTGTTATCGAATTATCCTCGTGTATAGTAACTTTGATATCATCACAATATCCGGCCAATGCCTCGTCAATAGAGTTGTCTACAACTTCATACACAAGATGGTGTAATCCTTTTTCGCTTATATCACCGATATACATCGCGGGTCTTTTCCTTACAGCTTCAAGGCCTTCCAGCACTTGAATATTTTGTGCGGAATAAGATTCGCTTGCAATTTTTTGGTTCTCAGTCATATTTATATTTTGCTATTAAATAGGCGAATAATCGCCTGAGGTTTTGCGTTTGAAAAATCTAACAAATATACAGATTTTTATCCACATAAGCAAGAATAGAAGCCATCGTTTTGCTTGCTTATAAATAAAGATTAGAATCAAAAAATTAACAGTTTTATTTATATAAAAACTTGCAAAAACGAATAGAAATCTGATTGCTTTTGTTTTCTTTGTATTGTTCGATATGCCTAATAAATAAATTTAATCCAATACGATGAAAAAACAATTCACCTTTTTATTTTTTATTTTAAGCCTGCTTTTATCTATAACGAGTTGCTCCGATAAAGACAATGAAGTAGAAGATACGCTCAGTGTATCAAAGAGTCAATTATTTTTTAAAATATCGTCTGAAAAACAAAGTTTTACGATCAAATCAAATACCAGATGGGAAATTGACAAAAGCATTCCTTCTTGGTGTACTGTAAGTCCCATGTCTGGAAAAGGCGATGTAACGATTACTGTAGAAGCCAAAGAAAACACGCAAGAGGTTAAGCTTACAACGCAGTTGGTTATAAAAACCAAAACAAAAATACAAAAAGTAAGCATACAACAAGAAGCTGCTCCGCCGGCACCTCTCGAAGGGTACTATTTCCCGCTACTGACTATCAATACTAAAAATGGCACACCAATTACATCGAAGGATGACTATATGGATGCAACGATAAAGATAGAATCAAGAGACAATAAAGGAGCTATAAAAGAGAAGCTAATGGAAGCTGACACCGAAATAAAAGGCCGAGGAAACAGCACGTGGGGAATGGAAAAGAAACCTTACAAACTAAAGCTAAAAGAATCGGCACAAGTATTGGGCATGCCTAAAAACAAACATTGGGTGTTGCTTGCCAATTACTCGGATAAGACATTGATGCGAAACGAATTGGCGTTTGAGATTAGCCGTCGTATGGGATTTGCATGGACTCCACGCATACAGTATGTGGATGTTGTGCTTAATGGAGAATATATCGGAAATTACATGCTTGGAGAACATATACGGGTAGACAAAAACAGAGTCAATATACCCGAATTGAAAGCAGCAGATACAGATATTACAGGAGGATATCTGCTCGAAATAGATGAGCGGAAAGGAGAACCCGTATGGTTTGAAACACTAGAAGCAAAAATGACATTCTGTGTAAACACTCCTGAAGACATACCAGCTAATCAAAAAGAATATATATCAAACTATATCCAAAATATAGAAAACATCATATACGGAAAAGATGATGTAAACCCAATGGAAGAATTGCCGAAGTATTTGGATATGAAATCATTCATTGATTATGTATTACTAAACGAATTATCGAAAAACGTTGATGGCAACCTACGCCTAAGTACATTCGTCTATAAAAATAGAGGCGACGATAAGCTATATTTCGGACCGGTATGGGATTATGATATTGCTTTCGGAAATGTAAATTACGACAACTGCGATATGGTATCAGGATGGCATGCACGTGCAAGAGCTCCTTGGTATCAACAATTTTTCTCTCATCCCGAATTTGAAAATATGGTAAAAGACAGGTGGAACGAATTACGTGGCAATGAATTAAGTGATGCAAACATAAATACGTTCATTGATAATATGGCTGAAAAAATAAATGTATCTCAACATTATAATTTTCAGAAATGGCCAATACTGGATAAGCAAGTCTGGCCTAACCCTATTGTGACTGGGAGTTACCAAGGCGAGGTTAATTATCTTAAGACTTGGATAAAAAACAGATTAAGTTGGATGGATCCACAATTGAAATAAAGAATATCACATACAAGAAACTAAAAAAGAGAAATGACATATATCATTTCTCTTTCTTATTAAGTATTGATTAGAAAGTATCTACCATTTTTTCATAAACCTGTTTATGATTTTCTTCAAACGAAGAAGGTATTTATATTCCTTGTATTTTTTATCTGATATAAAACCATATTTATGCTGTATCATATAGTAATCGGAATAGAAATCGAAATAAGAAGACGATATACCACCTAGTCTGAAATTAGAGATCACGACATCCACTTCTTCGAGCTTTACACCTTTACTTACACATCTGCAAATAAAGTCATAATCTGCCAAGACCTTTATAGAAAGATCAAATGCACCGTATTTATTGTAAACCTCTTTTGATACAAAAAATGTAGAATGGGGAAGTACGCTCTCCGATATAAAGGAAGCTCCACGGCGTTGTACATTAAAAATCTTATTGTCCTTCCACACTCGCTCTATACCGTATATCATGGAGTTGTTTTGATCTACCACTCCGTCAGAAAACTTGTTCCACATAACTTCGAGGGTATTATCCTCATACCAGTCATCAGAGTTAGTTATTCCTACCAATTTTCCGGTAGCAAGAGATATTCCTTTATTCATAGCATCATAAACACCTTTGTCTGGTTCACTAACGATGCGTACCGAGACTCCCTTCTTTTCAAAAGCGGGGATATAACTCTTTATTTTATCTAAGGTTTGATCTTTCGATACAGCATCGATGATGATATATTCAAAGTCAGAGAAAGTTTGTCTTAACAAAGCTTCTACTGTTCCATGTAATGTATTTTCAGAATTGTACGTTGGTGTTATTATAGATATTCTTGGCATATCTAAATTATTTTATTTAAGTCTACGAGCAAAGATACATTTTTTTTATAAATGCATTCACCTTTCTATATATATTAAAAAAAAGAGATTTCATTATTCTTAAAAAGCCTATACAGTGTTAATTATTTAACATTACCAGAGAAACAATTGTGTCTTTTAGACGTTTTAAATATACAATAGGAATATGTTTGTATACATCATGTGGATAATAAATGCTCTTTTATATTATAAGTTTCAATAGAGTTAGCAACCTTGCTAAAACATGAAATAATGAAAACTAAATTATTTGTATACACAAGTATACTATTCCTCGCCGCTTGGATGTCTTATGGATGTAATGAAAAAGAAACGGATACTTGTCTTACCATCTCTGCAAAAGAGATCAACAACAAATCATTTGTAAATGGCGGACAATATCAGATTCTCGATGCTAGTAATAAAGTTGTAGGAACATACACGCTCACTTCCGGAACAGTAAATATCACTAATTTAGCTGTAGGAAAATATGTAGTAGAAGAAATAAGTTCTCCTCAAAATTATTACATTAGTCAAAAGCGAATAGAAGTTATATTGAAATATTCTTGCACAGAAGTTACATTTGAATATATAGACTCGAAATTGAAAGAAATACCAAACAAAAAGAAGGTAAAGTTCATAAATTATCAGGGACTTATAAACCTAGGGGAATACAATGCTGTACGCATTGGTGAATATTACTGGATTGATAGAAATTTTAACCATACAATAAAAAAAGGGAATGGATTCGAAAACGACATACCTATCACTCAAAACATTTTAAATAAATATCTTGAACGGGTACGCATCAATCCCCAATATTACCAATTATCGAATATAGCAGATTTTGAGAAATACTATGGAAGATATTATAGTTATCCTAGTATAGATTATATGAATCAATATTGTTTTATGGCGGATGAGAATGGGAATAAAATTGAAGGCTGGAGATTACCTTTCCCTGCCGATTACAGACAACTATTTTCAATGTCTCCTTTCAATACATCTCATGATGCGAGCCATACCAATCTTAATGAAAGAGATGTCCGTTTTGCCTTAAGCAGCAAGAATAGTGAAAATCCTTTAGCGTTTAATATAAATCAAGGGAATAATAGTCCTTACAAAGTATATTGGTTCGAGAAGTCAACAAATATATATGGTTTTAATATGATGCCCGGGGGAGCTCGCCTCAATGGTGACGGCAGATGGTGCAATGGTCTAGGGCCTAATGGAGGCTGCTATGATGATGGAAAAAGGGGTGATATTTATCATCTATTCTATGCAGTATACCTGGCAACCAAAAATACAAATAATACTCCCGGATATATCGGCATTCACGATTATATGAGTACTAAAGAATATGAATCGTATCACTATCTCAATGTACGATGGTGCAGACCATTAACAGATATAGAGCTAGGGTATAAATTATATATAAATAAGGACAAAACAGATATAAAGAAATTAGATATTAAAGATTCGCCTCCGGAAGGATATACAGAATTACCCCGCGGTTATACTCGTGGATTTTATGTACAATATATATTAAACAACCCTAATACCAAATTAACTGTATCTGACATTGTGAACTATGCTAAAAATGTTCAGGACAATTATGTCTCCGAAAATCGTAACAATTCGAATATAATTTTGTAAAAAGGATGTATACGTCATATTTAAACAAAAAGGAGAGCTTAAAGCTCTCCTTTTCTTCTGTTATTTATCATTCCTAATGGAGTCTGATTGTTCAAAAACAAAGAGTCCGCATACAATTGCTTGTATACGGACTTTGCTTAAAACGGCGGTAACCTACTCTCCCACTTTTACGCAGTACCATCGGCACGACCGGGCTTAACTTCTCTGTTCGGAATGGGAAGAGGTGGAGCCCCGGTGTTATAACCACCTGAATATCGTTACGGATGAATCGTTTTCCATCCTTATAGGATTGACCTGATGTAAAAGAGCAAATAATTCCGTATCATAGATACCAATCTAGCAAACCTCTGGGTTAGTTGTGCGGGGCAGACCTGAGTCCGCCCCCCTGTGAAAGCTTTCGGGCAATTAGTACTGCTCGGCTATGACATTACTGCCTTTACACCTGCAGCCTATCAACGTTGTAGTCTACAACGACCCTTATGAGGATATCTTATCTTGAAGCCGGCTTCGTACTTAGATGCTTTCAGCACTTATCCGATCCAGT
>NZ_GL892010.1:0-84490 GCF_000213575.1 Dysgonomonas mossii DSM 22836
CGTCAGAAGTTCCTGATGAAATGCCTTGTTTACAGTAAAATTCGTTCGTGTATGACGACGCAAGAGTGTCCCATGTTGATAGAAATCACATAACATCTTGATAGAACGGTAAAGCCATGTGTTACCTGAAGTGAGTTCGTTAGCCTTTTCCTTAGCAAAAAAATCGCATGTGTCATCAAGATACTTCATCGCTGTTTTCATCGAAAAATATTCTTCCTGTATCTCTTCAAAAAACACAACTAATTTCGCCCAATTCCTTCGGTGTTGAATCAATGATGAGTTTTTGTACTGCATTCTAGTAAGCTCTTTATTCAAAAGGCTTACTAATTCTTTTGGTTTGATTTTTTCCATTTTAATTGAATTTTAAATACAATTCATTATACGGAAAATATAGCTAAATCAAAATGTTATGTTTAGTGTTTTATCGCTATCTGATTAGGAAACAGTATTTTTTTCCAAACACTACACATAACTGTATACTGAGCATAATGATGCTTATGTAAAGTGATGCATAAGCATCATTGTGTGGCTGGCTACCACACAAAAGCCGATTCGCTAATACTATCGGCTTGTATTGATGGCAAACGCATTGAAACAATTGAGGTATCAATTTCGCAATTAAAGGTTATTCAAAGCCGTGGGGTGTGTAATAAGAATACCAAGCACCACGATAGAATCATTCAACTTGTAGAGCAAAATATATCACTGATAGAAAATAGATTAGCAGCATGATAAAAGAAAATATTTATACCTTATTTGTTGGCTTCCGAAAGTTGGGAGAGTTCAATTCTATTTTGGAAGCCAAGAAATTTGCTCAAAGTAGCAATTTGGCAGGAGCTTTCAATCTCATTGGTGAGCATTATAGAGATAGTTGGTATGTATTTAAATCAGAAATTAAAGGCAATGAAAATTAAAGATATAACAGGTCAATTGATCGAAATAACCCACCTAAACAAAGCTATCAAACAATGCAAATTGTGTAGAAATAGTCCCTTTCTAATGGATTCGGGGCATACCGTTGGGGAAAATCATACGTTTATGCTTTCACAACTCGATGAACTAAAACGAAAATCTAAAACTTGACGGCGGAAATTTCTCTCCGCCGCTTCTTTTTCCATGAACTGTTAGCAAAACTTTATGCGGAGAAAAAGAAGCAAAAAAGCCGAATCTAATGTCCCTGTCTTCATATTGAAATAGAACATCTTCTTTCGGATAGTTTACAATTCGTAGATATTATGAGATCTGCAAATTATTCAAATATATCTATCCAAATAATTTACAGATCATTTTAGATTACATTTCCTATCTCACAGTTTAATGATAATACCTGCATTCAGGACAAAGCCGTCCAATGGTGCATAAATATCCCGAAACTCGGGTTTAGTCATCGACCCCGTATAAATAGTATCGAACCTTGTTTGCCGTCTGTCGGTAAAGTTCTCAAAATTAGCATATACAGAAAACTTTTCCCAAATACGTTGCATCATTAATCCGCAAATAAGGTAATCCTGCCCTGTTTTTCCGTCATTCAGTTTTTGCTTTCCTGTATAATAGGCTTCCAGACCGATTTTCCATTTGTCCTCTACTTCATACATTAAAACAGAATTAATTTTATGTTTTGGTGTAAGAGTTTTCCGATAGCTTCTGCCATCTTCCTTAACATTCGCATCGGTATAGGTATATCCAAGGAATAGACCGAAATCCTTGTACGTTATTTTCATATTGGTTTCAGCACCTTTACTATCCATATGACCGTCTATGTTATTAAACTGCCATCGGCTGTTTTCCGCAGCTTGCAGTTCAAGCGGATTTTTAAGGTAGGTATAAAAGAATAGCTGATTTATACTTAAAAATACTTGATCGTCAAATAAGCCTGTTTTATAAGTAAAATCCACATTTGCCCCGTAGCTTTTTTCCAACTTGTTCTTATCATCATCTATCGGTAAGACATTTTGGAACTGTATACGTTCGCTATCTTCTGAAAAGATGTTAGGTGCTTTATATCCAAATCCACCACCCACACGGGATGAGAACTTTTCATTGATCTTGAAAAGAGACGAGATACGGGGTAATACAGCAAATCCATAATCTGTAACGTAATCTGTTCGCAATCCGGTTTCTAGGTTCATCCAGTCCGTTATCTTCGTATTATTTTGTACAAATAAACCTACAGTAGTCATGTTGTAATCCCGCAAAGGAAAATCTGTCAGTTTCTTTTCAGTAAACTTATCAGTCCAAATATTTGCACCTGCTACCCATTCCGTTTTTTCTTTGGTATGTATATAAGAAACTTCCGAAAAAGAAGACAATTGCTCACCATCAAATTTAAAATCAGGAATCTCTAGCTTGCGGCTAAAATAAGTGACACTGTTTTTTATATTCAATCGGTTTTGTTTGTCAAAACGGTGTTCAAATGTAAGTTGGCTTGAGTGTCTTTGTGTTTTATTCCTTTCAAAATAAGAATGTTCTTCATCTCCTTTCCCATCTACATATTTCATATCGCCACCCAGACGGTTTTCTATCGTAGAGTTTATACCGAAATTAAAATCTGTATTTTCAGACAGGTATAAGAATAATCTTGGATTCAGTACAAACCTGTCAAACTTGGGTATTGCAGTAAAACCTACATCTGACGGATTATAAGCCCGGTTACGGTTATACGATGCAAATACGGTAGTACCTACCTTATTGAATTTTTGCCCGAAAAAGCTATTTACATCAAGCCCTTTGCCTGTTGTTCCATTCAGGTGGATTGAAAAATCTTTTTTCTCTTCAGGAGTCTTTGATATGAGATTTACTAATCCCGCAATTGCACCACCACCGTATAAAGTAGAAGAAGAACCTTTGATTATTTCAACCTGCTTTAAATCGAGAGGTGGTGTCTGTAACAAGCCTAAACCGCTTGCTGCACCCGAAAATACAGGAAAACCATCTTTCAGTATCTGGGTATATCTACCATCCAATCCTTGAATACGAATGGATGAATTCCCCGATATGGCTGATGTTTGCTGTGTCATAATACCCGTACTTTCATTCAGTAGCATACGGATATCTCCGGGCTTCATGACTCCTTTTTCTCCTAACTCTTCTCCATTTATAAACTCAATACGAGTAGGAATATCTTTAAAAGTACGTGTTCCTCTTGTGGAAGAAACAACTACTTCCTGTAATGTTTCTTCATCAGGTTCAATTTTGATAATAATAAGTTCGTCCGAAGTAAGCGGAAAGATAAATTCTTGTATGGTCTTTTCATATCCCATATAAGTGATTTCGAATTTCTGTTTACCGTCCGGTATATTTGAGAGTACTGCTAATCCTTCAGTGTCGGAAGATGTGCCGTTCGTTGTGTTCTGAAGAACGATACTTGCACCGATCAGAGGTTCTTTCGTTTCGCAATCAATCAACTTGACTTTAAGCGTATTTTGTGCGAAAATATTGGGAAAACTGAAGGCTAAGAATAGCATCAGCATAAATTTCATTTTCATTATGATAAATGTTTTAAATCTTCAATTAGAAATAGCATGAAAGCTACGATATTACAAAAATTGCATTACCGTAAAAATTGCAGGTCATATTTAGTATGGCCTGTAAAAAATAAGTTCGTTTATGCTTGTGGCGGTTGCCAGATTGAAGATATAAAACCGGGGACGTCTCCTTTAAATACATAATCAGAGTTACAATTAGATACTAACCCTAATGCGATTGTTATGGGATGATAGAAACGGGCTTCAGGAAAGCCGGTACAGGTATTACAGTGGAGAAATGGAGAGCAACAACTGTAGTTGTTATCAGAGCAGTCATCACAAGCGTTGCTTGTATCATCTCCTGTATTCTGCGTCTCAGTATGTATGGAAAAACATTTATCCTCAAAACAGCAAGGTATTACCGATAATAGTAATACACTTATTGCTAATATAAAAGATAAATATTTCATATTACAAATATAAAGAAATTCATACTAAAAAAGAGTCAGGAGTTTATGAATTATTTCTATAGCCTGTCACAGTAATAGAATAGATTCCTACATTTCCCACTTTGTATTTGGCTATCGTTGATTCATCCAAATGCTCTTGTAAAACATCATCAGGAATGACAACTGTTTTTGTTCGTTCAATCTTTATATCAGTAAAATTAGCCTTTTTGATCTCTCCTAAATAATCGTCCTTTTGTATCGCACTGGCAATACAACCGGCATACAAGGAAGCATTATCTGTAAACTCTTTAGGGAATACGCCATTCAGCACAACATCAGAGATACAAAAATGACCTTCTTTTTTCAATACCCGATATATCTCTTTAAAGATTTTATCTTTTTCGGGTAACAGATTTAAAACACAATTACTGACTACCACATCTATGGAACTATCGGGTAAAGGCATATTTTCAATATCTCCTTCGATAAATTCGACATTGGTATAACCTCGCTTTGTTGCGTTCTTTCGTGCTTTTTCTATCATCTGCGGAGAAAAGTCAATGCCGATTACTTTTCCTGTTTCTCCGACTTCCGATCTGGCTATAAAACAGTCGTTACCCGCACCTGAGCCTAAGTCTAAGACTGTATTACCTTCTCTAATACCTGCATACTCAGTAGGCAATCCGCAGCCTACACCTAAATCGGCATCGGCTTCGTACCCTTTAAGCCCGCTGTAATCTTCGCTCATGATCGTAAAGACCTTTTTTGAAGGTGTCGCAGGATTCGTTCCACAACAGCAATCGGACTTTAACGCATCACTATTCAGAGCCAATTCACTATATCTTTGCTTTACCAAAGCTTTCTTTTCTTCGTTTGTGTTCATAATTAAAAGTATTGTAATTATTTTATTTATAATATTTCTTTCTTAGCCAAAAGGCTATGTTCACCAAAAGTATAAGTACAGGCACTTCAACCAATGGGCCTACTACCCCTGCAAAGGCCTGTCCACTATGCAATCCGAAGACACCTATTGCTACTGCAATAGCCAGCTCAAAGTTATTGCCTGTGGCTGTAAAAGCTATCGAAGCATTTTTATCGTAAGATGCACCCATTAATTTTCCTGCAAAGAAGCTGAGGAAGAACATCACTACAAAATAGATTAATAATGGTATTGCTATACGCACTACATCCAATGGTATTTGTACGATCAGTTCACCTTTGAGACTAAACATTAATACAATGGTAAATAGTAAGGCGATTAAAGTAATTGGTGAAATTGCAGGAATAAACTTATCTTTATACCATTGTTCACCTTTGATTTTAACCAATATCAAACGGCTAAGAATACCTATCAGGAAAGGTATTCCCAGATAAATAGCGACTGTTTCGGCTATTGTACCGATGGATATATCCACGATTGCCCCTTCAAAGCCGAACAGGGGTGGAAGTTTTGTTACAAATATCCACGCATAGAAACTGTAAAAAAATACCTGAAAAATACTATTCAGGGCTACTAATCCCGCACCGTATTCGGTATTGCCTTCTGCCAAATCGTTCCAAACAAGCACCATTGCAAGACACCGTGCAAGACCTATCAGGATAACCCCTACCATGTATTCGGGATAGTTATGCAAAAAGGTAATTGCAAGCAGAAACATTAATATCGGCCCGATAATCCAATTCAGGATTAGAGAAATAGATAATATTTTTACGTTTGAAAATACTTTAGGCAGTTGTTTGTAATCCACTTTTGCCAATGGCGGATACATCATCAGGATAAGACCGATTGCCAGAGGAATATTTGTGGTCCCGCTCGACATGGAATCAATGTAACTGCTGAAAGATGGAATGAAGTAGCCTAAACCTACTCCTATAGCCATTGCAAGGAATATCCAAAGTGTTAAGTTCTTATCCAAAAAACTCATCTTCTTTTTACTCATCACCTTTTATCTTATCGGTATATAATTCGTAAAATGTTTTTTTGATTTCATCCCTTACCCTGATATACTCGGATTGAATAAATTCGGGTGTTCCCGTAGCTTCGGATGGATCATCAAAACCAATATGCAGACGGTTCTTTACTTTTCCTGAGAATGCAGGACAGCTTTCATTTGCACCCCCGCAAACAGTAATCACATAGTCCAACTCATCATTCATATATTGCTCTACACTATCGGATGTATGGTGCGAAATATCTACACCTGCATCCTGCATGACTTCTATTGTCTTTGAGTTTACTTTTCCGCTTGCTTTTGTCCCTGCGGAATAAACAGACAATGAAGGATCGAAGGATTGTAAAAATCCGTGTGCCATCTGGCTACGGCAACTATTTCCTGTACACAGAATTAAAATTCTCATATTGTTTATAATTTCGTGTTTATACTAACAGTTCCTATTTCGTCGAATAACGAATACTTATCTTAAAAAAATATCAGGATAAAACTTTTGACATTTTATAGTTTGTCATGGAAATACCAATGCAAACGGTCTGTTGTTCCAAAATAACATAGCCTTTTTTTGAGAAGAAAGGTTGGGCTGTAATACTGACATCAGCAGTTATTTCTGAAATATCCTTCATTCGTGCATATTCTTCAATCTTTTTAAGTAAGAGTGATGCAACACCCTTTCCCTGATAAACTCTATGAACAAACATAGAGTTTAAATACCCTGATAATTTTAAGGCTGCAAACCCTAATATTGTATTGTTTTCCTCAGCAAGTATAAAGTATTGCTCATTTATCCGTTCCTCCCATACACTCACGTCTTCTCCCCTTGCAGCCCAGCATCCGACCTGTTCGGGCGTATAGTCTTTCAGATTGACTGAAAGAATAGTTGAACGGAACAACTCTTTAATAGCAGGGATATCTTTTGGGGTTGTAAACCTGATGTTCATCATATCAGCAAATCTCGTCTGTATTCTGTAATTGGGTAAAAAAGCCACCAAAGAGTTCTTTGGCTTTATTCCAGTTCTCGCTGTTGATACAATATTTCACGGTGGGTAATGTTATTGTTCCCTGAATCAATCCTGCATCTTTCAGTTCGTTCAAATGCTGAGACAGCGTACTTTTAGCGATAGGTAACACTTCTGACATATCGCCATGATAGCAGCATGATTGATTGGCAAGCATTTCAAGTATGGCGATACGGATAGGATGTCCTAATGCTTTAGCAAAGCGTGCTAATTGCTCCTGATCGGCTGTTAATTCTTTCTTCGACATAAACTATATATTTATTGTTCGCAAATATACGAATAGAATTTTAATTCGCAAGATTGCGAACTAACTTTTAGCCTAAGTATTGATTCATATACTTTAAAGAGTATATGAAACAGCCCTTTCGGGTGAAGGGAAAAGAAATTGATTTAATCTATTCGAGTTGGAGTTATCACATAAGAGCGATCATCCTCTTTTAGTTCCATTTTATATTGACGTAAACCTTTGCTTTTGGCCAATTCGCAGATAGTCGATCTGACATCTTCAGGTTGTTCCGCAAACCGTAATCCATAATAAATTGCCGTAGGCTTTAGTGGTAGAAAGAATCTTTCCTCAGTTGTATTTTCTATGTCTTGAGGAATAATAATTACCCTCCATTCTTTTTCATACCCCCAATTTATAGCTTTGTTTGTATATGCCTTGAACCAGAAAAGAACATCAGACAATGGCAGATTTCCTCCCATAATTCTATTTACATGTTGCAGTGCAAACTCTTCTGCACAATATCTCTCCTTTGAATATAAAACGGGATATAATTGTTTATGACAATCGGCATTAGAGTTAAAATTTTCATGATAGAAAGGATTGCTTGATAAGTCATATTCCAAACAGAATCCCTTATGAGAATCTGCATAATGTCCCCACATCAACGGACAATCATTAATTTCGGTAAAACATCCAATATAAGAGTGCTGCTGAAGTGATGTAACCATTGAAGAAAGTGCACCTCGACAATCTTTTTTCAAGTCTTGTAAATTTTGCTCAAATTCCGCAGAATAGAAATATTTTTTTATTTCATCTTCTGATGACAAAACTATTTTACGGGTTTGAGAGTCTAAACTTTCAAGAGGGATGTTTGCCTCTAAAACTCTCGTCTTTAACAATTTCCATTGATTCAAAATGCCGTTATGATCTCGGCTTCCATCTTCGATATATTGTTCAATCCTTTCTATGTCGAAGTATAGTAATGAATCGAAAGGGTCATTAAAATCAATAGGTTTACTGCAGACAATTTTATTGTTTTTCAGGTCATTAACTGTATACTCATTAACCCCTCTGTATTTATATAGTTTAGAGGGAATATTTAAGCTGACCAGTTTTTCGATCTGAGCAAATAACGGTTTAAAAAGAGGATTGTTTTGTTGGATACAAATTGAATTAAAAAATTTCTGAAAGACCTTTTTAAATTCATCTACTGTACCATATCTTTTTATTTCGGGAGGATAAATACGATCCATTGTATTGTAGTATAAAAAAACTTTAATTAAAACACCTGATTATGTGCTACTTCATTTTCATGAGCTATAAGCAGGGCTTCATGCGAAAAAAGAAATGACAAGCTGATATGAAATCATTTAAAAGGAATTTTTTCCCCTGTTATACATTCAGCGATGGAGAATGATATTTGCTTATTAATCTCTTGATCTATCTTAAATGCTTCTGTAAAGTCATTTAAGTCTGCAAATAAGATATTGAAAACTTTTTCTAACTCTTTCGATTCATACTCAAGGTAAAATCTCCTATTTTCCGGCTGACTATTTGATTTGACTATTGTAATCATCGAAAATACAAATAATTTTAGAAATTGGGCGTTCGAATCATTGACTAAGAAGTAAGATAAACCGGGAACATTTTTAAATATATTTATTGCCCATTTTTTTACTTCATCTATCTTATATAACTCTCTTTCATCGTAATCATAGCCATGTATTCCTATTTCAAGATTCATTTTATAACGAGAAAGATGAAGTTTGTTCGCACAAACTCGTGTTATGAGATCAATTAGTGGTTGATAGTTCATTTGTTCAATATCCTCTTTCCCTGCAAAAATGCAAATCCGAGCATATTCTGATAATGATTTATTATCATTCCAATATTGCCCTAATTGAGATACATAGTCAACATTTTTAGATATATATTTTAGAAGCTCGGTCTTTTGATGAATATTTATTTGTTGATTCTTAGGTACTGGCATTGACCAACTTGTTTCATTTAGACTTATATATTCAATTTTACAAACTTCCCAATATGCGATCTCTTTATCTAAATCTACTAACACGATTAATACAGGGATATCATGATTTAGATAATAGTTTAAATGTTTCTTTTCTCCTATGAAATTCCAAAAATCATTATTTAGCTCCTTCAAATAACTTTCTCCCGATTTTATTTGGATAGCAATAGATTTACCAGTAACATATCCATCAATAGTAATATCAATATAAGCATCTATGCCATAATCATCTTCTTGATGATTTGGGCGGACAATCCAATCAAACTCTTTTTCTACGATTTTTGTAACAATGTTTAATCCATCCCTACCTTTTTTCTTGGATTGAGTGTACCTGGGGAGATTCATATTTTATAATTTTATTTGATTTATATAATAAAAATGTCAAATAGTCTATTATAGAAACAATGTTTTGCCTTCTTTCTTCTCATTCCAATGTTTTTCGTTTTTAAATCCAAGTCCTTTTTTGTATTGTTCATCAAAAATGTTAGCTAAATCAGGCATTGTTACTATTTTGTCATTTTTCTCGACAACCTTATCATTGATTTTGCCTGAAATAAACCCACCACAAATCTCTAATTCATCGGAGCAAATCAATTTGCCATGAATTTCTTCTCTCATTATGAGATAATTAATAAAAGACATTGGATCTTTTTTCTTTGCAATTAGCATTAAAAGAAATGTTTCAAGGTCATCTAATTTTACAGCCCATGGATAAGCACTACATTCCTTGTCAACCGGTAATAGAGTGGATAAATCATTTTGAATCTGACCGAATGATTTAAGATTTACAATAATTGAAAAATCGTTATTTTCATATTTTTGAGTATCAATTTCCTTTATTAAATTACCGTCTTTATCACATATTTTTAAGGGTTCTTGATTTACAAATTTTTCTTCAACTCTTTTTGTTTGTGTATAGGCATATTCGATACAACCCTTAAAATCATCTTTGATTCTAACAAAGGCTTTGTCAGGATCACGAAGTGGCTCTCTCAATTTGTATCCTTTTGCTTCAATTATAAATGCATATTCTTTCCATAGAATAAGAATATCTTGTTCACATCCATCTACATAATAACCCGTATAAACTTCACAATCTTTAAAGAAAAGTTTAAATAAATCAACAATTTTCGTTTCCAACAGTTTCCCTTTTCTCTCAATATATGCTGTTTTAGACTTTTCTTCTTTACTACATATTGATTCTAATAAGTATTCAATAGAATGTATTACTTGTTTTATTTCAAAGACTTGAAACATATTCTCATCTAAAGAAATAATAGGTCTTTCGTACAAAGGATTTCCTGGCTTAGTGGAAGTATAATATAAATAATCCGTTTCGTCTCTTTTACATGACAACAAAGACAATACTTTATTCACTTGGTCTATCGTTAAATTATCAGAAACCAGTTCCTCTGCATAAAATCTATTCATAATTCCATGATCCGCAACAGAGATATATAAAGCTTCTTTTTCTTTACCGATATTTCTGATTTCTTCGGGAACTTCTTCTGGAATAGCCATCTTCAATTTTGTATATTTATCCCAATCTTTTCTTAAAGGGGCAGAACCTAAAGAATGGCTTTCGAAATTTTTTTGAACTAATTTGTCTAAATTATCATAGAAAGTAAGGAAGTCATCTGTTGTTAAGCCAGTTTCTTTTTGTATTGTAGCATCTAAATGGGAAAATAAATCTTTTATCCAATTTATAGTTTGTTCTTCATAATTCAGAGGCCCCTGATTAAAATAAGAAAGGAAAGAAGGCATTGCAACACTTCTAACTTTCTTCCATTCCTCATCAATTACTTCGTCTGGCTCAGTAAAAAACAATTTACTATACTCATTTTCAATATCATTGAGCAGATTGACAAACTTTTCCCATTCTTCTTCTGTATATTGAGTTTTAACTTCTTGCGGCGAAGACGTAATATGGAGTCCAGCCAAAAAATATAATTGCCGTAAGGGGGAAGATAAGTTTCCTAATTGATCTTGTGCCATACCATTTGCTATAAGATTCATTAATTGGCACAGATTTCCTAAGAACCAGTCTGTCGGATAGGCTGACACAAGATTCTTTAATTCCTTTGATTTTTTTTCTAAACTCATAATTATATTTTTTACAAAAACACCTATAAAAATACTATAGGAAATTGTTTATCGTATGTTTTTCGAAGAGTAACCCAAAGTCGGTTTATTCATTTGTGTAATACCTCATAGCAGAGTATTCGACCTCTTTAAAACCAAGTTTTTCATAAAGTCGTTTTCCAGCTTTAGTAGAATAAAGGTCAAGAACAGAAACAAAGATATTATCGGCATCGATAATCAGAGAGTTCATCAGAGAGGTTGCATAACCCTTTCCCCTATGTTCGGGATAGGTAAAAACATTCATTATCGTTCCATATCTTCCATTCTGGTTATTAGGCCCCGGAGGTCTTTCATTGATGATTAAGAAAGCAGCAGAAACAATCTCTCCATCAATCTCCATGACATAAGCCGTGAAATTCTCTTGTGTTACATATTCTTTGAAATATTCTCGTAGCTTAGGTATCAATTTAGATTTGTCTTCGGTGCTCAATTCTCTCTCCGTTGAAATATAATCGAATCGGAGCTTTACGAGTGTATCAATATCGACGATGATTTTTACCCTATCATCCATTTGTTATCCTATCTGCGTATTTATCTCTTTCCTAAAAACCAACGGATCGGCGATATACGGATAGGAACTTGAAACACCTCCTGTAGTAACAGTAATTGTTCCGAAATTAAATATCCGACCTAAGATACTTTGTTTTATATGAAGACCTTCACATTTCGCCAATACCAAATCTACTGCTTTGCGACTGATAACACCTGTTTTCAGTATCACCCGTTTGTTAGTTACGGCATAAGACGAACCTACTTTTATTAGTATTCTTGACAGCAGTGATACAATCCCGAAGAACAAAATTAATAAGCCCGCATAGTGAGTCATGGCTGATATTTCTTTAGGACTTGATGCTAAAAAAGCACCGATAAGCAGTAATATAATCGGTTGAACGAAAAGGAAAAAATGTAGTCTTGTAACATATTTTATTTCTTCCCCGGATAGTAGATTTTTCTGTATGTAATTCATAGACTAATGATTTATTTCAAAGTTAGTTGTTTTTGTTAATTTTTGATATTCGGCAAGTAATATTTCATCTGTAATTTTAGTTTTTTCTATAAGAAATCATCATTGAAGTATTTAAACAGCAGGTAACACCAACCTATCGGGTTTAAATAACGTCTTCCTTTCCTTATTTCATAATGCAAGTGACTCCCTGTTGTGACTCCCGTACTACCCACACAAGCGATTTGTTGAGTAATACTTACCCTTTCCCCCACATTTACCAATATCCAGCTTAAATGTGCATAGAATGAGCGGAAACCACCAGTGTGTTGAATTTCCACATAATTTCCATACCCCGAATCGTAACCTATGGCTGTCACTGTTCCATTACCTGCCGCATACACTGGAGTGCCTTTCGCTTGTGAAATATCAATTCCCGTATGAAATTTTTGTCTTTTGTAACATGGGTGCTTTCGCATCCCGAAACCTGATGAGATACGTTGTGGATTCTTTATCGGAAATATTACAGGATAGTCCGATAATTCATCAATAGTCATTTGTAAAGAATCAGCTAGCAGATGAAACTCTAGGATTGTATAAATTGGCTTCGTATATTTTTCAATTTGTAATTTCCTATTCAAAGAATTGCTCTGCTGTCCCGACACTGGTAAATGAAGTAAACCTATCAATAGGATTGTTATATATTTCATAGTCAAGTCTTATATAGGACAAACGCTCAAAGAATCTTCGAGCGTTTGTCTGATTGTTCACTATTCAATTTCTTCACCCCATAGCTCAATGTCTGTTGGAGCAGTTACATAAGCATAGATCATATTTACCCAAGTAACTATGTATGAGATTACCATCATCGTCATCATGGCTATTCCGCTTCTATTGGTAAATCTTCCTCCCCTCGGTCATTTTGGAAAGAAAATGTCTTTTGCACTACCTGTCCGTGACTATCTTCGATATACACGTCTACCACTTGTTGGTCTGTGCTATGAGATGTGTAATACATCCGAAACGTTTCCTTTTCCAAAAGATATAAATCGTTTGGTAGAAGTATAGTTCCGTTATCGAGTTTTAATTGCCCTTTACCATCTACTTGAAAATACCGAATGTAGAACTTGGTATCTTCATAGCTTCCTTCCTTTACAATCTGTGCACGGATTTCCGCCACCTCTCCCTGAACGATTTTTTTCTGAACTGGCATACAAACCAGATCAAATGCGTAAACCTTATTAATATCCATATCGTTACTACAGGCTAAGGCCAGCAGCATTATCGCTGCCAGCCATGCTGTTATCCCGAAAAAAGTCTTTATTCTTTTCATCATTGTATTTTGTTTCCTAATTGATTATAAATTTGAGTCCTACACCGAACTGCCCGTGAAAATGCCCCGTAGAGTTGCCCCAGAGGATGCGTTCTCTCCCTGTAACAAGTAATACAACACGATCTGTCAGGTACGTTTCAATCTCCAGTGTGATAGCCCCGCCATAGATAAAAGCATCTTTATGTTGAAGTGTAGAGCCATCGTATAAAGTCTTTTCGCCCCAATTCGATGTTTCATAGCCTGCAAGGGCAGAACCACCCAACGAGAGGAAAACTGTTTTAGACGGATCAGTCAGAAAATTGTAGTAATAACCTCCCTCAGCCGTGAATTGAGCTATCGGTAATCGTTTTTCCCGATACGGGTAATAGCGTTCCAAATATTCTGCACCAAATACCCATTTATTTCCGTTCTTGGCATAGGTCGCCATTGCCACACCAAAATAACATCCAGCTTCATTATCGCTCTTAGACGAATAAATTCCATCCACCATCCCACCCGTGAATTGTATGCCTCGCATACCCGGCAGTGAACGTTGTGCATGTGCTTGGTCTGTAAAGACCAGGCACAGCACAATCGTTAATATAAGATATAACTGTTTCATATTATTTCACTTTTAGTTCGTTGATAACCTTTGCCCGAACCAAATCCGCATTATCTAGTGTAAACCGCTGATGGCGTCCACCTTCCTGTTCATTGAGCTCTACCACCAACATTTTGTCATCGGGAATCGTAAATTTGGCCAAAGTGAAAATCATACGTTCTGTCTGCTGTCCGCCTATCAGCATCAAATTATTGTAGGCACGAAGCGGCCAAATCACTTGCTCTTGAATAGCGGTACGTTTGGCTACTTTTTTATCTACAATCTTAAAGGTGATAAAATCTACATTGAACGGCACGTTGGATGAGTTCTTTAGTTGGAGATGAAAATACAGTAGTCCGTTATGAGTATAAATACCTTTCAGCGTGTGTTGTATTCCAAAGCGTTTTGAGCCGATGTGCTTTATCTCCCGGTCATTGTTTTTGTGTATAGACTGCATAATCAGCTTGACAAGTAAGGGAGACTCCTGCCCCAACTCCTGCATATAGACTGCCAAAGCATTATTCGGACGGTTCACCGCTTCTCCATCGTGCAGGAAATCGGTCATTTCAACAGACAGTTTTATCGGTTCATCTGCATATTTTACGTTGAAACTATAATATGCTCCATCTTCAGTAATGACAGATAAATTGCTCTCCCGACTGAAATCCCGCAAAGCTGCTTTCACTCTCAATACATTGTCCGTGCCATCCGCTTTTGCAGCGAGAAGATCTGTCGAACCTAAATCGACATAACGTATAGGAGCAGGGAAAATAACATGTACAGTTTTGGAAAATGTAACCTCCAGCGCATAGGGTGGTATCATTCTATCGAAGGTCAGCGGACGGGTAAAACTCTCGTAGTAGTCTCCCGTGGTTGGTTTAGTCTGTACTACAATAGTATCTTGGGATACTTCTTGTGCATGGGCTGTAAATACACTTACAGCAAGTGTTAATATAAAAAAGAATCGTTTCATACTTTTGATTTTTTAATCGTTTATACTTGATTTTTTAGTGGTTCTATTAATTTTCTTTGGGTAGCAATAAGAGTTTGTAATTTGCTTTGATGATAACTTTCACCACACTCATCTTTTTGCTTATATATTGTGAAGCCCCTTGTATCAAACCCTTACCCATATCGGCTGCCAATTGTGAGCCTGCATTATCGGAAATCATAATGCCTGTTCCTGCTGATGATGCCAATGTAGAAGCTACTTCTTTGGCTGCTTTTACCTCGTCATTGTTGGGAACAGAAATCCCTGATTGACCATCCATATCGTAGACTTGCAGTTCAACCGGAATAATGTTTCCTGCATACTGAATGGAATTGATCATTACCTCCAGACGTTCCCCACCGATACGGCAAGCTCCTGTTACTAATGTATTGGCAGGAATCAAGATATTGCCAGCTCTCATTGGTTCTAAAAGACGAAGTTGTACCTCTTTACCATTGGTCAGGGTTACAGTTTGGTTTACACAAGCACGGATACTGTTTTTATCCTTTATTTCTTCATTACCTGCGGCAGTTAAAAATCCCCTATTTCGTGGCTTACTGTACGAGGTGATAAATTTATCATTGGACATCGGAGCAGATAGTAGAGATACAACATTCTGATGTACTTGTTTAATGGGTTGTACTTTGATCTTATCTCCTGTAGGTGTCACACTCGTTTCTACTGCAGGTTTTTCTCCCTGCTGAGCAGGCATATAGCGTGCTGCCATCTGGTAAGACTTTTCAAGCAAGGCTGTCTGTTCGTCCTCTTCAGCACTTTTAGCTTGGGCTTCTTCCTGTTTTCGTTCCAATTCCAGTATCCGCTGTTCCATCTCAGACTGTGATTGTCTGTCCGTTTCAGCGGGCTTTTCGTACCAGTCACCCAATTGTTTGTTGATGTCCTGATAGGCAGTTGCCGAGGATTGTACAGCATGGGGAGTAGAACTTCGGGGCTGTTCTGCTTGCAACGAAGTATTGTAGGCATTGTCCTTTTGTTCATACTCGTTCTGCTCGGTATCGTTGAACATGGAGGAAAAATCCTGCAAAGATTTCATTTTCTCCTGCTCCTTTTGTCGCATGGCTTCCCGCTCATAGGCATCCCGTTTGTCTCCCACAATGCCCTCGTCTTTTGGCACGGGCAGTTCGGCATTGAAGCCTGTCAGTCCTACCGCCTGTTCTTTCCCATCATCCGACGGACCAAAGATCAGCCACATCGCACCACCGAAGAGTAAGAAGAATAGCGGCATAATCAACATTTTTTTTCGTTTTTGTCTCTCCGCCATTGAGAGTTCTTGCTTTGGTGGTTTCGGAGGTTCTTTTTTAACCTCATTCTTGATTTCGAGAACAGGTTCTTCCTCCTGATTCGCTTTGTTATTGATTTGTTCGTCCATATTCGTAATTATTGTTTAGATTGTTAATACTGTCTCGCTGTTGCTTCAGTTGTAGTTTCAGCGATTCGATCTGCTCTATCTGCATCTTTTTCGCCTTGTCCTTACCGAAATTGTAAATAGAAGAAAAGGTCATGTAGATGGAAAGACCACCAAAAACGAAGAACATCGTTATCACAAGGATAATCCGTCTGTCGGGGGTAAGCCTGCCGAGTATTCCTCGCAGACCATCCTCCAACCATTCATTGATGCGATTCATTATTTTTTGTATCATAACTTTGCCTACCTTTCCGATATCCGAATATCCCGATTTTCCACAATCTCGAATTTCTCCATTGTGAAACCGTGAGGGTTATTGTCCGAGCGTACCGAGTTGATCAGATTGCAACGGGTAACCAGACTACGTTCTGTGACATTACTCTCCCGGATAATCATCTGTTTGGCATAGGTTACTGCTTTGTAGGGGTAGCTATCGAAATCACAGGCAATGCTATCGACCTGTACTATTTGATTGATATTCCCCGACACGATACGGTTGTAATACCCTTTTTCTGCCATATCCTGATAGTATTTGAAAGCCGATTTATCGACAAGGAACAATGCCCGGTTTACGTTGCTTTCGATGGCTTTTTTATCGGGTGAGAGAGTGAAAAACAGTTCGTGGAAACGCTTGACGTGTTCGCGTGCTTCCACTGGTCTGTTTTGTGTCATATCTTGGGACAAGGCAAGCATTAAGGACTTGCCACCGTCCAACACATAAATACGCTGGCGTTGTGCTTCGGCAAAGTTGTACGACGACCATACGGAGTAGCCCGTAATGGCGGCACACATACAGACAAAGACAATACCGAACAAGCGTATCTGTTTGAAGGATGTTTCTATATTTCTTAAACTTTTGAACTCCATTTGTTCGTTTTATTTTGAATTAATAAATCAATACAGTATATCTGATTATTTCTTACCCATCAGGCGACCAGCGACATTACCTGCCGCAGCTCCGGCAACACCTCCTGCCATTGCAGCCCCTTTACTCGCCATTGTGTTTACTCCACGGGTAGCACTACCGCCACCTGCCTGAATAACCCAACCTGCCACGCTCGGTATAGAAAAATATCCTATAATGCCGATGATGAAGAAAATAATATATACACCGTTACTGGCATCCGGCACATAGGACGGATCTCTCAACATATCTATATCCATTTGCAGCATGAGTGCCTGAATCTTAGAAAGCACTGCCGAGAACAAGTCGGCAATAGGTAACCAGAGATAGACTGAGATGTAGCGGGAAATCCAATTGGTCAGAGTCGATTGGAATCCGTCATAGACAGAGAGGGCAAATGCCAGAGGTCCTAAGATTGACAAGACCACCAGAAAAAACGTTCGCAGGGTATCAATGGTAAGGGCTGCGGCATTGAACAGCAGTTCGAAGAAATCCCGGATCAGTTGGCGAAACCACACTTTCATATCATACCAGGTGCGTTCTCCCCACATGGAGATCATTTCGGCAGCATCAGTAATTCCAAGATCTTTCATCTTTTGGTCGTACACCTCGTCATCGACCAGCCATGCTTTTCCTTCACGCAGCCGTGCATCGTATTCCAATCGCTCTTTCTCGGCTTGCAAAGAATGCACATCCGTCATTTGTGTTTCCAATATGGTATGTGTCCCTTTTACCACAGGAGACATAACCGCATTGATCGTACCAAGTACAAAAGTCGGAAAGAACATAATGCAGAGTCCGATAACAAAAGGTCTGAGTAAGGGATATACATCTATCGGTTCTGCCCGTGCCAAGGCTTGCCATACACGGGAAGCTACATAAAAGAGTGCACCGAGTCCGGCTATTCCTTTAGCAACACCGACCATATCGCCACAAAGGGGCATCATATCCTGATGCAGATTCCTCAGAAGCTGATGCAGGTTATCAAAATCTATTGCTAGCAGTGTCATGATTACCAATATCTATCGGATGGATTGCCATACAAACTTTTAACTCGCTCCATATCTCCTTTTTCCTGACTGCGAATAAAAGACACGGAAATGCTTTTCTTGGAGAAGTAGCGGACAAGGTTGCGATGTTCAAGCATCTTAGCGTGTATATCATCTATAATTGACATACGCTCGGCATCGGTCATCGAGAGTCCGTTGGAGAGGGAAACGACATTCTTTATATCCGCAAGTAGGTTACCACTTTCATTCAATAGCTTGGCATATCCGTTCGATATGGCTTCCAACTCATTAACGCTAAAATTCCTATCGGATAGCATTTTATTGAAGTTGGTAGAATAGATCTGCGATATTTCGCTGACCAGTTCTACTGTTTCTTTCACTTTGCGGGCATCTTTTATCAAACTATGTACTGATTCTAATTTGTCGTAATACTGTTTTCCCTGATCGTAGATTTTTTGCATCTCCTTGAAAGAGTTAATCACATTACTGGCTGTTGTAGCTGTTTTAGAAACAGTCAATATATTTTGTGCCAGATTGGAGGGATCAATTACTGTCCATTGTGCTTTTGCCTGATAGGTGCATAGCCCCATGAATGCCATAAGGCAGAAAAGTATTTTCTTCATATTCGTTATTTTTAATTGTTATTACCCGTTTACCGTCCGAAGTTGGAGGTAGCCCTTGAGGGGACTAATCCTCCTGACGGACATATTCTCCGAAAGCGGAAAGATGCAAGACTTCCTGCTCCCGGTCATAAGTAATCTCGATACGCTCGTACAGCTCAATGTAATGCAGACCGAATACGTTGTAGACCGTACAATCACAGACCTCCAGCGGGTTGTTGTAAGTAAGACTGAGTCGGATGCCTCCTTTCTTTCGGGAGATGTTGCGGTATATTCTTATCGCAGGTGCACCTTCTCTACTTACCCAACGCCCCGTAATCTCCCGCATGGAAAAGTCTGTAGAAGTGGAACAAGAATCGGTTATATTAAATTTGCTGAACATGGCTTTTCGTTTTTTACTTGCGTTTACTCTCTGCTATTTGTTTTATAGCCAACTCAATATTACCATCCAACTCTTCGGTTTTCCGCATTACTTCAAGTTTCTCGGTTTCCTCTGTCGTGAACGTAAAATACTCTTCCAAACTCACTTCTGTGGCATATACAGCCGACTGAACACCGCCCAACCCGAACCAGACTTCTTTGTATTTTCGGTTCGGATTGTTGGACATATTGATGGATAGCACCTGACTTTTTTCTTTTTCGGTCAGTCCCAAGAGAGCTTGGATGCTATCGAACTTGTTCATGTATTTACGCTGGTCTAAGAGAATCTTACAATCGGAGTTGTTGATGATGGATTCCTTTACAATGGGTGATGCGATAATATCGTCCACCTCCTGAGTGACGACAATTGCCTCGCCGAAGAATTTTCTAACAGTCTTAAAAAGGTACTTAATATACTCTGCCATACCTTCTTTAGCAATCGCTTTCCACGCTTCCTCGATTAATATCATCTTTCTGATTCCTTGTAAACGACGCATCTTATTGATAAAAACTTCCATAATGATGATCGTGACAATCGGGAATAAAATTTTGTGATCCTTAATCGCATCTATTTCAAAGACTATGAATCGTTTAGATAGTAAATCGAGTTGTTTTTCAGAGTTCAGCAAGAAGTCATATTCGCCACCCTTGTAATAGGGTTCGAGCACATTGAGAAAGTTGGCAAGGTCGAAATCTTTCTCCCGTACTTTCTTGGCATCGAGGATAGCAGCATAGTCCAGTTTGACAAATTCGTAGAATGAGTTGAATGAGGGTATAACCGATTCATCAATCGTTATACGTTCTATATACAAGCTCACGGCATTGGACAAAGCAACTTCTTCCGAGCGCGTAGGTGGCTCATTATCCCGCTTCCACAAAGTCATTATCAGGGTTTTGACACTTTCTCTTTTCTCGATATCAAAGACCCCATCATCAGTATAAAATGGATTAAATGAGATGGGATTTTTTTCAGTATATGTAAAATACACCCCATCTTCTCCATTGGTGCGACGATTGATGAAATTACAAAGCCCCTGATACGAGTTTCCCGTATCCACAAGCACGATATGAGTACCTTGTTCCCAGTATTGGCGACACATGTGATTGGTAAAAAAGGACTTACCACTACCCGAAGGCCCCAAGATAAACTTGTTGCGGTTCGTGATAATCCCTTGCTTCATGGGCAGGTCGGAAATATCCACATGAATAGGTTTTCCACTTACTCGGTCTGCCATCTTGATCCCAAAAGGCGAGGGAGAACTTTTGTAGTTGGTTTCCTCTGCAAAAAAACACAAGGCAGGTTCAATGAATGTGTAGAAACTTTCTTCACTCGGAAAATCACCCGCATTACCCGGCATCCCTGCCCAATAGAGTGTAGCTGCATCCACCGTGTTATGGCGGGGTTTACACTCCATGAGAGCCAATTGTGAGCCGACATCGTTACGGATATTTTTGAGTTCTTCTGCATCGTCAGACCATGCCATCACATTGAAGTGTGCCCTGACAGAAGTTAGCCCAAAACTATGGGCTTCGTTCAGGTACTTGTCGATCCACTCGCGATTGATTTGGTTGCTACGACTGTACTTCGATAGCGATTGCATATTACGGGCAGATTTTTCAAATTGCCGCAGGTTCTCTGCCGCATCGTCCAGAAAAATGTATTGGTTATATACATGGTCACAAGAGAGTAACAAACCCACAGGCGATGCAAAGGACAAACGGCAATCACTCCGATCCGTAGATAGCTTTTCGTATCGCATATCTGTTCCGATTGTTCCCGGCAAATCTTCCACATCGGAAATGGTATGCAGGCATACTGTTTTATCTCCAATGCGTAAGCCATCTGCTCCCAACTCCAGATCCTCCAGACAAGTGGTATCTTCCAATGAGAGGGCAAAGTATTTTTCAATCAGCCCCGCTTCTTTTTCCGTTCCCGTTATTTCGTCTGAGGTAAGTCGTGTCAGCATGATAAATCCCGAATCGTTTAGGATACGTTCGAACTGTCCGACTGCCTCCATGAAACGCAACGCTGTTTCTTTATTGACTTCTTTAGGAATAATGTTTCCCCTACAAAGCGATGAGAAGTTGCTTTGCATTCGCATCCGATCCTTTGTGGTTTTGGTCAAAAATAAAAAGCATGTATGATTCAGAAAAGGACGTTCATTGAAGTGACGTTCAAATGAACGGGATAGAAAACTCATGTTCTCCTTATCGGTAGCAGGCTTGTAGTTCTCTTTGACAAACCAGTCCTGCTTGTGGATAACCGAATAATCGGGTAACACCTTAATAGCTTTCGTCCAAGCTGAGTGTATGGCTTCGTATTCACTACCCGTAACAGTGAACAGTTCCGGCAGATCGACACGGAAGGCTATAGTTATATCCGCATCTTTACTGATAATGCAGTCATGTTCAACTGAAAGCAAGGGAAATTTACTTTCGATGGTAGCTGCTTTGAGTGTATTACGCATTGCTCACCTCCTTCTTTTTTTGGTATTGGAACAAGCGACGGGAATTTTTGCGATTGATCAGAAAACGGGGATGTTGCCGTTTGGCGAGCAACTTCATAAGCCCGTGTTCTCCATATTTCGCATTCAGGTTGAAAGTTAGCCATACCAGTGTGGACGCAGCGATAACACCGAAACCGATGCATATCCACTGATCTACTCCGGCCATATACATCACTACAAATACGATGAATACAGCCAGTAGACCACCTGCGAAAATGAAAAGATATTGAGCTTTCAAACCCTTAAATTCTACGCTCTTGCCAATGCCCTTGTTAATATTATGTTCCATTTTTCTTATTCGTATTTAATGAATAATAAAGGGGTCTGAGACCCTTACAGGAAGAAAGAGCGTAGGATGGTAGCAGCCACGATAAGGAAGATACACGCACCGAACCACGAAGCGGCTGTTTTGCTCGTATCGGGATCACCCGAAGAGAACTTGTTATAGACTTTGATACCTCCGATGAGTCCCACAACTGCACCGATGGCATAGATGAGTTTTGTGCCCGGATCGAAATACGAAGTCACCATATTGGTGGCTTCGGTAATACCTCCGATACCGTTACCTTGTGCGAATACTGATGATACAGCAACCATGATAAAGGCTGCTGACAGAAGAAATTTTTTCTTTGTCATACGATTTTTTGATAATAGTACAGGGGGTGGAATAGTCCCCTGTACTGAATGAATAATACTGTTTAACTTTGATTTTTTAGTGGGGGTCACAGACCCTTTTGTTTGGCTGACGCACGCTCACGCTAACCATAGTCTTTTTGCTTCATGTCTTTTTTTAATTGTTATCTACTTTACGCAAATTTGCGTACATCAAATTCTTTAGGTGCTTTGACTGTCGGTTCATGCAGTACTCCCGCTTCTTGTTGTTTACGATGGAAGGCTGCAAAATAGTCATCCATCAATGAGGATACGACCACTTCCTTTTTAGGTTCACCCGATACAACCTGTTCAAACATATCGGTCTTGCGTATCTCGACCAATACCCGTCCGGCTTCTTCTTTTTCTTTGGATGTTGCATTGTCGGGGGTCTCTACTGTTCGTACCATACTCGCCAAATTATTGAAGTCAAGTCCCAACGCCATTGAAACCCCGGCTCTCCCTTCGGTATCTGCATCTTCTGTTTCCTCTTCGTCTAAATCGCTGTCGTCGTCATAGTCCGGCTCAAATTCGGGGGGAGTGTTCTCAATCTCGAAATTGATTTCATCCGAGTTTTCTTCCATCCTGTTGTCTGTTGAAAAGACTTCATCGAGTTTATCCAAAGGGATTGCTGCCGAGGTCTTTTTTTCTTCTTTCTCGACAAATATAGAAGCATTTTCGGTCTCTTTTTTATTATTAATCAGAGTGGTAGCTTCTGTCCGGGATTGTCTGATATCAAATTTACTTTTGCCGATAATATCTTCTTTAGGAGCAGAGCGAAATGGGTTAAATACCGATTTTTTAGCTGCATCCCTTTTGCGTTTTTGTATCCGCTCTCGAAGCAGGTAAAGGACGACAAACAGTGCGTACAGGATGATGGCTGAAATAATGTATTGTTTCATGACTAAAATATATCCGTGTTCTTTTTGCGATACAGTTCGGTAATCTCGTTTTGATAAGTATCAAAATGGAGTTCCAGTATGTTATCAAGATAATCGAACAAGGTGTAATCGTTTTCGCCGATAACTTGTACAATCTTCATAATACGTTCGTGGAACTCTTTTCGGATATAAACGACTTTCCCATTTCGGGTTGTACTTTTGGCTTTTCTGAAGAAACAAGTTTCATATTGTTGAACCGTTGTTGTAAGAACTACATTTGATGTCTCACAAGGAGTTGTTCTTTTATTAATTTTCTTTCTCTTTTTCATGTTTTTTATTTTTGGATTAAAATACTTTTTCGATATTATTATCATACAGTTCGGTTATATCTTCCTGATAAGTAGTGAAATGATGTTCCAAAACATTGTAGATGTAACTGAATAAAGAAACATCATTCTTAGCTATGACGTGGAGTATCTTAATGATTCTCTCGTGATGCTCTTTACAGATATAAACCGTTTTTCCGCTTCGTGCAGCTATTGCCGACTCATGTATAAAAAGGCTTTGATAATCCGCCTCTACCTGTGCTTTTGATTTTCGCTTACGTGGTTCCTCGCGTGGCAGTTCTTTTATGGTTTCGGTTACAGGTAGCTGTACTTGTTCTTCGACTTGCTCCTCTTGATTAGTTGCTCCTTCTATCGAAGCAGGTTCGGGAGAATAAGCCTGTAACTTGCGTTCTCGTCTGCCTGTACGTGCGATGATGTCCTGAGCATTCAACTTCGTATCAGTTTTCTTTTCTTTCATAGTGCATTACTTTAGAATTTCGAGCAATTCATCAGAAAGAGTGTCTATATTACTACCTTTTACAAGAGACTTATCGACAGGAAACAGTGTAGATCGAAATAGGGCTTTATGGCTGACAGATTGTTCACGTCGGAATCGCAGGCTATTGGGGATAAACGTATTTAGAGTTGTAAACTCCAGCTCATTAATCACCGCCTCATAGACTTCGTAGAGTTCGGATTTTTCCCGTCCATCCACCAGATTCCAAAGCATATAAATTTCTTTAATATCAGATTTACCACTGCCCATAATATCATCACGTACAGTCACCATGTAATCAAGCGTACTCTCCATCACTACACGGTCAGCCGCAATGGGAGCAATAATATAATCCATTCGTGCAAGCGTATGGATTAAATCTACATTGTTGAGTGTCCCCGGCAGATCGAAAAAGATAAAATCAAAATCACCTTGCGGAGTCAGATGTTCGGCATCAGCGATAGCCTCTTTGGTATTGCTCTCAATAATAGGATAGGCTTTTTTGTTTTCTAAACGGGTAAACTGTTCGTACAGCATCCCCTTGTAATATTCGTCATTTTCGCACATCTTAAAATCTCTCTCCCGCATGTCTGCAATGGAATACTGAGGATAATCACAATCAATTACTGCGATATTTCTTCCTTTTACATAGTGCAAATAGGAAGCTGCCAATACGGTAAGAGTTGTTTTTCCGGCTCCACCCTTTTGGGTTGAGAATGCCACATAAATAGGTTTCTTTTTCATTTCAATTAATTTTTTAATGGTACAATCGCTTTTTCGTATAGCCGTACCCAAGGGGATACATATATTTTAGGTCTCAATCATTGTACAGTGGTACATTTATTTTTAGCAACCAACCATTGTATAGCGGTACATACAACCAGCCATATATTGTACTATTTCTATAGCGGTACGTTGCAACAGACTTACGTTCTTAGGTTAGTTGGTTCGTAAATTGGTTGGTTTGATTTTTCATACTATACGCACAACTTATGTATCTGAAAATGGACTATTCGACCAACCTCTTATTGTACGTTTTTACCTCTGTATAATCGCACATAGATTCCTCCTTTGGTACGACTGATTGTAGGTCTTTATATCTCGTCATACAATCAATTGTCCGGCAAATAAAACCCATATTTTTCATACTTACACTATGTTTTTGAGGGGTGGCAGCTTGTGTCCAAGGTTGTCTATACCTATTGATTTTCAATTAATTGTTTTAGAATATAACTTTGCTGCATGAAACGTGAAAGAGGATTCATATCGGTTTTAAGTTTGTTCCGACATTCAAAAAATGCCTGACAGAGATCAGGCTTATATCCCGAAAAATTCGGGATAGGGAGATTGCCCTTTACGGGCAAAAAGTATTTGCATTTGGGCAAATAGCAAGGTATGTTGAGTGCATCGCAAAATGAATTTTGCAGCACACAACCCTTGCTCTTCCAGAGGGGTATTTTCCTCTCCGAAGTCGGGAAAACATAATCCGCACAACAGTTCATCGTGTGCAGAAATTAAATAATAAAACGGTCTGTGACCGCACTAAAAAGATAATGTTATGAACGAAGAAAAAAGAAATCCCCACAATAGGGGAAAAGGGGGCAGACCCCCGAAGAACGATCCGGCAAAGCATCGACTGACTGTGAATCTGAACGATCAGCAACACGTTGATTTTTTAGTCTTGTATGAACAGTCAGGGGTGCAATCCTTATCCGGTTTTATCGCAGCTCGCATCTTTGGTGATGAGTTTCGTGTCGTAAAAACGGACGCTTCAGCAGTAGAATTTATTGCAAAACTCACTGCTTTACACGGACAAATACGAAGTATCGGAATCAATTACAATCAAGTTGTAAAGAAATTACATTCCAATTTTGGAGAGAAAAAAGCATTGGCATTGCTTTATAAATTGGAAAATGCAACCATCGAATTGGCAGGAATTGGACGGGAAGTGATGCAATTATGCGAACAATTTAAGGCTAAACATCTCTAAAAATGGTTGCTAAATTTAGTCACGGAAGCAGTTTGTATGGTGCACTTTCCTACAATCAAGAGAAAGTAAATGAGGGTTTAGGAAAAGTTCTGGCTACCAATCTGGTCATTGAACCTAATGATGGTGTGTTCAATGTTACCTCTTGTATGGAAGATTTCGAGCGATTTATGCCCTCGCATATTCGCACATCGAAGCCTATTATCCATATCTCACTCAATCCACATCCGGACGATAAACTGACCGATCAGCAACTTGTCGACATTGGTCGTGAGTATATGGAGCAGTTCGGGTATGGCGGACAACCCTATATGATTTTCAAACATGAGGACATTGGCAGGGAGCATATACACATTGTTTCGACACGTGTACGCACGGATGGCTCAATCATCAGCGACAGCAAAAATTACGAACGCAGCAGAAAAATCACCGATTCTTTAGAACAAAAGTACGGTCTGCACTCAAAAGAAAAGAATCAGGGCGAGGCATGGCAACTTGCTCCAATAGACGTTAGCCAGGGGAACTTAAAAAAACAGGTGGCTAACGTCATAAAACCGCTCTCTGAAATGTATTCTTTTCAGACTTTGGGCGAATATCGTGCTTTACTTTCCTTATATAATATAGGAGTAGAGGAAATCAAAGGAGAAAATAAGGGTAAAGCGTATCGGGGATTGGTCTATTCGGTATTGGACGATGATGGCAATCGTGTCGGTACACCTTTAAAATCCTCTCGGTTTGGTAAGGAACACGGTTTGGATAGGTTGGAGAAGCGATTTGAGAAGTCAAAAGAAACAATCAAGTCAAATGGCATAGCCAAACAAACCCGTGCTATTGTTTCTGCGTCCTTTGCAAGCACCCGCACAGAAAGAGAGTTCCGAGCGGCTTTGCGGGAGAAAGGTATCGACCTTGTGCTACGACGCAACGATGAAGGACGCATCTATGGGGCTACATTTATTGACCATAATCAGAGGGCGGTTCTTAACGGTTCTCGTCTGGGTAAAGAGTTTTCGGCAAATGTTCTTAACGAACGTTTTGTAGATAATTCAGCTCGCGAGAATTTACAAACACAGAAACCAGCCGTTGCTCCGAACCTCAATACAAAACCTACTATTGATAAACAGCCACAAGCACAATTTGTATATTCTACACCGGATGATGCAGTAGGTAGTTTGTTTTCTGTCTTTACTCCCGAAGTCGAAGGGACAGACAACAAGCAGCCAAGCCTGAAGCGTAAGAAAAAGAAGAAACGTAGGTATGGAAGGCAGATGTAGTTATTATTTGCTAACTTTAGCTTGAAAATATGTATCTAAGACTTCTGTAGGATTTATTTCTTGAATATGAGATAAAAGATTTAATGCTAATCCTCGATTTTTATATGAATAATCCCAGATGTCAGATATGTCATTTGAGTATTTAATAAGTGTTAGGGATTCATGTATAAGTGTTCCGAGGTATAATATCATACAGGCCTCATCTTTATATAGTTTTTTATATAATTCCTCTTTATTGGTATGATCAAAATCAGGATCGAACGCTCCTATATCGTAAGTACAACCATATAAGGACCCATGAAGGGCTTCCGAGGCATCCGAATAATATTCTATTTTATTCAAACTAAAAAACACATTAAGGAATTTACCCCATTCTTCTAAAACTTTGATTCTTTCATTTAGGCTTTTTTTACTCCAACTTAAATTGGGCTTTGTTTCTGAGAATATTGTTAATGCTTCTTGCACAATTGGAATTTCTTTTAATTTTTCTCTTTTTTTCTTTATTGCATCAGCATGTTCTCTATATGTTTCATAGTTATCTATTCCTTCTTTTAAGCTAGTGCCTACTTTGAAATAGTATTTGTAGATGGGATGTAGAATAAATGCACGATACTCTTTTGCATCACATACACTGGCGTAACAAAAGTTTGTGACAGTTTCCATAAACGATCGGGCAAGCATAGTAACTTCACTCGAAAAGCATTCCACTTGAGTAGCTAATTGAATAAGTGCAGCTCCTGTTTGCTTGCCACTAATTAAAAGTGTAGCTGTTTTTGCTATACGTTCATCCGTAATCTTTGCTATTGCTTCTTGTAAAAGAATTAGTTCTGCTCCAAAGAATTGTATTGCTTCGTTATGATAATGTTTTAAGTTTTCAAGAGAATGAGTTGTGGACATTATAGATTTCAATTTAAGTGTATTTTTTTCTCCATAAAGATAAAATATAATTCTACTATTTGTTTATTTTCAAAAAGATAATAGCCATTCCTAGCCACAAGCTACCACCCTCTATACGACTTGCTTTATATCACAATCATCTACTTACATTCGCATTTTTAACAAATTAGAAACGATCTAAATTCAACGATTATGCAACAAGAAGATGATTTAAGAGGACTTGCCAAAGTCATGGAGTTTATGAGGGCGATTAGTATTTTGTTCGTGCTGATGAATATTTATTGGTTCTGCTATCAAGCAATATACGAGTGGGGAATCAATATCGGGGTAGTAGATAAAATTCTGATGAATTTTAACCGTACCGCAGGTTTGTTCAATTCAATATTGTGGACGAAAATCTTTTCTGTAGTCTTTCTTGCCTTGTCCTGCTTGGGAACAAAGGGAGTGAAGGAGGAAAAGATTACATGGAATCATATCTATGTATGTCTTATTTTTGGTTTTGTGTTTTTCTTTCTGAACTGGTGGCTTCTTTATCTGCCTCTTTCCAGAATAACCAATGCAGGTTTTTATATTTTTACCATTGCAGTAGGATATATATTGCTTTTGATGGCGGGTACGTGGATGAGTCGCTTACTCAAAAACAACCTAATGGACGATCCGTTTAATAACGAAAATGAATCGTTTATGCAGGAAACCAAGTTGATGATAAACGATTATTCGATAAACCTGCCTACAAAGTTCTGGTACAAAAAGAAGCAATGGGAAGGATGGATTAATGTAGTAAATCCTTTTCGTGCGGCTATCGTATTGGGTACTCCCGGCTCGGGTAAGTCTTATGCCGTTGTAAACCAATTTATCAAACAGCAGATCGAGAAAGGTTATACAGGCTATATTTACGATTTCAAGTTTCCAGACCTTTCGACTATTGCCTATAATCATCTGTTAAACAATAGAGAAGGTTATAAGAAAGTACCGACCTTTTATGTGATAAATTTTGACGATCCAAGTCGTTCGCATCGTTGCAATCCGATTAATCCCTCTTTCATGGATGACATCTCGGATGCCTATGAGAGTGCATATACGATAATGTTAAATTTGAATCGGACGTGGGTGCAGAAGCAAGGTGACTTCTTTGTGGAATCTCCGATTATTCTTTTCGCAGCTATTATATGGTATTTGCGAATCTACAAGGATGGTAAATACTGCACTTTTCCTCATGCCATAGAATTTTTGAACAAGAGCTATGAAGATATTTTTCCGATTCTGACTTCGTACCCAGACCTCGAAAACTACCTTTCTCCCTTTATGGATGCATGGAAATCTGGAGCCGCCGATCAGCTCCAAGGGCAGATTGCAAGTGCTAAGATACCACTTTCCCGTATGATCAGTCCGCAATTATATTGGGTGATGTCGGGTGATGAATTTACATTAGATATAAACAATCCGGATGATCCTAAAATATTGGCAGTAGGTAACAATCCTGACCGACAAAATATTTACGGAGCAGCACTCGGATTATATAACAGCCGTATTGTGAAGCTGATAAATAAGAAGGGGCAACTCAAAAGTAGTGTTATTATTGATGAGTTGCCAACTATTTATTTCAAGGGATTAGATAACTTGATAGCCACTGCCCGAAGCAACAAGGTTGCCGTGTTGCTTGGTTTTCAAGACTTTTCACAGCTAAAGCGTGATTATGGAGACAAAGAGGCTGCCGTCGTGATGAACACGGTAGGTAATATATTTTCGGGGCAGGTAGTCGGAGACACAGCGAAAACCTTGTCTGACCGTTTCGGTAAAGTGTTGCAGAAACGCCAGTCTATGACCATCAACCGCAACGATAAATCTACCTCCATTTCTACCCAAATGGATAGTTTGATACCACCGTCCAAAATATCCAATCTTACACAGGGTATGTTTGTCGGGGCAATTGCCGACAACTTCGACGAGCGGATAGAGCAAAAGATTTTTCACTGCGAAATTGTGGTAGATAACGAGCGGGTTTCAGCCGAAACAAAGGAATACAAGAAGATACCTGTTATCACCAACTTTGTAGATGAGAATGGTGTAGACCGCATGAAGGAAATGATAAAGGAAAACTATGATCGCATCAAAGCCGAAACTAAACAGATTGTTACCGATGAGTTGGATCGCATTCGTAATGATGAGAATCTGCGGCATTTGCTACCGAAGGAGGAATAGAAACAGTTAGAGCCGCCCTAATGTGGCTCTAATTCGTTATATTATTGTTGAGGCAAATATTTAATAAGTCATTTATTTTGTATTCGGATACATTTTAAACCTCTCCCTTATTCCAATAGGGATAATGGATAATAAAAAAGAAATCACAAACTTAGCCCATAGAATATATTATCTTTGCAAGAAAAAAAATGAATCAGTTTTTAGTTAGAAAAGCTTTAGGGATAACATTCCCATATAAAGAGATTGGTACATATCTTACAGAAGAAGATGTAGAAAAAGGTAAATCAAAACTAAGTAATAATTTCTCTAAAGTTATTAAGGAATGGGATTCTACCAAAAACTCCGAATGGGTAGTTAGAAATTATTTAGCAGTTAAAATGATAATGTCTTCAACAATTATGCTGACTTCATTATCCTATGGTAAATCAAAAAATATTAGGGTGACTGAGCCATATTTGATTTATTATTCCTTATTAAATGTTTGTAGAGCAGTTTTATTCACTTCACCTACTGTTGAATGGAAAGAAGGTGCAGTCATAGAAGCAACTCATTCCAAAATATTAAATATAGTTGGAGATGCTATTAATCAATTCAATAAAGACGCAGGAGATAACATTAAAGAAACGCTTGAGCGAGCAAGAGATTATAGAGAGCTATTCTCTTATAAATTTCCCGCAAATGGAATTGGGGATTTTTCTGTATCATATGATGAATCTATAAGCATTTGTCGTTTTTTATCAGAGATAGCCCAATTACAAAGCGAGATACTGGAAAATAAAAATTTCAAAAAGACAGAAATTGAAACTAAACTGAATAGAACTGTGTTGGAGAAAGCATTTTTATATCAAGGTGAAAAATATAATTTTTTAGACAAAGAAGACTGGTATAGATTAGATTTTATTTCTCGCAAACAGCCGTTTCCAGTGAATCTATACTTCACTTTAACAGAAGGTATGGTAGAAGATTTTTTTGGCGCATGGTGTGATTATGAAGATGAAGAAAAAGATGATATCGAAAAATATAATCCTGATGAAAATTGGAGATTGATATTCCCAATGCCATAAATTTAACATAAAAATGAACACGAAATTTGAAAAAGAAGCATATAAGCAATTATATAACAATTCTGTCCTTTTTTTGAAAGATGGGATTGAAAGATTAGTAAATAAAGACAATGGGGAAGATGATTATATTGAGCGTAATCTGTTGACCCTAACTTGCACATCATTTCAAATATCTTTAGAATTAGCAATTAAATCACTAATAATTGAGCGTAGTGGAATAAGACAAGTTGTCACTAAGAAGCAACAAAACTTGACTGATAGTGAAATTGAAAAACTATTCAAAGACAACGAGTTGAAAACTCTTGACTTTGATGTTCAGAAAAACTTTGTAAAATCAAAAAACTTCATAGGTGATTTAACTAAAGATGACTTCAAGACAATTGATGAATTTCAAACTTACAGGAACAGAATAGTACATTTTTCATACAAGTTCTATGAGGGTGACTTATTTGATTTGAAGTATGATTTAATATACTATATGATACGAATCATATTCAAAGTATTACAATCCAAAAGACATCAAGACGAGAGACCATCAGAGTTTTTGGAGTACACTCTGGGAGATGAGTTACATAAAAAACTGATTCATTATACCCCATATGTATATGCAATGCAAAGATTAGCCACGGAAAATTCAAGAAGAGTGTTTGATTGCATTGTTTGTAATAATAGAACATATAGTCAAGATGAAGATTATTGCTATTGTTGTAATTTCCTCGGAGAGGATTATAATATGATTGATTGTGATTACTGCAAGGAAAAGAGATGTGTAATTTATGACAACTTAAATATTCATTTGAATCAAAATGAAATGAAGGGTTTGTGCTTAAACTGTGGGGAAGATGGCATTATATATCAATGTCCAAAATGTGAATTAGCATACAACTTGGAGACAAATATTGGGAACGTGAAATTATGTAATAATGACATGTGTATATATGAGTAGGAATATATAGCTAATCTCTAATCAAAGTGGCTTCACTTTATAACTTTTTACCCAGCAAACTTCTCAGTGTAAAATCAATATCCGTAATTCTTTGAAGTTCTATCAGCCCTTTGAAGATAAATCCTGTTCCAATAAGTTTAGAAGCCTCATTTCTTAAATAAACATTCCTACATAGTCTTGCTCTAGGTGTTACCTCTAAAAAAAATATCTGTCCCCAAAGCATCAATGTATAAAATCCATAATTATCAATCGTCTGAAATTGACTTTCTGAAAAGTTAAATCGCGGATTACTTATATCGTCCTCCAATAGAAATACTCCATTATTCTGCATATAATATACGGGTATATTCCCTTGATTAAATCTGGCATATTCTCGTATCTCATTAAATTTTGTATCTAATCCATTCTGAGTTACTTTATGGTATTCTTGTAGAAACATCTCATAAAGTCCTCTTTTAAATTGATTAGTAAAGGCATGCAAAAATTTATGATTATACTGAAAACTTGATTTTATCTTAATCTTCGATTCAGAATGCCTGTATTCGAAGAATATTGAACGCATCCGATTGTTTCTTCCATATTCTTCACTTCTTGAGGTATTTAGAAGATGCTTAATCATGCCAAATACTTCTTTAACACATACCTCAATACATAATTGTGGAACAGATAACTTATCAGGTTGCCCAAAATAATGATTGCAATCATTGCAAATATCAAAACCAATACTTTCACTTCCTAAACTGCGGGGCATTGTGTGTGGTTTCTCTGAGAAATTAACTTCTGGTTGTTTTTTTAAACAAAACACACATTTCCCTTTATTAACATACTGCATTTAATACAACTAATCTTAGTAAATAGACCTACTTTCCATCCAATTCTCCATATTCATAATGAAGTCATTTATAGCTTCAAAGTCCATACGTGTTATAGGATCGGGATTTTCAATATCTACATTCTTCCAAGCCTTCCAAAATTCGGTAACTATATCGAATAACTCCGGTTCTACACTTTGCATTTGGGCTAAATGCTGAGAGTAATCATTAGGTAAATGATCTGCATATATTGAAATCAAATATCCGATATAGTTATTCAGATGCTTTGCTGAATAAACACCATTATTTTGAACACGTAACTTTCTGATGCTGTTAATATCACATTGCATACCTTTTGAAGATAAAAAATCTTCGGGGGCATACCCCATCTCTAAGAATTTAGGATAGATTTTATAATGATCCATGCAGTTGCCGATATGGTCGCATAGTTTCTTATCAAAAACAACACTAAATTTAGGCTTTTCTCTCGCCGACAAGTAAATCATATTCGATCCATGCAAACCCAAGCCTCTAAACCAAGCGTGAAGTAACTCATGTGCAACTGATGAGTTCTTAAATATCTTTGGATTGACGTAAATTATAACACTGTCGTTGATCGAGTAATTTTCAAAATAAGGCTTATTAAATACCTCGAACTTTACAGATATTTTATTTCTAATCTCTGATAGAAGGCGTTTATTTTGTTCGTCTAATTGTTCCTCTGTATGGAATTTCATATCTCTATAGCATTGTTTAATTGATTATTTCTTCATCCTCAGCTATATCATCATTGGCACATATTTTTGAACATCTAGCAATATCTTCATCTGATACCTCTCCCATATAGGACCAAGCATTAAGAGGGTCATCATAAAGTCTATTTTGTTCAAATTGATTTATCCATGCTTCAAAATCAGAGATAATTTTAGGGTTCATTATCTTTTTATGTCCTCTATTTTTTTTTATTATCTCGTGCAAATGTGATGGTATTTCTTTTGATTCTTTTCCAAAGTAATAAAAGCAATCGGATAGTAAAGCATTACACCCTCTCAAATCAGTACCTCTACAATCTTCATTATGCACGCCTTTCCTTAATGTAGGATTATCCCCATTGGAGAAATCATATATACAATCGCCAACTCTGGATTGCCAATCACCTTTATCCCATTGAGGTATTTTATTGGGGATGTGTTCACGGCAATAAGCATCATATTCTGCAAGAGGCTTTATATCGGTAATTCTCATAGCATAAACCAATTTATTAGAATATGACTTGAATTTTCTTTTACTCACCTCTACGTTTGCTGAACCAACACCAATTACCCAATCACCAACTTTAGCCGTTCTTCTTATAACCGGTTTGCATATTGTCAACGTACAAATGCCCCATAATGGGTTAGGTGCTGCTCCATCATCTGTTCTAAGTACATAAGAATAAATTGTTTCCATGATTAATAAATTTAAGCAAAGGTACAAAATGTAGCTGGCATTTTCTCTTGAAATAAAATATATCAATATCGATATCGACACAAATCATCATACGAAATGACATCTGCATTTTTCACTCTGAATAGCAAAATCGAAAACAAAAAAATCCCTGATTTCCAAACCATCCATAGACAACCACAGACACAAGCATCCACCTCTTTAAAACCTTGCAATCAGTCCATTAGTAAGATGTATTTTCGCTTTGCATTAATAGTAATGCAGAATAAAAACATCATTTATTATGGATCAAAACAAAGTAAAATCCGAAGAGCCGAAAGTCCTACTGACTCAAGGCGAAGATGGCAAGTTAAAAGTCATCACAGGGGAGCAGGACGGTAAACTCAAAACTGTTGAACCCACCAAAGCGAATGCCGACCAATTTTTGAAGGTCGATACCAACAGCAACTTTCTGGAAAATTTCTTCAAGAAGATGTCGGCACAGTTCAATCACCCGTCACATACAGGTGTTTATGCCGTCGGGATGTCAGCCGTAGATAAAATAGCGGCTTTTCTTGACAAACTTATCCGTATTGACCACAGCGACAAAGCCCTCGATCCGTATCGCCTCAAATTTGATGGTAAGGTAAAGATACATATTGAGCTAACAGGTAAGTTTCAGCCTTTAGACCTCAACAAACTCAATTGGAAAGAGACTGAGAAGTTGGGGCTTTCAGGAGACAAGTTGCAAGATGCCCTCAAAGCGATGGTTTACGGCCATAAATCTCCTGGATTGGTTGATATTAAACCGACTATTGACGGCAATGAGTTCCCGATGCAGGCTCGTTTATCATTAGAACCGCAGGCGGATGGAAGTATCAAATTGGTAACCCATCCCAAGCAAGAACAGCCCGATTTTGACAAACCATTTATGGGAATAGCCTTTTCTGAGCAGGACAAAGAACAACTTCAAAAGACAGGACACGGGGCACGAGTCTATGAACTTGAACCCATAGCCGGAGGTGATAAAATTCCTTCGCTTGTATCTCTCGACAAAATGACGAATCGGCTTGAAGCCGTACCTCTCTCCGAAATCAATATTCCTCAAACCTTGAAGAATGCTCCGCTCTCTCTCGAACAGCAACAAGGATTGAAAGAAGGTAAAGCTGTATGGGTTAAGGGCATGGATAAAAAGGTCAAACTGGGTGAAGAACCTCAGAAAATAGATCGCTTTGTACAGTTCAATGCTGTCAATAAAAACTTCGACTTCAAGTTCAGCGACGAGCAACGGCTACAACATAAGGAACAGCGACAAGAAAAACAGAGTGAAGGAAAAGCACAGGAAAAGCCATTACCAAAAGCCCGTAAAGTTGATGAGGTATGGATTTATTCTAAGCAAGGTGGCGTACAGCTTAGTAAAGAAGAATTTACCAAGCTGTGTAACAAAGAACCAATCTTTGTTGAGGGCATGCAATCCCGTCCCAAACAACAACAAGCTGATGCTTCGGGAGCACAGAAAGTGGAAGCTACCGATCAGAAAGGACAGAAGTACAATGCATGGGTATGGGTGGACGAAAACCGAGATAAAGTTCGCCATACCTCTAAGCATCCCGATCAGGTGCGAGCAATCGAAGCGAAGCAAGCTGCCAAGGATTCTCAGAAAGTGACTCCTGCTGCTGAGAGTAAAACACAAGTGGCTGTCAATAATGAAGGCAAGACCAACGAGGCAACCAAATATACCAAAGAGCCGCTAAAACAAGGACAGACACAGCCCACCGCCAAGCAAGTTGAAAAGAAGGAGCAGCAACAAGAACAAAAACAATCTCCTGCCGCTCCTAAAAAGAGCAAGGGGCGGAAAATATAAGAATATAAAATAATAAAAGGGTCTGCGACCCCAACCACTAAAAAATCAATGTTACAATGAAAATAATAATAGCAGAAAAACCCTCTGTGGCAAAAAGTATAGCAGCCATAGTCGGAGCAAATAATAAAAAAGAGGGCTATATGGAAGGTAACGGATATGCCGTTACGTGGGCTTTCGGGCATTTGGTCGGACTCGCCATGCCGGAGCATTATGGTATCACAGGCTTTCAGAAAAAGAACCTGCCGATACTCCCCCAAGAATTTAAACTCTTGCCCCGACAAGTCAAAGAGGGTAAGCAGTACAGAAACGATCCCGGTGTGATGAGGCAATTAAAAGTTATCCGCGAGTTATTCCATCGTGGAGAATCTATTGTTGTGGCAACCGATGCCGGACGAGAAGGGGAACTCATATTCCGCTATATATACGAATATATAGGATGCACCCTTCCGTTCAAAAGACTTTGGATCAGTTCGCTTACTGACAGAGCTATCAAAGACGGCTTTAAGACCCTTCGCCCCGGAGCAGATTACGACAATCTGTATGCTTCAGCCAAAGCCCGCAGTACCGCTGACTGGCTCGTAGGCATCAATAGCAGTCAGGCTCTTTCGATCTCCGCAGGCTATGGCGTTTGGTCACTTGGCAGAGTACAAACCCCAACACTGGCGATTATTTGTAGTCGTTATCTGGAAAATAAAGACTTCAAGCCACAGACCTATTTTCGTTTGAAATTGCAGACAGAAAAAGAACCTATCACTTTTGCTGTTCATTCAGTAGATAAATTTGATACCAAAAGTCAGGCTGAAGAGATTGCAACGAAGGTCAAAGCTACGGGAAAGTTACTCGTTACAGCAGTAGAACGCAAGGTAGTCAAACAAGAACCACCCTTGCTGTATGATCTTACTACGCTTCAAAAGGAAGCCAACAGTAAGCACGGTTTTTCGGCAGATAAAACGTTGACAATAGCACAAAGTCTATATGAGGCGAAGAAAATTTCCTATCCCCGAACCGGAAGTCGCTATATTTCCGAGGATGTGTTGGAGGAAATACCGCACCTGATCGCTACACTTCGTTCGCACTCTCTTTTTAGGACTTATATTGATAGTCGATTTGATACCAAACTCAATACCCGTTCGGTGGACGATAAGAAAGTGACCGACCACCATGCACTGATTATCACGGAAGATCCCGCTTCGGGATTATCCAAAGATGAACAACTTATCTACGATATGATTGCCGGGCGTATGCTTGAAGCCTTTGGCGAACCTTGCATCAAAGAGAACACCACCGTATCACTCGATGCCGATGGCGTACACTTTTCCTGCAAAGGGAGCGTTACGCTCGTCCCCGGCTGGAAGGCGGTATTTGATGCTAAAGACGAGCCAAATGATGAAGAGGATTCTATCGCTTTACCTGTTCTTCTGGAGGGAGATAATCTTTCTGTTCGTGATTGCGAGATTCAAGAAAAGCAAACCAAACCTCGTCCATTGCATACGGAGGCAAGTTTGCTTAGTTCGATGGAATCCGCAGGCAAAGAGGTAGAAGATGAACAGCAGCGAGAAGCAATGAAAGAGTGCGGTATCGGAACACCTGCTACCCGTGCATCCATTATCGAAACGTTGTTTTCTCGTGAGTATATTGTGAGAGAGAAAAAATCTCTTGTTCCAACCAATAAAGGATTGGTGGTCTATCTGGCTGTAAAAGACAAGAAGATAGCCGATGTAGCCATGACAGGTCAATGGGAGGAAGCCTTAAACAAAATAGCTTCGGGAGAAATGGATGCGGCTGCATTCCATAAAGGAATAGAAATCTACACCTCACAAATTACTATGGAGCTACTTTCTACTACGATTGAACGTACAGATAGTCGCAATACTTGTCCTTGTCCTAAGTGTAAAAACGAACAGATGGTATTTTACCCCAAAGTAGTAAAATGTAAAGATGAAAGTTGTGGATTAACTGTATTTAGAACCATTGCCAAAAAAGAGTTGACAGATGGACAGTTGACCGATCTTTTGATGAACGGAAAGACTGCTTTAATTAAAGGTTTTGTGAGCGGCAAGACCGGAAGCACCTTTGATGCCATCGTAAAATTTGATGCGGACTACAAAACTGTATTTGAGTTCCCGCCACGTAAAGGTGACAGCAAAAAGAAACGTTCTTAAGTAAAGTTATAGATTCAATTTCATATTATAATTGTAATAACAGCCCTTCTTCAGTTGAATTTCACCTTCATCCAATTTTTGGAATCCTAATCGGGTATAAAAAGTGACGTTTTCCGGAAGTTGGGTTGTTAAACCAACAATATGGCATATTCGATTTATAGATTTCAATTTTTGTAAGCAATCGTCAATCATATAAGAACCAATCCCAGAGCCCTGATAGTTGGCTTTTATGGCAACCATCGACAAATAATAATAGTCATTGGTTCCGATGGCATTTGTTAGAAGCTGTTTATTGAGAGAATCCATCTTAAGCATTGTGCGTAAAGCAGAGAATCCAAAATTCATAATAAATCGGGGTAATCCGATCTTGAAATAATCGCGAAATTCAGATTTTACTCCATTGGGAGGTAATAAGCTAAATACTCCTATTATTTCCATTGAATTTTTTATTCGAACGACTTTTGTCACAGCTTGTCTTCTGTTTATCAGGAATAGATTGGTCTTAAATAACCAGAACAATCCGTCTCGCAATTTATCCTTATTTACGAAGATTGAAGCATAAGCTAGATTCGATTCAAAAGCATCTACTAAAATAGTAGCGACCTCTTCGTATTCAGATTCTTTCAATTTATCTATTCGGACATCAGGTAAAGACATGACAATTGCTTATTGATATTACGATTCAATTAATCAGACAAATTTAAATATAAGTGATTGGATACGCAATGACACCAAGAAAGAAGCGACCATTGAAATAATAATTTCACTATATTTGCCACTGAAAGGTCTTTGTTCTACGATTCGGAATAGTCGTTTAACATTGATTTTTTAGTGGTGGCATCCGGGGCTAAGCTCCGGATGCCTTTTTCTTTCCCAAACTATAAGCTAAAGAAAATGCTTTATGGTATATCATTAGGTCTAAGGCTATTGATATATCTACACTCACAAAAGCAATAACAAAAGGGTCTTCGACCCCACTAAAAAATTAATGATATGGCGACAAAAACTAAAACAACAGTTATAGAACTGTCTTATTTCCGACTATCCCTATTATCTTATCTACGTGATACACATCCCGACAAAGCAACTGACCACAACTTTATTGCTGTACGTGGTGATGCCGCAGCAGAGACGTATAGCCAAGCTATAAAAGCAGGTCATACCCATGACTATGCAGAAGAAGCCTCTTCAAAGGTCTTATACGAAGGCTTATATTTCTCCACCTACCGAACCCTTGTAACTATCCTTTGGGAAGAATTTTCCGAAGAAATACCTCCCTCACAAGCCGAAGGCATAGCAATGGAGCTATTACCCTGCCTTACGGGTACAATTCAGAAATACAGCTTGTCTGATGATTTCGCCGATACACCTGAGTACAATCAGTTTTACACGGAACTGACTGGTGAAATACAAATACTTCTCGAAAATGGCTTATAATAAAAAAGCCCATCTTCGGGATAACATCGAGGCAATACGCATTGCTTTTGCTCTCGATAAAGAGAAAAGGCAGGCTACCGATGATGAAAAAATAAAATTGGCAGCCTATTCCGGTTTTGGAGGGATAAAAGCCGTGTTGAATCCCGCCGCCAAACAGGAAGATATACAATATTGGAAAGCCTCGGAGCATGATTTGTTCCCACTTGTAACCGAATTACATCAAGTGTTACGGGAAGGAGCGAAAGATGATGCCGAATACAAACGCTCTGTAAGCTCCCTTAAAAATTCGGTGCTGACCGCTTTCTATACACCCAAGCCCGTTATTGATGCTTTGACACTCGCTCTGAATAACAGTGGCATCAAACCTCAACGTTTTCTTGAACCGAGTGCGGGAACCGGAGCGTTTATATCCTCGTTCAAAGAAACTGTTCCTGATGCAGAAGTAACAGGATTTGAAAAAGATCTGCTGACAGGCAAGATTCTCTCACACCTCCACCCAGAGGATAAAATACGGATTGAAGGTTACGAAAAAATGGAAGGACGATACTCGCAGCATTATGATGTAATCGCTTCGAACATTCCTTTCGGCGATGTTGCTGTATTTGATCCTTTACTATCCAAACATGAGATACCCGCAGTGAGCCAATCTACAAAGGCAATCCATAATTATTTTTTCACTAAAAGTGTGATGGCTGCCCGTGAGGGAGGATTGATAGCTTTTATCACTTCACAGGGAGTTCTTAATTCGGAGCAGAATAAACCGATTCGTGAACACCTGATGAATAGTTGCAATGTCGTTTCCGCCATCCGATTACCCAATAACTTGTTTACAGAGGAAGCAGGAACAGAAGTCGGAAGCGATCTGATTATCCTGCAACGTAAGAATGATAATATCCTGCCGACCCAAAGGCAGCAGGATTTTATCGAATCTCGCAAATTATCGAACGGTATATCTGTAAATAATCTGTTCAAAGACTTCGACAGGGTGATACAGACCGATGTAAAAGTAGGTACTGACCCTTACGGAAAACCTGCAATGGAATTTACTCATTCGGGAGGAGCGGAAGCCATTGCCGCCACATTGTATCGGATGCTGAATGAAGATTTTACTCAACATTTAGATGTACAGCATTATCAAAGCCATGCACAGAGTACAGTAGAACAATTGCAATTACAGGTAGCTCCCACTGCGGAAATAAGACAAACACCCAATTTAGATGAAACTCGCCTTCCCGATGACCTTAGTCCATTTTGGCAAGAAGTGGAGGATTTTCTGACACAGTCGACAGTACAACAATCCGAAACAACAAAACAAATTCAAGAGCCAAAAGGCATACAGGAAATATCCGTTTCGGATATGGTGGAATTAAGTCCCAAATCGGCTTACGAACCTATTGAAGAAGATTTAGTCCTTTTCCATCCTTTTGGAGAAGCCAGAAACCGCAAAGCATGGGCGGAACTGTCCGAACAGGGGAGAAAAGCAGTTGTAGAACCACGCATTGCCACACCAAAGGAAAAGACGAAGGCTATACCAACAATAGAAAAAAAAGATACAATCATCAAGGATGAAGCCAGCGGATTGTTTGTAAATACGAATACTGGAGAAGTAATAGAACAAAAGGAAGTACCGCCGCCTGATATGCAGCAACAGCCGATTGTTACCTTGTACGACTTGTTTGGATTTTCAGCCGAAGAACGTTCACAGATTAAACAGCCCAAGCGTTCCCGTCGCCGTATGCCCATACCACAGCCTAAAGCCAGCCAGCAAAAGGAGGTACAAGCTAAAAGTCCGACAGCAAGTACACCAACAGAAACACCCGAACAACGTGCGGGACGTTTGGAAAAGGAAAAGGCAGAACGATTAAAGCCTATTCCGATGCCAATACCCGAAACCGGATTGCCAAAACATTATAAGGATGGCTCATTAGTCACTGATGCAGATAATCGCATCGGCTACCTGCGGGATATGGACGGACATCAACCTATGTTTCATCCGTTGGAATTGCCACCGAATCAACAAAAACAGGCATCACTTTATATCGAGATACGCGATACTTACAACCATCTGTACAACAACGAAGCCGATACACTGAAAGAGAATCCCGCATTACGGCAGATGCTCAATCGCTTGTATGATGATTTTACACAAAAATTCGGAAACCTGAACGATGCGAGAAACCTCGAACTTATCAAGATGGATGTCGCAGGACGGGAAATACTTTCGTTGGAACGTTACCGAGAGGGCAAAGCGATGAAGGCTGATATCTTTGAACATCCCGTAGCTTTCAATCCCAATGAGATTTCCAAAGTAGATAATGCATACGAAGCATTGGTTTCCAGTCTCAATAAATACGGTGCAGTCAATTTGGACTACATGGTCTCTCTAACCAATAATACGCAAGAGGGAATACTTGACGAACTAAAAGGTAAAATCTATTTCAATCCTCTTGTTGGTGACTATGAGGTAGCAGATAAGTTTATATCGGGCAATGTTATCTCAAAAGCAGATGAGGTACAGAATTTTATTGACCGCAATCCCGAACATAAAACAGTCAAAGAATCTCTGACTGTTTTACAGGAAGCCATACCCAAACCGATAGCCTTCGACGATCTGGATTTCAATTTCGGTGAACGCTGGATACCTACGGGTATCTATGCCGCTTTTGCTTTACACCTCTTTGAAACGGACGTCAATATCCATTATGCACAGAGCCGAGATGAGTTTAGCATAAATTCCAATACTAAAAATGCTAAGATCAGTGATCAGTATGCTGTCAAAGGAGAAAGTCGCACCTTTGATGGTATTGCCCTGATGCGTCATGCCTTGCACGACACGACTCCCGATATTACCAAAACGGTCAGAGTCAATGGCAAGGAGACAAAGGTACGGGACGGAGAAGCGATTCAGCTTGCCAATACCAAAATAGATGAGATGCGTAACGGCTTTTCGGAATGGCTCAGAGAGCAGACTCCCGAATTTAAAGACCGACTTACCGACCTTTATAACCGTAAGTTCAATTGTTTTGTACGTCCCGAATATGACGGTTCACATCAGACTTTTCCCGGACTCGATCTAAAAGGCTTGGGTATTCCCGACTTATACAAGAGCCAGAAAGATGCCATCTGGATGCTTAAATTGAACGGTGGTGGTATAATCGACCATGAAGTGGGAGGTGGCAAAACGCTGATTATGTGTTGTGGAGCAATGGAGATGAAACGGCTCGGATTAGTGAATAAACCCCTTATCACAGGACTGAAAGCCAATGTCCATGAAATCGCCCAGACCTTTTGTACGGCATACCCTGATGCAAAGGTACTTTATCCAGGCAAGGAGGATTTTACACCGCAGAACCGCAATCGTATTTTTAATGAAATGAAAAACAACAATTGGGATGCTGTTATTTTAACACACGAACAGTTCGGGATGATACCACAATCCCCGGAGATACAGCGGGACATCTTGCAGGCAGAACTCGATAGCGTGGAGGAAAATCTTGAAGTATTGCGTTCACAGGGTAAAGAGGTATCAAGAGGGATGCTCAAAGGTTGTGAGAAACGCAAAAGCAATCTTGAAGCTAAATTGGAAGGGGTAGCCCACCAGATCGAGAATCGCAAGGATAATATGTCTGATTTTCGGATGATCGGTATAGACCACTTGTTTGTAGATGAATCTCACAAATTTAAAAATCTGACTTTTACCACCCGTCATGACCGTGTGGCAGGCTTGGGGAATACCGAAGGTTCACAAAGGGCACTCAATATGCTTTTTGCCTTGCGTACCATACAGGAACGTACAGGCAAGGATTTAGGGGCTACTTATTCGTCGGGAACAACGATCTCCAATTCATTGACCGAATTATATCTGTTATTCAAATATTTGCGTCCCAGGGAATTGGAAAGACAAGGCATCAATACCTTCGATGCTTGGGCAGCTATCTTTGCCAAGAAAACCAAAGATTACGAGTTTTCGGTTACCAACCAGATCGTGCAGAAAGAACGTTTCCGCTATTTTATCAAAGTGCCGGAACTGGCTTCTTTCTATTCCGAAATTACCGATTACCGTACCGCACAGGATATTGGTATTAATCGTCCCGAAAAGAACGAAATTCTGCACAATATACCACCCACACCCGACCAGCAGGAATTTATCGGTAAGCTGATGGAGTTCGCCAAAACGGGCAATGCCACTCTTTTGGGACGTGCACCATTATCGGAACGGGAAGAAAAAGCAAAGATGCTGATAGCAACCGACTATGCCCGAAAGATGTCTCTTGATATGCGGATGATAGATCCCGATAAGTATGGCGATCATATAGATAACAAAGCCAGCCATTGTGCCGCTTCGATAGCGGACTATTATCAAAAGTACAATGCCCAGAAAGGAACACAGTTCGTTTTCTCGGATTTGGGAACCTACAAACCGGGGCAATGGAGTCCCTATACCGAAATCAAACGTAAGTTGGTGGAAGATTACGGCATCCCTGCATCCGAGGTCAGATTTATTCAGGAAGCCACCAGCGAGAGGGCACGAAAAGCCATGATAAAGGATATGAACGAGGGTAAAATCCGTGTAATGTTCGGCTCTACCGAGATGTTGGGCACAGGCGTGAACGCCCAAAAGAGGGCGGTAGCTATTCATCATTTGGACGCACCGTGGCGTCCGTCAGATCTGGAGCAACGCGACGGGCGAGCAATACGCAAAGGCAACGAAATTGCCAAACTGTATGCTGATAATAAGGTAGATATAAAAATATATGCCGTAGAAAAATCACTCGATGCCTATAAGTTTGGCTTGCTCCACAATAAGCAGCTATTTATCAAACAGCTTAAAAACAATAATTTGGGTACTCGCACCATTGACGAGGGCAGTATGGATGAGAAAAGTGGCATGAACTTTTCTGAATATGTGGCTATCTTATCGGGGAACACCGAATTGCTGGAGAAAGCAAGGATTGAAAAGAAGATTGCTGCTTTGGACAGTGAAAAGCAGGCTTTCACTCGTGGCAAATCAGTGAGCCGATACAAGTTGGAGAATATCATGCAGACGGTTGAATCCAATAAAGGATATATTGATCGCATCTCCAAAGATGTGGAAGCCTTTAATAGTAGGGTGCAGGTTGCTCCCGATGGCACACGGCTCAATCCTGTAAAATTGGATGGGTTTCAAGCTGCCGATCCGGTTGCTATCGGCAAGAAATTGAACGAGATATCGGATAAGGCACGTACACACGGGGCACACGAGAAAATCGGCTCGTTGTATGGTTTTGATCTATTGGTAAAATCCGAAACTACGAATAAAGATGGTTTTGACTTGATACAAAACCGATTTTTCATACGTGGCGAGGGGCAGATACTTTATAACTATAATTATGGAAGTTTGGCGGCAGATCCAAAAACCGCCTCGCTTAACTTTCTGAATGCACTTGACAGTATGCCTAAACTATTGGAGAAGTATCAAACGGACACCGATAAGCGGATGCAGGATGTACCTGTTCTGAAGCAAGTCGTGGAAGGTATTTGGTCGAAAGAGAACGAATTGAAAGATTTAAAAACGGAACTTACTGCATTGGAGCGTAAGATAGAGTTATCATTGAAGCCCATCGAGCAAAGCGAGGGACAAGAAAATGTTTCTGAAAAGAATCAGGTTCAATCTCAGAATAGCCCAAAATCAACAGCGATTCAAGATGCCTCTATGCCGAATACTTTGCAAGGAGTAAAAGAAGTTATGGCGGATAGGTTCGTAATTGGATCGGTGGGTAGTAGTCCGCCACCAAAAGAAGAAAAAAGAGGCATGAAGCTCTAAATGAAGATGACCGTAGAAGAATAATTCTGCGGTCTTTTTGTTTATTCTTTTTCTACCATATCCTCATCTATATTGTCTCTAAAATGATCACGAATAAATTTCTCTACGTTTTTCTCTGTGTAAAATATCTTGTGATGGATGGTTATATAGGTCAGTTCCCCAGCCGAACGGTAACGCTGTAATGTCCGTTTGCTTACGTTCAGCATTTGGCACAGGTCTTGATTGTCTAAAAGCCGTTCGCCGTTCAGTACGTTATGTCGTCCGCTCATTATATCCATAAATTTATCCAATCGGTCGAAACGTCCCATAAATTGTTCGAACCACGCCTGCATAAAATCTTTTAGGTTGTTATCGTCGTTCATCTACTTGCTTGTTTTAATTTCTTCTGCAAGTTTAGCGGAAACGAAAACAATAAAAGTGGTATCTACCACCGCAGATACCACCATTTAGTTTGTAACATATTGATTATTAAACTTAGTGTTTTACTTATAGAATTTGTCTACTTCATTCTTATAAACGGCAAGCAGTCGCTCTAACATAGAGGAAGGATTTTTTTTACGTTCCATTGTGCGAGTTTTGCGGCTGTAAATATTTTTTGGAATCTTGACATTGAAAATAAGCTTCAGGCCTTGTATGATTTCAGAAAAACTGATTAGTTTACCGGATGCTTTACGAATCAGTTTAATATTATAAATCGCTATTGCCAGTTCTATTAGATCTGTGATTGTCCCTCCCCAGATATAATAGCCGGAGGAAGAAGGCTCTGTTGTGTTATTTGTATCGGAAGAAACAGGTTTTGGATTATACTCTATCCATTGCAAAGCAGCATTAAGGAAGGATAAACTATGGGCTATGCAACTTAGAATTGGAGCATTTTTTTTCCCGCCCCCTTATCGCTTAATGACATCTGGAATCCTTCCAATTCTAAGCGGGTATAATGTATTGTAAAATAAGCAGGAATACTTTCTTTCTCTGAGGTACAAAGAGTCGTGACTTTATGTACGAAGTCTTCATACGCTGATTCAATATCATATTTGCCAAGATTGAATGTTCCATCCATTTTCTTCAGCAGGCATAATAACTGTGTGTTTATTAATCTTTTCATATCACTCTTTTTTTTAGATTATTATTAAAAGCAAACAGGTGGCAATACCATATTTACTCAGCTTTCTGTTTCTTATTCGACGATAGCTTTCTTTCTCTGAAAATTATAAGTGCTATATCATGCTATAAACCTGCTTATTTTTTAGGCTAACCGTTTTCAATCACTATCATATAGACTTATTATGTCCAAAGTTTTATAAAGAGATAATAGCATAAATAATCATATGTAACAGCTATTATCTTGTATACTTTATAAAATATTGGCCTATGAATAATTTTAGAGTATTTTGTATATCCCAAGGAAGTTCGATATTTATCTCATATTCTACATTATTTAATGTTCCTCTGATACTTAAGACGTATTACACCATTCGGGTAAGCTTGTTGTGATGATAACTCCCAATAGTTTTCTTTCGCATTTCCCATGGACAAGGGAAAACCATGCCCCAGAGTTACCGGAATTATTATAAGGGTAAATTCATCTATCAATTCCTGTTCTGAAAATTCGGCAATTAATTCATGATCTCCTGCAAGCCAGATATCACCGCCTCCATAGGAAATGATCTCCTGTACCTGGTTCATATAGGATCTGGATGATTTCCTGTTATCAAGGATAATACGGATATCCCTTTTCGGTGGGGCTTCAAAAAAATGCCTGGATATAACATAGCAAGGAAGATTTTCGTATTTCCAACGATAATTATAACATTGAATCATCGTATAATGGCGATGACTGAAAAGAACACAATCAATTGTTCGAAGAAAATCTTTGAATCCATAATCATATTGCTTTATGTACTTTTCCGAGAAATCTATATCCCCGTTTACTTGAGCTATATAGCCATCAAGAGATATGACTGCATACATCTTTATCTTACTCATATTTTAGGTCTCTCTATTTTAATAATGTGTGTCATCAATAATATTCTCTAGATAATATGTAATTCCCTATTTGTCGTATTGATTGAAATAAGAGAAATTCTTGACTCTATATAGATATAATATTTAACTTCCAAAATTTCATTTGACTGGTCAAGCCAGATACTCTGAGACAAGTATCAGCCTGTTAAGAAAAGGATATTAGTACATCTCTTTTTATCGTTTATTTATAGGAGCGGCTTGGCTCCACATTTCTTTCAATACCAATATGATATTCCTTTTCTTTTGTCCAATACGTTATATAATCAATACTATATCTTACTCCGGAGTGATGGGTCCGGACTTTAATTTCATGGTCTCCGCATAAATCCTGCTGTTTCTGTAAATCTGTTATTAATTCGCTTATTTTCATGTTTTTATTTTTAGAAAAAGAAAAGTCTTAAATATTTGCAGACTGATAACGTCCGATAGAAATAGAATCGATAAGATCGTATCCGTTGAGAAAAAGTCCATGATCAATTCCTGATATTATCTATATTTTTTCTCTCAGCTATATATATTAGTATCTACGCAATTTTACATCCGGATTCTTGGCCATTTTTCCTGTCAGCATCCAGTATAATATCTGTCTGTCCTTCTTAAAGCGATAGAAGCCCAACGTGCAGAAACTGTCAAATGAAGGAGTATCAGTTTCCCTGGAGATCTCATAATCCACAGCAAAAATAATCCGGGATAAAATATTGTCTATATAAAAACATCCACCTCCGGGTTCTTTATTTAATCCTTCGAGATAGGCTAGGACCTCTCTCTCTGCTTTGTCGGGTACTTCAGGTTCGAAAAGTGTAAAACATGTCAGTATATCTTTCTCCAGTCGATATATACAATAAATATCCCCAAAAGGGGAATCACTTAATCCGTAAACTAAACCTTCTTTAGGGTTATAAGTCCCTTTAATTATCTGGTTCTGTAAGTTTCTTATTATCCGCTTAGCGTATCGTTCCATGTATTAGATATGTTTAATTTTTATATTGTATACTCCTTTATATATCCTTTACTTATCTGTACATTCAATTTCCTGTGCAGGTAGAAAACAAAGAAGAAATAAATAGAATAATAAGGATATCTATACTTATTATTGTCAAAATATGCCTGCAATTTTTACCCAATCATATCTTTTGAAAAACCTTTTAATCATTTAAGTTATTTTTTCATTATTTCTTCTTATTCCATTCTCTTAAAAACTTTACTCTAAGATCATATATTACAAACATATGGTTAGAAATTATTCATTACACCTTATGTTCATTTTATCGGTATAATTTATAAACCGCGCGAAATATCACATCTCACGCGGATCATCCTTAACACAAACTTTACAAAACTACATAACTGCCGATCTCAATCGGTAGCATATTTTAATTTTACTTAACTGTTTTTTCTTTAAAAAACCGCGCGAAATATCGCATCTCACACGGTTTAACAAAAACTTTTACAAAACTACACTGCTTCCGATATCTGATCGGTAGCATTTTTTATTTTCGCCATTTTTCTATTTTACAATAGAAAAAGAATGCTAGCAAGCTACTTCTACTTATATTTGTTTTGTAGCTATTAACAATGTTTTAAGACAAAATACTTAGTAATCTCTTTTTGGCATAAAGTTCCAATAGTCGATATTAGTTATTATCTCTACAGTAACCTTGCGGTCTCCTTCACGCACGATATGCGATTCGCTAACAGGAGCGTAAGATATCTTCTTACCCACACCACGCGATTTTAGTATATCGGTAGGAACACCTCTGTCTTCCAAAGCTTTTATAACAGATGCTGCACGTCTTCTAGATAAGCCGATATTATATTCAGCGCTACCTCTTGCATCAGTATATCCTGTTATCAAGTATTTTTTAGCAGTATTATTATTGAGGATATTAGCTATTTTATCCAACGTTTCATTACTCTCCGGACGAATATCTGATTTGTCAAACTCGAAGTAAATATTGTTGAATAACTCACAAAGTTCAGTAGATGGTGTTTCTACTACTGTAGCAGGTATTTCCACAATTTTCTCAATAATCTGAGGAGGAGACTGGATAATTTTCTCAACATCTACATATTGTACTAATGGTTGAGCTTTCTTGGATTTTCCACCAAGGCGCCACATCAAACGCACTGTACCCTGAGTAGAATTCGCTACATTTTTGTGAGGCATCATTAACCAGTCACCTTGTAATGCAATACCAAAACGATCGTTCAACCATGCATTTAAACCTACCCCAAATGCAACCGGAAACATTTCGTTACGATCGATACCATCTTTGTTATATAGGTTTTCGAGTACCCACGACATTTCTTCAGGTAACGTACCTTCCGATCCGGTATATTTCATATCGAAATTTTTCTTCATATAATTTACCCCTACGCGGAAAAACGGATCTACATATTTAGAGCCAAAATACTCACCTAAACGCCATTGTAAACCAGGGCCTACCATGAAAGCTGTTTTCAACTTATCCTTGCCATCCACATATTGTTCTGTGAAACTAAGATTTCCTTGTACATCCAGATAGAAATGTGTATTCAGTTCACGAGCTATGTATAGATGAGGCCCTATAATACTATGACGCAAATGCATGCCTAACTTGTAGTTATCCGTTGCTTTTTGGAAATTGGTAAAATCAATACGACTAAAATTGAATATTGATGCACCTACACCTACTTCCCAAGCTTTCTTTGTCTTTTCTTCTGGGTTTATAACTCCGGAACTTATGTCCTGCGCTACAGCAGGACATAAGGGAGACAATAAACCGAACAAAAGAATATATATTAAATAATTTTTTTTCATATTACTCTTTTTTTCATAGTTTATTAAAATGCAAAAGGTATCTTTTCTTTAGTTGCTCCAATATTGTATGGTGCTGTATATCCGCTGTCACTAAAGAATTTAAAGAACCCATAGCCGTTATTAAGAGCAGCTTCTAATTCTGATGCTTTCATCGTTATAGTTTGAGAAATGCGTCCATTCGCATTTGCTTCCACTCGGAAGATTGCGGAATACCCTACCCCTTTATATAACTGGAACTCAACATAAGAATTCGGTATAGCATCATACACATCTACAATAAATGTCACATTCGGATCCCCATCTGTATCATAATCCCATCCCGGACCTCCAGGCTGACCGTCTCCGCCGAAACCATCAGGTTTTGTGAATTTTGAGGTATAGTTGGTTTGATTGGAAACAGACAATGTTGTTGTTTTTGTCAATCCACATTCGTTTTCAGTTGTAAACGTCAATACATAAGAGCCGCTACCATATGCTATAGTATAATCTCTTTGAAAATCCATCGTTACCGAAGCACTAGCAGGTATTGTAACCTCGTACGGGAACTCAGGAGGCGTACGTCTTAGTGAACCTGATGTATTATTATTACCCCTGGTAATAGTAACTTTGAGTGGAGCAGATGTATTATTCTTTAACTCTCTCTTTATTGTTGCAATAGCAGCATTGTCATTATATCCCGATACTGTATTAAGTTGAAGTGGGGTTAGAACCTCTAACAAATTACTTCCGTTTACAGTTATTGTTTTCGTTACCGTACCGGCACCTGCTTTTTCAGATACTACGCTTATATTATAAGCAGTATATGCTCTCGGAACGATTGCCTTGTATGTTCCAGATGGACTTTCTGTTAATTCAATAGTTGTAACTGGAGATGACCCATAAGAAGCCTTTACTGTCATGCCGGATGATCCTGTAACAGACAGGCTTAAATCACAATTGTCCACTATGGCAAGTTGTGGAGTCCCAATAGTAACCGGAGCCAATGTAGGAATTGTAAACGCTCCGGTTATAGTACTACATTCTCCGTTAGCACCTTTCGCTACAACAGTAGGTTGTTGTGCTGTCGCCCCTCTTTCATAAGATCGAGCAAATACTTTTTCATTGGCAACAGCCCATCCCGAACCACTTTTTATGCCTCCTGTCTTAGTATAAACCGATTCTCCATCAATAATCAATTCTTCAGGAGCTGACAAAAAGCTTATTACAACCATGTCTTTTTGTTCATCTGGTACCTGTGTTACAGTTGCTGCACCGTCTAGCTTTACATATTTCAGAGCAGGGATAAATGCATTCTTTGTCACAGCATTACCACTTTCGGTACAAACAATAGTTAATTGGATGCTTGCATCACTACGTGGAATATTCCATGTAACTGGTGTTTGATCGTCTGTTATGTTTCCAGTCAGATTCACACCGGTTCCTGTCACCACAACAGAAGTTCCTTTCTTTCCACCTACACTTAGTTTGGCATTATAAGCTTTTTTGAGTGTTCCGTCAGCGTTTAATTCTACACATTCGTCTTGTGCTATTACACTTACTGTAATTCCATCACAATGACAATCGAATAATTCGTCTATAAACTGTTGAATAGTTTTACCTTCATTACCAGGGAGTGTTGTCCAGTATTTGTGTAATACAGAGACATCGCCACCTTGTAGCCAGATAAGGAAGTCTTCCCACGAGTTTTTAGAACAGTCGTAATTCGAGCCATCTTTGTTTTTGACTGTTCCGTCACATTTATCAACAGCTTCTTTCCATAATTCATAGGCTGATTTTCCATCTACACCATTGTCTCCATTATCACCTTTATCTCCACGTGAAGGTTTACCTGTATCTTTACCATCGATCCACCAATTACCATTGTCTCCGACAACAGGTATTACGACAGATGGCTTACCTGTATCTTTACCATCGATCCACCAATTACCATTGTCTCCAATAACTGGAGTATACCCATCTTTACCATCAGTTCCGTCTCTCCCATCAACGCCTTTTGCTGAAATATTCGTCGTAGTTCCATTAACAATCCAATAGAAATTCGGACCCGGGCCAATTTCTACAGTAGGTGTATTACCGTCTTTTCCATCTTTTCCTGTTGCCGGGACAAGAGTATTGATTTCTCCAATCCACCAGAAACCATCTTTAATATAAGGAGAGAAACCATCTTTTCCTCTGGCAGGGACCCCGGTATCTTCTCCTCCGATATACCAATTTCCATTATCCCCAATCTCAGGTGTAATGCCATTCTTACCGTCTTTACCCTGTGCCGGAATGCCAGTATCTACACCACTGATCCACCAGTTACCATTAGTACCGATAATAGGCACATCTCCGTCTTTTCCATCTTTACCTCTTAAAGAATTAAAGAATTCTTCAATGGAAGTTCCCGGATCTTTTCCATAATATTCCAACCAAAGTTCGAATGCAGACTTACCTGGATCTCCTTTATCTCCTTTCGGCCCTTGCGGAAGTATCATCTCTAATGAATTTTCGCAACTGAACATTACCGAAAGTAGAATTATAACACAAATGTTAATAAAACTCTTTTTCATAATAGTTTTTCTATAAATTAATAATGTAATAAAATATTGCTTTTTGCTTTTCATATCAAATATTTTAATTTAGACACTGCTGCTACCTTTATTATTCTTCGTGTTATTTTATAAAAAACTAGATCTAGTTTATAGATCTACAATATTTAATTTTTTTACATGTCTTTTGCTCTTTTATGCTTCAGACGAAAGAAACTCATGTCCTATCGTTTGATAAATAGTTTACTTATTTTTTATTACAACCTCTTGATTTGCTAATAGATATATATAAAGATTAAGATGACTATGTAGACTATGTAGACCTTGTTTAATTGATTGCTGAAATTCATCTTTAAGTTCAATTGTTAAAGTGTTTTACAGCAAGAAGTCTCTTTCTTTGTGGGAAAGAGACTTCTTAATCTTAATTGTGTATTCTGTTTATAGTGAAGTTTTACATTCAGAGAATATAAAACTTATAAATTTGTCTAAGAATGTGTTATATTATTTTATTACCTTATTGTCAGGCAAAATTGAGTGTGGAAAAATGTAAGCTATGATCAAAATATAGTTTCATATACTACAATCCAATATAGAAATAATTGATATTTAATAAATATCGACAATAATTATTGAATCTTAAAAAAATATAATTATCTTTGCTGCAAATATTTAAGACACAGTTGGAAAACTCTTTCCCACAAAGAAAGAGTCTTATGGGACTACCGAAGTGCAAAAGTCTTTTTGATATTTTCCTTTTCTTTTCTTACCCAATCGAACAAAACGATTCAACATATCATTTACTTCCCGATCTACTTTTGTCGTTGAAATAGACGATAAATATATTTGTGTTGTTCTTATTGATGTATGCCCCATGCATTGGCTAATAATCTCAACCGATTTTCCGGCTTCCAGCATTAATGTGGCCCAACTATGCCGCATAACATAAGTAGTTAATTTACCCGGGAGATGAAGCATTTGACCAATAATTAAAGCATGCCGATTGATTCGTCTTAATGCCGATTTCTCACATAATACAGTTTTATTATTTTTTTCTCTAAGAAAAGGAAAGATATACAAATTATTGTTTTTTTTATATCGTAACATAATTTCTTGTGCCTCTTTTGGAACAGTCAAACGAATAGACTGTCCGGTTTTACTTCGGCGGTATTCAATTTGCCAGAAATCGTTAATCATATCCCAGCTGAGGTTATATATGTCATGAAAGACCATCCCCCGGCAATATAGACTCACTAATAATATATCTAAGGATTCTCTTTGACTATCGGTTAGAGATGAACCTAATTCCGGATTTAGCAGTTTCGACAACATTTTTACGGAAAGTGCTCTTTTAGGCGTTAATCCTTTCTTCACATACAATCCAATAAATGGATTTATAATATTAAGATCGGCATATTCTTTGGTCTTAATTGTAGCGTTAAATAAGGAGCGGAGTCCTCTAAAATAGAAATCTACAGTTTGGGGTTTATCCGGATGTCTTTCATGTAACCATTCAATATATCCTCCAACCCACTCTTTATTTAACTCATACAGAGAAAAGGATTCTCTTTGTTCTCCAAGATACAGACTTAATTTATTGATAAAGCTCACATAGTTCGCAACCGTGTGATATCGACTACTCATCTTTTTATTTTCGACGATTTCCCGAAAAGCGAATAATACAGATTCCTTTTTTGAAGGAATTTTCTTTTTTTTCATATAAATAATATTTTACAATTTTAGACATACAAAGATTAGTAATTATCGTGTTCTCTAAAATAAACACCCTATCCAAGTTATATATTTATTATTGGTGCTATTATAGAGAGGTCGTCTAAACAAAAGTAATAGAAATTGTATTGGGAGATAAATGGAGATATATTATCAGACTCATAATATATTAATGTAATAAAAAAAATCTGTCATAGTTTGTCAATTCTTATCAGTAATTTTGCAGAAAAAAATGAAATGATCTGTAAAATATACAAATTATTACTTTTTACTGTTTTTTACACGAGTTGTTGTAATACTGAACATGATCAGCTAGATTATAATAGCTGTCTTGAAAAGTTAGTAATGAACTATACATCTTTAGATGAAATCTCAGCATATACTGGATTGTCTTCCAGATCTTTGATTGAAGAGAAAATAAAGAATGAGTCCGTATCTCCTGAATTAACGAAAACATTAAATGAAGTTCTTAATGTGTTTTCTAGTAATTACAATACAGGGAAAAAACATATTTCAGAACAAAAGTCAGATATAATCTATAGATTAGGGAAAAAATCAACTTATAGTATTAATGTAAATGAGCTACAGGATCAAGAGAGAATATTAAATGAGCAATTTCAAAATACAATTTATAATATAACGAGTGAATATATAATCAAAGGGGTTGAAAGTTCTTTCTCCCAAAAATATTCTTTATTGAATATTCCACAAAATATTTGGTTTCATTTTACTTCGACAGATAAAGAAGTATTATTGAACTTTGAAAATTCAATAAATAACAATATTCAGATAAAGGAAGTAGAAAATATAATTAATTCAAGAATTGAAGCATGGAGTGAAATGCTATCCCTTCAGCATCAAATCTTGGAAGACACGCTACCTCTAATGAAAAATGATTTAATTAAGTTGGATAACTATAATCAAATTCTTATAGATGATCCTATCTTTGTGGAAAGATTTAAAGCTAGAAATAAAAAAGAAATAGCTTCATTTACTGCTGATATAATAGTATCAGGTGTTTTCTCTTTATTAATATTCTTTTTTATGAATCTTTTAAGGGGGCTGAGAAGGACAGATAAAAATAAGGCTCCCAAAATTGTAACAATACCTATATCCATTATTGTATTTATTATCTGCTTTTATTTTTTTGATTATAAGAGCTTAGATGATAATCTTATAATGGAAAATATTATTTATAACAATTATTCAGATTATATGAACACACAAAATTTATATGTGTTGGAAATATTAAACAATTATATTGAATGAGTATGGGTCACAAAAAGAAAGAAGATTGGAATAGTGTATTTTTAAATATGGGAATCCCTATAGTCGTTAATATGTTATTTTATTTTTTTGTTGATCAAAATATTCTCAATAAGATAACGATCGCTACTATTTTTATCTCATTTATATATTTCATTTATGTGAGAATAAAGGAAGCTAATGGAAAAGATACAATTTTGATTTCTGTTGCTAATAGTATTAATGTTGTAGCTTATATTGTGTATCTATTTTTTCTCAAATAATTAAAATGAAAATATTAAAGATAATTCTATCACTTTTGATTTTATCAAATACTAGTTGTCAAAAAGGAGCAAAAGAAATAGTAAAAGAGGGCTCCGAATATATTGGCAAGCGGACTACAAAACAGGTATTATCAGAATCTTCTGAGAAAATGGTTGGTAAAGAGTTATTAAAAAAAACGATTAAAAAGGCAGGATTCTATCCATCAGGAGGAGCTTCTCTAAAGACAATAGAAATTTCACCAAATAAATGGATTCCTGAATTTAATAATTTAGGTGAAAATGCTTTAAAATATAGCCAAGAAATCAATGCTAAAATATTGATTGAACGAAGGAAATCAATATCTCCATATATGCAGTTTCCCACTATAGATAATTTAAAAAATCTTTCCTCTAAAGATTTAATACTCGGAGAATCAGCGAGTGGAACTATCCTTGAAAAAAATATGATAAAGAGTATGAGTCCTGAAGTTAGTAATATAGTTAATGCTTTCGGAGGAAAAGCAGCTCATCATATAGTTGAAGGAACCGATCCTTTAGCAAAGCAATCAAGAGCTATTCTTAAAAAATTTAGCATTGATATAAATAGTCCGGTGAATGGAATTTTTTTACCGACTGATAAGAATAGCATATTTAAAGGGACTTTACATAAAACTGGACATACTAGAGAATATTCTCAATATGTTTATAATCAAATAAAGTACTCTAAAAATAAGGATGAACTTATTGGAGCCTTATATAAAATAAAGTCAGAACTGTATAATGGGAAGATATCACTAGAAGGTCGATTACACTCTATCAACAAAAACGATATCAATATTTAGCTCACTGACAGCTCTTGGCAACAAGAGCTGTTATTTTTGCCATACCATTCATTATAAATCAAACTATTAAAAACAGAATGTTATGGAAAAAATTAAAGTATCCGAAGTCAGAAAAGAATTGGTTTGGAAATTCGGAAAGAATTGAATCTCTGTAAACACGAATAAAGACGAACTTTTCATTACAGTAGCACGAAATGCATTTCTTGCAAATATTCCCGTTTGTACCATCGTTGAAAAACTAAAAGAGAATTCAGAACTATCGATCTCCGAAGCTGGCTCTGCGTTTATCCTAACTTACAATGACGAGCAAAAAAGTCTGAGTATAAAAGACAACAAAGTCTATTTATTAAACATAGCAGATGATTCGGGTATCCAAATAGATATCGTATAATGGATAAGAAAAGCATAGCATGTTGGATATCCATTGTGATATGTCTCGTCTTATACTCTATTCCAGCCATATTCGCTCTTGAAAGTTTTGTAGTTTTAAAAGACTCGATAGGCTTTATCGGAGCTATACTAGCTGTGGCTATTGGCGGATTTACTCTGTTTTATATCACATATATCATTTTAAAATACATTATTTATTTTATCATCAAATAGTGTCTTATGAAAGGAATTATTACATTTATCGTATTTTGCGTAGTCCTGACAGGCGGTTCAGCAATTCTTTTTTTCATACCTATGCTTCTATTTATTCTATTAGAAGGGAGTGGTGCAACAACAGCTACAACGCCTCTTGAACTTGAATGGTATTGGATTGTAGGCATTATAATTTACTTTATACTAAGTTTAAAACTGATTTACAAAGCGAGCAAATTATTAACTAATAATATTTTTGAATTTTTCAAAATAGATTGACCGTATGAACTTTAAATATAAATTCTGCATTTGGTTAGTAGATACCTTATTGTTAAACAAACAAGGACTAGCCATTGACGAAATTAAACATAAATGGAGAATCTCTTCTTACAATCCTGATGGAGGTTTGTTAACCGAGCGAAGCTTCCATCGTTACAGAAACGAAACAGAATCACTCTTTAACATTGATATTATATGCGAGAAAAGCAATGGAGGTCTCTATAAGATATCTTCAACGGAAGAATTGGATAAAAATACTGCTATTCAATGGATGCTAAGTGGTTTACGCATTTCTAACTTGGGAGAATTATGCCAAAAACATCAGAACCTAATTTTAGAAAATGCTCCTTTGGGATTAGAGCGAATTCAGATCATAATGGATAGTATAGAGCAGAATAAATCTTTAAGTTTGACCTATAAGTCTCACTACAAAGCCTCAAAGAATTATACCTTTCAGCCTGTCTTTATCCGTCTGTTTAAGCAACGTTGGTATGTAATTGGTGCAGATATAGAACAGAGTAGGTGTACGACATTCGCTCTTGAAAGAATTCTTGACGCGTCTATTATAGAAGATCAATATAAATTACCGAAAGAATTGAAACGAACTCTTAACCCTAATACATATTTTGCTCATTGTTACGGCATAATCCGTCAGTATGATCCTATCTCAATCCGATTTAGGGCTTTCTTTCCTCAGAATTTATATCTAACAGATGTACCAATGCATGAGTCTCAGGAATTGATCAATGAAACAGAAAATTATACTGATTTCGAAATATTTGTCAGACCTACATATGATCTTAAACAAGAGTTCTTATGGAATAGAGATAAACTAGCTGTATTATCACCTGAATCATTTCGTTTAAATATGATTCAGGTTCTAGAAGCAACACTAAATGGGTATAAAACAGGAGAGAGCTTCGCTATGGATGAGTAAACCTAGACTGGTAATATCTCTAAATAAAAGATCTTTGCTATCTAATAATAGAGTTTAAGAGATATGTCCAATTGTTTTTTATTATTTACGTATTCACTTTCGTTTATATCCTTGAAAATTAAATGCTAATTCATATTAAACTCAGAATAATCGCTGAGATTCTTTCTTTATAAAGAGTGTTCTGTGATTGCTATTATGTATGTTTTATATTAAAATTGGATAATATTCTGGACGTTGTTCTGTAATTTATACATATTTTAGTCTGATAACACAATTAAAAAAGATTTTAAATTACACAAAATTGAAGAATTTTAGTTGTTAGAAATAGAACTTTTATATCTTTGCAGAAGATAAGTCGCTCTTTAATATAGTGAGGAGATTAAGTAAATCTAAGAACCAAGCTGGTTACTAAACTCAGCACCCAAAATGCAAGAATCAGAAAAACGACGTAAGTATCTGAACTACTAGTGATAACTTCACTATTCTTCCCTCCGCTGCAAGCAGTAAAAAAGCAAGATATTGTGTATTTAGGAAAGCTTTCCGTTACGAATACGTTACCTGTTTTACGCTGTGGCAAGCCATTCAAATAACGGATTTTCCTCTAACAGTAAACGATTTTGAACGTTTCTGGCAAACAAGGCAATGTTATGTTGGCTTTGTACTCTAAATCAGTTTCCTATTCGCTAATTCACAATACTTTGCATAACGTTGATTAGCTCTATAACAGTTAATTTTATAACCTGTAAAAGAGTTAATTATGCAAGAAGTAAAAGTAAGTTTCTACCTGAAACGAAATGAGGAGAAAACAGACGGAACAATTCCTATTTTGGGACGTATCCGCATCGGAAAATCAATGGTACAGTTTAGTGCCAAAGTTTATGTACCGGTATCCCTTTGGGATACTAAGTCTGGCAGAGCTATCGGGAAAAGTAAAACAGCTCTCTCTGCCAATACATCCCTGAACAAAATTAGTGTAGCCATCCATTCCGCTTATCGGGAACTTTCGCAAAAGAAAAACGGCATCTCTGCTTTGGAAGTCAAGAATGCTTTTCAAGGTATTGCATCCGAACAAGACACTCTTATCAAATACTTTGAGGCTCATAATGAGAAGTTTTTACAAAATGTAGGTGTAAACCGTGCAGAAGGAACGTATAAGCGTTTTCTAACCTCCTTGGATCACCTGAAACGTTTTATGCGAAAGAAATATAATATTTCTGACATCCCATTTCAGGCATTGACTTCTTCCTTTGTTGCCGATTATGATTACTACCTGCGTATCGAACTTGGTCTTGCTTGCGGAACAATAATCAATACAATCGTTCATCTTCGCAGAATCATCAAGATAGCGATAAACAATGGCTTGGTTCGCAAAGACCCATTTATAGATTACAAGTACATTACGGAAGAGCCTGTTCCCAAGTCACTGACTTCGGATGAGTTGGATATCTTGATAAAAGTAAAACTCTCCCGTCCGAACCTGAACTTTATCCGGGATATGTTTCTGTTTTCCTCATTTACAGGTATCGCATTCAGCGATATGCGTAATTTGACAGCGAAAAATCTATCCACAGCTGAAGATGGTATCCAATGGATTCATCTCAATCGCAAAAAGACCGGAGCACCCTGCCATATTCCATTGCTGGAAATACCTCTTCAACTCATTGAAAGATATCGAGGAATAGCTAAAGAAGGCAAATTGTTTCCGATGATCAGTTGCAGTAAAACAAACATCTACCTCAAACGAATCGCTAAGGAATGCGTTATAAACAAGCGGATTACCTTTCACATGGCTCGTCACTGCTATGCTTCGGTAGTTACTCTCTCACAGGGAGTTCCCCTTGAAACAGTTGCCGAATTACTCGGACATACCGATTGGCGATCCACCCGAATCTATGCACAAGTCAGCAATGACAAAATCGGAGAAGATATGCAATCACTGAATCAACGATTGTCGGGTAGATATGATTTTGAGAAAATTAATTCAGCAGATGTAGTAGGCTAAATTGGGGAGGAAAGAAAAATGAATGTAACGAAGAGCAAGAATAAAACCAGCACTAAAAGTGCCGTTTACAGCACCTTTGCTGTCATGTTTTATATCAATCGCCAAAAGGTAAAGAAAAACGGCATGTGTCCTTTGATGGGTAGAATATCTATCAATGCAGAAATGGCTCAGTTTGCTGCCGGGTTAGATGTCGATCCAAAACTTTGGGATGCAAAATCTTATCGCTTGACAAGTAGAAGCCGTCATGCTGCAGAAGCTAATTTTCAGATAACACAATTGACAGAAAAGATTAACCGGTATTATAAAGAAATACTTAATGAACAGGGATATATTACAGCAGAGCTGGTCAAAAATGCCGTAGGTGGTATTGGACGGAAGAAAGAAAATCTCTTGGAACTCTTTCGGGAGCATAACGAAGAGTATGCCAAACAAGTGGGAATTACCCGTTCTGCTGAAACTATGCGGAACTATATCTCGGTGTATAATCAAACTGAAAGATTTCTATGCACTCACTACAATACAAATGATATTCCATTACGACAATTAGAGTTATCCTTTATCGAAAAGTTTGATTCTTTTATGCGTATCGAACAGGGATTCACAGCACATACCGTTTCATCTTATACGATTATGCTACGAAAGATAATCCGCAGGGCAATCAGTCAGGGAATATTACACAAGAATCCTTTCGCCGGCTATATTCCCGAACAACCACCTCGTAAACGCAGGCATATGACACAGGAAGAGTTGGATAAGTTTATGAATATATCGATAGCCTCAAAACGTGTATGCCATACGCGAGATATGTTCCTGTTTGCGACCTTCACAGGTTTGTCGTATGCAGATATGCGTAATCTGTCAGAAGAAAATATCTACAGAGAAAATAACGGAAACCTCTGGCTAAAGATAAAACGACAAAAGACAGGTAGTAAATGTAATATCCCTTTGTTGGATATTTCCCTGCAAATCATGGAGAAATATAAATCGGAACGAAAAGGAAGCAAGATTTTCAATATGATCGATCTTTCTTGCATGAATGTTAATTTGAAAAAGATTGCCAAATTGTGTGGAATTGAAAGAACCATTACCTACCATCAAAGCCGACATAATTTTGGAACACTAATCACGCTCTCACAGGGAGTTCCGATGGAAACTGTCAGTCAGATGATGGGGCATAAGTGCATCAAAACCACCCAGATTTATGCCAAACTTACACGGCAGAAGCTTAATGAGGATATGAAGAAGTTAAGTAGTCGTATTGGTCAAAAATACAAACTGGAGGATTATGCTGAAAATGACGATAAAGCAAATCAATGTAAAACAGTGCAATTAAAACCAAACAATCATGGAAAATAGAAAAATCATAATATCTGACAACGGAAAAATAACCGTTTCGAGTGAAACAAAAATGAGTATTTCTGAAATTGCCGACTTGTTTGATATTTACTATCAAATGACTAAAAAACTCATTCGGGATATTGAGAAATCTGGTGTTGCCGGTGGAGACTATTCTTTGAGTTGTACAGTCGAAGGTTCGAAAATCTATCCCGATTATTATGGATTAGAGATGGTTATTGCCATTGCTTTTCGAGTACAGTCGGCAAACGCAGAGGTAATGAGGAGGTGGTTTCTTAAAAAAATATCTAAAGCAGGAATTACAGAAAGACTAATATTCCCGATTCAAAATTCAATGTTGAATTAATATCCGCCATCTATTTTCAAATCTAACTATCGGCAGGCTATTTAAACAAAAGTCTGCCGTTTTTTACGGCTTCAAGTTATTTACCGTCCAATTTAAGTTATTTCCGCTTATAGCTTCCCAGCCGTTTTGGGGGCGGAAGCTCGCAGAATAACTGATTGTCCGATAATAACTTGTAGCATAAGGGTAGCCTCTGTTCAGGCTACTTCCTAAAACTCTCTTTGTAACCATCTTGCAATAGTTTTTCAATATCAGAGGAGCGATACAGAATCTTGCCACCCAGCTTGATATATGGAATACGCCCCTCGTTACGATAGTCTTGTAAACTCCTGCGACTGATTTTCAATTTCTTCGATAGTTCTTCGTCTGTATAAAAACTCTCTCCGTGCAGTGTGGGCTTACGAACGGGGAACAATCGTTCCATTAATGAAGCTAAACGATCCAATGAAAGAAGAAATGATTTTACTCGTTCATTGTTCTCTGATGTGATTAATTGATTGCTCATGATTTTGATATTATTTTATTGATTTAGATATTGTTTCGTCTAATACTTCATATAGCTGCCCCAACTTGTGATATGAAGTCCATAGGGCGAACTTTCAGAAATTAATCGGCAATACTTCATTCCAATACGGATATACCAACCATCTTCGTCTGAATTAACATTGTAGCAAGAAAAATCTCCTCGTTCCGATTCCTTGTCATAGCTGTACGCAAGCAGGTAATAGTTGCTATCATACTCCTGAAAAATATATACATCCGGATTGCCGTTTACACTTTCCCAAGCTCCCAACCATGCAGTTGGGAAACTCTGATAACTTTGAATTTCATTTTCCATACTTACAATTCTTTTCCCTTGTCAATAGCCTGTTTACGTTTCTCATCCACCAGTGGGAGAGCCTTTTCCACATCTTCGGGTTTATAGTAGGTCTTGTGATTGATTTGAGTATAAGCCAGCGTACCATTATCCCGAAGTGTTTGCAGGGTTCTAGGAGAGATGTTTAGGAGCATACATACATCCTGATTATCCATCCACTCACTTTCTGCGTCGCCATACAGACGGCACAGGTGTTCCATTCGGGTAGCGAAACTTTCAAATTTGGAAAGCATCGTTTCAAATGTTTTTGCTTCAATATTTACTATCTCCATATGCACTATATTTTTAAATTATTATTCCTATTTATTCCAAAAGTAAGCCTTTCAATTATCACATTCCAACTGATAGATCCCTTTGCATCCGCATGTTGTATTTTACTCATAAACAGGCAAATTAAACTGTGATAACTTCATTGTTCTGCTGTGAAGTAAAAAAGAAAAACACAACCTTTAATAAGCATTTAGTCCGGTGGCAGTCAGTGGCGCCGATTTGGCTACAAGAGGCGTCACCTCTCTCTCATTTTTCGTTCCTCCGATACGAAGTAAAGCAGAAATATTTATCCCTCAATGCCTTTTAAATCTAGTGGTAGCTTGTGGCAGGGGTTGTCTATAGTGTAATTCTATTTTTCTCATTTTAAGTGGCAAAAGCAATTTCTATTATGACTAAAATGTGCATTCAAATTTCTAAAAAAGGTACATCGTTCTAATACATTATATTTCGCTTGTATAGTTCAATTAGATGAGCAAAATACAGCAGTCTGCACTGCTCACACATTCGACACAGTTGAAAGATATTGCAGATTACTTCATACAAACCAACTCTGTTAATACTGGTGACTAATAGTTGTTTATTTGCTGTCGATAATCGGTTTTCCATCTATTGGAGAATCATACTATTTACATTCTAAACATCAATTTCTATGAACAGTAAACAAACTGACAACGGTCAGCAAAAAAAGACAATGCCCGAAGACTGGTCACCTATACCTTCGGTCGAAAGGAAACCCAGTACCCCAAAATCCAATAATGAAAGCAAAGAAGAACTTCTGAAAGAATTTCTTGGAATGGAGGATTCCAATGTAGTGGACATTGGAGCAAGTAAAGAGAATGCCAATAGAGGCATCGGACAAAGTATCCAAACAGAAGATGAGATTAATACAAAGGATAGTATGCAAACAGAACCAGTGATAGATACACGTTCCACGGTGAAGCGTATAAGCAGCAAACAACGAAAAGAATCTTTGGATGAATATCTACAAACATTCCTTTCTGTTCCGAAACTAGAAGACCGCAAACCTGTATTTATCAGTCGGGAGGTGCGGGATGAGTTAGACGAGATCACCCGCAAGCTGGGAGGACGCAGAATGAGCGTATCGGGTTTTATCGAGAACCTTGCCCGCCATCATCTGGAAACCTACCGGGAGGATGTGGAAATGTGGAAGAAGCTATAAAGTGTAGCTTCTGTCCATTGTATGGTAAGTCTGTATAGTATCTACGACTTAGCTTTTGAGCGGAACATAAATGTTCGTGAAGCGGAGCGAGGTTATGTTTTCATTGCATGAAAACCCTCGCTTTGGCTTATCAGCCAAAGGGGAAATTGCTCCCGATGGTCGACAGTTTCAGAAAAAACGATTTATAAACTATATCGTAATTGAATCAGAATAATCAAGATAAGCGAAAAGGTGGACGCCCAAAGAAGAGCTCCGTCACTCGGAAAGACAAGACCATTGCAGTCTGTTTTTCTGAGCCGGAACTCTATGCCATTCGGCATCGGGCTACCAAAGCAAATCTTCCGCTTAGTGTCTATTGTCACGATGCAATTTTGGAGGGCGTAATCAAAGAACCATTGAAAAAAGAAGAACTGGATATACTCAGGAGACTTTCGAATATGGGAAATAATCTGAACCAACTTACTAAAACAGCCAAGTTTTTAGGTGTAAAATGGCTCGAAGAAGGAGCAGAAAATCTATTCAGTCAGATACAAAATATCATAAATAAGCTCTCGGATGATTGGAAAAATAGTAAAAGGAAGAAGCTTTAAGGGGTGTGTTTCCTATGTTTTAGACAATAAGGATGTAACTATTTTGGCGAGTGAAAGCGTATTGGAAGTCGATACCAAATCCATTATCAACAGCTTTTATATGCAAAGTCTGCTCAATCCGAAGCTATCGAAATGTGTTGGGCATATTCCGTTATCATTCTCTCCTGATGACAAAGAACGAATGACAGACCAGTTTATGGAGCGTTTGGCAAAGGAGTATATCAAAGCGATGGGAATAGAGAATACGCAATATATCATTGTCCGTCATAATAACACCAGCCATCCGCATTGTCATATTGTGTTCAACCGAGTAGATAACGATGGTAAGACTATTTCCGACAAGAACGACCAATACCGAAACGAAAAGGTATGCAAGCAGTTAAAGGATAAATACAATCTGACTTATGGGCAAGGAAAAGATAAGGTGAACGTTCAGAAACTAAAGGGAGCAGAGCAGACCAAATATGAAATTTACCATGCGATTAAAGATACTCTTCTGAAAGCCAAGAATTGGCGACAGTTTGAAGAAGCCCTGAAGCAGAAAGGTATATCCATAGAGTACAAGCACAAAGGGCAAACGAATGAAGTACAGGGGATTTCATTCAAGAAAGGAGAGTACTCTTTCAAAGGTTCGGACGTTGACCGAAAATTCAGCTACTCCAAGTTGGATATAATACTCAATGATAATAACCACAGTCAGGAACAGCAGCAAATAAACATTCCGAAAGAAACAACAAATACATTTTCGGAAAATATTGCTTCGGGAGTAGCCGATGCGGCATCGAGTATTGGCGGTTTATTTGATATTCAACCATCTAATTATGACCCGAACGAAGCAGAGGCTTTATCCAAAAAGAAGAAAAAGAAGCCGATAAAACGTAAGGGTATAAGTAGATAAAAACAAATCATTAACAACTTAAAAAAATAGAAATATGGCACAATCAGTATCAAACGATGCCCTTTGGGAGAAACTCTCAGAGGTAGATAAGAAATTGGAAAATATTGCGATAACTCAGAAATCACTGATTCCCGAAGATAATCAGTCGGAAATTAAGATTGATTTTCAAAAAGAGAAAGACGAGATTATCTCAAAACTAGAGAAGTACATTCAAGGGCTTGGAACACATTGTGATTCTCATTTCAAAGTCATTCATAAAAATATGGAGCAATTAGAAGAGGATACAGAAGGAGTATATAAGATACTGTCTTGTATGTCAGCCATACTGAAAGAACCCCAAGAGCAGTCTGCAATAAAGTCAGATGATAAAAAGCCTTACCTGAATTTTAGATTTTTCAAGGTTCGGAAATCATCTTTGGTGATTGCTGTTCTCGGCTTGTTGGTGTTTATACTCACTCTCTTTTGTATGAAGCAGCAGAATGATTATGCGTTTTTGATGGATGGGTATTATAGACAGAGCATTGAGGCAAAAGAGATAGAGTCGTAACTTATGAGAAATAAAGAATAATCACTCACATTCAGAATCATAGATGACAAATTTTACTATATTTGCACAATATTACTTGTGATGAATACTCAAATGAATCGAATAAAAGAAATTCTTGACGAAAAAGGTATAAAACAAACTTGGTTGGCAGAAAAACTGGGTAAAAGTTTTAATATGGTGAACGCATACGTGCAGAACCGTAATCAACCCCCAATAGAGGTTTTATATAAAATTGCGGAAATATTGCAGGTGAGTGTAAAGGATTTATTAGTTGATAATAAAGAAGAAAACAAATAAAATATACATGAAGAATTTCAGAGAAAAAGCCGATTTGATTTGGCGAGTGGCCGATTTGTTACGTGGAGATTATAAGCAATCCGATTATGGCAAAGTGATTTTGCCGATGACCGTACTACGGCGATTGGATTGTGTACTTGAACCCACCAAGCAAAAGGTCTTGGATTATTTGCCCAAAGTAAGTTCACTGAAGGATAATGCGAAAGATCTTGCTCTTAATAAAATTGCAGGTTTTAATTTTCACAATAGAAGCCAGTTTAATTTTCAGAAATTAGTGGCCGATCCAAATAACATCGGGGCAAACCTGAGGCAGTATATTAACGGTTTTTCTACTAGTGCGCGGGAAATTATCGAATACTTCAATTTCGATGATCAGATAGATCGTATGGACGACCCGAGAACTGATATCCTGTTCCGTGTAGTGAAGGCCTTTCAGGCGATTGATTTATCTGATATGGATTCCATGGAGATGGGATATGTTTTCGAAGAGTTGATCCGAAAATTTGCAGAACAATCTAACGAGACTGCTGGGGAGCACTTTACACCAAGAGAGATTATTCGATTAATGGTCAACCTGCTGTTTATTGAGGATCGGGAAATGCTCACACAGAAAGGGATCGTGAAAACTATGTACGACCCGGCTTGTGGAACAGGCGGAATGCTTTCTATTGCCGAGCAATATGTAAAAGAGCTTAACCCCGATGCAGAATTGAAGGTTTTTGGACAAGAGATCAACCCCGAATCGTATGCCATTTGCAAATCGGACATGTTAATTAAGGGGCAAAATCCGGGAAATATTAAGTTTGGGAACACCTTTACTGTAGATGGGTTAGATGATGAAAAATTTGATTATATGCTGTCTAATCCTCCTTTTGGAGTAGATTGGAAGAAAGCCGAAAAGATCATCAAAACTGAAGCCGAAAATAAAGGCATGAGTGGTCGTTTTGGAGCCGGATTGCCTCGAATTAACGATGGATCATTACTTTTCCTGCAACACATGGTTTCTAAAATGAAAGGCAGTGGCACCCGGATTGGAATCGTATTCAATGGTTCGCCTTTATTCACCGGTGCTGCAGAAAGCGGTGAAAGCAATATCCGCAAATGGATTATTGAAAACGACTGGCTGGAAGCTGTTGTTGCCATGCCGGATCAGTTATTCTATAATACAGGAATCAGCACTTATGTGTGGATTGTTACCAATCATAAGAGTAAGGAGCGGAAAGGAAAAATACAATTAATCAACGCCACCGGAACTAAAGATGAAGAGTTACTGAAAGAAGGGAAACTGGAATTTAACCGCTTTTGGCGTAAAATGGATCGCAGTTTGGGGAACAAGCGCAAAGCAATTGCCGAGAATGGTAATACCAAAGGTATTGGGTTCATTACACAGATTTACGGGAATTTTCAAGAAAACGAGTTCTGTAAGATTCTTCCCAACGAATATTTCGGCTATTGGCGGGTAACTGTAGAACAACCTCTGAGAGAAAATGGCAAAATTGTAAAAGACAGGAACAAACAGCCAAAGCCCAATACTTCTTTGCGCAATTACGAAAACATTCCTTTCTTGAAGAAAGATGCCAACGGGAAACTGATCCCGCAAACCATCGAAGAGTACTTTGATGCCGAGGTAAAACCTCACCTGCCCGAAGCATGGATTGATCACAGCAAAACAAAAATCGGCTACGAAGTCAACTTCACCAAATATTTTTATGAGTTCAAGCCGCTACGGGCATTGGCGGATATCCGTGCAGATATTCTGGCATTGGAAGAGGAAATAGTGGATGCAGAAAAAACGATATTGAATTTATGAAAAAATACGATTCATATAAATTAAGTCATATCGATTTCTTAGATCACATTCCTTCTCATTGGCAGGAAATACGAATGCGATTTTTAGGATATTTATATGGTGGGCTAACAGGTAAAAGTGCGGATGATTTCAATCAAATTGGCAATATCGAAAATAAGGCTTTTATTCCTTTTACCAACATAGCAAATAACTCAAAAATAGATATATCAAAACTACAGGAAGTTATTATCACCGATGGAGAGAAACAAAATAAGGCGCAAAAAGGAGATTTATTCTTTTTAATGAGTTCGGAAAATTATGAAGATGTTGGTAAATCAGCCGTTTTATGCGACGATGTAGAAGATATGTATCTAAACAGTTTTTGTAAAGGGTTTAGAGTTGTGGCGAAGAATATCAATTCTGAATTCCTCAATTATCAACTGAGCAGCAGCGAAATAAGACATAATCTTTTAACGGAAGCTAATGGCTTTACTCGAATCAACTTGAAAATAGATAAGGTTAATGATTTAATCGTTGCCATACCAACAGAGCATGAACAAACTGCCATTGCCTCTTTTTTAGACCGAAAAACAGCCGAAATAGACCAGCTAATTGCCGACAAGAAACGTTTAATAGAGCTTTACGAAGAAGAAAAAGCGGCTATTATCAATCAGGCGGTTACCAAAGGTATTGACTCCAACGTAAAAATGCAAGATAGCGGGATTGAATGGCTTGGAGAAATTCCGGGACATTGGGAGGTAAGAAGATTTAACTCTCTTTTTTCTTTTTCTCGAGGATTGACCATAACAAAAGAAAACCTTCAAGATGAAGGAATACCATGCATTAGTTATGGCGAAATACATTCAAAGTATAGTTTTGAGGTGAATCCAGAGAAAGATATCTTAAAATGCGTAGATAAAAATTATTTGATTTCATCTGAAAAATCTTTATTAAATCATGGCGATTTTGTTTTTGCAGATACATCAGAAGACATCAAAGGATCAGGAAATTTCACCTATCTGAATAGTGAAACTCGTGCTTTCGCTGGTTATCACACTATTATTGCTAATCCTATAGAAAATTTTATGCACAGATATGTCGCTTATTTTTTTGACTCTTTATCCTTTAGAAATCAAATTCGCTGTAAAGTAACTGGAACAAAAGTTTATAGCATTACTCAATCTATCTTAAAATGTACTTTTATTCTTCTGCCACCTATTCATGAGCAGAATTCCATTGTTCAGTACATTGATGCTGAATGCTCCCGTATTAATTCCAAGATAGAAAAAACAAAAAAACTTATCGACTTACTAACTGAATACCGCACAACCTTGATCAGCGAAATAGTAACCGGAAAAATAAAAGTAACGGATTAAAATATGACACTTTGTACAGCCTATATTCGTCAGGTTAATGACACTGAAGAACTTGTCTTTGCCACAGACAGCTGCTTGACTGGTGGTGAAAAATGGAAACATGGTATCAAACTTTTCGAGTTACCACGGAAAGACTGTCTGCTATGTTTTGCCGGTAGCACAATACGGGCTTATCCGCTGGTTTTGAATCTGGTCTCTTCTATTCATCTGGATAAGTATTTGGAGTCGCCATCCGCCACCTTGGAAGAGGTCCTGGATTTTCTATCTGAGTTATTTACTAAATTAGTGAAAACAATTACTGAAGTCTCAAAAGAGTATATTCATGAAGAAAGAGGTGCTGCAAAGTTTCTATTTGGCGGATGGGACTGGCAAAAGGGTACAAACGGAGCTTTTCGGGTATGGGAGCTATTTTATTCCGAAGAGGTAGAAGGTTTTATTTTTAATGAACTTACGAATGACCGTACCAAAACACGGTTCTATACTTTTCTTGGTAATGCCGCCTTTAATGTCGAAAAAGAGGCCAAAGACAGGTTTCACAAAATTTTGATGGATGAAAATAAAATGGACTCCAAATTGGATATGGAGCCTTTAAGGGTATTGAGTTCTATATCGCTGGATAAGGGAATAAGAGAAGTTGATGGGAGCCTGCAAATTGCCAAAATATACAAATCGAGCAGGACGGAATTCTTTGGTATATACTGGGAATCAAGCAAAGGAAAGCCCTGTTTTCAGGGCAGAGAATACAATGAGATCAATAAGCCATTGGTTCGATATTTCGATCCTGATACTTTTGAGATCATAGAATCTGATTTACCCAATAAAATTTCGTCCATTACATTGGAAATATACCAAGATGATTACGAATTTGTTTGTGAATGTTTTGATAAAACAGGTTTTCTTAAAAATAATCTGCCGGAAAAATCCAAGCATGTTTTGCGAATGATATTCAAGAAAGTTGCTTATCGTCAATTTGTAGAACAACAAGAAAGACAACAGATAAATGGTGAAGAGCATGAATATAACAACTGAAAATACATTTGAAACAGCTTTAGTCCAATCATTGATTGAACAAGGAGGTTATACCCTTGGAAATGCTCAAGACTATAGCCCAGAATTAGGGATGTTTAAATATGAGGTTATTGATTTTCTTCAAAAGTCACAACCCAAACGTTGGGATAAACTGGTGGCGATCCACGGTGAAGACACTCATAACCGTGTTATTCAGCGATTACATAAAGAGTTGGATTTAAGAGGTTGCTTAGACGTACTTCGGAATGGTTTTGTAGATTACGGAGTTAGATTTCAAATGGCATTTTTTCAACCGGTGTCCGGTTTAAATCCTGAATCCATTGATCTTTTTGATAAAAATAGCCTGAAAGTGTACCGTCAAATTTATTATAGTAATAAAAATCAAAATTCGGTCGATGTTGTCCTTTCGCTGAATGGTATTCCTATTGTTACATTGGAACTTAAAAATCAGTTCACGGGACAAAACGTGAGTAACGCCCTCAAGCAATATAGTGCAACACGCGATAACCGTGAGTTGTTATTTGCATTCAATAGGCGTACTTTGGTTCATTTTGCTGTTGATCAGGATGAGGTTTTTATGACTACCAAATTAGACGGGCATAAAACTTTTTGGTTACCTTTCAATAAAGGAAATAATAATGGAAAAGGGAACCCTCAAAATCCCAATGGCTACCGCACTGCTTATTTGTGGGAAAATATTCTCGCAAAAGACAGTCTGATGGAAATTATTCAGCGTTTTGTTCATCTACAGATTGAAGAATTTGAAGTGGATGGTCGTACATATAAAAAAGAAAAACTGATATTTCCGCGTTATCACCAGTTGGATGCTGTCCGTAAAATCAGCAGCGATGTGTTAACTGCCGGTGTAGGAAAGAATTATTTGATTCAACACTCAGCCGGATCTGGTAAGAGTAATTCTATTGCATGGCTGTCTTACCGGTTGTCGAGTTTGCATAATCAAGCCGATGAACGAATCTTTGATTCTGTTATCGTTGTCACCGACCGAAGGGTACTTGACCAGCAGCTACAAAATACCATTTATCAGTTTGAACATAAAGCAGGTGTTGTAAAAAAAATAGACAAAGATAGCACCCAGTTGGCTGCCGCATTGGGTTATGGAAGCAATGTCATCATTACCACCCTGCAAAAATTTCCGTTCATTGTAGATAAAGTCACCGAATTACCTGACAGAAAATATGCCGTAATCATTGATGAGGCACACAGCTCGCAAGGAGGTGAAGCATCAAAAAAGATGAAAGAAGTATTGGCTGTTAAAACGCTTGATGAAGCGGAACAAGCCGATACAGAAGATTATACCGGAGACGATTTTATCAGGGAGGAAATCGAGCGGTCCGCTACAAGTCGAGGAAAACAAGATAATATTTCATTTTTTGCTTTCACAGCAACACCCAAATATAAAACGCTACAAGTATTCGGACATAAAGATGCCGAAGGAAAGCCCATTCCGTTCCATCTCTATTCGATGAGGCAGGCTATTGAGGAAGGTTTTATTTTAGATGTACTTCAGAATTATACAACCTATGAATTATATTTCAAACTCACCAAATCCATTGAAGAAGATCCAAAATTTCATAGAAAGAAGGCAGCAAAAGCCATTGGTAAATATGTTTCTTTGCATCCCCATAATTTAGCTCAAAAAACAGAAATTATTGTGGAGCATTTCCGCGACATAGTTTCGAAAAAAATCGGAGGACGAGCAAAGGCTATGCTTGTATGTGGATCACGCTTACATGCCAAGCGTTATTTTGAGGAATTTGAAAAGTATATCAAGGAAAAAGGGTACGAAAAAGAAATTAAAATCTTAGTTGCTTTTTCCGGAAAAGTCACAGACGATAATTTTCCGACTGGCGTTGCCGAGCCTGAATTAACTGGTTATGGAGAAAAAGAACTTCCTGCTGTTTTTGAAAAAGACGATTATAAAATCTTGATCGTTGCAGATAAATACCAAACTGGCTTTGACCAACCATTATTGCATACGATGTATGTTGATAAGAAGTTGTCGGGAGTAAAGGCTGTACAAACCCTTTCGCGCCTTAATCGTATATATCCCGGCAAGGAAGATACTTTTGTTTTGGATTTTGTCAATGACCGCGAAGAAATATTAAAATCATTCCAGCCATACTATGAAATCACTACTGTAACGGAGGAAACAGATGTCAACCATTTATACGATTTGAAAGCAAGGCTTGATCAATTTCAGGTATATTGGGATAGCGAAATTGAAGAGTTTGCTCAAGTTTATTTTAATCCAACAACCAACTTAAACAACCCTAAGGAACAAAAGTATTTATATTCGCTTACTGATCCGGCAGTAGATAGATATAAGGGTATTGTAGAAGAGGAAAAACAGGATGAATTTAAAAAAGGATTACGTTCATGGACAAATCTGTATGCTTTTCTCGCTCAAATAATGCCATTTGTAGATATAGAGTTTGAGAAATTCTATGCTTATGCCAAACTATTGCAAATACGGTTACCCAAAAGAGAACTGTCCGAATCGTTACATTTAGACGACGAAGTGGCTCTCGAATATTACCGCTTACAGAAAATAAAAGAAGGTGCTATTGAATTAGTCAAAGGCGAAACAGGCGAACTCAGCGGCACAAGCGAAGCCGGGCTAAAGAGAGCCAGAGATGAAGAAGCGTTGCTTTCGGAAATCATCACTATTCTGAATGACCGTTTTGGGACTGAGTTCGAACAGGCAGACAAGTTATTTTTCGACCAGATAGAAGCTGAATTACTGGAAGACGAAACATTGCAAACGCAGGCTAAGGTCAATAAATTAGATACTTTTAAGTTTGCTTTTGACGATAAGTTTATCGACAAACTTATTTCTCGAATGGATCAAAATCAGGAAATTTTTGAGAAAATCCTCGAAGATAAGTCCTTTGGAGATTTGGTAAAAGAACTGATGATGAAACGGATATTCAGAAAGTTGAACGAATAAAAGCAAATATTATGGTTAATTTATTATTTCGTTTGTTTTTAACATTTAATGCAACATCATTGATAATAGTGGTTTATCTGGTCAAAAGCCAGATAGTATTGAACGGACTGCATTCTTTTATGGCAGATATGCCTCATTACGTATCTTATATTATTTATTTTGCAGTTCCTGTATTATTCACATATTTAAGTCTTTTGCTGGCAAATAGGTTGTCAGACGACAGCATAGAAATGGAGAATGAAAAATCAGCCATCCGGGAAATAGAACAAGCCAATAATGCTTATTTACCCAGTTATTTAGGCTATTTCTTTGTAGCACTTAGCGTACCATATTGCGACACATTGATATTCGTCTTCGCAATACTTTTTCTATTTACGTTTCTATCCCAGACGCTCTATTTCAATCCGTTATTTCTCATATTTGGATACCACTTTTTCTATTTAACGACAGAAAACAATGTTAAAATATTTCTAATAACAAAGAAAAGATTAAAAGAACCAAGTCGTTTGGCCTTTCCAAAGCTCAAAAGAATAAATGATTTTACATTTATCGATAAACAAAAGTAACTGTCTATGAATCATCTATTAGCAAAAACCAAAGGGAGAAGAGGTGGCTTTTTCAAAGTCATTTCAAATCAACAGATTTTCGATTTACCAAGGGATTTGAATAACCCTATTCAATATGACTCTAATTACAAATTAGAAGAGGATGAATGGTTTTGTATTTCATCTTTTTCAGAAAAGGAATATTGCATTGATTTGCTGACCAAACGATTTGTTTCAACGGAATATGATCAAATAGCCGTGGCGGAATATGCCCAGATTAATTATTTTGTTGCTTATCAAACAGGAATATATTATTTTCAAAAGTTGTCGTCATCACTCGTCTTGCAAAAAAAATTTTTCGAAATATCCGAAGCCCCTTCGCTTGTTAACAACAAACGTTTAATCATAATTAATGATTTGCCGGATGCTATTTATGACAAGGAGAACGACAAGCTATATTTCAAGCGATTAAATTCACTTTCAACAATATTTAAAGGAATTGAAGAATTACACAAAGAAGCGACTCAGGAAGAGACCCAAACTTTTTTGGAAAATGACTTCATACAGCTTGCAAATGAATACTCTGCTGATAGTGTTAAGACAATGAACAGAAAACGCATTGCAATAGCCAAAGAAACTCTACAACATTTCACTCCACAAGAGAAACAGAATATGTTTGGCTATATTAGAGAATATTGTGGAGATTTGAGTTTCGATGAAAATGCAGAACAATTTTCAATTTCCAATGAAGAAGACTTAAAAAAACTTCTTTATGGAATAGAACAACGGTATTATACAACAAGGATAGGAAATGAAAAAAGGCTTGCCAACTCTATTTTGACGTTAGAATAAGTTTTTACGAAAAATGTTTATTCCAAATAGTATAAGTTATGTCCAACGATAAAATCCAACCGACAAACAGCCAATTTATCCTGTATCAGGATGACAATGGAATAACCAATGTCAATGTCCGTTTTGACGGGCAGGATGTTTGGCTCTCACAACAACAAATAGCCCTGTTGTTTGACACTACCCAGCAGAATGTCAGTTTCCATATTAACGGCATTTTAGACGAGGGCGAATTGCCGAAAGAAGCAACTCACAAGTATTTCTTGTTAGTTCGTCAGGAAGGCAATCGGTCGGTAAAAAGACAGATCGAACATTACAATTTAGACATGATTATCGCTATCGGCTATCGCGTGAAATCACAGGTGGCAACACGGTTCAGACAATGGGCAACACAGCGACTGCACGAATATATCCAAAAAGGATTTACGATTGACGATGAACGCCTCAAAGGGAATGGGAACCGCTATTTTCGCGAGTTACTGCAACGAATCAGGGATATACGTTCAAGTGAACGCAATTTGTATCAACAAGTGACTGATATTTATGCCACAGCAATAGATTACGATCCAAGAACCGATATGACGCGTCAGTTTTTTGCCACCGTGCAAAACAAAATGCACTATGCTGCCCATCAACATACGGCAGCGGAAGTAATTTACGAGAGAGTAGACTCCGATAAGCCAATGGTGGGTATGACCAACTTCAAAGGGGACTACATAACCCGCGACGATGTCAAAATTGCAAAAAACTATTTGTCGGAAAAAGAATTGCAAGTCTTAAATTTATTGGTATCCCAATATCTTGATTTTGCCGAACTGCAAGCTATCGAAGAACATTCTATGACCATGCAACAGTGGATAGAAAAATTGGATAATATACTGTCGGTCGGCAATCGCCCCTTGCTTAGTAATGCAGGAACAGTTTCTCATAAACAAGCTATAGAAAAAGCAATACAGGAGTTTGAAGAGTATCGCCGTAAAGAAATGCTGCAATACGAAAGCGATTTCGACAGGGCTATAAAAGAGTTGAAATCCCAAAGAAACGATAATACAGACAATATATCGAAGTAGATTATCCAAATTTAAAATATTATTCTATCTTTGTCCCAAGCTAATCAACCTGCTCAATGCGGAGCAAATTGATGAAGTTAACTCGTTACTTATCCGTTACCTATTCTGAATCCATTAGATTGCAAAGCGCTGATTCAGAAAAGAATATCCAAAAAGCATTGGTTTGTTACTAAATCGTTACCTATTAAGAAAAATATTTTTCTAATCCACTTGTTTTCAATTGGTAATAATAATTACGATGCCTTGCAGTATGAAAAAAACACAAGAAAAGGTATATTAAAACCCCATTCCCAATTGCAACATAAAACGTTGATCGTCATTGGAATCGAAGAATGATAGTTTACCGGTAAACTCCTTAAACAGTGTTACCCAGAATCCACCACCATACGAAGAGTGCCATTTATTCGAATCCTCGTGCGGATACCACACTCGCCCATAATCAACTCCTACGAATAAACCGTATTCAACGGGAGTGAAACTGTTCTTCAACTCACCCATATCCCATCTGAATTCGGAAAACTGATAAAATGATTGTTTACCCATAAAACGATTATCCCGGAACCCTCTTAACTCAGTTGTCGCAGATTGAAAAAAATCGTATTTATTAGAAAGCAGCACTTTGGTATTTACTTCTGTCGCAAAAGACAAATGACTTATCAAATGAATGTTTACACTCAAATTGGCTGTTGCATAAGGAACGTGACGCCCTCTATTTCCTATATTGAATATTCCTCCGGTAGACAGACTTATTTTGTATTTTGAGATGACATCATTTGTTTTCTTATCCATCACATACCGTACGTTCAGATCGAGAAAGAATTTAGTGTCGAAAATATCATTGTTGTCATCATATATCTGATTAATATAACGGTCTCTGTTTTCTGGATTATCCACTTTGTCAATCTCTAATGAACTTGCAATATTAAATGTCTGGAATTTATCTATTTGATAATAAAATGCAGGTGTAACAGCATATCTTTCTAAATGTACTCTGTTAAATTTTTTATCTTCGTCTTTGTAGCCAGATGTTGAATTTCCATAACCGAAGAAGTTTGAAAAATAAGCAGGACTGCCGATAAATGCCGACAGGTGAAAACTTCTTCTTCCATCATAATCTGGAAAAATTCCCTGATAAGTAAAACCATTGATATAATCAAAACTAAGTTGGTGCCATTGAGTATAAGGAGTTCTCTTGAAACCATTCACCGTATAGGTAATAGATGTTCCCAGGTTAATACCCAGATCGGAATCATAAAGTCCGATGGGAGTAACCGATAGCTTTTTATGACTTAGTTTTTCATAATCATACTTTAATGCATTTTCTTCATTACGGGGATATATAATCTTTACGGGTGATGTATCAGCCAATCTTTGTTGTTGAGACTGGGATTCATAAACTTTTACCTTACGGTTAGAAGTAAGATTATAGAGGTTTTCCCCTTTACCTCCGATTAGCAATGTTTTTATCCGGTTTGTTGGACGGTTTCCTTCAAATATGTCATTGCCTTCTAATCCGTAGACCCATATTTCCTTAGTCTGTTTAGTAGAATAATGCCGGTCAAAATATGGTTGGTCTGAATTTGAATTATAAATTTGAATGTGCAAATTGCCCATTTCATCTTCACCGAATATGAATCTATCATCATTATTCGTACCTGTAATCACAGGGGTTTTCTGCAATTCCAGATAATACCGATGCGTAATATTTTCTATTTGGTTACGACGGCTCATTAGTTTTCTTTTTATATCTTGCATGTTCTCATCCTGCACCTCTTCTGGTAATGCTGAGAAAGCATTGTTTATCAACTCGTCTGACAAATGGATCTGCAAATATTTAGCTTGCTCCAACCAAGCGCTCTTATCACTCTTTGGGGTAAGAGCCATATCTAATGCATAACCAAGAGTATTGAGTTTTTTTACATTATTTAGCGTCTCATCATAATTATTAATAAAGCCCAAACCCAACATTCTCAACAAAGGCTTAAATAAAATACCTTCTATTTTCGGATAAGCATGGTTTCGGTCAAGTACCATTGGTTCAAATATAATTGAATCACTCTTCAATGCCGTAATCCAACCCCATGATTCGGGGATTTTGTTCCAGTCTCCAATCAGCATATCAAATAACCGCGTACGGATATAAAGTTGCTGATCTACATTATAAGTATCCCCTTTATGTAATTCTTCAAGAAGTTGTTCCACATTAGTAAATACCTTTTCTTGCTCGGTAAAAGGCAAACGTGTAATCGTTATCAGATTACCTCTGATATTGCTGCCGTCTGCAACAATATCTGTAGCTTCACCTGTTGATATATATGCAATATCATATCGATTAGAGATCAGGTCAACTTCTTTTGCCATAAGGTTGGAAGCAATGAAACCATACGGATGAACAATAGTAAATGCTTCCGTAATAAAATCGCCTATATAAGTATCTTCTAAATCATCAATATCATAAACACTTTTAAAGAAACTCGAATTTAAGAAGCTGGTAGATCCACCAAGAGGACGCAGCAAATACAAGGATTCATTCTTATCTTTCAATACTAAGGTATGCAAATCCTTAAATTCTCTGAGAATGGATAATCCTCCATATAAAGAATTCAGACTAATTGCTTTTACGCTTACCGCTTTATAATACAATGGTTCGTAATGCGTACCCCATAAACTATGATATAGAGAACCATGTTCATTTCTCTTTTGCTCGTATATCGGTTTCTTTACAACATCACCTAACTGAATGGGAATAGAATCTCCCTTATTCTGTGCGTTTAAAGCAGTCACGAAGAAGAGAGATAGAATGACTAAAAAATAAATTCTAATTTTTTTACGTAAAATGATCTTATGATAGGCTATTAAATAGTAAAAGGCACTTAATGATATATTTTTAAAAATATCTAATGGTTTCATCTTATCATTTGTTCTAAATTCTGTTTTCGGGAAAGGCAATTAATAAATCATTAAAGATCCTAATAAAAGAAGAAATTACCTTTCAGACTTTCTTCTGATACAGACTAATAAGCAGGGATAATATGCTCTACTTTCAGTTGATCAAACATTTTTCTGAAAGCAGGGAAGATATCTGTTTGGTTATCGATAAAACCAAATCGATGGATCTTTTGCGGATCAGACAGTATATTGTATGAATCATTAAAGATTAAATCACTTGAATACCAGTTTAAAGAACGGAGTAAAGATTTATTCTTGAGCTTATATTTTTCACAAATACCTCTCCATAGATCATCCCTGCTTTGCATATATAAAGCCAACGAGAAAACGTTAGGCCTTCCCGATAGTATACCAAAATATTTGCTTATTTGTACCCAAAGATCTTTCCATAGTATTCCATTCCCGCTTGTTATATTAAAGATCTCCCCTTTGCATAACTTCCGGGACAGTACATATTGCATACTTTCCGTGAGGGTATCTAATGCGGTTAGAGCAATCCGGGAATTAAATTTTTCTTCACTGCCGGGAAAAGACATAGGCACACCTTCTTCCTTACAGAGTGTTGCATAGATTGCAATTTGAATTGCTATACCGGAAGGGTTGTCAATAGAGATATCGATTATTGTATTTGAACGAAGCGATGTCCATCCCCATTTCTTATTGACGGACTCTTGTCTTAAAAACTCTTCTTCAGGGGTGTAAAGATGAAAAAACATACAAGGGGTAAATGGCACATATCTTTTTACAATAACTGGTTTAAGCACACTCATTTTCTTATCGTGCCTGATAGTTTCCTGGATAAATATAATGTGTTCGAGCCAAGGCGCTATTTTTTCTATTTCTGTTACTAAATTCAGGGACTCGATATTTTTCAAGGATCTATTATCGGATGTACCGAAGAAGATATGTGTAATCTCCTGTAATTTTTCCTGATGAAGATCGATTGCATCTGTATTCAGGCAATCCAAGCGGATAAATTCGAATGTTCCTGTATAAGAAAGCTTTTGGGAAGATATTATGATAACATTCCAATTACCGGTAGATTCCAGGCTAGTAGCTATATTATAACCTATGGTACTATTTCCTTCTGTAATTAAAGCTGTCTTCTTTTTCTGATTTGAAGACCCGATTCTTATCCTTCCATTCATGCGCAATATATATAAACAACCTATAAAGGAACTAATTTCCCGAATATATTTTGTTATACATTTCTGATTATTAATTACATAATCCACAGATTAACAAGCTATACCTATTTTTCAATTGTGTTCTTTATTCGAAAAACTGACATTAATGGGTATTCCTCGAGGTTCATGATAAAGAAAAAAATCTTATTGATACCAACTCTTGCAAGATTATTCAATTTAACTCGAATTACTCATTAAATATCTGAATTTGAAATTATTTGAAACAATAAGGCTTAATTAATTGTTTATAATAGTATAGTGTTCTTTTCTTCATTCTATATATCTACACCACTTTTCGCAGAATCTGATGTTTTTATAAGCCAATCATAAAATGAGATTGGAAAAAGAAGTTCAGTTACTCTCTTTTATCAAAAAACAAATAAATATTACCATTATGAAAATATACATTAGACATATGGTAAGTCAACGATGCAAAATAGTGGTAATACAAGAGTTAAAGAAATTGGAACTCAATTATATTACCGTTGACTTAGGGGTTGTTAATCTTTCCACACATCCAACACATGAACAAAATATCCAGCTCAAGCTAGCCATGGCTAAAAGCGGATTGGAACTAATAGAAAACAGGAAGGATATAGTGATCGAGCAGATAAAAATAGCAGTCATAGAATCAATATATTATTCAGAAAATAAATTAAAGATTCCCTTTTCAACCTATCTAAGTAATAAATTAAACCTGAACTACACTTATTTATCTAATACATTTACAGAGTCGCAAGGCTTTACAATTGCGCATTTCATCATTATGCATAAAATTGAACATGTTAAAGAACTCATTCAATACAATGAATTAACTTTTTCGGAAATTGCTTTCAAAATGCATTACAGTAGTATTGGCCATTTATCAAACCAGTTTAAGAAAATAACAGGTACTACTTTATCATTTTATAAGATGCATGGTCAAAAAAGAGAAACCAATATTGAAAACCTGTTAATTCTATAATATTCAATTATAAACACATAAAGCAATAGGGGTATACCGCAAAATAGATAGCACTTCTAATGTTTTAAAAAAAAATATTATTTAATTTTCAAATCATCTAATCCTTTTCTGTTTTTTTCTGCTCGTTTATTAGCCTTTTCCGCTCGCTTTTCTTTCAAGTTTTTTTGAGGAGTTTTTTTATCCGCCCGGTCTTTTCCTTTATCTTCTTTTGACATAACTATTAAAATATTAATTATATCCAAAGATGAGAATTATTAAATCCAATATTATTACATAAAAAGTAAAATGAGTTACATATTTTACATATTTACTGAATGACAATTATATTCTAATATCGATAATCTGTAAAACATGTAATTAATAAACGATTAGTTGTAATATATCTGGGGTATAAGAGAACTACCTTTATGAACTAACACCTAATGTGTTAGACAAATTCATATGTCAATAAAAACAGTAAATCCAGCAACAAATGAAAAGCTGAAATCATTTGATGAAATGTCGAAAGATGAAATAGAGACTGTTATCAACCAGTCAGATATTACTTATCAGAGTTGGCGAAAAACAACTTATAAACAACGTTCGGAACTATTGCATAAAGTAGCACAAATATTACGAATAAGAAAAGAAAACCTTGCTGAACTAATCACTACCGAAATGGGGAAACTGATTGGTGAAAGTAAAGCAGAAATAGAACTTAGTGCGGATATCTTTGATTATTATGCTGAAAATGCTGAAAAATTTCTTGCGGATAAGATTTTAAGACCTAAATATGGAGAAGCATTAATACGCTACAGTCCGATAGGAGTTTTACTGGGGGTACAACCTTGGAATTTTCCATTTTATCAGGTTGCACGTTTTGCTGCCCCCAACATTATGATAGGGAATACTATTCTTTTAAAACATGCTTCTAACGTTCCTCAGTGTGGAATAGCATTGAGCGAAATATTTAAAGAAGCAGGTGCTCCACATGGATTGTATATAAACTTATTGATACCTGGCAACAAGATATCAAGGCTTCTTGCCGATGAGAGAATTAAGGGTGCTTCTCTGACTGGCAGTGAGCAGGCCGGAGCCAGTTTAGCAGAAGCTGCAGGAAAAAATATTAAAAAATCAGTCTTAGAACTTGGAGGTAGCGACCCATTTATAGTATTAGATGATGCCAATATCGATAAAACCATTTACTGGGCAGTAATAGCCCGAATGAATAATACAGGACAGTGTTGTGTTGCTGCAAAACGTTTTATTATAATGGAGTCTGTCTATTTTGAATTTCTCAATAAGTTTAAAGCGGCTTTACTGGCCCTAAAAGTGGGGGACCCGATGGATAATGAAACGGAACTTGGGCCATTAGTAAGTGAAGAAGCTTTGACTAACTTATTAGATCAGATAAACAGATCGGTTAAAGCCGGAGCCAGAATAGAATTGGGTGGACGGCGTATAGATCGTTCCGGAGCTTATCTGGAAGCAACCATTCTTTCCGATATAAATAAGAATAATCCTGTCTATTCTCAAGAGCTATTTGGTCCTGTTGCATTATTATTTAAAGTAAGAACTGTAGAGGAAGCAATTAGTCTGGCAAATGACACTAGCTATGGGCTAGGTGCGTCAATTTTCACAAGTGATATAAGACAAGGGAAACTAATAGCTGATCAAATAGATAGCGGAATGGTTTTTATAAATCATCCGACATGGACCCAAGCTGATTTACCATTTGGGGGAACAAAGCGATCAGGATATGGACGAGAATTATCAGAATTCGGTACTGAAGAGTTTGTCAATAAGAAATTAATCAGGACAAGCCTTTTAACCGATCCTTTTTAAACGAGGATATTCTGATAAAATTTCACTATAACCTAATTTTAGAAATTAATAAATAAAAANAGAGTAGTTAAATTAACTACTTTACTTTTATTTAACTTAACTTTAACTTTTA
>NZ_GL892010.1:84623-177956 GCF_000213575.1 Dysgonomonas mossii DSM 22836
TAAATAAAAGTAAAGAGTATTAATACTCTTTTTTATTTATTAACTAACTTTTTATTGTTATCCTTCTATAGATCGATTGTGTAATACGATCGACAATTCAGGAAGATAAATTTGAATGTTCCTGTATAAGAAAGCTTTTGGGAAGATATGATGATAACATTCCAATTTCCAGTAGATTCCAGGCTAGTAGCTATATTATAACCTATGACTCTATTTCCTTCTGTAATTAAAGCTGTCTTCTTTTTCTGATTTGGAGACCCGATTCTCATCCTTCCATTCATATGCAAAATGTATTGAATAGCTTATAAAGGAAATAATTTGCCTAATATATTTTGTTATACATTTTTGCTTATTAATTACATAATTCACAGATTAACAAGTCATATCTATTTTTCAATTGTTTTAACTATAGAAAGACAGATATCTGTCAGATACAATTTAAAGCATAATCTGAGTATTATGTATGAAAAAATAAAAGCATTCGCCGGATTGTCAACACCGCTATGCTCCATCACTTCCGGTTGACTGAAAATCAAATAATAATTAAAAACAAAGAAAATGGAATTAGGTATCATTGGTTCAATAGTCATTGGCGTCCTTGCAGGTTTTATAGCCGGTTACATTACAAAAGGACGTGGTTTCGGTTTAATTGTAAACCTGATAGTGGGTTTAATCGGAGCGGTCTTAGGCGGATTTCTTTTCAGCGTACTAGGTATAAATTGGGGTGGGATTGTAGGAATGCTGATTGTGTCAGTTGTCGGTGCAGTTGTCTTTTTATGGATACTATCTTTATTTGGCGGGTATAATCGCAATAATAAGTCCGGAGGTAAATCTAACGGTTAGATTATTTAGTTGTAAATAATAAAAAATAAATTATGAAAAAAATCATATTATTACTTGCTTGCATAGCTACAGGACTTAGTCTTTCCGCCCAAAAAGGAGACAAAGCTGCTATTGGCAGTTTAGGTTATCAAACCGATTATAAACGTTTTGCAATCGGTGTACAGGGACGATATAACATCCTGGATAATGTACGTATAGCTCCCGATATTACATTTTATTTCCCCAAAGATAAAGTAACAGGATTGGACGTTATGTTAAATGTGCATTATGTCTTCAAACTTCCACAAGAAAGAATATCAGTCTTCCCTTTAGCCGGCTTGGGTATACAAAATAATTTTTATGGAAGACAATCAGTTACAATCGGGGGAACAGAACAAAAAACAGATTCTCATACAGAAACAGATTTAGCATTCAATCTGGGAGGAGGTATTACCTACCAAGTAGATGACAGGTTCTTTTTGAATGCTGAGGCTCGATTTATATTAGGAGACAACGACTGTGCTGTAATCCTGATTGGATACGGATACAAATTTTAAATAAAAAATTATACAAATACAATTATGAAAAAGATTATACTACTTTTTATTATTACACTTTCAGCGGTTACCTTATCAGCTCAGCAAAAAGAAGGCCAAAGTGCCCAAGCGGGTAGTAATACTACATTTGTTGATAACGGTTTCTGGGATAACTGGTTTATCGGAGCCGGAGCCGGGGCAAATATCTATTTCGGAGACAAAGATGTAGATGCTACTTTTTGGAGACGAATGACGGTAACGCCTAATTTTCAATTCGGAAAATGGTTTAATCCTTATTCCGGAGCTCGTATCAAACTATCGGGAGGAACAAACATACATACTTTCAATAATGATGCATCGCTGATGACCCGCAACAGGTACGTGAGCGCTGAACTAAATTATATGTTGAATGTGACCGATTACCTGATGCCTTATAATGCCGACCGTGTTTACGCTTTCATCCCATATATCGGTGTGGGGTGGGCATATGGTTGGGACTACAAAAAACTCCCTGAGTATGCAAGCAACAGCAATCACGTAAACAGTGTAACATTTGATGCAGGTATCATTAACCGTTTCAGATTTTCTCCACGTGTTGCCCTTGATATTGAACTATCAGGTAAATTGCTCAAAGATGATTTTGACCAACGCACAGGAAGCAAAAGAGGTTATGATCTTTTGGGAACAGCCTCTGCCAGTCTTGTCTTCACAGTCGGAAAGAAAGCGGTATTTACCGAAGCCATACTAAGGGATCAGTCGGAAATAGACAATTTGAACAACACGATCAATATGCAGCGTGCCGATATGGCAAGATTAGCGCAGCGCCCGGTTGAACAGGCAGAACCTACCGTCGTTGTAAAAGAAGTTATCAGGGAAGTCCAGGTTAGCGAAGAACCTGTCAATAATGTTGTCCTGTTCGGTATTAACAAGGTAAAGGTTGAATCCCACCAGGAAGTCAATGTTTATAATGTAGCCAAATATCTGAAAGAAAATCCGGATAAGAAAGTCAGGGTCATCGGCTATACTGATAAAGAAACAGGAACAGCCGTCATAAATGAAAAACTATCCAGACAAAGGGCTCAAAATGTGGCTGATGTCATCACCGGCAAATACGGAATAAATCAGGACCGTGTTATTGTTGAATGGGAAGGTCAGACCAACCCTCCTTTCGATGTAATGGAGTGGAACCGTGCCGTAATTTTATATATTGAATAATTAAAGAATAAGGAAAGATGAAAAAGATTTTAAATATACTTTTTATTTCAGGATGCGTGTTAATACTCTCCTCATGCAATACAAAAACTGGAGCAGACAAAGATTTTGAGAATATGAAAGATTCTGTAAATAAGTCTATTGATAAAGCGGCTGATAAAACAAAAGAGGATGCCGGGGAGGTAAAAGATTCCTGGAATCAGACAAAAGATGCTGTTGATAAAAAAGCAGATACAATCAAGAGCAATATAAAGAAAGACGTCAAAGATATAAAGGAAGATGTTAAGAAAAAATTAGATTGACATCCCAACACGGTGAAAATGCCGACCGATCAGAATAAATAAAGAGGTCGGCTTATTTCAAATTAAACAAAGAAAAATGAAAAAGATTATAAGTATACTGTCTATCTCAGTATTTGTATTCGTTTCATGCAATACAACAAGAGGCGCCGGGAAAGATTATGAAAACGCAAAAGAATCGGTCACTGAATCTGTCGATAAAGCCGTTGATAAAACAAAAGAGGGTGTCGGCAATGTAAAAGATTCATGGAATAATACAAAGTCGGATACCATCAAAACTGTTATAAAGAAAGATGTTCCGGTAAAATAGTATTATATCCGGACTATGTGAAAATGCCAACCGATCACAATAAATAAAAAGGTTGGCTTATCTCAAAGATGAATATAATATGAAAAAGTTACTGATTCTAAGTATAATGATATTAACGGTTGTTGGTTTTATGTCTTGCGGAAACGATGACGACGATGCTCCGGCATTAGGTGCCAATGTGCAGGTTACAGTAAAGAACTTAGTGGGTACTATCCAACCCAATACTACTGTTTACTTATACAAGGATACGGAAGTAGATAGTTCTACAAAAAGTGCTGACGCGGACAAACATGTTGTAACAGATCAGAATGGTGTTGCGACATTCAGTTTAAATTTTACAGAATTAAATCTATTTGAATCCAAAACGACTCTGTCTTTTGCCGTCTTTTATGAGGTTGGAGGTGTTGAATTTATTGCTCCGGGCAGTACTAGTGTGACTGTAAAGAGAAATGATGAGAAAAAACTGAATCTTATAATTCCAATCTAAAAAGAAGAAATACATGGAAGAACAAATAGAAAAAGAAGATGATTATCAGAAAGATAATCATCTGAGTGTTGGAGTAAAAAAATATTTAAAAGTGCTGAATGATGGAGTTCCTGTTGAAACATTATCGAAAGAGGATGCCCGCAATGTTCTTGTAACAGCACAGAATGGAGTGAAAGTAGATTTATCAGGGATTGAAGAATCTGAAAAAATAATTACAGATAAAGATTATCCGGTAAAACTAACGATTGTTCGTCCTAAGGGAATAACAAAAAAACTACCCGCTTTTATTTTTATACATGGAGGTGGGTGGATTTTAGGTGACTATAATACGTATAAACGGATGGTACGCGACTTAGTCATAGAATCGGGATATGCCGCTGTTTTCATAAATTATAACCCTTCGCCAGAAGCTAAGTATCCACAGGCTATCAATGAAATTTATGCAGCTACCAAGTGGGTATCAAAGCATGGAGACGAAATAAATATAGACAGTAAACGTCTGGCTCTGGTCGGAAATAGTGCCGGAGGAAATATGGCTATTGCTACCAGCTTATTGGCAAAGAAAAATAATGATTCATTTATCAAAGTTCAGATTTTATTATGGCCCGTGACAAACACTGATTTCGATACAGAATCGTACAAAATGTATGGTGAACAAAGATTTTTGACTGCATCAATGATGAAATGGATGTTCGATCAGTATACAGCCGATTTAAAACAACGTAAAGAGATTTACCTTTCACCTCTTTTGGCTTCTATTGATGAACTTAGGGGATTACCACCTACCATCGTACAGGTGGCAGAAAATGATATATTGAGGGATGAGGGCGAAGCGTTTGGGCGTAAGCTCGATGAAGCAGGAGTCGATGTTACAACTATCCGTTACAATGGTGTAATTCATGATTTCGGGCTATTGAATGGGTTAGCAGCCTCACCCCAAACACGTTCGATGGTCATATATTCGGCAGGTATATTAAAATATTATCTCAAATAAATAAAAAATAGTTATGAAAAAAGTATTATTTGGTCTAGTAATTGGCTCTTTAGCAGGGTATTTAATTCGTAAGCTGCAAGACGATGGGCAATTTGACTGTATTTATGACAATGCTAACAAATTTTTCAGGAAATCAAAGAAAGATTTAAAGAATATAACCGATATTGTTAAAAACGAAGCCGGATATTTAAAAGATCGAGTAGAGGTGAAAACTGAAAAATAAAAAAGAATGTTTTTTCGATTCTTCCGGTAAATGAAATACGGTAAATAAAAATACCATTTAGGGAAATTATTCCTTAAATGGTATTTGCCGTATGTTTTACAAAGATTAGGAATAAAGCTAGAGACCTCTGATCTATACCCATACGATCAAATTTCATATACATATATAATAGGAATTACACATCTAACGAGTCCATAAAGGTATATAATCACACAATGGTATATCTGTAATATACCTACATAGAGCTTCCTATTGCTTTACCCTGTTATTGGATACAATAAATACTTTCATTTAATGCTTATTTACTCCATCTGTCATATTTTAATCGTTTAAACCACAATAAGGAATCTACAATGAAAAGTAGAATGAAAGGAAGCATAAGTAAAATACTTATAAATGTTTTTATCCCCAATCCATTGAATTCTCATTCGGATGTAATCTCTTAGCAGGCACAAATACCGAAAAATTTCTATAGATATAAAATGGGGTTGTGTTTGTTAGTTAAAATATTTGTTATTCGTATAAAAAAAACAATAATTAACTATATGTCAGTATTTTATAGCAAAAGGGCAGTGATCTTTAAATACTTAGACGTATCTTTGTATTAAAGATTTGAGTTTTTATTACAAATTTCATACTTATCCTTTAATTCCGCAGATTTTGAGTTTAAAGTGCTTATTTGCCGTAATTCTCTTCTGATTATTTATTTTATAATTTTTTTACAATGAACATTTTTATCGCAGGTTTGAGTTACGATGTTAACGATGCCGATTTAAACACTTTTTTTAAGGAGTATGGAGTTATTAATTCAGCTAAAGTTATTATGGATCGTAGTACCAGCAGGTCTAAAGGCTACGGGTTTGTTGAAATGGACAACAACGAAGATGCAAATAAAGCAATTTCAAAACTGAACGGAGTTGAATATGATGGAAGAACTATCTCAGTCTCAGAAGCAAGACCTCGTCAGGAAAGAAATAACAACTCTTATGGTAACAATAGAGGAGGTTATAACAACAGATATTGACAAATATTTTACAGATTCAATATAAAAATAAGGTAGCTCAATCGGGCTACCTTATTTTATTTACTCTCGATCATATTTTTATCTTAGTAAAAAATATCTATAGAAAATAAGTTGCTGATAGATGGATTTTAGATAAGATCTTTCAGCGTAGAGATACAACATTGAACAATATGTACTCCAATATTTTGAACTCTGTTTTTTATAAGTAGAGCTGTATATTGATCTACAATACCACACTTTTTTAGGTGTAGAAACAACTATATTTCCGATCCTGATTTTTTGTTTATTTGTCAGATCAGGAGGAGTACTGGTCATAACCTAATTTAAAAAGATATAGGAAAACGTGATGAAGAAAACGCTTTTAATAGATGAGAGAGGTGATCGTCTTCCGGCGGGCCTCTCTCTACGAAATGTAATATTATGCAAACATCTTACACTCGCTATATTAAAACAGTAATTACATATATTTCGTTTAATAAATTACTGTTAATTAACCTACTAATAATTTAAACTTCTTAAAGAACGACACCTTCCTTGATTTGAATTTCTTTTATTTTACGATCAGCTTTTTGTCGGGCTTTCATTTTTGACTTTTCTGCTTTTTCGATAGCCTTGAGAGTAGATTTTTCTAATTTTTGTTGATCTTTATTGGCTCTTTTCTCTACATCATTACTTGCATCTTTTCTCGCTTTTTCAGATGATTTTTTATTGTTCTTTTCTTGTTGTTTCTTCGCCTTTTCAATATTTTTTTCTTGTTGTTCCTCTGCATTCTTAATTTCTTTTGCTTCTTTCTCCTTAATTTTAGTTATTTCAGATGATGTCTTTTCACTGATTACCACATTTTGCCCGTGAAGAAAAACAGGTAGCGATATGCCTATCAGCATAATTGTAAAAATGATAATTTTTTTCATTTGTTTTTGTTTTGAATAATATATTCCTATTATAATAAACATTTGAAAGAATTATTAGTTGGTTATTTCACAACAAATTAACGAATATTGTTTATCAGTTCTAGATTGAAGTACAAATAGTTTATAACCTTATTCAACAGAGTAATTCACTATAAATCTTTCATAAAGAAACGAGTAAAATAAAATTTATGGAAATTCATCTCATCCACTTATATAATAAGCATTTAACTATTAATAACTTGTAGAAAATGACAAAATAAAGCAATTTACTATTAGTACTTGAAAATAATTCTACCTTTACAATACACCAGCTTTTTACTGTAAAAGATTACCCTTCTCGAAAGTTTTTGAGAAAAAAAAAGATCAGTGGTAGAAGGCATTAATTAATATAGTACAATGTCAATTACAAATATCCGTTTAGAAGTCATGCACTTCTTAGAAAAGAATGTAGATAATTTTATTACCCAGTTTCTGGTTCCTGTTGAAAAAATATGGCAACCGACTGATTATCTTCCTGACTCAGAGAAAGAAACTTTCTTTGAAGATGTAAAAGAATTACGCGAACTGGCCAAAGAGCTTCCTTACGATTTCTGGGTCGTATTGGTCGGGGACACCATCACAGAAGAGGCTTTACCCACTTATGAATCGTGGTTAATGGACGTAGAAGGTATAGACAATGTAGATGGCGAAAAGCGTAACGGTTGGTCAAAATGGATCAGACATTGGACAGGTGAGGAAAACCGTCACGGCGATTTATTAAACAAATATCTTTATTTATCCGGCAGAGTGAATATGAGAGAGATTGAGCAAACTACACAACATCTCATCAATGACGGTTTTGATATTGGTACAGGAAGAGATCCGTACAAAAACTTTGTATATACCAGCTTTCAGGAGTTAGCGACCTTCATTTCGCACAATCGTGTAGCAGAAATAGCTAAAAAAATGAGCAACGAAAAATTGTCAAGGATGTGTAAACGTATTGCAAGTGACGAAATGCGGCATCACCATGCTTACAGCGAATTTGTCAGGCGTATATTTGAGGTAGACCCGAGTGAAATGATGCTCGCGTTCCAGTATATGATGAAACAAAAGATAGTTATGCCTGCTCACTTCCTTAGAGAATCTAAGGAGAAAATAAGCACAGCCTTCGAACAATTTTCAAATGCTGCACAGCGTATAGGGGTATATACAGCTGCCGATTATGTGGATATTATGCAAAAGCTGATAGACAAATGGCAGATAGATAAAATTACGGGATTAACAGACGAAGCTGAACGTGCCCGTGATTTTTTGATGAAGCTTCCTGTACGTATGTCTAAAATATCAGAACGATTGATTATTCCAGTTGATTCGTATATTTTCAAATGGGTACAACCCGCTGTGAAATAATACCATTGGACGAAGTATTGTCATTATTCGTGGCAATACAGGTGAAAGATAAACTCTTATTTAAGAAGTTATTACAGAAAGTCGAATTTGAATAAATAAAGTCAATTAAACACAGATAAGAGCATATTAAAGAATTCCATCATGTATAAATGTTAAAATACGTCGATTCGCTTAGAATTGTAGTTAGCAGAATAGCGCAAAACGAAGAAGTATAATTGTTCCCAACTATAAACAATGCCCAGACCCTAATCGTTATTTTTTCAAGTCATCCAACCCTTTGCGATTCTTTTCTGCTCGCTTATTAGCCTTATCCGCTCGTTTCTCTTTTAGATTCTTTTGAGGAGCTTTTCTGTCTGCTCTATCTTTTCCTTTTTCTTCTTTTGACATAGTTTTTTTGTTTTAAATAATTTTTCAAGATCAGGATTTCTTATCGAAAATATATTACATAATTAAAACTATAAGTTACATAATTAATAGTTTCAACCGTTTTCATGGCTTTATCTATGAATTATGTAACTTATTGAAAATGTTATGTAACACAAATTCCCATAAATCGGCATACCTTTTAAAATAAACAGAAAAAACAAATATGTTAGATTTTAGAGGTTATAAGAAATCCCAACACAAAGTCAATAATAAACCTTTTTACGGTGAATTGTTTAATACAGAACAGTTGGCAGAGTATTCGAAAGCGCTTGGAGAGGATCATCAGGCAACAGGGAGTACACAGAGTAATTATCTGCGAGAGCAATTAGATTATAATGATGTTATTCTGCACGATTTCAATAATGAAATGTTAACAAGCAGCAATCGAAGTTATGTAACTCCCGCTATCGAATGGATGATTGACAATTTCTATTTAATTGAAGAGCATATTTTATTAGCCCGACATCACTACCCCAAGGAATATAACCAAGAACTTCCTTGCCTCTTGAAAGGTGAATATAAAGGGATACCCCGTATATATTCTTCAGTCATAGAACTCATCTCCCATACAGATTCTCAGATTGATATAGAATCACTTTCTGCTTTTTATAAGGCATACCAAATAAAATCTGCCCTCAAGATAGGAGAACTGTGGGCAATCCCTATTATGTTACGGTTAGCGTTAATCGAAAATTTGCAACGTATTGCAACTCGATTACAGTTAAATACGAAACATCGCGATATAGCAAAAATGTGGGTCGACAAGCTGGAGGATATTGCTCTCAAAAAGCCTTCTAAATTGATTGAGATAGTAGCTGATATGGCACATTCCGATATCCCGACATCCGGTTCTTTTGTCTCAGAATTCAGTCAACGGTTATCGTCTCAAAATTCGGCATTACAAATAGCCCGCAATTGGCTCGAACAAAAACTGGCAGAAGATGGACTTTTCATAGACGAGCTGATTTATCAGGAAAATCAAAATCAGGCAGTAAATCAATTATCTGTCAGTCATATCATAAATAGTCTCCGGTTTATAAATACAACCGACTGGAAAATATTTGTTGAAAGACAAAGTATTGTAGAGCAAATTTTACTTAAAGATCCAGCTGGAATTTATGGATCTATGGACTTTAATACTCGTGATCATTATCGACATATTATAGAATCATTAGTACAAAACAGTCTTAGATCAGAGATTGAAATCGCTCAATCTGCAATTACATTAACCCAATTGTATAAAGATACAGGCACACAACAAGCTCATGTGGGCTATTTTTTAATAGGTAATGGAAAATATTTACTCAAAAAAGAAATTGATGTAAAAAAGACTATCACTACAAGAATAAAAAATGTATTCAGAGGTGCTCCTTTAGCTATTTATGCCGGATCTATAACTATATTGTCCCTACTTGGATTTATCTTATTTGTTTCTGTTTTTCAATCCAAAGAAATACCAATAACACATTGGCATTTCTTGATCTTAGCATTCCTTTTCTTTATTTTCATTAGCCAATTTGTTGTATTCTTTGTCAATTGGATAATTACCCTTTTTGCAAAACCGGATATTCTAGCCCGGCTCGATTTTTCCAAATCGATACCGGTCGAATGCCGCACGATGGTGGTTATTCCAACTATCATTTCGAATGAAGAAAATGTTGATAGTCTAATTTCCCAATTGGAACTTCATTATCTGTCGAATAGAAATACCAATCTTCATTTTGGATTATTGACAGACTTTCCGGATGCTCCTAAAGAGAAAGAGGCCTCCGATGATCTTTTGCTCAATCTGGCACGTTTGGGAATTGAAAATCTCAATAAAAAGTACAGGATTGATAACGGCACTTTGTTCTATCTATTTCACCGTCCTCGTCAACGGAATCCGAAAGAAAAAACATGGATGGGACATGAGCGAAAAAGGGGTAAGCTAATGGAATTTAATTCACTACTAAGAGGGAAAGAAAACAATTGCTTCTCACACATTGAAGGAGACCGGTCTATATTGCCGAGCTTTAAGTATGTGATAACCTTAGATGCAGATACACAATTGTCTCCTGACACTGCTCATAAGCTGATAGGAACAATGGCTCACCCACTGAATCAGGCAGAACTTGATGTGAAACGAAATGTTGTAGTCGGGGGTTATGGTATTCTTCAACCCCGTGTTTCGTCCAATCTTGTAAGCAGTCAATGTTCCCCCTTCTCACGCTTGTTTACAGGCGACTCGGGTATTGATATTTACACACAAACTGTATCCGATGTCTATCAGGATGTGTTTCACGAAGGTTCTTATATGGGCAAAGGTATTTATGATGTAGATGCTTTTGAAACCAGCTTAAATAACCGTTTTCCTGAGAACAAAATACTTAGCCACGATTTGTTGGAATCATCCTATATACGTTCCGGACTTGTTAGTGATATAGAAGTTTCCGAATCATTTCCTTCGGGTTATAATATAGATGCAAACCGTCATTTTCGCTGGATACGGGGCGACTGGCAAATCTTACAATGGGTATTGCCTTACGTTCCTAATTCGGGTAAAGGTTTTTCCCGAAATCCTATTTCGAGTTTAAGCAAATGGAAAATACTTGATAATTTACGCCGAAGTATAGTCTCGCCTGCAACATTGTTATTCTTGATCGGATTTGCAACATTGTTTCCTCAAAAACTTTGGTCAGGTCTATTGTTGATTCTTCTCATTACCGCTCTTCCTTTTGTATTGGAGAATATAACCAACTCTTTACGCAAAGCAAAGGACCAATCGTGGAAACTCCATTTATGGGAGGTCTTAGAAAAAAGTATGCATCAATTTAAACAGGTTTTATTTGCATTAGTTGTCCTCCCATACGAAGCCTATCTATGTGTAAAAGCAATTATTGTCACTCTTTGGCGACTGACTATATCTCATAAACATCTGATGGAATGGCAAACCTCTGCCGATGTAGAGAAAAAAGCAGTTAATACACTATCGGGATTCTATAACAGGATGTGGTTTTCGCCTGTAATGGCTATTCTGTGCGGAATATCGTTAGGTATATACAACCCGATCTTACTATACGTTTCTCCGTTTTTATTTATATGGATAATTGCGCCATATATCGCTTGGCGTGCAAGTTGTCCTATAATCCCCAAAATATCTAAAATAACAAATGAGCAATATCTTCTATTACACCGTATAGCCCGTAAAACCTGGCATTTTTTCGAAGTTTTCGTTAATGAAAAAGAGAATTGGTTAGCACCCGACAATTTTCAGGAGACACCTAATCCTGCTATTGCTTCCCGGACTTCTCCTACCAATATAGGTCTGTCGTTATTAGCCAATTTATCCGCTTTTGATTTAGGATACCTGACAGCCGGAAAGTTTGTAGAGCGAACTAAGCTGACCTTTAATACTATGACAAAACTGCAAAAACACAGGGGGCATCTGTATAATTGGTATAATACTGAAACACTTGAGCCTATGTTCCCGCTGTATGTTTCGAGTGTCGATAGTGGTAATCTGGCAGGGCATTTGCTTACACTCACCCAAGGGCTAAGGGAATTAGAAAAAGACAATATTTACAAGCCTGTTATTTTCGAAGGGATGCTTGACACTGTACAGACAATGAGAAACATTGACTGCAAAAACAAGGCTTTGATTTTATTCGAAAAGGATTTGTCTAAGCCTTTGCCCGAAACATTAACTGCTGCGTTTGCCCTTTTAAAATCGGCAGAACAACAAATCGGACAGATCAATAATACTTTATCATCCGACGATGCCATACTGAACTCATGGGGTGCGGTATTAAAGAAAAACTGCAAGGAATATGTTGATGAAATGCTTTTTCTTGCCCCTTGGCTTGCCATATCACTTCCTGTTCCTGTTGAAAGATTGGGAGAAAGTATTGCAGATGAACAGATGAATCATGTAATTTCTACACTGGAAGCTCTAGATTATGTGCTTACGTTAACACAAATAGCCAATTTAGAAGCTACCGGTATTTGTTCACAAATTCAATCTGTATTAGACCAATTGTCCGGCAAAGAGAATCTATCTGCTGATAGAGAAATAAAATGCTTTACACAATGGCAGGCTTACCTGAAAAACGCAATAAAGAATGCAAAACAAAGAATACAAATTCTCAATGTATTGGCACTGCAAAGTGATAGTTTTGCCAAAATGGATTTTGCCTTTTTATATGATCCAATAAAGAAGTTATTCTCGATCGGATATAATGTCATCGAACAACGGATGGATCAAGGTTCGTACGATATGTTAGCTTCCGAAGCACGCTTGTGTAGTTATGTAGCCATAGCTCAAGGACAAATTCCGTTAGAGCATTGGTTTTCGCTAAGCAGATTACTGATTTTTTCGCAGGGCAAACCTATATTGGTTTCATGGAGTGGCTCTATGTTCGAATATCTGATGCCACTGTTAGTTATGCCAAATTATGAGCAAACATTGCTCGATCAAACCTACAAAGGAGTCATCTATGAGCAAATAGAATACGGCAAGAAATTCGATATTCCTTGGGGAATTTCAGAATCAGGATTAAATCGCACAGATACTCAATTCAATTATCAATATAAAGCTTTCGGAATACCAAGTTTGGGATTGAAGCGAGGTCTGTCAAAAGATCTGGTGATTGCTCCTTATGCCACTCTTCTGGCACTGATGGTTAATTCGCGGAAAGCATGCGAAAACTTGGAACGGCTTGCCGATAACGGCTTTGAAGGTATGTATGGTTATTATGAGGCTGTAGATTATACCCCATCTCATCTGCCGTTAAATGCAACAAGCATAGCTGTTCATTCCTATATGGCACATCATCAAGGTATGGGACTTGTCTCGATATCCAACATAATGAAAGGAAATAAGATGCAGGAGCGTTTTATGTCTTGCCCTATGATTAAGGCTTTTGAACCTCTGTTACAGGAGAAAAATCCTCATAATATAAAGATCGATGTTATATCGGATGATTCTAAGTTTGAGATTGAAGGAATTAATCCACTGTTATCCAATAGTGTATATTACACTCGAGTTTTTGACAATAAAAACATACCGCCTGAAGTTAACTTATTGTCTAACGGACGTTATCAGATAATGATAAATAACGGTGGCGGAGGCTATAGTCGATGGAATAATTTAGCAGTCACCCGTTGGCGTGAAGATGCAACGACAGGTTGTCATGGCTTGTTTGTTTACTTGTGCGATGTTGATACAGGAGAATACTGGTCGATCGGGAACCAACCGATACCAAGTTCTTCTGATGATTATAGCGTAAAATTCACTCAGGCTTATGCCGAATTTAAGCAACAACATTCTAAATTGGAAGTAAGAACAACCATATGTGTTTCACCCGAGGATGATATGGAACTGAGGCGAATAACCTTAACCAACCATACGAATAAGCCTCGGAGAGTAGAATTGACTACATACAGCGAAGTGGTTATATCATCGCAAGATGCTGATGAAGCGCACCCGGCGTTCAATAACTTGTTTGTACAAACCGAATTTAATGCAGCAGCCTCGTCTATATTATGTACCCGGCGTCCTCGTTCGCAGGAGGAAACCCCACCATATTTGCTGCATTTGTTGTTATCCGGGCAAGATCAGGAAAATGACGTTTCATGCGAAACAGACAGGGCTTCTTTTATTGGTCGTGGACATTCATTGGCAAAGCCTTTGGCAATGAGGCAATCCGGAACCTTATCAAACAGCGAGGGTTCTGTTCTTGACCCCTGTATTGCATTGCGACGGTCGATCATTATTCCAGCCCGAAAGAGTGTAAAAGTATATGTGCTACTTGGCATGTCCGACACGCATCTGGGGGCATTGTCCCTATCGGATAAATACCAGAACATCCGTATGACCGATCGTGCTTTCGAATTGGCATGGACTCACAGTCAGGTGGTTCTTTATCAACTTAATATTACCGAGACCGAAGCTCAGGTTTTTGCTAAAATGGCAGGAGCTTTGGTTTATGCTAACCCTTTGTTCAGGACAGATCCGAATATCCTAAAAAACAACAGACGCGGACAAAACGGATTGTGGAGTTATGGTATTTCTGGTGATATTCCGTTAGTGTTATTGCGAATAAAGGATATAACAAATATAGAGCTGGTACGTCAATTGGTTTTGGCACATGCTTACTGGCGAATGAAGGGGTTAATAGTTGATCTTGTTATATTGAATGAAGACACATCGGTGTATCGCCAATCATTGTATGATGAGATAATAAACCTGATACATAGTGGCGTAGATGCTACGTTTTTAGAAAAGCAAGGTGGCATTTATGTTCGACGGATAGAGCATATGCCACATGAAGATATATTGCTTCTTCAGTCCGTTGCCCGAATTGTAATAGATGATGAGCAAGGGACATTATTCGACCAAATGGAAGGTAAGTTAACTACAGATGTTCAGACTTCGATATTAAAACCAACACGTACTGTAAACACAACAGTAGAAACTGAATTAGCTCAGCGTAATTTAATTTTCTCTAATGGTTTTGGAGGATTTACGCCCGATGGGCAGGAGTATGTTATTACATTAAAACCGGGAGAATCGACACCCGCTCCTTGGTGTAATGTATTGGCAAATGAACATTTTGGAACGGTGGTATCTGAAAGCGGTAGCGCTTATACCTGGGGCGAAAATGCACATGAGTTCCGTATTACACCTTGGCATAACGATACAATTCTGGACTCATCGGGTGAAGCCTTTTATATTCGCGACGAAGAAACCGGACAGTATTGGTCTCCAACACCATATCCCGCAAGAGGAAATACCCCTTATGTTATTCGACATGGTTTTGGCTATACTGTCTTTGAGCATACTGAAAATGGAATAAAATCAGAACTGTGGATGTATGTGGCTTTGGACACATCTATAAAATTCACAATCTTAAAAATAAAGAATATCTCCAATCGTCCGCGGAACTTATCTGTTACCGGCTATTATGAATGGGCGTTGGCAGAGAAAAAATCCAAAAGTCTTTTACATACTCAGACGGAGGTCGATATAGAAACAGGGGTGCTTTTTGCTCATAATTTCTATAACTCAGATTTCGCAGGAAAGATTGCTTTTATAGATGTCAATGAGACCCGAACGGTGACAGGCGATCGAAAAGAATTTATTGGGCAAAATGGAAGTTTATCTGATCCTGAAGCGATGAAGCATACTCGTCTATCAGGAAAAACAGGAGCAGGCATAGATGCTTGTGGAGCCGTTCAAATTGTTTTTGATTTAGCAGAAGGGAAAACTAAAGAAACTCGTTTCAAATTAGGTTTTGCTCAGAATAAAGAGGAGATGAAACAATTAGTCCGTCGTTATCGACAAATCGGATCTTCACAACAAACATTGGATAATGTTCGTAATTATTGGAATCAAACACTTGGTGGAATCAAAGTAGATACTCCTGATTCTTCGATCAATGTAATGGCTAACGGTTGGTTGTTGTATCAAACATTGAGTAGCCGTATTTGGGCACGTTCGGGATTCTACCAATCAGGCGGAGCATATGGTTTCCGCGATCAATTACAGGATGTAATGGCTCTGGTTCATGTTGAACCCGATATAACCCGAAGACAAATACTTCGTGCAGCCGCACATCAGTTTACGGAAGGTGATGTGCAACATTGGTGGCATCCACCAATGAACAGAGGGGTTCGAACGCATTTTTCGGACGATTATTTGTGGTTGCCTTATGTTGTATGTCAATATATTTCGAGTGTTGGGGATAATGACATTTTAGGTGAGATTGTATCGTTTATCGAAGGTCGAGAGCTACGGGCAGACGAAGAATCATATTACGATCAGCCCAATCATTCAGCCGAATCGGCATCCCTTTACGAGCATTGTGTGAGGAGTATTAAGTACGGTCTTAAATTCGGCGTACATGGTTTACCTCTCATGGGATGCGGTGATTGGAACGATGGTATGAATCTGGTAGGAAAAGAAGGAAAAGGTGAAAGCGTTTGGCTCGGTTTCTTTTTGTACGATGTATTAGTCAAGTTTTCGGATGTGGCAAGGCTTCGCAATGATGAACCTTTTGCTCAGTACTGTGTAGATCAAGCAAAAGAATTGCAAAAAAACATCAGGTTACATGCTTGGGATGGCAAATGGTATCGTCGAGCCTTTTTTGATGACGGTAGTCCTCTCGGTTCTGTCTTGAATGAAGAATGCCAGATTGACTCTATTGCTCAAAGTTGGTCGGTAATTAGTGGTGCAGGAGATAAGGAGCGTTCGGTAATGGCTATGAATGAAGTTGATATGCAGTTAGTTGAAAGAGAAGCCAAACTCATCCGATTGTTTACTCCTTCATTTGACAAATCATCTCTAAGTCCGGGTTATATAAAAGGATATATTCCGGGAGTCCGTGAAAACGGAGGGCAATATACTCACGCAGCTATCTGGACAGCGTTGGCTTTTGCTATGATGGGAGAAACGGATAAAGCATGGGAACTTTTCGATTTACTGAATCCTATACAACATGGCGCTACTGCAGAAGATATTGCCATTTATAAAGTTGAGCCTTATGTGGTAGCTGCCGATGTGTACACAAACCCTCAGCATCTCGGACGAGGAGGCTGGACGTGGTACACCGGTTCAGCATCATGGATGTATCGTTTGTTGATAGAAATATTGTTAGGCATCAATCGTGTGGGAGATAAACTACTTCTAACTCCCCATTTGAAGAAAGAATGGAATAATTACAAAGTACATTATCGTTTTCAAGAGACTGTTTATCATATTACGTTCAATCAAGTCGAAGATTCTATAGAACCCTATCTTATTTTAGATGGGCAGAAGCAGAATGATTTAAACACTCTACATATGAAGAATGATTGTACAGAACATTTTGTGGACATGTGGATTAGAAAGTAACAATATGTGAATTATAGAGCCTCTAGAAGGTATAAACATAAAAGCTTCATTCAACGGTCAAATAAAAGCCTTTGGAGGAGGCTTTTATAAATTCTCAATATTATTGCGACGTTTATTTTTAAGGTTTTTGTAAAAAGTAGGAGTTAATCCGGTCACTTTTTTAAATTGATTGGATAAGTGAGCAGCACTACTATAATGTAATTTGTAGGAAATTTCGGCAAGGTTCAATTCATCATAAAGAATTAATTCTTTAACTTTTTCTATTTTATGTATAATAATAAAATGTTCTATCGTAATACCTTCAGCCTCCGAAAATAAATTGGCTAGATAAGTGTAGTTGTTATTTAATTTTTTACTCAGATAATCAGAAAAGTTTACTTTTAATTCTTCTCTATAGTGATGTATAAGTTCTATAATTATAGTTTTTATTTGTTCTATCTGGATTGCCTTTTTATCATCCATCAATTCAAGTCCCGATTTCAATAGTATTGTACGAAGCTGCTCTTGCTGTTCAATTGAAATTTTCTCTAAAGTCTCTATTTCGCCTAACTGAACGCTAGAATATTTGATTCCAATCTCCTCAAGATTGGATTTCACCATCATTATACAACGGCGACTAACCATATATTTGATATATATCTTCATTGGAGTGTTTATTTGATTGTAATATGCTGATTTATTCAGGCTTATTTGAAGGAGGATATAAAATATATTGTTTTATATTCTAAATGAGTACAAAAAACGGGTAAGTAATTACACCTACCCGTTTGAAATTATACATCAGTTCGTTTGATTAGTAACGATTTCCACCACGGTTGTTATAACCTCCGCTAGCTCTATCCGTTTTAGGACGAGCAATAGTTACAGTGATCGTCTTGCCTTCATAATCAGCATTGTTTAGCTCATCGATAGCTTTTTGGCCTTCTGCATCATTAGGCATTTCAACAAAGCCGAATCCACGCGATCTTCCAGTTTCTCTGTCTGTAATAATCTTAGTAGATTCTACTTCGCCATAGGCTGTAAATAATTCTTGCAAACTCTCGCTTGTTGTGCTAAAGTTTAGATTCGATACGTAAATGTTCATTCTTTTTATTATTAATTATTATTGGAGACATCCTTATTGGTTAGGCCGATCCTTACAGCATTCATCATGCCTCTTAGACCACTTTTCAAATTGGATGTTACCATATTATTGCTAAAATATCTTTGTTTATATAGAAATAGCTGTTCTGCGATTTATATCTTTGATTTATGCAATCTGATATATTTATCCACTCGGGCATCTATTTCCTCCTGAGACAAATGCGCCGGCAGTTCAATTGTTGTCCTTTCGCTAATTATGACATGAATAACAGACCCATTTTTTTCCTTTACATTTTTCAATACAGATTCAGCCTGCTGAGTGGCCGAAGTTCTTTCAGAGCGAGTTATCTCTCCCTCTTTCCTGTTTATCGAAGAGCTTTGTTTTGCTGCCATTTTTGTTTTTTTAAAATCTGCCTTTTCTATTTTTACAAATACGAAAGAGTTGTTCAATAGCTATCATTTCATCTGTTTTTCAGAAACCATATCTTTATATATTTGAGCTATTCGCAATAAGCGGGATGAACGATCATTTTCCGAAATAACAGGGTGATCTTTAAGTATAGTTATAATTTTTTTTCTTAATAGAACTAATAACAAGAGGTCTGAAGATGTTTTATCTATTGTTATATTTATATTTCTTCTTGCTATATATTGGGTCAGTTTGTCATATTCATATTTTGCAACATCAATCAGAGTTTCCCCTTTAGTAAGGAGCTCAGAGATAATTGTTTCGGGAGAATCCAATTTTAAGTTTAAAAACTCATCGTATAATAACCCCGCATTATTTGCAAATAGTTCTCCAACATTCAGTAATTCTCCCATTCTCACAGTAAAATCATGTACATCGACAAACTCACCTTCCTGAAGTTTCAATCTTTCATTTGTAGCTTCCAATAACCGTTGAATAGTTATATCTCCCGATTTTGTTATAAGCCCTAACTGATCGATCAAAAGCTTTTCATCTTTTGATAAATTTCCTTTCCGGGGCTTATATTGCAAGTCATGTTCAATTTCATTATATACATGTGACAATAGGCTGCAAACCTGAATTTCACACGTCGTATTTTTTAAATTAAGATTATCGATAAGATATTCGGAAGGTAAAGCTACCTGACAGTGAGTCGCTTTATAGTATTTGCCATTATCGCCATTCTTGTCTTTAACTTCAATTCTGATTTTATCATTACCCTTACCAATAAAAGTTCGCCGAATCTCCTCTACGACTTTCGGCCTGTCTGTTTCCTGATAAGTTATAATACGCACACCTGCAAGGTCGCTAATTCCATCAAATACACTGTTTACAGTTTGGTATTTGCTGCTTTTCCTTAATTTCTCTGTCAGACTTGTCGGACTTTTAGCTCTGTGTTGAACAGTAGCTCTGACAGTCAGATTCTTTTCGACTATGATCTGGCATATATCAAAAACTATATCGGCCAGTTTTTTATAACGATCATATTCTCTGATGTATCTTTTGACGGTTTCTTCTATCAAATTATCATCCATGAGATAGAACTATTGCTGATAATGCTACTTTTTCTGCTATAGCAAATTCTTCTTTCAATTTGCACACAACTTCTTTAACGCTACTTATTTTCTGGGCCAGATGAGCATTTATTCCGGCAAAAGCATATCCTTTTTTCATATCGCCTTTAGATGCATTGAATAATGCTTTCATTATACAATAGGGGCTCTTAGTATAGTCACAAGTTTTTATACAATGTACCGGACAGTTTTTAGGAACTTCTAATCCTTCGGCAACACGTTTGAGAAATTCTCCTTTGATGGCACGCCCGGGCATCCCTACGGGACTGTTGATTATCATTAAGTCGTCTTCTTTAGCTGTAAGATAGACCTGCTTGAAGGCTTCTGAAGCATCGCATTCCTCTGTAGTAACAAATATTGTTCCCATCTGTACAGCTGATGCTCCCATTTCGATAAAACGGTATATATCCCCTCCTGAAGATATCCCACCTGCGGCAATAACTGATATCGTTTTTATTTCTTTATATGAAGCTACCGTTTTTATAACTTCTGGAATTATTTGTTCAAGAGAATACTGCTCATCATCAAGTTGGTCTCTTTTAAATCCTAAATGCCCTCCGGCTTTTGGTCCCTCTACAACTATCGCATCCGGCAAATAACTGTAGTTATTATACCATTTCTCACAAATTATCTTTGCGGCACGGGATGAGGAAACAATAGGCACTAATTTAGTTTTGCTATCGGCAGTTTGATAGGATGGTAAATCCAACGGAAGGCCTGCACCTGCAAATATTATATCTGCTTTTTCAGCGATGGCGGTACGTGCCATATCTGCAAAATTAGATAAGGCAACCATTATATTGACACCAATTATACCTTTTGTCTTTTCTCTGGCTAAACGCAATTCTTCTTTCAGTCCCCAAATACTATTCTTTATGAAATTTCCGTGACCTTTATGAATGAGGCCTAAACCAGCACATGATATAACACCTATACCTCCTTCATTAGCCATCGCCGATGCTAAACCGGATAAAGACACACCTACACCCATTCCACCTTGGACAACCGGAAGTTTTACTTCCATATTCCCTATAAAAAATGATTTCATCTTATTTACAAAAATGTGTCATGATCAACCGCATTATAGGCTCTCATAACTGATTAATACTATAAACAAGCGAGTTGATTTTGTTGTCGATTTTGACGATGGGAAGATCCGCAAACAGAGGCGGAGCAAATCATTGTGAAGAAAAGATACAATAAAAACTATATTGTTAGACATGTAAGATACGGAAACAAATCGACTTATTTGTTGTTTTGTAATATCTTATTAAAATATTTTCATTTTTTTATTTATAACTTTAGCATAAACATTGATATATTCGATCATTTTAGTAATACTCTCAACCTGAATCTCGCTGAAAGTAATAAAATTCTGAAATAATAAGGGAGCATATGAAAGTATATATTCTTAGAAAACCCCAAAAGACATGCAGAATACCTTTTGAAGAAATGGAAATTGTATAGAAATGCTTGTTCATATACAACAGAATTCTTATCTATAGTTTGCGACCAACTTCTTCAAGTGAAAATTAGAAAAAAGTACAGAAAAAGAAACATTAGAATAAAGCATTTTATATCTTTGCAAAGAATAAGTCGCTCTTTGTATAGTGAGGAAATTAAGCATATCTAAGAACTAAGCTGGTTTCTAAATCGTTACCTGTCGAAAGGCGAATGCTACGTAATCGATTGATTAATAGATAATAATGGGCTTTATTATGTCTTGCTGTGTGAAACGTAAGATTCTTCTGTATCCCGCATAGGTCGCCGATTTCCTTCAGATATGAATTCAACTTCTGATTACTGATAACAGGAAGTATTTTTCCATATGGAAGTTTCCCTTTATACTTATTCAGAATCATTTTAGGGATTTCTAGTAAAGGTACATTTACATCAACTCCAGTTTTCTTCCGTTTGGTCATAATCCACAGATTCCCGTCAAATGATTTGCGGATGTGTTCTTCTTTAAGTCCGGCTACATCTATGTAGGATAAACCGCAAAAACATGAAAAAATAAATAAATCCCTGACATGTTCGAGCCTTTCAGAGACAAGGTTTAGTTCAAGAATCTTTTTGATTTCATCTTCTGTCAGGTAGCCTCTATCCACTTTGCTCAAGCGGATTTTATAGTTGGCAAACGGGTCACCAACAAGTAAACCATTATTTCGGGCAATCAGGATAATCCTCTTGAAGAATTGCATGAACTTGGCTGTGGTATTAGCATTGCACTTTCCAATCGTTTTTAGATAAACTTCAAAATCAGTGATAAACATCAGGTTGATTTCCTTCAAGGCAACGTCAGACAGGCGGTATCTGTGTTGGATGAAGCTTTCTAAATGTTTTCGGGTTACTTCATACTTCTGATAAGTAGATGCTGATTTGGATATGTCAATAAGCTGTTTGACATCGTTGTTATGCCTTTCAAACAGGTTTAATACAGTTTCATGATTCTCAGTATGCCCTAAGAACTCGTTCTTAACCTTCTCGGCAGTTACATAGTTATCACGCCTTTGTTGTTCGTGATAGATTCGATTCAGGGATGCTTTAATATTATCCAGCAGTTCGTTGATTTTTCCGGCAGACTTTCCGCTTGCCTTGCCAGCCTTTACACTCCAGTTATCGGGGAGGATGCTTTGTTTTGTGCTGAATTGGCTAATTTTTCCGTCAACGGTAACTCTTGCCATAATCATAACCTCTCCATTTCGCTTTTCAGCACCTTTTTTTAGGTAAAAAAGGACTTTGAATGTACTCTTCATAATCTCACTTTTTAATGTTACAAAATTACTTTTAATGAATTAATAGTGAGATATATACAGACTGTCCAATTTTGGACAGCAAGAGGTCATTTTCAGACAAATCGTTACCTATTTTGTCCAGAGAAGAAAGGGTAACGATTTAGGCACAAAAGTGTGTCTTTTTAAGGCTTTTTCGTGTCCTTTAGGAAGGACATATAACAAATAAAAAACCCTACAAGTTATTGACTTGTAGGGTTTTGTCCGTTTTCTGTCTGTTTTTGTCCAGACCTTTCAGCGGAGAGAGAGGTTTGTGAACCTTTCTCCTTATGTCATACTATACAGTGTTTTATAATTTCAAAGAAGCTATTGGTTACTAATTAGTAACGCTTTTTCACAGCATTCAAAGCAGTTCATGTCTATGAATCGTCCGCCTTATCTCTAGGAACAAAGATAGTGAGAAATAATGACTTATCTACTTCATCTTTATATCTTTTTCATGTTAGACAGTGTCGAATAGGCCCATATATTATCTATTGCTATCAAGAATTTTAAGACAATATTTTAATCCTTTCAATTCTCCTCTTAATTCATTCCGATTGCCTACTGTATCATCAAAATTAATCATCCTATTTTCAATAGATTCTATTCTATCAATAATCTGGGTTCGTACTTCATTAAAAACAATATCTGCATTTAGAATAAGACCCTTAATAGGTTCTCTATTTTCTATTAACAAACTTAATTGCTTGTAATATTCGTCTTTCAAATTCTTGAGATTTTGCGGATCATGCAATAATTCTATTGTTAGATTGAAGAGTTGCCTCATCACCTCTTCCGGCAAAGTATCTAATTCTTTCCTTGCTGTATTTCGTCCTCGAATTCCCCTATATCGGGAAAAATTACAATAAAAATTATCTATATCATTATTAATATCTATAGTTACGTGCTTAGAATCTGTAAAAAGATATAGATTACAGGCTTTTATGCTATATTTAAAGTAATACTCTCCATTTTCTGAAAAAGATTCACTCAATTTACGAATTGTACTTGTATAATATGAATTGAATATTTCAGGAATGATACGTTTCACCTTCGCATATTCACTAGCTAAAGTTACTTCTGATTTATATTCCTCACTATAACTAATTTCAATATTGGGAGCGTATTCCCAATCCTCATTAATAGATACATAGAGGTACTTATTGACAAGTTCTAATGTATCTCCTCTTCTAATATAGGGAGAGATGCTTTTTATAAGGTAACATTTATCTTTCATAGCACACTGCAATATTTTAATCTGTAAGAGTACAAAGAATAGAAAAAAAGATGATTGAGTATTTATTCAATACAACTTATATAGGAACTTATTTTAGTGGCTTTGGCTGTGTTTACATAATTGACAAATAACTTTATTATTATCAGTCATAGCCAATTATTCATTCGTGATTATATAAAATCCGTTCCCTGTTCTCTTTAAAAGCAAATCGGTTGCACCAAGTAATGATAGTAACTCCGAACTATTAGCCAATTTAGTCTTCTCTATCCCTGGCTGAACAACATATATATGAAACTCAATATCGCAATAATTAGAAAGCAACATATTTTGGATTATAAGTAATTCATCGTCTCCACCTTTCTCGTATCTTGACGGATTTCCTTGTGCAAGCCGGTTGCTATTCCTGCGGTTCATGTGGTTCAACAATTCTATTGCATTGTGTCTCCAATGATAACTTCGTTGAGCTTGCCCACATACTTCATATAAATCTTTTAAACGTCCTCCAGCTTCATCTTTAGATGAAAATTTGCAATGATATAATTCAAAAATGAGCTTATTATGTTCTGACTCATATCCTTTGATTGCAATAATATCACTTGCTTCATTTGCATCGTCGTCATCAAAAATGATATTATACTCTGGTTCATCTTTCAATCCTTCAAGTATTCGATGCTGTATTGAATCTTCTCGCTTGATTTTCTTCTGAGATTCCTTCGTAATATCAATACCATCCCAATTATATGGAATTATCTTATCTGTATCAAAAATTGATGATTTATAATTGAACAAGAAGAATAAGTCATTGTACATTTTCGAGTTATCTTGAAACCATACTGTAGGAGGGTATTCAAAAAACAAATCAGTAATGTTTTTGCTTTCTTTTCTTTGATTTACAATAATTGGATTACCTTTAATGAGGGTATATCTATATCCACGTCCATTCTTATCCTCATCTAATTCCAACCTATATGAAGAAGCCCCAGTTCCTATAATAATATCAAATTCAACAGTATTAGAGGTATAGTCCATCAACTGAATACTATGGTCTATTAGTAAACTAGATCCGCAAACTGCTGATTGTGGATCATAATAAAATTTCTCATGCCATTTAATAGATATTGGAATTTTCGCCTCCGGGAATTTAGATATTCTTTCAGGTTTTTGAATAAAATCGAATATATTTTTTGTATCAATCGTTTCATCTAACAGTTTAACTCCAGTCTTATCACACCATTCACAATAATCAGGAATTGATTTAACCAACTTTGTCCAAACACGCCCTTTATTTGAGCAGCCAATCGTTATTTTTTCTCCATCCTCATAACCTGTACCAAATAAATTCGAACTATGCATTCCTTTATCAATTTCACTCAGTCCTTTGACTATTCCATTTCCGGCATACATTGTAAAACTAATCGGACCATCCAAATGGGATTTTAATCCAAGATTAAACAACTCTAATTGAAATACATTATGCAAAACCCGATATATGTCACCTTCATTGTAAAGAGAAATATTTTTACCAACTAGTGCTTCTGCGAGTTTATCATGAGTAGAACCATTATTAGAACTGTTAATATATAAAAGTTTCTGTTCAGGATTCAAATATGCAATGTATAGGTCATATTCGGTATTAATTAAGTCGTCGATTTTTCCCCAAGGAACTTTTTCCGTACTTCGTGCTATAATTATCTGTAAATTCTTTTTATTATGCTCAACTGCAATTGTTTCATATTTTTTATTTTTGAAATATTCAATATATTTTTCAGGGTGCCACAGGACATTACTGTCATATAATTTAAAAACGACAGTACTCATAGCAGGCATAATGTTTCGTATTGGAATTTTGTATGGTATTGGCACATCAGAAAAATTTTTAAAGAAATTTTCTTCCTTGACAATATTTCCAATAATATCTTCATTTGATTGGCTTATGATTTTGTCCCAATCCGAATCTTTACGATACAATTCGCTTAGCACTCCTTTAAAGCTATTATCGACGATGTTAGCTATAATAGTAGCCGGACCAAGGTTACTTCCAGTTGTTCTTGTGAACCTTCCAATAAACTGAAATGACGTGGTAATGTTTTTATGCATCTCATGCATTGCGCAAATTTTTAATTGAGGAAGATCAAACCCTTCTCCAAGCATGTCTACACAAACAATAATTCGATGTCTTTTTTCTTTAATACCTTCAAGTATTTCCCGCTGCAAAGTTTTTGATATACCACTATGGATAAATACAGGAGAATACTCCGAGTATTTTTTATATATCTGCTCGTAAACTTCTTCTGCTTTCGATCTCTCATCTACACGAGCCATTAAGATATGGTCATATCCAGCTTCAAGGTCTCTTTTTAGTGTTTCAATAGCCTTTTCTGCAATTTTTTCATCAGCTGTAGCGGGATTGAAATCTACAATAGGGCTAAATATGATTTTCTCATAATATTTGTCTCTTTGCGCTAAAGATAGAGGATAGTTATATATAGTTTCTCCTTCAATCCGGCCTCCATCATTTCTGAATGGTGTCGCGGTGAATAGTAATACTGGTTTTCCCTCAGCCTCAAAATTTAATTTTATTTCTTTCCATGTTTTTGCTGCAATATGATGGGCTTCATCTACAATCAAATTATTGCATTGCTGAACAATCAACTTGAAAATATCACTTTTTCCATTTTTAAGAAGATTAGTCAAGATTTGAGGTGTAGAAATAATTACATTAGCATCTAATATTTTCTTTGCATCTTCAATCGTATCAATGGTTGTTTTAAGTACAGATACTTTAGGATAGAGAGCTGAATCATTTACAACCTCAAATGGTTCAATTTTCAGAATACCCAACCCTATATATTTATTGGAAATTTGTGTCCGTAAAGAATCTGTTGGAACAATAACTAGTGTTCTTTCATTTTGATTTGCTATTGATAGACAAATCATTGTCTCTGTTTTCCCTGTTCCTGTTGGCATTATAACCAAAGCTGGTTTACTTGAAATACTCCAATGTGCTAAAATGGAATGTAATGCACCGATTTGTGGTGGGCGTAGCCCATATTGTACAATGTCACCTATTTCATTTCGTTTCTCTTGTTTGTATTGAAATGCATTATGCCATGACGAGGCTATCTTAGAATAAGATGGATGTTTGCCTATAAGAAGTTTCTTCTTACAATTTTGAATAATTTCTAAAGATAGTTTTTGATTCTCATCTAATTGAAGATAAAATACAGCATCAAAACCTTCTTTTGGATATTTATCTTTATTCTTTGAAAGAAAATAGATAAATCCATTCATCGTACGAAAATCATAGCCTAGAAAGTCTTCGCCTATATACTTTTTAAGGATACCTTTTTCTTTACCGATATAGTAGCTCTTTTTGTTTTTTCCGACTGGAATAGAAATCTTGACGGAAAAATCAATATATACGTGTTCGTCTGGAAATAAACTATACATAATTAGATTTTAGATTGTTACACCATAAAAATAATCAAAACTATTATAAATATAGAGATTTACAAACGAAATTATCAACATGTTAATAGAGTTTCTGTAGACTTTTTTAAATTAGAAACGAATGAGATTTGACCATCTTAGAAGGAAAGTTTTTTAGTAAAAACTATCAAAATAGTAGGAAATTATGAAGGATATAGTTTACTGAATTGATTAATCTCAGAACACAACAATTTAAGAACCGAGGGAAGAACTTAAAGTGATCTGAGCAAGACCGTCATTTTTTTGCCTAAATAGCTTATTATCGGTGTTTATTATTCTTTCAATATAACGCAGGTAGCGATTAGGCAGCATATGAAAAAGACTCAGCCATATGTGTGGCAACATAATGTTATTCAAAAAATTATATGTAAATATGACTATTCACTGTTGAAAAAGCAAGAACTTAATAATGAAATACTTGCTAAAGCCGATACTGCAAGCTTTTACTCTAATTTTAGATATCTATCCGAAGTACTTTTCCTCTAGAAGAAAGAAACGCTTGGCGTGGATAATCTTGTTGAAGCTGGGATCTTATCGATTTATTTCTTTGCTATCTTTTAGGGAATGCTTTCCATAACGGTATTGATACAACGCCACTTGTAGCTTTTTCTTATCCGACTTAATAGGAGATATGACCGCAAAGTACATCTTTTTTGCATCCTGATCTATCTCTTCATTTTTGTCTCGGGTCTTTTGATCTTCCCAACTTCCCAGAGTTTGCATACAAACATGCTTCATTTATAAAAAAACAGTATTTTTGATTGCATACCTGACCCGAATTAAACTCTTTATTCATTTTATAAAACGATATGGAATTAATTTCAATACCTATTTAATTTCATTTCCTTAATACAAGAGGAAAAGCTATTACAGGGATAGTGAAATTCTCTTATATTTGCATAAAAAAACGAAGCTATGTCTCATTGTTTTTTGCAGGTAAACGGTAAATTAAAATATTCTTCGAAATATAAGCGGATTATTAGTTATATCTTAATTTTAGTCCTTGTCGTTATTGGGCATTACTTTCTAATGCAAATTTCATTGGAATCTTTTCGATATACCCGTCGGTCAATAATGTCGATGTTATGTATCCTATGCTTAGGTGGGGTGATGATGCTCATGATAAGAACAAACGGGGGGCGAGCTCGGATACTGTTTGCCTTTTTGATGTTCATGGTTGGTTTGACCAATTTACTTTCTCTTATCAATGGCCTAATCACCGGATATGTAGGGGTAGTCGAATATAAATTTATGTCGATTCCCATGCTTATTTACGGAGCCATTTATGCTTATATATTCCTCTTGTATCCTATAGAATCCTTTCGCCCAGGATGGCTTACGTTGAGGCGAGCGCTATTACTGTTTCTTCCTATCATTGTTGTCGTAGGAGTGTATCTGTTTGTGTCAAGAATACAGAATGTGCCGATGCCAGTACCAGCGATTAACAATTGGATATTCTTGATTCATAATTTTTGGAACTTTAATGTGTGGTTCGGATTACTTATACTTGCTTATCCAATTTTAGGATTAACGATTATGCTTCGATATCAGAATAAATATAAAGAATGGTGCGAAAATAACTACGCATCAATAGAAGACATGGATGTAAAATGGTTAAGTGATTATATTTTTAGCAATTTTGTCATTACACTTTCATGCGGGATCATTGTATTTAGCAATGATGTTCGTAGTATTTTGATGCATAATATTATTTTTCTATTCTTTTTCTTGTATGGTTTTTATCGTGTTCTATTACGCAAAAGCCCTTATCCCGAAGGTTATTTCAAAGAGAGCTTAGATGAGGCTAAACTTGGGGCCAGAGAGGCAATGGAGCTTGATGAGGAATGCAAGTGTAAGGATATCCAGATCGATATATCAGAGAATGACTTAAGTACAAAACTTTTATTTGTCAATAAACTACCAGAGTATATGTGTAAATTGGAATTATGGATGCAGACTGAAAAGCCGTATTTGCGCAAAGACTTTAAATTGACGGATGCAATGGCAATACTACCACTGAATCGTAGCTATCTCTCACGTTTATTTAATGAAGGATACGGCGAGAGCTTTTATCAATTTGTAATGCGTTATCGTATTGCGGAGAGTAAAAATTTGTTGTTGTCCCGTCCCGATTTGAACATCACTTCTATTGCAGATCTGTCAGGATTTAGTTCTCTTTCTGTATTTGGTAGAGCTTTTACTCGGGAAACAAATTGTAGTCCTATGCAATGGCGCAACAAAGAAATGGCGGAAAAATATAATGAGCCTTCATTCTAATTATAAATTTACTCTATACCACATTAAATAGATTGCTGTCATATCTCAACTCTAATTTAAACAGATAGTTTTCAATTGCCTATTTATCTTTACAGAATCAATATATTTTCACAATTATCACACAATGAAGCTGTCCTACTTACAACAGCTAAAGGCAATTTCTGAGGTTTTCATAACAAAGCATCATTTTCCATATTATATAAACATCTTTACTGATCTGTCTTCAAATGGTAATTGAGAGTATCTAAATACAGGTTGAGAATACTATAAAAACGAAAGCAGTAATCTTTTTACCAAGAGCAAATACTTTTTTATGCATAGCAAATAGTCTATTTGCAGGACAGATTGAGTATCTATACTTTTATCAAACGAAGATTAGAGCTACAAAGAAACTGTCTTCTTAATTGTAGCGTCTGAATGAAACATTGCATTTATATATGATTTTGTTGAAACAATTAACCATGAGTTCAAACGAAAATTACGGAGAAAATATACCAGATCAGGCTCTAATGATATCAGTTATTAGCGAGCATTCTGTTATTCATGGATCTATTGATAACGCAAAGGCTATTCGTATAGAAGGAATGATAATAGGAGATATACGGCAAGCGGATACTGTTCTCGTAGGAGAGACAGGGAGAATACAGGGAAATGTTACTACAAAAAAACTTATTGTTTTTGGTCATATTGAGGGTGATATTCTAGCATCTGAATCTGTGTCTATAAGATCTTCAGGCCAGATAACAGGCAAACTTATGACCCATAGCTTGAATCTGGATCATGGCGCTATATATGATGGCGAAATAATAATGGGTCCATCCTCTCCTGAAAATATATAATAGTATATAATTCTAGTATTGTAAATTTTTAATTGTTAAACACTTTTATAAAAAAAACTATGTACGAAATCCAATCCTTTCCGAGTTTAGTTGAAATCAATAACACTGTCTTATCCCAAACCTCCAAAGATCTACTCCATGGTTTGAAGGTTCTGCATAATGACAAATGGTATATTTGCGGAGATTTAGCCTTGAGTGAAGGGCAGCTACCTCATAAACTGATAAATTCTTCCCCTGATGATACTGATTTTCAACTTCTTGCGAAAGCGTCAATCTTATTAGTTCAAGATCGAGTAGAACAGCCGATAATAATTACGACTGGCTTTCCTTATTCAACTTACTATATCTATAAAGATAAAGCGATTGAATTCTTTAAAAGAACCCATTTACTAGATTATGATGCATCTACTCATAATGCGGGGAATAAGAAAAAAGTTGTACTGGATGTACAGAAGGTCGAAGTTATTCCAGAGATTGTAGGATGTACAATCGCAATACGTAAAGGAGAGCCTAAAGCTTCAGGTAGTTTCTTTGTTTTTAGTTGTGGTTTTGGAACATTCGAGTCTATTTTAAGTACAGATTCGGGGATCATAGAACAGACGATGGTAAGTACACATGGAATTCGTTATGCTGTAAATCTGATGATAAACGAATTAAGGAGTAAGTATTATCTGGAACTGAGAAATGTACACCAGCTTGACGATGCCTTCCAACGTGGATACATTTTTCTAAATCGTCAGAATATAGATTTAAGAGAAATTCGTAAAAATGTGATTCAGACGTACTATCAAGAAGTCGTCTCTCCTAATCTCCGTAATATTATTAATGATTCCAATCTTGTGAAAACGAATCGTATCTACTTATGTGGCGGTGCTATGTATTATCAAGAGTTAGTCGACTGTTTTATCGCAGAGTTTGGGCATTTTACTGAAATAACTGTATTGGATAATCCAGAAACATTGGCAAGTAAAGGGTATGCTCTTAATTCATTACGAGCAAGTGGCAAACCCAAATCAGCAATTGGTATTGATATAGGGAATGCAACTACAATCGTGACGAATTTTGTAGGTGAATAGTATAAATACAGAGCATAAAAAATGTTTCTAATCAAACGAAAGAAAGTCAAAATAATTAAAGAAGATGTTGCAGAAGTAGTTGTATTATATAAGGATATAATTGTTTTGGGTGCATTTCGTTTTACAGGAATGCAAACGGGGGACTTCTTTGTAAAGGGTACAGCAACGATAGATCTTTCTGCGAGCGTGGAAGGAGACGTAACTGCTATGGACTGTTGCATCAATGGTGTAGTTGAAGGAAATGTGCGTTGCGCAAATAATTTATGGCTAGGAAGCTCGGCCATTATCAAAGGTTCAATCATGGCCCAAAAAGCTGTTATGGAAACTGGATGCAAAGTTAATGGAGCTGTGTTATTAGCACCGAAAGTAGAAGTTTCAACATTAGTTGCTAAAATAATAGAAGCTGAAAAGATTATATTAAAGAGGGATATATCCGAAATTCAGGAGATTTTTAGTTCAGAAGCAGACATCCCGTTAAAAAGTGCTTTTATTCCCAGCATTAATACTTTGACGAAAGAACAGGAAATTATAGATGTAAAAAAGCCTGAATCATCTCCTGTGCAATTCGTAGATAAGAATGATGATTGGTGGTGAAATAGGTTACAGAAAAGGTATTAGAGAAAAACTTTGTTTTGGAGAGGGGGGACATCCCTCCTACTTGGGACTATCCCTAATTTTGTGTAAGGGTCAACTACAAGGTTGAAGCTTTATCATATAAATTCTTTCAAATCTCCCCCCCAAAAAAAAGCGGAGGAGTTTGAAGGAATTTTTCTTTTATCGGTTCATTCTTTCTCCAAAGATAACCAAAAACTGATTAAAAATAATCCTCCAGTACCAAACAGGCTGAGTCCATTTTTTTTCTCAATCTCACTGATAGCCAGGTGTTTCCATATAACTCACGGATTCTGGAGTATGTTCCAATCAATCGGGGTAACCAACAACAAATGGATTCCCCGCCTAAAAACAATTGCCGTAATTTATTCCCATCTGATTATGGTCGGTTATATACTTATTCCGGTTTATTTTTTCCTGGGATTCGGAGATGTATGATCTAGCTTTTTTTACTTACAAAAATAAATCAAAGTGAATATATTAATTGTTGCTGTCTCAGCATTGAGTATCAATATAATCCTTGGAAAGTATAGGACACGATTCAAAAAAATGACAATCATGTGGTGGGTTATGATACACGCCTCCATACCATTAATTATACCTTTGCGAATTTGGTTAGATACACCTAAAATAGCAATTCCGCTTTTTATAGGATTGGCTATAACCGGACAGCTTATCGGGAGTAGGCTCCTACTTATTAAAAAAAAATAATATAAAGGCGGAAATATAAATATTTGAATTTTTAAGTCTGCAGAACTATTTATGGTCCATCCAAATATAGCTCTGTTAGTTATAATTTTAAAATACGACATTAAATTTTGTCTTTTACTTATTATTGATTTTGCAGTTAATTACCGATTTTTGATTTAGATGTTTCTATTCTTTGCTGGGTATATTTTGTATATGCAAAGGTTCTTTACATAATTGATGTAAATTATTATGAGAAGAAAATATATCTTTGATGATTAATTCAAATTTCTAATAATGAAAATTCAGAATATACGCTCTGTGGTATTACCTAAAGAGTTTTCTTTTTATTCCAACCTGAAGAAAGAGCAAATAGAGAAATATAAATACCCCGCCAGATTAAACGCCGGATTATTTATGATTATCCTTAAAGGTAGATGTGAGATGTCTATTAATTTAGAGAATTACACAATTACTGAAGAATCGATAGTCACTGTTTTTCCGAATAGTATCATTCAGATGAATAACTATAGTGATGAGTTCGATGCATACTATTTGGTCATGATACCGGGATATATGAATAATATAGGCCTGATCCAATCGATTATGCCTCATTTATCTACTATTATGGATAATCCCGTATTAAATATCGAATCGAAAATAGACCGGGATTTATTCTTGGATTATTGTAAAATATTTCAGAGGATATACGAAAGACAGCGGTCTAGTCCTGCAACAGAAGTCATTCAAGGGCTAATGTCAACTCTCATTTACGGACTATTACGGATATGGGAAATCAAACTGAAAAAAACAGTAAAACCCGGGGATGACAAAGGAATACGAAACCGAAAGGAAACAATATGCCATCAATTTATACAATGTCTATTGAAGAACTACAGAGAAGAAAGAGTAATCTCCTTCTATGCCGATAAACTATGTATATCAGCCAAATATCTCAGTGTTGTAATAAAAGATATCAGAGGTAAGTCTGCTCTGAATCTGATAAATGAAGCAGTAATCTTGGATGCCAAAGCACAACTGAAGAATTCTGATTTAACTATATTGCAAATCTCAGATACACTTAATTTCACCAATCCGTCTTTCTTTGCCAAATATTTCAAAAAACATACAGGCATGACACCTAAGGAATACCGTATCAGTTAACTTCCGCCTTTTTTTTATCATTTTTCTTGCCGTGCCTGTGATGTGAATAAGGTATCAGGAGAACGACAACGATACAGACAACTCCACCGTAAATAGTCCAGCCCGATATCTCCTTTAACGCCGCCAAAGTGGTTTGAATCTGTATTCGCCCTTTTACCGATTGTGTCGCCATTATCTGAGCATCTTCTACACTTTTGCCTTGCAGCATACTGCCCATTTGGGTTTGCGTAAACGTTCCTGCAATTTCAGGATTGAGCATGTCTACGTTTTGAGATAACCGGCTGGCATAATACAACTGCTTTTCATTCAATACATTTGTGTATAAAGATGTACCTAAAACAGGTCCTATAACCGAACGGAAGGCTAACATTACAAATATCCAGGTGGTGAGATATGCCATATTCAATTTGCGCATCCCCCAAATGCCGGCCATAGCATAAAGAATAAGCATGCCTGCTGAACGAATAATAACAGGAAAAATCATATTTTCGTATAATCCCATGCTTTGTACCTGAAAATACATGTATGCCGCAGCAATTGTTATACACAGGAAACCTATGCTAAAGATGTATTTGAAGTGCATGTTCCATTTTGCCATCAAAAAAGCAATTATGGCTCCAATCATATACCCCACCAAACTATAATTGCTTAATACTGCATTCTGCCAATTATCAATTTTCATCGATATGCCGACAAATGTACTCACAAGCATCGAGCTAGAATTCAATACCATGAGCATAACAAACACAGACAATGCAATGATGACATTCCGGAAAGAGAATATCTTTAAGTCTAAATAAGGTCTCTTACCATACATTTCTAAAATGAGAAATACACCAGTAGATATAAATAATATAATTAAAGAGTAATTTATCAGCGGGCTGTCGAACCAATCCAGTGTTTTGCCATATATAAAAATGAAACTAAATGATAATAATAACAGTGACGCACATACGGTATCTCCAAATTTAATCAGAGTCAGGCGTATGGGCTTTATTCTTTTCTGATAGACCATGGTGACCTCTACCAATAAGAGGCTAATAAGGGCTATTGCAATCATAAAATAGTACACATACTGCCACTGAAAGCTAAAGGCTAGCCATGCTGTAACAAATGAGCCGAGCTGGCCTACCGTCAGAAAAAACAAGTATAAAAAAGGCAATGCCATCGCCTTTATTTTTTCGAATTTCTCTTCCATTTCTTCAGGTCTCTGCTCTGTCGAAGGTTTCAGCAATGGTACGATGTCTCTTCCCGCTATATAGCCCAATAGACCGAACAATGTATTGAATATAAGTATTATACGGATGAATCCCGTGAAAAAACTACATATCATAAGCATTGGTATCGAAGTTGTTCGGGCACAGATATAACTTATTATGACCAAAACCGTTAGTCCCAGCAGATAAGTCATTTTGGAACGCCTTATTTCCAGAAACAGAATTGTGAACGGCGTAAAAACAACCATCCCCACGGCTGTGGCAAAATTGGCATACTGTATATGTTCGGTCATGATGCCCAGGCTACCTACCATTTCGCCTACATTACTTGTATAAGCTCCACTGATAAATAAAGCGGGGACAAACATGAGAATATAAATAAATATGCCCAGCGGTTTGGGAACCCAGCTATGAAAAGGGAAATTCGATCTTTTCATTTCTTTACTTTTGCATTTACTACGGCCATCATTCCGGCGGCTAACTTCATATTATCTTCGGACGACAGATTGTCAAATTCGATACGTATCGGAATCCGTTGTTGTATTTTCACGAAATTACCCGTCGAATTATCTGCCGGCACCAGCGAATATTTTGCTCCGGTAGCATTAGATATTTCTGTAACTTTTCCTTTAAACTCTTTCTTGTCAAATGCATCAATCGTAATAGTCACATCTTGTCCAATATACAGATTCTTAATTTGTGTTTCTTTAAAATTTGCCACTATCCACTTTTGGGTATTGGGAATGATGTATGTCATATTTTGCCCGGCATTGACCAGTTGCCCTTCCTCTAATGCCCTGCGTCCTAAAAACCCGTCACAGGGAGCAGTAATAACTGTATATGACAAGTTGAGCTTAGCCATATCCAATGCTGCCGAGGCCCGCAGGATAGAAGCCTCTGAGTTTCCTCTCCGTTTCCGGACTTCGTCAGAAGACGATTCTGCTGTCCTTTTCTGTTGTTTGAGTGCATTCAAACGAGCAGTTGTAGCATCTAAATCTGTTTTTATTTGTTCCACTTGTATCGGTGTAGTTGCATTCCGAGACAATAGATTCCGATACCTCGTATAATCGGTTTCTAATTTTCTCAATCTTGCTTCCGTTTCTTCGATGTTCGAATCGAAAACTATAATATTACTTTTCGATGTATTTACACTGGCATCTATAACCTGTGAGCCTGCCATTGCATCTTGCAAAGAAGCTTCGGCTTCTTTTAGCCTTATTTGGTATTCGCGATCGTCTATGACAAGCAGCGTATCTCCTTTTTTTACAAACTGATGTTCGATAAAATAAATTTTATGGATATATCCGGGAACTTTTACATTAATAGGCGAAACATATTGCTCTACCTGGGCATCATTTGTTACCTCATTGCTTTTAAAATGGAGAAATACATCAATTGCAAAATAGATTCCCACGGCTATAATAACTAATCCTATTGCACTCATAAACCAACGGGTGGTACGTAGTATCCTTAATTTTCTCAATTCCTTTTTATGATTGCTTGACTCTGACATATGATTTCTTTTTTAATATTATTAAACGGAATTTATTTGTTTGAAAGCTCGTCCAGTTTGCCTGTTAACTTCAACAGCTGCAACTCGGTGATCCTACAACTATAATGTGCATTGATAAAATTATTCTGCGCATCGGTCAGCCTCATCTCATCCTGCAATAATTCAGTCATGGATACTATTCCTTCTTTATATCTGTCGGCTGTAACTTTATATACATCCCCGGCCAACGAATAATTGTCTTTTTGTTTGGTGTAATTCCTATAATTATTCAACCAGTCATTAATTGTATTATCATATTGTGTTTGCATTTTTTTCTCTGTATCTTCAATCTGAAATCTTATTTTTATATAATCCGAATTTGCTTTTTTTCGATTCAACTGTTTGCTGAATCCGTCAAAAATCGGGATATTGAGAGATACGCCCCAATAAAAAGAATTGTACCATTTATTCAGGCTGTTAGAGTTATTGGAATGGAAATAATTATCAAAATGATCAGTATAGTTCGTATAAGATAACTGCCCCACTAATGATAATGTGGGAATGTAGCCCTGATTAATAGCTTTCTTTTGTTTTTCGACTATATCTTTTTGTGAGTAGAGTATTTTAAATTCGTTCAGATCTTTCGATAAACCGGACAATTCAGGCACAGTCATTTCGTCTGCACTGACATATACGAGTCCAAAATCAGACTCTAAAGGCAGATCCAGAATATATTTCAGCAAATTCAGTTGCTGTTGGTACATTGCTTTTGCATTTTCGCGCTGTACGGTCAGGTTCTCTATATTGATATTAACACGTTTCAGATCCACATCCATCGCCATACCGTTGTCAAAGAAAGCACGGGTTATATCGGCCAATGCTTTCAGGCGAGCTATATTTTCATCCGTCAGACGGATTTGCTCAACGGTTGTTTGTGCCAAATAATATATTTTGCATATTTCGATGGTAATATCTTCTTTCGCCTTTTCGTATGAATAGTGTGTCAGTTCTTTCATCTTTTCAGCTATAGAGATACTCGTATAGAGGGTTTGGTTATATAAAGGCATTGAGAGTTGTGCCCCTACCGAGGTATTGTATCTCAAGCCTTGTGTTGTCATATAGGGCATATCTACCCCTAACATGGTTCCCATCCGGGATCCATCAGTAACACTGGTACCTACATCTACATTATTTGTAAAATTTCCAAAGCCGTTGATTACAGGTAATAATTTGGTCCGGCTTGCGGAGTGTTCGTAGCCGGCTTTTCGGATTTCTTCCGATTGGCTTTTAAGCGACAAGTTATTCTCTATTCCTATCCTAATACATTCATCCAGCGTCAGTATATTATCTTGTGCCATAATAAATGTATTGAAGAATAGTGTGGTAACAATAAATAGTGATAATCTTTTCATATTTTTTATTCTATGCATATTTCAAAATATAATGTTTATTCTATTTCCAACAGGAACGAACCCATGAGGATACGCTCCCTGAAAACGAGGATATAAATAAGATCATTTGTTTTAAAGTTTTTATAGTTTTGGGCTAAAGCTAAAAATGAGTCAATGGGTTTACTTATTGGTTTATCTGTATTTACTAAAACCTTATCTTCCGGAATATTTAAAGAATTAATGGCATTTCTGATTACTTTATCCGTCGAATCATTAAATATTAAGTAAGATAAATCGGAAAGAAAGTATCCATTCATTTCCAACATCGACTTGGCATAACTCATGTATAAAGATCTTGATCGTTTGTGCTCGATAGGGGCATGAGAAATACTGATCACCCGACCTTCTTTCGCTGCAACCTTTTCATTCGAGAAGAAACAAGTGACAACCTCTTCTGCTACGTAAATCAGTAATGCTTTGTTTGACAACTTAGATAAAAAATATGAATTAATCAATTCAATAGAATTGATTATGGTGGAGTCTGGAAGTGCTGTTAATATATTTATATTCAATGAGTTAAACTCTTGTTTTATAAAACAGAGGATCTCATCGGCTCCTGTATCCGACATGAATATGATCAGATCTATTGCTGTCAGATCATATGGAAGGTGTGGCAACGAATGGATTATCGCATTGTGGTAAGATCGGATGTCTTCTTCCCGAGTCTGCATTTCGTGCTTGATATTGTTTTTCAAGCAATCTTCTCTTCTGTAATATCCGATAGCATTTATATACATCTGCAAATCATTTTTCTAAATGCAAAGAAATAATGATTCAGAGTTAAACTACTGATCTATTTTTCCTTAAAACTATTCCAATTCTCATCAAAATACAATAGGGATTGACATAGAGAATAATAGAAAATCGACAATGTTTAATGTTTATTGAATAGTCTTTATTGTCTTCTAATATTGTAGTGTGTTCATAGCCTAGACTTAAGGTAAATTTTAAATTGTAAGAAAAGTATTTATTGATATAAGCATTGACAATCTTACTTATCCTTATAATAGATAAGTTCCATATTGAAAATAAGGATTTGGATACGTGTTCAGAACTTTCCATTCATCAAGTTTTTTATCAGACTGAAAGAAAGCATTTTTTTTATAAAAGTTGCCTTTATTTATTGGTTCTCCAAGTATGCCTCCATAAATTGCTCTCAAATCGGGAAGAATAATTTTTTTAGATAATAGCTAATAGTCGATAAGTGATTGAATAATACTTATAGACTTTTCTATCATACCATTATGGCCGGTGTAAAGTTTTGGAATACGATCTAAATCACTCAGGGGTAAATATCACTTTTATGATCTTCAATAATGATATCTTTATATCTTACAAGTGTAAAGTAGAAATAAAACGGGTGACAAATAGCTGAAATATTTTATCTGTATGTTTACCTAAATTTTCAGGTATCATTTTATTTCCTTCTTTATTAGTTTGGTTTCCTTTTCCGAAGCCGTTAAATTGCATAAGGTATACACTGCCTAACCCTGTTCGTCCTTTCAATATCCTCAGAGCAGTATCTATATCTTCGTCTTTCTGCACCCAACCATTAATATATTTTATAGTATAGACTAAATATTATAACATTAGCTTTCTTTATATTGTAAAGGAGTATATCCTGTTCTCTTTTTAAAATATGTACCGAAAAAAGAGGGATTTGAAAAATTTAAATCTTCTGATATTTGCGATACAGTCATGTCCGAACTTTTGAGCATGGCTTTAGCAGACATAATAACCATCTCGTCAATCCACTGGGAAACAGATTTCCGGCTCGCTTCTTTAATCACTTTTGTTAGATGACTGGGTGTAAGGAATAACTCCCCGGCATAGAATTTAATTGTACGTTCTTTTTTATAACATCTGAATAATAGTCCCAAAAAGCGTTGAAATATCGCCTCTTTATGTGTCAAAGACTCCATTTTTTCTCCCTTTCCTGATTCATGATGAATAAGCAAAACTTTATTCATCAAGGCAACCAGCAGGTTCTTCATAATTGCTTCATCATAATTTGTTTTTTTATACTGCCTTACAATGAAAGCATGAAATTCCAGAAGATCCAGAGCTGTTTCTTCATCAATTCTCAAATAAGTAGCCCGTTGCACTTTCTCAATAAACTCAACTTCGGTAATCATTTTGATATCGGAAACAAAATCAAAAGAGAAAAATAGAAACTCAATTTCCAAATTCTCATCCTGCTCTAAAATCTGGATAATGTAATTAGGTAACAATGCAATAATCGAGCTTGATTCTAATTGGTATTCGCGAAGGTTAATCCTGACCCTTGCTTTTCCTTTTGTACAAATAGCAAAACCAATCCCTTCGCAAACATGCGGATACTTCAGATCGAAGAACGAATTTTGAAAATTGACAGAAGAGTTCTTAACATATATTTTTTCTTCTGATATGATAAAATTCTGTATCCCCGGTATTGAATTTTGACATACAATATCCTCCATGGATATTTTTGCATATTTCATCTCATTCATATTAATTAGAATGTATCTCTTAATAAAATACGAAGATATTAAATAAAACAAGATTTTGAACATATATGCACAAAAAATGAATATTAGTTATTTATCTAAATATCCGACCTTTGTGCCAGATATGAAATCAACAAATATATAATCGATATCAATTATAAAACAAACAGGTTTAAGAGACATTTAAATTTACAAGCGTATGTTGAAAAATGATATTGGAATCAATGCCGGAGTAATCTGGCAGATATTATCAGAGCAGGAACAACTTTCCCTTAGAGAGATTGGTGAGTTAACAAATTACAAAGATGTAATGATTTTCTATGCATTGGGATGGTTGGCAAGGGAACATAAAATTAAGTTTCTGATCCGGGAAGACATAACCTATGTCGAACTTGTAAATTCATTCAATGAAAGGTACTACTAATTATATGGAAATTTCATGTATATAAAAAATCAGCTCATGGAATATAATGATAGCATAAAAAATAAAATAATAGATATTGCACGTGAAGTCTTTCACCAGAAAGGACTGAAAATGACAAGAATTGAAGATCTTGCGGATGCCGTTAATATCGACACATCCGTAATAAACATATATTTTGAGAGTAAAGAATCTCTTTTCGAGGCGGTCATGAAAGATTCAACAATAAAACTTCTGGAAGGCGTCAAGGATATAATCAATAACCCGAATACAAATTTCGAACAAAAAATAGACCTTATATGCGCTTTTTCTAATAAGATGCTCTCAGGTAACCGTAACCTACCTCTGTATATACTTAATGACATAGAGAATAATCCGGAAAAAGTGAATCAATTTTATCTTAAGCATTTAGGGGGTGAGTTACCTTCCTCTGTCTTTTTTGTACAATATCAGGAATATACGAATTCCAGAGAATCATTACTGAATCAATATTTTAAAATGATGGAGGACGATGTATTAAGAAATCTGCGAGACGAGCAATCTCCTTATGATTTATTTGTCCATATCATTTGTTTATGCGTCTTCCCTTATTTATTAGGCAGTCTTTCTTTGCAAAGTGCAGCTATCAAAGAAATATTTGTTTTCGACCTTTTTATGGAAAGCCGCGCCGAAATGAATAGCCATTGGATAAAAAAGATGCTGGGAATAAACAAATCATCATTTTTTGACAATTAAACAGAGTGTGACTATTAATAAAATTCAACTTATTTGAATATGGCGAATACAACATCACAAATACAACTCCAATCCGGGTTTATAACCAATACAGGAGCAAGTGTCTACCCTGTATCCGAAATTTTTCGGATATTGGATTTTCCGGATATAAAAAAAAGTGCAGTTATAAATATAAATCATAAAGAAAATATAGAAAAAAAGATAATTACAATTTCCCAGGGTATTTTGTTTATTCTATGTGTAAACGGTAATCTTCAACTAAAAATCGATAAGAAACAGTATATACTTAACCCTTATTCGATATGTATAATCCTACCAGACAGGAAGCTTTTTGTACTTGAAAAAAGCCAGGATTTATTGACCGTATTTTTACATGTAACCTTCAGCAGGGATGTTCTTAACGCATTTCTCTCAGAAGTAGAAGGAATCGAAAGGTTCAATTCTACTCCATCTTTTTCGATTCACAGAGAAGAAGCCACAGATATACTGGAATTCGGATCTTTTATAATTAAGCCATATATAAAGATAGATCATCCATACCATATAGAGATGACTAAAAAAATGTTATATGCTTTGATATATGCAATCCAGGATTTATATATTAAAAATGAGGAATCTGCAACTCCTCTTGCCGAGAATGAAGCTATTTTTCTTCGCTTCCGGAAATTGCTTATTCAATATTATCCAATACGGGAGCCCTCATTTTATGCAGAAAAGTTATCCTATACTCCGGCCTATCTGTCAAAAATAATTAAAGAAACCAGTGGAAAATCTATATCCGAATGGCTGGATGAGCTTATATTACAGCAAGCCAAGTCTTTATTAACTGAAACCAATGCGACAATTACTTCAATTTCAAGAAAACTAAACTTCCGGGATTCAAATTGTTTTCGCTTCTTCTTCAAAAAAAGGACAGGGTTAAGCCCTCGAGAATACAGAAAACCCAATAAAAGTTAGATGGTTTTATATAACTAGTGCAGAAAAAGAAATAAGATGAAAAGAATTGCCAGACTTATTTTAGTCAATGTCTTTGGATGGAAAATAATAGGAGACTTTCCTGATTTCAAAAAGAGTGTACTAATATTTGCTCCCCATACCAGCTATTATGATGGTCTGTTTGGGAAACTTTATATGATGAAGGTAGGAGTTCATTACAAATTTTTATCAAAAAAAGAATTGTTCAGGTTTCCGTTAAAATACTTTTTTAGAGCTTACGGCTCTATCCCGGTTGATGGGAGCAGCAAATATATTAATCAGATTGTTGAACTATTTCTTGACAGCCCGGAGTTACATATACTCATATCACCTGAAGGACAATTGGCTAAAACCGATCGCTGGAAAAAAGGTTTTTATTATATGGCAACCAAAGCAAAAGTTCCGATTGTTGTCGGATATATGGATTATACAAAAAAAGAAATTGGCGTTAAAGGAATCATTGAAGACATCGGTAATTTTAATGAAGCTATGCTGAAAATTAATAATATGTATAAAGATGTCAAGGGGAAATATCCTGAAAATTTTGCACTTGACAAAAGATTAAGCAAATAATAACAACGTCTGATTTGTTTCAATAGATTTTTAATGGGAAAAAAAGTAGCATTAGTCCTGTCAAGCGGAGGAGCCCGAGGATTGATTCATATTGGTGTAATTGAAGAATTAGAAAAACACGGTTATACTATAACTTCTGTTTCAGGGTCTTCAATAGGAGCTTTTGTGGGCGGTATGCATGCAATGGGCAGATTAAAAGAATTTTCAGACTGGATATGTACATTGAATCGGCTGGATGTTTTTAACTTGATGGATTTCACATTGAGTAATTGTGGCGTACTCAAGGCTAATAAAGTGTTCAAGAAGCTGGAGCGGAATATCCAGGACGTGCTTATTGAAGATATGAACATTCCTTTTGTAGCAATGGCTACCGATATTGTTAATAATAAAGAAATAGCATTCACAACAGGAAGTTTTTATAAGGCTATAAGAGCTTCAATTGCTATACCAACCATCATAACTTCAGTCGATGAAAAAAATAGGATTTTAGTTGACGGCGGTGTTTTGAATCCTCTCCCTATCAGTCAGATAGAACGAAAGGAAGGAGATATACTTGTTGTAGTCAATTTATATGGATTCGAAAAAGAAACAATCAAAAATGAACAAGAAATAGGTGAGAATAAGCCGGATGACGATTTTCATATTCGCAGGCTTCTGAATATATATAATATCAGTATTAGTATAAAAAAAAGGATTGTTGCTTTTATCCCTAAAAGCAATGAACAAAGTCAGGGATATATCTCAATTATTAATAGGGTTGTTGGTTTGATGCTTCAAAAGAATGCGAATAATACTATTGAATTAAATAAGCCGGATATCATAATCGATATTCCAATAAATTCAGCCGGAACTTTTGAGTTCTACAAAGCAAAAGAATTGATACAAAAAGGAAGAACTGCAACAAGAAATAGTATTTACGAGTATAACAAAAGGAATCAACCTTATTTTGAGAAGACATCAGTATTAAATAGTCTGACATCAAACAGATCGACCGAGTAAACTTAACAGGATAGGTTTGATGTTCAGTATTTTATGAAAGGCTTATGATTTAATTGGTTATAAATAAAGTTAGGCTCGACTGGGGAAATACAAAATTTTGAACATGTTTTCCTAAATTTTGATAAAAACTTTTTATTGGAATAAACAGAACTTTGCCATTGAAATTAAATAATAATAAGAACATATTTAAGGTATGAAAAAACTGGTTTTAAAACAATGTTTCTATTGCTTGCTGCTCATTGGAGTGATATCTTGCTCTGTGAATAAAGAGGATAAAAAAGAAGAACGGAAGATACCTGTAAAGATACAGGAAATAAGTTCAGAGAACAGTAATTATAAACAAGAGTATATAGGCTCTGTTGAAGGTGAGAATGCGGTGGATATAAGCTTTCAGACAGCAGGTAATATAGAGCAGGTATACTTTCAGGAAGGGCAATTTGTCCAAAAAGGACAGCTCTTGGCTCGATTAAATACAACCTCTTTGCAAAGTATGTATGATGCATCTAAAGCCACATTGAACCAGGCACAGGATGCTTATAACAGGCTAACGGTATTGCATGAGAACAATAGTTTGCCTGAAATTAAATACATCGAAGTTAAAACAGCTTTAACTCAGGCTCAATCGGCTGAACGTATTGCCCGGAAAAGTCTCTCGGACTGCAACCTGTATGCTCCCTTCTCGGGAGTCATTGCAAAGCGATATTCAGATGCAGGAGCTAATATATTTCCGGGATCTCCCGTGTATAATATGGTGACTATAAATACGGTCAAAATAAAAGTTGCAATACCTGAAAAAGAAATATCCGCGATAAAGCTAGGACAAACATGTTCTGTTAAGATCTCAGCATTGAACAATCAGATTGTTGGAGGAAAGATTGTTGAAAAAGGAATATCTGCACATCCCATATCTCACACGTATGATATTAAGGTACAAATCCTCAATAAAAATTTACAGATTATGCCGGGGATGGTTTGCAAAGCTTATTTATCCAATGGAGATACAGCCGATGATCTGATCATTGTCCCTTTGAAATCAATCCAGTCTGATGCTTCCGGAAAACATTTCGTCTGGCTAAAAGATGCACAAGATAAAGCGGTATACCGGGAAATTATCCCAGGTAAATTGATAGGTAACGGAGTAATTATCGAACAAGGCCTTCAAAAAGGGGATATTCTGATTACCGAAGGTTACCAGAATATAAGCCCAAACTCGATAGTTACTGTATCTGAAAAACAATAGAAAGATAGATTATGAAGGAAGAAAAAGGTCTCATAGCCTGGACTATGAAATACAATAAGATCGTTATACTGATAGTCAGCATACTGGTAGTATTCGGTATTGTGGCTCTGAAAGTAATGCCTAAACAGGAGTTTCCTATATTCACAATACGCCAGGGAGTCGTTGTCGGGGTATATCCGGGTGCAACATCGGCAGAAGTAGAGCAGCAACTGACTAAACCATTGGAACGTTATCTGTTTACTTTCAAGGAAGTAAAAAAGTCGAAAACTTACTCTTATTCCAAAGACGGAATTACCTATGTCTTTGTGGAACTTAATGACAATGTCAATAATAAGGATGAGGTCTGGTCTAAAATAAAACATGGCTTATCACTATTTAAAATGCAATTGCCCGGTGGAGTCATAGCTTTAATTGCAAATGATGACTTTGGAGATACATCAGCCTTGCTTATAACGATGGAATCCGAGACTAAAAACCACAGGCAACTACAGGTCTATATGGAAAGCCTCGAAGATAAACTACGTTCTGTGGAATCGGTTTCAAATCTACGCCGTTACGGAGTGCAGAAGGAACAAATAAGCATCTATATAGAAAAAGAAAAAGTTGCCAGTTACGGCATTAATATCCTGAATTTATATCAAACATTACTGACAAAAGGCTTCATCACTGCATCGGGAAAAGTGGACAATGATGAGATGGTGGTTCCCATTCACATTACTCGTCCTTACCAGTCGGAAACCGATATTGAGGAGCAGATCGTTTATTCAGATATACAGGGAAACCATATCCGCTTAAAGGATGTGGCACGGGTTGTCAGGGAATATCCGTCACCGGAAAGCTATACGACCAATAATGGTAAAAACTGCCTGATCTTATCAACAGAAATGCGTAACGGATATAACATTGTTCAATACGGTAAAGATGTAGATGCGGTTATTACAGATTTCGAGAAAACAATCCCTGATGATATCCGTATTAACAGGATTGCAGACCAACCACAAGTCGTAGATGCTTCAACCAATACCTTCCTGAAAGAATTATTAATTGCCATTATCGCCGTAATATTGGTTACAATGACACTTTTGCCATTACGGGTAGCCGGAGTTGCCGCATCCTCTATTCCAATAACTATTTTTATCTCTATAGGCTTAATGTTCGCATTCGGTATCGAGTTGAATACCGTTACTCTGGCTGCCCTGGTAGTCGTCTTAGGTATGATTGTTGATAATTCGATTGTAATTGTCGACAGTTATCTCGAAAAGCTGGATCACGGTATTTCCCGTTGGGAAGCAGCCATATCCAGTGCTAAGGAATATGCCAAGGCAATCTTTTCCGCAACACTGGCTATCAGTATTACATTTTTTCCTTTTCTATTGACATTCAGCGGACAGATATATGATTTTGTCGTCACTTTTCCATGGACGGTACTCGTCACTTTGAGCGTATCCCTTGGTGTCGCTATTATGTTAATTCCTTATATGCTCTACTTTTTTATCAAAAAAGGATTAAAAAGTGATGCAGTACAAGATCCGGATAAACCGCATAAAAAATCGTTGCTTGGCAAGATACAATCCGGTTATAACCGGCTGATAGAGAAAGTATTCAAATATCCGAAATTGACACTCTGTATAGGGATTGCTTCCATTGTCGGAGGTATTGCATTCGCCCTTACCTTACCTTTAAAGCTGATGCCTGTAGCCGAGCGGAACCAATTTGCCGTAGAAATATATCTGCCTCAAGGCAGCTCCCTGGAACAGACAGAAACGATAGCCAAAGATATGGAAGCGATACTCCAAAAGGATGAACGAGTACTATCAGTAACTACATTTATGGGAATGGGCTCTCCCCGTTTTCATACAGTATACGCCCCAAAACTGGGAGGAACTAATTTTGCCCAGTTCATTGTAAATACGGAGTTTAATAGCGATACCGAAGATATACTGGACGAATATGCTTCAAAATATGCTTATCATTATCCCAATGCCTTTGTCAAATTCAAACAATTAGATTATCAGTTAGGAGTCGATGCAGACATTGAGGTCCGGATATCAGGAGATAGTATTCGTGATTTGAAATATTTTGCAGACAGTCTGATGATAGAGCTAAAGAAAATGGACGAACCTTTGCGTGTATATACCAACTTTGAAGAAATGTTGCCGGGGGTTAATATCACGCTTGACCCGGTTGAATCAAACCGATTGGGGGTTAATGAAACCATGCTGGGACTAGGGCTGGCTTCGCGGTTTGGGGGAATGCCTATTACAACGGTTTGGGAAGGGGATTATTCTGTACCGGTAGTGCTGAAGTCGGCGTGGGAAAAGAAAGATCCTGTAGCCGAAGATGTAGCCAACGAATATGTATCGGGGCTTGTCTCTCCGGCAGTACCTTTAAGACAGATAGCAAATATTTCCACTGATTGGAACGAAGGACAGATAGCTCACCGAAACGGAATAAGGACATTGTCTGTTTATGTGGATCTTAAACGAGGCGAAAAAGTCAGTAAGGTCCAATCAAGGGTTGAGGAATTGGTCAATGATATGCAAGTGAACAAATCTCTGTCGAACAATATCAGTATATCGTACGGAGGGGTGAAAGATTTCAATGACGAGACCATCCCTAAAATTGCAAAGGGATTATTAGGCTCAATCTTTATTATTTTCTTCATACTCGTGTTCCATTTCAGAAAGATAAAACTAACTATACTGATATTAGGCTCAACCCTGCTCAGCATATTCGGAGCTACGCTCGGATTGAAAATTTTGGGGATGGATTTCAGTGTGACAGCCGTACTTGGAGTTATCAGCCTGATCGGTATTATTGTTCGTAACGGTATTATTATGTACGACTATATTGAAGAATTAAGGTATAAAGAAGGACACTCGGTCTTAGAAGCTTGTATACAAGCCGGAAAACGACGGATGCGCCCAATATTCTTAACCTCTGCTGCTGCCTCAATGGGGGTTATTCCGATGATTATCAGTAAAAGTCCCCTTTGGTGTCCGATGGGTACGGTAATTTGTTTCGGAACAATGATCTCTATGATTTTTATCCTGACCATGTTGCCATTGATATATTGGTATAGTTACAGAGGTGCTGATAATAAACTTAACCCGGAAATAGAAAAATTATGAAAATATATTATATACAAGCGATACTAGGTCTTGTTCTTTTTTCCTGTTCTTTACAAATAAAGGCTCAGAGTCAGTACGGATTGGAAGATTGTAAGAGGATTGCGATAGAGAATAATCGTAAGCTGAAAAACAGCCGGCTGGAAATCCAAGCTTCTGAACAATTAAAAAAAGAAGCTCTTACAAATTACTTCCCTTCTATTAGTGCATCAGGAACGGGGATACTACCCAAAGACCCATTAGTTTCGATGAATCTTGCCGGAATGTCATTAGGCTTGTTCGATAAAGGATTTCAAACAGGAATAACCGTTACACAGCCCATATTTACTGGTGGCCGGATTATAATCGGAAATAAACTAGCAAATCTAGGTACTGAGGTCAGCCGGTTTCAGGCTAAACTTTCAGAAAACGAAGTTCTATTGAATACAGAAAGTCTGTATTGGCAACTGGTATCCTTGTATGAGAAAGGCCAAACTCTGGATATAATAGATACACAGTTAGATACCTTGTTAAAGGATGTAGAACTTTCTTATAAAACAGGACTGATAACACATAATGATGTACTGAAAGTAAAATTAAAAAAGAATGAGGTGAAAAGTGCACGTATCAATCTGGAAAACGGGATAAAATTGGTAAAGATGTCTTTATGCCAAGAGATGAATCTGGATCTGATAGAAGCTGATCAGTTTAAGATTGCTACGCCGGATATAGAGAGTCTAGAGTCTCCTGTAAATTATTATGTGGATCATAAAACGGCTTTAACGGACAGAATGGAGAGTAAACTTCTTGATAAAAATATAGAAGCGACAAAATTACAGACAAAAATGAAATGGGGAGAATATTTGCCTACTATTGCAATTGGTGCTTCTTATTATGGCGAAAACATTGTTGATAAATGGAGAGATAATAGTATGGCCTTTGCTTCTGTCAGTATTCCTATATCCGGTTGGTGGGGAGGGTCACATGCCATAAAACGACAGAAAATACAAGAACAGATAGCCGTGAACAATAAAAGTGATACAGAAGAGAAACTATTGTTGCAAATGCAGAATGTAAAAAATGAACTGGATAATGCTTATAAACAGATTTTGCTGGCAAAAGACGGAGTAGAGCAGGCAACTGAGAATTTACGTCTAAACAGCAACTACTATAAAGTAGGAACGGTAACACTCACGGATGTATTGGATGCCCAGACACTATTGCAGCAAAACCGGGATAAATATGTGGAATCGTATGCCGATTATCAGAAAAAACGAATTGAATATTTACAAGTAACGGGACGTTAACTTTTTTCATACATAATCTGACCGGAGGAGGGCTGGACAAGAACCATCATACCTATACCTATACACTAAAAAAGCCCGGTTCTCCCTTCCGGTTATAATATAAACATCATGCGGATCAAACCTATATATTTTGTATTAGCATTAGCCATACTTATCGCGGTATGCTACTTTGTAGGAAATAGTCAGCTTGATGAAAATAACATGTCCGTTGATAATTCGTATTTGATACATCTTACACCGGATAATATTTCGGATAGTATCTCCGGGAAAACATGCATCGTACTTTTTTATATTTCAAACTCTGATGTTTGCAAAAATATGGAGTATAAACTGAACCATTTGGCCATGAGTAAAGATGAAACTATTCCTTTTTATGCTATCAATGTGGATAATGAAATAAAAGCCGTAGATAAATATAATATATCGGGGGTACCTAGTATAGTTTTATTTAGAAACGGAAAAGAATACAAGCGGATTATGGGTGTTATACCTGCATATAATCTGAAAATGATCTATGAACGTGATATAAAATGAAAACAAATATTCATATTAATCCGAAATATAAAATATTGGATGAGTTTGTTTTATCGATACCTGGTATTTTTAAAGAATCCGGAGAAATACTTTATGTGGATAGGAACGTAATAAAGAAGTATAATTACAAGGGCCTTGCAATAAATGTCAAGAGTTTTAAAGTACCTTCATTGATAAATAAATTTGCCTATTGTTATCTGCGAGACTCAAAGGCTAAGCGCTCTTACGATCATGCTATATATTTAAAAACAAAAGGTATTGGAACACCTGACCCGATTGCTTATATTGAAATATTTAAAGGTTATCTTTTTGAAGAGTCCTATTATATTTCTATACATGAGAATACAGATGGAACAATCCGCAATATATTAGGCTATGGATCAGAAATCATAAATGACAGGTTACTGAGAGATTTCATTCAATTTACTGCTAATTTACACAATAATAATATTCTTCATAAGGATTATTCTCCAGGCAATATATTGTATAGGGAAAAAGCAGGAAAATATCAGTTTTTACTTGTAGACTTGAACCGTATGAGATTGGGTAAATGTAATATTATTTCCCGGTGCAGAAGTTTCAGACGTTTAAAGTTAAACAAACAAGACATACGAAACATCGCAGAAACATACTCATGGCTCTGTGGATACCATACAGCTCCATGTTTTTTTCTGATATATTCTTATAATGTCTTATTCTGGAAAATGTTTTTATTTAAGCATCCTGAAGTTAAGCATCAAGCAAAACGAAAGTAAAAACAGTCTATAAAAAGAACAAATATGTATATAAATGCTGTGGGATACTATATTCCGACAAAAAGAATTAATAATGAGTATTTCACTCAAACCAACGGGCTTACCGATGAGTGGATTCGCCAACGTACAGGCATACGTTCCCGGGCAAGGGCGTCTGAAAAAGAAACATCGGAGTTTATGTGTTTTACAGCCGTAAAGCATGCATTGCCCAGGTTGCCTTATCCTATTGAAGACGTAGACCTGGTTGTTTTTGCCTCTTATACACCAACTGATACGGTAGTCACAACCGGGCATATCATCCAACGCGTATATAATATAAACCTGGCTAAGGTATTCTATGTTTCATCAGCCTGCTCTTCGTCTATCAATGCCATAGAAATAATACAATCTTTTTTTATATCGGGTAAAGCATCCAAAGCTCTACTTGTCTGTGCAGAGAAGAATTCTTCTTATTCGGATGACTCCGACAAGATATCGGGACATTTGTGGGGAGACGGAGCCGTCGCGTATTTTTTCTCAAAGGATCGTTTTTCTAATGAAGAAATACAAGTATTAGATGTAACCTCTCAAGGTTTGGGGCATATCGGAATGGGTACGCAAGCCATTACACTGAATCTGAAGAGAGGGAAGCTGCAGATGCCTATAGGCCGGGATGTTTTTTTACAGGCGTGTAAATATATGGCTAAAAGTGTAGAAGAAATTACCAGTAAGAATAGATACGATATTTCAGATCTGGCATACTTTATCGGGCATCAGGCCAATAGCCGAATTTTAGAAAATGTGATTAAACAATTAAATATACCGGAAAATAAAACAATGTCGAATATACAGGAACTAGGTAACACGGGATCCGCCAGCACCTTACTGGTATTAGCTCAACACTACGAGCAATTAAAGACCGGAGATTTAGTTTGTATTTCAGTCTTTGGCGGAGGATATTCCTGTGGGGCATGCTTACTTAAGAAAGGATAATTAAAAGATAAAGAAATGATTATAAAACAACGAACATTAAAAAACAGCTTTACCCTAATGGGGAAAGGATTACATTCAGGGCTTAATGTGAAAATAAAATTTAATCCTGCTCCGGAAGATCATGGTTATAAGATCAGACGTATCGATTTACCGGGAGGTCCCATTCTCGATGCTGTTGCCGAAAATGTAGTCTCCACGGAAAGAAGTACTGTAATAGGCTCCGCAACAATACAAATTGGAACAGTAGAACACGCATTGGCAGCCTTATATGCCTGCGAAATAGACAACTGTCTGATCGATGTGGACGCACCTGAATTTCCGATAATGGATGGCAGTTCAATTTCTTTTGTACAAAAAATATTAGAAACAGGAATTACTATTCAAAATGCAAGAAGGATATATATTAGTTTCCCTCGAAAAAGAATAAAGGTAAGAGATGAAGTTACAGGAGCCTCACTGATCTTGAGGCCCAGTGACTCGTTCAGTATTAAAAGCAGTATTTCTTTTGACTCGGTATTATTAAAACAGCAAGAAGCATATCTGCCGGGATTATCTTCATTCATAAAAGATTTTGCTTCTGCCAGAACCTTCGTTTTTGTCAGAGAAATAGAATCTTTGATAGATAAGAACCTCATAAAAGGAGGGGATATGGATAATGCCATTATTATTTATGATCAGATTATGGAACAAAAGAAACTAGATAAACTTTGTGATATGTTATGTGTAAAGAAAAGGCATGCAAATCATCTCGGATATGTGATGAATACTTCACTGAGAACTCCGGATGAGCCTGCCAGGCATAAATTATTAGATATAATAGGGGACATTGCACTAGTCGGTTATTTTATAAAAGGAGAAATAGTAGCAAACCGCCCAGGACATACTATCAATAATATTTTTGCAAGAGAAATCCGGAAGAATATAAATATAAGGCAAAAAGCTGAAATGCTGAATATCTCAGGTTTTTATTGGAGTCAACCATAAAACAAGAAATAATGAAAAGGTTACAGGCTTTAATAATTCAAAATAAGGCAACTTTACTCGCCATGCTTATAGGTTTGATATTGGGATACTTACATTGGTATTTCTGGGGCTGCTATTGGGGAACCTATCCCATGTCAGCAGAAATGTGGACCAACTGTTGTGCAGGATCTCTATCAGGTGGATTTGTCGCAAGTCTATTATAATGCTAAAAGATATGGAAAAGAAATATGATTTAGGCCTGGCTTTAAGTGGGGGTGGAGCGAAAGGTTTTGCCCATTTAGGGGTTATTCAGGCTCTAATTGAAAAGGGAGGTAATCCGGATATTATTTCAGGAACCAGTGCCGGAGCATTAGTGGGGGTATTTATCGCTGACGGTTATACCCCGGAAGAAGTTATGAAGATCTTTACATCTAAAAAGAAAAGAGAATTCGTTGATTTTACAATACCCTATAGCGGTATATCAAAAATGACACATCTCTCCAATTTATTAAAGAAATATATAAGAGCTAAATCCTTTGAAGATTTAAGGATTCCTCTGCATGTTGTTACAACGGATTTTGATAATGGAGAAATAGCCAGCTTCTCGAGAGGGAAACTTATAGAACCAGTAATAGCATCATGCTCTGTCCCAATTATCTTCACCCCGGTTGTGATAGACGGTATCCATTATGTTGATGGAGGATTACTAAAGAATTTACCGACAACAGTGATAAGGCCATATTGCAAGCAATTAGTTGCAGTTAATTTAAATACAATCTACAAAAAAGAGTTTTCTAACTCGTTCAAGGGAGTAGCCGAAAGATCACTTCAATACTTAGTGAATTCTAATATAGAAATAGATAAAATATCTTGTGATATATTAATTGAACCAACATTAAAAGAGTATACTATGTTTGATTTAGAACATGCTGAAAAGATATTTTGTATAGGATATGACTCTGTTATGGAATACTATCGGAGTTAACAATATTTACATTCTTTATTTTCAAAGGTTTTGCGAATATTATACTCTTCAAAAAACATATGAGTAAAACTAGTACTATGAAGCAATTTATTAAAGATATAAAAGAAAGCATTAACAAAGAGATTCTACTAATCGAATCTGAAGAAAATAATATCTTTCAGAAATCAATTAGTATTATTTCCTTATTGGAATCTACATTTGATAAATTAAAAGAGTTTGTCTCAAATTATAAATTCGATGATCAACAAGATGAAATTACTTTTTTCAAGGAAACTAAGCCTCAATTATTTAGTATCCTGATATATTATCGAAAAGTATATAACTTAGAAATGAGAATGCCTACGGGAAGTAATTTAGATAAGAAGAACTATTTAGAAGGAATATTAGCTAGAATTAAGTATTTCTTTGATAATAATGCTGATTTTTATCAATACTACCGTTCCGGAAGTACCCATCTTGATAAATACTATTTTTTGAGAGGAAAACCAGATATTCAGCTAATTTTGGATTGTTTCTATTTTGAAAGAGATACAAAATTTTCAACAAGTTTCGATTTCAAAGTTGCAAAAATGATTGCTAATGAAAGATTAACAGTTTATATAAACAATAAGCTATTGAATATAAGTAATCTACAGCAAAGTATCCCTGAAGGTCTAAGTTTACCTAAGACAAAACTAACCTGGACCGCAAAAAAAGCTGAGCTTGTTGAACAGATTTATGCTTGGGATAGTGCAGGATGTTTTAACAATGGAAATACAAATATTAAAGAGCTAGCGGAATACATTGAAACTGTTTTTAATATCAACTTAGGAGACTTCTATCATACATTTCTTGAAATACGAGAGCGCAAAGGCAGCCGAACTTTATTTTTAGATAAATTGATCAAGCTTCTCGAAGAAAGAATGAACGAATTGGACAATAAATGAATCGAAATAATAACTTATATTTGTATGAATAAAAAGAAAAGCAGGAGTATTCTGAATACTTCTTGACATATATAACATAACGTTCGCTGTAACGTCTCTACATAGGAAACTGGCACTTTTCAAAATTAAGCGAGACCAACAGATGCAATGTTCATGCTATGCAGTTGTATAGCGTGGATTCGCCTGTTTCGCTTGTGGGTATGCCAGTACCTCTATGTAGAAGCTTGTGAGATCCACGCTTTTTTTTGTATATTATATACCTAAAACATACTGAATATGAGAAAAATAAAATTATATATTGCCACATCTATTGATGGATATATTGCTGATATAGGCGGCGGACTAGACTGGCTTTCAGCATATCCAATTACACCTGAATTAAACTATGGGTATGATGAATTCTTCAATTCTGTTGATACTGTGATTATGGGTGGTAGAACTTATCGGGATATTCTAAATATGGATGTAATCTATCCATATAAGGACAAGATATCCTATATAATTACCCGAAATAAGATGAATAATCCGAAAGAGGATATTCATTTCGTTTCTGAGAATATAATAGAAGCTTTATCAGAGATCAAAAAACAAGAAGGTAAAGACATCTGGATCGTAGGTGGAGGTGAAATTATTTCCATGCTTCTTGACAATGATTTAATAGATGAAATGATAATTACAATCATACCTATGATGCTTGGATCAGGAATTCCTTTATTTCCCAATATAGCTAAGGAATTGACTTGGAAGTTAGACAACACCCATTCATACAGTAATAATGTATTACAGGTTGAATATCATCGAGATATTGAGCTTTAAATACTATAAAAATAAAATTCCAATTACCCAAGTTTATCCCAAGCTTGGGTATTTATTTTTTCATACTTTTCTACATGAAACAGTCCTGAAAATAGCCATCAACAATATAAAATACTTCACTGAAACCTTATACCACAGATTCTCTTTCAAATAAATTAAAATAATTAAATGAAGGACCTTATCTATTAGTAAACTAGGCACTTATCTGAAAATAGTTATCCCAACTTGGGCTTTTAAAACTTCTAAATATCAGACCTTTGTTTCAAACAAATATGATATGGAAGTTATAACAATAGATTCAGAAGCATTTAAAGAATTAATCAGAAAGATTGATTCGATTACCGACTACATCCGAAATAATGATACGTCCAGTACATCTAAAGAATTGGACGAAGTATGGGTCGATAGTTATGAAGTATGTACCTTTCTACGGATAAGCGAACGGACTCTGCAACGCCTTCGCTCCAATCAACTTATCTCATATTCGATTCTGTCAGGAAAAACCTATTATACTATAGGAGAAATAAAGCGTATTCTACAGGAACACTTGGTTAAAACCGGTGAAGAAGCACTTTCTGATCTGATAAATAGCCATCAACAGTATATTGAACGCAGGAAAAGAAACAAACCTAAAAAGTAAGGTTATGATGATAGACGATGAAATATTCGAATCCAATATAAAGGGACTGGTCAGGCTTCTCAAACGCATAGATGAAAAAGTTGATAAGCTCCTGGTTTCTGAGAACAGTGGTGTATTGGGAGAGCGTTTACTTGATAATCAGGATTTATGCCTTTTCCTTAAAATCACCCCACGTACCTTACAACGTTATCGCAATTTAGGATTACTCCCTTTCAAAACAATCTGTAAGCGGAACTATTATAGGGAATCGGATGTCAAAATCTTTGTAGATCAATACTTCGGAGGCAAAGATAAACTTACAGATAAGGATAAATGGCAAAAGAAAAAAATATTGTAAGAGCGAGTAGCAATGTTGTATTTCATAACTAAAAAAACCTCTCTATCATGAGGATATCGAGGGTTCTTTTTTAATATACTTTTATGGTATTCTAGTCTCTAAACGAGCTAATAGATATCTTGCAAATACACTAACTGTGTGATATCTAAATGTAGAATCTTCTTCATCTGAGATACCTGGATGAGAACCTGTAGGGTGTAATCTTTTCCACAAACCAGCAACATACGATTTGTCTAATGGATTTGTCGATATTGAGACTTCATTTAAAGTTCTTAATAAAAAAGGCGGATTTAAATTGCTTAGTTCATTTTGTGCACTACCAAAATCAGTGCAAGTTGATGTTGAGTTTAAATTATGTGCGATCTCAATCAATAAAGATTCAATAAAGGTTCTAAATTGTCCATTAGCTGCAGCCCAATTCGAACTTGAATGATTACTTATTGCTTGTACAAGATGAGCTTTTGATGTTGAAAAATTAAAATGGTCTAATAATCGGATCAATTCATTTTCTGTATTTGTTACTAATAATTCTTCGGGTAATAAGGATACGACTATTCCATTGTTAATTTTAAAGCCATCTCTTTTCAAATTCATACTTAAGCTTGTATACGCTTCATTAAATAATTCATCCATGTTTTCATTATCGCTATCCTCTTCTACTAAATCGGTTAAAGAGAATGGGTCATATCTTAGAGATGAACTTGTCGTAGAATCCCTTTCTGATTCAAATTTATCAAAAACGTATTTTATAGCATCCTTTTGCAAATCTCCACTATATGGACCCGTTATTTGATTATCATTTAAAGCTATAAGTATTTGATTCGCTTTCATACTCTTAGATAGGTTTAATCCATTATGTTGAGATTGCAAAGGAATATCCATTGTAATAGCAAACCGCTCTAATTCAGCAGTAGTCCATGTTTCAACTATACGTATAGTTTCTAAATTTGTAGTTTTCGACAGCATAAAATAAGATTTTTAATTTACCGACACTAATATACAAAATTAGTATAAGAGAATAGTTTATTAACCAAAATATACGATCGTATAATTAATTATTTCTATATTTTAATTCCTCTAGAAATTTGTTCTTCTTTCTTATTAGTATCAGAACCTACTTTTCCGATCAATATACGATCCCTGTTTGCATCAATAATCTCCTTAATACTCATTGGTTTCCCTGAGCGAACATTATTTACAGAATCAACAGACTGTACAGGAGTAACTTTTTGAACTTCTTTCGGTTCATCTTTGGTTGTCAGAGTAAGCTGAATTTGTCGATCCAAAGCGACCAATTCTGTTTTCAATTCTTTTAATAGAGGTTCTTTTTTGAAAGAAGAATCAATAACTTCTTTTAGTATGGGTAGATCTTTAGATAGTTTTTCATTATCGGTGTGGTATTTCTCAATCAATTTAGGAATACGCTCCAAAGCATTCAGAAAATTCATAGCGGCTAGTTTCGGATCAGTAGCGATATGTCCGTTATTGTAGTTGTACTTTATTCCACCCTCCCCTTCTATAAAAAATCGGTTATCTTTAAAGATCGAACCTTCTTTTTGACTGTCCTCTGTCTTTACAAGAAGTTTAAAATCATAGAGTGTACCTATGGTGAAATACTCGTTATTGGTGCGGGCATTATCCGATAAGTGATTTAACTTTTCTCCGATAATTTTCAGATCAGATGAATTTATCCCTTCCAATTTTACAGGATTCAGTTTATTCCCCTCATTATCTGTCTGAGCACGATTACTGAATGCATCCCAGTCTTTTGTCATGCGGTTTATCATTTGGGTATTTCCTTCGATGGTTCGGGTACTATCCTCATATTTGAAAGTCGCTGAAGATTTACTCTTGACAAATGCTTTCTTCTCACTTTCCAAAGCATTGATCTTTTTCTCCAGCTTGGCTTTCTCCAATAAATCGGTATTACCTGAAAGAATAGCCACATACTCCGAGAAATTCATGCCTGCACTTTCATCCATGCTGCCCTCATCAATAGTACGACTGCCCAGACTATTATTCTTTAGCTGATTGATAAATGTCTGTTTATTCTGTAACAGATTGAACTTATAGGAATCAAGGCTTTTCTCAACTGCATAGATAACCACATCGACTTTGTTATCTGCATATAGTTTAGCGATTTCATTTCCTTTACGAATAGCACGCCCGTCCCGTTGTTGCAAGTCAGATGGTCGCCACGGTGTATCCAAATGATGGATAGCTACAGCTCTTTGCTGAGCGTTTACTCCTGTTCCCAACATCGAAGTAGAACCAAACAATACTCGGATACGCCCTTCATTCATTCCTTCAATCAATGTTTTACGGGCATTATCTGTTTTAGCTTCCTGAATAAAGCGTATCTCATGTCCGGGAATACCATGATCCTCTACCAGCTTTCGCTTAATCTCTGAATACGGATTCCATTCATTGGGTTTATATGTGCCTAAATCAGAGAATACAAATTGTGTTCCTTTATTGGATTCATATTTATTGTAATACTCTGCTATTTTAGCTGCACAATGAGATGCTTTGTTATCGACATGGTCACCATATGCCTGATTAATCATACGCATATCCAATGACATCTTACGGGCATAGTCGGTCGCAATCAGCATCTTTGCTTTATCTTCTTTTTCAGTCAGTGGAACTCGGCCTAGTAATGTCGCATCTCCTGTTTTAGCAAATTCCATTAGTTTTTGAATAAATATTTCCTGCTGCGGTGTTGGTGGGATATTGTACAGTATCTCATTCTTTTCGGGACGGTCTATGCCAATATCTTTTGCTGTCCGAAAATCAGTAATCTCTGCATAAAAGTTCGCCAGTTCAGGGACTTTAATAAAATAACGGAAACGTTCTTTCTGTACGATCTGGTTGGTAACAGAAAATTCATAATCGGTTGTTTTTTTGGCATAGATTGCTGCCCATGCATCAAAAGAATTGATACCCTGATTTTCCAATTCTTTCGGACGAAGATATTTGAATAACAGATATAATTCTGTCAGGGAGTTGGATATGGTCGTCCCCGAAAGGAATGTAGCTCCTAAGTCTTTACCTGTACGCTCCTGTATCGTACGAACGGCAAAGAGCATATTCAAGGCTCGTTGGCTTCCCTCAGGATTACCTAAGCCTGCAACACGATCATGTCGAGTGGTAAAAGTCAGGTTCTTAAATTGATGAGATTCGTCTACAAACAAATGGTCGATTCCCATCATTTTGAAATCTACCACATCATCCGTGCGGTTCTTTATCGTATCGGCAAGCACACTCAGCTTTACCTCCAGATTCTGTTTTCTTATTTCCAATCCCCGTAACATGCGTTTGGAAGCGGATTTACCTTCAATCTGTTCGATAACACGAAGATTCTCTTCGACCGAATCCAGTTCTGTTTGGAATATCTGTTGCTGCATTTCAGGAGATTGGGGTAGCTTTCCAAATTGATCGTGCGTCAGGATAACGGCATCCCAGTTGTTGTTCTTTATATCATTGAAGATCTTTACCCGTTTACTTGGTGTAAAGTCTTCCTTTCCCGGATAGAGAATCTTTGCATTTGGATATGCTGTTCTAAAGGTATGAGCTATTTCGTGTACATTGGCTTTTAGCCCTAATATCATCGGTTTGTTAGCTAACCCTAATCGTTTCATTTCATAGGCTGCAATACACATAATAAGTGTCTTTCCTCCACCTACTTCGTGATCAGCTATGCCTCCGCCTATGAGTTTTTGCATCCATATACAGTCCTTCTGACTCGGATATAAATCGACAATACCTAAAGCTTTCAGGTCAAGATCAGGGAATGTCTGGTGTGAACCATCGTATTCAGGACGGACATAACAGTTGAATTTTTTATTATATAGATCTGCTAACTTATTTTGAAATTCGGGAGACTGGTTGTTGAGCCAGTCGGTAAAACCGTTTCGTATCTCGTCTATTTTGGAATTTGCTAATTGGATTGCTTCTGGGTCTGCGACTTTTATACTTTTGCGTTCTCCGTTCTCATCCAATACTTCAATTGTCTTGGTGATATTCGGAGTTGTGTTAAGCAGTGCATGCTTCATCAGATGGATGCCTGTGAAAAGCTGCTTTTCACTTTGTATAGCAAACTTTTCATTAATAATCAGGTTACTTCGTTCGGAATTGACAGTAAAATCATCACGAGAGGCATAATATTCAATATTTACATTGGTTTCAAAAAGTGTACTGGCATAATCCCGATAGGTTTGCATCGGTATCCAGCGTTCTCCGAAGTTAAAATCAAGTTCCGCATAGCGGATTGGTTGTGGAATAGATTCTTCTAATACTTTAAGGGCGGTTTGTGATGCCGGATCATTCGGGTGATTCGTGAGATAATTTTTGACTTGCTCTGCTTTTTCAATTACATTTCCTGAAATAAACTTATCCCGTATCTCAAAGTTTTGGATCATCGGATTGAAATAGATCTGCCCTTCCAGATCATTTAAAACCTCTTCCCGCTTTTTATTATCCAATAGCGAGAGCATATAATCCAGATGAATCTCTCCATATTTGTTTAATGATGCAACTAAAGCTTCACGAGAGGTTTCTGTATGTTTTATCTCATCAGGATTAAAACTTACAGGTCTCTGAAATATATCCGCCTTTTGCAATCTTCCGTCTATCCTGCGTTCTAATGCAAGAATCGCTGTTCCGGAAGAATCCATCTTGATTATATCCAGATTCTTCTTATCGTTCAGATTTCCATAGAGCCTGAAAAAAGAATCATAGGAGGTATTCAGGTCTTTTCGTAAATCAGGTTCTTCAGTCAGATTCTTGGCTTCATAGTCGTACAACTTATGATACGCATCCCGTAATTGGATATACCTGTCAACCTTTGATTGCTGTATTGTCGGCAGATCCAAGGGCTGAAACACAGCATCTGTCCTGTAACGATCTTTCAGATAGCCGATCTGCCCGTCATCTTTGACTAATGAGCCTTGCTTATGGTATTCTTCCAATATGCCGGAGAAGGGTCGAAGTTCCATCGGTGGTTTTGGTTGCTCTTCTCTGACAACTTGTTCGGGGCTGGGTTCAGGCTTTTGTCTCTCATTGGAGGAAAACAAACTTAACTGTACAGGTTTCTGATTGGGTTGAGGTGTGCGTTTTCTTTTGTTCGGTTTAATCTGTGTACGCTCGGCTTCTGTAAACCCAAACAAATCATATAAAGACATGGTTGGTTGTGATACATTCAGCTCAATAACTTTAACTTTAGCTTTTTCTTCTGCTACTTGAGACTTGTTATTTATTGCAGATGTATTCTGAACAGCCTTTTGATTTTGTGATGAATACTTATAGTATAAGTTCAGATCGAGATTCAGTTTAAAATCGGTATTTAACATCTGCTTTAAATCAGAAGAAATAGCTTCCATTCCTCCTTCATGTAAGAATACCTGTGCCGGTTTTCCATAAGGATCGGTATCTCTAAATCCTTTGGTATGGACTATTCGTTGTAGATTTTCAAAGCTGCTGTTGATTGTTATACCCGATGAAAGCTCATAGGTTGTCAGGAACTTTTTCTCTTGACGGGTTAGTTCTTGCTTTAGTGTATTCTTTTGCAGAACGATTAAATCGCTACCGACTTCTGTTCCTGCATTTTCTACAAAGAGGTTATTCGGTAAACGGATAGCTGATACCAGATTGGTATTATTCATTAGCCATTGCCTTACGGCTTGATTGTTTGGTGAGTTTAATACACCCTGAGAGGTAATAAATGCCATCAATCCTCCTTCACGCAATGTTTCAACTCCTTTCAGAAAGAAATAATTGTGAATGGCCCGAGTAGAATCCCTATGCAGTTTATCTGTTTTCATAAATTCTGCATCGAATACACTCATCTCTCCAAAAGGAATATTGGAAGTAACCACATCAAAATGATTATTATATCGGCTCTCAATAGTTTCAAAGCCATCTACAATAACTTTATCATCAGGATTGATATGAGATAATATTTTACCAGTCAGAAGATCCTTTTCAAAATTAATGATATCAGCTTTGAGGTAGCGGAAAGAAAAAGCAGAGGAAAAACCACCCATGCCTGCTGATGGGTCCAACAGGGTATTTATCTGTACATCGTTATCACTGAATGTATCGGCTAGAGCCTGAACAACTAAAGGCGGAGTATAGAAAGCTGTCAGTACCGAGTTCTTTATACTATTGATATATTGCTTATACTCTATAGCAGAATCGGTATTATCCCTGATTACCCGATGCAGTTCGGCGACCATCGGAAATAACTCCAGTTCAGATTTTGCCCATGATGCTGTATCTGCCAGACTATTGACAGGATTAAGTACACATTTGAGGCCTCCGAATCCGGTATATTCCATTAATATATCCTGCTCGATTTCGGTAGCTGGGCGTTGTTCTTTTTCAAGGGTAAAAACGACCTTAACTGCATCGATATTGGCTCTCAGATGAGCCTTTTTATTATAGCTCATGTTCATCCTCCCATATATCTATTAATCCAACCAGTTCCGTATAGAGTAGATTGTATTCGGCAGAATACGCAAACTCATCATGCAGGGTATATTCTGTAAAGACTTCTTCACAGAGAGGGAGTAGTAACATTGTTTTCTGAAAGACTTCGCTTTCGGGGATATAGGAAAATTCCTCTAAAAGAATCGAACGGACGGTATCGAATTTGGAGAATAAAAGCCCTTCATATAAAGCTTTACAAGCCATTTCTTCGGCCCGGTCGTGAGAGTAACCGTCTTTTATTGCATTGGAATAGGCTTCAGCTGCAATATCTGCTCTTGTTTTAATGAATTGGGAATCTTCTGTTTTGTCGGGATGGCTTTCCTGAAGATAGGAATGAAGAAGTAGTCCGTAATAGGACAACTCCTGCCGGTTATTTTTAGCTTTCATTGTGGTGGAAATTAGTGGAGGTCGGTAGACCGTTTTTAATAATGTAGTATAGGGGATTGCTTATAAAAGCAGAACGGCTCCCGGGTTTTCCTTTCCCCGAGAGCCTCCACTAATTTCTCAAAGTTACAAGCTGGCCAAAGTACCTCCCGATACAAAGCAGCCTATGAAGTAAAGTTGTAGAAATCAGCGGTAAATATAGGGATTTATCTGTTATCTTCTTATTCCCCGGGATTGTTGCTGGGACTCTTCCTGTTCCTGTTTATTCTCCTGCTTTTCTTTCTGTTTTTCGGTTGGTACGGTCTGCCCTTGCTCTAACGGCTCTCTTACTTTCTTGGTCGCTTCATTGGTTTTTCCTTCCGAATTAACGGCAATCTGAACCTTATGGCGGTTATCGGGCTTAACTGTACCTTGTTCCAATGCTTTCTTGTAATCGGTAGCAAACATGAAGTCGGTTTTACCCGTTTCGGGTTTCCACGTAATGTAGCCATTGTAGTTTTTTCCGTTGCGATCAGTCAGACCACTGACATAAACGGTTTTTCCTTCATTCAGGCTCGCCTGCTGATCTTCGGTTAGTTCTTTCTTGCGGAATGACTTTGGGGCTTCTTGCTGGCTTTCGGATTGGTGTTGGGATTGGCTTTGCCTGGGGGTATTCCCAAAATGTATTTCAAGACCTCTTCTGTCGGCATTAATCTGAACCGTACCACTGAACAGAGTGTCTTTCTTCGATTTCATATCTTCTAAATAAACACCTTTTCCTTCTGCCAAATCTTTCTTCTGTTCCTCGCTTAGTTTGATCCCTTTAAATTCATCCGGTATTTTTATCCTGTCGGCACGAAGGGCTACCAGTTCATTGGTCAGTTTATCTATGGAGACAAAAGCATTCATCTTCATACCTTCTTTGGGTTCAATCTCAATCAGTCTTCCTGCATTACCTGTTTGGCGAAGATTCTCTTTATCTTCTTTTGTGAATGTTGCTCCCATAAAAGGATAATTGAGTTCGGGTGCATTACGTATATTGTGAATACGCAGTTTGATATTACCCTCCGCATCTTCTCTGAAAGACAAACGGGCATCGGAATAGACGGCTTCTCCCAGAGCTTCGGTTTTGATAGTAAGCAGTACAGGGGATTTTTGCCAGTTGAACATCGGCTCTAAGCTACCTGATTTTTCGAGTTTTTCTTTGGTGATACCTAATTCTGCCAACTGATCCCAATTAATTCGGGATTCATCCAGCGCTTGATATTCTTTTGGAGCAAAAGCTTCAGGTAAGATTTTGTAGGCATCTAATGCTTCTTTATTGGATGGATTATCAGGATCTTTCAGCATTTCTTTGAGAACAGGCGTAATACTCTCAAACAACTCTAACGGGATTTTAAAGAAATGAAAATGTGTAGGATCTTTACTCTGGCTCAGGAAGTTTTTGAAGAAGTTTTCTAATACATCGGCATTCTTGTCGATTTTTAGGAAAGCGGGTTCATTCTCTTTGGTTGCTTTAACCGTTTTAGGTGTACCGTCTTCATTAATACCGCTGACAACATTCAGGTTGTTACTATTTTTTTCTGTGACTAGCAGAATTTCTTGGTCATTTACTTTTTCATTCATAAAACTAAAATTAGTGATGCATCAATAGCAATGCTTCACTAATTTAGAATGAAAAGATCGCTATATAATTGATTATAAAAGAACTGTCATCTGATGACATCTGGTGTCATCATTTGTCTGAGTTGGAGAGAATTATTTGTATATTTGTTGCATCTATCTTATGATGAACATGTTTAAGTAAAGAATTACTATGAAATTTAACAGTAATGATATCTTAGTATCTAAAGTCACGAAATCAAAACTTAAAACATTCTATATTGGATTTGATTTAGGTCTTTGCCAAACGTCGCAATTCGCTGAAATTTTAATGGATACTTTAGTTGATTTTGCATTTGGTTACCATTCTGGAATTTTAAAATCCTACAATCGTAGAATCTTGAAAGAAGCAGCTAAAGCATTATATAACGTAAAAGAATTCAAAGAAGTAAAATGGACATATGTTGATGAAGATTCGATGTTAGATGATGATGAACTGGATGCAAAGAACAAATATCTTAAAAGAGGTGAATTCGGAGAATTAATTTTACACCTTATCTTACGAGATTATTTTAACACAGTTCCTCTATTATCAAAGATTTTTTTCAAAGATTCTGATGGGGTTACTGTACATGGTTTTGATTCAATACATATTGGATCAGATTTAATAGATAGCAAGAAATCATCTATTTTTCTAGGAGAATCTAAACTTTATTATCGTAAAACAGGTAAAGCTGGAGAATTTGGAATAAATGACTTAGTAAATGATATTAAAGAACATTTTAATAGGGATTTTTTACAACGCGAATGTATTTTAATATCTAAAAAAAAGAATGCTTTTCCGCTTCTAGATTCTTATGAAGATATGAATACAAAAGAAGAGTTTACGAATTATCTTAAACAAAAAGATTATTGGATAGATATTCTTGAAAAAGTTGGTTCTGGAACCCATAAAATACAAGATTTTATTGACTCTGTAACAATCCCTTTAATATGTACATATGAATCTGAAATATTCAAAAAATTTACAGATGATACTCATCCAGACTTTGAAAAAACTTACGATGAGGAAATGGAAAATCTAAGAAAAATTCTGGACGATAAGTTGAATAATATTCCAGCTGAAAAAGGGGAAATTGTAAAATCTAATTTGAATATTGTATTAATTCTGTTTCCGATACCTTCTAAAAAAGATTTGGTTAAATTATTGCATCAAAAACTATATAATCAACAAAATGCATAATAATATTGATCTTATTATTAAATCTCTAGAGGATAATCAACATGCGATAAATATATCTGTAGCAGAAAGCTTCAAATATGCACAACTAGCAAATAATCTGATTAGTAAATATGATGAAAATGGATATCGGCTGGTTATTAATATTCTAAATAATTGGGACAAAATACCAACAGAAACAATTGAATTATGGACAGACATAATTGAAGTTGCTGGATTTTATCCATATTTGGAAAAAAATAAGGAATCTATTATTTTAAAAAATCTATCTGGTACTATAAGAAAAGAATTACATTTATCCGAATATATCCCTCAAAAATATTTCCATGATAAACAATTTGAGCTGCTTGAATTATTAGATAGTGATAAGAATGTTATAGTAAGTGCACCTACAAGTTTTGGAAAAAGTCTTCTTATTGAAGAAGTGGTTGCATCAGCTAAATATAATAATATTGTTGTTATACAACCAACACTAGCTTTACTCGATGAAACAAGGAGAAAATTACAAAAATATAGAGATAAATATAAGCTTATAATAAGGACATCTCAAGAGCCTTCTACAATAAAAAAGAATATCTATTTATTTACAGCAGAACGTGTAAATGAGTATAAATTTTTCCCCAAAATAGATTTTCTTGTTATAGATGAATTCTATAAACTTAGTGGTCTGAGAGATGATGAAAGATCTGCATCTCTAAATAATGCATTCTACCATATTCTAGAAAAATTTAGTCCTAAATTTTACCTACTTGGACCAAATATCGATAAAATTAGCGATGGTTTTTCAAAGAAATATAATGCAATTTTTTACAAAAGTAATTATTCATTAGTAGATACACGTGAATTTAATATTTATAAAGACTATGATGGGAAATTTGGAGCCAGCGGGAAAAAGAAAGAATTTAAAGAACGGACTCTTTTTGATTTATTGCTATCATTAAATGATGAACAAACAATTATTTATTGTTCAGCTCCTCCTAAAGTTCGGTCTTTGGCCAATAAATTCACGACTTATTTAATAGAGAAAAGTATATCTCCAGTAAAGGTTAATTATTCTTTAGTAGAGTGGATTGAAGAAAATATCTCTACAAAATGGTCATTAATACAGAACTTACAATATGGTATCGGAATACATGATGGTGCTTTACAAAAACATATTACAACTTCCATCATTGATTATTTTAATGAGGGACTAATAAAATACCTATTCTGTACATCTACTATAATAGAAGGAGTAAATACAAGTGCTAAAAATATTATTTATTTTGATGATAAGAAAGGCCCTAATGATGTCGATTATTTTGACTATTCAAATATAAAAGGGAGAGCTGGTAGAATGATGGAGCATTATATAGGTAAAATATACAATTTCAACCCTCCTCCTAAAAAGGAAGATATTATAATAGACATACCTTTTTATCAACAAAACCCAATAAAAGATGAAGTTCTTATACAATTATCCGAAAGTCATGTACTGAATAAAAACACCAATCAATTTTTAGAAATACAAAAAATACCATTAAGAGAAAAAGAAGTAATAAAACTTAATGGATTAAGTGTTAACGGCCAGAAAAATATACTTTCAATTTTAAGAAAAGAAATTTCTCAAAATTATGGTCTGTTATCTTGGACTAATTTTCCGACATATAAACAGCTAGAATATGTTCTTTCCCTTGCTTGGAATAATCTCATTCTAGATGGAGAGACAACTAGACCAATGACAGCAAATCGGTTAACATATATGACTTTTAATTATGGAATAGAAAGAAGTATTAATTCTATAATTAATGATACATTTAAATATGACAAAAAGAATAATAAAAACGCTAGCAAAACAGATTATGATATACTAAATGAGGCTATCCAAAAGATATTTCAAATAATGAAACATTGGTTTCAATATAAAGTGCCTAAATGGCTATCTGTAATGACTTCTTTACAAGAAATAGTTTGTATAGACAATCAATTAAAGCCTGGAAACTATTTAGTCTATGCAAATACTCTCGAAAATGATTTTATTCCTGAAAACTTAACTATTCTTTTAGAATATGGTATTCCAACTAGTGCTATAAGAAAGTTAGAAAGATATATTCCGAGAGAGATCGGACAAGACGAAGTGTTGGCTTATATAAAAGCCAAATCCCTTCAAGAGTCAGATAAATTATTAATGTATGAAAAAGAAAAATTCTCAATAAATCTGTAAAAGAACTGATAAATTATTATTGAAACTTATTTCTTTACCAACTTACTCAGCTTCGGGTCTTTCATAATTCGCTCCATTTCAATTTCTACAATTTTAGTAACATCTTTCTTAATAGTGTAGTAATTGTTCTCAATAACATCTTTCATTGGTTTATCATAAACCTCTTGAAAATCCATAACGACAGGTATCTGTTTGAACTCCTTAGTTTCAGCAGATACCTTTTCTGTATCTACAACAATCTGAGCATGAAACATCTTCTGTTCAATTCGTTCATCAAAATTGTCAGAAACAGAGCCGACAAACATGCCCTGAGTGAGTGTTGAAATCTTAGACGCAGGGATTAATGAATCTAATTGAGTATTAATAGTAGTCGACTTATCCTGTTTATTGATAGTCATCGATTGGCGCTTCTGCAATACTTTCCCGAATCGATCTGAGAGATTTTTTGCAGTATCACCAACAACTTGTCCTGAAAATATATTCCCAACCGTATTCATTACAACATCAGCTTCTTCACGTCCATAATCACGAGTCAATTGAGATATATCCTGAAAGCCCAGACAAACAGCTACCTTGTTGCTTCGGGCAGTTGCTATCAGATTATCCAATCCCCGAAAGTAGATCGTTGGCAACTCATCAATAATAACAGACGATTTAAGCAAGCCTTTTTTATTTATCAACTTTACAATACGAGAATTATATAACCCCAAAGCTGCCCCATAAATATTCTGTCTATCAGGATTATTTCCAACACATAATATTTTAGGTGCATCGGGATTATTGATATCTAATGTAAAATCGTTACCCGACATGACCCAATAGAGTTGTGGAGAAATCATTCTTGATAATGGTATCTTAGCACTGGCAATCTGACCCTGCAACTGCTCCTGTGCATTACCATGCCATGCATCCATGAAAGGAGAAAGATAGTTTTCTAATTGCGGATAGGATGTCAAAATAGGAAATATTTCTTTATACGGTTTATTCAAAAATTCAATAGCATGAGGAAAGGTGCAATATCTACCGCCATCGTATAATTTCAGATACCAGATAATGGCAGCTAACAGAATAATTGGAGATTCAACAAAGAAGTCGCCTTGCTTTTGAATCCATGTTTTATTTAAGTTCAACATTATCGTGTAGGCTGATTCATAGGCATCTGATATGTCCGTCATAAATTCGGGAGCAATTGGATTGCAACGGTGGCTACGCTCTGGGTTATCAAAATTGATAACGTAAAATTGAGGATCAACATCATATCTATCTGCATACTGTAACATCTTATTGTAGGCAATAGTCGATAAATCGGGATATTTGAAATCATAACAGTACAGGGCAAAGCCTTTGCTAATCTGTTGGTCTATATAATTATTGACTACCGCAAATGACTTTCCACTACCGGGAGTACCCAAAACAATCGTTGCCCGAAATGGATTGACCACATTGATCCAACCCTTGTGTTGCTTTTTCTGATACTGAAATAATGTAGGCAGATTAACGGAATATTCATTTTCCATGAGCTGCGTTTCCTGCATAAAACTTTCGTTCTCCATATTAAAAACGTCTTCCATCAGATTCGTTTTCAGTAAGCGACTCATCCACAATCCACCCATCAGTAGCAAAATATAGCCAACTGTCATTGTGAATATATACAAGGCTGTGTTGGCTACTAATGGCAGAGGGAGAGCTAATATCCACCAATTGAGAAAGAAAAAGATAAACCCAAAGAACAGGAATACATAGATTTTGTTCCATGTAATTTTTTCCTCTTTTACTCCTTTTGTACCTAAACAGGATAGAGCCAGAAATACCACTGCGAATAGCTTTGTCCACAGATTGTGTGAAAATAGCCCTGCTGTATTCTGAAAATTGAGCAGAATTTTATCTACAACGCCGATATTAATGTCCATCTCCCAAATGGATTGATAACAGAACCAATATATATGGATAACCACAAATAAAATACTAATGGCTCGCATGAATTCCATTACTTTAGCGAGTCCTCTCAAGTCGTCTTCGTTTTGCATATAATTATATTTTAGTTATTATTATAATCCTTTGAACTTTGCTCGTTTTCTCTTCTTCTCTTCATTTTCCATTCTGCGAGTAAAAGCCTCTTCTGCATAGTCTGTTCCATGCTGTTCCAATAAAGAAAGATCTACTGTCGAATCTTCTTGTTTACTGTTATATTCGGCGTTTTCGGTAAAGCTGTTGATTGGTTTATCAGCTTCAGATTCTTTGGTAGTATTATCTGTCGGATTTATGATTAGCGAATGTTTATTTGTAGTATCATCTTTAAATAGCTCATTAAAGATATTAGCGGAGAACTCCTTTCCCATTTTTGAGCCATTGAAAACACATCTGCTCTCATGATCTATAAATGTTACCCCATAGATACGACCCTTCATATTTTCGCGAAATACTGCATTGATATTATTTTTAGCCAAGTCATTCAAAAAAGTCTGCTTATCGGTATAGTTACCTATTGCCGAACCGACAATCAATTTCGGGGACTCAAATACCATGTGTTCTTTCATATACTTAGTTGAATACTCCAGTCGGCTTTGTAAGGCATTATATCCAACACTTTTTCCAATCACAGAAGACTTTATCGGATTCCCAACCTTTTCTCCTTTCTCATCTATGGCAGAATATACCAGACCTGAATAATTCTTTCCCTTAATTTCGCCCTTTACGTCCTCTACTGTTACCCCATAAAGGGATAATAGAGTACGGAACTCATTTACGGATTGGAAACGATAATTCTTTATGAGAGCTTTTGAAATATTAGCTATCTGTTTCTTAATGTCTCCTGATTTATAATCTATGTGTTTGATCTGTGGTAGTTCTACTAGCTGTTTCTTTTTCTCAGCAGTATGCAGGTTATAAGCTTTTTCCAATTCACGGGTGATTTTCTTTGACTGGTAGAAATTATTAGAATCTCCAATCTTTCTTCCGTTCCCATCTATATTTACTGTCACGATATGAATGTGTTTTCGCTCTAAATCCTCATGCTTATAGACAATATAAGGTTGGTCTCCTAAACCCATTTTTCGCATATAGGTTTGTGCAATATCACTATACATTTCATCTGAAACGATATCATCGGGATGAGGATTAATCGATATATGCAGGACTGGTTTTTCTGTATTCTTATTTGCATTCAGATATGGTGTAAACGACTGATAAGCTAGATACATATTCAGTGAACCATCCCGATTTAATATGATCCGATTACTGAAAAGGACCTTCGCTTGTAGCTCTTTTACCTTCTCCTGGTTATACAACAATGCTCCCTGTAATGAGCTTCCCTTACTTATTTTTGCAACCATAAATGCCTGTATTTTCGCTCGAACTCATCTGTTAGTTCCATCATCTGTTTTTGTAAAATGACTAATTCAAGTGTTGCTTTTTCCAGTTTATAGAGAAAAGCCAACGCTTTCTTCTCTGTAAAATTCGATTTCAAAGCCTTTACTATCTGGTTATAATTTGTTCCGATAGCACGGTACTGTCCGAAGAAAGTTGTCATCCGCATATAATAATCCTGTACACCTTTATCAATTTTGACCACTTTTATAGGTCTGTTGAAAATGCAGGAGGTTATAAAATGTGCTTTTACTGCTTCTCCTGACTGTTCAAATAAGGACAAAAATTTATTATTCTCATCTACATTCATGCGGATAGAATAGCGAAATACAGCAGGCTTCTCTTTGGGATTCCTGCCACCTTTTCGTCTGTTTGATTGATTATCTGGTATCATAACTATATAAATATTTAATGAACAAAATCATGACTTCGGAATGATTTTCTCCCCTGTAAGGGGCAAGGGTTTTGAGCAGCCGGAAAGTATTTCGGGCAGCTCAAAACATACCTTGCCGTATTCTGACGAATACCAAAATCCATCCTCCGATGGATTGCCCGAGAAGCTAATTTCGGAAACGACAATTAGCCAATTCAAAATCCGGAAGATTATTATCACGCTACAAAGGTAGAGTCCATTAATCAAAAGGTTATCATAGACTTATCGGACAAATGGTGACACTAGATGTCATTAGATGACAGTTCTTTTTAAACCGCTATTGGTTATCTATTTTCAATGTTCTTTTGTGTGAATCAATTAACGAATTGGAGAGTTCTGTCATTCAAAAACTATTTAATGAAAGATGTATATAATCTGCTCAGCAGTGATCTGTATAGTGAATGTATGAAGCCTTTCACTACGACCACAATGACAGACATTATGGCTTCTTGAATGAATGACTTCACTAAGTCATGACGTCAGGCTATAACTCATTTGATATGGAGTTCACGAACTTCATATTTACATCATTCAGTAAGTAATGACATCCTTATGTAACTCGTGAATAGCTGAACGAACTCTCTGATTCCTGATTGATCGAATGAATTATTGAATTACTTATTTAAAACAGTATCACATGAAAGGAAAAACATTATTTATCGCTATCTCCACCCAAAAGGGAGGAGCCGGAAAAACAGCTTTGACTGTATTATTATCCAGCTATCTGCATTATTCACAAGGTTACAATGTAGCTATTGTAGATTGTGACTATCCGCAATACAGTATTAATGGTATGCGATTGCGGGATAAACAGTCTGTAACAGAAGATTCGTATTACAAATCACTCTTTTATAAGCAATGTAAGAGCCTGAACAAAAAGGCTTATCCGATTGAAGTGAGCAGGACTACTGAAGCAATAGAAACAGCAGAAAGAATTATTCATGAAGCAGAAGTTCCCTTGGATTTTATCTTCTTTGACTTACCCGGAACAATGAATGCCAAAGGAGTATTAAGTACCCTTGCTCAAATGGATCATATTATAACACCCATTACTGCTGACCGCATGGTTCTGGAAAGTTCACTGGAATATGCCGGACTGATCAATGAACAGATTATAACCACAGGCAAAGGAAATATCAAAAGTTTGCACTTACTCTGGAATATGGTCGATGGAAGAGAAAGTAACCATCTGTATGGAGTCTACGAATTAGTAATAGCTGAATTGGGTTTACAGGTCATGAGATCTTTTGTTCCTGATACCAAACGTTTTCGTCATGAAATAACAACAGAACATAAACCGATCTTCCGCTCTACATTACTCCCTGCCGATAAGAGGTTGATAAAAGGCAGCCAATTGGATCAGGTTACAGATGAATTTCTATCTATCGTGAAAGGAGGTGCTAATGGCTAAAAAGGAAAACGAATACGAAATTGATGAAGATTTTCTTTTGGCATCAATCGGAGAACAAAAGGAAGGCAAAGCTCCACCCAAAAAAGAAGAAGAGATCGAAGAAAATATCGAAGAAGTAGTAAAGCCTAAAGAGAATAGTAGTAAGCGGAATAAGCGAAGCAATAGCAGTACAGATGATTATGAAGCTACTTTTCTATGCCGTAATGAAATACGGCTACGTCAGGGTGCATATATCAGCAGATCGGTATATCAAACGATTATGCGGATCGTAAAACAGATAGCCGGAGACGACGTATCAGTGGGTGGTTATATTGATAACGTACTGAAGCATCATCTTGAAAAATACAAGGATGAGATAAACACATTGTATAAACAGGACCGAACCGATTTAATCGACTAGACGATGATAGAATTACTTATTATCCTATGCCTTGTGGGAATTATCCTAATTAAACTGTCAGATTACAAGATAACCATAAAGAAGAATTCTTCTGATTATAAATCAGAGATTGCAAAGTCTCAGAAAAGAGAAAAAAGAGTCGGACGGGTTGGTAAAAGTATGCCCGATATCAGACAAATGATGACATTGAATGACAGTTCTTTAGAATCAGATAATCCACAGAAAAAAGCGTCTATATTTGATTCGTCAAAGGATGAAAGCGAGCCTGATCCGAAGGACTTAGTGATAGATGCCGATCCGACAGAAACAGTAATTGATCATGAAGAGGAAGACGAAATTGCTGCTTATACAAAAGGAGAAGTCTATACAGCCGGAGGGATGGATTATGAGGTAATGATGAATACCGTAAAGGTTATAAACAGCAAAACTGCGACCAAAGAAGAGGAACAGAAAGCCGGACAGGTTTTGTATGATAACCGGGATACGGTACTGGTGGATAAGATGGTTTCTGCAAAGAAAGAATTATCTGTCAGGATAACATCACTCATCGGACTCCGTCTTCAACAACATGCCGAAGAGAATCCGCAGAATGTTGAGTCAGGGCTTGCTTTTCATCTAAATGAATCGGATGAGTATAAAAATTTTAAAGCAGACGATTATTTCTAAGGTCAGATAATAACCAGTAAAAGAAAGGAGGTTGCTTATGAGATAGAAAGTTGTAGAATATCTTTAATAAAACGGTCTTCGACCGCCACTAATTTCCAACGTTACAAGTTTAACCCGCTATGGGGAACTATCCACTCCCCATAGCTTAAAATCAATTTTATGTACAAAAAAGTTTTATTTTTTGTAGCCATACTAATGGCTGCATCAGCCTCTGCATTCGCTCAGGGAAACGGTATGCAGGGAATCACCGATGCGACAAACATGGTAACCTCTTACTTTGATCCAGCGACCAAACTGATCTATGCTATCGGTGCTGTTGTAGGGCTGATCGGAGGTGTAAAGGTGTACTCCAAGTTCAGCTCAGGTGATCCCGACACATCTAAGACTGCCGCTTCGTGGTTCGGAGCCTGTATTTTCCTGATTGTTGCTGCCACCATCCTTCGCTCATTCTTCTTATAAGAGTCTCAAACTCTCTTATTTTACTTTTAATAACGAGAAGAATGGCAGAATATTCAATCAACAAAGGAATTGGCAAACCAGCAGAATTTCGGGGACTCAAAAGTCAGTATCTCTTTATTTTCGCAGGTGGACTACTGACTGTATTTATTGTCTTTGTGATAATGTATATGATCGGGATCAGTCAGGTTATCTGTATCGGATTTGGAGTAGTTACAGCCGGAACATTGGTCTGGGCAACATTCCACTTGAATGACAAATACGGAGAGCATGGGCTCATGAAGTTACAAGCTATCCGTAACCATCCCCGCTATATTATCAATCGCAAACGGATCATACAGCTCATTAGTCATGTCAAAAGAAAGGAGGATATTGTATGAGGAATACACTAAGTGCAGCTACACTGGAAAGCAAGTTTCCCATACTGGCAGTTGAGCATGACTGTATCCTGAGTAAAGATGCGGATATAACAGTAGCCTATAGGGTAGAACTGCCCGAACTCTTTACGGTCACTTCTCCTGAGTATGAAGCAATCCATGCAGCCTGGGCAAAAGCTATGAAGGTATTACCCAACTATTCGATTGTCTGTAAACAGGATTGGTTTATCGAAGAGGATTACAAACCCGAATTGCAGAAAGAAGACATCAGTTTTCTATCCCGCAGTTTCGAGCGTCATTTCAATGAACGTCCTTTCTTAAATCACACCTGTTATCTCTTTCTGACTAAGACAACCAAAGAACGAGCCAGACAACAAAGCAGCTTTACGGCTCTTACCCGTGGCTTCATCGTTCCCAAAGAAATGCAGGATCGCGAGATGGCTCAGAAGTTTCTGGAATCAGTCAGCCAGTTTGAACGGATTATCAACGATAGCGGATTTATCAAACTGATCAGGCTAACAACTGATGAGATTGTAGGAACAGCAGATCAGGCAGGCATTATCGAAAAATATTTCTCCTTGTCTCAGAATGACACCACCTGCTTACAGGATATGTCACTCGGTCCAGGTGAAATGAAAATCGGTGATAAATATTTGTGTTTACATACGCTTTCTGATGTGAATGATCTTCCGGGTAAAGTAGAGACAGATACCCGATATGAAAGACTATCTACGGATCGAAGTGATTGCCGTTTGTCTTTTTCTGCACCCATCGGAGTACTCTTGACCTGTAACCACATTGTCAATCAGTATATCTTTATTGATGATCATGCAGAGAACCTGAAACGTTTTGAAAGACAAGCCAGAAATATGCACTCTTTATCCCGTTATAGCAGAAGTAATCAGATAAACAAGCAATGGATCGAAGATTACCTGAATGATGCTCATAGTTTTGGCTTAACATCTGTCCGTTGCCATGTTAATGTAATGGCCTGGAGTGAAGATAAGGAAGAGCTTTCACGAATCAAAAACGATGTCGGTAGCCAGTTAGCACTGATGGAATGCAAGCCCCGACACAATACAGTCGATACACCGACTCTGTTTTGGGCAGGTATTCCCGGTAATCAGGGTGATTTTCCATCGGAAGAAGCTTTCTATACTTTTATAGAGCAAGCTTTATGCTTCTTTGTGGAGGAAACAAACTACAAGAGTTCACCTTCGCCATTTGGTATCAAGATGGTGGATCGTGTAACAGGTAAGCCGCTTCATGTGGATATATCAGACTTACCCATGAAGAAAGGAATTATCACCAACCGAAACAAGTTTGTGCTGGGTCCTTCAGGTAGTGGAAAATCCTTCTTTATGAACCATCTCGTTCGCCAGTATTGGGAACAGGGCACGCATGTTGTATTAGTAGATACAGGAAATTCTTATCAGGGTTTGTGTGAAATGATCCGCAGTAAAACCAAAGGAGAAGACGGAATTTACTTTACATATACCGAAGAAAAGCCGATCTCTTTCAATCCATTCTATACAGACGATAACCAATTCGATGTAGAGAAAAAAGATAGCTTGAAAACCTTGCTACTGACGCTTTGGAAAAGCGAAGACGATAAGATATCCAAGACAGAAAGTGGAGAACTGGGTAGTGCTGTCGATGAATACATTAAAAAGATTCAGACTGACCGGAATATTGTTCCGAGTTTCAACACCTTCTATGAGTTTATGCGGGATGAGTACAAGACTGCATTAGCGAAAAGAGAGATTGAGGTCAGCAAATTCGATTTTAACATCGACAATATGCTGACTACGCTCCGTCAGTATTATCGGGGCGGTCGTTTTGACTTTCTGCTAAACTCTGACAAGGAACTGGATTTATTGAACAAACGCTTTATTGTCTTCGAAATTGATGCTATTAAGGAGAATCGCGACCTATTTCCTGTAGTGACTATCATTATTATGGAAGCATTTATAAATAAAATGCGTCGGTTGAAAGGTATCCGAAAACAACTGATTGTGGAAGAGGCATGGAAAGCTCTTTCGTCTCCCAATATGGCTGAATATCTGAAGTATTTGTATAAAACTGTTCGGAAGTTTTTTGGAGAAGCCATCGTTGTTACACAGGAAGTGGATGATATTATCTCATCACCCATTGTGAAGGAAGCGATCATTAATAACTCCGATTGTAAGATACTGCTCGATCAGCGGAAGTATATGAACAAATTTGATTCGATACAGGCTTTATTAGGCTTGACCGAAAAAGAAAAAGCTCAGATACTTTCCATCAATATGTCTAACAATCCAAGCCGTATCTACAAAGAAGTCTGGATTGGATTAGGCGGTATGCAATCGGCAGTTTATGCTACAGAAGTCAGTCCTTCCGAGTATTACACTTACACTACCGAAGAGACAGAAAAATTGCTGGTGCAAAAACTCTCGGAAAAGTTAGGCGGGGATATTGAACAGGCTATCAAGCTAATCACTTCGGATAAGTCGCTTCAGTAAGCAGGCTTATCGACAATTTTAAATTAATCTCAAACGTAAAAAATAAATTATATGAAAAAGTCCTTTTTTCTGACAGCCATTGCTGTCTCTCTATTTAGTCTTAACAGTTGTAGTAACGATGATGATCCGGTAACTCCAAGTGGCAGAGATGCCGTCTTAAAGATTCAGGCAGGCATCACGGCAATAGATGTTGGCGGTACAAAAGCATCAGTTGTATCCGCATTTCCTGAAGGAACAAATATCGGTTTGTTTGTTACATCGGGTAGTCTGGGTGATAACAATAATTCGTATAAAGAAAATGACAATGCATTATCTGTTTTTAGGAATGGAATATGGAATCAAACACCTGAGATCAGGCTTACAGGGGATAACGCTACAGTCTATGCTTATTATCCGTACAGTAGTAACAATACCGATGGCAGGTCAGTTTTTGTGGATCACGCAACACAACAGGATTACATGTACGGAACGCATACTCCGGGACAATCTGCCATCAATAAGGATAATCCGGCAGTAAGCCTGACCATGAAGCATGCAATGGCTTTGGTACAGTTTAACATCAGTAAGTTCAATTATCCATGGTCTGGAAAACTTACCCGTATTGAAATAGCTAATACCGATAAGAAAACGATAATATACAACGAAGGGACAATGGATATCTCAACCGGTATTATCAAGAATACGGAAGGAAAGAATAGACCTGCTACCTTGCAAACTTATTCGGATGTTCATCCGCTTTTGACTATTCCTGAAAAGCCTTCCCAATCGGAAGCCGAATTTCTGAAAGTATTTGTCCTTCCTGTAAGTTCAACAGGTGCTGAAGGAGATGTTGTTTTTAAGTTTACGATCGATGAACGGATCTATACATGGAAAGTTCCTGCAAACACAGCTTGGAAAGGTGGAACTAAAAATACCTATACGGTAACAATCAGCGGTTCAAGTCTAAAGATTGGAAATGTAAATATCTCGGATTGGACAGGTGGTATTTCGGCAAACCTAATCATTACCGACTAATCTCATACAGGGAGTAAGAACACAATAGGAATTAGTGTTCTTACTCTGTTACCTCTCTCTTATTTATTCAATCTACATCATTTAATATAATTGTTATATGAAAATAAAAATCTTCATGTTGTGCGTGAGCCTTGTGCTTTTCACTTCAAATATATCAGCTCAGTGGACGGTATGGGACCCGAGTAACTTCACCCAGAGTATTGTCAATACCAGTAAACAGATCGTGCAGACATCAACGACAGCCAGTAATATGGTCAAAAATTTTCAGGAAGTTCAAAAGGTGTATAATCAGGGTAAACAATACTACGATGCACTCAAAGCTGTAAATGGCTTGGTCAAAGATGCCAAGAAGGTACAAAGAACCATTCTGATGGTAGGCGAAATATCCGATATCTATGTACACAGTTTTCAAAAGATGCTGTCCGATCCCAATTACTCCATTGAAGAGCTCAATGCCATAGCCAACGGATATACCCGCTTGTTGGAACAAAGCAATGACGTTTTGAGCGAACTAAAAGGAGTGGTTAATATCAGTACACTTTCTCTTTCCGATAAAGACCGTATCGATGTGGTTAATTCCTGCTATGATGCAATGCTCGATTACCGTAATCTGGTTCGGTACTATACAAATAAGAATATCGGTGTTTCCTATTTGCGAGCCAAGAAAAAAGGTGAAACAGCCCGTGTGAATGCTTTGTATGGTAATCCTTCGGATCGTTATTGGTAACATCCTAAATAAGAAAAAACATGGATTTCGATCAATTTCATCAAACCCTGCGGACGCTTTATGATCAGATGATGCCCCTATGTGGCAATATGATTGGTATAGCTAAAGGAATAGCAGGATTGGGAGCCTTATTCTATGTGGCATATAGAGTTTGGCAATCCCTGTCTAGAGCCGAACCTATCGATGTCTATCCTCTGCTTCGTCCCTTTGCCATCGGTCTTTGTATTATGTTCTTTCCATCTATAGTGCTTGGAACGATTAACAGTATTATGAGTCCTGTCGTACAAGGTACAAACGGGATGCTGCAATCCGAAACACTGGATATGCAGAAATATGCGGAGATGAAAGACAAGCTGGAATACGAATCCATGAGGCGTAATCCGGAGACAGCCTACTTAGTAGATAACGAGATCTTTGAAGAGAAGCTGGATCAACTGGGAATTACCGATGTAGGAGAAATAGCAGGAATGTATATTGAACGTGGATTGTATAATGCAAAGAAGTGGATACGGGAAGCTTTTCGGGAGATATTGGAAATAGTCTTTAAGGCTGCTGCATTAATTATTGATGTGATACGTACCTTCTTTCTGATTGTCCTTTCTATTCTCGGACCACTGGCTTTTGCCATATCTGTCTGGGATGGCTTTCAATCGACACTCACACAGTGGATCACACGATACATATCGGTTTACCTGTGGCTGCCTGTTTCCGATCTGTTTAGTACAATACTGGCAAGGCTTCAATCCCTGATGCTCCAATCGGATATTGAACGGATGCAGACCGATCCGAATTTCTCACTGGATAGTTCCGATGCCATTTACATCGTATTTCTCATTATCGGTATTGTCGGTTATTTCACGATACCTACTGTTGCGGGATGGATTATATCTGCAGGTGGTATGGGCAATTTCGGTAAGAATGTCAATAATACAGCAACCAAAGCCGGAGCAATGGCTGGTGGTGCCGGAGGTGCTGCTGCGGGAAATATTGTAGGACGATTAAAAGGGCGGTGAGCCACCGCTCCCTATTATTACTTACATAAATATTAATCAACAACAATTGGCACATTAAAAAAAGAAAAATGGAATTCAAATCACTAAAAAATATCGAATCGAGCTTTAAGCAACTTCGCATCTTCGGCATTGTCTTTCTCTGTTTGTGTGCAGCTGTTGCAGGTTACTCCATTTGGAGTGCCTACAATTTTGCAGAAGCACAACGCCAGAAGATATATGTCTTGGATAACGGAAAATCTTTGATGCTCGCACTTTCTCAGGACTTGTCTCAAAACAGACCGGTTGAAGCCCGTGAACATGTCAGGCGTTTTCACGAATTGTTCTTTACGCTCTCTCCCGATAAGTCTGCTATTGAAAGTAATATCCAACGGGCATTGCTCTTGTCGGATAAGTCAGCCTTCAATTATTACAAAGACTTATCAGAGAAGGGATATTACAATCGGATCATCTCAGGGAATATCAATCAAACCATACAGGTCGATAGTATTTCCTGTAATCTCGATGTCTACCCCTATCAGGTTATTACTTATGCCCGTCAGATGATTATCAGAGAGAGTAATATTACCGAACGAAGCCTTGTGACAACCTGTAAAATGCTGAACTCTGTCCGTTCGGATAATAATCCGCACGGGTTTAGTATCGAAGCTTTTGAGATACGGGAAAATAAGGATTTAAGGGTATTGGACAGATAAGATGCTGAGCTATGAAAGAGCGAATTAAAGAACTTGGTTACTGGCTGGAAGATAAGCTAAAAGACCTCTGTGGGGAAATTACTCCTGATAAGAGACTAACTGTAATTGTCATTATACTTTTATTCTTTACAATACTGAACCTGTATTTCACTTTTACGGCAATCAGTAATTGGGGAAGGGAACTGGAACGCAGGGATCAGCTAAAGATAGAGCATATCAAACAATTGGAACTGGAAAAGACCAAACCGACAGATGCAATATTTGATTCGGATATTCCGGACTCAGATATTGATGTTTCGGATAGTACTAACAATAAAACAGATCAATCATATGGCAGATAAACCAAAACTAAGTGAAGAGCAAAAACAAAAGCTGAAGAAATATGCGATTTTCGCATTGATGGCAATTGTTTGTGCAGGATGTATTTGGCTGATTGTCTCTCCATCGGAGAAAGAAAAAGCCAAAGAGCAGATAGGTATGTGCTTCAATGCCGATATACCTGATCCCAAAGGAGACGGTATCATTGGAGATAAACAAGATGCCTACGAACAGGAACAAATGAAAGAACGTCAGAAAGAGCGGATGCAATCCTTACAGGGTTATGCCGATATGCTGGAAAGTTCCAAAACTGAACAGGTAACCATTAATTTGGATGATGAGCCTCAGCAGGCTATTAAGAAAGAGAAAGCTCCGATTAATAATTCGGTATCGGCCTACAGAGACATCAATCGGACATTGGGAAATTTCTATGAAAAGCCCAAAGACGATCCGGAAAAGGAAGAGATGAAAAAGAAACTCGAAGAACTGGAAGCCAAAATGCAGGATAAGGATAATAAACAGTCGGCTGTCGATGAACAACTGCTCCTGATGGAAAAATCCTATGAGATGGCAGCCAAGTATATGCCACAGACACAATCCGATCCACCATCAAACAATTCCAATTCATTGAAAAGCAAGATTGATAATTATGGGAAAGATAACTCTTCTAAAAATGGAAAGACAATAATCAGCCCAGTTCGTCAGATGCAAAAGAATACGGTTTCATCACTGGTTCAGAATATCAATAACGAAGAGTTGTATCAACTGTATGACCAACCACGAAACACAGGCTTCAATACAATGGACGGAGAAATAGGAGTAAGTAGTAAAAATACCATCTCTGCAGTTATCCACGATGACCAGACGATAATTGATGGACAAACTACCCGTTTGCGACTAACCGAACCATTAGTGGCAGGAACTACTCTTATTCCCGAAAACACGATTCTGACAGGTATTGCCAAAATTCAAGGTGAGCGGTTGGATATACTGATATCCTCTATCGAGTATGATGGGACAATCATTCCTGTAGAAATGGTCACTTACGATACAGATGGACAGAAAGGTATTCATATACCGGGATCACTGGAGATGAATGCAGCCAAAGAAATTGTAGCCAATATGGGAAATAGCGTAGGTACAAGTTTTACGATGACTCAGAGTACAGGAGCACAACTGGCATCCGATCTCAGTAAGGGAGCCATACAGGGTGTATCGGCATATATGCAGAAAAAAATACGACAGGTCAAGGTTACCCTTAAATCGGGCTATCGGATCATGCTGATGCCCAAACAGTAAAGAGTTTGCAACTGAATAAAAACAAGTATTTATTAATCAGAGAAATAAAACAATGAAGAAATATATTATTGCATTAGTATTGGTGCTGACAACAATTGTGGCTCATGCACAGAATGAAACAACGTCAAAAGATATGCAGGAAGATCTGCAACAGGTATTGAAACCTACTTATGGGGATTATTATGAAGGGCTTTCCAAGAAAATAACCTTTGATCGAATGATTCCGCCATATGGTTTAGATGTGACTTTTGAGAAGACCGTGCATGTTATCTTCCCTGCTGCGATTCGGTATGTGGACTTGGGATCAAATAATATTATTGCAGGAAAAGCGGGAAGCTCGGAGAATGTATTACGAATAAAGGCAGCTGTTCGCAGTTTTGAAACCGAGACAAATATGGCTGTAATAACCGAAGAAGGCAGCTACTATACTTTCAATATTAAATATGCCGATGAGCCAGAGAAGCTAAACATTGAAATGAAAGACTTTATGCACGATGGTATAGCCACGAATAGACCTAATAACTCGATGGAGATTTATTTGAAGGAACTCGGTAGTGAATCGCCCCGCATCGTTTATCTGATTAATCGATCCATTTATCAGAACGATAAACGAATTATAAAACATATCGGCTCGAAACGTTTCGGTATCCAGTATCTACTTAAAGGTATTTACAGTCACAATGGACTTTTGTATCTGCATACACAGATCAAAAATTCAACGAATGTTCCTTTTGATGTTGATTTTATCCGATTCAAGATAATCGATAAGAAGATGGTAAAACAGACGGCTGTTCAGGAAACGGTTATCTATCCGCTTCGGGCTTACAATTTCATTTCTCAGGTTGGAGCTAATCAGACAGAACGAACCGTCTTTACCATTGATAAGATAACGATCCCGAATGATAAGCAATTGGTTATTGAACTCTTTGAAAAGAACGGTGGACGCAATCAAACCTTTGTCATAGAGAACGATGACCTGATACGGGCAGAGCAGATTAATGAGCTAAAGATTAAATAAGGTCAGGGTCATTGACTCTTTTATTACACACGAATACAATAACAAAATGTATAGATATAAAATAGCTTTAATATTCATATTGAGCGTTGTCCTTATTGGGCAGGCTCATGCCCAACGTTACTTACCCGGACAAAAGGGTATTCAGGTAACAGGTGGTTTTGTGGATGGATTTAATCCGGAAAAGAAAGACGGACAGGCATTCTTTTCCAGCATTGCTTTATCTACTTATACCAAGAATGGCAACCGATGGACTTTCGGTGGTGAATATCTGCAAAAGTCTTATGAGTATAAAGATAAGCTGATACCCATATCTCAAATAACAGCCGAAGGTGGTTATTATCTGAAATTCTTATCTGATCCAGGTAAAACAGTATTCTTCTCAGTGGGGCTTTCCGCTGTTACAGGTTATGAAACGATTAATTGGGGTAAAGAGCTGCTCTCTGATGGGGCAAGCATCACAACAGAGGATAATTTCTTATATGGCGGTGCGGTCAGCTTTGAGATAGAAACGTACCTGACTGATCGGCTTGTGTTACTGCTCAATGCACGGGAGCGGGTATTGCTCGGATCGGATATAAATAAATTCCACACGCAAATAGGTATGGGAATTAAGATAATTATCAATTAGATAAATCGGTCAAAACCATCAGCATATTTGGTAGGAAGAAATTCGATGATATCATATGTTGCAACCTTATTGATATAGAACGGATCGGCTTTCATAATTTCCAAAGCAAGCTCTTTTGTTGCAGCTCTGCACAGGATAACTCCTCCGGTACGGGGGTCTTGTCGTCCTGAAGCGATGAAATAGCCTTCTTTATAATTTATATCCAGGTAAGTGCGGTGCATACCCAGATACTTTTCAACCTCACTAAGTGGTTTCTGATAGGTTAGAACGAAAATAAACATAACATTCAAATTTGAAACAAAAGTAAACAATAGAAATAGACATGAGAAGAATAGCATCATATATAATTTACACGATACTGATTGCATGTATCGCATGTGCCTGTAGCGACGATATTGATATTCGCCAAGGTTATGAATTCAAGGTTACTCACTTACCTGTGCCGAAAAAGTTAAAGGTTGGAGAGACTGCTGAGATTCGCTGTCAGTTGGAACGGTCTGTCAGATACGATAATGCGAAATATTATCTGCGGTATTTTCAACCGGATGGTAAAGGGGAATTAAGAATGGATGATGGAACGGTATTTTTACCGAATGATACTTACGAACTGAATAAAGAAACGTTTCGGCTATATTATACTTCTAAGTCGGAAGATCAGCAGGTGATTGATATTTACTTTGAGGATAATTATCAGAATACTTATCAGCTTTCATTTTCATTTAATAATGATAATTCGGAAGGAGACAAAGAATGATGACAATGATGGTTATTTCATATGTGTTCACTTGGATAAATATTATTCATTCGTTGGTGACGGCTAAAAGTGATGTTGAATTATGGGGCAAAGAAATGGAATAGTTGCTGTATCTAAAAAATAAAGAAAGCTGGAGAATATAAATTCTCTGGCTTTTTTGTATTTTTATTACAAATAACAATTAGATGAGTTCAAGATGAATTGGGTAAATGTCTTTGAAAATATAGGCTTCTTTGCAGTTGGTGCCACAGGTATCTCTGGAATTATTATTTATCTGTTTAAAAAGATATTTGAGCAACAGATATCCTTATATAAAGAAAAAAGTATTTACCGCTTTTCTAAGGTATATACAGATAGGCTTGATATCATACGTGAAGTATATCGGAGATTAGTAAAAGCAGAATACTCCATTGAAATTCTCATGAGACCTATTACTATTGGAGAAAGAAAACCAGAAGAAGAGTTGGAAAATGAAGCTTATCGTGATTACACTTCTCTATTTCAATATTACCAAGAAAATGAAATAATCTTTGAAGATGATACTATTACCCTTATAAATGATATTAAAAATCGGTTTGATAAGGTTTGGAAATCCTATAATTCCATGAAATTTATGGAAACAGCAAGAGGCAGTGAGCCTTGGGCCAAATCAATAGAAAACTCGATCTCTGTATATGACGAGGAAATAATCAATGAAATTCCAAAATTAAAAAAGCTCCTGAAAAAGCAATTTCAGAAAGAGTTTGATTTATTACAGGCGTAATTGAATATTTATGAGTATGCTAAGTAAGGGAGGAAAAGGATATTGCATAATGTGCGCAGAAATCATCCCTCAGAATATAGATGATGTTTTTTGTTGTAAATGTAGAAGTCAATATAGTTACCTAATGAATAAAGGGTGCTATTGTCATATCTGTGGACAAAAAGGTTTATCTAGCCACGTTTATCCCTACTGTATGGAGTGCAAAGGACTTGATAGAGAGGGGTTAGATGCAAAAAGTGATATTTACAAGAAATGGCTGGCAAAATATAGTCTAGCTCCTATTGGTAACTTAAAGCCATTATGGGCATATATACCTGAGAAAAACGATATTGTATATAATGCAGATATAATAAAACTAATAGAAGTAACCAATTTGGGAAGATGCTTTGATTTGAATAATATTTTCAAGGATGATGTCCGAAGTAATAGTCGAATCCTGAATATCTTGGAAAGATGGAATAGAAGGTTAGATGTTGATCCTCCCACAATAATAAGAAATAACGACTCTTATATATTTAAGGATGGTCGCCACCGAACCATTGCTGCTTATTACTTACAAACCAAAACAATACCTGTGTTCTTAAAGAAGTAATGGTATTTTATCTTTATATTAAAAATTTAAGCATGAATAGAATTATAATCATTGGTAATGGATTTGATAGGGCACACAATCTAAAAACAGGATATCGAGAGTTTATAGATGATTATTGGAGTAATTTCACTAATCAAATAATAGATCAAATTGGATTAACATATGGCATTGATACGGTAATTAGACCTTATTCGGATGGCTACGTGCGTATTGAAGTGAAAAGTAGGAATGAGACTTCAATCTCTGATAAGAAATCTGTTTTTCTGTGTGAGGATGAAAATCCTTATAATAATTTACTTCGACTAATTGAAGAATACCACGAAATGTTTAAAACAAAAAGAATTATTGTACATTTCGAGAATAAGTTTTTTGAACATATAACCACTCAATGCTACTTAACAAGCTGGTTAGATATTGAAAACGAGTATTATGATACGTTGAAAAAGCTTCTTTCGGAGGAAGACCGGATAAAACGAAATGAAAAGGTTATTAAGCTAAATGAAGAATTCTCTGCTATCACAAAACTGTTGGAGGAGTATTTGATAAGTATCGTTGAAAACGAAAAAATACAAAAACATGAATCTATACAGAAAGCTTTTTCAAGCTTGATTGAAATTGAAGATGTTGCAACATCTAAACGAAAGGAATTTGTTAATTCTATCTTTTCTGATATTTACCGTTTTGACAATCCTATGGAATTCGAAGAGGATAAGAAGAATGATCCTCAATATAATTTATGTAATACTGAAGATGAATCCCAAATATATTTCATTGAAAAAAAATTAAAAGAAATTCTTTCAAGGAACGTTATTGCCTTCCAAATACATTATTATTAAACTTTAATTATACGAAAACGGCAGAAATGCTATACACAAACGATGAAGCATATTATGAATTTATCAATATTCATGGAGAATTAAACTGCAACAAGAATCCCATAATATTTGGATATGGTGATGAACTAGATAATAGCTACTCAGAGATAGAAAAATTACAGGATAACCATTTTTTGGAGAATATTAAATCTATAAAATACCATCAGACACGAAATTACAGAACCCTGTTAAAGTTTATTGAATCTGGGATATATCAGGTTTTTGTTATGGGGCATTCATGCGGAAATTCAGACAGGACTTTATTAAATACCCTGTTTGAACATAATAATTGTGTGTCTCTCAAGGTTTATTACAGGCAGTTTAAAAATGGTTCCGATGATTATAGTAATTTAATAAGGAATATATCACGTAATTTTAATGATAAACACAAAATGCGTGACATAGTTGTAAATTGGGAGGATTCTTTGCCATTGGTTCCTAGCAAAGAAGTAATATAATTGATAATCTATATACTTATAAATTAATCTCTTTTGTTATTTGTTAAAATATGGAAGCATCTCAATCATTGCGTAGACCATCTAATTGGCAAGATTTCGAATCCCTTTGTAAAAAACTTTGGGGTGAAATATGGATGTGTCCCGAAATTAAGAAAAACGGTAGGGCTGGACAAAATCAGAATGGTGTTGATATATATGGAGTCCCTTTTAGTGAGATTGGTTATTATGGTATCCAATGTAAAGGGAAAGATGAATATACAAATAAGCAGTTCGATGAAAAAGAAATTATTGAAGAAATTACAAAAGCTAAAGAGTTCTTGCCTCCTCTAAGAAAGTTGTATTTTGCCACAACTGCTGTGAAAGATGCTAAAATAGAAGAGTTTATTAGAATGAAAAATATAGAGCATCAAAGTAAAGGTCTTTTTGAAATTCATCTTTTTTCATGGGAAGACATTGTAGAATTAATTGATGAAAATAAAGCGACTCATGATTGGTATATCAAAAATCAAAAGTTCAAATCAAATAAGAGTATCGCGATCTCTTTTGAAAATGGTTCAAAAGAAATAATTCTATCTCCAAAGTTTAAAACAACAACAACTTACTATAGAGATAAAGCAGTTTTTGATGAATTTCAGAATTCTTCATATGCAAAGAATCTCATAATCCCAATGCAACAAGCTCTCAAGTTGAGAAATGCAATTTCTCCTATGCAATTTGCCTCTAGTTTAACATATAGTGAGTGTGAAATTAACCTAAGCTATGCAAGTATACGTTTATTGATTCATAATACTGGAAGTGAAACAATAGAAGATTATAAATTATATTTCAATTTTGGTGCAGTTTTACAAGATTTACAGGACACAAATAGAAAAAACATCATCGGATTAAATACTGATATTTTCAAAAAGTCAAATACATTATTGTCATCGGATTCCATGTCTGGAAAAATGATTCCGCATAACCCAATTTTGGTTGGGGATGACATTGATCGTTCAGATAATATTTATATCAAGCCTTTATCGCAAGAGTATACTATTCCTCTTATATGGAAGCTAATTGCCCGTGATTTTAAGGAGGAGGGAGAATTAACAATCATAGTTAAGCCTAAAATTGAAATTGAATATAAAACTATATTAGTTGATGATCCTATCCAAGCTCGAGTAGAGAAAGGAGAAATAGAGGATGTCATAATAAGAAAATAGATTTTCACTTTGGTCTTTTGCTTCTTTTCTTCCGTTCAGATGTAATAGCTAAGACTTAATCTGACAGTTGGGCAAATTTATCAGATTTGTATATTTGGGTTTTCTAAGCCATAATTTTTTGGAATAGGAAGATAATTTGAGGGGGAAAGCATTTCGAAACAATGAAACATTTTGTGATTCCTTTCTATAATGGTTGTTATTATTCCAAAGTTAAGTCACTTAATTGGCTTAGGCTAATTCCTGATTTATAAAGATATCCCATTACTGAGTGTCCTGTTGGTTTATATAAATCAAAATTTTGATATTGAGCAAGATAGGATGTCGCGTAGGTGAATTGATCCTTTTTATCACGACCAGGAAACAAAGATGTAAAACCCAGGTATCCTCTAAATTTCGAATGATCTAAAGAAGTATCTGTATCACTTTTTGCAGGTTTAGTATCTTCAACGGCATTAACTAAAATAACTTGCCCTTTTATTGTTTTACCTTCTGTTGTTTTACCTTCTGTTGAATATACTAAACCGAATAATTCTTTAAGTTTTCCTATTGATTGAGCTTCTTTTTCATCTGTAGTTTTACCTGACATAGGAAAAAGTCCATCAAATTTCTCATCACTCTCTGAACTGCTAAAATCATCAATATTGAGAACAATAGTTGTATATCCTTTTTCTTGTGCAGTATCAATAATTGAAGGTTTCTGTTGTTGTCTTATAGCCAAAAGTTCAAGAGCTCCACTGAAATTTGTCCCATTTGCAGATTTATTTGCGGTTCCAACTGCTAAATACAATAAAACGCTTTTCTCACCATCTATTGCTTCTCGTACTCTTATAATTAATTGATCAATTCTTGTACATAATTTCGCATCAGCTTCAACGCTGATTCCTTTGTTAAAACCACCTGGTTCTCTTGGGATTTCTGTACCTTTAAGTGTCCAATCATCAAATTGGATAGGTTTTGATGTCGGATTAGAAATTGTTTCTTCTTTTAACTGGGTACTATCCTCGCTTTGTAGAGAGGTAGTATCATCTGGAATTTCGCTTAGGGCAACTATTTTACTTTCGGCTCCTTCTGTTGTGATATAATTGATTATTATTTCGATAATTCCCTGCTTTTTATTAGCATTCAGAGACGAATCTTCAAGAATTTCTTTCTCGACAATTTCTTTGACTCCTAATAGTCCAATCTTTTCTTTGTAATACTTTAAAATATCCTTATTTACAGGAGGATCTAATGTCAATGTATCTTCTTTTACCCACCAACTGATTAATTTACTATATATTAACCTCTTAGATAAACCTTTCGAGTCTCTTATTTCATTTTCAGAAAAAGGGTTGTCTAATGTAGAATCTGGTTTCGATGATGATATTCCAGTATTTCTTAATTCTTCAGCAGATTCATCTATTTGAAGAGATTCAGAGTATATATATGGTAACATACCATTTTTATCACCCTTCTTATATGCACTATTTGTTTCACCTGAAAGAAACCCATCGGCATGTCCTATTTCGTGAGCAAGTAAAATTTCAGGTGGATTTATTTCAAATCCATTTTTCGTGTAACAAATCATTTTTTCTTCCGAATTCCAACTGACCGTACTCATTCCATCTGTAGAAGATGCTTTATCTGTTTCTTGTATTATGGTTTGCATGCCCCATTCTGCGTATTCTGCGCTGTCTAAACTTGCAATTCTTCTCCGGAATAACTTAGCGGCAGGGGTCTCTCCAATAGAAATGAACTCCTCAATTCTATCCAAGTATGCATCTTCCATTTCAAGAGTTTCTTCACCTTGTATTATGCCTTTCCAATTCTCATCCAGAAGAATATTTATTTGATATAAGACTTTTGCAATATATTCAGGTGAGCCTGAAATTTGGATTTGTCTTTGAAGAGTGCTGTTTGCAATATTGCCATAAGATAAACTATCGTTTTTTTGCATTTGTGTTGTATTAGCTTGAATTCCCATCACATCAGCCTCCTTCTCCAATCCCTCATTATCATTCACATTTACTCCATGCAATTGCACAGTGGGTTGTACCCGCCCTTGCTTTTGCTGTACTACATGCCATGCCTCATGAGGTAAGTGCTGTTCCTGTCCTGGTGCAACATGAATATCCGTTCCTTGTGCATAAGCGAGGGCTTGCAATTGTGCAGGCTTAGATGAATTGTAATGTACCTGCACATCATCCATGCTATAACCCGAAAGGTTTTCTATACCAGTTTTCAGGTTGTCGGGAAGCCCCGTGTTATTTGGCTTTTCCTCTCGCTGCATAGATTTTTGTTCCCTTGTAGGAACAGATTCAAACTTTCCTTGCAATAGCTCGTCTTCGTCTATTTTTTCACGCTGTGCTGTCTCAAGTTTGGCTTGTATCAATTCTTCATCCTCTTCATATCGCTGTATATTTCGTTCTTTATATCGTTGAAGAATCACATCAATAGGCGCTTGTCTGGATGCTTTGGGATTACTATCCAGTGTACGAGATTGACTTTCGGATTTCTTTGAATATTCTCTCATGATGATTTGATTTTGAAGATATTACCAAAGATAACACTTAATCACGAAGTTTTATTTCGCAATCAGGTAAATCATATCAATCATCCTCAATGGATAGACAGTTTCTATATTATTAGCTTATCATTATCAAAAGTCAATCTAACAAGTAAATAAGTTAATTAGCTATATATCAATGATGATAAATTGTACACTTCGGATAAAAATATACTTTGGATAATAATGTACTGCCATTGAGTAAACTTCATCATCGGTGAAGCCATTACAACCGCTTTTTTTTACTTCGTTTAAAATGTAAGTACAACATTATGCGTAGCTATACATTATGTTTAGATAACAGCTTTTCTCTTTTTAAAAATCCTATATTACAATCAATTAGAGGATTTGCTTAACGCTTTTTCTTTACATAATAAATTTCATCCGCTCGTCTTTGTATTGACTGGCGAACGGATGAAATAAGATTTTTATCGGAAGCTCATCAACTCTTCAAGTAATCCCTTGTCCTTTTCCCATAGATTTTCCGATTCAATATTGGGGCTTAGTCGTAAATAAGCTCTTTCTATTGCCTCTCTTTTTTGCTTTGAGTCTGAACGTGCATATATTTCTGTTGTCATAACAGAAGAATGTCCAAGAATATCCCTTATATGATGGAGTATAACTCCGGCTTGAAGCAAATGCATTGCTTTTGTGTGCCGAAGTGTATGGCAGCTTATATGTCCTGTGAAAAATGCAGGATTTTCTTTTC
>NZ_GL892010.1:177976-182617 GCF_000213575.1 Dysgonomonas mossii DSM 22836
TATCATCTAATAGAAAAAGAGAAGCAATAGAAAAGGCGAGTTCACATATTGTGCCAGAGGAAAGGCCTGAATGGGAAGAAAACACATCCCTTAAAGAATGGTTGAAAGGATTTAAAGAATAAAGTTATGTAAACTAAAAAGCATAGAAAGTGGTAAGAATCAGTCGTATTTTTACCCTTTCTTTACATAACCATATTCTTCACATATTTTTGCGGTTTCATAGGTCTATATTTTAAAAATCAAATAAACTGGGTTGAGGATTTAATGCTACTTTCTTGGTTTTCTTAACAGGCTGTATCATTTTCCTGTATGCTTCGTCCTGTGCCTTTTGTATGGCATCCTTACGTGCTTGTTCCTTTTCTTCTGCGGTCAGTTCCACTACATGGTTTACGACTACATGGGCGTTTATCTGCTTGCCTACTTCGATATTATCTTCATCGTAAAAATGTACTGCCATGCTATAAATTTCCTCGTCTGCAAAGCCGTTACAGCCTGTTTTTTGTACGCTGTTGAGAATGTATGTAACACATTATGCGTAGCTATACATTATGTTTAGATAACAGCTTTTCTCTTTTTAAAAATCCTATATTACAATCAATTAGAGGATTTGCTTAACGCTTTTTCTTTACATAATAAATTTCATCCGCTCGTCTTTGTATTGACTGGCGAACGGATGAAATAAGATTTTTATCGGAAGCTCATCAACTCTTCAAGTAATCCCTTGTCCTTTTCCCATAGATTTTCCGATTCAATATTGGGGCTTAGTCGTAAATAAGCTCTTTCTATTGCCTCTCTTTTTTGCTTTGAGTCTGAACGTGCATATATTTCTGTTGTCATAACAGAAGAATGTCCAAGAATATCCCTTATATGATGGAGTATAACTCCGGCTTGAAGCAAATGCATTGCTTTTGTGTGCCGAAGTGTATGGCAGCTTATATGTCCTGTGAAAAATGCAGGATTTTCTTTTCTTGCTTTATCAACATATTTATCTAGGATGTATGTTACTCCTGCTCTGGTGAGTTTTTCATGCCTACAGTTGTAAAATAATGGATGCTGTAGCTTTTCAGGAGAGAAGAGGAAATTTTCTTTCATATAGATCCGAAGAGATTCAACCTGCTCTTTTAAAAGAGGAATTGTTCTTCCTCGTTTCCCTTTGCCAATAACATAAACGGAAAAAGGTTCACTCTCTATGCGTAACGACATTGGTATTAAATCACATATTTCTTGAACCCTTGCTCCAGTATCACACATGAGAGACAACAATGCTAAATCACGCCTACCTCTACAGGTTGACACATCTGGCTGTGCCAATAAAAGCTTTACTGCATCTACAGAAAGGTATTCTACTGGCTTTTCTCCAGTTTTCAACTTAGGTATCGACATAATTGCTTGCCACACCTCTATTCCACCAACTTCCTTGTATTGAAGGTATTTGGCAAATGAACAAAAGGCAGAGAGTCTATAATTTCTTGTTGCATTACCACAGTTTCGACTTGATATTATCCAAGAAAGAAAACCAAGAATGTTGTCTTTCGTAAAATGTTTGAGTGATAGTTTCTCTACTTTTACACTTTTACAATCTCTCATGTACATTACAAATTGCGTAAAAGTTTCGCTATAAGACTTAATTGTATTGTTACTGACACTTCTCTCATAAGGAAGATATGTCGTTAGAAAACGACTTATCTGTTTTGCAAAATCTGTACGTTCTTTCATTACTCTGTCTTATTATAACTGCGATAAATAAATGCATTAATTTTTGATGTATTTTCCAAGAGTTCCGGATGCATTTCTGCTGTTAAACGTACATATTGCTCAGTTGCCGATAGCGATTTATGACCCAAACATGCAGATAATATAGGCATTGCTGCATACATATCTATACCATCATGAGCCATTTGGACCAAAGATCCGGTTGCCATTGTATGCCGGAAATCGTGAAGTCTTGGACCTTTACGATTCCCAAATATCGGAATTGCAGAGCTCCTCAGTATCATTCTAAACCATTTTCCAACACTGACTGCTTTGCATGGTGTTCCATCTGGCTTTACAAATAAATGAGATTTGGATGCAGCAATATTTTTAATGGGGATTCGATCTCGATATTGAAGGTATTGTCGTAACACAACTTCCATACTCTCACATATAGGAACAATTCGCTCACACCGGTTTTTAGTTTTAGTAATCAGAATGTAATGTCCTTCGAGGGAAACATTTTCATTCTTAATTGTCAATGCTTCCTGAATACGCAATCCTGTACTATAAAGTAGTCGTAATAATGCAGGCATAATAAAGATTAAACAGTCCATATCATTTCTATTTATACGAAGCTCCATACTCTTTTGCATAATCAAATTGATTTGTTCTTTCGTATAAATGTATGGTGAGTAAGTCCCTTTAGTAGGTGAGGGCATTTGAGGTATGTAACACCCAACCCCTTGACGAGAGATGTGTCTTGATAATTGACACCATACACTTATTCTAGCATATAAAGTTCGTTCGCCATCATTTACCCGAGTCTTCCTCCATTTTATAAACAATTCTTCTGTTATAATTGATTCTCTAATCTGTTGGGTGATATAAAAACTGTCTATATCTCGCAATGTTGCAGCCATATGTAAAACACTTATACCGCCTAATCTTTTCAACTCAATGAAACTATAAAGGAAAGGTGCTATAGAACTATTAAAATTGAAAACGTTACTCATAAAAAGCACCTCCTTTCTGCAAATAAAAAGAATCATCGACAGGAGGAACAGGCATAGCACATTTTAAAAGAGACTCAATGTCAATGTTGATATACTTTGCAGTGGTATTAGAAGACTTATGCCCTAATACAGAAGATATAACGGGAATGGGAGTGCCACAGTCCATCATTGTTGTAGCCAAACTATGCCGCATAGAATGTGGCCCATGATGACGATTGCCGATGGATACTCCGGATTGTGTAACCAATGTTCCTAAAGCTCCACTGATGACTTTGGCACTTGCATCAATAAAGGGTGCGTGTCCAACGAGGAAAATTTGTTTAGATTCAGAAATAGGTCGTCCGTTTTTTATATATTCAATCAATGCGTTTCCTATGTCTGTTAACAAAGGAAGTCTTACCTCCCTTTCTGTTTTATGCTGATTTATGACAATTTCGTTCTTTACCCAATCAATGCTGGAAAATGATAATCTTGCAATGTCTGTAGCTCGCAAGCCTAATCGGGTAGCTAATAAAAGCATGGCGTAGTTTCTTCGTCCAATGGCACTGCCACGATCTACGGATTGTTCTATCTTTTTAACCTCGTCTATCAAATAAAATGAGCGTATTTTTTCTTGTATAGGTATATGGTAATTTTTTAAATAATCATTCACATCCTCTTGGATAATTCCATTCTTATACCAGAAATTCAACAGTCTCTTTATGATTGCCAGAGCATTAGACTTATCACTTCTTGCAGAAATATATTTCAGTATGTGGCATTCTTTTATCAAATTCGCATCATAAATCCCATTGTTGTTTAGGTATTTAAGAAAATAACTTAAATGTTGCTTGTAGGTTTGTATTGTGCTTTTTGAACGTCTGGCATATACCACATGGTTGATATATTTTTGCATCTCAATACCAATGGTTCCATCGAGTAGGTACTTAACAGGTTCTTTCCCTCTCTTTCGTATGTACCCATATAAAAGGTAATCATCCAAGATACGAATACTTCTGATTTTTGACCGTTCTCTGTATGAGAGTTCCTCCAATGAACGATTACAAGTGACTTCCTCCAAAAAGGCCTGACCTACATTAGGATTGTATAAATCAAGATTGTGCTTGGACATATAAGAACGAATTCCTACATTCCACAATACCTCATAATCAGTTATACTACCTGAACGATAACGGTTCTTTTGAAAGAACGAAATACAATTTTCTATCAGACTATCCAAGCCCATAGAATTTAGGTTACTATTTCTGTTCATAAATATGAATTGATAATTATTGGGCATTATTACCCAATTGCAATATATATATTATGCTGAGTTGTTATGCTAAGAAATTGTATTAAATCGCACTTAATTAAATGGTTATACATCAACCTTTAAAACAGCTTTCCATAATGTATAGCTACGCATAATGTATTACATATATTCTGAATACTGTACGGAAAAGCGGTTGTAACGGTTTTACAGATATTGAAGTTTACTCAATGGCAGTACTCTATTACGATGAAGATACTATCGAAATAGGCAGACCTATGAACAATAGCCATATAGTAGTCAATCATGTCGTAGAATTTACCGAAGAAGAAAAAGCAGAAGCACGGCAGGAAGCTATTAAGAAATTACAGAACGAAGCCTATACTAAGATGAAGCAACCTGTTAAAAAGGCTAAGAGAGTAGAATTAAATCCACAACCCACATTATTTGATTTTTGACTTATGAAACCACAGAAATATGTGAAGAATATGGTTATGTAAAGAAAGGGTAAAAATACGACTGATTCTTACCACTTTCTATGCTTTTTAGTTTACATAACTTTATTCTTTAAATCCTTTCAACCATTCTTTAAGGGATGTGTTTTCTTCCCATTCAGGCCTTTCCTCTGGCACAATATGTGAACTCGCCTTTTCTATTGCTTCTCTTTTTTCTATTAGATGATAG
>NZ_GL892011.1 GCF_000213575.1 Dysgonomonas mossii DSM 22836
CACACATAAATTAGATCACCCGTTATTCTATAACCAGCGGCGGCAAGCATTAAGCAGAGGCGGAATCACTCATATTTTGAGAAAATATGCACATATGGTTAAAGACAAGAATATGCCAGAGAAAATTACTCCACATATTCTCAGACATAGCAAAGCAATGCACCTGCTTCAAGCTGGCTATACTATGGTTGTAATTAGAGACTGGCTTGGTCATGTTTCTGTGCAAACAACAGAGATCTACGCGACATTGGACATCGAAGCCAAACGCAAACTTCTTGAAGAATCTTTTCCCGATAATATTCCTGATTGTGACTTCCTCGATTGGAATAAAAATGACAATCTTATTAATTTTTTGAAAAGGTTTTAAAAATATTATGCACAGTGTCTTGCATATATAGCTTTTAGTTTGAATATATTATAAGTAACACTGTGCATAACTGTATACTGAGCATAATGATGCTTATGCATCACTTTACATAAGCATCATTGTGTAGGCGGTTACTATTCAAAAACAGATTCCCTGATACTCTCTGCCTGTATTGACGGCAAAAAAATAGAAACCATCGAAATATCCCTTTCAAAATTGCAGGTTATCCAATCGAGGGGGGTATGCAACAAGAATACAAAATACCACAATCAAATTATCAACCTTGTAGAGAACAATATACCTCTCATAGAAAGCAGATTAGCAGCATAAAATCAATTTTAAACAGTAAACAATATGAAAGCAACAGAAGTAAACGAAAATTTAATTGGGAAGTATTGCCACATTTCGGGCGACTTAGAAAACGGATATTTTGACGGAAAACCGTACATCTGCCACGAGAGTATCACACGAGTTATCACTCGCATAACTGACACACATATCATTTGCGAATGTGGCAGAAAATTCTTAAAAAACCAAAATTTAGAGATTGTAGAACGCTAATAAATCATAGGGCGGAGCAATCCGCCCACAACAAAAAAGAATATGAAACAAGATAAATCAATAACAATCGCATTTTCAGGACATAGAAGCAATCGTATTACTATGGATATGGATAGTCTTGCCAAACAGGCAGAAAAGACAATCACAGCCTTTTATATGCAGGGGTACAGGCACTTTATGACAGGTATGGCAGAAGGTTTTGACCTTCTGACGGCAGAAGCCGTTTTGAAGATAAAAAATCTTCATACCGACATAAAGCTGATATGTGTCATTCCCTTTTCGGGACAGGCTTTAAGGTTTTCCGATGAAGATAAAAAACGGTATGGAATCATTTTTCAGCAATGCGATGAATCCATATTGATTACCGACCGATATTATAAAGGATGCTTTCACCGCCGTAATGATTATCTGGTAGATAACTCCGCATTCCTAATTAGCTATTTTGACGGAGAAAGCAAAGGCGGTACATATTACACCGTAAATCGGGCTAAGTCCAAGAATATAGCAGTCATTAACCTGATGGACTACCAACGGGCTAACGAATGGTGGAATAGTGCCACAAGTGAAGAAAAAGACCTGTTTTCAGGCTATTCTACCGAAACGGAACAATCCTTATTTTGGGAACAGCTACACGAATCAGACAGAAGCAACATTCATCAATACTACCAGTACCAAACGGGTAAAATCGAATTACAGGAAGATGATGCCAACAGCCTGTTAATGGAGATTATATGCGAATTGGCAGACATCGCACTGGAAAAGGAATATAGTATGCCCCGTGAAAAAATGTGCGACAGGCACGGCTCATTCTTAGAAAAGTATCAGGACAGTTTTAATAACTTGTATGATAATATTGAGGACAGAATAGTAAGCTACGATTTTATAACAGAATAAATATATACGGATATGAAAACAAATTCAATCAATCACAACGGCTGTTCCGTATGCGGACAGGGAAAAGAGAACTATACAACGTTTCGTTTTGCACACCGCCCGAAACAGACATTCTATCAGTACGATTACAGGCACACAGACGGGGAGTTATTTTCAATAGTCGCACCGACTTTGGAGGAATGCCGTACCCGTCGGGATGAATGGCTAACTAAGAAAAGTAATAACAACTAATACCCAACATCATGGCACAGGAAAAAATGGACGATTGGATGCAAGATGCGAAAGACCTTGCAAAAGCGGAACGGGAACTCAAAATAGAACATTGGGTATATATAACCTTTGAAATAAGGGACGAGGATAGAAACCGTGAAATACTACATATAATCGACATACCCCGTGCCATGTTAGACCGTTGGCGGTGGGTAATCGAATGGCGCAGGGCAAAGTTAGTATGCAAATATCCCCGTAAGCATATTTGGGTATATCACTGTGCATACGACAAGCGGACGGGCTTGCAGACGGGTTTTGATTTTTTGTTAGGCAAAGTAACTTCGGCAAAGGCACAGATAACTAAGGTAGAGAGGGCAATCGCCAAATATACCGACTATATGACACACAACGACCTATTTTTTAATATAGATACGGATGAGAAGTTACTCAAATCTAAATCCAAATTGGAGCAAAAAAAGAAGAATTATAATGAAGCGTATGCCATTTTACAGGCAGAAGTCATCAAGCATAAACAGAACAGCACCATGTATAAATTATTTATAGGATTCAAGAAATTAGGCGAGTTTGCCTCTATCATGGAAGCCAAGAAACACGCGGATAATAGCGGATTATCAGGTACTTTTAACCTGATTGGCGACCGCTATCGGGATAGTTGGTATGTTTTCCCGAACTTCAAAAATGAGTAGATATGATAATACGGGCGGAAACGCCCGTTACTATTCTTATGAGATTTCCAAATTATTTTGAAGAAAATATTAAAACTTGCGAAGAATTAATTCTTCGCAAGTTTTAATATCCTTATTGCCCCTCTGATAACAATAAGAAAGACGATACTACCGATAATAAGGTCTGGTATCTGATTATTTAATTGCCATACCAAGAATCCTGCAAGAATTACCCCTGCATTTATAATCACATCATTAGATGAAAAAATGATACTTGCCTGTATATGGGCATCTTTGCTTTTTGTCCTTTGAAGTAAAAGCAAACAAATGACATTGGCAATCAAAGCAAGTATGGATACACCTATCATCGTTTGAAAGACAGGCATTTCTTCTGCACCTGTAAACCGCCTGATTACCTCTATAAAACCGATTGCAGCCAAAAATATCTGGAAATATCCGCAAATCATGGCAACCCGCTTTTTACGGCTTACGGCTGCACCTACCGCAAACAAGCTTAATCCATATACAAAAGCATCGGCAAGCATATCAAGACTATCCGCAACCAATCCCATTGATTTGGATATGATACCCGTTGACATTTCAATCAGGAAAAAACTGAAGTTAATAGCCAACACAATCCAAAGGACTTTACGCTGTTTACTATCTTCCTCTGCCTTAAATTCGCCTGTCATTTCAGCACTTTCAATAAAGCGTGAACCGAGATTCAAGGTAGCAAGCTGTTGTTCGATTATTTGATAGTCGCCTGTATGGTAAACAGTCAATACCCTGCCTTTCAGGTCAAATTCCTGTTTGGCAATACCCTCTACGTTTTGAAGTTTCATCCGAATGAGGTTTTCCTCACTCGGACAATCCATTTGTTCAATTTTAAAAATTGATTTATTCATTTTACAATTTAAATATTATCCCGGCATTCAGAACAAAACCGTCCAATGGTGCGTAAATATCCCGGAATTCGGGCTTAGTCATCGAACCTGTATGAATGGTGTCGAACCTTGTCTGCCGTCTGTCGGTAAAGTTCTCAAAGTTAGCATATATTGAGAATCTTTCCCAAATCCGTTGCATCATTAATCCGCAGATAAGGTAATCTTTTCCCTTTTTTCCGTCATTCAAGTTTTGTTTTCCTGTATAGTAGGCTTCTAATCCGATTTTCCATTTATCTTCCACCTCATACATTAATACAGAATTGATTTTATGTTTCGGTGTAAGGGTTTTCTGATAGCTTCTGCCGTCTTCCTTAACTTTAGCATCCGTATAGGTATATCCGAGAAATAAACCAAAGTCCTTATATTTTATTTTCATATTGGTTTCAGCCCCTTTGCTGTCCACATGACCGTCTATGTTGTTAAACTGCCAACGGTTATTATCCGCAGCTTGCAGTTCAAGCGGATTTTTCAGGCAAGTATAAAAGAATAACTGGTTTATACTTAAATATACTTGGTCGTCAAACAAACCTGTTTTATAAGTGAAATCCACATTTGCCCCGTAGCTTCTTTCCAGTTTGTTATTATCATCATCTATCGGCAAGACATTCTGAAACTGTATGCGTTCGCTATCTTCCGAAAAAATGGTAGGTGCTTTATATCCGAATCCGCCACCTACACGGGATGAAAATTTATCCGTTATTTTGAAATGTGACGATATACGGGGCAGTACTGCAAAACCGTAATCGGTAACATAGTCGGTACGCAATCCGGTTTCAAGGTTCATCCAGTCCGTTATTTTCGTATTGTTTTGTACAAATAAGCCTAAAGTAGTCATATTGTAGTCTCGCAAAGGAAAATCGGTCAGTTTCCTTTCGGTAAATTTATCCGTCCATATATTTGCACCGGCTACCCATTCTGTCTTTTCTTTCGTATGTATATAGGATACTTCCGAGAAAGACGATAGCTGCTCTCCGTCAAATTTAAAATCGGGAATCTCAATCTTACGGCTGAAATAGGTTACACTGTTTTTTACATTCAATCTGTTTTGTTTATCAAAACGGTGTTCAAATGTAAGTTGGCTTGAATGCCTCTGTGTCTTGTTTCTTTCAAAATAAGAATGTTCTTCATCCCCTTTATCTTTTAAATATCCCATATCACCACCTAAACGGGTTTCTATCATGGAGTTTATACCGAAATTTAAGTCTGTATTTTCAGACAGGTATAAGAATAGTTTTGGATTCAATACAAACCTATCGAATTTTGGTATTGCTGTAAAGCCTACATCTGACGGGTCATAAGCCCAGTTACGGTTATACGATGCAAATACGGTAGTACCTACTTTATTGAATTTCTGACCGAAAAAGCTGTTTACATCAAGTCCTTTGCCTGTTGTCCCGTTCAGGTGTATTGAAAAATCCCTTTCTTTTTCAGGTGTTTTCGATATAAGGTTTACCAAACCCGCAATCGCACCGCCACCGTATAAGGTAGAAGAAGAACCTTTTATAATTTCAACCTGCTTTAAATCGAGAGGCGGTGTCTGTAATAAGCCTAATCCGCTTGCTGCACCCGAAAATACAGGAAAACCGTCTTTTAATATTTGGGTGTATCTACCGTCCAAGCCCTGAATACGGATAGATGAATTACCCGATATGGCAGATGTTTGTTGCGTCATAATACCCGTGCTTTCATTCAGAAGCATACGGATATCTCCGGGTTTCATAACCCCTTTTTCGCCTAATTCTTCGGCATTTATAAATTCAATGCGTGTAGGAATATCTTTAAAAGTACGTGTTCCCCTTGTCGAAGAAACAACTATTTCCTGCAATGTTTCTTCGTCCGCTTCAACCCTGATAACAATAACTTCATCCGAAGCCAAAGGGAATGTAAACTCTTTGATGGTTTTTTCATATCCCACATAAGTAATTTCAAACTTATGTTTTCCATCAGGAATATTGGAGAGAACCGCCAAACCTTCGGTATCGGAAGATGTACCGTTCGTTGTGTTTTGTAGCACAATATTAGCACCTATTAATATCTCTTTGCTATCACAATCTATTAATTTGACTCTAAGTGTGTTTTGTGCGAAAATATTGGAAAAGCTGAATGCTAAAAATAACATCAGTATAATTTTTGTTTTCATTTTTATTCTTCTTTTTAATCTTCAATTTGAAATGATATAGGAGTTACGATACTACAAATAATGTATTATCGCAAAAAACGCAGGGCATATTCTAAATGTCCTGTAAAATTAAAAGTTGATTTATGCTTTTGGCGGTTGCCAGATTGAAGATTTAAAATCAGGAAGATTATTTCTTAATATATATTCTGATTCGCAATCAGATGTTGAGCCTAAAGTTATAACTATTGGATTATAAAAACGAGCTTCCGGGAATCCGTAACAAGTATTACAATGTAGAAAAGGAGAACAGCAACTATTATCGGTGCAATCATCACAACTATTGCCTATATCATTGCTTATTTCAGCATATATAGATAAACATTTATCCTCTAAACAACAAGGCATTACTGATAGCAGTAATACATATATGGATAATATGAGGGATAAATATTTCATGTGGCAAAGGTAAGAAAATCATATTAACAAATAGTCAGGAATTTAATATTTTTATAATCAGACACCACGTTACTGATTGGAATATTGATTATTATAATTAAATATGTAATGATTGTCATTCTTTATTACAGCAAACATCCGAGCTACAAGCTTAGCTCTGATAGCATTTAATACCGACATTTTATTTTTGCCTTCGCCAACTTTTCTATCGTAGTACGCCCTTAATCCACTATTTTTATTTTGAATAGCAGATAAGGCAGCTAAATGAAGTAGAGATTTTATACTCTTATTTGCTCTTTGGGAAACCCGATTTTTAGAGAACTGACTACTTCCTGATGAGTAACTAAATGGCGCAACACCCGCATGACAACAAAATTTGCGACTATCGGTAAATCGCGTAAAGGCTTGTGTTTCCAATATCATTTTTAAAGAAGTCTTTTTTCCTATTCCTTCAATACTCAATAATAATTTCATCTGATGAGACAACAAAGCATCTTTTGCTGCAATACTCTCAATTTCCGCTTCAATATTAGATATTGCTTTATCCAATTCTTTAATAAGCAGGGATAATCTCTTTAACTTCAACTTATAGACATAATCAGGCATATATTCCTTTTGATCTGATAATTGAGCTTGGTATTTGGCTCTATCAACACATAGCATATTTAATTCTGTTGATAATAGCTTTATTGATTCTATACTTATTGTCGGGTGATTATATATTTTAAGTTTATCTACATAACGATACGCATACAAAGCGATTCGTTTAGCATCTACCGGATCATTTTTCCCTCGTTGTAATCCGGAACTGTATTTTATTTGGGTAGGGTCTTCTAACCAAAGTTTATAGTTTCCAACTTGACAAGAGATTGCTAAAGGATAAATATATAATCCTGTAAATTCAGCACATATTACTATTTGTTCCGCATCTATATTTTGTTCCACACAAATTATAGATAAATAGTTTTCGATACTCTTTTGATGATTTGGAATAACATCTTGTTTGACCACAGAGCCATTCTTCAACACACAACAATCCAAGTTTTTCTTACTCACATCAATTCCAATAAAATAAGAGTCTTTCATGATAAAGTGATTTAATGATTTATAATTTGGAAAGGCACTTGAATATATCCTAAAAACCTTAAATATCTTTCAGATTAAATTCTTATATAGGTCTAATCCAAGACAAATAACAAGTTCGTAATAGTAACATAAGTTATTCCTACTTTCCATGTTGATTTACTTGTTATTTTCCTTTCTTTTTAATTAATAACGTAAATCATTAAATGTTCTTGAAATTAAATGAATAAAATGAGTTCCAAATAGTAACATAGACTTTACATTTCTCTTTTTCCATATGGTTCACTCATTATAGTTTATAAAATAATTACAATGCAAACCTAAGGTTTTCCATGACTTTAATAGCTTTACGGGAAGAAAAAGTAACAAAAAGCCTTTTGAACCTATTTGTTTTCATACATTTGAGCAAATAGGTATCTTTGTATTGAAATCTCAATCGTATGGCTGTAAAAATAGAAAAATGGGTAGTTGCCCAGAAAAAACATAAATTGTCAGACAAGCATGTCCAAATGGCTCGTGAGTTGGGACTGAACCCCGATAAATTAGGAAAAATAGATAATCATAAACAGGAAACATGGAAAGCTCCATTGCCCCAGTTTATCGAAGAAATATATTACAAACGTTTCAAACGGGAAGAACCGGCAACCATCCGTTCCCTGAAAGAAATCATCGCTGATGATAAAGCCAAAAAGGAAAAGAAGAAAAAAGAAAAAGCTAGTCGTCAAGAAAATATCATTTTAGTCAAAGATGATAGTAAAGAAATAGAAAATTCAGCAAAACCAGCTTCCCTTTCGGCAAAACTTAAACTGTATAACGAGAAGCCCAAAGTCAAAGTTAAATTAGAGGGTGGAGAAAGTCCGGATTCTATTCTTCTAAAGGAAGCTCACATTTTTGATGAGGCTTTTGATTTTTATGAAAAAGAAAACGTTACGTTTTCACAGTTGGGATTTATTCTAAAAAATATACATCCCAGATATAAGCCACGTCGTTATGGCTGTAATACATTAAGGGCAATCTATGAAAAATTAGATAAGTACGAAGTTGTACAGGGAGAAGAACTTGTTGTGCGAAGGATACAAGAGAATATAATAGAAACTGAATAAAATCCGCCTGTTGGCGGATTTTATCATTAACCAATCTGTAAATTAACCTCCCTTTTGAAGCGAAACGGGCTGGAAACATAATAATAGCAGTTTGTAGCCCATCCGGTGGTAACTACAATAGAGCCATATCCAAAGATACGACCTGCGACACTCTGTACTACCTGAACACCTTCGCATTTTGCCAGTACCAGCTCGACCGTCCTGCGGCTTATTACACCTGTTTTCAAAATTACACGTTTATTAGTAACGGCGTAAATTGAACCAACCTTAACCAAAACACGCTGCACAAGGGAAACTAACCCCAAGAATAGCAACGTTATCCCTAAATACTGTGTTATTCGGACTTCATCAAAATAACACATAAATCCGATAGCCAATAATATAGCAGGTTGCAGGAATAGAAATATATGTATTCTCGCCCTGTACATTATTTCTTCTCCGGGTTGTAAATATGTAGTAAGAAATCTCATATTATTTTTTCGTTTATGATTTGTTTTTCAATATTTTAAACAGGCAACTGCACCATCCTGTCGGATTCAGGAAGCGTTTACCTTTCCTGATCTCATAGTGCAAATGGCTACCTGTCGATATTCCCGTGTTGCCTACACAGGCAATTTGTTGTGTTATACTTACCGAATCGCCTGTATTAACCATCGTTCTGCTTAAATGGGCATAGAATGAACGAAAATTTCCTGCGTGTTCAACCTCAATGTAGTTTCCATATCCCGAACAAAAACCTTTACGAACTACGACCCCGTTGCCAGTAGCATATACAGGAGTACCTTTTGTTTTAGGAATATCAATCCCAGTATGAAATTTTCGTCTTTTATAAATAGGATGACTACGATTTCCAAACCCCGATGAAATACGCAGCGGTTTCTTAATCGGAAAAATTACCGGATAGTCGGATAACTCATCAATAGACATTTGCAAAGAATCCGCTATCCGCCAGAACTCATTTATAGAATAGACAGGTTTCGTACATTCTTCTATTTCCGATTTTCTGTTTACAGAATCAAACGGCTGCCCTGATACGGGCAAATGCAGCAAAACGGTAAAGAACATTATTAGGTATTTCATAATCAATCTGTAAATACAGTAAGTACCCGAAATAATCCGGGTACTTGCTTATTTATTCAATTTCCTCTCCCCACAGCTCTACGTCTGTCGGGGCATTATTCAACGACCGGGCTATACATAGCCAGCAAAGGACGTTTAACCCTATAAAACTGCATAAAATCATAGACTGATACTTTTTGTAAATCTTCTTTTTCCTCGTCATCATCCCCCCTATCATTCTGCCAACTGAATGTTTTTTGAACCACCTGACCGAATGAATCTTCTACATATACATCGATAACTTGCTGATCCGTGCTGTGTGATGTATAGTAAAGTCGGAATGTCGTTTTATTCAACGGGTACAGGTCATTCGGTAGAAATACCGTGCCTTCATCATTTCGTAATTGACCTTTCCCATCACTTTGGAAATACCTGATAAAGAACTGTGCCTGCTCGTAGTCGCCTTCCTTTACCAGTTGGCACCGAATTTCCGCACTCTCGCCCTGAACGATTTTTTTCTGGACGGGCATAGTAACAAGATCAAATGAATAAGCCTGCTGAACATCCAAATCGTCACTACAGGCACAGACTATTGCCGATAGCAATAGCGTGTATAAAAAATATGCTAAGAATTTTTTCATTGTAATTTCTATTTTAATTGATTATAAATTTGATTCCCAATCCATACTGGAAATGAAAATGCCCCGATGATGTACCCCATAACACCCTTTCACGGGCAGTCAGGAGCAACACAACACGGTCGGACAGATACGTTTCCATTTCCAACGTAATAGCACCCCCGTAGATGAACCGGTCTTTGTTCCGGAGTGTGGAGCCGTCAAAGAGAGTTTTCTCTCCCCAGTTGCTCGTTTCATACCCGGCAAGAGCCGAAGCACCCAAAGAAAAAAGGACTACTTTATTATGATCGGAAAGGAATTTCAGGTAATAACCACCCTCTCCGGTAAACTGGCTGACAGGTATCCTGTCATCTTTGTACGGGTAATATTTATTCAGAAACTCGGCACCGAATACCCACTTATTTGCATGTTTGGTATAGGTGGCCATCGACAGCCCAAAGTAATAGCCCAGTTCATTTTTTTTGTCTGAAGAGTGGAAACCATCCACCATTCCACCTGTTACCTGTATGCCTTGCATACCGGGTAAACAGCGTTGTGCTTGCACTTTGCCCGATATGCCAAAGCATAATATCAGGGCAAAGCACAATACAAACGCGTAATAAAACGTATCCCGTTTCATTATTTCACTTTTAATTCGTTGATAACTTTCGCTCTTATCAGGTCGGCATTTTCAACTGTAAAACTTTGATGCCGTCCACCCTCTTTTTCATTCAATTCGATGATAAGGTGCTTATCATCCGGTATCGTAAACTTCGGCAAAGTAAAAATCACACGTTCAGCCCGTTTTCCACCTATCAATGTCAGGTTATTATGTGCCCGGAGCGGTACGATTACCTGTTCCTGAATGGCTGTACGTTTCGCCAGTTTTTTATCGACAATTTTGAACGTAATAAAATCTACATCAAACGGCACATTGGAACTATTCTTTAGTTGCATGTGGAAATAAAGCAAGCCATTATGTGTATATATTCCTTTGAGTGTGTATTGAATCCCGAAACGTTTGGAGCCGATATGCTTTATTTCCCTGTCATCATTCTTATAGATAGATTTCATAATCAGCTTGACCAGTAACGGCGATTCGCTACCCAGCTCCCTCATATAAATCTCCATAGCGTTGTTCGGTCTGTTCACGGCTTCCCCGTCATGGATAAAGTCGGTCATTTCAACCGACAGTTTAATCGGCTCATCGGCATATTTAATGTTGAACGTATAATATGCACCATCTTCGGTTATTACCGCCAGATTGCTTTCTTTGGAAAAATCCCGGAGGGCAGCTTTTACACGCAGTACATTTTCCGCTCCGTCCGCTTTGGCCGCCAACAGGTCGGCAGAACCTAAGTCCACATAACGGATTGCAGAGGGAAAGATGATATGTACCGTTTTTGAGAATGTAACCTCCAGTGCATACGGTGGTATCATCCGGTTAAAGGTTAGCGGTCTGGTCAGACCGTCAAAATAATCTCCGGTAGAGGGAGAAATGTTTGCTGTTTGTTGCTTTTCTACACTCTGTTTTTCAACATCCTGAGCGTTGGCTGTGAATACGCACCCGATAATAGCGAGTACAAAAAGAATTTGTTTCATACGAAAAATTGTTTTAATTGTTAATTACTTAATACTATTGGATTTTTTAGTGGTGGCTTATGCCCTGTTTTATACCTTTGGAAGAAGTAATACCTGATGATTAGCTTTCAATGTTACTTCCACTTTCCGCATTTTTTTACTGACATATTGCGATAATCCCTGAATGGCACTACGTCCCAAGTCGGCGGCAAGCTGTGAACCTGCATCGTCCGTTATGGTAATGCTACTGCCCATCGACGTACCCATGTTAGCTGCAATTTCTTTAGCTGCGTTCATTTCATCCGAACCAGGAGCCGAAAATCCCCGCAACCCGTCCAAATCGTAAACATCCATTTCAACAGGTATCACATTATCTGCATACTGTATAGATATAATTGTGACTTGAAGCCGCTCCCCACTAATCTTTGCACTCCCCGTCAGGATAGTGTTGGCAGGAATCAGGATATTTCCGGCTCTCATCGGCTCCAGTAAACGCAGTTGCATTTCTTTTCCGTCGGAAAGTTTAATGGTCTGGTAAACACAAGCCTTGATACCGTTTTTCTCCGTTATGGCTTCCTGTCCGGCAGCCGTGATAAATCCCACGTTACGGGGCTTGCTGTATTGTTCCAGAAACTCGTCATTATCCATCGGAGCCGCCAAAAGGGAAACCACATTGTGATGCACCTGTGATACAGGCTTCGGAGTAACTTTTTCACGCAAATTGATGGTGTTATCCCCTGTCTGATGTGTATCGGTCGATACCTGCCCCTGTGCATTGGGCGTGTATTTGGCGGCAATCTGGTAGGATTTCTCTATCAGTTCCAGTTGTTTATCCTCCGCACTTTTCGCAGCTTCGGCTTCTTCCAGTTTGCGTTCCAATTCCTGCATACGCCGATCCATAGCAAGTTGCTGTTCATTGGCTCCGCTTGCGGGTTGTTCATACCAACTGTTTAACTGGCGGTTTACATCCTGATAAGCATGGGCTGATGATTGGATAGGAGAAACCGCACTTCGGGTGTTATCCGGAGAATCGGGAGTAACAGGAGCTATACGTGCCTGACGGTCGTATTCATCCTGCGCTTTGCGGCCGTCATCCTCTCCGATTGAAAAAGCAAAGTCCTGTAAATTACGCCTTTTACTTTCTTCTTTGTTCCGCATGGCTTCCTGTTCATAAGCCGTCCGCTTATCCCCTACGATAGCTTCGTCTTTGGGGATAGGCAGTTCAGGGTTAAATCCGTCGGGTTGCTTTTCATCCTTTCCGCCGGAGGGCGCAAAGATGAGCCACATCGCCCCGATGAACAGCAAGACGAACAACGGATAGATAAGCATCTTTTTCCGCTTCTGCATCTCCTGCGGGGTAAGCTCTTTTTTAGGCTTACTCTCTTTCTTTTTTTCGGTAACGTCCGGTTTCGGTTCGTTACCTTCATTTTCCTTACTCATAATCAAATCTGTTTATTTGGTTTATACTATCTGCTTTTTGCTGATGCTCCAGTTCCAATTGCCTGATATGGTCTATCTGCATCTGTTCCTGACCGTTTTTCTTTCCCATATTATATATGGAAGAAACCGTCATGTAGATGGAACCGGCGCCAAATACAAAAAGCATTACAAGGATTATGATAATCCGTCCGTCGGGCGTTATCTGCCCCAGCAATGACCGCAGACCGTCTTCCATCCAGTCCCTTACGTCTGTAATTTTTTTCTTTATCATGGCTTACCGGTCTATTGTTCGTAAATCCCTGTTTTCTATTATTTCAAAGCGTTCCATAGTGAAACCATGAGGGTTATTGTCCGAACGCACAGAGTTTATCAAGTCGCAGCGTGTAACAAGGCTTCGCTCCGTTACATTACTTGCCCTGATTATCATTTGCCGGGAATAGGTCATCACCTTATAGGGATAAACATCGAGATTACATGCCACAGAATCGATCTGAATAATCTGATTGATATTACCCGACACAATGCGGTTGTAGTAACCTTTTTCCTGCATATCCTGATAATAGCGGAAAGCACTTTTGTCCACCAGAAAGAGTGCCCGGTTGATGTTTGATTCAATGGCGCTTTTATCCGGTGACAAGGTGAAGAACAGTTCGTGAAATCGCTTGATATGCTCACGGGCTTCCACAGGACGATTTTGGCTTAAATCCTGTGAAAGAGCGAGCATAAGCGACTTCCCATCATCCAATACATAGATTTTCTGCCGTTGTGCTTCTGCAAAGCTGAACGAGTTCCATACCGCATATCCGGTAATCCCTGCACACAGCACGACAAACACAATGGCGATAATCCGTATTTGCTTGAAACTTGTTTCAATATTTTTTAAACTTTTGAATTCCATTATTTTTCGTTATTAATGAATTAATTGCCTGCGGTGGCTCACCGCTTACTTACCAAGCAGACGACCGCCAACGTTCCCGGCTACTGATCCCGCAACACCTCCGGCAATTCCACCTGCTTTACTTGCTGTTTTGTTTACCGCACCTCCATATGCACCCGCTCCGCCTGATTGGATAATCCATCCGGCTACGGTCGGTATCGTGAAATACCCGATAATTCCTATAATCAGGAACACGATATACACACCATTAGAGCCGTCGGGGATATAGTTCGGATCTTGCAAGAGGGCTATATCCTGTTCAAGCATCAAAACCTGTATGCGTGCCAGGACAGAAGAAAAAATGTCGGAAATAGGAAGCCATAGATAGACACTTATATAGCGTGTAAGCCACTGGGTGAGCGTTGCCTGAAAACCGTCATAAATGGAAAAGGCAAACGCAATAGGTCCCAGTATGGCCAACACGACAAGAAAAAATGTTCGTATCGTATCTATGACCAATGCGGAAGCATTAAACAGCAGTTCAAAGAAATCCCTGATTACCTGTCGGAACCATGCCTTAATATCATACCAAAGCCTTTCTCCCCACATACAAATTATTTCGGGCGTATCGGTGATGCCGAGGTCTTTCATTTTCTTGTCGTACACTTCATCATCGACAAGCCATGCTTTACCCTCACGCACACGGGCTTCGTATTCCAGATTGTCTTTTTGTTGCTGATAGGCTTTCATATCCATAGTCTGGGATTCCAGAATACTATGAGTTCCTTTAACAATGGGGCTCATAACCGCATTGATAGTTCCTAAAACCAGTGTTGGAAAGAACATAATGCACAGCCCAATGGCGAATGGACGAAGCAACGGAAACACGTCGATAGGCTCCGCACGGCTTAATGCCTGCCATACCCTGTATGCCACATAGAATAAGGCACCCAGTCCTGCCAACCCCTTTGCAACTCCAATCATGTTGCTGCAAAGAGGTATCATGTCTTGGTACAGATTCGCAAGAATCTGATGTAGGTTATCAAAATTCATAACTGATTACATTTATTTGATTACCAATACCTGTCGGCAGGACTGCCATAAAGAGATAATACCCTGTCCGTATCGCCTTTTTCTTTGGCGCGGATGAAAGACACGGAAATACTTTTCTGCGTATAATACTTAGTCAGGTTACGATAGTCCAACATCTTATTATGAATATCGTCTATCGCATCCATCCGTTCTTTGTCCGACAAGGAAAGCCCGTTACTTCCGGTAACAATATTTCTCAAATCCGTTACCAATGCACCCCCTTCCTCCAGTAGTCTGGCATAGCCCGTTGAAATTGCCGCCAGTTCATTCGGGGTAAAGTTCGGATCACCTAACATTTTATTAAATCCGGTCACATAGATGTCGGTAATTTCGCTGACCATTGCAATGGTTTTCTGCACCTTACGTGCATCTTTTATCAGATTGTGGACAGATTTCAGGGCATCGTAATACTCTTTTCCCTGCTGATAAATTTTTACACTTTCCTGTACATTTTTTATCATATTCGTGGCAGTTGTTGTTCCTTGAATCGCAGTGCGTACGTTCTGTACCAGATTGGTCGGATCGACAACCGTCCATTGCGCTTTTGCTTGAAAAGAGAACATAGAAAGTGCCACTATCAGGCACATAAATATTCGTTTCATACTTTTTGCTTTTTAAATGATTATTGATTGTGTGTACTTTAGTCGTACACCCTTTTGTATTCGCCTTCGGTGGTGAGCAGAAGCATATCCCGCTCATCATCGTAGGCAATGCGTATCATGCCGTAGAAATAGAAAAAGGTAATCCCCCAGCTTTGGCACAAAGGGACGGTAAACGCCGTATCTTGTTTGTAAATAAACTGCAACCGGAACCGACTACCATCATAGAATATTTTAAGTCCGGGGGAACCACAGAGGCTAACCCATGTCCCGCACATTTCTCCCATCGGGAAACGGGTATGAACCTGCGGTGCCAAAAGTGGCTTACTGTTTTTCCTTTTCATGGCATCTATCCTCCGTACTCCTGCCGCTTGCTTTCTGCAATCTGTTTAATCGCCAGTTCCATATTTCCGTCCAGTTTTTCTGCAAGCTGCATCACTTCCATTTTCTCCGATTCTTCGGTTGTGTACGTGTAATATTCTTCCAGACTAACTTCTGTGGCATAAACAGCCGATTGTACACCACCCAGACCGAACCAGACTTCTTTGTACTTACGACTGGGCACATTGGACATATTGATAGAGAGTACCTGCGATTTTTCCTTTTCGGTCAATCCGAGCAACGCCTGAATACTGTCAAATTTGTTCATGTATTTACGTTGGTCGAGCAAAATTTTACAGTCACTATTGTTGATAATTGACTCCTTTACGATAGGCGAAGCGATAATATCGTCCACCTCTTGGGTTACCACAATCGCCTCGCCGAAGAACTTTCTCACAGTCTTAAAAAGGTACTTAATATACTCTGCCATACCCTCTTTAGCGATTGCCTTCCATGCCTCTTCAATTAATATCATCTTACGGATACCCTGTAACCGGCGCATTTTGTTTATGAAAACTTCCATAATGATAATCGTAACCACCGGAAACAGAATTTTGTGGTCTTTTATGGCATCTATTTCAAAGGCAATGAAACGTTTAGATAATAAATCCAGTTGCTTATCAGAGTTCAATAGGAAGTCATATTCACCTCCACGATAATACGGCTCCAGTACGTTCAGGAAGTTCGCAATATCGAAGTCCTTTTCACGCACTTTCTTTTCTTCCAGTATCTTTTTATAGTCATCCCGGACAAATTCATAGAACGTGTTGAAAGATGGTTCCAGTTTTCGGTTGCCTTTCAGCTTTTCTATATACTGACTGACAGCATTGGACAGGGCAACTTCCTCCGCCCGTGTCGGCGGCTCGTTATCCCTTTTCCACAGGGTAAGGATCAGCGTTTTTATACTCTCACGCTTTTCAATATCGAAGACATTATCGTCCGTATAAAAAGGATTAAACGCAATCGGGTTCTGTTCGGTATAGGTAAAATATACCCCGTCCTGACCTCCTGTACGGCGATTAATCAGGTTACATAATCCCTGATAGGAATTACCCGTGTCCACTAACACGATGTGCGTACCCTGTTCGTAGTATTGGCGCACCATGTGATTGGTAAAAAAAGACTTTCCGCTTCCCGATGGCCCAAGAATGAATTTATTCCTATTCGTAATAATTCCTTTTTTCATGGGCAGGTCAGAAATATCTACATGGAGCGGTTTACCCGAAACCCTGTCCGCCATTTTGATACCGAACGGACTGGGTGAACTACGGTAGTTTGTTTCTTCCGTGAAAAAACACAAGGCAGGTTCGATGAACGTATAAAACGCTTCTTCAGCAGGAAAATCCCCTTCATTGCCGGGCATTCCTGCCCAGTATAAGGTAGCGGCATCCACCGTATTGTGGCGTGGCTTACACTCCATTAGAGCCAACTGGCTACCTACATCATTGCGGATATGTTTCAATTCTTCCACATCATCACTCCACGCTATCACGTTGAAATGCGCCCTGATTGAAGTCAGCCCGAAGCTATGCGCTTCGTTCAAATACTGGTCGATCCACTCCTTATTTATTTGGTTTCCACGACTGTACTTTGATAGCGACTGCATATTACGGGCACTCTTTTCAAACTTTCGCAGGTTTTCCGCACTGTCCTCAATAAATAAATACTGGTTATAGATATGGTCACATGAGAGAAGCAATCCTACCGGAGAAGCGAACGACAAACGGCAATCGCTTCTATCGGTTGATAATTTTTCATACCGCATATCCGTACCGATACGTCCGGGCAGGTCTTCCGCATCCGAAAGCGTATGCAGACAAATATGTTTACTTCCTATCCGAAGCCCGTCCGCTCCCAGCTCCATATCTTGCAAGCAGGTGGTATCATCCAACGACAAGGCGAAATACTTTTCGATAAGCCCTGCCTTTTCATCCGTTCCTGTAATTTCATCCGATGTGATACGGGTAAGCGCAATAAACCCGCTATCATTCATTATCCGTTCAAACTGCCCGACAGCTTCCAAGAACTTCACACTCGTATCCTTATTGACTTCTTTGGGAATAATGTTTCCACGGCAAAGCGATGAGAAATTGCTCTGCATCCGCATCCGCTCTTTAGTCGTTTTAGTCAGGAACAGGAAACACGAGTGATTCAGGAACGGTCTTTCGTTGAAATGTTTTTCAAAGCTGCGGGATAAGAAACTCATATCGTCCTTATCCGTAGCAGGTTTATACGTTTCACGCACAAACCAATCCTGCTTATGCACCACACAGTATTCAGGAAGGACTTTTACCGCTTTCGCCCAGGATGAATGTATTGCTTCATACTCCGCATTGGTTACGGTAAACAGTTCCGGCAGTTCCACATAATAGGCTACTGTAATATCTGCATCTTTAGAAATAATGCAATCGTGTTCGACAGCCAGCAGGGGGAACTTGTTTTCAATGGTAGATGCTTTCATTATATTACGCATATCCTACCTCCTTTCTTTTCCGTTTGAACAGGCGGTGCGGAGTTTTCCTGTTTATCAGATAGCGGGGATGCTGTTTTACAGCCATAACTTTCATTAAGCCATGCTCCCCGTACTTTTCATTCAGGTTAAAGGTCATCCATACCAATACCGATGCAGCGATTACACCGAAGCCGATGCACACCCATTGATCCACCCCTGCCATATACATAATGACAAAGACAATGAATACGGAAAGCAAGCCTGCGGCAAATATGAAAAGGTATTGTGATTTTAAACCTTTGAACTCCACGCTTTTGCCTATTCCTTTGTTAATATTGAACTCCATAACTCTTTTTCTGTATGAAGTTGATTAAAGGAAGAAGGAGCGTAGGATGGTAGCGGCAACGATAAGAAATATACATGCACCGAACCACGAAGCGGCGGTTTTCGACGTATCGGGATCACCGGAACTGAATTTTCCGTACACTTTTACGCCACCAATCAAGCCGACAACGGCTCCGATAGCGTATATCAACTTCGTGCCGGGGTCAAAATAACTTGTCACCATATTGGTGGCTTCCGTGATACCTCCAATCCCGTTGCCTTGAGCGAATGCACTTGAAACAGCAGCCAAGATAAAGGCTGCCGACATAAGAAATTTTTTCTTTGTCATAATGAGAAATTGTTAAAATGGTATCGGGGTGGATAATCCCGATACCGGGTTGATAAATCTTGTTACTACTGAATTTTTTAGTGGGGGCTATCTTCGTTAGCCGTAATCTCGTTCTTTCATCTTTCTTTGTTTTACATTATTATTAATACTCGCATTAAGCGAAATCTCTGATATTAAAACTGTCTGGAGCCTTCTTTCCGCTTCCGGTAGTTCCGGCTTCCTTATCTTTCCGCTCATAGAAAGCCGAAAGGCTTTCAGCCATAAGGTCGGTAACGATTCGCTTCGCATCAGGTTTACCCGAAATCACCTGTTCAAACATATCGGTCTGCCGCATCTCCAGTAAAGTATCGCCCGCCTTTTGCTTTTGCTCCGGCGTTGCTTCATTCGTCCGGTTCACCGTGCGAACCGCATTTCCCAGATCATCGAACTGAACGCCTGATGCAAGTATGGCTTGTGCCGTGCCTTCCACTTCTTCCGTTTCTTCTTCCTCATCCTCCGGCTCATCTTCGTTTACTTCCGTCACTTCATATTCGAGCGGATAATCTATATCCATCGGCTCGTTATCTTCATCCGGTGGAGTATCGGAAAACGCTTCGTCCAATTCCTCCTGCGGCACCTCTGCCGATGGCTTTACCTCGTTAGCCGAAGCAAATATATTGGGATTTTCTGCCTGATTATCAGATTTTAGCGAGGTGGCAGTGAGTGGCTCCGATTTGGCAGCGAGTGGCGTTGATGCGCTTAAATCAAATCTGCTTTTTCCGACAATATTTTCCTTCAAACGACCCGTTTCCTGAATGGAACTACCCTGACCGACGATGTTCTTTTTTCGCCTTTTCCCTGCTCTTGCCCATAGGAAGTAGATTCCGACAAAAAGGGCATACAACACAATTACAGTTATAAATATCTTTTCCATCCTTACTTTTTGGGGTTTAGGTAATCATCATTGTTATTTTTCTTATACTGTTCTGAAATCTCATCCTGAAAAGTTTCAAAATGATGCTTCAATACATTATCTATATAGCTGAATATGGTAACTTCATTTTTACCTATAACCCCTACAATCTTTGAAATCCGGTTATGGTATTCCTTACGGATACTGACTAATTTTCCTTTTCTTGTGGGGATACCGACATTAACAAGAAACTGTTTTTTATAGCCGGGTATCACAGGCGGTTCGGGTATCGTTTCTTCACCCGGAACGACTATCATTTCTATTTCGGGAGCCGCTTTTTCTTCGTAGTCTTTCTGCATACGTTTCTTATAGCGCATAACTTTTGGCAGAATAATTATCGCCAGTATCACCAAACCGCAGAGGACAATTCCTATCATTGCCTTATCTCCGCTATCTATTAAAAATGGACTTGTTATCATAATTTGATTGTTTTATTGTTAGAAAATTCCTTCGTTATTTTTATTGTACAATTCCGTTATCTCATCCTGATAAGCGGCAAAATGTTGGGACAGTACATTATCTATATAGCTGAATAAAGACACCTGATTTTTACCGATGACCTGAACGATCTTCATAATCTTTTCGTGGTGGTCTTTGCGTATGTAAACAGATTTTCCGGTGCGTGCCGTGATACCTACCTCCTGAATAAACAGGCTTTCATAATCAGGTGATTTACTGCGTTTCCGTTTAGTTTCCTCACGAGGAGATTCTTCCTGAACAACTTCCGTTTTTTCAGGTTCTCCGCTTTCTGCATCCTGTTCCTGTTTCTTTTCGTGTTCAGGAACCAATGCTTTGGGTATGGAACTCGGATTATTCCGCCGTTCCTTATTCTTGAATGAGGATATGACAAAACTGGCATCAATCTCATTCAGGTTTACTTCTTCTTTCTTTTTTGCCATAACCTGTTATTTTAAAGTTTCCAACATTTCATCTATCAGGGCATCGAGGTTGCTGCCCCTTACCAATGCTCTATCCGCAGGGAACAATGTAGAGCGGAACAGGGCTTTATGGTTTACCGACTGCTCCCGGCGGAACCGCTTACTATCGGGCAGGAATGTTTTGAAAAGCGGGAACCCCAGTTTATCAATCACATCCTCATACACTTCGTAGAGTTCGGTTTTCTCCCGTCCATCTACGAGATTCCAAAGTAGGTACAGCCCCTTGATTTTGGCTTTGCCGGGCGTAATCAGGGCATCATTGACCGTAATCACATATTGCAGGGTGCTTTCCAGTACCAATCTGTCAGCACTGATCGGAGCAATAATGTAATCCATGAGAGAAAGTGTATGTACAACCGCCGGATTGTTGATGGTTCCGGGCAGGTCGAAGAACACAAAGTCGGGTTTCAATACTTCAATTACATCCTGTGCATCTTCCATTGCGTTTTCAGGGCTACTTTCGATAACTTCATAAGCCTTTTTCCCTAAAGAAGAAAACTGCTCGTAAGCCATGAGCTTGTAATGGTCATCATCCATCGACATTTGCAAATCACGCTCACGCATTTCCGCAATCGAGTGTTGCGGAAAGTCACAATCAATCACGGCTATGTTGTAGCCACGCACATAGTGCAGGTAGGAAGCTACCAACACCGTAAGAGTTGTTTTTCCGGCTCCCCCCTTTTGGGTGCTGAAAGCCACGTTCAAAGTTTTCTTTTCCATTGTCTGAAATTTTAAATTATTACACATCGTTTGTATCTCTGTCCGGCTGAACAACCGTCTGGCTGTTCAGCCATACGTTTGACCGTTGAGCCGTTTGGCTGTTTGTCCGTCCGGCTGTTTAGCCGTTTAGCCAGTCATTTATTTAGTCAGCTATTTGTTTAGCTATTCATCCGGCTATATCTCCATATAGCCGATTGTATGTTTTTATATCCGTACAGCTATCCGGCTGTCTGTTCATACAGTCATTTTCTCTGCAAATAAAAACCTATTTATTAGCAGAATCATCACTTTTTTACGAGGTGGCAGTGAGTGGCGTCGATTTGGCAGCGAGTGGCGTCGATGCTTGTAATACAGTGCGTTACTTTAGCCTGTAACTTTGCTGCATGAAATGTCGTGAGATATCCGACCGTCATTTTCGCTCGTTACCTCGCATTCATATTTGTCCCTGTTCAGGACAGATTTTATTTGCGACATGGCAAATAGCAAGCTGTATTTTTTGCTGCACGGAAACCGTTTTGCTGCAAAAAATGCTTGCCCCTCCGGGGGGCGCAACCTCCGAAGTCGGTTGCTTAGATTGAATCATTCGGGCGATGATTGTAAAGACGGCAAGGGTGCCTAACGACGGATTGTACCACTAAAAAATCCGACGTATGAATGAAAATGCAAAGAATCTCCCCAAAAGGGGAAAAGGGGGTAGAAACCCCAAGACTGATCCGGCGAATTACCGTTATTCGGTAAACTTCACCGCAGTAGAACATGCCCGGTTCCTCACCATGTTTGAGCAATCAGGGCTGCAATCGAAGGCTCGTTTTATCGCTGCCCGTGTATTCGGGGATGAGTTTCGTGTGGTAAAAATCGACCGTTCCGCTATGGAATATGTTACCAAACTCACTTCTTTTTATGCACAATTCCGCTCCGTTGGAACGAATTACAACCAAGTTGTAAAGGAATTGCACAGCAATTTTTCAGAGAAAAAAGCACTCGCTTTGCTCTATAAATTGGAAAAGGCTACCGTAGAATTAGCAGAAACAGGTAAGAAAATTCTGGAATTATCGGAAGAATTTAAGGAACAATGGTCGCAAAAATAAATATCGGTAGCAACCTGTATGGTTCGTTGGCATACAATCAGGAGAAAGTGGACGAGGGTTTGGGGAAGATTCTGGGAAGTAATCTTGTGTTTGAACCTACTGACGGACAATTCAATGTTTCGGAATGTATGAACGATTTTATGCAGTTTGTCCCGGCTCACTTCCGTACCGAAAAACCAGTTTTCCATGTATCAATAAACCCGCATCCTGATGACCGCCTGACAGACGACCAACTGGCGGACATCGGACGGGAATACATGGAGAAATTGGGATATGGCAATCAGCCTTACCTTATTTTTAAGCATGAGGACATCGGGCGGGAGCATATACATATTGTTTCGCTCCGGGTGGATAGTGAGGGAAAGAAAATCGACGGTTACAAAGAGCACGAGCGCAGCAAAGCCATAACTGAAGATTTGGAACGCAAATATAACCTGCATCCGGCGGAGGGACAAAAACGTTCCGAAGGGTGGGAACTTATACCTGTCGATGCTTCAAAGGGCGATTTTAAAAAACAGATTGCATCCGTTATCAAACCGTTGGCTTCGATGTACCACTTTCAGAGTATGGGAGAATATAAAGCTGTCCTTTCCATCTATAATATAAATGTAGAGGAACTGAAAGGCGAGGCAAAAGGTAAACCGTATCGGGGATTGCTTTATTCCGCATTGGATAGTGAGGGCAACAAAGTCGGCAATCCGTTAAAATCTTCCATATTCGGGAAGTCGGTCGGCTATGACGGGCTTGAAAAGCGTATGGAGAAATCTGCCGAACGTATTAAAATTAAAAACCTGAAAGCACATACGCTGAAAGCGGTATCGGAAGCCAAGCAGGGCAGCCAAAGTGAGAGCGAGTTCCGAGCGAAGCTAAGGCAGCAGGATATTGATGTTCTGTTCAGACGAAATGATGACGGACGGATATATGGTGCTACATTTATAGACCATACTACACGTACTATCCTGAACGGTTCACGACTGGGTAAGGAATATTCCGCTAATGTTTTCAATGACCTGTATGGCGGAAAACATGAACAGGTACAAGAGCCAGTCAAAGACACCCGTCTTTCTGATGTTTACAATAATATTCAGCCAGGCACACACCATGATAACAGTTACACTTCGGATAGTGTAACCGGTGGGCTTTTCTCAATCCTTAATCCGGAACCGGAGAACCATCCTAAAGAAGAAATGCCATTACCACGCCGAAAGAAAAAGAAGAAACGCAGGTATGGGAGGCAGATGTAAAGTAAGTATAACAATATGATTTTAAAATGATTGATAAAAGTTCTCATTGCGATATATTTCTTATATTTGCGAACGTACAGTTTTATAAAACTCATTCAATGGAAAGATGTAAATATCATTATTATAAATTATTACATGAAAAACCATGGAATAATATTTTTTTTAATTGGAAAGTGTTTCTCTGTTTGATGCTGCTTTTTATTATAGGTTTCTTCATTTTTAACACAGATTCTTTATCTCTTAACTTCCCTACAGTTGAAAGCCAAATCAAAATTCTAAATTCTGTTCTTGTAATAATTGGGCTGTTTGTTAGTATAGTTTTTTCTTTTTTAATTTTATCTTTTAATGTATCTCATCGTTATTATGGAAGATACGCTATTTCTAATTTTCTCAAGAATAGAAAAGCAAAAGCATCTATAACATTTTTGATATCATCTATAATATTACTCATATACTCATTGTATTATTTGGGAGAGGCAACAAATGCTGACGGATATACTAATTTTTTATTCATATCTTCGATAGTTCTTTCAATTGTAAGTTTTTTCTTTATTTTTCCTGCATTTAATGACGTATTAGAAAACTCCCACAGTAGAAGTAAAATAGATTCAATTTTTGGTTTGATAAATGAAGATAGAATACTTGATGAAATCTATGCTGAAGAAGAAAATAATATTTCTTCTTATTATCATAAAGACCCAATTAATATCATATATGAAATTGGGATAACAAGTATTAAGGATTATGACTACACAAGTTTAGAGATTATTACATCTAAAATTCCTTTATTTTTTAAGCAAAATATCCAGAATAAAGAAGAAAATAAATTTAGTTTGGATTATAGGCGATTGTATTTTAAACTTACTACTTTGTTGTCAGATATTTATGACTGTGCGATTAAAGAGAAAAATGAAAAATATTCATTTTCAATTATTAGGTCGTTGTTTAGTCTTGAGTATTTGATACTTGAAAACATTCATAAAGAAGATTTTTCTCAATTTTTAAATTTTAGCAAGTATAACTATCTTGACTTTAGTATTAATCTGGAAAAACTATTTAACAAAGCGATTAAACACGATGAAGAAGGGGTCTGTGAATATATTATTGACTTATATAATTCTTTCTCAAAGAAGTCAATATTAGATATTGCTCCTAAAAATATTTCTTACTCAAAGACTCTTCATTATTCCTTGACTGAAAAATATGACATAGTTATTGAGCCATTGCGACAAATGAAAAAGTATTCCGAAATGCTTTTAGCCAACCGAAAAGCACATTTATTGAAAGAAGTTTTCAATGTTATATATGTTTTAGAATGTGCGGTAATGGAATTGCAAACTTCAAATGGAATAAAATGTATGTTATATAATATTATTCTTAACTACAAAAAAGATATATTTATTAATTATATTTCGAAAGATGAAGTTGCATCAATAAAGTATTTGTATTTTCCTTTCAAGCAAACAGTTCACATATATAAAAATACAAAGTGTAAAATCCCATTTTTAGGACTTTTGGATATTTTAGATGAATTATTTAATAAAAATAAACTAAACAATCTTGTATTGAATGAAGTGAAAGCAGAAATGTTGCACATAATTAGAGATAAAATATTTTCTGATGACTTAATGAGAAGGGCTATTGAGAAATTTGTATCAATAGGTTCTAAAGTTACCAAAAATGATCCTGATAATAAGAAAGATACATATATGAATCTTCAAGAAAACCTTTGTATTGTTCTGGAATCAGCTATCGAAGAAAAAGTTGATGGAAAATGGATTAATATACTTAAGCAATCTATTGATGGATTTAAGTTGTATAAAAAATTTGAAATCGACTTATCGAAGAAAGGCTATATCAGAGACCGTAGGATTATATAAAGCCATTGACTGCCAAATTACCGCTACGATGAATTCCCGATTCTGATAATCAGAGATACTCTAAAGTAGAAATGCCCTAGCCACATCACAAGAAAAAGAAGAAACGTAGGTATGTGGTATGTAGGCAGATGTGTGTATTATATCAAATCAATCAGTTATGTTCAAACAATTCTTAATGCCGTTAATTGAAGTTTCAGTTTTTTCATTGTCAATAGCTAAGAATGGTTCATTTGTTAAAAAGTTAGGTTGTTTACAGATAAATCCATGAATAATTTTTTGGAGTAATTCTCTTAAAGTAGGTGTTTTAATGTCAGTCAGTTTCTCATGTAGTTCAAACGGAGATTCTAATATATAAGAATTTAGTACTTGATTAACTACTAAGGATTGATTTGGATGAAAATAAGTATCAATATTTGAATCCAAAGAAATTTTAATATCAATCTCGAACTTATTTTTAGACTGTTTGAAGAAGAACAAAATTTCAGTTATTAATGATAACATTTCAGGCAGTAAGTTGATTAAAATTTTGTCGTTAGTATAAACCACCCTTTCAGTTATTAATGATGAATTCTCTATTAACAACGCTTCTCCATGGAAAAAATTCGAAATCCCGCTACCAGATATATTATTGCAATAAAATATTTCTTTGCTTGAGCTTATTGTGCGAAATACCTGATTTAGAGTTGGCAAGAATTGACTTTTTAGAACTGTTGAGGGAAGGAATGTGTTTAATGAAGTATGTATCTCAGGAACAGTGATGTTCTTGTTTTTATTTGACACAATGGATTGCCAACGGTAATAATATGGCATATTACTTTTGCTTGCTCCTTCTGCAATATTAACAAGTACTCTTTTATCGCTGACTTCTTCATTAATCAATTTAATTGTAGCTTGCAGTTCAGAACTAACAAACTCATAAATTGCTTTTATTCGTCTCGGCTCTATTTGCTCAATATCTCTGAGTAAATCACTGAAATCAAGAATATTAGTTTCCGGGGAAAATGTAAAATAAGGTTCAGTTGAAGTTTTCAAGGTGTAAGATCCTTGTTTAGATGTGAGTACAAATATATTTATAGTTTTAAATGTTTCATAATGCTTGTATTTAAGGCAAGTAGTTAAAGTGTCATCTACTTTTTCTGATTTTTTTGTGGATGTTATTTGAAATGCAACTCCTTCTCCTATATCTCCTATGTCAATTCCGGGAAAATTTGATTTGCCTTTATTTAAGTTCTCTAACTCATATCCATAAGTCAAATTAAGAATTGTCCTAATAAAATTCTCAGAATGTTTATTTATATTCAATAATCCTAAAGTGGAACACGTATGAACCTCTGTTCGAAAAGCATTAAGCATTTCTACTATTTTCTCAAAATAAGTCCCTGTCTGTAACATTTGGTATAAATTTAAAAGTCAGCACAAAGATACTTTTTTCATTTCGCATCACATAAATAAACACAGAACTATTTGATTATTAAGTTACATGCTGTCGACAAAAATAATGTAGGAACCTCAGGTGCTGTAAAAAGTATTTTTTTTTGTTTAACGCAAAGATATCTCTGTTAAACACAGGAAAATTTTTGTTTACCGTTTGATATTATGGACATAAAAAAAGCGAAGTCAATTTAACTTCGCTTTTACTGCATTTTTTAATTTTCAAGCCGTAGGATCAATAAAACCATCATCATCGTTACCAGAATCATTATTCCCATTATTATTACCTGTCACTGTATAATCCGTATCCGGTTTCAAATAGCGGGTAATACTTGTATTATTCATAGCATCTTTGAGTGCCGTTCCCGGAGTGAAAATGATACGACGGCGGTAAATTGCATTTGCGTTGGCATCTTCTTCTTTATCCGAAGCCTTTGCACGAATAGCTGGGCGGAAAGTTCCGAACTCTCCCAGCTTTACACTTTTGCCGTCATCAAGGTTATTAACCAACGCATCTACCAGTCCGGCTATTACTAACTGTACAGTACCCCGGTGCGCTCCGCATATCTGCCCGACCTGCGTACATAATTTGCTGAATGATATTTGTCCGGTAACAACCTGTTTTGGTACGAACTTCTCTGTTTTGGTTTGGTCAAACCCGAATACCTGTTTGGCTACTACATACTTTAATCCCATGTGATTTAATTTTTAAAGGGTTATACTATAATTAATTCATAGTATAGATAAATCAGATAAAAAAAGATGAATAACGCCACTCACTGCCAAATCGAAGCCACAAACTACCACATGGCATAAAATCAATTATTTACAAGAACAACCTCTCTAATTTCGCTTCTCAAACATTTAATTTTTTAAGATTATGCAACAAGAAGATGATTTAAGAGGACTTGCTAAGGTCATGGAATTTATGCGGGCAATAAGCATAATATTCGTAGTGATAAACATTTATTGGTTCTGCTATTACGGTTTGCGGGAATGGGGAATTAATATTTCGGTAGTTGATAAGATACTACTGAACTTTGATCGGACTGCCGGACTATTCGGCAATATTCTTTATACCAAATTATTTGCCGTAGTTTTCCTTGCTCTTTCCTGTCTGGGAACTAAGGGAGTTAAAGAGGAAAAAATCACATGGCCGAAAATCTATGTTTTTCTGACAATTGGTTTTATCCTGTTCTTTATGAACTGGTGGATACTCGACCTGCCATTACCCACTTCGGCAACAACAGGTTTTTATATCCTGACAATGTCAGCAGGTTATCTGTTCCTATTGGTTGGTGGATTATGGATGAGCCGATTGCTGAAGAACAATCTTATGGACGACGTTTTCAATATGGAAAACGAATCGTTTATGCAGGAAACACGGCTATTGCAGAGTGAATATTCCGTAAATCTGCCTACAAAGTTTTGGTATAAGAAAAAAGAATGGCGGGGTTGGATTAACGTGGTAAACCCGTTTCGAGCCAGTATCGTGTTGGGAACTCCGGGTAGTGGTAAATCATACGCCGTTGTTAATCAGTACATAAAACAACAGGTGGAGAAAGGTTTTTCGATGTATATTTACGACTTTAAATTTCCAGACCTTTCTACAATAGCTTACAACCACTTGCTTAATAATCAATTAGGCTATAAAAAAGTTCCTACATTTTATGTTATCAATTTCGATGATCCGTCACGTTCCCACCGATGTAACCCGATTAATCCCTCTTTCATGGATGACATTAGCGATGCTTACGAATCGAGCTATACAATTATGCTCAACCTCAATAAAACGTGGGTGCAGAAGCAAGGCGATTTCTTTGTGGAATCTCCGATTATTTTATTTGCTTCTATTATATGGTATCTACGCATATATAAGGATGGAAAGTATTGCACATTTCCGCACGCAATAGAATTTTTGAACAAACGATATGAAGATATATTCCCTATTTTAACTTCTTATCCTGAACTCGAAAATTACCTAAGCCCCTTTATGGATGCGTGGCTCGGAGGTGCAGCCGATCAGTTGATGGGGCAAATTGCGAGTGCAAAAATTCCGTTATCCCGCATGATTAGTCCGCAGTTATATTGGGTAATGTCGGGCGACGAATTTACGTTGGATATAAACAATCCTGACGATCCGAAAGTATTGGTAGTCGGCAACAATCCCGACAGGCAAAATATTTATGGTGCAGCTCTGGGGCTTTATAATTCTCGTATTGTAAAACTTATAAACAAAAAGGGACAACTAAAAAGTTCGGTAGTCATCGACGAGTTGCCCACAATATATTTCAAAGGTCTGGACAACCTTATCGCAACTGCCCGAAGCAACAAGGTTGCTGTACTTTTAGGATTTCAGGATTTTTCGCAATTAACAAGGGATTACGGAGATAAAGAAGCAAAAGTCGTGATGAATACCGTCGGAAATATTTTTTCCGGTCAGGTTGTAGGAGAAACAGCCAAAACGCTTTCCGACAGGTTCGGAAAAGTATTACAGAAACGTCAGTCTATGACTATCAACCGCAATGATAAATCGACCTCTATCAGCACCCAAATGGATAGCCTGATACCGCCATCGAAAATTTCCAATCTTACACAAGGCATGTTTGTCGGAGCCATAGCCGACAATTTTGATGAGCGTATTGAGCAGAAAATTTTCCATTGCGAAATTGTAGTGGACAATGCGAAGGTAGCCGCAGAAACTAAAGTATATCAATCCATCCCTGTAATTACCGATTTTACAGACGAAAACGGAGAAAATAAAATGAAAGAGCAGATACAACTTAACTACAACCGTATCAAAGAGGAAACGAAACAGATTGTCGCTGAAGAATTACAACGAATTAAGGATGATCCTGCATTGGCTCATTTATTACAACAGGAATAATTTTATACATATATATAATGTAAGAGCCGGATTTTCGGCTCTTTTTCGTTGGAATTATTTCTTTTGTAAAAGAACTATATTAGCTGTGATTGACTCAGATCAGTTCAAAATCCAACTTGAACGCATTCGGATTTACCAACATTTGATAAACCCGCATATCTGGATTTAATTTTCTGGCTAACTGGATTATCTCTTCTTTATCTTCTCGACTGATATTTACGCCCAAATAAAGAGCGGCAAAACACTCGGTACCGATTGTCGGATAGGCGCGAACTTCTTTCCAATCTATCACTTCGTTCTCGTCTTTGAGTTCATAAGGTAGATGCATATTCATACACATCATATGAGGGCCAAAAATAAATATTCTCACCTCTTGTTCGTGTGCCCATTCTTTGCCTTTCGTTAATATCTGATAAAGAAAAAAATCTTTGTTCCCGGTAAAGAAATCTGGTTTCTCGATAATATTCTTATATTCTACCTCATAAGGTGGAAAAACCATTTTTCCAAGCATATAGTTAATGTATTGTTCGATATTTTGAACATCTACTCCGATGCAAACACCCTCATGCTTGTTGTAGTAACTCCACATCAATATTGAATCAAATACTTTTGAAAGACAACAAATCCATGCTTCATCTCTATTTCTTTCGTATGGATTGATTTTTAACGAAATGGTGTCTTCTTTTCCCCAAGGATAGGCTTGTTCGGGAGTAATTTTAGAAAAATCAATAAGTGCTGGATGACAATCAAACGGATCATTAAGTTTTGTGGCGTTGGTAAACTGCAAATTGCTGTTTGAAAGCATTGCTTTTGCGCCATTGATGTCGAGGTATTTATACAACAACCTCTGCTTTTTTTCTTTTGAATTGGTTTTAGCATCCATCATGTGGTATCTCTTATATAATCAAAAGCAAATGGAGAATAGCTGGATTTACCCGTTGTCCCCCTTCTTCTTTTGTAGTTTGTTAATTACGGCATCGACATTGATATTGTGCTGAAATACAAAAACAAAGATACATCTTCTCCACTGAACTGATTTAAATAATCGTAGTTTTTCTTGCTCTCAGCGCCACTCACTGCCAAATCGGAGCCACAAGCGACCACCTGCCTAAAAATCAACAGCTAACATCCTGATTACCGCTACTTTTATTCTGCATTAATAGTGATGCAGAACTAAAAACAGTTTAATCATGGATGAAAAATTAAATCCGAAAGACAAGGTTCTCCTGATGCGAGATGAAGGAGAAGGCAACAAACTCAAAGTCGTGAAAGGCATCGACAAAAAAGGAAAGATTGATGCCATAGACCCCATGAAGGCGAAGCAAAGTGATTTTATCAAAATTGACAAACACGCCGATCCCCTCGAAAACTTTTTCAAAAACTTCTTTAATCAGGCTAAGAATCCCTCACATACGGGATTTTATGCCGTAACAGTTGATATGCTTGATAAAATCCTGCATATCAAAGAAGAAGATTTGGAAAAGTACCGTATTAATCCGAAGGATTACCTGAATAACGAACAGGAACAATCGACTAAGAAAACAGAAAAAGAAGTAGTGACCGAAAAAAAAGACGAAAAAATGGAAGCGACACCAACAACCGAACAAAAGACCGAATTTAAGCAATTCGATACAAGCCGTATTCCTGAAAGCGAGTATCAGAAATACGGCATTAAACCCGAAAATCTGGAAGGCGAACTCAAAGCCATGAGTTACGGGTATAAATCCCCGCATCTTGTAGATATCAATCCTAATATAGAGGGCGTGGACTATCCCATGCAAGCCCGCCTTTCACTGGAGGAACAACCGGACGGCAGCCTGAAATTTACTCCACATCCATATCAGCAACAGGTTGATTTGGAAAAACCGTTTCAGGGGATCATGCTTCCGAACGATGTAAAAGAAAGCCTGTTAGCAACGGGTAACGGTGGCAGGGTGGTAGAACTGGAGCCGATACCGGGCGAAAAAGTACCGTCGCTTATTTCTATTGACAAGCTGACCAACCGATTGGAAGCTGTACCCCTTGATAAACTCACTGTTTCTCAAAATCTGAAAGGCGTTGAACTATCTCCCGAACAGCAACAGGCACTAAAAGAAGGAAAAAAGGTACTCGTAGAGGGAATGACCTCTAAAAAGACAATCGGAACCGATAATCCCAAAAAGTTTGATGCTTATGTTCAGTTCAATGCAGCTAAAGGCGGTTATGATTTTAATTATGACGGATTAGACCGCAATAAGTACCAACAGAACAATAAACAGGAACAGAGCCAGGGCAGAGAACAGCAAAACCAAGTCCGTATTCCTAAAAAACTTTTAGGCGTTGATTTGGATGAGAAACAGCAGAACTCTCTCCGGGAAGGGAAAGCCGTTTATGTTCAGGGAATGGTGAAAGACGGAAAAGGCGAGCCTTTCAATGCCTATGTAAAGGTCAATAATGAAAAAGGCAAACTGGATTTCTTTAAATGGAATCCCGACAGAGCCAAGAAGCAAGGGGCAGAAGTAACTCCTGCCAACGAAAGCAAAACACAAGTTGCTGTCAATTCACAGGGTAAAACCAATGAAGCGACCAAGCACTCAAAAGAACCCCTGAAACAAGGTCAGCAAAAGCCTACCGAGAATCAGAACAAAGAGCAGAAGCAACAGCAAGGAGTTAGAAAGCCTGTGAAAAAATCCACAGGACATAAAATGTAATATCAACCACTAAAAAATCCAATAGTAAATGAACGTTTTGATTGCTGAAAAACCGTCTGTGGCTCAAAGTATTGCAGCCATAGTTGGAGCGAATAACCGCAAGGACGGTTATCTGGAAGGTAACGGATACGCCGTTACATGGGCATTCGGCCACCTCGTAGGGTTGGCAATGCCACAGGATTATGGTATCACAGGATTTCAGGCTGAAAACCTGCCGATACTTCCCGCAGAATTTAAGTTGATACCCCGTCAAATCAAAGACGGTAAGGGGTATAAGAATGACCCCGGCGTGATGAAGCAACTTAAAGTTATCAAAGAGTTATTTAATAAATGCGAACTCATTATTAATTGTTGCGATGCAGGTCGAGAGGGCGAAGCCATTTTCCGCTACATATATAATTATCTCGAATGCACCAAACCTTTCGACCGTCTTTGGATAAGTTCACTCACGGATCAGGCTATCCGGGGTGGATTGGAGAACCTACGTCCGGGAAAGGAATACGACAACCTGTACGCTTCAGCCAAAGCCCGGAGCCAAGCCGATTGGGTTGTCGGTTTGAACGCTACCGGCGCTTTATCAATATCTGCCGGGTACGGGGTATGGTCATTAGGGCGGGTACAAACACCCACACTTGCCATGATTTGCAGCCGTTACCTCGAAAACAAAGAGTTCAAGCCGCAAACTTATTTTCAGGTAAAACTCCATACGGCAAAAGATGCGACCCAATTCGCCGCTATTTCCACAGAACGATTTGGCACCAAGCAGGAAGCAGACGAAATCTTAAACCGTGTCCGTTCCGCAGAATCCGTAAACGTGATAAGCGTTGAGAAAAAAGAAGCTAATCAGGAGCCGCCATTGCTCTACGATTTAACTACATTACAGAAAGAAGCGAACAGCCGGCATAGTTTTTCGGCAGATAAAACCCTGTCGGTAGCCCAGTCGCTTTATGAAGCGAAGTTCATTTCCTATCCGAGAACGGGAAGCCGTTATATTTCCGATGATGTTTTTGCCGAGATACCTGCCCTTATCGGTCAGCTATCCGGTTACACTCCATTCGGCAGTTATGCAAAATCGTTATCAGAAGCATGTCTGAACCAGCATTCTGTAAAGAATACGAAAGTAACAGATCACCACGCCTTGATAATTACCGAAAACATACCGGGCGAACTATCAGCAGACCAACGTATCATATATGATATGATTGCCGTTCGTATGTTGGAAGCCTTTTCGGGTAAATGTACCAAAGAAAACACAAGTGTTTCATTGGATGCTTCGGGCGTTTCGTTTTCGGTCAAAGGCAGCGTTATTCTTATTCCAGGTTGGCGTGCAGTATTGAATGCTCCAGATGAAGAAAAAGGCGAAGACGATGCTCCGGCACTTCCGTCCCTGTCTGATGGTGATGTACTTCCCATTAAGGGAATGGATTTATTGGAGAAGCAAACCAAGCCCCGCCCGTTACATACGGAAAGTAGTTTATTATCTTCTATGGAAACCTGCGGCAAAGAACTTACTGATGAAGCCGAGCGGGAAGCTCTCAAAGAATCGGGTATCGGAACACCTGCCACCCGTGCCGCCATTATCGAAACATTATTTTCCCGTGAATATATCCAGCGTGAAAAAAAATCCCTTGTCCCGACCAATAAAGGATTGGTAGTTTATATGGCTATCCGTGATAAAAAAATAGCGGACGTAGCTATGACCGGAGCATGGGAAAATGCTTTGAATAAAATAGCAACGGGAGAAATGGATGCCGATACATTTCATCGGAGTATCGAAGTATATGCCGCACAGATTACAACCGAATTACTGGAGAAGAAAATCGAAGGTGGCAATACAAGAGAGAACTGCCCATGTCCTAAATGTAAAAACGGTCAGGTAACCATATTCCAAAAGGTAGTCAAGTGTAACAATGAAGGATGCGGACTGACGGTATTCCGGAACAAATCAGGTAAAGACCTGACTGACGGACAACTGAAAGACCTGCTTACCAAAGGCAAGACAGGAGTTATTAAGGGCTTTAAGAGCAAAGAGAATAAGCCTTTTGATGCTGCCGTAACCTTTGACGGCGAATATAAAACCGTCTTTTCGTTCCCACCTAAAACAGGTTTCAACAAGAAACGGAAATAAAAATGTTATATTTGCCACTAAGAAGTTCATACGCCACAGGTTTGATGAGAAATTGTTAAATCAGGTGCTATTGAATTTTTTAGTGGTGGCACTGGGGAGGGATACCCCGGTGCCTTTTGCATATTCAAATCAACAGTTTCCACTAAAAAATTCATAGTAATGAAATACAATTCAAATTTAGAGCCTGCGGAAATGTCGTACTTCCGGCTCAATCTATTATCTTATTTACGTGATTCCCACCCCGACAAAGCAAATGACCTTTCCTTTATCGCCGGACGTGGGGATATGGCAGCCGAAGCATACAGCGAAGCGGTAAAAAGCGGTTTAGACCATATTCAGGCAGCCGAAATCGCAAATGAAGCCTTATTCAAAGGTTTACACTTTTCTCCTTATAATATGATTGTCGAAATACTTTGGAATGAGTTTTTCGACGAAGTTTCTCCGGGTGAAGCCCAGGCAAAGGCAAAAGAACTAATGCCCGAATGTCAGGCGGTATTTGCTAAATACAACCTCAGTGATGATTATGCCGAAACGACAGAGTACCAGTCGCTTTATACAGAGCTTGTCGGCACAATCCTGATACTGCTCGAAAATGAGTTACAATAAGCGAACTCATTTGCATCAGAACATTGATGCAATAAAGTTAGCGTTAAGGCTCGATAAGGAACAAAAGAAGGCAACTCCCAAAGAACGGGAAATATTCGCTAAATATTCAGGGTTCGGAGGAATTAAGGCAATCCTTAACCCTGCCGACAAACCCGAAGATATTGAGCGGTGGCCTAAGTCCGAAATCGAGCTTTTTCCGTTAGTACGGGAACTTCACGAGGTACTCCGTGAAAATTCCCCCACACCGGAAGTTTACAAACGCTATGTCAGTTCCCTGAAAAGTTCTATCCTGACGGCATTTTACACGCCGAAGCCTGTAATTGATGCGTTGGCAGATGCGCTAAAGGATAGGGGAATAACACCGACACGGTTTTTAGAACCCAGTGCCGGAACAGGTGCGTTTATTTCTTCCTTCAAAGAAATCGCACCCGAAGCTAAAGTAACCAGTTTTGAAAAAGACCTGCTGACAGGTAAAATTCTTTCACACCTCTATCCCGAAGATAAAGTAAGGATTGAGGGTTACGAAAAAATGGAAGGACGTTATTCACAGCATTTTGATGTGATTGCTTCCAATATTCCATTTGGGGATGTTTCGGTATTCGATCCGCTACTTTCCAACCATGAAATACCCGCCGTCAAACAATCAACACAGGCTATCCACAACTACTTTTTTGTAAAAAGTGTTATGTCGGCCAGAGAGGGCGGGATAATTGCCTTTATTACCAGTCAGGGCGTACTTAATTCGGAACAGAATAAACCGATACGGGAATACCTGATGGACACCTGCGATGTGGTTTCAGCTATCCGTTTGCCGAACAACCTCTTTTCCGACCATGCCGGAACGGAAGTCGGCAGTGACCTGATTGTATTACAACGGAACAATAAAAATATCCTACCCAGTCAGCGACAGCAGAATTTTATCGAATCCCGCAAGTTATCCAATGGCATATCGATTAATAACCTGTTCCGTGATTTTAACAGGGTTATACAAACACGTTCCAAAATCGACACCGATCCATACGGTAAACCTGCGATTGTCTTTACCCACGAGGGAGGAATTGACGGCATAGCTAAAGATTTACGGCAAATGTTGAAAGAAGATTTCTCCCAACATTTGGATTTGCAGCGTTATCAATCCCATGCACAGGAAAGTTTGGCACAACTGCAATCGCGGATAGAAGTAACCGAAGCGATTAAACCTGCTATTGAAATTAAACCGGAACAGTCCAAACAACAGCAAACTTATTCAGGTACTCTTTTCGATATGGACGATCCTGCCATTAAAAAAGAACCGACTCCGGAGGCGAAACCTAAATCCGTTACAGAGCAACCATTAATTACGCTCTATGACCTTTTTGGCTTTACCCAAGAGGAACGCAGTCAGGTAAACAAGCCTAAAAAACGGGGTAGAAAATCCAAATCGCAAGCGAGCAAAGCAAAGGAACCGCCGTTTATGGACTGGCGGGAAGAAATGATAGTAAATGCGCATGAGAAAAGGGAAAAGCTGCAACAGGAAACTGCCGCAGCCTATCCCGTATTTGATGCCCGACGGGAGGAACAGTTGGAACGGCTGAAAGAAGAAGCCGAACGGGAACAGCAGGAACGCATGAAACCTGTTCCTTTCCTATTGGAAGATATACCATCCCATTATCGTGAAGGCTCACTTGTTACCGACTCAACTAATCGTATCGGTTATTTGCGTGATTTGGACGGATTTCAGCCGATGTTCCATCCGCTTCAGCTCACCGGAACACAGGAGGCGAAAGCATCCCTTTATATTGAAGTACGGGACACTTATCACCACCTGTACAGCAACGAAGCGACAAAGTTGGAAGCCAATCCTGCATTAAGGGAAATGCTCAACCGACTGTATGATGATTTTACCCGTCGTTTCGGAAACATAAACGATGCGAAAAATCTTAGCCTTATTAAAATGGATGCCGGAGGAACGGAAATTCTTTCTCTGGAACGGTATATAGATGGTAAAGCCGTCAAAGCCGATATTTTCCAACAACCGGTTGCATTTAATCCGAATGAGATTACCCATGCCGATAACGCACGGGAAGCCCTGACCGCTTCACTCAACAAATATGCAACGGTAAATCTTGAATATATAGCAGGGCTTACCGGAGGAACTTCGGATGAAATACTGGAGGAACTGAAAGGACAGATATTTTTTAATCCGATGATAGGCTCTTATGAAATTAAAGACAAGTTCATAAGCGGTAACGTCATTTCAAAAGCGGAACACGTCGAGCAGTATGTAGAAAACCACCCCGACCATGAAGCGGCAAAAGAATCCCTGACGGCATTACGGGAAGCAACGCCCCGCCCGATACCTTTCGAGGATTTGGATTTTAATTTCGGGGAACGGTGGATTCCGACAGGTATTTACAGCAAATATGCTTCACATTTGTTCGATACCAATGTCTCAATTCACTATGCACAAAGCCGTGATGAGTACAGCCTGAAAGCTGACAGCAAAAACGTAAAAATTTACGACCAGTATGCCGTAAAAGCTCAAAGCCGGACATTTGACGGGGTAGCCCTGATGAAACACGCCCTACACAATACCTCTCCCGATATTACCAAGAAAGTTAATAAGGTAATTGACGGGGAAACGGTAGAGGTAAAAGTGCGTGATGCCGAATCAATCCAACTCGCCAACTCCAAGATTGACGAGATACGGAACGGCTTTACCGAATGGCTGAACGAGCAATCGCCGGAGTTCAAAAACCGGTTGGCGGATAAATATAACCGCACATTTAATTGCTTTGTCCGTCCTGATTACGATGGAAGCCACCAAGAGTTCCCCGGATTGGATTTGAAAGGCTTGGGTATTCCCGACCTGTATAAAAGCCAGAAAGATGCCGTCTGGATGGACAAACTCAATGGCGGGGGCATAATCGACCACGAGGTTGGCGGCGGTAAAACCCTGATAATGTGTGTAAGCGCCTATGAGAAAAAACGATTGGGACTGGTAAACAAACCGCTCATTATGGCTCTCAAAGCCAATGTACATGAGATAGCCCAAACTTTTTGTACGGCTTACCCCAATGCAAAGGTTTTATATCCGGGCAAGGAAGATTTTACTCCTGCCAAACGTATGCGGATTTTCAATGAAATGAAAAATAATAACTGGGATGCTATTATTTTAACACACGAACAGTTCGGCATGATACCCCAGTCGCCCGAAATACAGCAACGGATATTACAGTCGGAACTCGATTCAGTGGAAGAAAATCTGGACGTGTTACGGGCACAGGGCAAAGAGATTTCCCGTGCTATGGAAAAAGGCTTAGTCAAAAGGCAATTAAACCTTGAAGCCAAACTGGAGAACGTAGCCCACCAGATTAAAACCCGCACCGATGATACGGTGGACTTCCGGCTAATGGGTATTGACCACCTCTATGTTGATGAATCACACCGATTTAAAAACCTGACCTTTACTACCCGCCATGACAGAGTTGCAGGTCTGGGTAACGCCGACGGTTCACAACGGGCACTTAATATGCTTTTTGCCCTGCGTACCATTCAGGACAGGACGAATAAAGATTTGGGTGCGACTTTCCTTTCGGGTACAACCATTTCCAATAGTCTGACGGAGTTATACCTGTTATTCAAGTATCTCCGCCCGAATGAACTGGAACGTCAGGGTATTACCACCTTTGACGCATGGGCAGCCATTTTTGCCAAAAAGTCGATAGATTATGAGTTTTCGGTGACGAATGAAATTGTACAGAAAGAACGGTTCAGGTATTTTATCAAAGTACCCGAATTAGCGGCTTTTTATGCTGAAATTACGGACTATCGTTCTGCGGAAGATATTGGTATCGACCGACCTGTAAAGAATGAAATCTTGCATAATATTCCGCCTACACCCGACCAACAGGAGTTTATTAAGAAGTTGGTAGAGTTCGCCAAAACAGGTAATGCCGAACTGTTAGGACGTCCGAAACTATCGGAAAGTGAAGAAAAAGCAAAAATGCTGATAGCGACGGACTATGCCCGCAAAATGTCGCTCGATATGCGGCTCATTGATCCTGTTAAATACGGCGACAATGTGGATAATAAAGCATCCCATGTCGCTAAAATGGTATCGGACTATTATAAAAAGTATGACGGGCATAAGGCTACCCAGTTCATCTTTTCCGATTTAGGTACTTACAAGCCCGGACAATGGAACCCATGCTCCGAGATAAAGCGTAAGCTGATGGATGACTACGGAATCCCGGCTCACGAAATACGCTTTATTCAGGAAGCCAAAACGGACAAGGCTCGTAAAACCATGATTAAGGATATGAATGAGGGCAAAATCCGTGTTCTGTTTGGCTCTACCGAAATGTTGGGAACCGGAGTAAATGCACAGAAAAGATGTGTTGCAATCCATCATTTAGATGCGCCCTGGCGACCGTCAGATCTGGAACAACGGGACGGTCGGGGCATTCGCAAAGGTAATGATATAGCCAAATTGTATGCTGATAACAAAGTAGATGTACTTATTTATGCCGTTGAAAAATCATTGGATGCATATAAGTTCGGGTTATTGCATAACAAGCAACTCTTTATCCGGCAGTTGAAAAATAACTCACTGGGTAGCCGTACCATTGACGAGGGCAGCATGGACGAAAAAGGCGGTATGAATTTCTCTGAATATGTCGCTATTCTTTCGGGCAACACCGAATTACTGGAGAAAGCACGATTAGAAAAGAAAATCGCTTCCCTTGAATCGGAACGGCAAGCCTTTATGCGTGGAAAATCATCATCCCGCTATAAGTTGGAAGGAATTATGTCTGATGTGGAGAAGAATAACGGATTTATTAACCGTATATCCAAAGATGTGGAAGCGTTCAATTCACGTGTTCAGCAGGCACCTGATGGCACACGGCTCAATCCTGTGCAGTTAAACGGATTGCAGGGAAGTAACCTGAAAGAAGTCGGCTTAAAGCTCAATGAAATAGCGGATAAAGCCGAAACTTACGGATTATATCAGCCTATCGGAACCCTGTACAGTTTTAACTTGCTTGTAAAATCCGAATCAAGTAACAAAGACGGTTTTATTGTAAAACAGAACCGCTTTTTCGTTAAGGGAGAAGGAGAAATTCTGTATAACTACAATCATGGAGTTATGGCCACCGATCCGAAAACGGCAGCGCAGAATTTCTTAAATGCACTTGAAACGATGCCGAAATTGTTGGAAAGGTACCAGGCAGATAATGAAAAACTGCAAAAAGACGTTCCGGTACTCAAAGAAGTAATCGAAGGTACTTGGCGCAAGGAGCCGGAACTGAAAGTTTTGAAAGACGATTTGATTAAGTTAGACCGTGAAATCCAACTTTCACTTACCCCAATCAGTGAAACCGAAGGACAGGCGGAAAGTGTACCTGATAAGACTGTTTCTACCAACAATCAGAACCAGTCGCAAGGTAAATCCGAAGCATCAACTGTTCAGGATGCACCATTGCCCAATACTTTGCAAGGAGTAAAAGAAATAATGGGGGACAGGCTTATTATTGCATCGGTGGGCGGTAGTCCGCCGAAAGTGGAGAAGAAGGAATCATCTAAAAATTTCAAATTGTAAGAGTAAAGCCCGTTCCTGTCATCACGACGGTACGGGCTTTTGATTAACATTAAAAAATCAATATGAACATAAAAGAAATCGAAAACAAAAGTTCTTACGGCTTTTTATTATTGCCCCTTTTCTTGTTAAAGTTTTCCCGGATAAAGATATGTACATCGCTTTCTTTATAGTAGGTCTTATGGTAAACTGTCTGGAAAGGCAGTTCACCTGTACTACGATAACGTTGCAAGGTGCGCTTGCTTACATTAAGCAGCATACATAAATCCTGATTATCAAGCAAAATTTCTCCGTCCAACATATTTCTTCTTTGGCTCATTTTTTCAAGTTTTTTGTCTTGCCTGTCGAAGCGATCCATAATTCGCTCCATCCATGCTTCAAAATTTTCTTTATCTATATACATAATATTCCATTTTTAGATGATATGCCCTATCATAAAGTAGTTTTGATTGGACGGATCTTTTATTATTATTTCTTTTTCTCGCATATATTTAATGTAGCTTTTGGCTGTGCGTTCTTTTACATCCATTATCTGTTGGATGCGGTCGCACAGCTCTATATAGGTCAGATGCCTTTTTGTATCAAATATTTCACGGGCAACCGTCGCCAGTTCTTTCTCTTTTCGTTTTTCTTTTTCCTCCCGTGGCTTTTCTCCGATATATATGTGCATACCCAATTCTTTATCCCATGAAAATTGCATTAATGGAACGTCGAGAGGGCTGCCGTCCCTTACTTTGAGCGCTTTTACTACCGATATGGACGGATCGCTGTCAAGTTCTATACTAAGGATTGCAGCAGCTTTGCGTTGTAGCTCCGAACCAAGATGCCCCCGCAATTTCAAGCCATTGGGTACATAATGAAGTACGCATACGATACAAGTGCGGTATATTCCCGCCAACCGGTATAATTCGTCCATAATCCTGATGCTTTCCACTTCATCATTTGCCGATGATACTAAATCTGCTATCCCGTCAATAACAACCAAGCGAATGCCCTCATATTCGTAATGGTATTTATCCATACTTTGAACAATGGCTTGCAACCGCTCTTTCCGGGACATTCCGGTAAGGGAGAAAGCCCGTAATTCTTCCGGTTTTTTTTCCAGTTTAGCACGTTTCAGAAGATTTGATACATTTTTGAAAAGTTGTACTTCCGATTGTTCCGTATCATAGAGCAAAACCGCTTTATGGTCGGAATTATCCCGCACATCAACGCCTAACGTATCTATTGGACGATTGTCGTTTCTTATCGAACCTGCAATCAGGGCGGCAACATAGTTACTTTTTCCTGTACCCTCGCCACCGGTAATACAAAGTATATTACCCTGTGTGCCCAGTGGTACGTCGCCGGCAGATATAACTTCCTCTGCTTTTGCCGGAGGATTGTTAAAATCAATTTCGCACGATTTCAGCATGGTCATTGTTTCGTTATATAGGTTATCAAGAAAATCGAGAAATAGTTGCCGGAACTCTTTCCGGCTATTGCCCTTACTGAAATAGTCGGTTATATCTTTGTCTTTTTTCTCTCCTGATAGTGGTAGTACAAGCCGTTTAACGCCATATTCGGATAATGCTTTTTCATGCTTTACCGCACTATCCGTTCCTGTTTTGTCCGCATCGTAGAGTAGTACAATATGTTTAAAGCGGAACGTCAGTTTATAAATAATCCCTGCCGGGATTGTAGAAGTTTCACTATTAAAGCAGATAGCGTGGAATCCGTGAGCGGCAAGTGTCATCACGTCTTTTTCTCCGCCAGAGATGAACAATGTATCTCCTTTGGCGGGTAATTGCTCCAGTCCGAAACAGTAATTCTCTCCGATATTACCACCATACAAGAAACGGACTTCCGAAAACGGACGGTAAATCTTCACATGCCTTTTACCCATATATCCGAAAATCGGTTCATTTTCTGATGAAGTATAATAAAATGGCTTATTGTCTTTATTTTCACTCCTGAACTCTTTTAGTGATACTGTTTTGTATAGTTTAAGTATTTCAGGGGTAATGCCTGACTGCATCCAAAAATCCAATTCTTTTTGGGTGAATTTTTGTTGAAGAATATTATACGGTTTGTTTTTTTGCGGTTCCGGTGGAGCCTGTTGCTTGTTTGATGCGATTGGCGGAGTATGTGAGTAATCTGAATCACTCAATCCTAACGCCATATCCCTGTTTATGGTCTTTAATATTTCTACAAAGTCGGCACCATTTCCACAATTCAAGCCTTTTAGTTTTCCAACAAAAAAGAAGCAATCACCACTATAATCGTCATTGCCGAAATCCTTAATCTTATACACTCCATTGCGACGGTCAAAATACACATTACATGACGCTTTACGGTCTTCATACAAGGGATTGAGGAAATTACGCCCTGTTTTCCATTGGACTGGTATATAATGCTTGAAAACATCAAGACCGTTATTTGTTCGTCTTAATAGTTCGTCTTTGTTGAGCATGATATTTATGATTGTTTATAAGGTCATTCATACATTCATCAGTACTGCGGATTCTCTTTTCAGTAAGCATCCGTTTTATTTCTGCAATGGTATAATATGATTTGCCGGAGATAATAGAATAAGAAATCATCCGGTTACTGCGTAAACGTTGAAGTGTACGTTCACTGATTTTGAGGAAAGTGCAAACTTCGTAACTGTCCACCCACATTTCGTCTGGATCGGTAGTATCATCATCCTGATGATCTATAACGAATTTCGCTATGGCATTGATTTTAGATACTAAATCTTTGTATGCTTGGGATTCTATTGTTATGACATCCATAAATGCAACTGTTTGATTTGCTGCAAAGTTGGGAAGTCGAAAAATACTTTTCTGCCAACTTGGTTGATGTTTTTTTTGAGTTTTTTTTGACGAGAAATCAACGGTTTTAGTGGATTTTGAATAGGTAGGATAAAGGCAAAAAAAAACTACCAAGTTGGTAGTTTCTATGAAAAGAAAATCTAAGAAGAATCGTCTTCGTCTATTCGTCGTAAGAGATTCTCTATAATTATTTTTAAATATTTAGCCCGTTCCATCTTTCTATCCTTTATTGATATATATGTTCTGTAATATTCTCCTAAGTCAACATTGAACAAAGTTTCTAATCCTATCATTATTTCTTTAATATCGGCTTTTCCTCGGTTTACATATTTACTTGAATCAAATCCATATCCTAATTCTACTAAAGCGATTAATGGCCCCGTCCATTTTAGATCACTGACCGGAAATGAAGATCTATTTTTATTTATTATAATTTGTTTTTCTATCTGATGCATTTTTTTATTGAGATAAATGCGCAGCATTTCATTACAGATAATTTTTGCTACTTTATAATCATATCCGGTTGAAAAATACTTATCCATTATAAAGTGAACGCTGTCTATGCAAAGTTTATACGATTTTTTCTTTCTCAGAAAATAATGTTCGTCTAAATATGTTGATTTTGACCTGTAGTATTGGTAAAAATCTATGTTCCGTTCAAAAAAATAAGTAAGACTCTCTTGTTCATTTTCATAGTAACTTTTTAATGTATCATTACTTCCATTTGGACATTTTAATTCAATTGTGTGTACTTTATTGAAATATAGCAAAAACCCTAATACTTCGGGTTTGATTTCTTTAAAAAAACATATTTCATCAGATGAATCGATTGAGTTTAAAGAAAGAAAATAACTTCTCATTTTTTCCAAACAATCATTCAAGAAATTTATCATCGATTCAGCTTCTTCTATGGAAATATTACAACTTTCCATATCAACCATTTCCAATTCTGTATGTACTACTTTTAATATTTCTGAATTATATTCTTTCATTTTAAAATTCGAAAGATTTAAATTTAAGCATATGAAAGCCAAAAATATACCTGTAATATAATTTTAGTTTTATTATTAAAAACGTCAAAATTATGATAAAGCACACCGACATATATACTCCAATTTATCAGGTTATTTCATATGCCGGTGTGACACTTAACAGAATCAAATAAAAACAATTAAAATTTCCATCAGGTAATGAATAAATAGAATTTATTTCATTCGCAACATTAATGCATTTATAGCGACTATCACTGTACTGACGGACATTAGCACAGCTCCTATGGCTGGACTAAGGATAATACCTACAGGAGCGAGAACTCCTGCTGCCAATGGTATAGCGATAATATTGTACCCTGCTCCCCACCATAGATTTTGTACCATTTTGTTCGATGTGTTCTTTGCGAGCGAAAGAAAATGAATAATGTCATACGGATTGCTTTTTACCAATATCACATCTGCCGAATCTATTGCAACATCTGTTCCGGCGCCTATAGCCACGCCAATATCTGCGCGAGCCAGAGCTGGGGCATCATTCACCCCATCACCCACCATCATAATAGTTTTACCTTTATGTTGGTATTCCAAAATAACTTTCTCTTTGTTTTCAGGTAAGAGGGAAGCAAATACATCGTTAATACCTACTCGTTCGGCAACAGACTTTGCAGAGGCCTCATTATCTCCTGTTAGCATGACTGGGGTAATGTTTTCTTTATGAAGTTCCTCCACAGTCCGTTTTGCTTCCGGTTTAATCTGATCACCTTGAGCTATTAAGCCTGCAACTTCATTATTGATTAAAAGGTAGCTTATGGAATTACCTTTTCCTGCCAAGTCATTAAACAGGGATTTATCATATAGTATTGCGTTTTTATCCAGATATGCAGCAGTGACAATCTTCGCTTCCTGCCCACTTACTGTACCCGATAGACCTGTTCCGCTTATCAGAGTTACATTTTCAGCCTTTGGTATATCTGTTTTGTACTCTTTAGCCTTATCCAAAATACCCACTGCCAACGGATGATTAGAATGCACTTCCATTGCCGCCATTGTTTTCAGTATATCTGCATCACTCCATCTATCCGAAAGACTTTTTACAACAGAAACGCGGAAATTCCCTTCAGTGAGTGTACCCGTTTTATCCATAGTTACAACGGATATATCCTTTGCTTTTTCCAATGCATTGCGGTTGCGGATCAGCAGGCCATGTGTAGCTCCCAATGATGTGGAACGAGCAACGACAAGTGGTATCGCCAGTCCTAAAGCATGTGGGCAGGCAATAATAAACACTGTTACCATCCTTTCCAATGCGATATTTATATCTTTGTCGATAATATACCAAACAATAAATGCAGTGATACCTACTATCAATGCTATATAAAAGAGTCCTTTGGCTACTTTATCGGAAATGGATTCCGCTCGTGATTTTTCTTGTTGGGCTTGTCCTACTAGTTTCATCACCTGTGCCAAATAACCCGATTCGCCTGTGCCTGTCACTTCTATTACGATAGAGCCCGAACCATTGACCGAGCCGCCTATTACGGTTGTTCCTTCGTTTTTCTTTATGGCTTTGGCTTCACCGGTTACCATTGATTCATTAACAGATGTTTCACCGGATATAACTTTCCCGTCGGCAGGCACTTTTTCTCCTGCCTTTACCATTACATGCTGCCCTTCCTGTATTTGTTGAAGAGGAACATCATTAATACTTCCGTCAGGTTGTACCAGATGCGCACTTCCAGGCAACAACTCAGCCATTTTCTGTAATGCGTTTCCTGCATTACCGACCGCCTTCATTTCTATCCAATGACCGAGTAACATAATAACAATCAGTGTCGCCAATTCCCAAAAGAAATCCATTCGGTGGCCCGGCACTTGCAGAATGTAATTGCTAACAAAAGCGTACACACTGTATATGTAAGAAACAGTGATACCCATTGAAATCAATGTCATCATGGCCGGATTTTTCGTTTTTAGTTCACCTATAGCTCCAGTGAGGAACGGCCATCCGCCGTAAAAGTATAGGAATGAAGCTAACAACAGCACTACCCAATATGAACCTTCGAACGAAAGGGTAAAAGGTAGTTTCATCCCCATCATGGGGGAAAACAGAATAATCGGTATTGCTACGATAAGGGAAATCCAGAATTTCTGTTTAAGATTTCCCATATGTGCCATATGTCCTCCTGCATGGTCATGATTTTGGTGGCCATGTTCCAATGGTATAGACATACCAGTATGGTCATGCCCTTGATGCATACTGTTCATTTCTACATGATCAGGGTTATTATTATGTGACACATTTTGAGCAATTTCTATAGTATAATCGCCAACTTTCGATAAGGCATCCTGCAAAACTTCCGTAGGTATGTGTTTATCCATCCTGATGATGGCTACCGGAGGATCAAGAGTAACAGTTGCATGAATGCCTTCAATCGCATTCAGTGCTTTTTCCACACTGGAACGGCAATGACCACATGTCATACCGCCTATTGTATATGTATGTTTCATGTCTGGCTTCTTTTTATAAGAGGAATGCTCAATCGGAGCATTCCCTTTAAATATAATACTCGCATATCCCGGTTATTTATTTACCGTTTAATATATTTCTAACAGGATTTACCTGTATTTACAACAGCCGGGTAGGGCATTATACGTTTTTTTATCTGTTTTATCCTTCTCTGTATCATGTCCCACTTTAGCAATAGCCTTACTTATTGCCTCAATAGACGTTTTCTTTTCGTCAAAGTTAAGGTGTAGTTCTTTCGTCTTTTTATCCCAAATAGCTGAAGACACGCCTTCCACACTTAATGCGGCAGTCTCAATGCGTTTTTTACACATATCACACTTACCCTCTACTTTGAGCATAGCATGGGCATCTTTCACCGCCTCACTTTTTTCATGTTGATGATGTCCTCCATGTCCGGCATGTATTGTATCTTTTTTTTGCAGGCTATCCTGATTGTTAGCATTAAGGCTGTTTACCGATAAAAATGTAATCGCTGCTATAAACAAAATTATTTTTTTCATTTCATTTTTATTTTAATTGATTAATCATTTGTATTTATTTTCTGTATTTGCAACAGTTAGGCAGTGCATCATATGTTGTCTGGTCAGCCGTATCCCTATCCGTATCATGTCCGACTTTGGCAATCGCCTTACTGATGGCATCCATATTTGTTTGATGTGGATCGAAATTCAGGTGTAGTTCCTTTTTTTCTATATCCCACATAGCTGAAGATACGCCTTTGACACTTTTGGCTGCGGTCTCTATCCGTTCTTTACACGTTTCACAAAGTCCCTGTACGCCCAACATGGCATGTTCATCCTGATGATGTTCATTACCCGATTGAGCCACCGTTTCCGTTTTGGCAGTATCATTACTTGATGCGTTTTTTGAGTTGCACGCACTAAAAGACAGGATGCCTAATCCCAATACTATAACTAAAACATACTTCTTCATTTTATTCTGATTTTAAATTATTAATATTCCATTATTTCTATTTTCTATATTTACAGTAATCGGGGAATGCGTCATAAACTACTTTAGTAGCTTTTTTATGCGTTCCTTAGATATTTCACATAGTTTCTGCACATTTATCATGGCATGTTACTTCTGCATAGAAGACATATCATGTCCTTCATGCCCAGTTGAAGTTTCGGATTGGTTTGTACCTGATGAACCACCCGACATATTGTGACCTTCGTGTCCAGTAACAGGACGGGATGCTTCGGTATTCATCATGCTGCGTTTTCCTTCGAGTTGCGCACTGGCATCAATAGTAAAGGCTCCGTTAGTTACAATCTCATCTCCTTCATTTACACCCGAAAGCACAACATACGAATCGCCGAGTGAAGGGCCGAGTTCAATTTCATGCAGCATAAATGCTGGAGACTGTGTATTCGGCTGTTTCACATAGACAATCGAACGTTTCCCTGTCCATAACACAGATGATTTTGGTATGACAACTTCATTATTGAATTGTTTCAATGGGGCTTTGATAATGGCATTGGCATACATTTCTGGCTTTAATTGCATACCGGAGTTGGCTGTTTCTACCCGAATTTTAGCTGTACGGGTCGTTCTATCCAATATCGGATCAATAAAGGATATTCGGCCTGTAAATGTTTTACCGGGTACAGCCTGTAACGTAAAATCAATTTTATCCCCGACTTTAAGGAAGGGCAGATCTACTTCATAGGCATCGAACATAGCCCATACTTGTGACAGGTTGGCTATATCAAAAAGGACACTACCTTGATTAATATAATCTCCTTGGCTCACTTTTTTACTTACTACAATACCGCCAGTATTGGCTTTTATTTCCACCAATGCAGATACATTACCCGATTGCTCTACCCTTGCTATCTGTTCATCTGTCAATTTCCACAGGCGCAGTTTTTCACGTGCCGCCTGAATTAAGGCAGGTTGTACTGATTGCATTTTAGCAGCTTCCAATAATTCCTGTTGTGCACTTAACAATTCGGGAGAGTAAATTGTAGCAATTGTTTGCCCTTGCTTCACACTTTCTCCGGTAAAATTGATAAAGAGTTTTTCAATCCGTCCACTGACATGGGATGTCTGTGATTGTGACAATCGTTCATCAGCTTGTATCGTACCATACAACTGAATGTCTTTTATCGGATTTTGGCGGCTGATTACAGTCGTTTGTATATTAGCCAGAGCGGCAGCTTCTTTTGACAATTGAATTGCTTTTGGGTCAATCGCCTCATCAGCGCTATCTGACGTTTTCAACGGAATCAAATCCATACCGCAAATAGGGCATTTACCAGGTTTATTTTGCCTTATTTGTGGGTGCATGGCACAAGTCCAGATTTGTTCTGTACCTTCCTCGTGTACATGCTCAGTTACTTCATTATGATTATTGGATGAGCCTCCGAATATCAGCCATCCGATAAATAGTCCTGCAATGAGTATCAATCCGTACTTGATATAATTATTATTGATTATCTTTTTAAATTTATTCGTTTCCATAATATGTGTTATTTACGTTTTGTTCTGTATCCTTAAATGAAATCAGCTTTTGGATGGATGCCACCATTGTATTGTAACTTGCGACTGCTTCGGCTTTTTTGAGTTGATAATCCAACAGTTGCCGTTGAACCTGTATGACATTGGTTAGATCGCTTTTTCCTGCAACAAATTCCTGTACAACCAAATTGTAGGTTGTTTCAGCAAGGTCTGACTGTTTTTTATAAAGCGAAATTTTACGGGAAGCATCATCCAATAGGTGCTTTGTCTTATATAATTCAGATTCTATCGCATTGTAAGTATTGGCGTACTTCTCTTTACTGGCTTGCCACCAAAATTTACTTTCGCGTTGTTGTGCCTTATACTTGTTACGATAAAGTGGGATACTAACTGAAATCATCGGCATAATCATATCCTTTCCGTTCATATCGCCCATTCCAAACATCGGATCATCCGTTTTTTTATTAAGCATATATTGTACTCCAATACCGAACATTGGATAACTCATCTTTTTATCCATTTCGGCTTTAGCTTTATAGGCAAGCCCTTCTTCATTAATCATTCCCAGCATAGGGTTCTGATCACTAATCTTTGTCATAGCTTCAGGATCGAAAAGGAATGAGAGTTGCTCAAAGGCTTCGGGTATTTGTATTTCGCTGTCGGCGGAACGGTTCAGTAAAGCATTGAACTTTGCTTTTTCCGCTTTTATTTCCGAAAGAATACTTTCTATATTATTATCCAATTCAGCTATTTCCAACTGGATACGTAATACATCGGACATACCTCCCGAAGCCGAGTTACTCATACCTGATGACATACTACTACCTGAACTGCCCATCGAAGACATACTTGTACTCTGAGTGGTTGCTTGAGAACCAGCTGAAGACATACCGCTTCCCATCGAGGACATACTACCTCCACTTCCAACCGGAGGTGTACTGGTCGGCTGGGTTGGGGCAGAAATTGAGTACCCTGCTCCTGAACCAGCTGATGGAGACGAAAATTTACGCAACGCTAATTGTTCCAACTGAGTCAGCAGGGCTTTATTATCCCTGTTATTCATTAATTTCTGTTGAAGGCTGCAAAGGATAAACCACTGAGTGTATATTTCCAGATAAAGGTTATCCCTTGTTTCACGGAATTTTTCGAATGACATTTTTGCCATATGGGTGGCTTCGGTCTGTGCAGCTTTCTTTGTACCAAACCATGGGAACATCTGCATCAGTTTGAACTCGGCAACTTGTTTTCCTCCGATAATATCCATCGGTTCAAGGAAAAAGCCCATTTCAAGTTCAGGGTCTTGATAAGCTCCTGCTTGTGGGATTTTTTGCAGCGATGCCTTATAAACCATAAAATCGGCTTTAACACCGGGGTTATTTGAGGCTGCAATTTTGAGATAATGGCTAAGCGAATCAGCAGTTTGTGCTGAAACTGCACCGGTTGCCATTATCATCATTAATAGCATTGTTAAATATTTGATTCTTATTGTTGTCATAATACAATCTGTTTTTATTCTTTTATTTTACCGTGTTTTTTTATTGCTGATTCACGCCACCAACATTGAAACACTGGAACTACGAACATAGTCATCGACTGGATAAGCATACCCCCAAAAGTAGGGATGGCCATCGGAACCATAATATCCGCTCCTTTACCAGTCGACGTTAGTACCGGAAGTAAGGCAATAAGTGCAGTTGCCGTAGTCATAGCAGCAGGGCGTACTCGTCTTAATCCAGCATGAACTACAGCCTCTCTAATTTCATCTTTGGTATGTGGGTCACGTTCAAGGAAAGTATCATGGATATATGTACCCATTAATACACCGTCATTGGTGGCAATGCCGAATAAAGCAATAAATCCTACCCAGACAGCAATACTCAGGTTTATCTGATGCATTTGAAACAGGTCGCGCATATTCATATCCCCGATTGAGAAGTTCATAAACCAAGGCTCTCCATAAAGCCACAGCAGGATAAATCCTCCGGCAAAAGCTACGATTACTCCGGAAAAGTGGATCAATGATGCTGTAACGGTTTTGAACTGGAAATACAATATCAATAAGATAGCCAGCAAACTTAACGGTATAACAACCAATAGTCGATTAGCAGCCCTTTTTTGTTGTTCATAATTTCCAGCAAACTTATAAGATACACCTTTGGGTAATTCTAACTGCCCAGATGCTATTTTATCTTTAAGTATCTTGTCAGCTTCCTTAACAACATCTACTTCAGCTTTCCCTGCCACTTTATCAAAGATAACATAACCAAGCAAGAAGGTATTTTCACTTTGGATCATCTGCGCTCCTTTGGTATATTCTATATCTGCTACTTCCTGTAAAGGAATCTGGGCTCCGGTTGCTGTAGGTACAATCAGTTTAGCCAATTCTTCGGGATTATCTCTCAATTCCCTCGGATACCTTAAACGCACAGGAAAACGTTCACGCCCTTCTACGGTTGTGGTCAGGGGCATTCCTCCTACTGCCGCACCGATCACATCTTGTAAATCTGCCACGGTAATGCCATAACGCGCCATATTCTGACGGTTTAGTTTTATTTCAATATAGGGTGCTCCGACCGCACGATCATAAAATACAGTAGATGAAAGAATCGACGGAATATCTTTCAAGGCTGTTTCCAATGCTTTACCACCTTGCTCAATGGATTCCAAATCGGGTCCTGATACTTTTAATCCCATCGGCGCACGCATACCTGTCGAAAGCATAACCAAACGGGCTTCTATAGGTTGTAATTTGGGCGAGGATGTAAGTCCGGGCATATGGGTTACGTTCACAATTTCCTGCCAAATATCATCCGCTTTTTTAATGTGAGGGCGCCACTGGCGGAAATAATCTCCTTTGCTGTTGATAACAAGACTATCGGCAGGTAGTAGGCGGAAACCATCTTTTGGATTATAAGTACCTCCACCTTTTAAAAGAAATTCACCATTACTATTAACTTTAAATCGTTGCCGATGCCCATCTTCGTCCAGTATATATTCGCTACGGTAGTTAATCGTATTTTCAAACATTTGGGTTGGAGCCGGGTCGAGTGCAGAATTGACACGTCCCCATTTACCTACGGTTATATCGACTTCGGGGATATTGGAAATACGCTTATCCAGTGTTTCTATAAATTGTAAATTCTGCTCTATACCCGTATGTGGCATGCTGGTTGGCATCAAAAGGAACGAGCCTTCGTTCAGGCTTGGCATAAATTCTTCACCGATGCCAGGGAAACGTTCACTCGAAGCCTGCCAGAAAGTAGTCTGTCTGAAACTCTTCCAGCCTACGGTTTCAAACCCTTTGGCGACAAAACCGAATGTTGTATCGAATCCCAACCATATCATAATACCAAAGAATACCGTAACCAGAGGTATAAGCATAAATTTCCAACGATGTTCCAAGCACCAACGTAAGATACGTTCGTAATAAATTACCAATATCCATAACAAGGCTAAGATTATACTTATAGCTACAAGAACAAATATCAGGTTTAAAAAGAATCCTTCCTGTGGGCCAATAGGTAGCCATTCGATAGTCAGGTAATAGACGGCAACCAGAATGGCAATGCCTATATTTATATAAGTAGGTATCTTCTTATTCGTCCAACGGTTGGCAAGGAAGTTATTTAGTCCGAATAGAGTGAGTGCTAACGCAGCAAATACACCTGTAAAGACAAACAACAGAATACCTCCAGCTATCAAGATAATATTAGCAATTCTACGCATCTGGGCGGAAGTTACTTTAATGGAAAATGCATAATAGGCCAGTGTTGGTAACAGGCTTAGCCCCAGTAGTAATGCTGATACAAGTGCAAAGGTCTTTGTAAATGCTAGCGGATGGAATAATTTCCCCTCTTGTGCCTGCATGGCAAAGACCGGCAGGAAGCTCACAATGGTTGTAAGCATAGCTGTAGTAATAGCCCCCGAAACTTCTCTAACACTTTTATATATCAGATTCGCAAAGGCTTTCCCTTTAGAAATACCTTCATTTTCAGGCATTTCCATATGCCGGATAATATTCTCTACAAAGACGACTCCGACATCTATCATGACCCCGATAGCGATAGCAATACCCGACAGTGCAACAATATTAGCTTCAATCCCTGTATAACGCATGATTATAAAGGTCGCTAATACTGTTATAGGGAGCATGGCGGAAATTACAACTGATGCACGTAGATTAAAGACTAATACTATTACAACAATAATACAAATCAGTATTTCGTGAGAAAGAGCGGTTTCCAGCGTCCCTATAGTTTCTTGTATCAGTCCTGACCTGTCATAGAAAGGAACAACAGTAACTTTCGATATAGTTCCGTCTGCCAGCGTTTTTTGTGGCAATCCAGCTTCCATCTCTTTGATTTTTGCTTTTACATTGTCGATAACTTGCATTGGATTAGAACCATAGCGGGCAACCACAACGCCGCCGACAGCTTCGACACCTTCTTTATCCAGACCACCTCGACGTGTCGCTGGCCCCAGATTGACAAAAGCGACATCTTTTATTTTTACGGGTACACCGTTGCGGACAGTAATAACTGCTTCTTCCAGATCGGAAACATTCTTAATATATCCCAATCCCCTGACTAGATATTCAGCCTTATTGATTTCCACCGTTTCAGCACCAATATCCAAATTGCTCTTTTGCACCGCATTCATCACATCCATGATGGATACATTAAAGGCACGCATGGCATTGGGATTTATTTCTACCTGATATTCTTTCACAAACCCACCAATAGATGCAACTTCGGATACTCCTTCGGCTGCCGAAATCGAATATTTGGCATAAAAGTCTTGAATAGTCCGTAATTCATCGGGGTTCCATCCTCCGGTAGGCTCTCCTGTTTCAGGATTACGTCCTTCAAGAGTATACCAGAATATTTGTCCTAAAGCGGTGGCATCGGGCCCCAAGCTGGGCTGTACTCCTACAGGCAGCGTTCCCGCAGGTAGAGAGTTCAGCTTTTCCAAAACTCTGGAACGACTCCAGTAAAATTCGATGTTATCGTCAAAAATGATATAAATAAACGACATACCGAACATAGAGGTACTGCGGATAGTTTTTACTCCGGGTATCCCCAGTAATGAAGTAGATAACGGATACGTAATTTGTTCCTGAATATCTTTAGGTGAACGTCCCATCCATTCGGTGGCGACAATTTGCTGATTTTCCCCTATATCAGGAATAGCATCCACAGGGACGGGGTCGCGTGGCAATACGCCACCATGCCAATTGAATGGAGCTGTAGATAGTCCCCAAACAATGATGATAACAAGTAATAACAATGTTATAACTCTGTTATCGAGAAAATACTTGATGATTCTGTTAAGCATACTACATATTTTATTTATCAGTTAATAATAATTCGTTCAATTTTTCCCATCCACCTCCGTTATAGACATTTATAAATCCTTGATGTGTTAAAAATGACTTGGCTTTTTCACTTCTCTTTCCACTACGGCAAACTATAACAATAGGTTCTTTTTTTTGTAGGAAAAAAAGAGAATCATTGAATTTATCAAGTGGAATATTTATAGAATTTCTTATATGACCTTCATTATACTCCAGCTCTGTGCGAACATCAAGTATAATAGCGGATTTATTCTCTACCAGATACTTAATATGGGTATAAAGAGGCACTGACGGTTGGGTGACAACCGAATCAATTAGAACTGTATCCGTACTATAATGGGTATATACGGGACGTCCTATGATATAGCCATTGGAGATAGCTATACCAATTAGAAAATAAAAAGGTTTCATTGTTTTTTGATTTGATAAACATTTGTTAATCTTTAGTTATAGATATAAACAACCTTACTACATATTCGGTTTAGGATATGCATAATCAAGCGAATGACTATATAGCCACAAGGTTTATCAAATCAAATACGATAGATGCAAATATAAGTCAACAGGTCTATGTTATGTAAACTAAAACCTCCTGGCGGAAAGTATTGACTTGTTTTTGTTATGCCCTCATTATTTGTAGGTATAAGCAGATTAAGAGCTAACCATACGCTTTCAAATGTTGGCAATACATTATTCAAGTTAAATTGTTGAGCCTGATACTGATAGTCATCCGTGGAAAATTCAATTTTTTGGATGTCACAGCAGTTCTCATGAGATGGTAATATATTATATTCCTGTGCATTTTGGTTAGAATGGCAGGAATCATTTCCCTGTTGTGGCATTTCCATATCTTCACAGCAGGACTCTTCTATTTCATTGTTTAAAACTCCAAAGGAATATAATTCTCCTGCACAAAAATGCATAGCAAGTACGGGATGAGCCCCGATAACCAGCATTAATAGTAACAGAAATATTGATATAACCTTCTTCATTTTTATTACTGTAAAATTTTGCTTATAAAGTAAGCCATCTGCAAAAGTAGATAATTATTTTAATATAAACACAATAAAATTGTTTTTTTTGCTACAAATGATTAAATGTGCAAGGTGCAAGTATCTATATATAGATAAACTTGCACCTTGCATTGCATATAAAATATTATTATTCAGATATTTTGGTTGTTTCAGAAATAGTTGTAACTTTGAACCTGAGTTTTATGCAGACAAATCGGCGTCAAGGGCAGCAAGTACTGCCAGTAATATGCAGCAAGAGTGCAGATTTTACTTTGATTTGTACTTTGAAACTTATAAATGATGATTTTTTCACTTAATATGTGTGGTTTGGTAATCCGAGGATTCGGGTACAGCCTTACCACAATGGAAGTGTCAATAGAGACGTGGAGATTAAAGCGCTGTAATTGAATTAGTTAGCTTTGTTTAACCCAATTCGTACCCCCTAAGATAATTCGTAGGGATGAAGCATTAAAATCCAGTCATTTAAGGTCTTTAGGTGGCTTTCCCGTCCGTTCCGCCCAAACAGTCGGAAAGATTTGGAAAGCTAATGTGTTGAAATAAAGTAAGTTAAAAATAACTTAACCCAACTCGTACCCCCTAAGCAAAATCAAGAGGGTAACATATTGAAACACAGCGATTTAGACCTTAAAGGTGGCTTTCCCGTCCATACCGCCAGTAAAGTCGCTTAAATAGCGACTTTTTTTATTTATCCCCCTTCCAGTCTCGATTTTCAATGTATGTGAATGTCTGTATATATATGCCATTATATGGCAATATATGGGCTTTGTTCTACCAAAAACATCTTGGGTAGAAAATCGGGTAGAACAAAATTCAAATATTTCATATACCTTTGGTTCATTATCTTAAAATCATACTGCGATGGATAGTCTTACAATAAGATTTGTATTTGATAGAAAAGGCATCACTCTAAAAGAACCAAAGAAAGAATCATTAAAAAAAGAAGCCCTTATTCAGATTGAGGTCTACGATAAATTAAGCCGAAAGAAGAAATACATTTCTACAGGAGAATATATATTAAGAAAACAGTATTCAGATGTAGGACCAGGCGGACTCTCTATCGTGCAACATCCAAATGCAGCAGCAATAAAAGCAAGGATAGATAAAATATACTACAAAGTACAAGCCTTTATATATTCCGACAAATGCCAATCATTAAATGATGTTGATAATTGGGATAAAGAAAATGATTCTTTAACTATGTCTGTAAAAGATTTCATTCTGGAAGATATGAGAGCTAAGAAAGCATCATTGTCCGCTGTTGAGCACGCTAACTCATTCTTTGCTCGATATGACGAATTTGGAAAGATAAATATATTCAAGGATATTACCTATGCTAACATAGAGGATTTAGATGCTCATCTACGCAAAACAATTACTTCATGATGATTTCCAAGTTATCAAAGGTCGGTCTGATGATCCTACATTCCTAATGCAAGATGAAGTAAAAAAGATTCTGGAATATATACCGAAAGGACAATTTGCTGTTAGTCTGGATAAGGTAAGAGACTTATTCATATTCCAGTGCTTCAACGGTCTTTCATACGTAGATCTCGAATACTTTTCCAAAGAGAACATATTGGTAAAAGATGGTTGGAAAGAAATACACGGAAATAGAATCAAGACAGGCGTTAAATATCTGGGTCTTTTTCTTCCGGAAGCTGAAACAATAGCCGAGAAATATAATTATAAACTCCCGGTTATTTCAAATCAGAAGTATAGTATCTATTAAGATTATTTTCATTTACAGGTAACGATTAAGAAACCAGCTTAGTTCTTAGATATGCGTAAAGAGCGACTTATCTTTTGTAAAGATAAAAAATAAACCTTGTCCTGCTCCAATTGTTATCAATTTCTTTTCTATTGATTTGTTACAAAATATTCTCGTATGGGGCTATCTAGGTTTCGCTTTAGCTATTCATTTCCACACCCCGGATTCCCATTTATCCGTTAGAGTAAAATTGCACTCAAAGTAGAAATAACAAAATCAAAGACAGTCCTACATTTGCAGAAAAAGACATGAAACACCTTTTTATCTTGCAATTACCATTACGAATTGTTATAAATAAAAGAACTAGCATCACTCTTATTTTTTCTTTTACTAGTTTTGTTTTAATGGCTCAAACAGAATTAGTAAAAGACAGCATATCTGTCAAAGAGGTCAAGATCTACCAAAAGATGAAGCAGGAAAGTATATCTCCTAAGTTATTTGAACAATCAATTATAGAATATGAACAACGATATGACATAAAACCGGTTTCTATAGATTTTAAATTCAAACATTCCTCCCAAATAAAAATACCTCAAGCCAATCTGGTTATCCCCGGTCTACTTATTTCTTATGGAATCCTTGCTCAATATACCAAGCCACTTATAGAAATGGATATAAATATTCGTAGCTCTGTGAAAGAAGTCCAATTTGTTAAATATGATGACTATTTTCAGTATGCTCCAATAGTGGGAGTCTATGCTCTGGATCTTGTAGGGATTAAAGCAAAGCATAATTTGAGAGATCGAACTATTGTGATGGCAACTTCATACTTATTAATGTCTGCAACAATACAAACTATGAAACATACTATTAATGTACAACGTCCTGATGGTTCGAACATGAAGTCTTTTCCTTCCGGTCATACGGCAACTGTGTTTACTGGTAGCCATATCTTGTTTAAAGAATATAAAGACACTTGTCCGTGGATAGCAGTCGGAGCATATGGGATAGCTGCTGCTACAGGAATTTTACGCATGACAAATAATAAACATTGGCTAAGCGATGTCGTTACCGGAGCCGGTATAGGAATATTAAGCGTAGAGGTTGCCTATATGTTATTACCTACCATGCATAAAATATTTGGGATCAAGGATAGCCGTAAGCATCTGGTAATATTGCCCTCAGTTGGAATAAACCAATATGGGATTGGTCTATCTTATACCTTCTAAAATATACAAAAACTCACACTTCATCCTCTCCTTCCCACACTCCGGATTCCTATTTTTCCGTTTGGGTAAAATCGCACTAAAAATTGAACAAACAACCCTACAATTAACCCTATTTTCGCATCAAAAAAAGACATGAAATATCTAATTCTTTTCTTCTCTATAGCTGTTCTGTTTAGTTGTAATTCATCAGACAAATCACAAGAGAGTATACAAACTCTCAGCCTGCCTGTTCTTACAATTAAAGAAGATCCCGTGACTTTATATACCGAATTTCCTGCACGTATCGAAGGCAAAGTGAATGTAAACATACGTCCGCAAGTAGAAGGATATATACAAAAAATATTTATAGAAGAAGGTGCTTATGTAAAAGCCGGGCAATCTCTATTTAAGATAGATGATCGTCAGTATATTGAACAGGTCAATACTGCAAAAGCGAATCTGAATGCAGCATTGGCAGCCTTAAAAAATGCACAACTAGAAGTTGATAAGTATACTCTGTTAAGTGGAAATAATGTCACATCTGATTTTCAGTTAAAGGTAGCTCAGGCACAATATGAAACAGCACAGGCTAATGTAGAGCAACAACGAGCAGCTTTAGAGACTGCAAACATTAATTTGGGTTTCACTCTGATTAAATCACCTGTAGACGGTTTCATCGGGCGTATTCCCAAACGTATTGGAAATCTTGTTTCTGCATCAGATATGCAAGCCTTGACTACACTTTCTGATATAAGTGAAGTATATGCTTATTTCTCTATGAGCGAGAAGGATTTCCTTCGATTCAATGCCAGATATGAGGGTAAAGATTTGAGTGAGAAATTGTCTAAAGTAGAAGATGTTTCCTTAAAACTTGCTGATGACAGTGAATATCCCTATCCAGGAAAAATACAAATGATCAATGGCGAGTTTGATACGAATACCGGGGCAGTAAGTGTTCGTGCAATGTTTCAAAATCCCAATCGTTTGCTAAGGACAGGGAATACGGGGCGTATTATACTTCCTTATATCGAAAATAATGCCTTGCGGATCCCTGTATTATCTACACTTGACATACAGGATAAGATCTTTGTTATTCGTCTGAATCAAGAAAATAAAGCAGAACGTCTAGCTGTAACAATTGACGGTAAACAAGGAGATTATTATATAGTAAGAGCCGGACTCAAAGCCGGAGACAGAATTGTAACCAAAGATCTGGAAACAATAAAAGAAGGAACTTTCATCCAACCAGAATAAATCAAGCGAATATATGTTGCAAAAAATAATAGACAGGCCGGTATTGGCCACAGTCATCTCAGTTATCCTTGTATTAGTAGGATTAATAAGCTTACTAAGACTTCCCAGCACACAGTTTCCGGATATTGCCCCACCGACTATAAATGTTTCGGGGTCTTATCCCGGAGGAAATAGTGAGAGCGTAAGCCGTTCTGTCATAATCCCATTGGAAGAGGCTATAAATGGAGTGGAAGGGATGGAATATATAAGCTCCTCGGCAGGAAATGACGGATCTTTCTCTATTACAGTGGTATTTAAGCTTGGGACTAATCCTGATCAGGCTGCTGTTAATGTACAAAATCGTGTTGCACAAGCCAATAGCTTGATGCCTGCTGAAGTATTACAGGGGGGTATTACTACAACAAAACAGCAAAATAGTAATATTATGATATTCAATATTACAAGCAATGATGCCTCTAAGTATGATGAGCTGTTTCTTCAGAATTATGCAAATATAAATTTGGTTCCTGCACTCAAAAGAATTCAGGGTATAGGTAATATAGCAATATTCGGAGTGAAAGATTATTCGATGCGTATTTGGCTAGATCCTCAAAAATTGACAGTCAATGATCTTACACCAAATGATATAGATAGAGCAATACAAAGTGCCAGCTTCGAAGCATCTCCGGGAAAATTAGGTGCAGAATCAAATGCACCTATGCAATATACCATGAAGTATAAAGGGAAACTGAAAGAGCCATCAGAATTTGAAAAAATTATATTGAAAGCAAATACAGACGGATCAATGCTTCGTTTGAGAGATGTCGCCAGAGTAGAGTTCGGTGCATCATTTTATGATAGTGACAACAAACAAGATGGACAGCCCGCTGTGACAATGATGATTCAGCAGATCAGCGGATCGAATGCAAATAGAATAGAGACAGATGTCAGAGCTTCCCTTACACAATTGAGTGAGAATTTCCCGCCGGGTATTTCTTATAGTGTTATCCAAAGTGCAAAAGAACGCTTGGATGAATCGATCAATCAAGTAATAAAAACACTAATCGAGGCATTTATATTAGTTATAATCGTCGTTTTTATTTTTCTACAGGATTTTCGTTCAACGTTGATTCCGGCGATAGCAGTTCCGGTATCCATTATAGGGACATTCTTTTTCCTACTATTGACAGGATTTTCCATTAATGTCTTAACTCTATTTGCTTTGGTACTGGCTATTGGTATTGTTGTGGATGATGCTATTGTAGTAGTAGAAGCTGTTCATACTAAAATTACGGAGGAAAATATGGATCCGAGAGAAGCAACCAAAACTGCTATGAAAGAAATTACCGGAGCTATTATTTCTATCACATTGGTTATGTGTGCAGTATTTTTACCCATTGGATTTATGGAAGGACCTGCCGGTGTATTTTACAAGCAATTCGCTTTCACCCTTGTATTTGCGATCTTGATATCAGCGGTAAATGCTCTGACTTTGAGTCCTGCTTTGTGTGCATTATTTTTGAAACCTCATGAAAAAAAGGAAGGAGCTAAAGCCGGATTTAAACAACGGTTCTTCTATGCTTTCAATATTGGTTTTAAAGAAACTACTGATAAATATTTGAAAATTATTAATTTCTCAATTAAGCGTAAATGGCTTACTATGGGAGCACTCGGATTGATTTCAGTATTGGCTTTCTGGATGATGAATAATGCACCTAAAGATTTTGTGCCATCCGAAGATGATGGCTTTATCACCTATTCTCTATCTCTTCCTGCCGGAACAAACCTGCAACATACAACAGCCGTTATCGACCGTATAGACAGTGCTATGCAAGCTATGCCCGAAACCCACTCAGTTACAAGTGTATCCGGTTTCAATATGCTAAGTAATAGTTCCGGGCCTTCTTATGCCATCGGGTTTGTACGTTTGAAAGACAAAAAAGAACGAGGCGAGACACAAAATATGGATGACATCATAGAGGCAATGAGTATCAGATTAGAAGATGTAAAATCAGGAGAACTAAGCTTATTCCGTACTCCTCCGGTAGAAGGTTTCGGAAGTGTCAGCGGTGCCGAACTTGTGCTTCAGGATAAGACTGGAGGTGATCTCGATAAATTCAGCGACATTGTAAAAAATGTAATAACAAAGTTGAATGAAGAACCTGCCGTATCGATGGCGTTTTCTACATTCCGAAATGATTTCCCTCAATTCGAGGTAGAGGTTGATGAAGATAAGGCCTATCAGTTGGGTACTACGCCAAAAGATGTATTAAACACTTTACAACTATTTTATGGAGGAAGCCAAAGCGGTGATTTTATTCGTTTCGGTAAGTTTTATCGTGTCAATATCAAAGCTGAAGGACAATACAGAATGGATGAAAGGTCTTTAGAACAGGTATATGTAAAAAGCCCTACGCAAGCTATGATCCCTATAAATACATTAGTAAAACTGAAGAAGGTATACGGACCCGAAGCCATGAATAGATATAACTTGTTCAATAGTATAGCTGTCAATTTATTACCGACTTCGGGCTATGGGAATGGAGCATTGATGGCTGCTGCCGAAAAAGTTATACAAAAGGAACTGCCTCATGGATATGGTTATGAGTGGAGTGGATTGAGTAGAGAGGAAAAACGTTCTAACGAACAGATCTTTTTGATTTTCGGATTATGTATTCTTTTTACTTATTTTATATTAGCGGCTCAATATGAGAGCTATATTCTACCTTTAGCCGTTTTGTTATCTGTCCCCACGGGATTATTAGGTGTATTCATCGCTATAAACCTGGCAGGAATAACGAATAATATCTACGTACAGATTGGGCTTATTATGTTAATTGGTCTTTTGGCTAAAAATGCCATTCTTATCGTAGAGTTTGCTGCTCAGGCACGTAAAAAAGGCATACCTATTATAGCTTCAGCTTTAGAAGGAGCACGCCAACGTTTCCGTCCGATATTAATGACCTCACTGGCTTTTATTATAGGATTGGTACCATTAACTCTGGCTACAGGTCCTGCTGCTGTTGGTAACCATTCTATTAGTATAGGAGCTATTGGAGGTATGTTAAGTGGAGTAATACTGGGAATTATATTTATACCTGTTCTGTATATTCTATTTCAGACGTTACATGAAAAAATAGCAGGTAAGAAAAAAGAGAATACAGTTTTAACCAATGATAAATAAAAATTATATGTATACCAGATATTTCGCAATATGTATTTGTCTCTTATTGGTTGTATCCTGTAAAGTCGGGAAAGATTATCAACGCCCTGAATTAGGCTTACCCGAGAAATATAGAAACGAAACGGACGCCAATAATGATACAAGTGCTTTGTCACATAATCCACGTGATTTTTTCACAAATAAATACTTGTTGGAACTAATTGATAATGCTTTTGAGAAAAATAGCGATCTGCTCCTTGCTGTTCAAAATATAGCTTTGGCAGAATCAACTTTAGGTACAGTGAAGTTAAACTATTTGCCCGAAATAAATGCTCAGATAAATAGTCGTTATACTAAAGCCTCTCAGAATAGTTTATCGGGACAAGCAGGCGGCAACCGAGAGAGTAAAGATTTTAACCTGTCAGCCGGTTTAACATGGAATATTGATATCTGGGGTAAAATAAAACGTGAAAAAGAAGAAGCCTTGGCTAATTATCTCCAATCGCAGGAAGTGCGTAAAGCTGTGCAAACAAAGCTAGTGGCTGATATTGCCAAAGGATATTACAATCTTTTAATGTTGGATGAGCAATTGGAAATAGCTAACAGAAGTAAGGTGTTAAGTGACAGCACACTGACAATAATGAAAATTCAATATCAGGTAGGAGATGCCAATATTTTAGGCATCAGGCAAGTCGATGCCCAACTCAACGAAAATAAGATACTTATATCTCAAATAGAGCAAAGTATTAGCTTACAGGAAAATGCATTGAATGTATTGTGTGGAAAGTATGCCGGAGCCATAACACGGAAGATAGAGGGTAATAAAGAGTTTATTTCCGTACCGGTAGAAGGATACCCAGCGTCATTACTTGCGTCACGTCCCGATATAAAGGCTGCAGAACTATCTTTACGTGCATCCAATGCCAGAGTTGGGATACAACAAGCAGCGATGTATCCGGCGATCAATATATCGGCAGAAGGAGGATTAAGTAGTTTGACCTCTTCAAATTGGTTTTCTATTCCTGCCTCTCTTTTCGGTTCTTTAGCGGGAGGAATTACCCAACCAATATTCAATAAAGGAAGACTAAAAGCTCAATATGAACAAGCTCAGATAGAGCGAGAGAAAGAAGTTATAAGATTCCGTCAAGCAGTTCTTGATGGATACGCACAAGTTTCTAATGCACTGAAAAATAAAGAAGAAGTCGAAAAACAATTTATCTTTGCTAAATCTAGAGAGAAAGTACTTGAGGAGGGTATAACTTCTACTCAGCTACTGTTTATGGCTGGTACGGTGAATTATCTGGATATAATTACAGTGCAATCAGCCTATTTACAATCCAGTTTACAAAGGGTACAACTATATACAGACAAGGCTTTGGCAGATATAGAACTGTATTATGCTTTAGGCGGTGGCTGGCAATAAAAACGAATGCGATAATGAATACAAAAAAAGAAAAATTCAATTGGTGGTTACGGATAGGACTTAGTGCATTTGTCTTGTTTACTATTTATGCCATGAATTTTCTGCTGAATCCATACAGCTCTTATTGGATAGAATTGCAAGCTTATAATACATATGAATTAATATTTGATATTTTGCTTACGTTTCTATTTAGCTGGCTGATTATAGAGGTAAGTATATGGATAGCAAAGATATTAAATCGTTTCCTGACATGGACTAATCATCCAATACTGCGTTTTGGACTACAGAGTTTATTTATTATTGCTTCAACACTACTTCTTCTTTTTATTCAGGTTGAGATATTTAAATGTACATCAGAAGATGTGCATCTGACTCAACAAGAATTTCTGGAGACTTGGCAATTCTTTTTTGTTATCATCATTGTTTCATTATTTGTTAGTGCTGTACATACCGGTTATTTTTTATTAAAAAGATGGAAAACGTCGATATCTGAAGCAAACGAACTACAGTTGAAAACTATGGAGCTGAAAGAGATTGCTCTGCAAGCTGAATTGCAATCGTTGAAAATGCAGCTTGATCCACACTTTATGTTCAATAATTTCAGTACCCTTTCTGAACTTATTAATGAAGACCGGGAAACGGCGATCCGATTTCTAGAAAACCTTTCCAGAGTGTATAGATATATGATACAGAACTTAAAGAAAGATATGGTATCTCTGAAAGAAGAAATAAGTTTTGTAAAGGCATATTGTTATCTGATTGAAATACGCCACGGTGAGAATGTAAAGGTTATCTTTGATTTAAATGACGAAGCATTAGATTTATACATTCCGCCTATTTCAATACAATTGCTGGTTGAAAATGCTATTAAGCATAATATCGCTACTCAAAAACAACCACTGACTATAACTATTACTCTTGAAAATAAAGAAACTGTAAAGGTGTCTAATAATCTCCAACGGATCTCCAATCTCTTCCCATCAACAGGGCTCGGAATTAAAAATATAATTGATCGATATCGTCTCTTATCAGAAACTTCTTTACCCACAATAAAAGAAACTTCCACTTGCTTTTGTGTTACTTTACCTCTACTCAATAATAGATGATATGAAAATACTAATAATAGAAGATGAAAAGCATAATGCCTCCAGATTGCAACGCTTGCTGGCGGATATTTCGCCGGAATTTGAAGTGGTAGGAGTCTTAGGAACTGTAAAGGAAAGTATAGACTGGCTGAAAAAAAAAGCTACTCCCGATGTCATTCTCATGGATATACGCTTATCAGACGGCTTAAGTTTCGATATATTCGAAAAAGCAGACGTTGCAAGCCCGGTAATCTTCACTACCAGCTATGATGAATATGCAGTCAGAGCATTTAAGGTAAACAGTATCGACTATTTGCTCAAACCTATTGAAAAGGAAGAGTTGGAGGCTGCCCTGAAGAAAGCAGATATGGAAAAGGAAAAGATCGCTCCCGCATTGGAACAGGAACAGTTATTAAATCTTTTCAGAGAAAAAGGTCCAATTTTTCGCAAAAGGTTTCTATTACCCGGATACAACGGATATAAAATCATATCTGTTAGCGAAATAGCCTACATATTTACCGAACAGAAAATAACCTACCTGGTTACCTGTGAAAGAAATAGTGAAATGCTGGGACAAACGATGGACGAATTGGAAGACGAATTAGATCCTGACGTATTTTTCAGGGCAAATCGGCAATTTATTATTCATATCGATAGTGTAAACAGAATACAGAATGATATGAATGGGAAGTTAAAAATTTCCTTAAAGCAAGATCAGTCGGTAGAGATTATTGTCAGTAGAGAAAAAGCGCCTCTGCTGAAAAAATGGTTGGACAGATAGCTCAAAACAATTTGATAGATTATGATACGAATTGAGACGGAACGATTGATTATAAGAAATTTTCAACAAAGTGATGCATCTGACTTATTGGAATATCTTTATCATCCGCGTGTAAATTGTTTCCTTGATGAAAAAATGGATACAATCGAGGAAGCTATAGCCAATGTGAAAGAAAGAGAGAAGGACGAATTACAACTTGCCGTTTGTCTGAAAGAAGAGGATAAAATCATCGGAAACCTTTTTGCGCTAAAAGAAGAACCAGACACGTACAGTGTTGGTTGGCAGTTTAACGCCAGATACGAAGGGAAAGGTTATGCAAGCGAGGCGGCAAAAAGATATTTCGCATTCCTTTTTCATGAGAAAAATGCAAGGCGAATTTATGCGTATGTGGAAGATGATAATTTTCGTTCTCAAAAACTATGTGAACGTCTTGGTATGCGTAAAGAAGGATGCTTTATGGAGTTTATTTCTTTTACTCAGAATGAAGACGGAACATCAAAATATGAGGATACGCTTCAATACGCTATTCTAAAGAAAGAATGGGAGCTGACATAAATATATCGTTCTAAGGTTAAAAAGATATTTTTTTTAATAACAAAAATAGACATTTGTGCACAAAGTCGGCTGTATGTCGGGCTCGTTGGTAAATACCTACGTTGATCACAAACTCTTCTTTTGTAGCTATCTGTACATTGTAAGCGGGTTTTAGTTGACCGTTCTTCATGTGATCTTCTTTCATACGCATAAAATTAGCTGATTCATCCTTCTTATTAGATTACTAATCGATCAGCCTTTAGCTTTTTTAATATTTGAAGTACGCCTATAACTTGTGCCGGTTCCTGTTCATAGCTATAACTATCAAAAAACTTGATAGCCCCTATTTCATTGTTAGGTGATATATTTTCGTACAATTCGTATAAATAACAATCTTGCTTCATTATCAGATTTGCATTTTCTCCATATGCCGGCGCAGTAATATGGCAATAGTATTTTAGCAACTCAACATCTACTTTAAGTGTAAGTTCTTCCCATACCTCTCTCAATAAAGATTGTTGGGGTGACTCACCTGCTTCAATCTTTCCTCCGGGTAAATACCATGCTTTCTTATTATTACTATATGCTAAGAGCAGCTTGTAGTTTTTTATAACGACGAAACCTACAGTATGAATAAATTTTATTTTGCACATATGTCTCTCATTCTTTTTATCTAATGTTAAATGGTTTTTATCTCGGTGCTAGAATTATAATTCATCGTCTGCAGTATATTTATAGAGTAAAGTATATCTTGTAGTTCAAATTCTATTCGTTTTCCTTTTAACATATTAATAAGAACTTTAGATATTATATTTCCGGATAATTTTATAGCATCGCTAAGTTTCATCCCTCTCTGCATTAAAAGACATAAGTAAGCGGTAAACATATCTCCGGTTCCCGGTGGATGTAAATCAATCTTTTGAACTTTAACTATTTCGCAACCTTTTTCTTCCAGAATGCAGTTGTATATTAGATTCATATCTAAATTTTTGAAGCTAATACTTGTAATTACAATCTTTTGCTTATTCAAATTGAATTGCCCTTTCAATAATCGGGGAACATCTTCAGCGGTATTAATTTGTTTGCCTATAATAGTTTCTATTTCATATTGATTCGGAGTTAGAAAATCTGCTAAAGGTACTAGATATTTGACTAAGGCATTCGGAACATCAGGTTCAACATACTGTCCTTTATCGATATCACCCATAACAGGATCACATAAATAGCGTATTTCAGGTTTCAGTATTTTTATTGTTCTTACAAAATTAGCTATTATTTTGACTTGTTCAGCAGAACCGATAAAACCGGTGATAATAGTTGTGATTTCTTTTATTATACCTAACTCTAAAATACCATTCAAAACTGCAGTTAACAAATCTTCTGAAATTTTAAATCCTCCTACAGTAGAATGACCTAGATGATTTGAGTATAATACAGTTGGCACAATTACGATATCATTACAACCCATTTGTAAAACTGATGATATCGTATTATTACCTACATATCCTATAGAAACCATGCTGTGTATTATTATTACCTTGTCGCCAATCATTTTCTTTAAGGGTATTGAGGTCGGAAGAGGATTCGAACCTATCTAAAAGGTATTGCGTACCTTTGCCTAACCACTCGGCCACCCGACCTTTTTATTTTTTTACTCATTTTCTTTAACTAAATAATCTATAAGTCCGAAAGAAAAAGCTTCCGGACTTCTGATTATGACTACTTTAAATCATCTATTGACGCTCCAAAGTTGATATGTAAAACATTTCCATTCGTTAAAACCAAAGCCGGAACGGATTTTACACCTGTATTCTCAGCTACTTTTACTTTTGTTTTATCTGTACCTAGATGGATCACTTCAACCTGATCCTTGGGGATAAGATTTAAAATATCCTCTTCTGCACTTATACAAACAGGACAACCTGCGTGATAAAAAATTGCCTTTTTCATATTTGCTTAGTTTTTAATAAAATAATTACTTTCCGTTATCATAGAAAGCATTTCTTAGCTCTAGCAATACAAAAGTATTATATATCTGGATTGTTATAGTGATACAGTTTTAATATAAATAGATAGTCCAGTTGGTATACATGTGCTTCTTATTGGACTACTATTTAATCTAAATACTGGACCATGTATCTAGTTCAAATACACTATACTTTTGCTCTTTGAAAAGTTTTAATATCGGCTAAAAAATATTTGATTATGATAAATTCAGACTACGAAGTATTTAATCTTATTGAACAAGAATTAGAAAGACAACAGACATCAATAGAACTTATAGCATCAGAGAATATTGTGAGTAAGTCTGTAATGAGAGCTGCGGGATCGGTACTAACCAACAAGTATGCAGAAGGGTTACCTTACAAAAGATATTATGGAGGATGTCAATACATTGATGGGATAGAGACACTCGCTATAGAGCGCGCAAAAAAACTATTTGGTGCAGAATGGGTAAATGTCCAACCGCATTCAGGTTCGCAAGCTAATATTGCAGTTTTTCATGCTCTATTAAAACCAAAAGATAAGATATTGGGCTTTAGTTTAAATCATGGCGGTCATTTAACTCATGGCTCGCCGGTAAACTTCTCAGGCAAAATGTATGAAGCCCATTTCTATGGCGTGAAAAGAGAAACTGGACTTATAGACTATCAGGAACTGGAGCAAAAAGCTTTGGCTATAAAACCAAAAATGATAATAGCGGGTGCATCAGCGTATTCAAGAGATTGGGACTACAAACGAATCAGGCAAATAGCCGATAAAATTGGTGCAATAGTGTTAGTTGATATTGCTCATCCGGCAGGACTAATAGCAAAAGGTTTGTTAAACAATCCACTACCTCATTGTCATATAATAACTACCACTACCCATAAAACACTAAGAGGTCCTAGAGGTGGTATGATTATGCTCGGAAAAGATTTTGAAAATACTCTTGGAAAAAAAGAGAGTAAGGGTAACTACAAGATGATGTCCTCATCGTTAGACTCAGCTATCTTCCCTGGAACTCAAGGCGGTCCGCTAGAGCATATTATAGCTGCAAAAGCTATTGCTTTTAAAGAAGCACTAAGTGAAGATTACTATAGCTATGCCACTCAGGTTGTAAAGAATTCAAAAAAGCTTGCAAGTTCATTGATGGATAAGGGTTACAAAATTATTTCGGACGGAACAGACAATCATTTAATGCTAATAGATTTATCTAATAAATCCATTGATGGCAGGTCTGCACAAGAGCTTTTAGATTCTGTTGGTATTACAGCCAATAAGAACATGATACCTTATGATGAAAAGTCACCTTTTATAACTTCGGGAATTAGATTTGGAACAGCAGCCCTTACCTCACGAGGACTAAAAGAGCAAAACATGGATGACGTTGCAAATCTTATAGATTCTGTTTTGACAAATAAAACGTGCACAATAACACTGAATAAATTAAGAGAAAGAGTTCGAGAATTTATATCAGAATTTCCCATTTATTCAAATTGTTAGATTATGGATACAGTGAAAAATAATCTTTTTGTAATTCATCAAAGAATAAAAGTAGCTTGTGATAGAACAAACCGTGATGTTAATGATGTAAGATTATTGTTAGCAACAAAAACGGTTCCAGCTGAGAGAATTCGATTTGCATTAGACTGTGGAGAAACATTAATAGGTGAAAATAAAGTACAAGAATTAAAAGAAAAAGAAGAGAAACTGACTCAATATAATTGTGAAAAACATTATATCGGTCATTTACAGACGAATAAAATTAAAGAAGTCTTAAGATATGTGACTTGTATAGAGTCTATAGATAGACTTGATGTAGTACAAAAGTTAGATCAACGTCTACTGTTTGAGGGCAAAAGCATAGATATATTGGTTCAGGTAAACTCATCTTATGAGGAGAGTAAATTCGGCTTAGATCCAATAAATGTTATTCCATTTATAAAAAAGATAGCGAAATATGACACTTTAAAAATCAAAGGTTTGATGACAATTGGTTTGTTCAGCGCTGAAGAAGAAAAGGTGAGAAGATGCTTCAGGCTGCTAAAAGATATTCAACGACAAGTTATTGAAGAGAATATATCGAATGTCGATATGACTCAACTATCCATGGGCATGAGCGGAGATTTAGAAGTTGCCATTGAAGAAGGTGCAACTATTATTCGTGTTGGTACTGCCATTTTCGGAGAGCGAATTTATCCGGATAGTTACTATTGGAATGAGTTGAAAAGGCCTAATTAAAAATAAAAACACACACGAATGAATATATGCGCATTATTTGATATGGATGGTGTCCTGATCGACACAGAACCACAATATACCATTTTTTGGAATGAAATTGCAAAGCAATATAATATCGAAGTTGAAGACTTTGAGACTAAAATAAAAGGAATGACTATTCCTCATATTTTCAGTTATTACTTTAATACATTATCAGGTAAAGAGGTAGAACAAATTCTTCGGGATTTTAGGCTCTTTGAAGAATCAGTCCTATTCCCTGATATTCCTGGTGCTATTGATTTTGTAAAAGAACTCAAGCTCCATAATATCAGGGTGGGCTTAGTTACAAGTGCTACGGAGTTAAAGCTAGGTCGTGTTTGCCAACAGAAGCAGTTTGATACACTCTTCGATGTAATAATATCCGCAAAAGATATACAAAATGGAAAACCCGCTCCGGATTGTTTTTTGTTAGGAGCAAAAAGGTTATCTTCTGAAACTAAAAATTGTATTGTGTTTGAAGATTCTTTAGCTGGCATTACGGCTGGGAATGCTGCCGGAATGTCTGTAACTGGACTGGCTACGACTCATACAGAAGAAATATTGATGGACAAATGCATAACAGTAATTTCGGACTTTCGGCAGATTACAGTGAATTGGTTAAAGACAATTATATCAAATATATAAAACTATGAATATTCATCAAGCGGGTCGTATATCTCTAATAAATGTGACTTTAGTTCTGGTTCTGATAAATACTGCCGGAATTTATTTCATCAATGATGCATTTGCTGTTAGTATATTGATTGTAATATCGATTATTATATGGTGTTTCACTCTAAATTTTTACAGAAGCCCCAAACGTGTCTTCGATGGTGACATTGAAAATTCTATTGTTTCACCTGCTGATGGTAAGATTGTTTCTATCGAAGAAGTATATGAACCCGAGTTCTTTAAAGATGAAAGATTATTGGTCTCAGTTTTTATGTCTGTGTTTAATGTACATGCAAATTGGTACCCTGTAGACAATGTACATGTTATATATAAGCAACATCATAAAGGGCGATTTAAAGCGGCTTATTTGCCTAAGTCAAGTACAGAAAATGAGCGATCTACAATCGTTTTAGAACGGGAAGATGGTCAACAAATATTAGTCCGACAAATTGCAGGAGCTATGGCCAGACGAATCGTTACTTATCCGGAAATAGGCGATATTGGAAAACTAAACTATCATTTTGGTTTTATAAAACTAGGTTCAAGAGTAGATATGTATTTACCTCTTGGAACAGAAATAAAAGTTGAGATGGGGCAAAAGGTTATCGGCTGTAGAACTTTAATCGCAATAAATAAAAAAAGATAATAGTTAATAAACAGGATTTATCGACTAGAGGTATTTACTAAGGATACGCACACCTTTTTCAAGATTTGCTTCAGAAAGAGATGCATACCCGATTCTTATTCCAGATATCGCTCTATCATAGCTAAATCTATCAGGAGTATAAAAGCTGATCAGTTCGGAATTCACTTTTTCCTTTAATTGGAATAAGTCGGTATTGTTGATCGGTTTCAGCCAAAAAGCAAGTCCTCCATCAGGTTTCTGATATAAGACTTTATCCTTTAGGTGCTGGTCTAGTAATTCGGCAAATAAATCTCGTTTAGCTTGGTAATGAGTTAACATACGTTTTTGATGTCTTCGAATATCACCGGAAATAATCAAATCCAGGATAGACTGCTCCATGATTGCATCGCCTTGAAGATCTACCATTTTACGCAATCGCCCTATTTGAAGTATAAAATTCGGATTACTCACAATATAGCCCACCCTTACAGCGGGCGCAATTAATTTACTTAGTGTTCCGATATATACATAATTACGAATACTCTCAAATGAAGAAATCGGCATAATAGGACGTTGATTGAAATGATATTCATTGTCATAGTCATCTTCAATGATGGTAAATCCATATCTGTTAGATAGCTCGATAAGTTGAAATCTTCTTGCTAGACTTAGTGTGACAGTAGTCGGATATTGATGATGTGGTGTAAGAAAAACGGCTTTTACTCGTTTCTTTTTTACTATATCTTCAATCTGGTCTACATTGATCCCATCGTCATCTACATTCACGGGTATTAATCTTGCGCCTACATGTTCAAAGGTATTCCAGGCAGGCCTGTATCCCGGATTTTCAACTAACACAACATCTCCTTTTTCGAGTAAACAATGAGCTGTAAGAAACAATGCCATTTGGCTTCCACGTGTAATGCACACATCTGCAACCGATGTTTGCATACCTCTGTTTTGATTAAGCATGCTGGATATTGTTTCACGAAATTTATCATCACCAAACTCGCTGGCAATATTCATAATTTGCCAATGGGCTTTGCGGCTAAAGATACGCCGATATGCTCTCGCCAATTCTTTCATCGGAGTATACACTGCATCCGGAAGTCCGTCATCGAAAAATATTAAATCATTTCTGAATATCTCACTTGGTTGAATTTGAGATTTTTTCTTTTTTGAAACTTGAGATATCTGTATTTTATTTGATACATAAGTTTTCTTTCTTTCCTCTGAGATAATCCAACCCTCATTAATAAGGATATCAAATGCCAGAACAACTGTATTGCGATTAACTGATAATTCAGTAGCCATATGCCGCGTACTAGGCATTGTTTCTCCAGCCTTCAGTACGCCACTCTTAATCGATTCTATTATCAAATCAGCTATCTGTATATAGATGGCCTTATCGCCAGATCTGTTTAACTTGGCATGTAATAGTTTTAAGTTCATATTCTTGGACTATCAATATGTTTTTAATTCGAAGGGTAAATATAGTCCAATCAATTTATATTTTAAGCGGAAATTATATAAAAGTGAAAGAATTAAAATTTCTAAACCAAGAATAAAATACAAACGTTGTTTTCTTTTTTCATTTAAAAACATTTATTTACATTTGTGCCAGATTTGGTAATCAGTATATTTCATATCCTGATGAAAGGGAACTCGGTGAAAATCCGGGGCTGTACCTGCAGCTGTAATTCCTCGTGTTATATCGGTTAAATATTCTATGCCACTGTTCTTTATCCTAGAATGGGAAGGCTTTTAACCGGAGGAGAGCCAGAAGACCTGCCAAAAGACAAATAAACACCAAGCTTCCAGGGATAGGAGTGGTTGTGGATACTTTATGTATACATTGCTATTTTATTAATTTTCAGGAAACTCGATGTTTTATTTTATTAATTTTTAAAGAATTATAAAATAAGATATGAGGTATTATTTATTATTGGCAGCAGTATTTCTTTGCTGTCAATTGCTAATTGCACAAATTGCCGATACGACTCGGCATGTTGTAAAATCTGTTTCTCTAAAAGAAGTTGTTGTTACCGGTACTGGTACTGAACATTACATTAAAGATGCACCTGTACAAACTGAAGTGATTTCAGGAAGAACGTTAAAGGAATATGCGGGGCGTGATATTGAGGATGTATTGGGAGGCTTGTCTTCTTCCATTACTTTTAACCGGAGTGACATGGGGAGTAATATTCAACTCAATGGTCTGAAGAATGATTACATACTTATTCTTATAGACGGAAAAAGGCTAAATGGAGACATTGGCGGGCAAAACGATTTAAGCCGTATCAATATGAACAATATTGAGAGGATCGAGATTGTAAAAGGAGCAGTTTCTTCATTATATGGTTCAGATGCAATCGGTGGTGTTATTAATTTTATAACTAAAAAGAACAAAGATAAACTCAGTATTTCTAATACTTCCCGCATAGGCAAATATGGAGATATAGACCAAAGTAATATTTTTGCATTAAAGCATAAAAGGTGGAGTTCGAGTACTTCATTTTCTTTGAGCCATACTGATGGTTGGCAGAATACAACACAAGAATGGTATAGAGGGAAACTCTATGAAAACAGTGTTACAAAAACAGTAAATCGCTCTACGGATTATACTATTTCACAAAATTTATCGTATCAAGTATCTGAAAAACTCACATTAAATACGAGTGCTTCTTTTTATAAAAAATGGACTTATCGTCCTACTGGTATTCCTCAGTGGCGGTTGTATGACTTTTGTTATAGAAATCAGTCCTATAGCACAGGAGGTAAATACAATATGCAAAATAAAGATTATCTTATATTTGATTTATCATTTGACAAATACGATTATTTTTATGACTATACAAGTCGTGAATATACAGACTATTTTGATGAGAACGGAGACCGTATTGTTTACTATGCAGGAGATCGCATCCTTCAAACATCTCAACGGCGTGTATTGAGTAATCTGAAAGGTGTATTTTACCTAGATGAGCAAAATACATTAAACACAGGAATCGAATATATTTGGGATCAGCTAGTATCGCCCTATCGCCTTGAAGGAGATAAAGCTACAGCTTACTCTGTGTCCGCTTATGCTCAGGATGAATGGAATGTGACGGATCGATTTAATATAACAGCAGGAATTCGATTCGGGCAACACCGAGAATTTGGTCAAACAGTTACTCCTAAAATTTCGGCTTTGTACAAGTTTCATAACTTTAATTTACGAGGGACGTATTCTAATGGCTTTAAAGCTCCTACTATAAAGGAGTTGTATTATCATTATTATGCTACCATAATGAGTAAATACAAAGCTTATTATGGAAATATCGATTTAAAAGCTCAAAAGTCGGATTATTATGCATTAAATATCGAATATCATTTACCACGTTTTAAGACAAGTATAACCGCCTATCATAATAATATCCGTAATATGATTTCTCTTCAGACAATAGAGACTTCTTATGAAGACAAACTACAGTTGGTGGAGGAAACCATGAAATACGTTAATCTGGCAAAAGGGCGGACTTATGGCATAGATTTCATTTTTGATACAGAATTACCAATGAATATTAAAATAGGAGGAGGGTATAGTTATCTGGATGCTAAAGGGCAACGTACGGATGATGAAATGGTAAACGATTATATGAAATATGTATATATAAACGGCACTTCACGACATAATGCAAACATTCGTATTTCATGGCTTAAACCGTGGCAGAAATATAAATTAGGACTTAGTCTGAATGGACGTTACCAATCAAAACGCTATTATACAACAGACGGAGATACAAGGGGCTATCAGATTTGGAGAGTCAATACATCGCATTCTTTTCTTGATTCTAAAAAAATAAAATTAGATATCAATATCGGAGTAGATAACATATTCAATTATGTCGATCGGAGTCCTTTCGGACATAATAGAGGGACAACGTCCCCTGGTCGGAATTTCTACACTTCTATTATCGTAAAATTTCAAAATCAAAACAAATAACTATTTTAAAACTATTAATTATGAACAAATTCTTAAAGAATCTTCTAACATTTTCCATGATCCTTTCTATAGGATTTTTCAGCGCTTGTTCAAACGACAACGAGGATGAGAAAGACGATAGAAGTGCTGTTGTAATCAATAAAAAGAACGAAACAGCCTTACTACTTTGCTCTTTCGGTAGTACTTACGAACAGCCTCAAGCTACTTATGATCAAATTATAAAAGATTATCAGGCAGCTTTTCCTAATACAGACATCTATATGTCATTTACATCGCGTACTATAATTTCTCGTGTGTATGCACAGATTGGCAAAGCTTATTCTCAACCCGATCTATGGTTAAGTGCAATCGGTAAATCTGGCTATAAAAATGTATATATACAATCACTACATATTATTCCAGGAGAAGAATATCTTAGCCTAATGAACACGGATGTGAAGAAAAACTTTATGATTTCTTTTCCTAACGTTAAAGTAGCTAAGAGTTCTTGCTTGCTCGAAACAGAGGAAGATGTAGATGCTGTTGCTCAAATCCTTTACAAATATTATAAAAACCGATTAGATGCAGGAGAGATTGTTGCTTTGATGGGGCATGGTAATCCTGATACTGAATACACGCATGCCAATGAGAGGTATGCCCAACTTGAAACCGCATTGCAAAATTTGAGTGGAGAGAAAAATATCTTTGTAGGAACAGTAGATTGGGGAGCTAAAATGTTTTCACATATACGTACTGAAATTGAAGCTTTTGCCACTAGAAAAGGTATAACTAAAGAAAATTATAATAAGATTACAGTTAGCTTGGCTCCTCTGATGTCAATTGCCGGGGATCATGCCCAAAATGACTTATTAGGAGATCTGGAGGATGGTCAGACTTGGGATAAGATAAATCCTGAAGAGCCGGATCATGAAGCAGAGTTTAGCTGGAAATTAAAATTAGAAAAACTTGGATTTACAATCAGTGTCGATGGAACTAACACAGATCCGAAACATTTCAATGTTGTTGGTTTAGGCGATCATAGTGCGATACGTACAATTTGGCTTAACCATATGAAACATGCTGTCAAAAATGCAACATCATGGAATGAGCATTTAGGCGAATAAGTATTATTGAATATTTTGACAGTATCCATAATATTGTGTCCCGTCCTAATATAAGTTGACAGGATTTATACTAGAATATCATATGAACCGATGAATCAAAATTCATCGGTTTTTTGTTTTAGGTGTCTAATGTTAGGCGCTTCGATATTTAAGTCTATTATTATAAATATCAATCAAAAAAGAAGGTAACTCAATTTTGAGAGACCTTCTTTTCCATTCATCAGAATAAATTTTAATAGATATAAACCTATATCCATGGTTTGATCTATTTCTCAGCTTTAGCATCCGTATAAGTCGGATTATAAGGATTATCAGTAACGATGCATCCTTTTTCTGATATAGAGCTTAAGGCATTTTTTTTAAGACGGAGAAATCAACTAATACGTTATTGGATTTAATCGTTACAGCTTTCAAGCTATTCAATGTTGCGAAAAATCGAGATTAGGCAGCCTGTTATTTGTATAATATTCTCCCGAAAAATCAAGAGTCCCATTTATAGTTTTTAGCTTAGGAATACTAAATTCTTCAAACTCACCAATTGGCTGTTATTATTCTACAGTCGCCATTTATAGTTTCTAATGCTGGTAGAGAAAGTTTTCTCATAACAAGAGAACCTAGTATGCTGTTCAAAGTTTTGTTTTATGCTTACCTGAATAATATCTACTCTTGGCGTAAGATTGCTAAAGGTTTAGAAGAGAACATCTACTTCTTGTGGCTCTCAGGTAACAGCCGTCCTGACTTTCGTACCATCCAACCGTTTTCGCGGTGAATGCTTGAAAGAGTATATCATGGAGCTTTTACCCAAATCGTTCTTTTATTGCTGTCAGCTTTATCGATGGCACTAAGTTTGAGTCAGCCTCCAATAGATACCTTTGTTTGGTGTGGCTGTGGCTGTGTGGAAAAGTATAACTCTAAACATGAAGATAGGATACGCTCGGTTTTGTCTATGGTCGATACTCATATTGAACAGGACAAGCAAGAAGAAGGGTTAAGGGATACCGCTAAGGTTATTGACAGTGACTTGCTTCGCAAAAAAGTCAACAAGCTAAACTCGTGTTTCGATAAAATGGACAAAATCGAACAAAAGCAAGTTCAAAAGCTACAGGAAGATTCCCTTCCCCGTTTACAGAAGCATGAAGATCAATTAGAGAAACTCGGTGATCGTAACTCTTACAGTAAAACCGATGGTTTTAATTCTCTGACTATGATTGCCCCGAGTTGTTAATCACTTCGAGAACAGTTGTAGAATTTTAAATGATTCATAAATTTATTAATATAGAAAAAGTAATTAAAAATAATCGGAAAAATAGGGTTGATTATCTGGTATTATTTGTTCTAGTATCTCAACTATATCATTATCTGCCTGAATTCGTTCAATCCGATGTAGATATGAAGGACTACGATACGACATAAGCATAGTGGTCAATGTTTGAATATCAAGATATACCGACTTACCTACAGCTTCGCTCGTATGAGCAAGCCTGCCTTCTGCATTTTTAACTAAACCAAACACTCCTCTATTCCATTCTGCAATCGAATCGGAAACTATAAAATGGAAAGGAGTGAATACATCTAGATTCTTAAACGGGAAATTATTAAGAAATTCAGTCACATCAACTATTCTAGCCATATAATAAGGCTCAATAGTCTCTTGTATCTGCCCATCATCCAAAAAGAAGTGAAGAGGATCATTCTTGTATATGTTTCCTTGTACTTTTTCTATCATTGAGTAATGAGCATAGACAAAATTCCATAGCCCTATTCTGGCTTCCTGATTTAAATAAATAATATCTTTGATATGAAATATATCTTCTTCTATCCAATATAAGATATATCCTTGTGGAATATCATCTTTATCATAATAAACAGCGGCTGTTCTTTCCTCTTCATTTTCCCATCTCCAATATTCCTCCCACTCTTGTGTACCTCGTATTAAAGATCCGTGGTTGCTCCGTGCAAATTTATCATAGACCGCGATTACATCCGGATCGTTGACAGGCAATCTTTCAGCAAAGCCTTTTACCGCAATGTTTTTAGGGATCTGGCTATCTTTTATTGTAAAAGTCAAATGATCGGACATTATCTCCCACCCTTTACGTCGATAATAAGGGATAGAATAGGGATACAGATAAGAGATCCACTGTCCTTTATTTTTCATTATTTGTAGACCTGATTTTATGAGATCATTCATCAGTCCTAGGTTTGCATATTCAGGATATGTACCTACTCCTGTCAAACCTCCCATTGAAAATATTTTTCCATGAATATTTACTTGACAAGGATAGATACATAATTGAGACACGAGCTGATCATCATTAAACCATCCGATAACATCTGCGTTCTTGAGTATAGGACGTTTAGACTTTACAATCTCGCCATCTTTATATCCACTTTGCTGAATATCGCTATTAGTTACCTGAAATACATAACGCAATAGTTCATTAAATTGGTCTATATATTCTAATCCAAAAGGTTTTAAGATTAAACGCTCCCTTATTTTATTTCTTTCCATAACTGGATTTATGTTATTTATACAAAGATGTTAAGTCTTCTTATTTAACAGGATATACAAAAAAATGTTTATATTCTATCCATACTGTAAGCTAACAGGAGGAAATAGATATCCCGATCACTCTTCTTCAAACTCAGCTTACTTAGCCCATTCTGCATTTACTAATATAGGAAAATGATCTGATGGAAATTTGCCGATATTATAAGTATCAGTTAACATTCCCCATCTTTTTGTTTTAAAATGCTTACTGAAGTAGATATGATCCAATATTTCGTTGGTGCTTATGATAGCTCTATCCAAATTATCTAATTCTTCAAGAGGCTTTCCCCAAGCATTGTATGAAGAGTTATTGGCATACGGATGTTCAACATCACAATAGGTATCTCTTAATACTCCCGAATTATTAAGGAGCTGAGCCCAAGAACTATTCATACCTCCATTTAGGTCTCCCATAAATATCACAGGATTATCCCCTGCTATTTCTTTAATTTTTGTCAATATCAATTTACTACTTTCGTTGCGTGCATAATCTTTTTCATAATCATAATGAGCACTGAAAACGAAGAAACTCTTACCTGATTTGATATCCTGTAATTCAACCCATGTACAAATACGATTGCAACAAGGAGCATCCCAACTTTTAGATGGTACATCGGGGGTTGCTGAAAGCCAAAAGTCTCCGTTACTTAATAATCTGTATTTGTCTATTTTATAAAATATTGCAGAATGTTCTCCTTGTCGGTTGCCGTCTCTTCCCTCCCCGTAATAATCATAACCGGGTAGAGCAATTTTCATATCCTTCAATTGATTTGGTAAAGCCTCTTGAGTTCCAAAAAAATCAAAGTCGTGATACTGTATCAACTTTGCAATATACGGAAAGCGATCTTTCCACATATTACCCACATCGGATGAATTGTCATTTCTAACATTATACGTTCCGACATTAAAATTTTGCGCATTTAGAGTAAGGGCAGCTATAAATAATACTGCACTGATAAGATATTTTTTCATTATAATATTAATTTGAGAATTAAAGGTAATAAGTAAATGTAATTTCTTGATGATATATTCTCAGATTATAACTTTCTATAACGGTTTATACAATCGAACGGATAAAAAATTATCAGAATTGGTGCACTTGATACAAACTACACCTTTTTCACTTAAATAAATGTAATAAATCTTCCATCTCTGCCCAATATATATGAGTATATCCGGCAATTACATTTTTGTAGCGTAATAGCTTTGTATCTACCGGTACTTCCTTCGCATTATACTGCTGGGCTATACTTTCCATGTTATTTTCAATATGAGAATAATGAAATTCATGCCCTCTAACAGGTGTATTATTATATTCAAACTGGCGGTATCCTAATTTTAGTTTCATGTTTTCCATTGAGGCCTTTTGCTTGAAAATGTCTACCATTGGATATTCTATTCCATCCTTGTCTGTAATAGATGAAGATAGGTACATCATTCCACCACATTCTGCAAGAATATGCCCTCCATTTTCTGCATAGTCCCTAATATCCTTATGTAGCAGTTTATTTTCACTTAGCTGCTTTGCATATAATTCTGGATATCCTCCCGGGAAATAAACAAAATCTGACTTTGGTAAATATTTATCTGTCAAAGGACTAAAAAATGTCACCTCTCCTATTTTTCTTAAATATTCTATATTTTCATGATATGTAAAATTAAAAGCTCCATCATTGGCAACTGTTATCTTCAGATTCCGAGAAGAAGGTTTTTTATTTCGATGCGGTTCTGAATTTTCTATCTTGACTTGCGTATATGATAATAATCGACCAATATTAATATGCTTTTCTACAATTGATGCGGCAATATTAGCAAAGTCATCTAAAAGAAAATCTTGATCGATACTTAATCCCAAATGACGTGAAGGTACACTCAAGTTTTCATTTTTAGGCAGGTAGCCTAATGGGACTATACCGACATCGTGGCAAGCATCTGCGAGAAATTTATAATGGCTCTCGGAACCAACATAGTTAAAAATTACCCCTATGACATTTATCTTTTCATAAAATTTTTTGAATCCATATAATAACGGAGCTGCTGAATATGCCATAGATTTGGCATTTATAACCATAACAACAGGGATATCCAATAATTCTGCAATTTCGGCACTACTCCCTTTCATTTTGTCATATCCATCAAATAGCCCCATCACTCCTTCAGTAATGCAAGTATCACTTCCTGATGCGTATTTTGAGTACAGATATCTGGCGTGATTCTCTGATGATAAGAATAAATCCAGATTGACAGATTTATTGCCTGAGGCCATATCGTGATATTTGGTATCTATATAATCAGGTCCACACTTAAATGGTTGCACCTTAAGACCTCTATTCTTTAATGCTCTTAATAAGCCCAAAGTAACCGTTGTTTTTCCGGAACCCGAACTTGGCGCAGCTATAAGAAAGCTGGAAATCTCTTTCATGAGTAATCTGGTTTTATTTTCAGCAAAAGTATAAAAAGCCATCAATGAAATGAATTTTACCAAGAAAATATATTTTTTAAGAATTCTTTTTAATCCTATTTTTTTTCAATTACCTTTGAAGCCGCTTAGGTGATGTATTCAGATATTCGTCTGTTGCATAAAAGGGAATTCGGTCAGAATCCGAAACAGTGCCCGCTACTGTGAATTCCATAAAATTTTGAGTATCACCACTGCCACTGTCACAATGATGGGAAGGCCTCTCAAAATGGAACAAGTCAGGAAACCTGCCTAGCATGAATTAATAGATATTCCCGGGGTCAGGAATATAATTAACTAACATTATACTTCTTTTTTAATGAAACTAAGAATTATGCTAACAGCATTGCTATGCTGTATTGCAAGTATTTCGTTCGCTCAATTGAGCTTGCGCGGAAGAGTTATTGATGAAAATGAAAAGCCGATCGCTGGAGCCAGCGTATGGATTGAGTACACAACTATTGGAACATCCACCGATTTGAAGGGTGAATTTAGTCTTGAAAAAATTCCGGAAGGTAATAATCTTCTAAGGATTAGTGCAATCGACTATAATGGAGCTCGTGAGACTATAAACAAATCTAATGACAACATCCTTATTCGGATGAAACATTCTCCACTAAAACTAAATGAAGTTGTTGTAACAGGTACCGGCACAATCAACAAACTTAAAAACTCGCCCGTTGCAATAGATGTTATTTCTCAGAGGGAACTCCAAAACACGAATATTCCTACCTTCGAAAATGCCATGATTGCTTTAAATCCCTCTATGTCATTCACTCCTAATGCAATGGGTTCGTATATGCAGCTGAATGGATTAAGTAATAGATATATACTTGTGTTAGTCGATGGAAAAAAGCTTGGGGGCGATGTGGGTGGTAACGTCGATCTGAACCGCATTGATATGGGAAATATCAAGCGTATAGAAGTTCTGAAAGGTGCAGCCTCTTCTTTATATGGTTCGGATGCAATAGCTGGAGTTATTAATATTATAACCAATAAGCCCAAAGATTTGGTGAACTTCTCTACAGAGACACGCCTCTCAGAGTATGGACAATTTACTCAAAATGCTAACCTGTACTTGAATGTAGGAGGTTTCTCCTCCTCTACTTCTTTTCAGCGAAATCAGGCTGACGGATGGCAACTAAATAAAAAGGAAATAATAAACGATGAAGAAGTAGATACGGATAAACAAGCCATGTTACGCTTCTATTCAGATGTTTTCAGCCAGCGTTTTGGTTATAAAGCGACAAAAGAATTGAGCATGTATGTAGAGGGAAGTCTTTTCGACAAAAAATTTAAACGCCCAGTAAGTGCTTATGGGTTCGATATGAAATACGTCGACTATTCGTTTGGTGCTGGTGCAAAATATTTATTAAAAAATAATGGTTTGATTTCATTAGACTGGAATACCGACCGTTTTGAATATTTTAAAGCTTACCTGAAAGAAACCAAAGACAAAAATGGTGTCACATTTATGCCGGGGGATGAAGAATTTGTGAGAAGGCAGAAATACAATAATATAAATCTGAAAGGTACATTCAACGCCGGAAAGTTCAATAAAGTAACTGTAGGGTCAGAGTACAAGGTAGACAACCTATATGCTCCGGCAGATAGCATCGGAGGTTCCAGAAATGTTTATACATTGGCTTTTTATGCTCAGGATGAAATAAATCTTTTCGGAAAGTTGAATATTGTTCCCGGAGTTAGATATATATACAATGAAACTTTCAAAAACAGAGTTACACCTAAAATCAGCGCGATGTATACTCTTAATGATTTCAATTTCAGAGTATCATACGCTACAGGTTTTAAAACACCTGACTTAAAACAGCTATTCATGAAAACTGAAGTTACCAGCAAAGGGAAAACTACTTTAAGCGTAGGAAATAAAGATCTGAAGCCTGAAAGTTCAAATTATTATTCTGTCAATGCTGAATATATAAAAGATTTCCTTTCATTGGCTGTTACAGGCTATATTAACAATCTGAAGAACAAAATCGATACATATGAAATAGAATTAACACCTGAAGAAATAGCTGAAGGATATAATAAGAAATCATCGTATCATAATATCGGAAGATCTCGTATTCAAGGTGTAGATTTTACTTTTAACTCATATCTCGGTTATAACCTTACCTTAGGAGGGGGATATAGTTATGTGAATGCCAAAGACCTGGATACAGGTAAGCGTCTTCAACGTATCAGCCGCCATACTGGAAATGTCAACCTGAATTGGTTTAAGGACTTTGGATTATTCAAGTCAAATTTTAATTTAAACGGACGCCTGCAAAGCCGCAGATATTATGATGATGGTGATGACGCACGTGCTTATCAATTGTGGAACTTTGCTACTCGTCATACATTTAAGAGTATAAACGGTCTTGTCTTTGAACCGGGCTTCGGTATTGAAAATATCTTTGATTTTGTAGATGATAAACCTTTCAACCGCAATTATGCGACCTTATCTCCCGGACGTACATTTTATGCCAGCCTAAAAATTAAGTTTAGCAAGTAAGATCGTTTATGAAATCTTCAAATTTATTATACCTGTTTGTATTCTGCTCAACTCTTTATTCCTGTTCTTCGAATGGGAATAAGGAGAATGGGAATATTGAAAAATATGAGCTGAGGCATGCCCGTGGATTCAATGTAGAACAATATGAAGATTACAAATTGGTAACCGTACGTGACCCTTGGGATACAGTGCGTACTCTCTATCGATATATATTAATTGATCGTGAGAAAGAAATTCCGAAGAAGCTGCCAGAAGGAACTGTAGTGAAAGTACCATTACAAACAGTGATCGCTTTTTCTACGATTCAATGTAGTATGTTGCAAGAAATAGATGAGCAGCATCGGATAACAGGAGTCTGTCAGGCCCAATATATAGATCTGCCTTATATACAAAAACGATTGAAAGCCGGAAAGATTATAGATTTGGGCAGTATGCACAAACCGGATGTTGAACAATTAATCAACCTGATGCCATCTGCACTTATTGTATCAGCGATGGAAACCGGCATGGGCTATTTGGATAAGTTAAGAATTCCTATTATTGCTACTACCGATTATATGGAAGACACTGCTCTCGGCCGTGCCGAATGGATACGCTACCATGCATTGTTTTATGGAAAAGAAGCGTTAGCCGACTCACTTTTCCAAGAAACAGAACGCAGATACAAAGAAATAAAAGATAGGGTGAAGAATGCTTCCAACAAACCAACAGTATTCAACGATCTGAAATTTGGTAAAACATGGCGGATTGCTGGAGGAAAAAGCTATCTGGCAAATCTGATACGTGATGCCGGAGCTGAGTATGTTTGGAACGATGATAATTCAACCGGATCTACACGCTTGTCTGCCGAAATGGTACTCGACAAAGCAGAATTGGCTGATATCTGGCTGTTGAAGTACAACAGGGAAGAAGATTTCACATATAATAGGCTGAGACAAGAAGATAAAATATATGCCCAGTTTGGCGCTTTCAATAAAAAACAGATATGGGGATGTAATACCGGCAAAGTCCATTATTTTGAGGATTTGCCGATTCATCCTGATTCTATATTGAAAGATATGGCAAAAATATTTCATCCGAATTTATTCACAAATAATAAATTAAGCTACTTCAAATCATTAGATGAATAAATATTATGAAAAGGATTTTACTATATATTATGTTACTATTTACCACTGTTGCAACATTTGCACATAGTGGAGGTAGTTATGAGCATTCAGATATTTTTAAAAGTATGCAGGCAGACGATAAAGCTGCTATTCTGATGGTTCATTTTGGTACTACTCATGACGACACCCGCGAACTGACAATAGAAGCCTTCAATAATCAGGTGAAACAGGCTTTCCCTTCTATTGATGTAAGAGAAGCGTACTCTTCACGTATTGTTATCAAAAGGCTTTCCGTACGTGGAATCTATAAAGTGAATCCACTAGAAGCCCTAAAACAACTTCATGCTGATGGCTACACACATATATTAATACAGTCTTCCACTGTTATCGATGGGGTGGAAATGGAATCTTTGTACAAAAATGTAGAAGAAGTGAGCCGACTGTTTAAGGATATACGTATAGGTACGCCATTGCTTTATTCTCCTCACGATTACGAGGATGTTATAAAGGTTTTAACTGCAGAAAACAAAAAAGATGTGGCCTATATATGGGTCGGACATGGAACTTATGATGCTACTACAGCCCAATATGCAATGCTCGACTATATGCTTAAAGCTAAGGGATATACAAACTGCTTTGTAGGAACTGTAGAAGGCTATCCCAAATATGATGATGTTTTAGCACAATTAAAGGCTTCGGACTTAAAAAAGGTTGTTCTTATGCCATTTATGTTTGTAGCCGGAGAGCATGCAAAGAATGATATTGCCGGAGATTGGGTCGAAAATCTTAAAAAAGAAGGTCTATCTGTAACAGAAAACCTTCAAGGGTTAGGTGAAAACCCTAAAATCAGGGAAATATATTTATCTCATCTACAATTTATAACTACTCATCGTAAAATCGATATAATGGAGAAAAAATCCATGTATGAAAAAACGGGAGAAAAGATGATACTTGAATACTAAAGATTCATCTATACAACACTTAAAAGCTAATATTTTTTACTAATATTTATGAAACGTATATTTTATATAATTATTATCATAATGGTTTCCGTAAATACTTTTGCTCAGAACAAAAGTATGACCGATACTGTATATTCTATTAAGGAAGTTGAGGTACTGGCTGCATCCAAAAAGAAAGTAGAGATAGGAAAACTGAATGTTCCTTTACAATATCTACCAATGTCAGTAAGTACAGTTTCTTACAAAGATCTAGAAATAAGAGGAATCTCAAATATTGAAGATGCTGTGAAATTTTTACCCGGTGTAAGAATGAATACCAGCTATGGAACCTTTCAGACGCTTTATGTACGAGGTATGACTTATACACCCATTATGATTGACGGTGTAAGAGATGAGCGGACTATGATAAATTCATACCCCTTTTCAGATCTTACCAATGTAGAATCTATGGAACTTTTGAAAGGACCTGCTTCTGTATTGTATGGGCATTCTGTATTGGGAGGAGTATTGAATATTGTAAGAAAATCACCGACTTCCCAAACTGTAGTTAATATGAAAATGTCGTATGGCAGTTGGAACAACAAGCAGGCAAATATGGATTTTGGAGGTAACCTTGCCGGTCCGGTGAATTACCGTGCAAATTTTAATTATGGAGATCAGGATGGATGGCGTTCTACAGGCAACAAGCGATTTTCCGGATATTTAGCTCTTAGTGCAGAAATTGATGCGACAAGCAAAATTGATGTAAGAGGAGGTTTTCATCGCGATTGGTATGGTACTGAAACAGGACTTCCTCCTGTGATGATGGCCGATGTATATAAAGTAGATGGGACTCTTTACTTGAAGACAGGGCAAGAAATTCCGGGGTTAAATGAAAAGAAGAGATATAATAATGAATCTGATTTTCTTAAGAACAACGGATGGGATATATCAGGAAAGTATGAGAAAAAAATAAGTAAGTCTATGAAACTAACAAATTATTTATCATACAAATACGACGACATAAACTATCTGGGGACAGAAGAACTCAGCTATTTGTACAGTATGGATCCTGTATACAAACATTATATAGATAAGGGGACTTACAAGATGTATATCAACCTCGACTCTGTTCAGCTTACATATCCTTTGCGTTTTTCTCATATAGCTAAAACTCTAGGAAACCAACTAGAGATATCCGGCGATTTTTATACAGGGAATATCAAACACAATTTCATAGGAGGTTATTCCTTTTCTCAAATGTTTCGCAATTCATATACAGGCTACAATAATGCTCCGGAAAACGATAAATTCAATAGCGAATATGATATCTATGGCCCTGGAATATACTCTGTTATAGCTGTAAATAACCCTCAGAGCATGGGATATATGAAATCAAAGTTTAGTAAAGCAATTATAACAAAAGATTATACACACGGAATCTATTTTCAGGATTTAATAGAGTTCCACGAAAAATTCAAATTTTTGTTGGCCGCAAGATATGATATGTACAAATATATGCGTACCGGGGCAAATACTTATGATGGCATACGTAAATATCACAAATCAGAGCAAACCCCATATAGTATTGCGACCAATTCTGCATTTACATACCGTGCCGGAATCGTATTTATACCTATATCCGAGCTTTCTATTTACACATCGGCAGCGTCTTATTTTCGTCCTTCTCGTACATTCCCTGCTGCAAATACAATTTATCTGAACAAAAATGGTAGTGAAATAGATATTGAAAGCGGAAAAGGGATTTTCGATCCGGAACAAGGTTATCAGTTTGAAGCAGGTACCCGATATACTTATAAAAGCATTTTACAGGCATCGGCCAGTGTTTTTTACATTCGAAAGAATGATATTGTAAGAAGCTTTGGACGGTTAAGTGTAGGTTCTGATGCAAATGGAAATCCTGTAATGAAGTCAATCGTTGGACAGGTAGGAAGTGAAGAATCCAAAGGGTTTGATATTGAAGTGGCTATTACACCAACTCATTTTTCTTCTTTCAATTTGGGATATTCTTACACAGATACAAAAACTCTTGATATACAACCCAACAAGTATGTAAAGATAGATACTCAGAATATAACATTGGTTCCTCACAATACATTTTATGCATACGGAAATATTGTTGTTCCGAAAGGAGTTTTCAGCGGTTTGTCATACAACCTAAGCATATCTTTTATGGATAAGGTATATACGAATTATGCTAAAAGTATGTCTTTCTCATCGTACTGGCTCACAGATATGGGCATTTCTTATCCATTAAAAAATGGTATAAGGCTTTCGGGAAATGTAAACAATGTATTTGATAAGAAATATAGTAATCAGGCTGTCTACGGTACACAACGTGTTCCGGGTATGCCTCGCAACTTTATGCTATCATTGGCATATAGCCTTAGATAAATATGTTCAAAAGAATATTATATTCTACACACAGAATACTGGGGACTATTCTCAGTATTCTGTTCGTTGTTTGGTTCTTGTCTGGATTTGTGATGATTTATCATACATTTCCTCGTGTATCTAATATCGATAGATATGCACACATGGATATCCTACCCCCGAATATTCTATCTCCAGATTCAGCTGTAAAATCCTTATCGGAAGGAACAACATTCACCAAACTCTCGCTAAGATCGTATGCCGGAAAACCTTTTTTTGAAACCATGTCAAAAGAAGGCACTACCCAAATATCTGCGGATAGTGGAGCAGTATCGAATAAAATAGAAATAACACCATCTTTTCGTCAGATAGAAGAGTATGCTAAAAAATGGTGTAATGCAGATATTGTAAAAGTAGATACCCTTCGCAAACTTGAACAATGGATTCCTTTTAGCTATCTAAAGAAAGATTTTCCTATTTATAAGTTCTATTTTGGAGATCAGGATAAACATCAACTTTATATCTCTTCGCAAACAGGAGACGCATTACAATTTACAAATAAAGATAATCGTTTCTGGTCATGGCTGGGTGCAATTCCCCATTGGATATATTTTACTTCATTAAGGCAAAATGCAAAACTCTGGACTGATGTAATAACCTGTTTATCTGGCATAGGCTGTATTGTATGCATTGCAGGTATCATTATAGGTATACGTTCGTACATCATACAGTATCGTAAAAAAAAGAAATGGGGAAGCCCGTATCGAAAATTTGCATATAAATGGCATCATATCATGGGCTTTGTTTTCGGGATATTTGTTTTCACGTTTACTTTTAGTGGAATGATGTCTTTAAACGATGTTCCCGATTGGATTGCAAAAGTACACAATCCATCCATAGAGGAAAGTATACTTCTACCCCACCCTGTTATTCTTCAGGACTACAAACTGAATGTTCAAAAAGTTGTAGAGGCTTATTCGGGAGAGATAAAGAGTATAGAATGGGCGTATTTCGGGCAAAAACCATTATACAAAGCTATCGTAGGAAAGAAACTGTTAACAATAGATGCTTCGGAAGATAGCCTTAAGCTTCTAAATCTCAAAGAACCGGATATAAAGACTAATCTGACTCAGGTGCACAGTGAGCCGATGAAAATATCATTAATGAACGAATATGATAACTATTACGTTGGCTTAACAGACCATCTCCCATTACCTGTATATAAAGTAGAGGTGGCTGATGCTGACAACAGTACTTATTATATTAATCATAAAAATGGGAATGTTCGATATTTTAATACCAACAGTAAGGTTCACAAATGGACTTATCAGGCATTTCATAGTTACAAAACGGGATTCTTTGCAAAGCATCCTATCCTATGGAATATCGCAATGTGGATAACATTGATAGGCGGTACATTCGTTTCTATTACGGGTGTATGGCTGGGAATAAAATTTATTATAAGAAAAGTAAGGAAGTTTAAGAAATCTCTTTGTCTCAAAAGAAAAGATGATAAATCATTTTAATATGTCGACAGGAAAAATAATAGTTGCAGGGATAGGCCCGGGGGCGAAGGAAGATATAACCCCGGCTGTATTCGATGCCATTCGTATATCGGATGTGATTGTAGGTTATAAATACTATTTTCAGTTTATAGAAGATATTATTAAGCCCGACAGCCTCTGTATCGATACAGGTATGAAGAAAGAAAAGGAACGGGCTAAAGAAGCTTTCCGATATGCAGAACAAGGCAAAACGGTCTGTGTAATCAGTTCGGGAGATGCAGGCATTTACGGAATGGCTCCGCTTGTTTATGAGATGAAGAAGGAGAAACAAAGCCCGATTGAGATTGAAGTATTGCCGGGTATTAGTGCTTTCCAAAAAGCCGCTGCTTTATTAGGAGCTCCAATAGGACATGACTTCTGCATCATTTCACTATCCGATCTAATGACACCCTGGGCTAGGATAGAAAAAAGAATTATAGCCGCAGCTTCTGCTGACTTTGTTACAGCAATTTATAACCCTAAGAGTAATGGACGCTACTGGCAGATACACCGCCTGATAGAATTGTTCAGAGAGGAGCGTTCACCCGAAACACCTATCGGCTATATCCGTCAGGCCGGACGTAACGAACAGCAGATTAATGTGACAACTTTGGGTGAGTTTTATCCCGAAGAAATAGATATGTTTACTATTGTTATTATAGGTAATTCTCAGTCTTATATCTTCGGTGAAAATCATATCGTGACACCTCGTGGATATTACAGAGAAGAAAAGAACGAAGATATAGGCATCGGACAGGATATTATGATACGCAGTTTCCGTACTATCGAAGGCGAATTGAAGAACAAGAATATATTATTGGATAAGAAATGGGCTTTACTTCATGCTATTCATACGACAGCCGATTTCGATATGGAAAATATCCTATATACGGATGAAAGAGCGGTTGAAAAGCTTCATTATGAATTTGCAAATGGTAACGTAAGAACTATTATTACAGATGTTACGATGGTTGCTTCGGGTATTCGCAAGGGGGCTTTGGAGCGATTGAGTATAGATGTAAAATGTTATCTGCATGACGAACGAGTGGCTGAATTGGCTAAGCTGAAAGGTATAACTCGTACACAAGCAGGTATTCGTTTGGCTGTGGAAGAATATCCCAATGCTCTCTTTGTATTTGGAAATGCACCAACTGCGTTGATGGAACTATGCGAACTAACACGAAAAGATAAGGCAAAACCTGCGGGAATAATAGCAGCGCCCGTTGGCTTCGTAAATGTATGTGAATCAAAGCATATGGTCAAGCCTTTTACCGATGTGCCCAAGCTAATAATTGAAGGGCGTAAAGGAGGAAGTAATCTGGCTGCAACATTAGTAAACGCCATTCTTACCTTTAATGATGCGGAACAATTAAAACCGGGAAGAGACGTATAAAGTGATCGTTATGAAATTTTATGTAATAGGTATAGATGATAATCAAAGCCAATATTTCAACCCCGAAATACTGGACATTATTAATAACCATTCTGTTTTTTCAGGAGGGGCAAGACATTATGAGATTGTTAAGCCTCTTTTGCCGGAAAGCTCATCTTGGATAAATATAACAATACCTTTATCTGCTGTTTTTGAACAATATAGTAAATATAAAGAAATTGTAGTTTTTGCTTCAGGTGACCCGCTGTTTTTTGGTTTTGCAAATACAATTCAACGAGAAATGGCGGATGCAGAAATTGTTCTTTATCCATTTTTCAATTCTTTACAATTATTGGCACACCGCTTACTGATACCTTATCAGGATATGCATATTGTCTCACTTACAGGCCGAGCATGGGATAAACTCGATGAAGCCTTAATTCTAGGATACGATAAGATAGGCGTACTGACAGACAATAAAGAACATACACCATCTGCGATTATTCAACGAATGCTTGACTATGGTTATGACAACTACAAGGTTAGTATTGGGGAATTGTTGGGAAATAAAGAAAAAGAGAAAGTCACAACATGGGAACTAAAAGATGTTGTAGATAAGAAATTTTCTTTTCCGAACAATCTTATTCTAAAAAGGACAATCAGCCGATACCGCCCTTTGGGTATTCCCGAAAATGATTTTCATCTTTTGAATGGACGAGCAAAAATGATAACCAAAATGCCTATACGTTTGTTGTCTCTTAGTTTGTTGGAGTTGAGAGATAAAACAGTTTTGTGGGATATCGGATTTTGTACAGGTTCTGTCTCTATCGAGGCAAAGATGCAGTTTCCACACCTTAAAGTATTGGCTTTTGAGAAGAGGGAGGAAGGCAAAGAGTTGATAGAAAGGAACTCTAGTAAGTTCGGAATCCCAGGTATTCATTCCTTTATAGGAGATTTTACCGATATGGATATTACTGCTCTGCCAACACCCGATGCGGTATTTATAGGAGGGCATGGAGGCAAGATGAATGAAATAATGAGAAAGATATCCACTGTTATCAACCCCGAAGGAGTTATTGTTTTCAACTCTGTATCGGTAGATAGTAAAGAGATGTTTCTTCAAGCTATCGAAAAGAATAATCTGCAATTGGAACAATGTATTGCTATCAAAGTTGACGATTTTAATACGATAGAAGTAATGAAAGCTAAAAAAATATCAGAATGAAGAATGCTATAATATTAACATCAGAAAGTAGTTTGCAAATAGCTAGAACTATTCAGAACGAACTAGACAAAACTGTAATATTCACCAAAGCCGACATTGAAGGAACAATTCAGATATCATCTATAAATAGTTGTATAAGTGATATTTTAGATGAAGTAAAATCAATTATTTTTATCGGAGCAATGGGTATCTGTGTGCGAAGTATTGCTCCATATATAAAAGATAAGCATACCGACCCTGCCATTGTAAATATAGATAGTACCGGGAAATATGTTATCTCTGTTCTTTCCGGCCATGTGGGAGGAGCAAATAACTTGACTCAACGTATTGCTCATATATTAGGAGCTGAGGCTATTCTTACTACTCAGAGCGATAATACTAATTTATGGGCATTAGATATCCTTGGCGAAAAATATGGATGGACAACTACATCAAATACCGCTAATTTCAATGAGCCGTTAACTACGTTTGTCAATAAAAAAACGACAGCTCTCCTACTCGATATAAATGATGAAGGAACTCAATATCTCGAACGTACAATCCCTGAACATGTAAAGGTATATTATAGCTATAAGGATATTAATCTGTCAGAATATAAGCTCCTGATTGCCGTTACGCCTTATCGCTATCCACTAACAGATATTCAGACAATTTATTATCATCCGAAGGTTTTACACCTGGGTGTTGGTTGTCGCAAGGAGTGTAAGCCTGATGGTATCAGCGAATATATAACAGAAGCCTTAAATAACAATAATATGGCTATAGCTTCTATTAAAGATGTTTCATCGATAGATATAAAGAAAGACGAACCTTTGCTAAAAGTACTTCAATCTCATTTTATGAGTATTCCTGTAAATATTTACACAGCGAATGAACTGAAAGATATTGAAGTTGCCAATCCATCCGAAAAGGTTGAAGAAGTAACTACTGTGGCAGGTGTAGCTGAATCTTCGGCTATAAAAAGCGCAGGCGGAGGCTTTCTTATACTCGAAAAACAAAAGGGAAAACTGAGCGACGGGAATGATTTTACATTTGCCATAGCAATAGACAGAAAGGTAATTCGTCAGGGACATATTGAGATTGTTGGAGCAGGTCCGGGTGACCCTGATTTAATTTCAGTAAAAGGGCGTCATTTCTTAGAAGCAGCCGATCTTATTCTATATGCTGGAAGCCTTGTACCTGTAGAACTGACTTTTTGTGCTAAACAGGGAGCGACAGTGCGTAGTTCTGCTTCTATGGATTTAGAAGAACAGTTTGAGATAATGAAAGAATTCTATGATAAAGGTAAACTGGTTGTTCGTTTACATACCGGAGATCCATGTATCTATGGTGCTATTCAAGAGCAAATGGCATTCTTCGACAAGTATAACATGTCCTACCATATTACACCAGGTATCTCATCTTTTCTGGCTGCTGCCGCTGCTTTAGAATCACAATTTACTATCCCGGAAAAAGTACAGACAATCATTCTGACAAGAGGAGAAGGACGAACACCTATGCCGGAAAAAGAAAAGTTACATTTGCTGGCACGTTCACAAAGTACAATGTGTATTTTCTTGAGTGCGTCAGTCGTAGATCAGGTTCAGCAGGAACTTATGGAACATTATCCACCAGAAACCCCTGTTGCGGCTTGTTATAAGCTGACTTGGAAAGATGAAAAGATATATCGCGGAGAACTAAAATACTTAGCTAAAATTGTCAAAGAAAATAAACTAACCTTGACAACAATGATAGTTGTAGGAGAAGCTATCGGAAATCGTCAGGGATTGTCTAAGCTTTATTCACATCAGTTTAAGCACTTGTTTCGGTCTTAGTAAAGCTCATTGCTTGATATTACCAAACTCATCAATTAATAAGATATCTAGTGTGCCATTGGGAAATAAAGGAATACATACTTGATGGCACTTTCTTACTATCAACGAAAAGAATGTAGCTTCTGTTTTCGGAATAACATCCCATAACTGCCGAGCCATAGTTATTTGTTGTATAGCGGCCATTGTTGTTTCTGAACAACCGGCTTCCTTTGCTAAAGCCGAAATAAACTCCTTATTCATAACTACTTTTTTACTATGGGTATCTAATGAACCTTCAGCTAATTTAACAGCTTTACCTATCATTATACCCATTGTAAGACGCTCAAAACCTAATTCTGAAGCAGCAATAATAGTTTCTCCTATAAAGTTACCATAATGAATAAATGCTTGTGGTGGCAAATTGGGATATTGTTGTTTTACAAATCGTTCGCTTTTAGCACCTGAATTCACAACCACATTTTTACATCCTAATGCTTTAGCGACTTGCATTTCGCGACGGATAGAGGCTATAAAGGCTTCCGAAGAGAAAGGTTTTACAATGCCCGATGTTCCGATAATGGATATACCTCCTGTTATTCCAAGCTTCGGATTAAATGTTCTTAATGCAATTTCTTCACCTTTCGGTACAGATATAGTAACGTCTATTCCTGTCTTTAACCCCTGTTCCGACAATTTATCCTGATAATGGCGCATCACTTTGAAAAGTTCTCGTTTCATCATCATTCGAGGAGTTTTATTGATAGCAGGGCCTCCTATCTCAAGACCTAAACCGGGTAAGGTAACTACTCCAATTCCTTTTCCTTGCAGAAAACGAACTCCTTTATGTTCTTGGGTTAATTGTACAGTAGATACTATCTCGTGTCCGTTAGTAACATCCGGATCGTCTCCTGCATCCTTTATCACAGAGCAACTCGCAAGACTATCTTCTAATATAGTCGAATGAATGGAAAGTTTTATCCATTCTCCATTTGGAAGAGTTATGCTGATTTTTGTTTGATTTTCCTTGGTTAATAATGCAGTTAAAGCAGCTTTAGTTGCAGCCGTAGCACACGTGCCGGTAGTGTATCCGGTTTTAAGATCAAAGAATTCAGGCAGAAGTTTTTCTATCTGCTTTCTTAATCCATTCTCACCATAGACAGAAATAAAATCAGGAGAAAGAACTGGACGTTTCACGACAAGAACGGGAATATTCAGTTTCCTGGCTGCGAGAACCTTCTCTTTGAAGCCACCGGATTTCCCACTCTCTTTTGTTATGATTGCCTGAGGCTTGAACTTCTCAAAGAGTAAGGTTTCATCTCCACCTTGTTGATAATATAAAACCTGTTCAATTGGAAAATTCTCTTTCTGGATAATAGAGCGTGATTCGTCTCTATCTAATATTCTGAACCAGCAATTATGCTTCTGCCAGTAGGGTTTTAGTTTAGCAACAGTATTTACTCCGGTTAGGGCAAGCAAATTATCTATATTATTTTTTTCTAGGTGCTCAATAGCTTCATTATAAGCCCCAAACCAAAGCAAATCTTTTTCATGTTTGGGATAGCTGCGTTCATATCTGACAACCGGGATATTCAATTCACGAGAAGCTTCTGCTATATTCTGATGCAATACTTCTGCAAAAGGATGCGCTGCATCTATAATTAGCTTTATAGCTTTCTCTTTGCAAAAATCGATTATATCTTTTTCATCTAGACCTCCAGTAATATGGCTACCATGTGCTGTTTCTATTTTCTGTGATTTGGTTTTAGTTGAATAATAGAAAAGCTTGGCTGCACTTTCACAAACGGCAACAACTTTACGGCCTTCTGTCGTTCCTCCAAATATAAGTATCATATCAGAATATGGTTTAAGAGTTCTTCTATACTTGTAATAGTCATAGGCGATTGATCCGGCTTGTACAAGAGAATATGGTTCTCCTTAATTTCGACAGAGAGGTCAGACTCAATATCGCGTGAAGCTAAAATCCCATTTCGTAAAAAAGCTTTACGGATCATAGCATATATTTGTCCGTGTCCTGTAACCTTTATTTGCTTATTAAACTCATTCTCTACTCTAAACAAACCTGTATATTGGTCAAATACAATGCCTTTTCGAGCAAAAAAGCTACTTAGATTTCCATCTAAAGATAAGTCTTCGGGAGTACCTATCTGAATACCATGTTCAGCATCCATGAGCCATATTTTGTCTGCTATTTGCAAAGCCAGATCAAGATCATGAGTAGATAAGAAGATTGTTTTATTTGTTTTGCGAGATAATTGATGTAATAATTGCATCAGTTCTACTTTACTCGGAAAATCGAGAAATGCAGTTGGCTCATCCAAAAGTATAATAGGAGTCTCCTGTGCCAGAGCTTTGGCAATCATTACCTTTTGACGCTCTCCGTCACTTAGTGTGTCAACCATTCGCTCAGATAGATTTTCTATTTTTACGAGTGAAATGGCCTCTTCTATCTTTTTCTTATCTTCTTGCGCTAACTTTCCCCAGAAACCAGTATATGGACTTCTTCCTAGCCCGATTAGTTGATAAGATGTCATATTTTTTATTTCGAACTTCTCAGTCAATACGACTCCAATTAATGTCGCCAGCTCTTTTTCAGAATATTCCTCTACCTTTTTTCCATGAATAATGATATCACCCGACAATTTGGGTTGAAAGGCGGTTAGCGTCCTCAATAAAGTAGATTTGCCAATACCGTTTGCACCCAACAGGCAGGTAAGTTCTCCGCTACATATATCAGAAGTGATATGTTCGGCTATTATCTTTATATTTTTTTGGGATGAATAACCTATAGCAAGCTCTTTTAGCTCTATTGTCTTTTCTTTCTTATGCATAATTTTAGCCGACCTCATTTTTACGTTTGCCGAATAAGACGGAAATCACAATCGGTGCGCCGATCAATGCTGTTACCGAATTAATAGGTAATGCGCCTTCGAATCCCGGCATACGGGCCACCAAATTACAAAACAAAGCCAAAGAAGCACCAGTAAGAGTTACAGCAGGCATCAATATACGATGGTCGGATGAAACGAAAATAGTCCTGCACAAGTGAGGGACAGCTAGTCCCAAGAAAACGATAGGACCACAATATGCTGTGACAATAGCAGTAATGATGCACGAACAAACAATAACATACAGTCGGGCTCGTTTTACATTCAATCCGAGGTTCCGTGCATAACCATCACCTAAAAGCATCAGGTTGAGAGTTTTTATCAATAGGAATGAAAGAGGTATTAATATAATCATGATGCCTACAAATGTATACACCTGATTGCCTGAAACCTTAGAAAAGCTACCCAATCCCCAGATTACATAAGCTCTTACATCTTCATCGTTACTAAAGAATTTCAGAACTCCAATGATAGCTGTTGCAATGTACCCTATCATAACGCCGATAATAAGGAGGATTACATTTCCTCTTACAAACCGAGAAATAGCTATAATTATAATCATGATAGCCAAAGCACCTGCCACAGCGGCGATAGATATTGCTATCTCGCCAAACAATCCCATCTTGATCAGTGCCGTTCCTCCAACACTCCCTGAAAGCAGGATAATAAAAGCTACACCCAAACTTGCACCTGAGCTAATCCCTAGTTCGGACGGTCCGGCTAAAGGATTGCGAAATAGTGTCTGCATATGTAATCCACTAATGGATAATCCGGCACCAGCAACTAAGGCTGTGATGGTTTGAGGGAAACGGGATTTCCAGATAATATTCTCCCAGATTATAGACTCTTCCTTTATTCCGAATAGAATATTCCAAACCGAACCTACCGGTATGGAAATTGTGCCCAATACCAGATTCAGAATAAAGAAAATCAGTATGGAAATAAAGATCAGTATAAAAACTGTAAGGGGACGTTTCATTTATTTAAGTAATTCGTAATAAGCAGGAATATGTTCCGGCAACAATGATGGATGAAATATCTTTATCAAGTCGGCTAAAACTACCTCAGGCTCAACAGGAGTATTCTCATAGAAAGGCTTTTCTCGTAGATTGCAATATATAAGTTTCTTATCCTTAAAGGCTTTGAAGTCTGCATATCGAGCATCACTTTGTTTCAAAGCATCGTAAGTAAATGTTCCATCGTGGCTATTCACCATCCGCCAGTAATCAGTATTTGCCCCTTGCGAATAGACAGTTTCGAAATCGACATAAAAACCTCCGGATTCGTTATCATTTTTCATGAAATAATCAGCTCCGGCATCTCTGAAGAGCTGTGCCAGATAGCTGTTTCCTCCAACTACATACCAGTTACCCGAATGTAATTCACCGCTCAATACAGTAGGACGTTTTGAAACAGAAGTACATAATGCTTTTAGTTTATTATACTTGTTTTCTATATCATCAAATTGTTTATTAGCTTGCTCTTCTATTCCTAATAGCATAGCGGTAAACTTAATCCATTCAGCCTGTCCTAAAGGAGAACTTTCTTTATATCCTAAAAAACTAATTAATGGTATATCCAGGTTTCGAATCGCATCATATCCCCCTTTTTTGAATGGTGAAACAAGTATAATATCGGGATTTAGGGCGAGAATCGCCTCATTGTCAAATTCACCTTCTATACCAATTTTACTGGTCTTGCCTTCTTTAAGTTGCTTATTCATTTGTTCATTAAAAAGAAAGCGAGTGCTGGTGATCCCTACCACCTTATCCAAAGCCTTGAGCTTAATAAAATTTGACAGTTGCAGTGTCGTCATGCAAATTACACTACGGATAGGTATTTCTATTATCTGATAATCAGCGGGTATTCCGTCTTTACTGCCCCCTCTGTTTAGCAGAGCATATTTGTAATGCATGTCGCTCTCCCCGGATGGATCGGTTATATCAACTAATTTATAGTTTTCGGAACTAGTCACTTTGAAGCCTTTGGCATATTTAATATTCATAGAATCTGCAGTGTTTCGATCTCCGATAGTTTTTGCATTCTTATTTTGATTACAGCCCGAAAATGTAATAACCAGAGTAAATAAGATAAAAAGTAGTTTTTTCATTCAGATTATTCTTTTGTAATTATTAATAGTGAGAAATAAGGAAATTTACGATCTATTATTTCATGTATATCCTGCGTATAGAATTCTTTTTCTTTAATTCCTACATTCTCAAAATAATGTATTTCCACTTTTTTTATTGAAGACATAGCCTGCTTTATAGCCTGTTCCGATAGAGAAGGCTTCATTATCACGATAGAGTTTCCGGTTTCTATTCTTTTCTTTAAATCATCGGATGATATTATCCCGGGAATGATATGTAATTCTTCTTCTTGTTTAGCTATATGGATATTGGCAAGGGCTGCACAGGCAATAAACGCCGGAATGCCGGAAATGCGTTTTGTACAAATGTTTTTTGATAGAAGATTGTCTGATATATAATGAGTTGAAGAGTAGAATCCGGCATCTCCTTCTGCTACTACAACTATTTTCAACTTTTTGTCAAAATACTTTTCTATAAGTCCAGCAACCTCCTTATAACAGAGTATAGCCTGTGAACGGTCTTTACTCATCGGTACATCAAAAAGAGAAATAACGGAATCATCGATATTCAGTCCCAAAAGAATATCACGGCTACGGGATATCATATTTCCGACAGGTGAAACAGTCGAGGGGCAGAAAATAATGTCCGCTTGCTGCAAAGCTTTCAGTGCTTTTAGTGTTATAAGTTCTGCATCACCTGGTCCAAGAGATACAAATGTAACGAAATCAGACATATTTATTTTTTAATTATTATAGTTACAATCTGCTTAATTCAACAAAAGGTAAGCAACTGAATACCTGTAGTAGTTACAATAAATATGTTTAGAGATACGGATTTTGTATGTTGGTATATTCCGCAGCATACCAATACTGCCTTCAAAAACATGTAATGCCTCATATCTTATTTTATCATTGTAAAAAACTAATAAAATAAAACAACGAGTTTCCTGAAAATTAATAAAATAGCAATGAATACAAGATGTATTGCACAACCACTCCTATCCCTGGAAGCTTGGTGTTTATTTGACAGATTTGGCAGGTCTTCTGGCTATTCTCCGGTTAAAAGCCTTCCCATTTCTTTCGAAACAGTGGCATGGAATTTTCAACCGATTTTATGAGAAATTACAGCTGCAGGTACAGCCCCGGATTCACACCGGGTTCCCTTTTATTACAACTTCACGATTTTGAAATTGCAATACCGAAATCTGAGTGCAAAGGTATTAATATTTTTTTATTTTGAAGCCCAAATTTCAACTTCAATTTTAAGCTCTGGTAAACCTAATGCCTTCACATAAGCGATAGTCATAGATGGGTATATTGTACCAAATAGATTTTCCCATCTTGCGTCCAAAAAGTCCCAATCAATTTCTTCTGTAGCCCAGATATTGACTTTTATAACATCATCGGAAGTTAAATTCTGACTTTTCAGAATTTGTTCAATATTCCTAAATGTATTGTATACCTGTTCATTCATACTATCAGGAATAACTCCATAATTATCAGTTCCAATCTGTCCGGAGAAAGTGTATAGAGTTGAATTTTTAGGAATTATAGTTACATGTGAATATTTTCCAACAGGCTCTGAAATATTTCCAGGATTTAATCTGACGATTTTTTTGTTTTTATCACTATTCATTTCAATTTTTCTTTAAATAAACAATCCAAATACCAAAGCGGTATTTCTCTTTTAATACAAAAGTATAGGTAGTGTATTATTTGAAATTGGATAAAACCGACAACTCTCAGAAAAAGAAATACAATAGTTCTCGTAAATAGAATTGTAGAAAGAGTACATCGCTAGCAAATTCTAGATAAGCCATTGAGGAAAGTTAGCTAAATACTCTTTTGAATTTAGTATGAAGTTTCTAGGATTAGTTCCTGTAAATTCTTTAAATTCCCTGTTATAGTGCGATTGATCAAAATAATCATATTGATAAGCAAGTTCTGTAAAGTTTTCAAAATTTATTTGACGCAAAGAATTTAAACCCTCTTGAAAACGCATAATCCGTGAAAATATCTTTGGTGATAATCCAACAGACTGTTTTATAATTCTTTCTAATGTTCGCTCCGACAAATTCATTTCTAATTGGACTTCTTTAAGAGCTTTTCCATTTTGTAATAATGTGGAAGCATGCACCAACTTCTTATGATTATTTTTGACTCTTTCTATTTGCTTAAGAAAGAAAGAAGAAATTAGGCTTATTTTTTCTTCTAAAGAAATTGCGTTAACAAGTTGCTCAAGAATAGCATCTCTCACAATGTCTTCAAGTGAAATATTTTGATGATTTAACTCAAAAGCATCTAATCCAAAAATTGTTTTTAAAGCCGTTGACTGCAAATATACGCCAATAACGCTAAAGTATCCACTAACTGTATGCTCTGTATATTTAGAATATTGCCCATATAAATACAATTGAGGCAACGCCTGTCCCTTACTATCAAAAAACAAATTTGGTTCTTGTTGAAATATTAATGCCGGTAATCCATCCGGGATAATCTTAAAACATCTATCACTAGAATTATTCGTAAAGTCCTCCAATATCCAAAAATATTGGATGTAATCTTGCAGAGCCTTTATTGGAATAATTTTTTTATAAAACATTTATCTTTATATATGTAAAATAGATAATCTAAAATATGAGAGAATGTTGCACAATACATATCAATGCTAAGTGAAGGCTATTTTATATTACAAAGATAAATCTTTTAAAATGAATTAATCTTACTAATTTTTAGAATTCAAATGTCACTCCAATGGTAGGGATTACAGATGCACTCGAACGTTTCAAGTTTTTCATCTCGTAACGTTGCTCTTCTATTGGTGCTTGCGGATTTATGATATTTCCCGTACTTACAATAACATCTTGTCTTTTGAATGAACTGCGTGTTACATTCTGTAAATCGAGGTAAAGGCCAAGCATATACTTGTTCAGATAAAAAGTTTTATCTACTCTCAAGTCTAGCTGACTATATGAAGGGTTACGCAAAGTATTGTATTGAGTATAGTCGAGATAAGGTTTTCCCGAAGCATTCCAAGCCAAAACCAGCGAGGATTTGTCTTGATCGTAAGGAGTAAAAGGTGCTCCACCTATCGACTTTATCTTTGCTCCTACACCCCAATTAGAATTAAAATAATAGGTTCCTGTAAGATTAAATATATATCCATTATCCCAGGCCGAAGGAAGATACTTGCCTTCTTTTTTTGCAAATTGACTTTTGAATAAAGTAAATGAAGATAAAACATTTACTTTACGTGCTACCACCCACCTAGCTAACAATTCTACTCCGTAGCTTTTACCTTTTGCATCCGATACAAGTAGTTCGTTGCCTATAGCTCCGTAGTCGTCACCCTTACTCATCAAGGGTATACCGTCTTGCACAGATAATGGCATATTGTTGTAATATTTATAAAAACCTTCCAGAGATATTTCGAAATTCTTTATTGACTGATAATTGAAGCCTGCCGATACCTGATCAACACGCATATAATCCAATCCCTTGTTTACAAACATACCATTGTTATCTTTCAATCCCATTGCAGTAAGAGGTGGAAGCTGGAAGTAACGTCCGATATTAGCGTTGGCATTCAAGTTGGCTATAAGCCTATATGATAAAGATAGACGGGGCGAAATCTGATTGAATATTTGCTTGGTATTATGTGAATAAGATGCAGCATCTAACCTTATTCCAAAAGATGATTTGAATCTCTCATTTGTTGAAACATAATCTATATTGGAGAATAGACCCCATTTGAAAAAGCTTAGTTGTGTATCATATTGGAGAGCCGTTTCTTCATCATTATTAAAAAATACCTGAAAACTATTATTGCTATATTGCACGTAATCTATATTTAGTCCTGTATTAATTTTCCATTGACCAAGCGGCGTAAGGTTTTCGAATCTAAGTTTCGATTCTTGTTCCAACGATTTATATTTTAACCTTAGCATATCAGGGTCGTTATTCAAATTGTCCTGATATTTCGTGTTACGGTTATTCAGGTAACTATGGCTGAGAGTAAGAGTCTGTCTATTGCGTTTGTTGTAATGTTTATAAACAGCACCCAAGGTAAAAGTTTCCTGCTTTATTGTTGGCAAATAGCCGAGTATGTATTCGGCATCTTCTGTAGTAGCTTTATTATTTAGCTTCATATCATCTATTGCGCCAACACCTATAAATGTAAGCTCGTTAGTGGGTGACAATTGAGTTTTTATCTTGAACAGGGCATCATTGTATGTCGGCAAGAAAGGGAGCCCTATGAGATCGAAAAGAAGTTGCAGATAAGATCGCCTTATGGATACTGTATATGTTGTCTTTTTACTCAAAGGTCCATTGGCTGTTGCAGACGCTTCCGATGCACCTAAAGTTGCTTTGAAAGATTGCTTTTCCGGATTTCCATCAGCTAATTTGAAGCTTACGACAGAGCTTAATGCATCGCTACTGTACGAAGGAAAAGCTGCTGTATAGAAGTTTACTTCCTTGATCAAATCTGCACTTATGATACTTACAGGCCCACCAGAAGCTCCTTGTGTACTAAAATGATTAATGTTAGGTATTTCTATACCATCCAGAAAGAAACTATTTTCGGAAGGTCCACCGCCTCTTACAATTAAATCGTTTCGGTAACCTCCTGGCGAGAAAGCTACACCCGGATAAGATTGTACAATGCGGGATATATCGCGGTTAGCTCCAGGGCTTTTTTCTATTTCCTGTGTACTTATAACATGTAATCCAACCGGGCTTTCAATAGAACGCCTGAAAGGCATAGGATAAACATTAACATCGGCTAACTCATTTTTATTTTCTTCTAATTCAACGATTATTTGTAAATCTTTTACAGTCAATAAATATTCTGGGGTTTGTTCAGCTTTATACCCAACAAATGATACTAGAAGGGTATAAGGTCCGGGTAATAGATTTTGAATAGAAAAACGCCCGTCTTCATCTGTTTGTGTACCAATAGTTGTACCCTTTACTATTATACTGGCATAAGGAATAGGGCTTCTGTCTCCTTTGTCTATGACTGTTCCCTTTAATGAATGCTTCTGCTGGGAGAATACACTAATGCTAAAAAGTGATATAAATGCAAATAGAATCGTTTTCATAAATATTTAATATGCGAATTAATTAAAACTCACAAATTCAACATTTATATAAAGAAATAAGTTCACCATTTAAACTTCTAAGAGAAATCTTTTATTGCATGATTTTGTTTGCAAATAAATAGAAGTATAATCGGAGATAACACTATTTCTGTTTTACGGAACGACTTAATGTCAGATAGCCTAACACTCCGCCTATAATAGAAGCTGCAAAAATACCAATTTTTGCTTGTACCATATATTCAGGATCGGTGAATGCTAATGATGTGATGAATAGCGACATTGTAAAACCGATAGATGCGAGCAAACTTATACCTAACAGGTTCTGCACATTCATTCCTTCCGGAAAAGGAGCAACCTTTAATTTAATAAGTAAAAGCGTAAAACCTACAACTCCCAACACTTTTCCTAATAACAGACCTAGTGCCACACCTAAAGCTATATTTGTGCTGAATAACTGCTCTATATCAATGTTTAGGGAAACTCCCGCATTCGCTAAAGCAAATATCGGAATTATAACGAAAGTCACTAAAGGATGCATTCTGTGCTCTAAGCGTTGCAACGGAGGAATTGCTTTATTCGTGTCTATTTTTATTTCTTCCAGTAAATGCAACTGATCATTAGTAAGTGTCGGAATTTCACTTTTTGGATCGACTTCCCTAAATTTATTCAGGTATTTCTTTATTCGTTCAACAAATAGATTTTCTCTTATTTTCACATCGGCAGGAATCATAAAAGCAGCAATAACAGAAGCTATTGTAGCATGAACACCAGATAGCAAGAATGATGTCCATACGCCAAGAATTCCGAATATAGCATAAAACAAAATACTTCTGACTCCCATTTTATTGCCAACAAACATAATAAAAGCAAAGCCGAAACCCATAGCAAGGCTTATGAAAGAGATATCGGAGGTATAAAAAAATGCAATAACTAAAACAGCTCCCAGATCATCAACAATGGCGAGTGCCGTAAGAAAGACTTTCAAAGAGAGAGGTATCTTGCTCCCCAACAGATACAAAATGCCTAAGGCAAAAGCAATATCGGTAGCCATAGGGATACCCCATCCATGATGGGCTTCTCCGGATGGATTTAGACTTATATAGATGAGCGCAGGGACAAGCATTCCTCCTATTGCTGCACCAATTGGTAAAAGAGCCTTACGAGGATTGGACAACTCCCCTCCTACTATTTCCCGTTTAAGTTCTAGTCCAACAACAAAGAAAAATACCGCCATCAGGCCATCGTTGATCCAATGATGGATACTATATTCAAAAAAAGGAATACTATTAAATACAAATCCTAATTTATGTTCTAAAAAATGAAAATAATCTTCCGACCAAGAAGAATTAGCAAGGATCATTGCAATTATAACACTTAGTCCAAGAATAATCCCTCCCGCCTTTTCTTGTAATATAAACCTTTGAATGGGCTGAACAACCTTGTCAATGGGTTCTCTTTTTTCTTCTGTCATCGATATCGTTTTTATGAAAATGTTTTATCTACAATAAAATAAAAGGACAATGTATTTTTAGTTGTAAACTTAAGTAAAAGTCAAAAATAAAAATATTTTTCCACTTCATATATTTTTTAACATTTATCGACATTTAAGATGTTTAATGTTTACGTCTTATTCTGTAAATGAATTTATGATTTCCGATAAAACTAACTAATAGACAAAAAGTCGTGATTTTTAGTATAAATCACGACTTTTTTAGTTGTATAATCTAATTATAAATTAATCGTTCCCTTTTATGAATTTGGCTACTTCTCGAACTTCAACACTACCGCCAATTTTAAAAATAGGATTCGCTTTGGCAAGCTCTACTGCTTCTTCAATTGTTTCTGCATTTATGACTACATATCCTGTTACAATCTCTTTACCTTCTGAATGAGCACTATTTGCAATACTTCCATCCGAATGAATTGTTTTTACACCTGTGGGAGATAAGGTATTTCCTTTATCAGATACTTTATTTTGCTTCATTAGATTGCTGAACCACTCCATTCTTTCTTTCACTTGTTCGGGAGATGGTTTTATCTCCGAATCTTTATTTAATCTGAATATCAATAGAAAATCTTTCATATTACACATTTTATTAATATTAAAAACAAATACAAATATAAAGATGTCAATAAAAAATATATCAGCACTTTTAGAGCTGTTTTCGGTACTTTTTAAGAAAAGCACTAGGAGAAAGTCCTGTTTTTTTCTTGAAAATTCGGGCAAAATACGAAGAATCTTCAAATCCAATCTGATAAGTGATTTCACTTATATTGTAGTCTGAGTATATCAATAGCCGTTTAGCTTCGGTTATTTTAAGATTAAGTAGATATTGCTTGGATGAGATACCAAGTATCTTTTTACATGTTTCATTCAATTTCTCTTCCCGTACATTTAGTTTATTTGCATAATGAGAGATTGTATCTAATTTCGAATAATCGGATAAAATTAACTCTTTAAATTGCTCTATTAGTGTATTACTTTGATATGTTTTTATCTGCTTCCTTTTGGCTATCCTATATAATAAGCGAGAATAGTACAGTAGCCCTGCTTTTATATTTTCTTCTGATGCATCATCTTTATAAAGTAGTTCTTTTTTTATATCCTCAAGAATAGATAAGTGAAGCGATACATCAACATTGTCGATATCAATATAAGGAGAGCTATAGCTCAAATTCATATCTAAACCGGCTAATTGGTCTATAAAAATAATATATCCCTGTACATTATCATAGAAGCTCCAATTATGAATCTGCTTTGGTGCAACGTAAAATACTCTCTGTGGTCTTATTGTGTATTCTTCAGAATCAATCACATAAAATCCACTTCCATGAGTAAACCAAACAAAAGAAAAAAAGGAGTGGCTATGAGGCCATTCGATCTCTACATTTTCTCCTGATTCGAAATGCCTTATAAAAAATGATTTTGATAAGGCATTATCAGGAAGAGCATCTGCCATAGAGTATTCTTTTATCATATATGATTGTTTATACAGGTAATACTATATGAATTATAAGAGTCTAATCACAGACTGCCTATTGCAGCAAATTTACACAATCTTTACAAATTTCTTTTATTAAACGATTCTATTCTTTTCTTAGTCTTTTATCCCTTCTATAAGCAAAATAAAATACTTGAGGTAATACTGTAAAAGAAAGAATCATGCATATAATTATTCCACCTACAATCATTATAGCTAGCGGACGTTGGATCTCAGACCCCATATCGGTAGATAAAGCTGCCGGAAGTAGCCCCATCGATCCCATTAGGGCAATCATCAGAACAGGTCGTACACGTTGAGATACGGCTTCATTGATTGCTGTGCGGAGGTTATGCGTTTGTTGTACTTTTTTCTTCATGAGTGTTACCAACAAGATGCTATCTATAGAAACGATACCGAACAAGATAATGAATCCGATGCCTGCCGATATACCGAAGACTGTACCTGTTAACCATAAAGATACAAAACCACCGATAAATGCAAATGGCATAGCACTTACGGCTATCAGTGTGTCTTTTACTGTCATGAAGTTCATATATAATAGAAATATAATCATCAAAAGTGCAGCAGGAATAATAAATGTTAAACGTTTTGTGGCGCGTTGTTGGCTTTCAAATTCGCCTGCCCATACTATTTTATTTTCAGACTTAAGCTTTATATTTTGTCCAACAGCTTTTTGAGCTTCGTCTATAGTTGATCCCAAATCTCTGTCTCGTATACTAAAACCAACTCCTACATAACGGCTGCTACCTTCACGGTAGATAAATGCAGGTCCGGTAATAAAATCAATACTAGCTATTTCTTTCAGCGGGACTTGTTTGCCATCCATTGTCGGGATAAGAATATTTCCTATTTTATCTTCATTGTCTCTAAACTCTTTTTGAAAACGCACCATCACATCAAATGTACGTTCGTTTTCATAGAAAGATGTCGCAGCCTTACCACCTATCGCCATTTCAACAACCGTTTGTACATCTTTCATAGATACAGCATAGCGAGCCATATGAGATTCTTCTAATTTTATTCGGAGTTCGGGTAGCCCAATACTATGAAATACGTTAACATCTTCTATCCCCCGTATATTTTTGATGGTAGCCGCTGTCTGATCAGCAAGATCTTCAAGCTGATGTAGGTCTGAGCCGAATATTTTTATAACCAGAGAGCTTTTTACACCGGCAACATATTCTTCTACATTGTCCTGTATAGGTTGACTGAATGCTAATACAACACCCGGATAGATATTTAATGAGTCTTGCATTTGTGTTATCAGATCACCTTTACTTATTTTGTGTTTCCACTCTTTTTCAGGTTTCAGTTCTGTGTGAAATTCTATATTAAAAAATCCGGTAGCATCAGTTCCATCATTTGGACGTCCCGTTTGCGTTAAAATAAAATCCACTTCTTCAAAGCTTTGAAGTTTCTTTTTCATTTCTTTTGTTATGCGTACCGATTCGTCCAAATTAATGCTATTCGGTAGCGTAGCACGCACATATATTGCACTTTCGTTCATCTGAGGAATGAATTCAGTGCCCCAAAATGAAAAACGAATAACGCAAGCGGTCAGTATCACTAAAAATACCACTATAGTCTGTATACGATGTCTACTTGCAAACGCAAACAGACTGTATAAGACTCGAGTAAAGAAACGACTAATGAAATTTGTTTTCTCTTTTACCGATTTTGTCAACAACAGTTTACACATAACCGGCACATAGGTTAAAGATAAAATTAGTGAGCCTAATAGCGCATAGCCTAGGGTAAAAGCCAAAGGTTGAAACATCTTCCCTTCAACCTTCTGAAACGAAAATATAGGGAATAATGCAACTACCAATATTATCTGTGCAAAAAAGATGTATGAAGCTACACTTCCAGCACTTTTGCGGATCAATCCACCTTTCAACATCGGATTAAAACGGCTGCCAAGATCATGCGATCGCTTTTCCATTGCTACATACACGCTTTCTACAATAACCAGTGTTCCTTCCAGTAACAGCCCGAAATCTAGAGCCCCCATCGATATGAGATTTGCAGGTAAACCTTGTATGCGTAGCATAATAATAGCAAACAAGAATGATAATGGGATGACAGATGCCACAATGAGTGATGTACGCCAGTTGAAAAGAAATATGAAGACCACAAGAGATACTAACAAAATACCTTCGAGGAGGTTACGAAGAACAGTATGCACGGTTGCATTCACAAGGTTAGTACGGTCAAGAAAAGGCTCTATCTTAACGTTATCCGGTAGAATACGCTCGTTGAGCTCTGCTATTTTTTCTTTCAGATGGATAATCACCTCACTTGGATTTTGTCCTCGCAACATAATTACAATACCTTGTACCACATCTTCGTCGTCATTTAGACCGACTTGCCCTAAACGTGGTTTAGAGGATATACCCACTTCGGCAACCTGCTTTACACGTATGGGTGAGCTTCCTTTTACTTCAATGAGTATATTCTCAATATCTTCTACACTTTCAAGTAAGCCTATCCCCCTAACAACAAATGCTTGGCTTCCTTTTTGTATAACATCGCCACCAACATTGATATTACTTCGCTCAACGGCTTCATATACATCCAAAGGGGAAAGGTTATAGTTTGCAAGCTCAGCAGGATTTACTTTCACCTCTAGAATTTTTTCTTCTCCACCAAAGCTGGCTATTGTTGCGACTCCCGGCACAGACAATAATTCACGCTCTACGACCCAAGAGTTGATAGCAGCTACCTCGCGTACAGGCAAATCACTCTTGAGAATATAACGAAAAATTTCACCTGTAGCACCCGAAGGCGGCTCAATAGATAATTCGACCCCCTCTGGGAGATCAAGATCTTGCATCCTGTTGGAGGCATATTGCTGGGCAAAGAAATCATCAACTCCATCTTCGAATAAAACAGTAATTACCGACAAGCCAAAAAGGGAAGTCGAACGCACATCCGTTTTACGAGGAATGGTATTTAGTTGCTGCATAATAGGTAAAGTGACAAATTTTTCAACTTCTTCGGCACTTCGCCCCGGCCATTGAGCAATTAATTTTACGCGTGTGTTAGTAACATCAGGATATGCTTCTATAGGAGTGTTTTGGAAGCAGATAACTCCCGCTATTGCCAGTATACATGTTAGAAAAAGCACTAATATGTGGTTGCGTAGTGCAAATGCAATGATATTCTCAACAAATTTGTGCATAATTATTTATTGTTAAGGCCCGAATAGATTAGTAAATGGTTTGAGATCACAACTTCCTCCCCTTCAGACAATCCGGACTTAATATAAGTTGTTTGTCCGCTATGCCCTTTTAAAAAGACCTCTCTTATTTGAAAATCACCATCGGTATTTTTTATTATAACAAAATAGTGGTCTTTATCGAATATTAATGCATCAGATGGGATAGCTATATTTTTCTCTCCGACTTCATTTTTCAGATAAACAATAGTAGACATTCCGGGTTTCAACTTCAGGTCTTTATTCGATATAATAATTCTTGCCTTTAATACTTTATCTTCAGGGTCAAAAACTTGTGACATCAAGTTGATCTTACCTTCGAATGTTTCATTAGGATAAGATAATGTTGTAAAATTCACATCCATTCCCTCCTTAACCAGCTGTAGGTTACCGGCATATACATTAACAACTACCCACACTGTAGATAGATCGGCAATCGTAAAAAGAGAGCCGTTGTCGGAAGATAATGTACTTCCTGATGTTACATTTTTGGCTACAATATATCCGGACATGGGAGCCTTTATCGAAAAGACACCATTTCCTTTGTCTGAGCCGAATAGTTGCATATCATTTTTTACTTTTGATAAGGAAGTCTGTGATTGCTTTAGTTTAGCTTCTATTTCCAACAACTCTTTTTCCGAAAGCATCTTGTCTTTAAACATCTCCCTGGCAGATTTAAGTTCACGCTCTATGATACGTATTTCAGCCTGTAGAGAGCTTTGCTCACTCTGCAGCTCAGATAAATCTTTACTATGAATATCTAACAGCGCTTGTCCTTTTTCAACTTTATCTCCGAGAGAAAAATAAACCCTGCCAGCTACTCCTTCAGTTAGAGGATAATAATTGATTACTTTATCCGAATCATATTCTACCTGTCCTGTAAGAGTGAGCATTTCTATCCTTGTCTCGTATGCTGCCTTTACAGTCTTCACTGACGAATAGAAAGCAGGAACAATTTCTGCTTGTTTATCTGAATTACCTTCTCCATTCCCCGTACAGGAAACAAGCGATAAAAAAAGAATAGTTAATGTAAATAATGGAATTTTCTTTGTTATCATAATGGTTGCTTATTTATTTCAGTGCCAACTGCATATTGAAACTCTACGAATGAGTTGTACATGTTTTTGCGAGATAAGAGAACTATTTGTTTATTGCTTTTATACGATTCCATAAAGTCGAGGTATTCGAGCATACTGATATTTCTATTTAGGAAATTTTTTGTATATATACCAAGCATCTCATCCAACTCTGTTAACAAATCATTATTCTCTATTTCTTCATAAAATTTGTACGTGCGACTATAATTGTAGAAAGCCTCAGTTATTTCATGTTCAGCAATATTTTGTAGCTGCAAAGCAATAAGTTTGTTTTGCTCAATATTTATTTTAGCAGCTTTAATATTCCCCTGATTCCTATTCAAAAAGGGCAAATCGAAACTGACACCAAATCCGATAAAGTCTTTCCATACGCCTCCATATCTATCATAAGAGGCACTTAGTGTTATATCCGGAATTCGTTGTGATTTTTCGTAGATCAAGGATTTTTCGTAAAACAGAGTTTGCTGTTGTTCACGCTTTATATCAGGACGTAACTCGTGCGCTTTTTCTAATAAAGACACGAGTGAGACCTGATTAGGATCAATATAATTGAAGTTTGTGTTTTCTATTGTTATGATATAGAAAGGTGAGATATTAAGTAAGGATTTCAAACTTTTTTGTTGTTCATTCAAAGCTACTTCTGTCTCATTTATTTCATTTTTAAGTTCTATTAAGCCTGATTGAAGCCTAAGTAATTCATTTTTTGCAATATTATTTAGTGCAGCTTGTCTTTTATAGGCAGAAATAAGTAGCTCAAGAGACTCTCGTTGAACTGATAAGACATCTTCGTATGATTGCAGGTATTCTGTTTCGTAAATTAATTTTCGAAACTCTGCTTTCAAACCTCTCAGTACATCCTCAAAATTTAAAATAGCAATTTCTCTTGAAACTTTTTGGCTGTTGACAAGCTTGCTACGCTTATTGGCAGTTAAAATTAGTTGACTCAGTTCTATACTAAATTGTGTGTTTCGGGGAAAGGTTTCAGCTCCAAGTTCTTCTCTTTGTTTGGCGGTGCTCCATAAATTCATCGAACCAATAGATAGTTGTGGATTATCCCATAGTTTCGATTGTGCAATTTCTGCTTCGGCAAGAGTGATGTTCATTTTTTCGGCTAACAACTGTAGGTTTTGTTTTAGGAACAAAGCCTCAATTTCCACAGGAGTATACTTTAGTACTTGAAACTCTTGAGCAAAGACCGGTAATCCGAAAAATGTAAATATAAGACAGGGCAGAATTGATAATAGTAACTTTCTCATCTTCAAAATCTAATTTTAGGTACAAAACTAGACTCTTGAAATTAGAAAGAGATTAAACCGAGATTAGAATAGGATTAGAAATTGATATTCCAGGTAATTGTAACAGTTGTCTCTTTATTTTCTATAGATGTTATGCTAATATCAGCTCCTGAAAGTTTTAATATTTTATGTGCAAGAGATAAGCCTATTCCGGCTCCCTTATATGAATGAGTATTTTGTGCTCGGTAAAATGTCTCGAATATTTTATCTTTCTCTTTTGCTGGTATGCCAATACCTTTATCCGAGATTAAAAGATGAAAGCCGGATTTGTTTTTGAGGGTTTCAATTTTAACCTCATCATTTGAGTATTTACAAGCATTGTCAATCATATTTTGTAGGGCAACAAATAACAAGTGGCTATTCGATCGAATATAGAAGGAGCTTTCATTTTTCATGAACGAAATCCTTCCCTTATATTTCGATTGCTCTAAATAATGAATAACGGATTGCAGCTCTCCTACTACATCTAATCGCTCTACATCTGATTCTGAAATCTCTAAATCGGTTTGAGCTAATTGGAAAAGATTATTTACTAATATATTTAAACGCTCGATCTCGTTTTCAATTCGTTTGATAGAACTTTTGTATTCATCCGGAGTAAACTCTTTTAGTTGCATCACTTCACATTCGCCCATAATAGCTGTTAATGGGTTTTTTAGTTCGTGTGATGCATTAGCGATAAATGTCTTCTGCGAGTTGAAACTTATTTCTAAGCGTTCGATCATCTGGTTGAAATAACTGATAACTTGAGCTAGTTCATCATTTCCCTTTCTCTCTATCAGGCGAAGGTGTAAGTCTTTGGGGGTTATTTCTTGCATTCGGGAAACCATGTCCTGTAAAGGCTTAGTTATCATTTTTGCATTCCACCAGAGTAGACCAAAGATAATAATACTGCTCACGAATAGCACTATTAACAGTATATGCTTCAGCAGATTTTTGAGGTAATCTCCTTGAATGTTTTTAGCTGTAACGATAATGACAAAATTCCCTTCATTGTCCGGGTAATATATACCAACTCCGCTTAGCTTATCAATCTCGAATTTTAATTGTTCTGTTCGGAACAATTCGTCTATTTGCCTTTCATTCAGGAAAGACTGAAGCTCTACAGTAGCATCATGTCTATTATTGGCTACAACTATCTTTTCAGAAGTCTCAGGTAATAATCTTTGATATGCGTCAATTACTTTTTGATAGGCTTGTTGACTCAGCTCATCTTTTTCAAAATGCTTTTGAGCCGTAATAAGTGCTTTGTCAAGTAAAAGCGTATAGTAATTACTATCAATATTTTTTGAAGTAAGTAGATAGACAAAAATAAAAACAACCATCAAGATCACGACGGTGATAGATGTATATAAAAGAGCTAGTTTGGTCTTTATCTTCATTTTTCTTTTAATATATATCCTAATCCGATAACTGTATGAATTAGCTTATCCATTCCTTCGGGTTGAATCTTATTGCGTATATAGTTAACATATACATCTACTATATTTGTATTCGTGTCGAAATTTATATCCCATACGTTTTCTAATAGAGTTTGACGTGAAAGTACTCTATTCGGATTTTTCATAAAATATTCGAGCAATAAATATTCTTTAGCTGTGAGATAAATAATATTACCATCACGAATAGCCTGCTTAGTATTTGTATCTAACTTTAAGTTAGAAATTTGTAAAATTTTGTCATCTTCTATTTCCGTACTGACTTTCGAACGCCTTAATAAGGCATTGATACGAGCTTCAAGTTCAACTAGCTTAAACGGCTTGACAATATAATCATCAGCTCCCGCATTAAGGCCTTTTACAATATCTTCGGTTGTAGATAGGGCCGTAAGCAGAATTACAGGGGTAATATAGCCGAACTTTTGCCGATAAGCCTTACAAAGCTCCAATCCTGACATAAAAGGCATTATTATATCCATAATGATTAAATCATAATCTGTGATTTGTAACTTTTCCCATGCATGTAATCCATCATTACATATCTCTGTTTCAAATCCGCTTATATTTAAACCTCGCTCAATAAACGAACTGATGTTTTGCTCGTCTTCAACAATCAGTATTTTCATATTAAAAAGGGTAGCTTTTAAATACAAATATAAAGGATGTTTAAAAATTCTAGTATGTTTAACCTTAAGTTATTTGAAAATAAGAGTGATCAATATGGATATTAATAAAAAGAAGTCCATAAAATGAATATTTTATGGGCTTTTTCATAACAATATAGTCTCTCCTATCCCACCTCTTCTTTTAGCATATTAAATCTTTATGAATGTTTTCTTTTCATATAACATGTACCAACTATCCAAAGGATAGAAATGGAACACAAGGCGTAGATTAATGATATGAAATAATTTCCACAAACAGATTGTAAAATCTGAGTATAAAAATAGTGCTTAATAATCATTACTTCCGGGTAATTTAAATGAATACTTTCGAGAATAGTAGCCATAACGCCTGCTAAAACATAGATAAACAAAGGATTTACACCAAATGATTCGAAAAAGACCGACGACTTCTTATATCCCTTCACATAGATGATCCATATAATTAGCGATAAGAAAGTTGCACCCAATCCACATGTTGTTAGCACAAACATGCTTAAAACACCTTGGGGGGGGCGAGACCAAACTTTGTATACATCTGATTTAGTCCGAGAATACTCTGATCTGTTACAGCCAATATATATGCTATTTCAAGGATAGGGATTTATCCCTTCAGTCATTTCTTTATTTTAGTGAGTTTCTTTCTTTTGGATATTTATAAAATCCTTCTCCTGATAGATAACCCAGTTTCCCTTGTTTTATAAAATTCTCTTTTAGATATTGTGCAAATAATTTTGCTTTCAGATCTCCATTAGAAGCTATATTATATACTGTATTTATCCCAACTATATCATATATTTCGAAAGGGCCAACAGGTGAGCCTGTTGCAATGCGCCATGTTTTATCTATGGTTTCAATGTCGCTAACACCTTTTAGGTAGAGTTCGGTAGCAGCTGCCATAAAAGGCATTAACAATGAATTTAATATATAGCCACGTTGCTCTTGTTTTACAAGGATAGGAATCATTCCAATAGCTTCTGCAAATTCTATAACAGTATTATACGAATCAGCATCAGTCTCTGAAGATTTCATAATTTCAGCAATATTGCAGTGAAATAATAAATTGGAAAAATGTAATGCTAAAAATTTATGAGGACGCCCTGTAAAACCCATCAAATCGCTGGGTAGCATTGTTGACGAATTGGTGGTGAAAATTGTCTTTGCAGGAGCAACTCTGCCCAACTCAGCGTATAATTTTTGTTTTATTTCCATATTCTCGGGTATAGCTTCTATTGTAATATCAGCATCTTGAACAGCTTCAGGCAGATTAAATGAATACGATATATTATTAAAAGTGGCATCCATTTCATCTTCGGTAGCATGAGCCTCTCTCAGATAGATGTTCTTTAATAGCTCAAGATTCTCGATGACTTGACTGTATAAATCAACATTGATGTCATATATTGTGACATTGAACCCTTTAAAAGCAGTCTGAAATGCTATTTGAGAGCCCATGTTACCTCCCCCAAGAATAGTTATATTGGATATTTTATTCATCTTCTTTGTTTTAGTTTGTATAGTTGAAGTATCTCTATATTCTTTTCGTCTATTGTATTGATAATCGTATCTGTTAAAATTAGAGTGTAATTTTCTTTGAATGCAGGCAGATTTAAAAAATATTCTTGATTCCCTATTTTCCGCCTCTTTTGCAATTTTGTGCTTCCATCTATATTCAATAGAGGCAAGGGCATAACTATAAACTTAATTTCTTTATTTTCAATATATTTTGTCTGTTCATCACGCATTTGAGGATATGATTCGTATGTTAGATTCGGTGAAACAAAATAACGAATATTAGGAACGATTTTACATGTTGTGAATAGGCTATTACCCAGACCAAAACCAACATTTAGGAGTGTCGGATTTTGTTCCTTAATTATCTCATCATGAATTTTCTGCGTAAGTAATCCGGGTTTCAGTGAAACTGTAGTCCCAGCGATCTTACTATTACCCAAATCAGTCTGACTATAGCCTATATATATCATAGAACTTGTAATGATAATTAAAAAAGCAGGTGTAATATATTTTACTATCGTAATAAATCCGGATATGTATATAAACAAACTTAATACACCCAATAAGCTAAATATAAGGAATACAATGGGATAATACATTTGAAAAACCGGAGACATAAATATAATAATATAAAGAGCAACGCCGGATAATAGTAAAGCATATTTACCTAAAGTATTCTTAATATGTTTTACGGGAAAATAAAAGACTCCGATAAGTGTCATAAAGAACAGTGCAAAAGGATCCATAAACAGGTATACGATGCGAAGTAGTACTAATTGTATAGAACTACTTATCGATTGTAATTCAGCATATTTTCTATTCAATTCAATATAAACTGAATATGCCTCATGGAGTGCATTATTTATATAGAGGTACAAAAGAATAGGAATTGCAATAACCAAAAGTCCAGCAATATACGCAACCATATTTACTGCAAAACTTTTGAACGCTCTCTTCCGCAAAAGATTTAAAAATATAGCAGCTAAAGGGAAGAACCAAAAAACTAATAAATTGAGTTTTATGAAGAGTACCATAGAACACATAATTCCATGTATAAACATTACTGACGGCTTATGGACAGGTACACTTTTTTCTTTAAAGTATCTGACAAAGTAATATAAACTAATACACTCGAATACAAGAATAAACTCCTCAGCCGATCCTCCCGCTTTCATCATTTTCAGTATAAAGACAGGGAAAATAATAGCTACTATATATGCAAAAGTATTATCCAAATATAATTTAGATAGCTTATAGATATAATAAACCATTGTAAACCATGCAATCCATTGAATCAGAAACATACCAAAGAAGGAATTATTTGATATAAGATATCCCAGACCATATATAAAGAAGATGAGAGGTCCTTTATGATCAAAAGTTTCAGTATAAAGGGTTCTGCCATTAAATATGGCTTTTGCTACATTGAAGTAAATATTTACATCTGCCCATTCATTTGAATAATACAAAGGAGACATATGAGAACAGATGATTAAAAGAAAAAAAACATAACAACCGAGAAGTATTATTATTTTATTTTCGGTCAGATGGTTAAAAAAGCTCATGCTCAAAAAATATTCTTTTTAGTTACTATTTTACTGCTATAATTTCTTCCAACAATTCGGCAGCTCTATTATTACCTCCCGCATCTATAAAAGATTGTTGAATCTCTTTAGCCGCTTTTTTATATGTAGGATTGTATAATAGCTCATCTACTGCATGTTCGATATCTTTAACGCGCATACGACTATATTTAATGCGAATACCACAGCCGTAGTTTTGAATAAGTTGTGCTGTATGCGATTGATCGAAGGCCATTGGAATAATGAGCATAGGTATACCATTCATAAAAGTATCGCAAGTTGTATTTAACCCTCCATGTCCGATTACAACATCTATATGTTTTAATAATTCCGATTGAGGCACATATCCTTGCACTATAAAGTTATCAGGCCATTCATCCAATATGTTAGGATCTGCAGCCGCTATAACAGTAACAGGCTTATCTTTTAACGCTTCAATCATGCGGCTAAAGAAATCTTTCCGACTTTGTACCAATACTGTTCCTATCGAAATGTATATCTTAGGACGATCTCCCATTGCCTCAAGCTTTTTCCAATCGAATGGAGTATTATCCGGCCTTCCTGTCAATGCTCCTATAAACTTCATATAAGGAGGTACAGATGAATCATCTAACCCACAAAATAACTGTGAGGTATAGTACATATTTAATAATTGGGATTGAACAAACTCTTCATCTCCATCTATACCAACAAAACGTTGTAAATCGATAACTGATTTGTGTACCCATTCCGTAACTTTAGGTGCACTTTGAGGGTCATTTAAAGCATTCGGTGTAATAGGCGTTATAGTGGCAAATGAAATATTCTTTAATCGAGCGGATAGCCCACCAACAAAAGTAATACAATCATTTACTATGACATCGGGTTTATATTGCTCTACGATCTCATTAAACTCGTCTATCATCATTTTAGCAAAAGGAATATAGGTATCTTCCAGCCCTAATTTAAGAGCTTCAAGTGCCGGCATATTTGCTCCTTTATTTTGCAGCAAGATTATTTGTTCTATCTCCTTTTTATTTTTACTCTCTGTCTTTTCCATATAGAAGTACTTAGCTCCAGACGGAAAGAGTTTCATATTAAGTGTAGTCATACCAGCCCAAGCAACATCATGACCTCTTTCTAAGAGAGTGCCGCCTATACTTAATGTTGGATTTATATGCCCCCAGAAAGGAGGAATTACAAATAAAAATTTTGACATTTAATTCTGTTTTGAGGTCATAGACCAATTTGTTTTGTAAGTATGTTTTCTAATAACTTTACAGCCTTAGTGACGCCTCCGGCTTCTTCGAATGATTTTTGGACTGTTTGCGCATTCTCTGAATATTTCTTATCATAGAGAACTTTGTTTACAGCATCTTTCAATTGCTGTGCCTTAAATCTATTGAAGTTTAATCGTATTCCTGATCCGCTATCTACAACTGTGCTTGCAACATAGGATTGGTCATAGGCAACAGGTAAAACAACCAGAGGCTTGGCATATGACAACGCTTCACAAACAGTATTGTGTCCTCCGTGACATACGACTGCATCCATTAGAGGAATAAGTTTTAGTTGTGGAATCTGTTTGCAAACAATGAAATTATCAGGGATATAATCAAACAATTCAGGATCAGAAATAATTACAACTCCCATCATTTCATTTTCGAAAGCTTCTGTCACTTTCCTTAGAAACTGTTGTTTGAGGCTGTGATCAAATGTTGTTCCTATTGTGACTAGTATTTTGGGACGATTGTTCATTGATTGAAGTTTACACCAATCAAAATCATCGGTAAAATCTCCTCTATTGATTACTGGACCTATAAACTGGTAATAATTATCTAAGTCAGATTCTCCAAATAGTTTCTTAGACGTATATACAATTGTAAGTAATTTGGAGCAATCTAAACGCTTATCACTATCAAGACCTACACTCTTTTGAAACTTTATAATCTGGTCTCCTTCCCATACATGAATCATCGGTAAAGCTTCGTTTACCTTTATTGCCGCCGGAGCAGTTACAGATGTTACATAAGGTATATTCTTTTGTATTGCTGCTACTGCTGCTGCAAATATCTGATGATCATTAATAATGATATTAGGTTTATAAGCATCAATAAGTTTTTTTATACCATCAAGCATACCCATATTCATGGGTGTTAATACGTCATCATACAAGAATTTTAAACTATCAAGTCCATAAACAGCTTTCTTTCCTAGTTCCAGAATTTCATTTTTTATCCGCTCTTTCTCGTGTTTGTTTATATCAGTGTCGAGTAAAAGAAATGTGCCTCCGTTGGGTATTCTTTTTTCTAATTGAGGGTCAATACTTATCCATGCCACTTCATGCTTGTTTTTAAGCAATTCAGCCCCCAACCCTAAAGTAGGATTAACGTGACCTGTAAGTGGCGGAACAATAAATAAAAATCTGCCTTTCATTTCATAAATTCTAATAGTTTCTCAATAATCCATTGTGGTTTCTGGATAGGCAAGTTATGGTCTCCACGTCCTTCCAGTAAATATGAATTTGGAATGATCTCTTTCAATAGATTTCCGGCTAATAAACAATCCGAATCAGAACCATATAATAATAAGGTTGGTACTTTAATAGGATTGTTCGATAATATATCAAACAAATTATTATCTATATCAAAATCTTCCTTAATTGAAGTATGGTTGAATAAGTATTCATAGAGTTTTCTATTCTTTTCAATCTGCCTTTTTCCGGGCTGTAAAGATGTAGACTCAGCATAGTTATTCAAATACTGATCTATAAATTTATTTCCATATTTCTGGAGTACTTCAGGAGCATCACCTTCATCCGGCTTGGGAGACTCTATCAGGCTTAGTTTTTCCACCCTATCAGGATAAAGCATTACCGTTTTTAAGGCTATAAGACCACCATAGCTGTATCCAGCCAAGTGTACTTTCTTTAAATTCAGAAAATCAAGTAGAGCTATCAAGTCATCAGACATCGCCTCAAGATTATATCCACAGTCAACACGTTCACTCATACCGTGGCTTTGCAAATCATATAATACAATATGAAAGTGCTTAGCCAGTTCGGGTGCTATGTTAAAGTAAAATACAGACATGTTGGTAAACATACCATGAATCATTACAATAGTCTGGGATGCTTCAGAGTTCATTTCCAATAAATGAATTTTTTTGTTATTTATCTGAATGATTGCCATCAACAATAAAATTTACAATATCTTTTATATTCAACTTTACAATCTGATCAAGATCCATTGCTGACAACCATTTTGTAAAGTCTATATCCGTCCCGTATTTCACTCTAACTTTTTCAGCAAAAGCTACTAGTTCAATACTATCCATCTCCAGATCTTTTGTGAAATTACTATTTTGAGTTATATCAAGTTCTTCTGCTATATCTGCACCTATTATATCTGAAATAAACTGATGCAGAATATTAAACACCTGGTCTTTTTCATCTTTTAGCATTATTGTGTCCATCCTATTATGTAGTTTTTATATTTAAATATCCTTATTTCACAATCTTCAATAAAAAGAATGTCTTCATTTATTCTTTTTACTTCATATCGTTTAGGGTTTCCTTGAAGTCCAACACCTAACATTTTTCCATACGCTTCTTTTGCTACCCAAAAACGAGTGCTCCATTCTGCGATATCCTTGTCCTTGATCAATTCGAGTTCGTAAGGAGTGAATGAAATTTCTAAAAAGTCTTTTGTTCGTTCCTCTATTGTTTCAATGTCGATACCAACAGGTTTTTCGGAAACAATACTCACACTGGCTCCGTTTTTGTGGGCTAAAGAAATCTCTAATCCTTTTGTTTCTTCTAGACCATACACATCAGGTTTGCCATGATCATCATATTTTATAAAGTATTCAATGGGATATGTTAATTTATCACACTTACTCTGAACATACCACCTTAAACTATCTTTAAGTGCAATCCTGCTAGTAAGATAATCTTTCCGCTTATTTAGAGGCAGAGAAGCTTGTCGTTTCTTTTCGGGCTGATTCAGGTATCTTTTTCTAAGAAATTCCAAAACACCTGTCTTATTATATATACTTTCTGATAAGAATACTCCGGGGACGATTTGTTCAGCTATAAAATTTTTTCCGGGATTCAAAGTCATTTCCCATAACAAATTGTCAAACTCAAATCGTCTGTTTTGCCAACCTTTAACAATACACCACACTTTACCATCTATTTTTAGCACCATTTCTGCTGTCGTAAAGTCTTTATCAATAGTTTTACTCAAACAGATGCATTCAAATAATCCTTCTTGATCATGCATATCTTGATAAAAAGTAATTTCCTGAACTTTTACTGGAAAGGTTATATAGTTTATGTCTAGAATAAGATGTAAATACAAACCATAAGTTTGTCCCATATTATCGAGAAGAGAGCCTTTGCCTGCCTTTTTTCTTATATAAGATCTTATACCTTTTTCTGTGACATTTGTAACCTTTTCTATTCCCTGATATTCAATCCCATGAAACATATACTTTTCATAGATTTGCTCTGGTGTAGGTAATGGTCTGATATCTTCTCCCAGATCAATATAATCTTCATAATATGAATCAGGCTTAGAAAATGAGTTTCTTAATGTAACCTCCCCCGATGCATAATTCTTGATGTTTAAAGAAAGTAACTCTTCGGACTTCCACACACCATTTATTTTCTGTTCAAAGGGTGTATGAACTTCCATCCACTGATAAACACTGATAGGTCCAATTCTTACAATCTTTTTTGACAAATCCTGTCTATGTGCAGCTTCAGCAATCAACTCAAAGGTCATAGTCATTGGAATTACAGGATTTAAGTCTTCCACATAGTCCCAATTTGCCGGTTGCTTAACTAATGAGTGCCCTATTAGTGTAGGGTGTGTATCTAATGATACGTATAAATCTTCTTCAAATGACGTTCCTATCTTAGACCCATTTTTTATAACGGTAGGTTTTAAATCTTTTTCGATAAGGGACGAAATGGTATTTCTTTCTTTCAATAGTCCGGCTAGCTCCATCTGCATTTGTGATATCTCTTTCATATTCTCATTCAGGGCTGCCATTATCGGATGAGAAGTCTCCATTGTCAATGAGTCAATATCAACAGAAGTCTTTTTTTGCACACTACTTTTCATATGACTACTTAAAAGAGGAAAGTCTGATTGAAAGTCCATGAGCATCTGTAGATTCATTCCTTTTTTCTTATTCAGTTTCTCTACATTAAGAAAAGACATATCTACATCCCGACCTTCTATATAAAGCAATGCCATCACGCGTCTCAATTGTTCTAATGTTGTTCTTTGTGTACTCACCTCAGATATAGAGCTATAGGGTTTGTTTGCCAATATATCATCTACAAATCCGACAAGACTCCCTCCTCCAACCTGAATAAATACCCGCACATTTTCTTTATCATATAGCTTTTCTATAAGCTCTCTAAATCTCACAGTTTCTATAAGATGCTTGACTGATAATGCTTTAATATCATGAGCTTCGGTTGGATAAGGCTCCAATGTATTACTAGACCACATAGGTACACTCGGATCAATAAATTCAAGATGTTGGAACGAATCCTCAAGCAGGTGAAGCCTATCTTTTATGAAAGGAGTATGAAATCCAGATTGATATGGTAAAACCTGAAAGAAAATATCTTCCTGCCTAAGAGATTCGGACAACTTCTTAAGAGCATCTTCGGTAGCGCATAATAATACTTGATTCGGACAATTATCATTAGACAAGTAAAGATTAGGTATTGAGTCTAGATACTTCTTAACCCTCTCCCGCCCTACACTGACAGCAATAAAGAAAACGCCATCTATTTTATATTGACTCGCATCTAAGCAGTTGATAAGTTTTTTGATTGATTTACCTGATACCATACCTGATGCTTCCACGCCGAACCATTCACCTAAACTGTGTCCGACGTTCATATCTGATTTTATATTTAATGTCTTCAACGACATGTCCATTGCTTTGCTGATACGATACAATCTTAAGACATTGTCTATAATTTCACTTTCTGCTGATCTGTATTCCTCTTCCGGTAAAGAAAATTTAAAATAGTTGATCAAGCTCTCGATTTCAGGATTCACTCCGGGATCATAACCCGGATACATAAATGCAATCTTTCCTCCATTCTTTATAAGTGGTTTATTTGTAAACCAAATATCTTGACGTCCTTTCCATATTAAATCTTTTTCAATAAACTTTATAGCTTTTTCTATCCTATCAGGCGTTGGGTTGAATAGAACCAGACGGTAATCTCCATCCTTATTAATAGATGCTGTTTGTCCATTACGTAAAGTCTTTATCAAGGCATCTTTGGAACGTGCACTTATTGCTATTACCTTATCCTGAAATGGACTATCTTCTATACTAGTATTTAAAGATTGTTTTTCTCCGTATGCTTCTAAGATGACATGTGCATTTATTCCTCCAAAACCAAAAGCATTTACCCCAGCAATTAATGGGTACTTATTTTCATCCCAATCCTGTAGTTGCTGTACAGGTCTGAAACGGCTATTTTCTATACCCCTCAATGGCTGTTCGCAATGTAATGTTGGAGGAATTTTTCTAGTATACAGTGCTAGAACTGTTTTAATCAGACCGAGAATACCTGCGGCAGGCATAGCATGCCCAATATTAGATTTTACAGAGCCGATTAGTACATTCTTATCACATTCTTCTTTTGGGAATACTTCTGATAGAGTTTGTAACTCTATCTTATCTCCGATAGTTGTAGCTGTGCCATGTGCTTCTAAATAACCAATCTTAGATTTGTCTAAATCTCTACCAGCCCAGGCTGTTTCTATGGCAAGTTTCTGCCCCTTTACAGAAGGAGCCATAACGGCAACTCCTGATCCATCGCTACTCACGCCTACTCCTTTGATGACTGCGTAAATACGATCTTTATCTGCAATAGCCTTATCCAGCGTTTTTAGAACAACGAAACCGCTACCTTCACCAATCAGTAGACCATCCGCATTTTCGCTGAATGGACAGATACGTTGTTTATGAGATAGAGCTCCAAGTTGTGAGAAAATACTCCAAAACGGAGCATTATGACCAACATGAACTCCGCCTGCAACTGCAATATCACATCTTCCACTTTCCAGTTCCTTTACACAATGATCCAATGCAATCAAAGAGCTAGCGCAAGCTGCATCAACTACATATGAAGGCCCTTGCATATCTAATTTATTAGAAATAAGAGATGCTATAAGATTGGGTATAAGCCCGGGCATAGAATCCGCTTGATAACGCCCTCGTGACGCTTGATACTGTTCTTTTATTTTGTCGAGTTCTTCATCAGATAAATCGGGCAATGCTTTTTTTACCACTTCTGTTATTTGATGACTGACATGAACAATATCCATCGCTCGCCATATAGCAGATCCCACATACGCTCCTTTTCCTATTACCAATGCGCATTTCTTTAAGGATATATTTTTTTCAAAGACCGATGCATCTTCCAATGCTTCATAAACACATTTTAATGCTAAGAGATGTGCCGTATCCATTCCTTCTACAGCCAGTGGTAGGATAGAAAATTGGATAGGGTCAAATAATATATCAGGAATAAAGCCACCACGTTTGCAGTAGAAGCGATCTACAGCCGGAGTCTTTGTGTCATCAAAATATCTAGGATCTAATCTATCAGCAGGAACATCCTTAATACAGTCCACCCCATTGATAAGATTATTCCAATACTCAGTGTAATTACTTGCTTCAGGAGCAATACAAGACATCCCTACTATTGCTATATCTTTCTTGTTTTCCACTTCTGAATCAATTATTTAAAAAGCTTTTTACATCTTCTGATCCACCCATCACCAGTATATGATTCTCTTTTCCATATTTAAGCTCATTTACAAAATATTCAGCTCCTTTCCTCAGAGGAATCAACGAAACCCCACGTTTCATGAACTCAGCTTCTAATGTGTCATTTACCATACCTGTTCCTTTCCAGGGTCCCCAATTAATAGTGAGTATTCTGGCTTCAACTTTATCATTTAAGATTGGAGCAATATAATCGAAGACACTGTTTGCTGAAGCATAATCAGATTGTCCCTTGTTCCCATAAGATGATGCCACGCTACTGAACATTACAAATAGTTTTAGGTCGGAACGTAATTCATCCAGTAAGACATGCAGTGGAATGACTTTGGTAGAATACACTTTATCAAAAGATTCAAAAGTTTTATGTATAAATAATTTATCGTCCAACAAGCCTGCAGCATGAAATATCCCGTCTATTCTGTTATAGGTATCATATGTTTTTTTTATAAAACCTCTCAGTGCTCCTTCATTTTTTATGTCTAAGGATATATATGTTACTTTCGCTCCGTTTTGTTCTATTTTTGCAACATTTTCATTTATCTGATTCGTCTTGAATATCTTTTGTACTTTCTTTTCTATTTCGCCGGGAGATTTCAGGTTTTCTTCAGTGATCAGATATTTACGTATCTTGTCCTTTGAGTCCAACGATTTATACTTATCAAATTCTTTTGTAGGAGTGTCTGAACGTCCTACAAGAATATAGTTACATGGATATTCTTTTGACAGTTCGCTAATCAACTCCGGCGTAATCCCCTGTGCTCCTCCAAATACCACAATTACAGCATCTTTGTCGAGAGAAAGATGAGAACTTCCATTTTCAATAAGAGTGACAGGTTTAGAATTTACAAAATATCTCTTATTATCCTTATAGATTATTTCTGTATAGGTATCATCTTGTGTTAATAATTCATCTACTACTATTTGGGATAAAGAATCTGATTCGAAGATAGAATGTGATACTATTGCCCGGAACGTAATTGTTGGGAACTCATGTGCAAGGCTCTTTATCAGCCCTGGGAAGCCTTGAATCTCTTTCAACTTAGATACTCCTTCGGTGCTTTTAATATTTCCAAGTACATCACTGAATGTATACACCCATTTGATCCTAGCAATATCTACATTCTTGATCATACTAAACACTTCTTTGATACTGTATTTCCGAGGTGATACCGAAGAGTTGAGTATCACTAGCCCATCATACTGAGAAAGATTCTCATCTCCTTGTATCAAGTCAACAATAGCTCCATTTGCCTCCATTGCTATTTTAACCTTTTGAGCATATTCACCATTGTCATCCGTAAGGGCAAATCGCTTTCCTTGTATCTTATTATTTTCAGAGTTTAGGGTTGTTTCTTCAAGTTCAAAACTCATTCTTATCAATTCATCTGCAATGGTTTTATTATCTTTTACTGTTATCTGCTCAACTTGAATTGTTTGCCCTGTTTGAGACTGGGGTATAGAATCTTTATTCTCAACACCATTAGCCAATTCTTTTATCCAATCAATTAATCCATTAAGAGTTTTTACTGAAGCTAGTTTTTCAATTGTATCATCAGCATCCTCAATACTACCGGATATATTAAGTTTTTCTCTCAATGAGCCTATAATCTCCATGCGTTTGATAGAGTCAATACTGAGATCTGCTTCCAAATCTAGATCCAATCCAAGCATATCCGCTGGATAACCAGTTTTTTCACTAACGGTTTCAAGAAGCAAAGCCCTGATATCATCGATTGTTATGGCTTGAGTTGGAGTAATAGCAACAGAATGAACTACATCTGGCACAATTGCACCTTGTGTCTGACTTATACTTGAGTTGGCTAATTCCTTAATCCAGTCGATCAAACCATTAAGAGTTTTTACAGAGGCAAGCTTTTCTACTGTATCTTCTGCATCCTCCATACTCCCTGATATGTTAAGCTTTTCTCTCAAAGCACCAATAATTTCCATTCGTTTGATAGAGTCTATACTCATATCTGCTTCTAAGTCTAAGTCAAGACCTAACATTTCGATCGGATAGCCCGTTTTTTCGCTAACAGTCTCGAGCAATAGGCCTTTAATATCGTCTATAGATAAGACTTGTGTTGATCTTTCAGCAGATTTAGGCATTGACGCATTTATTGCCACAGGTTGTTGTATTTGCTCTACCTGTTGTGAAACAGTGCTTACCGGTAAGACCTGTACTTGCTGCACGGGGATTATTCGTGTTGGAGTTGATATATTACTGCTAGGAGTATATCCCAAATAGCCGAGCATGACATCACGCTGGCTCTGCATCATCATTCTCATACTATCCAGATACTCTAATATTACTTGATCTGAAGAAGAAAGTCCTGAAGATTGATTATTATTGGGGTTATTAACCATATTTTTTAAGTTCATTATAGGTTGTGTTATTGGGTATGCACCTGTCGAAGGCATTCGTCCATCAGAAGGTATAGCATTGTGTCCATTTATATGCCATACAATAGGACTCTTTTTGTATTGTTCAGGCTCATCTATATTTACGATAGATGTATTGCGGTTTTCAAAGAGTTTTTCAACGTCAACAGATTTACCTGTCGACAAATATTTTGCAATAGTATGTAATATGAAAGTTACGCCATTGAAACTTTTATTTTCTGTTTCAAAAGCAGATACTTTATCCCCTAATATGGATTGTACAAGTCCAGTAAGAACTCTACCGGGTCCAACTTCGATAAATATACGTGTACCTTCATTGTACATATTTTCAACTTGCCGGGTAAAATGTACAGGTTTGATAAGGTGTTCCGCTAATCGATTTTTTATTTCTTGTGTTTCTATCGGATAAGGTTCCGCTGTTGTATTAGACCATACAGGCAACCTTAGTGTTTTAAAGTCAACCTTTTGCAACACGTCGCCGTACAGATCTCTTGATTTATGTAAAAGAGGACTATGAAATGCACATGCTACATTAAGCTCTTTATATGCAATATTTTTATTACTTAGTTTTCGCATAAAAGAATTAATTCCTTTGGTAGAACCAGCCAGTACAATTTGTTTCGGCGAATTGAGGTTCACAGCCCACACATCCTTTTCACCATCCAATAGGGCAATTATCTCTGTTTCGGAGAGACTGACAGCTATCATTTTCCCTTTATCCTCTTCTATTGCATCTAATATAGATAAAGCTCTTTTACGACTTAATGGCACTAGTTCCTCGGCATCAAAAGCACCGGCAAAACATAAAGCCGGCAACTCTCCATAGCTATGACCTGCCACCATATCAGGCACAACTCCTAATGATTTAAGAAACTCAGCGAATGCAAAATCTACAATTCCAAGTAATGGCTGAGCATTTTGTGTATCGGTGATAACTTTCTCTTGCTCTTTACGCGTTTCTTCATCGAAGGCTGAGTAAGGAAATAATATCTTCTCATATTCTTTATGCTTGGTAAGTAAGCGACGCATTGCGGGAAAGGCAACAAACATATCGCGAGCCATATTTACTCTTTGACTCCCTTGTCCGGAAAACATAAATGCAACCTTTCCTTCTTTCACCTTTTTTAAATAAATCCCATATTCTTCTTTTTCTAGAAGAGCTGTATCAATTCTATTCTGTAATTCTATGCAATCACTTGCAATTATTGATAGTTGAACTTCTTTTTGGCTGTGTAAAGCTAAACTGTAAGCTATATTTTTAATATTGATTGTATTATTGTAGCTCAACAGTTCTTTTACTTTCTGTAATTGCTGTTTAGCTTCTTTTAGTGAATCCCCGCGAAATACAAATAGTTCTGATGGCCATAGAGGTAAACTGCTATTATGATCTTCTTCACTTTTATGATTCTCCATCACTACATGAAAATTAGTTCCGCCAAAACCAAATGCACTGACTCCGGCAATTCTTTTCTCACTATCCCAATATCCCGAATGTGAATTAAAGACAAAAGGACTACTGTCTTTATCGTAATAAGGATTCGGTTTATTAAGATGTAATGTAGGCGGTTGGACTTTGTAGTAAATAGATAAAGCAGTCTTGATGACGCCTGCAATACCTGCTGCACATTTAGCATGTCCTATTTGCGTTTTTACAGAACCTAGCAATGTTTGACCTTTGACCGCTCCTGATTCAAGAAACATATCAGTTAATGCCCTTAACTCCGTTCGATCCCCTACTACCGTTCCCGTACCATGAGCCTCTATCATTTCTACCTGTGATGGTAAAATCCCTGCATTTTGATAAGCTCTTTGCAATGCTTTTATCTGTCCATTTCTGTTTGGGGCAGTCATTCCCAGGCTTTTTCCATCACTACTACCTCCCATTCCTTTGATAACGGCATATATCTTATTTCCATCACGTTCGGCATCAGCTAACCGTTTCAGGACTATAACGCCAATGCCTTCCCCCAAGGCAATACCATCGGAATCTGCATCGAATGAAGCAGAATAACCTTTACGGGATAATGCATGCGTACATGAAAACATTAAGAAGTCGTTGATCCCGTTATGTAAATCGGCTCCACCTAAAAGTACCATATCAGAGCGTTTGGAGAATAATTCCTGGCATCCTAAGTCCAAAGCAGCAAGAGACGATGCACATGCTGCATCTACTGTATAGTTACGTCCCCCCAGATTTAAACGATTGGCGATTCTACCTGATATCACATTTGATAATACTCCGGCAAAAGAATCTTCATTAAGACGAGGCAGGGAATTTTTTAATATATCTGGTAATTCTCCAAAAACCTGTTTTGCATAGCCTCTGAAACCATAACTTGCCGCTAGTTCTGTTGCTCCTTCTGCACCGAATATAACGGAAGTATTTTCTAAATCAATTTCGGACAGGTTTTCATATCCTGCATCTGTTAAGGCTTGCTTAGCAACCAAAAGGCTCAGTAATTGTGTCGGTTCTATAGACGCAAGTGATTGAGGTGTCATTCCAAACTCAAGAGGATCAAAGTCTATCGATGGAATAAATCCGCCCCATTTCGAGACCACTTTATCTGTATCAGTAGAGTTTGGATCATAATATAGATCTTTATTCCAGCGACTATCGGGAACCTCAGTTATACAATTTTTGCCAAGAACGATGTTTCTCCAATATTCTTCAATATTATGCGCATCGGGGAAAATACCCGAAATTCCTACAATCGCTATATCTAATGGTTGTGTATTTGATGTTGGCAAAGCAATATCAGGAAGCTGAGAAAGCAGTTCGTTATTATCTACAGCTACATGCTTATGCAATTCATCCAGAGTTATTTCCTTCTGATTGAGAGCTGCTATTTGTCCTATCATATAAAGCCCTTTTTCTTTTTGCTCCTCGTCGTTCAATTTTACAAGATCTGTTCCTATACGTTCAATGCCTTTTGTTGCAATTCTCGAACGACCAAGGTTAAGCTCCTCTAATCTGATCCAAATTTCTTTACTATCCAGATTTTGTTGCTGTAGTTTTTCTTTTTCCTTACCGAAATATTCTGTAAATGGAGATTTTAGAGATTGTGTTTCTTGTCCCGGGGCTGCTTGCAGAATAACTGTATCATTTTCTTCAATCGCCAACTTTTGGAATTCAGGGAGGATGGCTTTTGTCTCTACAGCCTCTTTTGTGTACAGATACGAAGACCCCATTAGTACCCCTATTTTGGCTCCTTTAGCATCGAGTGTAGCAGACATTATAGATACGAATGCAGAAGAAAATGCGTTATGTATCCCACCCGCAAAAAATACACTGAATGCAGACAGGTTATCTTCTTTTAGTAATCTGTATATCTGTCTTTCCCATAAGATAAAGCTGGAAAGAGGACCTATATGTCCACCACTTTCACGCCCTTCGAATACAAAGTTCTTCGCCCCTTCTTTAAGAAATATATCTAACAATATTTGAGATGGAACATGAATAAAAGCTTTAATACCTTCTTTTTCAAATGGTTTTGCCAAAGCTGGGCTTCCTCCGGCTATCAGTACCACAGGAGGTCTGTACTCTAATATATATTTTGTTTGCTCTTCGCGTTGTTTTGTAGGTATAAAGCCTAGCAGTCCTACTCCCCATACTTTATCGTTGAGTAACCGACTGGATTCTGCTATCAGGTTGCGGGCAGCATCTCCGGTTGTCATACTCATGGCAATAAAAGGTAATGCTCCCGCATCAGCTATATTACAAGCAAATTCGGGAACATCGCTTACTCTGGCCATTGGCCCTTGTGCTATTGGGTATTTTATACCTAAACTTTTTGCGAGTTTACTATCAGATTTGATTGTTTGCAGTCTTTTTGCTTGCTGTATATGACCGTATATAGCTTCATAAAAGCTAGAAACAAATGTGTTAAGGTTTTTATATTTTTCTACAAAGTCAATAGATAATGAAATATCTTGCCCTATAGGTAATATATTCTTATTAATATCTAATCCTCCCAATAATGGTATAACATCCAAATATTTAGTATTGACAGGTAATTTAGGAGAATTTTTCCTCAACAATATTCTGAAATTGTCAATTACGGTAGTTTCACTTCCACTCAGTTTACTAAAAATATTTTTCTGATCTTTGGTTAAACCGCATTCAGGAAATAAGGAAATCTGACTATCCATAATAACCCCCTTAGCCCCTAAAGCCAAACAAGCGGCAGAAGTATGTATACCGACTCCGCCTTGTATATAAATATTTATTCCTTTATTTAAATATTTATCCGCTATACTTTGGAAAAGGATGAATGAGGACTGAGCTGACACTTTTCCTGTTCCTTCATTTCCTTTTACGATAATATTACTGATACCGCTATCGACTACTCTTGCAGCTTCATCTAAAGAATCTACCTGACATAATTTTTCTATATTTTCGCTTACTGATATATTCATACCAGCAGGAAAAATCACTCTGGTTACATTTGGTGGAAGGTCTAATTTTAATGAAGTCTCATCTACAAAACAAACCCCAAAAGATTCAGTTGTAGATTCACTCATGATATCTAAGGATTCTTGTGCTTTTTGCAGATTCCTACCAAGATGCAATACGGGATATGCACCGGTCTTGATCGTTTCTAAAGCTAAAACAGGATTTGGTATCTCGAAGGGAGATACGATTAGTAGCTCTTTGTAGTGTTGCATTATTAAATAGTTGTAGTTTGTTTTATATGTTTGTCTTTCTTGTTTTATTATCTAATCTATTGCATATATATATTTCTCTTTAAGTTTATGTATTTGCCAAATATAAATTATAACAGCTAATATTGTTGATGCAACATCAGCTAATGGTATTGAAATCCATACCCCATCCAATTGAAAAAAAAGAGGTAAAATGAATAACAGCGGTACTAGAAAAAGGAATTGCCGTGTTAGGCTTAAGATGATTGCTTTCGTAGGCATTCCTATAGATTGGAAAAAATTAGAAATGACCATTTGCCAACCACTAAGAGGTAATACAATCGTTATTATTTTTAAAACTCTAGAGGCTTTACTTGCCAATGTAGGACTAGGATTAAATGGACTGACTGCAATATCTGAAAAGAGTAATCCACCCATCATACCGAGAAATCCGATACCGACACCGGCTTTTATTGCGTGATTTACTGTAGATATTACCCTTTCTATCTTGTTCGCCCCATAATTGTACCCAACGATGGGTTGCATTCCTTGTGTTAAACCAACAATGATGAGTACAACAACAAGATTTAATCTATTGGCTATTGCATATGCTTCTACAGCGATGCTGTCTCCGTAAGTACTTAACCTGTTATTTATAAAAAAGACTACAATGGAAGCTGCTACTTGCATCAGAAATGGAGAAACCCCGACACTCATTATAGCCCATACAATTCTTTTATCCAGATTTAACTTATGCTTATATAGTGTTAATGTATTATTTCTATCAAGAAAATGAATCATAAAGATAACGAAGGAGCTAAACGCGGCTATTGAAGTGGCAATTGCAGCACCTCTCATCCCCCATTCGAATATAAAAATGAAAATAGGTGCAAGTATAATATTTAGAATAACACCAAGCAGCATAATATACATTGCTTTTTGAGGATAACCCGAAGCACGCATAACACTGCTCAATACGAAGCCTAAATTAAGGAAAATACAACACGGCAGATAAAAGATTAAGAACTCGCGAGCAAAATTATAAGTATCTTTTGTTGCTCCGATTATATGTAATAGTGGATCGATAAAGATATAAGTCAGAAGAATGAAGAATCCGGTTAACAGTATTGTCAAAACAAAAGCGTTTCCTAATACTCTATCTACCTTATATTTGCAACCTTCACCCATATAAATAGCAACACGAGTGGCTGCACCTGTACCGACGAATGCTCCTAATGCAGTAAAGAATGTCATTATAGGAAAAATGAGCCCTAGCCCACCAATGGCATGATCTCCTAAATTAGGCCCATGTCCAATATAGATACTATCCACAATATTGTAGATGGCAACAACTAAGGAACCGATAATAGCCGAAATGGAATATTCTCTCAGTAGTTTTGTTATTTGTTCCGATTCTAATCTATTTTGTATAGACCCCATTATTTTATCTGATTACTAAATGTTATCCAGGCAAAACATTAGTAATGTATGTAAAGTCAATGTTAAAGAAAAAGATATTTATAGTCTCAAGCCACAAACTTATATAAATATATTTTACTAAACAAATAAAAATAATTAACGAACAAAGAATAAAGCCCCTATCAATTATCTGAGAAGGAATCTAAATATATGAAATTTATTGTTTTTCAATTTAAGGACATTACGTCTACTTTCTTTTCTTGTAGATGTAAAAACATTAAAAGAACTCCTCTCTCACCAGGATAAATAGATCAAGTGAGAGAAGAGTAATTCGGATTTTGTCTTATATGTCTAAAAATATTAAATGAATAGATTTACATTCGCATTTTCTGCTCTATCAAGATAAGCGGCAACACCACCAATCGTAATATTATCTATTAATTCCTCTTTTTTTATACCCATTACATCCATCGACATAGAACATGCAATAAATTCTACACCATTATCTAAAGCCTGTTGCATAAGGCTTTCAAGGCTATCTACATTTTTATTTTTCATGATGCTACGCATCATTTTACTACCGATGCCTCCCATATTCATTTGAGATAGGCCTAGTTTTTTGCTGCTAGATGGCAACATCATGCCAAACATTTTTCCCATAAAGTCTTTTCTTACAGCAGGCTTTTTCTCCTTTTTTATAACATTAAGCCCCCAGAATGTAAAGAAGATACTTACTTTTTTACCTGTAGCTGCGGCACCATTAGCTATCACAAATGAAGCTAAAGCTCTATCCAAATCGTCACTAAATACTATGAGTGTTTTATTATCTTTAGCGATAGCTGATGTGGTGCAAGAAGCGTCTTCTTTTGCTATCTTTTCTACAGTAGCAGTTATTACCCCACCCGAGTTATTCATGCTTATCAGTTTTGCGCCAACCATACGACACCAGCCATTTAAGTCTTCACCAAAAGCCTGATCTGTAACACTGATTTCGAGGCGGTCACCAATATTTATTTGATCGTAGTTTTTCTTCAACTGCATGATCGGGCCAGGACACTGTAATCCACAAGCATCTATTTTGATTGTTTTAATTGTTGCACTTTCTTTATTTTCCATTTCTCCATCATCTTTAATAAGTGTATCACAAAGTCCTTCACTCGTTGTATTATCAGCAATAGCACAAGAGTAAGTTCGATATCCTCCCGAAAGATTATAAACGTCTGTATAACCATGTTGCATAAGAATCCGCGAGGCAATATATCCACGTAATCCAACAGCGCAATAAACTATAATCTTTTTATCTCTTGGTATTTCATTTAGACGACTTCTAATCTCATCGACTGGTATGTTAATAGCTCCTTCGATATGTCCAAAATCATATTCTTCCTTTGTACGTGAATCTATGATCATAGCTTCTGTTTTATCTACATTGGGGATGTCTCGCCATTGGATAATGTTTACTTTCCCTTTTAAAATATTCTCGGCTACAAATCCGGCCATATTTACGGGGTCTTTGGCTGACGAATATGGTGGGGCATAAGCATGTTCTATTTCCTGAAGGTCATAAATTGTACCTCCTTTTTTTATAATCTGAGCAAATAAGTCAATACGTTTATCAACCCCATCATAACCCACCACTTGAGCTCCCAGCAATTTACCATCTTCAGGAGAAAAAATTATTTTAATAGATAATGGTAGTGCTTCAGGATAATAGCCTGCATGGGAACTTCCGTGCGTATATGATGATATATGTTCTATTTTTTCTCTATTTAGTAATTTTGAAGAAGCTCCTGCTGCTGCGACAGTCAAATCAAAAACCTTAGCAATAGAAGTTCCTATAGTACCATTATATGTATACTTATTGCCTTCCAAAATATTATCGGCTACGATACGAGCTTGTTTATTCGCTGGACCGGCTAGTGGAACTAAAGTATGTTTATTAATAACCGGATTAAACACTTCTGTAGCGTCACCTAGAGCATATACGTTACTATCTGATGTTTGCATATAATCATCAACCTTGATGCCTCCCATAGAGCCAAGTTGCAAGCCTGCGTCTTTAGCCAATTTTACTTCGGGACGAACTCCAATGCTTAGTATAACCATATCTGCAGTAACACTTCCTCCACTTTCCAATCCGACGTTTATAGCATCCTCAATTGATTCGAACTTTGCAACACCCTCCTCGAGTAAAAGAGATACATTCTTTTGAATAAGATGTCGGTGTACAATAGAAGCCATAGAAAAATCGATTGGAGCCATTACTTGGTTACTCTTTTCAATCAACGTTATATCTAATCCTGCATCATGTAGATTTTCCACCATTTCAAGACCTATAAAACCCCCGCCTATTACCACAGCTCTTTTGGGTTTATGTTGGTTTATATAGCTTTTTATTTTATCCATATCAGGCACATTCCTTAATGAAAAAATACGATTGTCCTCTATGCCCGGCATTGGAGGTTTGATTGGCTCTGCTCCTGTCGATATTATTAGCTTGTCATAACTTTCTGCATAATCTCTATTAGCTGCAATATCATGAACTCTTATTGATTTATTCTTTAGGTCAATTCCGGTTACCTCCGATTTTACTCGGATATCTATATTGAAACGATTGATGAAACCATCTACTGTTTGTACAAACAACCTGTCACGTTCACTAATTGTTCCCCCAATATAATAAGGAAGTCCACAGTTGGCATATGATACGTACTCTCCTCTTTCGAACAGTATAATCTGAGCATTTTCGTTCATTCTTCTCAGTCGTGCAGCTGCTGTTGCACCACCTGCCACACCTCCAATTATCAGTATTTTCATAATTTATATTATAAATATTTGTTATTAGCAATTATATGATTAAAAAATTATTCTGATATTTCTACCAGTTCTTTTATCAATGCAGATAAATTAATTTCATGTTTCATCATTTCTTTTATTTTGTTTCTCCCTTCCTCTGTCAAGGAAAAGATCATTTGTCTTTTATCTATTGAACCCATTTCTCGCAATATATACCCTTTAGTTTCTACAGTATTTATTATACGTGATACTCTGGAATTAGATAACCCCACAAATTCGCAAAGATCATTTGCTGTTCTTGGCTTCTCATCCTTCATACAACATAAAACCATACCTTCATTAATAGTTATGTTATTCTTTTCGGCAAACTCTTTTTCGAAAGTATAAAGAGATTTATATATATTTTTTAGCTTACAAATTGACTCCATAAAATACTTGCTATTGGAAAATATTTGCAAAGAAAAATAATATTTTTTGATTGACAAAATGTATATGAATAATATAGATTCTATGATTCATTTCAAATATGCTTTATTCTGGAAAAAAGATTTCCAAGCACATCAAAAAGTAAATTTATAATCAAAAGTTGTATTTTCTAAATTTAATTATTCATCTTTATATCATATAATTACAGAATTATATATTTTTTTAATGTTAAAATATCAAAAACGTGTAACCTTTTTTTATTTTTAGCGACATATATAGTAAATGTTTCTAGATATAATTTTATGAAACTTTATTAAAATTTAATTCTGTGCGACAGTAGGTTCTTCAAATATAATAAACAACAGCGAACGTGATAAGAATAAATAGTTTAAACAAAACTTATTGGGGAAAATCACCTTTACATGTATTGAAAGGGATTAATATGGACGTGGAAAGAGGAGAGCTAGTCTCTATAATGGGAGCTTCCGGCTCAGGAAAATCCACCTTGCTAAATATTCTCGGAATTTTGGATACCTATGATACCGGAGAATATTACTTGGATAATGTTCTAATCAAAAATCTGAGTGAAACCCAAGCAGCTGAGTTGAGAAATAAGAAGATTGGGTTTATATTCCAGTCCTTCAACCTGATTACATTCAAAAATGCTGTAGAAAATGTAGCACTACCGCTATATTATCAGGGAGTTTCTCGAAAAAAACGTAATAGTATAGCTATGGAATATCTGGATAAGATGGGAATCGCATCGCATGCAAGCCATATGCCGAATGAACTCTCCGGAGGGCAAAAGCAGCGTGTCGCAATTGCCCGGGCTCTAATAGCTCAACCTCAGATAATACTGGCAGATGAACCTACAGGCGCTCTAGATAGCAAGACTTCTAGAGATGTGATGCAATTACTTCGACAGATCAATAACGATGATGGTATAACTATGCTTATTGTAACCCATGAGCAATCTGTGGCTGATGCTACAGATCGAGTTATCCATATAAAGGATGGAATTATAGGTTCGATAGAAGTAAATGAGAACCCAGTAATAGCAATGTAAACCCAGATTACTTATGTTTGATTTTGATTCTATACGCGAAATATTTTCTACTATCGGCAAAAATAAGTTACGCACTTTTTTAACCAGTTTTGCAGTAGCATGGGGTATTTTTATGCTTATAATATTATTGGCTGCAGGTAATGGGTTGAAAAATGGTGTTACTTCAAACTTTTCACGCAGAGCACAAAACTCTGTTACATTGTGGCCCGGATGGACTTCAATGGCTTATAAAGGGCTTCCGACAAATAGACAAATAAAGTTTGATCAAAAAGACTATGATCTAATACGAAATAAGATACCCGAGGTCGAATATGTCTCTGTTCGGTTGAGCCAAAGGGTAACTTTATCTTATGAAAAAGAGTATGGTTCGTGGGATATAGATGGAGTGTCACAGGATGCTTCTATTATCAATAATCTGAAAGTTGCGAATGGAAATGGCCGATTTCTCAATAAAATGGATGTTGACAATCGCCGCAAGGTGATAGTTCTCAGCCCCGATATGCAAAAGGTATTATTTAAAGATAAAGATCCGATAGACCAATATGTGATTGCTGATAATAATATAGCTTATCAGGTGATTGGGGTTTATGATAATGAAGATATCTATGACAACAACCCTCCAGGCTATATACCTTTCACAACAGCTCAGATGCTCTATAACAAAGGTTATGGTTTTCGCAGGATTGATTTTACCGTAGTCGGATTGTCAACTAAAGAAGCAAACGAGAAATTTGTAGAAAAGCTCCGCCAACGAATGGGAACACTCCATAATTTTGACCCGGCTGACAGATCTGCATTGTATGTTCGCAATACGGCAGAAGACATGTTGGAGGCACAAAGCATATTCTTTATTATCACTGCTTTTATCATTGTCATCGGAATTGCTTCATTATTAGCTGGAATTGTTGGTGTAGGAAATATCATGCTTATAACGGTAAAAGAACGCACTAAAGAAATTGGTATTCGAAAGGCAATAGGAGCTACTCCTTTCTCTGTTCTCAAGCTCATTATTTTTGAATCTATACTGATCACTACCGTAGCCGGCTATATTGGTATAGTTATTGGCGTAGGAATCACTGAAGGTATTAGCACAATTATGGCTAATGCGCCATCCGATGGTCCTTCAATATTCAAAGATCCAACAGTAGATTTGTCCACTGTAATATGGGCAACAGTGGTTTTGATTGTCGCAGGAACAATTGCCGGTCTTATACCTGCGCTGAAAGCAACAAAAGTGAGCCCAATAGAAGCGATGAGAGCTGAATAATTAAAAAAAAACAGAACATGTTTGATTTAGATAATTTACAAGAAATATGGGTAACTATAACTCGAAATAAGCTTCGAAGTTTCCTTACTTGCATAGGCGTTTCGTGGGGTATTTTCATGCTTATTATTCTCATAGGTATCGGATATAGCTTTCAAGGAGGTATCATGAAAAATGTAAGCGGATTTGCATCCAACTCCTGCTTCTTTTGGACAGATGTTACCAGTGAACCGTACAAGGGATTCCGTAAAGGACGTTTCTGGTCGATGAACAGAAAAGATGTTACGCTGATCAGAGAAAAAGCCCAATCTGTGGAATATATTTCTCCTGTACTCTTTGGAAATAGCGGAGATAAAAATGTTGTACGTGGACGAAAATCAGGATCGTATGGAACCAGAGGGATATATCCCGATCATTTCAATATAGAACAACAGCACATACTCATGGGACGGGTATTCAACGAATTGGATATAGCGGGCACTCGCAAAGTATGTGTAATCGGACGAGAAGTTTATGAAACATTATTTCAGCCGGGGGAAAATCCCGAAGGACAATATATAAGAGTAAATGGAATATACTTTCAAGTAATTGGAGTGATTCGTCCTAAGTCGAACATGTCGATCGGCGGAGATGTAGAATCAACGGTTTTTATTCCATTCTCAACAATGCAACAGGCCTTTAATCAAGGAGACAAAGTATATTTCATGGCATGTACGGCTAAGCCGGGTTATCCAGCCTCTGTGGTAGAAGAAGAGGTTACAGCGATAATAAAAACAGCGCACGACATATCTCCTACCGATGAAAAAGCCGTAGGTAGCTTTAATATAGAAAAACAGTTCCAAATTTTCAACAACTTATTTTTAGGTATTGATTTCCTTATATGGTTTGTAGGAATAGGTGCTTTGTTATCCGGTATTATAGGCATCAGTAATATTATGCTGGTAACGGTACGTGAACGAACTCGGGAAATTGGGGTAAGGCGTGCTCTTGGCGCTAAGCCAATAACAATAGTCAAGCAAATCTTGAGTGAAAGCTTTGTTTTAACGACAATCGCCGGATTTGCAGGCTTTTTTGCAGGAATAGCACTCATAGAAATCATCAGCTATGTAATGAGCAAAAATATAAGTGACGAAGTATTTCTCATACCACCACTTGTTTCATTTTGGACAGCAATAGCAGCACTTGGGGTATTGATTGTATCGGGGATACTTTCCGGTTTGATGCCTGCAATGAGAGCACTGCGCATAAAAGCAATCGATGCTATCAGAGAAGAATAATTTACTGTAAAGAATAAAAAATAGAAAATTAAATAATATGAAAGCTTTAAAAATTATTGGACTAGTACTTATCGGATTAATTTTCTTTGGTACATTATATTTTCTTTTTAGAAAATCTCAACCTAAAAAGATTGTTTATGAGATATCAACTGTAGAATCCGGAGATATAGAAAACACTACTGTCGCAACAGGAAAGGTATCGCCTCGTGATGAAATTCTTATCAAACCTCAGATCTCCGGTATTGTATCCGAGGTGCTGAAAGAAGCCGGTGATTTTGTAAAAGAAGGAGAAATTATCGCTACGGTAAAAGTAATACCGGAGGTCTCTCAGTTGAATAGTGCTGAATCGAGAGTAAATGTTGCACGCATCAATCTGAACCAGATAAAAGCGGAATACGACAGACAGAAACAACTTTTTGGTAAAGGAGTAATAGCCAAGGAAGAGATGGATAAATCGGAGGCAGATTACAAAAAAGCTGTAGAAGAGCTCGATAACTCTAAAGATAATTTAGACATTGTAAAAAATGGGATTTCTAAAAAAACAGCACAATACAGTAATACTCAGATCAGATCTACTATTACAGGTATGATACTAGATGTTCCCATTAAAGTCGGAAACTCTGTTATTCAGGCCAATACATTTAATGATGGTACTACTATAGCTAGTGTAGCCAACATGAACGATATGATCTTTATTGGAAAAGTAGACGAAACCGAAGTTGGACGTATACATACAGGTATGCCGATGAAGCTATCAGTGGGTGCTATAGAAAACAAAAAATTTGATGCTGTTCTAGAATATATCGCACCAAAAGGTGTTGAAGAAAACGGAGCCATTCTTTTTGAAATAAAAGCAGCAGCACGTATCCCTGACACAGTCGTCATTCGTGCCGGATACAGCGCAAATGCAGAAATCGTATTATCTAAAGCTGAAAAAGTATTATCTATACCGGAAAGTACGATAACATTTAGTAATGACTCTGCGTATGTATACGTGCTAAAAGATTCTATAGAACAATTGTTTGATAAAAAACTAATTACTACAGGACTATCTGACGGAATAAAAGTAGAAGTAAAATCCGGGTTGAAAAAGGGAGATAAAATCAGAGGAAACGAAATTTCGGATAAATCTAAAAAGCCTGCTCAAAAATAGACCGATAGGATAATATATACAATTATGAAAAAAGCAATAACATTCTGTGTCCTATTAAGTTTCTGTTTTACAATACAAGCACAAACGGTAAGAAAAAGGACATATGTAGAAAAGGCTGAGCCGGGTTCTGAAAAGACCTTAGATGAGACGGCAGATTCAACTAAAATATCAGAAGAACGCACGGCAGAACCTGTACAAGTAAAAACACCACTTTTTACTCAAGGAACTGGTAAGTGGACATTGAAACAATGTGTTGATTATGCTGTAGAAAATAATATCGACCTTCGACAACAATCTCTGAATGTAAAAAGTGCAGAAATAGATTTGAGTACATCAAAGAATAGTCGCTTGCCAAATTTAAACGGAAATATTGGACAAGATTTTAACTTTGGACGCTCTATCAGAACCACAACAAATACAGTGGGTACAGGAAATACAGGCTCGACCAGCTTTGGCGTATCAACATCAGTTCCTCTATTTACAGGATTCCGTATTCCAAATCAAATTAAATCGGATGAATTAAATTTGCAAGCTGCTGTTGAAGGATTGAAAAAAGCAAAAGAAAATCTTGAACTACAAGTAGTATCATTATATCTAGATGTGCTTTTCAAAAAAGAGATTCTAAAAGCATATAAAGATCAAGTATCGTATAGTTCTCAGCAAGTAGAACGCACACAGTTGTTACTTGAAGCTGGAAAGGTTCCATCATCACAATTGTACGATATCAAAGCGCAGTTAGCTAAAGATGAATTGAATGTGACTATGGCAAATAATGACCTTGATTTATCTCTGCTAAATCTGTCACAATCACTAAATTTGCCGACAACTAAAGATTTTGACATAGAAGAACCTAATTTAGGAGATGTTGTATACGATAATATTTCTAGTATAATACCACCCGATCAGGTTTACACTATGGCATTACAAACAAAACCTCATGTTAAAGAGGCTCAGTATAAGCTAGAAAGTTCACAAAAACAACTAAAAGTTGCCCAGTCCGGCTACTATCCTACTTTAGACATGACTATGCGCTATGGCAGCGGATTTGATCGTATTTATAAAAAAGGAGTGGATCAGGAAAGCATATCTAAACAACTTAGTCAAAATCAGACTAAGTATATAGGCTTCTCACTCAATATCCCGATCTTCAATCGCTTCCAAACACGAAACCAAGTACGTAGCGCACGATTAAACATAGAGAATCAGGACCTAGCTTTAGACAATGTAAAGCTTGCCTTATACAAGGAAATACAGCAAGCCTATCAGAGTGCTGTTGCAGCTCAGGCTAAATATGGTTCTACAGATAAAGCCTACGATGCAGCGGAAGAATCTTTCAAGTATGCACAAGAAAGATATGAAATAGGAAAATCTACTGTTTTTGAATTTAATGAAGCGAAAACTAAATTATTGACAAGTAGATCAGAACAGATTCAGGCGAAGTATGATTTCCTTTTTAGGAGTAAAATATTAGATTTCTACCAAGGAAAACCTATAGATTTGGAATAATTAAGTTTAATGTAGAATCAGGTGTTATCAGATTCCGTGAAATATCTTATGTTTCACGGAATTTTTATTTTAAAAACATGTCTTTACAAGTCAATTCTCTAGCGAAAAAATTATATATTTGTATAAAGCTTAAATATAATTAACACCATTAACTAAAACCTATAATGAAAGAGTTTTTTGCTAATATGGATGGCACTCAACAGTTTTATTGGTATATAGCCATCGGAGCGAGTGTAATATTTATTATCCAAACAATAATGACCTTTGTTGGAGCCGATGCAGATACAGGTGTTGATGCAGATTTTGATGGAAATCTTGACGGAGGAGATTCTCCTTTTCAGCTTTTTTCACTTCGAAACCTAATTAATTTTCTTCTGGGATTTGGATGGGCAGGAGTATCTCTTTACACTGCTATAGAAAGTAATGTGCTTTTAGCCATTGTTGCTTTTCTGGTAGGAGTACTCTTCATCGCATTCTTTTTCTTCATTATGCGAGCATTACTAAAGTTATCAGAAGATAATAGCTTTAAAATAGAAGATACAATCGGAAAAACCGCAGATGTTTATCTTTCTATACCTGCAGCAAAAACAGGTAAAGGAAAAGTTTTTATTAGTGTTAAAGGTTCTACTCATGAACTCTCAGCTATCACCAATAGTGTTGATGAGATCAAAAACGGCTCATTAGTGAAGGTTGTAGGTATAGAAGGAGATATATTAATTGTTACTCCTTTAACTCTTTAAACAACCCTTTGATTGAATAAATACAATGAATTTTAAAATAAAACTCTTATTATGGAAGGATTATTTGAAGGAACGGGAGTTCTTTTCGTAGTTGCTATAGTTGTGATATTTGTCCTCGTTATGACAATGGTATCTAGGTACAAGCGTTGTCCGTCGGACAAAATATTAGTTGTATATGGTAAAACAGGAGGGGCTTCAGCCAAATGTATACACGGTGGAGGTGCTTTTATCTGGCCGGTAGTACAAGATTTTGCTTATTTAGATTTGAAGCCGATATCTATCGAGGCCAATCTGACGAGTGCATTGAGTAAACAGAACATCAGGGTCGATGTCCCATGTCGATTTACTATTGCTATCTCTACCGAGAAGGAGAATATGAATAATGCGGCAGAGAGATTATTAGGCTTGACCACTTCGCAAATACAAGAATTGGCAAAAGATATCTTATTTGGTCAGCTTCGTTTGGTTATTGCCACAATGATGATTGAAGAAATTAACTCTGATCGTGATAAATTTCTGGACAATATCTCCAAGAATGTAGATACTGAATTACGTAAGATTGGACTTAAGTTAATCAACGTAAACGTGACCGACATCAATGATGAATCAGGGTATATTGAAGCTTTAGGGAAGGAAGCTGCTGCAAAAGCCATCAATGAGGCGAAAGTGAGCGTCGCTGAACAAGAAAAAATGGGTGAAACAGGGAAGGCTGTAGCCGATAGACTTCGTGACGTGCAAATAGCTGAAACGCATAGAGATAGGGATGTACAGATAGCTATAGCGCAGAAGGACAAAGAGGTTAGTATTGCCGGAGCATTCAGAGATGAGTCGATTGGTAAAGCTGAAGCAACGAGAGATACTCGTGTAAAAACGGCTGAAGCAAATGCTGTAGCTGTAAAAGGAGAAAATATTGCAAAAATTGAAATCGCAGGCTCTGATGCTCTACGTCGTGAAAAAGAAGCAGAAGCCTTGAGACTTGCTGTTTCATCAGAAAAAGTACAAGAGGCAAAAGCATTAGAAGAAGCATATCAGGCAGAACAAAGAGCTGAGTTGGCTCGTTCTGAAAGAGAACGCTCTACTCAAATAGCTAACGTTGTAGTTCCTGCGGAGATAGAAAAACAAAAAATCATAATTGAAGCCCAAGCTAAAGCTGAACAATTGAGAGAACAAGCTCGAGGTGAAGCGGATGCTATATTTGCTAAAATGGATGCAGAGGCTCGAGGGTTGTATGAAATACTATCGAAACAAGCAGAAGGTTATAAGGGTGTTGTAAATGCAGCCGGAGGCGACCCTATAGCGGCATATCAGTTATTACTGATAGAGAAGCTTCCTGAACTGGTGAAAACTCAAGTTGAAGCTATCAAAAATATTAAAATCGATAAAATTACTGTTTGGGATTCGTCAGGTAACAATACCAACGGACAAACAACTACAGCAAATTTTGTTTCAGGTCTTATGAAGTCAGTTCCCCCTCTCAATGATTTATTCAAGATGGCTGGAATGAATCTTCCTTCGTACCTGAAGGGCGATGCTGAAAAAGCCGGAATCACCATACCCCTTGCGCATCCTATAGAGGATGAAGACAAGAACCAAAAGGAAGAAACGAAGAAAGACAAATAAAAGCAAATAAAGACCATTCTATATTTTAAGAATGGTCTTTATTTTTAATCTATTATTTATTCTAAGAAAGAAGCCCTGTGCTTTATTTATACACAAGAGCTACTTAGCAACTATAATAAAAACACTAGATTTTAGCTCACGCTAAAGTTATTTCTTTATCCAAGTATACATCTTGTATTGTATTTATCAATTCAACTCCTTCTTTCATTGGACGCTGAAAAGCTTTACGACCACAAATTAAGCCCATACCGCCTGCTCGCTTATTAACCACTGCTGTATAAACTGCATCTTTAAGGTCTGATGCCCCATGCGATTCTCCGCCGGAGTTAATTAGTCCAACACGTCCCATGTAGCCATTTATAACTTGATAACGACACAAATCGATAGGATGATCGCTAGATAATTCGGTATACATACGTTCGTCCCACTTCGCAAAGTTAATAGCTTTGAACCCACCGTTATTCGTTGGTAGTTTTTGCTTAACTATATCTGCTTTTATCGTAACACCTATATGGTTAGCCTGAGATGATAAATCTGCAGCACTGTGATAATCGACACCGTCTTTCTTGAAAGAGCTATTTCTAAGATAGCACCAAAGTATGGTTGCCATACCCAATTCGTGCGCATATTCAAACGCTTTAGAAATATCTACTATTTGTCTGCGGCTTTCTTCCGAACCAAAGTATATTGTCGCACCTACAGCTGTAGCTCCCATATTCCATGCTTCTTTTATAGTCCCAAAAAGCACTTGGTCGTATGTATTTGGGTATGTTAGCAGTTCATTATGATTAATTTTTACCACAAACGGTATTTTATGCGCATATTTTCGGGCTACTGACCCTAATACTCCATAGGTAGAAGCCACAGCACTACATCCCGATTCTATAGCAAGTTTTACTATATTTTCTGAATCAAAATAAATAGGATTTGGAGCAAAAGAAGCCCCTGCCGTATGTTCAATATCCTGATCTACGGGCAAAATAGACAAATAACCCGTATTAGCAAGCCTGCCATGACTGAATAGTCTTTGCAAACTGTTTAATGTAGGGATATTACGATCCGAATCGATCCAAACGTTATCGATAGCATTTGGACTTGGAGCATGTATAAGAGATTTGTCAACAGTCTTGCTTACATGTCCAAGAAGAAACTCACTTTGATCGCCTAAAATGTTTATAATTTTTGTATTAGCCATAATATATAAGTTTTGTATTTAGGTTATGAAAAACCATTCATGTTATATTATATAAAACAATGCTATTGGGAATATGTTTAAAAATACCATGTACATGTGTAATACATCAAAAGATTATTTAACATACATAAACCACATCTATCTTATCATATTAACTAAAAACTTAAATTAAATCTTTATCTTTGTTTGTTTCGTATCAAGAAACACTCTCTTTTTGTATTAATTTAACCATATATAAAACATTATGCTACATGAATTTACGCTTTCCAGAGGAAGAGCAATGATCAATTTTACATTAAAATATTGCGACACAAAGCAAAAACTTCTCAATAGCTATGGTTTTCGACGGGTAGTTGATTCTTTTATAAAACAATTTCTGAAGAAAGAAGAGGTTGTTATTTTCGATTATTATATTGAACATTTTGGCTCAGAAGATAATCTTGTAGATGCTTTTATCGAAGTATTTAAACTGCTTACAGTATTTGAAATTGATGAAGTTGTGGCTGTAGACAATAAGTATTCCAAATTCTTTGAAGATAAAGATTTGTTTATTGAAGTTACAGAATTGCTTTTTGAATATTGGAAAAGACTTGAACGATATACAATCGTAAGAAACAACAGACTGGGCGAAGGCCTGCAAAATGTTCGTTTTATTCAGGCCAATGATATGTTTAACGATCTCATATTATCAACAGGGCGTAGAATACAAACAACAGTTGTAGGAAGGGAATCCCGTATTTTTCGCCAATCTACAGCCGGAGCGAATGCCGGTCTTACATTAAATGATGTAAACTGGAATTGTCCGATAGAATATAAAGGGTTAACATCAATACCTTTTATTAGTACGGTGGTATTTCATCCTCCATATATTTCTTATACAAAGAGAAATACGCGTGATGGAATTTTCCAAGAGCATCAACAAAATCCGATTGAAAATCTTGTCTTAAACGAAGACGACTGGTTCGTATTTCCGGCTAAAGTGGGTAACATGCTGACGTTCGTTTATTTCCATAAAGATTTTATGGTACATGGTGTAGGGCTCTCTAATCTTTTTGAAATAGCGACAGAAAACGAATATATAGGGAAAAAACCAGATATGATCTACATATTCGGTTATCCTGACGGCCATGAAGAGAAACGTACATTCTATTACAAAGATAAAAAGAACGATATACTGATTGGATATGCAAATTATTGCGACGATATAGATTATTTCGGTTATATGAAGAAAATGCTTCTTACATTGCATAATGTGAAGCAAATAGAAAATGAAAGACTGCCTATACACGGTGCTATGGTTAATATTGTTCTTCGTAACGGAAAAGAATCCAATATTATCATCGTAGGTGATAGCGGTGCCGGAAAATCTGAAAGCCTTGAAGCATTCCGCACTTTAAATGAAAGTTATATCCGTCATATGCGTGTCATTTTTGATGATATGGGATATCTTAAAAAAGAGGAAGATGGCACTATTAAAGCATATGGAACCGAGATTGGAGCGTTTGTAAGGGTCGATGATCTCGATCCGGCTTATGCCTTCGCTCAATTAGATAGAGGTGTTTATACCAATATGGATAGAGTAAATGCTCGTGTTACAATTCCGATATCGACATATGAAATTATATCCAGAGGATATCCGATCGATTATTTCTTATATGCAAATAATTATAATGAGGCCGAAAAGAAAATCCTTCTATATGACGATCTTGATAAGGCTATTCCAATATTTGAAGATGGGGCACGTAAAGCAAAAGGAACAACAACAGAAACAGGACTTGTAAAATCTTATTTTGCAAACCCATTTGGACCGGTTCAAGAACGAGAAGCAACCGAGAAGCTTGTACGCTCATATTTTAGTGATATGAAAGAAGCCGGAGTAAAAATAGGTGAGATACACACATCTCTGGCAATTGAGGGTAAAGCAAAAGATGGCCCACGTGAGGCAGCCGAAGAGCTTTTCTCTTTGATTAATGAATAATAAATTATATATTTACAAAGCCTCTTGACTCATTCTCAGAGGCTTTGTGTATATTTTTATAATTCAGAATCAAAAAGTAATCATGAAAAAACTGAAGTTAACGCTAATCCTTTCTATCTATGTTTTATCCTGTTTTTCACTGCTTGGACAAAATTACCCCTTCCAAAACACCAACCTCTCTATTGATGAACGAGTCAACGACTTAGTGTCAAAATTAACATTAGAAGAGAAGGTCGCCCAGATGTTAAATAATACACCTGCAATAGAGCGGCTCAATATTCCGGCATACAATTGGTGGAACGAATGTCTTCATGGAATAGGCAGAACAGATTATAAAGTAACAGTATTCCCTCAGGCTATAGGTATGGCCGCAGCTTGGAATAAAGAGTTGATGAAAGAGGTTGCTTCTGCTATATCAGACGAGGGACGTGCTATATATAACGATGCCACATCAAAGGGTAATAGAGAAATATATTACGGATTAACATATTGGACTCCTAATATTAACATATTTAGAGATCCTCGCTGGGGGCGAGGACAAGAGACTTATGGCGAAGACCCTTTCTTAACGGGGGTATTAGGAAAATCTTTTGTTGCCGGATTGCAAGGAGACGATACTAAATATCTGAAAGCTGCAGCGTGTGCCAAACATTATGCAGTGCATAGTGGTCCTGAAAACACACGCCATACTTTCAATACATTTGTTACTGACTATGATTTATGGGATACTTATCTCCCTGCATTTCGGAATTTAGTAGTAGAAGCAAAAGTAGCAGGAGTGATGTGTGCATACAATGCGTATAATGGAGAACCTTGCTGTGGAAACAACTTTCTGATGCAAGAAATATTACGCGAGAAATGGAACTTCACAGGATATGTAACATCGGATTGTGGTGCAATAGACGATTTTTACCAACATCACAAAACGCATCCGGATGCTAAATATGCAGCAGCTGACGCCGTATATAACGGAACGGATATAGATTGTGGAAACGAAGCTTATAAGGCTCTCGTAGATGCTGTGAAGACCGGTATAATAACAGAAAAACAAATAGATATATCTCTTAAACGCTTGTTTACGATAAGATTCAGATTAGGCATGTTTGATCCTGCGGAAAATGTTAAATACTCTCAGATATCAACATCTGTCCTTGAATCTCAGAAACATAAAGATTTAGCTTTGAAAATAACAAGAGAATCTATTGTACTTCTAAAAAATGAGAACAATACATTACCTCTAAGCAAAAAGCTAAAAAAAGTAGCCGTTGTAGGACCTAACGCAAATAATGAAGTTTCTGTTTTGGGTAATTACAATGGTTTCCCAACGGAGATAGTAACGCCATACGAAGCTGTGAAACAAAAATTGAAAGGGGCTGAAGTTATTTATGAAAAAGGGATAGACTTTGTTACTCCTTCAACAAACAGTAAAGAAGAAGTTTCCGCATTAGTAAAACGTCTTAAGGATGTAGATGTCGTTATCTTTGTAGGTGGAATTTCCCCTGAATTAGAAGGGGAAGAAATGCCTGTTAAAATTGAAGGCTTTACCGGAGGTGACAGAACTTCTATCAAGCTACCTAAAATACAAACAGACTTTATGAAAGCCCTTGTTGCTGAAAAAATCCCTACAGTATTTGTGATGATGACAGGTAGTGCAATTGCAACAGAATGGGAATCGCAAAATATACCAGCCATTGTCAATGCATGGTATGGAGGTCAGGATGCGGGCACAGCTATTGCCGATGTACTTTTTGGGGACTATAATCCTTCAGGAAAACTCCCTGTTACATTCTATGCAAAAGATAGTGATTTGCCAGCCTTTAATTCATATGAAATGAAAAACAGAACATATCGATACTTTAACGGAGAAGTTTTATATCCGTTTGGATATGGTCTAAGCTATACTAAATTTGAATATTCACCGATCCAAGTACCGTCAACAATAGATACTGGAAACAATGCTAAAGTATCTGTAAGTATCAAGAACACAGGAAAAGTAGAAGGAGAAGAGGTTGTACAGCTTTATATTTCTTATCCTGACACGAAAGGGCAAAAACCTTTATATGCTTTAAAAGGCTTCAATAGAGTGTCACTCAAAGCTGGAGAATCTAAAACTGTAGAATTCAACCTATCGCCAAGAGAGCTCGGTTTAGTAGATGATGCTGGCATATTAAAAGTTAGTGCGGGAAAAAGAAAGATATTTATAGGAGGAAGCTCTCCTACCCCAACCCATTCAGAAAAACTTCCACTCGTTGAGAAAGATTTTGATATAAAAGGAAGTGATTTTATTGTAGAATAAGTTTGATTAGATTGACTATAAAAAAAGCCTCTGAAGAAATATTCAGAGGCTTTTGGTTTATTTTAAATTATGAAATTTCTATCAACTAAGTCCTTCAATCATACCATTTACAATATCAATATGCTTTGCTTGTGGTTCTGCCGGTAACCCGGGCATGCGCATGATATCTCCGGCTATAGCGACAATAAATTCAGCACCATTGTTAATCACTATATCATTAATTGTAAATTCAAAATCTTTGGGAGTACCGTAGAGGCTGGCATCATCGGAGAAAGAATATTGTGTTTTTGCGATACAGATCGGATAATGACTTATACCCATTTTCTTAATCGTATCGAGCTTTCTTTTAGCTTTATTGCTAAATACAACAGAAGCTGCACCATATACTTTCTTTGCCACTTTATCTATCTTAGTGTCAATAGTATCTTCATCATCGTATGTAAAAGTTAAACTTCTGGAAGGATTTAAGTCAATTTGCTCGACAACCTTCTTCGCTAATGCTATAGCTCCTTCGCCACCTTTTACATAAGAATCATTCAAGGCAAACCCAACACCCATTTTATCACAACATTTCTCTATCAATGAGATTTCTTCATCAGAATCGAAACCATATCTATTTAAAGATACAAGAACGGTCTGCCCAAAAGATTTCATATTCTCGATATGCTTGTTTAGGTTTTCAAAACCTTTCAGCAGTCCATCAATATTTTTCTTCTTAATATCTTCCAAAGCTACTCCTCCATGCATTTTCAAAGCTTGAGTAGTGATCACGATTATTGTAAGCTTAGGTGTTATACCGGCCTTGCGACACTTGATATTAAAGAACTTTTCAGCACCCAGATCAGCACCAAAGCCAGCCTCGGTTATTACATAATCAGCGTGAGACATTGCCATTTTGGTAGCAATTACAGAGTTGCAACCATGAGCTATATTCGCAAAAGGGCCACCGTGTATAATTGCCGCAGAATGTTCTGTAGTTTGTACCAAATTCGGATTTATAGCATTCTTCAATAAAACAGCAATGGCACCTGATACTCCGAGATCATTAACTGTAAAAATATTATTTTCTACGGTATATCCCAGAATGACATTTCCTATCCTTCGCTTTAGGTCCTCAATATCTTTGGATAAACATAGAATAGCCATTATTTCCGATGCCGGAGTAATCTCAAATCCGGACTCAGTGGGAATGCCATTTGTTGTTCCGTTTAGTCCTGTGACGATATATCTTAAGCTCCTATCATTTACATCCAATACCCTCTTCCATGTTATTTCCTTCAAAAAACCTTTTGTACCCTTACTTCTATACAAATAGTTATCAAGCAGGGCCGTTATCATATTATGAGCAGATGTTATTGCGTGAAAATCGCCCGTAAAATGCAGATTAATATCTTCCATCGGCAAAACCTGAGCATGACCTCCTCCGGTAGCACCGCCCTTCATTCCAAAGCAAGGGCCTAATGATGGCTCTCTTAATGCAACAACTGTTTTTTTACCTATTTTATTTAAACCCAAAGCTAATCCAATAGACGTTGTTGTTTTCCCTATTCCTGCTTTAGTGGGGGTTATCGCTGTAACCAATATAAGATTACTATTAGCTACCTTCTGGTCATTTATTAGAGATACAGGTATTTTAGCTATATATTTACCATAATTATATAGTTGCTCTTGAGATATTCCCAGCTTCTTGGCTATAATATTTATATTTTCTAACTCTATATTTCTTGCAATCTCAATATCTGTAATCATGTTATTATTGGGTTTAATGATATTAATAATTTTACGGGGAGCAAAGATAAATCTTTAAATTAAAGAATCAATAAAGATTTTTCAACACTGTAGTCCCTAATTAACACCCGTCCTCACATATATGTTCATATTCTACTATTTAGGACCAATTCATCTATCTTTATTATGAAGGAAATAGAAAAAACAATAACAGAATAGATGTTGTAAAATAGATTTCTTTTATTATCTTTGCACAGGTTTATTGCAAATCTATCTTTGTCTAGCAAAAAAAAATAAAATAATTATTTTCTCTTGTAAACAAAAAAGATTAGGGGTTGAATATCATCCCGACAGATAGCCAGCCAACAAACTAACTATTTAAATCTTAGATAATAACCTTAAATTATTATCTCCCTAAAGTTAAGTTCCATTAAAGTTATTATTATAAAGTTTTACAGAAAAGGCTTTACTCTAATTTATTAAAAATTCTCAAAAATCAATATTTTAATATAGATATACATGCGTATATACAACATTCTTGAGCTTAACGAGAAGCTCACTATCGAACTTAGAACCATCGCAAAAGAGCTTGGGATAAGACGTCCCGATGCTTATAAGAAAGATGAGTTAATCTATAAAATTCTTGACGAACAAGCTATCTTAGAAGCAAAAAACAAAAATTCGGAGAGCTATCAAAGTGAAGATCGGATAGAACAACAACAAAGGAAGTCCCAGTCTGCAGCTAAGAACAAACAAGAAAAACCAAAGAACCAACCGCAAGCGAAAAAAACAGAACAAGACTCTAAACCTGCTGATGCCTCCCCTAAAAAAGAAGAGCCAAAACCTCAGGTAAAAGTAACACCTAAAGAGGCTCTTGTTGTGGAAAAGAAAAATGAACCGAAAGCAGTTATTGAAGAAAAAGAAAAGGCTCCACAAAAAGAGGTAGTAAAGAAAGTGGAAGAAAAAGAAAAGGAAGCTAAGCCTGTTAGCAATGTGAAACAACAGCCAACAGCGGTAAAGCCGACTCAACTGGTTTTTCGTTCCAACAAGGTAAGAGAAGCTCAGCCAGAAGAACCTGTTCCGGGATTACCTCTTCTTTCTCCATTAGAAATTGATGCAGAGGTTCCTGCTGTGGAAATTATTACTGAAGCACCAGCTAAAACAAATAAACCGGCGCAGCAACAAAACAATCAACAAAATCAAAAACAAAATAATCAGAATCAAGAAAAATCTTTTGATTTTGAAGGAATATTGTCAGCAACAGGTGTTTTAGAGATTATGTCGGAAGGGTACGGATTCCTTCGTTCATCCGATTATAATTACATGTCATCTCCTGATGATATATATATATCCCAATCACAGATACGTCTATTCGGCTTGAAAACCGGAGACATCGTAGAAGGACCAATACGTCCACCCAAAGAGTCTGAAAAATTCTTCCCATTGGTTAAGGTAGATAGAATCAATGGACGCACACCGGATGAAGTACGTGACCGTGTTCCGTTTGATCATTTGAAGCCACTATTCCCGGATGAGAAATTCAAGCTTACAAAAGGACGTAATGACAATTTATCATGCCGTGTTGTAGATCTATTCTCTCCGATTGGTAAAGGACAGCGTGGTTTGATTGTTGCTCAACCGAAGACCGGTAAAACAACATTGCTAAAAGATATAGCAAATGCGATTGCAGATAACCATCCTGAAGTGTACATGATCGTTCTTCTGATTGATGAACGCCCTGAGGAGGTTACCGATATGGAACGCAGTGTAAATGCTGAAGTTATAGCATCTACATTTGACGAACCGGCAGATCGCCATGTTAAGATAGCCGAAATAGTATTGAATAAAGCAAAACGTATGGTAGAGTGTGGACATGACGTGGTTATCCTATTGGATTCTATCACTCGTCTAGCTCGTGCATACAATACTGTGCAACCGGCATCAGGAAAAGTATTAACCGGGGGGGTTGACGCAAATGCATTACATAAGCCAAAACGTTTCTTCGGGGCAGCACGTAATATCGAAAATGGAGGATCTCTTACAATCATTGCGACAGCACTAACTGAGACCGGCTCTAAAATGGATGATGTTATCTTCGAAGAATTTAAAGGTACAGGTAACATGGAGCTTCAGCTCGATCGTAAATTGTCTAACAAGCGTATCTTCCCTGCAGTGGATATTATTGCGTCAAGTACTCGTCGAGACGACTTGTTACTCAGCAACGACACCCTAAGCAGAATGTGGGTTCTTCGTAACTTCTTATCTGATATGAACTCTGTAGAAGCAATGCAGTTCCTTGATGGAAGACTACGAAAAACAATAAATAATGAAGAATTCCTTATCTCAATGAACGACTAAATAAGAAGAATTATAATTCTAGATAACAGAAGCAAGGGAAAAAGAAGTAACTTTACCCTTGCTTTTTTATTTTAAATAATTCTAAATAAGAACGTATGAAACACGATCATAATCATAACGACCACCAACATTCACATAGCGGACATAGCCATGCACACAATGCCAATAAGAAAGCTTTAACTATCAGTTTCTTCCTGATAGCCGGATTCATGTTTGTTGAATTCATCGGAGGATATTTAACGAATAGCTTGGCTTTAATATCCGATGCAGGACATATGTTAAGTGATGCTGTTGCACTAGGACTAAGTTTAAGTGCTCTTATTTTCGGATCAAGAGCAGCAACCCCATCCAAAACATATGGATATAAACGTTTTGAAATACTAGCAGCTTTATTAAATGGCATTGTCCTTGTCCTAATTTCTGCTTTTATATTCAAAGAGGCTATACATCGTCTTTCGGAGCCGCCTCATGTGATAGGCCCGGGTATGATGGTCATCTCAGTCATTGGGCTTATTATTAATATAATTGTCGCATATATCCTACATTCACAAGGTTCGACCAAAGAAAACTTAAACATCAGAAGTGCTTTTCTGCACGTTATAGGTGATTTGTTAGGTTCTGTTGGAGCTATAGCTGCAGCAATACTCATCATGTTGTTTGGCTGGTATATAGCCGACCCAATAGCAAGTATGATTGTTTCACTATTAGTTCTGTATAGTGGATGGCACGTTCTTAAAGAATCTGTTAACATATTGATGGAAGCTAAACCGGCAGAGATAGACTCTGATGAAGTAGTAAATGCATTGAAGTCAATACAAGGCATAGAAGATATACATGACTTACATATATGGATGATAACTTCCGAATTTTCGGTATTAACAGTTCATCTAATAGTAAAACCAAATGCTGATCGTGACCTAATCCTAAATAAGGCTAAGCGCTCTATTCATGAAAAATTTGGGATTAAGCATGCCACAATTCAGTTAGAAGGGAAGAATATTTGTTTGTCTGAAGACTCTTGTAATTAAAGTATTTTTCAAAGGGAAATATAATCAAATAAAAAACGACAAAATCAGATAATGATTTCGTCGTTTTTCATTTAGTATCTATGTATTTTATTCTCTTTCTAAATTGAAAGTACTTTCAATGTTTCTACTAAATCCGGCTGAATTGGTTTATTCTTTTTGATCGCTTTGGAAAATGGAACATATACAATCACATCATTCTGAATACCAATCATTACATTGCGTTGTCCATCAAGTAGAGCATCGATTGCAGAAGCTCCCATTCGACTCGCTAGTATACGATCGTTGGCAGTAGGAGAACCTCCACGTTGCACATGTCCAAGAATAGTTACTCGTACATCGTACTGAGGAAATTCTTTTTTCACACGTTCGGCCATCATCATTGCTCCACCGGTGATATCACCCTCTGTAACAAGAACCAGGCTACTGTTTTTACTTTTACGAAATCCATTAGATATCAAATCGGCTAATTGGTCTTGTTGCATTGATCTCTCGGGGATAATAGCAGCTTCTGCTCCGGAGGCAATCGCTCCATTGAGTGCAAGAATACCGCATTCACGCCCCATCACCTCAATAAAGAATAAACGTTCGTGCGAACTGGCTGTATCGCGAATTTTATCTACAGCTTGCATGATTGTATTCAACGCTGTATCATAACCAATCGTTAAGTCTGTACCTTGCAAGTCATTATCAATAGTTCCCGGTAGGCCAACTATAGGAAAATTATATTCTTGTGCAAAAATACGGGCTCCAGTAAGTGAACCATCTCCACCTATAACAACCAAAGCGTCAATATTCTCGCGTTGAAGTGTTTCGTATGCTGTCTGTCGACCTTCTGTTGTTTCAAATTCTTTACAACGAGCTGTTTTAAGAATTGTACCTCCTTGCTGTATAATATTACTTACACTATTTGTTTTGAAAGGTATAATTTCATCAAATACCAATCCCTTATAACCACGCATAACACCTTTAACTTCTATTCCGTTATAGATAGCTGAACGAGTTACTGCACGAATAGCTGCATTCATACCCGGAGCATCGCCTCCGGAAGTAAGGATACCAATACACTTAATGTTAGCCATAATGTTATTTATATTTATTCTTAAAGTCCCTTTTTCAAAATGAATTACAAAAATAAGAATAAATTTACTGATAAGGCTAATCTCAATATGTCAATTTGGTTAAATTAACACCGATCTTATTTCCTCTATTTTTGCTTCTACTTCCTCCATTTGCCATTTTGGAGTAGAAGTTGCACCACAAATACCTATTGAGGCTGTTTTGCTTACTAAATCAGGGTTTATATCTGATGGAGTAGTGATAAAATACGAGTTCGGATTATATTTTTTACACTCAGCAAATAAGACCTTTCCATTTGAACTCTTCTCTCCTGCTACAAAGAATATGATGTCGTTATTCAGAGCAAATTCTTTGATGTTAGGGATACGGTTTGATACTTGACGGCAAATAGTATCAAAAAATTCAAATTTAGCATCTCCCGTCATTCTGCCTTGAATAATATCAATTATCTCTTGAAATCCATCCAGCGGTTTTGTTGTCTGAGAGAATAAACAAATATTTTTAGAAAAATCGAGTTTTTCGAGATCTTCTTTCTTCTCAATAACAATAGCACTCGATTCAGTTTGTCCGAGTAGCCCATTCACTTCGGCATGACCGTTTTTACCATAAATAACAATTTGTGTATTGTTATCTCTTTCACTGTCATATTTGTCGTGTATCTTTTTCTGAAGACGTAAAACAACAGGACATGAGGCATCTATGATCTCGATATTGTTTTCTTTCGCCGTTTGATAGGTTGAAGGTGGCTCGCCATGAGCCCTAAGTAAAACTCTGGCATTTTTTAGTTTTGCAAACTCTTCATGATTAATAGTCTTCATTCCAAGTTTCTCCAATCTGTCTACCTCTAGGTTATTATGCACGATATCACCTAAACAATAAAGCATACCTCCTTTGGCCAATTCTTCTTCTGCTTTCTTTATGGCATTAACTACCCCAAAGCAAAAACCTGACTTAGCATCTATTTCTATATTACTCATTTAATTTGTAGTTATTTGTTTGAACTTTTGTACCAACCATTGCATCTGATCGTCAATGGTCATATATGAATTATCCAGAAGAATGGCATCATCCGCTTGGATTAAAGGGCTTTCTGCCCGCGTCTGATCCATATGGTCTCTGGTTCTTAAATTTTCCAGCACTTCTTCGTATGTCGTTTTCGTATCACCCTTCGACTGCAATTCATCAAAGCGCCTCTGTGCCCTAATTTCAGCTTTTGCTGTCACAAAAACTTTCATCTCGGCATCAGGGAAAACAACAGTTCCGATATCTCTTCCATCCATTACAATTCCTTTAGCCTTACCCATTTCTTGTTGGAGAGCTACCATTGCATGACGAACAAAAGGAATTGCGCTAACAATACTTACTTTTGACGATACCTCCATACTGCGTATCTGAACTTCAACATTCTGTCCATTCAGATATGTCTCAGGAGTTCCTGTATCTTTATTTAAGTGAAACTGTATCTTTATATTTTCTATTTCGTTACGCAATTTTTCTTCATCCAGTGCTTCGCCATTAAAGAGGTTATGTTCTATGCAATATAATGTTACAGCCCTATACATGGCTCCACTATCTATATAGATATACCCAATCTCCCTTGCCAAACTTTTGGCCATAGTACTCTTACCATTCGATGAAAAACCATCTATTGCGATAACTATTTTTTTCATTACTTACTTCTATTAAACATCTAAGCGATATAAATGTTTATGTTGATTCGTTATAAATTATATTCCTAATAAAGATGCGGCAAAGATAATTCTAATTTTTCATTCTAAATCCTCCTTCGTTTTATAACGAGAAAGATGTTGCCGAAAAAAACTATTGTATTACAAAAAAATGTGTATTTTTGCAGCCTGAAACATTTTTATATATAAATGATAAATCGCGTTCTTATTCGTATCAGGGTTGTTCAAATACTGTTTTCATGCAGTCATAGTGAAACCACAGATTTGAGAAAGGCAGAAAGCGAATTGATGCTTAGCCTACAAAAATCATATGATTTGTACTTTTATCTGTTATCGTTGATGGTAGAGTTGACTAATACTTATGCTCAGAGAGTAGATAGTCGCAAATCAAAGCTATTGCCCACCAAAGAAGATATGAGTCCAAACATAAAGTTATTGAATAACAAATTCATATCTCAACTCAGTCAAAACACAGAACTGATAAAATACCTGAACGATAGGCCTTTCTCATGGGCAGAACATGATGCCTTTATCCGCAACCTATTGGATAATATCTTAAACTCTGACATATATAAAGAATATATAGAAAATCAATCTCAAGAATATACTGACGATCGTGAGTTTTGGCGTAAAGTTTTCAAGCAAATTATATGCACGACTGAAGATTTGTATTCTATCCTTGAGGACGAAAGTCTTTACTGGAACGACGATATCGAAATTATCCAGTCTTTTGTTCTAAAAACAATTAAACGCTTTGATGAAAACAAAGGAACAGAACAAGAGCTGCTTCCTATGTTTAAGGATGAAACCGATAAAGAATTTGCAGTAAAATTATTGAGAGAGTCCTTATTCAACGGAAAAGAATATAGAGAGCTGATTGATAAATACACTAAGAATTGGGAGTCGGAACGTATTGCTCTGATGGATATGGTTATAATGCAGATCGCAATAGCTGAAATCATCGAATTCCCATCTATTCCTATTAGCGTTTCATTAAATGAATATATAGATATAGCGAAGTCATATAGTACTATAAAAAGTGCTTCTTTTATAAATGGAATTTTGGATGCGATTGTAAAAGAGCTGAAAGAAGAAAAAAAGATAATTAAGAAATAATAGTATTTATCATATTTTCGCATAAAGCCTATTTCAAAATATTCACTTATATTTGTAAAAACTTATTCAAGAAAAGTAACTGAAGTAAGAATAATATAAATCAATATTAAAGAACAATTATGACTTTATTAAATGTATTGTTACAAGCTGCAGATGGTGGAGCTTCTCCTGCCGGAGGTTTATTAGGCGGAAGTACCGGCATGATTATTATGATGGTGCTGCTCTTCGGAATCATGTACTTCTTTATGATCAGACCACAGCAAAAGAAACAAAAAGCTCTACAAGAAGCAAGAAACGCCATTAAGGTAGGTGACAAAGTTGTTACAGCCGGAGGTGTTCACGGAAAAGTGAAAGAAGTGGGTGATACATATTTTATTCTTGAAATAGCAGAGGGAGTAAAAATTAAGATTGAAAAATCTTCTGTATATGTTTCAGCCGAAGATACTAAGAAACAATAATTTTTTTATTACGGTAAATATCCGGGTATAGCTTATGAGCGATACTTACGATAAGGAAATATTTGCACAAAAGGTCAAAGCTTTTTTCAAGACAATTCGGTGGAAAAAGATTTTGACCTTCATGTTTTTTGTGCTTTTATCTTTTATTTTCTGGATGATGCAAGTGTATCGCCAAAAATACGAGGCTACCCTTGCTATACCTGTAAAATACATAAATGAGCCGGATAGTATAGTCTTTGAGAATGAATTGCCAACAATGGTTTATGCCCGAATCAAAGATGACGGTGCTACTCTATTTCGATACTACCTCACCAAGCGTAAAGACTCGTTGGTGGTTGACGTCAGAGAGGTTATCAAAAATTCACCTGACAAAGTTATTCAAGGACGTAACTTTGAGCAATTAATACGTTCAAAGCTTTTCGTTACATCCGAACTAATAAGCTACTCTCCTACTCGGGTATCATATTCCTATGCATTATTGCGAAGCAAAAAGCTACCCGTTATTTTTAACGGTAGTGTAAGTCTCGATGCCGGTTATATGCTCGACGGAGACTTGATAACTCAGCCGGATTCTGTAATGGTATACGGCAGTAAAGCTTCATTAGATACCATTTTCTTTGCCTATACAGAATCAGATACATTAAGGAGTATCAAGTCGGCAAAGAAGGTAAAAATAAAGATGAAGCCTATACTAGGAGTCAAATATGTTCCGAGTGAAATAGAATTGAATATTCCAATCGATGAGTTTATAAAAAAGGAAGTGGAAGTGCCTATTACCTGCATCAATTTACCTAGCAACCTGGAAATAAAACTATTCCCTTCTGCTGTCAAGATTGAATTTTTTGTAGGAAAAAGAAGGCCTGATAATATAACCAGTAGTAACTTTGAAGTTACCATAGACTACAACGATATAAAAGAGCTGAAAGATGCAACTATACCAGTACGTATAACCGATAGTCCTGATTATATACGTACAATGACGCCTGTACCTTCAGAGGTAGAGTTTGTTCTCGAACAATAATAACAATTATGATCAAACTAGGTATAACCGGTGGCATAGGCAGTGGAAAATCAACTGTCTCTCAAATATTTTCACTTAGTGGTGTGCCAGTCTACATTGCTGATGTAGAAAGTAAAAGGCTAGTTGCTACATCTCCTACAATCAGAGAAAAACTAATCAATCTATTTGGTGAAGAACTATATAGTGAAGGAGTATTAAATAAACCATTGCTCGCTTCTCATATTTTTAATGATAAGAAAAAACTGGAAACAGTGAATGCAATCATTCATCCCGAAGTCGAACGTGATTTTATTGAATGGGTAAAAAAACATGCACAATGTGATATTGTAGCACATGAAGCAGCGATCCTCTTTGAATCCGGATTTAACCACATGATGGATAAAGTGTTAATGGTATACACGCCTTTAGACATAAGAATCGAGCGAACAATGTTACGAGACAACCTCTCTAAAGAAAAGGTGATGGAACGCATACAAAATCAGATGTCGGATGAAGAAAAAGCTAAACTTTCTGACTTTGTAATTGTTAATGATAACACAAAATCATTGATCGAACAGGTAACGAATATAATACAAGAACTTAAAACCTCAAAAAACTAGATGCAAATACAAGAATCATATCAGAAAATTTTTGCAGAGAACAAAAAATGGGTTGAAAAGAAGAATAAGGAAAACCCGGATTTCTTTGCTCATCTTGTAAAAGAACAAAATCCTGAGTATTTATACATCGGATGTTCCGATAGCCGTGTACATGCAAATGAAATAATGGGTTTGCAACCGGGAGAAGTGTTCGTTCATCGCAACATAGCTAATATGGTTGTAAATAATGACTTAAATGTATTATCTGTCATTAACTATGCTGTAGAATATTTAAATGTAAAATATATCATTGTTTGCGGTCACTATAATTGTGGTGGAATAAAAGCAGCTATGCAACCAAAAGATTTAGGTATTTTGAATCCATGGTTACGAAATGTGCGAGATGTATATCGTTTGCATGAAAAAGAGCTCGATGCTATTCCTGATATGAAGGATCGCTACAATCGCTTGGTGGAACTTAATGTCTACGAACAGTGTCTGAATGTTATAAAAACAGCAGAGGTCCAAAAATCATATCTAGAATCAGGATACCCACGTGTAGCAGGTTGGGTGTATGATCTTAACGATGGTACTTTGATAGACCTGAACATTGACTTCAAGAAGGAGCTTGATCATATTCGCAAAATATACGACCTAACGAAGGAAAAGTAAAATAAGATTATACTAAATAATGAAACTTAGACATACATATATAGCTTTATGTTTGGGGATACTTACACTTGTTCTATTACAAGGCTGTAAATCTTCAACAAAGACAGAAGAATCTAAATTACTGATGGTTACAATAGAGCCGCAGAGGTATTTTTTAGAGGCTCTTGTTGGCAATCACTTCAAAGTAGAATGCATTATTTCTCCCGGAATGAATCCGGAAAGTGCAGACTTTACTCCTTCACAGATGATGAATCTTGACAAAAGCACAGCTTACTTCAAGGTGGGTTATCTTGGTATAGAGAACTCTCTGATAAATAAAGTTGCGGCAAGTAATCCTGCGTTTAAAGTAATTGATTGTTCGGATGGCATAGAATCAACCTGTGAAGACCACAATCATCACGAAGGGCATGATCATAATCATCATGGACATGTAGGAGGTGATCCTCATACATGGAGTTCTGTCGTTTCAGCTAAAATAATTGCAGGAAATATGTATAAAGGGCTTATCGAAATAGACAAGGCAAATGAAGCTGATTACAAAGCTAATTACGATAAACTTCTCTCCGAAATAGACAAGACCGATAGCATAATAAAATCGTATCTGAAAAAAGCACCAAGCAAAGCTTTTATTATTTACCATCCTGCGCTTAGCTATTTTGCCCAAGAATATGGACTAACACAGTATTCTATTGAACATGAAGGGAAGAATCCTTCTCCTGCACAGTTGAAAGAACTGATAGATAAAGCAAAAGCTGAAGGTATAAAGGTTGTGTTTATTCAAAAGGAATTTGATACAAAGAATGCAGAAACTGTAGCCGAAGCTACTGGCGGAAAAGCAGTACCTATCAATCTGCTGTCTTATAACTGGAGTGAAGAAATGATTAAAATAGCTAGAGCTATGGCTTTAGAAGATTAATTGATGAGTAAAATTCTTGAGATAAAAGATCTTTCTGTAGGATACGACGGCAATCCTTATGTATTGAAGAATGTCAATCTGGAAGTTACCAAGAATGATTTTCTCGGTATTATCGGGCCAAACGGAGGAGGTAAAACAACTCTTCTCAAAACTCTCATGGGGTTGGTTAAGCCGGCTTCGGGTAAAATATCTTTTTACAGGAATAATATAAAGGTTGATAAAATAAACATCGGTTATCTGCCTCAGATCAATCAGATTGATAAAAAATTCCCAATATCTGTATATGATGTTATCTTGTCTGGATTAACCGTAAAAAAAGGTATTTTCTCTTCTTATACAAAGGAACAAAAAGAAAAGGTTCATGTCGTAGCCGAAAAAATGGGGTTGGAACAGCTTATACACCGTTCGATAGGTGCGTTATCAGGTGGGCAGTTGCAACGCACATTACTAGGAAGGGCGATTATCGATGACCCCGATTTGTTAGTTCTCGATGAGCCTAATTCCTATGTGGATAAACGTTTTGAAAGCAATTTCTACAAATTGCTCGAAGAGATAAATCTGGATACGGCTATCATACTGGTATCTCATGATGTTGGAACCGTTATTTCACTCGTGAAGAATATAGCATGCGTAAACGAAGGACTGCATTATCATTCAGGCACGAACATCTCGACCGACTGGCTTGAAAAATCATACAATTCTTGTCCTATCGAAATAATTGGACATGGAGATTTTCCTCACAGGGTTTTAGAGAAACATGAAGGTTGTGACTGTTGCAAAGAAGATTAGCAACTCTTTATCTCTCTTTTTTCAAAAATGACTATAAATTGATATTACTCTATATTTGAGAACTAAACACATGCTTAGAACGTTAAATAGGTTATAAAAACAATTATATTATGAAAAAGATATTTTTTGCATTCCTTGTTGCATTTACACTTGCAGCTTGCGGACCAGTTTACAACACACAACTTAAACAAGTAGAACTGGGGATGACACAACGAGAGATCGTCTCACTTATGGGTGATAAATATTCAGTTGTCGACCAAAGAAGTAATGGTGACCAGACTTTAGAATACGTAGATAAATTTAAAAACCACTGGTACTTTGTTTTTGTTAATGGGCAGCTAAATAAATGGTATAAGGAAACAGAGAAATAAAATTGTATTAGAATAAAGAAATAGGATGTATCAATGGTGCATCCTATTTTTATTACATATAGACATACTTTATATAAAGAATGATACAGCATTTATTTCTTATGATTTAATCTTTCTTTAAAGTCACTCAAATCTGTTTCGCGAATAGCCCTGTATTTTATATCTTTTTTGTATATTTGCAGCCTAATTTGGGGTAGTATATTTACTTCAAATCGATACACCAAAAAGAAGATTTATTACAGAATGGATAAAATACGAAATTTTTGCATTATAGCTCATATTGATCATGGTAAAAGTACCCTTGCTGACAGGCTTTTAGAATATACAAAGACTGTTGAAGGCAAAGACTTGCAAGCTCAGGTACTTGACAACATGGATCTGGAACGTGAGCGTGGCATCACTATAAAAAGCCATGCCATACAGATGGAATATGTATATAAAGGCGAAAAATATATTCTTAATCTGATTGATACTCCCGGACACGTTGACTTTTCGTATGAAGTTTCACGTTCTATAGCAGCATGTGAAGGCGCATTATTAATAGTAGATGCCGCACAAGGGATACAGGCACAAACAATATCAAACCTGTATATGGCAATCGAGCATGATCTTGAGATTATCCCTATTCTGAATAAGATAGACCTTCCAAGTGCTATGCCCGATGAAGTTGAAGATCAGATTATAGAACTGTTAGGTGTAAAAAAAGAGGATATAATACGTGCCAGTGGTAAAACAGGAGAAGGCGTTTATACCATACTGGATTCAATTATAGAACGTATACCGGAACCACAAGGAGATCCCGAAGCTCCGTTACAAGCACTTATTTTCGATTCAGTTTTTAACTCTTTCCGTGGTATCATTGCTTATTATAAAGTGGTGAATGGTACAATAAAGAAAGGTGATCTAGTAAAATTCTTTGCAACAGGGAAAGAGTATGAAGCAGACGAAGTAGGTGTACTAAAATTGGATATGTCTCCGCGTAATGAAGTAAGGTGTGGCGACGTTGGTTATATAATTTCAGGGATTAAAACTTCGAAAGAAGTAAAAGTTGGTGATACTATCACACATGTAAAAGGAGCCTGCGACAAGGCTATTGATGGCTTCGAAGAAGTAAAGCCAATGGTTTTTGCCGGAGTTTATCCTATCGATAGCGAAGACTTTGAAGACCTACGCTCATCGTTAGAGAAACTTCAGTTGAATGATGCCTCTCTTACATTTCAGCCGGAATCATCTGTTGCCTTAGGGTTTGGTTTCCGTTGCGGATTCTTGGGCCTTTTACATATGGAGATTATACAGGAACGCCTCGACCGGGAATTCAACATGGATGTGATTACAACTGTTCCAAATGTTTCTTATATCGTTCACGACAAGAAAGGGAACACGAAAGAAGTTCACAACCCCGCAGGACTCCCCGACCCTACTCTGATAGATTATATAGAAGAACCCTATATACGTGCTTCGGTAATCACCAATACCACCTATATAGGGGCTATTATGACTTTATGTCTGGGCAAACGAGGTATCCTTATCAAACAAGAATATATCTCAGGAGATCGTGTTGAGATTATATATGATATACCGTTAGGAGAGATTGTCATCGATTTCTACGATAAGCTGAAAAGTATTTCGAAAGGATATGCTTCATTCGATTATCATATGCATGACTATCGTGAATCGAAGCTTGTAAAATTGGACATACTACTAAACGGTGAATCTGTAGATGCTCTGTCTACACTAACACATGTTGACAATGCCGTAAACTTCGGTCGTCGCATGTGTGAAAAACTGAGAGAACTGATCCCTCGTCAGCAGTTTGATATAGCAATACAGGCTGCTATCGGTGCTAAAATCATTGCCCGTGAGACGATCAAGGCCGTACGTAAAGATGTTACGGCGAAATGTTATGGTGGTGATATCTCTCGTAAGCGTAAACTTCTCGAGAAACAAAAAGAAGGTAAAAAACGCATGAAGCAGGTAGGAAACGTAGAAGTTCCTCAAAAAGCTTTCCTTGCAGTATTGAAACTGGATTAAATTATCTATATACAGATCATTCGAATTAGTTTAGAAATAAAAAAGTGACATCTAGAAATAGTTTAAAAACTGTTACTTTTGTTACTTTTTACTTGAAAACGATATTGACACTTGCGAAATTATGACATCCTTTGAAAAAATAGAAATAAAAGATTTTACGCCCGATTCATTCGGGTTAAAAAACAAATGGATGCTTGTTACTGCATCTAAGCCCGATGGAACAGTGAATACAATGACTGCAAGTTGGGGAGGATACGGTGTGATGTGGAACAAAGAAGTAGTATTTGTTGTTATACGTCCTCAAAGATACACAAGGGAGTTTGTAGAAAGTACTGAATCTTTCTCTCTTACTTTCTTTGATAAAAAATACTTAAAGGACTTAAGTTATTTAGGTAAAGTATCGGGGCGTGATGAAGATAAAATCTCAAAAGCCGGACTAAATATTGCCTTCGATAAACATATACCATATTTTATGGAAGCCGAAACAGCTATTTTTGCCAAAAAGCTCTTTGTCCAGCGTATCCAAGAAGATGCTTTTCTTGAAAAAGACATCATCGAAAGATGGTATCCCGAAAAGGATTTTCATTACTTGTATATTGCAGAAGTAACAAATATCTTAAAGAGGAAATAAGGATGAATCGTGAAGAAGTCACTCTGACTAAGTTTGTGGTTGTTGGAATATCTGTCCGTACTACGAATCAGAATCATCAATCGCAAGAGGATATTGCAAAACTATGGGAAGTTTTTTTCCGTAATGCTTACATTCAGCAACTGATGCCTAATAAGGTATCTAATGATATTTATTGCATTTATACTGATTATGAGAGTGACTATACAGGAGAATACACGACTGTATTGGGTTATAAAGTTTCTAGTATTGAAGGAATACCTACAAATTTAGGGTTAACTTTCAAAGAAATACCAGAATCAAAATATTATAAGTACCTTTCGGAAGGTGAACTGCCTTATGCCATAGGTAAAACTTGGGCACATATTTGGCAGTCTAATATAAAAAGACGTTATTTAGCAGATTTCGACATCTATGGTGAGGAGTCGAAAGACCCTAAGAATGCTAAAATAACAACATATTTATCTATTTAAATAAATTTCACTTTACACAAAGAATGAGAAAATGGCGCATCGAAGACTCAGCTGAGTTGTACAACATCGCAGGCTGGGGTATTAATTACTTTTCTGTTAATGAGAAAGGTAACGTTGTTGTAACTCCACGAAAAGATGGGGTGGCTGTTGATTTAAAAGAACTGATGGACGAATTGCAGCTTCGCGATGTGTCAGCTCCTGTATTGATTCGTTTTCCGGATATTCTGGATAATCGTATCGAAAAAATTTCCACGTGCTTTAAACAGGCTGCCGAAGAATATGAATACAAAGGGCAAAACCATATAATATACCCTATCAAGGTAAATCAAATGCGCCCGGTGGTAGAAGAACTTATCAGCCACGGAAAAAAATTCAATATCGGATTGGAAGCCGGCTCTAAGCCGGAACTTCATGCCGTTATAGCAATCAATACCGATTCAGACTCGCTTATAATCTGTAATGGATATAAGGACGAAAGTTATATTGAGTTAGCTTTATTGGCACAAAAGATGGGCAAGCATATATTCATTGTAGTTGAAAAATTAAATGAGATCCCCCTAATTGCCAAAATAGCTAAAAGACTAAAGATAACGCCTAATATCGGTATACGTATCAAGCTGGCTAGTTCCGGCAGTGGTAAATGGGAAGAGTCTGGTGGTGATGGAAGTAAATTCGGATTGAACTCAAGTGAACTGTTAGAAGCTTTGGCATATCTTGAAAAAGCAAATATGCAAGAGTCATTACGCCTTATCCATTTTCATATTGGAAGTCAGATTACTAAAATTCGCCGCATAAAAACAGCATTACGTGAAGCCGCTCAATTCTATGTACAGTTACATGCAATGGGCTTTAAGGTAGAGTTTGTTGATATTGGTGGAGGACTAGGTGTTGACTACGATGGTACACGTTCATCTTATAACGAAAGTAGTGTAAACTACTCGATACAAGAGTATGTGAATGACTCTATCGCTACAATGGTAGATGCAGCCGATAAGAATGGCATTCCGCACCCTAATATTATAACAGAATCGGGACGATCGCTCACGGCACACCACTCTATTTTGGTATTTGAAGTGTTGGAAACAGCTACTTTACCCGAGTGGGACGAAGATAAAGATTTGTCAGAAGACGACCATGAGCTCGTTAAGGAGCTTTATCAAATATGGGACGATCTTAGCCAGTCGCGTATGTTAGAAGCTTGGCACGACGCACAACAGATTCGTGAAGAGGCACTCGACTTATTTAGTTTGGGAATGCTAACATTGAAAACGAGAGCGCAGGTAGAGCGTCTTTACTTCTCTATTGCCCGTGAAATATTCCAAATTGCAGGCAGAGCAAAACATGCTCCTGAAGAGTTGAAACAATTATCAAAATTATTACCGGATAAATATTTCTGTAATTTCTCCTTATTTCAGTCGTTGCCGGACTCTTGGGCTATTGACCAGATTTTCCCAATTATACCAATTCATAGATTGGACGAAAAGCCGGATAGAACAGCAACACTGCAGGATGTAACTTGTGACTCTGACGGAAAGATAGATAACTTTATCTCTAACGGTAATCAGTCATCATACTTGCCGGTACATAGCATGAAGAAGAACGAATCATATTACCTCGGAGTATTCCTTGTGGGTGCTTATCAGGAAATATTGGGCGACCTTCATAACCTGTTTGGAGATACAAATGCAGTTCATATATCAGTTGATAAAGACGGATATAAGATAGAGCAAATGATAGATGGTGAAACTGTTGCAGAAGTATTAGACTATGCTCAATACAATGCGAAAAAGCTTGTCCGTACAGTTGAGACATGGGTTACATCAAGTGTTAAACAAGGGACAATAACAGTAGAAGAAGGAAAAGAGTTTCTCTCAAACTATCGTTCAGGTCTTTATGGATATACTTACCTTGAGTAATTAAAGTATAAGCTAATATAATCAGATCCTCTTTATGCAAATGTGTAAAGAGGATTTTTTATTTATTTCGTGATTGAATGTTTTGCACACCTATCAGGCTATCATAGCGTTGCCCGGATGGACGGTAGTAGACAAATATCTGATATTCATTTTCTGTTTCAAAATAATTACCTTCTATTTTTGCTGTTGAGTAACTAGCTCCCGACTTAGTCAGATACTGATAATTATACAAACCTTGCTTTAAAAGCAGAGCTATATAATATTGTCTGTTCTCTTCATCATATATCATTCTATATTTGTCGGTAAAGTTATTATCAGTAAAGTCCCCATTAATAAAAATATCCTCGCCTATTGGGCTATCCATTGGTAGAGTAAATACTGTATTAAAATAATCAGACTCTATCTCACTATCATTCTTATCGTTACTTCTAATATAAAATCTTCCATTTTGATCTTGGTCATAACTATATGATCTCCCAGCTCTGATTTTATCAGGAACGATGTACATTGTATAATTAGGTCGATTATATTCAATATGCTCTACATTCAAACCATTGTATCTATAACTGGATGTCTCAAATCGACGATATTCATTTCCTGCTTCAAATATCAGATTCCCATTGTGTTCATATATTAATTTATCGGAACTAACATAAGTAGGCTTTATTTGGCGTCGTTCTGTATCGAGTCTATTGTTTTGCCAAGCAAAGATTTTCAATTCGGTAAAAGGGTCTCTTATATTAAGATTCTGATGAAATATACTAAAAGACAACTGTTGATGCCCCTTATTTGTATCAATATCCGTATTAGAAGTGATGCTTGGAGCTATACTTACTTGTGTATCTACAACAGAGAAACAAGCAGTAAGTAAAACTTCTTCAGGAGTACCATCTTCGTAGATTTCAATAACATAGTTTCCTGATAATTTAATATTTACATCATTATTAGGAATATCAATAGCAAAGTGAGTATATTCTACTGTTGTATTTAAAGAAGAAGCATAATCATCGATCGGGTTATCATTGAATCCACTTAGATAATCTATCTCAGATATGCCACTGCTTCTTTTCCAGTATGCATCACAATGTATTATCCGATAACGTAAACGATTCATTGAGTTTTCAGAAATACGATCGAAACTCATATGTATATAATCGTTGCCATCCAATGCTATGATGGGATATGAACTCCAATCGTTATTTTTATTTACCTGTACCGTATATATATCATCAGATATTGCTTGGGTATGATAGACTTGTGAAAAAGTATATATACTCGTTAGATAAAAGATTATAGAGAAAAATAGCAATAGTTTATTATTCATTATTCTAAACTTAATTGTTGCAGAGACCTTTTTCAAAAAGTGACAAAAGTAACAGGTTATTGTCTATTTTTTCATGTCACTTTTTAGCTATAAAAGTAAACTACAATTCTATTATTAGATAATTTAAATTCTTAAAAATAATACTCGTGCATGCCCTTAATATCGATCTTTCCAGAGCTTTTTGAGCCATTCCACAATTTTACTTTCAGCTGCATTCTGTTGGGGTTTCCAAAATTGTCTCCCCTGTATCTCTTTAGGTACATAATCTTGTTGGACGAAATTATTTTCAAAGCTATGTGCATATTTATATTCTTTTCCGTAATTCAATTCCTTCATCAACTTTGTAGGCGCATTACGTAAGTGTAATGGCACAGGTAGATTTCCTGTCTCATTTACTAAGGCTATGGCTTCATCTACCGACATGTATGCTGAATTACTTTTAGGAGATGTTGCCAAATATATAGTAGTTTCAGCCAGTACAATACGCCCTTCAGGCCATCCAATTTTATGCAAAGCATCGAAACAAGCATTTGCTAACAACAAGGCATTTGGATTTGCCAATCCAATATCTTCTGCAGCAGAAATAACAAGACGTCGTGCTATAAATTTCGGATCTTCACCTCCGGCCACCATCCGCGCCAACCAATAAATAGCAGCATCGGGATCGCTCCCTCGTATCGACTTTATAAAAGCAGAAATAATGTCATAATGCATTTCCCCTCCTTTATCGTATGCTGCCGGATTTTCTTGCAAACGTTCTGTTACCAGTTTATCGGTTATTGAGATCTTATCATTTGTTTCAGATGAGATTACTAAATCAAGTATATTCAATAATTTACGGGCATCACCTCCCGAAAAACGCAATATCGCATCCGTTTCTTTAAGTTCGATATCCCGATCTTTAAGTATTATATCCTGTGTTAAAGCCCTATGAGCCAGTTCTTCCAAATCTTCTTTACCTAAAGATTGCAAGACATAAACCTGACAACGTGACAACAACGGGCGAATAACCTCAAAGGAGGGATTTTCTGTAGTTGCTCCAATTAATGTTATTACCCCTGTTTCTACAGCACCGAGTAATGAGTCTTGTTGTGATTTAGAAAAGCGATGGATTTCATCAATAAACAAAATAGGACTCTTGGTATTAAAGAACTGATTCTTTTTAGCCAATTCAATTACTTCTCGCACATCTTTTACACCGGAGTTTATAGCACTAAGAGTATAAAAAGGCGTATCAAGTGTATTCGCTATTATCTGAGCCAATGTAGTTTTGCCCACTCCAGGAGGCCCCCATAGTAAAAAAGAAGGAACTCTGCCCGATTCTATCATCTTTCGAAGAATAGCACCCTCTCCTACTAAATGTTTTTGTCCTATATATTCTTCGAGATTACGCGGACGTAACCGCTCTGCTAAAGGTTGGCTCATTTATATATATGTTTAAGCTCTAAATATCCTCAAATCTACAAAAAGTTTGATTTAATAACAAGCCGGATTGCTATCCAACGGAACAGAAATGTATTAAAGCTTGATTAAGTTATTATTAAATATTTTCTTATTTGTGTCTTGATATATTATACTTATATGTAGTTTATAGTAATCTCTAAAATATATATAAAACAGAAAAAGACAAATAAACACCTATAAATAAAAACATTAAACACATCCAATAGAATCACTATCAATTCTGACAAATCGTCATATTTTATTTTTTTTATTGTCATCATATATTTTGGCATAGCTTTTGAACAAAGGCTAATGTCATTGAAATATCAATTGAAAGAAATTAGAATAGAAATTAATTAGAAACAATATAATAATATAATAAGATGGGAAAAATAATAGGAATTGACTTAGGTACCACAAACTCTTGTGTTGCCGTGTTGGAAGGTAACGAACCTATCGTTATCACAAACAACGAAGGAAAAAGAACAACACCTTCTGTTGTTGCTTTTATTGAGGGAAATGAACGTAAAATTGGTGATCCTGCAAAACGTCAGGCTATCACAAATCCGGAAAAAACAATATACTCCATAAAAAGATTTATGGGAGAAACATGGGATCAAGTTCAAACCGAAGTAACCCGTGTACCTTATAAAGTAGTGAAAGGAGATAACAATACACCACGTATAGACATTGACGGACGTCTTTATACTCCTCAGGAAATTTCAGCGATGATTCTTCAAAAGATGAAAAAAACAGCTGAAGACTATCTTGGACAAGAAGTGACAGACGCAGTTATTACTGTACCTGCATACTTTAGCGACTCGCAACGTCAGGCAACAAAAGAAGCCGGAGAGATTGCAGGTCTTAAAGTTCAACGTATCGTTAATGAGCCTACAGCTGCTGCACTTGCTTATGGTCTTGACAAGGCTCACAAGGATATGAAAATTGCAGTGTTCGACCTTGGTGGTGGTACATTTGATATCTCTATCCTAGAATTAGGAGACGGTGTATTTGAAGTTAAGTCAACCAATGGTGACACTCACCTTGGTGGTGACGATTTCGATCAGGTTATTATTAATTGGCTGGCTGAAGAGTTCATGAATGAAGAGGGACTGGATCTACGTAAAGACCCAATGGCTTTACAGCGTCTGAAAGAAGCTGCTGAAAAAGCAAAAATAGAGCTATCAAGCACAACTTCTACTGAAATCAACTTGCCATATATTATGCCGGTTAATGGTATTCCAAAACACTTGGTAAAAAATCTAACTCGTGCTAAATTTGAGCAATTAGCAGACTCACTTATTCGTAAGTGTATCGAGCCATGTCGTCAATCGTTGAAAGATGCAGGATATTCTCCATCCGATATAGATGAAGTAATCTTAGTCGGAGGTTCTACTCGTATACCTGCTGTACAAGCAGAAGTTGAGAAGTTCTTCGGAAAGACACCATCCAAAGGTGTAAACCCTGATGAAGTTGTTGCCGTGGGTGCTGCTATACAAGGAGCTGTATTGACAGGTGAGGTGAAAGATGTATTATTACTTGACGTTACTCCATTGTCTCTTGGTATAGAAACAATGGGAAATGTAATGACTAAGCTAATTGAGGCCAATACAACCATTCCTACGAAGAAGAGCGAAACATTCTCTACCGCTGCCGACAACCAACCGTCTGTACAGATTGTTGTACTTCAAGGAGAACGTCCGATGGCGAGAGACAATAAACAAATAGGTGTCTTCAATTTAGACGGTATATTACCGGCACGTCGTGGTGAGCCTCAAATTGAAGTTACATTTGATATCGATGCCAATGGTATTCTTAGTGTATCGGCAAAAGATAAAAAGACCGGTAAAGAACAATCTATTCGTATCGAGGCTTCATCGGGTCTTACAGACGCAGAAATCCAACGAATGAAGGACGAAGCTGCAGCTAATGCAGAAGCAGATAAGAAAGAAAAAGAAAAGATAGACAAGTTGAATCAGGCAGATTCAGTTATTTTCCAAACAGAAAATCAATTGAAAGATCTTGGAGATAAAATTCCAGCCGATCAGAAAGCTTCTATCGAAGGTGCTTTAAATAAACTAAGAGATGCTCACAAAGCTCAAGATATTCCAGCTGTTGATTCTGCTATGGATGAATTAACTAAATTAATGCAGGAGCTCAGCCAAAATATATACAATCAGCAACAAGCAGGTGCTCATCCGGGACAAGAAGCCGGAGGTAATACTGGTAGCCAATCTAATGGAGGCGACAATAATGTGACTGATGTAGATTTTGAAGAAGTGAAATAAGCAAATAGAAACAGATAGTATATTTATTAAAAAGCTCATTATCCTATATTAGGTATAATGAGCTTTTTGTATTATATATAGAGTCCTTTTATTCGTTAAATTTTGCTCCACAACTCAGAAAATAAAGCTAAAGAAGATTCTATTCGAGCCATTGAGCATCGTATATCTTGATGATCGTATCGGCATTCTTCTAAATTAGAGAGAAGTTCCAAAAATGTATTCGGTTCAATACCTCCACATTTACCAAAATAATTAAATAGTCCTTTTTTCTTTTCTAGAGATATAGAATCAATGAAAGTAAAGCATACACGAGCAAAAGAAGAAAAGGTGTTGGCTATTTCTATAGGTTGATAAAAACGTCCTCTATTAGTATAGTTAAAACGAATCTCTGCAATATAAATGAGTATCTTTTCGCATAGAAATATCATATTATTTGTTAGATCAGAATCACTGTCTTTATCTTGTATTTTTTGAATAATACTTTGAGATGAAATTTCGATTTCATTAAGGTATTTTCCAAATAGTTCATAATATTTTTCTAGATCAGGATGGCTGCTCATCATTACGCTTGGAGGAATATAGTTCGAATCTATACTGTAATTATTATCTTCTTTAATAACCCGTCCTAGAATAAGATTAGATATTCCGAATTCTTCTTTTGGAATTTGTCCCATTGGTTGTATAGACAAATGATAGGTTTGTCTATAATTAGATGATGTTTCTTGAACGCTTACAATACCTTGACACTTATTATAAAATGGTTCTACAGCTAAAACAACATTCCAGTGTTTATTATCTTCAATCTCTTGACTAAAATCATAATCTAATCGCACAAAGTCAGAATAATTAATAGGCTTTATATCTATACGACCACCTCTAGAGGTAATAGCATTACATTGAGTCAACTCTATTGTTATTTTATCTTTAATTATTTTTTTGATTTTCAGATCACATGATGACATTTCACCTTTGTAAGGAGGCAATAAACCATAGCTGAAATTAGCAAATTCCACACTATTCCAATCTTGAATCCTGTCTGCATAATTACCCTTTGTTCGTTGCAAATGAGTTTCTGATATTTTAATATTGTCTATCAGGCTCCCCATTTTCTTCTTTATAGGAATAAGCATATTTTTACTCTTTATTATTGTTTGTTTATGATCAAATATAAGTATAGTTTTCCTGTACTTTTTTAATTCGTTTGTATCGGTGTTGTTTAAAATTTGATATTATAGTTTTGTAAAAATCTTTGAAATCATATATAATACAATACATTATTCTTATTTTTACTTGAATTATGTATCCTTCATTCCATATATTAATCTAATATATTCTGAAGTAAAATTGATAATATTTTTATTTTATATCCAAATTATAATTCGGATATGCTTTCCTAAAATAAAATATATGTGTAAAATTCATTATAGCTTAATAGCTTCATTAGTTTGCGTTATCGAATATTTAACTATTTGATTATTTGCACATTTATCATAATGCAAAGGTTGCAAAGTTAAAAAAAAATATGAGATTTTTATCTTTTAATTATTTGAAACTATATTAAGGTTTGTGAAAAAAGAGTAGAGTATATATGAAATAAGAATGATTTGAATGAGAATGTATTAATATATTTATTTCAGGATTTTAAAAACAAAGTACCTCATTGGTATAATGAGATCCTTTTCTTCTGTTATTTATCATTCCTAATGGAGTCTGATTGTTCAAAAACAAAGAGTCCGCATACAATTGCTTGTATACGGACTTTGCTTAAAACGGCGGTAACCTACTCTCCCACTTTTACGCAGTACCATCGGCACGACCGGGCTTAACTTCTCTGTTCGGAATGGGAAGAGGTGGAGCCCCGGTGTTATAACCACCTGAATATCGTTACGGATGAATCGTTTTCCATCCTTATAGGATTGACCTGATGTAAAAGAGCAAATAATTCCGTATCATAGATACCAATCTAGCAAACCTCTGGGTTAGTTGTGCGGGGCAGACCTGAGTCCGCCCCCCTGTGAAAGCTTTCGGGCAATTAGTACTGCTCGGCTATGACATTACTGCCTTTACACCTGCAGCCTATCAACGTTGTAGTCTACAACGACCCTTATGAGGATATCTTATCTTGAAGCCGGCTTCGTACTTAGATGCTTTCAGCACTTATCCGATCCAGACTTAGCTACCCGGCGATGCTCCTGGCGG
>NZ_GL892012.1 GCF_000213575.1 Dysgonomonas mossii DSM 22836
ATCCGGTGGTTTCGAGTATGGAATAGGCCATCGACTCAAAGGATAAAAGGTACTCCGGGGATAACAGGCTGATCATTCCCAAGAGCTCATATCGACGGAATGGTTTGGCACCTCGATGTCGGCTCGTCACATCCTGGGGCTGGAGTAGGTCCCAAGGGTTGGGCTGTTCGCCCATTAAAGTGGCACGCGAGCTGGGTTCAGAACGTCGTGAGACAGTTCGGTCTCTATCTATCGTGGGCGCTGGATATTTGCGGAGATCTGACACTAGTACGAGAGGACCGTGTCGGACAGACCCCTGGTTCACCGGTTGTTCCGCCAGGAGCATCGCCGGGTAGCTAAGTCTGGATCGGATAAGTGCTGAAAGCATCTAAGTACGAAGCCGGCTTCAAGATAAGATATCCTCATAAGGGTCGTTGTAGACTACAACGTTGATAGGCTGCAGGTGTAAAGGCAGTAATGTCATAGCCGAGCAGTACTAATTGCCCGAAAGCTTTCTACGGGGTGCGGATAAGTCCGCACCGAACAACTAACACGGAGGTTTGCTAGATTGGTATCTATGATATGTATCTATTTGCTCTTTTACATCAGGTCAATCCTATAATGCTGACAAGAGATTCAGCAGTAAAGATATTCAGGTGGTTATAACACCGGGGCTCCACCTCTTCCCATTCCGAACAGAGAAGTTAAGCCCGGTCGTGCCGATGGTACTGCGTAAAAGTGGGAGAGTAGGTTACCGCCGTTTTAAATGCAAAGTCCGTATACATGAAAATGTATGCGGACTTTTGTTTTTGATACAATCCAAGCATACAAAGGGTACACAAGGTTAAATGGATCTAAGCGAGTAGAGATATATTAATCACCGTTCCTAAGATTAGAATATACATAAAAATACCCTTTAGGTTTTGAATATCTAAAGGGTATTTTTATTTATATAGTATGTCTTATATTCTTATAAGAAGGAGATATTAATCATTCTGATAAGGGATGTTTTTGTATTCGCAAATTTCTACTATTTTGCTCTTTACTGTTTTGACATCATCGTATTTTAAAGTAGCGAGATCTATTTTTCTTTGTTTTTGTCCTCCATTCAGAGAGAAAGTAATGTAGCTGATACCAATATTTAAACTACTTACATTTGTCCAATCTATTGCAGATTTACTTTGTCCCGACATGTTCGGTTTAACCGTATTGTTATCGATTGAAAGTATCGCTCCCGAGATCCATAAGGTATTGTTTAGTAATAGTATCGCAGCAAGGATAAATGCTATAAGTGCACTGAAAAATAATATTCCATAACGACCGGCAATCCCTTCTGTAATACAAAAATAAAGAGCAAATCCGGTTAAATAAATACCTGTTATGATATTTATAGTTTTCTTAGTGGAAGAAAGTGTATTGTAATCAATAATTAATTCATTCATTGTAGTTTTATTTAATTTATTACTACAAATATGAGAAATAATACTGATTTTATAGTATTCTCAGAAATTATTCTTTGCAAATATCTTGAATAACGAGCCCTGCTAAGGTGAAGCCAAATGTAGCTGTGATATGAACCAGCGTACCATTAGTTTGAGCTTTCACACTCGGATTATCTTGTTTTAGTAATTCTGAGCTCTTTGACTCATCATGTTCATACTTCAGACCTTTGTTTTCTAAAACTTCGTCACTATATACGCATTTGAATTTTTTCCACGGTTTTTCTCCTTGTTTCATTTTTCGACGAAGGGCTGCAGCGAGCGGACAGCCTTTTACATTCCAAAACTCGGCAACTTTAATTCGCGTTGGATCCATTTTTAAGGCAGCACCCATCGAAGAGAATAATTTAGCTTTAGTCCGTGTTGCTGTGCGAATTAAATGTACCTTATGTTTCAGACTATCTATTGCATCAATTATATAGTCGTAAGATTGAAGGTTGAAAGAATCAGAAGTTTCTTCGCTATATACCTGAGCAATAATTTCTATTTCAGCATCGGGGTTGATGTCGAGCAAACGAGACTTTAATACTTCCACCTTACGTTGCCCAATCGTTTTTGTTGTAGCCATAAGTTGTCTGTTTATATTTGTCTCACAAACTTTATCGGAATCTACAATGGTAAGATGTCTTATTCCCGATCGAATCAGGCTTTCGGCACACCAACTACCAACTCCTCCTACGCCGAATAAAATAACTCTTACCGAAGAGATCTTGTTCATCAATTTGTCACCCAGTAATAGCTCTGCTCTCTTAAAGATTCCTTTTTCTTCTTGCATTCTTTCTATTTTCATTTTTTTAGGGGTACAAACTTACAATAAATATTTCTGATTTCATGTTAAGAAAATAATCATGTATCTTTGCTGCTCAAATAATTAACGTGTCATGAAACTCTTCTTGTGTTGAGACACCTATTATTAAGTGAATCTAGCTAAGAATACAACAAAATATTATCTTTTTAATTATGAATATATTATTATTAGGAAACGGAGGTCGTGAAAATGCATTGGCATGGAAGATTAAGCAAAGCGATAAGGTTCAGGAACTTTATGTGGCTCCCGGCAATGCAGGAACTCATGAAATAGCTGTAAATATAGACTTATTGCCCACTGATTTTCCTGAGATAAAACAATTCGTATTAGAGAATAAGATAGATATGGTTGTTGTAGGTCCCGAAGAGCCACTTGTAAGAGGAATATACGATTTCTTCGTCAATGATGATGATATTAAAGATATTCCGGTTATAGGCCCCTCTAAGATAGGAGCACAGCTTGAAGGTAGCAAGGATTTTGCTAAGCAATTTATGATGCGTCATAATATTCCCACAGCCAAATATAAAAGCTTTTCATTAGATGAATTGGACGAAGCCTATTTATTTTTAGAAGAGCTAGAGGCTCCGTATGTGTTGAAGGCAGATGGATTAGCTGCCGGAAAAGGCGTACTTATAATAAGTGATATAGAGGAAGCCAAACAAGAGCTAAAAGAAATGCTTTCGGGGATGTTTGGTGATGCTAGTAAAACTGTTGTTATAGAAGAGTTTTTGTCGGGAATAGAATGTTCTGTATTTGTGTTAACGGATGGAGATTCATATAAAATACTACCTGTAGCTAAAGATTATAAACGAATTGGCGAAGGAGATACGGGGCTGAATACCGGAGGAATGGGGGCAGTCTCGCCGGTATCGTTTGCTGACGATGTATTCATGAAAAAAGTAGAAGACCGCATTGTTATTCCAACAATAGAGGGGCTGAAAAAGGATAAAATTATATATAAAGGATTTATTTTCTTAGGCTTAATAGAGGTCAAAGGAGAACCTATGGTAATTGAATATAACGTACGTATGGGTGATCCTGAAACTGAAGTTGTCATGTTGCGGATAAAGTCTGATTTTGTTTCTTTGTTAGAAGGAGTTGCAATAGGTACATTGGAGAGTAAATTGCTCGAAATAGATAGTCGCTATGCTGTTACCGTGATGCTTGTATCGGGCGGTTATCCGGGAGACTATGAGAAAAATAAAGAAATGTCGGGTTTGGATAAGGTAAAAGATAGTATCTTATTTCATGCCGGAACAAAGCTTGATAATAATAAGGTGCTGACAAACGGAGGACGTGTTATTGCAATAAGCTCATATGGAGAAACCAAGAATGAAGCCCTATCTCTATCCTTCAAGAATGCAGATGTAATATCTTATGATAAAAAATACTATAGGAAAGATATAGGTTTCGATCTCAAATAAAATGGCAACTATTCCTAGATTTTATAAAAGTCATATTGCGGAAGGGAAGGGGTTTCTTATAATCTCTATTATTTTCGCAGTATGTATGAGGATAGCATTTGTTGTATCATCAAATGCTATGCCTTCAAATATGGAAGGAGGGTATCTTTGGCAACTGCTGGATTTCTTTTCGGGTAATCCATTATATTCATTGGCAGGTAGTAGTATTATTGTATCTGCAATGGCGGTATTAGCTGCTCATATCAATACTGATTTTGTACTGATAAGGCGGAGGACTCTGTTGCCTCCCGCCATTATAATTTTATTGTTTAGCTGTCACCCTTCGTTGGTATGGATATCTCCGGCGTATATTGGAGCGTTATGTATGCTTTTTTCAGTGTCTATATTGTTCGCATCCTACAATCATTCAGAAAAGTCTGTAGCTGCATTTAAAATAACGTTTATACTTTCTTTAGGAAGTTTGTTTACATCCGTTTTATTACTTTTTGTACCATTAACATGGATTGCTCTTGTAATAATGAGGTGTTTTGGTTTTAGATCCTTGTTGGCATCCTTTTTGGGAGTCTTTATAGTATATTTCCCTACATTCTCTTTTTATCTTCTTACGGACAATCTAAACGAATTTCTTTCTCCTTTTCTACATTATGGCAGTTTTCAACAGTTAGTTATGTTTCCTTTTCTCCGTTTTGATATTGCTATATGGGTTTCTCTTATTTTTATAATTCTTTTTTTGAGTATTATTATTGGAGATAATTTCCTTAACAGGCATAAGGATAAAATAAAAATAAGAGCATATTTATCGTTATTGATATTTTTCACAGTCTTATCTTTATTGTTCTCTATCTTTATAAATATAACACCGCAAGTGAGTCTGTATATTTTTATGGGAGTGGGATCATTCCTATTATCTCATTTCTTTGCATTAGGAGAAACAAAGGGGACAGTAGTACTATTTTATATATTTATAGTGGCTTGTTTGTTGTTTAGCGGCTTATCTTTTCTCCGATAGTAAAAAAAATAACAACAAATATTTTTGTAGTTCAATTTTATCGCGTTGATACAAAGTTTCTTAGTTTCTATCGTGGTTTGAGTGATAAATCTTCTGGTAGTTTTTTTACTCAAAAACTTGCTAGTCTCGCTAAAAAGCAGTAATATTGCATCCGATTTCGGGATAACCTCCGAAAATCAGGTCCTATAGCTCAGTTGGTTAGAGCATCTGACTCATAATCAGGGGGTCACTGGTTCAAGCCCAGTTGGGACCACTTTTAAAACATTGAAAATCAAAGAGTTACACTATTTAGTGTGGCTCTTTTTTTGTTTCAAATATCTGGTTTTAGTGGTGTTTTGATAGAGTTTGTAAACCAACTGTAAACCACAAAACAAGATGAGTTGTACAGTTAATGTATTGTGTTACAAATCTAAAACACTATCAAATGGAGAGCATCCTTTAATGATTTGTATCTCTAAAGAAAGTAAAAGAAAATATCTAACTCTTGGAGTATCTATTCTTCCTCAACATTGGGATTTTGAAAAGAACAAACCTAAAAGGAATTGCCCTAATAAAGACTTAATCCAAAGACTTATTAATGAGAAAATTAACCTATATACAGAGTATATATTAGAGCTAAACACACTAAATAAAGAATATACAATAACAAATCTTCTAGAAAAAGTAAATGGAGTATCAAATAGATGTACTGTTAGGGAATTATTTGATATCCATATAGAGCAACTGAAACAGCAAGGAAGATTAAAATATGCTTCTACTTTCAAAGAGTTGAAAAACTCTCTAATTGAGTTTAATTTTCATTTGGATATTCTATTCTCTGAAATAGATTTAGTTTGGTTAAAAAACTATGAAACTTGGCTAAGAAATAAGGGTCTTGCCTACAACTCTATTGGGGTTAGATTTAGAACCCTTAGAGCCATTTATAATAGAGCTATTGAAGACAATATAGTTAAACAAGAATATTACCCATTCAGAGCTTATAAAGTATCAAAACTACATGAAGATACTGCTAAGAGAGCAATAAGTAAACCTGAGATAGAAAAAGTAGTCAGTTATAAATCAAATAAAGAATATACTCAATTATCTATTGATATATTTTACTTTTCATATTTATGTGCAGGTATAAACTTTACTGATATAGCCTATCTTACAAGAGATAATTTGATTGACAATAGACTTATATATAATAGAAGAAAAACAAAGAAATTAATAAAGATTCCTATTCAAGATAAAGCACTAAATATTATTGAAAAATATAGCCATTCAGACAATAATTATTTATTCCCTATCCTATCAACTTTTCACAAAACAGATATTCAGAAATTAAACAGAATAAACAAAGTTCTAAGAAAAGTAAATAAAGCTTTAAAAGCTATTGGAGAGGAACTGAATATACCAATAAATCTAACTACATACTGTGCAAGACATTCATTTGCAACAGTATTAAAAAGGTCTGGTGTATCTACTTCTATTATATCTGAATCATTAGGGCATAGTAATGAAAAAGTAACTCAAATATACTTGGATAGCTTTGAGAATAGTCAAATTGATGAAGCAATGAAGAATCTCTTATAAATCTTAATGTTATATTTGTATAATAAAAATCAAATTATACATTATGACATTCTTTGACAAAGAAGATTATACCCTTGAAGATATTGAATCTTTAATAAACAATAATGCAGAAGAATCATTAAATTTAGAATTTAAAGAGGCTAGAGCATTAAGTAAAGATGACAAATATAAAGCTGAGATAACAAAAGATGTCTCAGCTTTTGCAAATTCAGATGGAGGTATAATTATATATGGAATTCAAGAAAAAGAGCATAAAGCATCTCATATAACCTTTATTGATGGAAATGAGTTTACTAAAGAATGGCTAGAACTAGTTATTAATAGTGGTATTAACAGAAGGATTCCAAATTTGAAGATTTACCCTATTCATAAAGATGGAGATATAGAACAAACAATCTATCTAGTCAAAATTCCTTATAGTATGGAAGCTCCTCATATGAATAAAGAAAAGCTATATTATAAAAGATTCAACTTTCAATCTGTAAAAATGGAGGAGTATGAAGTTAGGCAACTCTACTATAGAAAAAATAAAGCTATTATAGAAGTATCTAAATGCTCCTTAATTGTTGTTGATAATCAGGATGTTGATGGGTTTACAAAAGTGCAGCTATCTGTCTTTATCACCAATAAAGGGGAGGTTTTAGAAAAAGATTATAAGACAGAAATGATAATTAGGAATGAGCATCATTCTTTTGATGACTTGATTCATGATATTCACAAGGTTCATTTTAAAGCAGAGTATGTAGCCATATGGGACACTCAAAAAAAAGGTATCTCTATCTCAATGAATAACCATATTGGAGGAACAATATTTCAAGGAGAAACTCTATTAGCTGCAAGTGTAATTCTTTTAATAAGAAAAGAGTTTTGGCTTGACTTTCTTACTAGTTCATTAGAAGTTAACATTCTCTATTCTTCTAAAATATTTACTCAAAAGAATATAACTATGAGAGAGATACTTAAGCCTGAATCTCTTAGTTATATCCCTACTTAAGTCAGCACCTTCTCCTCCTAATACATTAAACTAAAGAAACAAATATGTACTCATATTATCTTTATACCTAAATAGACAATAAACTATATATAACTATGGGATGTTTATTAATGACTATTGAAGAGATTAGATTAAGAGGAGAAATATTAGCTTACTTGGAGAAACATCTTTAGTTTTAGCAAATAGCACAGATACTTGTATAGTAGACATCAAAGTATTTGTGCTGTTTTTGTAGTAGCAAGACTGATAGCTAGTTATTGATTATGCTATTTATAGACTATGGAATTAATTAAATATTTTATGAATACATATAAAAAACAGTACTCATATTGTCTTTTTATTCACTAAATGAAGTGTGTATATTTCTTTTTCTTAATTTTATAGAAATAAATTATAGCTTATGTTTAACCTTGATGAAGTTTGGATTGATATTTATTGCTCAAGATGTAAGTATCAGTTTGAAATACAAATGATAGATGCTAGGCTAGAATCTAAAGTCTACTGTCATAATTGTAAATGTATTATTCAACTAAAAGACAGTGAGGCTTCTGTACATACCTCAACAAGAGATATAAATCAAGCTTTAAATGACTTAGATAAAACATTGAAAAACCTATTTAAATAACACTATCTTATGTATTACAATCATCAACTAAGAGCTAATTTACAAGAATGGAGAAATCAATTATATAAATGTGATTTTGAAGATTTCAAGCATGAATATTTATTTTTTTATGATAGACTTAATAAAGAATCTGTCATTAAGTGTATTTTGGAAAATATTATTACAGAATATCCAATAAATAAAGATGAACTTGATATATGGATAGAGCAATTCTATTATGATAAAACTGAGTATAAAAACAAAAAACATAAAATATCATATTTGATTCATCTTTGCAATTATTTTTTTGATTTAAAAGATGTCCCCACATACTACAATGTTTTTCATTCAAGCCCTAGAGATAACAACCAAGCATTTCTTGATAGATTTATAACTCCAATAACTAACTATCTCCATGATTCTTTAGATGAAGTAAATACTCTATTATATATTTTAGAAAAATATAAACTAAGAACAGAATGGTTTATAAAAGACTCCCTGAGAAAGAAATATAAAGAAATTCAAAATAAGCAATATGAGCAAGTATTAGAGGATGACATTAGATTATATCTATTTGACCAAGGTATAGATTATCCTTTTTCTACTCCTAAGTCAGCATCAGGAAGAGCTGATATTGTTAGCTTAGTCAATACAGAAGACCCTCTAGTAATGGAGATTAAAATCTATGATTCAGAGAGGAAGTATGGTAAAGAAAGAATAATTAGTGGCTTTACTCAAATAGTAAAGTATGCTAATGATTATCATAAGAATGTAGGCTATTTAGTAGTCTTTAATCTTGATGAAATAGAGATTGAAATAGAAAATATAGAGCCAGATAATAAATTTCCTAATAGGGTTATATTTAATGGTAAGACCTATTATATAATTATAGTCAATCTTAACTATGATACAAGTGCCAGTAACTTGAAAAAATTAAATAAGGTTACTATATCAAATAGTGAATTAACTTCATTGAAAGCATAGCTTGTTGAGCCTATAGAGAGACCTAATAATAGTAGAAAAATAGATAATATATTTACATAAGAAAATATATTGATTTTAGCAGATTGCACATTTACTGTTTAATAAATATAAAAGTATATGTGCAATTCTCATGATTTAAAATTTAACTATGAAAGACACCCCCCAATCAAACAAAGAAGATTATAATACATACCTAGAGGAAGCTTATAGAGATAGCTTAGTAGAGTCAAGTAAACTATATCATGAGGCTAATAGTGATGACCTTTTAGATTTGGATATACCTGTAGCTATTCCTCTTTTTGATGGGCTACATTCAATCAGAAATGCAGACATTAGAAAAGAAAAACTTTATTTAGATGAAGAGAAAAAAGATATTAGGTATTCTTATAAGAATAAAGAAGATGGCAACATAAAGAATGAAGCTACAATATTATTAAATTCAAATGAAAAACTATTTGATGTAATAACCCAATTACCTTATGGGCTTATAGATAAGCAAGCAACAGGAATAGGTGCTACTTACTCAGAAATGCACTCTAAAAGAAACTCAATAATAGTAGTTCCAACTAGAGCTTTAGGAGAAAATAAATGTGGAAATAATCCTAACTATTTATATATAGGAACTCAAAGACTTTCTAGGAGTGTTACTACTGATATAGAAATTAAGAATTATCTAAATAACTCTGCTATAGAGTTTAAAAAGATTATTGTTGTTGCTGATAGTCTTAAAAAACTGATAGATAATATCTTAGATTTAAATATAGATGTTTATAGAGAATATTTCTTGATGGTAGATGAGATAGACACTATTCAAGCTGACAATCATTATAGACCTCAACTATCTAATGTAATAGACTATTATTATAGATTTAAACTTCAAAGAAGAGCTTTAGTTTCTGCAACAGTTAAAGAGTTTTCTTACCCCAAACTAAAGAGAGAACCATTAACAACAATAAAGAAAAAAGAACCTATAAAAAGAAATATAATCTTACTACACACCAATAATACAAATGAATTACTAATAGAAGAAATACAAAAGATATATTTAAGGAGTTCAGAGAATAAAATATTAATAGCCTATAATTCTTTAACAGATATCCAAGCTATAATAGCTAAATTACCAACAGATATAAGGAATAAATGTGGTATTCTATGTAGTGAAACAAACTACAGAGATGATAGAATTGAGCCACAATATAGAGCTGAAATAAATGCAGAAGATAACCTGTCACATGATATAACATTTATGACTTGTGCTTACTTTGCTGGACTAGATATAAGAGATACATATCACTTAATAACAGTATCTAGTACTCAATATAGCTATACAATTTTACCCATAAATAAAATGATTCAGATTCATGGTAGATGTAGAGTTAATCAAGGAATAATAAGTGATACTATTATTTACAGTACTTTAAAAGAAGCTTTTTATAGCATAAATAATTACAGAGATATATTGATAATCAAGGCAGAAAGAATAATAAATTACCTGAAAGCATCAGAAGATTTACAACAGGGTTTTAATGATTTAAAAGATATATTTGATAGAATTGAGCCTATTATTATTGATGAAGCAAATGAAGCTGTTTTTAAGGGAAAGCCAATTTCTTTAACAAGAAAAAATATTGATAAAGAGTTAGCAATAAATTATTTCAATATAGATGTATTATATGAACAGATGCTCTCTTATTCTAAATTATATTCCAATAAAAATAGCCTATATAACACCTTAAAAGAGAATCACAATATAACTTCTTTTGAAGATAAACAATTTAATCAAGCTACTCAAGAAAAAGAAATGAGAGAATCTGATGAGGTTAGAAGATTAAAAATTCAAACTTGTATAGAAGATTTAGCAACTATAATAATTCCTCCTACAGAAGCAAGTGTAGCCAATATAGACTTTTTATTTGAAAGAGATTTAGAGAACAAGATTAGAACAGCAAGGAACTTTGAAAAAGACCATTATTACTCAAGAGTTAAAGAATTATATAAATATATTGATATTAATGCTTTAAACACAAAATTACTTGAAATATGTACTAAAAATATTGTCTCATATAGAAATTTTAAAAATGCAGTTTATTTTTGGGCTTTAGAAGATAATCATCCATTTAAACAGCTAATAATAAGTAGTTTTTTGATTGATGAAAGATATTCTAGTGATGAAATTAAAGAGAAGTTGAATATTGTAGTTCATGACCAATTATTAATAAGAATAGACCAATCAAGAAGTAAACTGGTTAGTTTCTTTAAATCTATATTAGACTATACATATACAGAAGGGGTCTATAAAGTGAAAGGTTATACACCTAAACAGCTAAGAGAGCTAAATATTAGTGAGCCTAAAATTAAAATTTTAGCTAGTATACCATCAACCAAACTATTCAGATTGTAAATTTTGCACAAATACTTTTTTGTTTATTAACAAGTAGCTGTGCAAGTAGATATTTTAGAAAAGCTAACAGAAAAATTAAGATTCTGCTAGCTTTTTGCTTATGTATACTTAAGTGAGAGTATATAAACCCTTACTTTTTTAGTAAGAAAACAAGAATCTTACTACCCTTAACAATAAAATATATATAACTAAATTATACACTTTACAAAGGTCTAGATTATATGTCATTGGCTAAGATAACCACTAATTAACTCCCCCTCCATCTTGGAAATTGGTTTAATACCCCCTATGTTGAATCAAAATTGTAATGTATGAGTAGAGGAGTTATAGAAATTTTGAATATTATAACATGGCTTATTATAATATTGATACTTATTTATGGTAGTGCAAATAAAGAGAAGAAAAAGTAAGCCATTATAAAAGTAAATTAAAAGTTACAGTTGAAAACCTACTATATAAAGGTTTAGTCCATGCCAATGTTTTAATTTAATCTTATTCTAAAGGTTATGTTTATATTCTTGATAGAAATTCTTATTTTTGTTTTGAATAGTAAACTATACTGAATGGATAGATAAAAAAATTAAAACATATATAATATAAAGTGTTTGCTTTATTGCTGTAGTTTCTCTAAATCTCCAAATTTTAAGAAAACTAACTACAAGAGTAATATAAGTAGATTCTCATGTTATAGGCATGGGCTTTCTCTTATTGTAGTTAGTAGGTGTTTGGAGATACCTGAGAAACTGATAAGGCTAGTACCATGCCTTCTTGCTTTAGATTGGTACAACAGGGATGCTGAAAACTGATTTAGAGTAAGCCTTAAAGATACTTTTACAAAAATGAAAAAGACAATTTTATTCAATTTATTAGTGGTTTTAGTTTCTTGTAGCTCTAATAATGGCAATGATGAGCTATCAAAAGATGAATTACTATCAAATACAGAATGGGTATATAATGTTAGTGAACCTATTGACAAGCCAATAGAGGAAGTGGATTTTGATAATGAATCAAAGATAAAGCAAAGCTTTCTTTATTTATCATATAATTATCCACCTATAGACCTCACTAACATTACTGTTGATAATATAGAATCAAATGAAAGTAAAGAAGATTCAACATTTATAGGTTTAACAAAGCAAATTAAGATTAGATTCATAGAGAACCAATGTTACTATACAAATAAGGATATATTATATTGGAAGAAACTAGAGGTTAAAGAAATTTATAAGAGAGTGACATATCCAAATCAAGAAGGTAAAAATCAGAATGGAATAATATGTAGAATCTTACCTGATGGAATCTACTTGATTAATGAATCTCTATCTTTAGATAATCCTGAAAGAAATAGATTATACCTTAAGTTAGAAAATTATGAATATAAATGGAAAGTAGGTAATAAAGTTATCTCTGAAAATGAATATATAAAAACTAGGAATGAAACTAATTATAATTTATTATTTAAAAGAGTTGGTAATGATATTTTAATAGAAAATGATAGCCTTGAATGGAAAGGTCTTCTAAATAGGAATAATAATTATATCACTATAGAACAAACTAGACCTAGTACTAAATATATAGGAGAGTTTAAGAGGCAATAGTATAACCATAAAAGCTATAATTCCCTTCTAAAGTCTTCTCTCTTCAACAATCATTTTTTTAAGTGTAAATATGATTTATGAAAACTTTTATAGATGAATATAACAAACAATTGGAGGATGTACAATACATCCTTCAATATTTAAAAACATATCCTACTATCCTCTCAGATTTGAGAATTGAAGATATAATAGAACCAGATAATTTATATCAACAACAAGAAGATTGGATAAGACTAAATTTTAAATTTAAAGGTATAGAAAAGGAGTTTTTTAAACCCTATTGGCTACCAATTCAAAGAGTAAAATTTGATTATTTTATTGATATATCAGATAGTAATTATTCAATAATAGAAGCTTTCTTTAATTACTTTGAAAAACCATATTATTGGGAGAAGAAAATACTATTGCACTCAATAAATGATTTACTATTAGCTGATGATAACAAACAAAATCTAAAGCAATATAAATTAGATAGTATAATAGAAAAGTATAAAGAGTATTTATAAAACTAATTTCCTATCCATTATGTTGGGAAATTTTAGAATAAAAGTAATATTAACCAAGTTTGGTAATACAACAATATTGTAAACCCACAGTAAACCATGAGTAATAGAAGTACATTTAATATGCTGATAATATGTGCATTATTATATATTCTGAATCCTACTCATAATCAGGGGGGTCCCTGGTTCAAGCCCAGGTGGGACCACTTAAAAATTAAAGAGTTACAGTAGAAACTGTAACTCTTTTTTTGTTTTAATACCCTTGTTTTAGTAGTGTTTCAATGGTTTTTGTAAACCAACAGTAAAACCACAAACAATTTTGAGGAAAGGAAAATAAATGATTTTCAAACCATCTCTTTATCAGAATATAGAAGTTAATGTCCCTGTTTTACAACCATTTTTGCTTATTTGAATAAGTACAACGACCCTTATACTTAATGAATACTTTATGATTTTATATTGACCGATTCCACTGGTTGCTTCTTTACGCTATCCAAAGGCATACTGTAATATTTTACTTTATCAAAATCTATGGCCTTCAGGTCGATGCAACGAATATTACTATTGTACATTGTTCGATAATAAATGATACAATTTCGTGTATCTGTGGCTACTGTAAACTGAGTAGCACTTGGTACATTAGCTGATGCTTTCCCCAAATCCTGTTCAGTTCCTGTTGGAATGTCAAAATTATTCAGGATATGAAATGCCTGAAAAACACTTTCTGGTGCAGACGATTGCTGCGCTGTTGTCAGTTGGAAAAAAGTAGCACGAACGAATCGAGATGGAGGAGTAAAATCACCCGGAAGTCCTAACAAGCCAGCTCCGTGTCCAAAAGCTTTCATTTGTAACGGTCCAAAATTATGTTCGGCAGGTGTGCCGGGTTGTAAATTTATATAATTATTCAAGTTTGTCCAATGCCATTCTAAGCCGGGGGAATTAGTCAATACACCCAAAGGATTATCATAGAAGTGCATGATTTCATCTACTATCTCAAGTACGATCTGACGACCCGATGGTTCGGTGAACCGCCAATGTACAGTTGAAGAACGAGGATCAATATTCGTAACACGTATATTTTTAAGTTTTTCTTTAACTTCATCTACCGTTTCACACTCACCTAATACATAAGATACTAATTGGAAATCGGCTAAGCTCCTCTCTTTTTGGGTTGGATCGTAAGAAGGGTATTTTCCATAATTAGGGAAATAAAAGAGTCCCGCAGACAAACCTCTTTCATTTACACCTTCCACCATAAATTCCTTTTGCTCTACCGACAAGCCTATAAATCCGTATTTGCTAGTAAATTTCATTCCATCCATTCCGGAAGGTGTAAGCGACTGAAGCTGCTGATGGCGAGGAACAACCATATACATCGTATTCATAACACTTTCGGCCCATTCAATAGTACGTGCGGGAACGACTGTTCCATCACTACTTTTTAATGTAATACCTGTACAAGCATTTATTGACGCTTGTAATTGCAGAATAATTATAGCCAGTAAAATTAATGATTGTTTTGAGTTCATAGTTAACAATTTTAGTGTTTCTAATAATAGAACAATTGAAAGACAAAAACTGTTTAATGTGAAAGTTTAATTGTCTTGTATTCAGGCTGTCTGGTATTCAATCACGAATCGCTAGTATTGATAGAAAATATATTTTTTATATCCAATAGAAATTTATCAATAATATTAGAAGGAGTTAAGTCTTCACATTGGTATACTCTTGTATTCGAAAAATTTGTGTTTTCAGACTCTTTAGTCATCAAGAGGCTTTTTTGTTTGTTACTTCTCCCTGTGATGCTCGATGGTATTATGATACACCACAGAGAGAAGAATATTTTATTTTTATAACTTTTCGGCTGAAGGTGGCGCTTGGTTTGCTCCCCATGCTTTATTCGCCTTATTACCCATTATTAATACAAGTTTGCCGCCATTTTCTATATCCGAATGATTGAACCACGGTTTGTTCCATTCTTTTCCGTTTAATGTAGCCGATTGTATATACTTGTTGTCCTCAGAATAGTTTTGAGCTACTATTTCAAATACTTTACCATTACTCAATGTTATACTAGCTTGAGAAAACATGGGACTTCCAATATTGTAAACAGGCATACCCGGAGTAACAGGATAGAATCCCATCATAGAGAATACAACAAAGGCAGACATTCCTCCTCCGTCTTCATCGCCGGGAACACCCATCAGGTCGTTTCTAAACCACTGTTTCAGTAGGGTGTGGATACGTTTCTGCGTTTTCCACGGTTGTCCGGCATAGTTGTACAGATAAGGAATATGAAGACTTGGCTCGTTTGCCATCGAGAATTGTCCTACATTGCCTGTGTGATCCGGCAATTGTGCATAAAAATCATATTTACCACGTCCAAGGGGTTCGTTGAACGTTTGATCCAGATTTTTTATGAATTGTTCTTTTCCACCCATCAGATTAACGAGGTCGCTCACATTATGAGGTACATCCCAACGGTAAACCCAACCGTTATTCTCTCCGTAATAATCGCGAGCTCCCATGCCTCCCGAAAAGCGGTAGTCGAATGGTTCTATAAATTTTCCATCCTTATCTTTCGGATGGAAAAAGCCTGTTTCAGCATTGTAGACATTTCTATAGTTGTAAGAACATTTTAGATAATGGTTTGCTTCACTTTCCTTGCCCAAGGCTTTGGCTATTTGTGACAAACACCATTGATCGTATGCTGTGCCGAGCGTTACGGCTATTGGTTGTCTTTTTTCGAAGGGACTAACATTCGCTACTGTTTCTTTTTCACCGGGATATAAAGCGGGAATATATCCTTTTTCGTTGTAGAACTCGTCTAACCATCCGGCAGGAGCTCCCGACCATGGAATAAGCGTTTTTTCCTCGATTCCTTTTTTGCATGCTATATATGCCTTTTCCAAATCAAAACCTTTTAGTCCTTTTGCATAACCGTCGATAACTGTTGCTACGGCATGATTGGAGTTCATTCGGCGAGAATCCCCTGTTATTTCAGGGAAGGTAGGCATCCAGTTGTTACCCATTTGTTCGGCCATCAACAAGTATGAATTAATGATATTCACTTCTTCTTCGGCATCGATGATTACACGTAGTGGATGAGTCGCACGATAGGTGTCCCAGATCCAGTCGTCAGTAAAGAACGGTTTACCTCCATCTTCATGGACTTTTCCGTCGAAAGCACTGAAATAGCGACCTCCTTCGCTGATGCATACCGGACGTTCATAACAACGATAGAGAGAGGTGTAGAATACAGTTTTGTCAGTATCGCTATCTCCACTCACTTTGATTTTGCCTAAGGCGTCATTCCATATTTTGCGGCCTTTATCGGCTAGCAGTTTCACTTCATAATCTTTTTGCTCTCTGCGCAGGTTTTCTTTTGCTTGTTCTACGCTGATAAAAGATACCCCGTAGCGTAAGCGCAAAGTTTGGGCATTGTTGCCATAATACAATACTACACAGGCATTATTGCCTTCGGTACTCTTCTCTTTGTCGTTAATTACATTATCTTTCAAGACACCTGTTAGCAGAGGAGTTTGTTCTGTTTCCAGATATATATAGACATTCGTATTATTCGCTAGTTTTTGGTATCCGCTTGCTGTATTTCCGTCTGTCCTTATCGCTCCGTTACGAGAGTTGAGTATCAAGTAAGCAGGAGTGTTCGGCAAAGTATAGTCTATCTGATAAATAGCGGATTGATGAGAAAGTGCATATTGGATATGCGTTTGCTGATCGTCCAAGTCAACCTCATAACTGTACGGCGTGATCTTTTCACGATCGTAGCTGTAGGATATAACAGGTTTTATTTTGGTTTTATCTCCCTGATAAGGACTCAGATTGAAAGCCGAACTCCCTCTGTGACTTGTGATGATCAGAGGCAGACCTTTGATCATATCGCTCGTGAAATCGGCACGTTCGGGGTAGACTCGAAGCATACTATTTGGCAAATGGATGGTTGGGTAGGTTGGCACCAGCAGGTGACTAATGTTTCCCATATAAGGGTTTACATAGTCCACAGGTTGTTTGCTTGCCCCATTATCCCCGTTTGCTGTACAAATTGATAAAATGGAAATAAAGGCGGTTGTGAATGCACTTCTAAGCTTCATGATAAGTTTAAATTTAAGTTGGCATTTATTTAATTTCGAATACAAAGTAAACATATCCTATTCGTATAAAGAATTAAGATTTGTATTTTATATTCAAAGAATGTTTATTAACATATATATTAGAATAATATTGTCTCCCATTTTTATAAAAATATCTCACTAGGTATTTGTCGGGGATGTTAAAATGTAATTAAATTGCCATATTAATGGGATGATCATATAAAAAAAGATCGTTTTTTGATGCAAAAAAAATGGAAATCTCCTTGTTTTAATAATATATTCACTGTGGATTAATTTGATTTTTAATATATAAGCTTTTTCTTTGTTCTCGAATGAATACTTGTAAATATCATGAAGAAATACCTTTTATTTGTCTCAATTTTTACTTTAAGTACTATTTTTTGTAAAGCAGAAGATACTAAGCTTTTGTATAAACGTCCGGCCAAGGAGTGGGTAGAAGCATTGCCTTTAGGAAATTCGCGGTTAGGTGCAATGGTCTTTGGAAATCCTGCAAGAGAACAGCTCCAGCTCAATGAAGAAACGATGTGGGGAGGAGGGCCTCACAGAAATGATAGCCCCAATATGTTAAAAGTGTTGGATGAGGTGCGCTCTCTTATCTTTGCCGGAAAAGAAAAAGAAGCAGAGGCTTTGTTGGAAAAAAATATGAGAACTCCGCATAATGGTATGCCCTATCAAACAATAGGAAGCTTATATTTAGATTTTGCAGGACATAATAAATATTCCAATTATTCAAGACAGCTTGACTTGACTACAGCAGTAGCTACAACAAAATATACGGTAGATGGCATTAATTATACCCGTGAGGTGTTTTCTTCTTTTACAGATAATGTCATTATTATGAGAATTACGGCTGATAAGCCGAATAGTATTAGCTTCACAGCAGGATATGACTCTCCTGTAAAAGATTATAAAGTTCAAGCTAAAGGTGATAAGCTTATTCTCAAAGGTATGGGGGCAGAACACGAAGGAATAAAAGGCGTGATTCGGTTCGAAAACCAAACTCAAATAAAAACTGAAGGAGGGAGTGTAAAAGTTGAGAGTAACAAACTCTCAGTAAAAGCTGCCAATTCGGTTGTTATCTATATTTCTATAGCCACTAATTTTGTGAACTACCAAGATGTGAGTGCTAATGAATCAACAAGCGCTACTCATTTTTTGAAAACGGCAATATCGAAGCCCTATGAAAAAGCGTTAGCAGATCATATAAAATATTATAAAAAGCAATTCGATCGCGTATCTTTAGATTTGGGGAAATCGGATAGTATTCTTGAAGAAACAGATGTAAGAGTTAGAAACTTCAAAGAAGGAAAAGATCAAAGTCTGGTTACCCTACTTTTCCAGTTTGGGCGTTATCTACTTATTAGTTCATCCCAACCGGGAGGGCAACCTGCTAATCTGCAAGGAATATGGAACGATCAGTTAGTGCCGCCTTGGGATAGCAAATACACTATTAACATCAATACGGAGATGAACTATTGGCCTGCAGAGGTTACCAATCTAAGCGAAACACATCAACCTCTTTTCCAGATGTTAAAAGAGTTGGCAGTGACAGGGCAGGAGACTGCAAAGGTAATGTATAATGCCAATGGCTGGGTTGCGCATCATAATACGGATCTTTGGCGTACTACAGGTCCTGTAGATGGAGCATTTCATGGCATGTGGCCTAATGGAGGGGCATGGCTGAGTCAGCACATGTGGCAACATTACTTATATACAGGAGACAAGAGCTTCTTAAAAGAAGCATACCCTGTGCTGAAAGGTGCAGCAGATTTCTTTCTCGATTTTTTGGTGGAACATCCTACATATAAATGGATGGTAACATCACCGTCTACTTCTCCCGAACAAGGCCCTCCTGGAAAAAATACGAGTATAACGGCAGGATCTACAATGGATAATCAAATTGTATTTGATGTGCTTAACAATGCTCTGGAGGCATCTAAAACCTTAGGCGTAGGTGATGAAGCATATAATCAAAAACTCGAGGATATGATTTCTCGCCTTGCACCTATGCAGATAGGAAAGTACAATCAATTGCAGGAATGGTTGGGAGATTGGGACGATCCGAAGAATGATCATCGTCATGTCTCTCACTTGTATGGGTTGTACCCAAGCAATCAGATTTCGCCATATTCACATCCAACGCTTTTTCAGGCGGCAAAAAACTCACTTCTCTATCGTGGAGATATGGCTACAGGCTGGTCGATAGGTTGGAAAATTAATTTTTGGGCACGTCTGCTCGATGGTAATCATGCCTATAAAATTATTTCGAATATGCTATCTTTGGTAGAACCGGGTAATAACGATGGACGTACTTATCCGAACCTGTTTGATGCACATCCGCCATTTCAGATAGATGGAAATTTTGGATTCACTGCGGGGGTAGCAGAGATGCTTCTGCAAAGTCATGATGGAGCAATACATTTACTACCGGCTTTACCTGATAAGTGGAAGAACGGAAGTGTTAAAGGACTAATGGCTCGTGGCGGTTTCGAAATTTCATCGATGGATTGGAGTGATGGAGAGATATCTTCTGTAACTATTACTTCTAAACTAGGGGGAAATATGCGCCTTCGCTCTTATGTGCCATTAAACGGTAATGGATTGCACGAGGCTAGAGCCATGAATACTAATCCGCTATATAAAACAGCAGATATAAAAGAGCCGTTGGTATCGAAGGGAATAAATCCTCAATATCCTCTGTTGTATAAAGTTTACGAATATGATATAATGACTCAAGAGGGGCAGTCGTATACCTTTAAGAGAGGTAAGTAAGCTTTCCTATAGTAGATTAAAAGTGTTTTTCGTTATCAATATTATTCTCTCTGTCATTCTGAATGCAATGAAGAATATCCTCTTCTTGAGTATATTAAAATGACAGGAAAATAACGAAAAACACTTTTAATCGCTTGCTTTTGTTTTATAATTTACTGTATTTCTTTATCCAGTCCAGCATCAAATAACATCCCGGAGCATATACGTTTCCATGATCAAATCCTTGGAGCTCATACAATACAACATCTTTGTTATTCAGTGATTTTAGAATAGCTTCTAAATGTGCATTTTCTTCGTATCTGGCTGTTAACTCGAGATTGCGATCACCTGTAATTAGTAAAGTGGGAGGGATACCGGTTCTTGCCTTATTCAGAGGAGCATATTCATCAATAATAGGTATGTTATAAGGGATGCCTCTTTCTTTTCGGATGGTGAAATGTGTATTTGTTTGTCCGCTAATAGGTATAAGTCCTTTTATCTTATCGGCATCTATACCATATTTTTCAAGGTAACTTTTATCTAAACCGACCATTAGGGTTAGATATCCTCCTGCCGAATGTCCCGATACATAAATATCTTTGGTGCTGCCTCCGTAAGATGCTATATTGTTGAATGCCCAGGCAATGGATGCTGCAGCATCTTCAATGTAAGCCGGATTTGTTGCTTTCGGGCTCAGGCGATAGTTAACAGCTACTACAGCAATACCTTTATTCTTTAGTTCGTTAGGTATTCCCTTTTCTCCACCTTCGAGCCCTCCGCCGTGAAACCATACGACAACAGGGAAATCTTTCTTATTTACGGGATAATAGACGTCAAGCTTACAACGCTCCTTCCGATAATTATCTTTTTCGTTCGGACTGATATAGGATATATCTTTATCCGTCTTATACTCGTTACTAACAGAATTTTGTGCAAGGATTGATGTTGCACATAACCAAAAGATCAAAAAAATACCTTTTTTCATGACATGAATTATATTAAGTAGAAGAATTTGTGATAAAGGTATAGATTTTTAATTTTTTGATAAAATAAATATTGTCGAAGTCAAAGTTAATACGATTATAAAAAAATAAAAGCGGGCATCCCTGACCACTTTTACCTTTAGATTGATTTCTCAATCTTACTGAACTTAACTTATTAACTTATTCCTATCTTTTGTTAGTATTATTCTTATTTTCAGGTTTTCTGACTTTTATATATACAGATTCTTTTGATTTATCTTTCGAAACAAAATTATATACAAATTATTTCGCGGAAAATAATAATCGATAGAAAGGGCCGAACTCTCGACAAAAGGATGAGATATTTCTTGTGAAAGCTGATAGTAAGTAGTATGTATATTCTAAAAAGATTCTTGGTATCTATGGCTTTGGATGGAGAACGATTTATTCTAGTTTCTGCGTAAAACATTTATGTCTCCACCCATACTTTTGCGTCTTCCTTTCGAGTTGGTATACTCTATCACGTAATAATAGACGCCGGTGGATACATACTTTCCGTTGTGTCTTCCGTCCCAACCTTTCGATGGGTCGTTCCATTGATATATTTTTACACCCCAACGGTTGAAAATAGTACATTTAAACTTCACGATGGATTTGTAGTAAACCTTAAACTCGGCATTCGTTGTTCCTCCCGGAGAAAAAAAGTTAGGGGCTTGGATGTCCGATTCTTCTATGTTAAGTTCTAAAGTACTTATATTAGCACAAGTAGCAGATTGATCCTCATTATTTGCCACTTCGAGTTTTATGATATAGTTGCCATCTTTTTCGAAGGTGTATTTTTTAGCATCACTACCAGTATAACGTACAATATAGTTTGCTGTATCTTCCTTGTTGTATATGCTCCATGTATAAAAATAAGCAGCATCACTTCCCCGTCCAGATAGGTTGACAGTGACGGGTGCAGAGACTCCGATTTCTCCATTGTTTTTTCCTTCTTGCTCTGCTACAATATGTCCTTCTACAGCAATAGCCTTGTATTCTTCCGAACTCTTCTCATGTGGCATCTTGAAGTATTCTGCAAATTGATCCCCCTTCAGTTTGAAAACGGTGTTCATTAAAGGTGCATCTATCGTTTCTTCAGTATCTATATTTAAGGTTCTTATACTTTTTATAAAAGCCTTGTTGTTTTCATTCCATTCTTGAATGTCGTAGCTCACAGTATATTTTCGGGGGATTTCTCTTCTGCTTCCGTTTGTTGTGTAGAAGAAGAGTTTGTCTTCCGTTTTTCCAACTAATAATTTAAGAAATTCGCATTTATCATCATTCTCTTTGGCTTCGATAGAGCTTAATATTGACTTATGTCGGTTACAATCAATAATCCAAACAGCACTTTTGGCAATATTGTTGTCCTCTGCAAAATAGCCGTATCCATCTTCGAGATTCGATACAGTATATGTAGAGTTTCCGTTGATAGATGTTATTGAGATATCGGAGTCCGGAATCTGTATTTTATCTCCAAAAGATTGTTTGTATTTGTAAAATCTGACCGAAATAGACGATGAACTATACTTTATTGTAGCGCTTGCTAAGGTGTTGAATAAATAGACTTCCTCTATGCCTGTACCTGTAAGACTTTGATCTGATTCTTTTTTATAAGCGTAAGGTGTTCCCAACCCTCCCGAAACTGTATAGGTTTGTGCAAATATTGAGGTCGTAAAAACCAATAAGGTTATTAAAAAGATAGACTTTCTCATAAGTATATTCGAAGAAAGGAAAAACCCTCTATCTTTTAACGGACAGAGGGTTTTCTTATTTTATATTTGAAGTATATTCTTTTGCTCTACCCTTTTTTAGGCTTTTGCATGTAATAATACTCCCACTTTTTTGAATACTGATTCTATTTTTTCAAAAGCAATGTCTACTTGCTCTTTCGTGTGTGTAGCCATCAGTGAGAAACGAATCAAAGTATCGCTAGGCGCAACAGCCGGAGATACTACAGGATTTACAAATATGCCTTCTTCGAAGAGAAGTTTTGTAATCAAAAACGTTTTCTCATTATCTCTGATGAATAGAGGTATAATAGGTGTGGATGTATGTCCTATCTCGAATCCACGCTCACGGAAGCCATCCAATGCATAATGTGTAATATCCCATAATGCTTTTATTCTTTCAGGTTCAGATATTATAATATCCAATGCGGCACTGGCTGCAGCTGTTGCAGCAGGAGTGGCACTCGCAGTAAAGATATATGGACGAGAATTGTGGCGCAAGTAATCTAGTATTATTTCGTTACCGGCTATGAAGCCTCCAAGCGAAGCTAGTGATTTACTGAAAGTTCCCATTATGAGTTCAACATCGTCTACAAGTCCGCATTGTTCAACAAGGCCTTTTCCACTATAGTTTTTCCCTAACACACCTAAACTGTGTGCTTCGTCAACCATTACACTTGCATTATATTTTTTTGCTAATTCAATTATTTCAGGAAGACGTGAAATATCTCCTTCCATACTGAACACACCATCAATAACGATTAGCTTAATCTTATCCGGTTCACATCTTTGAAGTTGTTTTTCCAAAGAATCCATATCGTTGTGGCGGAACTTTAGTTTGGTAGAGTAAGATACTCGCGCACCTTCTATGATAGAAGCGTGATCCAATTCATCCCATAGGATATAATCTTCACGTCCGGTGATACATGAAATAACACCTTGGTTTACGTTAAATCCTGTAGAGTAAACGATAGCATCTTCTTTTCCAACAAATTTAGCCAGCTTTTTTTCTAGTTCTACGTGGATATCCAATGTCCCATTCAAAAAACGGGAACCGGCCATGCCCGTTCCGTATTTCTTAGTAGCATTGATTGCTGCTTCTTTTACTTTTGGATGATTAGTAAGCCCCAGATAGGCATTTGACCCGAACATCAATACTTTTTTTCCGTTGATAACAACTTCTGTATCCTGGTCGCTTTGGATTTCTCTAAAATAAGGGTAAATACCTGCAGCTCGTGTATTTCGTGCTGCGTCATACCGATACAACTTATCAGTTAATAGACTCATAGTAAACTTATAACAAATGTAATTATTATAGCTGCATGTAATAAAATAACGTTATTTTACTAAAATGCAGGCTGCAAAAATAGCTAAAAAAAATAAGATTGTAATCATTTTGAATTAAATATTTAAAAAAAGGGCAATTTGACCGAATCTTGTGTGGCTTCAGGTAAAGGTATATCGCTTTTTTTCTTAAATTTGTAGCTTGGTCTATAGTGTGTCTTGTGCACAAAGTGTATAGGCACACCATCAGTAGTAGCGTGATCAAAAAAATGAATGGTTAAGAAGAAAAAGAACAAACATGATATATGGAAGCGGTTACATTTCAAGTACCGTCTTTCTGTAATGAACGAAAATACACTTGAGGAAGTATGGAGCATAAAGGCATCCATGTTTTCAGGAGGTGTGTTGTTTTTGTTATTTGCTATATCTCTCGTTACTATTACCTCGTTTCTTATTATCGCTACACCTATACGATATTATCTGCCCGGATATCTCGATGCTGAAGTCAGAGAAAAGGCTTTGAGAGCTGCTATCAGGGTTGATTCGCTCCAGCAACAACTCAACTATCAGGAGGCATATATCAATAACCTGAAGAATGTTTTTACCGGTGTTCTCGATGTTGATTCTGTGAAAATAACCGATACGATATCCGTTTCGGAAAATGATCCGTTGTTGAAAAGGACAGAGAAAGAGAAAGTTTTTGTAGATCGCTATGAAGATAAAGAGCGGTATAATTTATCCGTTATCTCTCCTACTGCTTCGGGGCCGATGGAAGGTGTCGTTTTCTTTAAGCCATTGAAAGGATTGGTAGTTAGTAAATTTAATCCGTCAAACGACCGTTATGGTATTGATCTCAAAGTTGCATCTCAGGAAACCGTTTTGGCGGTACTTGAAGGTACAGTTGTTTTCTCGGGTTATGATTTTACAACAGGATATACTATGCAAATTCAACATAAAAATGGGTTTGTCTCAATTTATAAGAACAATACGTTACTTCTAAAAAAAGTAGGGGATAAAGTTCGTACCGGAGAAGCGATTGCCGTTATCGGTGATGGCAAGGCTAAAGAGAATGCAGGTTCAGTTCTAGGCTTTGAGCTTTGGTATAAAGGAAATCCTGTAAACCCTGAAGATTATATAGCTTTTTAATAAAAGCCCAGAAATAGAATATACATGAAACGAAATATTGCAATACTTGGCTCTACCGGCTCTATAGGAACACAGGCTCTCGATGTGATCAGGGAACACAAAAACGAGTTTGAGATATATGCACTTACAGCCAATAATAATGCAGATTTGCTGATCGCACAGGCTCGGGAATTTATGCCCGAGGTAGTAGTGATTGCCAACGAGGATAAGTATGCGTACGTAAAAGATGCTTTGTCGGATCTTCCTCTAAAGGTTTGGTGTGGATGTGATGCTATCGCACAAGTGGTGGCGAGTGAGCCTATTAATATGGTATTGACAGCCATGGTAGGTTATTCGGGCTTGAAACCCACGATAAATGCAATCAAAGCAAAAAAGGCGATTGCGCTTGCCAACAAAGAGACTCTCGTTGTAGCAGGAGAATTAATCACAAATCTGGCTATCGAAAATAAAGTGCCTATTCTCCCTGTTGATTCGGAGCATTCTGCGATATTCCAGTGCCTGAATGGAGAGAATTCTCAAATAGAAAAAATATTATTAACCGCTTCGGGTGGGCCATTTCGTAAACATTCGAAAGAGCAGCTGCAAAGCGTTACTAAAAAAGAAGCCCTAAAGCATCCCAACTGGGATATGGGTGCAAAGGTGACTATCGATTCTGCCTCGTTGATGAATAAGGGGCTGGAAATGATAGAAGCCAAATGGCTCTTCGGAGTTGAACCCGATCAGATTGAAGTGGTGGTGCATCCCCAATCGATAATTCATTCTATGGTACAATTCCAAGATGCGTCTATCATTGCTCAACTGGGCTTGCCGGATATGCATCTGCCTATACAATATGCACTTGCTTATCCCAAACGGTTAAAATCGAATTTTGAAAGGCTTGATTTCTTTAAGCTGCAAACAATGACTTTCGAAAAACCCGACACAGACAGATTCCGTAATCTGGCTTTTGCTTTTGAGGCGGCAAGGCTCAAAGGAAATATGGCATGTATAATGAATGCTGCGAATGAGATTGCTGTTGAGGCATTTTTACACGACAAAGTCGGTTTTTTGGAAATGAGTGACGTGATAGAAAAAACAATGCAGAAGGTATCCTTTGTACATACACCAACGTATGACGACTATGTGCAGACAGACACAGAGGCTCGTTGTATAGCAAAAGAGTTTATCAAATAACACTATAATAATTTTTAATGGAAACTATTTTAATTAAGGCGTTACAACTAATATTAAGTTTATCTATACTTGTTGTTATACACGAGTTCGGGCACTTTCTTTTTGCCCGCCTTTTCAAAATAAGAGTCGAAAAGTTCTATCTTTTCTTCAATCCATGGTTCTCGCTGTTTAAATTTAAACCCAAAAACAGCGATACAGAGTATGGTATCGGCTGGTTGCCCCTAGGTGGCTATGTGAAGATATCGGGAATGATAGATGAGTCTATGGACAAGGAACAGATGGCGCAACCTGCACAGCCTTGGGAATTTCGTTCCAAACCGGCATGGCAGAGACTATTGGTGATGGTTGGCGGAGTGCTGTTTAACTTTATATTAGCAATAATCATATATGGAATAATCCTATTTTCGTGGGGAGACTCGTATATCCCTGTAAAGTCGGTGAAAAATGGTATGACATTTTCTCAGACGGCAAAAGAACTGGGCGGATACCAAGAACGTGACATCATTCTTAGCATAGATGGCAAGGATATGAACAACCGCAGTGGCGTGTTGAACATGAATACCTTTATGCAATTCCTTGATGCGAAGCAGGTTGTTGTAGAACGCGAAGGCAAACAGGTGACTTTGACCATGCCCGAAAAATTTGCAGAAAATGTTATTGGTGCTGAAGACCTGCAACCGCCATATTATTATTGGACGTCAACTCTTTTGGATACAGTATCCGATGCTGCTAAAGCGGCCGGTTTACAAAAAGGAGATAGTATTCTTTCTGTAAACGGAAATAATGTGACATCTTGGATGCAGCTTTCGGGAGAAATCTCTAAAAAAGAAAATAAAGGAAAACATATAGCAATCACTTATATGCGTGACTCACTTACCGCAACAGTGAATGTCTTGGTAAACGATGAAAATAAAATAGGGATAGGTGGTGTAAGTCCGATATACGAAGTTAAAACAGATAAGTTTAGTTTCTTGAAAGCGATACCATCAGGTGCAGTTCTTGGTGTGGAAACGCTGAAAGGCTACGTAGCTCAGATGCGTTTTGTGTTTTCGTCGAAGGGAGTGCAAAATCTGAGTGGCTTTGCCGGAATCGGGAATCTTTTCCCTCCTGTTTGGGATTGGCACGCTTTCTGGTCGATGACTGCATTTCTATCTATCGTTCTTGCATTTATGAACATATTGCCTATTCCGGCTTTGGATGGTGGACATATTATGTTCTTGTTGTACGAAGTCATTACAAGGCGTCAACCGAACGAAAAGTTTATGGAAAGAGCTCAGATGGCAGGTATGATTTTCTTATTGCTCTTGCTTGTGGTGGCAAATGGAAATGATATAATCAGAATCTTTTTCAAGTAAAAAATATGACTATTACAGAATTAATCAATAAAAGTGATAAAACTGCTTTCTCTTTCGAAATTCTTCCTCCATTGAAGGGGAACAATATAGAGAAGGTATACAATATAATAGATAAGTTAATTGAGTTTGATCCTCAGTATATTAATATAACAACTCACCATAGCGAGTACCTCGATCAGCAAATGCCCGATGGTACAGTAAAAAGGGTGAATATACGCAAGCGTCCCGGTTCTGTGGCTATTGCGGCTTCTATTCAGCACAAATACAATGTGACAGCTGTTCCGCACATGATATGCAAAGGCTTCTCTCAGGAGGAAACTGAATATGCGCTTATCGATCTCAACTTCTTGCATGTGCAAAACCTGCTATTGCTTAGAGGCGATACAAAGCGACTTGCGCCAGAGCAGATATATCCTAACCGAAATGAATATGCGACAGACCTTCAGCTACAGGTGAATAACTTCAATGAAGGTATTGCGGCAGATGGAAGCTTATTCGAAAAAAATGCGACTCCTTTTTCTTACGGGATGGCATGTTATCCTGAGGTTCATGAAGATGCGGTCAGCGCAGAATCCGATATTTTCTATATGAAGCAAAAAGCAGACAATGGTGCAGAATATTTTGTCACTCAAATGTTTTTTGATAATCAGAAATATTTCTCATTTGTAGAAAAGTGTAGAGAAGCAGGAATTACGCAGCCTATCATACCGGGTGTGAAGCCTATTGTTTTGATGAGCCAGCTGGAAGTATTGCCAAGAATATTCCGTTCGAGCATACCCGAGGAGTTAGCCGTTGAACTAAGAAAATGTAAGACCGATGACGACGCAAAAGAAGTTGGGATAGAGTGGGGTATTAAGCAGTCTAAGGAGCTTATTGAATATGGAGTTCCTAGTATACACTTTTATTCTTTGCTTGCAACGGAGAGTGTAAGACGTATTGCTAAAGAGATTTACTAGAATTTATCTCTATATAAGAGTGTTCTTATAAAAAAGGTAACAATAAAGTAACAACAAAATAGACGTTTATTCTGTCACTTTTGTCACCTTTTGAAAATAAATATTTGAATATTAATTTTTTATGTTTCTAAAGGTTTGTTACTTTTGATGTGTGACTGATAACTGAAAAAGAATGTTTTTTAAAGATATTGTAGGGCAGAGTGAAGTAAAAGAGAGGCTTGTTACATCGGCAAGGAAGGGGCTTATTCCCCATGCTCAGCTTTTTTGCGGACCTGAGGGAGTCGGTAAATTCCCTTTAGCGTTGGCTTACGCCCAATATCTTAACTGTGAAAATCCGACGGATAACGATTCGTGCGGAAAATGTGCATCTTGCGTCAAATATGCTCATTTAACTCATCCCGACCTTCACTTTGTTTTCCCTATCGTAAAGAAAGCGGCGAAGAAAAAAGAGGTTTGTGATGATTATATAGCCGATTGGAGAGAATTTGTAAAGCAACACAACTATTATTTTAACCTTACCCAGTGGTTAGATCATATAGATGCCGAAAACTCTCAAGGGCTTATTTATGCGAAGGAAAGCGAGGAGATTCTGCGTAAGTTGAGCCTTCGTATATATGAAGCCAAATATAAGATAATGATCATCTGGCTTCCCGAAAAGATGCATGAGTCTTGTGCAAATAAGTTGTTGAAGATTATAGAAGAACCGACAGATAATACCATATTTCTGCTTGTATCCGATACGCCGGATAATATTATAACAACTATTCAGTCTCGTTGTCAGCGTATCAATGTGCATGGTGTAGCCGAAAGTGATATTGTGCAGGCGCTTGAATCTGAATATAATATTTTACCCGATGATGCGGCTAATGTTGCCCATTTATCGAAAGGTAGTTACTTGAAGGCTGTGGAAACGATCAGCCTAAACGAAGAACATAAGTTCTTTTTCAATCTGTTTGTGCAGATGATGAGAGCTTCTTATGCTCGTAACATAAAGGAAATAAAGACTATCGGTAATGAACTCGCAGCAATAGGACGGGAGAATCAAAAAAGCTTCCTGATATATAGTCAGCGGATGGTTCGCGAATATTTTGTAAGTAACTTGCATCAGCCCGAAATTACTTATTTGGCTCAGGATGAGGCTAATTTTGGAATACGCTTTGCGCCGTTTATCAACGAACGTAATATTGTAGGTTTTATGGATGAACTGGCTTTGGCAGAAAGACATATAGAACAAAATGTAAACGCCAAGATGGTGTTTTTCGATCTTTGTTTGAAAATAACAATGCTGATTAAACAATAAATATAAACCCACAAAGCTAGAAAAGGGGCTTTGTCTTAATTAATTAAAATGAATAACAATGGATTCAAATCAAAATACATTTAATCCTGCCATGGACTGTCAGGGCACTTGCAAAACTCCGATAGGGTGTACTTGTGCCAAGGCAAATCGAAAGGCACTTGTTACAGTCGCTACTAGCGAATCGCAGAAGCAGGCGGTAACGAAAACATGTGGCAGCCAATCCGGTGGAGGTTGCGGCTGTCAGTCGGGAGGCGGCTGTAGTTGCCAATCGGGAGGCGGTTGTCAGTCTAAAAAAGGCGGATGTTGCAGCGGTACTAATAAATTGGAAGTTTACAATTGGCTTGAAGATCTTCCGGAGATACCGGGCGAATCGCAGATGGTTGAGGTTCAATTCAAGAATACACGTAAAGGCTATTATCTCAATAGTAATAATATAGAACTATTCAGAGGAGATATTGTTGCGGTAGAAGCCACACCGGGACACGATATCGGAGAAGTGACGCTTACAGGTAAACTGGTGAAACTTCAAATGTTAAAGAATAACTATCGTGGAGAAACTAAGCGCATTTACCGCATAGCGAAACAAAACGATATAGAGAAATGGGAAGAAGCTAAATCGAAAGAACATAAAACAATGCTTCGTTCCAGAGAGATAGCCGAAGAGCTCAAGCTTGCTATGAAGATCAGTGATGTGGAATATCAAGGGGATGGTAACAAGGCTATTTTTTATTATATAGCAGACGAGCGTGTCGACTTTCGTCAGTTGATAAAAGTATATGCTTCCGAGTTTCGTGTGAAAATAGAGATGAAGCAGATTGGAGCACGTCAGGAAGCCGGTAGAGTTGGAGGTATTGGTCCTTGTGGGCGAGAACTTTGTTGTTCCAGCTCGATGTCTAACTTTATCTCGGTATCTACATCAGCCGCTCGATTGCAAGATATTCCACTCAATCCTCAGAAATTGGCGGGGCAATGTGGCAAGCTCAAATGTTGTCTCAATTTTGAAGTAGATACTTACGTGGAGGCTCAGCGAAAATTGCCATCGCGCGAAGTAATCCTCGAAACAAAAGATTCGTCTTATTATCATTTCAAGACAGATATACTTTCGGGAACAATGACGTATTCCACAGATAAGAATTTTGCGGCAAACCTTATTTCTTTACCTAAAGACAGGGTTTTTGATGTGATGAGGATGAATAAGAGAGGAGACAGGCCTCTACATCTGGCTATGGAATCTCAAGAGCAAACAGAGAAGCCAACATCACATGATATATTGCAAGAAAATATCAATCGCTTTGATGATAATGGAAATGGCAATAACCGTAATAATAAGAAAAAGAAGTTTGTAAAAAACAATAAGGGAGAAAACCCGAAACAGGGAAATGGACAGCCGGCCAATAATCAGCCGAATAGTAAGCCTCAAATAAATAAAGTTCAGGCAGGAAATAATAACAGGCCGCAACAACAAGCTGAAGCTAATTCTCAGGGTAACCCCAATCCGAATCCCAATTCGAATCCAAACCCGAATCGGAATAAAAATAAAAACAGACACAACAGAAACAGATCGAACCGCAATGGAAATTCGGAACAGAAGAAGCCTGATGCATAAAGTTTTTTTTGCGTTATGTGCTATGTTGCTAATCCTTATAAATATCTCCTGTGACAAGCAGGAGATATACTATCATTTTCATGAACTAAAGGATGAGGCATGGGCACAAAACGATACGCTTGTGTTTGATATAGATTCTACGCTTTTCGAACTGAATAGGCCTTATAATCTTACAATAGAGGTTACCAATAGCGTGAGTTATCCTTATCAGAATATCTGGTTTTTTGTTCAGTCAAATATTGATGCTGACTCTGTGTTCGTTGATACTTCTAAAGAATTCTTACTAGCAGATAAACTTGGAAAATGGCAGGGATCAGGGTTTGGCACATTGTATCAATCTTCTCTTCCATTCGGAGAAATCACCTTTAAGGAAAAGCGAAACTACCGTATCAAGATAGAACACGGCATGCGAGATCAGACCTTGAGGGGTATAGAGAAAGTAGGCATTAAGATATCTAAGCCTCAATAATCAGAAGTCTAACTTCAACTGCTTGTCAGTTAAATTGAATGTTAACCTGTGATAAGGCGTGACACCATATTTCTCTATTGCTTCACGATGTTTTTTTGTTGGGTAGCCTTTGTTGTGATCCCAATCATATAGCGGATGCTCTCTATGTAAATTGAGCATGTAGTCGTCTCTGTATGTTTTAGCTAATACCGATGCCGCAGCAATAGGCAATAGCTTGCCATCTCCTTTTACAACACACGTGTGTGGTATATCTTCGTATTTGCGGAAGCGATTACCGTCAATTAATAAATGTTGTGGACGTGTCTTTAGGCTTGCTACAGCTCGTTGCATGGCAAGAAACGAGGCATTCAGTATGTTGATCTCATCTATCTCTTTCTGATTTACAATACCGATGGCCCAAGCCAGAGCTTGCTCTTCGATAAGAGGACGTAATGCATACCTTTCTTTTTCGGTCAGTTGTTTTGAGTCGTTTAGCTTTTCACAGATAAAGTCTTTGGGTAATATAACAGCCGCTGCAAATACAGCTCCCGCCAGACATCCTCTTCCGGCTTCGTCACATCCGGCTTCTATAAGGTCAGGGTATAATGATAGTTCTAACATTTCTAAAACTTAATATACAGGTTATTGTCTTCAGGAGGAAAATCCAACTCTATCTCATTTGTATTCATAGGGATATCCATTGTTTCAGATAGTTTTTCAAGAGACTCCTTTAAGGATTTGTCAACCTTTTCGTCTCCATAAGCATGTTTGATAAATATTTGTCCTATTATATCAGCAAAGAGATCGTATGTTTCTTCCGAAAGATTATATCCTAGTTTGTTGATCTTACCTTTGGCAAGGGTGGTAGATAATTTAAGCATTCGCTGTTTATCTTCTTCGGCCAGATAGGGATTGCCGGGGATTGATGTTACATTTTCAGTCTTTATCTTCATGCCGTTAGCATCCAGCTCCACAAAACGATAAGAGAATGGATAGGCTGATAAAGTCCCGGTTTCTATATCATATATCACATTCCCTTTGTCGGAGGTAAAGGCTGTGATGTCATTCGAATGAAAGTGCCCTGTAAAGATTGCTTTTATGCCATTGTCTGCAAACAGGTTTGCTAATCTTAGGTAATCCTCTACGAGGTAGTCTTTGAAGAATGAAGACTGATACATGATATGCTCTGCAAAGCCCCAGTGCATCATACCTATCACTTGCTTATTCTTTTGTTTGGCTTCTCTTAAAATCTCAAGTATCCATTTTTCGGAATCGGGAGAGATCTTTCCGGCTGTTATGCTGCCGGTTGTATACTCTCTATATCTGGCTGCATCTATGGCGAGAAGCCATGTTTGATCATCGAGGGAGGCGACATAGCTTAATGAATTGTTATCCCTTTTCAGAGCACTTCCATAGCCACAGTCTTTGTAGATCGAGGCAAAGTCATCGGGAGATATGTTTGCTACAGGTAATTTCTTGTCTCCCTTATACTCCGAAGCATTTGGCATATTAACATCATGGTTGCCGGGGATAACATATATTTTGACTCCCTTATCTTGTAGGGGTTTTAGCTTTTTTAGGAAGTCAAGATGGCTTAACTTTTCTCCGTCTTTGGTAATATCGCCGCAAATAAGTAGTATTTGTATATCACTGTTAAGATACTCATTTAGCACTTGATCCAGAACTTGTGGTACATCCTTGATATTCTTACCACTGGAAGCTATATAATCATTTAAGGCTTGCCCTTCTTCCATCAATTGTTCCGACAGATAGTGGGTATCTGTAATTACTCCGATTCTTAATGGCTCCTTGGCAATAGAACAGGATGAAATAAAAAGAAGCACATAAAATAATAGATATTTCACTGTAATTTCGTTTGATATAGACAAAAGTAAAGTATTTATTCTAGTTATTATTCCTATTTTTGCAGATGCATAATTAAATAATGTTACAATGTACAAGAACAAAGCCCTTCTTTTTTCTATACTAACAATTACTATAATTTTATTATCATCTTGCGGTTCTCAGAAACAACGTGTGAAATTCTCCGATATATCCCATCCCAAAAGGGAGTTTAGGGGTGCATGGTTGAGTACTGCTTGGCAATCGAGATATAAGACAATGAATTCATCTCAGATGAAAGCATACTTTACAAATATATTAGATCAAATGCAAGCAGATGGTATCAATGCTGTTATATTTCAGGCTCGTCCCTATGCCGATGCTTTTTACAAATCGGATCTCGAACCTTGGAGTGCTTTCCTTACGGGAATACAAGGAAAAGCTCCCGATGGAGGTTTTGACCCGTTAGCCTTTCTTGTAGATGAGTGTCATAAGCGAAATATGGAATTACATGCCTGGTTGAATCCTTACCGGGTATCGTCAGGAACTAGTGATGTGTTTTCCAAAAATCATATTTATCATAAATATCCTGAACGTTTTGTGAAATATGATAATAAAATATACTTTGATCCGGGTATTCCTGCCAACCGACAATTTATTTGTGATGTAGTTAAGGATATAGTCATGCGCTATGATGTGGATGCTATTCACATGGACGATTATTTCTACCCTTATCCTGTTGCAGGGCAATCTTTCCCTGATGATAACAGCTTCAATACATATGGTAGACCGCAAGGCTTCTCTCAGAATCAGCGAGCAGACTGGCGTCGCAACAATGTGAATCTGTTGATACAAGATGTGAAGCATACCATACAGACTACAAAGCCATGGGTGAGATTTGGTATCAGCCCTTTTGGAATATATAGGAATAAGAGAAGTACTTCGGATGGTTCGGGAAGTAATACCAGTGGATTGCAAAACTATGACGATTTGTATGCTGACGTTAAGCTCTGGGTGAAAAATGGCTGGATAGATTATAATATGCCTCAAATATATTGGGAAATAGGACATACTGCAGCAGACTATAAGACATTGATAGAATGGTGGGCGAATAATAATTTCGGACAACCTCTCTATATTGGTCAGGATATAAAGAGAACAATGGATGCAACAACTCAGCCTTCGGGAGACAATCAGTTGGCAGAGAAGATGCTTCTGTCTCGCAGTTTTACCACAGTGCATGGAAATTGTTTCTGGCCTGCTTATGAACTATTGGACAACTATAAGGGAATAGCTAGCCGTTTGCAATCTAATTATCATAAATATCCTGCTCTTATCCCTGCATATACCCACATGTACAAGAAGCAGCCCAAAAAGGTGAGCAACTTGAAAGAGTCGTTTACTGCAACTACTCATACATTGCAATGGGATGCAAAGTCTGATAAATATGATCCGGAGACGGCTCAATATTATGTTGTTTATCGTTTTGCAAAAGGAGAAAAGGAAAATTTGGAGAATGCTCAGAATATTGTTTCTATCACAAGACAGAAAAGTATAGTACTCCCCTATGAAGGAGGAGCTAAAGAATATAAATATGTTGTAACGGCTGTAGATGCTTTCCATAACGAATCGAAAGGAAAATCTAAGAAGTTGAAATTATAAAGGATGATAAAAAGAGAGTTTAAAATGATCGCCAAAACAATGGCGGGACTAGAAGATGTGTTGGCCGAAGAATTAATAGGCTTAGGTGCAAACAATCTCGAGATAGGCAAGCGTATGGTTTCTTTCGAAGGCGACCTTGCTTTAATGTATAAAGCTAACATACAGTGCCGTACTGCTCTTCGTATACTTCGTCCTGTCTATGAATTTAAGGCAAAGACTACTGATGATATATACAAGAAGGTAAAAGCCATGAACTGGTTTGAACACCTTACAGAGGATAGTACCTTCGCTATAGATGCAATAACCTTTTCGGACTACTTTACACACTCCAAATTTGTAGCATATCGCGTAAAGGATGCTATTGCCGATTACTTTATGCAAAGGACAGAGAAACGTCCTTCGGTAAATGTAGAAAATCCTGACTTGCTAATTAACTTTCATGTAGCTCATGATAAATGTACCCTTTCGTTCGATAGTTCGGGAGAGTCTTTGCACAAAAGAGGATATCGAGTTGCTCAGACTGAAGCTCCTTTGAATGAGGTGCTGGCTGCGGGAATGATCCTTAAAACAGGCTGGCGAGGAGGATCTGACTTTATAGATCCGATGTGTGGGTCGGGTACTCTGCTGATAGAGGCTGCGATGATAGCCATGAATGTACCACCGGGAATCTATCGTCAGAATTTTGCTTTTGAGAAGTGGAAAAACTTCAATGCAGACTTGTTTGAAACGATATATAACGATGACTCCGGAGAACGTGAGTTTAAGCATAAAATATATGGTTCGGATATCTCATCCGAGGCTATTGCTATTGCTGCGAAGAATGTAAAGAGTGCCGGATTAGATAAATGTATTGATCTGAAAGTGATGCCTTTTGAGAACTATACAGAGGCTCCATCCGAAAATGCTATTTTGGTTACGAATCCTCCTTATGGTGAAAGAATAAAACCCGAAGATTTATTTGGCTTATATGAAAATATAGGTGAGCGGTTGAAGCATGTATTTATGGGCTATTCGGCATGGATACTTAGCTATAAGAAAGAGTGCTTTGACAAAATCGGATTGAAGCCTTCTAAGAAAATCCAACTGGTAAATGGCTCTTTACAATGTGAATTCCGTAAATATGATATATTTGCTGGAAAGAAGTATCCAAAGAAAGAAGATTAACTTAATATAGAAATATTATGAAAGCATTACTAAGTCTATTTGGTTTGATCCTTGTGTTTAGTTTTCACTCTTGCTATTCAGGCCGTCCGCTAGTGGAAGCTCCTTCTCAGAATAATAAGACATACGAGGTCTCATATCTCTTTGAGCATGATGGATGTAAAGTTTATCGTTTCTATGACATGGGGAATTATGTATATTTTACAAACTGTAAAGGTAATATTACGGCTATAAATACCGACTCTACAAAAAATAGAGTTCAAACTGTTATTGATGCAGATTTGACTCTAAAGTAATTTACAGGCTATCTATCTTTAGCCTTGATATGGGTATGCTGATGTTATCCGTAATATCCATCATTGCGTTTATTAAGTACAGTTTTCTATAGTCTTCAATATCCTCGATCCGAATTACCTTTTCTTTAATAACTCTTTCTTTTAAAAGTGTTTGTCTTTTTGTGCCCGGTAGCAGATATGTAGAAGGAGTAAATAAGCCTTTATCACTTTCGAATACTACATTCGTGAATGACGTATCGGTTACAAATCCATTTTTGACAACCAGTATATCATCACAATTTTCTTTCTGCGCCATCAATTTTTCAAAGGCTGTTCTATCGGCATACTTGAAAGAATAATCGATCGAGTTATTATGGATGACCTTTAAGCTGTTTATTTCTCGAAATTTATAATGATAATATTCTATCGACAGACTGTCAAGAGAGTACACAATACGGCATTTTACCAATCCTTCGCGGAATTCTAAAGGAATATCTTCATTCTTTAATGAGAATGGAATAGTAGAACCGAAAAAAGACTGTAACGTAAAGTTCATTCTTTCTATATGTGCAGGAAGATTGAAGATCTTACCATTACAAATTTTTATTACTTCAGAGAATGATTGCTTCATACAATTGGTAGATAAATTTTTTCTAAAACTTCTTTATATTCCTCTTCACAATTGCTATAGGCTGTGATACCCCCTCCACTGCGAAAATAATATTGGTTGCCGTCATTTTCTATATAACGAATTATAACAGCCGAATCCAATTCATTCCCATCATAATATCCGCATACTCCTGTATAATATCCTCGGGATTCTTTTTCTGCATTTTGTATAATTTTTCTTGTAGCATCTTTGGGCGCACCCGAAATAGACCCTGCAGGAAGCATTCCAAAGATAATATCCCCATAATTAAGATAATTCTCTTCACGTAGCGTCCCTGTTATCTCTGAGCTGACCTGTAAAATATCGTTTTTGTTTGTCCTGATACGATCTATATATCTGAATCTGTTTACCCTTACATTATCAGCTATAATGCTAAGATCGTTGCGTAGAAGGTCTACTATTGTATTATGCTCAGCTGTTTCTTTATAGTCACTTAGTATTATCTGTTCGGCATCGGGGATGTTTGCATCTATAGTTCCCTTCATGGGATTGGTTGAAATAGTCTTTCCCACTATTTTGACAAAACGCTCGGGGGAGAAGCAGACAAACTTATTTGGATATAGCACTTTGTAGGAAGCGTTACTTTGAAAGAAAATATCTTCGAGAGTAAGATCAAAAGAAACAGGCGTTTTTATTGTGAGGTTGGTCAAATAAGAGTATCCTTCTTTTAATCCTTTATGTACAATATCAAATTTTTCCTTATAGTCAGAATAGGGGGTAGGAATGTAATTGAATGAAGATACTTTTTTTATGGTCTCTTTTTCAGGAGCATTCCCCTTTCCGCAGAATTGAAATAAAACATCAGTTTGCAACAAAGGATTATCGATAAATAAACCTTCTGTTTGTTCAAAGTTGATAGCAAAGAAGAACGGCTTTCCTTCCCTGCCATATATATTCATTTTATGTCTTATCTCATTTGTATCTGTCGTTGTCATAGAACAGGTTTTGATGAAAAAGTAACAAAAGTAACACTTTTTATGCTGTTTTTATCTGTCACTTTCTCTGTATCCAGATTATAAACCCTTTCTATATAGATAAAGTTTTGAGGTTTTTGTGATTTTAAAAACCGAATACCCCCGTGTCATTACTATCCTCTTTCTTCGGACATTTTAAGTAAACGTACTTATCTTCTATTTTGAGTATATTTTCTTTTGGGACTCTTTCTATTAGCTTCGCCATATTTTTATCATCAGTCGGATAAATGAGTACTGTATTGCTTTTCGAAGCAAGCCATATATCGGAGAAAGATATGTCTTCTATCCATTTCAAAAGCGATGGTTGAGCATTTGATATAGACAGATTTCCTTTTAAGTATTTTATAGACGATGAATAAGGAATCTCTTTCCTCATTTCTAATGGTAAAGATATTCTTTTCATATTGAGCGTATCTACGTACAGATAAAGAAGCTCATCGGCATTCCTTTTAGCTTTGTTCGAGCCGGACTGAAAAACGATTGAAACATATTTATTCCCAATTGCTGCCTGATATTGGTACGCAGATGAGCAATTGAAAAAACGAAGGGTGTCGGCTCTCATACATTTGAATGTATGTAAGGAATATATCCCAAAGGCATTTTCGGGAGACGACATTTCATAAATATCTATTGTATATTTCTCCTCCTTGTATTTTATATCTCTCGTTGTTAGTTTTTCGAATCCATATTCGAGATATAAGTCGGAGCCTCCATTCATAAAACCATATAGACCTGTCCCTACAAAAGTACGTTCCTTTTCGATCGTGATATCCGACAACGTTTGTCCTACTGAAAAAAGCGGGAGTAATGATAAAAACGTTAAGAAAAAGTATTTCATCTAAGCTAGATTTACTTCTGTTAGGTCTATTTTATTCTTGTCTGCCACTCCGAGCTTTAGTTCCTCTGCCAGAATCATAAACTTGAGAGCAGCCGGTTTATCTTCGGACTGAATACCTTCTTCTATCCTTTTTGCTATCACAATGTCATGTCCTATGCGGTCAACGGCGACAGGATCGGTTCCCACCAGAATAGTATTGTAATTGCATATAAATTGAGGATTCGCTGCAGGTCCTCCTTCGAAACAACCTATCAACCCGTCCACAATATTCAAAACAACTTTGTCTCGCAGCGGCGGGAAGGCACATACATAGGCAGAAGTCTCGTGCCATAAATCCTTATGGAGTCTTGCGGTATTTGAGATAGAGCCAAACGCAAGGTTTTTCATACAAAGAGTAACCGATGATCCTGCGTTTTTCAATACAGGGAGATTGATGATTTTTGTTACTTTTTGGGTGCAGATCTTCGTGAAATAAGAATATTTTCCTCCGTTCACCATAAAAGGCATGGTATAAGCGTCATACTCACCTTCTATATCAGCATAGAAATAATGATCTTTATCAATGCGCTCTTCGCTGTATAGTTTCCCTTCGCTATTGTAGTAGCTGCCCGAAGCATCTTCACACTCAGTACCTGTGATGGTAATGCCGGGATAATTTTCTTCTGTATATCCTGTTTCATGCAGTTGCATTTCCCGCCTGTCCCATATTACCATGTTGCTTCGGGGTATGCCTGCTTCTTTCAGTTGTTTTACTACCGCTTGTGTAATGGCATGCGATGTTGTCAATAGTTTTCCCGCTACAGGGTTAACCTTTAGACCTATTACGTCGTCTTTGCCGACAAATTGTAGCCAAGCCTTGTTGATATCGCTTTCTCCCGTAAGTTTCAGAATTGATTCTTTTAGCATCTCAAAAACGGTCTCCTCCGAAGGTTTACCGTCAGTAACAGCCAAGCTATGATTGACTCTGACTACTTTACCCGGATATTTACCCGGCATAGAAGATCCGGTTCTGGGAATAGATAGGGCATCCTTTATATTTGTCTCAGGCTTTACATCGGTATAGGTGAGGGTTGGAGCAGCTTTAAGGATAGGAGAAACTGTTGCACCTAGTCCACCGATAACTAATGACTTAAAGAATTTACGTCTTTCCATAGTGCGAAGGTTAAATTAACTGATTATCAAAAGTAAATAAATAATTTGATATCCAATAATAGTCTAAAAACAAAAACAAGAAAGGTGAATTTCCTTTCTTGTTTCTGTTTTATTTTAGTCGTTATCTTTATCCTTCTCCTTTTTTTTCTTTCCCGAGAAGATCGATTTTAGTTTCTTTATTACAAACCGCCATATTATTGGCTGCACAATTTCCCATATTACGGGGTAATAAGCGGTTAATCCGCTAAGCAGACCGCTTGATGTTGAGGTTTCTTCTTGTCGTTTTTTACTTTTGGATGATCCCCCGAATCCAAATACGCTCAGTACAGAGTTTATAGTACTTTGAAAAATCAGTGAACCTGCATTGTCTGATAGATACGCCCAATGCTCGGATAGACGTTCTTCACCTTTCTTGCATTCAAGTCTTACTAATTCTTTTTCTTGACGCAGTTCTTCTAATGGTGTCAATCTACTCTTCATCATTTGTATCTATTTTACGCATAAATCTTATAGTATTCTGTAATATCGATTGTTGTATCTTTTTCCGAAAAAGAACTACAAGCAATAAAACAAATAATGAAAACAGAGTCATGATTCCAAAGCCTACAGCCAAGCTATTGAATAATTCTCCAAGAAAAAAAGCCATACCAATAAGCCCGAAGAATAAAATAACAGCAACAATAGCTATTATTATTAAGCCATATCCCAAACCGGAGGCAGATAAACCTATCTTCTCAAAAGTATCCAGTTTAAACAAACGGATACGTCTGTTGATATAGCTTAATAAATCTAATTTAATTTCTTCAATTAAGATTCCTAAGCTTTTTTCTTCTTCGGAGTTATTCAACATCGTCTCTTAATTCTTCCAGTTTATGTTTGCCTCTGCCGGCTGCGTTTCTTACATTTCCTTTTACTTTGTCTACCAGGCTGTTTATATCTTTCAGCCATTCTTCCTTTTTGTCAGAAGCAGCAACATAGCCAACAGCTGCACCTAACGCAGCACCTATAGCCAAGAACAATAAGTTCGAACCTGTTTTATTCATAATTATTTATTTTATAAATTAATTCTACATTAATATAATAACGAGTGAGAGTATCAATAAATTTCATCAACTCAACACTTTATTATAAATTGGATTGATCACTAAATAATACGGGCTAAACCGCTAATAATCTTCTTGCTTTCCCTAAAAGGACAGCTAATATAGCTATTTTTTGAAATATCAAAAATATTTTTCAGTAAAAATAACTATTAGCCCGATTGTTATATCGCTTCGCCGAATAGTGTAGCCGAAGTATTCCCTGTTACTTTTACGGTAACAAAGTCTCCTATGCGATGGTTTCCTTTGTCGAAAATAACAACTTTGTTTTGGGATGTTCGTCCAAAAAGTTGTTCCCTCGAGCGTTTAGAGAATCCTTCAACAAGTACTTCAAATACTTTGCCTACATCTCGCTTGTTGCTTTCAAGAGAGCATTCGTTTTGCAAATCTATAATTTCCTGTAAACGTTTTATTTTAACATCTTCAGGTATATCATCTTCTAATTTTTTTGAAGCGTATGTTCCCGGACGTTCCGAATACTTGAACATAAATGCCGAGTCGAAACATACTTCACGCATCAGTGATAGTGTTTCTTGCTGATCTTCTTCCGTTTCAGAATGAAAGCCGCACATGATATCAGTAGATATGCCGCATCCCGGTATGATACGTTTAATCGCTTCGATACGGTTCAGATACCACTCTCTGTCATATTTTCTCTTCATCACGTTTAGCATCTTGCTACTTCCCGATTGCACAGGTAGATGGATAAACTTACACAGGTTATCGTATTTTGCGATTACCTCCAGTGTTTCATCTGTCATGTCTGTGGGATAAGAGGTTGTAAATCGGATACGCATTTTAGGTGCGGCCTTCGCTGTCATTTCCAATAGAGCAGGGAAATCTACAACGCTGCCGTCTTCGTTTGTGAAGCGATACGAGTTGACATTCTGTCCCAACAATGTGGCTTCCTTAAATCCTTTGTCTCGCAGATTTTCCAATTCGTTAAGGATACTCTGTGGCGAACGGCTTCGTTCACGACCTCTTGTATAAGGCACTATACAATACGAACATACCTTATCGCATCCACGCATAATGGATATAAAGCCCGAAATGTGGTTTCCTCCAATACGCAGAGGGATCACATCTTTATACGTTTCGGTTTTGGATAGTTGAACATTGATTGCTTTGTTGCCATTTTCGGCAGCTCCTACCAGATTAGGCAGGTCGAGGTAGGCATCGGGGCCTACTACAACATCTACATGATGCTTGTCGTGTAGCTCTTCTTTCACTCGTTCGGCCATACAACCCAAAACACCAATAATCATATTTGGCTTCTTCTTTCTCTTAAGGGCGTTGAAATAGTCGAGACGTTGAATAACTCTTTGCTCGGCGTTGTCACGTATCGAGCATGTGTTTACAAAAACAGCATCGGCTTCTTCCAGCTTATCTGTCATGGTATAACCATCCATTTGCATTACGGATGCAACAACCTCGCTGTCTGCTACATTCATTTGACAGCCGTAGGTTTCGATGAACAGTTTTTTGTCTTCGGTTGAAATCGTGGATTTAAAGTCCAGTCCTTTCTCGTTGTTCATAGAAATATATTTTAATATGTAATTAAGCTTCGATGATTTATCTCAAAACATCTTTGGCTGGCAAAAATACGAAGAAAAATGGAATTGTTTATTTGTTTTGTGCTTTTTAAGGGAATGTCTAAAGAATGGTCGTTAAATATTTGAATGTTTTTCAATCAATCCGTGATTATCTTTATCTTTGTCCGTTGACCTAAAAACTCTTTTATCTAAAATATATTTTATGAAAAGGAACCTATTTTTATTCCAATTATTACTTATCGCATTTGTAATGAATGCTCAACCTAAGAAAGATTTTAAAACAGTGCGTATCACCTACCAGACAAGTATGAATGGTAAAGCTTACGAAGGAGCAAATACCATCGTAGAGATATGCGGAACTGATGTGCAAATAAGTCGTAAATATGCCGAAGTGCAAGAGGGTACTCCGATACAATACACCTATCTTGATTATGCAACAAATGAAGAAACTAAAACTGCAAAGTTGGCAAATGGAAATGAGTTTTATACTACCCGATCATTTACATTAAATGATAAACTGGAATTTTTACCCGAAACAGAAACTATTGCCGGCTACCTCTGCAAAAAAGCAAAGACTGTTATTAATTCTAATACGATAGAAATATGGTATACAACTCAATTAGGAGTCAAAGGATCTATGCAGCCCGGTGTTGGTTTGCCGGATGGAGTTGTGCTCAAAGTGGTAAGGAACGGGCAATACGAAGAAAAAGCAACAAAGATTGATTTGCTAAAAGAGATAGTGAATGTAAAACCTGTTCTTAAAGGTGATAAGCTGACAGCCCCTGCTTATAATTACCGTATACAGCAAAGCCAGGTTATTGTGGCTGACGTGTTTAATAATCAGAGTATCTACTTTAGGGATATTCCTAAGCCGGAGCAGTTGAACGATACAGAAATAATGCAATTTGCGAATGGTTCTATCGTTCTGAAAAAAGTAAAACTTCCTGCCGATAATAGTAGCTATTCTATTTTTGCAGAGCTGGCCCAACATTCTGAAGGTGATGCTTATGACCGTACGGGTAGCGTCTTTATCGTGCCTACCGATAGGAAGCAATCATTTATGGATGGATTGTTAAAAGGAAGAGAAGCATTGCCTCAATATACCGATAAACATGGAAAATCGTATGAGGGAATGGTTGCTACAGAAGATTATTTGCCGCCTCTCGAGTTGATGCGTTTTTATACTTCATTCGGGGTAAAGGGATATAATCATATCGAAGTAGCTGAATACAACTGGCCGGATTCTGTAGTGTTTAAACAAGAAATTACAGACTATGCCAAGTATCTGAAAAATGAAGTGTGGGTAGGTGCATGGATTGGAAATTATGCGAAAAACGGGCATAATATTTCTTTGAAGATTAAGTATTATCCGAACGAAAAGCGTGCAGAGAAAGAAGTATATCCTCTGTTTACAACTACAAATATTATGGAGATGGCAGGACAGGCTTATCCTGACGGATTGTTTCGCAATGATTCTCTGACCGTGAACTTCAAAACAGATGTAGACCTCAAAGATGCTTATATCCGTTATATATCTACAGGCCATGGCGGCTGGGGTGGAGGAGACGAATTTAATCCGAAGCTTAACGAGATATTTATGGATGGCTCTCGCCTGATAGCTTACACTCCTTGGCGCGAAGATTGCGGCAGCTATAGAGAGTTGAACCCGGCTTCGGGTAATTTCGCAAATGGTTTGTCTTCATCCGATCTAAGTCGTTCGGGCTGGTGTCCGGGTACAGTGAGTTACCCTGTGTTTATACACATTGGGGATGTGAAGGCAGGCGAACATCAACTGAAGGTAGCGATACCCGTGGGAGACCCCGAAGGTAGTGCGTTAAGTTATTGGTGTATCTCAGGAGTGTTAGTGGGCGATAAGAAATAAGACTATAATATTTCCGGAGCTCTGTGACTTTTATGTTTTTGGTGCGACTAATATAAAAAGAATATAAACCATACTATAGAATATGTATTATCTCGAAGCCCACGATGTGGTGAAACAATATGGTAGTCATAGAGCTCTCGATGGCGTAAGCATGCAAGTGCCAAAAGGTTGCATCTATGGATTGCTGGGGCCTAATGGTGCAGGCAAATCTTCGCTAATCCGAATAATAAACAGGATAACTGCCCCCGATGAAGGACAAGTCTTTATAAATGGAAGGGTGTCGGTAGCCGATGATGTTTTCAATATCGGTTATCTTCCCGAAGAAAGAGGCTTGTACAAGAAAATGAAAGTTGGAGAGCATATTATTTTTCTGGCACAATTGAGAGGCCTCTCGAAAGAAGACGCAGTACAAAAAACTCAATATTGGCTAAAGAAGTTTGATATACTATCTTGGCAAGGAAAGAAAGTGGAGGAACTGTCGAAAGGTATGCAGCAAAAGATACAATTTATTGCTACTGTCATACATGAACCCGATTTGTATATTCTTGATGAGCCTTTCAGCGGATTCGATCCTGTGAATACAGAATTGTTGAAGAAAGAGCTGTTGGATCTGAAAGCAAAAGGCAAAACAATAATTCTATCGACTCATAATATGGAATCGGTAGAGGAATTGTGTGACGAAATATCTCTGATAAATAAATCTAGGGTTGTATTGAATGGGAATGTGAAAGAAATACGAGCAAGATACAGAAAGCATATTTTCAAACTTCAGGTCGTAGGGGAAACTTTTGATTTGGAATCTTCTCACTTTTCGATATTATCGCAATCAACGGACAGTAATATTACGGAATTACTCATTCAGCGTAATGATGAGGCTTCCAACTCAGAGTTGATACAAGAGATAGCCAAACGCTATGAAGTGGTGACTTTTGAAGAAGTATTGCCTTCGATGAATGATATTTTTATACAAATCGTATCAGAGACAAAACAATGAGAGGATTAAAGCTAATTATACATAGGGAATTTACCTCGAGGGTAAAAACCAAAGCGTTTATCTTGACAACGTTGCTAACACCATTCTTATTCTTGGGAGTGTCTACCATCCCGGCATTGCTGATGATGTTGAGTAGTAATGATGACATAAACAAAGTGTATGTAATCGATCATACAGGTTCTTACTTTAGTTTGTTTCAGTCATCTAAGAACTATGAGTTTGTAAAATTATCGGACAACGATAGTAAGCCGAGCGATAAGCGGACAGCCATATTAGAGATATCAGAGGACCTGAGTGTAAATCCGAATGCAGCAACTTTCTATTCCGAAAAGCAGCAGCCTCCTCGTGAATTGACTGTTTATATCAACAACATACTTACGGATGCTGTTAGAAATAAAAAGATAGACGATTTTACTCAAAGAAGTAATATCGAACCACAACTTGTTACCGATCTGCAACAAATATTGAAATCGAAAGATCAGATAAATGTTTCCACTATCCGTCTCGACGAAGCGGGACAGAAGACAGAGACGCTTGGTCAGGCGGCATCTTTTGTAGGAATGGGACTTACTCTGTGTATGTTTTTCTTTATCATGATGTATGGGCAAATGGTGGTGCAAAGTGTTGTAGAAGAGAAAACAAACCGTATCATTGAGGTGATCATTTCATCCGTTAGACCTTTAGATCTGATGATGGGTAAAATAGTTGGAGTAGGATTGGTTGGCTTGCTACAATTGGTTATCTGGCTTGTTATAGGAGGCGGTGCACTTGTTGCTATGCAAATATTCCTTGGAACAAGTGTAGATACCACTGCTACAATGGAGGCCCAACAGGCAATAAGTGCAATGGCACAGAATAACTCGGAGATGACTTCAGCTGTTAATAGTATATTGGGTGTCAACTGGCTGCAAGTAGGAATCTGCCTTATATTATATTTTGTGGGAGGGTATCTTCTTTTCTCCTCTTTGTATGCCATGTTTGGGTCTGCTGCTAACGATTCGCAAGAGGCTCAGCAGTTGATGATGCCATTGACTATTATATTATTATTAGCCTTTTATACAGGTATTGCAGCATCTCAGAATCCTGAAGGCGCGATGGCGTTTTGGTGTTCGATCATACCATTTACTGCTCCTGTCGTGATGATGGTACGTGCTCCGTTCGAAATATCTATTTGGGAGTTAGCCTTGTCCGTTGTTGTACTTTATGCGACAGCCATATTAATGGTCAAGCTCGCCGCAAAGGTTTATCGTGTCGGTATTCTGATGTATGGCAAGAAAGTAACCTTTGCCGAAATGTTTAAGTGGTTGAGATATAAATAATTTAAGATAAGTTTAGTGAAGCAATCCTGTCATATTTATTTTGGCAGGATTGTTTGTTTTTATTATTATTGTTAAATTTGCGTGCGTATTAAGGAGGATTCCTTAATGATTCCCTTTACAAACTTAGATAAAACAAACGAATACAATGACGATGAAGTCGAAACTACTTTTAGGTTTATTGCTAATACTCTGCTTAAACTGTCTTTCCCAAGATATAACAAAGATAGAGGTTCTTTCCGTGCCGATGGATACTGAGATGCCATACAGTGTAGATTGTATGAATTATGATTTTACATTTCAGAATGTTATTGATAAGAAGACAATTGTAGGGAGTAATGCAATACGCAGAATAACGAGTGTACTTAAAAATCTTCCTGTAGCCGAGAATGGCAAGTATCCTAGCCCTGATACACGAATGAAGCTAAGGCTTTTTTCGAACGGCAAAGTAATATCGGAGGCTTGCATCGGTAAGTTTACCATCCTAAAAGAAGATGGGATATACTTTTATTCGAATGATATGTTGAACTTGTTAAATGACTTACTGAGTTATAAAGAACAAAAAAGTGAGAGTGAGCAATCTGAACCGAAAATTGAGTTTAACACAGTAAAACAATACAAAGGCTTCCTCGGTGCAGCTATGGGCACTATATCTTTCGATAACGGGAATAACTTTCTCTATGAAATAGACGGGTCGATCTTAAAAGAAAAGCTATTGGGTACATTTACTATCCAAGATAATATCATTGACTGTACAGTCTCTAAATCTTATAATAATGTATTTGAGAAAGGAGACACGCTAAAGTTTATGATTAAATCTGACACACTATTTCAATACAATAGTGAACAAGAACCCGACAAAAAACGTCCTTTGCTTAGGATAAAATAAATTCAGACCTGAGGTTATAAGATTTCTCTAAAATAAAAATACAGTAAGTCTATAAGCCGGGTTCTGTACTCTTCAAGAAGAGTGCTTGCCATTTATCTACGCCTGATGTCACCAACAGGCTCTAGCGACCTACCCCCCGGCATCGGACGAGCAGCCCTACATGCGCCGGTATACATGGTCTTACAACTCGCAAGTGGTACGGCTCTGTATATTGCTATACAGACCGGTGAGCTCTTACCTCACCTTTTCACCCTTACCCCTGATAGGGGCGGTTGTTCTCTGTTACCTTAACTCTGCCCTCGCGAACAGCTTCCCATTAAGAAATACGATGCTCTGTGTTGCCCGGACTTTCCTCTTTCTGCCTTGCGGCAGCCAGCGGCAAACCGACCTACTGCAATTTGATGCAAAGATAGTTCATTTTCTTGGAATATATCTTACTGCATTAAGTTTGGATTTGTTCGTTGCTTTGTTTAGTTCTCTTATCCTTATACATGTCGTTGAACTTAGGACGAATTAGTAGACGTAGCGAAACATCATAATTCAGATAACTCCATACCCAGTCGATGAATACAGAAACCTTATTTCTCATTCCCACAATAGAAAGGATATGTACCAGCAACCACAACCACCAGGCAACCCAGCCTCCAAAGCGGAGTTTCCCTAGGTCGGCAACAGCAGCATTACGTCCAATGGTAGCCAATGAGCCTTTATCTACATATACAAATTTATCCCAATTGTCCGATTCTCCCTTATTGATATTTTTGGCTAGTTGCTTTGCCATCTGTAGGGCTACTTGGGCTACCTGAGGATGACCGACCGGATAACTTTCGGATGTTTGTAAAGAGGTATCGCCGATTGAGAAAATATCTTTATAGCCATTTACCTGATTGTATTCGTTTACAACCAAACGTCCCCGGTTGTATGCCGTTTCGTCAAGACCTGCTAAGCTATTTGGCTTAACCCCTGCCACCCAAAATACATTACGGGAGCGTATTTGCGTGCCGTCAGCAATATTCACATAAGGGCTTTCTACCGATTTTACCGATTTTTCCTGATAAACGATAACACCTCTGTCTAGCAATGTTTTTAATGCTGTTTCGGATGCTTGTTCCGACATACCTGCCAGTAGACGGGAACCTGCATTCACCAAGTGGATTTCCATTTTAGTAAAGTCTATCTCCGGGTAGTCTCTCGGCAAAACCGTTCTTCTCATGTCCGCTAATGCTCCGGCTAATTCTACACCTGTTGCGCCTCCTCCGACGATAACAAAAGTCAGTAATTCTTTTCGTTTTTCTTCGTCTGTTGTGATCAAAGATTCTTCGAAGCTTAGTAGTATCCTGTTTCTCATCAAGAGTGATTCGGATACAGATTTTAGTGAGAATGTATTTTCTATTAGATCTGTATTCCCGAAATAATTTGTATCGCATCCTGTGGCGATAACTAAAAGGTCGTATGTAATGATGCCGATATTTGTTTCAATCTTCTTATCAGATGTATTTACGCTTAAAGCCTCACACATTCTGAAATGAAAGTCTTTATTTTTCTGAAAGTTCTTTCTATATGGATAAGATATCGAACTCGGTTCCAATCCCCCGATAGCTACCTGATAGAATAAGGGTTGAAACTGATAGTAATTGTTCTTGTCTATCAGTACTACCTGATATTGATTCTTATCCGCTCTTTTTGCAAGTTCGAGTCCGGCAAACCCTCCTCCGATAATTACCAATCGTTTCTTCTTCCCGGAGTCGGGCAAGTTTGCTTTTATAATCATATTATAGACATATTTAAATTAAAAAACCATCTTACTGATAAGAGTTGATCAGTAAGGTGGTTTTATTTATATATAAAGATAAATTTAATTATCTTTCTTAATTCCCTATTTTGGCTTTAGCTTTCGCTTCCTTTTTTGATTCCCACTTAGCCTTAGCTACTTCGTAAACACCCGGAAGAATAGATACAACAACAATAATAATGACTACCTTGTCGAGATTTTTCTCTACCCATTCGTTACTTCCTATAATAGCACCTAAAGCACAAAAGATAACCACCCATGCTATACCTCCTATAACATTGTAGGAGAAGAAATGTTTATAGCTCATTTTGCCCATACCTGCAACAAAAGGAGCGAAGGTGCGAACAATAGGTACAAAGCGGGCAAGGATGATGGTTTTGCCTCCATGTTTTTCGTAAAACTTGTTTGTTTTTTCAAGATATTCTTGCTTAAATATCTTTGACTTGGGATTGCTGAAGAGCTTTTCTCCAAAGAGGCGGCCTATCGAATAATTTACTGCATCACCTATAATAGCTGCTACAATCAGTATACCGACAAGGTAATAGATATGTAGCGGATTGTCGGGGCGTACAGCGATAGCTCCCGCTAAAAATAATAAAGAGTCGCCCGGTAAAAATGGTGTCACAACCAAACCTGTTTCGCAGAAAATGATCAAAAACAAAATGGCATATACCCATAAGCCATATTCAGTTACCAGCATGTCTAATGTTCCGCCTGTATCTCTTAACAGGTTAAGAAAGAAGTTCCAAACTTCGTGTAAGAATTCCATTTTAATGTTGTGTTACTTAATTTTATGGTAATACGAGAAATGATGAGATTCGCACCTCATCATTTCCCATTAAATTTTTCACTGAACCAACAAGCCGGCTGCGACTTCATCTCTCTTTGCTTTCCCTGCCAATTGTTCAACAAGGCTTAGCGCAAAATCGATAGTCAGTCCGGGACCTCTTCCGGTAGTTATATTTCCGTCTATTACAACAGCTTTTTCTGTCTGCAATGTAGCTCCTTTCAGGTATTGTTCAAATCCGGGGTAGGCTGTTGCCTTCTTCCCATCCAAAAGACCTAAGCCTCCTAATACCATCGGTGAAGCGCATATTGCAGCAACCTTTTCGCCTTTGTTGGCAAAAGCGAGTAGTTCTTTTTTCAAGCCTTCGTGTTCGTTGAATTTTGTTGTACCTCCTGGTAAAACAAGCATTTCTGCTTTAGAGAAGTCAACCTCGTCGAACATCAGGTCGGCTATTACAGGTATTTGATGACTGGCAACCACTTGTTTGCTATCAGTCAACGATACTGTTTTCACATCCAAACCTCCACGGCGAAGGACATCGACTGTTCCAAGAGCTTCAATCTCTTCAAAACCTGTGGTCAGAAATAAAAATATAGTTTTCATATCCATTTAATTTAAATTAAACTTATATGTGATTGTTCCTTTTTGATTGGTGACGGATGACACCGTATTGAACTTTGTTCTTTTTGCGGCTCTTAGAGCTTCGTTCCGTAGATTTGTGTTTGGCGTATTTGTACCTTTTCCGATTGTGGCTTCCACTACATCACCTTTAGCATTTACCAATATATCCACAACAACAGTACCGTAATCGTCTACCGAATAGTTCGGTTTGATCAGTCCGCCACTGCCAAGGCTGCGTCCACCAAGATCGAACGATCCCCAGCCGCCAACTCCTGACGTTTTGCCATAGCTGGCATTTCCTGTTGGTACACCTTGTGTGCCTGTTCCTTCAGTATTGCCTCTGCTGCCGCTGCCTGTTCCATTGCCAAATAGTCCCGCCATTTGGTTGTTGATCTGTCCTTTCTTAGCCGCTTCTTGTTGTGCTACACGGTCAGCTTCAGCCTTCTTTCTCCTTTCGTCTGCTTCTTGCTGTTTCTTTTCTTCAGCTTTTTTCTTAGCTTCTTTTATGGCTACTGTTTCTTCCAGATTTTGAGTAACGGGTGCTTCCTTTGTGTTCGATACTGCCGGTTTTGTTTTGGTTGCAGTATTCTCTATCATCGGGATTGGATCTTCAACCACATTGGGTGAAGTGGCTTCTTCAGCACCAACGTCTCCATTGCCTCTACCAAAGGGCTCATCGTCTCCAAATGCATCGGGTACGTTGCCAAACATAACAGGAACTCCTCCCAAATCTTCGGCAGTCCTTGCCATTGGTGTCAAATCGAGGGTATAAAAAATAAGAGCTAAGATAATTAGCAAGTGAAATCCGATTGTTGCACCTAGACCTATTATTTTATCCTTCTGAGCTTCCATTTTTTAGTCTACTTCAGTTTTTGGTTTCAGGCAGTCCTTGTAAGCCTTTATTGTATTTTCAAGCCCCAAATACAATGCGTCGCTAATAAGGGCATGCCCAATAGAGACTTCATCTATTGTGGGTATATTTTCATATAGATAATTCAAATTTTCGAGACTAAGATCATGACCTGCATTTAATCCTAGTCCAAGCTTCTTCGCTAATTTGGCCGCAACTATAAAAGGTTCTATAGCAGCCTCTTTGTCTTTCAAGAAATTGGAAGCATAAGGCTCCGTATATAGCTCAATCCTGTCTGTTCCCGTTTTTGCTGCTGCCTCTATTATTTCGAGCTCTGTGCCAACAAAGATAGACGTGCGTACACCTACAGCCCTGAATGTATCAACCAAATCGGATAGGAGTTGTTGATGTTCAACAGTGTTCCAACCTGCATTAGATGTAATTGCATCGGGCTTGTCCGGAACAAGGGTTACTTGTGTGGGACGTATCGTTGTAACAAGGTCTATAAACTTTTGTGAAGGATAACCTTCGATATTAAATTCAGTTCTGATCTTCGCCTTTAAGTCATACACGTCTTTGAATCGAATATGTCTTTCGTCGGGACGAGGATGAACTGTTATACCTTCTGCACCAAATTTTTCGCAATCGAGAGCAACTTGTACAACATCCGGAACATTACCTCCTCGAGCATTGCGTAGTGTTGCAATCTTATTAATATTTACACTTAACTTTGTCATGTCAAACCATTAAAAACCGCCGTTCTTCACAAATTGCTAGAGATAGATGTTAATAGATAAAACTTTTTTAGCACCTTTGTGGAACGATATCAAACTACAAATGTAATATGATTTGATGAGAATGCGCGTATCAGTTCCGTTTTATTAACAGCTTAGAAAATCATTTGTTTGTATATAAATAGGTTCCGTTAAAAGTAAAAGCGATGAAAATAGCCATATTCGGTAGCAAACATCAGAAGAAAGAACAGGTCGAAAAGTTATTTGGAATCTTAAACGATAACAACGTAGGGATCTATCTTCAGGAAAAATTCTATTACTACTTAAGAGATTGCCTTCACTTGCAATATGATATCGCCGGTATTATAAAGAACGATGAGTTTGATGTTGACCTGGTGGTAACAATCGGAGGAGACGGAACATTCTTGCGTACGGCATCGGTAATAGGCAAAAAGAATATTCCGATACTCGGTATAAATGCCGGACGATTAGGCTTTCTGGCAGATGTAGGCGAAGAAGATCTGGAAGCTACCTTCGAAGATGTATTTTCGGGTAACTACCGTATCGAACATCGCAGCCAACTGCATCTGACTACCGAACATAAGATATATCATGGCTTCAACTACGCTCTCAACGAAGTGGCTATTATGAAGCAGGATACGGCTTCGATGATCACCGTGCATGCATATATCAACGACGAATACCTGACCTCGTATGAAGCTGACGGACTCGTGATGGCTACACCTACAGGCTCTACAGCATACTCCCTCAGTGTGGGTGGGCCGATAATAGCGCCCGATGCCTGCAACTTCGTTATTGCAGCGATAGCCCCTCATAGCTTGGGAGACAGACCTTTGGTTATAACAGACGACAGCATTATAACCTTTGATGTGGAAAGCCGTAACAATAGCTTCCTCATCTCATTGGACGGAAGGTCTAATGTATTTCAGGCGGGAACGAAGCTGACTGTAAAGAAGGCAGACTTTACCCTTCAGGTATTAAAACGGAAAGATAATACCTTCTACAAAACATTGAGAAATAAGCTGATGTGGGGTGTTGATCCCCGACAGAGCTAGAACCTTCCCGTAAGATTATAAGAACAGGGATTCATGTATAATCTCTCCTACTGTAGGGTGAGGGAATACAATCTTCTGAAACTCTTCTACAGTAAATCCTTTTTCGATAGCAATGCCGGCTATAACCACCAGTTCCGAGGCGGGATTACCTAGCATGTGGCAACCTATGATTTTTGAATCTTCGTCGATGATCAGTTTACAAACACCATTTCCTAGTTCATTTTCAGCCACAAAGCGTCCCGAATATGCCATTGGGAGTTTGTGAGCAGTGTATTTTATGTTTTTAGCCGCAAGCTCTTCTTCTGTTTGTCCTACTCCTGCAATCTCAGGGTTGGTATATACCACTCCCGGTATTGCTTTGTAACTCATGCTGTCGGTCTTGCCCAGTATATGATTGATGGCTACCTCTCCTTCGCGTACGGCAGTGTGTGCCAGCAGCGAATATCCTGTAATATCTCCGCATGCATATACATTGGGGTGAGATGTCTGCATATTTTCATTTACCTTCACGCCGTTTCTGAACAATTCGATGTTTAGCTTATCCAGATTCAGGTTTGCAGTAACAGGGCGTCGTCCTGTACTCAATAATATCTGAGAGGCTTCGATCGTTGATTGTTCCCCGTCTTTTTCTATAATAATCTGACCGTCTTTAATTTCAACGACTTTGGTATTTAGATGAAAGTCAATGCCTTTCTTAGTATATTCTGCACGAAGCATGGCTGATAGTTCTTTGTCCATTGCTCCGAGTATTTCGGGTAACATTTCTATCACTGTCACTTTTACTCCCAGACTATTGAAGAATGAAGCAAACTCGATACCGATAACTCCCCCTCCGATAACGGCTAAAGATTCCGGTACGCCTTTATTGTCTAACGCTTCTTTCGATGTCCAGTATCCCGATTCACTCAGTCCCTTGATGGGAGGAATAATTGTTTCAGAGCCTGTAGATAATAATACCTTCGCTGCGGTAATCGTTTCACTGTTGCATGATATGAGAATATTACGCTCTCCGTCTTCACCTTCGATGGTTGCTTCGCCTATGATCACTGTTACATCATGTGCAGCCATTTTCTGCTTGATACCGGCTACCAGCTTACGCACTGTTTTTTGTTTGCGGGCAATTATTTTAGGCAGATCGAAAGTTGGGCTTCTTTCTACGCCGACTCCATATTTCGCAGAGTTTTTTACATTGTCCAGGGTTTTTGCCGAGTATAGAAGTGTTTTTGTCGGGATACAACCTTCATTGAGGCATACGCCACCCAATGCATTTCTTTCGAACAATACCGTTTTTAATCCGTTGGCAGAAGCTCTTTCGGCTGCGGTATAACCTGCGGGCCCTCCTCCAATAATAGCAACATCGTATAAAGTCATATTCTAATTATATAGTAAAAAAAGTAACAAGGTTACAAAAATAATTCATATTCATTTTCAGTGTCTTATAAGCAAAAGGTGACAAAAGTGACAGTTTCATCGCTGTTTTTATGTGTTACCTTTTTATCCTCTGTGGCTACTCTAATAAAGATAAAATCTTATTGTTTTTATACAGGACGAGCTTGTCCTATTATAAGATATAGCAACATGGTAAAGATACGGAATTTAGTGATTTGTTCCTCCCGATAGAAGTTAGATTATTGGCTCTTTTTATTGTTTTTTACTTTGCATTACTTAGATGCATCACCTCAGCTTATTTGCATAAAAGAAGTCAACTCTTTCAATCTTAAACTTTCCCCTGTAATTATACTTAATCTTTATATACCTGAATGTAGGTGTTTTTTCTATCCAAAATCATTATTTATGGTGATTGTAGCTTTTTGTGCTGATTTATATTTTTGTGCCGAAAAAGCATTGTTTATTTTTATATAAACGAGTAAGCAAATTAAGGAGACAAAAAATGCCGGACTCATCCCAAAGGATAACTAAATTATCTATAATCTTTTGACAGTAGAAATAAACTCTGTTTACATACATCTGAAACATAGGTGTGTTAAGTTGATTAACATACAAAATTATTATCATTAAATTACTTACAAATGCAACAACAACGTATTTCTTTACGCCTGTTCGGTATAATGTTTTTACTTATGGGCATTGTCATATCATTGTCTGCACAGCAAAAATCGGCTGTTATAAGTGGTCGTGTATTTACTTCTGATGGAAAACCAGCTTCTAACGTTAGTATAACGATAGAAGAATTACATAGGAGCGATATGTCGAATTCTCAAGGGTTCTATAAGATATCAGGCGTTCATGCCGGACGTTACACGCTCTTGTTCTCATCTGTGGGACTGCAATTGTCTAAAGTAGAAGTCGCTGTAGAGTCAGGTAAAGACCTACAGGTTCAGGATGTTTTCTTGAACGAAACGACTGAAAATCTGCAAGAGATAGAAATTATAGCAACCAAGAAGAATCCATTTGCCGAAAAAATAAGCGCATCGGTTGCTAAACTCCCGCTTGCCGACTTAGAAAATCCACAGGTATATAATACAATCAACAAGACGGTTATTAAAGAACAAGTCGTTACAAGCCTCAATACAGCCTTGAAAAATGCGACAGGTATAACCCGTCTGTGGGAAAGTACCGGACGTGCAGGCGATGGTGCGGAATATTACACCATGCGCGGATTTTCTTTGCAACCAACCATTGTGAATGGTGTGGCTAACATCAGCAACGGAGCTTTGGATCCGGCAAATGTAGAAAATATAGAAGTGGTAAAAGGCCCTTCGGGAACACTGTATGGCGGAAACCTGATTTATTATGGAGGTCTGATCAATGTTGTTACCAAGAAACCGTACGATACTTTCGGCGGAGAGTTTGGTTACATTACAGGTAGTTATGGGCTAAACAGAGTAACTGCAGATGTGAACACTCCGTTGAGCGACAAAGCCAGTATGAGGATAAATGGAGCTTACCATTATGAAAATACATTTCAGGATAATGGTTATTCAAAATCATTTTTTATAGCTCCTAGCTTTAAGTTTAAGGCTTCGGATCGCTTGACATTCTTTATTAATACGGAATATAAATCGTTGGAGAGAACAACTGCTCCTATGATTTTCTTATACCGTTCTGCTCCCGTTACTTTCTCAAATATGGATTTGTTTGATAAGAACTATAAGAAATCGTATACAAGTAATCGTCTAGCTGTCAACAATCCGACCTATGGTATGCAAGCTCAGGCTTTATATAAAATCAATGAGAACTGGAACTCGCAGACCATTGTAGCTGCCAGCAATACAAAATCTGACGGATATTATCAATATTTATGGGATAATGTAAATGGTAGTGATTTTACACGCTACATCTCCAGATTAAATTCTTCTACCGATGCCATAAATGTTCAGCAAAATTTTACAGGAGATCATAAGTTTGGCAAGATGCGTAACAGAGTTGTTTTCGGTGTAGATTACTTACAAAAAGAATATCAGGATAATGGTTATGCTTGGGTTGCAAACGGCGTTGTGTCGCTTGCTAATCAGACAGATACAGGCGTGCTTACCGCTACAGGAGTAGATGCTCTCTTATCTGCTGATCCGGGAAGTGTATCCAACTCTACAGTTAAGATTTGGAGTACTTATTTGTCTGATGTTGTCAACTTTACTCCTCAACTGTCTGCATTAGTAGGACTTCGTTTGGATAACTATTCAGCATCAACTTCGTGGAATACTAAAGAGGTGAAAAACCAGGTGACTTTCTCTCAAAAATTAGGTCTTGTTTATCAGCCAATTTTGCAACATCTTTCTTTGTTTGCCAATTATATGAATGGTTTTCAAAATCTTGAACCTGTAACGCAGCACGATGGTTCGGGTAATACTTCTATGAAGATCTTGAAACCTGAGAAAGCGAATCAGTGGGAAGTGGGTGTGAAAAGCAATCTGTATAGCGATAGAGTTTCGTTGACTGTAAGTTACTATGACATCAAAGTTTCTAACAAGACGATGGCTGATCCGGCGAATGTGTTGAATGTAATTCAAGGTGGAGTGGTAAAAAGCAGAGGGGTAGAAGTAAGCCTTATTGCCAATCCTGTTGTAGGATTGAATATGATTGCGGGTTATAGCCACAATTACAATAAGATAACAAAGGATGCTGCCGATGGCGATTATATCGGTCTAAGATCGGAAGAGTCAGGTCCGGCAAACTTGTTTAATGCATGGGTAAGCTACAAATTGACTACAGGTTCATTGAAAGGGTGGGGAATAGGCGCAGGAGCTAACTACGCATCAGAATATAAAACACTCAACAGACATTCAACCGGTAGCTTCACTTTACCAAGTTATACTATTTTCAATGCATTGATCTCTTATAATGGAGATAACTATACCATCAGTTTGAAAGGGGATAATCTCGCCAATAAAAAATATTATGGAGGATGGAGTACAGTTACGCCGCAGAAATTGCGTACCATATCTCTTGCATTGAATTATAGATTCTAAGAAATAATGAGGTTGTCCCAAAAGTAATATTTTAATAATGAAAATTACTTTTGGGATATCCTCTTTAAATTTTCTAATTAAAAAAACTCTCATGACATTCAAAAAGATAGCTTATCAACTGCATCTTTACCTGGGGCTTATCTCCGGGCTTATCTTTTTTATTGTATGCCTGACGGGAGCTATTTGGGCATTAAAGCTGAACGGATGGGTAGATCAGGAGAAACTGCCCGAAGTATCGCAAGGCAAACATACGACGGTTGTTTCGCCCTCATCGGTAATCGAAGTTGCCAAGAAAGAATTTAAAGATAAAACACCTGATTATATAGAGTATTCCGAAGATGCCCCAATTAAAGCAACTTTCCGTGGGCAAGGGTATAATTATTCATTGCAAATGGATCCTTATACGGGCAAAGTGATATCGGTAAAAGGATCCGATGGTTCTTCGGGTTACGACTTTTGGGATTTCATTGGGATGGGGCACTTTTCTCTTTGGCTTCCTTATAGTATAGGGCAACCCATTGTAGGCTATTCTACATTGGTTTTTGTGATTGTAATAATTACAGGGCTTATTCTTTGGATTCCGAAAAGTAAAAAAGCACTTAAATACAGCCTCTGGTTCAGGTGGAAGAAGAAAACCAAAATGTATAAGAAAGTATACGATTTGCACAATATTCTTGGTTTTTATGCCGCTTTTATACTTCTTATCATAAGCCTTACGGGTATGGTGTGGGCACTGGAATGGTGGTCGCAAGGTGTATATAAGGTTACTTCGGGTGGCAGAGTAATGCCTGAATGGAGAATGGCGCAATCTGATACGTTGCATGTTGATACTCCTGCTAAAGATATTTATCTGGGAATTGATTCATTGTTTTCGGATCTGTCACAAAAAGCTCCTACAGCTCAGGCTTTTTCGATATATCTACCCAATATAGAAGATAAGGCTTCAGCCATTATGATAACCGTATTCCCCGACAAGAAATTGTATTATAATGTCGATAGGTACTCGTTTGACAAATATACCTTTAAACAGGTTGAGGTTGATCATCCGTATCAGGGCAAATATGAAAACAAAGATTTTGCGGACAAGCTACGCCGTATGAATTATGATATTCATATAGGAGCCATAGGCGGTACAGCGGGCAGATTATTGGTATTTCTTTCTACTCTATTTGGTATGAGCCTGCCATTGACAGGATTATATCTTTACATCAGGAAGAGGAAGAAAATGAAGGGGAAAAAGAGTAATATTGCTGAATAAGATTATCTACCCATTTGCAAAACTCTTTTAGTTCAGCGGGATTATAGCCATCCTTGCGCCAATGGTTTAATAGAGAATCCGACTTGTTTAATATCTGGTTTTCTATAGGTTTTATCTTTTGCAGAATACCATTTCCATCAGCGGTAATGAGTGCCGCTAGATTGATATAGTCATTGCCTTCTCCCCTGTCTATAGGGAAGAGTTGTTTCTTTAGTTTCAGAGACCAATCGCATAGCTTTGCATTTCCTGTTTCATCGGCAAGCATTGTGGATGGGTACAAATTGTCTTTGTTGAGCCACACAGGTACTGCCACTGTGGTAAGTGGTGAACCTAATATTGTCCACATAGTGGTTAATGAAGCAGGCTCAGTCTTTTTCACGCCTTGCACAACGATAACCGAAGAGGTAGAGTAGCGGGGTATATAATCTCTGAATGCTGTAAAAATAGTCTTTGAAGTGTCTTGAGGCATCATGTCGTATAAGTTTGTCCCGGTCAATCCGTGCGTGAGATGACGTGAGACATCCTGTAACAAGAAGCGGTAAGAAAGTGATCCGGATAAGGATGCATTGTAAAATAACGGTTCGGCAGCCTGATAGCGGCTCAAGCCTTTATCTCTGGCTCTATCTCCCGAAAAAGAATAATTGGTACGAATAATATATCCCATAGGAGCTATGGAAGGATCATTCGCATCGTATTTTTTGAATGTATAATCGCCTGTTTCGTAATAGGCTGCTCCTCCTTGTGCGTCTATCACCCCGAAGTTTGCATTTACATAAAGAGGCTTCGGTAATGTTTCCAGCATTTTTTCGAAATCGGCGAGAGTTGCACATTGTTGCAGAGCCATTTTTATGACAATACCTTCACGTTCTTCAAGTCCTACTTCCTTCTCATTCAGGTTGTACGATGCTGAGTTCATGATGGCAAAGCCTGTAGAATTATAACCTCCCCATACTTCTTTGCCTGTCTTATCTGTACTGTTTACAATACCAATGTAATGATATTTTCCATCGCTAAATGCCATTAATTTATTTTGCAAGGCACTTGTATCCCTGTGTTTGTAGAGTAACGGACGTCCGTCGATCGTTCCTTTACCTGATATAATAGCAGTGGTACATGCTATGGCGTGACCGGATAGGACGAATAGCAAAAGGTAAATAAAATATAAGCATTTCATAGCGACTGATTTTAAGACAGATAAAAGTAATATATTTTATTCTATATATATCATCTTTTTTGTCATACCTCCGTCAACTACAATATTTTGTCCATTAATAAAATCATTCGCCGGTTCGCAAAGGAACAGGCAAGTGCGTGCTATATCTTCGGGTTTGCCTATTCTGCCCGATGGGTGCTGCTTATGATCTTCGGGACGTAAATCGCCGTAATGCCCTGTGTCTATCCAGCCGGGACTGATACAGTTTACGGTTATGTTATATTCACTCAGGGAAATAGCTAAAGCGTGAGTAAGCGATACGATTGCTCCTTTGGATGCGGCATAGGCTTCGGAATTCGGTTCGCTCATCAGGTAGCGGGTAGATGCCATATTGATTATTCGCCCGTAGGTATTTAATTCTTTATTTAGCGAACGGTGTTTTGCTAATGATTTGGCTAGTATAAATATAGGGCGTAGGTTGATATTTAGAACTTTGTCGAAGTCTTCCACTGATACATCGAGTATCGACCCGAAATTGCTGACTCCTACATTGTTGATAATAATATCTATATTTCCTTTCTTGGAGATAATAGTATGAACAAGATCACTCAAAGCCCCTGCGTCAGCAACATCAAGTTGGGAGAAAGAGCATTTATAGTTTCTCATCTCTTCGCTTAGTTGTTTTCCTGCCTCTTCATCCATATCACAAAAAGTAATATCTGCCCCTGCTTCGCAGAAAGCTTTTACTATACTTCTGCCAATGCCATTGGCTCCGCCTGTGATAAATACTATCTTGTTTTGTAAACTCTCCATAAATTACTGTATTTATTGGGGGATGAATACCTCTTCAAATAATTCTTTCATTTTGCTTTTTACTTCCTCCATATCTACTTTATGCCCAAGCTCTTTTTCGAGCGATGTTACGCCTTTATCGATAAAGCCACAAGGATTGATAAGTGAGAAATAAGATAAATCTGTATTTATGTTGAATGCAAATCCGTGCATTGTCACAAAGCGACTACTACGCACACCGATTGCCGCAATCTTTCGTGTGCGAGCAGGAACGGTTGTATCTATCCATACACCGGCTGCACCTTCCAGTCTTTCGGCTTTGATATTGTAGGACGCCAAAAAACGGATTATAATTTCTTCTAAGTTAAAGATGTATTGTCTCAGTCCGATGTCGTATGATTCCAGATCGAAGATAGGATAACCTACAAGTTGTCCCGGACCGTGATATGTAATATCTCCTCCGCGATCTATTTGGAAAAGTGAGACTCCTTTTTCTTTTAGAAAATTTTCCTGAAACAGAAGGTTCTCATGCTTACCATGTTTACCAATTGTGATGACATGAGGGTGTTCGCAAAACAAGAGGTAGTTTTCGGGCTGTTCCCCTTTGTCCTTAAGGGATAGGGCTTCTGCGAATAACTCTTGCTGATATTTCCATGCATGCCCGTATTCTATATTTTCTAGGTCTTTGTATATCATTGTGTTTGCTGATTTATTTAACTTTACTCGGATTTTTATTTATAAAATCTTTCCAACTTGTAAATTTCTTTTCTTGTGTAGGGTTGTTTGTTTGGAAATAATGGCAAACTGCAGCCGCCAATCCATCGGTCGCATCCATCTGAGTTGGCATATTACTGTCGGGTATATGGAGGAAATGTTGTAACATATAGGCAACTTGTTCCTTAGCTGCACGTCCATTTCCGGTAATTGACATTTTTATTTTTAACGGAGCGTATTCAAAAATGGGAATATCCCGCGATAATGCAGCAGCCATAGCTACCCCCTGTGCTCTACCCAGCTTGAGCATACTTTGTACATTCTTTCCAAAAAAAGGAGCTTCGATGGCTAGTTCATCGGGTAAGAATTCATCTATCAGCCCAATTATTCGTTCAAAAATCCGTCGGAGTTTCAGATAATGGTCGTCATACTTACTGAGTTGTAGTACCCCCATTGCTAATAGTTCGGGTTTATTATTCACCACACGCAAGATACCGTATCCCATTACTTGTGTGCCGGGGTCGATACCCAATATTATTCGTTCTTTTTGTATCATACTACAAGCTTATTTCTTCCAATAATGTGACAAATCCCAAAGCCTTATTTCCAAACAGAGAGGTTAGCTCTTTCTGGAGGGCTTCGCCTTCTATAGCATACCAGTGATTGAGCGTATCTACGTTCTTCACCTTGAACTGTAATGAATAGCTGGTTCCGCTTTCCTCATGCTGTGCGTGAATACGTGCGAAACGAGGTTCGTGTAAGAAACCACTACTCGTTGCTTTGATTATGTAAACATCTTTGATAAAACGGATATAATCGTTGCAGACTTCGTCTTCTACATGAAATGTAGTATTGAAAATGATCATTTGTTAGTGTTTTTTTCTAAACAAAAATACGAAAAGTTTATGGGTTTTTCTTCAAGAATGAAACAAGCTGTTCATGGTTATGGAATTTTATACCTTTGGGCATCTATTAGAGAAAGATAATTATTGCGATTATGAGAAGTGTGTTTTTTCTCTTACTATTATCATTTAATATAACATGTATAAAATAAAGATAAGGATACCCGACTGCTTATACTGATCCTACTCTACCAGTCATCTTTAAATTAAAGAGGTTGCTCCGAAAGAATTTTTCAGAACAACCTCTTTGGATATTTATATCAGTTAATTAAGGCTTTAAGTCGACAAAAGAAGCCTTATTGTTTAGTACATTATTTACTTTTTCTACAATTTTTGTTTCCGGCAACATAAATGATTCTTTCTGCCTTGTGTCTAGTGCAGATGCTGCCACTTCAATCTGATAAGAACCTTTGTCTGCTACCCATGCGCTCTTTCCTTGATTGAAAGATGCTAGGTCGCGAAGAGATAAACGTAAAGTTATTGTTTGTTCTTCTCCCGGTTTTAGCAATCGGGTTTTAGCAAAAGCCTTAAGTTCTTTTACGGGCTTATCTATAACATTCGTTGGCGAGGATAAATATAATTGAACAATCTCTTTTCCTGACACTTTTCCGGTATTCTTCACATTAAAGCTTACATACAGTTCGTTGTCAAATACCTTGTCACTTATTCTCATATCAGAATATTCAAATGTAGTATAAGACAGACCGTATCCAAACTCGTATGCAGGTTTTACATTGAACGTGTTAAAATATCTGTATCCTACATATACACCTTCTTTATACATTACTTCGGTTGGTTTGTCGGCAGGAAGTCCTTGGAAATTGTCGGCAGAAGAAACGTCCTCATATTTTATAGGGAATGTCATTGATAATTTTCCCGATGGATTTTCTTTCCCTGATAAAATGTCTGCGACAGAGTTCCCCGCTTCTTGCCCCGGAAGCCAAGCCATTAAGATTGCATCCACTTTGTCTTTCCAGCTTGTAACTTCTATTGCTCCACCATTGTTGAGAACTACTATCACTTTTTTTCCTTGAGCGTGAAATATAGATGATGCATTATCTATTAGGTTCAGTTCTTCTTGTGTTAGTTTAAAATCGGCTTCGATTTTTCTATCGTCCAATTCTCCTGAACTTCTTCCGATGGTAATTATTGCAACATCATTTTTTGAGGCACTTTCTTTTATCATCGACTCCTTAAGTTTTGGTTGAGGCATTAGGGGAACCAGCATTAATGGGTTTGCCTTCAACGCTTCTTTTACTTTGGCTACCTCAGCATTTACAAATGGAGTATAAAACTCCTCCAGTTTCTGATCCGTCGAATAGCCTGCATTTTTCAGACCCTCTTTTAGTGATACAATATATGCTTTGTTTACATCTCCACTACCTGTTCCTCCGGCAATGAGATTGTAAGATAGACTTCCGAAAACAGCCAGATTCTTTGTGCCCGGAGCAAGAGGCAGAGCATTCTCTTTATTTTCTAATAAAACCATGCCTTCGGTTGCTGCCTGACGTGTGAGTTCTGCATGTTTTTTCAAATCGGGTTTATTCGAAAATTGATAATTTCTTATTTTGTTTGAAGATAATATCATATCCAATATTCTCTTTACACAAATATCCAAATCCGCTTCGGTAAGAGCTCCTGATTTTAAATCATTCAGTATGTCTTCTTTTTGCGAAGGAATGCCCGGCATTAACAAATCATTTCCTGCTTTTAGTTGCAGCGATGTGTTGTGTTCTTTCCCTTTACCCATCAGAGCCTCTAGTCCGTTGCTATATCCGCCAAACCAGTCTGTTATAACTACACCTTTGTATCCCCATTCGTCTCTTAGTATTGTTGTCAGCAAATCATAATCGGCAGAAGTATATATTCCGTTTATCTTATTGTAAGAAGACATTATGGTTGCCGGGTTTGATTCTTTAACTGCGATTTCAAAACCTCTTAAATAAATCTCTCTTAATGCCCTCTGAGATACGTTGACATTCAAGTCCATCCTGTTTTTCTCACTGTTGTTTGCCGCAAAGTGTTTTACCGATGTTCCCGAGCCGTTCTCCTGGATGCCGTTTATCATTGCTGCTGCAATTTTTCCTGTCAATAGGGGATCTTCCGAATAGTATTCATAATTTCGCCCACAAAGTGGATTACGCATAATATTGATAGCCGGAGCAAGTTGTATATCAGATCCGTATTCCAGTACCTCGTTTCCTATTGCTCGCCCTACCTGTTCTATCAACTTTGTATCCCAAGTGCAGGCTAATAGCGTGCCCACAGGGAATCCTGTTGCATAAAATGTTTGATCTGTGTTCTTTCTAGTTGGGCTGATACGCACACCTGCCGGCCCGTCTGTCATCACAATTGCTGGTATGCCATATTTATCTAGATGATATGTTGTACCGGCTGCCCCCGGAACTAAATATTCCGTTCCTCCTACTACCATATCTTTAATCAGCCCTTCGAAACCTTTCATGCCCGTTCCCAACACCAGATTTATTTTTTCATCTAGTGTCAGGCGAGTCATTAAGTCTGAAATTCGTCTGTTGTTGGGTAAACGAGTGTCTTCATACGGTTGTAGTTTTCCGTCATTATTTAAGTCTAGGAATGTTTTTCCATCTACAACAATTTGTTTAGGTGGTTGTGCAAATAATTGAAAAGTTGCGACAATTAAACAAAAACCTGTTAAAATATATTTTTTTATCATATCAATATTTTTTTATCAATTTTATAATAACGTATTTTACACACCAAAGGCAAAATTAATACATATGCCCAAATGACGTATAATATACGCTATTGTTTTTCTATGTTGTATAACATACGGCATGAGAAATCATGTAATCAAAAAAATACTATTAATTTAATAATCTAAAGAAGAGTTACTTATGGGGTCGTCGTACTTGGAAACGTTCAAAGCAGGGACAGAGAATATACACCCGGGACTATCTGTAGACTGTGTTATTATATCGTTTCATGAGCAAAAGATGAAGATATTGCTCAATAAATACAAATTGAACAAACTGTGGATGTTGCCGGGAGGTTTAGTCCATAAAAATGAAGATGTTGATGAAGCTGTGCAAAGAGTTTTGTTTCAACGTACAGGGTTGACTAATATAAAGTTAAGGCAGTTTTATTTGTTTGGAAAGAAAGATCGTTGTAATATAGATAATAATAGAGAGTTGCTAGAAAGTTATGGTGTTAGTCCTGACGATATTCCCAACTTGATGAGCCGATATGCAACTATGGGCTATTTTGCTTTCGTGCGCTATGATCAGGTATCATTGAGCGAAGATGATGCAGACTTGAGTATGTGGTTTGATATAGATAAGATACCCAAGCTCAGTCATGACCATAATGAAATTATAAATCGGGCAATAAAGCATATACGACTGCTTATAGATATTATTCCTATCGGATATGAATTGCTTCCCGAGGAGTTTACGATAGTCGAATTGCGAAAGATATATGAAGGTATATTGGGAGAGGAGCTTGATAAGCGTAATTTTAGAAAACGAATGCTGACATCTGAACTAATTGTTAGTCTCGATAAAAAAAGAGAAACCGATCCTTATCCCCAGCCAAACTTATATTCCTTCAATATGAAGAGAATAGAAGAGTTGTTGGATTTATGATATAATCATTTTGTTATTACTTATGTGTATCCAAGTATGTTTTATTCATGCTTGGATATTTTTTTTTGTTGTTTCATGTTTTAAAACATGTTATTTTGTATTGGCGTATATTGTACGCTATTGAATAATACTATACTTTTGTATCACGTATTGAATACACCGCAAATAGTAATCTGAACTTAACAAAATTAATCCCTAATGTTTTAATATAAATATGAGAAATATAAATATCAAAAAAGGAATATATACCGCTGTCTTACTGTCCTTATTGGGTAGTACAACTATGTATGCGCAAAAGGTTGACGCGCTGAAAAAAGATACGGTTGCAGTTGATGCTAAGGATGAAAAAAATATGATGCTGAATGCTAGCAGCAGTACCGGGCCTCGTACAGTAAATATCGGATTGCCTGCCGGTGTTGCAGGAACTTCGGTTATGGAAAACGGCCTGCCTGTATCTTATTTTTACTGGCCGGTTCTTCCCACTAGAGCATGGCGACTGGATGCTTCAACTATAGGTTTCGAAACTCTTAATTTAAATCAGACAGCATTGCGTACAGGAGATGTCGGCATTTCTATCGCTACGTATGATAATCTTGGAACAGACAGAGTTTTTGGTAATTTTGATATTACCGGAAATCATTACGGTTTGATGAAAGCTACCGGCGCTATAAGTGCTCCGATCAATAAAAATGGACTTTCTTTTGCAGCAGGATTTTATCTTAATTATGATCCCGGAACATTAGATGTGCCTTTCAAAAAGTACTATAGCGACCAAACTCAATTGTTTAAGGGAGCATTGACTCAGAAGTATAATGGAGGCAGAGATAAGATCAGCATCATGTATAAATATATGAATACAGGAGGAATATCTTTAGGATTCAGCCCCTTTTACTATAATGGGGATGGTAGTATAAAGGAAATTCCGGGCATAAAAATCGGACGATCTTCATTCTTTGAAAAATCAGGAAAAGTATGGATGAAAGACGTATATTCCGGAAATATGATTGAAGAAGATATGTTTGACCAAAATAAATGGAAAACGCATGAGTTATATTTAATCGGTGAAAATAAATTTGATAATAACTGGAACTTAAACTATACATTTAAATTAGCACAAACCAAAGGTTCTCAATTGATTCAGGTGCTGTTAGGTGCGCACGATATTACAGGTTATAATTATATGGATGGTACGCCTGTAGAAGGTAATGCGGGTATTCAACATTGGCTCTTTTCTAATCCTGAAATGACTATAAAAACTTTATCAGGTGTCTTGAATCTGAATAAAAAGACCAGCACGCATGATTTTAATATAGGCTTAATGGGTGCTATGTATAATCCGGGAGAATACTATACAAAAACCTCGACATATTATACAGACGTAAAAGAGAACCCATCTAAAGTTGTTGATAACTCTAATCAGATATTTCAATTCGATCAATACGGCCAAATCAAAAGCATTGTAGGGAATGAAATGTACAATATCGGAACAGAGTACGATAGTGGATATGAAAGAAAGTTGGCATTATATTTCTCTGATAAATGGAATATAAATTCCAAATTTAATGTAGGATATGGTGCGAGAGTAGAATGGCAAAAAGTTAAAGGTACTTATGCGCCTAGATATAGCAAGACAGGAGATCTTCTGGCAGTAACAGCACGTAATGCAGATGGAACTTTGTCGAAAGACAAATCTAAGTATAAAGCAATAAATGATGATTACTTGAATCTTGTTTTTAATACTGATGCTCTTTATAAACTGACAAATAACTTTGGGTTACTAGCAGAGGCTGGATATAATAGGCAATCTCCTCACTTGGAGAGCTATGCAGGACAATATGAGGTGGAAGCCAAACAAAATACAGTATTGAGTGGCGGTTTAGGTCTGTACTTCAATCACCCGCTGGTAGAGTTGGTTTCGAAAGGTACTTTCATCAGTAAAAATAATTATGTTGGGCGTATGGACTTGAAATTAGGAAATGAAAGTGCTAATACGGTTATTTACTACGACATTCAAACGCTAGGATGGACAACAGACTTTATGTTTACGCCGTTTAAGTTTTTCGATAATTCTCTAAAAAACTTTAACCTTCACTTTTTAGTTACATTACAAGACCCTGTTTACAAAAACTATTCGATCAATCCTAAGTTCCCAAGTGGAGCGATGCTTCCGGAGCCTGTAAAATTTGACGATAAAAATGTACTTGTAGTTTCTAAATTTTTACTCGAGATCGATCCTAGCTATTCGTTTGGAATAGATAAGAATACAAATGCAAGAATTTGGTTAAGTGGACGTTATTATAGTAAGCAGTATGCTAATTTGCCAAATAACTTATATTATAAAGGACATTGGGAAACATTTGGTGGTTTGAATATAAACTACAAAGGACACTTCGATTTTTATGCCAATTTTGTAAACTTGCTTAACCAAGAAGGTATCGGTGGTACAATCGGAGGAACAGACCTTTATAATCAAGAGCAGGCGAATGCAGTTGCCGGAACTATACAGGGTGCGACTTATATTCGTCCGTTTACAGCAGAATTTGGTATTAAATACAGATTTTAATATAATATTTTAATAAATAGAGATTATGAGAAAAGTTTTATTATTAGCTCTTTGGGGACTATCCTTATGTGTGTATAGTCAAAACAAAGGTGATGCAAAGATGAATCAGTTTATAGATAATCTGATGCAGCAAATGACGTTTGAAGAGAAAGTGGGGCAGTTAAATCTTGCTGCATCACCTGCTCTGATGACAGGTACTACTTTTACAGAAAATATAAATGAAAAGCTGACAAAAAGCCAACTCGGAGCTTTCCTGAATGTTATAAGCCCCGAAGAACAGAAAAAGGCTCAGGAAATAGTGACTACCCAAACACGCATGAAGATTCCTCTTCTTTTTGGATTGGATGTTATTCATGGCTACAAAACTATTTTCCCTATTCCGTTAGCGCTTGCATGTACATGGGATCCGGCTTTAATTGAGAAAACTGCACGTAGAGCTATTGTAGAAGCTACCAGTACAGGTATAAACTGGGTATATTCTCCAATGGTAGATATATCTCGCGATCCGCGTTGGGGACGTGTGGCTGAAGGTGCAGGAGAAGATCCGTATCTTGGCGGACTTGTAGCAAAAGCAATGATCAGAGGTATTCAGGGTGACGATCTTAGTGCTGATAATACAGCGATGGCATGCGTTAAGCACTTTGCTCTATATGGAGCATCGGAAGCAGGTAAAGATTATAATACAGTGGATATGAGTAGGGTTCAGATGTTTAACTACTACATGGAGCCATATAAAGCAGCCGTAGAAGCCGGAACAGGAAGCTTGATGACATCTTTCAACTTGGTAGAAGGAATTCCTGCTACAGGAAACAAATGGTTGCTAACAGATGTGTTGAGAAAGCAATGGGGCTTTGATGGCTTTATTGTTACTGACTTCACATCTCTCAACGAAATGATAGATCATGGTATGGGAGATCTGGAAACAGTAACAGGCTTAGCTCTAAATGCAGGAGTAGATATGGATATGGCCGGAGAAGCTTTCTTGACTAAGTTAGCCGGATTAGTGAAAAAAGGAGTTGTAAAACAAGCAGATATAGACGCAGCTTGTAGAAGAGTACTAGAAGCTAAATATAAACTAGGTTTGTTTGAAGACCCTTTCCGCTATTTGAAGCGTGTAGGAGAGCCATTGGTGACACCAGAATCGAGAGCTTTGGCTCGTGAAGCTGCCAGACAATCTACAGTTTTACTGAAGAATGCAAACCAAACTTTACCTTTGCAGAAAAAAGGGAAAATTGCATTGGTAGGTCCTCTTATGGACTCGCAATATGATATGATGGGTACATGGGCACTTACTGCCGATAAGAAATATTCGATAACACTAAAAGAAGGGATTAAAAATGCAGTGGGTGATAATGCTACTGTACTATATGCAAAAGGAGCAAATATAGTTGATGATGAATTTATTTTTGATAAGTCAAATTTCTATGGTTTCCCTTTCGTTTCCAAAGATCCTAAATCTCCCGAAGAACTGCTAAAAGAAGCTGTTGAAGTTGCAAAACAGTCTGACGTCGTAGTTGTTGCTTTAGGTGAAGGCAATAGCCAAAGTGGAGAATCGGCATCAAGAACAAATATTGATCTTTTCGAAAACCAAAAAACATTGCTTAAAGAGCTTGTGAAAACAGGTAAGCCTGTAGTATTAGTATTGTTTAACGGACGCCCTCTTACACTAACTTGGGAAGATGAGAATTGTGCTGCTATCGTAGAGGCTTGGGCTCCGGGTAGTGAAGCGGGTAATGCTGTAGCTGATATCTTATTTGGCGATTACAATCCATCGGGTAAGATAACGATGACTTTCCCTCGCTCAGTTGGGCAGATTCCGATCTATTATAACTATCTGAATACAGGTAGACCTTATGTAAAAGACGGGCCTCATAAGTTTAAAGCAAATTATATTGATGAGGTTAATGAGCCGCTTTATCCATTCGGATACGGACTTAGCTATACTACTTTCGAATATGGCGATGTTAAGCTCAACTCAAATAAGATGAATGAGAACGGAAGTGTAGAGGCTAGTGTAACTGTATCGAATACAGGAAATAAAGATGGAAATGAAATCGTACAGTTATATATCAGAGATGAGGTTGCCAGTATTTCAAGACCGGTGAAAGAACTGAAAGGTTTTGAGAAAATATTCCTCAAAGCAGGCGAAACAAAAACAGTTAAGTTTACAATAACTGCCGATCAGTTGAAATTTTACAATAATAATATAGATTATGTTTGTGAGCCGGGTATGTTTGAAGTCATGATTGGAAAGAATAGCCAAGATGTAAAATCAAGTAAATTCGAGTTGGTGAAATAATCGATTCTCTTAAATATTATATACTAATTATAAAAGAAAAACACCTTCGGATGAATAGTCCGAAGGTGTTTTATTATTATTTTGAGGTATCAGAGGACGGGGATGGAGATGGTCTGTTCTCAAACTCATACTTGTTTAACCATACTTTATTCCACCCCAACAGTTTGCCATCCACAAACCTGAGTTTATATATTCCTTCATCAAACGCTTTATAGCCCCAGACTATGACATTGTCCTTAGCTTCCACTACTTCATATTGATCTCCCATAATAGAGACAATTTGTTGTTGAGACATTCCTATGCTAATATTCCTGATGTTTTTATCTGCATTTTTCATGCTATTGTATGTGCTACATGAAAACAGGAGCATGCTGAAAGTAATTAAAAGTAATAGTTTTTTAGCCATGGCATTTGTTTTGATTATTTTAGAATAAAGATAAAAAAAGTCCGTATAATATTATACGGACTTTACATATTTTATTTGATTAATTAAAATCTTAGTATCCTCTGATAGCTTTGATTCCCGGAAGAACTTTGCCTTCGATGAATTCAAGTAGAGCACCACCACCTGTAGAAACATAAGATACCTCATCTGCAAGGTTGAACTTATTTACAGCAGCAACAGAGTCACCACCACCTACAAGAGAGAAAGCTCCTGCTTTAGTCGCAGCAGCAACAGCTTCAGCAGTTACTTTTGTTCCTTGAGCGAAGTTGTCAAACTCGAATACACCTACAGGACCATTCCAAAGAATAGTTTTTGAAGCCATAAGTACATCTGCAATTTCTTTTTCGCCTTTAGGGCCTATATCTAATCCCATCCATCCGTCAGGGATAGCGTTAGCTTCTGATATTTCAGTATTAGCGTCGTTGCTGAAAGCATCGGCTATTTTAGCATCACTTGCTATTACTAATTGTACGCCATTCGCTTTAGCTTTGGCTACAATTTCGTTAGCTAGGTCTAGCTTGTCATTTTCTACAAGAGAATTTCCGATCTTACCACCTGCTGCTTTGATGAAAGTAAATGCCATACCACCACCAATAACAAGATTGTTTACTTTATCCAATAGGTTTTCAATGATGTCGATTTTTGAAGAAACCTTAGCACCACCAATAATAGCAGTAAACGGACGTGCTGTATCTTTCAATACTTTTTCTACAGCGTCAATTTCTTTCTGCATTAGGTAACCAAACATTTTGTGTTCAGCATCGAAGTAATCTGCAATAAGAGCGGTCGAAGCATGTGCACGGTGAGCTGTACCAAAAGCATCGTTTACATAAACATCGGCATAAGAAGCAAGTGTTTTAGTGAACTCTTTTTGGCTTTCTTTTATAGCTTTTTTTGCAGTAGCTTTTTCTTCATCGCTTGCATCTTCTGCCAAACCACGAGGCTTGCCTTCTTCTTCGGCATAGAAGCGAAGATTTTCAAGTAATAATGCTTCTCCCGGTTGAAGGGCAGCAGCTTTTACTCCGGCATCTTCACCTACACAATCGTTTGCAAACTGTACATCTACACCAAGAAGTTTAGATACGTGAGCAAGGATATGTTTCAATGAATATTTTTCTTCTACTCCTTTTGGACGGCCAAGGTGAGATGCTATAATTGGGCTACCACCATCAGCTACGATCTTTTTTAGGGTAGGCATAGCCGCACGAATACGAGTGTCATCTGTGATGTTGAATTGTGCATCTAGAGGCACATTGAAATCAACTCGTACAAAGACTTTTTTGCCTGCAAAGTTGAATTTGTCAATTGTAATCATGATTTGTTTTAGTTAAATATAAATAATATTACTGATTATCAATGTTTTGTTGGGGGCTGCCGCCCATTTTAAAAAGTGATACAAATATACTAAATTCTGTGAGAGATATTTTATGAAAAAATGAAATTATAGTAAAATTTGACAGAATATTAATTTAACCCGAAGATTTGTTAATCCGAGTTTGCAAAAAAGATAAAACTTTAGTTCACTCATTTTATAGGTGATTAAAATGAGTATGTACTTCTCTATTCTCTATATTATATTTTTAAGATTAAAGGGTAAATCTTTCGCTTGGCTATAGTTCTTTTTGTACAATGCGTATCCGAAGATAATCTTTTCATAGTGTTATGATTGTTAGACTATAATTAAAGAATGGAAATATAAAAAATTGATTTATGTTATATCTGCTTTTTGATATTTATTTCTAGGCCTTTAAATACTTCATTCTGCTTAATTTTTTTTAACTCCGAATTATCGCTTTTAAGATTTAACATTTCTATTTTTGTCGTGCTTACTAAAAATGAAGATCAATATAAACTCAAAATAGAAGAAAAATATGGCACATGTTGATATTCGGGAGCTTACCGAAAGAATTCAAAGCAAAAGTTCATTCGTCGAATCACTCACAATGGGAATGGATCGGGTTATTGTGGGCCAAAAGCATCTGGTAGAGTCGTTGCTTATCGGTCTGCTCGCTGATGGACATATATTGCTGGAAGGTGTTCCCGGTCTCGCAAAAACGTTGGCAATAAAGTCTTTGGCGTCACTTATCGATGCTAAATATAGTCGTATTCAGTTTACTCCCGATTTGCTTCCGGCCGATGTGGTGGGAACAATGATCTATAGCCAGAAAACTGAAGAATTCTTAGTGAAACATGGGCCTGTATTCTCTAACTTTGTATTAGCCGATGAAATTAACCGTGCTCCGGCAAAAGTGCAAAGTGCTTTGCTTGAGGCTATGCAAGAGCGTCAGGTTACTATCGGAGAGAAAACCTACAAGTTGCCGTCTCCTTTCCTTGTAATGGCTACACAGAACCCTATTGAGCAGGAAGGTACTTATCCGCTTCCTGAAGCTCAGGTTGACCGTTTCATGCTGAAGGTGGTGATTAACTATCCGAAGAAAGAAGAAGAAAAATTGATCCTCAGGAACAACCTCGCCGGAGATTATGGTAAGCTTCAGCCGGTAATGAAAGCCGAAGAAATCATAAGTGCCCGTGAAGTGGTACGTGATGTTTATTTGGACGAAAAAATTGAAAAATATATTGTAGATATAGTATTTGCTACTCGTTTCCCTGAAGATAACGGACTGGCATCTTTGAAAGGTATGATCGGGTTCGGAGCTTCTCCACGTGCATCTATCAGCCTTGCTCTTGCTTCAAGAGCTTATGCTTTTATCAAACGCAGAGGATATGTGATACCGGAAGATATACGTGCTGTATGTCATGATGTATTGCGTCACCGTATTGGTTTGACATACGAGGCTGAGGCAAATAATACTACATCTGATGAAATAATAAGTGAAATCTTAAATAAGATTGAAGTTCCGTAATTGATCACGGTCAACAGTTAACAGAGAGCAGTTAGCAATGTAATAAACTGAAATGATAACAAACAGTCTTGTATATGAAAAAGCTTATTCTTTTGCAATAAGAATTGTAAATGCTTATAAGTTCTTAAAAGATAAACAAGAGTTTGTTCTATCAAAACAACTGTTGAGAGCAGGAACTTCTGTCGGAGCTAATATAGCAGAAGCCAACGGCGCTATTTCGGATTCGGATTTTTCAGCTAAAATCAGTATAGCATATAAGGAAATATTGGAGACTAAATATTGGCTTTCTTTACTTAAAGATACCGGATATATTTCTCCTGATACTTTTAATGATGTGCATGAAAATGCTGATGAAATAGCTAAAATGTTATACTCTATATTAAAGATAACTCGAATAAATAAAATTTAATAATTGTTGACTGTTAACTGATAACTGTTAACTGAACAAGATGGAAACAAGCGAATTATTAAAGAAAGTACGTCAGATAGAGATTAAAACCCGTGGATTATCCCGCAATATTTTTGCCGGTCAGTATCACTCTGCTTTTAAGGGGCGTGGTATGGCTTTTTCAGAAGTGCGAGAATATCAGTATGGAGACGATATCCGCGATATAGACTGGAATGTAACAGCACGATACAACAAGCCTTATGTGAAGGTCTTCGAAGAAGAAAGGGAGCTTACCGTTATGTTGCTTGTCGATGTTTCTGCCAGTCAGGATTTTGGTACACACCTTTCTGTGAAGAGAGATGTCGTAACCGAAATTGCTGCTACTCTGGCCTTTTCTGCTATACAAAATAACGATAAGATCGGAGTAATCTTTTTTTCTGATAAGATCGAAAAATTCATCCCTCCAAAGAAAGGGAAGAAACATATTCTGTACATTATCCGCGAATTGATCAACTTTCAGGCAGAAAGTCCCAAAACTGATATGGGAATGGCTCTGAAATTTTTGACGAATGCTATAAAAAAGAGGTGTACAACCTTTATGATATCCGACTTTATTGATGTCAAAGATTACTACAATGCGCTCACGATAGCAAACCGTAAACACGATATTGTTGCGTTGCAGGTATATGATTCTCTCGAAACTCAGTTGCCTAGCGTTGGTCTTATGAAGATACTGGATGCAGAAACAGGAAGCGAACATTGGATCGACACATCGTCTCGTAAGGTAAGGCAGACGTATAAAGATTGGTGGCAGAAGCAACAGGATAATATGCAGACCTCATTCAATCGCAGCAAGGTGGACAGTGTATCGGTACGTACCGATGAAGATTATGTGAAAGCATTGTTGGCTTTATTTAAAAAGAGAAGTTGAAAATAAAATCGATACATTGATATATGTTGAAATTGAAAAATATAATACTGCTTAGCTTATTCTTCTGTTTGAGTTTTGCGCTTCATGCACAAAAGTCGACCGTAAGGGCAACTATACAGCCGTCGGATATATTGATTGGTGAGCAAGCAGTTATAAATGTAGAAGTTATTGCCCCCAAAGGGAAGAATATTATTTTCCCTGCCTACAAGGACACATTAATCAGGGGGGTAGAGGTTCTCGCGATGTTGAAGCCGGATACAACAATGACTGAGGTGATGACTATCAATCAGAAATACATTGTTACCTCATTCGACTCTACGCTGTATCATATACCTTATATGATGGTGATAGATGGCATAGATACCCTGAAGACAAATGACTTTGGGCTCAAAGTATCTGCTCCGCAACTGTCCGACTCTACGTTGGCTTATCTCGAACGATTGAAAAATCATGAGACTGACTCTATCGATTTTGCTAAACTTCAGATAAACGATATCAAGGATGTCCAATCTCCTCCATTTGTATGGCTCGATTATTTGGAATACTTGTATATACTTTTCTTGGCATCTCTTATTATTTTATTGATCGCTGCCTTAATTTATCTCTATTACAGGAAAAAGAAAAAAGGATATTACTTTACTCCTAAAATTGTATTACCTCCTCACGTCGAAGCATTGCAGGGTCTTGATAAACTCAAGGACTCGAAAATGTGGCAGCGAGGGATGGAAAAAGAGTATTATACCGAGTTGACGGATATCCTCCGTAAGTATATTGGTCGCCGCTTTGATATTGCTGCTCCCGAAATGATATCGGACGATATTATTGCAGCTGTTCATCTAGTTACAGATACAAAATCTGCTACAGACGGACTTGCTCAAATCCTGAAACTATCCGATCTGGTGAAGTTTGCAAAATATACGCCTTTTGCCGATGAAAACGACCTTAGTTTGGTTAATGCATTCTTGTTTGTAAATCAGACCAAGATAGAAGAAAGACCTACTCTCGAAGAGCAGAAGGAAGGAAAAGAAGCGCAGGGAGCAACAAGTGCAACAGGAAATCAAAATATGAATAATAAACAAAGCTAAAAGATACAGAAATGGAATATGCCAATCCGAAATATTTATACTTACTCTTATTGCTTATACCTCTTATTGGGTGGTATATCTTTAAGCTAAGGAAAATGCAGGCTACATTCAAGTTGTCTTCTGGCTATGCATTCGAAAAAGCACCGTCGACACTGAGGGTATATATGCGCCACTTTCCCTTTTTGTTGAGGGTAATTGCTATTGCCCTTGTTATAATAGTGTTGGCAAGACCTCAGAGTGTCAATTCTTCAGATATATCCAAGTCGGAAGGGATAGACATTATTATGGCACTGGATATATCAGGAACCATGATGGCGAATGACTTCTCTCCAACTCGTTTGGAGGCGGCAAAAAAAGTTGCATCAGAATTTATCAACGACAGGCAAAGCGACCGTATCGGTTTGGTCATATTTGCGGGCGAGAGTTTTACTCAATGTCCGTTGACTACAGACCACCGGGTACTTCTCAACTTATTGAGCGAAGTTAAATTCGGAATGATAGAAGATGGTACAGCTATAGGATTGGGACTAGCCAATTCCGTAAACAGGTTGAAAGACAGTCAGTCAAAATCTCGTGTTGTTATCCTTCTGACAGACGGTTCTAACAATGCGGGACAGATTGCACCGTTAACCGCTGCCGAACTAGCCGCATCATACGGAATACGTGTGTATACGATTGGTATAGGTTCGAGAGGAACGTCAGTGGCGCGTGTCATGACTCCATACGGCATGCAATCGATGAACGTATCGGGCGACTTTGACGAACGCACATTGACCGAGATAGCCTCTAAGACAGGAGGTTCGTACTTCCGGGCTACGGACAATACCAGTTTGAGTGGTATATATGACGAAATAGATCAAATGGAAAAGTCTCATATAAGTGTAAATACTGTGACAAAGCGTAAAGAGCTTTATTTGCCTTTTGCAATTATAGCTTTAGCGCTGATTGGAGGAGAACTTATTCTGCGACGTACATGGTTGAGAAATATTCCATAAATAAAACAAGTGTAAGCATTAATTATGAGTGTATTTAAGTTTGCAAATCCCGAATTCCTATATTTGTTCCTTGCCATACCTTTATTTGTTATTAGCTTTATCTTATTGAATATAGCTAAACGTAAAAGTGTGGAAAGGCTAGGGACATTGTCTTTGGTGAAGAAAATGATGCCGGAACTATCGTTAAAACGTTCTTATCTTAAATTTTGGATAACGATGGTTGCAGTAGGATTTGGTATCATCGTTTTGGCTCGTCCGCAATTTGGGACAAAGGTTGAGAAAGTGGATAAAAAAGGAATAGAGCTGGTTATTGCGATAGACGTTTCTAATTCGATGATGGCGGAAGATATCAGCCCGAGCCGATTGGTAAAGGCAAAGCAAATACTGACTCGTATCATCGATGAACGTAAGAATGATAAGGTCGCAATTGTAGTTTTTGCAGGAGAGGCATTTATACAGCTTCCTCTGACTCCTGACAACCAATCGGCGAAGTTGTTCCTCGAAACGATCAATCCGAGTCTTGTGCCTGTACAGGGTACTGCCATTGGTAGTGCTATAGATATGAGCATGAGTTGCTTCTCCAACGATGCCGATATAGATAAAGCTATTGTGCTTATCACAGATGGAGAAGGGCATGAGGGTAATGCTGAAGAGGCTGCTGCCCGTGCTGCGAGTAAAGGTGTGCATGTGAATGTAGTAGGCATAGGAACGGCAGAGGGTGCAATGATTCCCGAAGCTGAAAATTCACGAGATATAAAAAGGGATACACAAGGGCAACCTGTAGTTACCAAGCTCAATGAAGAAATGTGCCGTCAGATAGCCAAAGCCGGAGAAGGATTGTATGCGCATGCTGATAATTCGAACAGTGCCTTGAAAAGTTTACAGGCAGAGTTGGATAAACTACAGAAGAAGGAAATAGATGGTATCGCATATTCTGAATATGACGAAAAATACCAGATCTTTGCATGGGCTCTGTTGGTTTTACTCTTTGTAGAGATTTGTATCTTCGAAAAGAAGAATAGAATATTCAGAAATATAAGGTTGTTTAAGTAAGATAGTAATACATGTTTTTGTCATGCTAATTTAACGAAGAGCTTAGTCGGAGAGATATAAGATTTATTACTTTGTTTTGAAATGACATCATAATTGAATATCGACGAAATGAAAAAAATTATATTTATAACACTTTTTACCCTGATCGCAGTTAGTTTATCGGCTCAGAAAGAAGCACGCAAGGCCGTTCGTTCAGGTAATAAGGCATATAAAGACCAACGATATGGCGCTGCCGAAGCCGAATATCACAAAGCACTGAAAGATGATGCTGCATCGAAAGAAGCTTCATTCAATCTTGCAAATGCATATTACAAACAACAGAAATGGGACGATGCTGTAAAAGAGTATCAACATTATCTCACATTGGAGAATCAGAACCCGATCAAGATGAGTGCTGCTTGGAGTAATATGGGAAACACTTTCTTGAAAAAGAAAGCAAATGAAAAAGGACAAGGCCAACAAGCTCCCGTTCCTCAGGGACAGCAACCCGCACAGCCCCAACAGCAGCAGGGGGATAACCTGAAAATGTCGATGGAAGCGTATAAAAATGCATTGCGTTTGAATCCGAAAGATGACAATACACGTTATAATCTGGCTGTTGTACAGAAAATGATACAAGACCGACAAAACGAAGATCAGAACAAGGATCAAAATAAAGATCAGAACAAAGATCAAAAACAAGACCAAAATAAGGATCAAAACCAAGACCAGAATCAGAACAAGGATCAGAAACAAGACCAAAAAGATCAGAAGGATCAAAATCAGATGTCGCAAGACAATATGCAGCAGATGTTGCAAGCTATAGAGCAAGACGAAAAAAATACTCAAGAACGCGTAAACCAAGCGAAGGCTCAGGAACGCAAGCAAAAGAATGAAAATAACAGAAAGCAGAATAAAGACTGGTAATAATGAAAAGAAGTAATATTCTCTCATTTCATCGGCTTTTAGTTTTGTTCTTCGCCTTATCTTTTTATATCTCTTTAGCAGGACAGGAGAACAAAGTGAGGATAAAAGCACCTGAAACGGTAACTGTTGGGGAGCAGTTTACGGTCGCTTATATTGTGGAAAGTGATAAGGAAGTGAAAGAACCTGTAATTATCAAAAATATGAATGGGTTTGAAATTCTTTACGGGCCTTCTTTGTCCGCATCAAGTTCTACCGTGTTCAAAAAAGGGAAGAGGGTACAGTCTTTTTCGGCTACATCAACCTATATACTTCGTGCACCCGAAAAGGGTAAGTTTTCTTTGCCACAGGCAGAAGTGAATATCGATGGTAAGAAGTATAAATCGGAAAGTTTTAAGATAGAAGTACGTTCTCTGGAAGAGAATATAGCTAAGGTGAAGGATGTAGATGCTTTTCTAAAAGTGGTAGCCTCCAAAACCAGTGTTAACCTCTCCGATACGTTAACACTCTCTTATCGTCTATATACAACAAAGGATATATATAAGATCGTGGATGTAGACTTTCCGTATCTGAATGATTTCTATTCAAGTGATATAACCCGCTTGAGACAGTCATTTTCTGAAGAAGTGATAAACGGAAAAACATACAAAGTTGTGGAAATGCGGAAACTACTCTTGCAACCCCGCAAAATCGGAGAAATGGTATTGCCGGAGGGTTCAGTGACTGTTCAGTATTCGACTCCTACCGGACGTAAAGTAAGGGATATTTGGGGAGATGTATACGACGAGTCGGTGACTAACGACAAGGTACTGAAAATAGATTCGGTAGTTATACGTGTTCAAGACTTGAAAGCTATATAAAGTAAAAATATTACTTTTGTGATAATCTTTAGAAAAATAAATTGAGAGAGTAATGAAGAGGTGTTCGTTTTTATTGATATTATTACTCATAAGTGTTTCAAAAATATTGGCCGATGACATCTCGTTTGTCATCAATGCTCCTGCGTCTACCGTAAAAGGAGCTCAGATACAACTGCAATATATATTGAAAGGAGGGAGTGGAAACAACATCCAGATTCCTGATGAGATAAGAGGATTTGATATTCTTTTCGGGCCTTCTGTATCTCAGGTTTATAGCTCTTCTAATATCAATGGGAAAGTTAGCTCGGAGAGCAATACAACTTTCACCTATGTACTGATGGCTAATGCTGAGGGGACATTTACACTACCTGCTGCGTCAATTAAGGCTAATGGTAAGAATTATAGGTCGGGAACGGCTCAAATCAAAGTGTTGCCTCCTGATAAGAATGCACAGCCTCAACAGCCGGGACGTAATCCTCAAGTTATTACCCAGACATCAAAAGAAGGAAATGTGAGTCCTGATGATGCCTTTGTAAGAGCCATATTCTCTAAAACTAAAGTAAAAGAACAGGAAGCTGTTGTAGTAACATTCCGATTCTATACCGTACTTAATATCAGAGATGTCGGTAAAATACAATTCCCTGAATTTGAAGGCTTCATGACAGAGGATTTTGATATGGCCACAAACCGACAAATGACAGCTGAGCATTATAAAGGTCGAAACTACATGGCAATAGATGTAAAGAAGACCTTGTTGTTTCCTCAGCGATCGGGCAAGATAACTATCCCTTCGGGAACGATGGAGATTGTTTTTGAGGTTTCCTCAGGACGTAAAGTACAGACCTTCTTCGGTCCTCAGGATGTGATGACAGAAGCTAAGAAGATATTGAAAACAACACCTGTTACTGTCGATATTTCGGCTCTTCCGTTACAAGATAAGCCTGCTAACTTTTCGGGAGCAGTGGGTGCATTTACGTTTACGCCTACTATTTCTTCACAGAAAGTGAAAGCAAATGATGCTGTAACCATCAAGCTAAATATTTCGGGTACAGGTAACCTGAAGCTTATAAAGAATCCGGAAATAAAATTCCCTAAGGATATAGAGACTTACGATCCTCAGGTGAAAAACGATTATAAGTTGACTGAGAACGGTTTGTCGGGTACAAAGACGATAGAATATATGTTTATCCCTCGTTATCCGGGTAAATTTACTATTCCTCCTATCGAATTTTCATATTTCGATACACGTACCAATACTTACAAAACGGTATCTTCTCCATCTTACGAATTGGATGTAGATAAAGATCCGAATGCAGGAAAGAATGTATCAACAAGCTATTCTAATCAGAAAGAACTGGAGATAAATCAGGATATACGTTATATAAAAACAGGCAACTATTCGTTTAAGAATCCCAACGACTTCTTTGTAGGTTCTCTTTCTTATGTTCTTTGCTATCTCATTCCGCTTGCATTGTTTATTATCTTCTCTATTGTATATAGGAAGCAAATACAGGCAAATGCTGATATAGCCCTAATGCGTACTAAGAAGGCAAATAAAGTTGCGACTAAACGTCTGAAACTTGCTAAACAATATTTGCTTACGCACAAAAAAGATAATTTCTACGAGGAGATACTTCGTGCTGTGTGGGGATATCTGAGCGATAAACTGACTATTCCGGTAGCTGATCTTAATAGAGAGAATATTGAAACAGAACTTCGTAAATACGGCGTTGGAGACGATATTATAGGAACGTTTATAAATATACTCGATACCGGAGAGTTTGCACGTTATGCTCCGTCAGAATCGGACGATGCGATGGATAAGCTCTATAACGACACGGTAAATGCTATCGGTAAAATGGAAAATACAATCAAAAAAATAAAATAATGATGCGTGAGATGAAACGAGTCATATTATCATACATATTCTTCCTTTTTGTATTCGCTATATCTTCATATGCACAAGATACAACCAATGTAAAAGTAGATAGTGCAACAGTGAAGCCTTCTGCTACGATTGCAGACAACAAGGGCGGCAATAAAACTGTATTTAATAAAGCGAACGAGTTGTACAATAGCGGAGACTTCCGCAAAGCAATAGATTTGCTGGAAAACGAAAAGAATGAACAAAAGAAACAGGGGTTAGAGTCTGCGGAATTATATTATAACCTTGGTAACTCATATTATCGGGTTAATGAAATTGCAAAAGCCCGCCTATATTACGAAAGAGCACATTTGCTCGATCCGGGAGACAGGGATACGAAGCATAATATAGATTATATTATGACTAAGATTGAAGATAAGATTCCTGTTGCTGATACGTTCTTTCTTAGCATCTGGTTCAATGGTGTACAGAACCTGTTTAGCTCAAATAGCTGGGCGAATATCGGTGTTGTTTCATTTCTCCTATTGATCGGCTGCTTGGTATTATTCTTCTTCACGAAACTGATTACGATAAAAAAAATAGCTTTTTATACCGGTATAGTATTCATTATAGTCGTTATATTTGCCAATGTGTTTTCGTTTAGGCAAAAGAGTCGCTTGGAATACCGGGACACAGCCGTAGTAATGGCAGCTTCGGCTCCTATGGTTAGCTCTCCCGATATAAATAGCAAAGAGCTTACAGTATTGCACGCAGGAACGAAAGTGTCGATAACAAAAGAAGATCGTAACTGGCTTGAAGTAGAAATAGATAATGGTACAGTGGGCTGGATACAGCGCGATAAACTGGAAATAATCTGATTCCTTTTCTTCCATTTATATATTTACATGAGAATATTATTTTAATGAGTTTAGTAGAACGAATTTTACCCTATGAGAGGAATCTCTTTTTGTGGCTTAATGATCAGCATACCTCTTATTGGGATGTTTTTATGTGGATATATAGCGGCAAGCTTGTATGGCTTCCACTCGCAATCGTTGCAATAGGTGTTTTTGTCTACAAAATAAAATGGAAAGAGGCTCTTCTATTATTGCTATGTGCAGTTTTGGTTGGCGTGCTTTGTGACTATGTATCTTCTTCTCTAATAAAGCCTTTTTTCGAACGTCTCAGACCTACCCATCATCCCGACTTTCAGAACTATGTAGACACTGTCCGTAATTACCGGGGAGGAAAGTATGGGTTTATATCCAATCATGCCGCTAATGGCTTTGGTATTGTCGCTTTTACATCTCTGCTCTTCAGATATAAATATTATACAATCACGGTTCTTTTATGGGCATGCATAACAGGCTACTCCCGAATATACCTTGGAGTGCATTTTGTATCCGACGTTGTTGGAGGTGCAATATGGGGTGCATTGGTCGGTATTTCTATGTATTATGTTTATTTAACCTCACGCAGGTATATCTTAAAAGTTCCTAAAGAAGAATTGAAAATTCCTGTCTACACTAAAGTTAGGGCTCAGATACTAATGTGCACGATTTGGGTTCTGGTGATTTCGATTGCTATTTATAGCGCAGTATTTAATATTCCCACATAAAATCCATTGTTTTTCAAAAAAGAATTTTATAACTTTAGAACATATTCCTAATCATTTACCATTTAAAACTTAGAGAGTATGACTAGAGTTATCAAATTTACAGAGCTAAGAAGGATTAAGGACACCTTACCGGATGGAAGTATACACCAAATAGCAGAAAAGTTAGAACTCCCGGTGGAAACTGTATGGAACTACTTTGGCGGATATAGTTACGAAAAAGGTCAAAGTTGCGGAATTCATATAGAACCGGGGCCGGATGGGGGATATGTCTCTATTGATGATACCACTATTTTGGATATGGCTTTAGAAATGATGGAATCAAGGGAGGTCTAAGAATTAAAGAGATGAATACGCCAAAAAGTGTTCATCTCTTTTCAAATATATCCCGACGTTCTTAGCTGCGAATATGATAATTTAAAATACTGAGAGAAAACGATTACAAAATTTGTACAAGAAATTATATAAATATGCCGATTATGGAAGATAAATTAGTAACACTAGCTATTCATACAAATGAAAAAGCCCAAATATTAAAACATGTATTGGAAGGTGAGAACATTGAAGTACATATCAATGATGTAGATCTTGATAATCCCGGAGTATCGGCCGGAGTTCGTATCCGAATAAAAGAATCTGATCTTCCGAAGGCATTAAGTGTTGTAGAAAGTCGCCATTTGTTTAGCTACGATGAGGAAGAAACATATCGTACCGATGATGGACGTCAAAGGATTTTGATTCCTGTGGACTTCTCCGATTACTCTCTTAAGGCTTGCCGCATCGCTTTCAATTTGGCTCGTGAGCTGGGTGCGAAGGTCAAAATACTCCATGTGTATTTCAATCCTTATTATCCTACCGCCCTTCCTATGGCAGAGGCTTTTGCCTATCAGGGGAAAGAGGAAAAGGAATTTCAAAACATAATAGAGAAAGTAAAAGAAAATATTCAACGTCTCTGCAATACCATCGATAAGAAAGTATCTGAAGGCGAATTTCCGTCAGTTAACTACTCTTATGTGCTTAGAGAAGGTTTGCCTGAAGAAGAAATAGTGACATTCACAAAGGAATATAAGCCATCAATCATCGTAATGGGCACTAGAGGGAAAGACCAGAAGGATGCCGATCTGATAGGTAGCGTAACAGCCGAAGTGATAGAAATGACACATGTGCCGTTGATAGCCATTCCAGAGAATACTCCGTTTAAGGATTTCAAGGATGTGAAACACATTGCGTTTCTTACAAACTTTAGCCAAAGAGACCTTATCTCGTTCGACTTATTGGCTAAATTATTACAACCTTACCAGGACATCCGTATCTCTTTGACTCATATTGCTGTCAAGAAATCGGATCAGTGGGACGAAATTAAGCTTCAAGGTATTAAAACGTATTTCTCGAAGCAATATCCAAATCTGAATCTCGATTATAAGCTCATCGATACTTCCGATATGCTGAAAAGCCTCGACGAATATATCAAAGATGACGGAATACAGGTGTTGGCACTAACAACCAGCAAACGGAATATATTTGCCCGGATGTTTAGTCCTAGTATTTCGCGCAAGATGTTGTTCCACTCAGATACTCCGTTATTTGTATTGAGAGGGTAGAGCGGCTAGATAAGAATATAGTTGTACTTTATATATCTATCCGTATCTCTGAAAAGATACGGATAGCTTTTTTAATAGAGCTTATGCATCAGTATAATCTGAAATGCATGAAAGGAATAATTTGTATTTGAAGTCTATATGAGAATAGTAGGATAAGCTTCTCTATCATTTTCTTCTTAAAATATGTATATTTGTAATTCGTTTACTTTTTTGAATAAACATTATCTAGATATGATTAAGCTAGTGTAGAGCAAGAGAAAAGGTAACACATGAAACAATCAAAAAAGTGTCACTTTTGTCACCTTTTGAGATTATAGATATAATGAGACGATCGAACAATAAATATATAACTCAATGAAAAAAACAGTATTAATTGCTATGACAGGATTTTCAATGTTGTTTGCAGGCTGTGGAGGAGCGCAAAAAGCATCCCAAGGAGAGGCTGTCTTGGCCGACTCTGTTCCTGCTGATTTTAAATATGAGGTTGATGCCTTTGCCGATCTCCAAATTCTACGTTATTACGTTCCCGGGTTCAATAATCTTTCGTTACAACAAAAGGAACTGGTCTACTATCTATCGATGGCAGCCATCGAAGGGCGTGATATTCTTTACGACCAAAATAATAAATACAATCTGGCTATCCGCCGTGTGCTCGAAGCTATATATGAAAATTATAAAGGTGACAAGAATACGAACGATTATAAAGAGTTTGAGGTTTATCTGAAACGTGTTTGGTTCTCTAACGGTATACATCACCACTATGGAGAAGAAAAATTCCTTCCAGGCTTTTCTAAACAGTTTTTTGCCGAACAGGTAAAAGCCTTGCCCGATAATGTGATTCCAAGAACCAGTCGTTCGGGGAATGAGTCTGTGAGTGCAGATGAATTTATAAAAATGATTACTCCTGTTATGTTTGATCCGAATGTAATGGCGAAGAAAGTAAATCAGTCCGGTAACGACCTTATTCTTTCATCAGCTAATAACTATTACGGAGAAGGCGTAACCCAGAAAGAGGTACAGGCTTTCTATGGAGCTATGAAAGATACGACAGATCAAACTCCGATTTCATACGGACTTAACAGCCGCCTTGTAAAACAAGGAAACAAGCTGGTAGAAGATGTGTGGAAAGTAGGAGGTCTTTATTCTCCTGCCATTGAAAGAATTGTAGGGTGGCTTGAGAAGGCTGAGGCTGTAGCAGAAAACGATCAGCAGAAAGCGGTTATCACTAAGCTGATCTCTTATTACAAAACAGGAGATTTGAAGACATTTGACGAATACGCTATAGCATGGGTGGAAGATCTGAAATCTCAGGTTGATTTTGTAAATGGCTTTACAGAAGTGTATGGTGATCCGCTAGGAATTAAAGCAAGTTGGGAATCGGTGGTAAACTTCAAGAATGTAGAAGCTACCAAACGGACAGAAGTTATCAGCTCAAACGCTCAATGGTTTGAAGATCATTCTCCTGTGGATAAACGTTTCAAAAAAGAAAGTGTGAAAGGGGTATCTGCAAAAGTAATTACAGTAGCTCAATTGGGTGGAGATTGTTATCCTGCAACACCTATCGGTATCAACCTGCCTAATGCCGATTGGATACGTAAAGATCATGGTTCTAAATCGGTGACAATAGAAAACATAATGGAGGCTTACGATGCTGCGGGAGCACATACCGGCTTCAATGATGAGTTTATGTGGTCTGAGCGTGAAGTTAACTCGGTAAAGCAATATGGCTTTATAACAGACGTGCTACATACCGACCTTCACGAATGTTTAGGCCATGGCTCGGGTAAATTGCTGCCGGAGGTTGATCCGAATGCATTAGGAGAATTCAGCTCGACAATAGAAGAAGCCCGTGCCGATTTGTTCGGTCTTTATTTCCTTGCCGATCCTAAGCTTGTAGAACTAGGTATAATTCCGAATGGTGATGCATACAAAGCAGAGTATTATAAGTTTATGATGAATGGTCTTATGACTCAGTTGGTGCGGATAGAGCCGGGTAAGAATATAGAAGAGTCGCACATGCGCAATCGTCAGTTGATCGCTAAATGGGTTTATGAAAAAGGAAAAGCAGACAATGTAGTCGAATATAAAGTGAGAGACGGAAAAACATACGTTGTGGTTAACGATTACAATAAATTACGTACTCTGTTCGGGGATCTGTTAGCTGAAATTCAACGCATAAAATCGGAAGGCGATTTTAAAGGAGCAAAAGCGATTGTAGAGAATTATGCAGTCAAGGTAGATCAAAAATTACATAGTGAAGTTTTGGCTCGCTATAAGAAGCTGAACATGAAGCCTTACAAGGGATTTGTAAACCCTACTTTCGAGTTGGTGAAGGATAGCAATGGTAAAATTACAGATGTGAAAATTAATTATAAAGAAGGTTATGCAGAGCAAATGATTCGGTACTCGAAAGAGTTCTCTTCATTGCCAACATTCAATGATTAAAGTTTATCAACGTTAAGATAAATACAAAAAAGATCGGAAATTATATCTCCGGTCTTTTTTATTTATATATTTGCTATGCTAAACACCATAAAAAACATGTACTAGACGTAAATGAAAATCTTAATTATATCATCAATCTTTTTTCTTTCAACGCTTCCTTTGCTTTCGCAGTCCCAAAAGGACATTGCGGTACAAAAGGGAATAGAAGCAGTAAAATTAATGGACTGTGGAAAAGTAGAAGAAAGTATCACTCTGCTTAAGGAAGCTCAGGAACTTGATCCCGCCAATATTGTATACCCTTACGAAATAGCTTATGCGCATTGTCTCGAAGAAAATTATGAAGAGGCTATTAGTATTCTGAAACCGATACAGGATAATGAAGATGCTTCGGATACGTTTTTCCAAATGTTGGGTATCTGCTATAACTCTATAGGGAATAATGAAGGTGCAATAAAGACCTTTGAGAAAGGTATAAAGAAGTTTCCTGATTCAGGTGCTCTTTATTTCGAATTAGCAAATGCGTATATGGCTCAAGATGAAAAATACACTGCATTATCTTATTTTGAGAAAGGAATCGCCGCAGACCCTACATATCCGTCTAATTATTATTGGGCAGCTAAAATATATTTAGATACAGAAGATGAAGTATGGGGGATGCTCTACGGCGAACTGTTTATGAATCTGGAGCGTAATACACATCGTACGGTTGAGATGAGTAAATTGCTGTATGAGACATATAAGAGTGAGATCACGATTGTGAGTGACTCTGCTGTGTCTGTCAGTTTTTGTAAATATGCAGGACTAGATTTAAAAAATAGTTTGGAATCCTCTTTTGGTAGTGGTATTTACGAACCAATTCTTATGTTGTCTCTTCCGGATGTTAAAACTTTAGATTTAGCTACATTGAGTACGATTCGCACTAATTTTTTGAATATCTACTATAAAAATAATATAGAGAATATATATCCAAATGTACTGCTCGACTATCAAAAGTTATTGATGAATGCCGGACACCTTGAAGCCTATAACTATTGGATATTGATGCAGGGAAATCCTTCCGAATTTCTCCAGTGGAAGTCGGCGAATGAAAGTAAATGGAAAAGCTTTACAGATTGGTTTTCCTGTAATCCGATTAAGCTGTCTTCTAAAAATAAGTTTGTAAAAGAACAGTATTGATTTTTTAAAGCAATTGAAGTTTCAGTCCAAACGATAATCTTAAATAGTCTTTTGGTTTAAGGTACTTGTTCGTAAAAGCACTTGCAAGATATAAGTCATTTGTACTTAGTTCGTAAAAGGCCGTAACAGACTTAGCAAAAAAACGCTTTTCGTGTGGAATCTTATACGTAAGCCTTTGTCCTATATAGACATTAAACCGCATCTTTGTAGAGAACGAATAGTAATCGTTTGGATATTTGTCGGGTTCACTTATCCAAAAATCGCCGTTAAGAATAGTGTTGATATACAAGCCACAGGCTAGCGGATCGATATAGAATCCTTTTGTCCCTATTGGCTTTGTCCAGGGAATAAAGTTTTGCTTCAAGGTAAAAGTTACCTTATTTTCTTTTGTTGAGTATTTAGGAAGAAATCCAAAGAACACATCCGTCTCCCATTGATTGTTTTTTCCATAATCCCATCCAGTTCCTATGGATATAAGTCCCATCCCGCCTGCATACTGAAATTTTATATGTGTAGGAATGAGATTGGCCCACTGGTTCTGATATTTTTCTACACGTTTTTCGTAGCCATTCTGAGAATAGCCGGATAGGCTGAGCAATAGAATAAGTGATGAAGAAGATATATATTTAATAAGCGACCACTTCATAGTCATAGGTGTTATCTGAATTTAATGTGAATAGTAAATATTTCTTTTTAGCTATATTGGGTGTGCCATAATAGATTATTCCATCATCGAAGAGATCGTCTACTGCTATGTTGTGATCGTGAGCATTGAGGCAAAATTGAAGATTTGGAAATTCTTTTATATAGCGTTGAAATACATTGGCTATATTATTGTTGAACTGTTCTGAAAAAGGACGGACATGCATTGCCATTACTGTTTTATCATATTCACCTTTCCGGTCTTTTATTTCTTGTTCTATAAATTGAAAATCCGGTACAGGGAGCGAATAATCGAACTCCAGGGCATTGGTGTTTAAACATACAAATTTCGTCCTTCCGGCAATGAAGGAAAAGTTTTCTTCTCCAAAAACTTTCCTGAAGACTTCTATTCCATTTGCGAGGCAATCGTGATTTCCCAATAAGACTACATAGGGTACTTTCAGTTTGTTTAGAATATCCCGTTGCCACAGAAATTCTTTGGTAAGCCCAAAATCTGATACGTCTCCTCCATGAATAACGAAATCTATATCGTTTCTTTTGTTTAGTGCATTCACAAAATCCTCCGTTTCGTCATACCATCGTTGGGTATCGCCAATCAAAGCAAAGCGTATCGTTTCTTTGTTTCTACAAGCTTCCTCTATTCGAGCTATATTCTTTTTGTTGATATCTGTTTTTCCTGAAATGCGACCATCGTACGGATGATATTCGATCATCTCGCATGACTGAAATATATATAATATACCAAGCAATAGTACTCCTATCGATTTTTTCATTTAACTAATTATTTGAAGCTACAAGAGTACTGCCAATAAATATAATTAGGAAAAAAATCGAAGTGTTGTGTCATTTTATTGAGCTTTTTTAAGGATGTTTTAACGAAAAGTCCTTATCTATTCTTAATTTTTTGTGTCAATTATTCTGCAATAAATGATGCTTAGTGATTACTTGCGAAAAATATTCAGAGTTGTATCGTCGTCGACAGGAATCAATCTCCAAGAGCAAAATAAGAATGTAATAGAAACTGTAAAGAAGCGAAAAATAATGGCTGAGATATTTTATTTCGCTCCTGTGAATAAGTAGTTTATGTATATGTGTAAAAGGTTTCTTTGCTAAGGCGTATAAATAGGAGAGTTAATCAAGCCTTGTCTAATTAAATAATGCTTACCTTTATTTTCAAAATATAAAACAATGAAACTAAAAGAAGAACAAAAAAACAAATCGGTACTCACAACCAGTTATGTACTAACAAACGGCTCTCCGATAACTTTCGTTCTCTACGATGAGGACGGAGACTGGCAGTTGTTTGGTGATGATGAAGTTGATGATGAAGAGGATGCTTATCTGGTATCGGTAGACGAGATATTGGAAATGGAACCGATATTGAAGAAACTCCCTGATTTGCAACCGGGACAAGCTGCTACGAGAGAAAAAGATAGTACTCGCTGGTTTATCGTTGAGGATGAAGAATAAGGTACTCTAAGTTTCCGCGAAGAGTGATTGTCGTATTTTATATGTGACTAAGTATTTCCTTTTCTAAAAGGACTTGAGATGTGAAGATGAGATACGGCAATAAATACTTTAAACTACTTACCACCGCAGAATAATTCTTTCGCCTAGTTCTTTTGCCAGAATTTTTTTTATTTCGTCCATTTCCTTAAGCTTTTGCATAAGGATAATAGCCCCGTCCCAGTCTTTTTCCTTTTGTTTCTTTATCAGGTCTTCTTTGATCTCCTTCATCTGTTTCGATATATGAGCATCTTTTAACTCGGTAACTGCACGAGGTACGTTTTTCCAAAGATGTTTTTCTTCGGCAAGAGGTGTGTCTTCCTTTTTTAGATTCTCTCCGAATTGCTTCATATGTAGTTTGCTCAACTGATACCTGTCGCTTACCAGTTCGGCTGCAATCTTGCTTATGTGAGCGTCTGTATGAGCCAGGAAATAACGGCTCGGATTGAAATATTCATTTGCCGAGTGCTCTATTGCATCTTCCAGTATTGTTTTATACAAAGGATTCGTAAACCAAAAACCATCTCTTTGCAAGTCAAATTTCACCCAATCTATTACGGTTGTCGGCATATCGCCTGTCGCAGGATTGTTTTCTCCTCCTTCAATCAATATTTCCATTCCATACCTGACAATGAAATAGAGTATCGCTAACTCAAACTTATCGATGTTTGTCTTTTTTACAATGGGTTTTCCTCTATGCGCTTCAGGCTGTGAGAGGTCAACGTTGATTGCCGATAGCTCAGGATCTATCTTCGGCTGAGGAGCCTTCTCTAGGTGAGCAAGCCTTTTCTTATTTACTTCCTGAATAAGTATTCGTTCGTCTATATTCAGCAGTATACTGCAATCTTTTATATATACACTGCGTATAATATTGTCAGGAATAACCGCGATACTGCTTACTATGTCGGAGATAAGGTTTGCTCTCTTTATTGGGTCATTGCCTGCATCATCCAATAGTAATTGCGTTTTGAAGCGTATGAAATCCACTTCATGTTCCTGTACGTATTTTGTCAGCGACTCGGCATTTTGCTTGCGTGCAAATGAATCGGGGTCCTCACCATCAGGAAGAAGTACGACCTTTATTTTCATTCCTTCTTCAAGCAAGAGGTCTATCCCTCTCAGTGCCGCTTTTATACCGGCAGCATCACCGTCGTAGAGTATTGTTACATATTCCGTAAAGCGATGGATAAGTCTGATCTGTCCGTGAGTAAGCGCAGTCCCTGAGGAAGCAACTACATTTTCTATACCCGCCTGATGCATCGATATCACGTCGGTGTATCCTTCTACCAGATAGCAGCAGTCGGCTTTGGTGATAGCTTGTTTTGCAAAATATATCCCATATAGTTCGCTGCCTTTGTGGTATATCTCACTTTCGGGAGAATTTACGTATTTTCCTGTATTCTCTGCCTTTTTGAGGATACGTCCGCCAAAGGCAACAACTTTCCCCGATAATGTGTGTACGGGAAATATAACTCGTCCCCGAAAACGATCGATAAGAGCACCGCTACTCTCACTTTTTATCGTGAGACCTGTTTTTACAAGATATTCTTCTTTGTAGCCATTTTTTATAGCTTCTTGCGTGAGGCTATCTCTTTGCTCAAGACTATATCCGAGTTGGAATTTCTGTATAATATCTTCACGGAATCCTCTTTCTTTAAAATAACTTAGACCTACAGATTTACCCTCGATATGTTCATGCAGCGTTTTTACAAAATGATTTCGGGCAAAGTCGTTTAATATAAAAAGGCTTTCACGCTCGTTATAAGCCTGCTTCTGCTCATCGGTTAACTCTCGCTCTTGTATTTCGATGTTATACTTCTTTGCCAGATAGCGTAGCGCATCGAAATAAGAGAGCTGCTCATGCTTCATAATGAAGTGAACTGCAGTTCCACCTTCACCACAAGCAAAGCATTTACATATATTCTTGGATGGAGAAACGTAGAATGACGGAGTCCTGTCTTCGTGGAACGGACACAGCCCTACATAGTTTATTCCTCTACGCTTGAGCGTAACAAACTGAGATACTACATCTACTACTTGTGCAGCATCTATTATACGGTCTATGGTGGCTTGATCTATCATTGTTATTTACTAACACGAAAGTAATAAAAATATCCCAGTATAGATATTTTATATTTCTATGCCAAAGTTAAATTATACTTATCGGTCTTCTTCTTTCGTGAATATTCTACACAGTGTCTCTTATGGTTAGGTTATTGGTATAGTAGAGATTTTTTTACAAATTTTAGCAATGAAGATTGATCTTATTTGTAGATATATTTGTTACTATTTTTAAGATTCTATCTATCAAGTATGTTTACTTATAAAGAACAAGCTATATTTGTAGATATTTCGGATAAAAATCTTGTATGATTGAAAGAATAAAAGAGTTTGTAAAAAGAATAATTCGATTTCTTACGTATGATATCTGGCGGATAAACAAACGCGAGAGGTCATCCCGTAAAATGGGATTTTATGATATTATTAAGTCTTTTATCCTTGCTATCAGGAATATTGATGGAGAGCAACTTTTTACACGTGCATCAGCATTGACATATAGCACCTTACTGTCTATCGTCCCCATGCTTGCTGTACTGTTTGCGATAGCTCGTGGGTTTGGTTTTCAGAATATTGTAAAGACTCAGCTCTTTAGCTATTTTGCAGGACAAGAAGAGATCCTGAACAAGGCAACTGCTTTTATCGACAAATCGATCGAATATGCTCAGGGTGGGATTTTTTTAGGCGTTGGTGTTATCTTGTTGTTGTATACTGTAATCAATCTGCTTTCGAACATAGAAGACAACTTCAATAAAATATGGCAGATAAAAAAAGGGCGCACCTATTTTCGGATGTTCACAGACTATCTCGCTCTTATCATTATTGCACCTATTTTTCTTATATGCAATGCAGGTCTTAATATTCTTTTGAGCACTACAGCCGAACAACAGTATATACTGGGGCTGGTTATTGGCCCTTTTATGAAAGTTGTTCCTTTTCTTATTACCATTTTACTCTTTACAATACTCTATATTTACATCCCGAATACGAAGGTTAAGTTTACCAGTGCCTTATTAGGAGGTGTGTTTACGGGTATATGTTTTCAGGTATTCCAAATGCTGTATATCGGCGGTCAGATATGGATATCTAAATACAATGCAATATATGGTAGTTTTGCCGCTTTACCTTTGCTGTTGCTATGGTTGCAACTGACATGGTTTTTTGTTTTGTTTGGTGTGCAGCTATCTTTTGCTTATCAGAATGTAAATAAGTTTAGTTTCGAGCACGAAACATCTAAAATAAGTCGTCGCTATAAGGATTTTGTTGCATTACTAATAATGACTTTGATCGTTAAGCGGTTTGAAAAAGGCGATATGCCTTATACTGCTGATGAACTTTCGGAGCAATATAAAATCCCAACAAAGTTGACAAGCGATACTCTTTTTTATTTGCAGGATATCGGTCTTATTGTAGAAACTCCATCTCAAAACGCATTAGTACCTGCTTTTATTCCTGCTTTGGATATCAATCATATTACCGTAAGTTATCTGTTTGAGAAAATAGAGCAATATGGTTCGGAGGATTTTGTGATTGATACAAATGTAAAATTCAGGAGAGAGTGGGAGACTATTTTAGAAATTAAAGAGCTTTCGGATAGTGAAAATGGAGACAAACTGCTCAAAAATTTATAATTCATACACGTGAAATCAGGTATTCATAATCTTACCGAGGGAAAAATATTCTCTACCTTAATACGCTTGGCTCTGCCGCTGATGGGTACAAGCTTTTTACAGATGGCTTACACGCTCATGGCTATGTCGTGGGTTGGCAGGCTGGGTACTGTATCTCATCCCGAAATAGCAACTAAGTCGGAAGCTGCAATTGGTGCTATAGGGATGTTGTTGTGGTTGACTTCATCGGTCGCATATCTAGCTATGATAGGATCGGAGGTAGCAGTAGGCCAATCGATAGGTGCGAAGAAAATGAAGCGTGCAGCTATATATGCTTCACATTCTACAACTACCTCTATTGTACTTAGCGTGGTATGGGTGTCTACACTCTTTATATTTGCTAATCCTATCTTATCTTTTTTCAAATTATCTGCTGATATTACAGCTGATGCGGTGCTTTATTTACGAATACTCACGATTAGTCTTCCATTTCAGTTCTTGTCCTATAATTTCGCAGGGATATATAATGGAGCAGGGCGAAGTACTGTTCCGTTCAAAAATAATGCAGCCGGGCTCGTGTTAAATATGATACTCGACCCTATATTGATGTTTGGTATGGGTATGGGATTGCACGGTGCTGCTATTGGCACAGTTGCTGCGCAATTGTTTGTGTTTTCTTTGTTCTTTTATCAGATTAAATATGGTAATCGTATTTTAGGCGATTTTTCTTTTTTTATTAGGCCAAAAGCGATTTACCTTAAACGCATAATTTTTCTGGGAACGCCTGTTTCAATAATGAACTCATTGTATGCCATCATTAATATGAATCTGGCTCGTGTTGCTTCTATTCATGGTGGGCATCTAGGCATGATGGCTCAGACAACCGGAGGGCAAATAGAGGCGGTTACATGGAATACATCACAGGGCTTTTCTACGGCGTTGAGTGCTTTTGTTGCTCAGAACTATGCTGCTAATAAATTGGAAAGAGGTAAAAAGGCATATATCTATACGATACGTGTTATGTTTACGTTAGGAATTTTTGTCAGTATTGCATTTATTTTGTTTGGTGCTCAAATTTTTGGAATTATTGTTCCCGAAGAGAATGCTATGCGAGCCGGAGCCGAATATTTGTTTGTAATGGGTTTAGTGCAGATTTTTATGATGTTTGAGTTGACTACACAAGGTATGTTTAATGGTATTGGCCGTACGGTAGAGCCTGCCGTGATAAGTATTACATTCAATGCGCTACGCATCCCTTTGGCCTATTATCTGGCTTCGCAAATGGGTATTGTTGGTGTATGGTGGGCAATTGCTATATCTACGGTTTGTAAAGGCATAATACTGCCTGTTTGGTTTACGGTAGTCTATAAAAGAGTACAAAAACGAAGACCTAAGATTGCATAATCAGAATAAAAAAAGAGGCTTTAAAGCCTCTTAACTATTTATATATTTGCTGTGCGTTATGATTTATCAGACGCTCTTCTGCTAGTCGCTCGAACTTCGTACCCGGACGTCCATAGTTGCAAAACGGATAAATACTAATTCCTCCACGTGGCGTAAATATTCCTACTACTTCGATATATTTCGGATTCATCAGCTTAATAAGGTCTTTCATCATAATATTTACACAGTCTTCATGGAATGCTCCATGATTACGAAAGCTAAATAAGTATAACTTAAGACTCTTGCTTTCTACCATTTTTACATCAGGTATGTAGTTGATGTGTATTGTTGCAAAATCGGGTTGTCCCGTAATAGGGCATAGGCTTGTAAACTCCGGGCAGTTGAATGTTACCCAATAGTCATTATCCTGATGTTTGTTCTCAAACGCTTCTAATACTTCAGGAGCGTAATTGTCTTTATATTCGGTTTTTGCGCCTAAATGGCTAAGTCCTTCTATTGTCATATTATAGTTTTGTCTTTAAATAATTGTTTAATCCTTGTTTGCGCAATTTGCAAGAAGGGCAGTGTCCGCAACCATCGGCAATGATACCGTTGTAGCAGGTCAGGGTTTGAGTGCGAATGATATCGAAAACACCCAGTTCGTCCGCTAATTGCCATACAGCAGTTTTATCTCTCCACATCAATGGTGTATGTATCTGAAAATGTTCGTCCATAGCCAGATTAATGGAAGCATTCGCTGAAAGTATGAAAGTGTCTCTGCAGTCGGGGTAACCACTGTAATCGGCTTCTGATACTCCTGTTACAATGTGGCGTATACCGTGCGAGCGGGCGATGACAGCCGCAAAAGTAAGAAATAATAAATTGCGTCCCGGTACAAACGTATTTGGATAAGAGTCTGCCGGTTTTTCCTGATCCATAACAATATCGCTTGTCAAAGAGTTGACAGATAGTTGGCTGATAATAGAGGCATCCAGCAGTTGGAACGGCACATTCGCTTTTTCGGCAATAGATTTTGCCACTTCCACCTCTTTGGAGTGACGTTGCCCGTAAGTAAAACACAGCGTGCGGACGGATGAGAAATTTTCTAATGCCCAGTAAAGGCATGTTGTTGAATCTTGTCCACCCGAAAACAAGACCAACGCTGATTCTTTTTTATTCATTCTATAACTTTGTTTTTTACGTGGTTAATCCTAAGATACACGGATGAGAAATCTCTCTTCGGCTACAAAAGTAAGGATTTTAAAAGATTCTTTCCGAAAATATTTTCTTAAAAAGAATAATTATTATACTTTTGCACTCACCAAACGACTCCGTAGCTCAGCTGGTAGAGCAATTGACTCTTAATCAATGGGTCGAGGGTTCGAGCCCCTCCGGGGTCACAAAAGGCCAGAGTCAAATCTGAGCCAATGAAAATGAAACCTTCTAAATAGTAGATTTAGAAGGTTTTTCTTTTGTATGAATGCCTACTCTAAATCGTTCCGAAGTCATTACTTATAAACTTGATTTATTGATTAAACGATTGAATATCAATTCAAAGATGGTATAAAAAACGACCCCTCCGAGGTCACAAAAGTCAAAGTATAGACTAAGACAAATTAAAGAAAAGCCATCTGAGAATTAGATTTCAGGTGGCTTTTTATTGTTTTTGAAAGACAGCTTAGGATGATAAAAAAGACATTTAAAAGCCATAAATCGTTACTAAATCGTTACTATTTTTTGACACTAAATTTTAGTAACGATTTACTAAATAAACATCTCATTTACTACAAGTTGTCATAGAGTTGTCTAAGATTCTTCAATAACAAAAACTGTAATTTGTAACATTAAAATTGAAGATTATGAAGTCAACATTCAGAACACTTTTCTATTTAAGAAAGAATCAACCTAAAAGTAATGGTATGTATCCGATTATGCTCCGGATAACGATCAACAGTAAGGTTACACAATTTAGCACAAAGATTGATATTCATCCGAACCAATGGGATGCAAAAGCCGGAAAAGCAAAAGGTAGAACAGAAGAAATTGCAGAAATAAACAGAAAACTCACCAATCTATCCTCGCGTATAGACAAAGCATACAATAAGAGAATGGAAGAAAATGGGTATGCTCTTCCCGAAGAAATAAAGAATGATTTATTGGGTACAGATACTGCTCATAAAACTTTAATATATTATTTTACCAAACACAATGAACAATATCAGCAAAAAGTTGGTAAAAATACGACATACACTACATACAAAAGATATGAATTAGTTAAGACAAGACTGATTGAGTTTTTATCAGAAAAATATAACCTAACAGATATCTCTATTCGAGAAATGAATACTATATTATTGGAAGATTTCTATTTGTACCTCAGAAATAAATCAGAAATAAATAATAATACTGCAATGAAGTTCTTACAACGACTACGCAGGGTTATTAATTTTATTATAAAAGGGCATGGAGAAACAATTCCAGATCCATTCATAAATTTCAAATTTCATTATGATGAAGTTGAGCGGGAAATATTGACTTTAGATGAGATTAATACAATCTACACAAAAGTATTCGCATCAAAAAGATTATCTCAGGTCCGTGATATTTTCATCTTTTCATGTTTTACGGGACTTTCTTACATAGATGTTTTTAACCTTGCAGAATCTAACATTCAACAAGCTTTTGATCAAAGTTTGTGGATAATGACTAAAAGGAGTAAGACCGGAGTAAAAGTCAAAGTACGATTGTTAGATATTCCTTATAAGATACTTGAGAAGTATAAAGGAAAACAAAAGAATGGAAAAGTATTACCTGTAATTACTAATCAAAAAATGAATGATTATTTGAAAGAGATAGCTGCAATTTGTAATATTGATAAAACTTTAACTTTTCACATAGCAAGACATTCATTTGCGACTTCCATAGCTTTGTCAAATGGTGTCCCAATAGAAAGTGTTTCTAAAATGTTAGGACATAAAGACATCAAAACTACTCAGATTTATGCAAAAATTACTGACTTGAAAGTCAGTAAAGACATGGAGGACTTATCGAAAAGGATTAATATGAAAGTAGGTTAAATAAGAAAGGTGCATTTGCACCTTTCTTATTTCTTAGAATCCTCGATAGACACTTTTCTGAATTCTTTTAAAGCCTTCTCAATAGCCAAAGATGTTTTTCTAGCTCTTGTTCCTGCCGCTTTATTACCGTTTTCTACTTGTGATGTTGCATCTTTTGCGAAATCTGCAAATAGTTGATTCAAGTTCTCTACTAAGTTTTTCATTATTTTCTATTTTTAAATTGAAGCACAAAGATAAATTTGTTTTCGAAACATTGAATATCTTTGTAAATAAAGATCAACTAAAATAACTATGAAAGTTTTACTTATAAACGGAAGTCCACGAGGTAAAGGTAATACATATATTGCTCTATCAGAGGTTGCATCCGCATTAGAGGGTTGTGGTATTGAAACCGAAATTATCTCCATTGGAGCCAAAGCTGTACAAGGCTGTATCGCCTGTAATAAATGTATGGAACTAGGGCGATGTGCTTTCCAAGATAAATTATACAATACTGTAAGAGAGAAAATTCAAGATGCGGATGGCCTGGTAGTCGGCTCACCGACCTATTACGCCGGACCTAACGGTTCACTCTGTGCTTTGCTCGACCGGGTCTTTTATTCCAGTTCCCAATATTTGAAATACAAGCCTGCTGCTGCAATAGCAGTTTGTCGTCGCGGAGGGGCAAGTGCCACATTCGACCGGTTAAACAAATATTTTACAATTACCAATATGCCTGTTGTTCCTTCTCAATATTGGAACAGTGTTCATGGCCGGCTTCCGGGAGAAGCCGCTCAGGATGGTGAAGGTTTGCAAACGATGCGTACCCTCGGACGGAATATGGCATGACTATTGAAAAACCTGAAATCCGGCACAGAAGCTGTACCTGAACCCGAAGCTCGTATAATAACGAACTTTATCCGTTAATCCATCATGGATGAAATACCGAGAATGATTTTTCAGTTCGAAAAGAAAGAGAGTAACAATACAATCCCGGCAAGACTCGTAAAAAAGCTATCTGGCCGTATTGGAATGGACGAAATCCATGAGATTACCTACCTTATTCAGAGTAGCAATAAAGGAAAGCAACAGCTATATAATTTTATTTTCGATGAAGATGACACAGTTGTGACTAATGCTTTGTGGATAATGACACATTTTTCGCTATCTGAAAATAAGTGGCTATACTCAAAACAGAATGAAATGATAGACAAGTTATTGGCTGCCAGACATCCTTCCCATTTACGTTTGCTTCTCCATCTGCTTTACAGGCAGCCGTTAGCAGATCCGCCCCGCGTAGACTTTCTCGATTATTGCCTGGAGGAAATGGTTGCTATGAAAGAAGCTCCCGGCACAACTACCCTTTGTATGAAACTAGCCTATGAAATGTGCCGGATGATTCCCGAATTATTACAGGAATATCGTGTGGCATTGGATATGATAGAAGCATCACAGTTACCCCCTTCGTTAAAAACCACACGAAAGAATATACTGAAAGCTACGCTAAAAGGAAAAAGCCTACAAATCTATTAATTGGAATCCGTATTTTGATAGATGCCGGGTGGTACTATAATTTCTTCTTTCTCGTTTTTCTCTATATTATAACAACTTAAAACTAGATTTAAGTCCTCCCATCTTACAAAATCGGCATCATCGTAAACATCATAACCGCCCTCCAGACAATCGATAATATCATGCTGAAATTTTGGTTCAGCCATAGGGTTTTCAAAATCGACAATGAGTGTACTCCACGGCGCACCCCATATACAACCAGACACAGCCAACAAATTATTTAGAGGATTATAGTGTACGTCTGTCCAGATAAAATATTCCCGACCATCCAGCACACATTGCGGATAATACTGGAATTCTTTATTGTTTGCCAAATCGAAAACTGTATATCCATATAATTCCTGCCTGTAAACTAAATATTTATTGCCATTCCGGTGATAAATAAAAGTATGAAATTCAGCATCGTTATCAAAGCTATTCCATATGTGGATGGTTTCTCCATTGCTATCCAACAATACATTACTATTACCATGCAGATTACAGCCATTCACTTTTCCTCTATATGTAGTTTTGAGTATTTTGTAATCCTCTGGAAGAGTGATGGTTTCGTCCTCTTCCCTGTTGTCTTCTGAAAACAAAGGTTGGAATTTCGCACATTCTTCCCTGTATTTATCTGAATATGCTGCGTTTCTAAGCGCCTCATTCATAGTTTTATACTTTTATCAAAGCTTGCTTCCATTCATTAATGACAGAAGATTCACTCATTAGCTTTTTACTATCAGAATCATAGAAAATTTCTAAAATCCAGTCTTCTGTCCCAACACAACCAATATTTGACCAGTTAGTTATGAACTCAATAAAACTATCAGCAAGGTGGCTTCCATGGAAATCGCTGCCATCATGGCTTAAAAATATAACCGGGCAGCCGTTTTCCGTACTTACCCTATCAAAAACGATCATGTCACCGTTACCGACTTCCAAAAACGGGATTTTATTATGCCATATTTTGTCATACTCATTATTCGGATCGGGGAAACATTTAGCAACCCAGTCCAGATAGTTTTTGTACATTCTGTCTAATTGTGAGAAATCCCATAAAATTCCATCACTGCCTCCACAAAAGATAGCTTCGAATGACTCGATCTCATCATCATCCATATGCCAGTTTAAATCAATACCGGAAGAATATTCACATAATATATGTTTAAAATCAGAAGGTAATTCTATATCCAAACTTTTTTCTAAAGTTTTTATTTCTTCTAATGCGATAGGGTCTTTAATAACTATTTTACTATAATCCCAGTTTCTAGTCTCTGCAATAGACATTATCCATGACCAGTCTGACTGCCATCTATTCCACAATGTTTTGTTTAGTTCCATGTTATATCTTCTGTTATTTATTAAACTCTAATATTTCGCCTACACCAATCAACTTATTCGCTTCATAAATATACCATTCTCTTCCCACGTTCAGATACCTTTCAATAGACGAATAACACAGGAATCTTACAGTTACGATTCGCTCTTCACCAGGATATATCAATTCAGAATCATCAAAAGTTATATCACCGATAAAAGATTCTATCCACACGCCTTCCTGCTCTTGATTAAAAACATGGTTAGGCCTGTATCCCGATGAAAAACCTGTTTTTCGGCCACCTTCAGATGTGGTTCTCATTTTAATCCTGGCTTTGAGGCAAATCATATCTACACCTTTACATTCGATATCCTTTATGCTGGTGTATGTGTATTTATCATAAGCCATCACATCAAAGATCTTTGATTCTCCTGTTTTCAACCAGCGTTTATAGATAAGTTTTCCACCCATATATAAATAGAGCTCATCTCCTTTAATATGCTTTTCAATGGCTAATTTCATTTCGGCTTATTATCTATTAAAGAAATAATGTATTAATGCAAAAATAGGGAATGAATTGTTTATGATAGATATTATTCCCGGAAAATATTTCAGGTACTTAATGTATCCTGCGACCCTTTCCGTCATTCGTTATATCATTTGTAATTCGAATACTCACTATTACTGCGTATTCTACAATTACATTAATAATAACTACCATTTCGGAAACAGTCTCGGATAATAAACCAAGAGTAGCTACTTTCAGGCTACACTTGAATATTTAACTTTCTACTGCTATTGATATGCTGTGATAGCATATTTTTATATTATCCACTATCTAACGATGCCCTTTCCCGTTTCTTCCATAACTATTCCACGTTTGTCTGGGAGCCATCCTTGTTCGGTCTATTGTTCATCAGAGCAAAGGTATGATAGTGTTTAGACCATGTATGTTCAGAGCCTGTCGGTTTCCGCAAAAATCTTCCTCTTTCCTTCGGCGAGCGTATTTATTGACGGAAAAACATCCCTGCTTTAAACACAATACCTTTTGTTGCTCTATGAAACAAAAACGACCGACCTGACGGATGACGCATGAAAAAAAATGTCATAGTTATGAGAAACGGGAAAAACATATTGAAACAAAACTCCCTCGCCTCTGGAATCATCATAAAATTTGGTTTGTGGGTGGCAGGGTTTGCATTGTGTGCGTGGGTAGTTACTCATCTGAGTATAAACACATCCGTAGTCTTAGGTTGTGTATTTGCTTATATGGGAATCTGCCTTGTATTCAAGGTCGTGAAGTTTGTATTGAAAGTTATTCTTTCCCTACTCTCCTTTATCATCATTACCGCATTAATTCTATTACTCATCTTTTAAAACCAAACAGCCATGACAAAATTATATTCCCTTTTCGGAGGAACAACAACAGATACAGAAGTTAAATCAGTAGAAGTAAACCAAATTGTACAAATGGAAGGTTATTCATACAGCAGGTATGTAGTCCATAAAATAACACATAACCAATTCGGGTATCATTACCACCTAATCAACCTCAGAACCCACGATTTCCACCAATCAGAGATAATCAAGCCGTTAAGTCAGAAGTTCGGTATCGGTATGTACTATGATGATAAGAACATTGAGTTTATGACCGAAGAAGAAGTAGCAGAACTCTATGCCAAAGCACAAGCCAAACATGTAGATGAAATGGAACAGCAGAGAGCCGAAGAAAAACGCAGGGAAGAAGTTCGGGTTGTTGGTCGTGAATGGCTTAAAAACAATCTCCCAACTGATGCAAAAGCCATTATTGTAGGTCGTTTGAAACAAGATGAATCCGATTCACAGACAGACTATTTTGCATCCTCTACTCTAAGCAATGTTATATTAGGTTTCTCCAAACATACACGGGATATATTCTCCGAAATGCGTAAACACGCATCTAATTTTGAAGGGATAGCCTATTTAGCGGAATATAACGAAGATTATGAGCATAGAGAGAAATACTCTATGGGTGCAGGCTACTATTTAGGCGAAAGTAAATACAGAGGTTGGATAATAGAGAAAGAGCCTATCTATAACCGAGAAAGGACAATAGAAGAATTCGCCTACACAGCAGGCTCTCCCGATGGTATCCACATCAAACCTAATAAGACAGGCAAGATTAATAATAAAATAGATTATACCGATAATATAAGTCCAAACGAATCGGAACAGCAATCTACTATATACATACAATCCGACAATCTGCAATTTGAGATAGTTGATTATTCCGAGAAAGCTATTGCCCTGTTTGGAGATGCCAAGCCTATTAAAGACCTATTATTCGCTATGGGTGGAAAATTCAATCCCCGATTGACATACAAGGAAACCAAGAAGGCTGGATGGATATTTTCCAAAACTAAGAGAGAAGAATTAGAAGGAGTATTAAATCTGAATAACAACAAATAACCAAAACCATGAAATCAACAGCATATTTTACACGCACGATATTAACCTATTTGGAGAAACGAGCAGAAACGGATGCTCAATTTGCCGAATCATTCGCTAAACCCGATAAGAACATAGACGACTGTGTGTTATGGATAGCTATCCATAAACAACATTATGCGTAGCTATACATTATGTTTAGATAACAGCTTTTCTCTTTTTAAAAATCCTATATTACAATCAATTAGAGGATTTGCTTAACGCTTTTTCTTTACATAATAAATTTCATCCGCTCGTCTTTGTATTGACTGGCGAACGGATGAAATAAGATTTTTATCGGAAGCTCATCAACTCTTCAAGTAATCCCTTGTCCTTTTCCCATAGATTTTCCGATTCAATATTGGGGCTTAGTCGTAAATAAGCTCTTTCTATTGCCTCTCTTTTTTGCTTTGAGTCTGAACGTGCATATATTTCTGTTGTCATAACAGAAGAATGTCCAAGAATATCCCTTATATGATGGAGTATAACTCCGGCTTGAAGCAAATGCATTGCTTTTGTGTGCCGAAGTGTATGGCAGCTTATATGTCCTGTGAAAAATGCAGGATTTTCTTTTCTTGTCTTTATCAACATATTTATCTAG
>NZ_GL892013.1 GCF_000213575.1 Dysgonomonas mossii DSM 22836
GAAGGAACACAACACGGAAGGTAACAGAAAAATAACAATAACTCTGACAAGTAGATATATCCGGTAATGTATTAACTCAAAATATAACATTTCAAAATATAACATAATATGGGAATCTTTGATAGTGGCTTTATAAAGGCTATAAATGCAACAAAACGATCAGTATTGCTGGATAAAGTAAGTTCGGTATCATCGGCTCTTACGATCACATTAGAACCCGATAAAGGTTTAGTTCTTGAAGTTGGTGTAGATGGGGGTGCTAATGGTGATATAACTCTAAGTTTTACAGGTAAGGACTTAAAAGGAACGCCAGGGTTTTTTATAACAAATTCCAGTTGGCTAATTGATAATCCTAGCGTAACGTATAATGCGTCAACAAACAAATTTTCACTTCCGGCAGGTATATCAAGATTTGTAATGGCTACCAATATAGCCAACCAATGGCAAACGGTTAGTATTTCGGTAACATTTGCCGGCGCAACTTCTGCCAAACTATCTCTATTTGAGAGAAAGGTCGCTGATATATTATCGTCTACTGTTGAAATCACAAATCCAATCCTAACGACTGTTACATCAAGGGAGAAATACACCGTAAGTGTAGATAGTAATTCTGTCACTCGAACACTAGGTGGTAATAAAAATTATAAAATTACTTGCCTATCTGCTACTGATACAGTTGATAATTATGTTTCTTTCATACCAAGATTAGCGGGTGGAGTATTTGATTTAGCGAGGATAATAAGTAATAATACCTCTCGTATAGATGCTTCGTCTTATGTGAAAGTCAGGTCAGGAGAAGTTTATTATCTGAAGGGTTTTTCGGTTCAAGATATAATATTCAGGGGTGTTGGTACAGGAGTAGGATCTTTCATAGTAGAAGAAATAGATGTCATTCCTCTTGATGGGAATAAATATACTTCAATCCTAAATACGTCAAATGCTGTAGGTGTATCGGGTATATATACCCGAAAGGAAACAGATAAGACTGTCATTATAGTTGTTGATACATATTTGGCATCAGGGTCACAGAGTGCAATCGTTATAACCCCTCGTGCGTCAACAGGAATCATCGAAACAGATGTAATCCCTCTTGGACGCACAGGATTCACACAGACCACATCGGGCAGAAGTATATATGCCGTACGTGTTGTCGATCTTCTAGACAATGTACATATAGCGGGAATAGTGACAGGGACAGGCAGGCTTCATGTAAATGCCATAGGGATAGACAAAAGCATTGCAGATACTATATTGAAAGCTCCATTTTATGAGGATAAAGATATTGTAGTTTCAGAATATAAGAAATCCATATCCTATTTTACCCGCTTTGAAAATTGGGAGGCTTATATAGACGCATACACTCAGTTAAATATTGAGAAAGACGGAGTTTCGTTAGGTAAACTAGCCCTGACATCTCTACCGGGGTGGAAATCAGGTGACATAATTGGAGCAATGGGTTTCATTCCTTATATGCAAGGTGGACCTCTATCTTCAGGATATTCAAGGGAGACAAGCACTAGATTATGTATATTCACTCGTGATGGTAATATATATCATAACTATGCTGCTGCGGATGCTGATGATAAAACTGTGCACGGTGTTCTTGATTTTGACTTGGGAGCTATATACTATCCTGCGTATACAGGTACTACAGCTCTTACATCTGAACGTATTCCTAAATCATCACTAGCAGAAGTTACAAATGAGTTGTTGCATCGTTATGAACCTGGATTACCTTCATGGAATTATTTGCAACATACAGATAATATAGGAGGTACAGGCTATGGGAATGGTGGGCTACCGCCAGTACTTACAAAGAATGATGTAGTACATATCCGTTATGCTCCCGCACAGCCGTACGGAACGAATACACAATCATCTTCTAATCCGTATGCTCTTGGAGGGCATCTTTCTTCAGCTTTTTCTACACATCCTAAAATGACAGTATTTACACCATATGTCGGAGTGAATGCAAAACGTAATATAGTGTTGGGTACTACTGATGGAGGTCGTACATGGTGCGTTTTGCATGAATTTGGTATCGGTCAAATGATGAGTGGATGGGGAAACAGTTTGAATCTACCATCAGGAAGCTACTCCAGTGGTGCGCTATCCGTTAGTATACGCGAATATAACCACCCATCTGAGGCAGATAAAGAGCCAGCTAATGCATTCAAATACAAAAGCCCTGTTGCTGTTACTTCTATATCAACATCAGGCGGTAAGACTATTATAACTACATCGGGTGATTATGGAAGTGGTGGTATAACGAAAGGGTATATAGCATTTAAGAAAAATAGTCCCGGAGACTATGACTATCTTGCTAATACAGTATTAGATGGTGTATCAACAGATACAGATACTAATTCGGTAGGCAATGGTCGCTTCTATGCTGCTAGATATATAGCTAACAACCAATTTGAATTATTGCAATGTATGGGCGGTGTAGATGAAAAGATAAAAGCCCACCACGTACATAGTAGCAATCTTATAAAAGATGGCGTAATAGTAGCAACAGGCGAACAATATCCTGACGGATGGATTTGTTATATTCCTATTCATCAGATAGATGATTTTGAGTCGTATGATATATGGAAACACAAGATAAACCATCCGTATATCATAAGACTTAACTCAACTCAACACTCTTGCCAAAGAGCTGTAGGATGTATATTGAATGATGACGCTGACCAATCTTTCTATTTTTCATCAGACGAAGCGCATATTGACAGAGGCGATGTTACCATATCGGGTCGTACAAGTCTTTTTAAAAGAAATTCCGCAGGAATATTCAAGGGAAGATTGTCGGAGATAGACGATCTTTCTAAGGCTGTATGTGTGCTAGAAACAAATGAGTCGTCATTAGGATTTGAACGACAAAACGGCATATCAATATTTGTTGGAATGAGCAGATGTACATATTTGAATGCTTCTGATGCCGAAGACAAAAAGAGGTGGGTGAAGCTTAAACTGCTAATACGTAAATATGGCGGAGCATCAGATAAAAGTATATTCTTCACATCAACAGACGGTATTGTTTACAAGGTAGATAAAAAATAATTTATAATTAAAAATATTATGGGAGAAATAAGACCATACTAAAAACTAAACAAAATGAATGAACTACTAAACAGAGCATTATCTCAATCATTTAAGATAATGCAGCACATAGGAAAACTATTTGATTCCGTTTACGGATATTTATTGTTTTGCATATCACTGGTTACAAGTTTTATGGCTGGTGAAAAAAAAGCTATAACAATAGTATTGTTAGCAATATTCGCTGATCTTATATTTGGAATATGGACTTCTATAAAACAGAAGAAGTTTGCCACGTCTCAGCTAATACAAGATACATTTATAAAACTAACTGTGTATGGTATTCCTTTGTTGCTTATAGGTCTTTCAGGACAAATGTTTAGTGAGTGGGGTATTGCTTTCTATGTTGGATGTGCTATAGCTGTTGCTTGCGAATTGTGGAGTATCTCTGCACATCTATTAATAATAGCACCTAAATTACCTTTTGTTAAGTTGCTAAGGTTTCAGCTACAAGATGAGATAAAGAGCAAAACAGGTAAAGATATAGAGGAATTAACGCAAAAAGAAGATAATAAATAATACATCGCATTGATATGGCTAATATAAATAAACTAATTCCGATAATATTAAAATGGGAAGGCGGTTTTGTAAACGATCCCGACGATTTAGGCGGTGCCACAAATAAAGGTATAACGATAGGTACCTATGAGTACTATTGTAAACTTAAAGGCTATCCTAGACCGACCGTGGAGCGTCTAAAGAATATATCTGACGAACAATGGAAAGATATACTTAAAACCCTGTATTGGGATAAGTGGCAGGCTGATAATATAAATAATCAGTCAATAGCGAATATTCTTGTTGATTGGGTTTGGGCATCTGGAGGATATGGTATTAAGCTACCTCAAAAAATACTAAACGTTCAAATAGATGGTGTTGTTGGCAATAAAACATTGCAAGCACTAAATAATTATCCGAATCAAAAAGAACTATTCGACAAGATAAAGCAAGAGCGCATCGATTATATTGATCGGATTATTGCGAGTAGACCGGCCAATAAGAAATTCCGCAATGGTTGGCTAAATAGGATTAATGATTTTAAATATACGCCATGAAAAAAGCAACAAAAATACAGATAATATGTATAGTCGTTTTATTGATTGTTTTGTGGCTGTTTACGAGTTGCAAGAGCAAAACGGTATATGTGCCTGTTGAGACTATAAAAACAGAGTACAAAGAACGCCTGCGTGTCGATTCGATATATAAATACGATTCTATATTTCAGGATCGATATATGAAGGGTGACACAGTATTCTTTACCAAAGAAAAGTATAAATATTTGTACCGAGATAAACTAAGAGTAGATACTGTCAGTAGAGATAGTATCGTTCAAGTTCCATATCCTGTAAAAGGAGATACCGTTTACATAAATAGGCTTAATTGGTATCAAGAAGCTTGTATTTGGTTTACCTCTCTAGTGTTAGTTGCTTTGGCTCTTTATTTAGGGATAAAATACAGAGGCGTTATATTCTCATTCTTTAGAAAGTTAATATTTAAGATATAGTGTTTTTCATATAGGTATTAGATTTAAGGTTAACTCGGAACCGCTTGTCTGTGAAGATAGGCGGTTTATTTCACAATAGCTTCTTCATGTCGTCAATTACTTTCTTTAATCCATAGATCTATTAACCGCATTTATTTGTAGCTGTTCCGGTCTTCTTCTATATCTATCAAATGCTTTTGAGTTTTCGGAATGCCCGGACATTGAGGCTACAACATGTATAGGTTCTCCGGCTTGACATAGTATATCTACAAACGTACGGCGTGCAAGATGGGAAGATGCTAATTCGTAAAGCTTTTTGTATTCTTCTATTTTTTTTTCTCGATTATATAATACTACAATCCTATTTAATTTCGCTTCTTCGAAAACTATTTTTAATGATGAGTTGTATTCTACTGAGTTCATAAAAGGCATTAGCAAATCACCTCGTGAATGTCCTTTATATTTATTAATAATATCCATTGCTCTTTTTGATAATGGTACAATTACCTTCATCATATTACCATCTATCTTTTTAGGGAAATAGATCAATTTGTTATCTTGAATATTAGAATATGTTAGCCTAAGAAAATCACCGACCCTACATCCTAAAGATGCCTGCAAACAAAACATATCTTTAATTACTTCTTTATGTCTATTGCTAGGGTTATAGTAATATAGTTTTGTTAGCTCGTCTCTTGTCATACATATAGGCTCTTGATATGTCTCTATCCCGATGTCCTTTGAAAATATAATATCATCAAAAGGATTATGATCTATTATCTTTAGTCTATTTTTACAATAATTGAAAAATGCTTTTATTCTTTTACTTATAATAACAAGTGTATTTTCAGATATATTTGATTTTGAAATTAAGAAATTCCTAAATTTCAGCACATCAAAATTATCAAAATTTATTTTACCGTTATTTTCGTCTATATAATTAGCAATTCTCTTTCTATCGCTTTTGTACTGCTTCTTCCTGCTATCTGATACATTAGACTCTATATAATATTTATCGTATGCTTCTAAAATCGATAATTTGGGAAATTCAATGTCTTCTTTATATTCTCCTAGTTCTATTTGTAGATATTTTTTTAATTCTTTTTTATCTATTGGCAAATCTTGATCTTTATAATATCGGTCAAATACTGTTTGTACGGCAAGTGCTAGTTTCTTTAATCTATTATTTATTCTTGTAGATGAATCGCCCGATTTATTAAATGTATTCTTTTTTGCTTGTTGTATGTATACAGTTTCTCCAGATAATTCTGTTTTTTCTTTTATAAAGTTCTTTGGATATATTCTGTATCCGGAGTAATAAAAATTTTCTATACCATCTATAGTATATACTAAGAATATTTGTTTTTCATCACTTTGCTTTCCTGATGAAATTAAGCTAAATCTTATCTTTATTTTAGAAGCCATAATTATAAGCCTAAGTACCTATCAAAAGTACTTAGAAAATATGTATTAACCAAAAGCAACTATAAAACATCAATAAAAACCAAAAATGCTGTTTAGTTATTATTTTATAATATATTGCAGTTGTTGTTTAGTGTAATATGTTTATTTATAACAATATATGAATATGCAATTATGTTCCCGCCAGGGTCACAAAGAGGAAAAATGCAATCCCCGTAAAAGCAGATACTTTTATGGGGATTGGTGTTATATGTACTTATTATATTGCAGAGGGTTTGTATTAGCCTCTTATTTTTTCTTATACTGTTTCTTTATTTGCTCTACATGTTGCATATAATTTTTCCAGTCTGACTCATTGCGCCAAATCCATTTATTTTCTTTTAGCCAATTGTCAGAAGAGGGGAGAGAGTCGGCTGGCGTAAAATGTAGAGGGGAGCCTTCTCTCCATGGACTTTCCATAGATTGACTATAATATTTATAATAAGTATATATGCTAATATTTTCATTAATATCCACATTTTCTTTATTGAAATAATTTCACTGGGTGAAGAATACTTTGGTTCAGAGGTTTCGTATGATCAGTAAAATCTATTTGTTATTTAGGGCTCATAGCAACACTCCTCATGTTATCGTCTACAATATTTATTATTTACTTTTAAATTTCTCATGCTTATTTATGACTTCCTTTAATAAGAGAGTTAAGATAGGTTCCTCACTTATCGGGAAGATTACTTCAAACTGATGCTCTTCATCATCTTTCCAAACTGTAATAGCATCAAATAAAACGTCCACATATATTTTATATAGCTCCACTCCAATAGCGAGAGAATAATCATGAACCAATATTATCCGTTTTTCCTCTATCCAACTAAAATCACACAAACAATCGTAAACGGCATTCCAATTAAAACCGAAGTAATCAGGAAATTCCAACTTTTTATATAATTCAGTAAATAATTGCTCTTCGTCTTTAATAGTACCAATATGAGCAATAAAAGCATTTGCATTTATATGCAATTTAGGTTTTTCAACATATTTAAATATATTCATAATTCTAATATTTTATTTTATTTGAATAAATGTTCTATAATGATCGGGAGTAAACCAAAAATTCGTTCCATTCGTTACTATACGCAGAGGTCCAACACCTCTCATTCCTGGAGTTGGAGGTACTACATATTCTTTATAAGTACCAAGAGGTCGATCTGGCAATAAAGGCTTCGTCTGGTTTCTGGGTATTCGGTTTTCAAAAACAGAACCATCATTTCTGTGGGGGTACGTTTCCCCAGATTGTATTCTATCCATAGTTGGTTTCATGTCATATGTAGAACCGTCTTCTGTTGTTACAAAACGAGTATTGATATTGGGTAGAGGCTCATTGCTATATTCTCCTGTCCATAAATTTTTGCCCTCTCCCCAATTTTTATACATCTGTCCTCCAGCGCCATAGGCGAATCCAGTTCCAAAGCCTAAGGCTGCACCTTTCCACATACCATCTATAGCACCGTCCCACTCTCCTGTGGTCGCGTATCCCATGCCTCCCCCTACTGTGACACCAGTTATTGCACCAGTAGTTCCATATGTCAGACCTTTCTGTAATACTTCATTAGTTACATTTCTAAATAAGCTTTCTACATACGGCGTAATAGCTCCTGAAAATTGGTATGCTAAAAATGCTGATATTCCTCCTACAATGGTGGACGTTCCTACTTCCCACCAATCAATAAACCCATTCGCACTGTATTGAGATATAGCAGAATTCGATCCCGCAGTAAAAGCTGCTCCCGAGATTATACCGATAGGTTTTCCGGTTGCAATAAGAGCCCCTCCTACTGCACCAGCCCCAAAATATTTGAGCCCCTCCATATTAAATTTAAAACCATTAAATCCCCAATTTATGATTCCTCCAGCTACAGCTCCAATGACGTATTGCCAAAACTCCCCATTCGGATCGGTAAACCTCAACGGATAACTAAATATTCTTTATTCTATTTTTATTTGCTTATATTTTTCTGTTTTTCAAACCATGATTCTGTGACTTTAAGAATATTGTTTTTATTTTTTAATAAGCTATCTGTTAACTGTCTATATTCATTTCCGAAAAGATATATAGTATCATTATCTAATGATATCTTTAAGTAGGTATTGATATTAGTCCTATTATTTATTACTATATCAAAAATATTCAGAGAATCAGGTTTCAATATTGGAGACTTTATTCCCATATTTTCAACTTGAAAATATAGTATCTTGTCTGTATCATTTCTTAAATAAAAGGTTGTTTTTGTCACACAACCGGAAAACAATAATGTTAGTATAAAAATATAGATTAATCTCATCACATAATTAATTAAAAATTACCAACTCCATATTCCTCTTCCATATTGAATCTTAGTAGCTACATCCTCATAGTTTCCAGGCAAATATCTCCCATTATATAATGGACTTGTACTTTTAAAGTGTCTGATTGAATTTATATAATCTTTAGCAATAGTTCCATAAAAACGAGCAAAGCCATCTCTTTGTTGTTGTCTCCAATGAGTGCCTTCATGATTATACAAAGCAGTTCCATCTGTTTCAGCTATATTAGCCCATGATGTACGTCCCCAAGAAATACCTACATTCTCTGGTGCTAAAAAAGAAGCGATACCTCCATTTCTATAAACAGGTTTAGATCCTTTGTTACCGAAAACAGCTAGATCATCATAATACTTCCCTGTCCCAAAGATTATATTAGTTGCAAGTGTTGTAGATGCTCCATTCATTGCACCACCTAAAACTTTTTGCCAGATTGCACTGCCTTTTTCATTCATTATTGTAACATCTGTTAATCCAGCAGCAAACCCTGAAACTGCTCCTCTGCCTACATTTATTCCAACCTCTGTAGCTAAATTCCTAAACCATCCTCCTTGTACTGCATTATAATTGGGCAAGAAAGATGAAACTAAGCCTCCAGCAATCATTCCGGGAATAGCTTTTATGGATAAATCATTTCCGAAAATAGCATTAGTTGCAACATTTCCTCCTGTCTGACTTAGGATATTATACCCTAAACTATTGGCAAAAGTGCCTCCAATACTGGATAAGCCTCCTCCGATCATACCTCCTATAGCTCCCATACCCACAGATTGCCAAAATGAACTGGAATTCCAACTGCCTGTTATAGTTGCAGATAATCCATAAGAGACAGCACTTGTTCCAGCACCAATAACAGCACCCCAACACATCGCATCTAAAACAGTTTCTAAATATATCCGACATTGCGTCAAGATTATACTTAGGGCATAAACCCCCTCTTATTTTTTCTTATACTGTTTCTTTATTTGCTCTACATGTTGCATATAATTTTTCCAGTCTGACTCATTACGCCAAATCCATTTATTTTCTTTTAGCCAATTGTCAGAAGAGGGGAGGGAGTCGGCTGGCGTAAAATGTAGAGGGGAGCCTTCTCTCCATGGACTTTCCATAGATTGACTATAATATTTATCATCTTCTTTTGATTTACTCCTGAAATAAATTAGCTTTATTGTATTTTTATTTATGATCTTATACCTCATTTCGCTTAGTGATAGAGGTACAAGAAAAGCGGGTTCGTCATAAGAATGCGCAACAATGGTATCATTTTTAATTTTATAAACGCCCCAAAAGACACCCCATCGTAATTGCTTCTTATTGACCCAGCTTTTAATGGATTTAGCCATATTCTTTTTTCTATCATTCTCCGAAATATCGCTTTTAAAGTGAAATTGAACCCAAGTTCCATCTTCAAAAAACATATAACTTGCGTATCTTAAAGAGTCAACGTTGGAATAGAATCCGTCGATATTGATCAAGTTGCGAATATTCGTGTTCTTGCCTTCAAATTTAATAGCTGATTTAGTGATAACATCTTTTTTTTGTGAAACACAAGAAAAAGAAAATAATAAGCAAATAATAAAAATAAAATATTTCATATGCAAATTTTATTATCGTTCCCATAAAGAGAACGGATCTCTGTATCCTGAATAAAAATATCCACCTGATTTAAAATTATCGTAATTTAAGAAATAAGGCGTAGGAGTTAAGTATTTATGTATAAAATTTTGTGATAGATTCTGAACTGTCGGATGGCTAAATCCAATACGGTTTATTTGTCCATTTTTACTTTTATATCCTATCCATGCTGGAGCAAAGTATACTTGACCTTTTGTCCATGCTTCTTTTTTGTTTTTACGCCATAAAGGGGCTGCTAAGTCAATGGTTTCTCTCTCGCTTTCTGTTCTGCCATCATTAGTATAAAGATATGTACCTAGCGAATATTTTCCTATATTGAGTTCGACTGCACTTGAACGCCAACGATCTTTTCCATCACCGAGCGCATCATTAGCAAAAGTGAAAGAATTATGATTGAAATATGTAGTGAGAGAACCCACTGTTTGTGCTCCAAATTTCTGTCCCATGACTTCTGATTCTAAATAAGAAGTTCTTCCATATCCGAGGCCCCAACCTTTATAAGTTCCTGAAGCATTCCATCCTTCATGATTGTTGCCCACTCCCACTCCAGCTCCGAACTCAAAATCCCCAGCAAGATAATGAGCTCCATAATTTAAACCTACTGTTAGTCCATTTGTTCCAATACCAATACCTGGGGAAATAGAAAAGTGAAAATTTCCTATAGGAGGAGGATTAAATGATGGCATGAACGTATTAGCAACCATAGACGCAGTAAAACGACCAAAGGTACCCCATGTTAAGTTCGCCCCTATATAACTAGAGGCTGCAACCCCCGTCATTACACCAGAGACAACAGCTGATAATCCCCAGTTTCCCGAACTAATACCATGCATTGTATAGCCTAGTCCAAATCCTATAGCAAAAGGTATCCAAAAGAACTCCCCATTCGGATCGGTAAACCTCAACGGGTTATTCAATGCATAGGTGTATCGATTGAAATTCTGGCTGAAATCCGGTGCTTGCACATACGGATCGGGAGATAAGAATCGCCCCGAAACAGGATCATAAAGACGGGCGTTCATATTGATAAGTCCAAACATTGGCAGATGTTCGTGCCCGGTATACCCACGTGCAAGGAATAAGACGGGCTCAGATCCTATAGCATAATTTTGTTGATTAGAAGGATCTCGTAAGCGTCCCCACGGATCGTAGCTTAATTCCTGCTTTATGGTTCCGTTAGTATTTATGAGGTGAGTAATACTACCCAGGTAATCTCTTCCTATGTAATATATCGTCCATGCTCCGGCACCCTCTTTTACGTATACTGCTGCTGCACTATAAGCGTCTCCACCCAGGTATAGCTTTTGTATAGTTTGCGAAGCCACAGAATCCATCTCATATTGCCCACCTATATAGTAGCGTACAAGGTCATCTATATTGTTCTTTTTTATGCTCATTTTCACCCTATCGCCATCGGCGTTGTAGGTTAGAGCAGAGGCATACGCATCTTCGATGATCGAGCTTGGACGCATCATGCCATTATAGGTTATGGTTTGCTCTCTAAGTGGAATTTCTGTTCCGTATGGAGTTATTTCAGTTACGGCGTACGGCTTCGCTGAATTTGTATACCCAAATTTACCGACTGTGGCAAAATCTGTTATATTACCCTTTACATCATAAACTATACTTTTTCCTCCAAATCCTGTCAGGCGATTAAGATTGTCGTAGGTAAAGTTCTCTTGTATATTCCGAGTATTATCCTTCCGCCAATTTAGGTTTCCTGTTGTAGCATTGAAGTTGTAGCCAAAGTTTTGGATAACGGTTGAACCATTTTTTATAACTCTGCTTGTTGGCAATCCATAAGCATCGTATCCATAGGTACGAGTCAGGATGCCTGTTTTTGATTCTAACGGCATTCCCAAATTGTTTTCCTGCGACAGTTTCCAGATCGAAGTTGTATTGTTTAGCTTCGTCTCCGACATGTGTCCGTTGCTATACGTATAGTTTTCGGTGGCAATATCTCCATTGTTTGATTTGTAAGCGATGGAGGCTATATTTCCATTAACATAAGTGTATACTTTTTGTAGCCATTTATTGTCTAATCCATTTTCTTTTTCAGCACTTATACGCAAGAGGTTGTCATAGGTAAATGTTTGGCCTGTGCCGTTATTCGATGATATTGAAGCTAAAAGACCATCCGTATTGTAGGCGTAAGTAGTGGTTAATTCTCCCACTACATTTTTGCTTATAATACGATTGTATTTATCGTATGTTGTTTTGGTAATTCTTCCTTCAGCATCTGTTTCTTGATTGATGTTTCCTGCGGCATCGTAAGCAAATAGCTTGGTTCCCGCACTAGGGTCTATAATCTTTGTCTGACGTCCGTAAGAGTCGTATTCAAAACTTGTAGTTATATCACCCGGAGCAACGACAGAGGATAGCTCCCCGTCAGCTCTGAAATTGTAGGTTATGGTTCCGGCAGGATCCGTTATACTCTTTGTTTTTCCCGAAGCATCGTAATTGGTTGTTCTTTCTACATTATCTATGATTGTTTTGACGCTATTATTGATATAATAGCAAGAGTCTTTTTTGCCTGAAGCATAAGATAGCAGGGTTAGTCTATTGTAACTGTCATAATTGTAGGTGTTCCATGCAGTTGGTGCCGTTCCTTTAAAGGGTAATGATTTCTTTTGTACTCTGCCTTTATTGTCGTACACTACATCGGTATATAGATAACGTCCGTCAAAGCGGAGTTCTCCTTCGCGTAATGTACGTCCCAATGCATCATAATGAGATTGTGTGGTAGAACTGCCGGTTTTCTTTATTGTAGTAAAATATAAAGGTACATTATATGGCGTTTGGCTTGGAGGAGTTGAGCATACGTTGGGGTCTATTCCCAAAATTAATGATCCTTTGTCGGCTGCCTTGTGCGAAAAACCCGGAGTCAGAGAAATAGAACGACACGCCATAAGGGTTGTTCCTTGTGACAATGGGGCTGCTATTTTTACATCTCCGTAATTTTTATTCGGATCGAGATCTCCTAAGCCGGCATCGTATGATGTCCACTCCATATTTAGTGATTCTACAGTACTGTCGGGATAAGTTGTCTTTACTTTGCGTCCCCAGATATCATACTCGTATTTGGTTTCGTGTCCTTTGTGATTCTTCACAGACGACAACTCTCCTTTGGTATTGTATGCATAATCGATATACAACCCCAACGGGTCGGTTTTACGTTTTACTCGCCCTATATTGTCATATTCATACTTTGTACTGAGCTGGTCAGCAGACGTATATGATTTCGTTTTAGATTCGTATAAATTGTTCTGGGTATCATAAGTATAAGTGTCTTCTGATACCTGAAGACTTTCATAATAATTTTTTTGAGATGTAAGCTGTCCTTTGGTGTTATATACCAAGGTCGTTTTTGTGGTGGATAAAGAACCGTTGCGTTCATTTGTTTCCGTTTTCTCAGCCAATTGTCCCAGAATATATGGACTTCCGGTGAGATTGTTGTACTTAAAATCTGTGGTTTTCTTTATTCCATCTCCCAAAGAAATTATTTCTTTGGTTGGGCTGCCATAAGTATCATAAGTATAACTTGTAGTTGTTGATATGTTTTTTAAAAAATCTTTTTCAGTTTTCTCTTTTAATGTTATGACTCTTGCCTTATTTGATGCTATTGTATTGGTATATTGATAAGAATTCTGAAAAAGTTTATAAGATATATTTCCCTGTGCAGGACAAGATTCTTCACTTTTTAAAACAGACCAATTCAATGGATCAAATTTCTGAACTTTAGATCGTGTATTGTCAATATTATCAGTTGATGTTACTTCTTCGAATCCTCTGAACCCTAGTCCTAGCATATGTACTAATCCATTTTTATACTGATAGGTCTGAGAACTTACTATTGTATTGTCAATACTAGAATTAAGCGATTTTAATAAAGCGACCGAGCTTGGTATATAAAACCAAGGATAAGTTGGAATGCCTGATTGGTTGTAGACAGATGTTGTGCTTGTAAAATTCTCGCTATTGACTTTCCCGTATTCAATTTTTGTAGTAGCACCCAAGCTTGATACCGATTTAGAAAGCAATAAGGAATTATTCTCCTGGTTTTTGTTATAAATAAGGGAGACGGTCGTTGATCTGACAAAGGCAATGCCTTTATTGTGTCCAAATCTGGAGGAACCCTTGCTTGTAACAAGTCTTCCGTCTTCATTCTGAGCTGTGTAGTCTGCGATAGTACTAAATGCCCCTCCTTTGTTGTAATAGATATCGAATTTTTTATCAATAGAAGAGTTTTTAATTAAGTCTAAGAACCCATCATTGTTAATGTCGCAAAGAATGTAGTCATCATAATTATTCCCATAATACTTGTTGTGCAGGAATGTAGAGGTAGTAAACGCATTTTTTCCGTTTGAAAAATAAACAGTCCAAGTATTACCGCCATCGTCCTTCAAATAATCTTCAACTCCAATAATTCTACATTGACTTCCCGGAGGACCCATATACACAGGGAAATTTCCCGTTCTTTCCAACTCTTCGGGGGTCGTTGCAGTATGTTCACAATAGCCATAACAGGTACCTGAATGCACGTAACGTTTGCTCTTTGTAGATGTACTGGGTGAAAACATTAAATCTGTTTTCCCATCATTATTAATATCTCCGATAAGTAACTTATTATACCTGAAAGTCGGATAAGCGAATGAGAAAGCTGCTAAAACCGGATATCCTCCCGAAGGAGACACCTTATATACTTTAACACCTGTTTGATTAATATGCAATAATTCTACAGATCCGTCTCCGTCAAAATCGATTAGCTGTAGATTATCTTCGGGTAGTATTGTAAAATAGTCTTTATTGATATGCAGTATTTTTTTGTTTTCTATATCCAAAAAAGCTACTTCTGTTTTTCTTGATGCACCACTAGTGCTTTTTCCGTATGATATTGCCATTATAATAGCTTTACCATTCCCCTGAAAATCTCCCAGCAAATAACGTCTGTTATCTGCTATCGGTATATCAAGGGAATACTCATATTTTCTTGATATAGTTTTTGGCCCTGAAATCAAAGTTAAAAATATAGAACTTGGTTTATCAGGATGTAGTTGGGTAATCCTTACAACATCTTCATTTGTGTCTCCATCTACATCACCAACCAATAAGGCCCGAAATAGTATGCCAGCAAGTCCATCAGGATATGATTGTGGAATTCTTTCGGAACTGATCCAATCCACTCCTATCCAGGATGAGTTTGGGTCTTTAAGTAATATTGCATAACCTTCGTTTGGAGACTGAGAATCCCAATTAACACCAATTGTTCCCGTTATTTCGTATCCTGAACGTCCTGATGGTAAGGTTTTGGATTCGCTTACTATTGTAGGCGTTGTTCCATCTCCATACTCAAAAGTCAGAGGATTGAGATATTTTCCGGATGAAGTACAATCCAGTTTACTTAAAAAATAATTGTTGTCATCCTTTTTATAATCAATTCTATATGATTTTAGTAGTGTGTTGCCAAAATAAGAATCGATCTTATTTATTCTCTTTGTTGTTTTTATCAGTTGTGCATCTATATAAGCAAATCTCTCGAAATCGTTAGTTGCATACGAAAATTTTATTTCTCCTATTTTTATATTTTGGTTCGAGCTGTATGATATTTGTTCTATATAAAACCTATTATCACTAATACTATAAGTGTAATCTATATAGTTTCCTAAAGGATCCACCAATTTAGTTATTGGATAAGAATATTTATGGGAACCATTGCCGTAATATGCAATCGTTCCATTTGGGTAATATACTTCAAATTTAGTATAGTCCGCATTCTTTTTTACATATATATGATTTTGTTCTGTCTGATAGGCATAATTTGGATTACTTGAATTTACTAATCGAAGTCCGTCCAAAGAGAACGCATTTATCTCTGCTGAGATTGGGGATGAATTAAGTACGTCGTCATAATAATTGCTTAGCTGACATCGACTTATTTCGGATAAACCTCCAAGCGACCAGCCTAAGCCGAGCACAGAGAATTGACTTAGATTTTGACTGTTATATACTAGTTGTAAATTCGGCTGTGTACCGTCCTTACCCGGATATATTTCGATGGGAATAGTATAGTTTAATGCTCCATTAGGAGATGGGGTTATACTATGTGGTATCTCTCCTACGTCTTTTGTCTTATCTACTGTTTGAGAGAAAAGAGCTATACTTAAAAATAGCGCACAAATTTGAGTAAAAGCATAACGTATTTTCATACTTTTATATCTTATTGTTTAATGATTTTCCATGATACTATTTTCCCGTCTATATTTATAACCATGATATAGAATCCATTAGGTTGGTTACTCAAATCTATTTCAGTTGTCGGAAAGGTTGCTTTCTTTCGAGTAATTAACCTGCCACTACCCAACGAGTTTATAGTTATTGTGCATGTGTTAATATCTGCATTGTTTGAAATTTCAACTTTAATCTGACCTTGGGTTGGATTCGGGTATACCTTTATCTCCCTTTCTTCAACCTGTTCTGTAATAATTTCCTGTACGGCCTTAGCTGATTTAGTTAAATTTATTACTGTACGTTTTTCTCTATTGCCAGATTTATCATAATCAAATACAATTTTTTTTTGACCATGAATCAATAAACAAAAAAGTAGAGATAAAAAAATAAAAATTATTTTTCTCATAGTATTTATATTAAAGTTCTTGTCTTTTAAGATGTTTCAGAAAAAATAACGGCTGTTGTCTCTAGTTAATGTTAAAATTACATGTGTTTCTTATACACATTTTATTCTAGAATCGTAAATTTAATTAAATTTTGTAAATATGGCTATGTTTCAGTTGCTTTTTATTAAAAATTTAGTTGTTTTATTCTTTTTGATCTGTTTTGGCAGTACCAAGTCTGGGTAATAGGTTTGTAATTTATAATGTGTTCATATACTCCCGTATTTACATATTTTTATCTATATGTTTATCTAATCTGAAATAACGGCAACCGAATTAATATTATAATATCTTGCATAGTCAGTATTCCACCAAACATGAGGGTCTGAACTTAAATCAGAAAATCCATATTTGGAATGGTATTGCTTTAGTTTATCTCTATAAACAATATCCCTCACACCCTTCTTTTTCTGATCTTCTAAGTAGGTAGTTCTTAATTCCCAGAAATCGTGAACTTCTTTTATTGTAATAAGCTTTCTAGCATAATCATAAGAGAATATACATGTCATAAAAACAATGACGATAGCGTATGTTAATTTAGAATATTTTATTTTTAGATTAATATTACAAACAAGGATCGCAATCGCAATAATGATAAGTATAATAGTTCCAAAAAGTGCTCGTTTAGGAAATGTAGGGGATAGAATCATTATAAAAAAAGAAAAAAGACCTGAAAGGATGAATAATAAGGAGTTTAGCACCATATTCTTTCTTTCACGACGATTGGTGAATAAAAAAATAAGTAGTGCAATTGCCCATATTATTAGTAGGGGTAATATATAGCTTTGAAAATGGTTGATAGCCACTTGTAGAATGTAAAGAGGGATGTCATGTTCTGCCAAACCCTGTTTGTTGTACTCTTGAATAATAATGTCAGCTCTCTTATAGTTGCCCGGTGCAAGGATCATAAAAGCGTATCCGATAATTGTTCCCGTTAATCCGATGATAGACCATTTCGGTATTTTAATTTTATAGTATTTGCACAAGATTATTGTTGATAAAATGAACATGATAAGTGCTATTCCTAAATTCTCATTAGTCCACCCTGCAACTATTCCACACAGAAAGAAAAGTATTGCTCTAACATTACTTTCTTTATATAATCGTATGTTTATATAATTGTAATAAGGATACATAAACATTATAACGATTAATGATCCCCACAGATAATTGGCACTTCCAGTTTTCCATATTACATTAGAGCAAAACTCAGGTTGTAGGAACCAAATAAAAACATGTATTAAAAGCAATAATGATATTGAAGAATATATGGTTAGTTTACTGTTCGTTATAGATATTCTATATATTGAGTATATTAATATTATATATGCCAATGCGTTAAAAATACTGGATATACGAAAGTCTATCATTAAAAGCAATTGAGCAATAGTATGAACAACTGTCCTTCCTCCCCATATTTCATAGTGATTAAGTTGTGAGGTGACTATATCAAATAAATTTTCTATTCTTTTATTTTCGTTAAATACAAATGAGTATGAGAAATCATCAGCTAATAAAGGATAGTAATAGTTGATTGGATATATAATTAAAAAAGCAATAAGGGCAATGAATGATAATGAAATATTTTTATTGTTCATTTTGTAATAGTTGTCATAAATGTGTTTGTCAAAGTAAATGAAATATATTTTACTTCGAAATATTTTGTCTTGCAAACGTGGTTATCTTTTCCAACAACTCACCCTTTCCGACAGGTTTACTCTATCTAAAATGAAAAATTAATATTTTTTTACACTTTTTCGGCGTTATGCAGCGAACTTTTTCGGAGGTGGGCTGTTTTATGTCTGTAGTTTTGTAAAGTTTGTGTTAAGGTTGGGAAGTCTGCGAAGTGATTTCGCGGGCTTCTTATTTATTTTATTCCTCTTGAAATTTTATTAAATTTGTAGCGAATGGCTTTCTAAATTACAAATATGAAAAAAACACTAACCCGAACTTTAATCCTATCTTTTTTTATCTCCCTCAATTCATGTATGGTAATCAATTCATTGCTTGGTATTAATCAGTGCAATTATCCGAATTGCGACAGGGAATGTGCACCGAATTGTAACTATTGCTCGTTTCATTGCGATAGTTATAACGTTCCCGATGATCTAACCTCCAAAACAGGGCAGTCAATAAATAAGCAGTTGGAGCAATACCGAAACGATCAGAAGAGGAAGTAATTTCGATACTTTAAAAGAAAAGAGCATACACAAATATCGTCAGAAGCATAGCCGATATAGTAACAAATGGGATAAACAAAAACTTATCCATCCTCTTGCTAATGAAAAGATAAACCAGAATATTGATAGAGACAATTAGCCCTACAATATATGCTTTCATGGTTTTTCCTACAACCACAAAAGGATTATATAATAAATACGCATCGCTCGATTGTTGGGGATAGCCGTATAGTTTTTCTACTATATACCCTATTATCAGATATAGAATAATAAGACCTAGAAGATATAAAAGGCTATATAAAGCACTGTAGGCAACTTTTTTCATAAAGCGATCGTCGGGTTTCTGTTTTTTTGTCACAATTTATTCAAAAGACGAAAGTAGCAATAAGAAATCACTTTTTGGTTAAACCGTTTCTCGATTATTACTTTCTCGATACGCAGAAATCCCATTTTAACAAAAATACTTGCTTGCTCAGCTATTTTCTATATCTTTACAGTCAAACAAACCGAGACAAAATATGAAGAAACTACTATCAATTATCCTACTACTCAGCCTGTTTGTAACCTTCTATTCGTGTGGAGGTGATATGGAAGAGGAAACGAAGAAACCCCAAGAATTTGTATGGAACGGCGATTGGAACGATCCGGACGACCCTAATTTTAAGCCCGAAGGATATAATCCGATAAAGGGGGTATGGAGGTTCAATTGGGATACCGATAGGGGAATATGCTTTTCTGAAGATTTCAAAGTATATAATGTATATTTTCATCCCAATGGAAAGTATACTATGGAATTGAGGTATGATAAGTACAGCATAAACGACAAGGCTTTTATGTATAATCCCCTTTCTTCAGATATAAGAAGGTATATAATAGAAGATGGTAGGCTGAAATATACTCATGAGCTTACAGAAGATAGAGGTTGGGGTAGTTTAACCAAAATAGAGAAATAAGACAGGGAGCTATTTAATTAGCTCCCTTTTGCTTCATGTTATTTTACGAATGAGTTTTAGTGTTGCCTGATTCTTACCCAAAGGGTCATAACCATCTATTTCAGCTACGTTATAAAGGTCTCCGTTGAATCGGATAAGCGATTTATTTAAATTTTTATACTCTTCCGCACTAAGTATGCAATCAATTATTGTATAATCGTTGCTGTTGTCAAGCAGGAAGAAGAAATTCTTCATAATCGAATCGGTTTTGTTTTCATAATCCAATATCATTTTATAAGTATCATTATATTCGTTAGAAACAAGGGCAACCTGTACATTCCTGTTCTTTATGGTTTCAATATTAAATATTCCTGACTTATACCAAAAACGTTGGGCTTTATCATAATATCTTTTCTTTAACATTTCTGCATAATCTCCATCCCAAGCTTCATATTCGGAAATGATAGGTACTTCAATGACGAATTCGCCCTTACTGTCAAGTAACCTCTTGTACCAGTTGTAAGAGAATGTCGATGTTTGTGTTATTTTATTTGTTTCATTACTGCCTGTATAATATTGTCCACCACCATTATTCCCCGAATTGGTGAGTTTTTCGTCCGTCTCCCTGCCGGTGTTTTCATCTATTTTATTTTTCATTGTCCGGTAATAACCTTCTTCGTTTGTATCAATTGTAAAACCCAATTCATACATATAAGGCAGTTTTAGCGATTCGTTCCGATGTTGTCGAATATTTGCATATCTATCGATATCTATTATATTATCCAGAGAATGAACAATTTCGTTGCCTTTTATTCTTAGTTCAAAATTAATATCCCCTTTATGAGTAAGCTTGAGGTTATAAGCCTTGCAGAAGTTGTCTATCCAATCATTGATTTTTATTCCGTTAGGTAAGAAATTAGTCAAATTTAAATTTCCTTCGTCAAAAGAAGCCGGGTCATTCCAATTCATTGGGATACCGGGTTTACTAGAGCCATTCTTCTCTACAGTAAGCCAACTTCTGTATGGACTGAATGGGGTAAGTGAGAGATCAAATTCAATACTATGATTGTTCCAGCCCCTGTTAGACTTTTCGTAAGTGGATGTGGATACTACGGCGATGCGTTCTCCTGCATTCAGCCAGACTATCTGAGATATATGTCCGGTTGCAGTACCGGTACTTCGTGCTGTTTTTGTTGCAGGTGCATTCTCCAGTTCTACTTTAAATAGGGATGCATCAGTTCCGTCCTTATAGATATAACCTGTACTTTTTACGGCTGAATAGAATCGATCTTTTATTGTGTTTTCGGGTAAATCAAAGCTCCATGACTCGCCACCGCTTATTGCCATTGGGTTGTGCTGTACACCATCTGTCACTGTAGGGTTTTTGTAAGTTGAGTATGAGGAAGACTCTCCACCCCATGAAAAACCGCATATCATATTCAGGTTTTGTTTCGGATCTATAAATGTCACCTCGTGAGGCTTTGGATATTTATTTCCGCTTTGTCCCTCCTTTTGATTAAGGTTATCCTCGTAAAAGGAATTATCGAAATGTTGTTTCGGAAGAAATGTTCCCTCAGTATATCTCAAAACTTTTACCTCATACATGGGGCTACCAAAAGTTCCCGGAATAATCTGCGGGCCTCTATCAGTAGAGAGCGAGGCAGATTTTATAGATAGATTAACGTCAAAATCAAGTTTGTAAAGCCCATCCTCTGGGACAATTATCTTTACAACTTTTGCTACTCTGCTGTCTTCCACACTTATATTATCGCCCGGGTCTTCTCTTTCACTTATTCTTATGTTCTGTGAATGAAACAAATCAGTGTTGATCGACATAAGATTTGTACCCGCTTTCTCTAAAGTATTATATTGTGTTTCCTTTTTGTTGATATTATCTTCCATATAGTTTCCCCAAGTGCCCTTGATTCTCATTCTGGAGGCGCTCCATACCATTCTGAATTCTTCCGGATTCTTGTAACTGACATACAAATTATTTATCCTTTCATCGTTCAGGGCATCTCCGGTAAGAGTATAGTCGGCATTCTTAAATATTTGCTTTAACATGTGAATACAATTAACAGAAGGAGGAATATCTTTTACATCCAATAATACCGAATCATCTAAAGTAACTTTAAACTCATCTGTAATGTTTTTATTATTAGTGTCCTTCGGCAACAACCCATACAGCACCAACGGAAATATACAAGGCGATATTTCTCCATATACCGATTTGTCGTGCCCCCCGGTATTGTATCGAGTGATATCGTCTACCCCTGTAAATGGGATAAGCCACTTCCCTGCCTGATTCATCATCGTTTCGCCAAAAATATCTTTTGCGGTGAGGGGAGCGGGCACTCCCAAGTTGCCTTTGTAACTGTCTTGCGTGATTTCACTCAGGCGGAATTTACCGTCGAGGATAAGGATACCATCCACATACAGACGAGCGTCTTCGTAGATGCGAAACTTGCCCTGTACCTCCTCCACATTCACATGGCTGAAAATCTCGTTGTTGTTCGGTGTGGCAGGCAGCGTTATCTCGTAAGACATCTGTGCGTCTTTCACGCTCAACTCGGCAGGATTGATAAACTGGCGTTTTAGCCGTATGCCGAGGCTCTCGGGACTGTTGATGTCGCAAAGGCGGTTTTTGATGTATAGTTCTATGCTCATGATTTGTATTGATTTGTAAATGTTTTATTGTTGCTTTTGTCATCCTGACTTTATGGAGCATGATAGTTGTTTCGTGACCAACATATCTATCTCTTTCCCTTTATGATCGAATAGCTCAACTCCGAACCACGTTTCATCAGCTTGTTGAGGCAAACATACCGTTGCGCATCTATCGAGTGGTTGTAGCGGTCGATGGGGCGGTTTGTAGCCTCGCCGTTGATGTCGGTCTGCCAGCGATAGTTGCGGTACTCGTTGATGATATTCGTGCTTCGCTGCGTGATGCGCTTGCGGTAACGGTTGAGTATCGAGATACCTGTAACGATGCTGTCTTTGCCTTTCTGTGCCGGCTCTACTCTCCATCCTTGCGACCTTATCTCGCTGATACTCTTCGGCTCTGCGCTATCGGCTACGATAGGGATGTCTTGCGCTATGCCGTAAGACCGCAGGGCGTTGGATATCATCATATTGTCGTAACCCTTGTCGTATAGCAATTCGTCTATCCACAGCTCGCCTTCCGACAGGCGTATGTCTACTATCGCCGTAGGGTCGTTGGTGAAGCCGAAATCTATCCCTATCCAGCGGTTCTTGTAAGTATGGGGCATCGCTTTCACTATCTCCCAATTTGTCATAATAGACCCTTTGAGCGAGCCTGTAAGCCCTTCGCCATACACCTGCCACCAGTTTTTGTCGCCTCGGTTCGATTCTATTTCTTTCACCTGAGCCTCCGTCAGATACTCGTTGTCTCTGTATGTGGAGTGGATAAGAATGGCATCGTCGTTTAGCAGTACTTTCTGGTCGAGCCAGAACTCAAAGCAGGGGTTGCAGTCCAAAAATATCGTATCGGTGGTACGGATAGCCAATTGCCTGAACACTTCATATTCTATGTTTATGCACTCGTTGATATACAATATATTTCGGCTCGGGCCATGTACTTTCGATGGGTTGTCTGCCGAGAAAAATTCGATAATACAGTTGTTTATCCTGTAAATCTTGTCCGTTGCGTTCCACTGTCGTGCGTTCCATTTATTCTCCTTTTGCAGAATTTCTTTAAAGTCTCTGATACAACCTTTTTTGAGGTGCGGCATCGATTCCGACACAATGGATATTACCCTCGGCTTATCCGAATATTCGGCAATGAAGAACAGTAATTGCAATAAGCTGTATGTCTTCGACGAGCGTGTAGAACCTTTGTTTACAATGTACCTGTAAGGGTAGTTGTAAGCTTTCAGATTTTTGTCAAATACGGTTGTTGTATTCATTGTTTATTTTCTGTTGTTTTCTGTCTCCCTTTCTTTCGTACCTTCTTCTCTTTTTTTCTTTGTCATTTCCGTCCTTCGTCTCTTCCGTCCTTAGGGGTTTGTAACCCCTAAGTCTTACTATAAGGATTTTAAAATCCTGATTGCAATAACTTTCGGATTGCAATTAGCAATCAACGGAGTGTAACGTAGTTAAATCCGAAAGAACGGCGAACGGTGTAGGTAGGGACAGTCGCTTGTCCCTGTCCTTTTATATGCGGGCGACCACAAGGGTTCGCCCCTACATTCGTTCCGTCCTTAGGGGTTTGCAACCCCTAAGCTCTACTATAAGGATTTTAAATCCTGATAAGAACAACTTTCGGATTGCAAATCCGAAAGGACGGTGAACGGTGCCTATTGGCTAGTTATACGAATCGGAATAATGATACTTCATCTCCACCCTGTAAAGCTCGTCCTTCGAATTTGGCTTTATATTCATTTCATCCACAATGATGTACCGCTGTGTTGCCAGCTCGTAAACCATACGTGACGCACTCATTTCCTTGAGCCAGTTGCATACTTCCCTGCGGAGAGGCATTGTTTGCACGGTGAACTGCTCGGTAACGGTTTTGCTATACACCGATTCGATGTCGCTGCTCGTTGTAAAATGAGGCGTTTGCGTTTTGAATATTGTATTTGCCTCAGCCTTGAAATCGGTATGTTCCGTTCCCGAAAAATTGAAACTGCTCCATCCGCCCAGTCGGTTGAGGAATGCAAAATCCTTTATCTTATACAAGCATTCGGGAAGTATGCCGAACGTCAGTTCGTGGCTTATCTGTATGGCTTGCGACTCGTTGCCCGAATAGATCAGATATGCACGAACAATGCCTGTGTTGGGGTATTGATGGAGCAGGCTGTCGATATCAAGCTTGATGGTGTTTACCATAAAAAAATCCTTGCGGGCTTTCAGGTGCTTAGTTTCTTTTGCAATCATTTGCCCCGATTGTGATAGTAGCTCATAACAGATGCCAAACCGATACTCCTCAGCAATGCTTTTGCTATGCTCGGCATCGGACAGTATGAAGTTGAAATACTGTGTTTGCCCCTTTATATGAAAGAGCTGAGGCTGATTTGTCAACGGCTTTACCTTCTTGATGGCTTCGGGATTTTTAAGCCTTTCTTTTGTATCGAACACATAATGCGAAAGGTCGTTTTTCTCCAACGTGCGGTTGTATCCGGCGATGGAGTAGAGCACAGGCGAATGATAAAACGGCGTGGTGTGAGAAACGGTTTTGTCGGTAATTACACGTTTGGCTGTAAACCGAAAATCTTTGATCGTTCCCGTGTCAACCCAGTCCTCTGCCTTCAGGAAGGTTGTGGGTATCGTATTGTTTTCCAGTATATTCGTGTTGAACCACAGCGGGGTATATGAATATGCTTTGGTAAGGGTTATTGCCTTTGTGCCCATATTGCTGTCCGAGGGGGTGTCGTCTTCGCCAAGGAATATGCCTGTGTCTTTGTGCATGTCGAGGTGTATCCCCACGTTGTCGTAACCGATAGCCAGTGTGTCTGTGCCTGCGGGATAGGTCTCTGCGGGATTGCCTGCGACATCGAAAAAAGTTCTGTTTCTGCCATTGCTGTTTTTTCGAAAAACAAACGAGAAGACATACTCTTTTCCGCTACCGTTGGATACTATGTTTATTGTTTTATTGTCATCGGACGATATGGAGATTGTGAAATTCTTGAAGAACTCATTTTTCTCCAAACCTTCTTTCAGAGCCAGTGCCGTGTTGTGATATTCGTATTGCCAGGCAGGACCCGCATAGTCATGGAATTTGCCCAGATAGAAAGCCCCGGGCTCGTTTAGTTTATCCGGGTCGGATGTGCCTTCAAACTTATGCTCTTTGCCCGATTCGGCCTCTATGATGCTAAACGAGGATATATTCTCGTATATCTTTATGCCGTGCACATCGGGTCTGATAAAGACATAGCCACACCCTGTGAGCTTGAGTTGTATCTCTACCGGCTTGCCTTTTGCTGCAATATTGGCTTCGAACTGTATATAATTGGGGTTACCCGCCAGAGAGACCTTTGCGGGTTTTATTGTTGCTTTGGCTATGTCGGAGCCGTTAATAAAGTATCCCATATTGTGTTGTTGTTTTAGTTGTATGAAAATGTTGATGTTTTATTGCTTTGTCATCCTGAACGGAGCTCCGCTCCGTCCTTCGGGGTTTGTAACCCCGAAGATTTACTATTAGGATTTTAAATCCTGATAAGAATGACTTTCGGATTGACTTTCGGATTGCAAATCCGAAAGAACGATACAAAATACCTGAATAACTATTGCTGATTACTTATCTATCCGTCAGTTGAAATATCTATTCAGTTCGTCGATCGTTGCTTCAAAAAGTTGGTCGTACCATTCGGTTTCAAACTTACGGTCTATCCTTTCCCCCAATGTTGCCAGTATGGGACGCCCTTCGTGTCCGTCTCGCCAGATGGCACGTGCGATGAGAAACAGAGTGCTGTTGTCGGTAGGGATGTTTCGCGCTAGTGCCCAGTCTCGTAGCTCGTCCAATGGCGGAAACTTGCCTTTGCGGGGTGCTCTGCCTTTTTCGAGAAAGGTGATATAGTTGTCGAAATAGGCTTCGATCACAATATTTCCGTTTGCCGCTCGCCACGATACATTCACGTCTTTCGCCTTCTCTCGCAGTGTGTTTTTATTCACCTTGGGGTTGTTGCTGACTTTGTCGTCTTTGAAAATATCGCCTGCAAGAATGGCTATTTCGTTCGTTATCTGATCTATTGCTTTTTTTAGTGCGGGAGTCATTGCTTTAGATTTATTACTTCTTTGTTTTCAGGTCAAAATCGGGAAACTTATTCACAAACACTTCGCAATTGCCGGCAGGCGACAAGTCGAAACTCTTTAATGCCCCACCTTTTTCGAACTCCTTGTTTGTATCAAACTGCTGATCGATAAGGCATAGGTTTTGCATGTTTGCCTGTGTAAAGCTGACCGAGAAACGGCAGCCCGCCGCATTGTCGTCGTAGTAATCGCTGAGTGTCATATAGTCCCAATCGGGAGTGATGGCGATGCCCAGCGTGTCACGCTCTCGCTTGATGCGCTCTATGATATTCAGCCCGGTAGAGAAGGCAAGGTTTTGCAAGTAGCTTACCGATTCTTCACTTTGCGGTAGAAAAAGGATTGAAAAGCTCACCGAGTTGGAGAATGTATTGTTTCGGTTGTTGCCCCGCAAAGGGTCTTCGAGCCAAAAGAGGGGATAGGCCTCTTTGCCGCTACCCAGCTCGTAATTGCGCCCATAATAGAAGGCTTTTATAAGCTTGTGCTCACGGGCTTGCTGTCTGAAAATGTCGATTATACTTTCTATCATTTCTAAAAATTTAGGATGTGTTTATTAATAGATAATTTTCTTAGAAAATGATGAAAAGAGGTGGGGTCACCTCTTCATCTGTCTCTCAAACTTATACTGGTCTTCTTCGGCGTGCGACTTGTCTATTTTGTAGAGGAGAAATCCGAACACTTCGCCAACTGTTTTTCGAGTGATCGTATCAAATAGGTGTATCTTATCCTCTGCCAGATCGGCAATCGTTTTATACCACCCCCATTTATTGCAAAAGTCTTTGTATCCTTTAGAAACCGGGCGGCTTGAGCCATTACCGTCGAATAGTGGTTCAAAATCGCTTCGTATTCTCTCTTTTTGGATAAAAAAAAACTGATCAGCGGCAGTGCCTTATCGCATGTCAGGTTTTTGAACATTTCGGTACGTTCGCCCAAGAGGTCAGGGTTGTACTTTTCTCCAGCAGGGCGGCAAAGTATAGCCAGCAGTTCGGAGAGTTTGCACTCGCTGTCGCTACCGATCACGTTTTCGGCATCGACCCATTCGCCGAGGGTGAGTTTGTCGGCAAAGGATACGAAGTATTCCGTGTCTGCCACTTTTACTGTGTTAGCAGGGGGCAGTTCGCTGTCGAACACAAAGTCAACAATCTCGACAAGGGCATTAAACACCTGTGCGGGCGATTCCAGCAGTACATTCGCATCGATGCCACACACATCGGCAACGAAATGCACCTGATCGAGCTTGGTCTCGGGTTTTTGCATGTAAAGTTTTTCGTAGCGTGATAGTTTTACGTCGCTCCAGCTTTCGGGGATTTCTAGTTTTACGTTGTTTAATTCTACTGTTACCATACGTTTTTTAGTTGTTTGTATAGTAATAGATAATTTTGTGGGAAGATGATGAATAGGGCGATTCTTTGTATATTTGGTGATGTGTTTTAAAATGTGAATATATATTAAAAACAAAATGCTATGAAAAAAACAATTCTAACAATTTTACTCTGTGTTCCTACGGTTATTTTATATGCACAAACTCAGACGATTGAAGGAAATCTTCAAGTTACTGCGAGTTTTACGGCAAGAGGAGAAATATGGACCGGGACTAGAGATATTCCCGATAAAACAGGTTTGGGTTCTAAACTAAATTTTGGTGGAATAGACTGGTCTGGAGACCCCGTATGGATGGCCAAATATGTAAAAACCAAAGACCAAACCGAACTTAGAGTAAATATTGGAGATGATGGAGGCAGTAGTGATATATTCTCTGTAGGCCATACTCATTGGAGTGATCTTAGTTGGCGTAGTTGGTTTGTGGCTTCAAGTCAAGGAGTCGGAATCGGGACTACAACACCCACAGCTAAACTAGATGTAGTTGGCGCAATCAAAGGTGACCAACTTGATATTAACGGTACTATCCGTAGCAAAGAAGTGAAAATAGAAGCTACCGGATGGTCTGATTTTGTTTTCGACGAAAATTACAATCTTCCATCACTCTCGGAAGTAGAGAGTCATATAAAAGAGAATAAGCATCTTCCTAATATTCCTAGCGAAAAAGAAGTATTAAAAGATGGCATAAATGTGGTGGAAATGCAAGCCAAACTTCTACAAAAGATAGAAGAATTGACCTTATACGTTATAGAGCAGGATAAGAAGATCGAAACCCAAAATAAAGAAATACAAGAATTGAAAGAACGTGTAAAAGAGAACTAGTTTTTTAGCTATCGGAGTTTTCAAATCTGATAGGAATAAAACCCTTTCTATTGTCTGTATCACAGAGGGAAAGTAAAGCAGGGGATTGCAAATCCCCTGTAACGAAGATTACAAATCCTCTGCGACGCAGCAGTTTTTCGTTTGAGACAATTAAACCTTCTCCAAGATTTATATTCTAATAAGAATAAAACTATAAATGTAAATGCCATGAAAAAGTTGATTGCATTATTTATATTGACACTTTTATATACTCATTCTGCTGACTTGTGGGCTATAGAGCATCATTCACAAGAGTCTGCCAAAGTGAGGGGTACTTGCCAAAGAAAGATAACATCATTGGGAGGCGGCTACTCAAAAGATAATTTTGACGTCTATTTTCGAGGACGGAAAATAGAAGACGCTTCGGCTAGCTCATTTAAGTATCTGGGAGGCGGCTATGGAAAAGACAACTGGAAAGTATTTTATCAGGGGAGGGTAGTCGAAGATGCTTCGGCTTCATCGTTCCAATATTCGGAGAACGGCTACGGCAAGGATAACTGGAAGACTTTCTTTAGAGGTAAAGCCGTTGGCAGTAAAAACCTACAGTCTCTGGGCGGTGGTTATTCAAAAGATAACTTTGACGTGTATTTCCGTGGAGAAAAAATAAAAGATGCTTCTGCTAATTCATTTAAGTATCTGGGCGGTGGCTATGGCAAAGATAGCTGGAAAGTATTTTATCAGGGGAGGGTAGTCGAAGAGGCTTCGGCTTCATCGTTCGAATACTCGGAAGACGGTTACGGTGCGGATAACTGGAATGTATTTTATAGAGGGAGAGTTGTAGAAAGATAAACTTTTTTTGGGGGGGTGTAAACTCAATATTTTCTAATATAAAGATTTGTAAATTAGAGAGGGTGGAGGAATATACTATAGTATTAATAAGTATTAATGTTAATTTTTTTTATATTTTTACGAAGACTTAAATAGAGATACTGTGAATACTTTAGTTTTTTCTTTAATAGTTGTAATTGTTTTTATTATTCTATTTCTATTGTTGGATAAAAGGGACAAGCGTAAACTTACTCAAAAAAAGGATCTTACGCCGGAGTGTAAACACAATTGTGATACTGTAGATCCAGACCCGTATCCTGAGATAAAATGCGAGCCCGAACCTGCTCCCGAACCCAAAAAAATAAAAGACATATTAGACGATGTAGATGTTGAATTTTATATAGGATCTATTGCTTTTGAGGAGGCAAAAAAAGAGCTTCCTTATATTCCTGTTAGATATAGTTTAGACGATTCTTTAATGTATTCTAATTATGGTATAGATTTAAATGATCGAGATCCTCTATTCGAGGAATCTGCACGCTTAATAGTTGTACATCAACAGGGTTCTACATCTCTAGTGCAGCGTAAATTTAGTATAGGGTATAACCGTGCCGGTCGTATTATGGATCAATTAGAGGCTGCTGGTATTGTAGGACCTGCGCAAGGTAGTAAATCTCGTGAAGTTTTGATTGCTACAGAATGTGAATTAGAACAAAAATTAAATAGCTTAATGTAATGGAAACCAGGGAACAAAAAATAAGAGAGGCTATAAAGTTACGTTATAGGGATCAAATAGAGGCTGAAAAACAGAGGATAATAAAAGAGGTTGAAGAGTTGATTGCTGAAGAGGAAAGGATGGAAAAAGATGCTATAAAAAGGAAGATAATACAGAAAGAACGCAAAAAAGAACTGGAACGCCAAGCCAGGGAGGAACTTATTAAAGAAGGTATTATTAAACGTGATGATAAAAATTTAAAATAATCTGATTCGTATTATTAACTATCATATATCTTTTTTTATCTCCTCTATCTTTTATTTCATACGAACTCCTCTCCGCCACACTAATTACCGAAGTATCTCGATTATTATAAAGAATCCCCCTCTTTTTCATCATTTTCTCCAATAATTATCTATTGATGTAATTGATAACATCAAAAACGATATGAGAAAAGAAGAAAAAACGTACACAGTAATTAAGCTGTCGGATACCGTGCGCACGTATCCCACTTTTACCAAAAACCACAAAGGCTGGATAAACTACGATCGTGACAACCTCCTGCCACAGCGCATTATAGAGCTCAACAACGAGTCGGCAATCAATCAGGCAGTGATAGAAAACAAAGTGACTTATATCTGCGGATCGGGAATTGACGGAGCAGAGTATTACGGTCAGCCCAATCCAAACGATAGCTGGGACGACCTCATCGAAAAGGTAGCCAAAGACTATGTCACCTTTGGCGGGTATTGCTTCCAGATCATCCTCAACGAAAACGGCAAGAGCATGAGCCTCTACCATACCGACTTTAGTAAGGTGAGGATAGGCGAGGTGAACGATTTTGGCATCAACCTCAGCTTCTATCTGTCTAACGACTGGCGACGCACAGCGGGCAAGTATGCACCCGTGGCGATAAAAGCCTACGGCAGCGAGGAGATGCAAAAGGGCGTCCCGTATCTGTACTATTACAAAGACTATGCACCAAGCCTCGACCATTACCCTGTACCGCAATACTACTCGGCGTTGAACTACATCGAAGCGGACGGATTGCTGGGCAAATTCTACCGCAACTCTATCCACAACGGCTTTGTGCCCTCTACCATTATCACCATGCCGAGCAACCCGAGCGAAGATCAGAAAGACCAGTTTCAGACCGATATAGAACGCAGCTATGCAGGCACAAATGGTGCAAATAGCATTGTGGTACTTTGGGGCGAAAGTCAGGAGGTGAAGCCTGTGGTGACCTCGTACACGGCAAGCAACAATGCCGACTTGTACAACAATGTGGATGAGATTATTTTTCAGAAGATTATTTCCGCGCATCGCCTTACATCGCCTACCTTGGCGGGACTGTCGGGCTCGGGCAATCTGTCGGGTAATGCCAACGAGATCATCAACTCGTTTGTGCTTTACAACCAGACCGTTATTCACCAGCTTCGCCGACGGATACTGGACACACTAAGCATTTTTACGATCAACAACGGATATAAGAAGCTCGAATTGCGTGACTTGGATATCGTAGAGCAGATTTCTGATAAGGCTATATAAGAATGTGCCAATAACTCAGTTCATCAGGATTTAAAATCCTTATAGTAAGACTTCGGGGTTGCAAACCCCTAAGGACGAAGGACGAAGTTGCAACCCCCTAAGGACAAAGAGAGGATAAAAGAAAGCATATCAAGTAAAAAAACAATTAAACAAAAACATAAAATGAACGAATACATACAAATCCCACTTATCACCGAGAGCCTCTTTAAGCAGCACTCTCCCGTGACAGCAAACACCGACATTACCGAGTTTGTACCCTACATCTGCATTGCGCAAGAGCTGCATATAGAGCCTGTGCTGGGCGAAGCATTGATGACTGAGCTCAAGGCACAGATAACCGAAAACACGCTCACAGCGCACAACAGCGACCTTGTGGTGCGTCTTGCGCCCGCCTTGTCGTTCTATGCCGTTTATCAGGCGTTGCCTTTCCATTGGGCTACCATCGTCAACAAAGGTATCACCATCCGTGAGAGTGACAACAGCAAAGCCGTAGATATCAAAGACCTGGCACAGCTTCGTCAGTGGATAAAGAACGATGCCGATGTGTTAAAAAATCAACTGATGGACTTTCTTTCCAAGTGTAGTGCCCACTATCCGTTGTGGCGTCCGCAAGATGGGTGCTGCGATAAGGTGATGGGCGAAGGCTCAGGCAGGAAATCGTTCGACAGCGGCTTCCACTTCAAAGGCAAGAGGAAAGGCTGCTGAGAGAAGAAATCCCCTAAACTTGAATGAGTTTAGGGGATTTTGTTTTGTATGCTAAGATGCTCCGTTCTTCGGGGTTTAACGTAGTTAAATCCGAAAGGACGTTAGAATTCCTTATGGTTTTTGTTTTGTGTATACAATCGGATTGGAGTTTTTATAGATGGTGAGTTTATCACCCGATAGAGTGTATTTGCTAATGTTTACTACTTTATTATTATTATATAACCATATTTTATCTACACTTCTTGTTCTGCCTTGCCATGTGTAAACATCTCTAAACAAATCATACTTTTCATAATCTGTATATTTTACAATTTTTCCTGAGGTTTTCTCATAAACATATTCTTTCATCATACCATTTTCGAAAACTAGAGCAACAGAATCTGTATTCATTGTAATAGACCATTTACCCTTTAATATGTTCTTACTAAGTCCTTCAGAACCCTCATATATTTCACGATAGAATGTATAGTCTTGATTATTAATAAAATTGTATAATATCAGTTTTTCATCTTTTAAAACAAATGGATATGTTACCCCTTTTGTATCAGAATAGGAAGAAAATTTTAACTTATCTCCATACACATAGCCATTTGTATAATATTTATATTTTCTTTGTTTTGACATATTCATATCTATCTCATATTCGGTTATGTGTATCCCACGGTCAGCAGGAATAGTATCTGGTAGAATTCCAAAGTTTATTCTTATAGAATCTTTTCCTATAGCCGAAACCCAAGTAGTGTTAGAAAACATTATTGAATATTTGCTAGCAGCACTCTGCTCTTTCATCCGTTCATCATACTCTTTTTCCCAATTATCTTTCTCACAACTCCAAAAACTCCCGATAAAACCTATTATCAGGATCCAAAAAAATGTATATCTCATAGCTTTTTGATTTTTTAATTGATTTAACACATTTGTAGCTTGTATAGGTAAGACTAGCTAATATACCAAAGGTTTAAAAACCATCATCAGATCTTTCCAAATTTCCTCCGTCCATCGGGGTTTAACTACGTTACACTCCGTTGATTGCTAATTGCAACCCCGAAGCTTTACTATAAGGATTTTAAATCCAAAAGGACGTTACATCCGAAAAAGCCTGAGAGAAATCTCAGGTTTTTTTATGATTCCTCTCCAAATTTATCTCTATATATACTAATAATTAAAATATTATGGCAGATAAAAGAAAGTATGAAATCGAAATTAAAAGTGATGTTGAGCCTGTAAAAAAGCTTCTTACAGCTGTAAAGTCGGTAGATATAAGCAACAAAGACTTGGGGGAGACATTAAAGGATGTAATAAAAATAGAACAGGAAGCAATAAAAACCGGTAAGGAAAAATCGGAGAAAGATGAACAAATAGCGAAGCGACGAGCCAAAAACTCTGAAAAAGTGACTGAGTTATATCGTGCTATAGCCACTCAAGAGCATAGTCATATAGAGAATGCGGCAAAGATGCTTGAGCAGTCGCATCAGGTAGCAGCTAAAGTTTCAGAAATAAGCGACCTGAATAAAGAATCGTACAAACTATTGATGAAAAATAATCAGGAAAAGGCAAAAGCTATTCAAGAAGAGATAGATGGTCTGACAAAGAATGCCGAATCGGTAGTTGCTGTTACCGAAGCCTATAAGAAAAAGAAAGAGATTATAGAAGAACAAGCCGTTATAGCCCAAGCTGAGGCAGAGGCTTCATATAATGTACAAATAGAGCAGGCAAAACTGGCGGGCAAAAACGTTGTGGCACTCGAAGAAGCAAAGGCAGAGCAAGTAAAACGTATTAACGAACAACTGGGAAAAGACCTGAAAAAGAATTCGGAAGAGTATTCTGCTTCTTTTAAGGGTGTATATAATAAGCTGGTAAGTAGTCTTAGCGAGAATGCAGAAATCTTCAAAGACACGACATCTAAGAGTACAAAGGAGCTGATGAAATCAACGGCAACCGAAGCTGCCGAAATGCTGGGTATAAGCGATGAGACAACACAAACTATCATTAAGGCGGCAATAGAGGCACAAGAAAAGGCGAAAGAAGCTACCGCAGAAGTAAAAAAGACCGAAGAGACAGCCAAAACTGCTACCGCAGAAGTAAAAAAGACGGGTGAGGAAGCAGCCAAGACCGCTGAGGCTACAAAAAAGATAGTGGACATAGATGCTACCAGGAAAAATATAGAAAAGATAAGGCTGTCGCTCGAAGAATACCGATCGATGTTGAAATATACAAGTGAAGAAAGGATAAAAGAATATGACGAAGAACTGAAAGCTGCGGGAGACAACGCCGAAAAGCGAAAAGAGATAGAAGCCCGCAAAGCGCAGTATATAGAACAGTTTACGCAAGAGATGTGGACTCTAAGCCAGACAAAGAATAAACTGGAAAAGAAAGAGCAAGATCTGGGGATAGTGCAATGGGTACAATATGCTCAGAAAATAGAAGAGATAGCTAACAGCATAAAGGGAGTAACAGACCAGATATCAGGTGCACTAGGGTCTGCATTTAGTGCTGTAAGTAAAGCTTACGATGCGGAGATAGCTTCATGGGATGAAAAAATAAAACATCTGAAAAATAAAAATGCAGAAGTCTCAAAAGAAATTGAAAATCAAGGCAAAAAAATAGCAGCATTAGAAGCTGCACAAAAAAACGCATCTGCTGCCGGCTTAGACCAAAGAGCGGAGGAATTAGCGAAAAGTTTAAAAGCAGAAAAGGAAACATATCAAGAACAATTAAAAAACAAAGAAGAACTCGAAGAAAAAGAAAGGGAATACGAAAGGCGAAAAGCAAAAGAGCAAGCAAAAAAAGAAAAAATAGAGAAACTAAATCGCAAAGCCACGTTAATAAAAAACATTGGAGAAGCGACAGCCAATGTCGCCCAAGGGATAACCAAGACTTTAGGAGCTTATCCATGGCCGTTAAATCTGGCACTTGCTGCTGTTGTTGGTGCTGCAGGTGCTGTCCAGATAGGGATTATGACCAAGCAGCTAGCCAAATTCCAAGACGGCGGTCTTCTCCACGGCAAACGCCACTCACAGGGCGGTATGCGTATCGAGGGTACAAATATGGAAGTAGAGGGCGGCGAATTTGTTGTCAACCGGGTGTCTACCGATAAAAACATGGGATTGGTAAAATATATCAACGAGCAACGGCGCGAGCTGAAGCCAAAAGACCTCGATGCCTTTTTCGCACGTTCGTCTCAGGGGTTGGAACCGTCCTTCAAGCGGATGTTTGCCCAAGGGGGGCAGTTACCAACCATCGAACCCGCAACCAATGTGGACAACGACAGCCTGATAAAAGCAATTCAAGCTATAAAAATAGAGCCTAAAGTTGCCGTTACCGATATTCACCGTGCACAAGACAATATGGTAAGTGTAAGCGGTTGGTCGGGAGTGTAATGGATCAATAGGGAATGGATTTCATCCCTTTGTTATAAAAGCGTGGCTCATGAGTCACGCTTTTATTATATGCAATCATTTCAATTTACTTTTTTTCTTCGTTTCCTCGTTCTTCGGGGTTTGTAACCCCGAAGCTTATACTATCAGGATTTCAAAATCCGAATAAGAATAGCTTTCGGATTGCAAATCCGAAAGGATGTTTGCAACCTTCATATTGTGTATTATTTACTGACGTATATGAGAACTGTATTTAGTTTCTTTTTTTCATCATACTGTTTTTTTATTCCGACTAAACCCTCCGGAGGTTTGCTCCATGCAAAATCTATTTTTCCTTCTTTGCGTAGTTTGGTTTCTTTATTTGGCTGTATGCCATAGTCCTTTTCGAGTATAGATACCAACTCAGTAAATTCTATAGGATTCTTATTATTCTTATCAAACTCTTTGATATATGAGATTAGCCGAAGCCCACTCTTATTAAATGTTAGAAAACAAGTGTTGAATACATATCCGGCCAATTCCATATTCGTAACTTTTATCACGTTTTCCAACAGGGGGATGATTTGTATGTCTTCTGTCTTGATATCGATTAATATTTCGTATGCTTGTTCGATAGTCATACCCAGATAGAATTCACCTAGTCCGGTTATCGGCACGTCTGTTTTTACCGATTGAGCAAAAGATGTAGTGGCGGATAGTAATAAAATAAGAAGGATAATTTTTGTCTTCATAATCTTCGTGTAGTTTGGTGTATAATAATAGGTTGCTTCTGCCTCTTCGTCTCAGGGGATTTGCAATCTGCTCGTTCTTCGAGGTTTGCAACCCCGAAGCTTATACTATCAGGATTTTCAAATCCGAATACGAATAGCTTTCGGATTACAAATCTGAAAGGACGTTAGCAATCAACGGAGTGTAACGTAGTTAAATCCGAAAGGACGTTGGTATCTAACTTAATGATTTTAGTATTACGTGTTTTGTGTTTTTTGATAGCATTTTGCCCTTGTTTCTTTGTCATGCCAAATTTGAAATGTCCGAAACCTTCGATTGGGGGTGTTGAATTTTGAGCAAACGTTGCTAAGCTAAGCATAAAAAATGCCACGATTGTAATTCTTCTCATAATTATTGTGTGTTTGTATTAGTCCTTATCTTTAAAGATAACCTTTTTTATCCAAAAACAGCTGCAATTCCCATTAATACTGGGAATGGAAAGGTTTTTCACTTGTCTTTTACAAGATACTTGCTATCGTCAGTATGAGAAAAAGAGGGCGTTTTTTGTTGGTTGCAGGGGATTTGTAATCCCCTGTTTTTTCCTCCCTCTCCTCTCCCTGCGTCCTTTCGGATTTAACTACGTTGATTGCTAATTGCAATCCGAAAGTTATTTTTATCCGGATTTCAAATCCTTACAATAATGTTTCGGGGTTGCAAACCCCGAAAGACGAAGTTTTCTTTCTTGTCATGCTGAACGATAGTGAGGCATCTCCTCTCTTTTTATTTGCTAACAACGTTAAGACACTTAGTTTTCTTCATCATCGAAAAAGAGGGTCTCTTTACCCTAAAAACTCCTGCAAAACATTCCCCATACAAGAGTGTATAACCCCAAGCAAACCTTCCTGCAAAATATTAAGCATAACCGTAAGCCTTATATATAAACATAAACAAAACATAAACTATAAAAGAAAACAGTAAAAGAAAAAGCCTGCCGCTTTTTGCACCTATCATTCAAAATTGAAGAGCTATTTTATTTTTTATTCATCCTTTGGCGAGTAGGGGCGATGCTTTGTGCTCGCCTGTATATGAACGGGCACGGACAAGCCACTGCCCCTACATCTATTTGCATTTTATTTTTTCAAAATTATCTCATAGTACGAACTCACAATTAACAACAAAATGAATACACCTATTTACGATTGCATGATCGACGAAAGTGCCGACGACCTGACGGGCATCTATGCCATTTCGTTTGTAGACTTTCCGGCAAACCAAGTCGATTTTATCGCACTCGACAAACAACAGGAACTGCACCTCAGCCGAGACACCGCAAAGCAAGTACTCACAGGCGTTGTGCTCAAACCCGGACAACTCATCTACCGCCATTCGCCCCAAACGGGTGACTATTACATCCGCTTTTCGGAGGAGCAGGTAGAGAAAATTGCCCGCAAGATGATGAAAACAGGCGTTGCCCTGCATAGCACCACTCATCAGCACCGGTCGCCCCTTACGGGCAACTACCTCACCGAACTGTGGATAGTAGAAGACCCCGAGAACGACAAATCGAAAGCACTCGGATTTAACGACCTGCCAAAAGGTACACTCATGTGCAGCTACAAGATAGAAGACAAAAACTATTGGGAAAAGGAAGTGATGAGCGGGCACGTAAAGGGATTTTCCCTCGAAGGCTTTTTCTCTCAGCAAGTTTCCCTATCCCGCATAAATAACAAAAGTATGAATAACAAAAAGAAAAAAGTAAAACAGACATTGCTTGGGCGCATTGCAAACATGCTGTTCGACATCGATGCCGTAGAAAAAGCAGATACCACTGCCAGCGGCACGGCCTATGTGGTCTTTGTTCTTGCCGACGGCAAAGAGGCGTACGTGGATGCCGATGGATTTGTGACGCTCGATGGCGAGCAGATGGCGGCGGGAGAACACAACCTGTCGAACGGAAACCTGCTGGTAGTAGACGAGAACGGACAATTTGTGGAAACACGAGAGCCTTCCGACGATAAAACCAACCCCGAGGATGCCAAAGCCAAACAAGCATTGCGAAGCAAGAAAAGAGGAGTAAGGCTGTCCGACTTTGACGGAAAAACGGCAGAAGCCCTCAAAGCCAAGATTGCCGAAATGCAGGCTACCATCGAACAGCTGTTGCAAGCTCTCGACGAAGCAAACGGAATGCTCGAAGATACCAAAACACAGGTGGAAGAAATGCGCCGCAAGACACCGTCGGCATATCCTGCCGTACAGCTTTCGGGCACAGGCAAGTCTCCCGCCGAGATGAGCACAGCCGAGCGGATGGCAGCGGCTCTTAACCAAACTATCAACAGAAGAAAATAACCCCCCTCTCTTTTGTCATGCTGAGAGAAACGAAGCATCTCGACCCTTTTGTGGAAAGAGATCCTTCTCTGCGATCAGGATGACAAATTGAGGCAAAATAAAAAACGACATATTAATTTAATAAATAAAATTATGGCAAACATTTACGACATTTCATCACTTACTTATCAACCGTCGTCTAACATGGATTGGTTTACAAAAGCCATCTTCGGCGGAAAGCTGATCGAAAAAGGAAAAATCACACCAGTCATCGGGGTGAAAGACGCTACACAACTCAACCTGATCGACCTCGAAGGGAATATCCTTCAGGCAGACTCACGCGATTGCTCGTGGACACCAAACCAGATCGCCAAACTGAGCGAAAAGGAACTGAAAGTAAAAACCTACAAAATCAATCTCGAGCAGTGCATCGACGACCTCGAGCGCAAACGCACCGTATGGATGCTTAGCCCGGGTGCCAAGAATCAGGAATTGCCCGCTACCCTCGAAGAGGCAACAATGACAATCCTTGCTTCGGAACTCAGCAGCGAGATCGAAACTAAGATATTCAAAGGCGACAGTTCGGCAGATGCAAACGACTTCGACGGAGCCGTAAAAGTATTGACCGACAGCACACAAGCTGTTAAGTTGACGGGTGTGGCACTAACAAAGGCAAACGTATTGGCAGAAGTAGAAAAGGTATTCGCTTCCATTCCCGAAGATGTAATGGCGATGGGCTTGGAAAACGGCTCGCTGAACATCTACGTTTCGTACTCGGCATATATGAAGGTTAAGATGGCGTTGGGCGGCATCTGGGGCGACAATGTAGTGGTTAGTCCAAACTTTGCGGTAGAGGGCGACACGGTGCGCTATATGGGCGTGGAGATTGTTCCTGTGAAAGGTCTGGACGATAACGATATGATAGCCGCCGATTCTAAAAACTTCCTTGTAGGTACAGACCTCGTTCGCGACTTGGAGGAAATCCGCTTAGGGCAGTTTGCTGCTCCGAACGATAATAAGATTTTCATCGACGGACGTTTGCGCCTTGGCTTTGCTATCCCTTTCGAAGACGAAGTCGTGTTTTATAGTCCAAGCAACTAATCGGCTGTTATATCTACCGACTTCTTGTTTGCTGTTCTGGTCCTTTTTTCGTGTTATGCTGAGGAAACCCACCGTCCTTTCGGATTTAACTACGTTACACTCCGTTGATTGCTAATTGCAATCCGAAAGTTAGTCTTATCCGGATTTTAAATCCTAATAATAAAGCTTTGGGGTTGCAAACCCCAAAGGACGAAGATAACAGAAAATATATCCAGTTTCGTGATTTTAGTGCGATTCATAACAAATAATTATAACAAACCAAAAGTAACAAATAAATCCCACCGTCCTTTTGGATTTATAATCCAAAAGCTATTCTTATCCAGATTTTAAAATCCTTATAGTATGAGTTTCGAGGTTGCAAACCCCGAAGAACGGAGAGGATAAGAACAGAGAACAAAAGAAGTCAAAAAAAGAAAAGCGACAGAAAATTAACGAATCAAAAAAAATAAAAATTATGTCTTGCAAATTAACATCAAATATTACAAAGAAAACATGTGTGTATTCCGTTGCCGGTATCAAGTCGGTTTATCTGATCAATCACGATTCGGCTAACGAATACGAATTCTCGTCCGAAGGAGAAATCAGCGCCATCACGCTCGCCGACAGTGCAAAAGCCTATAAGGTAGACTTTATAGACAATACGGCTTCTTTCTCCGACGAACTGGCACAGAATAGCAACGGCGGTAAATATCGTACGCACACCCTAAACTTCACTCTCAGCGAGTACGACTATACGATTCTTAATCAGGGTGATGCCCTCAGCCTTGGCAAGTTTACGGCTGTGGTGGTGGATAAGAGCAACCGTTCGGTGGTGCTGGGACGTATCAACGGGCTGAGCTCAACAGCGTTCAATTACGCTTCGGGTGCTGCTGAGGCTGATGCCAACGGCTGGACGGTGACAATGGCAGGAACAGAGATGGAGATCGGTCGCTTGCTCAAGGGGGAAGACGTGGTTACTGCCATTGTGGATAAGACAGTTGTAACTCCATAATCTGTTCTGCGATGTAGTTGTGATATTCGCCTCCTTGTTACCCTTTGCTCTGTCGTCCTTTCGGATTTATAATCCGAAAGTTAGTCTTATAAGGATTTAAAATCCTTATAGTAAAGCTTCGGGGTTGCAAACCCCGAAGGACGATAGGGGTTGCAATTAGCAATCAACGGAGTGTAACGTAGTTAAACCCCGAAGGACGATTGATAGAGGAGAAAACATCACATCATAAGTTTAAATAAAACATACTTGATAAAGCGGTATTCAGCTTTGATGGCGGTTGCCGCTTTGTCTCAAAAAACAGAATAATATGAGTTGCAGATTGGTGCAGAATATAAAACACACATGCGGATACAATTCGGGAGGTATAGCCGAGATTTACCTTTTGGATATAAAGGATTTTGCAGCATATTACTTCAAAGATGATGCCTTGTACGATTCTTGTTTTGTAGATCGCATCCTCAAAGACATAGACACCCCTTACACCATGCTGTCGGAAGTCGGCGAAAGCAATTTCACCGAAACAAACGATGGTGCATTGTACAGGCAGCAACTGACCACCTTTGTGAATACCCTCAAGTCTGACAAAACCAACAATCTGCTCAAAGCCCTTGGCAACAAGTATTTGGTGGCGTTTAGGAATATGCAGGGCAATATTTACTCCTTTGGTTCCGATGGTGGGGCTACGCTTTCCTTTTCGCAGGTGTCGGGGCAATTGGGCGAAACAGCGGGATACAGCATCACCCTATCCAAAGACTCTATCTATCCTCTCTTTGAGGTGAATGCCGAGAAGTTTAACAAAATATTTGCGTTGGGAACAGAGAGCAGGAGGGTGATAGTTACCGAAAACGGAAAGTTCGCAATATTGATATAATGCGATGATCTCTCTTGTTTTTCGGCTTTTGCCTTTCTTGTCATGCTGAGCGGAACGAAGCATCCGGTCCTTTTGGATTTACAATCCGAAAGTCATTTTTATTCGGATTTTAAATCCTGATGATAAAGCTTCGGGGTTGCAAACCCCGAAGGACGAGCGTATAAAAAGAGGAATAAAATAAATAGCATAAGAAAAGAGAATCGGAAGAACAAAGAAGATTTTAGAATAAAAACAAATCAAAAAAAATATGGCAGAAAACACTAAAATAGCAGCTATCCCCTTGTCGGAGCTTCCCGAAATCAAAGACCCGAGCGGTTTCTGGATATTCGGTTCGAAGAAAGATAGCAACGGTGCGCTCAGCTCGGGCAAGTACCTGTTCGAGAATCTGGCAGAATATGCCAAGCAGTTGCAGCTGGAGCGTCGCATGTCGATCAATATGGGGCTTGCCTCGCCCTACGAAATGTTTATAGGCGAGGAGATGACCATCTACCGGGTAGAAGCGATGAATGTATCCAAACTATGGATAGACGGCAAAGAAGTGCCTTTGGATAAAACCGTATCGGTGAAGATAAAGGCGAAGTCGCTGGTGGAATTTAAGGTCGATAAAATCGGTACAGAGCCTACCGGCTACTTATTTATTTACGCAAAAGCTACATTACCATGATATACGAAGTAAAGAAAGACGAGGTCGTGTTTGAGATCGATGATAATCTGCTGTTTGATAGTCAGCCGCAGACATTCAGGCGATTGTATAACGATCTGAAAGAAAATGACAGGGCAGACTTTGACAATTGTAATGTCCTTGTACTGGCTACAGGACGAGTGATAATAACCGAAAAAACAGAAGACGATGGGCAAGTATAATTTTAGAGATAAGTATGAAGGGCTGGATGAAAGTATCGATAATGTTGCTTTCTTTTCTGCGCTAAGTGCTACAGCCTACGATCAGAGAATCCGTTCGGTATACACAAGAACAAATCCGGCAAAGTCTCATGGCGTTGTAGATTTGAAGAGAAACTCGGGAGTGACCAAGAATGTCTTCTCCGGCGGTATTCATACCGGCTCTATTGTTACAGAGGCGAGTGCAAATAACAACTATTTGCATATGGTAGGTAGCGGCATGGATAGCACGATATGGAATAAAAGTGTAAATGCTTATGGAGAAGGCTCTTCTTGGCAAAACAGTCTCTACTTCTATAACATGACTGTAAATCAGATATCGCAGTCTATATATCGTACCGGGTATACATTTGTAAGATGTGCTATCTATTCAGACCTTTTGGGGACAAAGCATAGTTGTAAGCTCTATGCCAAGACACATACCAACGGGGGAAACTCATTCATAAATGTACCCGATAGCGTGTTATCGAATACCAATCTGGATTTGTACGACAACAGCAAGGTAACCATCTTGAGTTCTCATGTATCCAACTACAGGAATAATTTTGTGGCATTCAACGATTGCGAATTCAAGATCGGAGCAGAAACCGAGTATAAGGCACTGAAAGGTAACACGGAAGAGGAGCTGAGAGCTGATTTTGTAGGCCGCTGTGAGGCGCAATCTATTGCCGTGGCCAATGTGACAGACATGGGCGAAACGATGAAGCAAGGCAAATGGATTTTCTCTAAAAACTCGTGTGTAGACGGTCTTGTGAAAAAAGATTCTGCGTTGCACAATTACGAAAAAAGGCATTTGGTATATTTCGGTTATTCCTTCGACAGGAGTGACGCTATCGGTATCACATCCGACAAAAGCAAGCCGGCAAGCTTTTCGCCTGCCTATGGCAATAGCTCGCTTACCATAACAGACGGCTCTATAGCATTGGCTTCCAATATCGACGTTTCGCAGGCTGTAGCGGGGGAGTGTGCTACAAATATAATTTGGCTGGGAGGTAAATATCAGCTCAATAAGTTGAATATTATAAACAATCTTCCTGTAGATCAAGGTGTATTGATCGACAGCACGCTATCACTTTCGTCTGTTGAGGTCAATAAAGACGGAGGTGTTGTACCTTACAGCAATGGTGTGCATCGTGCCTACATTGTTCGTTCGAAGGATGATCAGGAGGCAAAGGTGAAATACAACGGAGTGACGTATAGTTCGGCTATAATTTCCCGCAACAATATTTTTAACGGAGTGGCAGGTGTCACCTCGTTTGTGCCCGAAACGTCTAACGCCATCGTGTATGAGGTGCTGGATAAGGTGCTGCACCCTACCGTTCAGATGCGTATTGTAAACAAGATACCTTCGGGTGCAATTGCTTCGGGAAGCCTGCAAGCCGGCTATTGGTATTTTGTAGAGCCCAAATTGGTGAGCGACGCTTCGGGGAGTCTGACATACAATGGAATAACCTATCCGGCATATTCTTCGTTTGTCGCAGAGGCGGGAAAATCTACTTTTTCGCTCACAGGCAATGTGCAGCTTCGAAGATGCTGGAAAGACCTCTATAACGAGAATGATTCTGATACTACGGATAAAGCTTTTTGGCAGAATGAGCAAAAGCCCAAATGGTTTGATGTATTGCCCAACGACCTGCGTTGCCTTATGAGCCTCAACAATGCGCAGCAGGCTGAAATGCAGCGAGACAAGGCTGGCAATTACATTGCATCGGGACATCCCGACTTCTACAACTCGGTGCTGGCAATGAGTGGTAACCCCGGCGAATTGGCTTTTCCTATCAAAGGGGCATTTATGCAATTGAGATTGAAAATAACCACACAAAACCCGATATAATATGGCAGACTTGAACAATAGGGACGTAGAGACAATGTCTCTGCAAAACAGTAAGATCAGTTTGATATTGATCGAAAAATCAGAAACAGGCGAGAAGAGCCGTAGTAAAGTGGAGGCGGTATTTATTAATAAATCGCCCGCCGGACTCAACTACGGTACATTCTTGTAACCTTGCTGCAGGGTATATCAAAAATAAGAACCCTCGCTACAGGGGATTTGCAATCCCCTGTTTCGTGAATCTTCGGGATTACAAATCCCGAAGGACAGCGGAGAACGGGATTACAAATCCCGAAGGACGGGAGGGACGAGCGAAAACAATCCGACATTTTTTATTCATCACAAAAGCAACAAACAAATAAATAAAAAATAACTTATGACATACACCGATAATTTTTTAGTAGGGCTTCTCGATTTCTTTATCTGGGCTAAATGGCTCTTGATCTTGGCGCTCACACTAACGCTTGCCGACCTGAGGTTTGGAATAGCCGCCGCCAAAGCAAGAAAAGAAGACGTGAAGAAATCGAAGGCGGTGCGCCGTACAATCGACAAGATTACCAGCTATATCATCTGGGTTATACTGGCGTACACCTTCGGACAGGCATTTGCCTTGCCCTTTGGCGTGGAATTGCTCCCTATGCTCATGCTTGTGATTATCTACGGCGTGGAATTGGAAAGCATTTATGTGAATTACTTTGCATCGAGAGGTAAAAACGTGAAGGTGAATATTCTAAAGTTTTTTGGAAAGAAAACCGATATGATAGAAGTAGAAGACGAAAAGAAAAATGAAGACAAAGATGGCAAAGGTTGAACTGCTTATTCCATTTATCCTCCGATGGGAAGGTGGCTTTGTAGACGATCCCGACGATAGGGGCGGAGCCACCAATAAGGGGATAACGATAGCTACCTATAGGTTCTACCGCCGCCAGCGAGGATACGCCACAACTACCGTTGCCGACCTGAAGAACATTTCGGACGCAGAATGGGCGGATGTACTCAAAAGCCTCTATTGGGACAAGTGGCAGGCGGATAAGATCGTCAATCAGAGCATAGCCAATATCCTTGTCGACTGGGTATGGGCTTCGGGCAGTTATGGCATCAAGTTGCCGCAAAAGATGTTGGGCGTTACTGCCGATGGCATTGTGGGCAATCAGACGCTGGCTGCTGTGAATAGCTATACACCTCCCTGTGAACTTTTCGAAAAAATCCGTCAGGAGCGTATCTCTTTTGTGAATAGGATTGTGGCGGCACGTCCTGCCAACCGAAAGTTTAGGAGAGGGTGGTTGAACAGGATTAACGATTTAAAATTTGAAGAATGATTCTAAAATCTGTACTGCGATATGCAGCCGGCTTGTCGGTTTGTTTGCTGCTTGTGATACTGGCGTCTTGCAAAGCCAAAACGGTGTATGTGCCTGTAGAAAGCCTCAGGGTTGAATATCGGGACAAGCTGTTGCGTGACTCGGTTCACCTCTACGACTCGGTATTGGTAAAGATGAAAGGCGATACCGTGTGGCTCGAGAAGTACAAATATCTCTACCGCGATAAGGTGGTAAGGGATTCTGTATTCAAAACCGATAGCATAGCCGTCCCCTATCCGGTGGTAGAGGTGCAGGTGCAGGAGGTCAACCGATTGACTTCTTTCCAATCTTTTCAGATCTGGTGCGGCAGGATTTTATTGGTGTTTTTGCTCGGATATTTTGTAATGCGGAAGTTTAAGGTAAGCGGTTGAAATTTTTTTACAAAAATTATAATATTTTATTGCGTATACAATACGTTACATATTAATGGTTTACTCTGTTTATGCCCTCTGCGAGAGGATTGTATGTGCGTTTTTTTGTAAATTAATTTTTCTAATGTGTAAAATTGACTATCTTTGTGGAAACATTACAAATACAACAATAATAAGTTATTTAAATAATCTCATACGAAATGTCAAAAAAGCAAAATGATTTTATAAGTCTTGTTCTTTTTGAGAAAAAAATATAAAGTTTTATTAATCTGTTTTTTTATTAAAAAATATAGGTTTTCGTATTTTTTAATATATTAAGTAGTTTGTAAAGTTTGTGTAAGTGAAAGGTCTACAAAGTGATTTTGTGGACCTTTCTTAATAAATAAGAATGATCTTAAGGATTAGGATTTTTGAATGGATGAGGCTTGTGTTGGGTGTACAGCCTCTTCGGATTTATATAAAGACAAATTTTTATCATGTTTAGAGAGATACAGAATTTAATATTTTACAATATCTATCAGCATATTCCTTTAAGTCACGGTTATACGTTCCAAAGTTTTTTACAATCATGTCAAATATCAAGAAGCTGCGCTTTTTGATCAGAATATCCGGCTCATTGATCGCATATCGCCCGGTGTCGATGTCCTCGGTGTGCTCAATGGAGATATAAAATTTAGACATAATCATATACATAAAAGGAAAGGTGATATCAATGAATTCTATTGCAAATCTAATGATAAGATGAGTCCTTTTTTATCATTTTTTGTGCGATATGACTTTTTGTACCGATATGCTGATAATAATATTTTTTATATCAGTTGTTTAACCCTCTTCTGTAGGGGGCTTTATATGACTTTTTTGAAGAATGTTTATGGGGGTTTTTGTCGTTTTCTTGCACAAGAATAGCCTTCCGGCAGTAGTAATCTTAACGTGTAAGCTCGAAAAAACACCTAAAAAGCAATCTTTCCCTTTGCTTTAGATGTAGAGGGGATGGCGATATAAGGCTACGTTTATTGTAAAGTTTTCTGTTCTTGTTCTTACTCCGAAAATAGATAAGCCTGCGAACTGGCAACTTGTAAGAAGTAGATGAAAATAAAGCCTAAAACCGAGAGCAATACAGCGATACCTACAAAGCCGGCAACATAGAGGAATCTTCCTACGCCCGTTTTGTTCGATTTGATGTAATCCCAGTCGTCTAGCAATAGTTTAATGTTTTTCCATCCTGCAAAAAGAAAGAAAACTGCAAATATCAGAAGCGATACGATAAATAGATAGTGGATTGTGTTCATTCTGCGTGATTTATGGTTTGTTTTTTTCTTAACATACTTACTGCCATGTGAATTACTTATATTGTATACTACATTTATTCCTTTGTTTATCAAGCAATAATATTAATCTAGGCTTTAATTTTAATGTCAATCCTTTATTTCACAATAATTTACCTCTTTCTGCACATTTAAGGCACAAGATTCTAATGAATTATCGTCAGAAATATTGATTTGTATTGTCCGAACTCCTTTCAATTCATGTCGAAAATGAGGTCTTGAGCGTTTTGTGTTGCCTGATAATATGCTATTTATGATCAAATATACATCTAATTCTGTAACAGAATTATAATTTTGATATTTATTTTTGTGTTAATAGAAAAATAATTTTTTAGCATAATTTTACACTCATAAAAAAGTCATATTTTGGGTTGTAGGGTGCATGTCTAAGTGTCTTCTTTTTAATGTGTTGATGTTTGTTTTAACACATAAAAAGTCATATTTCGGCATTCCCCTATTTTATAATATTTATTTATTGTTATATTGGCATGTCTTTATAGTTGAGTTTTAGAAAACTCCCCATATTTTATGATTCTTTCCTTTCTTTCACTCTTCGTTCTTGGAGGTTTGCAACCTCGAAGTTTTATTGTAGGATTTAAAATCCGGATAAAATAACTTTCGGATTGCAATTAGCAATCAACGTAGTTAAATCCGAAAGGATGGTGTCCTATAGGTAGGGGCAGTGGCTTGTCCCTGCCCGTTTCTATCGGGGCGACCACAAGGGTTCGCCCCTACGTCTCTTCGTTCTTCGTGGTTTGCAACCCCGAAAGGATGGTGTCCTATAGGTAGGGGCAGTGGCTTGTCCCTGCCCGTTTGTATCCGGGCGACCTCAAGGGATCGCCCCTACTGGTCTAATATCCCCCTCTTCTGCTGCTCGAAAAGCTACATCATATTCGATACCCTTTGTATAATATTGAACATCTGTCGTATATCGTTGAAACTCAACTCGAAGTCTGAATACTCGGGCGAGGTGTTCAGCGAATGGCAGGTGATTGTCCCTTTCTCTATGTCCTGATTTATGATCTGTTTGCAGAGGATGGTGTTGTCGAGCACAATTATCCAGTTGGGATACTCATTCGTATGCAACTTGTCTCTCCAGTGTTCCGATCCCAGTTCACGCCCCAGCACGATGTCGCCGTTTGCGAGGCTTTTGCGTGTATCGTCGTCCATACTATCGCCCTTTATCTCAAAGGCCATGTATTTTCCGTGCCCTATCTGGTCTACAATAAAATTGTACTCGTCGAGCGAACCGCTAAATTCGGCATCACGATAGTCGTCTATGTACTTGGCATAGGCTTTTATCGGTACAAAGGGAACCCGCATCAGGTATTTTCCGTTTGCCAACTCAAAATATTTCACCCCCGCCTTTGTTATCAGGTATGGCTCTTCCTTGTCGGCGTCGGCTTTCATCATCGGTCCTTCTTCGGTGAGTAGCCAGCTTGCATTTATCTGCGGTAGGCGGGCAAGTATTTTCTCTATCACTTCTAGTCCGATCTTTCGGTTTCCGCTTATCCAGTTGCTTGTTGTATTTGGTTTTTCGTCTATCGATCTGGCGAATTCGATGTTAGACCCTTTAAACAAATCTTCCCTTATTTTCTTTATTCTCTCATGTATTTCCATTGTTCACTAATCTGTGTATTGTTAAATGGGCGTGTAATGTGATTATTTTGCTTTTCCTTCTTATTTTCTTTCTTCTTAAGTCTTTACTAGAAAATGATTACTGTGCTATCTTGTTCATTCTCTAGGGTGTATTGCCTTCTCAATAATAGTTAACTATAATTAACTATAATATTCACATATCCGTGTATTGTATATTCACAAATATGTGTATATTTGTATTGAAAGTATTATTTACTATCAAATTAAAGAAAATAAATACAATCTGGCAATTAAAACGAAAGAAAAATGGGAGCACTGAAAATTGACTGCTATTGCAATGAAAAACAGATGGCAAGCTTAGTGAAAGCCGTTACCGGCCATTTGTATGAATCCGACAGGTCGGAAATATCCGATTTCGACGATGTGATCTGTGGTGTACGGGTGTGTGTGGAGTTTGAAACATTCATGGATGCCGTACAGCTCAAAACCTCTGAAGTACTCGACAGCGACTGGGATTTGCTCTACGAAGACTCGGCTGTGCTGACCTCACGCCTGCGAGCTATTGTAGATGAATACAACCGCAACGAGAGTGAAGCATGTGAGCAATCGCGGGATATACTTTCCGACAGATACACAAGCTGATGAGAGTGCAATGTGTGCCTCTCCCAAAAGAACGAACCCAACACCTGCTGTAAAATAATTAATCGTTTGTATGAACTACATTGAACTCATAAATCTATTTTGGCAAATCCGCCGTAGGGTGCGGTTGAGCTCCAGCGAGGCTGATCTGTATTACTTCCTGATGCAGGAGTCGAACGCTCGCCAGTGGGAAAACCCTTTTGAGTGTACCAATGGCATTATCTGCGCTACTATCGGCTTTAGCGAAAAGACCATGATAGATGCACGCAACAGGCTGAAGGAGAAGGGGCTGATAGACTTTGAGGCAGGACAGCGCAGACTGCGTTCGCCCGTATATACGCTGTTGTACAACAAGAAAGCGAGCAAGCCGACAAGTAAGAAGCACGTAAAACCCGAAGGGGAAGGGTTGCCCTTTGCCGGAGATGAGAGTAGTGCAAAATCTACCTTTGTAGTGCCCACCTTCGACGAGGTGAAGGCTTACTGCACGCAAAGGGGCAACAGGGTAGATGCCCGCAAGTTTATAGACTTCTATACAGCCAAAAACTGGATGATAGGGCGCAGCAAAATGAAGAACTGGCAGGCTGCCGTCCGCACGTGGGAAAAATCGGAGGCTTACAAGCATCCTGCTGCCGAGTGTAAACAACAAAAAAGCTTAGGAGATGAACGATTTTAATGAGATATGCAGCCGAATGAAAGAGCACGATATGCCTGTGCCTCACAGCCAAGTGATGGTGCGTGTGCCCGAAGCTCGCACGGTGCTCTATCACTATATGAAAGACTGCCTGGCGCAGAAAAGGAGCGAACTGCATTGGCTGCCCGAGTACGAAGAGGTGGCAGACTGGCTGGCAGACAATCGGGGGAGGGGGCTTTTTCTGTATGGCGACTATGGCCGTGGCAAAACGGTGCTGGGCTATCATGTGCTGCCCGCTATCTTGCTGAAGTATATGAACAAGGTGGTGAATGTATACGATGCTCAGAAGATGAACAGCGATATAGACAAGCTGCTGAGGAAGCATGTTATAAGCCTCGACGATATTGGTACGGAAGATACTTTGGTAAGCTATGGCAACCGCCGCCTAGCCTTTGCCGAAGTGATGGATGCCGCCGAAAAATATCGAAAGCTGGTTATCGTATCCACCAATCTCAACGGCGATCAGATTGTGGCTCGTTACGGTCAGCGGGTGATGGAGCGCATTATTTCGGTTACCCGCCGCATCGAATTTAAGGGGCAGAGCCAAAGACGCTGATTAACAAATGATTTGTGGTAATTAACAATTGTCGGGATTTTCGTCTCGATGGGCATCGCCTGCTCTCTTTTGTACGGTGGTCTTTATCTCAAATGTGTATTCAACGTATTTATAATCAATTATTAACCATTTTTTATCTAATTATATTATGCTATTATTCAACGTAAGCAAAGGCAACAAAGGGAAAAAGTATTTCAGTAAAAAACGTGATATGTCGGATGTCGTTTTTGCCGAAAAGGCAGAAGCTTTCAACCGTTGGTTTGCCGACAATAATAAAAAGCTGACTCAATATCTTGAGGTACGCCGTTCGTACAACAGTGATGTTTTTAACGACAGCTACCTGAAAATGTATGAGAACATTCTCTTCTCGGGAAACAAAATCGAGAATTATATGCACTATTTTATCCGTTCGTATTATACCAATCTGATGGCGGAGGGCATTAAGCAAAACAGATATTGCGAGCTGTTGCCCAACTACGACAAGTCGGATGTAGATAACGGCTATTTTCGTGAAATAGAAGCCAAGCAAAGCAAGTTGGAGTCGGATATAATGCAATATGTGTATGATAATTACGATATTCGAGATTTTGAGCTGTTTAAGATGTATATCTCGCTCAAGCCTGCGATAAATTATACTTCGCTATCCGAAATTACAGGGGTTAAGGCGCATAATATACAGCGGGCTATCTCACGTATCAAGAAAGGTGTACTTGCCAATAAGGAGTTTGCTGAAAGGCGTAGAGAGTTGGTGTAGATGTTTTTACAAGTTATATATTCTTACCGGCATAAAAAAATGTTCTGTCTTGTATTGCAAGACAGAACATAAGAGTATAAGGTTGGGAAGTCCTGATTTTTTGCGTAAAAAAACGATTTTATATTCCTTTGTAAGGATATAATAATGAGATGTAAAGTTTGCGGTGCTTATTTATAATTCTTCTATCAGTAAATAACTACCTATCGAGCTCATGTATTTGGCATTCAGAGGGGTGGATGCCGCCATGCGTGTCGTTCGGTCGTTTATCGGTCCGTTAGCTATCATTCTTATCAATGAGCCTTCTTTTCCGGTGTGTAGTATACATATTGGGTTTGTAACACCTCCATCGTGATAAGCTTCTGTAGAGGATTCTGAATATCCCCATGTAGATATTGGTAGCGATTCTACAGTCGGTTTGCCATCTTTTATAAGGTAAAACCGGCTGGCTATATAGGTTGGTTGGCCGTCGTTGTTGACGGAGTTGTTGTAAATGCCTACATAGCCCGTTATCTTGAAGTCTTTGAGTGGAGGTAGATATATATCTGTGTTGTTTATAATTTTTATGTCATCTGTATTAATTCCTTTTATCGAATCCCATACAACATCTGTTGTCACAGGATTTGTTGAATTATTCGTTCTGGGCAAGATGGTCTGTATGCTGTGTTTGACAACAACAGCCAGCGTCTTTTCCACAACCGATATTTTGGTTCTTAGGGATATCCATTGGTATATAGAGTCGCTTAGCTGCCATGTGTATATGCCTCGTCCGGTTGAAAACTTAGGGTTGGTGTTGTATACCGTTAGGCCTTCGTTTATAGTGTCTTGTGCGATGTTGTATCCATCTGCGAACATTGGAAACAACTTGTCTGCCTTTGATAAAAATACCCTCGGAAAACCAAACCCTTTGGTGGCATTCGTGCCCCTCGAATCGTTTTCTTTCAGTTGCAGGATGGAACCATAAACCGGTTCGCTCGCACACCCGATAGTTACCTGCGCTTTTGAGAAAACGCTGATATTGATGAGTAATAATAAAATTATATATTTAGTCATAATGATTTATTGTATGATAAGTAGTTTGAACTGCTCTCACAGTAGCCTACTTTAATTTATGATTGTCCTTGTCCTTAAATTCGTGACAAAGTTAGCATATAAAAAGGGAATAAAATAATTTATCTCTTAATATGAGGTGTTTAGCAATGTTTTGTGTGTTGTTCTTACCCCGTCAAGAGGCTCTGTAAAAGCAGACATGGTGTATTAAGTACGTTATCTGTAATATGTTATATGTTTATAGTTAAAATATACAATAACCTCTATCTATTAGTTATTGAAAAAAGCAATATGGTTGTTTTTCGCACAATTTTCCTTGATAGTTTCTCTTAGGAGGAATAAAAGACTATCTGATAAATGTTTGAGGGGAATTTTTATTGTCCTGTATATTGCTCGCGGCTATAATCCTTGTCTGCCGTACTGAAGAGCGAAGTATTTCGCTATTTCATAAAAAAATATCATCCCAATCGTGAAAAAACCGTCATCTTTTTTCTTCAATATTATCTTATTGTGCACATGTGTTTATTGAATTCAAAACATTTCTAAAAAGAATTATTAAACTAATTATTAAGCTTATGAAGAAAATTTTATTGATGATTTATTTATCATTATTTACATTGTTGTCTTTTGCTCAAAATACTGTTATGATAACAGGTGAGTCTAGACCAAAAGTAAATCAAACGTATAATTATCGCATTACTTCTGGTTTTCATGGTGTATCAGGAACAAAAGCCACATGGAAAGTAACAAATGGTAAATTCCTGAATGGAACTACAACTCTGTCACAAGACGTTGATGCTATGTCTGCAGATGTGATATGGACAAATGCAGGACAATCCGGAACACTTTCTTATTCATATACGAATGGTAGTAGTTCTTATTCTGGAACATATAATGTATCTATTGATAGTAATGATTCAGGTGGTGGCACAGGTGGTGGTACAGGAAGTAGCTGTGACTATAAATTAGTTGGTCCAGGATCGGTTTATTCTGGAGATACAATTAGTTATAATCTTCATGTATCAACAGATGACTTGTATATATATAGTGATCTATCTTGGACTTATGATGAAAATTATTTAAGAAGAATAGACAATAAGCCAAATGATGATTATCGAACGATAACCTTTATTGTTAAATATAGTCATAAGGATGTTGGGTTAAATGTACAAGCTAAATTTCGGATTAGTTCGGGAGCAAATGCCTATATTCAATGTCAGTCAAAGAAATCAAGTACTTTAAAAGGTAAGCCAGCCAAAATGATTCCGAGTAGCTCGGCAGTTTATCAAGGGAATAAAATTACTTATACATTAGATATTCCTTCTAATATAAGAGACCAGGTAGTAGTAAATTGGGAAGGCTCAATGCTACTATCTCTACTATCGGGACAGGGCACATGCGAAGCTGTATATTATGCTGCACGTGAAGGTAATGCCATTGCTAAGGCAACAGTCTCCTATAATGGACAAAGCTATGCAGTTGAAGACTCCAGTGTTCGCATTATTTTAGATCCAAACCCTAGTACCATTTCTTACAATGCTATCAAGAACTATACCGATATAAGCCGATACGATAGGGTTGGGTCGTTAACATTCGGTAGCGAAATAAGAGGAGCAACCAAATTTCAATGGTATGGAGGTTTTCCGGTCGAATATAAAGGCAGTAAGACAAGTGCATCTGTTACAGTAGATAAGAAGCATATTATAAGTAAGGGATTTGGGATGACAATATGGGTAACAGCAAGTAATGATAAAGAATCTGTTACTATTTATTACTTTGTATCCGTCGATGGCGTAGGTGGATTAGATCCTACGATATAGTAATAAGATCTTATATAAATAATTTTATCTATCCACCTCCCTTTTTCAAAAAGGGAGGTGGATATTTTTCTCTTTCCTCCCCCAAAAACTGCATTATTTCTCTACAAAATTATCTTATTATATATGGATGCGCTAACTATCATTATTACGATGCTGTGTTGCATTGTCACCTCCCTTTATTGCGGAGTGGTGCTATCGCTAAGGCTTCCCGAAGTGTCGGCTTTTCTCGACCGAAAACCGTTCAACTGTCGTCCCTGTCTCACCTTTCACCTCACATGGGTGCTGTTGGGGATATTTGCTTTTGCGAGGCAATCGTGGACTTTGGCAGGTATCGGCATCGTGGTTGCGTTCATCATATTTTTCCTTGTAAAATATATCGACAACAAAAAAATAATAAAATGACAAATCTAGCATTAAGATCAGAAGTAGAAGCATTGGTACGCGAAGTAGAAAAAACACACCGTTACTCGATGAGCCGTATCTATGGATTATACAATCGGGTTTTCGGCACAAACGAAACCCCTCAGTCGTGCGCCAGTTGCCTGATACGCAAAGTAAGAGAGTTGAAAAACTGGCTTGCTAAAAGCTCCGATAACGAAAGTGTTGCAGATCGAGAAACTCCCGCACTACAACCCGCATCGGCAAAGACAGCAAAGAAACATTTGAAAAAAGATAAATAATGGCTGCCCGCAAAACCTGTTACAAAAGCCGTGAAAACAACGGCAAGGAGATAAGGTATGAAAGCCCGGGTAGCCTTCTCGCACAGGCATATAAATACTTCGAATGGTGCGACTGCAACCCTTGGCACAAAGCTGAGCTGATCCGTTCGGGAGCCAGGGTAGGAGAGGTGATAGAACTTCCCGTGTCACGCCCATACACCATCGAAGGCCTGTGCGTTTTTTGTGGAATAAGTCTTGCTACTTTTGCACGATATGAGTCTGACCCTCACTTTGGTGAAGCTATAGAGCATCTCCGATTGACAATCCGCCAACAGCAGCTCGAAGGCGAATGTATTGGCGTATACAATGGCAATACTCTGTCTAAGGTTACAGCCGTAGAAAAGAAAGAGGAGGCAGACCAACCTTCCGAATTGGTTATCAATGTGCTTTCTCACGATACAAAAGAAAATTTGGAGACATTGAAGAAAAACCTATCAGGGTAAGGGTGTTATAATATGAGAGAAGGAGCTCTTTTGAGAGAAGAGCTCCTTTCCTCCGTTTAGGATAATAAAAAAAGATAATATTTTTTCGTTACGTATTCCCCTACCAAAAACATTACTCCCCGTTTTTCATCTTATTTACAAATTCCTTTGGCGACATACCATAGCTTTTGAAGAATGCCTTGGTGAAGTACGATGCCGAGTTAAACCCTACGTAGTAAGCCACCTCGTTTATCCGCATGTCTGTCTCCAACAGCAGCTTGCATGCTCTCTTCAGACGATAATTGCGTAGGTAGTCGCCCGGAGTAACCCCGCAGATGCTCTTTAACTTGCGTTGCAGATTCGAACGACTGATGCTCAGTATATCGGTTAGCGATTCCACGGTGAATGTTTCTTCCGAGAGGTGTTTTTCTATCTCTTCGTTCAGTTTGTTGAGGAATGTTTCGTCACCCTTATTGGTTACCAAACTTGAGTATGACGATAGCGGCGAACGGTTGAACGCTTCGAGTATCGCCTTCCTGTTTTCCAGCAAGCTTGCTATCTGAGCTCTGAGGTACGATATCGAGAACGGTTTTTCGATAAACACATCAGCCCCCGATAACAACCCTTCTACCTTCGCCGTATTTTCGGTTTTTGCCGATAGCAGTATCACAGGTATATGGCTGTAGCTGAGGTCGGCTCTCAGTCGTTTGGTAAACGATATGCCATCGATGCCCGGCATCATAATATCCGAAACGATGAGGTCGAAGTTCTTGTCTTCGAGCAGTTTCAAAGCTTCGGTAGCACTCAGTGCCGTGTCTACCGTATATTCGTTCTGTAGGCTGTTTTTTATAAATTGTATCATCTCCGGATTGTCGTCTACCACAAGCACGCTGTTCTTGCCGTTGATTGTAGTCATTCCTCCATCCTCCAAGGAGGAACTTTCACTACTTGCCGTTTCGCTTTGGTGGATAGAAAACTCTTTGGATATATCAGAAAAGGTGAACGTAAACAATGCGCCACCAGTTTTGCTGTCTTTTACTTCAATCTTGCCTTTTAGTATCTCTGCCAAATGCTTCACCAGCGAAAGCCCGATGCCTGTGCCTACCTTGCTGTCGTCTTGCTGTACCTGATAGAATGGGTCGAATATCAACTCTTTATGATTGTCGGATATGCCTCGCCCGTTGTCTTCTACAGTGACGGTATAGGTCTTATCACTGTTCGGTATAAGAGTAAGGATAATCTTGCTTCGGGTAAATTTCAAGGCATTGGTCAGCAGGTTACCTATTATTTTGGTCAGTGCATCCGGATCAGACACTACATCTACAACCGGTTGGGCAGGTAGATGCAGCTCAAAATCTATCTTTTTGTTCTGCGCCGTTTTCTTAAACCGTTCGTACAGTTCGCTGATATGCTCGGTAAGGTTTATTGTTTCGGGATTTACGATATATTTGGTCGAATCCATCTTGCGGAAATCGAGCAATTGATTGATGAGCACCGTCAGCCTGTCGCAGTTTTTCTCTATCATCGAAAGGTTCTGATGAGTCTCCTTGCTGCCTTCGCCCGACGAAATCACCTCTTCGAGCGGTGCGCTGATAAGGCTTAGCGGTGTGCGTATCTCGTGCGCAATGGTGGTAAAGAAATCGATCTTCGATTTGAAGGCAAGTGTTTCCTGTTCGGCTTTGTAAGCCTCAAGATGTTTCTGCTGCTTTATCTTGCTTTTCTTTGTATAGTACGACACCAGCATATAAATCAAGAATATAACGAGTGCAAAATAAACGAGCCGTGCAGGTATCGACAGCCAGAAAGGCGGCAATATTTCTATCTCTATCGCTGTGCCCGTTTCATTCCACAGTCCATCGTTGTTCGAGGCCTTCACCCTGAAGGTATATTTGCCCGGCGAAAGGTTTACATAGGTCACGCTCTTGTTGTTGCCCGCATAGTTCCATTCCTCGTCCGTTCCTTCGAGCATATAGGCATATTGGTTTTTAGTTTGCGATATATAGCTGAGGCTAACGTACGATATGGTGAAAGACGAACGGTTGTAGGGTAATTTTATACGTTGTTTTTTATTCAGACGGGTTTGTATCTCCTGTTCCTTTTCGGCACTGATATTTCCCAACACACGTATCTGGGTGATCTCTATAGATGGGATGATGCCGTTTTTATTCTCGCTCAGGTCTTTAGGGTAAAAACAACTGAATCCGTTTATCCCTCCGAAGTAAAACTTGCCGTCTTTGGTCTTGTAGCTCGACTTGTAATTGAACTGGTTGCTTTGCAGTCCATCTGCTTTGTTATATATCCGATGGCTTTTTGGGTCGGATGTATTGAAGGTTACCAGCCCCTTGTTGCAACTTACCCAGAGATTGCCAAAAGGGTCGTCGAGCACGCCGTAAATCACATTGTTGGGCAAGCCGTCGTCTTCCGATATATTTTTGAAGTTATCCGTTTTGTAGTCATATATAAAAATGCCACGCCCTTCGCTCGAAAATATCACCCGCTTCGTATTGTCGATGTGTATGCTCGTCAGCTTGCTGCCCACAATGGGGTTGCTGCGCCCTTGTATCGTGTCGTAGTGTACCCATTTGTTGCGGGTCATATCCAGTTTTATCGCACCCCTTCCGTATGTTGCTACCCAGAGGTTGCCATAGTCGTCTTCCTTCATGTCGTATATAAAGCCGAAGGCTTCGGGGATACGCTTAAAGCTATTGTTGCTTCTGTCAAACTTATTCAGCCCTACAGGAGTACCGACGTATATATCTCCATTCTTGGTTTTGTAGAGCGAGAAGATGCAATCGTCATTCAGCGTGCTTTCGTCTCTGATCTTGCTTCGGTGGTTGACCAGCGAATGGCTGCGTGTATTATATATGTCTATCCCGCGCGAAAATGTTCCTATCCACAAGTTATCGCCATCCATCATCAGAGCATGGGTATTGTGGTAAGAAGTTTTTACGGGTTGCGAAAACACCTTTGTCTTGGAGTCGAAGTAGTTGAGCCCGCCATCTTCGGTGGCAATCCAGATGTTGGATAAGTTGTCTTCCAAAAACTGGCTGACCGCCTTCCCCGAGAGCAGGTTGTGCAAAACATCGGGGTAGTAAGTCTCTATATTGAGCAGCGAGGTATTCAGGTAGTTTACGCCTCCAAAGTAAGTGCCTATCCATATCCCGTTCTCCTTGTCTTTGGCTATCGAGTATACATTTTGGTCGCTGAGGCTGTATTTCACCTGAGGGGCATCGAGCCGTTTTATCGATTTGGTGTCCGTATTAAAGAGGTACAGCCCGTCATCGGAACCGATAAGCAGCGAGTTGTCGGTATATTGAAATATAGAGCGCACGTGCGTAATATAATACGACTTAGAACCCAGCCCGAAGAAGGAGGTGTATTCGTTGGTTTGCTTGTTGAACAGCCTGATACCATCGTCCCACGTGCCCAACCACAGATTGCCCTTGTTGTCGTCGAGCATGCAAAGTATTTCGTTTTGCGAGTTATCTTGTATGCTAAACATGCCTTTGGGCGCTTCCAGCTTGCCTTTGTCGGGGTTGTACCTGAGCAGCCCGAGCCTTGTACCTACCCATATCGATCCCGATTTGTCGGTTACGATAGACCACGTAGCGTTCATCCCCAGCCTGTATTTCTCTATCTCTATGGCTTTCAGTGTTTTTTTTGCAGGGTTGTACATAAATATGCCTTGCGCCATTGTCCCTATCCACAGATTGCCGTTCTTGTCTATATACAGCGCATTTACGGCTGAGGTAACCTCTATGCCGTTGGCGGTCTTGGTATTTATCTTCGCAAAGCTCTCGTCGGTCATATCCATTCTGTATAGTCCGGCATCTGTACCTACATAGAGTATGTTCTCTTTTCCTTCGGCAATGCAACGGATAAAGTTGTTGCCCAAAGACTGGTTGTTGTGATTGTTTTTTCTGAATATGCGGAAGTTATCTCCATCGTAGCGGTTGAGCCCGTCTTTGGTTCCAAACCACATGAAGCCTTTCGAGTCCTGTAGGATACAGTACACGGCGTTTTCCGACAGCCCGTCATCTACCTGAATCTTACGGAAGTGAAAATTGGAATTTTCCTGAGCAAAAAGATTTATGGTATAAAAAACGGTCAGAAAAATGGTGAAAAGTAGTCTTTTGTTTTTCATTTTTGTAAAAATACAGTATATCTGCGAACATACGAACTCTTGGGTAAGCTTATTTTGTGGTAAAAAATAACCAAAGACTTGTAATAATTGAGCAATTGCGTGTTTAGACTCTTTTTTATACTTTGTTCGTTTAAAAAGTACGCTCCTTGTCTCTTGTCTCCAAAGAGATCCTTCCCTTTGGTCGGGATGATAAGAATCTAAAACAAATCCCCGTCCATCTCCAACCCAATATGACAACCTTAATGCAGAGTGGGGCGAATGATAAAAATTAGTCAAATAGTAATAAAAACGAGTCAACAGCCGAATTTGGCTTATTTTGATACTCTTTTGGTTGAAAAGTATACCTATCTTTTATTCTTGGCATGCTACCTTAGCAGTGCAGAACGCTACGAAAAGCATGTCATAAGATAATGCAATAAAATTTGAATAATACCATGAAGAAAAATTTTATATATATGTTCATTCTCCAGTTGCTTGTGGCAACGGGATGTAACGCATGTAGCAGTTCTGAAAAAGGAGCACCTGTAATTCCAAATCAAAAATATACAAATCCTGTGGTGGCTCTGAGCCTGCCCGACCCAACAATCATAAAGGCACAGGATGGGCATTTTTATTTGTATGCAACAGAAAATACACGAAATACTCCTATCTACAGATCGGATAATCTTGTAGACTGGACATTTTTAGGAACGGCATTTACGGATGCTACACGCCCCACCTTCGAGCCCAACGGAGGTTTGTGGGCGCCTGATATTAATTACATCAACGGCAAATATGTGCTGTACTACTCCATGTCGGTATGGGGTGGCGAGTGGACATGCGGCATTGGCGTAGCTGTTGCCGACAAGCCCGAAGGACCATTCACCGACAAAGGAAAGCTTTTTAGAAGCAACGAGATCGACGTTCAGAATTCCATCGACCAGTTTTATATCGAAGAGGGAGGCAAGAAATACCTCTTTTGGGGCAGCTTCCGTGGTATCTATGCCATAGAGATGAATGACGACGGACTGTCGGTAAAAGAAGGAGCGCAGAAAAAGCAAATAGCCGGAACAGCCTTTGAAGGAACATATATCCACAAGAAAGGAAATTATTACTACATGTTTGCATCTATCGGCAGTTGTTGCGAAGGTGCAAACAGTACGTACGAACTTGTTGTTGGTCGTTCCCAATCATTGTTTGGCCCTTATGTGGATAAGACTGGCAAGGATATGATGGACAACGGCTATACGGTGGTGATAAGCAAAAGCTCCCGCTTTGTAGGCAACGGACACTGCTCCGAAATAGTACAAGACAAGGCAGGCAACGACTGGATATTCTACCATGGCGTAGACCTTAACCACCCGAATGGGCGTATGCTACTGCTCGATCAGGTAAAATGGGATAACAATTCATGGCCTTATATAGAGGGAGGCAAACCGTCTTCTTCGGCAGATAAGCCTGTTTTTTAAAGATATAGTGATTGTAATAGATAGGAGATTGCAACCTAATTAATGATTGGTATTTACTGCCCCGGACGAAGCGAGCCCAGAACATAAGCTTCGTTCGGGAAGTAAAGAAATAGGAACGTTTTCTTTCTCTCACTACACGAAGAATAACATAACATATCGCTAATTTTTATAGAATAAGCTTTATTCTACAAGGAATCATTAACTCAAAATATAAGATATGAAGAAGAATTTTTTATTGTTAATTTTATTTATCACCAGTATTGGTCTTTTTGCCCAATGGAAACCAGCGGGAGATAAGATAAAAACAAAATGGGCAGAATCGCTTGATCCCAAAAACATATTGCCCGAATATCCACGTCCGATAATGGAGCGTGCCGAGTGGGCAAACCTAAACGGACTTTGGGAATATGCAATCTTACCCATCGGACAAGCCGAACCACGCAGCTTCGACGGACAGATACTTGTTCCGTTTGCTGTAGAGTCGAGCCTGTCGGGAGTGCAAAAGGAACTTGGAGCAAAAAACGAACTTTGGTACAAACGTACTTTTTCTGTACCATCTTCGTGGAAGGGTAAGAATGTAATCCTTCACTTTGGTGCGGTAGACTGGAAGACTGAGGTTTTTGTTAACGATATAAAAGTAGGTACACACAAGGGCGGATATACTCCGTTCAGTTTCGATGTTACTCCTTTCCTTACATCGGGCAGTCAAAAACTGGTTGTAAAGGTTTGGGATCCTACCACAGACGGCTATCAGCCTGTCGGCAAGCAGCACAAAGACCCTCACGGTATATGGTATACCCCTGTGTCGGGTATCTGGCAAACAGTGTGGCTAGAGCCGGTGAATAATAAACATATTGCGAACATTAAGGCTATACCTTGCCTCGATACGAAGAAAATAGCATTCGATGTATGTGCGGCAAATGCTTCATCTTCAGATGTTGTAGAGGTAGTAGTAAAAGATAAGGGGGAAACTGTAGCTTCGGGAAAAGCCGTTGCGGGACAGACGCTCGAATTGCCTATCGCCGACCCTAAATTGTGGTCGCCCGAAAGTCCGTTCTTGTACGATGTAGAGGTAACGCTATTCAGTGCAGGCAAGGCTCTGGATAAGGTAAAGAGCTATACGGCCATGCGTAAGGTTTCGTTCAAGCGTGATGATAATGGCATTATGCGTTTGCAACTCAACAATAAAGATTATTTCCAGTTTGGCCCGCTCGATCAGGGTTGGTGGCCTGATGGCCTGTATACCGCACCTACCGATGAGGCTTTGGTATACGATATACAAAAAACAAAAGACTTTGGATTCAATATGATACGTAAGCACGTGAAGGTAGAGCCTGCACGCTGGTACACACATTGCGACCGTCTAGGGATATTGGTATGGCAGGATATGCCTAACGGAGACCGTTCGCCACAGTGGCAAAACAGAGATTACTTCAAAGGATCGGAGCTGATCCGTAGCGCCGAGTCGGAAGCAAACTATCGTCAGGAGTGGAAAGCGATTATGGATTATCTGATCTCTTATCCTTCTATCGCTGTGTGGGTTCCGTTCAACGAAGCTTGGGGACAGTTCAAAACACAGGAGATTGCCGAATGGACAAAAGCGTATGATCCTTCACGCCTTGTAAACCCTGCCAGTGGCGGTAACTTCTACCGTACAGGCGATATGCTCGACTTGCACAATTATCCGGGCCCTGACATGTATCTCTACGATGCCGAGCGTCCTACAGTGCTTGGAGAGTATGGAGGAATAGGTCTTCCGCTACAGAATCACTTGTGGCAAACAGACAAAAACTGGGGATATGTTCAGTTTAAGAATGCCAAAGAAGTGACAGACGAATATGTGAAGTATGCCGAACAGTTGAAAAAACTTATTAAAGCCGGTTTCTCTGCTGCTGTCTACACCCAGACTACAGATGTGGAAGGCGAGGTAAACGGTTTTATAACATATGATAGAAAAGAAATAAAAGTGGACGAACCACGCATAAAAAAGGTGAATTTGGAGATATGCAATTCCTTGTCTAAATAACGAGGAACAGTATTTCCTGAATTTAGGTGATTTTAGGTTTGAAAAGAGGTGGAAGGGATTTTCGCCTCTTTTTACTTGTTGTTATTTGCTGTATATTGTCATGATTTTTAATCAGATTTATCTTATCATATAAATAGTCAAGTCTTCATTATTAATGAAGTAATTATATTGATACTATGTGCGTTTTGTAATATTTAACTATATATGCATTGTTAATAAAAAAACAAAGTGTTACTTTTGTATCATCTCATTAACCTAGATGTTAAAGGAGAAAAGAAGCCGTATTAGAGTAATCTATACGGCTTCGGCATTTTTTATAAATTCATTATATTCTTTTAGAAGTTTTCGTTTTACATTATTGTAAGTTATAGGATATGCTGTCCATGGTAAAATATAACTGCCCATGTCTGCTAATACTACTAGATAATTTTCTTCTTCGTGATAAATTAGAATTCTTTTTTTAGTTCCTCCAGTGCCAGTTCGTTGATTTCTCCAAACTTTTAAGTATGGATGAGTTGATTTGTCAATCATTATTTTAGGAAAACGTATTCTTTCCATACGTCTAAAGTCAGGAATCCTTTCCGTCTCTATATCCCCTTCATGTGTCATGTGATAAAAAGTATATTCTTTATCTAATATAAGAGGATACTTTTTTAAGCCTAATCTAATTCCTCTGAAATTTGGTTTATTGTCAACAAAATCGTTTTTGAATATTGAATATACTGCTTCAAAATATTTTATTACATTTCCGTCGTATTCTTCTAAATATATTTTGGTTGGAAGATTCATTACTTCAGGCATTCCTATACCCTCCTTTCCATACAAAGATATTCATTTTGTTTTCTTTGAATAAAGTTGATTTTGTTAATGAATATCCAGATAGAGATCTGATCAACTCGACTATTTCAATTTTAGCATTACTTGTTGTTAATCCCCTGTTTATATAACCTACTGCGCCAGTAAGGAAATCGGAAAGTTGGATTAATTCTACTTCATGTGATCTTACTTGCTGAATTTTTTTTACAATAGATCTATCAAAATCATAGTGTTTATTGCATAAATATTCGTGGAGTTTTGATATTTTTTTCGATCCTCTTGTATCTTTGATGTCGATAAAAACATTGTATGAATAATCCGGATCAAAAATAGTTTTCAATAAATCGAAATACATTTTATAATAGAATTCATCATGAGTCTGATTGAAACGATTGTGATCCAATTCATTTTTATTAGAAACAACTAAAGCTCTAAAGTGGAGATTTGGGTTCAAAAAATAATATTGAACTAGCTCTTTATAATAAGATAATCGTTGAGGTGATACAGCATTCCATTTAAGTTCCCAATAAGGAGCAAACCCATGTTTTTTCTTCAACGCTTTAAGGTCTTCAAATATATTTTTCTTTTCTGTTTCAGGACACCATATTGCACCTAATATCATAACATTAATACCATCATTTTCAAGATGGCAACTCTCATCACAATATATATTAAATATTTTACTATTCATTTCACTAAAATAATATTAAAAATAATAATAAAAAAATATAAGCAGTGATCTGTTTTATAGATAGGAAGTATATTCTTACTTTACCAACCCAAAGTACCGCAATGCGTTTGCCACGCCATTTTCGTCTATGTCGTCGGTAACGTAGTCGGCCGCCGCTTTCACATCGTCGCCGGCATTTCCCATCGCTATGCCGATAGCCACGTGGCGGAGCATTTCTATATCGTTGCCTCCATCGCCGAAAGCCATCGTCTCCGACTTGTGGATGCCGAAATGTTCGAGAAATTTATCTATCCCTGTGCTCTTGTTTATCCCCTTGATGTTTACATCGGCAAATGTAGGATGCCATCGGCTGGCATGACAACTTACCAATGCCTCGTTCATTATTCTTTTTTCCAACGCATGGTCTACATACAGGTTTACTTGTAGAACCTCTTCATCGATCATTTCCTCAAGGTTTCTTACTGGAGGCACATTTACCTTCACAAGGTTAGCTATCTTTTCCACATTGCTGTCTACATAGTTTACAAACGAACCTTCGTTGAGCATGAAGGCTAAAGGAAATTTCACCTCGTTTTGTTGATACTCGATCAGTGATTTCAGCTCTTCTTTGGGGATCAGCTTTTTGAAGATAACATCATGGTCGGTAGTTACACAATACGCTCCGTTTACGGTTATAAAGCCGTCAAACTCCAAGCCGCCCAGATTTTGTATCTGTTTTCTCAAGCGACCTGTGGCAAGGAAAACCTTCACGCCTTGTCTCTTTACTTCGTTGATAGCATCGATTGTCGATTGTGGAACCGTGTGTGTTTTGAAACTTAATAGCGTGCCGTCTATATCAAAAAAAATAGCTTTTGTCATAATGTTTTAGGATAGATTGCAAAGGTAATGTTTTTGTAGTGATAATAAAATCGGAGGGTAGAGCCGTAACTAAAAAAGCGCCTGAATATTCAGACGCTTTTGATCTTGTTTTATGCGTAAATTTCAATAATAATTTGCGAAAACAATTGGGCGGGTACTAGCTGCAACTCCGTTTACTTTGCTGAGTAGCATTATTACTGTAGGGTAATTCGTTAAATAGATCTCGATAGGAGAGTATCCCTGAGGCAGATTTACAGTCATGTAAGTAACCATCGTACTCGTATTAGGCACATAGCAGCTCATGTAATTTGACCAATCTATCACCTTATATCCGGCTGCACTGTACGAAAAAGAAGGATGCTTGCTTGTTCTCAATTCGAAAATAACAGTTGACGGCTGGCTGCTATAAACATCAGCAGTTACCTTCGATTTGTCAGAATTCAGCTTGTCATTTGTGAAAAATACGTCGACTGACTGGGCTTTCAGACTACTGCATGTAAGTGTAAATACAAAAACAGCGATTAATGTGTACAAAGCTTTTTTCATGATAACATAATTTAGCGTTAAACATAGAAATTTATGTGTCTTGAAATTAGTGATAATTGTCTGAAAATAAGGCTGGTGTAAGCTCTGATATGACTTTTTATAGGGTGTGATTCTTGTTAAAATATTGTCGTGTAATTGTTTAGTAGTCTTTTGCTTGTGTTGTAATATGACTTTTTTTTAGAGGAGTGTGGGGGAGAGGGCAAAAAAGAAGGGGCTGTTCTTTTAAGAACAGCCCCTTTTTACTTCGTTTTTAAATAGTTATCGGCTAGCCTTATTGTTTATCCCACCATACACGAGAAGTCATCTTATCTCCGTCCGAGAGACGACTTACGGCATCATTGTAATTGGTAGCATTGTATTGAGACTCGTTGCTTGGATAAGTAAAGCGGCGAGGTATCTCTGTACTGATGCTGTTTGTATAAGCCGGGCGGTTGTGTGGTGCAGCATACACTGATTTTATTTCAGGATATCCTGTTCTACGCCAGTTGGCAAATGCTTCGTATTCGTCACCAAATGTAGTGATATAGTACTGCCAGTTAATTTCTTTTAGCGGATTGGCATCAAATCTTACCAACGCATCTGTTAGATATTTATCCACATTTGTTGATGTCAGGTAAATATCATACAATGTTTTAGCCGCAGGGTAAAGTGTAAACTGCTCCATAGCCGCTTTCACTCCTTTTTCGAAATATTCTTTTGCTTTTGCTTCTCCGCCGGGAATAAATCCACGTGCAGCAGCATCAGCCAACAGCAGGTTGTTTTCGGTATAAGTAATCAATACCGAAGGTACATCCGGGCGAGAGTATGTCAGACGGTTAGGAAACGCACAGATGCTTTCCCAGTCTTTCCATTTCTCAGCATTTGCTTTTATAGCATTTTCCTTTTCTTTCGGATCTGATATTTTATCAGGGTCTATGTAGTCTGGGAAGAATGGACGAACTTTTTGCTCTTTTTGGATACCCCATGTCGTTGTTCCTTGCTCATACCCGATAGGGAATCCTATTAGTTCGTCACTATTGGTACTGTTTCCAAAGTCAAAACCTTCTGCCCATTTGGCTCTAGGGTTTGTTGTTTTTGTAGCGATGAGGTGAATACGAGGGTCTTTTGTTGCCTTTAGTTCGTCGATAAAAAATTCGCTGATGTAATATTTTCCTGCATCTTCGTTCGAATGAATTTTTCCGAATGGTTCGGCCGAGTCGTTCGTTACTACTGCATCCGAATGTTTTAGTATTGCATTGTCTGCCGCACTGTCAAACAAACCATTCGCCAACGCTTTTGTTACCCATGTTTTAGCTTTTTCGGCATCCACTTTCGATAAGCGCATTGCAGCACGAAGCATCAATGAATTGGCAAACTTGCGCCACTTCTCGGAGTCTCCGTTGAAAATAACGTCAGCCTTGAACGAGCCAGCATTTGAGATGTTGGCTTTCAACGCCGTATTCACTTCATCCATTTCTTTTAACAGATCGTCGTAAATAGCTTGTTGAGTGTCGTATTTCGGATAACCGGTAACGCTAGGGCGTGCGGCTTCGAAGTAAGGAACATCTCCGTACAAGTCGGTCATGCGCTGAAACATATATGCTTTCATCACACGAGCATACTGATACTCGTTTGCATATTTGGGTTTTTCTTTCCAGTTCTCCATTACGTCCACCACATTTCTGATAGCGGCTCTTCCCCCGGTGTAATAACCATCCCAATATGCTGCGTTGTAACCTTCCGACCAAGTGTAGAACACTCCGTAGCGGCTTCTTGCCGAAGAGGTATGCTGTATCATATTGGCAGCGTATATAACAGAGTTTCTCCAGATATCCCAGTCAGACCCTGCTATCTGCGATTGTACTTGTGTAAATACCAAACTGTAATCCATATTACCTTGGTTCAGGTGTTCGGGATCGATATTCACATCTCCAAAGTCATTGCAGCTAGTAGTTGCCCCCATAAGGCAAGCTGCTGCGAATATATATAGAATTCTTTTTTTCATTATTTCTGTGTTTTGTTGGGTTAAAACTTAACGTTTACATTAAAACCGATACTTCTGGTAGCCGGATATCCGTTTAGCTCCAATCCCTGACCGTTAGAGTTGTTGTATGCAGCCTCCGGATCGATATTGTCGGTATGTTTTAAGATAGTCCAAAGGTTGCGCCCTACTAAGGATACAGATAACCCTTTTACTGTTTTGTTACCTAATATCGATTTAGGGAAAGTGTATCCGATAGACAGTTCACGAAGCTTGATAAAGCTGGCATTGTAGATAAATTCTTCGGCGATACTGTTTGATGCTATTGCCTGCCAGTATTTTTCGGCAGATACGGCTACAGTATTTGGCACATATTTGTCTCCTGAGAGCATAACTCCGTCACCTACAATTGTTCCTTTTCCGTCAGTTCCACGTCCTTCAAGTGTATTTTTGTGAAGACCATTGCTGTATAATGAATAATTTGTTCCTGAGAATAGTTTGGCTCCGAATTTGAAATCTAATAAGAACGAAAGTGTAAAATCTCGGTATGTTAGTTGGTTGCGCCATCCTCCGGTTAGTTTATAAACACCTGATCCTAGATTGTGAAGTTCGTCCGAACGCTGAGCAACACCATCTTTGTAGACAATCTGTCCGTCTACTCTCTTGTATTTGTAACCTACCAGTTCGCCGTACGGTCTGCCCAAAACATTCTGAATAGATACGTTTCCGCTACGTGATGTAGCACCTGCAATACCTATCGCCTCTACTAGTTTCCCTTGGTTCTCACCCAGATATTTCACTTTACTGTCGTTGTAAGAGATATTGAAAGTAGAATTCCACATAAAGTCTTTCGTTTGTACAGGAACCGCATCTACCATAAATTCGAAACCATTGTTTCTGATTTCACCTACATTCATGATTGTAGAGTTGAAGCCCGAAGCGCTACTGGTGCTTATGGTAACAATGTCGTCTTTTGTGGTTTTATTGTAAAAAGCCATATCGAAAGACAAACGATTTTTGAAGAACGATAGATTCAAACCTGTTTCCCATTCAGAGATGCGAACAGGTTTCAGGTTCGGATTGGGATAAACATCATTATTGATGGTTCCGTTGTTGAGCCCGTTTATGATATAATCATTCAGTTTGTAGGTCAGTAGTGTCTGATACGGACTTGTTCCGTTGGATGCTGAGGCATAGGCTACACGTAGTTTACCAAACTCCAAAGCTCCTTTAGACGCAAATGTATCAGTGAATACCCATGATGCACCTACAGAAGGGTAGAAGTAACTGTTGTTGTCGGGGTTCAGTGTCGAGAACCAGTCGTTTCTACCTGTAAGATTCAAGAATATTTGGTTTTTATATCCAAAATCGGCAGTCGCATAGATCGAGTTTACACGATATTCGACGTAACTTTTGGTCATCGGGCGATTCCCTACATTATTTACCGATTCAAGCCCCGGTACTAAGAATGGACGAACGCCATCAGCCATCCATTGTTTGGTGATATTGCGTTGACGGTTACCCCCAAATGTAGCGCTGGTACTCCAGTCTCCAAATGTTTTGTTGAATCCGATGAGGTAATTTAAGTTTATTTCTGCGAAATTTTTTGAATATTCGGTCATAAAACCTTGCGGATCGGCTGCTGCACCCATTGGTTGCACCTGTTTGAAGTCCATGTTGTAACCATCGCGTGTAATAGCTCCTTGGGCATATAGCCAGTCGAAGATATCATACTTGAGCGTCATTCCGCCGGTCAGACGGTTCTTGTTTGTTACGTTTGTTTTTCTGTATTGTAACCAGTATGGGTTGTTGAAGTATACGTTATCTCCTCCTAGCAGCTCTTTTCCATCGGCTGTAGAACCCCATCGAGAATCAGCATCACCACGCTCCAGCCAACGTACATCGAACGAGTTGGCACGGTAAAGTAACGATGCATTCGTATTTCCGTTACCATCCGACAGGTTAGAACGTCCTTTGAATTTTTCAAATACATAGTTGGCATTTACGCTCAACTGTATCTTATAGGTAATGTCGTAAGTGGTATTCATATTTATACCTTGCTGGCTGATGTACGAATTAGGGAGAATACTCTTGTCGTACATATTGGATACTCCAAATCGGTAGAGTATCTTATCTGCTGCTCCGCTTACCGACAGGGAAGTGGCATCGTTAATCCCGGTGCGGTAGAAGTTGTCCCAGTTGTCTACGTACGAATATTTGTATTCGTTGCCTAAGAAGTTTATTGCTTTACCTCCGTCGAGTGGAGCTCCCCAGCTTGAAGTCTCGGTGCTTATGGCATCTTCTTTCGACATGGGGCGAGCACCTTCGGTTCCTTGTCCGAATTTTTTCTGAAAGTCGCGATAGTCGTAAATTGTGTTGAATGTTAAACTATTGTTGAACTCGATACTTACCGGCTGTCCTTTTTTTCCCGATTTGGTAGTGATCAGGATCGCTCCGTTACCTCCACGATATCCATAAAGGGCAGATGCGGCAGCACCTTTCAGTACCTGGATGCTTGCAATATCATCGGGGCTGATGTTGGATAGTCCGTCTCCCATATCCATTCCTCCCCATGTACCGGCACTTCCCAAGTTGCTATTGTCGAATGGCACGCCGTCTATTACATAAAGGGGTTGGTTGTTTCCGGTAAGGGAAGCGTTTCCACGAATTATCACACGGCTGCTTCCTCCGGCTCCGGTTGCATTTCCTGCAACAGAAACTCCTGCTACCTTACCCGACAGGGCATTTCCGATATTGAGGTCACGGGCTTGGGTAAACTCGTCGCCGCCGACAGAAGTAGTTGAATAGCCTAACGATCTTTGCTGTCTCTTGATGCCCAGTGCGGTGACAACAATGTCATCTAATACTTTAGAATCTTCTTTCAAGGTAATGTTTAATGGTTTTCCGTCCCATCTAACTTCTTGAGGGATATAACCTACAAAGCTGATGCGGATAATGTCTCCAACCTTAACGTTGGTCAATGAGAAATCTCCATCTACACCGGTAACTGTTCCGTTAGTTGTTCCTTTCACAACTATCGATGCTCCGATAATGGTTTCTCCTGCTTCATCTTTTACTATTCCGTTACATGTTTCGGCTTGGGACACAGTGCTGATTTCTGTATTTTCTTTTACAGATCCGGCATAGATTGTCCCTGTGCTTACTGTACACAACAAAAAGAGTAAACGTGCTGTCTTTAGTGATTTTAACATAGGTTTAGTTTTTGTAAAAATGGATATAATTCTGTGTATTCTTCTTTAGATTGGTATCTATTTGATTGTAAAAATACCCATTGTGATGTGAAAAAGCAACTTTTGTGTGTTTTTATCCCCTATTTTTAATTTTATTTGTTTTATTATGATAGTTTAGCAGGGGTGTAATGGATTGGGTATAAGAGCTTTCTTGGAGGTAGTGTTTTTTTTATAAATTTTATTTATATTGAATATCAAAAAGCTATTTCTGTGTGTTAACTTATATGTATGTCGTTCTTATGTTATCTTATTTTTCAGCCATAAAAAAAGCGCAGATTATATCAATCTGCGCTCTCTGTTATTTCTTATTCTGCTATTTCAAATGTTCAAAATTGCGTCGTTTCAGCTGGAAGTCACGTCCGAGATATTTCTCTCTTACCGTTTCATTTTCAGCTAACTGCTCGGCACTTCCTTGGAACAATACCTTGCCTTCGAACAAGAGGTAGGCACGGTCGGTGATACTCAGTGTTTCGTCCACATTGTGGTCGGTGATGAGAATCCCGATGTTCTTATATTTCAGCTTTGCCACAATCTCCTGAATGTCTTGCACGGCAATAGGGTCTACTCCCGCAAAAGGCTCGTCGAGCATGATAAACTTAGGGTCGATAGCCAAACAGCGGGCAATCTCCGAGCGGCGGCGTTCACCCCCCGATAGCCTGTCACCCAGATTTTTGCGAACCTTGTGCAACCCAAACTCATCGATGAGGCTTTCCAACTTCTCTTTCTGATACTCGGATGATGTTTTTGTCATTTCCAGTACCGACCGGATATTGTCTTCCACAGTCATCTTGCGAAAGATGGAGGCTTCCTGTGCCAGGTAGCCGATACCATGCTGCGCCCGCTTATAAACAGGGAACTTGGTTATCTCCGTGTCGTTGAGGAAAATCTTGCCTTCGTTGGGCATCACCAATCCTACGGTCATGTAGAACGTTGTGGTTTTTCCTGCACCGTTGGGGCCTAGCAAGCCCACAATCTCGCCCTGCTTCACATCTATCGAGACGTGATTTACAACAGTACGCGACGAGTATCGCTTTACAAGGTCTTCGGTGCGTAGCACCATCCTCTCGGTGGGTTGTATATTGTTATCTTCTGCCATTATTCAATTCGTATTGTAGACAAGCAAACAAGTTGTTAGAGTATGGATACCCCATCAGTCGAGAACTGTTACCCAGCCGTGTGTGTCGGGTTCGTCTCCCTGCTGTATCGCTCTCAGCTTGTTGTACAGCTTGGTGCTTATAGGGCCTGCGTTACCATCTTTAGATATCACATACGACTTGTTTTCGTCCAGATCATCTACTCTTAGTATCGGGCTGATCACGGCAGCTGTACCCACTTGTCCCGCTTCTTCGAATGTCGCCAATTCTTCTTCCGGTATCTGACGGCGTTCTACCTTCATTCCCATATCTTCGGCCAGTTGCATCAGGCTCTTGTTGGTGATGGAAGGAAGTATCGAGCTCGAAAGCGGTGTGATATATGTATTGTCTTTTATTCCGAAGAAATTTGCAGGGCCGCATTCGTCCAGATATTTCTTTTCTCTGGCATCGAGATACAGAACGGCAGAGTATCCCATTTCGTGCGCTTTGTGTCCTGCCACGAGGCTGGCAGCATAGTTGCCACCTACCTTGATTGTACCTGTACCCAGCGGTGCAGCACGGTCGTATCCTCGCAAAATGGCAACCGGAGTAGGTTTAAACCCTTCCTTGAAGTATGGGCCTACAGGGGTAACAAATACGAGAAACATGTATTCGGCAGCAGGTTTTACGCCCACCTGCGCACTTGTGCCTATCAGTAGCGGACGGATATATAAAGAAGCTCCGCTTCCGTATGGCGGAACAAATTTTTCGTTCAGTTTTACAGCTTTTAATACTGTTTCTTCAAATACTTCGACAGGAAGCTCGGCCATCATAATACCATGACATGAAGAAATCATACGCAAAGCATTATCGCGCATTCTGAAAATTCGGATTTTCCCGTCTTTTCCTCTAAAAGCTTTGAGCCCTTCAAATGCTTCTTGTCCGTAGTGGAGGCAAGTGGCAGCTATATGAATGTCAATACTCTCAGAAGTAGTTTCGGTTGGTGTACTCCATTTTCCATCTTTGTAATGGCTTCTTACATTATAATCTGTCTTCATGTACCCGAAAGACAAATTAGACCAGTCTATCCCATTCATGTCGATAAAAGTTTAAATCAATACTTTCGATAAATTGTTTATATCACAAAAGTACAATTTTCATCGATATTCAGGCGATGTTTTTTCTTATTAAGTAAATATTTAAGCTCATTTTTCAGATTTTAGGGATTTCTTCTTTTCGGGATGATATTTAAAATGTATTTTTATTGCCATGCTCAGAAGTGAAGAATCTTATGTCAGAATAGAAAAAGATACTTCATTTATACTTTCAATCGTAATACTTATTTTAATAATGAAATCACTACACAAAATATGGTCACAGTATTTCAAATATAATTGGCCGTTTGGTCTTGCGCTAATTCTGCTGTTTGGTGTTCCTCGTTTTATTCTGGTGTTGGATGCTAACATGTCGGGCGGATATGGCACAGCTTTTATCATCTTTTTCATCATGTGGTTCACCCCTTTTATTTTTCTCACTCGCAAGGGTAGGAGAGAAATTGGCTTTAAGCGTCCTAACAATTACCTGCGTTTGCTTTATTCTTTTGCCTTGGGTGCCTTGGCGTGCGGAGCTATATACGGGCTGTTTTATCTTTTCTATGGCAACACAATCAGCAATTCGCTAGTCTATATTTCCAAAGCCAGTACATCGGTTGTATTGGATGATAGTCATCGGCTTATCTTCTTTCTTATTGCCGCTGTGCCGAGTATGCTATTCAGTCCCATTGGCGAAGAATTTCTATATAGAGGAGTGATACACGGCAGCTTTGTTCCCAAGTTTGGAGAAACGAAAGCTTCTATCTTCGATAGCCTTGCTTTTGCATTAACGCATTTGGCTCATTTCGGAATCATTTTTGATGCAGGGGTGTGGAAATTGCTTCCTGTTCCGGCACTATTGTGGGTAGTGTCAATGTTCTTTTTGAGCCGATTATTCTTTTTATGCAAGCAAATGTCCGACTCTATATTTGGGGCTGTAGTGGCACATGCCGGATACAACTTTGCGATGATGTACTTCATCTTTTATCACATCCTATAGCTTGTTTTTTTGTCGCTATAAATTCAATACGTCAATAATATTTCTTTCTCTACGTGGAGACATCCAAATAGCAGAAACTCTTTTCCAATGCCCTTTCTGCTGTAAATATTTATAAATGTTTACACCTTTTGTCGCGCTTTAGAGGAGCTTTCGGAACATAGGAGGATGATTGCTAAATTTTAGTAAACAGTTTTTATTCCCAAAGAATACATTCGAAAAAATAGCTTTATATAATTTGCTTGTATTTGGAAAAGTTGTGGTCAGGATTTATAATAGTTAACATAAGTACAGAATGAATACTATACTTTTGTTTGACGGTCTTATTTTAGACGACGATTATGTTAACTTCCTAATCTTAACACAAACTAAACAAAACTACATTCATCAAAAAAAGAGTAAATCATTTCCTTGATTTACTCTTTTAGGTTTTTATGTTATCGATTATTTTTTCTTGAATGGCAGGCTTTAATCCTCTTTCTGAAGCTTGGGAGAAACGGCACTAGCCAGCCTGTCGGTAAACAATATACCTTGAAGATGGTCGTACTCGTGCTGAAATATCACGCCCGTAAAATCTCCTCCACGCGAGCCGCCGCTTAGTCTTTCTTTTATAAGCGTTCCGTTGTCGTCGTAATACTCCACATCTACCCATGTGTAGCGATTGGTTGTGCCCGATAGTTCGGGTACGGAAAGGCATCCGTCTCTTTCGAAGAGGAACGTCTCAGCCGAATGACCTACAATACGTGGATTGATGGCTACTTGCACAGGCATCCCTTTTTGGTCGATACGCAAGAAAAGGAAAAGGTTGCGCCCGATACCCACTTGCGGAGCTGCGATGCCTACTCCCGACTCTACGGCAAGTGTCATTTGCAGGCGGTCGATAAGGAGTTGCAGGTCTTTGTTGGTTGCAATGTTCTTCGCATCCAGATCGATGCTTTTCTTTCTGAGAAAAAGAGAATCTTTTTTGTTGTCGGTTTGCAATACTCTGAACGGAGTATCTGCACTTCCGCTATTTATCAGTGATTTTTCGTTACTTGTCATAAACTTAACAGATTTACATGCGGATATGCTAAACAAAATAATCAACAAGTATACTATCTTTTTCATTCTATCCGATGTTTGTATTTTTTTGCAAAGATATGAAAAATGGATAGTACATAACAAAAAATATATCTTACAGTAGAGGCTATTCTTCTAGTTCCCCGAATTGAGAACATGCCGCAAGGTACAAGCCTTTACATCCATTTTTTTGGTTACCACTTCATATTTTCATCATCTATTCGTGATTAAACATTAAAAAATTCCTAATATTGTGACAAATCGCACACTTTTGCGACATATATAATAAAGCGACTTCTAATAAATGAAAGAAACGAAGGAAAGGGATGAACAATTCTTAGAGATGATACGCCAAAACGAGGGTATTATCTTCAAAGTAGCCTCCTTCTATGCCGACAAAGAGCATCCGATCGGCGATCTTTATCAAGAAGTCGTACTCAACCTATGGAAAGGGTATCCGTCGTTCAGGGGCGAAAGCAAGTACTCGACCTGGATATATAGGATTGCGCTCAATACCTGTGTGTCTTTTTATCGCAGGAATAGAATTAATGTTTCCTATGTAGATATATCGACAGATATTCCCGACGTGGTAGACAACAATGAAGAAATACAAGAATTGTACAAATTAATCAACCGTTTAGGGAAAATCGAACGTGCCCTAGTCTTACTCTATCTCGACGATAAGCCTTACAAGGAGATAGCAGAAATCACAGGGCTTTCTGTGACAAATGTGGCAACAAAGCTGAGCCGCATAAAAGATAAATTGAAGCAGATGTCGAATGGCGAAAACTAACCAAATTATATGGATCTCGATAACATAAAAAAAACGTGGCAAGAAGCGAATATAAAACCGACAATCGATGAATCAAAGATTCAGAAAATGTTGGATAATAAGGGGAAAAGCGCTTATGCAAATTTATTGAAGTATGACAAGTGCTTTCTGTGGCTGCTCATACCTTGTGTGTTTGCAGGAGTCTTATTCTATTGTATGCATCCTCTGCCCGGTATCCTTTATTTTGCATTGCTTATCCCGGCATTTTTCTGGCAGCTGTATAAGATCAGCTACCTGAAGAAGGCGGATGTGTCTAAAATGGGAATACTGGAAATATCGAAGGGGGTGACACGCTACAAGAAATTCTTGGTGTACGAAATTATTATAGGAGCTGTGTGGATAGTCGCTTTCTCGGTGTCGTATATATATTATGCTCTGCCGAGTATGTTTCCTAAGCTGATGGGGCGATATTCGTCCGACGGCGAGTCGTCGTTTATGCTCTTGTTGCTTATCTTTATGATTGCAGCTACGATGGTTTTCTCTTTCCTGATCTATAAATATTTGTACTTGAATAATATAAAGAAAATACAAGATTCGATACGGGAAATAGAAGATTTTGAGAAAGATAATGTTGACTAAATAATAAGAATATCCTCTTTGTCATTTTGAAGGGAGTGAATTGAAAATCGGCAGAGCCAAAAATCTCTTGCCATAAGAAATGCTTCTAGTCGTCAGCATGACAAAATATAAATAACCTTTGTAAGAAACTTAACGAATAAATGTAATATGAAAAATCTGGTCGCAACATTTTTTGCACTGATACTATTTGTAGCTGCTACCACGCTCACAGCTCAGAACGAAACGAAGTATGATAACGCTTTGCTTTGGAAGGTTTCGGGCAATGGGCTATCAAAGCCTTCTTATATACTTGGTACGCACCATCTGGCACATGTGAGCTATGTAGATAGCATTCCGGGGCTAAGAAGTGCCATGGACGCTACCGAACAAACGGTGGGGGAACTTCTGATGTCTGATCAGACGGCGATGCAGGCCAAACTGCAACAGGCGGCGATGATGCCGGCAGGCGAGAGCTATGCAGCTTTGTTGTCTCCCGACGATTATACCAAGCTGGATGATGGGCTGAAAAAGCTTTTCGGTGTTGGCCTCACTCAGTTTGGGCAACTCAAACCGGGCATGCTTTCTATGTTGTACACCATTACGTTATATACAAAGTTTTATCCCGAGTTCAACCCGATGGCACATGAAGCTATCGATGGATATGTACAACGCATAGCTACCGAGAAAGGAAAAACCGTTGTTGGTCTCGAAACTGTCGAAGATCAGATTTATGCCTTGTTCGATGCCGAACCGTTGAAAGATCAGGCTGTTTCATTGGCATGCTATGTCGTGAATAGCGACAAGGCAAAAGATATGTTGGATAAACTGAATGCATACTACAAGGCAGGGCAGTTGACAAATATGTACAATCTTGCATTTAATAATCCTGACGATCCGTGTGGTGTATCACAAAAGTCGCAAAACGCTCTGAATAAAGACCGTAATGATAAGTGGATCGCAAAACTTCCTGAGATAATGAAAAATAAATCGAGCCTCATTGCCGTAGGTGCATTACACCTTGCCGATAAGGATGGATTGCTCGCTCAGCTTGCTGCTAAAGGATACACAGTAGAAGCTGTGAAATAAAAGATATACTTTATTTTCTTCCCCCTTCATAGATTCACTCTTTTCTATTGGAGGGGGAAATTGTATCCGGTGGCTTGCTATCTCTGTTATATATTATGAAAAGCTGATATTCCTCCCTATCCAGAATAGTACAATCAGTATAAGAACTAGAATGATAGCCCTTTTTCCGAATAATGCCTTCCGTGCGTTCGGAAATTTTTCTTTACCGCCAAAGTATTCGAAATAAATTCCTAGGATAAGATAAGGGATTGCCAGTATTAAGAGGGAGTTACTTGCAAATGCATCTTTCAGCCGAAAGTGCAGTAAATGATGTATAGCTCGTTGCGAACCGCAGCCCGGACAGTCGAACCCTGTGAGCCGATGAAAAGGGCATTGTGGAAAATATGCCGATTCTGCGGGGCTGAACACAAAGTATATAATTGCGGCAAGCAGTAATACGCAGCTTATCACAATAACTCTGGTCAGATATTTCGGCATTGTTTCCGGTTTTTAAGTAATATTCCTTTTATAACTTAATACTGCAACAGAGCTGTAAGCAAACCTAAAATGAACAATAACATATACATAACAGGCAAGAATGCAATACCCCATAGCGTCCACAGTTTGGCTTTGCGAGATGCTTCTTGCGAAGCTTCATATTCTCTCTTGCTATACAGGGTCTCTACCTTCACGGCATAAAATATCCCTACAAGGCTTATCGGCGAACAACAGAATATAGTAAGCAATATCGATTCTATAAGCCAATTTTTGGGCATGGGTATTATGCCATCCCACTTATGCTGGTCGTCATATTGGTATCGTTGCCCGCTATTATATGTCGGGTTTTGCCTATCCTGCTGCGGTCTGATTGGAGGAGGAGTCTGCTGCTCTTCTCTACGGTCTTGCGGTGCAGGAACTTTTGTGTCGAAAAGGAAATTCAGCTCCTGCAACGTTCCGGCTTCAGCCCAGTCTGCCATCCCCGAACGCCAAACGATTGTTTCGGGGCGGATATTCTTCCGAAGTAATTCGTTTGAGGTAAACGGGCCGCATTGCAACTTCGATATATCATCGATGTAGTAGTATTTCAGCATAAGGTTTTTGACGGTTTATAACCGGTTTTTACTTAAACATTTCGTCTATCTGAGCCGGAGGCGGTGCATCCTGAACTTCTTCGTCGCTGCTCTTGTCGCAAACGCCATATCCCGGTACACTCTCAAACTGGTCTCCCTGACTATAACCGAGTCGCTTGTCTGCAAATACTTTTTTGAAGAATAGACCCACTATCGGCAGTGCCATGCTGGCTCCCTGTCCGTCAGTCGTACGGTCGAAGTGTATAGAGCGGTCTTCTCCACCTACCCAGCATCCGGTAGAAAGTTTAGGTGTGAATCCCATAAACCATCCGTCGGAGTTATTTTGTGTTGTTCCTGTTTTTCCTCCCATTGGCGCTGTGATGCCATAGTTGCGTCTGATACGTCCGCCTGTACCGCCATCCACTACTCCGCGAAGCATGTCGAGCATCTTCACATACGTGCCTTCGCTGAACACCTCGTCCATCTTCGGAGCGAAGGCTGCATCGGCTATTATATTGCCAAAGGCGTCTTCGATGCGGGTAACATATACAGGGTTGGAACGTATTCCTTTGTTAGCAAAAGAGGTATAAGCGGCAACCATTTCCGACACAGACACATCGTGCGTACCCAGTGCCATAGACACCACAGGGTCTATGCGTCCGGTGATACCAAACGAGTGCAACATACGTGCAAAGGCATACGGTGTGGTACGCCCCATGAGGTAAGCCGTAACAAGGTTGTCGGAGTTTTGCAGTCCCCATTTGATGGTGACCATTTCGCCAAACATAGATGCTCGCCCTCCTCTTGGAGTCCACTCTTTACCTGTTTCGGTAATGAGGGTTTGAGGCACATATAGCATTTGGTCGCAAGGCGTCATTCCGCTTTCCATCGACAGGGTGTAGAGGTATGGTTTGATGGTCGAACCTATTTGTCGGCGTCCCATGTTCACCATATCATATTGGAAGAATTTGAAGTCTATTCCTCCCACATAAGCTTTTACATATCCGTTGTGGTTGTCCATCGCCATAAAGCCCGAACGCAGGAAGCTTTTGTGATAGCGTATAGAGTCCCAAGGAGTCATTGTAGTATCTACTTCTCCTTTCCAAGAGAATACTTTCATATCTACAGGCTTCTTGAATATCTGTAGTATTTCTTTTTCAGACATGCCTTCATTTTTCAATGCCTTGTACCTGTCGGTAATCTTCATGGCACGATACAGCAATGTGTCTACATCTTTGGCTACCGAGTACGAGAACGGAGCATACGAGCGACCTCTCTTTTCTTTATCAAAGTCGGGTTGCAGTTCCTTGCTGAGGTGCTCTGCCATCGCCTCTTCGGCATACTGCTGCATGCGAGAGTCAATCGTTGTATATATTCTCAGTCCGTCGGTAGAGAGGTTGTAATTAGAGCCGTCCGGCTTTTTATTTTTGTTACACCATCCGTACAGCGGGTTTGTTTCCCAACTAATAGAATCGAGTGTATATTGTTCCATTTGCCACGAAGCGTAATTCGATTTCTTCGGCTTTTTGGCAGTCATAGCCATACGCAGATACTCTCTGAAATAAGGGGCAAGACCGTCTTTGTGGTCTACCCGTTTGAAGTCGAGTTTCAGCTCTGTTTGTTTCAGCGAATCGTATTGCTGTTCGGTAATGTAGTCGCTTTTGTACATCTGTTCCAATACCACATTTCTACGACCTTTTGTTCTGTCGGGATATCTTCTCGGGTTGAAGTACGAAGGGTTTTTACACATCCCTATCAGGGTAGCGGCTTCTTCTATCTTGAGCTCTTTTGGTGTTTTGTTGAAGTACACCTGTGCAGCCGACTGGATACCTACAGCGTTGTAGAGGAAGTCGAACTGATTGAGGTATAGGTTTACTATTTCTTCTTTTGTATAATATCTTTCCAGTTTTACGGCAATAACCCATTCGATAGGCTTGCGTAAAAACACACGTTGAACCCAGTTTTCGGAAGGAGGAGAATAAAGCAGTTTTGCAAGCTGCTGAGGAATGGTACTACCCCCACCGCCACTTTCCTGCATCAGGATACCTCTTTTCACTACGGCTCTGAGCAATGCGTATGCGTCAATACCCGAATGTGAATAGAAACGTGCGTCTTCGGTAGCTACCAATGCTTGTACCAGATACGGAGAAAGATCTTCGTAGTTGGAATATATACGGTTGTTTTTTGCAAGGGAATATGTGCCCAACAGTTGCCCATCGGTAGAATATATCTGAGAGGCATATTTGTCAATCGGATTCTCCAGCTCTTCTACATCAGGCATATAGCCGATTGCTCCTATACTGATAAGGGCAAATGTGATGGTGAGTACTCCGATGAAGCAGGCAAACCCGATCCACATCTTTTTTATGATGGTCTTCGGGGTGCGTTTTTTATTTGTCTTATTATTCCTTCTTTGTTTTTCCTTCTCATTCATAAGTGTATGCAAGTCTTTTAACTTGGCGCAAAGTTATATAAAACGTTTCAATAATGCAGATAAAAAAACTTAAATGCTTTTCAATAATTCTTGTTATGCTCAGTAGCGGAAAGCGTTTTTTATATTTGGCGGGAAAAGATACTTCATTCTGTTCAGGATGATAACCTAACAGCGGGCGTAAACCTACATCGGATCAACATCGTAGTGCAACAACAGTGACTTGAACGCCGGGTTGGCAAATACAAGGGACTGGCATTGGAAAATACCTTCACGAACTTTCTGTATCGATGCCTGATTTTCGATTTTGAGCATGATGTGACGGATATACAACGACTGTATACGTGATACCGGCGGCTTGCCCGGTCCCAACACACGCTCGCCAAAGGTGGTGCGCAAGGCTGAGGCAAACTCCCGTGCTGCACTGTCGGTCAATAGCTCGTCTCTGCCACGTACTACAATGTTTATCAATCGGAAGTAGGGTGGATAACGGAATATTTTTCGTTCTTCGGCTTGCAGTTCGTAAAACGATTGATAGTCGTTTCTCCTTACAAAGCTGATCAACGGGCTACCCGGATGCGAGGTTTGAAGGAAGACCAAGCCCTGTTTGTTCTTTCGTCCGGCACGTCCGCTTACCTGTGTCATGAGTTGGTATGCCCGTTCGTATGCCCTGAAGTCGGGATAGTTGAGCATATTGTCGGCGTTGAGTATCCCTACAATGCTTACATTATCAAAGTCTAAGCCTTTGGATACCATCTGCGTACCGATAAGTATATTGGTTTTGTTTTGTTCAAAGTCTGAAATAATACGTTCGTACGACCGTTTCCCTCGTGTGGTATCTAAGTCCATGCGGGCAACCGAAGCTTCGGGAAAGAGTTCTGCAACTTCCTCCTCTATCCGTTCTGTGCCATAGCCCAGCATGTCGAGCGTAGGAGTCTTACAATCGGGGCAAACGGTAGGCACTTCGTACGTTGCTCCACAGTAATGGCATACCATCATGCGTTGTCCTTTGTGGTAGGTGAGGCTTACGTCACAATTTCGGCAATGCAATGTCCACGAGCAGGTTTTGCATTCCAGCATAGATGCAAATCCACGTCTGTTTTGGAAAAGTATGATCTGTTCCTTTTTGCTCAAAGCCTCCTTCATTTTGTCGATGAGGGGAGGAGAGAGGAACGATTTCATTTGCTTCTTCCTTCTTAGCTCTTTGGTGTTGACGACCGCTATCTGTGGCAACTCGATATTCTCATATCTCTTATCCAGCCTTACCAGCCCGTACCTTCCCATGAGGGCGTTGTTGTATGTTTCGAGCGAAGGGGTAGCCGTACCCAACAGCGTTTTGGTGTTGAACAGTGAAGCCAATACAATGGCTGCATTGCGTGCATTGTAGCGGGGAGCAGGGTCTTGCTGCTTGTACGAGCTTTCGTGTTCCTCGTCTACAATCACCAGATCTAAGTCCGTAAAGGGCAGGAATATAGCGGAACGTGCTCCTAGGATAACCTGTGTGTCGTTGTTTCTTAGCAGGCTGTTCCACACCTCGGCTCGTTCGTTATCGTTAAACTTGGAGTGATACACCGCAAGCTTATTGCCAAAAACGGCTTTTAGCCTGTCGGTAATTTGGGTGGTGAGGGCAATTTCGGGCAGAAGGTAAAGCACCTGCTTGCCTTTCTCTATTGCCTCCTTTATAAGTTGTATGTATATTTCTGTCTTTCCGCTCGATGTGACGCCAAAGAGCAAGGTGATATCTTTTTCCTTGAATGAGTCTCTTATCTCCTCAAGGGCTTTTCGCTGATATTCGTTCAGTTCCGAAGCGGCATCTATATTGGTATCGCCGTAGTTGAAGCGGCTGACTTCGTATTCGTATGTTTCGAGGAATCCTTTTTTCAGCAGTTCGGACAGTACGCTAGCCGAAGTATCGGCTTCTTCGAGCAATGTTTTCTTTAGCACAAGGGGAGCCTCGTCTTTCATAAACAGAAATGTAGAAAACAAGTGCTGCTGCTTTTTTGCCCTGCCCAGCTCGTCCATTATCGTATTTAGCTCATCTTCGCTGTATGGGCGGGTGAGGCGTATGGCTGTTTGGCTCTTTACGGTGTATGTGTCTTGTATGTTTTCGCTGATGTATGCCGCTTTTTTGTCTACCAACGTTTTTATGGCAGTGACGGCATTCGATATTCCCGCTTGCTTTTCTATCTCGGCTATCGTTTTGGCTTTGTCGGGCGAAAGGCAGTAGAATACTTTCTGTTCGTTGGCAGTAAGCGGTTCGGAAGTCTCAAAGTCGGCATTGAGCAAAACGTGCGTTTCACTTTCCAGCTTTAGGGCAGAGGGTAATGCCGCACGATACACATCGCCCAGAGAACACATATAATACATAGCCACCCATTCCCAGAACTTTAGCTGGAGAGGGGTGGCTATCGGATATTCTTCGAGCACGGTAACAATGTCTTTTACCGGCTGTGATAATTTTTCTTTTTCGTATATCTGAAAAACAATGGCTGTGTAAAACTTCTTCTTGCCAAACTGTACAATAACCCTACTCCCTGCGTATACCGATTTTTTGAATTCTAAAGGAATAGCGTAAGTGTAAGTCCCTTGTAGCGGCAAGGGTAATATTACATCAGCATACAACATGTTTGTTTATCAGAAGTAGTAATTGAGCCCTACGGTCCAGGATTGGTTTTTCTTGTTTTGGAACGTATCGGCATCCATGTATTCTTCTTTATAATTGTCGGTCAGATCGCCACGGAAGTACATTCCCAAATCGATATTTCTGAATAAAGTAACTCCTGCTCCTGCACCCAATCCGAAGATAAAGTTTTTGTGCTTGAAAGCGTTAACCACTTCATTTGCATTTTTGGCATTGTCGTCACCCACTTTCACGTTGCCATATACTCCACCTGTAACAAACAAGCCTAAAGGACCTAGCTTGATGCGTTGCTTTAAGTTGATAGGCACGCTTATATAGTTATAGTCGGATAGAGAGGCATTGTCTTGCTTTTCACTGATCTTATATTCTTTATGTCCGTACAGAACAGAAATGTCTCCCCCGAATCCCGAAATAGGAACTACAAATTCGGCGGTAGGGCCTATCTGGAAGCCTAATCGGTTGCTGGCTTTCAATATATCAGTCTTCAGCTTGTTGCTGGCTACATCTACACCTCCTCTTACACCTAAACGAAACTGGGCTGAGGCAGTATTAATACTCAGTACACAAATCAGTACAAAGAGTGCTAGCGATACTAATTGTTTTGTTTTCATACGTAATACCTTTTATTAACTCTTTTTTTATAACACATAAATAGAGAGAGAAGTTCGTTTGTGCCCGATTGTTTTATAAAATGTTTTCTGAACAAATAGGTGGAATTTCTGATTTTCGAAAGTATTCTGATATTCATTACTCGCATTTTACAGTTTACGAAAATAGTTAAAATTTACAGACAAACAAATAATATGCAGATAATTTTTAATGATTTGTTTATAAGTTGATTACATGCCCTTCGATATGCGATGTTTAGTATGGCTTTAGATCAACTTTTGGATATAAACTGCACAGTATAACCGTTGTTATAAACTATCTTTCGGGGAAACATCCTAAGGTCTTCTCATTTTTATAACGCTATTCGAACCGGCATATTGTTTTTTTGTAGTTAAAGAAAGGATTAAAATGTATTCTCACCTTCTCTCATGCTCCATAACTTCTGAACATCAAAAATACAGTAACTCTACAAAGAAAACGGAGTGAAACAATCCGTTGCACGAACGGGGTCTCACTCCATTTATGAAGATTAATGGATTTTCTTTTTTTAGAACTTGAGGCTTACACCTGCCATGAAGTTAAAGCCTTGTAGCGGATATCCGTATTGTAACTCATACTTTTGGAATAGTATGTTGTTCAATCGTCCGTTTACGGCTATGTAGTCATTTATCTTATATTCGGCTCTGAAGTTCAGTTCGTTTATATCCTTCATGTTGGCAATCGTCCATGCAGTGGTACTTGCGTTTGAGGCAAGAGCTTTGCGTCCGCCGGCATATAGATAATTCACCGACAGGGTAAGATTGTTGATCGGATTCACGTCAGCGTTAAACTCGGCAGTGAATGTAGGACGTCCCCAAGGTTTGGTGTCGGGTAACGTCTCGGCATCTATTACCTGCACATACGGTTCGTGATACTTCACATTGTAGAAGTATGCGGTCATACGAGCCGAAAGGTCGGTGTATGGTATCAGGTTGGTTTTCAGCAACCCGCCTATTTGTCCTGTAGATATATTGGCATATACAGGGCTTCCAACATTTCCCCATCCTTCTTCTTTATAATAGTTGTATACATATAGGTGATCTCTTCTTACGTGCTTGTATCCGGCAAAGAGGTCAAACTCCAAACCACTTACTACACCCGAACGGAATCCGATCTTGGCATCGTAATATGTTTTTGAATATTCGATGCGGGTGCTAGGGTCTGCATAACGGTTTTCTTGCAAAATGTCGAGGAATGTATTGTTGTTCACCCCTCCGCCCACTTCGGCATAGAGCGTGTTTACTTCGTAGAAGCTGACGCTAGCTTTTACATTTGGTGAAATGGCAAAAGCCGTTTTCACGTCAAACAATGCACTCAGGTTTGCGCCTAAATCGGCATTCCAGTTTGCTCCTTGAAACTTGATATATGGCGTACCTGTAATATTTGTATATCCATGATACGCATTGGGTAGGTAATCGGTTTTGTTGCTGAACGATTGGTTCAATATCATTCCCTTTATCCCTACTTGCTGATCGGCTCCAAATTCTGTATACAGGTTTAGGTCGGCATTGATAATGCCCCCTTTTACTCCGTCGTCGGCTTTTTGGCGACCATACTTATTTGTGAAATAATTGTAGCTCACATTTCCGTCATACTTGATCGGGCCTTCGTTCTCTTCCTTCGATTTCAGTCCTGCTCCGATCTTAAACACATTTACGCCTTGCTTGCTATCTACATCGAACGGATACACCGCAGACGATGAGATCGGAATAAAGCTGTTTCCATAATAATTGTAAGATGTATTATAGAACGATGCCCCCAGCGAAAGTACAGAAGGGTCGAACGTGTGTTGATATTTCAGGTTGCCTCCTGCATGCATATACTTGGCTTTTACATCTTTGCGGGCATAGTCGCTACCGTTGATATAGTCTACTGTAGAGCCTGTTGCGCTATATGTGCCAAAAAAGTCGAGGCGGTCGTTGTCTCCGTTTACAAGTCTGTACCCGAGAGCTCCATCTATATTTCCACCTGTGCCTAAGCCCAATACAGCATAGCCCCGTTTCTTGTCGAAGGCTACATCTGTTTTGATGTCGCCCGATGCCGAAGCTCCCAGTTTGTTGTTGTCCAACCTGATCTGAGGGGTATTGCTCTCGAACTTGATTTCTTTCGGTTTGATAGTAGGGGCGTAAATATCGGGTTGTGTATTTACTTTCGATGCTTCTTGCATTGTAGGTACATAGTCTCTTTCGAGCATCACCTGACGAGTGATGGTAGAGTCCTTTTGTGCCGAAACTGTCAGGCTTATTATTCCCAGTCCTATGACCAATAATGATTTATATGTTGTTTTCATACGTTTTAATTCTGATTTGTTCATAAGTTATTTTAAAGCTGACAAGCGTTCGTCTATCATTGTTTTTATATCGGCTTCACCTCCTTTATAGTTTGCCTGAAGGCTTTCGAGATACTGACGTGCCGAGAATTTATCACCTTTGGCAACATAAGCGTCCGACAATACCACCACCGCACGTGCCATCCAATATTGGTATGGTGTACCTTCTTTCATAAAGGCAAGCACTTGTTTTTCGGCCTTGTCGTACGATTTCCATTTGTAGTACATGTCTGCCAGTAAGAACTGAGCTTCGGCTCCGAATGCGCTGCGAGTATCTTTGGCTACTGCCTGCAAGTCTGTGGCTGCTTCGTCGTTCTTCTTTAGGTTGATATACGATTTTCCTCTATAGAATCTGGCTTCGTTGGCTACGGCAGGGGCTGCTTTTGTTCCTTGCAATATTTTGCTTGCGGCAGCTACCACTTCGTTATCTTTTTTGAGGAGATAAGCACAACGCAACATACCCAGTTGGGCAATGTCTTTGTTTTCGGTATTGGATGCCACCATATTCAGGTGCTCGTAAGCGGAATAAGCTGCCTCATAATTTTTGCGGTCGAACTCTATTCCCGATGCAAACACCAAGGCGTTGGCAATGTATTTCGGGTTGTTTGAGTTTATAACTTCATTGAAGTGGGTGAGTGCTTTATCGAAATCTTTGGCTTCGAATGCCATATCGCCCAGATAGAAGTGTGTATCGCTGGCAAATACCCCGTTAGGATATGCTTGCAGGTATTTGTTGAATGCCGTTTTCGACTCATCTTTGCGGCCTTTCATATATATGTTTTCGGCAGCCAGATAGGTGAGTGAGTCCTGACGGTTGGACGAAAGGATTGTGCCTTTACCCAACGAGTTGACGTATGAAGCATAAGAGCTGATGTCGTTCATATCCTTATAAACCGCTTCAAGGCTTTCTATGGCTGTACGTGCTTCTTCCGAATTGGGATAGTTGGCAATTACCTGCTTGTAGGCTTCTGCCGACTTGCGAGGGTTGTTGGTGTTGAAATATAATTGTCCGAGTTGTACTCCGGCTTTTTGTGCCAGATTGGATTTCGGATGGTCTTTCAGCATTTTTTCAAGCACCGAGATTGCTTCCTGTTCTTTGTTTTGCATTACCAATGCACGGCTCTTTTCGTACAGTGCATCGTCTATGTATTGCGAGTTCGGATATTTTGCCATCATGCTGTTCAGTGCTGTTACTTTTCCCGAATAGTTGCGTTGCAATCCCAATACAAATGCTTTTTGGAATTCAGAATAATCGGCATTCTCAGGGTTTGAAGATACGGCTTGCGCATAATATCTTTCTGCCTCAGAGAAGTTTCTGTTGTAGAGGTTTATATCCCCGATGCGGTTGAGGGCATCGGAATAGTTTGGCGACTGCTTGTTGCTTTCTGCCGAAATATATTTCTTGAAGTTGTTCAGAGCAGAAGAATAAACTTTGTCCTGAAACTGTGCGTAAGCCAAGTTATATAACGCTAGCGGATAATTCTTTTGCGAAGGGGAAGCCTGACCGATGTAAGCCGTGTAATCTCTGGCTGCTGTGCCATAGTCGGCACTGCGATAGGCTATGTCTCCCCGCCAGAAGTATGCTTCGTTGCGCACTTCGGCATTGTAGCTACCCATATTGATGGTCGCATTGAAATCGTTGGCGGCAAGGTCGTAACGCTTGTCGATGAAGTTTTGCACACCCGACTGGAATAGTATGATTTGCTTAGCTTCCAATATCTGACGATCGGGCGACTTGATGCTGTTGATGGCCGCTAGGGCAGTACTATAGTTTTTGGACGAAAGCAATGTGGAAGCCAGTGCTCCGCTTACCGCGCTCGTATATTTCGAATTTGGATACTGAGCAAGGAAACGTTGCGATGCTGTGATAGCTTCGCCAAAAGCACCTCCTCCGTCTCGGTTGCGTATCATTACGTTGTTGTATAATGCGCCTTCGCTGATAGAAGGGTCGAACTCGGAGCGTGCGGCTGCTTCGAAAGCCATAACGGCATTCTGCGTGTCGTTTAGTTTCAGATAAGACTGTCCCAGAAGCATCTGTCCTGCCTGTCCCAGTTTGTCGGTTGTAGAAGCTACATCTTTCAGCGCTTCCACGGCATTGCCATACGCACCTGTTTGGTAGTATGCTTCTGCCAGTTGGTACATATCTTCACGGAAAGGTGTAGATGTAGTGGCACGATATTGCTCATAGTTGCGGATAGTACTTTGTATGTTGCCAAGGCGGTAATAGCTGCTGCCTAGCAGGCGATATACTTCTGCGATGTTTTTACTGCCCGGGTATGACGAGATAAAGTCTTGTCCTTCGCTTATTGTTCCGTTCATATTGCCTTGCAGAAACTCGCTTTGTATGAGGAAGAATGTTGCATTCTCCTTGTATTCGGGTTTGCTTTTCAGCCTGCGGAATGTAGCGATAGCCTGATCGTATTCTCCTTCCTTAAAATTGGCATAAGCCAGATAGTAGGATGCCGGCTCTGCATATTTTTTGCTATTGCGAGACAATAGTCCGAATAGGTTTTTAGCTTCTTTTCTGTCTCCCTTTTGAAGGCTGGCATACGCCATGCGGTAGCTGTAGTCTTCTTGCTCGTTTACCGATAGGTAATCGATATCCACTTGTGAGAACCAATGAAGGGCTTTGTTCCAATCTTTTTGTTGAAAATGAATTGATCCTGTAAAGAAACTGATCTGGTTGCGGTGATAAGATTCGGGATAATCGTCAAGAAAATCTTTCAAAATTGTTCCGTCACCGGCTTTGCCCTGATAAAATAAGGAGCTGACAATCATATAGTCTGCTTCTTCCATCAGTTTTATATCTTTCGACTGATTCTTAAACTCTTGTAGTGTATTGATACATCCTACATAGTTATTGTTTAAGAACATTTCTTTGCCTTGCGAAAATAGCCTTCCGGGCAATTCTGTGTACACTGACTTCTGAGCGTGAGCCAAATGTAAGCCCGATGCAAGGGTGATAACTAATAGCAGTTTTCTCATATTTTCATTATTTTGATTTCCTGTATTACTTCTTTTACCGAACGTAGCCCAAACAGGTCGGGGTTAAGCTCTGATATTTTTATAAATTGAAGGCTGGCGACATCGTCCTCAGCTTGCATGTTCCCCATATCATCTACTTTGCATAGGTAAACCAGATCGAGGGTATGTACCTCAAACCCTGAGTATACGTATGTATTGGGGATGGAGAACATATATTTTGCTTGCGAAACATGGAGCCCTGTTTCTTCTTTCACCTCTCGTATAACAGCCTCCTCTCCTGTTTCGTTCATGTCTACAAATCCGCCGGGCAGGTCGAATGTCCCTTTTGCAGGGTCGTGAGCCCGTGTTGCAACCAGCAGCTCATCATTACTATTGATAATAATGGCTATTGTGGAAGAACTGGGATTGAAATAATAAACGAAGCCACAAGTCTCACATCTTTTCGATTTGATATTGTTCTCCACAAAGTGACTTGAACCACATTTTGGGCAAAATTTGAATTGATGTAGAGGATGCATGTTTTGAGTTTAAAGTTATGAGTTTAAGTTATATTGTAAACCGATACAGACCATAAGCTCTTTACAGATTATTGCCATTTGTATCCTGCTTTTTTGTATTCTTCTGCTACCAGAACAAGTTCGTTGTACCAATCTTCTCCGAAACGACGGATAAGCGGTTCTTTGAGGAACTCGTAAACTTTCAATCCTTCCTTCTTACCCAGTAATACAGCCGCTTTGCAGATCGACCACCGATGATAATTAACGGCGGTGAAGTCTTTATATTTTTGCAAACGGATGGGGTATAGATGGCAGGAGATGGGTTTGTAAAAGTTGGTACGCCCTTCTCTGTATGCTTTCTCGATGGCGCATTTACAGATGCCTTTTTCGTCGTAATAGGTAAACACACAGTCTTTTCCGTGCACGATAGATGTTACCATGTCTCCATCGTGATCGCGGTAGGCTACTCCATGCTCTTTTATTACGGCTTGGGCAGCGGGCGACAGATCGTCCCAGACCTCAGATAAGAGGTCTTCTATTATTTTTACTTCGTCTTCCTCGAGAGGTGCACCGGCATCGCCTTCTACGCAGCATTCGCCCATACAGGCTGAGAGGTCGCATAGAAAATTTTCTTCGATTATATCTGATGCGACTATTGCATCGCCAATTTGAAACATTTATTTATTGTTATGTTTTTAAAAAAATATTTAGCAAATATAGATGTTTTTATAGCAGCACACAATTGGCTAAAGTCCTATTTCCCGAAAAAACAGGGTTTCTTTAACACTATTTGATTAAATCGCGGAATGTATTTGCCTAATGTCGGAAATTCTCTTATTTTTGCAGTGATTTTATCGGAAACAATAGTGACGATAAGACATATGGCGCAGTAGTTCAATGGATAGAATAGAAGTTTCCTAAACTTTAGATTCGGGTTCGATTCCCGGCTGTGCTACAGGGAAATCCGCTTTAATAGCGGGTTTTTTTATTGGAATCATCTGTGTATAACGTTTTGCGAATGCTTCATTATACTATGCAATCCGACACAATCCAATATTATCCGTCATATTTTCGGACTTTTTCAGGACATTTATTATATTTGCTTATTAATATGTCCGAAATATGAATAATATTAGCATAAGATTTAGGTTTGATAAGCGAAACGAAGCATCAAAAACAAAACAGGGATTACTCCATATAGAAGTAAGGGAAATTGGCACAAATGACTGTGTTCTTATTCAAACAGGTATAAGACTATATAAGAATCAATTTTCTGATAAAATGGGATTCACTTGCAAAAACCATGATCTTGCTGATGCGATAACCAAACAAGCCAATGATATATTTAATGAAATCCATCAATTTGCAATTTCTGACAAATGCAAGGTACTAAAAGATGTGAAAGGTTGGAAATATAAAGAAAATAAGCAATTATTAATACCATTTATAGAATCAGAAATGAAACTCCGAAACATGGAGTATAACACTTTAAAGGCTCATGTTACATTAGTAAACAAATTGAATGATTTTAAGAATATTAAAACATTCGCAGATTTGACATATACAAATATAGTTGCTTTTGATAAATACATGCGCGATAAAAAAATAGGGAACATATCTATAAATAAGAACCATTCTTTATTTAATATGTACATAAAAATTGCAATAAATAAAGAACTTATACAAAAATCACCATACGATTTATTTACTCCACCCAAAGGTAAAAATAACGATCCAGTATTCCTTACTATTGAAGAAGTGGAAAGGATTAAGAATTTATCCGGATTAAATGAGAAACTAGAAAGAACAAGAGACTTATTTGTTTTTCAATGCTACACCGGTATGGCTTATGTCGATATGCAATCATTTTCTAAGAATGATATACAAATATTAAATGAGCAAGAAATAATAAGGAGTAGTAGAACAAAAACAGACGAATCGTTTATATTGTTATTTTTACCGGATGCAAAAAAGATAGCTGAAAAATATAACTATAGTTTACCGAAAATAAGCAATCAGAAGTATAATGACTACTTAAAATTGCTTATCGCTCACCCGGAAGTTAATATTAATAAAAAAGTAACTTCTCACACAGCTAGGCATACATTTGCAACATATTTACTAAATAAAGGCATATCACTGGAAACAGTTTCTAAAACGCTAGGACACTCAAATATAAAGCAAACACAGTTGTACGCAAGAATACTATCCAAGAAAGTCA
>NZ_GL892014.1 GCF_000213575.1 Dysgonomonas mossii DSM 22836
ATCAATCGATATATTTGGTATAAATTCCGTTGTACCACCGTTTAAATCAGTACTCACAACCTGTTTGAATGGAACATACGGAGAAGGCATTACCGTGCCTGTGACGATCATTGATATGTCTTTATTCGTCATAGGCAGCATCATACGCATATATACCGCTCCACTTGCCTTGTTCACGGTAATATTAAGCTCTGTGCTTCCCGATGAAGTAATATTGTAGCTACCCGCCACAAACTTTCCTGATGCATCATATTGGCAGCTTAAACGATATCTTTGACAAAGCAATGATGTTTCACCGTCCCATCTAATAAGTGGTGTTACATACCACCCTGGACTAGTTATTATATTTCCGTTCGTATCTAAGCCTTTGTTAAATCCGTCTGAATAGTTTGGGTTAAGCCTATTTGTTCCGTATTGTAGTTTAATGCCATTTTGCGTAAATTCAGTATCAAGTTGCGCCCCTGTCTTGGTTGTACCGCCTGCTAGCATTACGTCAGAAGGTATAACAATGCCTATATCAACCCACTTGTTAGGATCATAAGGGTTTGTTTCTGAAATTACATCATTGTATTTCCAGTAATGACCTGTATCAGTTGCTTTGTATGTATCACCTTTCTTTGGTGTTGTTACCTCTGATTTTATGGTAGCTACATTAGCTTTTGATCCTAGAAGGTTTGTTCCTGATACTGCATCTTGCAATTCGTTTTTTGTAGCTAATGTATCAAGAGATACTTTAGATGTCCTTCCTGATTTATACCCTATTGCTTCAAACCCTGCTGGCGAATCCTCTGTAGGTAATTGAGATGGTTGTATGCCGTTTATATTTATATTATCTGCCATTTCAAACTATAATAGTTTCGTTGTTATCAGTTAATAAAAGCTCATTGTTCTCTGTAACCAGTACATCATAAGTTATCGTTTCGCCCAAAGGTTCAGTAAATCGAATAGCCACTTTCCCATCTGTAAATCCTATACCCATATCAAGGCTTTGCGGGTCTTCCATGTACAAGTAGTATGTTTCATCTATTGATGTCACAGAAAGCTTAATTTGTCCGTTACTTATCTCACTCTTGAAGTCTTTGTACTTTGTCAAATATTCGCTTCGTGTTGAACAAGTAATGTCAAAAATCAATATAATTTGCCTGCTGTTTTTCTTTGGGTTAGTTATGAAAACTTGTTTGCCGTCTTGAGAACGAGACTCATTCTCTATATATGACTTCATAGGATAAGGAGAAAGCAGATTTTCATAAGAGTTATCCGCTAACTTGACATTCCATGTAGACCATGCGTCTTTGTCATTTATAAATAATTCGCCTGTCATTATTTTTTTATTTTAAAGTTACTTATAGCTTAAAAACCTATTACCCTAATATGCTTTTACGAGTAAACAGTATCTATTTTGTTTGCTTATAAGTATTTAATCCACGAAAACAGCTTCCTTTTGATTAAATATTCATCATCTAATTGATTGATATACGCTTCACGTTCGAATGAAATATTATAGTATGCTAACATCTTATCCCGGTACTGAATAAGCCTTATTAACCACTCTATACAATACCATAAGTAAAAGAATACCCAAAGCATTTCGTTCCCTTGCTTGACGTGTATTGCTTCGTGGTTCTTGCTAGTTTCGTTAAGCTCTTTTCTTGCAAACACAACCCCAAACAACGTAATAGCTATAAATCCTTTCGGCGGTATCAACTTATTTTGTACTATCTTCATGTTTTTGATTTAAAGATACAGGCATGAAAAAAGCCTACCATGTGATTAGTAGGCTTTGGATAAATAGTATTTGAGTGGTTTGATTATTATTTATATTGAATAAGCATTTTTACGTTTCATATATTCAATAAACTCAGTAATAATAGCAGTTTGAAAACTACGAGTTTCGTCTTCTACTCCATATTTTATGTGAATAAATTCTTCAAGAATAGTATTTACTGTTTCATTTATACCCCTAGTTAATCCTACATCTGATAATATAATATCATCTCCTCTTATAGTTCCAAATACTTTTTTATTATCAAATACTGCTACTTTTATATTATAAGGAATGACAAACCCGCACTCTTTAAGAAATTCATTCGCTTCTTTTATAGTCTGCAATGCTAGACTATCAGGGTGTATAATACGATAAACTGATCCGTTTCTACTCATATCAAATCTATCGCCTACTTGTTCATGTCCTAATTTACCTCGAATTGCCGTATATACTTTAGTAGGAACTATTGCAAATTGATGAACCTCATCTGGTTTAAGCAGACCAGCAAATCCTTGTGGAGCTACATTTATATTCCTTATAACTTCCTCTGCCTCACAAGATAAGTAGCTACTATTTATAGTAATATAATCACCTATATTAGATTCTATATTATTAGGATTATTAGAATCAATTAAAATCTGTCTAAATACTTCTTTATTTGTACAACTAAATATCAATCTCCAAAGATACTCGGATACTTCCCATGAGTATTTTATAAGACGATTCTCATCAATAGATATGTCATGGAAATCATAATCAAAAGAACTATTTAAATTTGTTTCATGACAACGAATTCCTTTTCTATAAATATTTGCTTTAGAACCTGTCTTTTTTAGTATTCTACCATATTTTCCTTCAAATAATATCTCTTTGTTTTCTGCAAAATAATTATCAAAATTAGAGAAGAAGTCCATCACATCCGTTTTTATATCAAAATATACATGAGTTTCTCCTTCTGCAGGGATAATATCGTTAACGCATTCTATTGAAGCTTCCCCTTCATCAATAGCATTGCAATATAATTCCCTAACAGCTTGCCAGAACTGCCAATCAACACCCATCTCAGTGGTAATAGATGATTGTTCACCATTAACATAAATACGATTAAATATATGACCTCTAAACTCTTCCTGTTTAGTTTCGATAAATATTTCTTCTTTTCCTGCAAATATTTTTACAATGTATTTATTCCGTAATAAATAGGCTAGAGCATATTTATTACCGCTACCAAAACGACCTATTTTAGTACTATCATCTCGTTTTGATGATACACCTACTAATGTAAGTGCCCTAGCATCAATATGTCCCTTGTTTTTAATCTTAACGTATTTCATATTATATAAATTATTATTATTTCATTTCCATTATTTCGGAAGCTCTATATTTCTTATCCGTATTTCGTAAGCTATACGCTTGCGGTTCTCGTGTGTCAAGTTGGTAGATAACATATCCTGTAAATGATCTGTAGACAGTTGATCTAGTTCTGTGAATGATATATCTTTTTTCATAATCAATCCCCCGAATATGCACGGTTAGCGTAATAGCTTTCTATACCTACATTGTTACTTGCATTAAAAGAATAAATAGAAGTATCAACAGGTTTTCTGTTAGCTTCTCTGCGAGCTTCTAATACATCACATTTAGCTCTTTGCCATGCAATAGAAAGACATTCAGAAAATGATACGCTTGCGTTTCTTCTTTTGATCGACCATGCTGCCTTAAATATCCTGCTTTTGTTGTAACGTGTCATAATTAATTAAACTTTAGTTGTATAATCACAATGCAAATATAACTATATGTTTAATATTGTAGATGTTTATTTAGTTAATAAATATTAAATAATTATATATATAGTTTTATTATTTAGTTTTTAATATATTTGTAGTTTAATTAATAACTAAATAACAATTTACATATGATTAAACTAAGAGTTAAGGACATATTGAGAGAAAAGGGTATTACACAAAAAGACTTAGCTGATAGACTCAATATTACAGAGGTTGGATTGTCGAAATCGTTAAGCGAAAAAGGAAATCCTACAATATCAACATTGGATAATATTGCAAATGCATTAGATGTTAATATAACTGAGCTGTTTGAGCCAAAAGGTATAAGTGGAATTATAAAGATTGATAATAAATCTTACGAAATAAATTCCCTAGACGACATTAAAAAATTATTGGCTGAAATAGAGGATAATAAAAGTTAATTTGTAGTTTTGTGGATTAACTTAAATCTTATTGTATGAAAAATAAGACAGTAGCAGCATTATTAGCAATATTCTTAGGTTGTCTAGGTATTCATAAATTCTATTTAGGTAAAGGCGGGCAAGGGGTTTTATATCTTCTTATAACAGTATTTACGTTAGGTATAGCAGGTATAATAATAGCTATAATTTCTTTAATTGAAGGTATTATATTAATATCAATGAGCGACAAAGAATTTGATATGAAGTATAATAAACAGTATATGGCAGCGAACCAAAATAACAATCATAGAGGTGATTATATTGAAGATATACGCAAGCTATACCAACTCAAACAAGATGGTATCATAACCGAACAGGAATTTGAGGATAAAAAAAGAAAGATGTTGTAAAATAAACTCACTTAATAATATAAATATGGAAGGATTTTATTTATTTATAGGTATCGTTATTATTGTATTCGGTATTCTTCAAATTATATTGTTTTTTAAGCTTTGGGGTATGACAAACGATATTCGAGAAATAAGAAATGAATATATAAATAAATCAGAAACCTATAATACAAATGATGATATCATTATAAATAAATCGGTAATACATAAAGTTTCAGGTAAAACACTTATTGCGAAATTGTATGACAATGATACAGATAAATATGTGTGTTATTCAGAATCAGGAATATTTGAAAATAGATTTTCTAAAGACGATCTTATTTTTTTAGAAGATTAGAATAATAAATTAATACTATAATGAAAAAATACATATTGCTTTTCATGCTATTGCCTTTTTTTATTTCTTGCTCAAGCGATGAGAACGAACCTATGCAGGATTATACAAGCTTTACGCTAGAGAATAAATCTTCCGTTGATTTACCGAATGTCGTTATTGGTTATCTAACTGATGGAAGGTATAAGAAGATTGCTGATTTAGGAAATATAAATAAAGGAGAAATATCAAATGAGATTAGAATAGCTAATTCATCTATTAAAGAGATATATGTATTTTTTGATTATTCTGATTATGTAGCTGCAATAAGAGCTGATATATCTTTTATAGTTTATGAAAATAAACTAAATAAATTTGTTCTGCCTAGCGGAATAAAGGGTATTGCGATAACGGATAAAACAGATCCGGCACAATACCCTCAATAATCTACTCAACTATTTCTAAGTTACCGTTATTGCTCCATACCGTACCTATTGGTTCAAAATCGGAACTAGTTGGTATTTCACTATTAATTATCAAAGTTGGATCACCTAAAAGAGGTTTAAATGTTATCCCTTTAGGTGTAATTACACATTGGCTCATTAAGTCGCCGTTTATTACACCTGAAACTTTGTCGGTGTACATGTCTCCAAGTGTCAACTTAGTAGAAATAATGTCATTTGTTGAATCCGTTGAATTTATCCATTCTAATTTTGCAATAGAGATACTTGAACCTCTAAATCTTGCAAACATTTCAATGGATTTATTTTCAGCGTCAAAAACTATCTTATTTCCGTTGGTATCTGAACTTGTTACTTTCCCTCTCATAACTGCCTGCCCCATTATGACACGCCCGCCATGAGTAACCGCAAATCCTGCAACATCATCTGTAGCTTCTGGGTTTTCGACCAAGTTTATGGCTTGTTGTAAAGTTCCTCCACCCCAGAACGCAATATCATCATCATTCTGCTTTACACCGTTTACGCCTGCTGTATTTACCCAAACATCACCCTGCATTAATCCCATTTGAATTAATGTAGTCAATATAAGACCTCCATCTATCGTTGTTTCATTCTGTAAAGCAGTACGCAAGTAATTCATACCTCTAATGCTTCGTGTGTTATTGTTAGATGCTCTCATAGCCTCTAAATAATTCACATCAGCCTCTTTCTTGTTGCTGTCTACTTTGGCTTCTAATGCTTTTCTACGGCTATAACGAGGCTTTTCTCCGACTAAGTATTCATCTTTACAAGACACAGGGTATTTAGTAAATCCACGAATACGAGACACTTTTTCGCCTCCGTTAAAGATCAAACTTTTAAGTTTTACGCTTTGCCCTAAACCCATATCTAACCCATAAGCAGCAACCCTAAAAGGATTAGCCATACATGTATAAGTAGCGTTTTCTTCTTGAAGGCTTGCCATTTTCGCTTGTGCCTCTGTTAATAGTTCCTGTTCTGCTTCTCCCACATACTGATCGCCAACTAAAGATATATTGAAGTTATAAAGCACATAGAAGTCACCTACACGTGGACATAGTAAGTCATTCGGTATAATTAAATCTGGGTTATCCTGATTGTTTATTATTTCAAATTCTTGTCCGTGCTCTTCTGTATTGTGGAAAGCTAGTTCAAAATCACGACCTGATAGGAAGCTGTTTTCGCCAAATTGAAGCGATAAAGTTAGCCCCGGTAATATATATTCAGAATTGAAGTTCAAACCACTATCCTTGAAATAAAATACCGTCATTTCTATACCATCATCATTTTTTACGGTTGCCGTTCTAAGTGCTGTAATCGTTCCTGTACGCTTCGGATATATATAATCAAATGTAAATACTTTCTCAATAATCTTATTCCCTGTCATATTCGGGAAAGCGTCTATATAGTCTCCGTTGGAAATTGGGAGTCTTAAGCGTTTTTGTACAATAGCGTCCACAACTTCACTGCTTCCTGTACTTCTGTAGTTTGATGGTATATTTCGAGTCCCACCAAAAGCATACATACGTGTACAATATTCGTCACTGTTTTCATTTGAGCGTGTAATGTCTATCAATTCTATTTCTCGCCTTAGCTCCATCAGTTCGCCTTTTGAATAGCTATACACTAAGTTTATTGTTTTAGCTTCATAGTCTAAATACCATTCGCAATTAAACGCTTCTGCAACGTCTGTAAGAAAATCGAAAACATTCTGAGAACTGAATGTAAGATTCTGCATATCGGTAGGCTCTACAACTCCTACGGTCCATGTTTCACCGGTGTATGCGTTTATATTATCACAACCTATCTGTAAGAATGTTCCGGCATGCTCCATTAGCGTCCATTCAGCCTCTTTCAATCCTTGATAAATATACCAACAAATAAAATCCTGCCAGAACATTTCAGGGGCTTCAAACTTTGGTTCATACTTGTAATTCTGAAATCCGCTTTCTGTTGGCTGACAGTCGGTGCGTATGGCATATCTTATACCCTTATAGTCTATATAATCAGCACGTACAAAGTCATATTTTATTGTTAGCGGAAATGTGAACTGAACATAATGTTCTGACATTAATTCATTAGCCTGCTTGAAATCGTTAGGAATATCTAGGCGCACTTTAGGTTCGCCCCATGCATTGAAAATTGTAAGATCGTTACCTATTGTAATCATAATATTGTTTTAAAAAAGAAAGGCAAAGAATAAAGATGTCCAAGGTTGCAGCCTACACCTAAATTCAATGCCTTTCTTTATATTTTTATACCGATGGCTGCAAGTATCGGATGTTTGTTTTCGTACTTCAAATGTAAAGTATACTACATCCCTAGCCTATTAAATTGATATTAGCAGATAAACAGTTTTGAAAGTATTTATTTTTACATTTCGTCAGTATTTCTCTTTATACCTTCTATACCATCTCTAATAGCATACAACTCCTTAGTGTTCTTATTTATATCCTTTAATTCATAATAAGAATTGATAGCTATATTCCTGTTTTCTTCCATCATGCGTTCTATTCTTAGCGATGATTGGCTAAGTACACCCAGAGGCATAGCGATAGTATCAAAATTAAACTTCTCGCTTACAGGCTGATTCCATTGCGCTATACGTGCGACGTTTTGATCTAGTGATATAAGGCGCATTTGCGAACCTGTTTCTATACCTACAAGTTTATCTCCTGTATCTTGTGACATAGAAACTGAATAACCAGACGATGGAGTTTGAGATGATCCTTTTGACTTATCGGTATTCTTTAAATCTATCCCTGTAGCATCTTTTATATTTTGGTTTATAGAATCTACCATGCCTTGTATTGCAGGGAGTTGTGTTTTATACCTATCCATTACAGAATTAGTTTCTTTAGCTACTGCTTCGGATAATTGAGCCTCGGTTAAATTCCCTTTAGAGTATTCTTCATAAAGTTTTGCTATATTATCTTTGAAGTCTTTAAAAACATCTTTCAGTAATATAGTTTTTATCATATCGGACACTATATCCCTAAATGTTTCTTTCGCATAATCTTTAAAGCTATCTAAAGCGTTTTTCCCTTCATCAAACCAATCCCATATAGAGCTAACCATATTATCAACTAACGGCTCATACAAGGAATTTACATATTCTCTTAGTTGTGCTCTAAATTCATTATATTGCTCTGTAAGTGTCTTTAATTCTTCTAAAGTCTCTTTTGTCTGCCCTACTAATTTATCTCCGTATTTTTCGAGTATGACACCTGCTAGTTCTTGATTGAGCATACCATCAGCACCAAACAATTGAGTATCTAAACCTTTTTTAAATAGATCTTTGTTGTTATTAATCCATGTTTGCAGATCTTCTGTTTTTTGAGATTTACCGCCGATCCCGGAACCAAGAAAACCGCTACTCTTTTTTCTTGTCTCGATCCTTAGATTATTTACAGCCGCAGTAGTACCTTCTTTGTACTTTTTATTTAGCAAGTCGAATCCGAATGTTATCTTACTAACCCAACTAACAGCAGATTTAAATGTATTTGTAAGCCAACCTCCCGAACCTTTATTTTCATAAATAGCCTGTTCTTCGAGCATCTTATCTCTATATGACTCGAATATCTTAGTTTGAAGTTCTTTATAGTCCTTTAGGTTTCGAAGGCTATCGTTTCCAAACCATGAGTTTTCAGCTTGACGAGCTTTTAATACTGCAATTTCATATTCATTGACAGCATCACGCATATCGTTTATTCTTTCTATCTTCTCATCATACTTTTCGTATTGACTGAAAGCATCAGGAAGGATAGAATTAAGCTGTTTCATCAACTGGATAGCGGTAGAGATAATAGTAAGTATGACAGATGCTTTTTCTACAACAGAAATAGCTTGTGCACCGGTCTGCGCAACTTTTTCTATACCTTCGCTTGCAGTAGTGTAGAATGATGTAATATCCCCGATAAATGAAATTATTTCGCCTGATGTGCCACCAAGTGCATTTCCAAGACCGGACATCTCTTTAGCTAATGCAGATACTTGATCTCTTATTTTCTTTTGAGTATCTAAAACCTTTTTGTTTTTATTATAATATTCATCTTTGGCTTTATTTACCCTCTTTATTGCTTCTTCTTCCGTTAATAGTGGATCACCAATACCTAATTTAACCAGTCTTAAATCATTTTCGGCTTTTATTAATCGTTGATTGGCTTTTACAGCTTCATCTTTCTGTTTTATAAGAGATCCGTATAGGTCACGATTAGAAAGCTCATCGGCTATAGATTGTATGGTAGCTGTATATTCTCGAAGGTCTTTCGGCGATAATGTTTTTGCAGCCTCTTCTTTGAATTTTTCAAATTGACCAAGAAGAGAATTAAGCGTTTCTGTTGATGTTGTTCCCAGATCTTCGAATGCTCTGATATATTCTGGAGCCTCTTTCATGCGCTCAAAGTCGAATGATATAAGATCTTTTCCCTTATCAGTTGTCGCTTTTGCAATGGATCTATTAAGTTTATTTACTGCTTCTTTATCTCCTTTCTCTTGAGCCTTTTCCCTTAATTTTATAAGGGTATCAATGTCCTTGTTGAACTTCTTTTCTATATCGAGTCTTTGATCTGCATAAGATTGATATTTGTCTGTTAACTCCTTTAAAGTATCTTTGTTGGCTTTTAATAAAATAGCAAATGATATATTTGTCTTTTTATTTATTTGCTCTTGAATATATGCATCGCTCAATTCTTTTGGCAATAGCGTTTTATCAAAAGTTGCAAAATTAAACCCGGTATCTGTACCATTATTTTTTATATAAATATTCTTGGCTGCTTCTTGCTGATCTTTTATCATCTTTTGGCGGAACTCTTTAATTGATATAAGTTCTTTTGCCATATTCAACTGATTTTGCCTATATCTTTTATCAAAACTATCATCCTCAATATCCAACATTTTTTGCTCGTACTCAAGTTGTTGTTTTGCTGATTCGCTATCGAGTTCGGCTTGAAGATTAAGTAGTTTCAATGCTGCATCTCGCATCCTTTGAGCTCTCTTTTCTCCTTTAGGATCTTCTTCTTTCGTATTTTCTAACCCCGGTGTATATTTTGATGAGCCTATTGTATATTCCAATGATACATGTCCCATCTTTTTACCGGCTAACTGTTTAGCTTCATTTATTGATTTTGAAACCTCTAATGTTGCTTGCGCTGTATTTTGAGCGAAGTTTTTAATAAAATTATTATACGCTTCTAATGCTTTAGCAGGAGAACCAATATTACTCATAACATCTGCAAATGCACCCATAGCATCAATGGCTATTTTTACATCTTTTTTAATATTTGCAAATACAGCAGTAAATATGACATATACGCCACCTATAGCAGCTCTCAATGTTTCAGAAGTATTATACCAATAAATAAATTTATTTACTACTACTTCTATTCTTTTAACGAGTAACGGCAAGTATCTTTCAGCTAAAGCACCTATAGAATCGAACGCACTAGCAACTATCTCATTCCATATAACCCTTATTCCAAGCAAGGCATTGCCTACTTTTAGTTGTGCATTCTCTCTCTTAGCTGCTGCAATCTGTTCTTTATCGGCTGCCGATAACACATAATTTCCCTGCTCTTTTAGTTTTTCATTTATCATATCTATGGCAGTTCCCATAAAATCGCCTGTTTTTTTAGCTCTTTTCTGTAACTCTGCCACATTAATTTGTAGGTTATCAAGTATTTTTATTGATTTTCTTCCAAGTCCTGTTACAATAGAATCTACTAAATAATCTACGCTTTGCCCTGTATCTGCTGCTCTTTGTTGTGCAAACTGTAGAAGTCCACCAAGTTTTTGAACAGGAATGCCAAAGTTTTGAGCTTGAACTGCTGCTTTCATCAATTCAAGATCATTAATTGTTCCTTTTGTCGATTTTCTTAATCCATCTAATAATGTTGGATCATTTAATCCATCGAACGCCCTTTTGACTCCTTGCGCTTGTGTTGCCATTGCAATACCCTGTGCTGCGAACTCCATAGCAACAGATGTTAGTTTAGCTATTGCAGCTCCAACAGCTAATATAACCCCTCCGATCTTAGCAATGCCAGTATTTAATGCACCTAAACCCGACGTTGTTGTCTGAGTCGCTTGATTGGCTATATTTTGCTGAGATGTATATTTCTGTATATTTAATTGAAGTTCATTAACTCTTTTTGTTGTGTAGAACAACTCGTTATTGAGACGATCATAAGCTTTTGGGTCGCTTTCTCTTTTCATACCTGCAAGAGAAGCCCTTAATTCGTCTATTCTTCTTTTTAAGTTAATAACCTCTTGGGCGTTCGCCTTTATGTTTATTGCTGATCCTGCCATAATTTTATATTTTTCTTGCTTCTGATTCTACTTTTAAAAATCCGCTACTTACCACATCATAACCTTTACCTTCCACCCATGTACAATACTCCATTCCATTACCGCACACAAGCTCTATTCCTACACCATCTCTGTATTTATCTAAGAAATAGCTCATAGTCGGTAACCCTATACTCTCGTATAGAACTTTGCCCTCTTTATACAGTCTATAAGAATTTGCGTTTCTTAAATTTTCTGTATGGTCCATATAATCTTTAGGCACACTATTTTGCCCTTTATGTCGTCTTGCCTCAATTACATAAGCCTCACCTATACGCATCATTTTTAAGATAAGTTTCCTTTCTTGCGCTTCAATTTCCTTAAACACATCATCAATTCCGCTTAGGTCTACATCTATCTTTATCATCCTTTTATATTATTCCCGAATAGCTCATCGCTGCTTTTTCGGATTATTATATCCCCTGTTGCTTCTCGTTGTTTATCTGCTTGCATCATAACTAAGTTTCGGTATGGTATCAACTCGAAAACTTCTTTGTATGAAAGGTGTAAACTATCCATGAATGAGGATATTTGCCCCATCATTGTATCACCACCTATTATAGTGGTCTTGCTATTATTTTTGCTGCGCTCAAGCACCCTTGCGCACTTCGAAAAACCTTTTCCTTGTCTATAAGGCTTAATATGGTATCTATTGCAATATCTATTTCATCTTGCGAAACGCTAGGATCTTTATTTATCCATTCGTTGTATATCTTATCTGATAATTGAATATCACTTTCTATAAATCTGCTTATTCCTCTTAGCTGATGTTTTGATATTTCAGGTATCTGGGTGACTAATGATAGGTTTGTTTGGTCTTTTAAATTAAAATCTATCTTAGCCCATTCACTAAGACCTAGACACATAGTCTTAATAGTTGGTGCTTTTACCTCATAAGCCTTACCCCCTATGAATATGGTCTTATAGTCTAATCCTAAAAGTGCCTCAGATACTAGTTTAGCTGCTTCGTTCATATTATTTTTATCGAAAAAGGGCAAGCAGTAAACACCGCCTGCCCTTTTGGTTATACATAATTATTTTCTTATCCTATGACTGCTGCGTCAACGGCTGATTTGCGAATCTGAACGAACCCTTCTATCGCTGTATCCGGAACCATAGCTGTAGCCGTAACCAACATGCCTATTGCATTATCCACGGTTGAATCTCTTGCCTGAATAAATGCTTTAGGGAATACGATATACACGCCGTCTTCTGTCAATGCAACCACAGACTTGTAAATGTTTTGTTTTGTAGATGGTGCACCGTATTTATCAGCCCCGGCTGTTCCTCCCTTAAAGTCAGCAATATTTGTAAAATCAAACTTACCAACTGTAAATGTGATTACTTTTGCTCCTTTAGCGGTTGTACCACCCCTATACACTTCGCCTGTTAGCTGATCTGTATAGAAGTTTGTTGTATCTTCTGCTTCGTCATAATTCCATGTGTCTTGATGCACGTTTGGAACTGTTTTTGTATTCTCATCTGCCAAAAATGCCTTTAATTCTGCAGGGGTAAGACCTTTTGTCGGGTCTCCTGCTACTGGTGCGGTTGCTGCTGTCAATAGATCATTACTATGATAAATAGCTGAAATTCCTATTCTTGAAATACTTGCCATAATCTTTATAATTTAAAATTTTGATTTGTTACTTTTAATCTTACGTTTAAAAAGTTACTCCATGTTTCAGGATCATCTTCTTGAACAATATCCTCCAATCTGTAATAGATGGTTTTCCCTTCGAACTCTACGAATGTCCGTTTGTAGAATAACTCAGTGCATACCCTTTCTAAAATTCTTAATCTTGATGTATCAGGCATATATGAACCTAAATCATTCAAATATTTCTTAGGTACATAAACACATACTCTTGCATACGTTTGCTGCCAATCACTATTATCAGTAGCATTAACGATAACGACTATTCTCTCTTTAACAGAGCCTTCTTTCACTGGCAAATGTTGATCCTTTACTATTTCAGGAATTAATCCTAAAACAGCATTAGATTTAACATTGTCAATCAGAATAGTTTTTATGTCGTTTGTTGCTATCATTTACTACCTAATATTATTTGAGTATAATTCAAAGCACTAAGCCTTTTTAAATCTACGATCTGTGATTTTGCTCTGACAAGTTCTCCCTCTTTAACTGTAACCGTCACGCCTATTCCTAAATCGTCTCTACGATCTAAATTGACTGTATGTGTTGGTATTATCCCTGTTCCGGCATAAGCTTTCTTTATATCTGTACTTGCATCATGCAAAAAGCAATCGCATAAATATTCTACAGTTTCAGTGCCTTCTTGCCAATCTCCGTTTTCATCTTGATAAGATGGTGTCGATTTGTGGATATACAGTTTATGAGGTTTGAAATACATTACAAAAATCTTACAGATGGTTTTTGATTAAGTTCATCTTTAATTCCAAGTTCTTTACATAGCCAAGCATAATATTGAAGTATGTCTTTTGTATCAAATGATACAGAGAACCCACTTTCAGATATTGATTTTGCTCTAAGAAGTAATTGAGGTATGATATATCTAATTAATCCAAGATACACCGAATTTCGATTTTCATTTGAAAATTCTAAACCTACATCAATACCCATAAGATCAAGATCAGCAAGATCAGCCTCTGAGATATTCACTCCGTAAGGCTGAAATTTGCTTGTTATGTAATCCTTTATTATCATTTGGATACTTTCTTAGTTGCCTTCTTGTCTTCTACTACTTCTTCTTTAGGATCCTCTTTTACTTCGAGTTCTATTAATCCTCTTTCTGTAAGGTCTTGAATCCTTGCTTTATCAGAAATATCAATAACCTCACCCGGTTTGTATTCCTTTGAAAAATCGAACTTATCAGTAAAACCCTTTAATACTTTTACTTTCATAGTAGAAATATTTATGAGAAGTTAACCAAATCTAAGTTTACAATCTTATGAGGTGCAGCGATGTTTGGTATCCATTCGGCTCCATACTCCATGAAACGACCTTCTTCGGTTCTAACCTGTGATATATACATACCACCCTCAGAGCGAGTATAAACTTTACCCGGTATAGGATCGCTTGCTTCGTATGGCTCATGCCACATCATCTTACCGATCTTATCAGCTTGCAATAGTGTTACACGCTTGTCTGCAAATGTTGAAACAGAACCCCCGTCAGTTGTAGCTACATATTCTTCAACTATGCGTACAGGTGGCAATCCTATACCAGTGAACAGCTGATTTGCCATAGCGTCAGTCATAAGACCTCCTGCCGATGCTAGTTCTGCGCTACCGAATATCATCTTATAGTTTGTTCCAAACTCGGCAGCACCGATGATATATTTATTGAATGTAGATCTTGACATCTCGATAACTGAGAATGCGCCAATAGTTGCCCGAAGTGATTCGATCAATGTTTTCAGGTAAGTAATAAACTTATCCTGATCGCCTACTAATGGTGTGTAGTACTTAACCGGCAATTCAATATCAAGAAGCTCAATTCCTTGCGGATTATCTGCAAGCTTCACCTCTGCTTTACCTGTTGATCTCAAAGAACCTACAACCAAATCCATACGTTTGTGAGGCGCAAGAAGTACTTGTCTCAAATCGTCTGTGATATAATCAATAATAGCATTCAGCGCAGCTATTTGATCGGCTGTTTTAGCCTGATTGTATTTATCAATCAAAGATTTAAGCTGATCTAGTCGGTCGTTATCCATCTGATAACGGTCTCCTAAATAAGCAACTTCTCCGTAACCTTGTCCTATAGACCGGCGTTCACGAAGCGGTTTGTTCGAGTTCCTGTCAATGATTGATCCTGCTGTTACACCTGTCACAGTTCCAAGATAAGTCTTGAATGTGCGTGACATTGTTTGCTCAAAGTCAAGATAACGCTTCCAATAGATAGTGTCTAGCTTTGTTTGCATTACCCTGTCAATTATCGCTTTTACGATATTTGCATCGTTGAATAATTTATCTAATGTCAATTGCATAGCTTATAATTTATTAGGGTTGAAACATAAAATTATCACCTAGAGAAGCTTTATCCTTGTCAGAGATAGGAAGTTTAAGCTTACTTTCTATTACCTCATAAGCACGTCCAACGGCTGTTACTGTTGCTCCGCTTTCTACTTTAGTTCTCGCATAATTAAGTTTGTTGGCTACATTCTTAGGGGTTGTTCCTCCTACTGCTGTTGCTTCAAACAAAACCTGACCGACTGTAACGGCTGCACCGATTGTGGCTGCTACTGTCACAAGATCATAACTTGCGTTTGTCTTATCAATGGCTGTTACTTCTGCTCCTTTTGCTCCTGTTCCTAAATACATACCTACTGCAATAAGAGAGTTTTTAGCAATCTTATACGATGTGGCTGATGCATTAGCAGCTTCAACAATAGTAGCATTCTTAACAACCTTTACTTTGCGAGTGGTGAAATCCACTGCTATGGGTGCTAATACCGGAACAATATATCCATCTGTTAAAGAAGAATCGTCCAAGTTGAAACCTCCCGAATGACGGAAGACTGTTTCAAAACGGCAAAGTTCCTCGATTACCGGTTCAGCGTTCAGGTTATAACTAACTCCTGCTGGCATAATTAATTTTGTTTTTGTTGTTCTACAATTTGTTTAGTTCCTGTGTTTATCATCCCTGCGATAAGCTCTGACTCTTTTACGTTCTCGCTACCGCTGGATGGAGGTACTGTTTCTTTGAATCCGTTGTTTGCAAGCTCCTGATTACGCTCTCCCCATTTAGTGCCGATTTTTTCAGCCCATGCATCTACTTCTGCTTCGTCTTTGAAAGTTCTACCGTCTAAAATATCAGAAGAGTACCATTCAGGCACTTTCTTTTCAGACAGGATGCTTGTAAGCTTTTGAGATAATGTAGCATGTGTTTTTTCTGCCTGTTGAGCTCCTACTGTTGAAGCAAGCGTTTGAACAGTTGCCGTAAGACCTTCAATAGCTTTTTGCCATTCTGGGACATCTTTAGGTGGATCTTGTTTTGTCGGATCATCTTTATTCTCAGTACCCTTTGCTTTCAGTTCGTCTAATTGTTTCTGTAGACCCGATTTCTCGTTTCGTACTGTGTCAATATCTCCCTGAAATGCTTTTAAAAGACCTTCGACCCCACTAATAGCGGTTTCGATTGCACTTTCTTCTGTGACGGTTTTAGAAAGGTAGTCAGCCACCCCGTCAAACGCCTTATCACCAAACCCAAAGGTTTTATACTTCGTTTTCAGTGCTACTAATAGTTTTTCTTTCATTTTTATTTATTTTCGTTCGTAATCTTTGTAGTATAAAATTACTTAGGAACGAATTGAGGGAGAAGTAATTTAAGGTCGGGGAATAAACAGTTTTGTTTCTGTTTGTGAGTAGGTATAAAAAGGAAAAGACACCCTGTTATAGAGTGTCTTTGAGACCTATTTAGTAGTCTGTCAGTCTATATCTATTATTCTTGTTCTTAAATCTTCGATTCTACCTAGAATCATAAGATTGTGCTCGTGTATATCAATAGGGATAATATCTAACTCTCTGCATGATCTAGCATGCGAAACAGCGTCTTTCTTTGGGTATATCCCCGCTTCACTCCTTTTATTGGTATATCCGCATGAATTAGGTCTGTAATATTCTCATTTTTTTAGATAGCAATAAGTTATATCCTGATTTGCTAATATAGAATCAAGGTCTTGGCTCCTTTGCCGCCCGCTTAACTCGTTCTCTATTTGAGAATCGAATAATTCTTTACCCTCGAATAAGTAAAGGTCATATTCTTTGGCTCGAATTATAGGAATGTTGATATATGAAAGATCAACACATCCCCTCAATTGCATATCATAAAATTGAGTGGCTTTTATCAGAAGTGCTGATTTAGCCTTATTTATAGAATCTGCATGAAAGAACACATCTGAATACAAATATCCCTCCTCTATTTTTTCGAGATCTATCTTGAATGCTTTTTTTGATATTGGGTATTTTTGTTCCATCTTCTTTTACTTTTTCTTCAACTTATCTTTTAAAAATAAATAGCCGTTAACCCATTAGAAGTGATAGATCATCTTCTGAATTACCTATCTTTTTACATCGGTTATCAATTTCCCATGCAGATAAAGAAACATTCATACTGTTTGATCCTTTTGAATAAATCTGACCTATTACGCTAAGGATAGAACTATCATAAACCAATAGAACAACATCTCCTTTGTACGCTTCGTGCTCATAAATATCGCCTTCGTAATGCTCTGTGCCGTCATCCGATATGTGCAATAGCCTGCAAATAGTATCGGGTATAACGTTCCATCCATCAAGATCACTACACCCGCTGGGATAAATATTGGTTCTAGGAAGAATATACATTAACCCTTGTTTTGAACCAACGCCATGTATTAAATCGCCGTAAACCCATTCTTTGTTGTCTCTTCTTTTTGCTTTAAATTTAAAAACTCTCATTTCCTTTTCAATTTATATTCAATTAAATGTTAGAGGTTATCATCTCCAAATACATTTCCTATAACTTCATATTCTATGTCGTCTCGCATCCTATAGTCAGATGTACCATCAAATAAATATAAGCAGCACCAAACTTGATTCCAGTAAACTTTAGATTCGTGATATTCGGTTTTCCATGGGCGTTTGAATCGATGTTTTACTATATCGCCCTCATATATCTCTTTTCCGTTCTTATCTGTTAAGCCCGTGAACTGCAAAAGGTCGTAATTAGAGCAGTACATTTCGAATACGGTTATAACCGTATCTTGGTATGCAATAGTATAGTGGCTACCTATGCTGATAGATAATACCTCATGCTGTTTACTCTCAATGTAATTCCTTTCTTCTTCCGAGTAATAGCCATTGTCTCGGATTTTAAATACGCCTCTGAATTTTATCTTTCTCATTGTCTTTGCTTTTATTGTTAATAAGGGGGAGGTTAAACTAAAATATCCAACATTCTACGAATATCTTTCATAGACCGAACTTCTCGCATTGATTCTGTGATGTGAGCAGGGAGGGAATTATCAGCGCCTCCAACCCATTGACCACAATTTTTGCAATTCCAATCAACCCATATTTCAGGATAACCGACTTGATGATCATATATGTTTATTCTATAATCACCACATACAGGACAGCAGAATTTACCTCTCTTTATTCTGTTAAGAATTACACGGTTGCTTTTCTTTTTCATCTATTACGGTTTTATTAAACAAGCACCTATTAAAGCATGACGAATAGCGTCTCTTATCTCATGACAATCTTCGTAAGTATCAACATCACGAAGTCCAGTCTTTATATCTATTACTTCAATATTAAATCGAGTTAGCCAATATTTATCAGCTTCACCCAATCCATGATTAGAAGAAACTATTATTTCCTTACCTTTATATGTCGCATGAAAATCAGACTTTGTATTTTCGTCTATATTCCTTCTTTGAATTATACACCCTGATATCTGCATATTATTTCTTTTTAATGATTATGCCCCCGAAGGGGCTGTTTATTTTATGCTACCATTAATTCGCTCATATATCTCTCATACTCATTGTATGCCTTTAGGTTCATCTCAAGAAGCTCAAATTTGCCATCTTTTTGAACACATACGAAATCAACAACTACGCCTACTTGCTTAGTCAAGAAAAGCATATATTCACCACCTTCTACTTTTATCAACTTAGGCATATCTTTAGAAGATAGATTGTAGTTCATTCTGATAACCTCACATACATCTTCAGGTCTGCAATAAGAAGAATAAGGGCTATAAGCATCTTTATTTAAGTTCTTGATGAAGTTTACTTTGTCTGAATCTATTGCTTTCATATCTGTAATTATTAATGGTTATATTTTGTTTGCTATTATTACATCACAAATATAAGATATCTTTATTCAATATCCAAAGATTATGTAATTTTATTTTGATATTATGTAAATATTGCCTATTTTTGTAATATTATAAATCAGATGTTATGGATCGTATTTTTATTTCGAAAAACGGCGTAAGATTTAAGGTCGTAAAAAGGACTGTTGCTAATACGCATTTATGCTATTTGGTGGATTTAGATCTTTATAGGAGTGTTGTTATAAATGACGTTACGAACGTTATTATTAATCCATACATATTTAAAGTAGGGTATATAAAAGCGTCCTCTATTGACGAGTATAGCCATTCTTTATCGTCGGGCTCTTATAGCGTGTGGGCGAATATGATAGATCGCTGCTATTCTGGAAAGAATGTTGCATATAAGGGCGTATCAGTATGCGATGAATGGCATAACTTTATTACTTTTGCTGAATGGCATAAAAAGAATTATGTGGATGGGTGGTCTCTGGATAAAGATTTATTTAGTATTGAGGATAAAATATACTCGCCATCTACATGCTGCTATATGCCTATGATTATAAATTCAGCATTAAGGAGAAAGATCACTATAAAGAAGGATACGTATGGCTATTATTTCTTGGATAGTACATTGGTTGAATCTCCAAAGAAAGTGTATGGACATGATAAGCTAGACGCATACCGGCTATTAATATTGCATAGACGTACATATATGAGAACTTTAGTTCATATATATTCTGACAAGTTGGATTATAGGGTGAAAATGAAACTAATACATTTATATGATAAAGAAGGAGAAGTACTTAAAAATCCAAGAAGTTCTAAAACAAAAAGGCAAAACCCAGAAGGACTTAGCTAAGTTTTTAGGAGTAAGGGAGGATTCGTTTTCGACATCCTTAAAAACAGAATCTTTGGATATAAAGAAACTTGCAAAAATCGCAAGCTTCCTTGAAGTCCCAATAGGGGCGTTATTTGATGAAGAAGAAACATTCACTTGCCCTAATTGCGGTGCAGTATATGAAATGAAAAAGAAATGAGTATGAAAAACTTTAACGAAGAAATAAAAGCCTACGCTTTAGAAAATGGGTTTAAAGAAGAATCAGGATTTGATAAAGATACATATTCTGTAATATATGAAAACGGTTGGTACTGGAACGGTATAACCTTAACTCAATCCGAATATTTGTTTGATAAAAAACCTATTATTACGCATAACATGAGAGCTTTAGTTACAGAAGAATGGACGCATATAAAATCACAAATAGGTTGCTTAGTACCTTTAAAAAGAAGTGGATTAAAAATTATAAAGAAAACAAACATAGCCTAATATCCTATGATTTCTTTTTTAACTCCCCTCTATTATCATAGTAGTCATAATATCCTTTTGGCATATCAGGTTGTATAGGAGAATATCTTTCATCTTCCAATATTCTGTCAAACTCTTCATCGGTTGCAAGTATAGGTATAGTGACACACATGCATTGCACATGAAAGCCAATAAATTTAAACGTCTTAGGGAATACAAGACCATTCATCGCACTACATATAGGGCATACGGTTGATACCCTGTTTGAATTTTGAATACGATAGCCTATTACTACCGGGTTTTGCTGAAATCTTAAGTATTCCGCTTCTCTGTATGCTCTGTTAATCTCATTTCTTGCCAACCTCAAAGCGTTTTGATAAGAACTTCTGTAGACACCTTGTCCTGGTGAATATTGTAATGCGTTCTTAGATGGTGCCAAATTACCGAACTTATCCCGAACTTTACGAAAACGCATATCGGGTTTATTAAGGTACTTCTTAATGTCGGTTGCGAGTGATTTTGCGCTTTTCCCTTTTTCGATAGCTGCGGATATAGCCGATTCTAGTTCACTTCTTAAGTTAGCATTTGAACTCCAAACACGATCAGATAACGTGAGGCCTTTAATCTTGCTTTGCTTGAATGCTTCTAGTTCTTTTATGTTAGGCGATTTTAAAGCCTTTGGAGCGACTTTATCCCTTTGAGTGAATAGTTGGTCTACTAAAGCATCATTCTTTTGATTTGACAGCCCCCATACGTCCGTAATCTTATTATTTATGTAAATGTTGACTGATAACTTTAGCTTATTGATTAAATCGTCTGCTTTGTTCTTGATTGAATGGTAATTCTTGAATAAGAAATACTCTTTATCCGAAATGCTAAGAAAAGAAGCAACCCCCAATAGTTCGTCTACTAAATCACCATAGATATTTTCTAGGTCTTTTAGTATCTTTATTTGGGTTTGGCGATATTGGGAGTCGTATTTGTTCATAATCAGGCCAGTTATACAATGTTTGATTTACAGATATTTACATCTAATTAGTAGTAGCTTTACCGCATTTCAAGGCCAGTCCTTTTTTCATGACCTTATCCTATTTTCTTTTGATATTTTACGCATCTTATTGCTAATACCTAATCGATACAGCGTAAAAGCATAATCATGCATGCAAATATGACCTTTATACATTCCAAAATTCGTTTTCTTGACATCTGATAGATATGTAGGTATCTCTTTTAGGTTATTCCATTGCTTATCAGTAAGTGGCGTTGTTTTCTTTTGAATAAGTATGCGTCCATTTTCGGAGATTCTTACACAAGGTGCAAACCACTTCGGAACATCATTATTCATGCCCTTTACCATTTCCCATAACTCCCATTCGAGGATATTATCAGACGGCAACCGGTCTACATTCTTGTGTATTTTTACAACACATGATTTATCGTAATCACATTCATAGACAACCCTCGAACAACCTTCAGCAATCAGATCACCGCAAAGCATATCGTGATAAGCCATCATTATGTCGGCACTATCAAATAATTCTATTATATCCTTTACGGTTTCGGTTCTCATTTCTTCTTTTTTATATTCGAAACTATCGCATCAATAGCCATACGAATGACAAGAAGTAAAAGTACTGTCTCAGCTAAATTACTATATATGGAATCAAGCATTTGCGTGATCGTTAATCGGTATTACTTTATTGATACTTTCTTTAAACTCTCTTAGCTCTTTAAGTTCCTTTTTCATGCTTATAATAGCTTCAAGAATGAATCCTATTTCTTCATTACCTGTCTTAACGAAGAAATTTTCAGGCTTATGTATTGCAATACATATGTTAGATATGCCTTCCTGAAGTTCATTTATCTTGTTTTGTTGCTGTACTGCAAATTGCAAATCTGTAAGTTCCATAGTTATTACTTTAAATCTATCATTTTCATAGCAATGGTTCGCATATCCTCCAAATGTTTTTCTGTCGCCTCTAGTTTACCCACAACAAAATCATTGCTTTTTTCATATTTGTTATTTGCTTGATTATATTTTTTAGCAAGCAGTTCTATAATCATGCCCCCAAGATCGTATGGCATAGACAAAAGAGGTTTTGCAGATTCTGCCATCATCTCATCACCTTTCAAGTGTGTTCTGACTATCTTTTCTCCATCATATCCAATTATACACCGCCCTTCAAATGTCATTTCACATGCAAATATCTGAATTCGATTTTTAGCTATGTCTTGCTCAATTATTATGTCTATCATACTGTTATATTGTTTTTCGTTTACCACTCTTAAATCTTCTCGTTGGTCTATTCTCTCTGTGATATAGATAGCGTAGAAAGTTTAGGATTGCTTTCATTGGCTATTTAGCTTAATATATGATTTCAGTACCCCAAGGTCTAACTGTAGGGAATATACTTGGAGGGAAAATGATTGGAGTAATAGGCTTATTAACCTGTTCTACTGTAACTGTTCTTTCTATGGTATATTCTTCGCATGAATCAGGAAAAGCTGACTCTAGGAAATCCATAATCTCTTTAATACTTGCATCTTCCCATACTATAATACTTTTCTTTTCTGTATCTACTGTTATTCTCATAATTTTTAAATTTTAGTTATACTCCTATAGGGTAATTGCTTACTTCATTTTTCTTCTTTTCGTCTTCCTCAATATCCAAAAGTTCCTGATCCACGTTGTCCTCTTCAACAAGTCCTGCAAGTATAATCCCTGTCTTGCGTGATGCTATACCACCCATAACAGCATCACCAGCATTTTTAATCTTGTCAGAAGTACTATCGATCATATAAGGGACAATCTGAACATCTATATCTATAGTCTCAGAGGCATCAGCATAAGCAGTATTAACCGATCCGATAGCAGAGACAAGAAAGTTATAACGCCTTTGCAAATGCTCTCCTAATGTCTCAGCGTGCATTTCTACTGCCATGTGAGCACCCATAAAAGCATATTTGAAGCTTACACCAGAGAAAGCATTCCCCATACCCTGTAAGTTTTCAAAGCTTATACGAGGCGTATTTGTGAGGGAATAAGCATTTTCTGTAAGTGTATCTATTTCTAGTTTTGCAGCCTCTGGTGTTTGCTGCCATGAAAGATATTTTAAGTCTCCTTGATTCTCTAGTTCTACTAACCCCCCTCTTGCTGCCTTCGGATTATTGCCTATAACTTTACCGGTTGCAACCAACTTAGGAAAGAAATTATAATCAATACAATCTCCATAGTTAGATATTATTGTTTCTAACCTATTCCTTATAGGTCTTATCTTAGCGCATAATGATTTCTCTCTGTATGAGTATATTGTTGGGTTCTTTTTGAAATTATGCTTAAATGGATACCCCGGAGCATTAGACCAGTCAGCACCATTTTGCACCCATAGATATACTGAATTATCATCTACAAACTGAAAGTAATTAATAGTAGTGCCATCAGCTTGCTTGATCATATATTCACGTCCTAACCCTTTATAATCATTGGCATCATCAAAGAATGGCCAAAGAGTATCACCACGGAAAGGCGACCAGACAGCACATTTGAATTTACGTGTAGCATTTGTCTTAATACCGAAAACAGATTTTACTTTATTCAGTATCAGTTTCCAAAAGCTTTTATCTTCAACAGTGTACCAATACTCAGCAACTTCTTGTTCCGCTAACCATGAACGAACGATGCGTTTATTTAGATACTTAACTTTATTCTTTCGGTCGATAGTTTTAACAACCTTGAAAAGCTCTTTTTCTTTGTTATCATCGGTTTCACAAGTTAGATTTGGTTCTGTACCAACCGTAAAAGCAGTATGAATATTGACTATATCTTGCTCGAGTGGTAACGGAATGCGATTAACCGGCTCTTCTTTGGTTATGGCCATCTTTGTTACTTTACCTGTCAAAGGATCTCTTTCTTCCGGGCTGATAACTTTTATCTCATCAGGGCGTAAATTCTTATCCATGACATCGTGAAGCATCGGATCCCAATCTTTTTTTAACTGCTCTACTTCAACTATGGGTGTTTTCCTAGCCTGTTTAATAAGTTTTATCTTATCGGCTATATTTTCTTGTGATAGTATCTCTTGTAATGTCATATATTCGTTTTTAGTGGAAAACTCCTGTTAAATCAATGCTTACCGATTTGCCTCTCATTTCTACAGTCCCTGTTAAAGCATCTTCGGCATCATCATGCTTATTTTTGCCCTCTTTCCTGTATGATTTCAAATGACTAGCAAAATCAGGCCATCTCCTTTCCCAATCGTTTGGAAAATATGTAATATTGCTTACTTCTGCTGATTTGGTAAATATTCGCACTTGTTTATTTTCAGATTGATTAAACCATTCTATTTTAGTATAATTATTTCCTATTATACGAAGCTGTTTTTCTACGGCTCTTGCGAATGACCTACCTGCACCGTTGCTTTCAATGAATGCAATTTCAGTCATATTCTTAGCTAACATTTCAGCAGTTTTAGGCTCTGTATATTCCATTGGTTTAGATGTGTAAATTACATCTGTAATGAAATTACCTATTTCGGTTTCATCATAACATATAGAACATAGATAATCAGATCCTGTATCTGCTGTATCTGTATAATTTCGTTTTAATCTTTTTTTTGTGAATGGTATTGTTTCGTATGTTTTAAACGTACTATACATTAACCCCTCTATAGGAGTAGGATTTTGCATATACTGTGTGTCGAATACATAAGGATCATTACGTTCTATCTTTCTTAACTCTTCGATAGTATGCTTATGCTCCCATAATGGTTTTTCGTCTCCGTTCTCGTCTATGTGGATAGCAGGCAAAGACAACACCGTCCACTCGTCAGGCTCTTGTTCTATAAGATATCCGCATAAATCATGTTCATGCAGTCTTTGCATAATTATAATTATAGGGGTATTTCTGCTATTCACACGGCTTCGTATAGTGTTTTCAAACCTTTTATTTACTCGCTCCCTTACCAGATCAGATAGTGCATCTTCAGGCTTTAGCGGGTCGTCAATTATTATTGCTCCTGCGAACTTCTCAGTTTCATAAACAGGCATAGTGTCGAGTTCTTGACAAAGTTCTTTAATCAAGTCGCTTGTTTCTTCGTCTTCTTCGTCAATCTCCCCGGCTCCGAACCCTGTAACCTGACCTCCTGTTGATGTCGCATATACTCCACCGCCAGCAGTTGTATCCCATTTCTTCTTTGAATCGGAAGACTTAGAAACTTTTACAAATGGGAATAGCTGTTGATATGCCTCGCTCTTAACGATATCTCTTACCTCTTCGGAATTATCAATAGCCAAAGAATCAGAAAAAGAAAGATGTATAAATTTAGAACGTGGGTTTAAAGCTATTCCGTAAGCTATAAGGTTCTTTACCGCAAGCTCTGTTTTCCCATATCTAGGGGGTACGTTTATTATTAGCTTAGTTATCTTTCCATCTATGACATCGTCTAAAGCCTTAGCGATCTTTTCGTGATGTTCGGCGACAATGAATTTCTTCTTATTGTTACGTAAGAAAAAGTATTTTGTAGAGTTTAGTACACTTTTAGTGCAATAAGCCTGCATCATTGTATTTCCATCAATCGCCGAGTTCATCTATAATCTTTCTTGCGAGTTCTTTTGTCATTGGTTTAACTGTAACATTAGCATCCATTTCAACCTTAGTAGCTGCATCAAATCCAAGCATCTTATTAATACTGTCGAGACTCTTTTGCTTATCGTATAGTTCAATCTTTACATATTCCACATCGACAATATCCGGCTCATCATAAGTTCCTATATTCTTTTTTATGACTTTAGTAGATATACTTTTGATACATGCTTTTTGCTCATCTGTCAATGATTCTAATTCTACTCTTTCAATCCAAGTATTATGCAAATGAGCTATCGATGAAAAAGCAATCTTCTCATGCTCTTTTATAACTCTTAAAGCAGATATACCCGCCGTCTGAGCAAGATTGTCTTGCATTTCCTTAATTCTATTTAGAATGTAAGGTTTTCTAAGGTTCTCGGATGCTATAGTAAAGGCTGTCTTCTCACTATAACCTGATCTTATAGCTGCTTGTGTTGCATTAAAATCAATGCAATACTCATAACAAAATCTCTCTTGTTTTGCCGTAAGTTTTATTTCGTTATCTTCTTGCATTATTTCAGTCCGTATAAATCAATTCTATCTAATATCTCACTATAAAGGTAGTCAAGTGATGATTGAAAGTCTTTGTAGAACTTATACCACGAGCAAACAGAACGCAAACTATTTGAAATATGAGAAGGTGATAAGTTTAGGACATCTGCGATAACGTCCCTCTTTCCTCTTTCAAGAAATTGCCCTGCGAATATTCGAGGTGAATAAAGCAAGGCAGCAATAATTAAGAAGTAGTGTTTTGTGTCGTATCTGAAATTATTTATTTCTTCTCGTTCGTTACATAATTGAGTTACCCAATCATACACTTTGTAAATAGTATCTATGTCTTTTAAGTCTGACCTTAGAACTATCTTCTCTACTTCACGAAGTTTGTCTAATTGTATTTGGTAGTTTTCTAGGTCGGTAATTCTCTTTTGAAGTAATCCTTTCTCTTGAATTTTAACGGTTTCCATATACTCTGCAATTTAAATTATTACTAACTTTGTATTGCAGAGTACTTTTTGTTTTAAGTTAAGATTAAAAAGAAGGCAACCTTAGTAATGCGGGGTTGCCTTTTTGTTTTGTTGATGTTTATTCGCTTCTATTATCTTATCGTACATGATTTGGTTCTTGTTGTACATCTTTACTCCGTACGATACTGTTGCATGATTGTATCCGGCCATCTTTCCGATGTCTTCTACTTTTAGACCTTGCTTTCTTAATTCAGAAAAACGCTTATATCTTAAGGCTACTTCTATACCTGTGCTTCCTTTTCGTTTTGCCATCTTATAAATAAAAAAAGAGAAACATAAAGCCTCTCTTTTAATAAATTATTAAAAAATTATTATTATAAATTATCCGGATTATTATCTATTGCTTTGGTTATCATTTCTCCAAGATCGTGAGTATCATCTGTATTGTCTTTTTCTGCAAAATATATGTACAAATCACTACCAGATATATAACCGAGAAAAGCATCTATTGTATAATTTTTTTCGCCCAGCTCCACAGCATTTACCTGGTCTATCCTTATATTACCCTTTTGAGCCACACGATAAGCTGACAACCCTCTTTCTTCGCGAAAAGTCCTAAGCCTTTCGCCTATGACTTCTCTATAACTTTTTTTATCCATTTTTTCTATAATCGATTATCATATTTCCTTTTTCAACATTGCAATCCCGGCATAATGTCTGTAAATTACTTTCATCGTTAGACCCACCACGAGATATAGGTCTAATGTGATCAATGGTTAATTTATCCTTTGATCCACATTTTAAACATAGTTTGTCTCGAGAAAATATTTTTTCTCTTAACATTCTTGTCATACCCATACCAAAAGAGACTCTTATTAGATTAGGGCATGATCTATCACAATCTTCACACGGCATTTTAAAAACCGAACATTTACCAGTTTTTTCGCAAAACCATTCATAAGATAATTTCTTCATCTTATATTAAAATGTTTTTTTATAAAACTTTGCGATACACCAGTATTTTCGGATAACGATTTTATTTCTTCGTGTGAAGCGAAACGGCTTAGTGTATATCCTCTTAGCTTATCCTCATTAGCATTATTCCTATTTATTCTCATTTCGGCTATACGTCCATCATTTGATTGTTCTTCCCCCTCGTCTTCATTTTTAAAAACAAAGATATCTTTATCATAGCTACCATCTTTCCAGTCGTTTATTATTTCTTGAAAGTCTGCTATATCATAATCTCTTCTTTCGCAGATATATTCTATCTGCCTTTCAATTGAAAGTAATTGATTATCGGCACTCTTTACGTATAGTTCTATATCGCTTGTGCCTCTCAGGCGTTCGTTAGGTTCGTGATCCGAAACTCTCACCTTCAACCCTTTTATATTGTAATACTGGCTCATAACTTTTGTTATTTATAATAAATTCCTTTGATTTTCTCTTTCTTGTTCGAAAATAGCTTGTGATTTAATATCAATATTTTCTAATTTTTTAAGTTCTACTTTTTTTGAAAACAAACTATCTTCTATTTCATAGTGAAATTTACCTTCGTAAAATGAAACCTCATATTCATTTTGATGAAAATATATTTTACCACAAGAACCTAAAACCATCAATATGTCATTCTCATCTGTTTCAACTTTGCCTATTTTATCTGTTAGTATCATAATCTTTGTTATTTGTTTTATTTTTATATAACAAAGATAATGCGTTTTTTCGTACCATGCAAATATTTAGTGCGTTTTTTAGTATGTTTTATAACATGTTTTTTAATATTCTAAGTCATATTCTTTTATCTACTAATTTTATTAAGAAGACTCTGTCTCATTCTTTGTCTATTTCTGTGATATTTTCGTTTTCTTAGTTTTGAAAAATGCCTATAGGCTATAAACCATGAAATATCACTACACAGTCCATATAATTTTAGTATGTGAATATAAAATTCACGTGACACACAAAACTCACCTGCATCAAGTCCTTTCTTCTGAACTAGAATATACGTTTCTGATTCGGAGATCCCTATAAACCAGTTCTCTCTGATTCTTTTAAGTAATTTATCTTTCATTTTGTTACATTTTGTTGTACTGGCCCGTTGACGAACCCTCACTTTTGATATTTATTCCGGGAATATTTTTAAAAAATGTCAGAAATGAATAAGTTTAAAGCCTAAATCAATAGCTAAATCATATTCTAAACTAGCCCCTTTTGAATACTCCCATCCATTAAGCATGTATATAGCATCACAATCAAGCAATAGCTTTAAATCGGCTCTCATGTGTTCGTTCCATGTTGCATTTGTGGGCAGTCCGTTATTAAGAGGATTTACGACCTCATATCCTTGTTCTAAAAGTCGTACTTCAGCATTAGTGAAGTTGTTATAGACAGTTTCTAAAGGTAACCCGCTAATAGGGCCTGATATGTATACTTTCATCTTCTTTCCGTTATGTTATGATATGGGTTTCCATTCGATTACTGTATCTAGATATTCCTCTGTGCCTGATTCCATCCATGCACCACATGAATGATATACAGCTATAGCATAAGCACCAAATTCGAGCCTTACAAGACAAGTATAAGAGTACATTAAGTGTTCGTCAACTGCAGGTCTATGCTCTCCTACCTTTCTCCACCTTTCAGCTTCTTGCCACTTGGAGAGGACGAATCTTGCACCAGTTTGAAACGATTCTTGGCTTGCTGTTTCTATCATATCTTCCGCTTCTCTTTCTGTTACAGTTCCTTCGTAGCAGAATCTACCCAACTCAATCAGAGCTGTAGATGATACATATTTATTCGATTCTTCCTCTATTAATTGATCTATATTAACCATGGCGCTTGTCTTTAGTTGATTTATATATAAGTCCTACAGAATCTAAATCTTCTTCCGTTACTCCGATCTTCCCTTTATCCTGATCTTTACTTATTCTCTTATGGACCTTATCGTTCTCCGCCTCTGATAATAGGTAATTAAAATACAAATATTGTCTACACCAGACTGCAATTGCTATATCTTCTTTATTTTTCATTTTATCAGTTGTTTTATTTCTTCCATGATTCATTATTTTTAATATAAGTATCGCAAATATCATCGTTAAATTTAGGCTGTTGGTGAAAATCGCACCATACTTCATCTTGATAAGACTTATCTTCAAATTCAGTGCATAGAGAGCATGTCTTACAGCTTGGCTTTACTTCTACCATGTTATTTGTCCTTTTCAATTTTAATAATTGCATACTTCTTGTTAGGGTCTAGTCTCTTTAGTCGTTGTATATCATCCCATCTGTCCTTGGGTGATACTTTATGCAAATAATACAACCTATCGAAGCATCTGCAATATGTTTTTTCATTAGTAAATGAACTTCCTACTATACCATGTATCTGTTGTTCTGTTAGCGGAGTAACGCCGACTAAAGAATGATTATTAAATCCAGATGTAATGCAATATGAGCTTCTGTACTCATTGATAACCGTCTTGTATGAAAAGCATCCGTTATCTGATATTTGCACATTACAGGCATCCTCTGGTATCTCTACGGCTATGTGTTTATCTGTTATGTGTATCATAGTTGTTTATTTTTTATAGTTTTAATGAGGCAGTCAGCTATATATCCCGCTAAATATGCAGAAGTCTCTTTTCCGTTTATTTCATCACCTATCTGGTCTAATAAATAACCAGTAGCGTGAATAGCCTCATGTGTCACTGTTTTGTGGCTCAATCTACTTTCGTCTGTGAATATTATTAGCACTCCCCAAAGTCCTGTTGATATTTCTTCTACAGGCTCTACAAAATCTCTTAATGGAACATCTGCGATAGGGTTGCCCGTATAATAATTTCTAAAACGATTAAGGGTGTTATTCCTATCTTCACTTATTTCTACCCATATTGTAAATGGGTAAATATCATTTGTATAAACCTTCATCTTATTCCTTGTTTAGTTCGTTGATAAACTCCTTTTTAATCAGCTTATTTGCTTTGACTGTTAGCCATTTCCCATCTACCTTAAAATCCAATGACGAACCTTTTTCGTAATCTCGATCTAGCCGATTTTGCCAGATTATCGGAATGAAATTTATCTTTGGAAATGTTATAGATTCGCCTTTTTCTAATCTCTCAAACTAGTCTTTCATATTTTCTATTCTTTATTTTAGTAATGAGGGGTTGTCGTGAATGTTGCCGATAACAGCCCATTCTTTAGTCTCTTTGCTATAAAATGAATCTACCGCCGTATAACTTTTTAATCCATCATAACCATACGCATATGATGCAATACCCCATGACGTTTGAAACCACATTATCACACCAATTCCGTTATTGTCTTGTATTATATCCCCCTCGTATATTTCTTTTCCGTTCTTGTCGGTTAAGCCTGTGAACTGACCGATTGTTTCGGAAATAACAGGAGTATGTGAATAATCAATATATCCGTTTTCATCATAGCTTATATCTGATAATTCTACTATTCCATAGTTGTTTTCATCAATCTGTATAAGACTTCCATACAACCAACCATTTCCGTAATTATAACCCGATTTAGGTTTTCCTCTGAATATTATCTTTCTCATTCTATTAAAGTTTTGGCTTTGGTAATAAGTGATTTTAAATCATCTATTTCTACGTAATGATTGTTTTCACAATTGTTCGAATTTTCTGCACCGGGTGCGACCCATTCTTCACACTCTTTGATTATCTCTCTCAACGCCTCCCTTAGTTGGGCGTTCTCGGTGGAAAGAGATTCGGTATATTTCATTAATGTATCTGAAACATATACTTTATCCTTGCACCATAGAGGGCTTATGACTAAGTCATTTAGTTTATTCTCGATTAAGAATAGTTGAGCGTTATTTGCCTTTTCTTCTGCTTTATCTTTACTCATGGCTTAATTTTATTTGTTGAATAACTAATGATTAGATTCCGTATGTAGGCAAATTGCTTACCACATCTGCTACAATATGTTTCGCCTTCATTATCTGATAATTCCCATGCGTCCGTATCTTCATATCCACAATAAGGACAAACTAAATTGTAAGTATATTCGTGATCTATTTCTTTACTCATGGCTCACTACTGTATCTTTTTCTATTATTGTAATATTGGTTACTTTAAGGTAATAGAGAGCGTCTATAATCGAGTCCTGCGTTTTGATACGCTTATCTTTACGATCTATCTCCAGACTATCCATGTAGTGTATCTTCTCTGCTATTTCAAGATTCTTGCGCTCTTGATATAAGAAACAAGATAATATTACTACGATTGGCATTAGGGCTAATATCTTGTATAGGTTACTCATGGCTAACACTTTTTAATAAGTCTTCATTTATCTTTAAATATTCTGATATCATAAAATGTACTTCATGGATGGTAAACACTTCTAATTTTTCCATCTCTATAAGATTTTGTATTGATTTTAAGTTATTCCTAACATGGTTTAGAACGTGGTCTTCCTTACTCATCGTCTGCCTCCTTTCCGAGTGCTTCTTCTTCCAATATCCTTTCTTTTATATAATAAGCGATTGCAGACCCATGTGTTCCTTTGTTATGCTCGCAGTAGTATTCTAATGCCCAAAATATTACATCTTCAACTCTTTCTGGGTGTCCTTGCTCTTCAAGTTCTTCCAGTATTACTTTTTTAGCTTTTGTTCCTTTAAATTCCATTTCTATTTAATTTTTGTTTTAAAATTGTAATGATGTTTGTTTTGATTTAGATGCTTTTTCAAAATAGACTTTTAAATCATCAAGACCGCAAAATCCGTTACATTCGGTTAGTGGTTCTGGCTCCCGACCTTTGAACATTGAAATGTCTTTTACATCGGGATAGTCTGGGTGTGGCAATAAGAATACAGGAACATATCCTCCTTTTGCTTTAGCTTCTTTACTCTGGTCTTTACATATGGTTGCCGGTTCACCTTTCAGATTCGTAAGTTCATGCTCTCTCATAGCCATTCGATAAAATTTATCGTATTCCTCACGCTGTCTTTTCTGCCAATATCCGATACCTCCCTGAACGCATCCTGTTTTGTCGCAATTGTTATTTTCGTATCCGTTCAAATATGGAGCAGGAAGAACTATACCAGCATCTTCGAGTATCTTAACGCAATCTTTTTTTAGCAAACCATAGAGTAAGAGAGGATATATAGCTTTTACTTTTGGGTTGTTGATCGTCATAGAAACGGCTCTATGAGCTTCTTTTAAATCAAAGCCGAACGCTTGATGCATCCAAGTATTATTTGTTTGCCAATCTTCACGAACTCTACGTTTTAAAACCGTAGAACAGATAGCACCATGAGCGGTGTTTAAGGATAAATATGTTCGCCAGACACCCTCTATTGATTCAAATTGACTAGATATTGTTTCTATTGGTAGTCCATACCATTTTTCGCAATCTCGTAGAAACCTATAAGTATCATCATGTTCGTTCTTAGTGTCTATAAATATAATCCGAACACGATCTTTTCCATATAAATCAATACAGAGCTTACAAGTTACAGCAGAAGTTACCCCCCCCGACCACCATGCGATTACATCTTTCCGTTTCATTTTATTTTTGTTTCTAAATATTTATCATGCAATTCTTTAATCCTGTATATGTTTGTAGATTTTAGTTCAATAGCCTTAATTATAAATTCATTAATCTTATTAATGGTCACAGGAAAGCCGTCATGCAAACTAGAGAAAGACATATAAAGCTGAAAAGGTGGATAGTTTTCAGGACTCAGAAATATATTGGAATCTATGTATGAATGTTTTAATTCATCAAATTGTTTAAGTGTTATTTCCTCATATTTCAATCCTCTTTTTACGTTCTGCGGTATTGCTATGAATAATATAGAATCATCTTTATGCACTGTCCTACAATACTCATTTGCCGTGTTTTTTTTAGATACAACCCAATAAGTATGATCTGTTTCTAATATCTGTTTTAATAAATCTGATCTCATGATTATTTTATTTTTGTTTTGTCTATTGCTAGTCCTTTGTCTATTAAGCCAAATACATCGAAGTGATGCGAAAAGAGGTATTGAAATACTTCAAATTGATTAATCACATTACGACCTGTGCTCGGTTGATTTTTGTCAAAATAAGACCTGTACCAACCCTCGCAATTTTCGTTTATTATAAGCTCCTCAAATCCATCCTCGAACGTACATTTGAAGTATGACAGGTTTGTACAACAGCCATCTATCTTATCGACTAATACCGTCCCGCTAAGCATCTTCGCCAACTCCACGATCCCAACCATACCGTCTATCTCTGTGTAGAGTGAGGAAAGAGGTCGAAGAAGGGGTTTATATTTTTCAATATTAAAAAGCACTGAATCGGCAGTCCAATATTGCTCACAATAATCTCTAAAATAATCCTTTGATACTGCTATGTACCCATTGATATTCCTTTCAATGTGATGCACCATTAATTTATGTGGCAAATAGCCAACTATATGTCTTGGTTCTAGTTTCATCTTTCTCTGTTTTAAAATAATACGCCTTGCTTGATTTGATTGTGTGATTCTATTTCAAGTACCTTGTCTAAGATTGCTTTGCCTATAAGAGGATCTACACAATTGCGGAGTAGTTTTTCTTTTTTGGGACAATCATATTTTGATAGATCAAATCCTAAAAGCTGTTTAGCTTTCTGTTTATTGCCCCCCCCATTAGTACCGTTCATATCCTGATGCTTTATCCTGTTTACCAATGGCGGTATCTGGAAGTTAGCCCAGAAGTAATGCCTACCCGATGCTTGAGGTTTTATTAACGGCTCATAGTACGGTTTCACATTCTCAATGCAATACTTACCTTTAAAAAACTTTTGTAATAATATTATTTCTTGATATAGCGTCATATCTGGATAGCGAACGACACCGATAGAGTTTAGCGTAAAATTGATTATCGAATGCGTAGGACACGGAGGTGAACACCAAATAAAATCAAACTCTTGATAATGCTCTAACAGGTATTGATGAGCAT
>NZ_GL892015.1 GCF_000213575.1 Dysgonomonas mossii DSM 22836
AATTTCTCATCAATCGATATATTTGGTATAAATTCCGTTGTACCACCGTTTAAATCAGTACTCACAACCTGTTTGAATGGAACATACGGAGAAGGCATTACCGTGCCTGTGACGATCATTGATATGTCTTTATTCGTCATAGGCAGCATCATACGCATATATACCGCTCCACTTGCCTTGTTCACGGTAATATTAAGCTCTGTGCTTCCCGATGAAGTAATATTGTAGCTACCCGCCACAAACTTTCCTGATGCATCATATTGGCAGCTTAAACGATATCTTTGACAAAGCAATGATGTTTCACCGTCCCATCTAATAAGTGGTGTTACATACCACCCTGGACTAGTTATTATATTTCCGTTCGTATCTAAGCCTTTGTTAAATCCGTCTGAATAGTTTGGGTTAAGCCTATTTGTTCCGTATTGTAGTTTAATGCCATTTTGCGTAAATTCAGTATCAAGTTGCGCCCCAGTCTTGGTTGAACCTCCAGAATCTAATTTGTCAGTATTTACAGTGTCAAAGGCACTTGCTATACGTTCCTTTGTATTGCCACCTTCATCTGTTTCATTTCTTATCAGGTTAGATATATCTTGCAAATCCTGTGACATATTTAATCTCCTATAATTTTAATATTTAACCTATTATTGAATTTTGGCTTTGAACCACTTATATTAAATAAAGGGAACTTATCAGACTTTGCCTTTAAATAATCGATACATTCCATAAGATATTTATCGGCAACAGTTAGCGCATCTTTCTCTAGTACTAATCTTTCCTTCAGCTCTGCATTCTTAGAATAGTCGTCAACTTTAGTTACCGTAGCATATCGGGTTACTGTATAATTATTATTCTTTACAATCTTAGACCATACATAGTAATTTAATGATTTTACTAATCCGTTAAGCTGCCTTTTATAGTTAGACCCGCATACCTCAGCTTCATAGGTACCTCCATTTAGAAGTGTGTCATATTCTACCGGATATCCTGATTTGTCTTCTGCATTAACATACTCAACCAGATCAATAAATAATGATTCCCCTATTTGAGATTTAATGTTTATTTGTTCACATTCATCTATATATGGATCTATCCTATTATCATCAAGCTTGCTACTTACAAATCTTGCAGCAGTTGACTTTATATTCTCACTGGATGTCAGATGTTTCACTTGATATATATTTTAATGGTTCAATAGTAAAATCAGATGTTGGTATATCCTGATGCCAATTTTTAAATATTCTATCAAAAGCGCGTTCTATCATTCTTCTTTCTGTACCTGTAATAGAAGAATAAACATCATAAGCGTCTCTCATTATATCAGAACTAAAACCTACACTTCCTTTTCTTAATCGGTGCCATACCTCTTGCCCAAAAGCTGCATATATTTTTTCACAGGCAGCATCTGTAGTCACCGTAAAATCTTTATCATAATTAGCTCCCTGCAAATCAAACACCTGTGGTATTTCTTCATCGTACTCGGTTTCTAATACTACCGCCTTCCCTGTATTTATATCACCTTGTACATTTGCTATTGCTTGGGCTATTTCATTTCCTCTTTCGTCTTTTTTTATTCCGTCTTCATCTTCTTTTTGTGGTGAGTCCTGTCCTTTCTTAAATACAATTATCTTACTCGGCAAGAAATTGCATCTAGTATTTCTGTATGCTATATTTCCTAGACCTTCTTCCGTACTCATCTGAGTTACCACACTGTCATATATAGCTTTTGGGTATTCCTGCTTTCCGGCAGATGAGAACCATAATACTTGACCGTTATATTCATATATCCCTCCTGCTCTTTCAATCTGAGACATAATAACTTCTCTATCAGGATTAAACCTATCTAGATATTCAATACTTTCTACAGTTGGCTTTAATATTTTATTATTGCGTTTTTTCTTTCCTGTCCAATCAGGAAATACAGCTATTTTAGAGCTATATCCGTTATCGTCTTCTTCCCCAAGACGGCAATTTTCAAATGGTATATGGTTAATTTCTATTATTTCCCCAATAACATTATAGTTTACATGTAATGCGTAACCGCCCCAATTGCCTAAATCCTCAGATATTGACTGTAGAATATCATCAAGGGTATCGCCATGACGGTTTACTATCAACGATGCAAGTGATTCATCTAAGAACCCATTACCCTGTATAAATTGAACATATCTATTTAAGCATGTTGTTCCCGATTCCGAACAAGCTACAATTGATTTTATCTCTTGTGGGTATAGATTATTATAACCATAAGCTATTATCTTAAGGTTGGTAATATTCGGATATTCAATCCTTGGTTCTGTTCGTTTTACGGTTTTTACATTCATGGTAAATCCTATTCTATAGGTTCATTAGATTTCGGCTCTTTTCTCTTTTTAAATGTTTTTTTCTTTGGCTCGTTGTCTTCAACTGTAACCGGAGTAATATCGGATATTGTATCTTCATTTTCATTATCCAATTTATCCGGGAACGATTCAAACTTAGATATTGCATTTGGATATTTTTTTAGATATTTAATAGCAATATCATCGGTTAGATTTGCCCTAGTATAAACCTGAGGATCACCTGCTATATGAATTAACTCCTCTCTTTTTAATATATATTTACCCATTTTCTTTATTCCGTTTTGTTTAACATAAATGTATATCTCAATAAAAGCATCTCGATAACATTGATTACAACTACTTCTATTGAAAGACTTTGATAATATCCTTTCGTAATAGGAATCAATAAATGATTTATCCGAAGATGAAAGTTCGCCCGATTGGTCGAAACGAACTTTCATATCTTCTATCCTGTTTAACAAATCAACCATTATACAGTAGTTAAGGATTCTATCTTAGCTCTTGTAGTAGCGATATCAGTATCAAAATAGAACATGCCGGAACGAGGGGCTTTTGTTTCTGTCAATACGACATTCCATCCTCCGTCTGTATCTTCTGAATACTTATCATTTTCGAGTGTTGCAGCCCTCAATCCTTGATAGAAACCATACACTTGGAAAGTAGAATCACCGGGTTTTGTAGCTTTGTTTGTATTCTTGAAATTGTTTTCTAATATACATACAAATTTACCTGTTGCCAGACCGTCAATTATATTTTCGCAAACATCAGGATCGTTATTAAGAATAACTATCCCTACGTTATTTGTGAATGTATTTCTATTGGTGCCAACTTCCATTGTTGTGGTTGTTCCACTGAAAGGCTTATTCCCGCTTACGACTATCTTATAGGCTTTTTTACCTGTTTTTAAACCTATTTTAGTAATCACATTTTTGCGTCCTGCAACAGCAGGAGGGCCAACAACATCGGGCTCATACTCTGTTTCTGAGAAATCAATGTCTTTGTAGTTTATTATAATACCCTCCTGATCCAATCCCATAACTAATGGGTTAGAGCAGTCCTGTTGAATGTCTTGTTTGATTATTTCATCACAATATCCCATAATATCCCCCTTTCTTAATAAGCAAATTGGATCAATTCATCTTGCCATGTCAACGTACCCATCTTGTCACGACCTAGTATCTTATTAGTCTGGTCGTCTTCTGAGAACCAAATTTTAAGATCCGGCATAAGATTGCTTGATTCAAAACCTACTTTAAGATTATCCTTAGTACAGAATAATGCTCTATGAGGCTTATTCAATGTGGTACCATTATCTTCGAAAGCTTGGATCATCTCATCCCATATAGGAAGACGTATTAATTTTTCACCGTTATATTCAGTAGCGTACGCCAAGCCTCCGAATAAAGATTGCCATTGAAGATCAGAACCCTTGTTGTTAGCTTTAATATCGATTGCCAATGCATCAGCAAATGATTGTGTACATAGAATGAATCTTCCTTCTGCCTGACGTAAGATTGGATTAGCATTGTATACCAAAGCATCTATAACTCCGGTAGCTGCTCCCGATGCCCTCATATTGTCGCGCTGAGCTGTATAAGTTGCAGCGGTATTAGCTGCAATAGTTACTCTTTGTTTTGTATTTGCAGCGGTAATAGCAAACAGTTTCTTAAATAAACCGTCAGCCATTGTAAAGAATTTTACATCAATACCGTCCTTAATAATACCGCCATCATATACATTTTGAGCTGCTTTATCTCCAAACCATGATACACGCCAAATCATTTTCTCAATGGCTGTTTTTAGTCTTGGTTCAATAATATAACTAAGTAAATCTGTTTGCGTTAGATCCGCGCGATCGGTTCCGGTCTTCATGCTAAATTTAGCAACTGTAGATTCAAAATCATCGGCACACATTTCTTCTGCAACGACAATACGCCCCAGCTCCCATATCTTTTGTTGGGTTGCCAGATTTGTATTGTTAAATGTTGGACGGCACATTGCCTTATCTTCTCCTAGAAGACCAAACTCACCAACACCTCCAAGGTGAGCCCCATTTAAGACGCCATAGTTAAGATCAACGATCTCATTTATTGCTCCGGCCTGTAGTACCTCAAGAAACAAAAGCTCTCTTAAGTCACGGATTGCCAGATTATCGGGCGTCAATTGATTAATATTATTTAATGCTGTACTTCCCATTATTTCACTCCTTTCTGTTTTAATTCGTTTATTCTATCTCTCAGAGAGTTAGATGCTTCAATCTTTGTTTCCTTATTGCTTCTTGATTGTGGTTTGTATGCCGAAACCTTATCCTTGAATACCTTCTCATAGCCTCCGCACATCTTAACTGCATTGATAATCTTAAGATCCTCTTTCGTACGTTCGTTAGCTCTGGCAGCAACTAATTGCTCCTGTAGAGTTTCTACCTGAGTTTGCAATTCCTCAACAAGCATTTCAATTTCATTTGCAGCTTCATCAACTGTATCCGCTTGCGCGCTTGTATCCGGTTCTACTATTTCAGTAATCACACCATTTTCAACAACGATAACAGTTCCATCAGGCATTGTGTGAGATCCATCAGGAGCAGCGTTATCTCCAACTTGCGGGCTTCCTTCTGTTCTGTCAATAGACAAAGTTCCTCCGTCTGCTGTGGACAAGTCCATGTTATAAACTGTCGGTTCTTTTTTAGCACTTACACCGAAATATTCGCGTAATATGGTGCCAAGACCTTTTTTTTCACTCATTTTTACTTCATTTTTGTTAATATTTATATTTATTTTAGCGAATGCAATTTGTTTCGATTCTGTCGCAAGTCCTATAGATACAGCCTGTGAAGGTGATATATACGTTTCCCTATCCATAAGATCTGAAAGAACTTCTTTGCTTATATTGGTATATTGAGAATATATATTCTCCATTTCTGTCTCTTTACTCTTTACGAAGGTTGCAAGTTCTTTAAGCTCATCACCTGTTCCGCATGCGCCTTCGATATATGGGTTATGTATCATTTGAGGACATCCTGCTATCCTTTTAGATCCAGCCATAAAAACGATAGTTGCAGCAGAAGCGCAATTGTTTACACATTCTGTGATTATCGTCTTGCCTAAACCTTTCAGATAATTGTATATGGAAATACCTTCGTCCAAATCACCCCCAAATGAATCTATAAGGACATGTATTGTGTCCCCAGACTCCTTGTTTGCTTGTTCGATTACAGAAAGAAGATTAACCTCTCCTTCTCCATTTCCTATTATTCCTTTTATGTTTACCATTTATAAATAATTTGATACTTCAAATGTATGAAATAAAAAACCTACTATTTAGAATCATTCCAAATAGTAGGTGTAATAAAAATTGCAGTATGTAACTTATCTATAAATCCTTACACATGTTTTTTATTATCTGATAAAAACGCCTTTCACTTATGTTGTATTGGTCGCATAGGTACGCTTCAATATACGCGACTTTATGTCCTTCAGATTTTAGATTCATGTAATCATTGAACATTTCTAAATGCTGTATATCCTTCGGGCTTACTCCAACATCAGCCAGTTTTTCCAATGCGGGTTTTGCCAATAATAAAACTTCATACGCTTTCATATACTCCTCGATGTTTCTAATATGGATATTCTATTATTTACATTATCTATTTCCTGAACAGATACTACAGGGTTAGGCAAAGATTGAACCGCTTTTGAAAATGCCCTTGATAACATTTCTTCTCCCATAACCTGATTTGCTGTATCCTGTGTTGATATAGGAACTCCACCGCCTATCTGATTAAATGCTGATAGCACAGGAGAAAACATAGATGTTGCACGTGCAGTTAGTACACTCTCTCCATTACTTAAATATGCAGAAATACTATCTGATGTTCCTGAGCCTTCACCGCTAACATATCCACCTGTAGCAAAAGAAGGAGCTTTAGGCTGTTTTTCAGAGCTTAGATACTTCTTGGCTTTTGCTATATTAGATAATATTGTAGCTACTGTAGTTGCAATAGCGACAAGATTAGCTGGGAATGGTCCTGCTTTTTGTGCTTGTGCAATACCTGTGGTAAGGGCTGTAGCTGTATCAATTCCTATTTGATATAAAGCCATCGCCTTTGCAAATACAGCAAACGCCTCATTATCTTCGGCAAGAGATGTAAACAGTTCTTCAAATCCTCCGGCAATGGTAGATACTGCCTGCATATATTTAGTTTGGCTTTCTAACTGATATTGGAATAAATCATCTTCCAGTTGTTTTAGTTGGCCTTGAAGCACAAGTTTTCTATTCAGGTAATCAACATCACTTTCATTTTGCAACTGTGAAAGAGATGCAATTTCCGCTTGTTTTGCTGCTATCTGCAATCCTAGTGTATTCTGATTATTTAATTGGGCTTGCATTATATCATTCTGATACTGCTTTTGTGCCTGTTGATTCCAGTAATCGAAATATTTTTGTTGCTCCTCATTCTGCAATAAGGCATATTTATCGTTTATGGCTTTTTTATCCGCCCCGGTCTTTTCTGCTGCATCAATTTCTATTTGTCGTTGGATATCTAACTGCTGAATACGTAAGGCAAGTTCCTGATCGCTTCCTTGCTTGACTGCCGATAATCTATTTTGGATATCCGTATTTAAGATCTCAATCCTTTTAGACTCGGCATCCTTCATTATTTGAAGTGACTTATCCGCTAATTCTTTATCAAGATCTATTTGTTGCTGATTTGATTTCTCTTTTATCAATTTAATTTGTGAAGCCGTAAGTCCTTTTTGAGTCAACTCAAATTCTTTTGACTTCTCTATATAAGCTTTCTGTAAATTGAAGTAATTACCTAAAGCATTCAGCCTTTCATCATAAGATTTTTCCTGATTATCGGCAATATCTTTATTGCTTTTTATTTCAGTCTCTAATCTAAATTTTGCAAGTTCTATAGCAGCTTTTCTTTCTTCTTCTGCTGCTTTTTTCATCTCATCAGTCAATACAGGTTTATTCTTACCGGATTGTTTAGTGCTCGAATCGGTACCATTGACTACATTAACAGGAATATCAATAGGCTTAATATTACCTGATAGTGTTTCTTCTACTGATTTTTTCGCTATATCCTTAATATTATCCCATGACTTCTGAAACCTGTTAGTAGTTTCTTTCATCCCCTTATCTACAATGTCAGGTATAGACGAAAATTCACCAGTAAGTAAAGCCTTGAAGGAATTAGCTAATATCTTAGTCAAATCCAAAGCAGAGCCAAATAAGACTTTTACAACCTCCAACAATGAGCTAAACGCAAATGTAATCGCATTAACACCGCTTCTTACATACATTGATTTATTGTAGATTTCAATAAACCAATTTACTATAGATATAAGACCCTTAACAATACTTGTAAGTGATTCTGTGGCAAATATTTTTGCGTTTCCTATCAATGATTCAAACGTTCCACCTGTCTGATCGAATAAAGCAGAAACAACATTCTGTAGCTCTACATTTGCATTTAATTGACGTTCCTGAATTTCCCCTAGCTGTCCTGTTTTCTTCTTGACACTATCGATATTCGTGTCTATGTCTTTTAATGTTTTCAGATATTGAAGCCCTGCATCTTCTCCGGCACCTCCGAAAATATCGGCTATCGCTGATCCTACCTGTTTGCTTTGTTCCGGGTATTCGTTAAGCTTTTCGGATATATCCTGCATTACTTCAAAAGTAGTCTTGGCTCCACTCTGTAAATCCTTCTGAACCTGAACGGATGAAATGCCAATACCCTTTAATGCATCTGCCGTAGAAGTATTCATTTCACGAAGCCGTAAGTTAGCTTCTTTTATTGCATCAATCCCCTTGTCGGAAAATACACCCTGATTCCCTGTTTCTGCAACTATAGCAATAAACTGATCGGCTGATATACCCGCCTCTTTAAAGTATGCGGGATATTCTTTTAACGTACTCAGGTATTCACCGTTGGCATCGGCTCCCGCTACAAATCCATCCTTTACGAGTTTTAAGGCTTCCTGATTGGTAATTCCGAATTGTTTCGATATAGCATTAGAAGCCTCGAGAACCTCTTTGAAGTCTTTATTGAATGTTTCTGATATTCCGGATACTTCATTGCGGTATGCCTTAAGATCATTCCCAGATAGTCTAGTAAATTGTTTGGTTAATCTTGTTGCTTCCTCTATTCCTTTGTTATAATCATACCAGAACTTAAAGGCTACCCCAACACCTACTATTCCGGCAATGACAAGAAAGGCAGGATTAGCAAGAAGACCTGTTAAAGCTCCTCCGAATGCCTTAACAGATGTAGTACTATTGGTAAAGAACGACTTTAAGCTTGCTTCCCCGGTAGTAGAAGATTGTGCTAACTGCAAGAATGAATTACCGAACTCGGTATTTAATCCGAGCACATTCTTTATAGCGTTTTCGTAATTACCGACTTGTCCGTAAAATCTCCCTAACGCTTCATTCTCTGCATTAAGCTGGCTTTGCAATGATGATATCTTTTCGGATAGATCTTTCTTTTGAGCTATTTCGGATTCTGTATTTCCAAGGACTTCATATTGACGAACCAGACGTGCTATCTCAGCTTCCAGTTTTTTAATACTTCCTGTTCTGTTTGTTTCTTCCTTGATGTTGTTCTGTATCTCTTTGCGCAACGCCTTTATCTTATTGTTGTACTGCGTTGTGATCTCAGCATTTGCAGCAACAGCCTTGTTGTATTCATCTTCTGTTTTTGTGCCGTCCTGTACTTCTTTCTTATATTCAGCGTTTGCCCTACGGATATCCTCGATAGCTTTTTTATATTTAACTATTCCGGATATGGCATCTTCATACCGAACATCTATATCCAGTATGATATCTTCCTGCTTACTGTTTGCGTCTGCCATTATTTCAAGTATTTAATAAATGAAAGAAATTTTCTGTCTTTTAAATAATTTAGATCGTATTGGTGTTTATATGCTTCCCTCTCAAAAGATATATTCATATAGGCGTATTTTATCTGCCTGTATTGAATAATGCGAAACATAAACTCTAGGATATACCAAACATAAAAGAATACGAAAAACATTTCTATCATCTGTCTGGTATGTATGCGCTCATGATTAATCATCCAACCCCTTAAAGGATTAAATTCTTTTCTTGCAAACAACACTCCAAGTATATTGATTGCTATGTATCCTTTTAGTGGTAATATTTTATTATAAATGACTATCATTCTTAATATTATATAGTACAAATATAGTAATTTTATTTAGAATGATTCTAAATAAATGAAATATCTTAATCGATTATCTATTGAAAAACAAATATTTAATACATTTGTGATATAACAAACTTTTAATTAATATGAAGAATTTATTTTACATACTATTAGCGGTTCTTTTATTTACTTCGTGTTCGATGTATAAATCAATTAATGAAACAGTTGTTATTGATTATTCGAGATATACAAGTCAAGGTTTCTTTATTACAGAAAGTAACTCTGTTAGTTTTGATTATAAGCCTATTGGGTCTGTAGTTACAGTTGTAAAAGGAACCAAGAAAAAAGAAACAGGCAAACAAGGTAAGGGAGATAGCGTACAGGAACGTAAGAAAAGTTTTTTTGAGGAACCTAGAGCTGAGTATTATTCTGTGTATGAAGCTATAGATGAGTTTGTTCGAAAGAGTAAAAATGCAGGTGCTAATGGTGCAATAAACTTTAAGGTATCATATACAAATGATAAAGAATTCGGGAATGGATATGTTATTACAGGAATGGCTATAAAGAAATAAAATATGAAACATTTATCTTGTGTGTTACTTGTCGTGCTTGTTATTTCCTGCTCGTCAGATAACGAGAATGAACCGGAATATATCGATAACTCCCTGCTGTGGGGTTCATGGTACAGAAAAGACACAAGCGTTGACTCAACAGTGTATATTTTTAAAACAGACCTATGCACTAGCGAGTATTGGGAAACATGGCCAACGACTTCCAAGGTTGATTCATATTCATGGACTTATAAACTAACAAAGGATAATATCATATTAAATGATAAGCATGAAAGGCCTTATAAGCTTGCGGGTAATAAGCTATCAGTATTTGAGAATAAATCAACGTGGATAGAATATACTAAGGTAGAATAAGAAAGGGGCAAACGCCCCTTTTTCTTTATCTATAATATGGCATGCGTATCAGCTTACATTTAGCGAGTCCATCGGTATTAACCGTAATCTCTTGCATCATGTAATAAGTGCCGTCGATAAATATAGGAACAAGCTCATTGTATGTGTACAGGTCTAATCCTTTCAGATATACATAACATTCTAATATGGCAGGCTGATTGATAATAAACTGATAGGTATCGTAGTATTTCTTAATAAGTCCGTTATCGCCCATAAAATACATTTCTTTGTCAAAAAATGCGCTTAAATATCCAATACCTGTAGACTCATCACTATATCTTCTTTTTATCAACACTCTATAGCTAACACTCTTATAATTACCGGACGCATCATATATCGGAATATACGCGTATGTATTAGCGTTAGAATCTGTGATGTTATCGGATGGAGCAAAATAAAGCTCGAACAATTCTTTCTCTTTGGGGATGGTTTGATTGTCTATAGTGAAGTATCCGTCTGCTTTTGTCTTTACCGAATCGTCCTTCTTATATTTGATTATATTCTTTTGAGCATAGTCTGAGTACACATACGTCATAAGCATATTTTTTCTGTCGGCTATTAAGTTTGTCCAATCATATGCTTTGTATTTACCCCCATAGATATCGGATACGGAAACAAACTGTATAGCCGAATTGTTGATATCTGCCTTATAGAATACAAACAACCCATATTGCCACATAATATTTTTAAGGAAGTCAACAACGGTAAGATCAGGAAGGTTAGGGACAATTGGAAATTTATCACCGAATTTTACTTCATCGTATCTGACATAAATATCATGTCCTATAGAGGTAACAAGTATTTCAGTTCCATCAAGCTTAACGTATGATGTGCTTTTTCTATACTGGGCTGCTATGTATATGTTCTTATCCTCCGTTAGATCGAAGCTAAAATCTAAAGCCATAGTACTAACATAGTCGCCATCTTCATTCATGGTGATAGGAAAATATTGTTCTGCATATACATTTAAACTATCAGTCGCTATTACTCTTAACTGGTAGCTTGTAGGATCAACCAATGTATTTGGAACCTTAACAAAAGAACTGGATTTGATAATAACAGTAGAACCCTCTTTTCCTTTTATCATGTTTACATCTGAGATTATACCACCGCCTATTAAATCAGGGTTACCAGATACGGCTGTAAACTTAAAGAATGAAAATTTATATGCGCCAGTCGTGTTGTATCCTATTAAATTTATATGAGCGAAATACTTATCGGCCCATGTTATTTCATTCGCGTTCTTATCAATGAGCGGAACCCATCGCTTAGTGAATACATCCCCGAACTTCTCAACATCATAAATGAATTGTACGCCTGTATCAGCTTCAATAAGCTTTAAGATATAATCATACGTCACTGATGGGTGGATATACTGTATGTCGCTTAAACCATGCCCGAAATCAATTTTAATAAATCCTTTTTGCGCTGTTGAACTATCCGGTAAGAATGGTGTGTCATTAGACCAAGTTAGATACTCGCTACTAGATATATCCCTAAGCTTAAGATCCTTTAGTTTTAACAGGTTGATAGTATTACCCCATACAACGGAAAGCTCGAGATCTTCTTCTCCTGATTTAAGTAAAGTACATATCCCTTTAATGAATGTGAGTCCATCCCTTATTTCTTCGAATGTATGTTCACGGTATGGAAAAATAGAATAGACATCAGGATTATTAGAGAGTCCGAATATTGTAAGGTTCCTTTGCGTTTTTGGTACTTTATATGTTGTTGTCCTGTTAGATAGTATCTTTGTTATATCCCTGAATATAGGAGATGTAAAGATATATCCCGCAGCGTTATCATTCTCGATATCTATCTGCTGCTCGTCTATGTATACTTCTCGGATCATAATGTTTGTAATTGACGTTTGTTAGGTATCATATATAACTCAAAGTCTTGCAACTCTGAAGTGCCTTTAACGAATGTTCCTTCTGCAACTGATATAGATATCCAATTTTGTTTATTTTCAGTATCATAACCAAGGAACATATCTATAACAGGGCTTTCGATCAACCCTAAAAGTAAGTCGAATGTAATAGAATCTACCAACGGAGCATAAAGTTTGATGGTTTCTTCCGCATACTTTCCTATTGATTTACCGGTTCCAAAATGATATTTATCTGTAAGAGATACTCTATAAAATATACTATCATAAGCAATACTATTATTCTTTGTAGTTATACTTTGATTGCTTGATTGGAAGAGATAATAATTATATTCGCCGTATTTATTTATCCATCTGAGATAGACACCATCACTTGGACAATCGACAACATTTATATCTATGCTAAGATCTTTCCCTAATAATATTCTTTGCTGGCCAAATGTATAATCAAAAGTATAATCAAATGTTTTTCTATACACTTCGTCATAACCTTCGATATGTATATTTCCTGATGATGATATATCTGAAATATCTATATTATGTTTACCGGGTGACAGAGTTTTATATTCTACTCCATTAGCTTTTAAGACTATTGCTTGCTCTGTATATAACGGAACAGTAAATGGGAACCCTTTGAAATAAGTCAACGTTTTATTTTGGGTGTATGTTTCACCTATTTGTAAAGCCCCCCAAATAACAGGAATAGAACCTTCATATATTATACCGGAGCTATTCTTTATTACAAATGACAATACCTTATATAGCGTTGTATCATTCTCTTCTATTTTGTAAAAATGTAGCCTATCAAACAATGACTTTGCTATTGCCGACAACTCAAATGTAACAGTTAATGTCTCCTGATATGGTTCTTTCTCTATTTTTATCCCATTGGATTCAAGAATCAAAGAATCTTCTACAGTATAATTATTTACAAAAATACGGATAGGGTTAAATGCAAATCCAAGATCCGGGTAAATTATTTCTATGTCGCCTACTGTTGTAATCATAATTTCTGAATTTCGACTTTGAATATTCCTGTTAATTTAGTTCTTATATCATTGACAGCCTCTTGTGTAGGCTTCGTGAATATATCTTTCCTACCACCTTGCATATATAGGCTTGTGCCTTCCGATGCTATTTTATGGGAAACAGCCCCGGCAAAACTCATTAATCCTCTCTGTTCTGCTGAATATTTAGGCTGCCATTTATCAGACGGTTCTCTTTTATATGGTATAGGGTCAAATGGTATTCCCTTGTCTAATATCCATTTCTGAATAATTTCATTTATATTTCTCGGTGTCTTGCCTTCCTTACGTCCTGTTTCTAGTGTAGCAAAATACTTGCGTCCTTTCAACATAGCACCTGTTCTTGTCTCTTCAATCATTAGAGAGTTTATAGTTTTACCACTTGCCTTTTGGTTTGCTGCTAAATGGTTTTCTATTATCTTACTCTCTAGACTGACAAGGGATAGAATAACGGTTTTCTTTATGTTTTCGGACAGATTCATAGTACACAGTCGCCTATTAATTCTTTCAATTGAACTTGTATCGTTACCCCTGTTAAATTTTGATCTAACATATCATACACAACAGAATAAGGAATAGTCTCAGGTATTGGAGCAAACTGTTTTGATTTGTTTATAGCTATGACAAATTTCTTAGCATAATCCTTCATCCGTTCTACTGTGCTATCATTCTCTTCTCCGTCAAAATCAAGATCAGCAAGATCAAGAAAAGCTATAAGACAATTAGGATAATCTCTGAAATTACCATTATGATTATACAATTGTCCTGAGACAGGTAATACGCTTAGGCATACAGGAAATTTAACCTTATCAAAATCAAATTCTACATTCGCTCTAGTCCAATCATTGTACATATAATCAAGACCATCAATGGTTTGAACTATATCTTTTATCTTCTGCTGTACACTCATCTTGTTAGTTTTTGTTGTTGAGTAATTATTTGCCTATATCTTTTTTCGAAGATATTATTATCTGAATCTATTTTAAGGCATTGGTATATCCTCATCCAGTTAAGCTCTACAACTTCATCGTGATTAGATATACCCATCCTTCTTGCATACCAATCTATTGTACCGAAAAATCCATGTGATAATTTCTTTATTCCGGCTCTTTCTTCTTCTGCCGTTGGTTTATATTCGATATCTTTAAATAGGTTAGTTATACGGCTTATTTCGTTTTTAGCATATAGCGCAAACCCAAGACAATCGAATGCACTAAGTGATATAATATCATTATATTTTAATCCATGTAATACTTCAAACGAAACAAATATTAGGTCATGAAATGATTTTATTTTAGTCTGTAGTTCTATTAGCTGTTTGAACTTTAATTCATCAAATGAAACTCTAAACATTTCTGAGAATTTATAATTATTTAGTAATCCAAATAACTCATCAATTTTACTTTCATCTAAATTAAAAAGATCCATATAAAATATAAATTCCTCTAATGTTGTATGCCTATCTATTATCATTTTGTTATAATCTCTATTTTACATTTTTGGCATTATATGTATATAAAACTTACGTTATGACAGAGGTGTAAGCTTTTGGGGCTTTACACATTCTATTCTCCATCTTCTTTAGTTCAAACCATACACGCATCATCAGATTATCTGCCTCGTCTGTTGATTTACCTAGTATGGACTTTAGCATCTCCTTTGTTATTACTTTAAGCTTTGTATCCTTATCGGCATCTATTTGTTTTATTTGCTCCAACTCTTTTACGACTCTTTCTCTGTCTACAATGGGTTCGTTCTTAAGATACATTAAATTACTATTCACTATTTCGGCAAGTTTGAAATAACATTGAGATCTTAAGTTCTGGTAATTTCTTACTTCTCCATAAATGGGTAGTGGCTTTGAATTATTTACAAATCCTTTGCATCTTAAGTTATCAACAAGCCCACCACCTACACCATCTTCATCAGCAATAGTATTACTGTTTGGTACCGAATATTCAGTTTGTAATTTTCTTGCTAAGACTGTAAGATCATCTATTCTACATTTCGGTATTACTTTTTTATAAATAGAAATAAGCCCCTCCCATATCCTTATTGTAGTATCATCTTTCCCTAGTCTTGCAACATCAATTGTCATATATCTAGGACCTCCGGATACATGGGAATTTGTGAAAAGATCGACTATTTTTTCATATTGCATTAAGACGTATGGGTCATCATCATATTCCCATTCTCCATCCAGAAGTCTTGCCCTGCTTATAGGATCTAAATTTTTAAGATTCTCAATATAGAATTTATCTACAAATGGATTATCTGTAACTAATGCCTGAATAAATGCTTTATCATCTGGCAGTATTCCGTCCCTGTGTGGTTTATAAAATCTGTTATAGACAAAATTCTTTGTTGGATTACATGCTCCGAACATCTTTGGAATAAGCCCATTCTTGGCAACATCATGCCTGATACGTGACATAACTATATTCCAACACTTCTCTGTTATCTGGCTATTTTCATCTATAGCAGCCCCTGTAATTTCTAATGATCCAAGTTCGTCAAACTCAGGATCAGATGGATAATAAAATAAATCCTTAAGTATTATAAGCGAACCGTTATAAAATTGTATAGTGTTAGGGTTTTCTTTATCATTAGCCCCATTGTATTTGTAATAGTTTGGTGTTATTCCCTGCATACTAAACACCTTGAAGAGAGATTTCAATGTGGTCTCTTTGAGCGTCTTCATCTTTGCTCTTCCAAGCAGCCATTTAGTATCAGGATATTTTAGAGAATTTTTTGTAAGCCAATAAGATTCTAATATAGATTTACCACCTCCGGCAGCTCCTCCATATTGGACTTCTCTTGTTTTTTTATCTTCAAGTAAGTCAATCGTTATAGTCTGTTTGTGGCTTAGCTTCATACGTTTTTTCTTCTTTCCAAATAATGTTTACATCACCTGAGTGTTGAGTCTCTATTTTATCCCTCCACCTATCAGGCTTCCGATTCTTAAGCCAGAATATACCTGCTGTTGTATCAGGTGGTTGCTCTTGCTGTAAATTAACTATTTCTATTGATTCTATTTCGGTTTTTTGCCCTTTATCGTTATAGGTTACAGTTTTTACCTTAAAGGCTTGCTGTTGGTTTATTATAGCACCTTTGGCTCTATTGTAGAGGCTTGATGCTATTATAGCGTCAGCCTCAGATTTCCCCTTTTTTATGGACTCAAAAAATTCGGTATGATCATTCTTCCAATTATTTATGGTCGTCTCTGTAACCTCAAAGAATTGAGCCAAATCTTTATCTGTTGCACCTAATAAACAATATTTATAGGCCAGTTCGACATACTCTTCTTTAAAAGATGTAGGTCTACCAACTTTATTCTTATCATCATCAATCATAACTATCTAGTTTATAGTACAAATATATTAATTATTATTTAGATTTATTCTAAATAGTAGAAAATAATTAAGGGATATAGTTTTCCTATACCCCTTTTATTAAATTACTCAAAAACAGATTCTATTGCTTCATCTAATGGTTTTTGGTTATCCGGTTGAATAAATCCTTTAGCAAGTAGCATATTATAAGTTGTCGCTTCCTGCCTTGCTTGTTTAAATGTAAGATGTTTCATAATTAATTATTTAATTAATAAAAAAGGTTATTTAAAAAGAAGGCAACCTTAGTGATGTGGGGTTGCCTTTTTGTTTTGTTGATGTTTATTCGCTTCTATTATCTTATCATACATGATTTGGTTTTGGTTGTATACCTTTATTCCGTATGATACTGTTGAATGATCGTATCCGACTATGTTTCCAATATCTTCTACTTTTAGACCTTGCTTTCTTAATTCAGTAAAACGCTTATATCTTAAGGCTACTTCGATACCTGAACTTCCTTTTCTTTTTGCCATGGTTAATCTTCTAAGTCGTATTACTGTATTACGCATAAATCAATATACCAATCACCAATAATGGGAATAGTATAATGAATATGGGTATCAAATCTAGTTTCGGGTTGTGAATGTGCGATGATGTCAACTTCATCACTACCAAATGTGAAACGAGATAATTCCTTAAAAAATGCTGCAACTAAATAAGTTGGTGATTCGTAGTTCTCTTTCCATCGTACGGCTATTAGATCCATATCTGATACACAAGTACCATGAATAGCTAAAGCATACCCGCAATCCATAGCTATCTTTCTAAGTCCTTCCAAAGCACAAGCATAAAACATCGGCCTAGGATTTGATTTTACTTCTGATTTATCTTTCATTTTGTTACATTTTGTTGTACTGGCCCGTTGACGAACCATCACTTTTGATATTTAAACCGGGAATATTTTTAAAAAATGTCAGAAATGAATAAGTTTAAAGCCTAAATCAATAGCTAAATCATATTCTAAACTAGCCCCTTTTGAATACTCCCATCCATTAAGCATGTATATAGCATCACAATCAAGCAATAGCTTTAAATCGGCTCTCATGTGTTCGTTCCATGTTGCATTTGTGGGCAGTCCGTTATTAAGAGGATTTACGACCTCATATCCTTGTTCTAAAAGTCGTACTTCAGCATTAGTGAAGTTGTTATAGACAGTTTCTAAAGGTAACCCGCTAATAGGGCCTGATATGTATACTTTCATCTTCTTTCCGTTATGTTATGATATGGGTTTCCATTCTGTGAAACATTCAGCTAATTCATGTATATGTTGATGAGAGTGAACGACTGTTGTATCGCGTCGATTACCATTTTTTAATAATATTCTCATTCCTAAATTTGGCAAATCATCTGTTGTAAACTTTCTCCACCTTTCAGCTTCTTGCCACTTGGAGAGGATGAAGTTTGCGCCTTTCTTGAATCCCATTTTTAGCAATGCTTCTCCATGTTGATTGTATATGCCTTTACTGTCTGCGTATCTTTCCGCTTCTTCCTCTATCAGTTTTTTTATTTCGTCTTTAGTCATGGGTTAATCCTCCTCGTTTTCAAATAATTTAATAACATTGTTTTCGTTTTCATAACCTCTAATATTAATAGGAACATCACGTAAATAATACCCCCTTAGTAGTTCATTGAAAAACTCTTTACATTGAATTTCAAGATTGGGATAATTAGAAATAGTATCTCCTTTAAATAAGCCTAGTTGATCTTCGCTAATATATGCACGAAATATTTTACACAGCTCTTTATTGAAGGGTTTTATCTTGTCATAATATGGAGTATTAGCGAATAATTCATCAGAGAACTTATAATCGCATAAGAATTGATAGTCTTCTTCCGAAAAATACTCCTTTGCCTTGTCATCGTATAGCTTATTTATTTTAGCCTGTATAGGTTTAGAAAAGTTATTGAAATACGGTATACTATACGGCATATAAACGACACCTTCCCTTAAAGAATCCTTAGCTAATTTAGCTGTAATTTTTCTATACTCTTTAATTCTTTCAGACTTATAATGTTTAGGCATCAGCGCATTGAAATATACATGTTCATAGTAGCTAGCATGTACTGAAAAAAGCATATCTTTATACTTAAACTCATAGCAATAAAGGATTTTGTACTCATCTCTATTTGTTTGTTCTGGCATTCCGAATCTTCGAAACAAATACATAAATGAAATTGCGGTGTCTAATTTCCCAAGTATACTTTCACCTAAATCCCTTATTGAGTTGATCGGGGCGTCTCCATATTTATCACCACGTCTCCATTTATATTTTATTATATCTTCCTGCATACCTCTATCTTTAAATCGTTTCCCGTTAGTGCTTTGAATAATATCTGAGCCTGATGCGCATAATCAATGAAATTAAGATGCACGGTATTTACCCCATCAGAGACAGATTCACCTGTTTGTTCTATTTGCGGATACCAATGCGTGCCAACCTTCATTAAAATTAAATGTGTAGCTGGACCGTTTAGCATTATGGCAACCTTATTTTCTTCTAATCTCTTTGCTCCTGCCTTCAACAGTATATCTTCAGTTAGGGTGATGGGCTTTAAGTCTTTTATATTTTCCTCCCATACATCACCCTCGTTGCCTTCAAATTCGAGATAAACTGTATCTCTGAATATAGAGTCTACATACATTGGATATCCATTTACGTGAAACCAATTATTCAGCATTATATCCCCTGCTTTTATTTCTTCCATGTTATTTGAGTTTAAATTCATACCTGAAAACATAAGGGTTACTTTCCCATGTGCCTTTTTTAGCAACTTTATCAATCAATTCAGCAAATGCTTCAAGTGGAGTTCCAAATATATAATCACCGTTAGTATCATATCGGAAGAAATAATTGTCTTCATCTGCCATTATACCCTCTTTGATGCAATCTTCATCGGTAATATCTTGAAGCCTTTCTACTCTTACATCGATTATTTCTATTTGACTAGGCATAAGATAAGAAAGAACAAAAATTTTATTACTCCACCCTGCGGACTTTGAAATCGATTCTATCTCCTTATCGCTATAGTGACTATAGTCAATAATATCCTTATATTTTTGAGCAATAGCAACCACTTCTCCGACTTGGTATTGTTGTTTACCTAAATACGTAGGCTTTCCGTTAATAATTGATAGATCATTGGATTCCTTTGCTATCCTCCTAGTCACAGTCTTTCTACCTTCTAAAACTGCATCGGTAAGTCCGAAGCGATCATTGAACATTATCTTTTTCATTCCTTTTCAATTTTAATAATTGCGTACTTCTTGTTAGGGTCGAGTCGCTTTAGTCGTTGTATATCATCCCATCTGTCTTTCGGTGAGATATTATATCCATACGGAATACTGAAATCTCCACAATATGTAGTTCCTTTTGTAAATTGACTTCCTACTATGCTATGTATCTGCTGCTCTGTTAGCGGAGTAACGCCTACTATTTCAGCTTTGACAAATCCATCATGTATTTTTTCTGCTCCAAACTTATACACTAGATGTGTAGGATTTTCATAACTTATTTCCAATTCTGTTGCATCCTCTGGAATCTCTACGGCTATGTGTTTATCTGTTAGGTGTATCATAATTTATTCTTTAGAGCCGTCTGTTAATCCTAAAATATAATAAGCAATATATTCGGCTTCTTTATAAGTAACTCCGAATGTTACCCCTTCATCATTTTCAATATTTGGAATTGTAATGTCGATTATTTCACTATCTCTTTTTTCTATTTTTACATCACCTATTGTTTTCATATCTATTTTTCTTTAAAAATTATACACGTTAAAATTTCATGTATAGGAAAGTGAGGTTTTCTATACACGTTGGAAATGGGCTTGAAGCTCGGAGAGGGTGGCTTTGTGGAACTTATCCAATTCTCCATTCTTATTGTAGTTATATCTACCGCCACAGCATAATACTGAATACATATCAATCCAATCTTGCCTATCGCAAAATATCCACTCTTTACAATCAGTGAACCATTGATCTTCATTCTTTATCTGTTAGTAATGAGGGGTTAAAATTGTAATACTTGTTGTTTTTCTTTCTTTTCAAAGTAGACTTTCAAATCATCAAGACCGCAAAATCCGTTACATTCGACTAATGGTTCTGGCTCTCGACCTTTGAACATTGAAATATCTTTTACATCGGGATAGTCTGGGTGTGGTAATAAAAATACAGGAACAAAACCTCCTTTAGCTTTCGCTTCTTTGCTTTGATCTTTACATATTGTGACTGGTTCACCTTTCAGATTGGTGAGTTCATGCTCTCTCATAGCCATTCGATAGAATTTATCGTATTCCTCACGCTGTCTTTTTTGCCAATATCCGATACCACCTTGAACACATCCTGTTTTATCGCAATTGTTATTTTCGTATCCGTTCAAATATGGAACAGGAAGAACTATACCAGCATCTTCTAGTATCTTAACGCAATCTTTTTTTAGCAACCCATAGAGCAATAAAGGATATATAGCTTTTACTTTTGGGTTATTGATTGTCATAGAAACAGCTCTATGAGCTTCTTTTAAATCAAATCCGAACGCTTGATATGTCCAAGTATTATTTGTTTGCCAATCTTCACGAACCCTACGTTTGAGGATAGTAGAGCATATTGCTCCATGTGCGGTGTTTAAAGATAAATATGTTCGCCAGACACCCTCTATTGATTCAAACTGACTAGATATCGTTTCTATTGATACTCCATACCATTTTTCACAATCTCGTAGAAATCTATAAGTATCATCATGTTCGTTTTTGGTATCTATGAATATAATACGAACACGATCTTTACCGTATAAATCAATACAAAGCTTACAGGTAACAGCAGATGTTACACCGCCAGACCACCATGTAATTATATCTTTATTCTTTCTCATCCTCTTTTGTATTATCTGTTAGTAACTGCTTGGCTTTGTATAAAGCATCCCAATTGATTAAAATAATGTTTACTATAATCTTTCCATTCCAAGTGAAAATAGAACTCATTTTCATCAATAGTCCAAGCGAATAATTCCCCTATATTACTTAATGGGAAATTACAGTCAGGTTGTAGCGTCCATGTTGTTTTGGGGTTGGCTATTTTTGCCAATTCAATCGCGGGCACTTTCCCATCTTCCATTTCTGTGTAGAGTGAGGATATAGGGAGAAGGATAGGCTTTCCAGAACTTATTTCACAATCTCCATAATCGTTATACGGAGATACTAACTTCACGCCTCTGTTTGTAATGTCTAAGCCCACAACATCATGAGTTAAATCTTCCCCGTCAAATTTCCATTTCATCCCATACGGCAAATACGGGTATAGGTGGCTTATGTTTAGTTTCATAGCTTTAAAATATTGTTAGTTTAAAATAATACGCCTTGCTTGATTTGATTGTGTGATTCTATTTCAAGTACCTTGTCTAAGATTGCTTTGCCTATAAGAGGATCTACACAATTGCGGAGTAGTTTTTCTTTTTTGGGACAATCATATTTTGATAGATCAAATCCTAAAAGCTGTTTAGCTTTCTGTTTATTGCCCCCCCCATTAGTACCGTTCATATCCTGATGCTTTATCCTGTTTACCAATGGCGGTATCTGGAAGTTAGCCCAGAAGTAATGCCTACCCGATGCTTGAGGTTTTATTAACGGCTCATAGTACGGTTTCACATTCTCAATGCAATACTTACCTTTAAAAAACTTTTGTAATAATATTATTTCTTGATATAGCGTCATATCTGGATAGCGAACGACACCGATAGAGTTTAGCGTAAAATTGATTATCGAATGCGTAGGACACGGAGGTGAACACCAAATAAAATCAAAACTCTTGATAATGCTCTAACAGGTATTGATGAGCATCCCCAACAATTACAGTATCATTCGGGTATAGGT
>NZ_GL892016.1:0-2445 GCF_000213575.1 Dysgonomonas mossii DSM 22836
TCTTCAAAAAATCATCAAGGAAAAATATGTTTAACAACAGTTTGCAAATAAGGTATATAGGTATTAACTTTGTAGTTCTGCCAAAAAATATTTTAAAATTAATTGGTAAAAGATTTGGAGTGTAAGGAAAAGGTTATTACTTTTGCACCCGCTTTACCGATAGAGCCGGCGGGTTTTCGAGAGCGAGTTTTGGCAACAGACAAGATTTAGAGCTAGGGACTCGGACGGTGAAAAAGGGAAAAGCGATTAGAAAACGATCTTTGAAATAATGACAACATATGAGTGTAGTACAATAGCACTTTGGTGCTAAGAAATATTATACCGTCAATTTACTTAATAAGTAAAAAGAGCAGGACAGGATCACGAAAGACTTAGAAAAAAAGAATATACAAAGAAGAGTTTGATCCTGGCTCAGGATGAACGCTAGCGATAGGCCTAACACATGCAAGTCGAGGGGCAGCATAGAGTAGCAATACTTTGATGGCGACCGGCGCACGGGTGAGTAACACGTATGCAACCTACCTACATCAGGGGAATAACCCGGAGAAATTCGGACTAATACCGCATAATACAGGGATGCCGCATGGCAATATTTGTTAAAGATTTATCGGATGTAGATGGGCATGCGTTCCATTAGCTGGTTGGTAAGGTAACGGCTTACCAAGGCAACGATGGATAGGGGAACTGAGAGGTTTGTCCCCCACACTGGAACTGAGACACGGACCAGACTCCTACGGGAGGCAGCAGTGAGGAATATTGGTCAATGGACGAGAGTCTGAACCAGCCAAATCGCGTGAAGGAAGACTGCCCTACGGGTTGTAAACTTCTTTTGTACAGGAATAAAAGACATTACGTGTAGTGTATTGCATGTACTGTACGAATAAGCATCGGCTAACTCCGTGCCAGCAGCCGCGGTAATACGGAGGATGCGAGCGTTATCCGGATTTATTGGGTTTAAAGGGTGCGCAGGCGGGATTTTAAGTCAGCGGTGAAATTTTCAGGCTCAACCTGAACACTGCCGTTGAAACTGGGATTCTTGAGTATGGATGAAGTAGGCGGAATTCGTTGTGTAGCGGTGACATGCTTAGATATAACGAGGAACTCCGATTGCGTAGGCAGCTTACTAAGCCATAACTGACGCTCAAGCACGAAAGCGTGGGGATCAAACAGGATTAGATACCCTGGTAGTCCACGCCGTAAACGATGATTACTAGTTGTTTGCGATATACCGTAAGTGACTAAGCGAAAGCGATAAGTAATCCACCTGGGGAGTACGCCGGCAACGGTGAAACTCAAAGGAATTGACGGGGGCCCGCACAAGCGGAGGAACATGTGGTTTAATTCGATGATACGCGAGGAACCTTACCCGGGCTTGAAATGTACCTGACCGTCCTTGAAAGGGGACTTCTAGCAATAGCAGGTATGTAGGTGCTGCATGGTTGTCGTCAGCTCGTGCCGTGAGGTGTCGGCTTAAGTGCCATAACGAGCGCAACCCACATTATTAGTTACTAACAGGTTAAGCTGAGGACTCTAATAAGACTGCCGTCGTAAGATGCGAGGAAGGTGTGGATGACGTCAAATCAGCACGGCCCTTACGTCCGGGGCGACACACGTGTTACAATGGGAGGTACAAAGGGCTGCTACCTGGTGACAGGATGCTAATCCCCAAAGCCTCTCCCAGTTCGGATCGGAGTCTGCAACTCGACTCCGTGAAGCTGGATTCGCTAGTAATCGCGCATCAGCCATGGCGCGGTGAATACGTTCCCGGGCCTTGTACACACCGCCCGTCAAGCCATGGGAGCCGGGGGTATCTGAAGTGCGTAACCGTAAGGAGCGTCCTAGGGTAAAACTGGTGACTGGGGCTAAGTCGTAACAAGGTAGCCGTACCGGAAGGTGCGGCTGGAACACCTCCTTTCTGGAGTGACTGTCCGCTAAGGTATAATAGGACAAGTTGCTACACTCACATATGTTGTTTTTAAGATATACCTGGTTTAACAAACCGGATACAAGAGAAACCAAGAAGCTGGCAAATCAGTTTCAGGTTGAACGAGAAAGCCAGTCCTATAGCTCAGTTGGTTAGAGCGCTACACTGATAATGTAGAGGTCGGCAGTTCAAATCTGCCTGGGACTACGATTGAACAGTTCTCAGTATTCAGTCCACAGTTAGAGTACAAGCCACCGGGCTTGTTAACTGTCAACTGTTCACTGTAGACTGCAAGAAAATCGGGGGATTAGCTCAGCTGGCTAGAGCACCTGCCTTGCACGCAGGGGGTCAACGGTTCGAATCCGTTATTCTCCACAGTGTCTTCGACAGAGGTTATAGAAGTATAACAAAATGCTGTCCACAGACAAGAAGATCTTTGACATGATGTAACAAAAGAGCAAGTAAAGAAAGATTATAGCAATATAATCTATCAAACCCTGCTATCAATAACTTCGGTTATT
>NZ_GL892017.1 GCF_000213575.1 Dysgonomonas mossii DSM 22836
TACCCGAAACTCAAAAGAACAAGGACATTAAAAAACGTACACTTCAATCAAAGACCTTTTGATGTATACAGGGCATTATTAAAAGACAACCGAATGGAAACCCTGTTAAAATCGGGACAAATACATCTATTTAAAGCATTCCTAAGTGATACAAGCCGAAAACTGGATAATTACTGGGCATCTATCCGCATCTGCATCCGCAACGGATACACAATCAAAGATGCTACTCTGTGGTTTGACTATATCGACTACTTGCGCATGTTCGGAAAAGACCTGCATAACGCTAAATATGTATGCCCGAATGACCTGCACAAAGAACATGACAGATATATGCAGAAGAAAGCAAAAGCCGATGCACAGAAAGAAATCGAAAAGCTACGGGAAAAGGAAGAAACATTCCGACAAACCAAAGCAAAATTCTTCGGACTTATATTCTCTGATGGGCTTATTCAAGTACGGGTACTTGAAAGTATAGAGGAAATCATATTGGAAGGAAAACTGATGCACCATTATGCTCAGTATACAGTTATGTGTAGTGTTTGGAAAAAAATACTGTTTCCTAATCAGATAGCGATAAAACACTAAACATAACATTTTGATTTAGCTATATTTTCCGTATAATGAATTGTATTTAAAATTCAATTAAAATGGAAAAAATCAAACCAAAAGAATTAGTAAGCCTTTTGAATAAAGAGCTTACTAGAATGCAGTACAAAAACTCATCATTGATTCAACACCGAAGGAATTGGGCGAAATTAGTTGTGTTTTTTGAAGAGATACAGGAAGAATATTTTTCGATGAAAACAGCGATGAAGTATCTTGATGACACATGCGATTTTTTTGCTAAGGAAAAGGCTAACGAACTCACTTCAGGTAACACATGGCTTTACCGTTCTATCAAGATGTTATGTGATTTCTATCAACATGGGACACTCTTGCGTCGTCATACACGAACGAATTTTACTGTAAACAAGGCATTTCATCAGGAACTTCTGACGGCATTTCATACAAGTTGTGTTTCTATGGATTATGCGCTATCCACGACAAAAGGATATCTGCGTACAGTAAGTAAATTACTTTCGTTCATTGAATCGAAAGAAATTATCGCAAGAGACCTTGATCCCTCTATACTTGTATATTATGTGAAAACACTTCTTGGTTATAGCCCGAAGATGGTTGAGTTTACATTCTGCGGAATACGATCTTTCTTACGTTTTCTTCATGTTTCAGGGTATATAAAAAGGGATTTGTCCAACTCTTTACCAACAGTAAAAATTCCACAGAAGGCTCGTATCCCATCAACTTGGAATCCAACGGATTTGAAAAAATTACTGGAAGTTATTGACCGGGGAAATCCCTCTGGCAAGCGAGATTACGCGATCATATTGCTAGCCAGTAGGCTTGGGATGAGGTGCGTAGACATAAAGTCTCTAAAATTTGACGATATTAAATGGGATGAGAATCGGATTGAAATAACTCAAGTAAAGACTAGAAAACCTACAACTTATCCTCTTTCACGAGAAATTGGGTGGGCTTTAATTGATTATATCCAAAAAGGTCGTCCCAACAGCGAAGATAAAAATGTATTTGTTCGGCACACAGCTCCTATATGTTCTTTTGGAGATTCAAGTCGTCTGATGGATATGATAAAAAAATATATGAAGATGGCACATATATCAATTCCCCAAGACAGAAAATTTGGCATGCATTCTTTGCGCCATACCTATGCCACTTCCTTAATGGAAAGGCATGTTCCAATTGAAGAGATCGCTCAATTGATGGGACATGTAGATACCACCACTACTGCGATTTATCTTAAGAGCAGTTTGAATCTACTAAAGGAATGCACTTTAAATATTGATGATCTATGAATATCTATACCTCTAACTTTTCTATGGATATAATAGATCTCATAGAACAAAAACGGATATTGGGATATAAGTATGAATCTCAAGCAGTAATACTAAAGCATTTTGATCAGTTTTGCTTAAAAAATTATCCAGATGCAACTATACTTGAAAAGGAAATCGTTCTCCATTGGGTAAGAATTAATCCAGGGGAACATCCTTCTACTCAAGAAACCCGACTTTCCCCAATCAACGAATTGGCGAGATATATTATGCGTAAAGGAGGATGGGCATATATACTGCCCAAAGGAGTGTTAGCAAAGAAAGTCAAATTCACTCCTTATATCTTTAGTGATAACGAGATTAAACGTTTGTTTGCAACTATTGATAATGATTGCCATTTTTGTTATGAAGTCCCTCTACGTCATATTGTGATGCCAGAATTCTTCCGCCTTTTATATTGTTGCGGGCTTAGGGTAACAGAGGCTAGATTGTTAAAAGTGGAAGATGTTGACTTAGAGAATGGTATTTTGAGTTTAACCCGAACCAAGTTAAGCAAACATAGACAAATCCCATTGTCTTTGGAATTGCTCAATCGTTTTAAGGAATACTCTCAAAAAATACATATTTGCTCCACATCAGAAACATGGTTCTTCCCCGGTCTCAAAAATAATGCAATGACGAGCCAAAATATAAATAGAAATCTACGAAGATTCCTCTGGAATGCAGGGATATCTCATTCTGGAAGAGCAAAACTAGGTGAACCTGGTGCCCCATGTGTTCATTCGTTGCGACATACATTCGCTGTCAACTGTTTACGTAAATGGATGCGACAAGGTAAGAATCTGAATGCATATCTTCCAATTCTTCAAGCATATATGGGACACACCTATTATCGAGATACGGCTTACTACCTACACCTAAGCTCTGATTTGGTTCAGGATATCAGATCCAATCTTGAACAAACACTAGGAGCCATTATACCGTTCAACTCATCACTAAATGAAATAAATTATGAAAAACACGACTGATTTTGCCAATCATCTATCCCATTTCTTTACAGACTTTCTAATAGGATGTCGAAACTTAAGCAAGAATACAATCTCCTCTTACAGTGACACTTTCCGGTTACTCGTAATTTACTTTAATGATCAACAGTCTATTCCCCCTGAAAAGTTGACCTTGAAGAATATAAATGATAAATCTGTCTGTAATTATCTTGATTGGTTACAAAAAGAAAGAAGATGTTCTAATACGACAAGAAATCAACGTCTTGCTGCTATTCACTCATTCTTTCGTTATCTTCAGATGCAAGACTCCAAGCAACTATTGAGTTGTCAGAAGGTTATGCAGATACCTTTTAAGAAAAGTGTCCAACCTATCTTGAATCATCTTACCATATCTCAGGTAAGTTCTCTGTTGAGACAACCGGATATTAACAAAAAGGGAGAAAGGAGAGATATCGCACTACTTAGTGTTCTCTATGACACTGGAGCCCGAGTGCAAGAACTCTGCGACTTGAAAGTTCGAAATGTCAGATTAGAGCCTCCATCCACAATTACTTTAACAGGAAAAGGGTGTAAGACAAGGCTCATACCCATTGTTGGAAATACAGTTAAATTATTGACTAACTATATCGAAGAAAACAAATTAACTGGCACACATAAATTAGATCACCCGTTATTCTATAACCAGCGGCGGCAAGCATTAAGCAGAGGCGGAATCACTCATATTTTGAGAAAATATGCACATATGGTTAAAGACAAGAATATGCCAGAGAAAATTACTCCACATATTCTCAGACATAGCAAAGCAATGCACCTGCTTCAAGCTGGCTATACTATGGTTGTAATTAGAGACTGGCTTGGTCATGTTTCTGTGCAAACAACAGAGATCTACGCGACATTGGACATCGAAGCCAAACGCAAACTTCTTGAAGAATCTTTTCCCGATAATATTCCTGATTGTGACTTCCTCGATTGGAATAAAAATGACAATCTTATTAATTTTTTGAAAAGGTTTTAAAAATATTATGCACAGTGTCTTGCATATATAGCTTTTAGTTTGAATATATTATAAGTAACACTGTGCATAACTGTATACTGAGCATAATGGTGCTTATGTAAAGTGATGCATAAGCACCATTGTGTAGGAGGTTATTATTCAAAAGAAGATTCTTTGATTCTGACAGCCTGTATTGACGGCAAGAAGATAGAAACTATTGAAGTATCGCTCTCAAAACTTCAAGTTATACAAAGCAGAGGAGTATGTAACAAGAATACCGTGTACCACAACCAAATAGTACAACTTGTAGAGAAAAATATACCTCTTATTGAACAGAGATTAGCAGCATAAAGAAATAGTAACAACCAAATCAAAATAATCATGGCACAGGAAACAATGGAAGATTGGATGCAATATGCGAAAGATTTGGCAAAAGCAGAACGTGAACTAAAGATCGAACACTCGGTATATATCACTTTCGAGATACGACACCAAGACGGACACAGAGAGATATTGCATAAAATTGACCTACCCCGTGATATGGTAGACCGATGGCAGTGGCTTATCGAAT
>NZ_GL892018.1 GCF_000213575.1 Dysgonomonas mossii DSM 22836
GTTACTATTCNCGTTTACGCAATCCAAAGGAGTATGGAATATCCATGAATCAATACACATAGTTCCCATCGTTTGGCGAAGTCGGGCAAAAGTGGAGTGTTTCCCATCAGGGGCAATCCATCGTTGCATCACTTCGGAATATGAGAGTTTTGTCGATTCTCCTATTTTAGCATCATAGCTTAACATAATGGTGCGTACTACTTGATAGCCTTTGTGAGCCGTGATGATGTTCATATAATAACTATCATCGAATGTTCGTTTCTTGGTGGTTTTAACTATTAGCTTTGATTGACAATTTGGACATTCGCAATCTAATAATGTAATTGCAAGTTCTCCCATCCCTTCCCACGAATGTCCGCATTTCGTACAAGTGATAATTCCTTTGTCCGTTCTTCGTCCAACATATTGGATAACGTGGTCATATCCCCATTGGATTTGCGTTTTGGTAAGTTTAGGCAAACTTTTACTTGCTTCTACTACTTGTTTTTGGAGTTTATTCTTCTTATGTGAAGTTTTACATAAGCAAAAATATGTGAAGAATATGGTTATGTAAAGAAAGGGTAAAAATACGACTGATTCTTACCACTTTCTATGCTTTTTAGTTTACATAACTTTATTCTTTAAATCCTTTCAACCATTCTTTAAGGGATGTGTTTTCTTCCCATTCAGGCCTTTCCTCTGGCACAATATGTGAACTCGCCTTTTCTATTGCTTCTCTTTTTCTATTAGATGATAGTTTTGCATAGATTTCTGTAGCTTGAATGCTTCTATGCCCTAAGAGGTCTCGTATTATGATAAGTTCTGTACCTTGCTCAACCAAAGACATAGCCGTAGAATGACGGATTTTATGAGGACTCAGGTGTTCCGGTATCAGTTCCGGATTTTTCCTCTTGGCTTGTTGGGCATACTTCAGAAGGGTGTAATTGATTCCTTGACGGGTAAACTCATCGCCGGAATGATTTCGGAATAACGGTTTGTCAAGATTTCGCACAAGAGTAAAGTCGAAAAGTTTAGCATATTTCATTAATTGTGCGTGAAGTTCTTTTACCATAGGAACATGACGGTTCTTGTTTCCTTTCCCATGAATGACAATATGACGAGGAGATGACATGCAAACATCTCGTCCTTTTATTGCGATGAGTTCACTAACCCTTATTCCTGTTAAAAACAAAAGAAGGATTATGGTGTAATCTCTAAGACCGGATTGCATAGTAATATCAATGGTGTCCAATAAACATCTCATTCCTTCAGGTGAAAGGTAAGATATAGTAGTCTGTTCATTGACTTTAGATTTTATTTTAACAATCTCTTCACTTGCGGTCAGATACTCCGGAAATTCATATTTTACAAAAGTAGCAAAGCTTTTTAATGCAGCCAAACGTTGGTTCGTTGTTGATACAGAGACGTGCCTGTTATTTTCAAGCCACCTTAAAAAATCACGTACATTGCTATAATTTAGCTGTGCTAAGGTTATTTCTCCGATGTTAGTGTCCCTCGCTGTTTCCATAAATTCAATAAACTGGATAAACGCATACCGATATGTTGAGATAGTACGCAGAGATGCCCCTCTGTCATTCGGCAGATAATCCCAAAAGTATTTTTGTAGCATTATGCCAAAATCAGTTTTCATATTTTTCCTCCTTTTCAATAATATTTTCTAAAATAGTGGTGAATTTTTCTTGCACATAGGGATAAAGGGATGCCGTCAATCTTAGGTAGTATTCGGTTGCCATTATTGACTTATGTCCTAAATAAGCAGACAGAACCGGAAGTGACACATACAAGTCTTCTCCATTTTCAACCATCTGTTTGAATGCGTAAACAGCGAATGTATGTCGCCAATCATGTAGTCTTTTAGTATTGCCTGTGGAGGATGCAGCTGGAAGCCCTGCTAATCGCAGGATTTTTCGATGAAAAGACTGTAAAGTAGGTTCTGTTAAGGGTTGTCCGTGTCGATTTGAGAAGATTGGATCGGTATTTTCCAATGTACTGAATGTCTTGCCGGCATATTCCTCAAGAAGCTGCCTCAAACTTGGAGACATAACTACATAACGCTCTTTAGAGCCCTTGGTAACCATTAAACGAATAATCCCATTGTCTATGTCTACGTCCTGTTTCCTTATTCGTAGGGTTTCAGTAACTCTCGTACCACAGCAATACATTATTCTAAGTAATACTGGAAGCTGGATCTGATGCTTAGTCAAGGAAGATATCTTATACGTATCAACAACCACAAAGTATTTGCTTATTTCATCCTCGGTATATATGTGTGGCACATAATTAGGCGTGGGAGGCTTGACATTCCGGAAGAGAGAGACTGGATATCCATGAGTAAAGAGGTATTCGAAAAATCTCCGGCTTACTCCGATACGGAGGTAGTGTCCGTGCTTCGTCTCGTCTTTGCGTTGTTGTCGCCATTCCATTGCCATCACCGATGAAAATTCTCCCATGACACAGTTTTTTGAACGAAGAAACCAATCCAGTTTCTGTAGATAAGTATAGTCTCTTGCAGGATTAACACCAACTTCACTTCTGAAGTCTAAATACTCGTTGATTAGCGGATTAAAAGCGGATGTAAAAAATGGACGTTTCATATAGTTCCCTCCTTATTCATTTTGAACAATTCTGATTTCAATAAAGGAATGGGCAATGAGCATTTGCCGAGTTGAAGAAAATCTATTTTTAAATAGGTTTGAGTGGACTGAGTTATTGAATGCCCCAATGAACCACTTATAACATTCAATGACACGCCCATCTTTAGCATGTTAGATGCTAAACTGTGACGTAGAGAATGAGGACCGTGTTTATGTGTGGCTGCGGTTTGTCCATTTCCTGCCCTAATTGCATTTGACACGATAGCATGAAGAGCGCATGAATGCACGATTTTACCTTTTCTGGTATTCCCATGTTGAACGATTATCAGATTGCCTCCTTCAGATGGATGTCCATTGCGCATATAATCGATTATTGCATTCCCGACGGAAGCTATTAACGGAAGTGTAAGTGGTTTCTTAGTTTTGCACTGTATGATTTTTATTTCATTCCGCTCCCAGTCAATATCAGTCATACGCAACTGTACAATATCAGAGGCACGAAGTCCGTATTCTGCAGCAAGTAAAAATACAATATAATCCCGTTTCCCTTTAGGAGTAGACCGGTCAATTGCATTTATGGCGTGTCGTATTTCGTCTGTAGAATAAGTTGAAGGGAGCTTTTCCGGGCGAGGGGTGAATGAGTCTTTAACCACAGTAGATGATAAGTCTTTATCAATGTATTTGCTTTCATAAATATAGGTAAAGTACTCACGTAGAAAGTGTTTAAACTCCCTTCTATAGGACAATTTACATGTATAAAAAAAGTCGTCATTGATATATGCTGTAACGTCAGACAAATCTATTTTTTTATCGAATAAAAAATTATCATACCGAGAAAGCATATTTTTTCGACGTTTTATAGATACTGTACTCAGCAATAATTCTTCTTTACACCATAGGAGATATCCCTCAACATGATTGCAAATGGAGGTTTGGAAAGGACGTGCAACTAATGGTGTCCGGCTCTCAAATTCCTCTCCCTTAAATGAGGATAATAGCATTCGCATACAGCGCAAAGTGATTCTTTCGTGAAATGGTAGTTTAAAGCCATATTCCCATGTTCCACAAACAAATAGGCAATAATCTCTTGCCGTATCCTCCGAAAAATACCGGATATCATCTGAAGTAGCCCAGTTCATAAAATTACGGCATATTTTTCCATATTGCCATATTATACACTTGCTATAGTTTCGGTCAATAAGTTCTTGCCGAAAACTGCTAATTGTCTTTTTAATAAGTTCTTTATTCATAATTTTGAGACTTTTAAATCTCTAAATTATAAACTATTATGTCAATAAATCACACATTAAACCACTATATATTTGTATTATAATTGATAATCTTTACATAACTATATTCTTTACATATTTTTTTGGTTTCATGATGGTAATATTTTAAAAATCAAATAGATTTGGTTGGGTATTTAATGCTACTCTCTTGGCTTTCTTGGTTGGCTGTGTCATTTTCCGATAGGCTTCGTCTTGTGCCTTTTGCATAGCTTCTTGACGTGCCTGCTCTTTTTCTTCTGCTGACAGTACGACTACATGATTAACGATTACCTGTGAATTGTGCATCGGCTTATCTATCTCGATGTTATCTTCGTCATAGAAATGTACAGCCATGCCGAATATCTCATCATCGTGAAAACCATTGCAACCGCTTTTTTGCACCTGGTTTAGGATATAAGTCACA
>NZ_GL892019.1 GCF_000213575.1 Dysgonomonas mossii DSM 22836
GTTTTAAAATAATACGCCTTGCTTGATTTGATTGTGTGATTCTATTTCAAGTACCTTGTCTAAGATTGCTTTGCCTATAAGAGGATCTACACAATTGCGGAGTAGTTTTTCTTTTTTGGGACAATCATATTTTGATAGATCAAATCCTAAAAGCTGTTTAGCTTTCTGTTTATTGCCCCCCCCATTAGTACCGTTCATATCCTGATGCTTTATCCTGTTTACCAATGGCGGTATCTGGAAGTTAGCCCAGAAGTAATGCCTACCCGATGCTTGAGGTTTTATTAACGGCTCATAGTACGGTTTCACATTCTCAATGCAATACTTACCTTTAAAAAACTTTTGTAATAATATTATTTCTTGATATAGCGTCATATCTGGATAGCGAACGACACCGATAGAGTTTAGCGTAAAATTGATTATCGAATGCGTAGGACACGGAGGTGAACACCAAATAAAATCAAACTCTTGATAATGCTCTAACAGGTATTGATGAGCATCCCCAACAATTACAGTATCATTCGGGTATAGGTCTTGATAAATAGCTGCTATCTTGGGGTCAAATTCAACGGCTGTTATTTCGCGTTCGTTTCCCCAGAGCTTGCGATTCCCGCCTATACCGGCATAACAATTTAGTATCTTCATATCTTTTAATTAAAAAAAGCAACTCGAAAGCTGCTAGAAGGGTATTTCGGTTATATTTACGTCAACCGGCTGAACTATAAATTCCCTATTAGGATATAATTTAGAAAGCCTATCTCTATTTGATTCAGCTACTTTTTCATGATCGAATAACTTAGCAAAGTTTAATGAGATAGTTCTAGTTCTTCCCGGGTCTCCTTCCATATTGGATAAATAGCAAGGTGTATTATTGCTAGTGGTTATTTTTATCACATATTTTTCCATAACTATTTTCTTCTTGATTTTCCTTGCAAAAGGACAATATTAAACATCTCCCTATTTCTGTCACGAATGAAGTCACCGTATTTGCTTTCAATAGCTGATGGATCATCATTAGTTGTTATAAATGTCTTTACACCTGTTGATTGCCAAAGAGAATACCGAATATGGAGTATATGCTGCATAACGTTTAGCTTCTGTCCATAGTAGTTAGCGGGGATAGTTTCACGCCCTAGTTCGTCAAAACACATACTTACCGGACCACCCGGATAACCTTTTTCATTGTAAGTATATTTATCAAGATCTCCGTTTATGGCATAATCGTTTGATACTTTAGAGCATATATGTATTTTAAAACCGTCAAAGTATAATTTCTTGAACTCAGAAAACAAATACATAAGGCTACTTTTACCGGTTCCAATATCACCGAATAACCAAATACCCTTATCAAGCTTATATTTTCCTTCTATGCCATTGAAATAAAAAAAGAGGTTGTTTATTACCTCTCTGTTCCTTTCGTCAATACTGAAATCAGGAATATTCTTTTTAGCTATATCTAGAAAAGCGTTTTTTCTGATTGTTAGTTCTTCTGTTGATAAATTACATTTGCTCTGAGTAGTCCGGTTGTCGAGCAGTCTGTTTAGCCTCATTTATACCTCCTTTCTGTTTTGATTCCCATGTGCGAACAGCAGCCCGCCAATCTTTCATTTTATTTTTTCCTATCATCCAGTCTTTAGACGTATAGAAGTTAAAGAAATGTTCTGCCGATATGTTATTTTTCCTCTCATTACAATAAGCTTTTATTTCTTCAATTTGTGGAGGGGAAAAACGAATAGTTTTTTCTTTACTTTCTTTTATCTTGTCTTGTCTTGTCTTGTCTTTAGTATAGGTACTATGTTCTGTACTAGGTTGTGTACTACATTGTGCACTAGGTTCTGTAATAGGTTGTGTATCATTTTTAATACACATTAATCTATATTCAGCAGGCCTTTTCTTTGTAATACCATCCTTAAAGTCTATCAATCCAAGTTGTTTTAATCTATTTCTTCTTTGAGTTAATGTATTCCGATTTATACCTAAGACTGAACATAATATATCAGTGGATTGATTAAATGGATTTTTCCAGTTTAGGCGA
>NZ_GL892020.1 GCF_000213575.1 Dysgonomonas mossii DSM 22836
GGAGTAGTCCGGTTGTCGAGCAGTTTGTTTAGCCTCATTTATACCTCCTTTCGTTCCTTTTAGCGGAAATAGCCCCGCCCAATTATTAGACATTGATTCCTCAATCATTAGATTTGCGATATCCGGTCGCCCCCCGGAATGCTTAATCATTTTTTTATAAAAAACTTCTAATGACTTTTGGTCTTTATATTTTTGACATTTGGTAGACTTATATCTTAACCATTCTGATAGACATTCCCTAAATTCAAAATCAAGAAAATCAAAGTTGAAATTCTCATATCCCCTTGGGGGATTATAGGGGGATAGTTTAGTTTCAGTTTTAGTTTTATTATAGTCCTCAGGATCTACCTCAGGATTGGTGTAAGTATCTACCTCAGGATTTACCTCAATATCACCCTCAATTTTTGAGGTAGTTGTTTTCTTTTCCTTGAATGGTTTCTTGAAGCTATATTTACCTACTTGCCTCTTACTTTTACCGGATAAATAATAAATTAGTCCTGCATTAATCAATGTCTGTCTTGAAGTATTAAGCGTATTTTCAGATATACTTAATGCCGAGCAAATTTCTTCATTGCTTGCACAGAAGATATCTTCCCACCCATCCTCATTGCAAATACCAACTAATTCATGGTAAATTGCTTGTTCAGTAGCTGTGAGCCTGAAACGTCTACGCATCTTTTTTAATTTTGCTGTTAGTGTATATCCATCCATAAATCAAAATAGTTTACTTAAGTACTCAAATTCATCAGGCGTTAGATAGATGAAAATTAAATAGTTCATATCTTTTATCTTAAAGGTCTTATACTATCCAAATGGGAGCCACGCCCATAAGATTTTATTCCGAAGTTCTCAGATCGCATACATAAAGAGTGAAAGTTTCGAGCTATTAAACTAAACTCTCTACCGTCCATATCTGCCATATTATGACAAAGGAGATAACTTAGTACCTCCTCTATCTTTTGTTCTAGTATTTGCTTTGTTGGTTTCATACTTTATAAAATAAAGAAGGTTCTAAATAATTCATATACATTTTTGCTTCTGACAATTGTTCTTCGAGATCATTAATAATATGTTTCAGCTCTTTTATTTCTACTCCTTTTTCTTTTGAGGATATTTTAAAAGGCCTATATAGTTTATTATTGATAAACATTAATGGAACTTGTTCTAAATTATGTTCCGATTTCCGTTCTTCTCCTTCATCAAAATATTCATCGTCAATCTCGAAACTGATACAATCTACTCCGAAATTCATGCAGGCTATATCAGTAGAAGCCGAACCCCTGAATGTGTCTAATACTAAAGGTTTGGGTTTGTTTGGTTCAATCTTGCAAACTAATGCTAATAATCTTTCGATCAGACGAGGCGGTTTTTGTGTTGGATGAATGGCTTTGTAACGTTCTCCTATTTGTCTAATAATACTCTTTTCATTCAAACCATCATCTATATTTTTACAAACAGCTACGCTTCTATCTTCATTATATAGGGTAGAAGGCTGAACAGAAGTATTATTTTTGTGCTTTCTCAATGACCCCGAAATAATAGATTTTTCATTCATACCTACAGATATGGAATTAATGACAGTTACGCATCTATCACCCTCATTACATTTACCCGTCCTTAGATTAGATTTATTATCCATAACCTTTTCGGCTTTAAAATCATCTCTTTTTAAGTTATTTTCTAAATAGGCTAATACTGCATCAAAAGACTTTGTATTATTTAATACAGAACGAAGACGTTTAATATCTTGACAAATAGAAGGTATATCATGTCCTTTCATTTCCAA
>NZ_GL892021.1 GCF_000213575.1 Dysgonomonas mossii DSM 22836
GAATGGCTTTGTAACGTTCTCCTATTTGTCTAATAATACTCTTTTCATTCAAACCATCATCTATATTTTTACAAACAGCTACGCTTCTATCTTCATTATATAGGGTAGAAGGCTGAACAGAAGTATTATTTTTGTGCTTTCTCAATGACCCCGAAATAATAGATTTTTCATTCATACCTACAGATATGGAATTAATGACAGTTACGCATCTATCACCCTCATTACATTTACCCGTCCTTAGATTAGATTTATTATCCATAACCTTTTCGGCTTTAAAATCATCTCTTTTTAAGTTATTTTCTAAATAGGCTAATACTGCATCAAAAGACTTTGTATTATTTAATACAGAACGAAGACGTTTAATATCTTGACAAATAGAAGGTATATCATGTCCTTTCATTTCCAAATAAGGAACTTTTACTTTATTAATAGTTCCATTGCCCTTGGTGTGGATAGATACTGTTTCATGAACCCGGCTCATAGCCATAAGAGGACTACTGCAATAGGATTTATCCCAAATGATCTCTTCCTTGAAAGCGAATCCTAAATCTGCAAGAATTGTATTCCAACGATAGAAAGAAGTACCACGACCAAATAATATAATAAAGCCGTCTTTTTTCAGTACTCGTTTGACTTGATTAAAATATTCAGTTTCATCGAAATGTCTATCAAGCTTCTGATTCTTCAAATATAGGTAGGGCGGATCAGTACAGATAACATCGACTGATTCATCAGGTAGATATTTCATTAATTCAATGCAATCTCCTTTATATGATTTGTTGCGTTCTAAGATCATACTTTTACTTTTTTTATTCGTAACTGTTCGGGATTCGAACCCGAAACAAATACCACCTACTTGGTTAACAGTCTATTTCTTTAATTTTAAGTTTATACTTCTTTAATTCTTATTCCGTGTACTTGTAACATTAATTTTCTCTTTATCACATAATCCTTAGTGCGAACACCTTTAGCATCTTCTACTATAAAATTTCCATGAATATCACAGTAGGTAAAATCAGCAATGTAAGAGCAGGGTCTTTCGACTACCTTTTTATCTATTTTCTGAGAAGGTATAAGCTCAAATTTCACCTGTTCTTTTAAGTGGGATATTTCGCCTTGTCTCTCTAATATTTTAAGCAGATCAGCTCGGTCCTTTTCTTTTTTCGAATCGTATTTTCCTACCTTTATGTTTCTATACTTTCTCATAATTTGAAATATCTTACGGCTCCAATCTCGTCAAATTCGCATATCCTATTAAATATATCAGTTTGCTGTTGGCGAAATAAAAGATCATTATCATATAAGTTATGGCAGCGCCTACAGCCCATAACCAAGTTTAATGGATTGGTATAATGTTCCGGGAATGTAGATTTAGGTAAAAGGTGCATAAGATCAGTTCCATGTTTCCCACATATAAAGCAAAAAGGCGATAGTTTAGATTTTATCTTTGCTATCGCCCTATTCTTCTGAGCTTGTTTCTTGCTTACTTGTTTTATCATATCAAAAATTTACTAAGTTTCGCATAAATTCCTCCTCGCTTATTTTTTTTAGAAAGACAGAGAATAAAACATCTTTTACTTTTTCATATAGCGTTTGAAATTCAATTTCATCCATTTTTTCAAAGGATATTGATTTAGGCGTTTCAATCCATTCATTACGAGGAATAGAATAAATAGTATCGCAATGTCCTGCTGACATCTCAACAGTCTTTCTAAATAGATCTACATTATTTTTAAAGTGATC
>NZ_GL892022.1 GCF_000213575.1 Dysgonomonas mossii DSM 22836
AGTCCGGTTGTCGAGCAGTCTGTTTAGCCTCATTTATACCTCCTTTCTGTTTTGATTCCCATGTGCGAACAGCAGCCCGCCAATCTTTCATTTTATTTTTTCCTATCATCCAGTCTTTAGACGTATAGAAGTTAAAGAAATGTTCTGCCGATATGTTATTTTTCCTCTCATTACAATAAGCTTTTATTTCTTCAATTTGTGGAGGGGAAAAACGAATAGTTTTTTCTTTACTTTCTTTTATCTTGTCTTGTCTTGTCTTGTCTTTAGTATAGGTACTATGTTCTGTACTAGGTTGTGTACTACATTGTGCACTAGGTTCTGTAATAGGTTGTGTATCATTTTTAATACACATTAATCTATATTCAGCAGGCCTTTTCTTTGTAATACCATCCTTAAAGTCTATCAATCCAAGTTGTTTTAATCTATTTCTTCTTTGAGTTAATGTATTCCGATTTATACCTAAGACTGAACATAATATATCAGTGGATTGATTAAATGGATTTTTCCAGTTTAGGCGATTACATTTATGTATCAAATACAAATAAAGGTCTTGCTCTAAGGATGAAATAATACCCTGTTCTCTCAATTCCCACACGTTATTAATTAGGTCTATGTATTTCATAAATCAAAATAGTTTACTTAAGTACTCAAATTCATCAGGCGTTAGATATATGAAAATTAAATAGTTCATATCTTTTATCTTAAAGGTCTTATACTATCCAAATGGGAGCCACGCCCATAAGATTTTATTCCGAAGTTCTCAGATCGCATACATAAAGAGTGAAAGTTATTAGCTATCAAACTAAACTCTCGACTATCTATATCTGCCATATTATGACAAAGGAGATAACTTAGTACCTCCTCTATCTTTTGTTCTAGTTGCTGCTTTGTTTGTTTCATAAATTATAAAATAATGATGGTTGATAGTTTATCTTATGCTCCAATTTCCTCTCTTCTCCTTTTTCGAAATATTCGTCGTCAATTTCGAAGCTGATACAATCTACCCCCAAATTCATACAAGCGATATCGGTTGAAGCCGAACCCCTGAATGTGTCTAATACTAAAGGTTTGGGTTTGTTTGGTTCAATCTTGCAAACTAATGCTAATAATCTTTCGATCAGACGAGGCGGTTTTTGTGTTGGATGAATGGCTTTGTAACGTTCTCCTATTTGTCTAATAATACTCTTTTCATTCAAACCATCATCTATATTTTTACAAACAGCTACGCTTCTATCTTCATTATATAGGGTAGAAGGCTGAACAGAAGTATTATTTTTGTGCTTTCTCAATGACCCCGAAATAATAGATTTTTCATTCATACCTACAGATATGGAATTAATGACAGTTACGCATCTATCACCCTCATTACATTTACCCGTCCTTAGATTAGATTTATTATCCATAACCTTTTCGGCTTTAAAATCATCTCTTTTTAAGTTATTTTCTAAATAGGCTAATACTGCATCAAAAGACTTTGTATTATTTAATACAGAACGAAGACGTTTAATATCTTGACAAATAGAAGGTATATCATGTCCTTTCATTTCCAAATAAGGAACTTTTACTTTATTAATAGTTCCATTGCCC
>NZ_GL892023.1 GCF_000213575.1 Dysgonomonas mossii DSM 22836
CTCAACAGTAGACGATAATATATCAGCTACCTTCCGCTCAAATAGAGATAGTTTGGCAGAAGTTCCACTGGTAAATGTTACCGAAATACTAACCATTTGCCATTGGCTAGCTATATTTGTAGGCATTACAAATCTTGAGATACCTGCCGGAAGCGAGAATTTGTTTGTTGATGAATTATAAGTTACGCTTGGATTATCAATTGCCCAACTGGAATTTGTTATAAAAAAACCTGTAGTTCCTTTTAAGTCCTTACCTGTAAAACTTAGAGTTATATCACCATTAGCACCTCCATCTACACCAACTTCAAGAACTAAACCTTTATCGGGTTCTAATGTGATCGTAAGAGCCGATGATACAGAGCTTACTTTATCAAGCAATACTGATCGTTTTGTTGCATTTATAGCCTTTATAAAGCCACTATCAAAGATTCCCATATTATGTTATATTTTGAAATGTTATATTTTGAGTTAATACATTACCGGATATATCTCTTGTCAGAGTTATTGTTATTTTTCTGTTACCTTCCGTGTGTGTTCCTTCAATAGAAGTTACATAGCTATTTGGATTTCTTATTACAGTAACTGAACCTGTACCTCCATCTGGATATTGAACTGTGATTGGAGTATTCAGTAAACCATCTGTGTATGTTGGTGTCGATGTGATCTTGAAACTTTCACCTAATATCCATTGTTGTAATTTCTCATCAATCGATATATTTGGTATAAATTCCGTTGTACCACCGTTTAAATCAGTACTCACAACCTGTTTGAATGGAACATACGGAGAAGGCATTACCGTGCCTGTGACGATCATTGATATGTCTTTATTCGTCATAGGCAGCATCATACGCATATATACCGCTCCACTTGCCTTGTTCACGGTAATATTAAGCTCTGTGCTTCCCGATGAAGTAATATTGTAGCTACCCGCCACAAACTTTCCTGATGCATCATATTGGCAGCTTAAACGATATCTTTGACAAAGCAATGATGTTTCACCGTCCCATCTAATAAGTGGTGTTACATACCACCCTGGACTAGTTATTATATTTCCGTTCGTATCTAAGCCTTTGTTAAATCCGTCTGAATAGTTTGGGTTAAGCCTATTTGTTCCGTATTGTAGTTTAATGCCATTTTGCGTAAATTCAGTATCAAGTTG
>NZ_GL892024.1 GCF_000213575.1 Dysgonomonas mossii DSM 22836
TTTCTTCTTATGTGAAGTTTTACATAAGAAAAATAAATTTCAAGCACAAGTAGTTGAAGCGAGTAGAACTCTACCACAAGTTACCAAAGAGCAAGTTAATTGGGGGTATGAAAACGGCATCGACCATATCGGGCACAGAACCGAAAAAGGGGTAATTACCTGTACTAAATGCGGTCATTCATGGCAGGGAGCAGGGTATTTGGTTACCACCCTTACCGATTGTGACTGTCCGAACTGCAAAGCCAAGCTAAAGGTAGAAACCACCAAGAAACGAATGTTTAACAACCGTTATTATATGACCATTATTACTACTCACAAAGGTTATCAGGTTTTACGTTCCGTAATGTTGTTCTATTCGGCAAAGATAGGAGAAGCAACCAAATATGACTATTCGGAAGTTATGCAACGGTGGATTGCTCCGGGCGGTAAACATTGCACATTGGCAAAACTCCGTCAGACAATGGGCAACTGTTACATTGATTCATGGATATATCACACTGACATAGAATTGCGTAGCGAAAGCACCAATAACAAGTTTTATATAAATGTCTATGACAAAATTCATACAAGCGTTATTTATCCACAACAACAACTCATTCCCGAACTGAAAAGAACAGGCATTAAAAAGCGAAATTTCAATCAAAAACCCTTCGATGTGTATAAGGCATTATTGAAAAATAGCCGAATGGAAACCCTGTTGAAATCAGGACAATTAAGCCTGTTTAAATCATTCCTGAATGATGCTTACCGCAAGGTAGATAATTACTGGGCATCTATCCGCATCTGCATCCGTAACGGATACAAAATCAAAGATGCAACATTATGGTTTGACTACATTGATTATCTGCGCTTTTTCGGTAAAGACTTACACAATGCAAAGTATGTTTGCCCGTCAGACCTGCACAGGGAACACGACAGATATATGCACAAGAAAGCAAAGGCAGATGCACAAAAGGAAATAGAAAAACTACGGGAGAAAGAAGAAGCATTCAGGCAAGCAAAAGCCAAGTTTTTCGGGCTTACCTTTTCCGATGGACTTATACAAGTACGGGTACTTGAAAGTATAGAAGAAATACTATTGGAGGGTAAATTGATGCATC
>NZ_GL892025.1 GCF_000213575.1 Dysgonomonas mossii DSM 22836
TATGCATCATTTTACCTTCTAATATTATCTCTGCTACACTCTCCAACATACGGATACTGATAGTACCATCCGAAAATGCAAGTCCAAAGAATTTACCTTTCTGCTCTCTGAATGAATCTTCCTTTGCAATTTGCTTTTCGATTTCGGCTTGTGCATCTGCTTTGGTTCTCTTGATAACATATCTGTCGTGTTCCGCTTTTAGATCAGTCGGACAAACGTATTTTGCATTGTGCAAGTCTTTGCCAAAGAATCGAAGCATATCTATATAGTCGCACCACATAATTGCATCTTCAATTTTGTATTTGTTTCTGATAGCTATTTTGATGGATTGCCAATAACTGTCAATATTCTTCCATCCGCTATTCATTATACGTTCCAATAGCTTGGTATATCCAACCTTGATAAGTGTCTCGGCTCTGCTGTCACTCAATAGAATGCGAAATAAGTCTAATGGGTTCTGTCCGTACAACGCTTTCTTATAGCCAGTTCTTTTCAATTCGGGTATAAGCTTTTGACGTGGGTATATTTCGCCCATACTTCCTATTTTGTCATAGACGTTTATGTAAAACTTATTGTTACTATTCTCGTTTCGCAATTCCAAAGGAGTATGGAATATCCATGAATCAATACACATAGTTCCCATCGTTTGGCGAAGTCGGGCAAAAGTGGAGTGTTTCCCATCAGGGGCAATCCATCGTTGCATCACTTCGGAATATGAGAGTTTTGTCGATTCTCCTATTTTAGCATCATAGCTTAACATAATGGTGCGTACTACTTGATAGCCTTTGTGAGCCGTGATGATGTTCATATAATAACTATCATCGAATGTTCGTTTCTTGGTGGTTTTAACTATTAGCTTTGATTGACAATTTGGACATTCGCAATCTAATAATGTAATTGCAAGTTCTCCCATCCCTTCCCACGAATGTCCGCATTTCGTACAAGTGATAATTCCTTTGTCCGTTCTTCGTCCAACATATTGGATAACGTGGTCATATCCCCATTGGATTTGCGTTTTGGTAAGTTTAGGCAAACTTTTACTTGCTTCTACTACTTGTTTTTGGAGTTTATTCTTCTTATGTGAAGTTTTACATAAGCA
>NZ_GL892026.1 GCF_000213575.1 Dysgonomonas mossii DSM 22836
AAAGTTTAAAGTTTAAAACGTTTCCGTACTTACGGTTTTTTCGGGTTTTTTTCGTTTTTTTACTTTTTTACCGTCCGTCTACGACGTCTACTAGTAAAGAAAAAAACGGACTGAAATTTTCAGTCCGCATTATCATTGTCCTCTTTATCTTCTTTAGGTTTCAGATGTTCAAAGACATACCAACTGTCCTTATACAGATGACCTATCAGATTAAACACTCCCGTTTCTCCACACTTGTCGGCAAACTGTTTGGCTTCCAATATACTCTTGAACTCACCTAATTTCTTAAATCCTACAAATAGTTTATACATATCCTTGTTATTTTTGTGTTTGATTACTTCCGCCTGTAAAATAGCATAGGCTTCATTATAATTTCTCTTTTTCTGTTCCAGTTTGGCGTTGGCTTTGAGTAATGGCTCATCCGTTTCGGGATTGAAGAATAAATCGTTGTGCGTCATATAGTCGATATATTTCGCTATTTTTCGTTCGACTTTGGTTATCTGCGCTTTTGCCGATGCGACTTTTGATAATAGGAAATTAAACCCTGTCTGTAAGCCTGTCCGCTTATCGTAGGCACAATGATAAACGGTTACTTTCTTCCGTGGGTACTTACAGACGAGTTTTTCCCTGCGCCATTCGATAAGCCACTGCCATCGGTCTACCATATCACGGGGTAGGTCAATTTTATGCAATATCTCTCTGTGTCCGTCTTGGTGTCGTATCTCGAAAGTGATATATACCGAGTGTTCGATCTTTAGTTCACGTTCTGCTTTTGCCAAATCTTTCGCATATTGCATCCAATCTTCCATTGTTTCCTGTGCCATGATTATTTTGATTTGGTTGTTACTATTTCTTTATGCTGCTAATCTCTGTTCAATAAGAGGTATATTTTTCTCTACAAGTTGTACTATTTGGTTGTGGTACACGGTATTCTTGTTACATACTCCTCTGCTTTGTATAACTTGAAGTTTTGAGAGCGATACTTCAATAGTTTCTATCTTCTTGCCGTCAATACAGGCTGTCAGAATCAAAGAATCTTCTTTTGAATAATAACCTCCTACACAATGGTGCTTATGCATCACTTTACATAAGC
>NZ_GL892027.1 GCF_000213575.1 Dysgonomonas mossii DSM 22836
TTTTTTTTTATGTGAAGTTTTACATAAGCAAAATAAATTCCAACAGGTAGTTGTAGAAGCGAGTAAGAAATTACCGTCTATCACACAAGAACAGATACAATGGGGATATCAGAACTGCATCGAACATATCGGACAGCGAACCACCAAAGGTAAAATAACCTGTACTGAATGCAACCATGTATTTACAGGCGATGAAGGAGAACTCCAATGTCCTAATTGTAAAACAAAACTGAAAGTTCAGACCACTAACAAACGGATATTTAAAGGCTGTGAATATCTCTGTTTTATTACCACATGCCAAGGTTATCAGGTCATCCGCTACCTGATGATAAAATGCACAGCTAAAGTAGGCTCATATCCCGAATACACTCATGCCGAAGTTATGCAACGTTGGATTGCACCTGACGGCAGATACTGCACATTTGCAAAACTGCGTCAGACAATGGGTACAATGTATTATGATTCATGGATATTCAGCACTCCGTTGGAACTGAGAAGCGAAGTAGATGCTTATAACAGGCTGTTCCCGTATTACTACTATCCGAAACAGCAGTTAATACCCGAACTCAAAAGAACAGGCATTAAAAAACGTCACTTCAATCAAAGACCTTTTGATGTATACAGGGCATTATTAAAAGACAACCGAATGGAAACCCTGTTAAAATCGGGACAAATACATCTATTTAAAGCATTCCTAAGTGATACAAGCCGAAAACTGGATAATTACTGGGCATCTATCCGCATCTGCATCCGCAACGGATACACAATCAAAGATGCTACTCTGTGGTTTGACTATATCGACTACTTGCGCATGTTCGGAAAAGACCTGCATAACGCTAAATATGTATGCCCGAATGACCTGCACAAAGAACATGACAGATATATGCAGAAGAAAGCAAAAGCCGATGCACAGAAAGAAATCGAAAAGCTACGGGAAAAGGAAGAAACATTCCGACAAACCAAAGCAAAATTCTTCGGACTTATATTCTCTGATGGGCTTATTCAAGTACGGGTACTTGAAAGTATAGAGGAAATCATATTGGAAGGAAACTAGATG
>NZ_GL892028.1 GCF_000213575.1 Dysgonomonas mossii DSM 22836
CGTAAACATAAATCTTTTCATCAAAATTGGCGAAGAATGGAGTAAGCCGATACAAGGCACAGGCGGTAATACATTTGTATCTAAAAATAAGAATGGTTATCAAGTATCCGACGAATGTTATAAAATGGCTTTAACTGATGCTATATCTGTAGCTGCTAAGGCTCTCGGTGTTGGTGCTGATATTTATTTTAGCAATGATAGGACAAAATATGATACACCAAAAGACACTGAACCTAAACAAGACCCTAAAGCTACTCAAAAGACTGACGAACCATCAGATATTATATTCGAAATGATAAACAAAGCGGATAGCCAAGAATCATTAAAGGATATTTGGACTTCATACCCAAATTATCAACGTAATCAAAAATTTAAAAACGCTCTAACAAATGCAAAATCAAAATTACCTAAATTACAACCAGCAAGTTGATTTCTTTGAGAATAATCATTGCTATATAACTAAAGAAGGAAAACAGCTTCAAGGCATAACAGGCATCATCTCAAAGATGCTATTTCCAGACAAGTATAGTAACATTCCGGAACATATATTAAATAAGGCTGCTGAATATGGTAGCCTTATTCATTCTAAATGTCAAGAGAATGATATATTCGAAACCTCTGATTGTATGGAGGTTGAAAATTATATGAAGATAAAACAA
>NZ_GL892029.1 GCF_000213575.1 Dysgonomonas mossii DSM 22836
AAGCCGAACCCCTGAATGTGTCTAATACTAAAGGTTTGGGTTTGTTTGGTTCAATCTTGCAAACTAATGCTAATAATCTTTCGATCAGACGAGGCGGTTTTTGTGTTGGATGAATGGCTTTGTAACGTTCTCCTATTTGTCTAATAATACTCTTTTCATTCAAACCATCATCTATATTTTTACAAACAGCTACGCTTCTATCTTCATTATATAGGGTAGAAGGCTGAACAGAAGTATTATTTTTGTGCTTTCTCAATGACCCCGAAATAATAGATTTTTCATTCATACCTACAGATATGGAATTAATGACAGTTACGCATCTATCACCCTCATTACATTTACCCGTCCTTAGATTAGATTTATTATCCATAACCTTTTCGGCTTTAAAATCATCTCTTTTTAAGTTATTTTCTAAATAGGCTAATACTGCATCAAAAGACTTTGTATTATTTAATACAGAACGAAGACGTTTAATATCTTGACAAATAGAAGGTATATCATGTCCTTTCATTTCCAAATAAGGAACTTTTACTTTATTGATTGTTCCATTTCCTTTGGTGTGGATAGATACCGTTTCGTGCACCCTGCTTAGTGCCATTAACGGGCTTGTAAGGTATGATTTATCCCAAATGATTTCTTCTTTGAAAGT
>NZ_GL892030.1 GCF_000213575.1 Dysgonomonas mossii DSM 22836
CCGATGCTCTCACAGTCGCGTTGCCCGATGCTTCCACAGTCGCGTTGCCCCATGCTTCCACAGTCGCGTTGCCCGATGCTCTCACAGTCGCGTTGCCCGATGCTTCCACAGTCGCGCTGTCCGATGCTCTCACAGTCGCGTTGCCCGATGCTTCCACAGTCGCGTTGCCCGATGCTTCCACAGTCGCGTTGCCCCATGCTTCCACAGTCGCGTTGCCCCATGCTCTCACAGTCGCGTTGCCCCATGCTCTCACAGTCGCGTTGTCTACTAGAAGATATCCTTCTGAAATATCTATATTCCCATATATTTTATTGTTGTTAAACTCATTCTCATATAGCTTTATTAATTCTATATCTATAACTTTACGCCTTACTGCAAAATCGAAGTTGTCTTTTATAACTTGCAATAATTCTTCAAAAGATTCTGACTTATATGCTCTTTTGTATTCTGATGTACATGCATCAGCAGCTTTTGCTCTTTTTATGATTTCTTCCTTTAATTCTTTAAAATTAGTTTCCATAATGATATTTTGTTTTAAGTTTAAATTCGTTGCTATGGGAGGACTCGAACCTCCGACCCGTTTCTTTTTGGGTGCATTACTGCGACC
>NZ_GL892031.1 GCF_000213575.1 Dysgonomonas mossii DSM 22836
TCGGACAACGCGACTGTGGAAGCATCGGGCAACGCGACTGTGAGAGCATCGGACAACGCGACTGTGGAAGCATCGGGCAACGCGACTGTGGAAGCATGGGGCAACGCGACTGTGGAAGCATCGGACAACGCGACTGTGAGAGCATGTGACAACGCGACTGTGGAAGCATCGGGCAACGCGACTGTGGAAGCATCGGGCAACGCGACTGTGGAAGCATCGGACAACGCGACTGTGGAAGCATCGGGCAACGCGACTGTGAGAGCATCGGACAACGCTTATATTACTTCTTATCATACTATTGAATGCGTATTATCGGATAACTCTATATACCGAATCAGAGAAAGTAATACAATCAAATATGCCTCTGACGAAATAAAATTTGAGAAATATAAAGCTACTTCAACTAACTAAAATTTTCTAATAATATTAATAAGGTAGCTTTTATCTCGGTGTGCATTTGGTTGCTATCCGAGAGCGATACCTGAAAAGGTGTTTCTACTAAAAGTAGACTGTTTTTTAATGAATACGAGTAGTGTTGTCTGTGAAGATAGCACTACTTATTTTAAAGAGAGT